>NZ_CP030033.1:0-2400000 GCF_003611035.1 Cryobacterium soli | reverse complement strand
TCCCGGCCCACGGCATCCGCGAGCACCTTGCTGACCAGGGTCGACTTGCCCGACCCTGAGACCCCGGTGACGGCCGTGAGTACGCCCAGGGGCACCTGAACGTCGAGATCGACAAGGTTATGTCGGGTGACGCCGGTCAGGCCCAGCCAGGCGGCAGCCTCGCGCGGTGCCGGCGGCGCCTCGCTCGGGCTCGTCGGGAACAGGTAGCCGCGGGTGACCGAGGTCTCGACCTCGGCCAGGCCGCCGACCGGCCCGCTGTAGAGCACCTCGCCGCCGCCGTCGCCGGCTCGCGGCCCCACGTCCACGAGCCAGTCGGCGCGGCGCACGACATCCATATTGTGCTCGACCACGAAGACCGAATTGCCGGATGCCTTGAGCTGTTCGAGCACCAGCAGCAGCGGCTCGGCGTCGGCGGGGTGCAGGCCGGCGGAGGGTTCGTCGAGTACGTAGATCACGCCGAACAGGCCGCTGCGCAGCTGGGTGGCGATGCGCAGGCGCTGCATCTCGCCCGGGGAGAGGGTGGGGGTGGCGCGGCCCAGGCTGAGGTAGCCGAGCCCGAGATCGATGAGCACCGTCAGCCGGCGCACCAGGTCGCCGGCCACGGTGACGGCCACCTCGGTGACCTCGCCGGACTGGATGGAGCGGTGTGAGCTGGCTGCATCGGTGAGTTCCGCTGTCGGGCGGAGGACGTCGGCGAGCTCGCTGAGGGTGAGGGCGTTGAGCTCGTTGATCGGTCGACCGGCGAACGTCACCGCGAGGGCTTCGGCCCGCAGGCCGCTGCCGCCACAGAGTTCGCACGGGCCGGTCTGCACGAAGGCGAGCACCCGCTGGCGCATCTGGGCGCTCTTCGAGTCGGCCAGGGTATGCATCACGTAGCTCTTCGCGCTCCAGAACCGGCCCTTGTAGGGCTTGGCCACCCTGTCGCGCTGCGGGGTGACCTCCACAACGGGCTGCTCCTCCGTGTAGAGCAGCCAGTCGCGGTCCTCCGGGCTGAGCGACGCCCAGGGCACGTCGATGTCGTAGCCCAGCCCCGCGGTCACGTCACGCAGGTTCTTGCCCTGCCAGGCGCCGGGCCAGGCCGCGATCGCGCCGTCACGGATGCTCAGGCTCGCGTCGGGCACCAGCAGCGACTCGGTCACGGTGTGCGAGATGCCCAGACCGTGGCACACCGGGCAGGCACCGGTAGCCGTATTGGGCGAGAACGCGTCGGAGTCCAGGCGCAGGTCGGACCCGGCCGGGTAGGTGCCGGCGCGGGAGTACAGCATCCGCATCGAGTTGGACAGTGTGGTGACCGTGCCGACGCTGGAGCGTGAACTGGGCGACCCCCGGCGCTGCTGCAGCGCGACGGCGGGCGGTAGCCCGGTGATGAGGTCGACGTGCGGGGTGTGGCCCTGCTGGATCAGGCGCCGCGCGTAGGGCGCCACGGACTCGAAGAAACGACGCTGGGCCTCGGCGAAGATGGTGCCGAAGGCGAGCGAGGACTTGCCGGAGCCGGAGACGCCCGTGAAGGCGACGATGGCGTCGCGGGGGACGTCGACGTCGACGTCGCGCAGGTTGTTCTCCCGCGCGCCGCGTACGCGCACGAAGCCGTCGGAGCCGGGGTGATCGGCGGAGCTGGCGGGGTTGGCCGGAATGGTCTCGGGAGAGTAAGGCATTCGATCAACTTTAGTTCGACCCCCTGACAGAGGCCCGGGGAAGCCTCCGGGTCGGCGCCCGTGGCCTGCGCCCGACGTCCCCCGCACGGAGGGCGTATCGTGGAGAGGTTGATCCGGAAAGGCCCCGCTCCCATGCGCCGCACCATGTTCAAGTCCAAGATCCACCGCGCCACAGTGACGCACTCCGCCCTGCACTACGTCGGGTCGCTGACGGTCGACCTCGACCTGCTGGATGCCGCCGACCTGCTTCCCGGCGAACTCGTCAGCATCGTGAACGTCAACAATGGCGCGCGCTTCGAGACCTATCTGATCGCGGGCGAACGCGGTAGCGGTGTGATCGGCGTCAACGGGGCTGCGGCACGGATGGCGCACGAGGGCGATCTGGTCATCATCATCTCCTACGCCCAGATGGGCGACAAGAAGGCCAGGGCATATGTGCCCACGGTCGTGCACGTGGATGCCCAGAATCACATCATCGCCATCGGAAGCGACCCGGCTGAAGCGCTCGGCGAAGACCTGCAGCGGCCGCCGTCGGCAGTCTGAGCCTTCGTTCCCGCACGCCCTGAGACTCCGGGCCGCGCTGAAGATAAAGTCCTGTCTAAAGCCGTTTTCCTACGCCAGAATACTTATCCACAATGTGCAGATCCAACACACAAAATTGCGATATCGAGCTATTCTCACTGTATGTCCACCATCGCAGACACCTTCGTCGCCGACACCTCGCCGAAGTCCCTTGTGCCTGCCGTTTCGCCTGCCGATACGTCTGCCGGCACGTCTGCCGGCACAGGGCTCGATTCGCTGGTGGCCGCAGCCGGCGCGGTCACCCGATTCGGGGCCTGCAGCGCCGACTTCGACGCCCTGCCGGATGCTGAGCTGCTCGCCGCCCAACGCGAGATCACCCGCCTGCAGGCGATGACCACCACCCGATCGGTATGGGTGGCCAAAGCCGTCGCGCACCGCTCACGCCCCGAGCTGGGCCAGTCCGGCCTCGCCGCGCAACAGGGGTTCCTCAACCCGGGCGACCTGATGCAGGACCTCACCGGGGCCAGCAAAGCCGACGCCCGAAAGCTCGCCGATGTCGGCCGGATGCTCGCCGACAGTGACGCCGCGGAAGCCGCCGCGGCCCGCGCCCAGGCCGACGCCGATGGCCGGGCCGACACCGACGCTGATGCCGGCGCGGGCGACGGGAGCGACGCATCTCCGGCTCTGGCCCCGGTGGAGATTCCGGCGCTGCCCTGGCACACCCCGATCGCCCATGCGGTCGCCGACGGGAGCCTCTCCGCCGCGCAGGCGCACGCGATCCGAACGGGACTGGGCGATATCGACACCGTCGTCACCGCTGACATCCTCGCCACAAACCTCAAGACACTGCTGGAGGAAGCCCGCACTCTCACTATTGATCAGTTGATCCGCCGTGCCCGGCGGATGCGCGACCGTCTCGATGAGGCCGGTATCGGCAAACGCGAACAGAAAGCCTGGGACGACCGGTTCCTGCGGATCTGGACCCTTGAAACCGGGCAGGTCCGCATCAACGGGCTCTTCCCACCCGAGCAGGGCGAGTACATTCGCTCCGTCGCCGACAGCCTCACCGGGCCCCGCCGCGGCGGGGTGCACTTCGTCGACCCCGAGCGGGCCGCCTGGGCCAAAGCCGTGCAAGACGACCCCCGCAGCACCGACCAGCTCACCGCCGACGGGTTCATCGAGCTGATCAAGGCCGGCGGCACCGTCAACCCCCACCGCATGCTCGGCGGCCGCACCCCCGCCGTCCGCATCCTCAAGACGCAGCGCCCCACCGGGCCCGCCGCAGGTGATTCTGCACCAGAGCAGTCGAGGCAGGTCGGAGAATCCACGCCAGGCCACGCCACGACAGGCCACGCCGCACCAGGAGAAGGACCACCACCAGAGTCGGACGATGTCCTCGTTCCCCTTCCCGACGGCACTGGCCACGGCTACATCGAAGGCAACCCCGCCCCGGTCTCCCAGGAAACCATCGACCGGTTGATCTGCGACTCCGGCACTCTGGACATCAACTTCGACCCATCTGGCCATCCGCTGGATGTCGGCCGGGAAGAGCGGCTGTTCACGATGGCCCAGCGCATCGCCCTGGCCGCCCGCGACGGCGGCTGCATGTGGGGAGACTGCGCCAAACCGCCCTCCCAAACCGAGGCCCACCACATCGATCATTGGAAACGCGACGACGGACGCACCGACATCCGCCTCGGCATCCTGCTGTGCAACCCGCATCACCGGCTGTTGCACAACCAGGGCTGGCAGGTCTTCGAACACCAGGGCCACTACTGGTTACGACCACCCGTCACAGTCGATCCCGGGCAACGCCTGATCGAGCTCCACAGCAAGAGCCCCGCAGCGCTCGAGCAGCAGGAACTCGGCGCGCAGGAACAACGCGAGCAGGAACACCGCGAGCACTGACCCACAGGGCGGCGCAGGGGCGGGTCAGTGGCCGCCGTCGACGAGCTTGAGGCCGATGACGCAGCCGACGAGACCCAGGATGAGCAGGACCTTGAGCAGCGAGGCCGGCTCGCCGCCGAACACCATCGCGTACAGCACCGTGAGCGCCGCACCGATGCCCACCCACACGGCGTAGGCCGTGCCGATCGGGATCGAGCGCATCGCCACCGCGAGTCCGGCCATGCTGAGCACCAGCGCCACGCCGAACACCACGGTGGGCCAGAGCTTGGTGAAGCTCTCGGACTTGCCGAGGGCCGTGGCCCAGACGGCTTCGAGAACTCCGGAGACGATCAGGATCAGCCAGGACATCAGACACCACTCCCGTGGCCAGTCTTGTCGCTTACCGGGTACTGATCCGTCGTCCGGAACCGCAGAAAGCGGCTTGTCAACAGACTAGCCGGGCACCCTGTGCAGTCGCTGCGCAGGGTGCCCGGCCGGTTATACGCGGGTCTTAGGCGGTGGCGAGGATGTCCACGACGAAGACCAGGGTGTCGGTGCCGCTGATGCCGGCCGTGTCGTTGCCCGTATCGCCGTAACCCAGTGCGGGCGGGATGACGATGACAACCTGAGAGCCGACGGTCTGGCCGACCAGGCCCTGGCCGAAGCCGGGGATGACCTCGGAGGTGGAGAAGGAGGTCGGACCGCCCTTGCCCCAGCTCTGGTCGAACACCTTGCCGGTGCCCCAGATGACGCCGGCGTACTGCACGGTGACGGTGCCGCCATCCGCCACGGTCGCCCCGTCGCCCTTCTTGAGCACCTCGACCGCGAGGTCGGTGGGCGGATCGGTCTCGGGCACCGTCACAGTGGGGGCGCCGTCGTCGGCGAGCTTCACGGTGGGGAAGCCATCCTGCGGCTCCTGGTCGGTGCCGGTGGCGCGGGTAGGCACCTTGTCCTTGATGTCGATCACGAAGAGCATCTGGTCGGTGGCCGCAACGCCCAGGTCGGTGTTGCCGGTCTCGCCGAAGCCGTCGGCCGGTGGGATGACCACGGCGACGCGGTCACCGACGTTGGAGCAGGCGACACCCTTGAGGATGCCGCTGATGACGCTCTGGTTGTCGACCACGTTGACCGTGAGCCCGGCCTCCTCGCCGTAGCCGGCGGAGCTCAGCTTGGCCCCGGTGGTGGCGTTGTACGCGGCGTAGGAGATGGAGACGGAGTCGCCTTCCTCAACGGCGTCGCCGGTGCCCTCGGTCACGACAGTGCGTTCGGTCGCCTTAGCGGCGAGCGGGGTGTCGAAGGTGACGGTCGGTTCGACGCCGGCATCGCCGGCCACGGTCACCGCATCCGAGGTGCTGCCGGGATCCGTGCACTCAAGCGCGGCAGCGGCCGTCGCCGAGGGCGTCGCCGCCGTGTCGGGCGAAGCCGCGCAGCCCGTGAGGGCGAGGGCGGCGACTGCCGTCATGGTCAGGAAGGTAGGAAGTGTGCGCACGCAGAAGTCTCCAGTCAGGGTCGGGCCTCGTACAGTCTGGACCCTGCACCTATGGATGTGCTGAATCGGGGGTGTCCGCGGAGTGGCCGCGGCCCCCGCAAGACGGGACTTTGGTCCTCTGGTGGAGCTCGATCGGAGTCCTAAACTGGCTTCACGGCCTCCAGAATCGCTGAGGCCGAGCTGGTCGATGGTGACCGAACCCACCGACAGTGGCGCCAGATTCATCTCGGCACCTTCGCTTGATTGACGCCCTGCCTCACGCAGTCGAAAGCCGCTCGATTTTCGTGAATGTGCATCAAGAGAAAGAGTCCCTCGTGTCCGACCAAAAGTCGACCTCGGCCAACGCCGTCACCACCGACCGCTGGGAGAGCCTGAAGCGCGAGTACTACATGCGTACCCACCGCTCGGCGCCCATCGGCTACCTGCCGTCCGCTGGTTCGCCCCCCACCGTGGCCGACCCGAACGCCGAATAGCCGCTCCCTCACCGGTTGCGCGTGCCGGCCCGAAATACGTGCGGCTGGCCGAGCACTAGCGGTACTGCAGTTCCTGCGGCACGTCATCCGTGTCGCAGAGCGCATTCGTGCTGCGCAGTAGCGGCGCACCCGGCCTCAGGCCCACTGCCGCATACGTGTGGACTCGCCGTGCAGGGCCGCGACCGGCATCGCACTCCGGAGGCCGGCCTCGATCAACGTCGAACGCCGCAGCCCGGCCTGCAGGATGCTCAGGCGCGGCCACGATCCTGGCGCTCGGCCCGGCCACGAACTGGGCGATCGTGAGCTCGCTGACCGGGACCAAGGTCCGGTCGGCACGCACGCATGTGCGATATGATGAATTTATGGAACCGCTGAGTCAGACCATCAATGACACCTTCACGGATGCCAACCGCCCGCTCTACGAGGTCAAGGCCAACCTCTTCAAAGGGCTTGCGCATCCGGTGCGGGTGCGGGTGCTCGAGGTTCTCGCCAACGCCACCGGCGACCTGTCAGTGACCGACCTGCTCACCGATACCGGTCTGGAGGCCTCGCACCTCTCGCAGCACCTGTCGGTGCTACGCCGGCACAACCTGGTGCTGGCCGAGCGCCGCGGCAGCCTCGTGTTCTACCGGCTGGCCTATCCGCAGGTGGCCGACCTGCTCGCGGTCGCCCGGCAGCTGCTCGTCGAGATCCTCGAGACCACCCAGCAGAACCTGGCCAACACGGTGGGGCTGCCCAGTCTCGTTCCCGCCGGTGCCGCGTCAAGCGACGCGGTGACCCGATGAGTGCCATCGGCACCGCCGCCGGCCGCACCGGCCGCTACCTGCGGGCGTTGCTGCCCAGCTGGCAGGACTACCGCGACGTCAAGCGCACCTGGCGCGGCGACATCGTCGCCGGCCTCACGGTGGGCATCATCGCGCTGCCGCTCGCTCTGGCGTTCGGCGTCAGCTCCGGCGCCGGGGCCGAGAGCGGGCTCATCACCGCCATCGTGGCCGGCGTCATCGCGGCCGTGTTCGGCGGCTCCAACATCCAGGTCTCCGGCCCCACCGGCGCCATGGTCGTCGTGCTCGGCCCGGTGGTGGCCGCGCACGGAGTGGGCGTCGTGGCGGTTCTCAGCCTCATGGCGGGCCTCGTTGTCATCGCCGCCGGCGCCCTCAAGCTCGGCCGCGCCGTCACCTTCATCCCCTGGCCGGTGATCGAGGGGTTCACCCTCGGAATCGCCGTCATCATCTTCCTGCAGCAGGTGCCCGCCGCGATCGGGTCGAAGGCCGGCGAGAGCAGCAATGCGTTCGTCGCCGCCGTGCAGTCCTTCCAGACCGTCGACTGGTCCACCGTGATCGTGCCCGTTGGCATGGTGCTCCTCGTCGCGGCGATCATGCTGCTGGCCCCGCTGGTGCACAAGAAGCTGCCCGGCTCGATCGTGGCCATCATCGTGGTCACCGTCATCGCCAACCTCGCCGACCTGCCGCTGGCCCGCATCGGCGAGCTGCCGAGCTCGCTGCCCTCGCCCATGCTGCCGCAGTTCGACCTGGGCACGCTCGGGTCTCTAGTGGGGCCCGCGCTCACCATCGCGGCGCTCGCCGCCATCGAGTCACTGCTCTCGGCGCGGGTCGCCGTGACGCTCTCAGACACCGGCCCGTACGATGCCGACCGCGAGCTCGTCGGCCAGGGGCTGGCCTCCGTCGCGTCGGGCTTCTTCGGCGGCATGCCGGCCACGGGAGCGATCGCGCGCACCGCGGTCAACATCCGCTCGGGCGGCCGCACCAGGCTGGCGGCTATCGTGCACTCGATCGTGCTGATCGGCGTGGTCTACCTGGCCACCGGGGTGGTCTCGCAGATCCCGCTCGCGGCGCTGTCCGGGGTGCTCATAATGACCGCGGCGCGGATGATCTCGGTCGCCACGGTGCGCAGCATCATCGGTTCGACCGGCTCCGACGCCACGGTCTTCGTGATCACCGCTCTCGTGACGGTGTCGGTCGACCTCATCGTGGCCGTGGGCATCGGCATCCTGGTGGCAGGATTCTTCGCGCTGCGCTCGGTGTCGGCCTCCAGCGGCGTGCACCGTGAGGAACTGCCGGGCGAGCCCCAGCCCGGGGACGAGCGCATCGCCCTGTTCCGGCTCGACGGCGCCCTGTTCTTCGGGGCGGCCGAGCGGATGCTCGAACGCGTCAACCAGACCAGCCACATCACCGTCGTGATCATCCGCATGTCGCAGCTGCAGATCCTCGACGCCACAGGGGCCCGGGTGATCACCGAGATGATCCAGGCGCTCGAACGCCGCGGCATCACCGTGCTCGTCAAGGGCATCCAGCCGCGGCACCTCAAGCTCGTCACCCGGGTGGGCGTGATCACGAGCCTGCGGCACCGCAACCACCTCTTCACCGACCTCGACGCGGCGATCGAGCACGCCCGCAGCCACGTCAGCCGGGCCGCAGTGGCCGGCGGCGGCACGGATGCGGCCGACTTCGGCTGGACTTCGACCATCCGGTTGCCCCGGGAGTAAGTCGTTCGCGGGAGCCTCTGCGCCCGCCCTGGTCTCCCGATCCGCAGGCTCCAGAGGCAAGAGTGCGGTTAGGGGGACGGGATTGCAGATTGCGTCCTGGTTCGCCGCCGAAGTCCTTTTATCTGCGGTCGTTTCTGGCGCGGTCAGCGCGCCAGCGCGGCCAGCTCGGAGCGGGTGGACGCGCCCACCTTGCGCAGCAGATTGGCCACGTGGAACTTCACTGTGTTCTCGCTGATCACCAGTTCGGCGGCGATGGCCTTGTTGCGGGCACCGGAGGCCACCAGGGCCAGGACGCCCTGCTCGCGCGGGCTCAGTCCCCACTCCGCGGCGGGGCTGAGCGGCGCCAGGGGCGCATCCAGCGGCAGTGCCACTGTCAGTTCAGAGCCCCAGCCGGCGGTGGCCTGCACGTCGAAGCTGCCGCCGAGTGCGGCCACCCGGGCCGTGAGCGGGCTGACTCCGGGGGAGTCTGCCGTGAGGGCGCCGGCGCCGTCGTCCCGGATCTGGATGAGCAGGTTGCTGCCGTCGCAGTCCCACTGCACCCGCACCCGGCTCACGCCGGACTGCTCGACCAGGGCGAGCACGGCGCCGCGCACGATCGCCCGGCCGGCGTGCGCCACCTCGCCGGGCAGGGCGCGTCCGTTCGCGGGCGGCTCGATGAACTGCACGTCGAGGTCGCCGAAGCGCACGAGGGGCCGCAGATCGTCGCGCAGCCGGGCGAAAGCCTGTGCCACCGGTTCCTCGGCCAGCGAGCGGTCCCGGTCGGACACGGCCCGCAGGCTGACCATGGCGCTGGCCGCGAGTTCGATCGCGGTCTGGCGGGCGGCCTCGGCGCTCACACTGGGCGCGCGGAGCACCGCCAGCAGCGACTCGAGGGTGGTCGAGTGGGCATCCGTGAGGTCGGCAATGAGCTTGGCGCGTTCGGCCGACGCCGCCCGGGAGTCTTGTAGGTAGGCGGGGGCGGCCGCGGCCACCTGCTGGCGGATGCTCGTGGCCACGAGCTGCCAGAGCCGACCGATCATGGCGAGGGTCGATTCCGGGTCTGCGGCTCCGGCCGCCGTGAGCTCGGGGTCGGTGAGCACCAGCAGGGCGCCCGTCGACGCGGTCCAGGCCGTGATGGGGCGGTCGGACCCGCCGATCACGGCCCGCCGGCCCCAGGGGTCTGAGGCGTCTGCGGCCAAGGCGCGGCGCACGGCGTCCAGCTCGGGCAGCGTGACCTCGTCCATGATCGCCTTGTCGCCGGCCTTCTTCTGCGGCCGGCCGGTGCAGTCTTCGGTGAAGATCACGAGGGCGCTGTGACCGAGCAGGGGCCGCAACAGCTCGGAGAAGTGACCCGCGATCTCGGGCAGGGGGCTGGCGATCACGGTCTGCAGGGAGCCGAGCAGTTCGATCGAACGGGACGTTCCGAGCGCTTTCATCCGATCAGCCTATCCCGAATCCACGGTAGATCCCGCCCCGCCCTACCCGTCCGGGTAGGGCGGCTCCCCGTTCGGTGGGCCGCATGCCTACCCGCCGGCGGCAACCATAGAGGGATGGCCCGCACCGAACCCCTCCACCCTCCCGTGCCACCCGTCGCTTCGACCGGTGCCGCTCCTGCCGCCACCGAGGTCGCCCCTGCTTCCCCGCTCGGCGTGCTCTCGTCGCTCCAAACGATCCTGGCCGAGAACACGGCGCTGGCCGCACGCCTGGCCGCGCCCGACGGTGCCGACGCCGGCAGTGCCGTGAACGCCGACGCTGCCGCGAACTCCGGCATCGCCGCGAACCTCGACGCCGTGGCGAACCGGCTGCGCGCGGCCGACCGGGTCTTCGTGCTCGGCGCCGGCCGGTCGGGACTTGCGCTCAAGATGACGGCCATGCGCCTGATGCACCTCGGCCTGCACGTGCACGTGGTCGGCGACGTCACGACGCCTGCGATCACGGCCACCGATGTGCTCCTGGTCGCCAGCGGCTCCGGCAGCACGGCCGGCATCGTGCGGGCCGCCGAGACCGCGCACGGAGTGGGCGCGACCGTGCTGGCCCTCACGACGGCCGCATCCTCCCCGCTGGCCGGCCTGGCCGACGTCACGGTGCTCGTTCCCGCGGCCGAGAAGCAGGACCACGGCGGCACCCGGTCGGAGCAATACTCCGGCGGCCTGTTCGAGCAGGCCGTGCTCCTGCTCGGCGACGCCGTCTTCCACACTCTCTGGCAGGCATCCGGCATCACCGCCGCCGAGCTCTGGCCGCGGCACGCCAACCTCGAGTAGCCCCGCGTCCCCCCTCCTTTCCCGCACGACCCACCGATAGACAGAAAGCAGTTCCCCATGAAGCTTCAGGTTGCAATGGACGTTCTCACCACCGCCGACGCGCTGACCCTGGCCGGCCAGGTCGCCCCGCACGTCGACATCATCGAGCTCGGCACGCCCCTCATCAAGGCCGAGGGCATGCGCGCCGTCACGGCCATCAAGCAGGCGCACCCCGACAAGATCGTGTTCGCCGATCTCAAGACCATGGATGCCGGTGAGCTCGAGGCCGACCTCGCCTTCACCGCTGGCGCCGACCTCGTCACCGTGCTCGGCACGGCCGGCGACAGCACCATCGTGGGCGCGGTCACGGCCGCGACCAAGCACAACAAGGGCATCGTCGTGGACCTCATCGGCGTGGCCGACAAGGTCACCCGCGCCCGCGAGGTCACCGCGCTCGGCGCCGTCTTCGTGGAGATGCACGCGGGCCTGGACGAGCAGGCCGAGGACGGCTTCTCCCTGGACACCCTGCTCACTGCCGGTGAGACCGCCAAGGTGCCGTTCTCCCTGGCAGGCGGGGTCTCCGCGTCGACCATCGCCTCGGTGCAGCGCGCCGGGGCATCCGTCGCCGTCGCGGGCAGCGCCATCTACAGCGCCGCCGACCCGGCCGCCGCGGCGGCCGAGCTGCGCGCCGCCATCGCCTGACCAACCGACCTCGGCGAGCCGGGAGCCATCGCTCTCGGCTCGCTGGTCTCGGTCCTGCTCAGAGGACGGCTGCGGCGCTCTGACTCGTGTGGCGGATGTCCGGATTGGATTCGACGGTCACGGAGATCATTCTCTCGAGCTCGGCGTGTGCCTGACTCAGCTCTGCTATGCCGAGCGCGATGCGGTCTCGTTCCGCCACAAGGACGTCCAGGATCTCCGGGCTTGCGTGCCCGGAATCCATGCATGGGAGAACGTCGAGGATCGTGCGGCTGGAGAGCCCCGCGGCGAACAACTGCTGAATGAACAGCACGCGGTCCACCGCAGAGATGTCATAGACCCGCTGGCCGCTTGCGGATCGCTCGGGCATCAGGAGATGTTTCTCCTCGTAATAGCGCAACGCGCGTGAACTCACGCCCGCTCGGCTCGCGACGTCTCCGATCCGGAGTTTTTTCATCACTTCTGCCATGAGACTTGCCCTTCACGTCAACGTCAGGTCTTAGTGTAACTCTCACCAGGTCGTGCCCACAGTGCCGACCAGAGATGAAATGAGAGACATAGTGATTTTTACGGACCAGGTTGCACTCGTCACCGGAGCGAATCGGGGCATCGGCAGGCAATTCGTCGACGAGCTCCGGGCTCGCGGGGTGAAGAAGATCTATGCAACCGCCCGGCGGCCGGAGTCGATCGACGCACCCGGTGTGGACGTACTTCGACTGGATCTGACCGACCATGCTTCGATCGTCGCTGCGGCACGGGACGCATCCGATGTGACCCTGCTCATCAACAACGCGGGGATCTCGACCGGCACGCCTCTCGTCACCGGAGACCTCGCCGGTATCCGGCGCGAGCTGGACACCCACTTCTGGGGCACTCTCGACGTCATCCGGGAGTTCGCCCCGGTTCTCGCCGCGAACGGCGGCGGCTCCATCAGTAACGTGCTCTCAGCGCTGTCGTGGTTCCAGGCGCCGGGAAACGGCGCTTACGGTGTCGCGAAGGCCGCCGAATGGAACATGACCAACGCGGTGAGGCAAGAACTGGCCGGGCAGAACACCCTCGTGCAGGGCGTGCACCTCGGAGCTGCTGACACCGACATCATGGCCGGGTACCAGGGGGCGATGATCCACCCCCGTGAGGTGGCACGGGCGACGCTCGACGGCTTGGCGACCGGTGCGATCGAGGTCATCGTCGACGACTGGAGTGCCATGGTCAAGGCCTCGCTGGCCGGAGACCCCCGGGTCTTCTACGACAAGCTGAACGCGCAGCTTGGCTGACGACGGCCACGACGAACCTCGGTATGGGTGATCTGGGGCCTCCCGGCGCATCCGCGAGTTGCGCCGAACGGCTCCTTCAGCGCTGCTGACAGGGCCGGATGCGGCAATTCAGCGCCGACGAACTCGCTGACGTGCGAAAAAGTGCCCCTTCACGATGTGTGAAGGGGCACTGTGCTGCAACCGGGAGCACCGCACGCACTCGTTGGGCGGCGCGGATGTTGCGCGAGGGCTGGTCAGCCGAGCAGCAGTTTGCCGAGCTGGTCGGTGGAGTGCACAACGGCGGTGGCCAGCGCGGCCTCCGCGGGGGAGCCGTAGCCCCACTCGACGAGGATCGTGGGCACTCCGTTGGCCGCGGCGCCCTCGGCGTCGTAGCTGCGGTCGCCCACCATGACGACCGCGGAGGTGTCCACGCCGGCCGCCGTGAAGCGCACGAGGGCCTCTTCGACGATGTCGGCCTTGGCGCTGCGGGTCTCGTTCTCGGTGGCGCCGACCATGACGGTGAAGTACTGGGCCAGGTCGAAGTGCTCGAGGATCGCGATGGCGGTGTGCTCGGGCTTGCTCGTGGCTAGGCCCAGCGGGATGCCGGCCTCGTGGATGCGCTCGAGCAGGCCGGCGACGCCCGGGTACACCGCGGTGTCGAGCGAGGCCGGGCCCTGGTAGTCGGCGCGGTACACGGCCAGGGCCTCGAGGGCCTCGTCGGGGGTCATGCCGGCGTACTCGCCGAAGGCCGCGAGCAGGGGCGGGCCGACGTAGGCCATCAGCTCGGTGTCAGAGGGGACCGGGCGGCCCAGCAGGGCAAAGGTGCGGGCCAACGAGTTCGTGATGGCCGGGGCGGAGTCCGTGATGGTTCCGTCGAGGTCGAAGAGGATGGCGCTCCAGGTGCGCGTCAAGGTGGGGTTCACTCGCAACATCTTAGGGCCGTAAGGAGCAAACCCTTGCATGTGAGGCTTGATCAGGGTATGAGCGACACGCCATTCCCAGCCGTCTCCCGCCCGGAGCCTGCCGTAATTGTTGCCACTCCGGACTATTGCGCCCGGTATGCCGGGACCAATTGTCCGTGCGGGGAACAGTCGGGCCTAGAAGAGCTTCGAGGCCGTGTCGTCCAGGCCGCGCATCGCGTCGTAGTCGAGCACCAGGCAGCGGATGCCACGGTCCTCGGCCAGCATCCGCGCCTGCGGCTTGATCTGCTGCGCGGCGAACACGCCCACCACGGGCGCGAGGTGCGGGTCGCGGTTCATCAGCTCGAGGTAGCGGGTGAGCTGTTCGACGCCGTCGATGTCGCCGCGGCGCTTGAGCTCCACGGCCACCGAGGCGCCCGAGGCATCCCGGGCCAGGATGTCGACCGGACCGATCGCGGTCATGTATTCGCGGCGCACCAGCGTGTGGCCGTCGCCGAGCAGGTGGATGTGCTCGGCGAGCAGCTTCTGCAGGTGCGCCTCGACACCGTCCTTGATCAGACCGGGGTCGACGCCGAGCTCGTGCGCGGAGTCATGCTGCACCTCGTAGATGCTCACGATGAGCTGGTCGGCGGTCTTGGCGTGCGTCACCGTCCACAGCTCGGTGATGCCGGCCTCCACTTGCAGCTCGTCAGGCTGCGAGACGGCCAGGCTGCACGGTGGGCTCATCCAGTTCAACGGCTTGTAGGAGCCGCCGTCGGAGTGCACGAGCAGGCTGCCGTCGGACTTGAGCATGAGCAGGCGGGTGGCCAGCGGCAAATGCGCGCTGAGCCGTCCGGCGTAGTCAACTGAACACTGAGCTATTACGAGGCGCACTGAACGAGCTTAACCGGCGGCGCGGTTGCTCGCGCGCTCGCGGGCGGCCGGGGCGGCCAGTCCGGCCACCGCCATGAGCAGCACGATCACGTACAGCGCGTTCAGGATGCCCCACTGCTCGCCGATCAGGCCCAGAACGGGTGGCCCGACCAGGAAGGCGAAATACCCGATCATGGCGACGGCGCTCACCCGGGCGGCCGCGTTGGCGGTGTCGTCGGCCGCGGCCGACATGCCCACAGGGAAGCCCAGCGACGCACCAAGGCCCCAGAGCACGGTGCCCACGATGAGCAGCGGCGTGGAGGGGGCGAGGATCACCAGCAGCAGCCCAAAGACGCCCAGCGCCGAGCAGGCCCGCAGCACCGGCACCCGGCCCAGCCGGTCGAGCACCGGCCCGCCGGCCACCCGGCCCACGGTCATCGCCGTCACGAAGACGCCGAAGACCAGGGCCCCTGTCGCGTCACTCTGCCCGTGGCCGTCCACCACGGCCAGGGCCAACCAGTCGCTCGCCGACCCCTCGGCGAAGGTCATGCCGAGCACGATCACCCCGATGAGCAGGATGCTCGAGTCGCGCCAGACGGCCAGGCTCGTGCGCATCCGCTCACGCCAGTTCGGCCGCACCACGGTGTGGTCGTCGGGGGAGGCGACGTCGCCGAGGGTGGGCCGGAGCGGCACGAACCGCACCGCGATCGCGGCCGTCACCACGGCGAACACGGCGATGAGACCGAGATGGCCCGCCACGGCAACTCCCGTGGCCGCGGCTCCGGCGCCGAGCAGCGCGCCGGCGACGGTGCCCAGGCTGAAGCAGGCGTGCAGCAGAGGCATCAGGGTGACGCCGAGCTCCCGTTCGACGGCGGCGCCTTCCACGTTCATCATCACGTCGAGCGACCCCAGCCCGAAGCCCACCAGGGCCAGGCCGGCGAAGGCGAGCGGCGCCGACCCCCAGAAGGTGGCGGCGGTGCCGACGACCACGAGACCGGCCGATGAGACCGCAACGCAGAGCACCATGGCCCGGCGGGCGCCCAGCGCCGCCAGCAGCCAGACGGCCGAGACCAGGCCGATGACCGAGCCGGCCGAGAGCCCGAAGATGAGCAGCCCCACCTGGTCGGTGCGGAGCGACAGGTCGTCGCGCACGGTGGGGATGCGGGACACCCATGACGCGAGGCCGAGCCCGCTCACGAAGAACAGTGCGAACACGCTGGTGCGCCACCGGGTGAGCACGCGCCGCGGGAGTGTCTGCGTCATTCCCCCACGCTACAGCGGTAGGTCAGCGGGCGCCGAGGCGCACCCAGCGGGTGCCGTGGGCGCGCAGGGAGAGGGTCACCGCGCGGGCGCCGAGGAAACCGAAGACGAAGGCGGCCATCAACCAGGCCAACCCGGTCGCCCCGCTGGGCGCCCAGAGCAGCACGGCCCCCGCCATCGGCAGGAAGGCGGCGAGATTGACCAGGCCGCTGAGGGCGAGGTAGCGCGCGTCGCCCGCGCCGATCAGCACGCCGTCGAGCACGAAGACCAGGCCACCCAACGGCACAGACAGGCCCAGCACGATCAGGGTCGGTGGCAGCAGCTCGGTGACCTCGGTGGCACTGGTGAAGACGCCGCCGAGCACGCCGCTCACGGCGATCACGATCAGGCCGAGCAGCACCCCGCCGCCGATGCCCCACTCCAGGCACCGGCGCAGCACCCGGCCCACCTGCTCGGCATCCCCGGCGCCGAGGCCTCGGCCCACCAGTGCCTGGGCGGCGATGGCGAGGGCGTCGAGGGCGAACGCCAGCGTGGCGAAGAGGGTCATCGCGATCTGGAATGCCGCCAGCTCCGGTGAGCCCAGGCTGGTGGCCACGAACACGGCCAGCAGCATGGCCGCGCGCAGGCTCGCGGTGCGCAGGAACAGCCAGCCCCCGCTCGACGCCCCGCGGAGCAGACCCGCGCGGTGCGGCCGGAGCGCCGCGCGTTCCCGGCGGGCATGCCGCCCGACCACGACGAGGTAGACGGCCACCATGCCCCACTGGGCGATCACGGTGCCCAGCGCCGAGCCCACCAGGCCCAGGCCCAGGCCGTAGATGAACCAGAGATTGAGCAGGATGTTGACCAGGAAGCCCAGGCCAGCGACCCAGAGCGGCGTGCGGGTGTCCTGCAGCCCGCGCAGCAGCCCGGTGGCGGCGAAGACCAGCAGCATGGCCGGCACCCCGAGCATCGACAGCCCCAGGTAGTCCGCGGCAGCTGCGGTGACCGCGGGCTCGGCGCCGAACAGGGCGACGAGACCGGGGGCCGCGAACCAGCCCGCCGCGCCCAGCGCGAGCCCCAGACCCAACGCCAGCCAGAGCCCGTCGATGCCCACGGCCACCGCGCGGCGCCGGTCGCCCGCGCCCAGCCAGCGGGCCACGGCGGGGGTGGTGCTGTACGCGAGGAACACCATCAGCCCGATGATGGTCTGCAGCACCGCGCTGGCCAAGCCGAGTCCGGCCAATGGCACGGCGCCCAGGTGCCCGACCATGGCCGAGTCGGCCAGCAGGAACATCGGTTCGGCCACGAGGGCCCCTAGGGCAGGCACGGCCAGCCGGAGGATGTCCCGGTCGATGGGGCGGGGGCGCAGAAAGAGGGCGCGGGGGCGTAGAAGTTCGATGCGTCCACTCTAGTTTCGCCGGCCCGCGCCCCGCCCATGCCGCGAACCGTGGGAAAAGCCCCAAAAACTCGGGGCTTCTCTCACGGTTCGCGGGAGGGAGGGAGGGACTAGGGGAGGATGACGAGCTTGCCGCGGGCTCCGTCGCTGAAGGCCTCGAAGGCCTCGGCCACATCGGCCAGCGCGTAGCTGCCCTGCACGGTCACGGTCGTGCGGCCGGCGGCCAGGCTGTCGGCCAGGCGGCCGAGTACCGCGGGGGTGGGGTCGGCGTAGATCGGCACCACGACGGCGTCGACGACGCTCAGCTGCTCGGGCGAGGCGATCAGGGTGGAGACGAACCGGCCGCCGGAGCGGAGCGCCGGCAACACGGTGGCAGCGTCGCCCGCGAAGTGCAGCACCACGTCCACGCCGTCGGCGTGCAGGGTGCGCACCGCCTGGGAGATGTTCTGGGTGTGGTCCACGATCTCGGTGGCGCCGAGCATCCGCACCTGCGCGATGCCCAGCGCGGTGCGGGCGGTGGCGATCACGGTGGCGCCGGCCGCGACGGCCAGCTGCACGGCCTGGTTGCCCACGCCTCCGGTGGCGCCCACGATCAGCACGGTGCTTCCCTCGGTCAGCTCGGCGGCATCCACCGCGGCCTGGGCGGCGGTGCCGGCCAGGCCCAGCGCGGCGCCCCGGGCGAAGTCGACCTCGACGGGCAGCTTGGCCAGCCCGGTCGCGGTGGGCACGGTGACGAACTCGCCGAACGAGCCGTCGCCCACGTGCGCCTTGGTGACGACGCCGAAGACCCGGTCGCCCACCGCGTAGTCGGTGACGCCTTCGCCGAGCGCGTCCACGACGCCGGCGAAGTCCTTGCCGAGCACCACGGGGAAGCGGTGCTCGAGCACTCCGTCGAGGGACCCGGCGGCCACGGCCAGGTCGAAACCGTTGACGGATGCGGCGTGCACGCGCACCCGCACCTCCCCGTTCTGCGGCTGGGGAGTGTCAATCTCGATCAGTTCGATAGCGGAGCCGAACTCGGGCAGTGTGATGACGCGCATGGGAATCTCCTGGGTCGGTTCGATGGCGACCCGTCTGGAGCGCCGTCCTGGCTCATGCTCCCACGCCCGCCGCATCCGCCACCATGGCCGATGGTCCCACTCCGGGGGAAATACCCAGCACGAGGTTTAGGCTGGTGCGATGACTGATCAGGCGACTGCATCCGGAATCGACACCGACGAACTCGACCCGGGCGTGCGCCCGCAGGACGACCTCTTCCGCCACGTGAACGGCAAGTGGATCGCCCGCACGGAGATCCCGAACGACAAGGCGCGCTGGGGGTCCTTCTATCTCCTCGCCGAAGAGGCCGAGAAGGCCGTGCAGGAGATCATCCTCGAGGCGCAGACGGCCGCCGAGGGAACCGAGGAGCGCAAGTTCGGCGACATGTACGCCAGCTTCATGGACGAGGAGCGCATCGAGCAGCTCGGCGCCACCCCGCTCGCCGCAGACCTGGCCACCGTCGACGGCATCAGCAGCGTGCCGGTGTTCCTGGCCACCCTGGGCCGCCTCGAGCGTGCGGGCGTCGCCGGCACGTTCCAGCTCTACGTCGACAACGACCCGGGCAATCCCGAGCGCTATCTGGTCTTCGTCGAGCAGGCCGGCCTCGGCCTGCCCGACGAGTCCTACTACCGTGACGAGAAGTTCGCGAGCGTGCGCGAGGCGTACCTGGCCTTCGTCGAGCGGATGCTCACCCTCGGCGGCGTCGACGACGCCCCGGCGCGCGCCGCGCGCATCTTCGCCCTCGAAACCGAGCTGGCCAGTCACCACTGGGACAACGTGCGCACCCGCGACAGTGAGAAGACCTACAACCTCAAGACCTGGGACCAGCTGTCCGCGCTCGCCGCGGGGGCCGACCTCGACCTCTGGCTCGAGGGCCTGGACGCCCCGGCTGTGGCCTTCGCCGAGGTTGTCGTGCGCGAGCCCAGCTTCGTGGTGGGCCTGGCCGAGATGCTCACCGAGGACCGCCTCGACTCGTGGCGCGACTGGCTGCGCTGGCAGGTCATCCGCTCCAGCGCCTCCTATCTCTCGAGCGAGTTCGTCGAGGCCAACTTCGACTTCTACGGCCGCACCCTCACCGGCACGCCACAGATGCGGGCGCGCTGGAAGCGCGGCGTTTCCCTGGTTGAGGGCTCCCTGGGCGAGGCCGTGGGGCGCATCTACGTCGAGCGGCACTTCTCGCCCGACGCCAAGACCAGCATGGACGTGCTGGTCGGCTACCTCGTCGAGGCCTACCGGGCCAGCATCACCGGCCTGGACTGGATGACCGCGGAGACCCGCGCTCGGGCGCTCGAGAAGCTCGACAAGTTCACCCCCAAGATCGGCTACCCGGTCAAGTGGCGTGACTACTCCACCCTGGCGATCGACCCGGGCGACCTGATCAAGAACGTGCGCGCCGCCGGCGAGTTCGAGTTCCACCGCGAACTGGGCAAGATCGGCAACCCGCTCGACCGCGACGAGTGGTTCATGACCCCGCAGACCATCAACGCGTACTACAACCCGGGGTTCAACGAGATCGTGTTTCCCGCCGCCATCCTGCAGGTGCCGTTCTTCGACGTGAACCGGGATGCCGCCGCCAACTACGGCGCGATCGGCGCGGTCATCGGCCACGAGATCGGGCACGGCTTCGACGATCAGGGCTCCAAGTACGACGGCGACGGCCGGCTCACCGATTGGTGGACCGAGGCCGACCGCACCGCGTTCGAGCAGCGCACCGCCTCGCTCATCGAGCAGTACGACGCCCTCGCGCCCGCCCAGGTGCCCGAGCACCACGTGAACGGCGCCCTCACCATCGGCGAGAACATCGGCGACCTCGGCGGCCTCTCCATCGCCTGGAAGGCCTACCTGCTCTCCCTCGAGGGCGCCGAACCTCCCGTGATCGACGACCTCACCGGCGCCCAGCGGTTCTTCCTCTCCTGGGCGCAGGCCTGGCAGATGAAACTGCGCGACGA
Organism: Cryobacterium soli; assembly: GCF_003611035.1. Taxonomy (NCBI): domain Bacteria; kingdom Bacillati; phylum Actinomycetota; class Actinomycetes; order Micrococcales; family Microbacteriaceae; genus Cryobacterium; species Cryobacterium soli. The sequence continues at coordinate 2,379,906 of NZ_CP030033.1, read as the reverse complement.
AGAAGCCATCCGCCTGCTGGCAATCGACCCACACTCGCCCAATGAATTCCGCTGCAACCAGATCGTGCGCAACATCGACGAGTACTACACGGCGTTCGGCGTGACCGAGACGGATGCCGCGTGGCTCGCCCCGGAGAAGCGCGTCACGATCTGGTAGCGCCCATGACCGGCCAGCGACCGGTGGACTAGTGTGTTCGCGGGGGCTCAACAGCACCGACAGGCGGAGGACAGAGCAGCAGTGGTCGTGCCAGCACAGGAATCCGAACGCCGTTCGCGGCACGCTGTCGAACGCGTGGGCAGGCACCGGGAATCATCCGTGCCGTCCAGCTTCGAGCGCGGTTTCCAGTCGCTCGGCGAACTCGCGATGGGCGGCGCCCAGGTGTCCGCCCGGGCCACCGATCTGGCGACCGGCCGGGTGCTCTTCTCCGTCGACGACCACGTCGTGATGCCCACCGCCGGCGTCGGCACGGTGCTTCTGCTCATCGAGGTCGCCTCGCGGCTGCGCGATGCCGATTTCGGCGCCTACACGATCCTCGACCGCACCGTCCGGGACTCGGTGGACGGCTCCGGTCTGTGGCAGCACCTGCAGGCCCCGTCGCTTCCGGTCGCCGACCTCGCCGCGCTCGTCGGCGCCACCAACGACAACCTGGCCACCAATGTGCTGCTGCGCGCCGTGGGCCTGGAGACCGTGCGCCGCCGCACCGAGGAGCTCGGCCTGTCGGGCACGGGCCTGCTCGACCTGGTGCGGGACAGCCGCGGACCCGATGACGCGCCCAACCTGTCGGTCGGCAGCGCCCGCGAACTCACCTGGCTGTTCACTGCTTTGGCCCGCGGCGAGATCCTCGACGAGGAGGCCAGCGAGAAGGTGCTCGGCTGGCTGTCGCTGAACTCCGACCTCTCCATGGTCGCCAGCGCCTTCGGGTTCTCCCCGCACGCGCACCGGGAACCGTCGCACGGTGTGCTGCTGGTGAACAAGACGGGCACCGACAACGGGGTGCGCAGCGAGGTGGGCGTGCTCCGCGGCCCCCGCGCCGGCGTGGCCTACGCGGTGTCGATCTTCTTCGACGACCACTCGCTCTCCTCGCGCCTCTCGGTGCTCGACGGCATGCGCTCGTTCGGCATCGACCTGCTCGAATACGTGCACTGACCTTTCCCCGCGCCGCCGGCCATCGGGATCGACGTGGCCCCGATCGCTGGTTGAGCTTGTCGAGACCTGGTGACACGACCTGCGAAGCGCGGCAGAAGGGCGCCGATATCTCGCGAGGTCTCGACGAGCTCGACCACCGAGAAGGATCAGCGGGCGCGGGCGCGGGCGTTGCGCGCGGCCGCGTCGGCGACCGACCGGATGCGCGCGGCGCGGGTCTCCGGGCGCTTGGCGAGCACGATCCACTCCAGCATCGCCCGGCGGGGGGAGCGCGGGAAGGCATCCCAGTTCTGGCGGGCGCCGGTGTGTGCGGCCAGTGCCTCGGCCAAGTCGGGCGGCACGATCAGGTCCTCCACCTCGTCGAGCCGGCTCCACGAGCCGTCCGCTTGGGCCGCGAGCACCGCCGCCTCACCGGCCGGCCGCATCAGCCCCTCGGCGCGGAGCCGCTCGATGCGCTGCTTGTTCGGCCGGGACCACGAGCTTCCGCGCCGCCGCGGGGCGAAGTAGAGCATGGTGCGCCGGTCATCGAGCCGGGCGCCCTTGCTGTCCACCCAACCCACGGCGAGGGCTTCACTCACCGCGTCCTCGTACGAGAGCACCGGCATCCCCGAGCTCGGGCGCCAGGTGACCAGCCACACGCCGTCCATGACCGGGTGGTTCCGCTGTAGCCAGGCCCGCCATTCCGAGCGGTCTGCCGGATGTACCCGCCCGGCCTCCACGCTCACAGCGGCCGTCCGTCCGGCTCACCAGGTGGCGCCGGGCTCATAGGTCCCGAAGCTCCATTCGTTTCCCTCCGGGTCCAGCACCCGCGCCCGCCGGGTGCCCCACTCGGTGTCCTCCGGGTCGAAGACCGCAGTGCCTCCGGCCGCCAATGCCCGGTGGAACATCGCGTCCACGTCGTCGACCAGCAGGTACAGCCCGCGACCGGTGGAGCGGCCGAGCAGCGCCGGGGTCGCGTAGGCGGCATCCGCCGTGGAGATCATGAGCACCACGTCGCCCAGGCGCACCTCCGCGTGCACCACTTGATCGACGTCGCCGTCTTGCCGCCGCACCGAAGTGAATCCCAACCCGGCCAGCCAGGACAGAGCCGCGGGGGCGTCCTGGTAGCTGAGGTAGGCGAAGAGTTTCGGCTCCATGTAGGCACCATAGTCGCAATCCGCCGCGCGGCTATCGTGCGAGTAGTCTCGTCGCATGAGCGACCAGAGCACAGCGCTGAGTGTGGAGCAGAACGGCATCAACTCGATCGATCAGAGCGAGCACCGCGGCCGGCCTCGGGACCTCTTCTGGCCCTGGTTCGCGGCCAACGTGTCGGTCCTCGGCGTGAGCTACGGATCCTTCCTGCTCGGCTTCGGCATCTCGTTCTGGCAGGCCACGATCGTGGGCCTGGTCGGCATCGTCGTGTCCTTTTTGTTCTGCGGGTTCATCGCCCTGGCCGGCAAGCGCGGGCATGCGCCCACCATGACCCTGACCAGGGCCGCGTTCGGCGTCACCGGCAGCCGGGTTCCCTCCGCGCTGTCCTGGTTGCTCACCGTGGGATGGGAGACGGTCCTCGCGTCCCTGGCCGTGCTGGCCACCGCCACGGTCTTGCGCGAACTCGGCTGGGAGGGCGGGGATGCGACCAAGGTCGTGGCGCTGCTCGTCGTGGCCGCCCTCATCGTGACCGGCGGCATCATCGGCTTCGACTTCATCATGAAGCTGCAGATGTGGATCACCGTCGTCACCGGCGTGCTCACCGTGGTGTACATCGTGCTCACCGTCGGCCAGATCGACGGGGCCACCCTCGCGGCGATCCCGGCCGGGTCCACGCCGCAGGTGATCGGGGCGCTGGTGTTCATGATGACCGGATTCGGGCTGGGCTGGGTCAACGCGGCAGCCGACTACTCTCGGTACCTGCCGCGGTCGGCGTCCAGCGCCGGCGTCGTCGGGTGGACCACCTTCGGCGCCTCCCTGGCCCCCGTGATCCTCCTGATGTTCGGGCTCCTCCTGGCCGGGTCCTCGCCCGAGCTGAGCGCGGCCATCGCGCTCGACCCGATCGGCGCGCTCACCACGATCCTGCCGGTGTGGTTCCTGATCCCATTCGCCCTCACCGCCGTGCTCGGTCTCGTCGGCGGGGCCGTGCTCGATATCTACTCCTCCGGCCTGGCGCTGCTCAGCGCCGGCGTGCGGGTGCCCCGCTCCGTGGCGGCCGGGATCGACGGGGTGCTCATGGTGCTCGGCTCGATCTACGTGGTCTTCTTCGCGGCCGACTTCCTCGGCCCGTTCCAGGGCTTCCTGATCACCCTGGGCGTGCCCGTCGCCGCCTGGTGCGGCATCTTCATGGCCGACGTGCTGATGCGCCGCACCGGCTACTCTGCCGCCGACCTCTTCGACCCCGCCGGCCGGTACGGGCGGGTGCGGGTGCTCGCGATCGTGCTCATCAGCCTCGGCTCGGTCGTGGGCTGGGGCCTGGTCACCAACGGGTTCGCCGGTTGGTTGGCCTGGCAGGGCTACCTCCTCGAGCCCCTCGGTCTCGGCGGCCGGGACGGCGACTGGGCCTTCGCCAACCTCGGTGTGCTCGCGGCCCTGGTGATCGGCTTCGGCGGCACGCTGCTGCTCGGGCGCGCTGCCGTGCGCCGGCAGGAAGCGGAGCCGCTGGCAGGCGGCGACCACCTGACCGATGTGACGCCGGCAGCCCCGGCGAGCCGCACGTGACCGTGCGAGGGCACGGCATCCTGCACCGCTGAGTGCGCGTCGCCCATGAGGCGGGGCTCCCCGACCGCGCACGCGTTCGGACTCCGGCGTTCGCCGCGCCGTGACGTCACGCCGGGGCACCGAAACCATGACGTTTCCGGGTGCAGTTCCGTCTTATTCGTAGTGAACCCTGCCCGACGCAGATGAGGGACACACCGACGTCATTCAAGGAGCCCAGCATGACTCGCAGCGAAGATCCAACCACCAAGTATTTCTCCGACGGATTCCCCAAGCAGGAGCAGGAGCAGCCCGGTCTCACCGCGGCGACCGAGCCGCGACCCGATCACGGCGAAGAGACCTACCGGGGCAGCGGCAAGCTCACCGGCAAGCGCGCGCTGATCACCGGCGGTGACTCCGGCATCGGCCGGGCCGTGGCCATCGCGTACGCCAGGGAGGGCGCCGACGTCGCCATCTCCTACCTGCCCGAAGAACAGGCGGATGCCGAGGAGACCGCCGCCGTGATCCGCGACGCCGGTCGCACAGCACTCCTGCTGCCCGGCGACATCCGCGAGGAGGGGCACTGCATCTCGATCGTCAATCAGACCGTGACCGAGCTCGGCGGCCTCGACATCCTTGTGCTGAACGCCGCCTACCAGGAGAACCGCGACGGTCTGGAGAACCTCTCGACCCAGGAGTTCGACCGGGTGTTCAAGACCAATCTCTATGCCACCCTGTGGATCGCGCGTACGGCCATCCCGCACCTGGCGCCGGGCTCGTCGATCATCTCGACGTCGTCCATCCAGGCGTCCAGCCCGTCGCCCGAGCTCATCGACTACGCGATGACCAAGGCCGCCCTGGTGGCCTTCACCCAGGCGCTCGCCCAGCAGCTGGGCTCAACGGGTGTGCGGGTGAACGCCGTGGCGCCGGGCCCGATCTGGACGCCGCTGATCCCGGCGACGTCCTGGCCCGACAAACTGCCCACCTTCGGCCAGGAGACCCCGCTGGGCCGCGCCGGCCAGCCGGCCGAGCTGGCTTCAGCGTACGTGTTCCTGGCCTCGCCGGAGGCCTCCTACATCTCGGGCGCCGTCGTGCCTGTGACGGGAGGCCGCGGCTTCTAGCGGCGCACTCGGGCACGGTGCTGCGCCACCCGGGTGGTCACGACGTGACCACCCGGCACGACTCGACTCACTTCTCAGCGCGGAGGAAGAAATGAAGAAAGGCGGGCTCAGAGCCCTCGTCGATCAGCCCGGCGGAGCGCGCACCCTGATTCTCGTGCGGCACGGCGAGAGCGCCGCGAACGTGGCCGCCTCAGCCGCCGAAGCCGCCGGCGCCGAGATCATCGACATGCCGGTGCGCGACGCGGATGTTCCGCTGACGACCACGGGAACAGAGCAGGCCACCGCGCTCCGCCGCTGGTTCGATTCCCGGCCGCGGGAGGAGTACCCCGACTCGGTCTGGGTGTCGCCGTACCGCCGGGCCGCGGAGACCGCGGGCATCGCGCTGGCCGGCCGGCCAGGGGATCGCCGGCTCGTCACCGACGAGAGGCTGCGCGACCGGGAACTCGGCGTCCTCGACCTGCTCACCCACCGCGGAGTGGAGCACCGGCTGCCGATCGAGGCAGCCCGTCGCCGCCGGCTGGGGAAGTTCTACTACCGGCCGCCCGGGGGCGAGTCCTGGGCGGATGTCGCGCTGCGCATCCGCTCGTTCCTGGCCGTTCTCGACGCCGACGACACCGGCCCGACCGCCCTGGTGGTGTCGCACGACGCCGTGATCCTGTTGTTCCGGGTGGTCTGCGAGGGCCTGGCCGAACCCGATGCCCTGCGCCTGGCCGCCACTGATCCTCTGCTCAACGGCTCGATCACCCGGCTGGTGCGCCCGGACCAGGGGGCACCGTGGCAGGTCGACGGCTACAACGACGTCTCGCACCTGCTCACGGCGGGAGCAGACGTGACGTCGCACACCTCGAAGGACGACGATGTCCTCCCGTTCTGACCCCGTGGTGATCACCCCCGACCTGCTGCGGGAGTGGCCGGTGCCCGCCGGCGCCCGGTCCAAGTACGACCGCGGCCAGATCGTGGTGATCGGCGGGGCACGCAAGTCGCCGGGCGCGGCGCTGTTGGCCGGAACCGCCGCGCTGCGGGTGGGCGCCGGCCGGCTCACGCTAGGTGTCGCGGCATCCGTCGCGGTGCCCCTTGCCGTGGTGCTGCCGGAGAGCGGTGTGGTGGGCCTCGCGGAGACCACCGCCGGTTCGGTGCGGGGCGGTGGCCTCGAGGCGCTCGCCGCCGAGCTCCGGGCGGCCGACGCCGTCGTGGTCGGCAGCGGCCTCGACGACGCCGAGGAGGCGCGAGCGCTGCTGAGTGTTCTGCCCGGGCTGCTGGGCAGCGACACCCGGCTGCTCCTGGACGCCTATGCCCTTGGCGCGTTGCCGGGCCTCGGCGACGGGTACCATTCGGCCGAGGAGCTGGTACTGACCCCTAACCCGGCCGAGGCGGCGGTGCTGCTCGGCCGCGAACTCACGGCTGCCCCCGACGGCGGTCCGGAGGACCTCTGCGACGACATCGCCGAGATCGCGACCCGCTATGCGGCCACCGTGAGCTGCCAGGGCGTCATCGCCGCTCCCGACGGGCAGCTCTGGCTGGCGGGCACCGGCCAGGGCGGACTGGCCACCTCGGGCAGCGGAGACGTGCTTGCCGGCGCCATCGCCGGCCTGCTCGCCCGCGGCGCCGGCCCCGCACAGGCGGCCTGCTGGGGCACCTACCTGCACGCCGCGGCGGGCGACAGGTTGAATGCCGGGGTAGGCCCCACCGGGTACCTCGCCCGCGAACTCGTGCTCGAGCTGCCCGCACTACTGGCCGAACTGGGCCAGCGGGCCTGAGACCGGCACACCAAAGGAGTCACATCATCGGAAAGCTCATCTACGACGGTATCGAGGTCGAATTCGACGACCGCGCCCTCGTGCACCTGCAGGTCGTCATCGGTTCCAAGCTGCGCCGGGGCGAGAGCTTCTTCCTGTCCTGGAACGACTCGCCCACGGTTGGCGCAGGCCGGTCCAGTGTGTGGCTGCATCCGGGCATCCCCCTGTATTTCAAGTACTACGGCGGGAAAACCCCGAGTCTCAACCGGGCGTGGATCGAGGCGCTGACGCTGTCGGCCAACAGCGGGCACGGGCTGCTGCTCAGTGCCGAACCGGGAAGCTGACGGGCCGGATGCTGCCAGTCGGGTCAGGGCGCCACCCGGTCCGTTCCGTCCCGGTCAGCTCCCGTCAGGAGGTCCTCGTCCAGGATCGGGACCAGGGTCGAGATGTCGGCGGCGGCCAGGGGAAAGGCCTCCTCGCTCGTGCGCGGGAACCGGGGGACCGGGAACCTGTTCTCCTCCCCGTCGGCTACTCCGTCGACGTCCTTGACGTCCAGTTGCGTGGTCGCACTGAGGATCAGGGTGTGCGAGCGCACGGTGCCGTTGTGCTCCAGAACCGGGATCTCGACCGCGACGGCCGTCGCCGCGGTCGAGACGTGGGTCACATAATGCACGAGGGCAGCGCTGACACTCGAGCCGGTAACGAGCGGCTCGCCGTTGTAGGTGATTCGCTTCATCGTCGTTTCCGCATCCCCGTCCCCGCACGCATCCCCCTCAGGGCGTCAGCACAACCTTGATGCAGCCCTTCTCCTTCTTCTGGAACAACTCGTACATCTCCGGCGCCCTCTCCAGCGGCACCCGGTGCGTCACCAGGTCTTGCACGCCCAGCGGGTCGGACGGGTCTTCCACCAGGGGAACCACCTCGTCGAGCCAGCGCTGCACATTGCACTGACCCATCCGGATCGTGACCTGCTTGTCGAAGAGCGAGCGCATCGGCAGCGGATCGGCCACCCCGGCGTAGACGCCGCTGAGCGAGACGGTGCCGCCGCGCCGCACGGAACCGAAGGCGAGGTTCAGGGCGCTGAGTCGGTCGAGCCCCGCCGTGGTCATCACCTTCTTGGCCAGGGCGTCCGGCAGCAGCCCAACGGCCGCCTGGGCGAAGCCGGCCCCTGGCGCGCCGTGAGCCTCGAGGCCCACCGCATCCACCACCGAATCGGGGCCGCGCCCGTCGGTGCGGTCGCGCAACTGGTCGAGGGCATCCTCGGTGAGGTCCAGGGCCTCGATGCCGTACCGTTCGGCCATCAGGCGGCGCTCGGGGACCGGGTCGACGGCCACGACACGGTGGCCGAGATGCCGGCCGATGCGTCCCACGAACTGTCCGACCGGGCCGAGACCGAGCACTCCGAGTACGCCGCCTTCGGGCAGGTCCGCGTAGGACACCCCCTGCCAGGCGGTGGGCAGGATGTCGCTGAGGAACAGGTACCGCTCGTCGGGCAGGTCGTGGCCGACCTTGTGCGCGTTGAAGTCGGCCAGCGGCACCCGCAGCCGTTCGGCCTGGCCGCCGGGCACCGAGCCGTACAGCTCGGTATACCCGTAGAGCGAGGCACCGCTGTCATGCGCGCGGTTCTGGGTGGTCTCGCACTGCGTGGTCAGCCCGCGCCGGCACATGAAGCAGTGCCCGCAGGCGATCACGAACGGGATCACCACCCGGTCGCCCGGCTGGAGGGTGCGCACCTCGGCGCCCACCTCTTCCACGACGCCCATGGACTCGTGGCCGAGCACGTCCCCGGCCGACAGGAACGGTCCAAGGACCTCGTAGAGGTGCAGGTCCGAACCGCAGATGGCCGTCGAGGTGATCCGGATGACGACATCCGTGGGCTCTTCGATGACAGGATCCGGCACGGTTTCGACGCTGACAGAACGTTTACCCTGCCAGGTGAGGGCCCTCACGATGTGACCGGGCCGTAGCTGGCGTCCACCTCGGCCATCTCCATCAGCGCGGTGGCCTGAATCAGCTCGAGCAGGTCGGGGTCCAGTCCTGGCGCAAACTCCTCCATCCGCTCGGGGGCGATCACCGAGGGCACGCCTTCCGGGGCCTGTTCGTCGGCGACCAGGTTGGTGCCGTCCTTGGAGGGGGACATGCCCTGGTAGATCTTGCCCGCCTCCGACTGACCTGCGAGGTCGAAGGTGTACTGCTTGCTGTGCAGGTTCAGGTCGAGCAGTTTCTTCACCTCGGGGAACTTCTCCGCGTTGGTCTTGGGGATCGGCAGCAGGGTGTTCCAGTGCACGCCCAAGGTCTCCAAGGCCTTCGCGTAGGCGTTCTCGTGCGCCTGGTCCCGCACGATGAGGTACGAGATGGTGGAGCGGGCGGTCTTGTTGTCGGTCATTTCGTAGATCCGGCACTTCTGCAACCGGCCCGTGGATTCGAGCATGAGGTTGTAGAGCAGATCCAGAACCAGGTTGCCGGAGTTGTAGACATAGCTCCCGCTCCACGGGTTGCCTGCGGCATCGACGGGCAGCGCACCCTGCGCGCCCACGAGGTAGTGGTGGATGTTACTCGTGTCCAGGGCGATCTCCAGGGGGATCGCGCCGCCGGAGCCGGCCTTGTCGAGCGGATCGGTCACCGTGCCGTTGTACCGGGGCGAGCCGTCCAGCAGCCGGGAGATCGTGGTGCCGATGAGTTCGACATGGCTGATCTCCTCGGTGCCAATGCCCTGCAGCAGGTCGCGGTAGGGCTTGGCCGCCGGGCCGCGGAAGTTCATCGCCTGGAACAGGTATTGCATCATGGTGCGCATCTCGCCGAACTGCCCGCCGAGGCCTTCCTGCAGGGCGTTGGCGGCGGCCGGGTCCGGCTCGTCTTGGACGATGTCGTGGATGAGTCGTTGCACGTGGAAGTACATCAGTTGTCCTTTCGTGGCGCGGAGGTGGAGCAGATGGCAGGGAGATGGAGCAGAGACTGAGGATGAGGGCAGAGGGACTGCCGACGCGTCACTTCTTGCTGCGCCGGGCACCTTCTTCGCGCAAGCGTCGGCCGTCGGCGACATCGGCTCGTTCCTTCTCGGCGGCCTTGTCGCTCTTGCGGGTGTCCCGAGGCGGCAGCTGGATGTCTTCCTCAGCCGCGATGCCGGCCTGCAGCTGTCGGCCGCGTTCCAGTTCGGCGTCGAATTCACCGCCGAAGAGCAGGGCGAGGTTGGCGATCCAGAGCCACAACAGGAAGATCACGACTCCGGCCAGGGAGCCGTAGGTGCGGTCGTAGTTGGAGAAGTTCGTGACATAGAGCCCGAACAGGAACGAGGCGATCACCAGGGTCACCAACGCGACCAGGGCCCCCATGCTGATCCAGCGGAATTTCGGTTGCTTGGCGTTCGGGGTGGCGTAGTAGAGGATGGCGATGATCAGTACCGCCGCGAGGGCCAGGATCGGCCATTTCGCGATGGACCAGACGATCTGCACGGTCTCGCCGAGGCCGAGCGCGCTGCCCACCGCATCCGTGACGGGCCCGGAGACGATCAGGATCACGACCATGATCAGGATCAGCAGGATGCTCACGATCGTCACACCCAGCTGCACCGGGCGGAGCTTCCAGAACGGGCGCCCCTCCTCGATCTCGTAGATGCGGTTCATCGCGCGGCTGAATGCGCCGACGTAGCCGGAGGCCGACCAGATGGCCAGCAGGATGCCGAAGACCAGGGCGAACCCGGCGGCCGGCGACGAGCTGAACTGCTCGAGCGGGCCGCGCAGCACATCGGCCGTACCGCCGGGAGCGACCTGGTTGATGAGCGAGAGCACGGTGTCGGTGGACCGCTCACCCTGCCCGACCACGCCCAGCAGCGAGATGATCGCGATCATCGCCGGGAAGATCGACAGGACGGCGTAGTAGGTGAGTGCCGCGGCGAGGTCGGTGCATTGGTCCGCGGTGAACTCGCGAGCCGTCTTGCGCAGCGCGTACTTCCAGGACGGCTTGGCGACCTCTCCCGGCGAGTCCGGCTTGCGCGGATCGTCGGGCGACGGCGCCGTCTGCTGCTTCTCACTCGTGTCGTTGCGGGCCACCGGGCACTCTCCTCGTCGTCGGTATCACGTGTCGGGCACTGAGGGCTACCCCGCGGTGCCCTGTCCGGCGTGCTTGGCTTCGTTCTTCACGTCGTCGGCTGACGAGGTGGTTTCGGCCTTCACGGTGCCGGCGGCGTCGGTCGCCGTTCCCTTCACGGCGTCGGCCGCGTCGGCCAGCGGCTGCTTGAGGTTCTCGCCCACCTCTTTCGCCGCGTCCGTCACCTGGTGGGCGAGAGGCTCTGCCGCATCCTTGACGTTGGACGCGATCCTCTTCTCCGCGGTGCTCGCGGGGATCAGCGAGGAGGCCAGCCAGCCCACACCGAAGGCGATCAGCCCCACGGCGAGTGGATTGCCCTTCGCTTGGTCGGCGACGTTCCTGGCCACGCCGGAGGCCTCGTCCGCCACGCCGCCGAGCGATGACCCGGCGTCGGACGCCGATCCCATGACCCTGTCCTTCATCGAGCCGAAGGCGCCCTTGACCTTGTCGGTCTGACGCTGCACGATCTTGCCCGGTGCGACCTTGTCGGCCAGGGCGTCGACGTCGCTGCCGAGCTCGCGCCGGGTTTCTTCGATCTGGGCCCGCAGGACCTCTGGGTCGTCGGATGCGGGGGTAGGTGTGCTGTAGGAGCTCATCGGTTTTCCTCGTTTCTTTTCAGTGCGTCTGGAATCTGCTTCAGGGAGTCGACGGTTTCGGGTGCGCCGCGCACGGCCTTGAGCTCCCGCCGGCCAAGGACGAAGAGGACGGCGGCGACGATGGCCCACACAATGGCCACGATCACGGCCGCCCAGGCGATGTCCATGACATGCCCGAGGCCCCACCAGGCGGCAAGGGACAGGAAGAGCACGGTGAGGTGGCCTGCATACCCGGCCCCGCCGAACAGGCCGGCGCCCTTGCCGGCCTTGCTGGCCGACTGACGGACCTCGGCCTTGGCCAGCGCGACTTCCTGTCGCATCAAATCGGATACGTCCCGGGTGACCTCGCCCAGGAGGTCGCCGAGGGAGGTGTCGGCGGCCTTCCGTTCGGAGGGGGTGGGGAGGTCGCTCATCGTGGTTCCCCGAATTCAGGTGCGCCCGCCAGGGGCGGGCTGCCGACCGGCGGAACCGGTGACGTGGGGATGCCCGTGGGAGCGGGGGTGGTGAGCGGGGGAACTGCACCGGTGCCGGTTCCCGCGTCCGCGCCTGTGACGACGCCGCTCCCGGTCACCCGGGTGGTGTCGACCTGAGTGCCGGTCGTGACGTCGCGGTGGGTGCTGCCCGGTGTGTCGCCGTCTGAGGACTCCTTCGACTCGGCGATCACCGACCGCGTGAGGCGGCCGGCCAGAACCCCGGCGACGGCTGCGATGGCGATGAACGTGCCCGGCCGGCGGCGGGCGAAGACCTTCAGTTCGTCCACGAGCGAACCCGGGTCGCGCTGGTCGAGCCAGTTGGCGATTCCGGAGGCACGCGTGGCGGCCTGGTGCACGAGGTCGGAGGCCACGCCCTGCTCCTGGGAGGAGTCGGCCATGGAGCCGAGCTCGTCGCCGAGGGAGCGGAGGCCAGAGGCCACCCGCTTCTGCTGAGATGCCGCCTGATCGCGCAGCTCGCCCTGGGTCTGGCGGTAGAGATCTTTGGCCTGCCGCTTGGTCTCGGAGCCCACTCGGTGCAGCTCGTCCTTGGCGACGCCCGCGACATGCTGGCCGGCCTCGGCCGCGCTGTCTTTCACATCGGATGCGCGCTGGCGTGTGTCGGAGCCGCTGGGCGTGCCCCCCGTGCCGCTGTCGGTGCTCGTGCTCGTGCTCGTGCTCGTGCTCGGGCTCGGGCCGGTGCCGGTGCCGGTGCCGGTTCCGGTTCCGGTTCCGGTGTCGTAGTCGGTGCTCGGAGTTGTGCTTCCTGGGGTGGTGTTCGACATGATTCTCCTTGAGGAATCGATGATCATGAGACGTGGACGTCGAGCGCCCTTCTCTGGATTGCACCATCGTCATGCGGCCTCCGCAGTGGTTCAAGAGAAAGCTGTGAACTCCGAAGATCAAGTTTTTTCCGTGACGAAATCGCAGTTCGACCGTCCTCGCGCCACTACTGGCCAAGACGGGGCTCGGCACCGAGAGTTCCGCCCGGGACCCCTGAGGGGGTGGTGCGAGTCAGGCTCTCGACGCTATAGTTCGCCGTCATGCGTGCCCGGTGTCCCCGCGGGTTCGGCCCGGTTCGACCGACGTCGTGTCGTCGGGCTCGGGCTTGTCGGATTCAGGTCTGTCGGGTTGGTCGCCGGTTCAGCCGGCGGTGTCGTAGGCGAACTTGAGCCAGGCGGCGACCTCTGAGTCCACCTGGCCGGCCGAGGTGAGCGGGATGCTGGCCGGGAAGTCGGCCCCGAGGTGCGTGGCCGGCTGCAGCCGGGTGTCCGGCGCCGCGGCGGGAACCTCGATGCGGAGCCCCAGGTCCACCCGTTTCTGGGTGGTCGGTTGGATCACGGCGAAGGTGCGGTTTGGGCCTGCCAGCGCTACGTGAGTGTCATGCGTGCGGATGCCCACATCGTCGAGGTCACCCGCGTAGAGCAGCACGGCGTCCAGGATCGGCCGGAGCGTCGGACGGTCGGCGTACTGGGCGTCAAGCAGCTGGTCGGCGGCCCGCACGGTGGAGTTGGGGTAACCGAACGTCTCGTGTACCAGGAGCGCCCGTGAATATCCGCTCACCCCCTCCTGAGCGAGCCAGACGCGCAGCTCGGTGGGCGTCGTCGGCGCGACGTCCCGGATGCGCGCGAGCCAGTGCTCGAGGCCCAGCCCGGTGTCGGTCTGCAACTGTCCGATCTCCCAGAGCCGGATATGGTCCCAGGGCAGGGGCACGTGGTCGGTCATGCAGGCAGGGTACGCCCGCGTCCCCTCCCGCGAACTGTGAGTTAAGCCCCAAAAATACCCCTTGGGTTCTAGCGGTCTTTGCTCACGGTTCGCCGGTGGGGCGGGTCAGTCGATGAGGTCGGCGGCGTGCAGGCGGCGGAGCACCTCGACGCCGGCGGGCGGGCAGCGGCCTTCGTCGGCGCTGGATGCCCAGTGCACGGCGCTCACCTCGGCGCTCGCCGCGGGGTCGTCGGCGGTCTCGGCACCGAACACCGCCATCCGCACCAGTCGGCCGTCTGGTTCGCCGTGCGCCTGGATCAGGACCGTGAACAACGGCACGAGGGCGACCGGGTCCACGCGCACGGCGACCTCCTCCCAGGCTTCGCGGGCCGCGGCATCAGCCTCGGTCTCACCGGGGTCGATCTTGCCGCCGGGCATGAACCACACGTCGCGGCCGCGGCGGTGACCATGAGCACCCGGCGCTCGCGGATGAGGGCGACCGCGGCCACGAGGATGTCCGGATGCGCCGTGCGGATGTCCGACTTGCCTTCAGCCGCCGCACCGTCCGTCACTGCGTCGGAGTCTGACCTGCCCGCAGCCGCCGTGCCGTCGTTCACCGGCTCGGCTGGCGCCTCGCTCATGCGCGGGCGAAGGCGGAGGCGGCCTGCACCTGCTCGGGTGTGGGCCGCACGCCGGTGTAGCGCTCGAACTGCTCGGCCGCCTGCAGAGCGATCACCTCTGCGCCCGTGATGACGGTCTTGCCCTGCGCGCGGGCGGCCAGGATCAGCGGGGTCTCGGCGGGCAGTGCCACGACGTCGAAGACCGTGTCGGCGGCCGCGATGGCCGCGTCGGTGAACGCCGACTCGGCCGCCTGGGCGCCGCCGGCCATGCCCATCGGAGTGACATTCACGAGCAGCGCCGCGGTGCTGTCGCCGGGCTCCGCCTGCCAGCCGTAGCCGAGCTCGTCGGCCAGCGCCCGGCCGCGCGTCTCGTTGCGGGCCACGATGGTGCCGTGGGCGAAGCCGGTGTCGCGCAGCGCCGCGCCGACGGCCTTGGCCATGCCGCCCGAGCCGCGCAGCAGGAACGGCGTGGCCGGGTCGAGGGCGTTGCTTCGCAGCAGGTCGGCCGCGGCGATGTAGTCGGTGTTGTAGGCGCGCAGGTAGCCGTCGTCGTTGACGATGGTGTTCACCGACTGGATGGCCGTGGCCGAGGCGTCGAGTTCGTCGACGAGGGCGATCACGTCCTCCTTGAACGGCATCGACACCGAGCAACCGCGGATGCCGAGCGCCCGCACCCCGGCGATGGCGCCGGCCAGGTCGGTGGTGGTGAAGGCCTTGTAGACGAAGTCCAGCCCGAACTGCTCGTAGAGGTAGTTGTGGAACCGGGTGCCGAAGTTGCTCGGCCGCGCGGCCAACGAGATGCAGAGCCGGGTGTCCTTGTTCAGGACGGGCTTGGTCACGGGGTTCGTTGAATCAGTCATCGCCTCAATGCTACGGCCCGCCCGGATGTCCACCCGGGCGGGCCGTGAGTCTCAGATCGGGCAGCCGGTCAGCAGCAGCGGCCCTGCGGGTTGCTGTCTTGCCGGTCGGCGCGGTCGCGCCAGAACTCCCGTTCGGTGAGCATCGGTTCTGCCTCGCCGGGCCCGTGCACCGACTCGTGGTGCGCCCGGTACTTGTCGTAGGCGTCCTCGCCCGACACCGCTCTGATGTACCAGGCGAGCCGGGCCACGGCGCTGCGGACCACACCCGACAGCCCAGGCACCGCGGCGCCCTGTGTGCCGGACATCAGTGCTCGCGGGCCTTGCGCTTGGTGCTGGGGAGGGCATCCCACAGCGCCTGGGTGGCCTTCTCGGCCGGCGTGGCCAGGATGCCGGACGGCGCGAAGATGCGGGACGGCACGGCGAGGTCTTCGTTCGTCGCGTTCGAGTGCGTCTTCCACGCGTTCCAGGTGGCCTGCAAGGCGGTGAAGATCACGATCACGGCCAGCGTGACGAACACGATCGACAGGATGCCCTGCACCATGGTGTTGCGCACCACGGCCTCCATCGCCTCGACCGAGGTGGCCGTGCCGAAGCTCGTCTCCCCGTCGGCCAGCGCCTTGCTGAACGCCGCGTTCTGGGCGAAGTAGCCCACCGACGGCACGCTCGAGAAGATCTTCAGGATCGACGCCGTGATGGTGACCACGGCTGCGAAGGCCAGGGGCACCGCGACGATCCAGAGGTAGCGGAACATGCCGCGCTTGGCCACGATGGCCAGGCACACGGCCAGCGCGATCGCGGCGAGCAACTGGTTGGCGATGCCGAACAGCGGGAACAGCGTGTTGATGCCGCCGAGCGGGTCGGTGACGCCCATCACGAGCACCGCGCCCCAGGCCGCCACCATGATGCCGGTGGTGAGCCAGGCGCCGGTGCGCCAGGAGGTGTCCTTGAACTTCGGGAAGAAGTTGCCCAGGCTGTCCTGCAGCATGAACCGGGCCACGCGGGTGCCGGCATCCACCGCGGTGAGGATGAACAGAGCCTCGAACATGATCGCGAAGTGGTACCAGAACGCCATCATGCCACTGCCGCCGGCCACCTGCTGCATGATGTGCGCCAGGCCCACCGACAGGGTCGGGGCGCCGCCGGTGCGCGACACGATGGATGCTTCGCCGACGTCCTTGGCCGTCTGCGTGAGCATGTCGGGCGTGAGGTTGACGCCCGTCAGGCCGAGGCTGTTGACGAAGGTGACCGCGCCCTCCACGGTGCCGCCGGTGAGGGCCGGCGAGGCGTTCATGGCGAAGTAGATGCCGCGGTCGATCGACAGCGCGGCCACGAGGGCCATGATCGCCACGAACGATTCCATCAGCATGCCGCCGTAGCCGATGAACCGGGTCTGGCGTTCCTTCTCGATGAGCTTGGGTGTGGTGCCGGAGGCGATCAACGCGTGGAAGCCGGACAGGGCGCCGCAGGCGATGGTGACGAAGAGGAACGGGAACAGCGCTCCGCTGACCACCGGGCCGGTGCCGCTGGTGGCGAATTCGCTCACCGCGGGAACCGTGATCTCGGGGCGCACGATGACGATCGCCAGGGCGAGCATGCCGATGGTGCCGATCTTCATGAAGGTGGAGAGGTAGTCGCGCGGGGCCAGCAGCAGCCAGACCGGCAGGATCGCCGCGACGAAACCGTAGACGATGATGCCGATGGCCAGCGGCACCTTCTCGACATGGAACATGGCGGCGCCCCACTCGGTGCCGGCGATCGCACCGCCGCCGACGATCGCGGCGATGAGCAGCACAAAGCCGATGATCGAGATCTCGGTGACCTTGCCCGGCCGGAAGAACCGCAGGTAGCAGCCCATGAACAGGGCGATCGGGATGGTCATGCCGACCGAGAAGACGCCCCAGGCGCTCTCGGCGAGAGCGTTGACCACGACGAGGGCGAGGATGGCGACGATGATGACCATGATCGTGAGGGTGGCGATGAGGGCGGCCGTGCCGCCGACCCGGCCGAGCTCGTCACGGGCCATCTGGCCCAGCGACCGGCCGCCGCGGCGCATCGAGAAGAACAGCACCAGGTAGTCCTGCACCGCGCCGGCGAACACGACGCCCACGATGATCCAGATCGTGCCGGGCAGGTAGCCCATCTGCGCGGCGAGCACCGGGCCCACCAGGGGGCCGGCGCCGGCGATGGCGGCGAAGTGGTGGCCGAAGAGCACCCGGCGGTCGGTGGCTGCATAGTCCTTGCCGTCGGCCTTGTATTCGGCGGGGGTCGCCCGGCGGTCATCCGGCCGGAGCAGGTGCTTCTGGATGTAGTTGGAGTAGAACCGGTAGCCGATCAGGTAGGTGCAGAGCGCGGCGAAGACGAACCAGATGGCGTTCACGGTCTCGCCGCGCACCACGGCCAGCATCACCCAGCTCAGCCCGCCGAGCAGCGCGATGGCCACCCAGATGCCGATCTTCAGCGGGGTCCAGTGGGCCTCCTCGGCCTCGTGGATGGTCGGATCCAGGGCCACCGGCGGCAGCGCCGGGTCCTGGGTGAGGTCTGGTTCGTCGGTTGCGCCTTGCGGAATGCTGGACGTCGCGCCCATTGGTACTCCCCTTTGAGATACACACTGAAACTCACAGCAAATTGCCGGGTTACCCGTCAACCGTAACAGCCGGCTGTCACCCTGTCGGGGGGTTCGGCCCTGCGCGTGTCGCCGGAGCACCCGTCGACGACCCGCTTCCTACGGATGGGCCGCGCTGGTGAACACGTCGTTGAGGGTCACCGTGGTGAGCCCGCGGTCGTGCACGAGGGCCTGCAGCTGGGGGAAGACGTTGGTGACGGGCTCGAAGTTGAGGTGGCCGATCACGATGTGCTCTGGCAGGAACCAGGTGGTCGCGAAGTCGATCACCTGCTGTTCGGTTTCCAACCCGGAGTCCGAGAGCGAGCCGTACCAGGTGGTCGGCACCGTGTAGCCCAGGTCGGCGGCCAGCGCATCCACCCTGTTGTCGTGCGCGCCGTAGGGCGGGCGGAAATAGGGCCGGGCATCCGTGCCGAAGGTGTCGGTGATGAAGTCGTGGTTGCGGCCGAGTTCGCCGCTGACGTCGGCATCCGACAGCGTGGTGAGGTCGGGGTGCGACCAGGTGTGGTTGCCCAGCTGGATCTGCCCGGTGGCCACCAAGGGCCGCAGCAGCGCAGCGTTGTCGGTCCAGGCGTCGTAGTAGCCGGTCACGAAGAAGGTGAGGCGGATGCCCGTGTCGGCGGCGAACCGCACATACCGGGCGACCACCTCGCTGCTCGAGCCGTCGTCCACGGTCCAGGCCAACAGGCCGGCGTCGCCGGGCAGGTCGGACAGGGTGCCCGGCGGCACGGGAACCCGGGCCAGGTTCGGAGCCGGAAGCAGAGCCGGCACGGGCCCGGGCGCCACGGCGGGCACCGGCCGGGGGAGCGGTCTCGGCGGCGGGATAACCGCGGCCCGGGTGGCCACGGGAGGGGTCTCAGGGGTCAGGGCGGCGCATCCGGCCAGCGCCAGCGACAGGCCGAGGGACGCCAGCACGGTGCGGCGGGTCAGGCCGAGGTCGGGTAGGCCGCGACCTGGCGCGCCTCGCTCAGCGTCCTGCAGCACGCGGTCCTCCCCCCGGAGCCGGTCGATGGCGACGACGGAAGAGCGGGAAAATGCGCTGCGTCGGGCGAACGTCTCCGAATGTACGGGTGCGGTGCGCGGCTGGCAATGCCCGTGATCGGGGGTGGCGCCCGCCTCGCTAAAATGAATCCATCCGTATTCCGGGCCCTCGCCCGCATTTTGACCATCCTTTTGGACCATTGGAGCCACCGTGGCCGCACTTTCCCGTCTTGATTCCGTCATCGCCCTCGCCCGCCACCGTGGGTTCGTCTTCCAGGCCGGTGAGATCTACGGCGGTAGCCGGTCGGCCTGGGACTACGGGCCCCTCGGTGTGGAGCTCAAGGAGAACATCAAGAAGCAGTGGTGGCGCTTCATGGTCACGAGCCGCGACGACGTCGTGGGCCTGGACTCCTCCGTCATCCTGCCGCGCAAGGTCTGGGAGGCCTCCGGCCACGTCGAGGTCTTCTCCGACCCGCTGGTCGAGTGCACCAGCTGCCACAAGCGCTTCCGCGAGGACCACCTCGTCGAGGAGTTCGAGGAGAAGAAGGGCCGCGCCCCCGAGGGCGGCATCGACGGCATCGCCTGTCCCAACTGCGGCAATCGGCACACCTGGACCGAGCCGCGCGCCTTCTCCGGCCTGCTCAAGACCTTCCTCGGCCCGGTCGACGAAGAGGCCGGCATGGTGTACCTCCGCCCCGAGACCGCGCAGGGCATCTTCGTGAACTTCGCGAATGTGCTGCAGGCCGCTCGTATGAAGCCCCCGTTCGGCATCGGCCAGATCGGCAAGAGCTTCCGCAACGAGATCACCCCCGGGAACTTCATCTTCCGCACCCGTGAGTTCGAGCAGATGGAGATGGAATTCTTCGTCGAGCCCGGCACCGACGAGGAATGGCACCAGTACTGGATCGACCAGAGGATGGGTTGGTACACGGGCCTGGGCATCGACCCGGAGAACCTGCGCCTCTTCGAGCACGCCCAGGAGAAGCTCTCGCACTACTCCAAGCGCACCGTCGACATCGAGTACCGCTTCGGTTTCTCCGGCAGCGAGTTCGGCGAGCTCGAGGGTGTGGCCAACCGCACCGACTTCGACCTCAAGACGCACTCAGAGGCCAGCGGCAAGGACCTCTCCTACTTCGACCAGACGAAGAACGAGCGCTGGATCCCCTACGTGATCGAGCCCGCGGCCGGCCTCACCCGCTCGCTGATGGCGTTCCTGGTGGATGCCTACCACGAGGAAGAAGTGCCCAACGCGAAGGGCGGCGTCGACAAGCGCACCGTGCTCAAGCTCGACCCGCGCCTGGCCCCGATCAAGGCCGCGGTGCTGCCGCTCTCGCGCAACGAGGCCCTCTCGCCGATGGCCCGCTCGCTGGCCGCACGCCTGCGCGAGTCCTGGAACGTGGACTTCGACGACGCCGGCGCCATCGGCCGCCGGTACCGCCGCCAGGACGAGATCGGCACCCCGTACTGCATCACGGTGGACTTCGACTCGCTCGAGGACCAGGCCGTGACCGTGCGCGACCGCGACACCATGGCGCAGGAGCGCGTGCCCCTGGCCGAGCTCGACGCCTACCTGGCCGTGCGCCTGCGCGGAGCGTAACCGCCCCGCCGCATCCGCCCGCCGGAGGCCCGCGCAACGGCGCCTGACCCGCACTTCGAGTGGCGCGGGTCAGGCGCCGTTTCGCGTGTGGCGTGCCAGCGGCGCAGCGGCGTGGCGCCCGCGCACCTCGTAGCCGACCCGTGGCCGACCTCGTGGCGGAGCACAGGGCCGAGTACCCGCGGGGAGTGCGGCTAGGGCAGGGTGAGGTCGATCAGGGTGACGCCGGCCGCGGGCTCGGGCGCCGACATGGCGGCGAGGGCCGCCGGCGCGTCGGCGAGCGGGATGCGGTGGCTGATCAGGTCCTGCGGGCGCAGCCGGCCACTGGTCACCAGCGCCATCAGCTCGGGGTAGTCGCCGGCGGCCATGCCGTGGCTGCCGAGCACGGCGAGCTCCCCGCCGATCACCAGACCCAGTGGCACGCGCGGGTCCTCGGCGAGCAGGCCGATCTGCACGTGACGGCCGCGGGTGGCCAGGGAGCGGATGGCGATGCCCACCGTGTTCTCCCGGCCGAGCGCCTCCACCGACACCTGGGCGCCGTCGCCGCCGGCGAGCAGACGCACCCGGTCCACGACCGCGGCGTCGGTCATCCCGCTGGAGTTGACCGTGTAGGCGGCGCCGGCGCGGGCCGCGGCCGCGAGGGCGTCCACGCTGATGTCCACCGCGATCACCCGGGCCCCGAGGGCCGCGCCGATCATCACCGCGGACAGGCCCACTCCGCCGCAGCCGATCACCACGAGGGTCTCGCCGGCGAGCAGCGTGGCCTGGTGCACGAGCCCGCGGTAGGAGGTGGCGAACCGGCAGCCGAGCAGCGCCGCGGCACCGGCGTCGAGGTCGTCCGGCACGGCAATGAGGTTGACGTCGGCGTTGTGCAGCGCCACCTTCTCGGCGTAGGAACCCCAGTGGGTGAAACCGGGCTGGGTCTGGTTGCGGCAGACCTGGGCGTTGCCGGTGGCGCACTCCGGGCAGTCGCCGCAGGCGCAGACGAACGGCACGGTGACCCGCTGCCCCACGGCGAAGCGGGTGACGAGAGGCCCTGCGGCCGCGATCACGCCGACGAGCTCGTGCCCCGGGACGTGCGGCAGAGCGATGCCGTCGTCGTGGCCCAGCCAGCCGTGCCAGTCGCTGCGGCAGAGCCCGGTGGCCTCCACCCGCACCACGACGCCGGCGGAGCTGGGCTCCGGGTCGGGCACCTCGCGCAGTTCGGGCAGAGCACCGAACCGGTCGAACCAGACCGCGCGCACGCTAGGAGGCGGCGCTGGAGATGTCGGTGACGCCGGCCACGCCGGGGGCCGTCGGCAGGCCGGCGACACTGGCCTCCGGCAGGGTCACATCGATGCCGAAGAGAGCGTCGAGCCCGCCCAGAAACGCATCCTGCTCACCCGCGCGGGCGAGTTCGCGCGAACGCACCATGGGGGTGTGCAGCAGCACCCCGGCCAGGTGCCGCAGCGCCGACTCGGTCTGCTCGCTGCTGTCGCCGCGGGCGTGCGCGCGTTCGATCTCGGCGTCGAGGATGTCGAAGACGTAGGAGCGCAGCGCCACGACAGCGGGGGCCAGGCTCTGCTCCTCGGCCACGGCCGAGAACTTGCGGGCGGCGCGGTCGACCAGGCGGCGGGCCTCGCTGGTGGCGTTGAGTTCTTCGAGCGGCGCGTGGATGCGGATGGTCTCCAGGTCGAGCAGTTCGACGCCGTCCACCTCGCTCACGTCCGGGTCCACGTTGCGCGGCAGGCCGAGGTCGATGACCAGCTGACGCGTGGCCTCCACATCGGCGCCCACCGGGCAGGAGCGCAGCTGTGCGGCCGAGGGGGCAGCCTCGGCGGCGGCCTTCCGGGCGGCCACGAGGGCGCGGCCGGCGAGCAGGATGCCCGCATCGATGACGTGGTGCTCTACCGTGGTGCAGGTGAGGATCAGGTCGGCCAGCGCGGTCTCGGCGGCCAACGCGTCGGCATCCGTGGCCAGGGCCTGGATGTCGTGCGACGCGGCGAAGCGCTCGGCGCGGCCGGAGGGGGAGTAGACACGCACATCGGTGACGCCCAGGTCGCGGAGCGCGGCCAGCGAGGCGCCGGCGTAACGGCCCGTGCCCACCAGCAACACCCGGGTGCGCGCCCAGTCGGTGACGCGGCTCTCGGCCAGCTCGAGCGACAGACGCACGAGTGAACGCCCGGCGGCGCCGATGCCGGTGCGGTTCTTCACCCCGCGAGAGGTCTGCGAGGCACGCTGGAAGAGGCGCTCGAGCTCGGGGCTCGTGGTACCGGCCGCGCGGGCCTCTTCGAGGGCGCGGCGCACCTGGCCGGCGATCTCGCCTTCGCCCACCACCACGGACTCGAGTCCGCTGGTGACGGCGAAGAGGTGCTCGGCCACGCCGTTGCCGTGCACGAGGTCGAGGGTGTCGCGCAGCAGCGCGGCGCTCACACCGGTGCTCGCGCTCACGGCGTCGATCGCGGCATACACCGCGGGAAGGGGGGAGACGCCGAAGGGTTCGTCCAGGTCGAGGTAGGCCTCGAAGCGGTTGCAGGTGGCCACCACTACGGCGCCGCTGAGCGCGTCATGCCCGGTGAGCATTCCGCCCGCTGCCTCGTCCGCGCCGACAGAGAGCTTTTCGAGCACGTCGAAGCTGGAGTTCTTGTGGTTCGCGGACAGACAAATCAACACCGGTCAATTCTACGTTGTGTAGTGCGGCACCTCGAATCGTTCCCGGAGCGGATGTAGAGGAGAATCGAAGGTGATGAATCTCGACGCGACGCACCCACTCTCTTCCGGCCTCACCTCCGACTCCCGGCTCGTGCGGGCCTACCAGGGCACCCGTCCGGCCGTCACCCCGGTCTGGTTCATGCGCCAGGCCGGCCGTTCGCTGCCCGAATACCGCGAACTGCGGGTGGGCACCCGCATGCTCGACGCCTGCCTCGACCCGGAGATGGCCAGCGAGATCACCCTGCAGCCGGTGCGCCGGCACGGCGTGGACGCCGGCATCCTCTTCAGCGACATCGTCGTGCCGCTCAAGCTCGTGGGCGTCGAGGTCGAGATCGTCGCAGGCAAGGGCCCGGTGCTCGCCCAGGCGGTGCGCACCGCGGCGGATGTCGAACGCCTCACCGCGCTCGACCCGGCCGTGCTCGACACGGCGCTGGCCCCCATCAGCCAGGCCGTCGCCCGCACGGTGGCGGAGCTCGGCTCCACCCCGCTGATCGGCTTCGCCGGCGCGCCGTTCACCCTGGCCGCCTACATCGTCGAGGGCGGCCCGTCCAAGGACCACATCCACGCGCGCACGCTCATGCACTCCGACCCCGACGCCTGGGCCGCCCTGATGGCCTGGACCGCCGACGTCACCGGCCGGTTCCTGCGCGCCCAGGTGCTCGCGGGAGCCAGCGCCGCCCAGCTGTTCGACTCCTGGGCCGGCGCGCTCTCGCTCGACGACTACACGCGCTTCGTCGCCCCCGCCTCCACCGCCGCGATCGCCCACGTCCGCGACCTCACCTTCGTGGAGAACGTCGGCGACCTGGCCGCGGACCCCGAGTCGGTGCGCCGCAACGTGCCTGTCGTGCACTTCGGTGTCGGCACCGGCGAGCTGCTCAAGGCCATGCACGGCATCGGAGCCGACGTCGTCGGCGTGGACTACCGGGTGCCGCTCGACGAGGCCAGCCGGCGCCTGGGCGGTGTGGTTCCCGTGCAGGGCAACCTCGACCCAGCCCTGCTCAACGCCCCCTGGCCGGTTCTCGAAGCACATGTGCTCGACGTGCTCGAACGCGGCCGCACGGCGCCCAGCCACGTGCTCAACCTCGGCCACGGTGTGCCGCCGGAGACCGACCCTGATGTGCTCACCCGGGTCGTCAAGTTCGTGCACGAGACCAGCTCCACCTCCTCACTCGCGCTCTAGCGCTCAGCTCTCACACGCACAGTGCCGGCGGCGGGGATGCAGCGGGCGGAAAGCAAGGACATGTTGGACGTCATCGTCATCGGCGGAGGTGTCGCCGGCCTGGTGGCCGCCCGCGAGTGTGCCCACCTCGGGCTGAACGTGCTCGTCCTGGAGGCCGCGGACGTCGTCGGCGGCGCCGTGGCGGGCCACGAGGTCGCCGGTCTTCCGCTCGACGCTGGGGCCGAGAGCTTCGCCGTGCGCGGCAACACCGTGGCCGCGTTCGTGGCCAACCTCGGCCTCACCGACCAGATCATCGAACCGAACCCGGCCGGCGCTTGGCTGCACCTGCCGCCCCTCCGCCCCGGCGGGGCGCCGGTGTCGGTACCGCTGCCGCGCGCCGGGGTGCTCGGCATCCCCGGGTCGCCGCTGGCCGACGACGTGCGCCGCGCGATCGGTTGGTCCGGTGCCTTGCGCGCCTACGCCGACCGGCTGATGCCGGTGCTCAAGATCGGCCGCGAGCACAGCCTCGGCGAGCTCGTGCAGAAGCGCATGGGTAGCAAGGTGCTCGACCGCCTGGTCAACCCGGTCGCCGGCGGGGTCTACGCCACCGACGCCGTCGACCTCGAGGTCGACGTGGTCGCCCCCGGGCTCAACCGCACCCTCACCACGGCCGGGTCGCTCTCCGGTGCCGTCACGGCCATGCGCATCGCCGCGCCGGCCGGTTCGGCCGTGCGCGGGCTCCGCGGCGGCATGCACCGTCTGGTCGACACCCTCGTCGAGGACCTCGAGCGGTTCGACGTCGAGATCCGCACCGGCGCCGCCGTGGCCTCGTTCCGCCCTGTCGACACCCCGACCGTCGCCGAGGACGGTACCGACACGACGGTGCGCAGCTGGCTCGTCGAATGCGCCGCGGACGCCCCGGCCGCCGACGCCGCCTCCGACACCCCGCCGGACGCCGTGTCGGATGCCGTGCCCGACGCCGCCCCCGCCCCGGCCGAGCCGGTCACGCTCGAGGCCCGCCACGTGATCCTGGCCGTTCCCGCGGCATCCGCCCTGGCCCTGCTCGCCCCGCTCGGCGCCGAGTACGCCGCTCTCGCCGCGCTCGACTGGCCGGCCCCGGCCGCTGTTGAGCTGGCGACCCTGGTGCTCGACGCACCAGCCCTGGACGCGCAGCCGCGCGGCACCGGCGTTCTTGTCGCGGTCGGCACCCCCGGTGTCACGGCCAAGGCGCTCACCCACATCACCGCCAAATGGGCCTGGATCGACGCCCTCACCCCGCCAGGCCGGCACGTGGTGCGACTCTCCTACGGGCGCGCGGGTGCGCCGGTGCCCACCCTCGACCTCTCGGACGATGAGTTCATGGGCCTCGCCGTGCGCGACGCCGCCGCCATCCTCGGCGTCGACCTCGCACCGGAGCAGGTACGCGGATTCGCCCGCACCCTGTGGAGCGACGGGCTCTCGCCGGCCACCATCGGCGCGCCGGAGCGCATCCGCCAGGTGCGCGACGTGGTCGAGGGTACGCGGGGCCTGGACGTCACCGGCGGCTGGCTGTCCGGCACCGGTCTGGCGTCGGTGATCCCCGACGCCCTCGCCGCGGGTATCCGCGCCCGGCGGGCAGTGCTAGACCTCTGATCAGGGGCTGTTCGCCCCGCGGTGCACATGTTCCTCTCTCGATCGGGGGGTTACGCTGGGAATACATGAACGTAAAGGAATGGAGTCACAATGCGGGGAAAACTTCTTTTCATCACGGGTGGGCTCGTCGGCTACGTGCTGGGCGCCCGCGCCGGTCGTAAGCGCTACGACCAGATCGCCTCTGCCGCGTCCGACCTGTGGCACCGTCCGCCGGTGCAGCGCCGCGTGAACGAGGTGCGCGACTTCGCCCTCGAGCGCGTCGGCGACGTGCCCGGCGTGTTGTTCGAGGCCGGCAAGAAGGTCGTCTCAGCCGTGCAGAACAAGACCGACAAGGGCCAGGATGCCGCCGAAGGCACGGCTGGCAGCGCCACCGCCGCCACCAAGGCCGCGGCCTCCGCCACGAAGTCGGCCAAGGCGGCAGCGAGCTCGGCCACCTCAGCGGCAGCGTCCGCGAAGGACGCTGCGACCGAGCCGACCGCCGAGTAATCTCACGACGACAGTCCAGGAAGGATGCCAGTGAGTAACAGCGGGTATAACCCCAAGAGCAAGCAGTCCCTGTTCACGCTCCTCAGCGAGCTCCCGGGCCAGATCACCGCCCTGGTCAAGGCTGAGATCGACGCCTTCAAGGCCGACATCTCCGGCAAGGCGAAGAACGTGGGCATCGGCCTGGGCCTGTTCATCGGCGCGGCCGTCTTCGCGTTCCTCGCGGTCATCGTGTTCATCGCGCTGGCCGTCATCGCCCTCGACCTGGTGCTGCCGCTCTGGCTGGCCGCGCTCATCGTGGCGGTCGCCCTGCTCCTGATCGCGGTGATCCTGGCCCTGATCGGGCTCAACCGGGTCAAGAAGGGCACCAGCCACGACCCGGAGGGCGTGACGGCGAGCATCCAGAAGGACGTCGACGCATTCAAGGGAGTTGGCCAGTATGACCACCGATAACACCGCGCCCCGGTCCGGCTCCGCTAAGGCCGTCGAAGCCAAGCCCGAGCACCACAGCACGGGAGAGTTGCGAGCCGAAGCGGCCCGTGCCCGGGCCGAACTGGCCGGCACCCTGGACGCCATCGAGTACAAGCTCAACGTGCCCAAGCAGATCAAGATCAACACCCGGCGGTTCACGCTGGGTCTGCACCGCCTCGGCGACGAGAACCCGACCGCACTGGCGGGCATCGCCCTCGGCGCCGCCGCCGTGGTGGGAACCGCGGTCTGGTGGGGCGTCAAGACGGTCCTCGACCGCCGCTAACGGCAACTGTCCCGGGACGCGTCCCGGCTTGAACGGAGGGTGCTCAGGCTTCGGCCGGCACCCTCCTGTGCTGTGCCCTGGCATCCTGAGAATGCTGCCGGGCCGGGCCTACTTTTGGCTCTCCGAGCAAAGCGGTGGAGACTAGTAGACATGACTCACCCGGCTGCCGGAGAGGCAGTAGACATGACCGTGCCCACACCCGATTCCCACACCTCGTCAGAGGCTGAACCCACCGAGGCTTCCCCCTCCGGATTCACCCTCTTCACAGTGCTGCGCAGGGACCCGGCCAACCCCGACGACCTCGACGGCCGGGACGTACCGCGTTTCGTCGACGAACTCGACGGCATCATCGCCCTCGTCGAAGCCGAAGGCGTGACCGTGCGCGGGTTCTACGACGTCTCCGGCCTCCGCGCCGACGCCGACGTGATGATCTGGACCCACGCCGACGAGGCCCAGACCCTGCAGTGGGCCAACCGGGAACTCCGCCGCAGCCGCCTGCTCAAGAGCCTGCTGCCGACCTGGAACGCCATGGGCGTGCACCGCGACGCCGAGTTCAACAAGAGCCACGTGCCCGGTTTCCTGCGCGGCATCGACCCGAAGGCCTGGCTCACCGTGTACCCGTTCGTGCGCAGCTACGAGTGGTACCTGCTGCCAGAGGCCGAGCGCGGCAAGATGCTCGCCGACCACGGTCGCAAGGGCGCCGCGTTCCGCGGGGCCATCGCCAACACCGTCTCCTCGTTCGCCCTCGGCGACTACGAGTGGCTCCTGCCGATCGAGTCCGACGAGCTCACCGAGCTCGTCGACCTGATGCGCGAGCTCCGCGCCACCGAGGCCCGCCGCCACGTGCGTGAAGAGGTTCCCTTCTACACAGGTCGTCGCATCACTACCGCCGAACTCGTGGAGGTGCTGCAGTAATGACGAGGTACGACGCCATCCTCCTCGCCGGTTTCGGCGGACCGGAGGGCCAGGACGACGTGATCCCGTTCCTGCGCAACGTCACGCGCGGCCGCGGCATCCCCGAGGAACGCCTCGAAGAGGTCGCAGTGCACTACCGGCACTTCGGCGGCATCAGCCCGATCAACCAGCAGAACCGCGTGCTGCGCGCAGCGCTGCAGGCCGAATTGGACCGCCGCGGCATCGACCTGCCCGTGATCTGGGGCAACCGCAACTGGGCGCCCTACCTGCCCGACACCATTGCCGAGGCGCACGCCGCCGGCCAGGACCGCCTGCTCGCCATCGCGACCAGCGCCTACAGCTCCTACTCCGGCTGCCGCCAGTACCGCGAGGACTTCGCCCAGGCGCTGGACACAACCGGGCTCACCGGCACCGTTCAGATCGACAAGATCCGCCAGTTCTTCGACCACCCCGGCTTCGTCACCCCATTCATCACCGGCGTGCGTCAGGGCCTGGCCGACATCGAGGCTCAGATCCCCGGCATCGACCTCGCCACAGAGGTCGAGGTGCTGTTCTCCACCCACTCGATCCCGTCGACGGATGCCGCCAAGAGCGGACCGGCCGAACGCGGCTTCGGCCCCGACGGCGCCTATGCCGCCCAGCACCTGGCCGTGGCCGATGTGGTCATGCAGGGCCTCACCAGCCCGTGGCAGCTGGTGTACCAGTCCCGCAGCGGACCCCCCAGCATGCCGTGGCTCGAGCCCGACATCAACGACGCGATCGCGCTGCTGCCGGCGCGCGGCATCCGTGCCGTCGTCATCGTGCCGCTCGGATTCGTCAGCGATCACATGGAGGTCATGTGGGACCTCGACAACGAGGCCACCGAAACGGCCAAGGAACACGGCCTGTTCTCGGTGCGCGTGCCCACGCCCGGCGCCGACCCCGTCTACGTGTCCGGCCTGATCGACCTCGTCGAGGAGCGGCTGAACGACGTGCCTCCCGCCGACCGGCCCGCCCTGACCAACCTCGGCCCTTGGTACGACGTGTGCCGGCCGGGCTGTTGCGAGAACGTGCGCCTCGGCTTCAAGCCGGCGGTCGCTGGTATGGCACCGTGAGCGTCATCCGCGTCGGAACCCGCGGCAGTGCCTTGGCGATGGCGCAGACCACCGCCGTGGCCAACCGCATCCAGGCGGTGACCAACGGCGAGGTGGAGATCATCCCGATCACCACGCACGGGGACGTGTCCCGGGAGTCGCTGTCCAGCCTTGGCGGCACGGGCGTTTTCGCCAGCGCCCTGCGCGAGGCGTTGTTGAACGACGAGTGCGACGTTGTCGTGCACTCCTTCAAGGACCTGCCCACCGAGCCGTACGCCGGCCTCACCATCGGGGCGACGCCCAAGCGCGCCGACGCCCGCGACGTGCTGTGCGCCCGCGCCGGGTTCACCCTGGCCACCCTGCCGGAGGGTGCCCGCGTGGGCACCGGTTCCCCGCGCCGGGCCGCGCAGCTGCGGGAGCTGCGCCCCGACCTCGAGGTCGTCGACATCCGCGGCAACGTGGACACCCGGCTCGCGCTCGTCGCCGACGAGAAGCTGCACGCCGTGGTGCTCGCCGCGGCGGGCCTGGGCCGTCTCGGCCTGCTCGATAACATGGCCACCGAGTACCTCGAACTCTCCGACTGGCCCACCGCGCCCGGACAGGGCGCCCTGGCGATCGAGGTGCGCGACGGCAAGCCCGAGCGTCTGCTCGCCAAGGCCCTCGCCGTGCTCAACCACGCCACCACGCAGGCCACCGTCACGGCCGAGCGCCAGGTGCTCGCCCGCCTCGAGGCCGGATGCGCCGCCCCGATCGGCGCCACCGCCGTGCTCGACGACGGCCTGCTCTTCCTCACCGCCACCGTGTACAGCCCCGACGGCACCCGCCGCATCACGGCGTCGCACGCCGCGACGCCCGAGTCGCACGCCGTTGCCGACCTGCAGGAGGCTGCCCTCAACGTGGCCGACCGTGCGGCCCGTGAGCTCCTGGCCGGCGGCGCCGCCGAATTCGCCCCCCTGACGGTGACCTCGTGAGCGGCACCCGGCACAACCCCGACAAGCCCCTGGCCGGCTGGCGCGTCCTCGTGCCGCGCGGTGGGCCCTGGGGCGACCAGGTCGCCGCCAACCTGCGTTCCCGCGGCGCCCTCCCCGTCGTGGCGCCGATGATCAACTTCGCGCCCACCGACGACGCGCCGGCTCTCGAGACCGCGCTCGCCAAGCTCGCTGCCGGTGAGTTCGACTGGATGACCGTCACCAGCGCCACCACCGTCGACGTGCTCTCGTCGCACAGGGCCGTCGTGGCGCCCGGCACCCGCATCGCCGCGGTGGGGGAGACCACCGCCGCCGCGCTCGTGGCCGCCGGCTACCACGTCGACATCGTGCCGTCGGAGGACAACTCGGCCAAGGGCCTGCTCGAGGACTGGGAGGCCGCCACCCACGGCGTCATCCCGCTGCGCGTGCTCACCCTGCGCTCCGAGATCGCCAAGCCGCTGCTCACCGAGGGCCTGCGCCGTATCGGCCACGAGGTCGAATCGGTCGTGGCCTACCGCACCGTGGGCGTGCCGGTTTCCGACCGGGTCGTCGCCGACGTCAAGGCCGGCCGGGTGCACGCCGTGCTGGTCACCAGCGGCAGCGTCGCCCAGCAGGTGCAGGAGCAGCTCGGCCCCATTCCCGAGACCACCCTGATCGCCTGCATCGGCCCGCGCACGGCCAAGGACGCGGCGGCCATCGGCCTGCGGGTCGACGTGGTCGCCGACGAGCGCAGCGCCGAGTCCCTCATCGAGGCCCTCGTGCGCCTCGCCCCCCGCGACCTCTAACCGTCCGTCCCACCCGGGAGCCTGCCGGAAAAGAGGTGCACAATCAACGAGCTAGCCGCAGCCTTCTTCGGCATCGACATCCTGGCCGGCCCGCTGCGTTACACGGTGCTCGCGCTTGCGGCGGGGAGCCTCGCGTTTCTCGTCGTCCGCAGGCCGACCCGGCGGTGGATCGTGACGCTGTCGCTCGCCGTGCTCTGCGGCGCCGGAGTCGCGACGGCCGTGTGGATCGTCCTCGTGAAGGTCATCGACGTCTTCGGGATGTCACCAGGTCGGGTCAGCTTCCTGTGGTTTGCGGCGACCTGCGCGGCGATCGCCGTCGCGGTCGCCAACCTCTGGCGCTCGCGCGCGCGTCGCAAGATCGGCGCGGCGGTCGCCGTGATCGTCTTCCTCGTCGCGGGAGTACTGGCCATCAACTCGAGCTTCGGACTCAACCGCACTGTCGGCTCCCTGTTCGGGGTGGTGACCGAAGCGACCATCCGTCTCCCGTCGCCCAGCGGCGCGGCACCAGCCGGCCCCCTGTATCGCAGCTGGGTCGCACCGCCCGGCCTGCCGGCGGCAGGCACGACCGGGAGCCAGGTCATTCCGAACACCCTGTCGGGCTTCACCTCGAGGCCCGCCGGAATCTACCTGCCACCTGCCGCTCTCGTGGCGGATGCTCCGGCGCTGCCGCTGGTGATCCTCTTGATGGGTCAGCCGGGAAACCCCGATCCGTCCTTCATCGCGGCCACCCTTGACCGGGACGCCGCTCTGCACGGCGGTCTCGCTCCTATCGTCATCGTCGCCGACCAGCTCGGCGACCCGGACCAGGATCCCCTCTGCCTGGACACCCCCAACTACGGCAACGCTGAGACCTTCCTGACCAAGGACGTGGTCAACTGGGCCAAGGCCAACCTGAACATCATCAAGGACCCCCGCTACTGGACCATAGCCGGGTACTCCAACGGTGGTCAGTGCGCCATTTCCCTGGCCGCCAAGCACCCGGATCTGTTCTCCAATGTGGTGGACATCTCCGGGGAGGAATTCGCCGGATCGGAGATCCAGGCAGCCACCCTCGCGGACGTCTTCCACGGCGACCAGGCGGCGTACGACGCCGTGAAGCCGGTCAACCTGCTCGCCGCGCGCACGTTCTCCGACACTGTCGCCGTCTTCACTGTGGGATCGAACGATGCGGAGTTCGTGGAGGGGCAGAAGCGGGTCGCGGCCGAGGCTGCCGCAGCGGGTATGACGACGACGTATTGGGAGTCGCCGGACGGAGGGCATGTGCTCCCCGCTCTGACCGACGGGCTCGACACGGCCTTCGACGTGCTGTACCCGCGCCTCGGCCTGGCGCCACCTGTCGGCTGAAAGCGTCCTCTTCCCGCCGGGGCTCCCAGGCTTCAGGCCTAGGCTGGTCGGGTGATAAACCCCGTCATCCGCCCGCGACGACTGCGCAGCACCCCCGCACTCCGCCGCCTGGCCAGCGAAACCCGTGTCCACCCCGCCGAGCTGGTGTTGCCGCTCTTCGTGCGTGAGGGCAACGAATCCACCCCGATCTCCTCGATGCCCGGCATCGTGCAGCACAGCATCGACGGCGCCCGCCGCGCCGTGGCCGAAGCCGCCGCGGCCGGCATCGGCGGGGTGATGCTCTTCGGCGTGCCCGCGGTGCGCGACGCCACCGGCACCGGAGCCACCGACCCCGACGGCATTCTCAACGCCGCCACGCGCGCCGTCGTCGCCGAGGTGGGCGACGCCCTCGTGGTGCAGACCGACCTGTGCTTGGACGAGTTCACCGATCACGGCCACTGCGGCGTGCTTGCCGCCGACGGCTCCGTCGACAACGACGCTACACTGCTGCGTTACAACGACATGGCCCTCGCCCAGGCCCAGGCCGGCTCGGCCCTGCTCGGCCTGTCCGGCATGATGGACGGCCAGGTCGCCTCCGTGCGCGCCACCCTCGACGCCGCCGGCTACGCCGACACCGCCGTGCTCGCCTACTCGGCCAAGTACGCCTCCGCCTACTACGGCCCGTTCCGGGAAGCCGTTCAGTCCACCCTGGTCGGCGACCGCCGCACGTACCAGCTCGACCCCGCCAACCGCCGCGAGGGCGTGCGCGAGGCGCGCATCGACATCGACGAGGGTGCCGACGTCGTCATGGTCAAGCCAGCCGGCAGCTACCTCGACGTGCTCGCCGAGGTCGCCGCCATGAGCTCGGTTCCCGTCTGGGCCTACCAGGTCTCCGGCGAGTACGCCATGATCGAAGCAGCCGCCGCGCAGGGCTGGATCGACCGCCGCCGCGCCATCGAGGAGTCGGTGCTCAGCATCCGCCGCGCCGGAGCCGACGCGATTCTCACCTACTGGGCGGTCGAACTCGCCGCCTGGCTCACCGAAACGGATGCCCGATGACCCGCACCACGCACAACGACGAGCTGTTCGCCCGCGCCCAGCTCTCCATCCCCGGCGGCGTCAACTCACCGGTGCGGGCCTTCCGCTCGGTCGGCGGCACCCCGCTGTTCCTGGTGAAGGCGCAGGGCGCCTACGTCTTCGACTCCGACGGCCGCGACTACGTCGACCTGGTCAGCTCCTGGGGCCCGGCGATCCTCGGCCACGCGCACCCCGCCGTGGTCGCCGCCGTGCAAGAGGCCGCCGCGCTCGGCCTCTCCTTCGGCGCCTCCACCCCCGGCGAGACCGTGCTGGCCGAGCTGATCAAGAG
Organism: Cryobacterium soli; assembly: GCF_003611035.1. Classification (NCBI taxonomy): domain Bacteria; kingdom Bacillati; phylum Actinomycetota; class Actinomycetes; order Micrococcales; family Microbacteriaceae; genus Cryobacterium; species Cryobacterium soli. Next base: position 2,346,558 of record NZ_CP030033.1, on the reverse strand, counting down.
TCGGGTGGGCGCGATCGAGAAGCTCCGGCTGGTCTCCACCGGCACCGAGGCCACCATGACAGCCATCCGCCTTGCCCGCGGGTTCACCCAGCGTGACCTGCTGATCAAGTTCGCCGGCCACTACCACGGACACTCCGACGGCCTGCTGGCCGAGGCCGGGAGCGGCCTGGCCACGCTCTCGCTGCCCGGCTCAGCCGGCGTCACCGCGGCCACCGCCGGGCAGACGCTGGTGCTGCCGTACAACGATCTCGACGCCGTGCGCGCCGCCTTCGAGGCCTACCCAGGCCAGATCGCCGCGGTGATCACCGAGGCCGCGGCCGCGAACATGGGTGTCGTGGCCCCGGATGCCGGCTTCAACGCGGCGCTGTCCGACCTCGCCCACGAGCACGGCGCGCTGTTCATCGTCGACGAGGTCCTCACCGGGTTTCGCGTCAACCCGGGTGGCTACTGGGCGCTGCAGGCGGACGAAGGCGAAACGTACACGCCCGACCTGTTCACCTACGGCAAGGTCATCGGCGGTGGCCTCCCGGTCGCCGCACTCGGCGGCCGGGCCGACGTGATGGACTTCCTGGCCCCGGCGGGGCCGGTCTACCAGGCCGGCACGCTCTCGGGCAACCCGGTGGCCGTGGCCGCCGGCATCGCCACCCTCACCGCGGCCGACGCCGCCGTGTACTCCCGGCTCGACGACACCGCCGAGCTGCTCTCCGAGGCCGTTTCCAGTGCGCTCTTCGCCGAGGGCGTGGCACATAGCGTGCAGCATGCCGGCAACCTGTTCAGCTTCGTCTTCGGCCAGGAGGCCGCCGTCACGCCGCCGCGCAGCTACGCCGAGGTGCAGCGCCAGGAGGCATACCGCTACGCGCCGTTCTTCCACTCGATGCTCGACCAGGGTGTCTCCCTGCCGCCGTCGGTGTTCGAGGCCTGGTTCGTGTCGGCCGCGCACGACGGCGACGCGATCGGGCGCACCCTGGAGGCCCTGCCGGCCGCCGCGAAGGCCGCAGCCGAGGCCCGTCCGACCGCCTAGCGCTCGCAACTGTTCCCCGAACGGACAACTGCACCCGGTGCGCCGGGCGCAAATGTCCGGACGGGGAACAGAAACGGGTGGGACTAGGTGGTCCTCCACCGCGGCGGCGTTACGCCTTTGTGAGATTGCGACAGGGGGATTGTCAGCCGGACCGGGCAGACTGGGAGCATGGCTTCCTTGCGAGTGCACCCCGACCGGCTGGAGATCCACCTGACGCCCGCTGAGAAGACGCTGGCCCTCCGCCGGGAGGATCTGGTGATCTCGCGGGACACCATCCGCTCGGTGACGATCACGGACGATCCGTGGATCTGGGTGCGCGGCATCCGTGCCCCTGGGGCCCTCGTGCCGCTGGTTCTCGCGGTCGGCGTGTGGAAGTTCCACGGCGGCAAGGACTTCCTGGCCATCAAGCGCAAGCGCCAGGCCGTCGTCATCGACCTGAGCGGCGACGACTTCGCCCGGGTGATCCTGTCGACCAACCACGCGCCCGACCTCATCGCCTCGCTCAAGCTCGAGCCCACCGAGGCCGGCGATGTGGCGGACGAACCGGTGACGGATGCGGCAGCGCCGGATGCGACCGAGCCACCCGATGCGGCCGCAGAACCGGCCACCCCGGCCAAGCCGGCTAAGCGAGTGCGGACGCCGAAAGCCCCGAAGCCCGCTGCGCCCGCCGAGGCTGCTGACACGCCCGAGGCGCCCGTGCCGGCCGCGCCCGTCAAGCGCACCCGCACCACGAAGGCTGCCAAGGTGGTCAAGCCGGCCGAGCCCGCCAACCCGGCTCAGCCCGTGAAGCCCGCCGAAGCCGCGAAGCCGGCCAAGCCCACCGAGCCGGCCAAGCCCACCGAGCCGGCCAAGCCCGCCGAGCCTGCCCCGGCGGACGCGGCCGCAGCGGTCGCACCGGAGGCGACAGCGTAACTCGGCCCGACCGGCCGCTGGGCAGGGGCAGGAACCGGGCGCGGGTCAGCGCACCGTGCTGGCGCGCACGTGGATACGTTCGCCCTGGTGGCCGAACAGGCTGAGGATCTCCGCCGGTTCAGGGCCGGCGCTGCCGAAGGCGTGCGGCACCCGGGTGTCGAATTCGGCGACCTCGCCCGCCCCGAGGATCATGTCGTGCTCACCCAGCACGAGCCGCAGCCGACCGCTGAGAACGTAGAACCAGTCGAAGCCCTCGTGGGTGCGCTGCTCGAGCACATCGGCGCTCGTGCGTCCGGGCAGGATCTGCTTGTACGCCTGCAGCCCGCCCTTCTCCCGGCTCAGTGGGATGAACGTCGTGCCGTGCCGCGTGAACGGCCGCTGGTCGAGCCTCGGGTCGTCGTCGGCGGGAGCTCGCACGAGGTCGTCGATGGTCACGTCATGGGCGCTCGACAGTGCGAGCAGCAGTTCCAGTGTGGGGGTGCGCTGTCCGGACTCAAGCCTGGAGAGGGTGCTCTCTGAAATGCCGGTCGCGGCGGAGAGCTGTGCCTGGGTGCGCCCGCTCTGCAGCCTGAGCTCCCGCAGGCGAGCGCCGACGGTTTTCAGAACGGATGCCGGTTCGCTGGTCATGCCCCCATCATGCCACTTCAGCAACCCCCCTTGCCATTCCGACGGGTCGCGATGCTCTTAGCGGTCATGAGGCTGGCCCACGGGGTCTCGACAGGCTCGACCGCCGAGACCGACGACACCACCGAGCCAGGGCGGGAGATCAGCCCAGGCGGTCGAGGAACTGGATGGAGCGCTCCAGAATCAGCTCGGCGAACTCCTCGTCGTACTCCTCGAGACTGGAGTCGGCGATGAGGTGGCCGCCGGTGGGGTAGATGAACAGCTCGGCCGCCCCGGCCTCGTCGACGAGCTCCTCGGCGTCCTCGAGTTCGATCCACTCGTCGCCGCTGCCGACGTGCACCTGCAACGCCACGGTCCCCGGCCAGTCCGACGCGAACGAGCCCGCCGGCACACCGCCGTGGTACAGCAGCGCCCCGAGGGCGCCCGGGCGGGTCTGGGCGAGTTTCTGCGCCGGCAGGGAGCCCAGCGAGAACCCGGCGTACACGGTGTCCGGCGGCAGGGCATCCGCGGCCAGAGTGCCCCGCTCGATGATGGTCGCAAAGCCCAGCTTCTCCGCGTGGGCGACCCCGGCATCGATCGAGTCGAAGGTGAGACCGTCATAGAGGTCGGGCACGACCACGTCGTGGCCGGCGTCCCGCGGCCGCTGGGCGAATTCCGCGACCCCGTCGGTGAGGCCTTGGGCGTGGTGGAAGAGGATGACGTGGGTCACAACGGTCCTTTCGGCAGGGTGGCGCAGCGGCGCGGCCAGAGCCCCGCGCGCTAGGCGGCCAGGAACAGGATGAATCCGATCAGCGGCAGCGTACCCTGGGTCAACGCGGCCCGGACCTTGCCCGGTCCCGTCGTGGTGAGCACGATCGCGGCCGTGAACATCGACGCTGTGCTGAACAGGATCAACGCAGTGCCGGCGTCCCGGGGGCCGCCGAAGTAGAGGAACAGGCCGATGGCCGCGCCCACCGCCAGGAACAGGTTGTAAAAGCCTTGGTTGTAGGCGAGTACCTTGGTCGTCTCGGCGTCGGCCTGGCTGGCCAGGCCGAAACGCTGCCAGATCTTCGGCCGCGTCCACCACGCGCTCTCCATGAGGAAGATGTACACGTGCAGGACGGCCGCGAGGGCGACGAAAACTGAAGCGATGATGGCCATATCTGAAGCCTAGCCGCCCGGTTCCTCACCTCAGCGGCGTACGTCCACCACCGTGCGGCCGTGGATCCGGCCGGCCAGGATGCGTTCGGCGGCTGCGAAAGATTCGTCGAGCGCGATGACCTCGGTGAGGCCGTCGAGCAGCCCCAGGTCGAGGTCGGTGGCCAGGCGACTCCAGGCCTCTTCGCGGCGGTCCAGCGGCGCCTCGACCGAGTTGATTCCGGCCAGGGTGACGGCGCGCAGGATGAACGGCATCACGGTCGTGGGCAGGTCGGCGCCCTGGGCCAGGCCGCAGGAGGCCACGACCCCGCCCTGATGCGTCTGGGCCAGCACGTTGGCCAGGGTGTGGCTGCCGACGGAGTCGACGGCACCGGCCCAGCGCTGGGTCTGCAGCGGCTTCCCGGGCTCGCCCAGGGTGTGCCGGTCGAGGATCTCCGCGGCGCCGAGGCCCCGCAGGTAATCGCCGAGTTCGTCGCCTCGTCCCGTGGAGGCGACGACGTGGTAGCCGCGGGCGGCGAGCAGGGCGATGGCGATGGACCCGACCCCGCCGGCCGCGCCGGTGACGAGCACGTCGCCGGACTCGGGCAGCACTCCGCCGCGCTCGAGCGCGAGCACTGCGAGCATCGCGGTGAACCCGGCCGTGCCGATGGCGGCCGCGCGCACGGGGCTCAGGGCCTCCGGCAGCCGCACCAGCGAAGCGCCCGAGACCCGGGCACGTTCCGCGAGGCCGCCGTGGTGGCTCTCGCCGATACCCGACCCGTTGAGGATGACCCGGTCGCCGACGCCCCAGCGGGGGTCGCTGCTCGACTCGACGGTGCCCACGAAGTCGATGCCGGCGATCAACGGCCAGACCCGGGCCACGCCGGGCCGGCCCATCAGAGCCAGGCCGTCCTTGAAGTTGATGCTGGAGAACTCGACGGCCACGGTGACGTCGCCGTCCATGAGCATGGCGTCGGTCACCGTGGTCAGCGCGGCGGATTGGCTGCGTTTGCCCGATTCATCCTCGGTACGGTCGACGACGATGGCGCGGAACTCGGGAGCAGGCATGCCTTCACCCTAGACCTGGCCAGGTGGTGCCGGCCGGATCAGGTCACGTCCCGCTTCCAGCTCACCAGGTAGCCGAAGCCCGTGGCGAGCAGCCCGTAGGCCAGCAGCACGAGACCGCCCTGCCAGCTCTCCAGCACGGCCCCGCCCGGGCTGGCGAGGGTGAAGAAACTCGCCCCCACGAGCGCGTCGGAGGCGGCGCCGGGCAGGAACTTGCCCACATCCGCCGTCACTTCGGTGAACGACGACGCGAAGCGCAGCAGCGGTTCGACGAACTGGGTGAATGCGAGCACGATCACGATCGACGCCACCTGGCTGGGCACGAGAACTCCCAGCCCCACGCCGATGACGGCCCAGAGCGCCATGGCCAGCACGGTGCGGCCGATCAGCGCCCAGGTCGCCGAGTCGGCGAGCAGCGGGTCGATGCCGAAGCCGTTGAAGACCACGGCGCCGATGCCCACGGATGCCGCCAGAGCGACGACGCCGAAGGCCGCGCCGACCACGAACAGGGCGATGGTCTTGGCGCCGAGCACCCGGGCACGACGGGGCGTGGCCAGGAAGGTGGGTGTGAGGGTCTGGTGGCGGAACTCGCCGGTGCTGGCCAGGGCCCCCAGCAGCACCGGGAAGACGTAACCGACCGAGGCGGCGAAGCTGTAGATGAGCGGGGGCAGGCTGCCGAGCCCGGCCAGGCTGCCGCCACCGCCGGTGTTCACGGAGTCCGAGCTGATGGCGCCGCTGTCGATGCCGCCGAACAGGGCGGAGAGGCCGCCGGCCAGGAGGGCGATGTAGCCGAACAGCACCAGGGCGAGGATCCACCACATGCGGGTGGTGAGGATCTTGCTGAATTCGGCGGCCACGGGGCGCAGGATCAGGTTCACAGCGATTCGCCTCCGTCGACGAGGGCGAGGAAGGAGTCCTCCAGGCCGGCCTTCTGCCTATGCAGCACGTTCAGTTCCACACCGGCGACAAAGGCGATGTGGCCCACCTGGCCGGGGTCGGGCACGGCCACGATCAGGCCTGTGCGGCCCGAGGTGAATTGCAGGTCCGCCGCGGTGAGCGCGGCCACGAGGGCGTCCCGGTCGGGGGAGTCCACGATGACCTGTGGGGCGATGTTGGTGTCCAAGCTCGACAACGGGCCGGAGTGCACCAGCTCGCCCTTGGCGATGATGATCACGTCGTCGACGCTCTGCTGCACCTCGCTGAGCAGGTGCGAGCTCACCAACACGGTGCGGCCCTCGGCGGCCATGCTGCTGAGGAACCCGCGGATCCACTTGATGCCCTCCGGGTCCAGGCCGTTGATCGGCTCGTCGAGCACGAGCACGCCGGGGTCGCCGAGCAGTGAGTAGGCCAGGCCCAGGCGCTGGCGCATGCCCAGGGAGTAGCCGCCGACGCGCTGGTCGGCGTGTTCGGCCAGGCCCACCTGGTGCAGCACCTCGGCGACCCGGGTGCGGGGCAGCCCGGCGGCGATCGTGTACACGCCGAGGTGATTGGCGGCCGAGCGGCCGGGGTGGAAGCTGGCGGCTTCGAGGGCCGCTCCCACGGTGGCCAGCGGGCGGGGCAGGTCCCGGTAGCGCAGCCCGCCGAAGGTGGCGGTGCCGGAGGTGGGGGCCACCAGGCCCAGCAGCATCCGGAGGGTCGTGGTCTTGCCGGCGCCGTTCGGGCCCAGGAATCCGGTCACCCGGCCGGGCTCGACCGTGAAGGAGAGGTCGTTGACGGCCGTGACCTGCCCAAACCTCTTGGTGATATTGCTGAATTCGATGACCGAGCCGATTGGCATCCGTGTCCCCTCTGTCGCTTGCGCCAGTTTATGGGGAAAACGGGCCGGTCCGCCCGGGTTTTTTGCGCGGATGCCGGCCCAGTGCGCCCAAAATCGGCTAGGCGGACAGGAATTCGGCGATCGCGGCCAGCAGAGCGTCGATCTCCGCGGCCGTGCTGTACGGGGCCAGGCCCACCCGCAGCCCGCCCGCATCGCCGAGGTCCAGATGGCGGGACGCCTCGAGCGCGTAGAACGAACCGGCGGGAGCGAGAATCCGCCGTTCGCTGAGGAACTGGGCCGCGTCGGCGGCGGTGCGTTCGGCGAAGCCGACGAGAACCGTGGGGGTGCGATCGGCGGCCCGCGAATACAGGGTCACCCCGGGCAGCGCGGCCAGTCCGGCTTCGAGCCGCGCGCGGAGGGAATCCTCGTGTGCCTCCACCTGCCGTAGCGACGCGCGCAGGCGTTCGCGGCGGCTGACGCTGGGGCGCGAGGTGCTGCCGCCGGCCAGGTCGCCCAGGCCGGCGAGGAAGTCCACGGCGGCCGTGACGCCCGCGAGGGTCTCGTAGGGCAGGGTGCCGAGCTCGAAGCGCTCAGGCACCACATCTGTGGAGGGCAGCAGCTTGTCGGGGCGGATCCCCTCGAGGAGGGCGGGATCGGCCGCCAGGACACCGCAGTGCGGGCCGAAGAACTTGTACGGGGAGCAGACGAAGAAGTCGGCGCCGAGCGCGGCCAAGTCCACGAAGGCGTGCGGCACGTAGTGCACACCGTCGACGAACATCTGGGCGCCGACCGCGTGCACCACCTCGGCGATCTCCGCGATGGCCGGTCGGGTGCCGATCAGGTTGGAGGCGGCGGTGACCGCGACCAGGCGGGTGTGATCGGTGAGCACCGCGGCGACAGCGGATGCGGGCAGCTCGCCCGTGCTCGGATCGAAGTCCACCCACACCACGGTGGCGCCGACGTGTGTGGCAGCCTGCACCCACGGGCGGATGTTGGAGTCGTGGTCGAGGCGGGAGACCACGATCTCGTCGCCTGGCGCCCAGTCGCGGGCGAGGTGACGGGAGAAGTCGTAGGTCAGCTGGGTGGCGCTGCGGCCGTAGACGATGCCGAGCGGGTCGGCGCCGAGCAGGTCGGCCATCGCGGTGCGGAAGCCGGTGACGGCGTCGTCGGCGTTGCGTTCGGAGGGGCTGCGCCGGCCGCGGATCGACAGCGGGCCGGTGAGGGTGTCCATGATCGCCTGGCCGACGCTCGCGGGAGTCTGCGTGCCGCCCGGGCTGTCGAAGTGCACGGAGCCGGCGGAGAGGGCGGGAAAATGGGCGCGGATCGTTTCGACGTCGTAGGTCACCCTGCCATCCAAGCATTGATCTGCCGGTACCCCGCCGCGCGCGGGGCGACCGAACTAGCATGGGCGCATGCCAGAGACCACGGCGGGGCCCTCCGTGCGTCGGCGTGTGTCGTTCGGGGCCGTGCTCGACTCGTTCTTCTTCGTCCTCGCCGGCCTCGCGTCGGTCTGGCTCGCCGTGCTCCTGGCCACCGAGAGTCTGGGTCTGGGCTGGGGACTGATCTGGTTCGCGGTGCTGTTCTGGGCGTTGCTGGCCTACCTCGTGTTGCCGCGCCTGCACCGCATCCTCACCAGGCTCTACGTGCCCGACTACTTCATCGGCCGCACCCGCACGAGTGACGGCCTGCTCGGCGACCCGGTCAACCTCGCCCTCACCGGCAGCGCCGACCAGGTGCACGCGGCGCTCGCCGCGGCGGGCTGGACCCGGGCTGACGACGTGACCCTCGCCTCCAGCTGGCGCATCGTGACGTCGACCGTGCGTCGGCGCAGCTACCTGCGGGCCCCGGTGAGCCCGCTGCTCCTGTTCGACCGCATCCAGGACTTCGCATACCAGCAGGAGGTCGAGAACAACCCGGCCAAGCGTCACCACGTGCGGTTCTGGCGCTGCCCGGACGGCTGGATGCTGCCCGGCGGCCACCGCGTGGACTGGCTGGCTGCCGGCACCTTCGACAGGGCCGTGGGGCTCAGCCTCTTCACTCTCCAGGTCACCCACAAGATCGACGAGCACACCGATGTGGAGCGGGACCACATCGTGGCAAGCATCCGCCAGGCCGTGCCGCAGACCCGGGTGGTGGTGATCCGGGATTTCGCCACCGGCTATCACTCCCGCAACGGCGGCGGTGACACCATCCAAACAGATGGCGATCTGCCGGTGATCGACTTGCGGGGCCTGGTGGGGCCGGGGGAGTCGGCCGCCGGGGCGGGCGACGGCCGGGTTCCCGGCGAGCCCGGCGCCGTCACCGAAGTGACGGGGCTCTCGTGACCGCCGGCGGTCCCCTGCTCGTCAAACGGCCGTCGTCGCTGGTCGGCGGGGTGGTACTGATGGGGGTGCGGGTGCTCACCGGCGCGGTCGCGATTCTCACGGTGGTCCTGTCCTGGCAGAGTTACGCGGCCACGATTGTTCTGGGTGGGGAACGGATCGGGCGGGGCGATCCGCAGACGGCCGGTCTCGTGCTCGGGTGGGGACTGGCGGTGTACGGGCTGTACCTCGCGCTCTACCTCGGCTTGGCCCTGCTGGTACTCCGCGGCCACAACTGGTCCCGGGTGGTGGCGATGTCGTTCGCCTCGCTCAGCATCCTGATCTCCTTCGCCGACTACTCTCTCAACGGTGCCCAGATCACCCTGCGCACATCGCTGGTCAGCGTCACGATCGACATCCTGATCCTGCTCGCCCTCTCCAGCGCGAGCGCCCGGCACTACGCCAGGGCGCGGGGAAAGGCCCGGACCGGGCGCTGAGCCGCTCAGCCGGCGAACTCGACGGGGTCGGGCCCGATGCGGGAGTCGGTGTTGAGAGCGTCGATGTGTCGCAGATCGTCGGCGGAGAGGTCGAAGTCGAAGACCGCCAGGTTCTCGGCGATGCGGCTGGGCGTGACGGACTTGGGGATCACGATCCGGCCCTGCTGCAGGTGCCAGCGGAGCACGACCTGGGCGGGGGTGCGGTCGCTGCGGCCCGCGATCTCGACGATGACAGGGTCGGCCAGCAGGCTGCCCTGGGCCAACGGGCTCCAGGCTTCCGTGCGGATGCCGTGAGCGTCGTTGGCGGCCCGCACCCGGCTCTGCGTGAGCCGCGGGTGCAGCTCCACCTGGTTCACGGCCGGCACGATCAGCGAGGCATCCACGAGGCGCTCCAGGTGTTCCGGCTCGAAGTTCGAGACGCCGATGGCGCGCACCCGGTTGTCGGCCAGGAGCTGCTCCATGGCCCGCCAGGTCTCGAGGTAGAGGTCGTTGGCCGGGGCCGGCCAGTGGATCAGGTACAGGTCGACATGGTCGAGGCCGAGAGCGGCGAGGCTGGCCTCGTGGGCGGCGATCGTGGACTCGAAGCCCTGGTCGCTGTTCCATAGCTTGGTGGTGATGAACAGTTCGTCGCGCGGGATACCGGATGCCGTCAGGGCACGGCCCACGCCTGCCTCGTTGCCGTAGATGGCCGCGGTGTCGATGCTGCGGTACCCGGCGGCCAGGGCGGCGGCCACCGCATCCGTGGTTTCGGCGTCGGGAACCTGGAAGACGCCGAAGCCGAGCTGCGGGATCTCGACGCCGTTGTTCAGGGTGATGGTGGGGATGCTCATGCGGTAGTCCTTTGAATCGAAGTGCGGTGAATCTGAGTGCGGGCAGGTCAGTGGGAGGTCTTGACGACCGGCGCGGCGCTGGTGGGTTCGGTCTCGCTGGCGCTCGCCGGGGCGAGCACGCTGCGGCGGGTGGCGGCCACGATCATCACGACCACGGCGGCCGCTGTGATGACGGCGCCGGCCCAGATCGGCGAGGTGTAGCCCAGGCCGACGCTGATGGTGATGCCGCCGATCCAGGCGCCGAGGGCGTTGCCCACGTTGAACGCGGCGATGTTGGCGCTGGAGGCCAGGGTGGGCGCGGTGTCGGCGTAGAGCATGATGCGGGTCTGCAGGCCGGGAACGGTGCCGAAACCGAAACCGCCCATCAGCACGAGCGCGACCACGGTGGCGACCGGGTTGGCGGCGGTGAGGGCGAAGAACACCATGACCACGGTGAGGCCGGACAGCAACACGATCAGGGTGCGGTCGAGGCGACGGTCGGCCGCCTTGCCGCCCAGGATATTGCCGACGAAGAGCCCGGCACCGAACACCACGAGCAGCCACGGCACGGCCGCGCTGTCGAAGCCGCTGACCTCGGTGAGGGTGAAGGCGATGTACGTGAAGGCGCCGAACATGCCGCCGAAGCCGAGCACAGTCACCACGAGTGACAGCCAGACCTGGCCAGAGCGGAACGCCCGGAGCTCGCCGCGCAGGTTGCTCACGTGGGCGGTGTCGTCGGTGGCCCGGGGCACGAGCGCCACGATTCCGGCCAGCGCGATGACGCCGATCACGGTGATGGCCCAGAAGGTGGCGCGCCAGCCGAAGCTCTGGCCGATGAAGGTGCCGAACGGCACCCCGAGCACATTGGCGAGGGTGAGGCCGGTGAACATGATGGCGATGGCGCCGGACTTCTTGCTCTGCGGCACCAGGCTGGCCGCGACGACAGCGCCGATGCCGAAGAACGCGCCGTGGCAGAGGGCCGCGATGATGCGGCCGAGCAGCATGAGCGAGTAGGTCGGGGCCAGCGCGGAGACCAGGTTGCCGATGATGAAGAGCACCATCAGCCCGACCAGAACGTGCTTGCGGGGCAGCCGGGTCACGGCGGCGGTGAGCAGGATGGCGCCGACGGCGACGCTGAGCGCGTAGCCGGAGATGAGCCAGCCGGCGGCCGCCTCCGAGACGGCGAAGTCGGCGGCCACCTCGGGGAGGAGGCCGGCGATGACGAATTCGGTCAGGCCGATCCCGAAGCCGCCGAGGGCGAGTGCGATCAATCCAATGGGCATGAAAATCCTTAGGTGTGTGCGGTGTGTGCGCCCGTCCTCATCGCTGATCTCCCCGGTGGTCGAGCCAGTCGAGACCCAGCCCCCCCCCGGTGGTCGAGCTCGTCGAGACCCAGGAGGTAGTTGCAGGCGCGTGATAAATGATTGCACACGCTAGGTAACTGCGCAAGCAACTACTTTCACCGTGTCGCGTCCCGCCGTGAACGGTCCCGAGATCCGGCGGCGTGCGGCGGGCTACGCCGCGTGCTTCTCGCAGGCCGGCGCGGCCAGGGCGGCACAGGCTGCGCACACCACGAGCTGCTCCCGGCACGACAGGTCGCGGCAGTTGAGCATGTTCTTGGTGGGGTCACCGCAGACCCGGCAGTGGCCGAGCACGGCCGCGTGGTCGCTGAAGTCCACCGACATCCGCTGATCGAACACATACAACGAGCCGTCCCAGAGGCCGTCGTCGCCGTAGGCCTCGCCGTACCGCACGATGCCGCCCTCGAGCTGGTAGACCTCGCCGAAACCACGGTCCTTCATGAGCGACGAGAGCACCTCGCAGCGAATGCCGCCCGTGCAGTAAGTCACGACGGGCTTGCCCTTGAGGTGGTCGTACTTGCCGCTGTCGAGCTCGGCCGCGAACTCGCGGGTGTTGGCCACATCCGGCACCACCGCGCCCCGGAATCGGCCGATCTCGGCCTCGAAGGCGTTGCGGCCGTCAAAGAACACCACGTCGTCACCGCGCTCGGCCACCAGGGCATGCAGCTCGGCCGGGGCCAGGCGGGTGCCGCCGCCGACCACGCCGCCGGCCTGTACGGTGAGTGTCCCGGGGGAGCCGAAGCTCACGATCTCGTCGCGCACCTTGACCACCAGGCGGGGGAAGTCGAGGCTCGCACCGTTGTCGTCGAGCCCGGTGCCCTCGCTCCACTTGAAGTCGATGTTCGCGAACGGCGCGTACTGCCGGGTCTTGCGCACGTAACGCTTGAGGGCCGGTAGGTCGCCGCCGACCGTGCCGTTGAGGCCGTCCTGGGAGATCAGGATGCGCCCGCGCAGGCCGAGCGACTCGCAGAGGTCACGCTGCCACAGGCGGATGGCCTCGGGGTCGGCGAGCGGGGTGAAGACGTAGTAGAGCAGGATCTTCGGAATGGCCACCTCCACATTTTAGGCGTCGGTGCTTTCCGGGCAGCGGCCACGTAGGCTGAAACACCAGACCACCAGCCAGACCTTGGAGTGTGTATGCCCAGCACCGATCCCTTCGCCCGCTTCGGCGAGGTGCCACTGTTCAGCCTGACCAGTTCCGTCATGATCGACGGCGGGCCCCTCGCGCCCGCGCAGTACGGCGCCGGTGCCGGTGGACAGGATGTGTCGCCCGACCTGCACTGGACGGGCTTCCCCGCCGAGACCAAGAGCTTCGCTCTCACCGTCTACGACCCGGATGCGCCCACAGGCTCGGGCTTCTGGCACTGGGCGCTGTTCAACATTCCCGCCGAGACCGTGAGCCTGCCCACCGGCGCCGGGACGGAGAACTCGGTGCTGCTGCCCGCGGGCGCCGTCGTGATGCCCAACGAGGGTCGCCAGCCCAGCTTCATCGGCGCCGGGCCGCCTCCTGGAACGGGAACCCATCGCTATCAGTTCGTGTTGCACGCACTGGACGTGGCCGACCTCGGCGTCGACCCGCAGGCCACCCCCGCCGTGATGGGCTTCAACGTGCATTTCCACACGCTGGCCCGCGCCGTTCTCGAGGCCACGGGAGTCGCCGGAGGCGCCACCTCCTGAGTTGGGGAACCGCCAGATTCATGCAGGTGAATGATTCTCAGGTTATCTCAGGGTGTGACGACTATCGTCAGCAGGCGGCAAAATTCTGATGCAAGCGCCTCCAGGGTGACATCGGTCTGACCCTGCCGCTCTCGGCAGAGCCACACCGGCAGTAAGGCACCATGTTCCAGATTTCCCCCCTCACCAGCAGCGCATTCGATTCCACCGCGGGACCCGCCAGGGACTCCCACCTCACCCACCGGGAGACCGGCTTGGCGCGGGTGCCGGTCTGGCTCTGGCGGGCGTTGATGACGCGGCTCGCTCCCGGTGAGCTGCACAAGTTCAACGCGGACCCCATCGACGCCGTCGACTACCACTTCGACCTCGACTACGTGGGCGACGGTATCCGCGACCACCGACTGGACGTCCTGGTACCGCACGACGCCGTCGAGGCCGCTGCTCCGCTGCCGGTCTACGTGTACTTCCACGGCGGTGGCTGGACCTCCGGCGACAAGGCGCCGCTCACCAAGTACGCCGCCAGCCAGGCCGTCGAGGGCATGGTCGTGGTCAACGCGAATTACCGCATGGCCACCCGGTTCGGCATCAAGCACATGCTGCACGACGCCAATGACGTGCTCACCTGGGTCAAGCGCAACATCCTCGAGTACGGCGGCGATCCCACCCGTATCGTGATCGGCGGCGACTCCGCCGGCGGTCACATTGCGGCGCTGCTCACAGCCGCTGCCAACGACGAGGCTCTCGCCGCGCACCATGACATCGACCTGCAGATCGAGCCGGGCCACCTGCGTGGCCTCGTGCAGCACTGCAGCATCGCCGACTTCTCGGTGATGTTCGAGCGCGGCTTCGTACTCAGCCTCAATTTCCTGCGGATGCTGCTCCCCGAGCGAGGTCGCGGCCAGTCGTTGCGCGATGCCGCCCGGTTCCTGTCACCCATCGAGTGGCTGGGCAAGGGCTTCCCGCCGGTCTTCGTCACGACCTCGGAGCGGGACTACTTCTACCGCGCCAACCTCAACTTCATCGAGGCCCTTCGGCGCCGCTCGGTCCTCGTCGACACCGTGATCTACGGCCGGCACCGCACCAACACCCGGCACACCTGGCAGCAGGATGCCAGCCACCCCGAATCGCAGGAGGTCTATCGCCGGTTGGGCACCTTCGTGCGCAAGGTGGCCGCCCTGCCCACCCAGGCTGCGCACGCGCTCGCCCGCTCGGCTCCGGCCGAACCCGCCCTGGCCTGATTCCCGCGCCGGGCCCGGCGTGCCCCGTGGTAGACAGGATCGACCTGCCGCACACCCGGGCAGGGCCACGCCGGCTCCGAGGGAAGACATGAACCAGGCCCACCCGTTCCCGACCACCGGCCACCCGAGCGACGGCCTCCCGTTCACCGGTCTGCCGCGCACCGGGCTGCCGCCGCGGGCACTGACGGTCGACGACCCCCAGCTCGCCGAGCACATCCTGCACCGGCTCACCGATGTGCGCGAGGTCGCCCGGCACCGTGAATACCGCACCTTCACGGGCACCTGGAACGACACCGAGATCGTCGTCTCCTGCCATGGCGCCGGGGCTCCCGGCGCCATCCGGCTCTACCAGGAGCTGATGGATGCCGGAGCGGACACCATCATCAAGCTCGGCTCCGCGGCAGCCCTGCTGCGCGGCATCGGCCCGGGCGATCTCATCGTGGCGGAGTCCTGCGTGCGCGACGACGGCGTGACCGGGCAACTCGTGCCAGCGGGGTACCCGGCGACCGCCGGCCCCGAGGTGGTGCTGGCGCTGGCAGCATCCGCTCACCGACAGGACGCTCCGCACCACCGCGGCGTCGTCTGGAGCCGGGCCGCATCCTTCCCCGGCATCGTCGACCTCCACCAGGCCGGCTACGTGGCGCTGGGCGTCCTCGCCCTCGAGATGGAACTCGCGGCCCTGCTCGTGCTCGCGTCCACCCGCGGCGTGCGGGCCGGCGGCTGCCTGGTGATCGAGGGCGCCGGCACCGTCGCCGACCCCGCGCACCTCACCCGCGGAGCCTCCGTGGCTCTCGACGCGCTCGTCGACCTGCCCGACGCCTGAGGCAGAACCGGGCGAGTATCGGCCGATCGCCCCGCCCGGGGCCGCCGGCGGTTAGCATCATCGGGTGCACATGTTCTTTCGAACCCTGCTCCACTCGCTGCTGTCGCGCTTCGGCACCAGGCTCGGGCACTATGACGTGGCCCGTACCCGCTTCATCACCCTGCCCACCGACCAGGACATCCTGCGGCACATGAACAACGGCGTGTACCTGTCGATCATGGACATCGCCCGGTTCGACATGCTGCACCGCACGGGCATCTGGGCGATCTTCCAAGCCAAGGGCTGGTACCCGGTCGTGGTGTCCGAGACCATCAGCTTCCGCAAGTCGCTCACCCTCGGCCAGCGCTTCACTGTGGAGTCACGCATCCTGGGCTTCGACGAGAAGGCCGTCTACGTGGAGCAGCGCTTCGTACGACCCGTCGCCGATGCGGATGCCGGCGGCGCCGTCGAGGTGTACGCCCGCGGGTTCATCCGCGGCCGGTTCCTCAAGCGCACCGGCGGTGTCGTGACCATCGACGAGCTCATCGACGCCGTCGGGGCCGTACCCGACGACCTGACGGTGCCGTCCTGGCTGCTCGACTGGAGCGCCGACGTCGCCATGCCGGCCACCCGCGCTGCGGCCCCCAGCATCTGGGAGTGACCGGTCACACCGAGTCGGTGCTGCCCAGCTCGATGTCCACCGGCGCAGTGGCTGTCTGCTGGGTGCGCTTGGGCACGATCAGCTCCTGATAGTGCTTCTTCAGAGCGGGGTAATACCTGCTGAACGGCGGCAGGGTGTGGTGCGTGCGGGAGGCGACCAGGCGATCGAGGTAGTAGTCCCAGACCGGCCCGAAGGTGGCTGCTTCCGCCGCAGAGTGCAGGCGCAGCCCGAAGGTGAGCACGGTCTTGCCCGAGCCCTCGCTGAGGTGGGCGAGAACCCGCCAGGCGTCCTCTCCCTCCCCGATGTCGAGCGCCAGACGGGTGGGCGGCGTGCACTCGAGGATGCTCACGTACTCCCACTGCGAATCGTTCTTGGACTCCATGCGAAAGCGCACGGCCCCGGTCAGTGGGGAGCCTGTGTATGTGCCGATCCAGCCGTGCAGGGCCTCGGGCTTCGTCAGCCCCTCCCAGATGTACTCGGGGGCCGCGGTGAAGATCCGGTCGAAAAGCAGGTAGAGCCCGTCGTCCCGGTGGGCGAAACGTCCGGTGGCATGGGCGACGTCCGGCGGACCAGGCAGGGGCTGGGTGGGCATAGTGACCTCCACGGTGAGTGAAACACGAGCCTTCCCTCTGAGGCTATGCCTAGTTCGAGGCCGCCGCCAGAGCGCGAGCTATGCCCCGGAGCCCTCCGTGACCTCGGCCTCGAGCACCGCCATGGCGGCGTTGTGCCCGCCGAGCCCGCTCACGCCGCCGCCGCGGCGGGCACCGGCCCCGCAGAGCAGGATCCGCGGATGCCGGGTGGCCACGCCCCAGCGCTCGGCCGCGGTGTCCCGTGGCGCGTCGTCCTCCAGGAAGGGCCAGGACAACAGGCCGTGGAAGATGTCCCCGCCCGGCAGGTTGAGCGCCTCCTCGAGGTCCGCGGTGGTCTTCGTCTCGATACAGGGGGCACCGGCGCCATCCGTCAGCAACAGGCTCTCGATCGGTTCGGCGAGAACCGAGTTGAGCGAGGCCAGCACCGCCGTCTGCAGTCGAGCGCGCAGGCCGGCGTTGTCCTCCTGGGCGAGCCGGTCGGGCGTGTGCAGGCCGAAAACCGTGAGGGTCTGCGCGCCGGCCGCGACGAGGTCGGGCGAGAGGATGCTCGGATCGGTCAGCGAGTGGCAGTAGATCTCGCAGGAGACCAGCTCGGGCTCCGTGCCGGCGCTGGCCTGCCGGTAGGCGGTCTCCAACTGGCTGAGCGTCTCGTTGATGTGGAAGGTGCCGCCGAACGCGGCTTCCGCGGAGACCGCGGGGTCGAGCAACCGGGGGAGTCGGGACAACAGGAGGTTCACCTTCACCTGGGCGCCCTCCGGTTTCACCGTGCCGGCCGGCCTGTCGCCGAGGAGCCCGTCCAGCACCCACGGCGCCACATTCGCCAGCACCCGGGAGCCGACCACGGTCTGGTCGACGCCGTCCTGCCGGTACCGCACGGTGCCGTCGGCAGTGATGCCGGTCACCTCCGCACCGGTCAGGATGCGCGCGCCCGCCTCCCTGGCGACCCGTTCGAGCTCGCCGGTCACGGCGCCCATTCCGCCGATGGGCACATCCCAGTCGCCCGTGCCGTTGCCGATCGAGTGGTAGAGGTAACACCGGTTGGCGTCGAGGGAGGCGTCGTGCACCGATGTGAACGTGCCGATGAGGCCGTCGGTGGCCACGACCCCGCGCACCAGGTCGTTGCTGAAGCGCCGGGTGAGCATGTCGCCGAGCGGACGCTCGATCAGCTCGGCCCACAGCTTGTCGTCGCCGACCAGGCGGCGGGCCTCGGAACGGGTGGGCAACGGTTCGCACACCGTGGGGAACAGCGCCCGGGCCAGGTGTCCGAGGTCGTCGCCCAGCTGTTGCCAGGCGGCCGCATCCGCCTCGGCGCCGATACGACCGAACGAGGCGTGGGTCTCCTCCGGGTCGCCGGCGTCCACGAGCAGTCCGGTCGACGGATGCGCCGGGTCAGGGGTGTACGACGAATAGCGGCGCCGGGCCAGGCGGATGTCGAGGCCGAGCTCGTCGACGATTCTCCGGGGCAGCAGGCTCACCAGGTAGGAGTACCGGGAGAGCCGGGCATCCACCCCCGCGAACGCGGCTGCCGACACCGCCGCTCCGCCCACGTGGTCGTCCCGCTCGAGCAGCAGGACCCGGCGTCCGGCCTGGGCCAGATAGGCCGCAGCGGTGAGTCCGTTGTGGCCGCCGCCGACGATGACGATGTCGTGTGTGTTGTCCATGGAGAGGCCTTCCGTCCGCGCCGATGTAGGTGCCTCGACCCTAACGCCATCGGGCGACACGCCCGGGATGCAAATGCGATTTGCGACCCCCTCCGAAACCCACGTATAGTCATCTCTCGTCACCCCACAGGTTCGGAAAGCCGCAGAGCTTCCGGCCTCAAGCGGGACCAACTCCAAGCAGAAAAGAAAGCGATTCTTCGCTTTGTACAGCTTGATGAAGTTCGCTTCGAATCCAGTAACTGGAAACCAAGCGGGCAACAAGAACAACATCGAAGTGCCCCGGAGCGACAGCCTTTCAGGCCTGAAGTCGGGTGCGTCCGATCCTTGAGAACTCAACAGCGTGCACAATGTCAAATGCCAAAAACCTCGGTCGTAGGGCTCCTTTCTAGGGAGTACCGCGGAAGAGATTCCTTTGGAAAACATTTAAACAACAAAGCAAGTCAGTAATGATTTGTTCTGTCAGTTTCAAACTTGCTGATTGTTCGCCTATTCCGGTGGCTTTCAGCACTAGATGTGCCCATCGCGCTTGCGTGGTGAGGCTATTAAACATTTACGGAGAGTTTGATCCTGGCTCAGGACGAACGCTGGCGGCGTGCTTAACACATGCAAGTCGAACGGTGAAGAGGAGCTTGCTCCTTGGATCAGTGGCGAACGGGTGAGTAACACGTGAGTAACCTGCCCCAAACTCTGGGATAAGCACTGGAAACGGTGTCTAATACCGGATACGAGCTTCAGCCGCATGGCTAGGAGTTGGAAAGAATTTCGGTTTGGGATGGACTCGCGGCCTATCAGCTAGTTGGTGAGGTAATGGCTCACCAAGGCGACGACGGGTAGCCGGCCTGAGAGGGTGACCGGCCACACTGGGACTGAGACACGGCCCAGACTCCTACGGGAGGCAGCAGTGGGGAATATTGCACAATGGGCGCAAGCCTGATGCAGCAACGCCGCGTGAGGGACGACGGCCTTCGGGTTGTAAACCTCTTTTAGTAGGGAAGAAGCGAAAGTGACGGTACCTGCAGAAAAAGCACCGGCTAACTACGTGCCAGCAGCCGCGGTAATACGTAGGGTGCAAGCGTTGTCCGGAATTATTGGGCGTAAAGAGCTCGTAGGCGGTTTGTCGCGTCTGCTGTGAAAACCCGAGGCTCAACCTCGGGCCTGCAGTGGGTACGGGCAGACTAGAGTGCGGTAGGGGAGATTGGAATTCCTGGTGTAGCGGTGGAATGCGCAGATATCAGGAGGAACACCAATGGCGAAGGCAGATCTCTGGGCCGTAACTGACGCTGAGGAGCGAAAGCATGGGGAGCGAACAGGATTAGATACCCTGGTAGTCCATGCCGTAAACGTTGGGAACTAGATGTGGGGACCATTCCACGGTCTCCGTGTCGCAGCTAACGCATTAAGTTCCCCGCCTGGGGAGTACGGCCGCAAGGCTAAAACTCAAAGGAATTGACGGGGGCCCGCACAAGCGGCGGAGCATGCGGATTAATTCGATGCAACGCGAAGAACCTTACCAAGGCTTGACATATAGAGGAAACGGCTGGAAACAGTCGCCCCGCAAGGTCTCTATACAGGTGGTGCATGGTTGTCGTCAGCTCGTGTCGTGAGATGTTGGGTTAAGTCCCGCAACGAGCGCAACCCTCGTCCTATGTTGCCAGCACGTAATGGTGGGAACTCATGGGATACTGCCGGGGTCAACTCGGAGGAAGGTGGGGATGACGTCAAATCATCATGCCCCTTATGTCTTGGGCTTCACGCATGCTACAATGGCCGGTACAAAGGGCTGCAATACCGCAAGGTGGAGCGAATCCCAAAAAGCCGGTCTCAGTTCGGATTGAGGTCTGCAACTCGACCTCATGAAGTCGGAGTCGCTAGTAATCGCAGATCAGCAACGCTGCGGTGAATACGTTCCCGGGCCTTGTACACACCGCCCGTCAAGTCATGAAAGTCGGTAACACCCGAAGCCAGTGGCCAAACCCGCAAGGGATGGAGCTGTCGAAGGTGGGATCGGTGATTAGGACTAAGTCGTAACAAGGTAGCCGTACCGGAAGGTGCGGCTGGATCACCTCCTTTCTAAGGAGCACAGCACCTCTCCTCTGTATACAGGGAGATCAACAGGTGCCAAGTCATACGAAGACGAATGTTCTTCGATGGCGCTCATGGGTGGAACATTGACATTGATGCGCAGAGTAATGGTCTGAACCAAGTACGCTCCTTCGGGGGTTGGAAAAGTTTGCGCCGGCATGAAACGCATATGCACGCTGTTGGGTCCTGAGGGACCGGAACGATCGGGGCAACCTGGTTGGACTTTTCCTCTGGACCTTTTCTTGTCAGCAGTCGTACTCTTCGGGGTCGCTGGCTTGGAGGGGTACCGCCCGTACTTTGAGAACTACACAGTGGACGCGAGCATCTTAAATTTGAACCCTTCGGGGTCAAATTACAAAGATCAACACACTTTTCGAAGTGTGTGATCATTGGTCAATTTCGGTCACGGACTTTGTTCGTGACACTTAATCGATTCAAACTCATGTGATTTCAAATTTCTAAGAGCAAACGGTGAATGCCTTGGCATGTAGAGCCGAAGAAGGACGTAGTAATCTGCGATAAGCCTCGGGGAGTTGATAAACGAACTGTGATCCGAGGATGTCCGAATGGGGAAACCCCGCCAGGCCCGCAAGGTGACCTGGTGACTCCCGCCTGAATATATAGGGCGGGTAGAGGGAACGTGGGGAAGTGAAACATCTCAGTACCCACAGGAAGAGAAAACAATAGTGATTCCGTTAGTAGTGGCGAGCGAACCCGGAAGAGGCTAAACCGATCATGTGTGATAGCCGGCAGGCGTTGCATGGTCGGGGTTGCGGGACTTTTCTGCTGCTTCTGCCGAACAGTGAGGGTTAGAACGTTGTATAGACGAACAGGATTGAAAGCCTGGTCATAGAGGGTGCGAACCCCGTAGTCGAAATGCAGCAATCGCCCGAAGAGTATCCCAAGTAGCACGGGGCCCGAGAAATCCCGTGTGAATCTGTCAGGACCACCTGATAAGCCTAAATACTCCTACATGACCGATAGTGAACAAGTACCGTGAGGGAAAGGTGAAAAGTACCCCGGGAGGGGAGTGAAATAGTACCTGAAACCGTTTGCTTACAAACCGTTGGAGCACCCTTTGTTGGTGTGACAGCGTGCCTTTTGAAGAATGAGCCTGCGAGTTAGTGATATGTGGCGAGCTTAACCCGAGAGGGGAATGCGTAGCGAAAGCGAGTCTGAATAGGGCGATTCAGTCGCATGTCCTAGACCCGAAGCGAAGTGATCTATCCATGGCCAGGTTGAAGCGACGGTAAGACGTCGTGGAGGACCGAACCCACTTCAGTTGAAAATGGAGGGGATGAGCTGTGGATAGGGGTGAAAGGCCAATCAAACTTCGTGATAGCTGGTTCTCTCCGAAATGCATTTAGGTGCAGCGTTGCGTGTTTCTTGCCGGAGGTAGAGCTACTGGATAGCCGATGGGCCCTAAAAGGTTACTGACGTTAGCCAAACTCCGAATGCCGGTAAGTGAGAGCGCAGCAGTGAGACGGTGGGGGATAAGCTTCATCGTCGAGAGGGAAACAACCCAGACCACCATCTAAGGTCCCAAAGCGCGTGCTAAGTGGGAAAGGATGTGGAGTTGCATAGACAACCAGGAGGTTGGCTTAGAAGCAGCCACCCTTGAAAGAGTGCGTAATAGCTCACTGGTCAAGTGATTCCGCGCCGACAATGTAACGGGGCTCAAGCACGCCACCGAAGTTGTGGCATTGATATTTTTGGTAAGCCGCACCCTTGTGGTGTTGGTTCAGCCGTGTTGATGGGTAGGAGAGCGTCGTGTGGCCAGCGAAGCGGCGGTGTAAACCAGCCGTGGAGGCTACACGAGTGAGAATGCAGGCATGAGTAGCGAAAGACGGGTGAGAAACCCGTCCTCCGAAAGATCAAGGTTTCCAGGGCCAGGCTAATCCGCCCTGGGTAAGTCGGGACCTAAGGCGAGGCCGACAGGCGTAGTCGATGGACAACGGGTTTATATTCCCGTACTGATGAAAAACCGTCCAAGCTAATCCAGTAATGCTAAGCATCTGAATCCTCTAGATGGATCCCTTCGGGGTGAAGCGTGAGGCCTAGCGTGCGACCCTATGCTGGTGCGGTTAGCGTATTAACAGGTGTGACGCAGGAAGGTAGCTGAGCCGGGCGATGGTTGTCCCGGTCTAAGGATGTAGGCCGAGAGATAGGCAAATCCGTCTCTCATATAAGGCTGAGACCCGATGGGTAGCCCGTAAGGGTGAAATCAGTGATCCTATGCTGCCAAGAAAAGCATCGACGCGAGGTTTTAGTCACCCGTACCCCAAACCGACTCAGGTGATCAGGTAGAGAATACTAAGGAGATCGAGAGAATCGTGGTTAAGGAACTCGGCAAAATGCCCCCGTAACTTCGGGAGAAGGGGGGCCTGAGGCGTGAAGGGATTTACTCCTGGAGCGTTCGAAGGCCGCAGAGACCAGTGGGAAGCGACTGTTTACTAAAAACACAGGTCCGTGCCAAGTCGCAAGACGATGTATACGGACTGACGCCTGCCCGGTGCTGGAAGGTTAAGAGGAACGGTTAGCCGTAAGGCGAAGCTGAGAATTTAAGCCCCAGTAAACGGCGGTGGTAACTATAACCATCCTAAGGTAGCGAAATTCCTTGTCGGGTAAGTTCCGACCTGCACGAATGGCGTAACGACTTCCCAGCTGTCTCAACCGCGAACTCGGCGAAATTGCATTACGAGTAAAGATGCTCGTTACGCGCAGCAGGACGGAAAGACCCCGTGACCTTTACTACAGCTTGGTATTGGTGTTCGGTGTGGCTTGTGTAGGATAGGTGGGAGACTGTGAAGCTTGGACGCTAGTTCAGGTGGAGTCATCGTTGAAATACCACTCTGGTCATATTGGATACCTAACTTCGAACCGTGATCCGGTTCAGGGACAGTGCCTGGTGGGTAGTTTAACTGGGGCGGTTGCCTCCTAAAAAGTAACGGAGGCGCCCAAAGGTTCCCTCAACCTGGTTGGCAATCAGGTGTCGAGTGTAAGTGCACAAGGGAGCTTGACTGTAAGACTGACAAGTCGAGCAGGGACGAAAGTCGGGACTAGTGATCCGGCAGTGGCTTGTGGAAGCGCTGTCGCTCAACGGATAAAAGGTACCTCGGGGATAACAGGCTGATCTTGCCCAAGAGTCCATATCGACGGCATGGTTTGGCACCTCGATGTCGGCTCGTCGCATCCTGGGGCTGGAGTAGGTCCCAAGGGTTGGGCTGTTCGCCCATTAAAGCGGTACGCGAGCTGGGTTTAGAACGTCGTGAGACAGTTCGGTCCCTATCCGCTGCGCGCGCAGGAAATTTGAGAAGATCTATCCCTAGTACGAGAGGACCGGGATGGACGAACCTCTGGTGTGTCAGTTGTTCCGCCAGGAGCACCGCTGATTAGCTACGTTCGGAACGGATAACCGCTGAAAGCATCTAAGCGGGAAGCCGGCTTCGAGATGAGATTTCCATCCCTTAGGGGGAGAGGCTCGCAGCTAGACTACTGCGTTGATAGGCCGGATGTGGAAGAGAGGACTAAAGACTCTTGGAGCTGACCGGTACTAATAAGCCGATAATTTGATAACACTCAGTTTGAATAAGCTGCTATGCGTCCACTATGTGGTTCTCGATGTACGGTCGAGAACAAACGCCCTCCACGCGGGGGCTCTATAACTAAAAATATAGATTCGATTCATCGAAAGATGTTTCGGCGGCTATAGCAAGAGGGAAACGCCCGGTCACATTCCGAACCCGGAAGCTAAGACTCTTTGCGCCGATGGTACTGCAGGGGGGACCCTGTGGGAGAGTAGGACACCGCCGGACTTAACTTAGAAACACCAGAAAAGCCACCCCACGGGGTGGCTTTTCTGCGTTTAACCCCCACCCAGCCCGAAGCCTCGACACGCTCAACCACCGATCGGAGGCGGCGGGAGGGCCGGGCGGGAGGCGGTAGCGTGGGGATCCCACTCCGACAATCGCCCTGGGGCGAGCGAAACTTGAACGACCGGGAGACGCCTTGAAGACCCACGCCACCTGGCCCGTCGCCGAACTGCACGTGCACATCGAGGGCACCCTCGAGACCGAACTGTTGGTGACCCTGGCGCGGCGGAACGGCGTCTTGCTGCCCAGCTACGACCCGGATGCGCTGCGGGAGCTCTACAGATTCACTGACCTGCAGTCGTTCCTCGACATCTACTACGCCAACCTCGCCGTGCTCCGCACCGAGGAGGACTTCTACGATCTCGGTATGGCCTATCTCACCCGGGCCACGGCGGCGGGGGTGCGCCGCGCGGAGATCTTCTTCGATCCGCAGACCCACCTGGCCAACGGCATCCCGCTCGAGGTCGTGTTCGCCGGGCTCACCCGGGCCCTCACTGAGGCCCGTGCCGGCCTGGGAATCTCCGCCGACCTCATCCTCTGCTTCCTCCGCCACCTTGGCGGTGCGGCCGCCCTGGAGACCCTCGATGCGGCAATCCCCTACCTCGACCAGTTCATCGGTGTGGGGCTCGACTCAGCCGAGGTCGGCTTCCCGCCCTCGATGTTCACCGAGGTCTTCGCCAAGGCCGCTGCTCTGGGCCTGCGCCGGGTCGCCCACGCCGGCGAAGAGGGCGGGCCGGACTACGTGAGCGAAGCGCTCGACCTGCTCGGAGTCGAACGGGTCGACCACGGCATCCGCTCCATCGAAGACCCCCACCTGATCGAACACCTGCGCGAGCGGCAGATCCCGCTCACGGTGTGCCCGCTCTCGAACGTCTGCCTGCGGGCGGTCCCAGTGCTCGGCGTGCATCCGTTGCCCGCGATGCTGGCCGAAGGTCTGCTCGTCACGATCAGCAGCGACGACCCGGCCTACTTCGGCGGCTACGTCGACGACAACCTGAACGCCGTGCAGAGCGAGTTCGCATTGTCGCCGCAACAGATGGCGACCCTGGCGCGCAATTCCTTCCGGGCGTCCTTCCTTCCCGAGGCCGAAAAACTCCGGCACATCGCCGCCGTGGACGAGCACCTCGAGGGCCTGCTGCGACTAACCTCGGGAGCATGAGCAATCCCCTTCCTCACGTGCAGCAGGACCTCGGTGCGGAGGCTGTAGCCCTCGTCACCAAGTGGCTGGCCGACAGCGCGACAATTCCAGCGGATGTATCGGCGGAACGCCTGGCCGGAGTGCTGAAGGACCCGAACGGCCTCGACTTCACCGTGGGCTTCGTCGACGGAGTGATGCGGCCGGAAGACGTGATGGTCGCCGGCTACAACCTGCAGCGGGTGGCCAAACTCGCGCCCGCTTTCCTGCCGCCGGCCCTGCGCGGGGCCATCGGAGTGGGCGGTGTGCTGGGACCGGTGCTGCCGTGGGTGGTCATCCCCGCGGCCCGTAAGGTGCTGCGGCAGATGGTGGGACACCTGGTCGTCGACGCCACCCCCGACAAGCTCGGCCCGGCCATCGAACTCCTGCGCGCGTCGGGCAACCGGCTCAACATCAACCTCCTCGGCGAGGCCGTGCTCGGCGAGAAGGAGGCTCTCCGCCGCCTCGAGGGAACCCGGGCCCTGCTCGCCCGTGATGACGTGGACTACGTGTCGATCAAGGTCTCCTCGATCGCCAGCCAGCTATCCATGTGGGCCTTCGACGAAGCCGTCGATCGGGTCGTCGCCCGGCTCACCCCCCTCTACGAGCTGGCCGCGGCGTCGCCGACCCCTAAGTTCATCAACCTCGACATGGAGGAGTACCGCGACCTCGACCTCACCATCGCGGTCTTCGAACGCATCCTGGACCAGCCCCGCCTGCAGGGCCTCGAGGCCGGCATCGTGCTGCAGGCCTACCTACCGGACGCCCTCGGCGCGCTGCAGGGACTCACCCAGTGGGCGCATGCCCGCCGGGCCGGCGGTGGCGCGCCCATCAAGGTTCGCGTCGTCAAGGGCGCCAACCTCGCCATGGAGCACGTCGACGCCGTCGTGCACGGCTGGCCGCTGGCCACCTACTCCAGCAAGCAGGACACCGACACCAACTACAAGCGGGTGCTGAGCTGGGCGCTGACCCCGCAGAACACGGATGCTGTGCGTATCGGCGTCGCCGGGCACAACCTCTTCGACGTGGCCTATGCCCACCTGCTGGCGCAGTCGCGGGGCGTCGACGATCGCATCGAGTTCGAGATGCTCCTGGGCATGGCCACAAGCCAGGCCGAGGCCGTGAAGAAGGACGTCGGCCGCCTGCTGCTCTACACCCCTGTCGTGAACCCCGCCGAATTCGACGTGGCCATCAGCTACCTCATCCGCCGGCTGGAGGAGAACGCGAGCGACGAGAACTTCATGTCGGCGGTCTTCGAGCTCGTCGATACCCCGGCGCTGTTCGACCGGGAGAAGGAACGCTTCCTGGCTTCCCTGGTCAACCTGGAGTCCGGCCCCGATGCGCGTCGCGGCAGCATCCAGGCGCCGCCGCCCAACCGCGGGCAGGACCGGTCGGTGATTGTGCCCCTCGAACCGCTGCCCGCGGCCGATGCGCCCGCCCTCACCATGCCGCCGCCCGAAGCGGATGACCCCAACCTCACCGCCCTGGTGCTCGGGCTCACCCGCGGCTCGGTTTCACGCAGCAAGTCGGTGCTCGGCGGGTTCCACAATGAGCCGGACACCGACCCGTCCCTGCCCGCCAACCGCGACTGGGGCCGAGCCATCCTGGCCCGCGTGGAGACCTCCACGCTCGGCCGCGACGGCATCCGCGCCGCCCGCATCGCCGATGCCGACCGGCTCGACGAGGTCATCGGTACCGTCACCCGGGCCGCCGCCGATTGGGCCCGGAAGTCCGGCGCGGAACGCGCGATCATCCTGCACCGGGCCGGAGTGGCCCTCGCCGCGCACCGAGCCGACCTGATCGAGGTGATGGCCAGCGAGACCGGAAAGACCATCGCCGAGGGCGACCCCGAGGTGAGCGAGGCAGTTGATTTCGCCCACTACTACGCCGAACGCGCCCGTGACCTCGACGCCGTGCAGGGAGCCATCTTCGTGCCGTCCCGGCTTACCGTCGTCACCCCGCCGTGGAACTTCCCCGTGGCGATCCCGGCCGGCGGCGTGCTCGCCGCCCTCGCCGCGGGCTCCGGCGTGATCCTCAAGCCCGCCACCCTGGCCCAGCGCACCGGCGCAGTGCTCGCCGAGGCCCTCTGGGAGGCCGGCGTTCCCCGCGACGTGCTCGCCCTCGTCGATCTGCCCGACCGGGAACTCGGCAGCAGGCTGCTCGCCCACCCCGACGTCGACAGGGTGATCCTCACCGGCGCATACGAGACCGCGAAGCTCTTCCGGGGCCTGCGTGAAGACCTCCCGCTGCTGGCGGAGACCAGCGGCAAGAACGCCATCATCGTGACCCCGGCTGCCGACCTCGACCTCGCCGCCGCCGACGTCATCAAGAGCGCCTTCGGCCATGCCGGCCAGAAGTGCTCGGCCGCGAGCCTGGTGATCCTGGTCGGCTCCGTCGCCCGCTCCACCCGGTTCCTCGGACAGCTCGTGGATGCGGCGACCTCGCTGCGCGTGGGACGGCCCGCCGATCCCGACAGCCAGATGGGCCCCATCATCGAGCCCGCGAACGGCAAGTTGCTGCACGCCCTCACCGAGCTCGGCGCCGGCGAGAAGTGGCTGGTCGAGCCGAAGCTGCTCGACGATTCCCTGGAGACCGGAGTCGGACAGCTCTGGTCGCCCGGGATCCGCACCGGCGTGGTCCCCGGCTCGTACTTCCACCTCACCGAATTCTTCGGCCCGGTGCTCGGTGTCATGCACGCGCGCACCCTCGAGGAAGCCATCCGCTACCAGAACGCCGTCGATTACGGCCTGACGGCCGGGCTGCACTCCCTCGACGCCGATGAGATCGCCCAGTGGGTCGACACCGTGCAGGCGGGCAACCTCTACGTGAACCGCGGCATCACCGGCGCGATCGTGCAGCGACAGCCCTTCGGCGGCTGGAAGCGCTCGGCCGTGGGCCCCGGCAGCAAGGCCGGCGGACCGAACTACCTGTTCGGTCTCGGCGGCTGGGTGACCGACCCCGGCAAGAACAGCTCCACGCTGCACCTGCGCGGTCTCGAACAGCGCATCACCGACCTCATCGAGGCGTCACAGCCCTCCCTGCCCTACGAGGACTTCGACGTGTTGCGACGCTCGGCGCTCAGCGACGCCCTGGCCTGGCGCGAGGAGTTCGGCACCGTCACCGACGTGTCGGAGCTCGGCCTGGAGCGCAACCTGTTCCGTTACTCTGCGCTGCCCGTCACCGTGCGGCTCGGCGACGACGGCAACCTGGCCCTGCTCTTGCGGGTCATCGCGGCCGGTCTGGTGTCGAAGTCCCGGTTCGTGGTCTCCAGCGCGATCCCGGTACCGCCCAAGGTGCGCGCCGTGCTCGCGCCGCGCGACATCCCCGTGATCATCGAAAGCGACGACGAGTGGCTGGCCCGCGTGGCCGCCGGGGGAGTGACCACGAGCCGGGTGCGCCTGATCGGCAGCGACCCGGTCACCGGCGCGGCCGCAGATGCGTCGGCGTTCGCCGCCGCGGTCGGCGCCAGCCCGGACATCGCGGTTTACGCGCATCCGGTGACCCAGTCCGGCCGGGTCGAACTGCTCCCGTTCCTGCGCGAGCAGGCCATCTCCATCACCAACCACCGTTTCGGCAACCCGAGCACCCTCACGGACGACGTCATCTAGCGCCATAATGGCTGCGGCCGGAGGCGAGGTGATGCAGTGAAGGCACCACGTTGGCTGCGTCTGCGCCGTGAAGCCTGGGGCTTCATCGTCGGGTCGGCGCTGTTCATCGTGGGCGCCGTGCCCGGCTATCTCGTCATGGTCGGGCCCGTCGTGGACAACCTCACCTTCTTCATCGGGTCGCTCTTCTTCACCCTCGCGGCATTCATCCAGCTCAACCTCAGCGGTCGGCGGCCACCACGCACCACGACCAACCGGCCCGACCGGTTCGACTGGTGGGCGGCGGCCATCCAGTTCGCCGGCACGCTCTTCTTCAACCTCAGCACCGCCACGGCGCTCTCGGCGAGCCTGGGCGGCACCCGCACCGGCTGGCGCCCGGATGCGTTCGGCTCGGTCTGCTTCCTCGTCGCCGGCGTCCTCGCGGTCGTCGCCACCAGCGGTCGGGATGCCCTGTGGGACCCGCATGCGCGTACCTGGCGGAGCACCTGGCTGAACCTGCTCGGCTCGGTTGCATTCGGTCTCGCGGCCATCGGCGCGTACCCGGTTCCCGGCACCGGGGTGGAGTTCCTGGCCGGCTGGGCCACGGTGGGCACCATCGCCGGCGGTGTCTGTTTTCTCGTGGCTGCGGCCCTGACCCGGCCCGGCACCCCACGTCTGACCTGAGCCGCACGACCTGAGGCGGTGCCGGGTAACGGCATGATGAACGGAAAGGCTGATAATGGAGGGTAGCCATCTCGACGGCCGCCGGTTTCCGGCGACCAGCGCAGGCCTCAGCGTACGCACGGTTGCCACTCAGACTACTGGGAGAAAATCGATAGGACATGATTTGTCGCCACTCATAACTCGACAGGGGAACCCGTTGGACGGAAACGCAACAACGATGCACCGCAATGTCGCGTTGTTGTCGGTCGCCACGACTATCGCTCCCCGCATCACGACCTCGGAGGAGATCGACCGGCGCCTGCAGCCCGCGCTCAAACGCCTCCGCCTGCCCAAGGGGCTCCTCCAGCGAGTCGCCGGCGTGCACGAGCGACGCAACTGGGCCGAGGGCCAGGCATTCGACGACGCCGCAGTCGAGGCCGGCAAGCGCGCCTTGGCCCAGGCCGGGGTCGACCCCAGCGAGGTCGGGTTGATGATCAACACCTCGGTGACCCGGAAGCACCTCGAACCCTCCGTGGCCGTGCGCATCCACCACGGCCTCGGCCTGCCGTCCTCGGCGACGAACTTCGACATCGCCAACGCCTGTCTGGGCTTCGTCAATGGCATGACCCTGGCTGCGCAGCTCATCGACTCCGGGCAGATCAAGTACGCGGTGATCATCGACGGTGAAGATGCCGACGAGATCCAGACCAACACCATCGAACGCCTCGGCCGGCCCGACATCGGCCGTAAGGATTTCATGAGCGAGTTCGCGAGCCTCACCCTCGGCTCCGGCGCGGCCGCTGCCGTGCTCGGCCGGGCGGATGCACACCCCGAGGGGCACCGCATCCTCGGCGGCGTCACCCGCGCCGCGACCCAGTTCAACGACCTCTGCGTCGGCAGCGTCGACGGCATGTTCACCGACGCCAAGGCCCTGCTCAAGGGCGGCATGGAACTGGTCGTCTCGGCCTGGACCGAAGCCAAACGGGACTGGAGCTGGTCGAACATGGACCGCTACATCCTGCACCAGGTCTCGGATGTGCACACCAACGCCATTGTGAAGGCCACCGGCCTGGACCGCAGCCGGGTGCCGTTGACGTACCCGACCTACGGCAACGTGGGCCCCGCGTCCATCCCGATCACGCTCTCCCAAGAGGCCGCCAAGCTCGAACCCGGCAACCGGGTGCTCTTGATGGGCGTCGGCTCCGGCCTCAACACGGCCATGATGGAGATCCAGTGGTGAGGTACCGGCTGCCGCGTGTCGCGACGGCCCTGGCTCCGGCGAGCGTTCCGCCGAGCGGCCTCCCCGGGCTCGACCCGGCCTGGTCCCGCATCGTGGATGTGCCCGAGAGCGCCCTCGACAACGGTCTCGGCGGCGGCCCCGCCGGGGACAGCCACGCCTGGCACCTGCTCGACAACGGGGAGCGACTGGCCGAACTGGGCGTGGAGCCCGTCGGCACGGTGCTCTGCGTGCACGGCAACCCCACGTGGTCCTATCTCTGGCGAGACCTGGTGGCGCAGGCCACGGCATCCGCGGCCGCCGGCGGACCGGCCTGGCGGGTCATCGCGGTCGATCAGCTCGACATGGGCTACTCCGAACGCACCGGCGTCGCCCGGCCGCTCGCCCGGCGGGTGCGCGACCTCGACGACCTCACCCGCACGCTCGGCCTCGCGGGCCCCGTCGTCACCTTCGGCCACGACTGGGGCGGCGTGGTCTCCCTCGGCTGGGCGGTAGACCATCCGGACCTGCTGGCCGGCGTGATGCTGCTGAACACCGCGATCCACCAGAGCGAGACCGAGGCGATCCCCGCCCCACTGCGCCTCGCGCTGGCCCGGGGGATGCTCAGTGCCGGCACCGTGCTCACCCCGGCGTTCCTGGACACCACCCTGGCCCTCGGGCACCCGGCCCTGCCCGCCGCGGTGAAGAACGCCTACCGGGCGCCCTACCGCGGCCCCGCCCGCAGGGGCGGCATCGGTGGATTCGTCGCCGACATCCCCGTGGACGCCGGGCACGACAGCCATGCCGAGCTCGATCGCATCGCCGAGTCGCTGCGGACCCTCACCGTTCCCGCCCTCATGCTCTGGGGGCCGCGGGACCCGATCTTCAGCGACCGGTACCTCGACGACCTCATCGACCGGCTGCCGCACGCCGACGTGCACCGCTTCGAGGGCGCCGGGCACCTCATCGCCGAAGACGTCGACTACGCGGGCGCCGCGCTGACCTGGCTCGGGGCATCCGCGCCGGTTGAGCCTGCGTCGGTCGAGCCGCCTGCGTCGGTCGAGCCGCCTGCGTCGGTCGAGCCTGTCGAGACCCCGCTTGCCGAGAGCGACTCGCCGGGTCTCGACAAGCTCGACCAGCGTGTGGGCCTCGACCAGCCTGTGGGCCTCGACCAGCGTGTGGGCCTCGACGAGCGCACGGCCCCCGACTACCGTCCGCTCTGGCACTACCTCGACGAGCTGCACGACAGCGACGAGACCGCGCTCATCGACATGGCTCCCACCGGCGGTGACGGCCCTCGCGTGGTCAGCTGGCGGCTGCTCTCCCGCCGGGTGCGCCAGATCGCCGCCGGCCTGCACCAGGTGGGCGTGCGCCGTGGCGACCGCGTGTCGCTGCTCGTGCCGCCCAGCGCCGACCTCACCGCGGTGCTCTACGCGTGTGTCCGGCTCGGCGCCGTCGTGGTCGTGGCCGACGCCGGCCTCGGCCTCACCGGGCTCACCCGTGCAGTGCGCGGAGCCCGCCCCGACCACGTCATCGGCGCGCTGCCCGGCCTGATGGCCGCCCGCGCGCTCGGCTGGCCCGGTCAGAAGATCTCGACCAACCGGCTCCCCACCGCCAGCCGCCGCGCCCTCGGCGTCTCCTACGCTCTCGCCGACCTCATCTCGCTGGGCCGCGACGAGGAGCTGCCGGAGCCGCCCCAGGCCGACGACGTGGCCGCGGTGCTCTTCACCTCCGGCTCGACCGGTCCGGCCAAGGGTGTCGTCTACACCCACGGCCAGCTCTCCGCCGTGAGCCAGGCATTGACCGAACAGTACGGCGTGGGCCGCGGCACCGGTCTGGTGGCCGGCTTCGCGCCGTTCGCCCTGCTGGGCCCGGCCCTCGGAGCCCGGTCGGTGACGCCCGATATGGACGTCACCGCGCCCAAGACCCTCACCGCCACCGCCGTGGCAGCCGCGGTGGCCGCCATCGACGCCACCGTCGTGTTCCTCTCCCCGGCCGCGCTGGCCAACGTCGTTGCCACCCAGGCGGCCCTCACTGGCGCCGACCGGGACGCGCTGGCCGGTGTGCGCAGCTTCCTCTCCGCCGGAGCGCCGGTGTCGGAGCCGCTCCTCGCCTCGGCCGCGGCGCTCATGCCCGGGGCCACGGCCCACACGCCATACGGCATGACCGAGGGGCTGTTGATGACCGACATCACCCTCGACGGCATCCGTGAGGCCGCCCTCGACGACGTGGCGCGCGGACCCGGCGGCGTGTGCGTCGGGCGCCCCACCGCCACCACCCGGGTGCGCATCAGCGCCCTCGACGACACCGGTGCTGCCGTCGGCGAGATCTCCGAGGCTGCCCAGGTCACCGGGGAGATCGTGGTCTCCGCCCCGCACGTGAAGGACCACTACGACAGGCTCTGGCTCACCGATCTGGCCGCCACTCGTGCCGTGACAGCGGGCGAACGCTGGCACCGCACGGGAGACGTGGGCCACCTCGACTCCGCCGGCCGGCTCTGGGTCGAGGGACGCCTGCCGCACGTCATCACCACCGCGCACGGCGTCGTCACTCCGGTCGGACCGGAGCTGTCCGTGTCGGCGCTGACGGACGTGAGCCGCGCCGCAGCCGTGGGCGTCGGCCCGGCCGGCAGCCAGCAGGTCGTCATCGTCGTCGAGACCGTGCCCGCCGCCGCCCGCGTCGGCTTGGCCGGACCCGGCCTCGCTGCGGAGGTGCGGATGGTCGCCGGCCATCCGGTCGCTGCCGTGCTCGTCGTGCCGCACCTGCCCACCGACATCCGTCACAACTCGAAGATCGACCGTACCCGCCTGGCCGGCTGGGCGCAGGGCATCCTCACGGGCGCCAGGCTGACCCAGCCATGAAGGTCCTGGTCACGGGGGCCAGTGGCTTCCTCGGCCGGGCCGTCGCGGCCGCGATCGTGGCTGCCGGCCACGAGGTCCGTTGCTTCCAGCGACGGCCGAGCGGTGTGACCGGCGCCACGGATGCTCTCGGCTCGATCACCGAGCCGTCGGAGGTGGCCGCCGCGGTGGCCGGCGTCGACGCCATCGTGCACCTGGCCGCGAAGGTCTCGTTGGCCGGCTCGGCCGCCGAGTTCACCGCCGTCAACGTGAGCGGCACCCGCAGCCTGATCGCCGCGGCCCGCGCCGCCGGCGTACAACGCTTGGTGTTCGTCTCATCGCCGTCGGTCGCGCACTCCGGCAGCTCCATCACGGGCGACGATGCGCTGCCCGCCGACCCCGAGCACGCCCGGGGCGACTACGCGCGCACCAAGGCCGCCGCGGAGCTGCTCGCGCTCGCCGCCGACTCCGAGGATCTGCGGGTCGTGGTGGTGCGGCCCCACCTGGTCTGGGGCCCCGGCGACACGCAGCTCATCGCCCGCATCGTGGAGCGTGCCCGCGCCGGCCGGCTGCCGTTGCTCGGCCACGGCGCCGCGCTGATCGACTCCACCTACATCGACAACGCCGCCGACGCCATCGCTGCCGCCCTCGAGCGAGTGGATGCCGTGCACGGCAACGCCTACGTCATCACCAACGGTGAGCCCCGCCCGGTCGCCGAGCTGCTGGCCGGCATCTGCCAGGCGGCCGGCGTGCCCACGCCCGCCTGGAGTGTTCCGGCCGGCGTCGCCCGCGCGGCCGGATCCGTCATCGAGGCCGCGTGGCGGGCGTTCCCCGGTGCCGACGAGCCGCCGATGACCCGGTTCCTGGCCGAGCAGCTGTCCACCGCGCACTGGTTCGACCAGCGCCGCACGCGCGAAGACCTGCGCTGGACCCCCGCGGTCACCCTCGACGAGGGCCTGGCCCGCCTGGCGGCCTCCTACGCGTCCGCGGCCGCGCCGGAAGCCTGACGCCCGCCCGCTGCGCCGCCCGCGCCCGCCCGCGCTGCCTGACGCCCGCCCTGCCAGGCCACCAGGCCGGAGGAGGTGCCACCCCTGCGCGAGTTGCCGCAAAGTGCCCTCGGGCGAGCCTGGAGAGGGCGCTTCGACGCATGTCACGGGCGGCACCATCCGCCGCTTGCCACGCAAGCGGGTGGGCTGCATACTCGGGCTATGGAATTTCGCACCGTGATCGAGCAGTCCGGTGCCACCGCAACGGGCATCCCGGTCCCCGAGGAGGTGGTGGCATCCCTTGGCCCCGGCAAGCGGCACGCCATCACCGTCACGATCAATGGGCACAGCTACCGCAGCTCGGTCGCGCCCTACCGGGGCAAGTACATGATCGCGCTGAGCGCCGACAACCGCGACAAGGCCGGGGTGGCCGGCGGAGACGAGGTGGATGTCACCATCGAACGTGACGACCAACCGCGCACCGTTGAAGAACCGGCTGTTCTCACGGCGGCGCTGGACGCCGATCCCGAAGCCCGCGCGGCCTTTGACAAGCTTTCTTTCAGCAACCAGCGCCGCCACGTGCTCGCCGTCGATGGTGCCAAGTCCGACGGCACCAGGGTGCGCCGGGTGCAGGCCGTTCTGACCGAGTTGCACGGCGACTGAGCGATACGGTGCCTGGGCCCGCGACAGGCGTGAACCTGGTCCGTCAGCCGGTCGGAATCACCTGGACGCGCGCAGCGCCGCCTGCACGATCGCCAGCGCCTCGTCGACGTCGACCCCGAGCGATGTCGCTCGCTCGGCGTAGACGACCGCGGCCTGCTGCATCTGCCGTTGCGTAGCATCCCCTGTCGCAGCCACAAAGGAGCCGAGCCGCCCGCGGGTCTCGATCACCTCGTCCTGCTCCAGCGCACGGTAGCTGCGCGCCACAGTGTTCGGAGCCAGGCCCAGGTCCTCCGCCAGGCGGCGCACCGTCGGCAGCTTGTCGCCGGGCGTCAGGGTGCCGGTGCGCACGGCGTCGATGACCTGCATCCGGATCTGCTCGAAGGGCGGGGTGGTGGACTGCGGGTCGATGACCAGCCTCACGGGCGGCCGCTCTCGACCGGAGCGGCTACTACTCCATGTGCACCGCGGCGCAGCTCCGCGGCCACGTCCGGCCAGAGCCGGCTGAGGTAGTGCGGCGGACGGCGTGACCCCATCGAGAGCAGAGCCACACCCACCATGCCCATGACCAGTGGCACGATTGAAAAGGCCACAGATAGGGCGGTTCCGATTCCCGACTGGCCTGACGCCGCCGAGCTGACGGAGGTCAGCACCACGACCAGACTGCAGAGCGCCCCCAACGCGGGAGTCTGCACCAGCGCACGCAGCGTCCAACTGCGGAGCGCGTCGGACCACGCCAACTCCATGTCGCTGCCGGCGGGTTGACCCCGACCCACCAAGCGAGTCGACAGGATGCGGCCGACTCCAGCCGCTGCGAGCGAGACGATCCACAGCATGAAGCCGGGCCACCACAGGGAGGGGATGCTTGCGCCACGGAGCACCTCATCGGGATCAACCAGGATGACCAAGGCTACGGCGGC
The DNA here is from genome assembly GCF_003611035.1 of Cryobacterium soli. NCBI lineage: Bacteria > Bacillati > Actinomycetota > Actinomycetes > Micrococcales > Microbacteriaceae > Cryobacterium > Cryobacterium soli. Next base: position 2,310,477 of record NZ_CP030033.1, on the reverse strand, counting down.
CAGGGCCACTCCGCTGACGGCCACGGCAATGGGAGCACACCAGAGGTCGACGGTGGAGAGATAATCCGCACGGCTCGGCGTGGGCGCCCGCGCCACGCGAGGACGATCGCCGAGCGAGACGAGCGCCGACCTGAACTCCGCCACGCACAGTCCGACGGCGCCGCCCAGGCCGGTCATGACGATGATCATCAGCCCGGACCACAGGCCGCCGTCCGCTGATTGCGGAAGCGCCATAAGAGAAACTGTCGCAACGATCAGAGCGATCAGGGTGCCGATCAGCGTGCCGCGGTTCCGCGAACGGATGCGCGCGATCAGGACCGGCTCGACCTCGGGTGTTATGGCCAGGCCGGCGCGGCGGGCGGTATCTCGCAGTGCATCCGGGCGAATGGCGGCACCTGGCCGAAGCTGCCACGCGAAGACGACCGTCAGCAGCCCGGCCACGACCAGCAGGGTGATCTTGTACAGGTCCACGGGCATCCTTTTTTGTTTGACGTTTGTACCAAGCTAACAAGCCGGGTCGGACGCGTCAAGGCCCCGTGGCGCTATTCGGCGCCGCGGTGGATCAGCCGGGTGAGCACTATCGCGCTGCGGGTGTGGTCGACGTTGGGCGCTAGGCGCACCTTCTCCAGCGCGGCCTCGAGCCCCGGGATGTCCCGGGCGCGGATGTGCACGATGGCATCGGCGCTGCCGGTCACGGTGCCGGCGTCCACGACCTCCGGAACGCCGGAGAGGATGCGCAGCAGCTCGTCGGGAGCGACGGTTCCGCGGCAGAACAGCTCCACATAGGCCTCCGTGCTCATCCCGTCGATCGACGGGTCGACCTGGATCGTGAAGCCGCGGATAACCTTGTCGGCGACGAGCTTGTCCACCCGGCGCTTGACGGCCGAGGCCGACAGACCCACCACGGAGCCGATATCGCCGTAACCGGCCCGGGCGTTCTGGCGGAGAAGGTCGAGAATGCCGCGATCGAGGTTGTCCATCCCTCGAGTGTACGCGCCGAAATTGCGTGCTTTCCATATGAAACGCGTGTTCCATGCGCGGATTCGCAGGAAACGTCGATTCATGCTGTGTGAGACTGGAACCGGCGTCCCTGCGCGAACGGTCTCACCGGTCGCGCCGGGCTCTCGAGAGCGACCTGGTCCGCCACCCACCCGCGTTCCGCCCAGGCCTCCGCCGACGGATCGCCAACAGAGGAGCTCCCGTGTCACTTGATGTCGCATCCGCTACCCCGAACGAGTCCGTCGCGCCCGCGCCGGTCACTCGCACGCCGGTCACCCGCACGATCCTGATGTGCAAGCCCGAATTCTTCACGGTGGTCTACCGGATCAATCCCTGGATGGACCCGGCCCTGCCCACCGACACGAGCCTTGCTGTCGCCCAGTGGCAGACCCTGTACGACACCTATGTCGGCCTCGGCTTCGACGTGCGCCTGATCGACCCGATCGATGGACTCCCCGACATGGTCTACGCGGCCAACGGTGGCTTCGTCATCGACGGCATCGCCTACGGCGCCAAGTTCACCTACCCTCAGCGCCAGCCCGAGGGCCCGGCCTACATGGATTGGTTCGGCGCCAACGGCTTCGACGTGCGTGAGCCCGTCGAGATCAACGAGGGCGAGGGCGACTTCCTGCTCGTCGGCGATGTGATCCTGGCCGGAACCGGGTTCCGCAGCGCCTCGAACAGCCACGAAGAGGTCTCGGGTATCTACAATCGCCCGGTAATCACCCTCAAGCTGGTGAACCCGAGTTTCTACCACCTCGACACCGCCGTGGCCGTGCTCGATGACACCAACATCGCCTACCTGCCCAGCGCCTTCGACGAACCGAGCCTGGCGACCCTGCGCGAGCGCTTCCCCGACGCGATCATCGTCACCGAAGAGGATGCCGCCATCCTCGGCCTCAATTCCTATTCCGACGGCTACAACGTCGTGATCGCCGCCCGGGCCAAGGACTTCGAACGGCAACTGCGTGACCGTGGCTACAACCCGATCGGTGTGGACCTGTCCGAGCTGCTGCTCGGCGGCGGCGGCGTGAAGTGCTGCACCCTGGAGCTGCGCCGATGAGCGCCCCGATCAACCAGGCCGAGTTGGCCGATTCGACCGGCCTGACCGCCCAGGTGGGCCTGACCGACCCGGCGGCGGCCATTGCGCTGGAGAATGCGCACGCCGCGCACAACTACCACCCACTGCCCGTGGTGGTCGCCTCCGGTGACGGCGCCTGGGTCACCGACATCAACGGTAAGCGCTACCTGGACTGCCTGGCGGCGTACTCCGCGGTCAACTTCGGCCACTCCAACCCCGTGCTGCTGGATGCCGCGCGCGCCCAGCTCGGGCGCATCACGCTCACCAGCCGTGCCTTCCACAACGACCAGCTGGGCCCGTTCGTGACCGCGCTGGCCAAGCTCGCCGGCAAAGACATGGTGCTGCCGATGAACACCGGCGCCGAAGCCGTGGAGTCCGGCATCAAGGTCGCCCGTGCCTGGGGCTACCGGGTGAAGGGCGTCGCCGCGGGGATGGCCAACATCATCGTGGCCGGCGGCAACTTCCACGGCCGCACCACCACCATCATCAGCTTCTCCGACGACGATTCCGCCCGCGCCGACTTCGGCCCGTTCACGCCGGGCTTCCGCACCGTGCCCTACGGTGACGCCGCCGCGCTCGAGGCGGCCATCGACGAGAACACCGTGGCCGTGCTGCTCGAACCCATCCAGGGCGAGGCCGGCATCGTCGTACCGCCCGCCGACTACCTGCCTGCCGTGCGGGAGATCACCACCCGGCACAACGTGCTCTTCATCGCCGACGAGATCCAGTCCGGACTCGGCCGCACCGGCGCCACCTTCGCGGTCGAACTCGCCGGCGTCGTGCCCGATCTCTATCTGCTCGGCAAGGCCCTCGGCGGCGGCATCGTGCCGGTGTCCGCGGTGGTCGGCAACGCCGACATCCTCGGCGTGCTGCGTCCGGGCGAGCACGGGTCCACCTTCGGCGGCAACCCGCTCGCCGCGGCCGTGGGCCTGGCCGTGGTGAACCTGCTCGCCACCGGCGAGTACCAGCAGCGGGCGCGGGAGCTCGGCGCCCACCTGCACGAGCGTCTGCTCGGCCTGGTCGGGCACGGCGTGCTCGAGGTGCGCGGCGCCGGCCTGTGGGCCGGGATCGACATCGACCCGGCCCTGGCCAGCGGCCGCGCGGTGTGCGAGGCCCTGATGGAGCGCGGCGTGCTCGCGAAGGACACGCACGGCTCCACCATCCGCCTCGCCCCGCCCCTCGTGGTCTCGGCCGAGGACCTCGACTGGGCCGTGGACCAGCTCGCGGCCGTACTGGAGGAATTCGCCGCCTGAGCGCCCGCTAGAAGCGGCCGGGCAGGGCCTCCACGGCCTGCGCGGCCAGCGGGTCGATGCGGCCCAGTCGGGTGAGCTGGGTGACGTGGGCGGGCTCGAGTTCCTCAAGCGAGTTCACGCCCAGCAGCCGCATGGTGCGGGCCACCTGATCGGACAGGATCTGGATGGCCCGGTCCACGCCGGCCTCGCCGCCGGCCATCAGGCCGTAGAGGTAGGCGCGGCCGATCATGGTGAAGCGGGCGCCGAGCGCCACGGAGGCCACGATGTCGGCGCCGCTCATGATGCCCGTGTCCAGGTGCACCTCGAGATCGTTGCCCACCTCGCGGGCCACGCTGGGCAACAGGTGGAACGGGATCGGAGCGCGGTCGAGCTGCCGGCCGCCGTGGTTCGACAGTGTGATGCCGTCCACGCCGAGGTCGGCGAGCTTCTTCGCGTCGGCGAGGTTCTGCACGCCCTTCACCACGACCTTGCCCGGCCACTGCGCCTTGATCCAGGCGAGGTCCTCGAAGGTCACGGTGGGGTCGAACATGGTGTCGAGCAGTTCGCCCACGGTGCCGCTCCAGCGGTCGAGGCTGGCGAAGGCGAGCGGTTCGGTGGTCAGGAAGTTGATCCACCACTCCGGCCGCGGCAGCGCGTTGACCACGGTGCCCAGGGTGAGCTGCGGTGGGATGGAGAAGCCGTTGCGCTTGTCACGCAGGCGCGCACCGGCCACGGGCACGTCGACCGTGACGAGCAGGGTGTCGAAGCCCGCGGCGGCGGCCCGCTCCACGAGGGCCATCGACCGGTCGCGGTCCTTCCACATGTAGAGCTGGAACCAGTTGCGGCCGTGCGGGTTGGCCTTCTTGACATCTTCGATCGCCGTGGTGCCCATGGTTGACAGCGAGAACGGGATGCCGGCCTTCGCGGCCGCGTGGGCGCCGGCGATTTCGCCCTCGGTCTGCATCATGCGGGTGAAGCCGGTGGGGGCGATGCCGAACGGCTGGGCGACGGGCGCGCCGAGCACGTCCCATCCGGTGGACACGGTCGACACGTCACGCAGGATCGACGGCTGGAATTCGATGTCCTCGAACGCCTGCCGGGCGCGCTGCAGCGAGATCTCTCCCTCCGCGGCTCCCTCTGTGTAGTCGAACGCGGCCTTGGGGGTGCGCTTCTTCGCGATGGCCCGCAAGTCGTGGATGGTCAGCGCCGCATCGAGGCGGCGCTTCTTGGCGTTGAGCTCTGGAACCTTGAACTGCATGAGCGGGGCAAGGTCTTTGATCCTGGGAATGCGGCGGTCAACCATGGACGGGTCCTGTCTCGGCGGGGATGGGCGGGGTGGCAGGGAAGGCGGAGGAGCGGCTTCGCTCGGGGGTCAGCCGGGTCTCGGCGTAGTACCCGGAGATATGGGCGTGCACGAGGCTGTGGGCCTCGGCCGGGTCTGCGGCTTCGATAGCCGCCAGGATGCCGCGGTGCTCGGCGCGCAGTCGGGTGCTGGTGTCGGGCCAGGAGGCCAGCCGGGCCACTCCGGCCCGCACATACCCCTCGATGGCGTTCCGCAGCCCGGACATGGTGGCGATCACGACCTGGTTGCCGCAGGCCTCGGCCAGCGACAGGTGGAAGGCCGCGTCGAGGGCGAGGAATTCGTCTTCGGTCAGGCCCTCGGCATCCATCGCGGCGAGCAGTTGGGCGCACCGGCTCAGATCGGGGGCCAACCGGTCGGGGTGCATCAGGTCGGGATGCAGCAGGGCCGCCGACAGTACTGCCTCGGCGAGTTCGGCGGCCACGGCGGTCTCCAGCACGAGCCGGGTCTTCACGATGTCGGCCACCGGGAAGCCCTGCGCGGCAACCTGGAGGCGCATCAGGGCGCTCATGCCGCCGCCGGGCAGCGCCACGATGATCGCACCGGCGGTAGGTCCCGACCCCACATTGGTGCGCACGAGTCCGAGCACCTCGAGCACCCGGATGGCTTCACGCACGCTCGAACGGCCCACACCCAGCTCGGTGGCCAGGGCGCGCTCGCCGGGCAGTCGGTCGCCGGGCTTCAGCCGGCCGCCGAGCAGGTCGTCCTCGATGTGGGCGAGCACGATCTCCCAGGCACGGCGTTCGTCGACGGTCACGGTGTCCTCCTCCATTGGCGGGCTGTGGGTCTGGCGTGCTGCGTGCTGGGGTGCTGCGTGCTGGGTGCTGCGTGCTGGCGTGCGGTGTGCTGGTACTGACGCCATGCAGGCGTCGAGCATGTGGTCTGACCACACAGCCTAGCCAGCCGGCGCGCGAAAATCCACCCTGGGCACCCGGCCCGTTGTGCGGGTAGGAGAGCGACGACGCCAGGGGAGGCGCGTTCGAGCCCGTCGTCGGGGTTCAGCCGACCGCCACAGGGCCGAACGCCGGACCGGCGAGTAGGCAGCTCAGCCGCTTCCGCATGTCCCCGGCGGAGTCAGCGGGACTGGCGGCGCTTGCCCGGGGCGGACTGGCCTTTGACGGCGGGTGCGCGACCACGCCCCTTTGACGCTTTGGCCTTGCCGCCGCCGGATCCACTGCTGTTGCCCGAGCCCTGGGAGGGGCCGCCGGCCGGTGGCATGTGGGCCAGCAGCCCCTTGGACTCGCCTAACAGGGCGATCCCGGCTTCGGTGAGGAAGGGGTTGTCGGCGGCGGGTTCGAACAGCGGCACTCCGAGCTCGGCCTCCAGCGCGGCGACCGACTTCATCAGCGTCGTGCGCGACACGTTGAGGTTCTTCGCGGCGCGGGCGATGTCCAGTTCCTCGGCGACGGCGACAAAACGCCGGAGCAGTGTGGTGTCCACGGGCATCCTCTCTGCCGCACGCGGGAATCGCGCACGTGCATACAGGCTACGCGGTGGCGGCGGCCTCCACGGGCCGGCTCTGCACCCGGGCGTCGTCGAGGAGCTTCATGAACTCGCGCATCCACTCGGGGTGGTCGGGCCAGGCCCGGCCGGAGACCAGGTTGCCGTCCACGACGGCCGCGCCGTTCTCGAAGGTGCCCCCGCCCAGTTCCACGTCCAGTTTGAGGGCGGGATACGCCGAGGAGGTGCGCCCCTGCAGCACCCCGGCCGCGGCCAGCAGCATGGGCCCGTGGCAGAGCGCGGCGACCGGCGCGTTGGTCTCGAAGAAGTGCCGCACGATGCGCTTGGCGTCCTCGTCGTTGCGGATGTACTCCGGTGCCCGGCCGCCCGGAACCACCACGGCGAGGTAGTCGGCGGGATTCACGTCCTTGAACGCGATGTCGGCATCCCACATGTGGCCGAGCTTCTCGGTGTAGGTGTCGAAGCCGTCGACGAAGTCGTGCACCACGAATTGCAGTTTCTTCTTCTCCGGGGCGGCGATGTGCACCTCGTAGCCGGCCTCGCGCAGGCGCTGGTACGGGTAGAACACCTCGAGCGTCTCAGCGGCGTCTCCGGTGAGAATGATGATCTTGTCCATGGCATACCTCTCTGTATGGAGATTCTGGATATGGTTCTGAACGCCAGCATCCGTCGTCGCGGGTCTAACGGCAACCCCTGCAGCACGCCGCCGTGACCGTCGGGTCGTGGCGAGCAGCTCGAGCGGCTAGAAGAACAGCAGCACGACCCCCAGGATCGCCGAGGCGACACCCAGCGCGAGCAGGATCAATCCGGTCAGCCGCAGGGCCTTGCCGTCGTGGTCGGGCGAGTGGGTGCGGCAGCGCTCGGGCGCGCGGGCGCTGAACCACACGGTGACATCGTCGCCGGGTTCCAGGTGTACCGTCTCGTGGCTGTCGGCCAGGGCTTCGTGCACTTCGCCGGTGCTGTCGAACCAGCGGATCACCGGGCCGGACGCGGTGGCGGCGACGACACCGTCGGTCTGCACCCAGCGGCCGCCGAAACCACGCACCGACAGGCCGGCGATGTAGAGCGGAAGACCGACGAGCAGGCCCACGATGGTGAGGATCTCGCTGAGCATCGAGATGATCGCGTGAAGGTCCACCCGTGCCCGCCGTTTCCGTGTCGCTCTACCTAGTCTGAAATGTTAGCGTGCACGACCCGTGCCCGCGGTGTCGGCGAGTAGACGCGGGGCGGATAGGACTGATGCACGAGCGCCCGCAGGCTTTCCAGGCTGCCGCTGGCGAAGCCTTGCGCCCGGGCCTGCAGGAGTACGTTCCCGATCGCGGTGGCCTCCACCGGGCCGGCCAGCACCGGCAACCCGGTGTAGTCGGCCGTGAGCTGGCAGAGCAGCTCGTTCTGCGATCCGCCACCGACGAGGTGCACGGTGCGCACGGGCTGGCCCGAGAGTTCGGTGATCGTGCGGAGGGTGCGGGCGTAGGCGGCCGCGAGGCTCTCCACGATGCCACGCACCAGTTCCGCCCGGCTGTCGGGCGGGCGGGTGCCGTGCTCCCGGCAGTACTCGTCGATACGATCGGGCATGTTTCCCGGCGCCAGGAAGCGGGGGTCGTCGACGTCGAAGAGGGTGGTCGCTCCGGGCAGTGCGGCGGCCTGGGCGAGCAGGGCCGGCAGGTCGACGGGGTCGCCGTCGCGCTCCCAGGTGCGGATCGACTCGCTGAGCAGCCAGAGGCCCATCACGTTGCGCAGGTAGCGCACACGATTGTCCACCCCGCCCTCGTTGGTGAAGTTCGCCGCGCGGCTGGCCTCCGAGAGCACCGGGGCCGAGAGTTCGACCCCCACGAGCGACCAGGTGCCACTGGAGATGTAGGCGCAGTCATCGGTGAGCATCGGCACCCCCACGACGGCGGATGCGGTGTCGTGCGAGCCCACCGCCACCAGTTCGAGCCGGTTCGCGCCGACATCGGCGGCCACGGCGGGCAGCAGTGGCCCGATGGCTTCGCCCGCGGAGACGAGGTCGGGAAACAGTGTGCGTGGCAAGCTCAGCCGGCCCATCAGCTCGGTGTCCCAGTCGGCGGCGGCGCCCCCGACGGCACGCAACAGCCCGGTGGTCGAGGCGTTGCTACGCTCGGCGACCCTCCGGCCGGTCAGCCAGAAGCCGAGCAGGTCGGGGATCAGCAGCAGACCGTCGGCAACGGCGAGGTCCCCGCCGACCCGGTCCGCCGCCAGCTGATACAGGGTGTTGAAGGGCAGTACCTGCAGGCCGTTCCGGCCGTACAACTCGGCCGGCGGCACCAGGGCGTGGGTGGCCTGCACCCCTGCTGCGGTGCGGTCGTCCCGGTAGTGGAAGGGGGCCCCCAGCATCCGGTCGCCGCGCAGGAGCGCGTAGTCGACGGCCCAGGAATCGATCCCGACGCTGGCCAGCTCGGGAGCCTCCCGCGTGGCCGCGCGCAGGCCGCCGAGCGAGTTGCGGTACAGCTCCAGGATGTTCCAGTGCAGGCCGTCGATGGTGCGCACCGGATTGTTCGGGAACCGGGCCACCGAGTGCAGGTCGAGCCGGTTCGGGCCGACCTGCCCGAGCATCACCCGGCCGCTCGACGCGCCCAGGTCGACCGCGGCGACGGTGCCGTTCGCCGCGCTCACCGAAGGAACGCGGCGGCGACGCCGGCGTCGACCGGGATGTGCAGGCCGGTGGTGTGGCTGAGGTCGCTCGTGCAGAGCACGAACACGGCGTTGGCCACGTTCTCCGGCAGCACTTCGCGCTTGAGCAGGGTGCGCTGGGCGTAGTACGTGCCCAGATCGTCTTCAGCCACCCCGTAGACGGCGGCGCGCTTGGCGCCCCAGCCGCCGGCGAAGATACCGGAGCCGCGCACGACGCCGTCGGGGTTGATGCCGTTGACCTTCACTCCGTACTCGCCGAGTTCGGCCGCCAGCAGGCGCACCTGGTGGGCCTGATCGGCCTTGGTGGCCGAGTACGCGATGTTGTTGGGCCCGGCGAACACCGAGTTCTTCGACGAGATGTAGATGATGTCGCCGCCGAGCTTCTGCTCGATGAGCACCTTCGCCGCCGCTCGGGAAACCAGGAACGAACCCTTCGCCATGACGTTGTGCTGCAGATCCCAGTCGGCCACCGTGGTCTCCAGCAGCGACTTGGACAGCGACAGCCCGGCGTTGTTCACGACCAGGTCGAGGCCGCCGAAGGCGAGCACCGCGGCGTCCACGGATGCCTGCACCTCTGCTTCCACGGTGACGTTCGCCTGCACGCCGATCGCCACATCCTGGTTGCCGATCTCGGCGGCGGCGGCCTGCGCCGTGGCCAGGTCGAGGTCGGCGATGACGACGCAGGCGCCCTCGGCCGCCAGGCGGGTGGCGATGGCCTTGCCGATGCCGGAGGCCGCGCCGGTGACGAGCGCCACCCGGGTGGCCAGGGGCTTGGGTGTAGGCATCCGCTGCAGCTTGGCTTCTTCGAGCGCCCAGTATTCGATCTTGAACTTTTCGGCCTCGTCGATCGGGGCGTAGCTCGAGAGGCCCTCGGCGCCGCGCATGACGTTGATGGCGTTGAGGTAGAACTCGCCGGCCACCCGGGCGGTTTGCTTGTTGGCGCCGTAGCTGAACATGCCCACGCCGGGGATCAGCACGATGAGCGGGTCGGCGCCGCGGATGGCGGGGGAGTCCGCGGCCCTGTTCCGGTCGTAGTAGGCCTGGTAGTCGGCCCGGTAGGCCTCGTGCAGCTCCTGCAGCCGGGCGATCGAGTCCTCGACCGACGCCTCCGCCGGGAGGTCGAGCAGCAGCGGCTTCACCTTGGTGCGCAGGAAGTGGTCGGGGCAGCTCGTGCCCAGGGCGGCCAAGCGCGGGTGCTCGCTGCGGGAGAGGAAGTCGAGCACCTCGGGGGCGTCGGTGAAGTGCCCGACCTTGGTGCTGTCGGTGGAGACCAGACCGCGCAGGGTGGGAGCGAGCGCGGCCGCCTTGGCGCGGCGGTCGGCCTCGGACAGCGCGCCGAAGCCGGTCAACTCGGCGCCGAACGGTTCGGGCGACGAGTGCTCGGCGATATAGGCGGTGGCCGTGTCGATGATCCACAGCGAGTTCGCCTCGCAGACCGAGCTGGTGTCTCCCCAGGCCGTGATGCCGTGGCCGCCGAGGATGCAACCGATGGCCTGCGGGTTGGCGTCCTTGATGGCCGCGATGTCCAGGCCGAGCTGGAAGCCGGGGCGGCGCCAGGGCACCCAGACCACCCGGTCGCCGAAGATGGTTCCGGTGAGCGCCTCCCCGTCGGCGGCGGTCGCGATGGCGATGCCGGCATCCGGGTGCAGGTGGTCGACATGCGCGGCATCCACCAGCCCGTGCATGGGGGTGTCGATCGACGGCGCCGCGCCGCCCTTGCCGTGCAGCGTGTAGTCGAGGGCGGCGACCATCTCGTCTTCGCGGTCGACGCCGGGGTACACGTTGGCGAGGGCGCGCATGCGGTCCAGCCGCAGCACGGCCAGCCCGGGCTCGGTGAGGGTGCCTAGGTCGCCGCCGGAGCCCTTGACCCAGAGCAGCTGGATCTGCTCACCGGTGACCGGGTCGGTTTCGGTGCCCGTGGCCGAGGTGTTCCCGCCGGCGTAATTGGTGTTCTTAGGGTCGGCGCCGAGCCGGTTGGAACGGGTGATGAGCTCCAGAGCAGTGGGGTTGGTCATGACGAACTTCTTTCGAGGTCAGAGTGAGGTGGAGCGAGGGACCGCGAGCCAACGCGGCCCACCTGTTCCCGGTCCGGACGATTGCGCCCGGTACGCGGGGCGCAATTGTCCGCACTGGCAACAGGTGTGGGCGTCAGGCGCCCCAGCCGGCCTGCTGGCCGCCCGCGCGGTCGGCGGTGATCTGCGCCTGGTAGCCGGATGCCGCGTAGGCGGCCATGGGGTCGGCTGGCAGCCCGCGGGTCTGGCGCCAGGCGGCGAGGTCCCCGCGCACGTCGGTGTAGAAGGCGTCCATCAGGATGCCGTTGGCGCCGAGAACGTCGCCGGCGTCCTGCGCGGAGCGGAGGGCGGTGCCGTCCACCAGCAGCGCGCGGGCGGTCATCTCCTGCACGTTGAGCACCGAACGGATCTGGCCGGGGATCTTGTCCTCCACGTTGTGGCACTGGTCGAGCATGAAAGCCACCGGGGAGTCCGGGCCGAAGCCTGCGCCGCGGATGACCTCGTAGAGGATGCGGAAGAGCTGGAACGGGTCGGCGGCGCCGACGATGAGGTCGTCGTCGGCGTAGAAGCGGGAGTTGAAGTCGAACGAGCCGAGCTTGCCGAGCCGCAACAGCTGGGCGACGATGAACTCGATGTTGGTGCCGGGGGCGTGGTGGCCGGTGTCGAGGCAGACCAGGGCGCGCTCGCCGAGGGCCGAGACCTGGGCGTAGGAGGTTCCCCAGTCGGGAATATCGGTGTGATAGAACGCCGGCTCGAAGAACTTGTACTCGAGCACGAGCCGCTGCTCGGCCCCGATGCGCTCGTAGATGGCGGCGAGGGAGTCGGCGAGCCTGTCCTGACGGCCGCGGATATCGCCCTGGCCGGGGTAGTTGGTGCCGTCGGCGAGCCAGATCTTGAGGTCGCGCGAACCCGTGGCGTGCATGATGTCGATGCAGTCGAAGTGGTGGTCGATGGCTTTCTGGCGCACCGCGGCATCCGTGTGCGTGAGGCTGCCGAACTTGTAGGCGTCGTCCTGGAAGGTGTTGGAGTTGACGGTGCCGAGCTGGAGGCCGTGGTCGCCGGCGAAGCCGCGCAGGGCCGCGTAGTCGTCCACCTTGTCCCAGGGGATGTGCAGCGCCACGGTGGGGGCCAGCCCGGTGTGCTTGTGCACCGTGGCGGCATCCGCGATCTTCTCCTGGATGGTGCGGGGCGTGCCAGGTGTGGAGAACACCTTGAACCGGGTGCCGGAATTGCCGAATGCCCAGGAGGGCAGTTCGATGGCCTGGGCAGCCAGCTGGGCGGTGATGGAATCGAACGACGTCATGAGGGTCACTTCTCTGTGAGAGCCGGGAGCGGTGTGTGCGAGTCTAAATGAATCGTTTCAATGGAGTCAAGTCTGCGGGAGGCCGCGCAGCTGGTCCTCCAGGTTGAAAACCTCACGCAGCGGGAGAAAGCCCTGGTCGGGAGTGCCATCGAGGTCGACGAAGAACTCGGCCATCTCCGCCTGCCACCGGGCATTCACCGAGGTCTGGGCCATCCCGGCCTGGCTCGCGGCGAGCGATTCGGTCTCGACGTAGCCGATCAGCAGTCCGTCCTCGCGCAGGAACAGCGAGTAGTTAGTCCAGCCGGTGTCGCGCAGCGCCTCGAGCATGTCGGGCCACACCTCTGCGTGCCGAGTGACGTAGGCGTCGATGCGATCGGGCTTCACCTGCAGCTGGAAGCAGACGCGTTGCACGGAGGTCCTTTCGTGGCGGTGGCGGGTGCCCGCCGTTGCATTGAATCGTTTAAATGGCCGGGCCTCGAACATAGATCGACAGTGGGCGGCTGTCAATCGGTGCACCTGGCCGCACCCGGCCGCGGGTCACCGGCCCCCGGCCGCGTCATCGACGGCGGATAAGGTGGAGCGACAGCAGCGATTGGATGAGCTCACATGGCGGTAAGCGTGCGCGAGGTGGCGGCCCTTGCCAAGGTTTCCGTCGGCACGGTGTCGAATGTGATGAACCGCCCGGACAAGGTGGCGCCGGACACCGTGGAGCGGGTGCAGGCCGCGATCCGCCAACTGGGCTTCGTGCGCAACGACGCCGCCCGCCAGCTGCGCGCCGGGCGGAGCCGCAGCATCGGCCTCGTCGTTCTCGACGTGGGCAATCCGTTCTTCACCGACCTGGCGCGCGGCGCGGAGAAGCGCGCCGCCGAGGCGGGCCTCACCGTGCTGCTCGGCAACAGCGACGACGACGTGCAGCGCGAGAACGCCTACCTCGATCTGTTCGAGGAGCAGCGGGTGTTCGGGATTCTCGTATCGCCGGTCGATGACGCGAACGAGCGCCTCGCCGGGCTGCGCGAGCGCGGAACGGCCACGGTCCTGATCGACCGCGAGGCGGGTGACCGAAGTTTCTCCTCGGTGTCCGTAGACGACCCGGCCGGAGGTTTCGCCGCTGCGAAGCACCTGCTGGAGCGGGGTCGGCGGCGGCTGGCCTTCGTCGGCGGACCCGCGAGCCTTCGCCAGGTCACCGATCGGCTCGCCGGCGCCCGCCGGGCTGTGGCCGAGCAGGCCGGCGCGAGTCTCAACGTGATCGAGACCACCGCGTTGTCGGTCTTGGAAGGCCGCCGGGCCGGAGAAGCCATCCTGGCGAGGCCCCGAGCCGAGCGTCCGGACGCGGTCTTCGCGGCGAACGACCTGCTCGCCCTCGGCGTGCTCCAGGCCCTGAACATGAGCGGCGGTATCCAGGTCCCGGGCGACATCGCCTTGATCGGCTATGACGACATCGCCTTCGCCTCGGCGGCCGTCGTGCCGCTGTCGTCCATCCGCCAGCCCAGCGAGCTGATCGGCTACACGGCCGTTGATTTGCTCCTGCGGGAGGCGGCAGGCGGTGCCGCGGCCGAGCACGAGCAGGTCGTCTTCCAGCCCGAACTCGTGGTGCGGGCGTCCACCGGAAGCTGAGCCGGCGACCGCGTCAGCTTCAGCGCGGAGTGGTCGCCTCGATCACCGCGATCTCCCGCGTCGCGGTCTCGCGATCACGGTCGCGTTCCGCCGCGGCGGCCCTGTCTGACACGACGCGGATGGCCGAGGTGAGCGGACGACCGTCGCCCCGGTGTCGCACATTGAATCGTGCCGTGCGGGGTGAGGTGCGCGGCCGGATGCGCACGCGCAGGCGCTGGTACTTGATCATCCAGAACAGCACGGCCGCGGCCGCGAGCAGCCCAGACACGGCGGCGACGCCGATGGACCAGCGCGGACCGTACTGGTCGGCCACCCAGCCGACCAGCGGAGCGCCGAGCGGCGTGCCGCCGGCGAAGATGGCCATGTAGAGCGCCATCACCCGGCCGCGCATGGCGGGCTCGGTGGTGGTCTGCACATAGGCGTTCGCCGTGGTCATCAGGGTGAGCGAGGCAAGCCCCACGAACGCGAGTGAGATCGCGAAGGTGAGGTAGGTGGGCATCAGCGCCGCAACCGTGCAGGAGAGGCCGAAGAAGAACGCGCCGCCGACCACCAGGCGCATCCTCGGTCGGCTCCGCCGTGCGGACAGCAGGGCGCCGGCCACGCTGCCCACCGCCATGATCGAGCTCAGCATGCCGAACTCGCTGGCACCCATACCGAACTCCACGGTGGCCATCGTGGAGGTGAAGATCGCGAAGTTGAACCCGAAGGTGCCCACCAGGAACACGGTGATCAGTACGGCGACGATATCGGGCCGCTGCCACACGTAACGGAAACCGGCCAAGAGCTGGCCGCGCTCGCGCGGCGCGCGCGGTTGCTTGCGGAGTTGTTTGGTGCGGAGCAGGGTCATGGCGAACACCGTGAAGGCGAAGGTCACGGCGTTGATCAGGAAGACCCAGCCGGCGCCGACCGCCACCGTGAGCACGCCGGCCACGGCCGGGCCGATCAGCCGGGCGCCGTTGAACGAGGCCGAGTTGAGCGCCACGGCGTTCGAGAGGTTGTCGTCGGGAACCAGTTCGGAGACGAAGGTCTGTCGGGCGGGAGCGTCGATGGCGGCCACCACGCCCAGGCCGAGGGCGAAGAGGTAGACGTGCCAGAGCTCGACCACGCCCGTCACGGTGATGATGCCCAGCCCTAGCGCCAGCATGCCCATCAGGGTCTGGGTGAGCATCAGCAGCTTGCGCCGGTCGAACCTGTCCGCGATGAGACCCGACCACGGCATCAGCAGCAGTTGGGGCCCGAATTGCAGGGCCATCACGATGCCCACCGCGGTGGCGTTGTAGTCGGTGAGCTGGGTCAGCACGATCCAGTCCTGGGCCGTGCGCTGCATCCAGGTGCCCACGTTGGACACCAGGGCGCCGGCGAACCAGATCCTGTAATTGACCACGCTCAGGGAGCGGAACATTGCACTCAACTGTCGGTGAGCTCCTTCATGATGTCGGTGGCGGCGGCCAGAACCTGGCGCTGCTCGGGGGTGAGCCGCAGGATGCGCTTGGCGATCCAGTCATCGCGGCGGCGGCGAGTCTCCTTCACCAGTGCCAGCCCGGCCGGGGTGACGGTGAGGATGACCTTGCGGCCGTCCTCGGCCGAGCCGGCCCGGTCGACCAGGCCCGCCTGCACCAGCGCGTTCACGGTGCGATTCATCGAGGGCGGGGTGACCCGTTCCTCCTCGCTGAGCGCGCTGAGGGTCATCGGCCCCAGCCGGAAGACGGCGCCGAGGGCTGAGAACTGGCCGCCGGTGAGTTCGTTCTCGGCCTGTTCCTGGCGCACGCGCCGGGCGAGCCGGCCGTTGGCCAGCCGGAAGTCGTGGCTCAGTTCGGCGACGGTGCGGCGCTTGGTGTGCGCCGCCGCGGCAGGGGGAGTCGGAGGAAGGAGAGTCATGATTACTTAGCCTAACAAATTAGCCATGCTAATGATTCCCGCGGGCCCGCCAGCGGCCTCCGGAGCGCCGTGCGGCGCCCACAACTGGTCCCGGTGCGGACATCTGCACCCGGTGTGCCGGGCGCAGATGTCCGCACGGGCACCAGTTACGGCAGAATGAGCCCGTGCCCACCTTCATTGACGAATACGGCGTCCCCATCGTGTACTACGCCTGGCCGGTCGACCATCCCCGCGCCATCGTGCAGCTCGTGCACGGGGTGGGCGAACACGCCCTGCGCTACCGCGAGGTGGCGCGCGCGCTGAACCTGGCCGGGTACACCGTCTACGCCGACGATCACCGTGGCCACGGGCAGACCGGGATGCGCCAGCACGGCGGCAACGCCGACATGCTCGGCCGGCTCGGCCCGGGCGGCCTGCGCGCCGCTGTCGCGGCCGTGCACGGCTTCACCGCCGAGATCCGCCGCCTAGCGATCGAGCAGGCCGAGCCGGGGGTCCCGCCCCTGCCGCTGGTGCTCGTCGGCCACAGCTGGGGGTCGTTCATGGCCCAGATGCTCGTCAACCAGCATCCCGACGACTACCAGGCCGTCGTTCTCACCGGCACCGCCTACCGCTGGCCCGGCTACCTCGACAGCGGCGACCTCAACCGCAAACACAAGCACCTGGGCTCGACCGGAGCCGAATGGCTCAGCCGGGACCCGGCCGTGGCGGCGGCGTTCGTGGCCGATCCGCTCACGACGAGCGTGCCGCTGGCCACGTTGTTCGGGCTGCGCGATGCCGCCCGCATCCTCGGCCGCCCGGCGCGCGGCCTCCCCGCCGGGCTGCCCCTGCTCATCCAGGTCGGGGGCGACGACCCGGTCGGCGGAGAACGCAGCGCCCAGAAGCTGGCCGAGGCCTACCGGCACCGGTCGGGGCTGACGGATGTGCGGGTGATCGTCTACCCCGGCGCCCGGCACGAGGTGTTCAACGAGACCAACCGCGACGAGGTCCTCGCCGACCTGGTCTCCTGGCTCGATGCGCACCTTCCCGAGCCCGCAGGGACGGCCCCGACCGACGATTAGGCTGGGCTCATGCATGGTGAATACAAGGTTCCTGGCGGCAAGCTCGTTGTGGTCGACCTCGAGGTCGTCGACAACGTCATCAGCGGTTTCCGCCTGGCCGGCGACTTCTTCCTCGAACCCGACGATGCCCTCGAGGACATCAACCAAGCGGTGAACGGGCTCGCCGCCGACAGCGACGCGGCGACCATCGCCGCTGCCGTGCGGGCGGCACTGCCGCCCGAGGCCACCCTGCTCGGCTTCTCACCCGAGTCGGTCGCCGTGGCCGTGCGGCGTTCACTCGCCCACGCGAGCAGCTGGCGCGACTACGACTGGCAGCTCATCCACGCCAAGGCCGTGCCGCCCGTGATGCAGATGGCGCTCGACGAGGTCCTGGCCGTCGAGGTGGGCGAGGGCCGTCGCCAGCCCACCCTGCGCATCTGGGAATGGAACGAGCCCGCCGTCGTCATCGGCAGCTTCCAGTCGCTCAAGAACGAGGTCGACGCGGTCAACGCCGAGAAGCACGGCTTCACCGTGGTGCGCCGGGTGAGCGGTGGCGGCGCGATGTTCATGGAGGCCGGTTCCGTGATCACGTATTCGATCTACGCGCCCACCGAGCTCGTGCACGGCATGACCTTCGCCGATTCCTATGCCTTCCTCGACGAGTGGGTCATCACGGCCCTCAAGTCGCTCGGTATCGACGCGCACTACCAGCCGCTCAACGACATCACGAGCCCCACCGGCAAGATCGGCGGTGCCGCGCAGAAGCGCCTAGGCAGCGGTGCCGTGCTGCACCACGTGACCATGAGCTACGACATGGACGGCGAGAAGATGGTGCAGGTGCTGCGCATCGGCCGGGAGAAGCTCAGTGACAAGGGCATCACCAGCGCCGCCAAGCGCGTGGATCCGTTGCGCAGCCAGACCGGGCTCAGCCGGGCCGAGATCATCGACCGCATGAAGCAGACCTTCACGAGCCTGTACGGGGCCACGCCTGGAGATATCACCGATGAGGAATATGCCAAGGCCGCCGACCTGGTCGAGAGCAAGTTCAGCACCGACGAGTGGATCGGCCGCGTTCCCTAACGGCCCGCGAACAGCCCAGAGACGCTAGCGGCCGCGGCTGAGGAGGTCCTGGTACTCCGCGTGCGAGTCGATCCACTCCGCGACGAACGGGCAATCCGCCACCACGGTGAAATCCGTGCGGGTGCGCACGTCATCGAGCGCCTGTTCCACCAGGATGCTCGCCAGGCCGTGATCGCGCCGGGCCGGATCCACCTCGGTGTGGATGAAGCGCAGCTCCTCGCCCACGATGCGGTAGTCGGCCAGGCCGACGGGCTCGCCATCCTGCCAGAGGGTGTAGCGCGAGACCTCGGGCTCGTGCTCCACCCGCGCGCCGGTTCCGTCTGTGGTCAATTCGTCGGTCGTCATCGGAACAGCGTAGGCCGACTGACAGAATGAGGGAATGCCAAACGCGTGGACTCAGGCCTCTCCCAGCAGGGTCATCGAGGCCGACAACCTCGAGGTGCTGCCGACGCTTCCCGACGGGGCGTTCACGCTCATCTACCTCGACCCGCCGTTCAACACCGGCCGGTCGCAGAAGCGGCAGGCCACCACGTCTGTGCGCAGCACCCAGGCCAGCGGCGCGCATGCGGCCGGGACCATCACGGGCTTCAAGGGCCAACGGTACGAGCGCATCAAGGGCGATCTGCTCGGCTACGACGATCAGTTCGAGGATTACTGGGCGTTCCTCGAGCCGCGGCTGATCGAGGCCTGGCGGTTACTCGCTGACGACGGCACGCTCTACCTGCACCTCGACTACCGCGAGGCGCACTACGCCAAGGTGCTGCTCGACGCCCTCTTCGGCCGGGAGTGCTTTCTCAACGAACTCATCTGGGCCTACGACTACGGTGCCAAGTCCAAGAACCGCTGGCCCACCAAGCACGACACGATCCTGGTCTACGTGAAGAACCCGAAGAGCTACTACTTCGACTCCAGCACGGTGGATCGTGAGCCGTACATGGCCCCGGGCCTGGTGACGCCCGAGAAGGTGGCCAAGGGCAAGCTGCCCACGGATGTCTGGTGGCACACCATCGTCTCGCCCACGGGCAAGGAGAAGACCGGATACCCCACCCAGAAGCCCGTGGGGATCCTGCGCCGCATGATCCAGGCGTCCAGCCGTGAGGGCGACTGGGTGCTGGACTTCTTCGCCGGTAGCGGCACCACGGGTGCCGTCGCGGCCGCGCTCGGCCGCCGGTTCCTGCTCATCGACCAGAACCCGGAGTCCCTGGCCGTGATGCACGAGCGGCTCGGCGGGCTCCCCGGGGTCGATTTCGTCGACGCCGAGCGGGAGACAAGACTGGGAGCATGAGACTCCGCATCTTCACCGAGCCCCAGCAGGGTGCCAGCTACGACGACATCCTCGCGGTCGCGCAGGCCACAGAGACGCTCGGCTTCGACGCGTTCTTCCGCTCCGACCACTACCTCGCGATGGGGGATCACGTTTCGGGACTGCCGGGCCCGACGGATGCCTGGACCACGCTGGCCGGCCTCGCCCGCGAGACCGAGCGCATCCGGCTGGGCACCCTGGTGTCGTCGGTCACCTACCGGCCGCCGGGGATCCTGGCGATCCAGGTGGCCCAGGTGGACCAGATGTCGAAGGGCCGGGTGGAACTCGGCCTGGGCACCGGCTGGTTCGAACAGGAACACCTGGCCTACGGGATCCAGTTCCCGGCCAAGCGGTTCGGCATGCTCGAGGAGCAGCTCGAGATCGTGACCGGCCTCTGGGAGACCCCGGTGGGCCAGACCTACAGCTTCGCCGGTGAGCACTATGCGCTCATCGACTCGCCCGCCCTGCCCAAGCCCAGCCAGGCCCGCGTGCCGGTGATCGTGGGCGGCGGCGGCGCCAAGCGCACCCCGGCGCTGGCCGCGCGGTTCGCCACCGAGTTCAACCTGCCCTTCCCGGAGTTCGCCGACATTCCGGGAAAGTTCGCCGGGGTGCGCCGAGCCTGCGAAGCGGTAGGCCGCGACCCCCGCGAGCTGGTGTACTCGACCGCGCTCATCGCGGTCGCCGGAGCGGATGAGGCCGAGTTCGCGCGCCGGGCAGCCGCCGTGGGCCGGGAGCCAGGTGAGCTCCGCGAACACGGGGTGGCCGGAACCACGAGCGAGATCGTTGACCGGCTCGGCGCGCTCGCCGAGGACGGCGTGGAGTGCGTCTACCTGCAGATCATGGACCTGGCCGACCTCGACCACCTGGACTTCATCGCGCGCGAGGTCGTGCCGCAGCTGGGCTGACCCGAGTCAGGCTGACCCGAGTCAGGCTGAGCCGGCTCAGGCTGAGCCGGCTCAGGCCGAGTCGCGCAGTACCAGGCGGGTCGGCATGATGTTGTGGTGCGGCACGGCGTCATCGCCGGCCAGCAGACGCAGCAGCAGGTCGGCCATGGCGAAGCCCATCTCCTTGGATGGCTGGCTCACAGTGGTCAGCGAGATCGGGCCCGACAGCGCGGCCGGACTGTCGTCGAATGCCACCACGGCGATATCCCGGGGCACGGCCCGGCCCAGTTCGGCGAGCACACCCATGGAGCCGACGGCCATGAGGTCGCTGGCCACGAAGAGAGCGTCGATGTCGGGGCTGCGCTCCAGCAAACGGCGGGTGGCGGCGGCGGCGCCGGCGGCCGTGAAGTCGCCGTGCTCCACCGCATCCGCCGGGAGCCCGGCCTGGCCCAGCGCGTGGCGGAACCCGTTGAGGCGGTCGATACCGGCGGGCATGTCGACGGGGCCGGTGATGGTGCCGACCCGGTGCCGCCCGATGTCGATGAGGTGCTGCACACCGCTGATCGCGCCCGCGACGTTGTCGACGTCGACGAAGTAGTTGTCTGCGCCGGAGTGGTTGGTGGGCCGGCCACCGAAGACGACGGGCATGGTGGACTCGAGGTTGGCCACAAAATCGTCGCCGGTGTGGTGCGAGATGACGAGGGCACCGTCGACGTTGCCCGAACGCAGGTAGCGCATGGTCTTGTGCCGCGGGTCGCTCGAGGCGACGAGCAGGTTGAGCGTGTAGTCGCTCTCGTCGAGGCGCTGCGTGATGCCCTGCACGACGGCGGCGAAGTAGGGGTCGCCGAAGAACTTGGTCATGTCTTCGGGCACGACAAGGGCCACGGACTGCGTCTGGTGGCTGGCCAGCGATCTGGCGGCCCGGTTGGGCACGTAGTTGAGCTGCTCGATGGCCGCTTGAACCGACTCCACGACCTCCGGCCGCACCTTCGGTGAGCCGTTGACGACCCGGCTGACCGTGGCACGGGACACGCCCGCGGCGGCGGCCACCATCTCGAGGGTCGGCTGGGGCGGCCGCGCACTCCGGGTTCCCATTGTCATGGGGTCATTCTATTTCGCAAGTCCAACGGGGGCCGACAGCGCGCTGTGCGGTCGCCGAGTCGGTGGTCCGCGGCCGCCCGAGCTGGTCGCCTTGACAAGCGCTCCGCTGGTGTCCTAAGGTGGCGGTGATCAATGAGAGCGCTCTCACGCAGGTGATGAGAGCGCTCTCACACATGATTGGTGAGCGTGTCCCCGGAGGCGTTCGCCGGCACGACACGTATTCCCGCACACACGTTCTGCATTCGCACACGCACACGCACACAAAGGAGTGAAAGTGAAGTTCTCACAACGCACCAAGGTTGGGGCCGCAGTAGCCTGCGCCGCATCCTTCGCCCTCATCGCAACAGGCTGTTCCTCAGCCGGCACCGACGATGCATCAGGCGACAAGGCCATCGAGCTGACCGTCACCACGTTCGGCAGCATGGGAATGGCCGACCTCTACGCAGAGTACGAGGCCGCCAACCCGGGCATCACGATCAAGGCCAACAACATCGACACGGGTGGCAACGCCCGCACGGATGCGTTCACCAAGATCGCCGCCGGAAGCGGACTGTCCGACGTCACCGCCGTGGAAGAGGGCTGGCTCGGCTCGATCATGGATGTGTCTGACCAGTTCGTCGATCTCTCCGACTATGGTGCAGACAAGATCAAGGACCGCTGGGTTCCGTGGAAGCTCGCCCAGGGCACCGACGCGGACGGCCGCATCATCGGCTACGGCACCGACATCGGCCCGGAGGGCCTGTGCTACAACAGCAAGGCCTTCGCCGCAGCGGGGCTCCCGACCGACCGCGCCGAGGTTGCCGCAGCACTCGGTGGCAACGACGCAACCTGGGACAGCTACTTCGCACTCGGAGAGCAGTACCAGAAGGCAACCGGCAAGGCCTGGTTCGACCAGTCCGGCTTCATCTGGAACTCCATGGTGAACCAGATGGACGAGGGCTACTACACCGCGGATGGCGAGCTCAACGTCGTCGACAACGCCGACCTCAAGGCAGCCTGGACGAAGCTGGCAACGGCTGACAGCAAGGGCCTCTCCGCCGCGCAGACCCAGTGGGACTGGAACAAGGGTGCGTCGTTCACCGACGGAACCTTCGCGACCTTCATGTGCCCGGGCTGGATGCTCGGAGTCGTCCAGGGCCAGGTTGAGACCGCAGGCGGCGACGCCACCGGCGCGACCGCCGGCTGGGACTTCGCCGACGTCTTCCCCGGCGGTGCAACCAACTGGGGTGGAACCTTCCTGACCGTTCCGACGCAGTCCAAGCACCCGCAGGAAGCCGCTGACCTGGCCGCCTGGTTGACCGACGCTGACCAGCAGGTCGCCGAGTTCAAGGCGCAGGGCCCGTTCCCGAGCGTCACCGCAGCCCAGACGGATCCCGCTCTTGCTGAAGCAACCGGCGTTTCCGCGTTCTTCAACGACGCGCCGATCGCTGAAATCCTCACCAAGCGTGCCGACGGAGTGAAGGCCCAGTTCAAGGGCCCGGACGACTCGACGATCCAGGAGCAGGTCTTCGGCCCGTCCGCGATCTCGCTCGACCAGGGTGTCTCAGGCGACAAGGCCTGGGATGACGCCATGACGCTGTTCGACCAGCTCATCACCAACAAGTAGTAGCAAGAATCCGCTCGACCGGGCTCCCCGCCGCCGAATCCAGGCGTCGGGGAGCCCGACTTGAAGGCAGAAAGTCACATGACACGAACACTCGAACCAGAGATCAGCGCTCCCGCTCCTCTCAAGCGCCCCGGTCGCGCGAGCGCCCTCACCTATAAGCACAAGCTGAGCCGTCTCGACGTCAAGCTCTCGCCGTACCTGTACATCTCGCCGTTCTTCGTGCTGTTCGGTCTCGTGGGACTGTTCCCGCTGATTTACACCTTCGTGGTGTCCCTCAACAACTGGAACCTGCTCAGCGGCCCGGGGGAGTGGGTCGGCTTCGACAACTACACCGCGGAACTCGCCGACCCGTTGTTCTGGAACTCCCTGTTCAACACAATGAGCATCTTCCTGCTCTCGAGCATCCCGCAGCTCGTCGTCGCCACGGCCATCGCCGCCATCCTCGACCAGAACCTGCGCGCCAAGACCTTCTGGCGCATGAGCGTGCTCATCCCTTACGTCGTCACCCCGGTCGCGGTCGCCCTGATCTTCTCCAGTATGTTCAGCGAGCAGAGCGGCTTGGTGAACCACCTGCTCAGCTTCGTCGGCGTGGACCCGATCGGTTGGAAGACGGATGTGCTGCCCAGCCACCTGGCCATCGCCGGCATGGTGAACTGGCGCTGGACCGGCTACAACGCCCTCATCCTTCTCGCCGCGATGCAGTCGGTTCCGCGTGATATCCACGAATCCGCCGCCCTCGACGGGGCCGGCTTCGTGCGCCGGTTCTTCTCGATCACCCTGCCGAGCATCCGCCCCACCATGATCTTCGTGATCATCACCGCCACCATCGGCGGGCTGCAGATCTTCACCGAGCCGCGCCTCTACGACGCGACGAGCACGACCGCGGGCGGAGCGCATCGGCAATTCCAAACCACGGTGCTCTACCTCTGGGAGATGGCATTCCAGAGGCAGAACTTCGGCAAGGCATCAGCTGTGGCCTTCATCCTCTTCCTCATCATCGTGGCGTTCGGCCTGCTCAACTTCCTGATCTCGCAGCGGATCGCGACGACGGATAGTCGCTCCGATGTCAAAAAAGCCAAACGCGAGCTCGCCCGAACGCTCCGAGACAGCGCAAAGGAGCCCCGCGCATGACCGACACAATTGCCCGCCCCGAGACCTCGCCCGGCAGCGGATCCGCGTCAGCGGCACCCAAGAAGACCAAGCACAAGGGCCTCGGCATCGACCGCCGGCCTGGCTTCCTCACCTATGGCATCCTGATCGCGCTGTTCGCCGGCGGCACCTACCCGCTGTGGTGGTCCGTCGTGGTGGGCGCGAGTCCCTCCTCGGTGCTGTCGCAGGATTGGCCGCCGTTGCTGCCCGGCGGGCAGTTCTGGGAGAACGTGGCCGTGGTCTTCGACACAGTGCCGTTCTGGCAGGCCCTGCTCAACAGCGTGATCGTGTCGACGATCATCACCGTTTCGGTGGTGTCGTTCTCCACTCTCGCCGGCTACGCGTTCGCGAAGCTCCGGTTCCGCGGCAGCAACGGGCTGATGGTGTTCGTCGTCGCGACGATGGCCATTCCCACCCAGCTCGGCATCATCCCGCTGTTCATCCTGATGCGCCAGTTCGGCTGGACCGGATCCATCGGTGCGATCATCATCCCCACCCTGGTCACGGCTTTCGGTGTCTTTTTCATGCGCCAGTACCTGGTCGATGTCATTCCGGACGAACTGATCGAGGCCGCCAGGGTGGACGGTGCCAACATGATCACCACGTTCTGGAACGTGGCCGTGCCGGCCGCGCGACCCGCGATGGCGATCCTGTCGCTGTTCACCTTCATGATGGCCTGGACCGACTTCCTCTGGCCGATGATCGTGTCACCGCAGAACCCGACCCTCCAGGTGGCGCTCAGCCAGCTGCAGTCGGCTCGCTACATCGACTACTCGGTCGTTCTCGCCGGTGCCGTGCTGGCCACTCTCCCGCTGTTGATCCTGTTCGTGCTCGCAGGTAAGCAGCTCATCTCCGGAATCATGGCCGGGGCCGTCAAGGGCTAGGGCCCGCCACGCATCCTCGAAAGTCGACCGGCCAACCGATTACGACGGGCGCACCACAGGGGAACTATCGGGTGCGCCTCGTCGGGGGCCGGGGCCGGGGGCTGGTCGGCCGATGCATTCGCCGCTCCGGGCGAGAGTGTCCAGTCGTCAGAACGGCGGAGGCTCGTCGTCCGGACCCGCGCGTCCAGACGCTGGCACACGTGCTTCGCCCGGCGGCTGTGGCCTCGCCGGTTGCGCGGAGCGAGGTGAAGCGTCCCCGCCCGTCCGTGGGTTGAGGGCGGCGCGGGTGAGATCCTGCGCTCGGATGTTGGTGTAGGTCTTGCCCCCGGGCGTGGTCCAGGTGAGGGTGCCGTCGGGGGCTTGGCTGGTGCTGAAGCTGCTTTGGTGTTTCAACCGGTGGCCGCTTCGGCAGAGGGCGACGAGGTTGTCGGCGCTGGTGTCACCACCGGCGGACCAGGCCTGGGTGTGGTCGATGTCGCTGGTCACGGCACGGCGGTTACAGCCCGGCTCCTGACAGGTTTGGTCGCGAATCTGAACGTACCGCCGCAGATCCGCGGGCGGGTCGTGGGCGGTGCGCCCGATGGAGAGAACGCAGCCGGTGTGCGGATGGGTGAGGACGCTGATGAAACTCGTCGCCGTTCCCGCGAGCCGGCGCGCGGTGTCCACGTCGATGGGCCCGTAGCCGTCCAGGATCGCGGGCTGGTCGCCCTGGTCGAGCAGAGTGAGGACGGGAATGGTGATGTGCACGGTGCTGCGGATCCCCCGGCCGAGCTTCCCGTCGGCACCGATACCGTCTAGGAGGAGGTCCCGGTAAGCGTCGGCCCGGCGTTGGTCACGGGTGCGGCAGACGATCCGTGCGTCCGGCTGAGGTGCGGTGAAGGCGGTGCCGGGTGCGCCATCGTTGGTGCCGTGCGTGGTCGCCGCTGCAGGCTCTGTCTTGACAGGTTCGCCAATCTCATCGGCATCGGCATCGACCACAGCTCCGGCATCAGCTCCCGCTCCGACATCAGCACTGGTGCCGGCCGCGGTTGCGGTTGCGTCCTCATCGTCGAGGGTGTTGGCGATTTGGGTGAGGCGCTCGTAGATCGCTTGGGCTTCGTCGGCTTTGAGGTAGGCGCTCAGCCAGGACATGCCGTTGATATCGGGGCGGAGCACCACCCGGCGTTCCTTCACCCCGGCGTTGACACGCTCCTGGAGAGGGATCGGGTGCAGCGACTCCATGATCTCCCGGGCGACCTTGGCGAACTTGGTGGCGGTGAGTTTCTCCGCCGCCGGCAACACCATCTCCTCCAGCTTGGGCAGCACGTGTTCGGGCAGGTCCACCGGGAGGGCTGCGGTGACCTCGAGCATCCTCAGCGCGTGACCCCAGCCGATCCGACCCTCGGTCAACGCCCGGTGGAACCGGGGCAGCTGGGCCACAAGCCGGGCGGCGTCGAAGATCATCATGCCCGCGGTCTGCGAGTTCAGTCGCAGGGCGAAGCCGACCTCGGTGGCCATGCTCCGGCGGGCCAGCTCCTCGTCATCCCACGCGGGTCCGTGGTTCTGAGTGTCGATGTCGTTCCGACCGGACTCCAACGGGTCACCGCACAGCCCGGCGATGATCCACCGGTCGTGGCCGAGCCCCTCCAGCTGCGCCAACAACCGGGTGCGTTCCGCGTATCCGGCCGCGATGAGTTTCTCGTTCTCCACAAGCGGGTCGATGACCGCGCTGATCGCTTCCGCGACAGGATCGACCGCGACAGGATCGACGTAGTCCTCGGAGAACCCGTCGGAGGTCTCGTCCGGAGAGTCACCCGGGGTGTTCCCTGGTGTGGCATTCGAAGTGGCCATAGGGACAGTGAAGCACCGACCACCGACACCGCGGATCCCAATGAATCAGCGGTGGAGAACCCCACCGGACCCCTCCCTGTGGAGGAGGGGTCCTCGTGGTCAGGCGAAGATCGCGACCGCTTCGGAGACGCCGGCGGGACCCGAAATGAGGTGCAGGGTCGCGCGCGCGCCAGCACCGGTACGGATCATCTCGGCGAGTACGGCAGCCACGTCGGTGCGCGGAATGCTGCCCGTGGTCTCCGGGTGCACGGTGCCGCTTTCGTCGGGGCCGGTGCGCTCGAGGCGTACCAGTCCAGTGGCCTCATCGTCGGTGAGGGTTCCAGGCCGCACGATGGTCCACGCGAGGTCACGGCGCACCAGGTCCTCCTCGGCGCCGAGCTTGGCGCGGAGGTACGCGACGAAGTCGTCTGGGACCTCTGACGGGGTGGCACCATCGCGCACGAGGTCGGCGCCTGTCGACGAGATCTGCACCAGCCGGGGCACACCGGCGGACTCTGCTGCGTTCGCGAGCAGAACCGCGGCGCCCAGGTCGACCGAATTCTTGCGCGCATCGCCGCTTCCGGCTCCGGCTCCGGCCGCGAAGACCGCGACGTCAGCCCCGGCGAGAACCTCGGCCAGCTTCTCGACAGTGGTGTCCTCGAGATCGATCACCACCGGTTGGCCGCCGTCCAGCAGAAGATCGGCGCTCTGTTCCTCCGAACGGATCAGGCCGACGGCGGTGTGCCCGTCACGGCTCAGCTCCCGGGTGAGGGCTCGAGCGATCTTTCCATGGCCACCTGCTATAACAATTCGCATACCTAGGGGAACAGTCGTCGGCTCGGCGGAATTCCCTCACGACGGTTGAGCAGCGCGCCGCAGCGACACATCCGCAGACTAGGCTCGGCAACGTGACAGGAGAAACGCGCCGGGGGGCGTCACCGAAAGTACGCCGCAGACGCGCTCTAGTGGGAGCAGTTGCGGTGCTTCTGGTCGCGGCCGGGATCACGGCCGTCGTCGTGGGCGGAGCCACCGGGCGCGCGGCCTCGTCGACCTCCACGGGCCACGCCCAGCCGGCCACCCCGTCCGGCACTCCCGAACCGACCGCACCTGTCGAGCCGGTGCGGCCGTCGCCGTCGGCCGCCCCAGAGCCCGCCCCGGCACCTACCTTCGACCGCGCGGCCCACTCGATCGACGACCCCGACAGCATCTGGGTGGTCGTGGACAAGCTCAGGCCGTTGAATCCCGTGGACTACAGCCCGGACGACCTCGTCGACGTGCCGGTTCCGTACGCGAACGAACCGCGGATGCGCCACGAAGCATCCGACGCCGTCGTCGCCCTCTTCGCCGCCTTCACGGCGGAGACCGGGCTGGCGCTGCAATCGCAGAGCGCGTACCGCAGCTTCGACACCCAGACCAACGTCTACAACAGGGACATCGCCAACCTCGGCCAGGTCGGCGCCGACCTCAGCACGGCCCGGCCGGGAACCAGCGAGCACCAGACCGGGCTCACCATCGACATCAGCGCCCAGCCCGGCCAGTGCTCCCTCGCGGCCTGCTTCGGCGACACTCCGCACGGCCAGTGGCTGGCCGCCAACGCCTGGCGTTTCGGCTTCCTACTGCGTTACCCGGCCGACAAGGTCGAGGTGACCGGCTACGAGTACGAACCCTGGCATTTCCGGTACATCGGCATCGACCTGGCCACCGAGATGCACAACACCGGTGTCGCCACGCTCGAGGAATTCTTCGGTCTGCCGGCGGCGCCCTCGTACAACTGATCAGCGCCTCGGAACGGGGCCCGTGCGGCTGTTTGCGAGGCTCCGCACAGGTTTCACTCACGTAGGCATGTTTTCCTAACGGGTCCCCACCCAGCCGACGAGAAACGACTTCGTGCGCCCCGCTCCTTCGCCAGACCCCAGTACATCCACCCGTAGACAACTCAAACGCCAACTGAAAAAGGCGCAGCGCAAGCGCCACCTGGTGATCGTCGCAAGCCTCACCGCCGGCTGCACGGCCGTCACGATCGTCGGCAGCCTCATGGTCGACAGCGGTGCCTTCAGCGCCGAGGCGACGGCGCCCGTCGCGGCCAGTACGGCCGCCACCACGGCCACGCCCACCCCCTCGGCCACGATCACCGTGCCCACCGTGATCGAGCCGGCCCAGCCGATCATCCGCAGCGCCGTCGTCGCGGCCGACGGAACGCCCGCGGGTCCGGTCACCGGTGGCACCCTGGTGACGGTCACCGGCACCGACCTCGCCGCCGTGACCAGCGCCAGCTTCGGCGGAAACCCCGCCACTGTGGTCTCGGCGACCGACGACACCGTGACCCTGCAGACCCCCGCGGCCACCGACCTCGGCACCGGATCGGTCGCCGTCAACCTCTACGCCGGCACGGATGCGCCCGTACAGGTGGTCGGCGGAGCGAACGTCAGCACAGCCGCGGGTACGACCGATGCGGCCTCGACCGACGGCACCTCGGTCTCCGCCGCCGCGACGGCCGCGCTCACCCAGGCCATCGAACCCACCGCCGGCGTCGCGATCGCCGCGGTGGCGGCCGCCGACGAAACCGTGACCATCGCCCCCGTGGCACGGGAACTCACCTTCACGTATGTGCCCGACCCGAGAGTCACCGCTCAGATCGATTACGTTCTCGCGCACTGGCAGCTCTACAACTCCGCCGTGTACGGCGCCATCCCGGGCAACGACTGCGTGAACTTCACCAGCCAATCCCTCATCGCGCGCGGCTGGACGATGGACGCCGACTGGTCGTTCATCGGCGGCCAGTACAGCCCGGCCTGGGCCAGTTCAACGGCCTTCGCCGCCTATCTCGCCGCCCACCCGGAGCGGGCCACGCCGCTTCGCGCCGACCAGCGCGCCGAGGTGAAGGTGGGTGACATCGTGCAGTTCGACTGGGACGATTCCGGCGACAAGGACCACACCGGTATCGTCACGCGGGTCGAGCACACCGCCACCGGCATCGAGATCTACTACGCCGGTCACACCAACAACACCGACTACCGATCGGTCGACGAATCGTTGGCCCTGTCGGGCGGCAGCGTCAGCTACTGGAGCGTCGTCTAGGCCGACACCTTGCGCAGTCGGCCTCATCGTGAGTCTCATGGGTCTGTCCCAGACTCTTCAAACAAACCTATGGTTTGCTTGACGATTCGTCCCCCCGAATAGAGGTAGTTGTGGCTTTAGCTCGACCAGCACGGATCGGCGTTGTCGCCCTGGTACTCGGCGGAATCGTCGTCGGGTCGGTGGCTCTGGCCTCAGGCGCCCAGCAGGGTGAGTCGCCGGAGGCTTCCACGGCAGCGGATGCAGCCAGCACGGCCGTGCAGGAATCCGAGCCGAGGGAGACCCCCGCGACCACGGCCGCCCCGGTCGACGTCGACCCCGCGGTGCAGGCCCAGCTGAGCTACGCGCTGACCTACTGGAGCGATTACAACACCGACGAATATGGTGTTGTCGACGGCAACGACTGCGTGAACTTCACCAGCCAGTCGCTTGTCGCCCGCGGCTGGGCCATGGACGACGACTGGTGGACCAGCGGCACCGGTTCGGACTTCGACTTCTCGTCACCATGGGTGAGTTCGACGGCGTTCATGAACTACATCGCCGACTCCGGCCGGGCCACCGCGCTCACCGACGACCAGCGCGACCAGGTGAAGCTCGGCGACGTCGTGCAGTTCGACTGGGACAACTCCGGCGACCGCGACCACACCGCTGTCGTGTCGCGCATCGAGGGCAGCGGCGACGACATCGAGATCTTCTACGCCGGGCACACCGACGACACCGACTACCTCTCGGTGGATTTCGCGATCACCGAGAAGCACCCGGGCGGCACCGCGTACTACTGGAGCATCCCGTAGCGCGCTAGGCCAAAACCGGCACGCCCACTTGCGGAAAAATGCCCCTTCACGGCTCGTGAAGGGGCATTTTCGCGCAACTCGCGGGCGGGCGTTAGCTGATCGCGGCGTCGACGATGGCCTTGGCCTCGATCTGCACCTGCTTCAGGTGCTCCGGGCCCTTGAACGACTCGGCGTAGATCTTGTAGACGTCTTCGGTGCCGCTGGGCCGGGCAGCGAACCAGGCGTACTCGGTGAAGACCTTCACGCCGCCGATGGCCGCGGCGTTGCCGGGAGCGTGGCTGAGAGCGCCGATGATCTTGTCGCCGGCGAGCTGGGTGGCGGTGATGGCGTCTCCGTCGAGCTTGCTCAGCGCGGCCTTCTGGGCCGGGGTGGCCACGGCATCGATACGCTCGTAGGCCGGGGCGCCGAAGTGCTCGGCGAGTTCGGCGTATCGCACGCTGGGGGACTTGCTAGTCACGGCGAGGATCTCCGAGGCGAGCAGGGCCAGCAGGATGCCGTCTTTGTCGGTGGTCCAGACGGTTCCGTCGAAGCGCACGAAGCTCGCTCCGGCGCTTTCCTCGCCGCCGAAGGCGACCGAGCCGTCGATGAGACCGGGCACGAACCACTTGAAGCCCACCGGGACCTCCCACAGCTCGCGCCCGAGGAACCCGGCGACGCGGTCGATCATGGTGGAGGAGACGAGCGTCTTGCCGATCGCGGCATCCGCCCGCCAGCCGTCGCGGTGACTGTAGAGGTATTCGATGGCCACGGCCAGGAAGTGGTTCGGGTTCATCAGGCCGGCGTCAGGCGTGACGATGCCGTGTCGATCGGCGTCGGCGTCGTTTCCGGTGAGGATGTCGAACTCGTCCTTGTGCGCCAGCACAGAGGCCATGGCGGAGGGGCTGGACGGGTCCATCCGGATCTTGCCGTCCCAGTCCAGCGTCATGAACGCCCAGGTGGGGTCGACGTGCGGGTTGACCACGGTGAGGTTGAGCTCGTAGCGGTCGCGGATCGCGCCCCAGTAGCCCACGCTCGCGCCGCCCAGCGGGTCGGCGCCGATGCGGATGCCGCTGGCCTTGATTGCCTTCATGTCGATGATGTTCTCGAGGTCGTCGACGTAGTGGCCGCGGAAGTCGTAGGTCTCGACGGCGCTGGGTTCCGCCATGCGCACGTCGCGCATGCCGCCCTCGATGATCTCGTTGGCGCGGTTGGCGATCCACGAGGTGGCGTCGCTGTCGGCGGGTCCGCCGTGCGGCGGGTTGTACTTGAAACCGCCGTCCATGGGCGGGTTGTGGCTCGGGGTGACGACGATGCCGTCGGCCTGGTCGTCGTGGCCGGCGCGGTTGTAGGCCAGGATCGCGTGCGAGAGCGCCGGGGTGGGCACGTAGTCGTCGAACTCGTCGACCAGCACACGCACGTCGTTGCCCACGAGCACCTCGAGGGCCGTCGTGGTCGCGGGGCCGCTGAGCGCGTGGGTGTCGGCGCCGATGAACAGCGGTCCGGTGATGCCCTGGCCGGCGCGGTATTCCACGAT
Organism: Cryobacterium soli; assembly: GCF_003611035.1. Classification (NCBI taxonomy): domain Bacteria; kingdom Bacillati; phylum Actinomycetota; class Actinomycetes; order Micrococcales; family Microbacteriaceae; genus Cryobacterium; species Cryobacterium soli. The sequence continues at coordinate 2,278,650 of NZ_CP030033.1, read as the reverse complement.
GGCCTGGGTGGTGGCGAGGATGTGGTTCTCGTTGAACGCGGTGTTCAGCGAGCTGCCCCGGTGGCCGGAGGTACCGAAGACGACCCGCTGCGCCGCAACCGAGACATCCGGCTTGAGGTCGTAATACGCCCTGATGAGGGCTTCGACGTCGATCAGATCGGATTTCTGGGCCGGGGTGCCTGCGCGTTCGTTCATGCCCCCAGTCTTGCACTCCAACTAGGCTGTGAGCCATGCCAGAGACTCCCGATGTGCACTACAGCTTCCTTGGGCCGGCGGGAACCTTCACCGAGGCCGCCCTCGCCCAGGTTCCGGAGGCCCAGGGCCTTCCGTGGCGGGCCGTCAACAACGTCGGCGAGGCCTTCGCCGACGTCGTGAGCGGACGCAGCGTGGCCGCCATGATCGCCATCGAGAACTCCGTCGACGGCGGCGTCAGCGCTACCCAGGACGCCCTCGCGAGCGTGCCCAATCTGCGGATCATCGGGGAGTACCTGGTGCCCGTGAACTTCGTGCTCGTGGCCAGGCCAGGCACCGCCCTCGAGGACGTCAAGATCGTGAACGCCCACCCGGTGGCCTACGCGCAGTGCCGCAGCTGGCTGGAAGGCACCCTGCCCAAGCACGGCCACATCCCCTCGTCGAGCAACGTGGCCGCCGCCGCGGCCCTGTTCGAGCCCGGCCCTGCCGACGCCGCCGTGGCCCCGCCGGGCATCGAGAAGCACCATGACCTGGTCGTGCTCGCCCGCAACATCGGCGACAACCCCAACGCCGTCACCCGGTTCGTGCTCGTGGGCCGCACCACGGTCATCCCGGCGCCGACCGGCGCGGACAAGACCAGCGTCATCGTGGAACTGCCGGAGGACCGGGCCGGCGCACTGCTCGACATGCTCGAGCAGTTCGCCACCCGCGGTGTCAATCTCAGCCTCATCCAATCCCGGCCGATCGGCGATGCCATGGGTCGATACAGATTCGTCATCGACGCCGACGGGCACATCTTCGACGAGCGCGTGGCGGATGCCCTGTTGGGCCTTCGCCGGTTCAGCCCCAAGGTGCTCTTCCTGGGTTCGTACCCGCGGGCCGACAAACAACCCAATGTGTTCACCTCCCGTTACGACGACGAGGTCTTCATCGAGGCCAGGGACTGGCTGCGCGGTCTGATCTCGGGGGAGCCGGGCGCGTGAGCACCCCGGGGGGAACCGATCGGCCGGCCTTCGACCCGCGCCACGATGCCATCTACCAACGGGGGTACCAGGCCGGTGACTCCCAGACGGCGCAGCCCGGTGCGGCGCCGGCCGGCACCTCCCGGGGCAGAACCACGCGGGGTGGTTCCGCACGGATCGGCGACCCGCCTGCCGGACCCGTTTCGCCGGCCGTCGCGGCGTTCGCCGGCGCACCCGACGAGATCGGCGACCTTGACCCGCTGGGCTTCGACTCGGACGTCTTCCACGACGAACCGGAACGGCAGCGGTGGAACCCGTTCATCACGTTGCTCTGGGTGATCGGTGTGGTGCTTCCCGCCGGTGGCTTCACCTTGCAGTGGCACGCCGTGAGCAATATGTTCCGGAGCTCCTCCTATTCCGGCACCGGGGATCCGCCGCTGGACATGGTGCTGCAGCAGTTCAGCTATCTGGTCGCGCCGCCCCTGATCACGGCCGGCCTGATCATCGTGGCCGGCCTTCTCTTCTGGCACGCGGCTTCCTGGCGGGCCCGGCGTCGGGCTGACATCGGCTGACGCCAGGCGGAGGGGGACCTCAGCCGGCGGGGCCTCGGCCGGACGAGGGGACCGAGACCACCGGCGCTCGTCCGGCCGGCACGCGCACCAACAGGGCTCCGGCATCCGCGCGCAGGAAGACGCTGCGGACCAGCCCGAACTCGTCGCCGTCGAGCTCGAACTCCTGCGGCTTGTCGGGAACGATGCGGATGTCGGTGGCGCGCAGCACGGTCATGGCCCGCTCGTCGTCGGTCTCGGTGAGCTCGATGATGCGCCGTCCCACGGCGAATCGGCGCAGCACGCCGTTCTGCCAGGTGACGCGGCGCCAGATCTTCAACCAGCCGAGCACCCCACGCGGCTGAAGCACGGCGATGTCGAGGATCCCGTCGTCGACCAACGCGTCGGGCAGGAACTGGATGTTGCCCGGCAGCACGCCGCAGTTGGCGATCAGGATGGTGCTCACGAGAGCCTGGTGCTCGCTGCGGGTGCCCAGGTTGTAGCGGATGCGGAACTGCTCGGCCTTGGGCAGGGCGCGCATGCCCGCGTCCACGTAGGCCAGCCAGCCCACCTGCTTCTTGAGGTCGGGGCGGGTCGCGGCGATCATCTGTGCATCAAGACCCAGGCCGGCCATCACCAGGAAGGCATGGTCCTCGATGTGGTTGTCCGCGTAGGTCACCGAAGCCACGCCGAGGTCGATCGCCCGGCTGTCGCCGGTGAACGCGATCACGATGGCATCGTCGAGGCTGTTCAGGGGGAGTTGCAGGTTGCGCGCCAGCAGGTTGCCGGTGCCGACCGGCAGCACGGCCAGCGGCACCTCAGCTGAACGCAGCGACTCCGCGACGGCGCGCACCGTGCCGTCGCCGCCCGCGACGAGAACCAGGTCCACACCCAGGCGTAGCGCCTGGCGGGTGACCCGCTGTCCTGGGTCCTGCACGCTGGTCTCGAACCACAGCGTCTCGCCCCACCCCGCCGTGGCGGCAGCGGCGGTGACCCCGGCGCGCAGCCGCACGACGTCCGTCTTCACCGGGTTGTAGACCACCGCCGCCCGACGAACGACGGATGCGGCGCCACGCGGGGCTGAACTGGAGGCGGCCATTCGCTCAGGCTAGCAACAGACCGCCGGGCGGAGCATGCGGCGCTTGTAGACTGACCGAGTGATTGATCCGGTGCTGCTACGCGAAAATCCCGACCTCGTCAAGCGATCGCAGGAGGCGCGGGGTGACTCCGTCGCGGCCGTCGACGAGGCGCTCGCCGCCGACGCCGACCGTCGGGCGTCCATCACGAGCTTCGAAGCCCTGCGGGCTTCGCAGAACGCCTTCGGCAAGACCGTGGCCCAGGCCCCGCCCGCCGAGAAGAAGGCCCTCGTCGCCCAGGCGCAGAGCCTCGCCGCCGAGGTCAAGGAGGCCGGTGCCGTCGCCGCGGAGGCCGAGGCCCGTTTCACGAGCGTGATGCGCACCATCGCCAACCCGATCATCGACGGCGTGCCCGCCGGCGGCGAGGCCAACTTCGCCACCCTGCGCACCCACGGCGAGATCCCCACCTTCGACTTCGAGGCCCGCGACCACCTCGAGATCGGTGAGCTGCTCGGCGCCATCGACATGGGTCGCGGTGCCAAGGTCTCCGGCGCCCGCTTCTACTTCCTGCGTGGTATCGGCGCCCGGCTCGAGATCGCCCTGATGAACATGGCCCTCGACCACGCGCTCGCGGCCGACTTCATCCCCATGATCACGCCCACCCTGGTGCGCCCGGAGATCATGGACGGCACCGGCTTCCTCGGTGAGCACGCCGACGAGATCTACCACCTGCCCGCCGACGACCTCTACCTCACCGGCACCAGCGAGGTGGCCCTGGCCGGGTACCACAGCGACGAGATCCTCGACCTCACCGACGGGCCCCTGCGCTACGCCGGCTGGTCCACCTGCTACCGCCGCGAGGCCGGGTCGGGCGGCAAGGACACCCGCGGCATCATCCGCGTGCACCAGTTCAACAAGCTCGAGATGTTCACCTATGTGCTGCCGGAGAACGCCGAGGCCGAACACCTGCGCCTGGTGGCCCTGCAGGAGAACATGCTGCAGGCCCTGGGCCTGAGCTACCGGGTGATCGACGTCGCCGCCGGTGACCTCGGCTCCAGCGCCGCCCGCAAGTACGACATCGAGGCCTGGGTGCCCACCCAGAACGCCTACCGCGAGCTCACCAGCACGAGCAACTGCACCACTTATCAGGCCCGCCGCCTGGATATCCGCTACCGCACGGAGACCGGCAAGACCGCCCCGGTCGCCACCCTCAACGGCACCCTGGCCACCACCCGCTGGATCGTCGCCATCCTGGAGACCCACCAGCAGGCCGATGGTTCGGTGCTCGTGCCGGAGGCGCTGCGGCCCTACCTCGGCGGGCTCGAAGTCCTCACGCCTATCCGATGACCGTCACCGCCGACGCGCCCTGGCTCGTCGCCCTCGACATCGACGGCACCACGCTGCACGAGGACGGCACCATCAGCGAGGCCGTCGTGCGGCAGGTGCGCCGGGTGGCCGCCGCCGGCCACCAGATCATGCTGGCCACCGGGCGAAGCGCCGCGTCCACCCTGCCGGTTCTGGACCGCCTCGAGATCACCCCTCAGTTCGTGGTCTGTTCCAACGGCGCCATCACCCTGCGCCGCGACGCGGATGCCCCGATGGGCTACCGCCGGGAATGGGTCGAGACCTTCAACCCCAGTGACGTGCTCCTCTCCATCCGCTCGCACCTCAACAACGCCCGCTATGCCGTGGAAGACGAGCACGGCTACTACCGGTACACCGAGGCGTTCCCCGACTCCACCATCGGTCTGGACAGTGAGCACGTTCCCTTCGAGGAACTGCTGCGGCACGACGCCACCCGCGTCGTCGTAGTTTCGCCCGACCACGACATGGAGGACTTCCTCCAGGTGGTCGAACAGATGGGGTTGAACCAGGTCAGCTACGCGATCGGCTGGACCGCCTGGCTCGACATCGCGCCGGACGGCGTGAACAAGGCCACCGCCATGGAGCGGGTGCGTGCCGAGCTCGGCATCCCGCGCAGCCGGGTGATGGCCGTTGGCGACGGACGCAACGACATCGACATGCTGCTCTGGGCCGGCTCAGAGGGCCGTGGCGTGGCCATGGGCCAGTCCCCAGATGACGTTCTCGAGGCGGCCAGCGAACTCACCGTGAGCGTGCAGGACGACGGCCTGGCCGTGGTTCTGAGCAGCCTCTAACCGGCAGAGCGTGCTCGTGCAGTCGCTTGCCAGACTCGCGTGTCAGGCTGCACATTCCGTGATCGGCTAAGATCGGGCGCAGTTCGATGTTGGATCCTGCCGTCACGGCGCGGCCCACCATCTGAATCTGGAGGGCTGTCCGAGCGGCCGATGGAGCCAGTCTTGAAAACTGGTGGGCAGAAATGTCTCGTGGGTTCGAATCCCACGCCCTCCGCCACCAGGCGGCCGTACCTGCAGCACGACGAAAGGAAATGAGTGAGCGACCAGTTGCGCCCCCGCTCCAGACGATCGAAGCAGATCAGCACGATCGCCCGGCACGGACGGCTCAAGCGCTCCAACGCGTTCGCCAACGTCGCCAAGATCCTCGCCGCCACCCTCGCCGTCGTCATGGTGAGCGGTGTCTCCGTGGCCGCCCTCGCCACCCTCAATGTGGCCGCGGGCGTCAAGCCCGGCGTGACGCTCGACAACGAGACCGACGGCCCGATTCCGTCCATCAGCTCGATCGACGGCGGCGCCAACCTGCTCCTGGTCGGCAGCGACAGCCGAGCAGGCCAGGGAGACGGCTTCGGGGATCCCGAAGAGGAAACCTCCGTGCTCAACGACGTGACCATGTTGCTGCACATCGCCGAAGACCACAGCAGCGCCACGGTGGTCAGCTTCCCGCGCGATACCTTCGTGCCGATTCCGGAGTGCCCGGATCCCGAGGGCGGCACCTTCAGCGCCATGAGCAGCCAGAAGATCAACACCACCCTCAACTACGGCGGCCTGGCCTGCACGGTCAAGACCGTCGAGGCGCTCACCGGCCTGTCCATCCCCTATGCCGCGCTGGTCCAGTTCAACGGGGTAGCCGCCATGTCGGAGGCCGTCGGGGGAGTGCCCGTCTGCATCGCCGAACCCATCGTCGACGACAAGACCGACCTCAACCTCTCTGCCGGCGTCCACGAGCTCAAGGGCATCGAGGCCCTGCAGTTCCTGCGCACCCGGCACGGTGTCGGCGACGGCAGCGACCTGGGCCGCATCAGCAACCAGCAGGTGTTCCTCTCCGCCCTGGTGCGCACCCTCAAGAGCGCCGACACCCTCAGCGACCCGATCAAGCTCTACTCGATCGCCAAGGCCGCCGTCGACAACATGGAACTGTCGAACACGCTGAAGAGCATGGACACCATGGTGTCCATCGCGATGGCACTCAAGGACATCCCGCTCGACAAGGTCGTCTTCGTGCAGTATCCGGTCAACTACGTGGACGGCGGTGTCGAGCCGGACGAGACGGCTGCCGCCGATCTCATCGCCGCCATCAACGCGGACGTCTCGCCGACACTCGCACCCGGCGACGCCGACTTCCTGTCGGTGGCCGACCCCGCCGCCACTGACCCCGCCGCCACTGACCCCGCCGCGCCGGTCGACCCCGCGGCCCCGGTGACAGAGGATCCTGCGGCGGCCGACCCGGCACCGACCGCGTCTGCGCTGCCCAGCAACGTCTACGGGCAGGACGCTTCGCAGCAGACCTGTTCGTCCGGCCGTCCCGTCGAAGACCAGTAACCGCTGCGGCAGCGCGGCATCCGCTGAACCCATGTTCAATCGGATGCCGCGGTGCCGTTAGTATGGTGCATGTGCGTTTGCGACAGCAGGCGCTCAGGAGACGTCGCATAGTCCGGCTTAGTGCACCACCCTGCTAAGGTGGAGTGCCCTTCACGGGGCACCGAGGGTTCAAATCCCTCCGTCTCCGCACTTTGTGAAAACCCGCTGGATCGTCGAGATCCAGCGGGTTTTTTGTTTCCCCGGGCCGTCGCGGTCCCGAAGAAGCGCCCGTGACTGCGCTTGTCTGTGAGAAGTCTCAGACAGTATGCTGGGGCGCAGGAGGACGGTACTTGAACATCCGATGAACATTTCACCGGCTGAGCTGCAGACGGCCGCACTGAGATGAAACTCGATCTGACCGAACTTGCCCTCGAACTCGGGGGCGATTCCGCGCGCGCCGTCGAGGTGCGAGTGTCGGGTCGTCGGGTGCTCACTCTCGCCGCCGAGCTGGCCGAGTCCGCCGCGAACGGCGTGATCCGGTACCGGCTGCCGCCCGCCTTCGGCCTCACGCTGCGCGGATCCGGAGATGTCGTGGTGCACGCCGTCGACACCGGTGCGGAGCTCGCGCGCACGCCGGTGCGGTCCGTGGTCGACCCCGATGGCGGTCTGCGGTTCACCGACGCCGCCGGCGCCCCCGTTGTGCTGAACAAGTGGGGGCACCACTCGATGACCTTCGCCGACGCCGCCGACGAGATCATCGCCGACCTGCTGCGGCGCACCAGTGAGGTGTTCGCCGCCCTCACCAGCTTCGGCCTGACCCCGTGGATCATGGGCGGCACCCTGCTCGGCCCTGTGCGCTCCGGCGCGCTGCTGCCGCACGACGACGATGCCGACGTCGGCTACGTCAGCGCCCACGAGCACCCGGCGGACGTGGCCCTGGAGAGCTACGCGCTGCAGCGTTTCCTCGAGGCGGCCGGCCACACCGTCATCCGGTACGGCGCCACCCAACTCCAGGTGCTCTTCCCGGAGCAGGCCGGTGCGGCCTTCCACGTCGACATCTTCGGCGGCTTCTACCGCGACGAGATGTTCATGCAGCCGTTCCACGTGCGCGCACCGATACCTCGGGACACCTTCGAGAACCTCACCGAGATCACCATCGAGGGCTGGTCGTTCGCGGCGCCGAACCCGCCAGAACGCTGGCTCGAGGCGAACTATGGGCCCACCTGGCGCATCCCGGATGCCGGTCACCGTTTCATCACACCGCCCGAGGCCGCCAGGCGGTACGGGAACTGGTTCGGCACGACGAACCAGCACCTGCACTTCTGGGAGGAATTCAACGCGGCGCGCGCGGGCGTGCACGGCGAGGCGGCCGTCGCCGTCGGGAGCTTCCTCGACCGGGTGCCAGCCGGGGCGACGATCTACGAGTTGGCCTACGGCGGCGGCGACGACCTGATGCGTCTGGCCGGACGGGGTCACCGAGTCGTCGGCGTGGACTTCTCGGCGTCTGCCGAGGCGGCTCTCCGCAACCGGCTGGGGGCAGACCACCCCGCGGTGGAGCTTCGCCGCCTCGACCTGGGCGACCACCGGCAGACCCTCGCTCTGGCCGTCGCCGAGTTGGGTGTGCCCGGCCCGGCCCATGTCTACTCCGCCAACATCGTGCAGGCCCTCACCATCGAGGCGCGCCGAACGCTTCCCACCCTCGTGGAGCTCCTGCTGCGCCGCGGCGGCGAGTGGGTCGCCAGCTTCGCCACGGTGCCCGCCCCGGGCCTGAGCGTGGACGACCCCACGACCTGGCACCTCACGGTGAGCCAGTTCCGGCAACTGTTGGCATCCGCCCCCGCCTTGGAGATCCGCTTCATCGAGGTCGACACCCACACCGACAGACGCATCGCCACGGTCGGCGTAGCACGGAAAGGAACAGTGCAGTGAGCGCAGTGAAGTCGCTTGTCGGGAGGGTGGTGCGCAAGCTGGCCCCCGAGACCATGCGCACCCTGGAGTACGCCGGTGACCTTCGGAGGCTGGACGAACGCCTGCCTGGTGTCGTGCAGAGGGTCGACGACCTGCAGACGCGGATGGAGGCCGTGGAGAGCCGGTTGGCCGACCTGGAGGGCGTGCCGCTCGCGGTGGATGAGCTGCGCCGTGATTCCCTGCGCGTGGCCGAACTGACCGACCTCGTCGTCACGACGCTGGGCACCCTTCCCGGCACAGCGGCCGGTCCCGCGCGCCGGTAGCCGACGGCGGCGTCCGCTCACGGCGTCTTCTCACGGCGCCTTCGTGAGCGGAACCAGGGTGGCCGGGGAGAGATCCACGGTGACAAGGCCGGGGTCGATGCCAGCAGCCTCCAGTGCCGTCTCCAGGCCGGTTGTGGCGGGAATCGGCGGTGTTCCCTGCACGTGCAGGATCACCTCGGCGCCGTGGGTCGAGACGCCGGTGACGGTCCACCCCACGCCGCGTGCCCATTCCTGGCCGACCGACTGCACGGTGCCTTCGGTGTTGCTGCGCAGGGTGACATCCACGCTGGTGAGGGTGAGCGGAATGCCGATGAGCAGCAACATACCGGCGAGCAGAGTCACGGGGCCGAGGAGGTTCGGGGCGCTCTGATCGCCCGGCACCCTCCGGCGGGTCAGCCGGCTCACCCCGTAGACCGACATCACCACGATGCCGGTACCGAGGATGGCGACCACATTGGTGGCGAAGAGCAGCAGGGCGCCCAGGAACTGCGGCACCGACCCGGATTCGAGCACCAAGCCGGCGACGGACAGGGGCGGCACGAGCGAGATGGCGATGGCCACCCCCGGGAGGGTATCGGCGATGTCCCGTCGGACGAGTGCCACCGAGCCCACCACCCCCGTGCCGAGGGCGGCGAGCAGGTCGATCAGTCGTGGGCTCACCCGGCCGGAGACCTGGGCGTTGCTGGCGGCAAGCACCGGCGTCTGCACGAGCAGACCCACGGCGAAACCGATGGCCGTCGCGGCTGCGGCGCCGGCCAGCACGAGAAGCAGTGCCCGGGCGAGGTTGACCCGGTCACCCAACACCGTGGCCAGCATCGTGCCCAGGATCGGCGTCATCAGGGGCGCCACGATCATGGCGCCGATGACCGTGGCGGTGGAATCCCCGACGATGCCGGCCGAGGCGATGATCGAGGCGAGCACCAGCAGCATCCAGAACCGCGAATAACGCGCCCCGGCGGCGGGGCCGTCGAAGAAGACGGCCTCCTGCATATCGGCGGTGGTATTGAATCTGTCGCTCACGCTGCGAACCTAGCCCCGGTGCGCACACCCCGGTAGCCGGGCCAGAATGGGGCATGGCCACCCGACTGCTGCTGATCTCCGACACCCATGTCCCCCAGCGCGCCCGGCGCCTGCCTGACCAGGTGTGGCGCGCCGTCGACGACGCCGACCTGGTGTTGCACGCCGGCGACTGGGTCGACCTGAGCCTGTTCGACGAGTTGTCCCAGCGGGCCCGAGACCTCCGCGGCGTCTACGGCAACAACGACGGCGACGCCCTGCGCCGCGTGCTGCCGGAGGTGATGCGGGAGACTATCGAGGGCATCCGCTTCGCCATGGTGCACGAGACGGGCGACGCCCCCTCCCGCCATGCTCGGATGGACGCCGCCTTCCCCGACACTGATGTGCTCGTTTTCGGGCACAGCCACATTCCCTGGGATACCGTGTCGCCCGCGGGTATGCGGCTGCTCAATCCCGGCTCGCCCACCGACCGGCGCCGTCAACCGGCCCACACATATCTCACGGCGCTCGCTTCCGAGGGGCAGTTGCTCGATGTGACCCTCGTTGCGGTCACGCCGGATCAGGCCGGTTAGGCGGGCGAGCGGGCGTCGACGAACCTGGCCACGAAGTCGGCGGCTGCCAACGGTCGGGAGTACAGGTAGCCCTGCGCGAAGGTGCACCCGCGGTCGCGCAGCCAGCGCGCCTGCGTCTCGGTCTCCACTCCCTCGGCGATCACATCGAGGCCGAGCGCTGCGGCCAGTTTGATTGCCAGGTCGGCGACGGGCGACTCGGTCTCGACGTCGATCACATCCACGAACGACCGGTCGATCTTGATCACGTCGAGGTCGATCTCAGTGAGCCGGGACAGGCTGGAATGCCCGGTTCCGAAGTCGTCCATCGAGATGAGCACGCCGGCACTGCGCAGCAGGCGGATATTGTCCCGCACGGCTCCCGCATCCGTGCCGAATTCGGTCTCGGTCACCTCGATGCGTACCAGCTCGGGCGGGAAGCCCGCGGCGGCGCACTCGGCGAGAACGTAGGCGCCGTAGCCGCTGAAGGCCAGCTCGCGGGCCGATGCGTTGATCGACACGCTCAGGGGCCGGCCCGCGGGGCCGCCCAGGTTGCGCCAGTGCTCGGCGGCGATGATGGACTCCCGCACGATCCACCGGCCGAGCACCTGGATCGAGCCGCTGGCTTCGCAGAGGGGAATGAACTCGGACGGTGAGACCGGCCCCCTGGTCGGATGCTGCCAGCGGACGAGTGCTTCCGCGCCGGCGGCGACTCCGCTGGCCAAATCGATGACGGGCTGGAACCACAGCGAGAATTCGCCGTTCGCCAGGCCGTCCCGCACGGCCGCCGGGGACGCGTAGTACCCGCCGTGGCTGACGATCTTGCCCCGGCCCACCCGCTGGGCCTCGAACAGCGCTTTGCCGGCCCGGCCGAAGAACTCGCTCTCCGATTCGTGTCCCTCCCGCACCGCGATCCCGGCCGAGAAGCCGGCGACCTGGCCTTGCACCCGCCCCAGCAGATCGAGCGCCTGTGCTGCGGTGAAGTTCGGCAGCAGGATAGCGAAGGCATCACCCTCCATCCGGGCCAGGGTCGCCGAGGCAGGAAGCGCCGCCGAGACGCCGCCCACGAACGTCACCATGGCGGCGTCGCCGGCCTCCTGGCCTTCCCTCCGGTTCACCAGCGCGAACTCGTTGATGTCCAGGCGCACCAGGGCGAGAGACTCATTCGGTCCGGCGTCGCGCATGACACCCGAGAGCACTTGCTCGAAGCCGGCGAAGTTGGGGATGCCGGTAAGAGCGTCGGTCTCCGCCAGCAGGGCACTGCGGGCGAACCAGGTGAGCCCCAGACCAGTGGCCAGCATGAGCAGCGCCGCCATGGCAACGTCGGCCGGCGCGGTTCCCGGGCTCACGGCCAGGGTCACCAGGGCGAGCGGAATGAAGACGGTGGGGTAGACCAGCGACTGGGCGGCGGGGAGCACCGCGAAGGCGATCAGGGCCAGCAGGCTCGGGGTCCAGGCGAAGGTGAAGGAAACGGGCTGGCCGCCCGTGGCGACCTGACAGAGCAGCCCTGCCGCTCCCATCCAGCAGAGCACGACATGGCGCAGAGGCACCCGCATTCGGCTGCGAAACACAGCGGTGAGGATGCCGGTGCACAGGAGGGCAACTCCGACGCCGAGAAGCACGGCATCGGGGGTGCCTCTGGCAAGCGAGGTGTAACCGGCATAGAGGAACAGTGGCAGGCCGAAGCCCACCTGGGCCAGGCCGAGCAGGGCCCCGCCCGAGCCGGCCGACGTGAAGAGTCCTGGGTGGTACCCCACCCCTTGGCGCCGAGCAGTGCGTGCCATGCGCACCCCCTGCCCACTTACCCCTCGTGTCGCCGGCTGCATCGCCGACCCCTGCCCAATCTAGCGCTGTCGCCCCCGAATGCGTGCCACGGCTGCCCGGCTCACTCTGCGGGCTTGAGGACCTCATTCGTGAATCCCGCGAGTCGGGAGAGCAGTCCGGCACCCCGGCTGGCGACCATCTCGGCGGGGTTGGGTTGCATCTGCGACGGGGCCGGCAGGATGCGGATGAGCGTTGAGCAGGCCAGGTCGGAGCAGATGTAGGTGCCCACGGTGTTGCCGTCACGGCCGGCCTGGCCGGCCTTGGGCACGCTGAACAGGCTCACCTGGTGGGCCGGCTGCTGGGTGCGGCACAGCGAGCAGAACGCCGACATCGACCGGCCCGGCCCGCGGGTCGCGGCGCGCAACACCATGCCGGTGGGGGTGTCGTCCCGCCAGAAGACGATGTAGCCACGCTGGGCATAGTGCGGATCACGCCAGCCCAGGTATTCGCGTTCGTCCCAGATGGTCTCATGCAAGCCGGGCAACGGCATCCGGGCGATCTCCTCGGCCGTGGCGTTCACGATGGAGCCCCGGATCTCGTCAGCGGAAAGCGGTTTCATGATCTCCCTTCCGATAATTCGTACAGCGTAGTCGAGGCCTCCGGACGCCTCAATGCCCGTGTGACCACAGCGCCCCCGGCGCGTCGAGCGGGCCGGGGGCGGACGAAGCGGGTGCGAGATCAGGCGACCGAGCGCAGCCCATCGATCAGTGGGGTGGTCGGGCGGCCGATCAGGGTGGACAGGTCGGTCGTGCCACCGGCCAGCAGGCCGTCGCGGGTGTTGCCGTCGAGCGCGACGACGAAGCCGACGGTGCCGCCGTCCAGGCCGGCGCCGGTGAGGATGGCGCTGTGCTCCTCGGGCGTGACCGAGGTGAAGACCACCGGGCTGCCGACGACCTCGGCGAGGGCGGCAGCCATGTCGGTGCCGGTCCAGGCCACGTCGCCGGCGAGTTCGTAGGTGACGTTCTCGTGCCCCGGGGTGCTGAGCACCACGGCGGCGGCCTCGGCGTAGTCAGTGCGCGAGGCGCTGGCGACCCGGCCGTCGCCGGCACTGGTGAGGTAGACGCCGTTCTCGCGGGCCTGCTGCACCGCGGACGCGTAGTTCTCGGTGTACCAGCCGTTGCGGAGGATGGTGACGGGAATGCCTGAGGCGTGCAGGGCCTCCTCGGTGGCCTTGTGTTCGGGGGCGAGGATCAGCGCGGAGGTGTCGGCCTTGGGGGCGCTCGTATAGACGATGCGGCCCACCCCGGCGGCGACGGCGGCGGTGATGGCGTTGGTGTGCTGCGCGACGCGTTGGCCCACCTCGCTGCCGGAGACGAGCATCAGCACGTCGGCGCCGGCGAACGCGGCCTCGAGGCTGGCCGGGTCGGTGTAGTCGATCACGGCGGTGCCCACGCCCGACGCGGCCAGCTCGGCCAGGCGTCCGGTGTTGCGGCCGACAGCGGTGATCTCGGCGGGGGCGACGCCGCGGTTGAGGAGGTGTTCGACGATGAGGCGGCCGAGCTGACCGGTGGCTCCGGTGACGACGATAGACATGGGGATTCCTTCCGTGGCACACAGTCGCGCGCCTTCTGGGGGATGTAACGAGCGACTTCTCAGATTACTTCCCAACCGCAGGTACCCACCTTTTGGTAAGCTGCTTTCCATGTCGACCACCTTGCCTGCTACCCGTGCTGCCGAGCCCGCTTCCGCTGCCACGCTGCCTGCCGCCGAGCTGGCGGTGCGGGACCGCCTGGCCCGGCTGGTCGGCGACCCGGCGCCCGCATCCGACGGGGCGGCGGCACCGAACGTTTTCGCGGCGGGATGCGCCAGCCGGGTGGTCCTCGACCATGTCACCAGCAAGTGGGGCGTCCTGGTGATCGTGGCGCTCGCTGAGACCAGCCTGCGCTGGGGCGAGCTGCGTCGCGGTATCGAGGGCATCAGCGAGAAGATGCTGGCGCAGACGCTGCGGATCCTCGAGGCCGACGGCCTGGTGCACCGGGCGGCCCAACCGACCATCCCGCCGCGAGTGGACTACAGCCTGACCGAGCGCGGCCGGGAGCTAGCCGGGCACCTCATTCCCCTGGTGCGCTGGGTGGGGTCCAATGCCGGCGACATCGTCGGCGGACGGTGAGTGTTCGTTCCTTCGTTCGACAGTGCCGAGCCCAGCCGTCAGAGGTCGGGCAGGAACTCCAGCCACGCCTTCCGTCGCTCGCCGCGGGGGTCGGACTCCACCCGGTCGGCCTCATCGAAGATCAGGGTGAGCCGGTCCGCCTCGGTGTAGACCGGCCAGTCCGCTCCCGCCTGGCCAGAGGAGGCGAACCGCAGCCAGTGCGCCCGCATCCGCTCGCCGGTGCTGAGGAAGCTGTCACGGCCACCCAGCGCGGTGAGGGTGCGCACGCGGCGGTCGGTGTCCGAGCCGGACAGTGCCAGCAGTTCGAGCCCGTGGGTGGCGTCGTAGCCCATGAGGCGCAGCAGCCGGGGAGCCAGATCGAACCGGTAGAGGTAGACCGGTGCCGTCCTGGAGTGCAGGTCGGCCACCTGCACGCTGGGAAACCAGAACGCGTAATCCCCGCCGAAGTCCAGTTCGGCGCGGACGGGCGGCAACGCTGAGTACACCGCCCGCATGCCTTTGTGGGAGTGCGGCGGGGCTGCGTCGAAGAGCGACTGGATGCGCTGGATCGACCGCGGCAGGATGTCGATCCGGCCGCGGAACATCGAGCCCTCCCGGTCGTTGGTACCGATGATCAGCGGCACCGGGTGGGCGTGCCCCCGCCGGAAGGCGTCCAAGGGACGTTCGGGCAGGAAATCGCCGTCGACGACGGGGGCCATGCAGAAGGTGCCGGGGTCGACGTCCGGCGTGCTGCGTTGCACGACCAGGGCTGCCCGCACCAACGCCGGCCAGGTCGCGGTGTCGAGCAGTTCGCCGGCCGGGCGCCGCCCGCCGGCCAACTCGGGCGCCCGGCCGTGGCGCAGCGCCTCGATGAAATCGACCGCCCAGCGGCCGGCCAGCGTGCGGGAGTAGGCGGCATTCGACGGCGGGCTCTGAGCGATCGCCTGCGCGAACAGGCCGGCGGCGGCCGGGGTGGCCAGCAGCGTCACCACGGCGTTGCCGCCGGCGGACTCGCCGATCACCGTGACCCTGTGCGGGTCGCCGCCGAACGCCCGGATATTCTCCTGCACCCACTCGAGGGCGGCGACCTGGTCGCGCAACCCGAGATTACTTTCGAAGAGGCGGCTGCGGGTGCTGAACCGGGTGAAGTCGAGGTAGCCGAGGGCGCCCAGCCGGTAGTTGATCGCGACGTAGATGGTGCCGCCGGAGCGTACGATGGCCTGGCTGCGCTCCGTGAAGTCGTTCGAGGAGCCCGAGGTGTAACCGCCCCCGTGGATGTAGACCATCACGGGCAGGTTGCCGGCCTCCGGCCGGTCGGCGGGGCGTTGCACATTGAGGGTGAGGCAGTCCTCGCCCATGCGGGTGCGGCGGTCGACACCCTTGAACTGGGTGCCCCGGTCCTGCGGGGCGACGGGTCCGTACCTGCTGGCGTCCCGCACGCCCCGCCACGGGATGACGGGTTGGGGTGCGCGGAAGCGCAGCGCACCCACAGGCGGGGCCGCATAGGGGATACCGCGCCAGGTCTGCACGCCGGCGACGGGCCGGCTGCCGCGCACCATGCCGCCGGTGACGTGCACCTCGACCGGCCAGGACCGGGTGGTGGACGGCGCGGTCTCCCAGGCATTCTCGGACAGGGGGCGGAACATCATGCGTCCTTCCTGCCCCGCGACTGCCCGGGGCCGTCGGCGGCCTACCGGTACTCCGGATTCGGTTCGAACCCGAAGCGCTCGCCGGCGTCCCACTCCTGACGCAGATTGCCATAGGCGGGGATGCCCCGGTTGGCCTTGAGGATGGCCGCCAGGTGCATGAGGTTCCAGGTCATGAAGGTGGTGTTGCGGTTGGTGAACTCGTTCTCGGGGCCGCCGGAGCCGGCATCCAGGTAGCTGGGGCCTGGACCGATCTCGCCGATCCACCCGCTGTCGGCCGCGGGCGGGATCGTGTAACCGATGTGCTGCAGGCTGTAGAGGACGTTGGAGGCGCAGTGCTTCACGCCATCTTCGTTGCCCGTGATGATGGCGCCGCCGACTTTGCCGTAATAGATGTACTGGCCCTTCTCGTTGTACTCGCCGGACATCGCGTAGAGCCGTTCGATGATCCGCTTGGTGACCGAGCTGTTGTCGCCGAGCCAGATCGGGCCGCCGATCACCAGGATGTCGGCGGCGGCGACCTTGTCGAACAGCGCCGGCCAGGCATCCGTCGCCCACCCGTGCTCGGTCATGTCGGGGTACACGCCCGTGGCGATGTCGTGGTCGATGGCGCGGATGACCTCGACGTGCACGCCCTGCTCACGCATCAGGTGCGCGCTGAGTGTGATCACGCCTTGCGTGTTGCTGATCTCCGGGCTGCGCTTGAGGGTGCAGTTGATGAACAGGGCGCGGAGGCCCTGGTATTCGAACGAAGCCTGGGTGTTGCGTGTGCTGTGCGCCATGCCCGTAGTCAAGCACCGGCATCCGGGCTCGTCTAGGCCGGTGTCGAGGCCTGTGCCGGGTGCGCCGGCATGCGGCGGATGCGGCGCAGCCGGCTGCCCCGGAACGCCGCCAGGAGAATCAGGGCGGTGCCGTGCGCGAGCGGACCCCACCAGCGGACGTGGAGGTGGAACCCGGTGCCGAACACTGCGGCGACGCCGAAGATCAGCAGCAGACTGGCGAAGACCGCGTTGACGGTGAGCAGAAGCGCCCAGGCGGTCTGGCTGCCGCGCCAGAGGGCAGCAAGAATGAGCGCGTGGGGGATGACCCATGGCCACGGTGAGCTTTCGCTGCCCACGTAGCCGGCGGCCGACAGCACCAGGGCGGCGCCGAACCAGACCCGTGCATCTGCGCGGATGATGCGTGCCCACAGTCCTGCCATGCCCTCACCCTAGTGAGCGAAGGACTGCCACACGACGTTCACAGCGCTCGCAAATGAAACGGCTCAGACTGCGGGCTTCGCCTCCGGCCCGCGCTGCGGGCGCGGCCCGAAACGGCGGGCGAGGAACAAGACCGGGATGAGTAAGGCCATCGGCAGCAGGAACGCATGCGCGAGCCCGGTGGAGTCGGCGAGCAGGCCCACCAGAACGGCGCCGAGCACAGCGCCGGCGTAGTTGAACAGGTTGACGCGGGCGATCACCTCGTCGCTGCGGGCCTCGTGCAGGTCGCCCGCCGCGCTGAACGCGAGCGGCACCAGGGCGCCCACCCCGAAGCCGGCCAGGGCGAAACCGGCGACGGCGGCCCAGGTCACGGGGACCGTGGCGACGAGCAGGCAGCCCAGGATCGCCAGCACCGTGGTGACCACGGCCAGGATCACGCGGCCGAACCGGCGCACCAGCACATCCGCTCCGATGCGGGTGACCAGGATGGCGGCCTGGTACGCGGCGTAGCCGAGTGGCGCGATCGCGGCGCCGGTGAGCAGCACGTCGTGCAGGTAGACGGTGCTCCAGGTGCTCACCGCGGAGTCGACCACGAACGCGGCCAGCACCACGGTGCCGAACAGGGCGATGCCGCGGTGGGGCAGTTTGCCGTGCGGCGCCGCATCCGGGGCCGGGGCCAGTTTGGTGAGCCGGGCGTCGAAGCCGCGCACCCCCACGATCGCGATCGTCAGGGCCACGATCGCGCCCGTCACCAGGGCGATGCTCGCGTTGGCCGCGGTGCCGGCGACGGCCGACATCAGCAGGGCGCCGACGATGGCCGCGCCGGTGTACCAGGCGAAGAAGCCGGCCATCACCGAGACGCCGACTCGTTGCTGCACGAGCACGCCCTGCATGGCCCCGGATGCGTCGACGATGCCCAGGCCCGCGCCGTAGATCGCGAACGCGGCGATGAATGCCGGCAGCCCGATCGGGGAGGCGATCAGTGGGAGCGCAACGGCCTCGAGCAGGAGCCCCACCACGAGGGCGACGCGGCTGCCCCAGCGCAGGGCGAGCCGGTCGGCCGCAAGCGAACCGACGGCCGCCGCGAGGCAGACCAGCAGCACGATCAGCGACACCACGGTGTCGTCGATGCCGTACCGGGTCTTGAGGTTGGGCAGCGAGGTGACCACGACCGCGTAGCCGAAGCCCTGGGCGGCGTAACTGGCGCTCACCGCCACCCGGGAGCGACGGACGCTGACCGGGGGATGGATCATCGTGGGTGCGCTCATGCGGTCGGCTCCAATTCGGGGTGGTGGGCCCGCACGACGCCGAAGGCTTCGTGCGCGATCTCGAGGGTGCGGGTGACATCGGCGGAGGTGAGAGCGGCGTTGAGGAAATGGTTGTGGTGCGAGGTGAGGAACACCCCGCGCCGCACGCTCTCGGCCACCCACTCCTGGTGCAACATGAGCGAGTCGTCGTCCGCGATGCGGAGGTAGAACAGAGCAGGTGCCCCGGAGGCTATCAGGGTGAAGCCGTTCTCCGCCGCTACGGTCGTCAATCCGGTGGTGAGCTCGGTACCGAGCCGGGCGAACCGGGCCGGAGCATCCAGCTGCTTGAGCTTGGTGAGGGTGGCGATGCCGGCGGCGAACGGCACCGCGCTCATCCAGTAGCTGCCGGTGTAGTGCAGGCTGCTCACGGTGTCCTTGAGGGACTCCCGGCCGCAGAGCGCCGACACGTTGTACCCGTTGGCCAGGGCTTTGCAGAAGCAGATGAGGTCGGCCTTGAACCCGAAGTAATGGTCGGAGCCGGCCAGGTCGAGCCGGAAGCCCGCGCGCACATCGTCGACGATGAGCACCACCCCGTGCACGTCGCAGAGCGCACGCACTGCCTGCCAGTAACCGGCCTCCGGGAGGCTGTTGTCGGTGAAGTTACCGTGCATGTACGGCTGGGCGATGAGGCCCGCGATGGTGCCGCGGTTCTCGCTGAACAGGCGCTCAAGGGCGGGCAGGTCGTTGAAGTCGACGTAGAGGTTGTTGGCCACCTCCTCCTCCAGCACGCCGGGGTAGTCGAGCTTCTGCGCCCAGGGTGAGACGCCGTGATAGAAGCCGTTGATGAAGACGATCTTCTTGCGCCGGGTGGCGGCGCGGGCGGTGAGCACCGCGAGGGTGGTGGCGTCGCCGCCGTTCTTGGCGAAGAACGCCCAGTCGGCGCTCGCCACGGTGTCCACGAGCAGCTCGGCGAAGTCGACCATGATGGCCGACGGGATGGTGACCACGTCTTCGAGGCGGGCCTGTTTGGCGGCGGCGGCGTCGACATCCGGGTCGGCGTAGCCGAGCACATTGGGCCCGTAGCCGCACATGTAGTCGATGTACTCGTTGTCGTCGAGGTCCCAGAACCGGGTGCCCTCGGCGCGGGAGGAGAACAGCGGAAACGAGGTCTGCGGGATGTAACAGCCCTCTGTGGGCCCCTGGTGCCCGTAGATGCCGGAGGGGATGACGTTCAGCGCACGGGCGAACGCGGCGCGACTCTTCTCGAAGGTGTACGGAACGGTGGGCGCGGTGCGCGCGGGGACGAGGCTCATCAGGCTGACTTTCCGAGGTAGTGACCGACACGGTCGAGGATGCGGTTGACGTTGTCGACCATGGAGATGACGCCGCGCATGGCCAGGCGGCCGTCGCTCATGCAGGCGATGGCGGAGAGGTCGCCGGCGAGGATGCCGCCGGTGACCTCGAGGGTGGAGAAGGTGAGTGCTCCGCGCGGATGCGGCGAGGGCGCCGCGACGAAGGTGGCCCGGTGGTCGCGGAGCGCCAGGTGGTACGCGAGGGCGCCGGTGACCTCGAGCGCGATGTCGCCGTCGGGGATGTGCCGGGCGCTGAACTGGCCGCTACGGTCTTCGTTGGCGACCTGGGCGAGGGCGGCCGCGGCCACGTGCAGGGTGAGGATGGTGCTTGTCTCACGGAATTCCGGGTCGGCCAGGTCGGTCTCGGTGGGCTGCAGGTAGCGGCCGAGCAGGTCGGTGAGGGGCGCGAACACCTGCGTGAGGAAGCGCAACCGGTGCGGCGCGGCAACCGGGATGGGCTGGGCGGTGCCGTCGATCATCCGGTTGAAGTGCGTGACCGAGGTGAAGGCCAGGGTGACGAGTGGCGTCTTCGGTTCGCGGCCCCAGCGCACCCCGGCCGAGTCGAAGCTGAGCTGCGCTCGCGGCAGGCCGGGCACGACGAAACGGATGCCCACCGGCGTCGCCGTGTCGGCGAGCAGGGCTCGGGCCGCCGGAACCCGGTCGACCAGCAGTGGCAGCGTGCCGAGAACGGCGAAGAGGTTGATGTGCGCCTGGACGCGTGGGTCGGTGTCAATCAGCACGGGGCTGCTCCTCAGCGAGGTCGAGTGGTGGTGTCGGGGATGAGGGTGGTCGGGGCGTGGCGGTGGTGGGCGAGGTGGCGGCCGGCTGGGCCGGTGCGGCCAGCCGGGCGAGGGCATCCGCGGCGAAGAGGACGCTCTCGCGGGCCGCTTCCGTGTCACGATCGGCCAGCCAGGTGCTGGTGATGCCGTCGGTGAGGGTGACCAGCAGCCGGGCCGCTCGGGCCAGGGGCACCGACCACTCCCGCCCGCAAGCGGTGGCGGCGAGGCGGAGGCTGTGTTCGGCGGCCCGGTAGTACGCCCGGTACTGGTCGCTCGGTTGGGATGTCGGCGGGTTCTGGCGCAGCGCGTAGAGGCTGAGCTCCAGCAGGGCCTGCTCGCGCTGGGGCTCCGCCACGAGCAGGTCGAGGTACCGGTCGAGGCCCTGCCGGAGGGTGTCGGCCAGGCCGGCGGAGCTGCTGCCGTCGCCGCCGGGCAGGGCGGCCACGGCCGCATCGTGCTCCTGATCGGTGACGGTGTCGATCACCGCGGCGAGCAGGTCGTCACGGGAGTCGAAGGCGTAGTGGAAGCTGCCCAGGGGCATGCCGGCCTCGGCCACGATGGCTCGGGTGGTCGCCGCCGCCAAACCGGACCGGGCGATCACGCGCACGGCCGCATCGATCAGTGCCGCGCGGCGATCGGCGAGGGCCAGACGGGTCATGGGTCTGCGGTCGGTCTGCGGTGGGGGTGACGAGCGGGCGAGGGTCAACGCGAGAGCTCCAGTGGGTCAGGTGACTTGGACGCTTGTCCAATTAGCTCAATCTCGTCCATCGGTCCGGCGGGCGCAAGCGAATTCGACGGGCTTCACCGCCCGGAAACACAACCGTTCGACGGCCGAAATCCAGGCGGGGCCGGGCGCGGCCCGACGGCACAATCTGCCGGAAACATCCGTCTCGTACGCTGAGCTCCGAGACGCCGCGCGGTGCGGCGCCACAGAACGAAGAGGCCACCATGCAGACCGAATTCACCCTCTCCCTCCCGGCTTGGCTCGTCGAGGCGCTGCCCGGCCTACCCACGGTGCTGTCGACCCTCGACGAACGGATGACCCTGGTCAACGCGCTCGCCGCCCGCAACTACCGCGAGGGCAACGGCGGCCCGTTCGCGGCCATCGTGGTCGACGCCACGACCGGCGCCCTGGTGTCGGTGGGTGTGAACGTGGTGCTCTCCTCCGGGGTGGCCGGCGCCCACGCCGAGGTCATGGCCCTCGGGCTGGCCCAGCGCGCCACCGGGACCTGGGACCTCGGCGCGGACCCCACCCGACCGCTGGAGCTGGTGGTCAACTGGCGTCCATGCGTGATGTGTTACGGGGCCACGATGTGGTCGGGCGTGCGCCGGCTGGTGGTGGCGGGCTCCGGGGCCGAGCTGGAGGAGCTCACCGGTTTCGACGAGGGGCCGATGCGCGAGGACTGGGCCGAGCAATTCGAGGCGCGCGGCATCGCCGTTGTGCAGGACATCGGCCGCGAGGAGGCGCTGCAGGTGTTCCGGGAGTACGGAGCGGCCGACGTGCTGGTCTACAACGCGCGCGGGGCCAGCTGAGCCGCCGGAGGCACTGCCGCAGCCGGGCATGCCTCTGACCGGTCGTCGGCTCACAGTCGGCGACCGGTCGGAGGGGATTCGGTCGGGCCGGTCTAGCTCTCGCTAGCCTGCCCGGCAGTCAGCCCCTGTCGGCGTCGCAGCCCAGCGAGTGCGAGGAGCAACAGCGACCCGATCATGACCGGGATCAGGGCGATGGCCGCGAGGAACGCCGGGTTTGCCCCGGTGTCGGCCAGGGCGACGGGCAGGAGACCGGCGGTTGCCGAAGTCGACAGGGCGCCCGTGGCGACGGATGCGGTCGGGGATGCCCCCGCGGGGCTCACGGCGTCTCCCGGGCTAGTGGGACTGACCGGGCTGACCGGGCTGACCGGGCTGACCGGGCTGACCGGGGTCACGGGAGTGACCGGGGTCACCGGCGTCACCGGCGTTACGGGGTTGATCGGGGTGCCGGGAACCGTGGTGCCGGTGCCCGACGTCGTGCTGTCGCCGATCACCGAGACCGCGTTGCCGCCCGCCGCGACGGGGATCAGCAGGTCGAGAACCGCCTGGGTGCCGCCGAGGGTGCTGTCGCTTCCGTCGGTGCTGGCGGCGTCGGGGTCGGCCGTCGTGGTTCCGGCCGGCACGGTGGTGTCGGCGTCGGTGCTGGTCGAGTCGCCGAGGACGGAGATCGCGTTGCCGCTGACGGTGACCGGGGCGAGGGCGTCGACGACGGCCTGGGTGCCGCCGAGGGTGCTGTCGCTTCCGTCGGTGCTGGCGGCGTCGGGGTCGGCCGTCGTGGTTCCGGCCGGCACGGTGGTGTCGGCGTCGGTGCTGGTCGAGTCGCCGAGGACGGAGATCGCGTTGCCGCTGACGGTGACCGGGGCGAGGGCGTCGACGACGGCCTGGGTGCCGCCGAGGGTGCTGTCGCTTCCGTCGGCGCTCGCGACCTCAGGTCCTGCCGACGTGGACTCGGCCGGGGCGGTGGTGGCATCCGTGCTGCTCGAATCTCCGTATACCGAGATCGAGTTGCCGCTGACGGTGATCGGAGCAGCGGCGTCGACGACCGCTTGGGTGCCGCCGAGAACGCTGTCGTCTCCGTCGGTGGTCGGAGCGGCAGTCGGTGCCGCTGCCGCTGGGTCGGCCGGGGTCGTGGTGGTGGCATCCGTGCTGGTCGAGTCCCCGATGATGGAGATCGCGTTGCCGGACACGGTGACGGGGAGGACGGTGTCGACCACCGCTTGGGTGCCCGACAGGATTCCGTCGGTGCCGGATGTTTCGGGTGCTTCTGCGGCGTTGGCGACACCGGCGCCGATGGCCGAGAGGCCGCCGACGAGGAGGGCGCAGTACAGGCCCTTTTTGACGAACGAGAACATGGTTTTTCTCCTTGGATGATTGATGTGGTGCCTCCGGGGAGGCGGTGGTCGCGGTCTGCGAGAACTCAGCAGCGCGACCGATCAATCAGGAGTGGAACCGGGGTCGAACGAGGGGGTGAGCGGAAGCTCGTCGCCGGTGTCCGGCGACGAGTGGAATCGGACCACGGGCGCGGCCGGAAGTCCGGAGGGCGTGGTGGTGGCTACGGGCGACCCGTTGCCCGGGCCGGAGCCGCTGATCGAACCGCCGGCCGGCGCAGGCAGCGCGGCCGGGGAGAACGGGATGCCGAACGGTGCTGCGGGAGCCGCCGGAACCGGGGATCCTGCGACGACGGAAGCCGTCTCGGCAGCGGTGACAGGGGCGGAGGACGTCGGCGCGGTGTTCGACCCGGGTAGCGCCGAGGCCGCACTGGAGCCGGTCTGCGCCCGGCCTGGAGAGACCACGGCCTGAGCCGCCTCGCCGGGGGCAGCTGATGAGCTCAGCGTGGGCTCCAGGCCGGCCGATGCTTCATTCGGCGACGGCACGGTGCCGACGACGGGTGTCAGCACCGGTGTGACCACGGCGACGACCGGGGCCACGACCTCGGCCGCGACCGGGGCCACGACATCCTGCACCACCGGCGTCACGACGGTATCGAGGGTGGGGGCGACGACCTGGTCGACGAGCGGGTCGACCACCGACTGGGTGACGGGTTCGGCTACCGCGGCGACCACGGGCACCGCCACATCGTTCACCACGGGAACGGCCGCCGTGACCTGGGTGGCCGTTGTGTCGACAGCGTCGAGCAGGTCGCCCACCTGCACAACATCGGCAACGGGTGCGGCCATCGGAACGGTGCCTGCCACGGTGTCAACGTATCCGTCGAGGGTGTCGACCACCGGCGTTGTCGAATCCAGCAGGCCGCCCAGGAGCGAGTCATCGGTGCCGGCGTCGCGGTAGGACGCAGAAGCGGTCGACGCTGAGGCCGAGGTGGGGGCCGTGAGGGTGTCGAAGATCAGCCAGGCAGCAGCCGCAGCCACAATCGCCAGGGCGATGCGCGCCGGTGAAGCGAGATGAATCCCCTGTGTTCGCTCCACGTCGTCACCCCCCTCGGTGCGGCTCGTCTGAATATGAGCGAACCACAGGACCGCCCGGATGTCCAGCAATTGTGCACAATCAGCGCATCCGTCTCGTTCCGGGCCGCGTCGCGCCCGCCAAGGATTCCGCCGATGTTCGGGCTGCATCCTGACGGAGAAGCCCCCGATTGAGGTTGACTAGGGGGATGACTCCCGCGCAGCGACGCATCCTCATCGTCGCCATCCTGTCGTCCTTCGTGGCGTTCCTGGACGGCTCGATCATCAATGTGGCGCTGCCGGCCATCTCCCGGGAACTCGGCGGCGGGCTGCCCCTGCAACAGTGGGTCGTCGACGGCTACCTGCTCAGCCTGGGCGCACTGATTCTCGTGGCCGGGTCCCTCTCCGACACCTTCGGGCGCGTGCGCGTGCTGCGGGCCGGGTTGATCTGGTTCGGCATCACCTCGCTCGCCTGTGGCCTGGCGCCCACCGGCCTCTTCCTCGTCATAGCGCGCGTGCTGCAGGGCGTGGCCGCTGCGCTGCTGGTGCCCAGCTCGCTCGCCCTGATCACCTCGAGGTTCAGCGGGGTCGCCCAGGGCAAGGCCATCGGCGCCTGGACCGGCTGGACCGGCGTGGCCGGCATCGCCGGGCCGTTACTGGGCGGTCTTCTCGTGGACGCGGCGACCTGGCGGTTGGTGTTCTTCATCAATGTGATCCCGATCGCTCTCACCCTGATCCTGCTGCGCCGGGTGGAGGAACCCCTGCGGCCCGCCGCCGGCGCCCGCGTGGACGTGCTCGGCGCGTGCCTGGCCGTGGTGGGGTTGGGCGGCCCGGTATTCGCGCTCATCGAACAGGGCCGCTTCGGCTGGACGAGCCCGGTGGTCTACCTTCCCCTGCTGGTAGGCCTGGCCTCGTTCGGCGCGTTCCTGTGGTGGGAGGCGCGGGCTCCGCATCCGATGATGCCGCTCGGCCTGTTCCGGGTGCGTAATTTCGCGGTGGGCAACATCGCCACCGTCGGCATCTACGCGGCACTCAACCTCGGATTCTTCCTCTTCGCGCTCTACCTGCAGGAGGTCGGCGGGTTCTCGGCCACCCTGGCCGGGCTGGCCGGCATCCCGGCCACCGTGATGATGCTGCTTTTCGCCACACTCTTCGGCACTTTGGCCGGCCGGTACGGTCCGCGCCTGTTCATGACCGTCGGGCCGATCGTGGCCGGCAGCGGGTTCCTGCTGGTGACCACGGCGGTGCCGCCGATCAACTTCGCCCTGCACGTGCTGCCGGGAATCGTGCTGGTGGGCCTGGGCCTGTCCATCACGGTCGCGCCGCTCACCGCTGCGGTCCTCGGCTCCATTCACCCCGGTCAGGCCGGTATCGGGTCGGCTATCAACAACGCGGTCGCCCGGGTGGCCGGCCTCATCGCCATCGCCATGACCGGCACCATCGTCGGGTCCACCCTCGATGTGGCCGGTTTCCAGCGGGCGATGGTGGTCGTGGCAGGGCTGATGTTCCTGGGCGGAATCGTGTCCTGGTTGGGCATCCGCCGGGTCGCGCCGGTGGCGGATCTGCCGCCCTCGGCCATCGGGGAGCCGGCCTAGTGGCCCCACGCGCACGTGGGCGCCTCAAATAGCTGTTATAGTTTCTAAGTTGTCTTCGAGCGTTTCGCTGCAGAAGTCACCACTGCGCCCGTAGCTCAACGGATAGAGCATCTGACTACGGATCAGAAGGTTGGGGGTTCGAATCCCTTCGGGCGCACAGAAAGAAACACACAGAAACCCCCACGATCGTGCAGATCGTGGGGGTTTTTCTGCGTCGTGGCCCTTGTGTACCTGGTTTTCCTTCGATTATTAACGCCGAGTGAATTGATGCCCGGTTTGCTGGACTAATCGGGAGGAACCTTCCAAGATCGACGTCTGGGCCCCGTTCGGGCGAGCGCGAGCGGCACCACGGGTGCGGGCAGGGATTCCACGATGCGGCACTTGGGTTGGATTGCCCTGCTTCTCGCGCTCGTGACGCTGGCCGCGGTACCGACCACAGCCACCGCCGTCGGCTACGTGCCGGACGGTAGCCGGACCATCCTGGTTTCCGGTACCCCGGCGCCCGGCGGAATCGTGTTCGTCGAGTTCGCCGGCGCATATTTCGAACCGGGCGAGGGTGTGGCTTTCACGGTCGCGGGGACCGGACTGGCGACCCTCGCGCTCATGAGGGCCGATGCGGCGGTGCTCGTCAAATCCGCGAACGATTCCGGTGCGGTCTCCCTCCGGGTCACCCTGCCGCAGGACGCCGCGGGCTCCTACGGCGTGACGGGCAGCGGCTTGAGTTCGGGCATCGTCGGAACTGCCGTGCTCACGGTTCCGCCGGCGGATGCCGGTGCCGCTGCCGCTCCCGACGAATCGGCGGCGCCCGCCGGTGCGGCCGTCACGGCCGCCGGGTTGCCTCTCAGCGACGTGGACGCCCCCGTCGCCACCCTGAGCGGGGTGGGCGAGCAGGGGGCGGCGGCCGTGCCGCCGCTGATCACCGTTGAACCGCCAGGAAGCGCCGCGGTGCCGGGAGCCGAGGCCGGCGCGGCCAACCCGCGGGACCAACCCGGGGCCCCGACCGTGCTCTCCGGCGGCCTGGTACCGATTCTCGAGGTGTTCTCGAACCCCGTGGCCGTCGGTGGGGCGGCGCTGGCCGGGTTGATGTTCGTTGTGCTCGGCGCCCTGCCGACCCAACTCTTGGCCGCTGCGATCAAGGAGCGGGTGCAACGCCGTGCCGCGGTGAGTCGGCGGCCCGCGCCCGGTTGGTGGGCCGCGATCGTCGCCTGGTTCGGGGTGCGTCCCGTGATCGCCGCTGCCGGCCTGATTCTGGCCGCCTCGCTGATCCAGGCGCTGGCCGATCCAGGCTTCGGCTTCGATCTGGCTACGCTCCGCCTGATCCTCGCCTGCCTGATCGCCGCGTTCGTGATCGGTTTCGGCAGTGTGGGGGTGGTCGCCCTCATCGCGCGGCGACACTGGGGCGTGCCGGCAATGATCGCGATGCGCCCATGGGCACTGCTCCTGACAGTCGCCGGAATCGTGCTGTCGCGCCTGATCGACTTCGCCCCTGGCATCCTGTTCGGCCTCATGATCGGCATCTCGTTCCCGCCGGGGGTCGCGGCCGCACACCGTGCGGCCGTGCGTCTGCTTCGCACCGGCATCGTGATCGGAGCGGCCCTGTTGTCCTGGGTGGGCTACAGCATCCTGATCGCCGTCGCGCCGACACCCGACGGCTTCCAGGGAGCGCTCCTCCGCGATTCCCTGGCCGCGCTGTCGACCGAGGGGCTGGTCGGGATGCTCATCGCGATGCTGCCCTTCCTCTTCCTCGACGGACGGGACATCTGGGCGCATTCGCGTCGGCGCTGGGCGGTGAGCTACGTCGCCGTCGTGGCCGTATTCGTGCTGGTGGTGGTGCCGCAACCGAACAGCTGGGCGCAGCTGGGCGAACACGGCACGCCGTGGCTGATCTCCCTGACGGTCTTCGCCGCGGTCGCCGTGGCCGGCTACCTCGTGCTGCACCGTGGCGCCAGGCAGCCGTCATCGGCGCTCGCTCCGAGCCAGGACTCCGAGTCGACCAACGCCTGAGCCGACCGGGCCGAAGCCGGTGGCGGCTGTCACTTGTAGTCTCGAGGGAGGACATGCCTCTGGCATCGGTCTCGGGTGACGGAATGGAAGAGCGCAGCATGAACACAGCGGGCAGAGAACACGGCTCAGTTCCCCGGGAGGTGCTCCTCGCGGAGTACTCTGCCGCCAACGATGTCTACCTCACCTACGACGGATTCCGTTGGCAGGCGGGGTCCTTCCTGATCGCAGGAGTGTTCGTCTACTGGGGCTTTCTCATCGAGGCAACCGTGTCCGATCAGGTTGTCGGCGTTTCGTCGCTGCTGGTCGCCGCGTTGATGTCGTGCTGGCTCTTCTTCGCCAGCCATTACCGGCAGCTCTACCTCCTGAAGCTGCGCCGGCTCCACGAGATCGAGCTGCTGTTGGGCATGGAGCAACACCTGAGGTTCACGTCGGCCGCTCCGTCCGGAAAGCCGGCGCGGGCGCGCGGCATGAAGGGCCATCACATCGATGTCGCCGTCTACCTGTTGACGGCCGTGGGCGGGAGCCTGCTTGCGGTGACGAAGAGCGGGTTCTCGCTCTGGGCCCTGGCAGTGGTTCCTCTGGTCGCTGTCGTGATCTGGGTCGTGGTGCGCAACGAGAAGATGCTCAAACGCGACCTCGGCCCGTTGGCCCGCGCCGAGGCGGGGTCTGATCAGGGCTGATCAGGGCGGTTCCACCAGGGACGACCTCTGCGCCCTGTTCGGCGTATCGCTGTCGCCGTTTCCGGCATCCGTCAAGGCGACCGTGTCAGGATGGAGCGATGCGCCGCTCAGCCGATCCCCGCACCTACGACCTCGATGCGCTCCGCGACCGGGTGCTCCCCGCTGACGAGGGCGCGGTGAATGACAGCATCCCGCAGCTCGCGGCCGCGGACCCTGGGCAGTGCGGGATTGCGCTGGTGCTCCCCGACGGCAGCATTCGGACCAGCGCCCAGGCCGACCTGCCTTTCAGCGTGCAGTCGGCGGTGAAGCCCTTCCTCTTCGCACTCGCGCTGCAGGACACCGACGGAGCCGTGCTCGACCGCATCGGCATCGAACCGACCGGTGAGGCCTTCGACGCCATCAAGCTCGAGAGCGGCACCGGCCGGCCACCGAACCCCATGGTCAACGCCGGAGCCCTGCTCACGGCCGCCCTGGTCGACGGGGACGACGTCGATGCCCGCAACGACCGCATCCTGCGCGGGCTGTCGGCCTTCGCCGCCCGGCCGCTCGAGGTGGACGAGGAGATCGCCCGCGACGAGCACCTGCTGGGCGACCGCAACCACGCCCTGGCGCACCTGATGCGCTCGGAGGGCACCCTCGGCGTCAGTGCCGACGACGCGGTGGCCGTGTACGCCCGGGCGTGCGCGGTGCTCGTGGACGCCACGGCACTGGCGGTCATGGGCGCAACCCTCGCCTGCGACGGGGTGAACCCGGTGACGGGCGAGCGTGTGGTGGCCTCGGCGGTGGCACGTGACGTCATGTCCGTCATGGCCACCTGCGGCGTCTACGACGGTTCCGGCCGGTGGATGCGCACGGTCGGCGTCCCGGCCAAATCGAGCGTCTCCGGGGCCATCGTGCTCGCCGCGCCGGGCCGGCTCGGGGCGGCGATCGTGAGCCCTCCGCTTGACGCTCAGGGCACCAGCGTGCGCGGGCGTATCGCGAGCGAGCGACTCAGCACCGACCTCGGCCTGCACGCCTTCGGACCGACCGGGGGCTGAGGGCGCCCGGCCCTCAGCCCAGCCGGTGGGCCAGTTCGGCGAGGACGCCGGCCAGCCGGCGGTCAAAGTGCGGGGGGACGTTCCCGGGCAGGGCATCCACCGGCCACCAGGCCACGGCGTCGCTCTCGTCGCTGGCCACAGGCGCCGCCTCCGGCCGGGCCACCGCCGCAAAGCCGACGTCCCAGTGCGCGCTGCAACTGAAGCCGCCGCCCAGGGCATGCCGGTCGACGTCGAGGATGCCGGGTCCGAGCGGCACGAGGTCGGCGATGCCGCACTCCTCGCGGGCCTCCCGGTAGGCCGCCGCGGCCACCGACGCATCCGCGGACTCGACGTGGCCGCCGAGCTGCACCCAGAACCGGCCCTTGCGGTGGAAGCAGAGCAGCACCTGGGCGAGGTCGGGGGTGAAGACGAAGCAGCTTCCCGTGACATGCTCAGGGCCGCCGTCGCGGCGCAGCACCGTGCCGGGCGCCTCGGTGACGAAGTCGAGGTACTGGTCCCGCAGCAGTGCCTGACCGGGCGCGACGGGCGTCCAGGCGCGGAGCCCGTCGATCAGGTCGTCGGTGGGGGAGCGCAGAGCGGAAGCGGGCACATCCGAGGTTAGCTGCCACAACTGTTGCCCGTGCGGACGTGCGGTCCCGGCGTGCCGGGTGCAGACGTCCGTTGCGGGACCAGGGGTCAGCGGGTGTGCTCGACCACAAAATCGGTGCCGGGGAACACCAGCGTCTCGTGGCCGTCGTCGAACGACACCAGGTAGGGCGGCTCCCCCTCCGGACCGCGCACCTCCAGGATGGTCCCGTGCCGGTCGGGCGTCGAATCGGTCTTGCCCCGAATGATGATGCGGTCGTTCTCTGTCGCGCGCATAACGCTCACCTCCTGCCGGGCAGGTTACGCTCGCGCTCGGCGCCTGCACAGGGGCAGCCGCCGGCGCCGGCCTCCGCAGCCAGGGTCAGGCGGGCTGGTCGGGTCCCAGGCGCAGCCGGTCGCAGAGGGCCGTGAGCTGCACGAGTTCGTCGGTGCTCAGGCTGTCGCCCACGCGGGTGGTGATCGAGCCCATGTGATCAAGCGCCACCCGGCGGAACAGCGCGTAGCCGGCCTCGGTGAGTTCGACGATGGCGCCGCGGCCGTCGTCGGGGTCGGGGTGCTTCGCCACGTACCCGCGAGACGCCAGACGGTCCACGAGCCGGCTCACGCTCGGCTGAGTGAGCAGCACATGCTTGTTCAGGTCGCGCAGGCGGATACTGCGATCCGCCTGCCGGGACAGGTTGAACATCACGTCGTACTCGTTGAAGGAGATTTCCCGTGACGGGAACTCCTCGGCCAGGCTGCGCATAATGGCGACCTGGGCGCGGAACAACGACTCCCAGGCGGCAACTGCCACCGCTCGATCGACCATGCTGCCTCCTCGCCGGCCCCCAGGGCATCCTCTGTTCAACACTATGGGACTGGTGCCGTGCCCCGCGGCAGCCTAGCGCATCCGTTCAGAGGTCCCGATGGCTGAAGACGGCCTGGGCGGCACCGAGCAATACCGTGGCCCATGTCGCCATGACCAGGGCGCCGGCGACCGGGTCGAGCAGCCCCAGCCCAGGGACCGGGGAGATGAGCTGCAGCCCGGCGAGGTCGGGGGCGAACCTGAGCCACGGGAGAACACCGACCAGCGCGATCCCGAGCCCCAGGACCAGGGGGACCAGGACGACGACGGGTACGAGGACGGACCGTGCCAGCACCGTCACTGCGGCCGAGATCAGGCCCATGAGCGTCCAGTTGAGAGCGACGGCGAAGAGGTTGCCCGCCAGCGCAGGTGTGAGCCCGGACACGGGGACATCCGCCAGGCCGAGGACGCCGTGGCGCAGCAGAACGGCCGTGCCGATGGAGACGACGGCCAGGCCGCCAGAGAGCGCTGCGACGACGAGGCACTGCGCGCCGAAGAGGCGCGCCCGGTTGGGTGTGGCCAGTTGGGAGCTGCGCAGCAGCCCGTCTCGATATTCGCCGCCCACGATCATCGCCGCGAGCAGGACGACGAGCGGCTGGCCGAACCCGGCGACCTCGAACCCCGCCGAGGCGGCGGTCGTCACGGCCGAGGTGCCGCGCAGGTTCAGCCCCATCGCCACGGCCAGCGCCGGCGGCAGCACGAGTACCGCCGCGATGGTGAGGAGAACCGCCCTGGACGTGCCGACCTTGGTCAGTTCTGCAGCGACGACGCGGACCAGGCCTGCCCCGCGCGACTCAGACATCGCGCCTGGAGAAGACGAGGCCGGCCAGGACGAGGCCGCCCACGGCCCAGGCGGTCATCACCAGCGCACCGGAGCCGGGTGCGAGATGGCTGGCGTCCAACGGCCCGAACAGGGCCGCGCCCGCGGCGGGCGGGAGGTAGCGTGCCGGCTGCCACAGCGTGGCGAAGAAATCGCCGAGGCCGACCACCAGCGGCATGATGAGCACCAGGGGCAGTATCGGGTTGCGGGCGAGGACGCCCAGGCCGTAGGCCAGCAGACCGAGCGTGGTCCACACCAGGGCCACGCCGGCGAGGTTCCGCCAGACCAGCGGCGGGAAGGCCAGCGGGCTCAGCCCCTGGTCGCCGAGCGCCAGGTGCCGGATGACGGTGCCCACCCCCATCGCGAGCACCGCGGTGGCGCCGATCACCGTGCCGAGCAGCGCGGCCCGGGTGGCGAACAGTCGCAGCCGGTGCGGATCGGCGATCAGGGAACTCCGGATCAGGCCGGTACCGTACTCGCTGCCGGCGTACAGCGCACCGAGCGCCACCATCAGCACCACGCCGATGTTCATCATGTCGAAGCCCTGGTACTCCACCGGCAGCGGGTGGGCTGAGTACAACAGCGGGTTGTCGGCGGCGCTGGATCCGGCGAGGTCGCCGCCGGTGGCCGCGATCTCCGACAGGCCCGACAGGTACGTCAGCGCCCAGGTGAGACCGATCGTGAGCAGGGGCAGCATCCAGAGCGGCCTGCAGGTGGCGAACTTGAACAGCTCGACGGCGAATCCGGCCTGGGCCGCCTTCACGAGGGCTCCCCGTCGCCGGCCGGGTCCGTCAGGGCGAAGAAGGCATCCTGCAACGTCGCGTGCCGCCCGCGCACGTCCGCAACGCTCCCGGCGGCACGGATGTGCCCGGAGCCGATGATGACGATATCGTCGGCGGCGTCGGCCATCTCCGCGATCAGGTGGCTGGCCACGAGCACCGTGGTGCCCGCGTCGGCCTGGCTTCTCAGGAAGGCCCTCAGCCAGCGCAGCCCGTCGGGGTCGAGGCCGTTGGTGGGTTCGTCGAGCACCAGGGTGGCCGGCGACCCGAGCAGGGCGGAGGCGATACCGAGCCGTTGGCCCATGCCGAGGGAGAACGTGCCGACCCTGTCCTTCGCGTTGCGGCCCAGCCCGACGATGTCGAGAACCTCGGCGACCCGGGTCGCCGGGATGCCGTTGCTGCGGCACATCCACCTGAGGTGACCCCGCGCCGAGCGGCCCTTGCTCGCGCCGGGGCCGTCGAACATGGCGCCCACGATGGTCATCGGTCGGTCGAGCTCGCGGTAGCGACGTCCGTCGATCAGGGCGAGACCGGATGTCGGCCGGTCCAGACCGAGCAGGATCCTCAGGGTGGAGCTCTTCCCCGCACCGTTGGGCCCGAGGAAGGCGGTGATCCTGCCGGGGCGGGCCTGCAGGCTGATCCCGTGCAGCACCTCCCGGCGGCCGTGTGACTTGTGAATCCGATCGATGCTGATCATGGGTCCCCTTCCGAGTCGGGTCGTTGGGTATCCAGTCGATCGGCCGGCGCCCGGCAGCGCATCCGCCCAGGGCGGCGCATCCAGCGTGGTGACCGACCGTGGGCCGTCAGACCTGGGTCCGATGTGGCCACGACGAGCCGTCAGTAGACTCGGGCGCATGACAGCGGGGGAGCGTCCGGCCCGGCGGTCGCGGGTGCTGCCCCTCGCGGCAGCCGGTCTGCTTGTGGTGTTGCTCGTGGCCCTCGGGTTCGGCGTGACGGGCGCGCTCTCGGTGAGCCTCCCGGTTGCGCTTGTGGCCGCCACCGGCGCGATCGCCGTCTGGGCCGCCATCCGGCTGCGTGCCGAACGGGATCGGCACGATGTGGCGCTCACCGAGTGGGCGGCCGCCCGCGCGGTCCTGTCCGAACGCCTCGAGATCGCCCGCGACCTGCACGACATCGTCTCCCACGGTCTCGGCACGGTCTCGGTACGGGCAGCCACGGCCCGGTACCTCGATGCCCGCGGTGGGAGCCGGAGCGACCTTGTCGAGGCGCTCGACGACATCGAAGCGGCCAGCAGGGAGGCGACAGTGGAACTGCGCCGCATGCTGGGCGTGCTGCGCCGCACGGACGACCCCGCGCCGCGGCTGCCCACGGGCAGCCTGGCGTCGCTGCCGGACCTCATCGCCGGGGCCGCCCGCCAGGGTGTCACGGTGAAGTACCAGAGCGACGAGCTCGGCAGGGTCTCGCCCGGAGTCCAACTGGCGATCAACTGCATCGTGCAGGAAGGGCTGGCGAACACGATGCGGCACTGTGGGCCCACCAGCGCGCGATTGCGCCTCTCCCGCTGCGGCGCCGTCATCACCGTGCTGCTGACGGATGCGGGGCCCGTCGCCGGCTGGTCCGCCGCGCCCGGCGCCGCTCACGGGCTCCTCGGCCTGCGGGAGCGCGTCGACGGCCTGGGTGGCACCCTGACCGCCGGACCGCAAGGCACCGGGTTCGTCCTCGAGGCGAGCCTGCCCGATGAGCGGCGGCAGCCATGAGCGTGCCGGATGTCCGGGTGCTCCTGGTCGATGACCAGCGTCTGCTCCGCCAGAGCCTGGCGCTGGTCATCAACAGCGCCGACGGGCTCCGGGTGGTGGGAGAGGCCGGTGACGGTCTCGAGGCCGTCGACCTGGCCCGGACGGGCTGCCCCGACGTGATTCTGATGGATGTGCGAATGCCCCGGCTCGACGGAATCGAAGCGACCCGGCGCATCTGCGGCAGCCCGGGCCTGACGGCCACGAAGGTGCTCGTGCTGAGCATGTTCGAACTCGACGAATACGTGTTCCAGGCGCTTCAGGCGGGGGCCAGCGGATTCCTGCTCAAGGACAGCAAACCCGCTGATCTCATCGAGGCGATCCGGCGCACCCATGCAGGCGAGTCGCTGTTCGCCCCCACGGTTCTCGCGCGCCTCGTCGCCCACTACGTCAGCGGCGCGCCCCGGGAACTCGGCCGCCCGTCCGCTTCGGGACTGGCGGACCGGCTGACCGAGCGCGAGGTCGAGGTGCTCGGGCTGATCGGTCGGGGTCTCTCCAACGATCAGCTCGCCGCGCACCTCACCATTTCGGTCAAGACCGTGAAATCGCATGTCTCACACCTGCTCAGCAAGCTCGCGGCCCGCGACCGCGCGCACCTGGTTATCGCCGCCTACGACCACGGTCTGGTGCGGCCGAAGACCCGCTGAGCTGCACCAGGCTCAGGTTTCGCGGTCAGGCGTCCCGCACCGCGATGCCCGGATAGTCCAGGATCAGGCCGGCCGGGTCGAACGTGAGCTCGCAGACGACATCGAACGTGCGCGACTCGTAGTGGAAGCTCATCCCGCGCGGTGACACCGCAACGAGGGTGTACTCCTGCTCCAAGCGGATGACGTCGAGATCGTTCGCCTGGACGAAGGCGGCGGGCACCCGCATCGGCTCCCCGACTGTGAACTCGAGCCGGTGCAGCGGAAGGGTATTCGTGACGCCGGAGGACTCGAAGTCGACGTCGACGCATCCGGTGAGGTCGGCTCGCGCCAGCCCGTCGACCTCCCAGCCGTGGTCTGCGGAGCGCCGTAGCACCGTGTGCCGTTCGCCGTCGATGGTGGAGACGCCGGCCCGCACCTCCTGTGTGCGCCAGGCCAGGTCGAGATCGATCGAGTAGTCCACCGACCAGGCGGATGCGTCCTCCACGGCCGTGGAGACGCCCCGCAGCCGGTGGCCCCGCGGGCCGGGGCCCGTGAAGAGCACCTCGAAGCCCCGTCGGACGCCGGTATGGCGCCAGCTCGCCTGTCGCGGCAGGGGTTTCAGCTGCATGCCACGACCCTAGGCCGGCGCCTGGAATTCGTCACGGGGTGGCCGGCCATAGCGTCGGCCAAGGGAACACTGGGTGAACTCGCAGGAAAATAACGATCCGATAACTGGCGCTCCGTTATCCGTTCGTTATATATTCGTAGTGCATCAACCGTTTGCTGTGGCGGAAGATGCGAATGTGATTGCAGGACACTCTTGGTGCAAGGGAAGAGGGTCGGTCGTTTGCCTCTACGACCGGCCCTCAATCACGTTAACGGGCGGTAGCCGCCGCACCGCGATACGCGGCGTCGCCGGCCGATCCCGCCCCCTCGTCGGTCGTGCCCCCCACGTCGGTCGAGCCTGTCGAGACCTGGTGAGGTGCGCTGAGTCGTGGGGTTGTCGATGGGCACGCTGTCGAGATCGTCTCGCGGGGGCTCGACAGGCT
Source organism: Cryobacterium soli (assembly GCF_003611035.1). Classification (NCBI taxonomy): domain Bacteria; kingdom Bacillati; phylum Actinomycetota; class Actinomycetes; order Micrococcales; family Microbacteriaceae; genus Cryobacterium; species Cryobacterium soli. Next base: position 2,242,561 of record NZ_CP030033.1, on the reverse strand, counting down.
CGACCAGCGCATGGGTGCGTGGTCGAGGGCGCCCAGCGGGGCGCTGCCTAGAAGCGGTCGGGGCTGGGCGTGCTGGCCTGGCGGATCGACACATCCGCATGGCGGTCGAAGCGGTAGCCCACGCCGCGCACGGTACGCACGATGTCTTCGTAGCGGCCGAGCTTGGAGCGCAGACGGCGCACGTGCACGTCGATGGTGCGCTCGTTCGGGGCATCCTCTTCGCTGTCGGCATCCCACAGCTTGGCGATCAGCTCGGCCCGCTCGATGGTGCGGCCCTCGCGCAGCACCAGGTACTGCAGCAGCTCGAACTCCTTGTAGGTGAGCGCCGCGGTCTCGTTGTCGAGGATCACGCGCTTGCGGGAGATGTCGACGACGACGCCGCCGGGCGCGCGGTCGGCATCCTCGGCCGTGTTGCGGTGCTTGGCCAGGGCGGCCGGGTCCTGCAGGGCAAGGCGCACGACGTCCACATCGCGGCCGCCGACGCCCTCCGGCGCCAGGGCGACGGCGGCGTGGGTCTCGGCCGAGGGGGCGATGGCCTGGGTGAGCTTCTTCAGCTCCTCCACGATGCGGTGCAGGCTCGTGCCGGCCGCGGCCGCCTTGGCCTCGTCGATGCCCACGTAGAGCACGAAGCCGCGAGCCTGGGTGCCCTCAGGCACGGCGCGGATGCGCGGTGCGGCCGGAGCCGGCGCGGGGGCCAGGGTGAGCTCGGGGCGGAAGGACTGGACGGAACGGGCTGAGTCGATGTGTGCGAGTGACATTGGAGAAATCCTTGGGGTGTGATGATGCGCAAAACCCGGCGCTTCAGCGCTTCTGGGTTCGAAAAAGGTCGGCCGGAGTGGCCGGGGGAACGGGCGGCCTGCAAGAGAAGGGCCCTGGAGTCGGTCCGCCGCGAATGTGGCGGCCTCAGCGGCTGTGGACCAGCGGGTGAGGACAGAACGACTCGGCGCTATTGCCTGTCTGGGTTAGCGGCACATTCGGCAACACGCCATCACGCTGCAGCCGGGCATCATCATGCCGGCAGTCCCCAAAGCCTCGAAGGAGGTCGGGATGCGTGTGGTGGAAGTCATGACTGTGAGTAAAGCCGACTGTGACGAGTTGTGTCAATTCAGTTACGCGGGATCTCGCCCGTGCGGCTGCATCACGTTCACGGGGAATCTACGAAATCGGAGGATCTCGCACAAAGGGCCGCTTTCTCAAAGAAAACGGCCCTCAGAAGAAGATTATCAAAGTTTCATGAATCGAACTGCGGTCGGCGCGTCGCCAGTCGCAGGATCTGCGGTGGTGGGGCGCACCGATTGTGACGACACCCGCCGCGGGCAGGGAGCCAGGCCCGTTGGGGCAGGCTGGGTCAGACCAGGCCGTAAAGGCGGTCGCCGGCGTCGCCGAGGCCGGGAACGATGTAGCCGTGCTCGTCGAGGCGTTCGTCGACCGCGCCGAGCACGATGGTGACCTCGCGGCCCGCCAGCGCCTTTTCGACGGCGGCGAGGCCCTCAGGGGCGGCGAGGATGCAGATGGCCGTGACGTCGACGGCGCCGCGGTCGAAAAGGAACTCGATCGCTGCGATCAGAGAGCCGCCGGTGGCCAGCATCGGGTCGAGCACGAAACACTGGCGGTCGGAGAGGTCGTCGGGCAGGCGCTCGGCGTAGGTGGTGGGCTGCAGGGTCTCTTCGTTGCGGGCCATGCCCAGGAAGCCGACCTCGGCGGTGGGGAGCAGCTTGACCATGCCCTCGAGCATGCCGAGCCCGGCGCGCAGGATCGGAACGACCAGCGGCTTGGGGTCGCTGATCTTCACACCGCGGGCGAGCGACACGGGCGTCTGCACGGTCACCTCGTCCACGCGAACACCACGGGTGCCCTCGTAGGCCAGCAGCGTCATCAGCTCTTCCACCAACGCGCGGAACATCGGCGACGAGGTGCTCTGGTCACGCAACACCGTGAGCTTGTGGGTGATGAGCGGATGGTCGGCTACGTGGACTCGCATAGGCTCAATCTACTAGTTCACGCGGGCCCGCGGCTCTAGTCGGGCGCTCGGGAAGAGGTGATGTGGTGCGGCACAGCGACGAACACGAAGCATGGATGCGCCTGGCCCTCCACGAGGCCGAGGGAGCCCTGGCCGGCGGAGACGTTCCCGTCGGCGCGGTGGTGCTGGATCCGGCGGGCCGGGTGATCGGCCGCGGGCGCAACGAGCGGGAGCTGCACCAGGATCCGACCCTGCACGCCGAGGTGGTGGCCATCCGTGAGGCCGCAGTGGCGCTGGGGGACTGGCACCTCACCGACTGCACCCTGGTGGTGACCCTGGAGCCCTGTGTGATGTGCGCGGGCGCGATCGTGGCCGCCCGCGTGGCCCGGGTGGTCTTCGGCGCGTGGGACGACAAGGCCGGCGCCGCCGGGTCGCTCTACGACGTGCTGCGCGACCGCCGGCTCAACCACCGGGTCGAGGTCGTGTCCGGCGTGGCGGAGGCCGAGTGCGGTCGGGTGCTCAGGGAGTTCTTCGAGGATCCGCTGCGCCGCCCGGCTGCGCCCCGCCCGGCAGCGCCGCCAGCCACTCACTGAACAGGGCCCGGGAGGCCGCCTGCATCGCGTCGGAGTGCTCGGCGCGGTCCCGCCGCAGGGTGTCGGGGTCCAGTCCCTCCGCGTCGAGCTCGGCGGTGGAGGACGCCAGCCAGGTCTCGTGCATCTCGGCGGTCAGCTCGGGGTGGAACTGCACGGCCAGCGCCCAGTCCTCGATGGCGAAGGCCTCGTTGCCGTACGCATCCGACCCGGCCAACCGGGTGGTGCCCTCGGGCAGTTCGAAGGTGTCGCTGTGCCACTGCATCACCGGGATACCGCTGACATGGCGCAGGGGCGAGTCGAGACCGGCCTGGGTGGGCTTCACCAGGCGGAAGCCGATCTCATTGCTCGGACCCCGATAGACGGGGGAGCCGAGGGCGCTGGCCATCAATTGGGCGCCGAGGCAGACGCCGAAGACCGGGCGCCGGGCGGCCAGCCGGCCGGCGAGCAGCCCCACCTCGTCGGCCAGCACCGGGAACTGCTCGGTCTGGTACACGCCCATCTCGCCGCCGAGCACCACGAGCAGGTCGGCCTCGGCCGGGTCGATCTGCCGAACGCCGTCGGTGAGGGTGTCGACGTAGCGCACTGTGTAGCCGTGCTCGATCAGAACCGGCTCCAGGTTGCCCAGGTGGATGTCGTCGGCGTGCCGCAGAACCAGGGCGATGCGGTTCCCGCTCACTCGAGGCCCTTGATGACGATCGCGTCGGTGGGTGGGCTGACCGTGGCCGGGTCGATGTAGAGGTCGGGTTCGAGATAGATCACCCGAGCGCTCGGAACGGCCGCCCGGATGCGCGCCTCGATGGTGTCGATTCCTGCGGCCACGTCGGAGAACCGCTGGCCCGAGTCGAAGGAGAGCTTGGCGGCGACGAGCAGTTCGTCCGGGCCGAGGTAGAGCGTCTTGAGGTGGATGAGGTTCTTCGTCTCCGGGCCGGCCAAGATGGCGGACTTGATGGCGTCGACATCCTTGGCATTGGCGCCTTCGCCCACCAGCAGGCTCTTGGTCTCGATTCCCAGGACGATGGCGACCAGCACAAGCAGCACGCCGATGCCGAGGGTGCCGACGGCGTCCCAGGTGGCGTCGCCGGTGACCACGGTGAGGCCCACGCCGCCCAGTGCCAGCGTCAGGCCGGTGAGGGCCGCGACGTCTTCGAGCAGTACGACGGGAAGTTCGGGGGCCTTGGCGTGCCGGATGAACTGCACCCAGCTCTCGTTCTTGCGGGTGTGGTTGGACTCCTTCACCGCGGTGCGCAGCGAGAACGACTCCAGGCCGATCGCCACGAGCAGCACGAGGATCGGCAGCCAGGCGTTCTCCAGCTCGTGCGGGTTCTGCAGCTTCTCGATGCCCTCGTAGATCGAGAACACGCCGCCGACGGAGAACAGGATGATCGACACCACGAAGGCATACACGTAGCGTTCGCGGCCGTAACCGAATGGATGCTCGGTGTCGGCGGCCTTCTTCGACTTGCGGCCGCCGATCAGCAGCAGGATCTGGTTGCCCGAGTCGGCGAGCGAGTGCACGCCCTCGGCCAGCATCGAGGACGACCCGGACACGAACCAGGCGATGAACTTGGTGATCGCGATACCGAGGTTGGCGAGCAGTGCCGCCACAATCGCCTTGTTTCCGCCTGATGCGCTCATGCGACCAATCCTAGAACTGTCGCCCAGCCCCGAGAACCGCGGAAACCGTGCCGAAAACTACACTGGGGAGATGACATCGACCGCACCCGTCACCCTGCCCGCCATCGCCTTCCTGGGCGCCGGATCGATGGCCAGGGCGGTCCTCGCTGGCCTGCTCAAGCCCACGGTCACGGTGACCGGCGGCATCCGCACTACCAACCGGTCGGCCGCCAAGGCCGCCGAACTGGCCGGAACCGCGGGCGTGACGGCCTGGGCCACCGAAACCGAGCCCGACGCCAACCGGCTCGCCGTGACCGGGGCCGGCATTGTGATCGTGGCGGTCAAGCCCGCCATGGTGCCCGATCTGCTCGCCGAGATCGCCGACAGCCTCGAGCCGGGCACCCTCGTCGTGAGCGTCGCCGCCGGCGTGACCATCGCCACCTTCGAGAAGCACCTGCCTGCGACGGTGGCCGTGATCCGGTCGATGCCGAACACACCCGCCGTGGTGGGCATGGCCGTCACCGGGCTGAGCGCCGGCACCAGGTCCACGGCCGAGCAGATGGCGCTGGCGACGGCGCTGTTCGAGACCGTGGGCGAGGTGCTGGTGGTGTCCGAAGACAAGATCGACGCGCTGAGCACCATCTCCGGTTCCGGCCCGGCGTACGTTTTCTACCTCATCGAGCAGCTCACCCTGACGGCGATCGACAAGGGGTTCACCCCGGCCGAGGCGGCCACCATGGTCAACGGCACGTTCCTCGGCGCGAGCGCGTTGCTGGCCGTCTCCGACCTCACGCCCTCCGAGCTGCGCCGCCAGGTGACGAGCCCGAAGGGCACCACCGAGCGGGCCGTGCAGCAGCTCGAGACCGGGGGCCTCAAGCAGCTGTTCGACCGGGCCACGGATGCCGCGCTCGCGCGGGCCCGGGAGCTCGCCGCGTCCTGAGCGCCGCTTCCCCGGGTTTCGACAGGCTCAGCCAGCGTGTGGTCGCGCCCGGTTTCGACAGGCTCAGCCAGCGCGTGGTTAGGAGCCGAGGGCCGCGAAACGTTCGATGTCGCCCTCGGTGCCGGCGACGATGATGAGGTCGTGGTTGGAGACGACGGTCTCGGCGGTGGCATAGGTGAACGGCCGGCCGGGGCTCTTCACGCCCACGACAGTGACCTTGTGCTTGGTGCGCACGCCGGACTCGGTGAGGTTGAGCCCGCGGATCGGCTTGGGCGGGTACATCTTCACGAGCGCGAAGTCGTCATCGAACTCGATGAAGTCCAGCATCCGCCCCGACACCAGGTGGGCGACGCGCTCGCCGGAGTCGGCCTCGGGGTAGATCACGTGGTTGGCGCCGATGCGTTCGAGGATCTTGCCGTGCGACTGGGAGATGGCCTTCGCCCAGATCTGCGGAATCTGCAGGTCGACGAGGTTGGCGACGATGAGCACGCTGGCCTCCACCGAAGAGCCCACGGCGCACACGGCCACCGAGAAGTCCTGGGCGCCGATCTGGCGCAGCGCGTCGATGGACTTTGCGTCGGCCTGCACGGCGTGGGTGACACGCTCGGACCACTTCTGCACGAGCGCCTCGCTGCTGTCCACGGCGAGGACCTCACGGCCCAGACGGTCGAGCTTGCCGGCAGTCGCGGCACCGAACCGGCCCAGTCCGATGATCAGAACGGGGGCGTCGTGCTTGATCCGGTCAACCAACGATGGGCCTTTCCTCGGGGCGTTTGAACAACTGTCTGCTTTGGCTCGCTGCCAGCGCCGCCGCGAGAGTCACTGTACCAACCCGGCCCATGAACATCGTCGCGGCCAGAACGTAAACCCCCTCGGGAGGCAGCTCGGCGGTCAGCCCCGTCGACAGCCCCACGGTCGCGAACGCCGAGATCACATCAAAAAGCACGACGTCGAGCGCCTGCTTGGAGATGTGCAGGATCAGGATGCTCGATACGGCCACCGTGGTGGCGCCCCACAGCACCACGCTGACCGCCAGGCGCAGGATGTCGCTGGGGATGCGGCGGCCGAAGGCTTCCATCTGTTCCTTGCCCTGGGCCTCGGCGAAGGCGGCCAGGAACAGCACCGCCAGGGTGGTCACCTTGATGCCGCCGGCGGTGGAGGCCGAGCCGCCACCGATGAACATCAGCATGTCGCTGAGCAGCAGGCTGGAGCCGTGCAGGTCGGCGATGTCGATGGTGGCGAAACCGCCCGACCGGGTCATCACCGACATGAAGAGGGACTGGAAGATCGTGTCGCCGGCGTTCAGCGACCCGAAGGTCAGCGGGTTGTCGAATTCCAGAATGATGTAGAAGATCATGCCGATGACCATCAGCGCCGTCGTGGTCCAGAGGGTGAGCTTCACGTGCACCGACCAGCGGCGGGGCGTGCGCCAGTGCCTGGCGAAGGTCATCAGCACCGGGAAGCCCAGGCTGCCCAGGAACACGCCGGTCATCAGGGCGCCGAGGAACCAGTAGTCATTGGCGAACTGGCCGATGCCCTCCGCATTCGGGCTGAACCCGGTGTTGGTGAAGGCCATCGCGGCGTAATAGATGCTCTGCCAGAGAGCCTCGCCGGTGGGCACGCCGTCGATCAGCATCCGCGGGAACAAGAGCAGGGCGACGGCCGCCTCGATGGCCAGGGTGCTGATGGCCACTGTGAGCAGCAGGCTGCCGACCTCACCGAGCCGCACGGCCTGACCCTCATTGACCGGGCCCATGTGGATGCGGGACGGGTTCGAGTCGCTCGCCGCCATGAGCTTGGCGCGTAGGCCCAGGCGGCGGGAGATGACCAGACCCATCAAGGACGCCAGGGTCAGCACCCCCATGCCGCCGATGTTGACGCCGACGACGACGAGAGCGTTGCCGAACGCGGACCAGTGCGTGGCCATGTCCACCGTGCTCAGGCCGGTGACGCAAATCACCGACACGGCTGTGAACACGGCGTCGTGCAACGGGGTTTCCGTGTCGCCGGCGGACGCGATCGGCAAGGAGAACAGCAGGGTGAAGAGCAGGATCAGCGCAGTGAACACGAACAGCGCGAACCGGGACGGCGACTTGCGCACGATCCCGTCGACGGAATCGCGGATGCGTCCGTACCAGGTGTTGGAATGGCTGCTGAACCGTGCGTTAGGGGTCTGCGTCTTCACTCGAATCCCCGAACTGGATGGTGGTCGATGACAAGTTGTCATGGTACCCGCACCGGGAATGACTAGCCTTGGGGCATGGCAGACATCTTTGGCGTGGTGGCGGACTCGACCCGACGCGATATCTTACGCATTCTCCTCGAGCGCTACAACCAGTCCAGCGCTGCCCAGGGGGAACTGAGCGTTTCGGACATCGTCAATTCGCTCGGCCTGAGCCAGCCGACGGTCTCCAAGCACCTCAAGGTTCTGCGGGAGGCAGGCCTGGTCGGAGTGCGCGAAGAGGGGCAGCACCGCTACTACCACCTCGACTACGCGCCGCTCGAGGAGATCGAGGATTGGCTGATCCCGTTCCTCAGCATCGACGTCGACACCACCGCCGCCGACGAGACCGAGGTGCTCAAGGACGAGCAGCGTGCCTTCGCCGCCGCCATCGGCAAGGCCTTCGCCGACACGTCGTTCCAGATGTCGCACGCCGTCAAGGACTCAACGGTGACCAAGAGTGTGAAGAAGTGGCGTAAGAACGACTAGCGAGCCGGCGGGCTTCGCTCTACAGTGACGACACCAGCCCCGCCGAGCCTCGAGGGAGCCGCCCATGTCACGCGAGCTTCCCGACCCGCGGTTGGATGACCTGCGCTTTCTCACCGTCGCCGAGGTCGCGGCTGTCATGAGGGTCTCCCGGATGACCGTGTACCGCCTCGTGCACGCCGGAGAGCTGCCCGCCGTGCGCTTCGGACGCTCGTTCCGGGTGCCCGAAGCGGCCGTTCTGAGGGCCATCGAACCCACTCGTGGGGGAAGTGAGTCGGACGGGACTTTCTTTATCCGTTAGAATGGGGTTTTCGTGTCGGTCGCGAATCCCGCGGCTAAACCAAATCTTTGTGAGGTCCGTGTGGGTTCTGTAATCAAGAAGCGACGCAAGCGTATGGCGAAGAAGAAGCACCGCAAGCTGCTTCGCAAGACTCGCCACCAGCGTCGTAACAAGAAGTAGACGGTCTCGGCCGTTTTTATGAGCTGAGCGCTAGGTCTGTGACCTAGCGCTTTTTGCTTGCGCTGGCGGCCTTGAGCTGGGCGACCTTCATGCGCATGATGGGCCACCCGCGGGCGACCGCATAACGGCGCAGCGTCGCATCAGGGTTGACCGCCACCGGGTTTCCGACCAGCTCGAGCAACGGGATGTCGTTGTGCGAGTCGGAGTACGCCCAGCAGTGGGCCAGGTCGATCTCGCGCGCTTGGGCGATCTCGCGTGCCACATCGGCTTTGCGGCTGCCGTGGCAGATGCCGTCGACGAGTTGTCCCGTGAAGATGCCGTCGACGGTCGCGAGCCGAGTGCCGAGCGCGCCCGTGAGTTCCAGACGCTCCGCGATCACGTCGGCAACTTCTTGAGCCGTCGCGGTGACCAGCCACACCTCGCGGCCCGCCGTCAGGTGGGCGCGGGCCACGGCCACGGTCTCCGGCCAGAGCCGCTGGATAAGTCGGCTGTCGAAGATCTCGTGGCTGAGGGTGACGAGTTCGTCACGGGTTCGCCCGGTCATGATGTCCATCGCGCGCAGCCGGAGCCGGGAGATGTTCACGCCGTCCTCGCCGACCGCCAGGAAGCGGGTCTGGCTCCAGCCGAACGCGACGACATCGGCCAGCGAGATGAACCGCATCCGCCAGGCGCCGACGCCCACGTGATAGAGGCTGGCACCGCGCAGCAGTGTGTTGTCCACGTCGAAGAACGCGATTGCGCGGGGGCCGGATTCTTCGGACATTGCGGTCGAGTCTACCCAAGGTGCAGTCGCCGGCGCGGCTTAGGCTGGAGCCATGTCCACCGCGCATCTCACCCTGATCGGCAAGCCCGGCTGCCACCTCTGCGACGACGCCCGGGCCGTGGTGACGACGGTGCTGGCTGAGCTGCAGACCGAGGCAGGCGCGCCCACCGTGCTGCTCGAGGAGAAGTCGATCCTCGACGACGCCGAGTTGCACGAGCGCTTCGTCGAGGACATCCCGGTGCTGCTCATCAACGGCCGGGTGCACAACTACTGGCGCATCGATCCGGTGCGCCTGCACACCGCTCTTCTGGAGGTTCGATGACCATTCTGCATATCGTGTCGTGGCGGCTGGCGGCCACCGACCCCGCCGAAAAGGCGGAGCACGCGGCGCAGATGGTGGCCAGGCTCGGCGGTCTTGTCGGTGTGATCGAGGAGATCCGCTCCCTGCGCATCGGCCCGGATGTGGTGGGTGGAGCCAATTGGGACATCGCCCTCGTGGCGGAGTACGACGACGAAGCGGCGTTGGCGCGCTACCAGGTGCATCCGGCCCACGTCGAGGCGGGCGCCTACGTGAAATCGGTCACCGCCGAGCGGATGGCCGTCGACCTCGTCGTGTAGCGGCACCCGAGTCGTTGGTCGAGCGTGTCGAGACCCCGCGACGTGCGTGGGGGTCGTGCCATGACGCAGAAGAACGGCCGAGCATTCGCTCGGCCGTTCTCGTGCACTGCGGGGTGCTGCGGGGGTGTTACTTGGTGTTGACGGTGATGGTGGCGATGCCGACGAGGAGCTGGTCGGCGATGGCGTCGGTGCCGAACGTGGTGTTCAGCAGGCCGGCGGCGTCGGCGGAGATGTGCACGGTGGTGCCGGTGAGGATGGCGTTGTCGCCGTCCATCTGGAGGGGCTTGAGGGTTCCGCCGTAGAGGTCGAAGAGCTTGACCTGGGTGGCGGCGGATTCGCCGTTGGCGGTGACGTCTCCGAAGAGTTCTGAGGTGCCGGGGTCGATGGTGAAGTTGGTCAGTTCGACGACGGTGTCGCCGGCGGTGAGGGAGAAGCCGCTTCCTTCGTGCTCGATGTTGCCCTGGACGTAGGGGCGGTAGTCTTCGGCCGGGTCGTAGTAGTCCACGTTTCCGCCGGTGATGGGGAAGTGCAGGCTGCCTTCTTCGAGGGTGGCGGTGCCGACGGTGCCGGGGGTCAGGCCGAGGCTGGTGAGGGCTGCGGCGAAGTCGGCGTCCAGGAGGACGGCGGTGTCGACGCCGGTGAGGGCGGGGATCGAGGCGACCGGGGTGGGGGTGGCTTCGGCGGAGCTGCTGCTCGAGGAGGAGCTGGAGGAGGACGTCGAGGCCGTGCCTTCGTCCGTGGAGCAGGCTGCGAGGCCGGCGACGAGGAGGCCGGCGGTGGTCAGTCCGAGTGCGGTCTTGGTGAAGCTGCGCATGATGTGTTCCTTCGCTGTGGGGGTTCCTGCGGGGTGTTGCTTGGTATGCAGGTGGTTCGGCCCCCTGACAGAAAGGGTTTGGTCGATCTGAAAAACTTTTCCCCGATCGCTCGTCGAGACCCGGAGACGTGCGTGTGTGTCACGCTCCTCGCGCCAGTCGAGGTCGTCGTGCGGGTAACGCAAAATCGCGCCTGTCCGGGGGACAGGCGCGATTTGTGGAGCGGGGGTGCGGGTTACGGCTCCAGGCGGGTCGGGCCGCGGAACAGGTAGGTGACCTCGCGGATGGACGCCTGGTGCAGCATCAGCATCAGCACGCGGGCCAGGCCCATGCCGAAACCACCGTGCGAGGGAACGCCGTAGCGGAAGAAGTCGAGGTAACCGGCGATCTCGGCCGGGTCGACGCCCTTCTCGATGGCCTGCTCGGTGAGCACGTCGATGCGGTGCTCACGCTGCGCGCCGGTGGAGATCTCGGTGCCGTTGAAGATCAGGTCATAGCTGTTGGTCAGGCTCGCGTCGCCCTCGTGGCGCATGTGGTAGAACGGGCGGATGCTCGACGCATAGTCGGTGAGGAACACGAACTCGTGCCCATACGTCTCGGCGACGTACGCCGCGATCTGGCGCTCGCCCTCCGGGTCCATGTCGTCGTCGTCGCGGGGAACCTCGTAGCCGCGGCTCTTCACGATCTCCTTGGCCTCGGCCAGGGGGATGCGCGGGAACGGCGTGCTCGGCACGGTGACCTCGACGCCGAACAGCGCGAGCACCTCTTCGCCGTGCTTGGCCTTGACCGCGGTGAACGCGGCCACGAGAAGGTCCTCGTGCAGCTGCATGACGTCTTCGTGGCTGTCGATCCAGCTGATCTCGGAGTCGACGCTGGTGAACTCGGTGGCGTGCCGGCTGGTGAACGACGGGTCGGCCCGGAACGCCGGCCCCACCTCGAAGATCTTGCCTAGCCCTGCGGACTGGGCCATCTGCTTGAAGAACTGCGGGCTCTGCGCCAGGTAGGCCTTGGTGTCGAAGTACTCCACCTCGAACAGCTCGGCGCGGGACTCGCTCGCGCTGGCCATCAGCTTCGGGGTGTGCAGCTCGATGAAATCGTGCTCGATCCAGTACGTGCGCAGCGCGTGCTCGAACGTGGTCTGGATGCGGAAGATGAGGTTCGACTTGGGCTGGCGCAGGTCGAGGAAGCGCCAGTCCATGCGCTTGTCCAGGCTGGAGTCCGCTGCGATCGGGGTCTCCGGGATGGCGTGGGTGACAACCTCGAGAGACTCGAGCTTGATCTCGATGCCGCCGAGCTTGACCCGCTCGTCGTGCTTGAGCTGCCCGGTCACGGTGACGAAGCTGCCCTGCGACAGGCCGGAGATGGTCGTGGCGGGCTCGTCGTCGACGACGACACCCTCGGCATCCGTGGTGCGCGGATTGACCAGCTGCACCGCGCCCGATTCGTCGCGCAGAACGACGAATTGCACCTTCTTCTGGTCCCGGACGGTTTCGACCCACCCGGACACGGAAACGAGACCGTCGTCGAGGGCGGCAAGGTTCTTTATCAGTACGCGAGCATTCACCCGGCAAGTTTAGCCGCACAGCTCTCGGCGAATTCGCGGGTGACCCCTCCGTAGACTGGACTGCGTGGTAGCTAGCCAGGTACATCTCGTGCGTCACGGTGAGGTTTTCAACCCCGAACGCGTGCTTTACGGCAGACTTCCCGGCTTCAAGCTGTCCGATTTGGGCCGGCAGATGGCCGAGGCGGCTGCCGCAGACCTCGTCGAGCGCGCGCGCCCCGTGGTGCGAGTGGTCGCGTCGCCGTTGCAGCGCACCCAGGAGTCCGCCGCCCCGATCATGGCGGCTTTCGGCCTGCCCCTCAGCCTGGACGAACGCCTCATCGAACCCGCCAACCGCTTCGAGGGCAAACGGATGCGCGGCCCCGGCGGCGCCCTGCGCGACCCGCGCAACTGGCCCAGCCTGGTGAACCCGGCCCGGCCCAGTTGGGGCGAACCGTTCCGCTCCATTTCCACCCGCATGCTCGCCGCGATCGACGATGCCTTCCACTCAGTCGACGACGGTGACGTGGTGCTGGTCAGCCACCAGCTGCCGATCTGGATGGTGCACCGCAGTCTGGCCGGGGAGCGGCTCGCGCACGACCCGCGCAAGCGGCGCTGCGACCTCTCCAGCATCACCACCCTGACCCTGCGCGGCGCCGTGCCCGCCGAGGTCGCCTACTCGAGCCCGGCCGCCGCCCTCCTGGTGCCCGCCAACGACGTGGGTGCAGTGTGAACCGCCGACCGCGCCGGATCCCGGCGATTCTGGCCGGTTTCGCGGCGTTGGCCCTCGCCCTCAGCGGCTGCAGCAGCGACGACTCGCTCGCCAACCAGTACCGCGAAGGCAGCAGCAAGGGCTACATCGCCGGGGACGGCAGCGTCACGGAGATCCCCGCGGACGAGCGTGGCGACGCCGTGGTCTTCGACGGCACCCTCGAGGACGGCTCCACCGTCAGCTCCGCCGACTACGCCGGCGAGGTCCTGGTGGTCAACTTCTGGTACGCCAGCTGCGCCCCCTGCCGTGCCGAGGCCCCAGACCTCAAGGCCATCAGCGAGCAGTTCGCCGACAACGGCGCCAGCTTCCTCGGCGTGAACGTGCGCGACCAGGCCGCCAGCGCCATCGCCTTCAACGAGGCCTACGAGATCAGCTACCCGTCGGTGATGGACGTCGACGACGGCGGAATGCAGCTGGCCTTCAGCGGCAACATCCCCCCGAACGCCGTGCCCACCACGCTGGTGCTGGACTCCTCCGGCCGGGTTGCCGCGCGCATCCTGGGCCAGGTGAACTCGCCGGGCATCCTCAAGACCCTGATCACCGACACGATTGCCGAGGACGGCTAGGCGTGGGCAATCCCTTCGGCGAGATCGTCTTCAGCGGGCAACTGTTCCTGGCGATCCCGATCGCAGTGCTGGCCGGCCTGGTCTCATTCGCGTCGCCTTGCATCCTGCCGCTCGTGCCCGGTTACCTCGCCTACATCGGCGGGTTCGCTGACGGGAGTGCCGGGTCGAAGCTGACCGCTCGCCGAGGCCGCAACCGGCTCCTGCTCGGCGTGGCCCTGTTCATCCTCGGGTTCACCCTGGTCTTCGTGCTCACGGGCGTGGTCTTCGGCTTCGCCGGCTTCTGGCTCAACCAGTACCGCGACCTGATCACCCGCATCGCCGGTGCCATCGTGATCCTGCTCGGCCTGGTCTTCGTGGGCCAGTTCGGTGCGATGCAGCGCACCATCAAAACCTCGTGGCGCCCCAGGATGGGCCTGGCCGGCGCCCCGGTGCTCGGCGCGGTCTTCGCCGTCGGCTGGACCCCGTGCACCGGCCCCACGCTCACGGCCATCAACTCGCTGAGCCTGAGCACCGGATCACCCTGGCAGGGCGGCCTGCTGGCGCTGTTCTACGCGCTCGGCCTGGGCATCCCGTTCCTGCTGATCGCCCTGGGTCTGAACTGGGCCACCGGGGCCGTAGCCTTTCTCAAGCGCCACATCCGAGCGATCAACCTGTTCGGCGGCGTGCTCCTGATCGTTATCGGGGTGCTCATGGTGAGCGGCGTGTGGAACGTCTGGCTCCTGAACCTGCAAGGGGTGATTGGCAGCTATGTCCCGGCCATCTGACCACATCGATTCGGCACCGGCTCCGTCCGGCGACGGAATCACCCAACCGAAGCTCGGCTTCGTGGGAACCCTGCGCTGGTTCTGGCGTCAGCTCACCAGCATGCGTACCGCGCTGTTCCTGCTGCTCCTGCTCGCGATCGCGGCCGTGCCCGGTTCACTGGTGCCCCAGCGCAGCTCCGACCCGAACGGCGTCACCCAGTACTTCACCGACAACCCCGACCTCGCGCCGGTGCTCGACAAGATCCAGGCGTTCGACGTGTACTCCTCGGCCTGGTTCTCCTCCATCTACCTGCTGCTGTTCATCTCGCTGATCGGCTGCGTGATCCCGCGCACCAAGCACCACCTGCAGGCGCTGCGCGCCAAGCCGCCCAAGACCCCGGCGCGGCTCGCCCGGCTGGCGGGCTTCACCAGCCGTACCGCCCCGGCGGGCACGGATGCGGCCACCGCCGTCGCATCCGCCCGCACCCTGCTCAAGCAGGGGCGGTACCGGGTGGCCCTGTTCGACGGCCCGAAGGAATTCTCGGCGTCGGCGGAGCGCGGCTACATGCGCGAGACCGGCAACCTGGTCTTCCACTCCGCCCTGGTGGGCCTGCTCGTGGTGGTCGGTTTCGGCAGCGGTTTCGGCTTCAGCGGCCAGAGGGTGCTCGTGGAGGGGCAGACCTTCGTGAACACGCTGCTGGCCTACGACTCGTTCAACCCGGGCCGGTTCTTCAACGACACCCGTCTCGACCCGTACACCCTCACCCTGGACGACTTCGAGGTGAGCTACGAGACCAAGAACCTCGACGCGTTCGGCCAGCCGCTCGACTTCACCGCCGGCGTCACGGTGACTCCGCGCGGCGGCGAGCCGCAGCCGGGCGAAGTGCGGGTCAACGACCCGTTGCGCACCAGCGGCACCAGCATCTACCTGCTCGGTAACGGCTACGCGCCCACCATCACGGTGAAGGACCCGAACGGCACCGTGGTGTTCACCGACTCCGTGCCGTTCCTCCCGCAGGACGCCAACCTCACATCGCTGGGCATCGTCAAGGTCCCCGACGGTCTGGCCCAGCAGGTGGGCCTGGTCGGGTTCTTCTACCCCACCCAGGCCGAGACCACCACGGGCTCCTACTTCTCCAGCTTCCCCGACCTCACCTATCCGGTGCTGACGCTCAACGTGTACGCGGGCGACCTCGGCCTCAACGACGGCGTGCCCACCTCGGTGTACGCGCTCGACACCGACACCATGGAGCCGCTGGCCACCCGCACCAGCGACGTCAAGCCGCTCGAGCTCAAGCCCGGCGAGACCCGGGAGCTGCCCAACGGGCTGGGCTCGGTGACCTTCGAGAACGCCACCCCGGATGCCGCCGCCGGCGACTACGCCGGTTCGGTTCCGCGGTTCGCGTCGTTCGACATCCACCACGACCCGACTCAGGGCTGGGTGCTGCTCTTCGCCGTGCTCGTGCTCGGCGGCCTGCTCACCTCGCTGTTCGTACCCCGCCGACGCATCTGGGTGAAGGCGATCGAACAGGCGGATGGTTCGGTGCGGCTGGAATACGCGGGTCTGGCCCGCGGGGAGGACCCGGGACTGGAATCGGCGGTGGCGTCTTTCGCCGACCGGCATGCCGCCCTGATGGAACGCTCACAACCGGTGGTCGACACCCCCGAACGCGCTTAGGCTGTACAAGTGAATCTGAACGAGCTCTCGATCCTCAGCCTGTATTCGGCTATGGCCGTGTATGCGCTGGCGTTCATCGCCTTCGCGATCGACCTGGCCAAGCGCAGCTCCGCCGTCGACTCGGCGGCCGCTGCCTCCGGTGCTGCCGGTGAATCCTCGGTGGCCGGTGCGGTGGCGGGGGGCACCACGACGCTCACCCGCATCAGCGCGCGCATCGCCAACGACGCCGTAACGCCGTACGGTCGCTCCGCGAGCCTCCGGGTGGGCGTCTCGCTCACCGTGCTGGCCTGGGGGCTGCACGTCGTGGCCGCGGTGCTCCGCGGCATCGCTGCCGAGCGGGTGCCGTGGGCCAACATGTACGAGTTCGCGATGACGGGCACGCTGCTCATCGTCACGGTCTTCCTCATCGTGCTCACCCGCACCGACCTGCGCTTCCTCGGCACCTTCGTCACGGGCCTGATCCTGATCCTGCTCGGCATCGCTGCCCTGCAGTTCTACGTCGAGGTCGCCCCGCTGCCGCCGGCGCTGCAGTCGGTGTGGCTCGTCATCCACGTGTTCGTGGCGTCGCTCGGCACGGGCTTCTTCGCCCTCGGCTTCGCGCTCTCCTTCGTGCAGCTGCTGCAGTCCCGGCGCGAAGAGCAGGTCGGCACGGACAAGCCTGGTCGGCTCAAGTTCCTGAAGACGCTGCCCACGGCGTTCACGCTGGAGAACCTGGCCTACCGGGTGAACATCATCGGCTTCATCCTGTGGACCTTCACCCTCATGGCGGGGTCGATCTGGGCCGAACGCGCCTGGGGCCGGTACTGGGGCTGGGACACCAAAGAGGTGTGGACCTTCATCATCTGGGTGATCTACGCCGGGTACATCCACGCACGGGCCACCCGCGGCTGGCGTGGATCGCGTTCGGCCTGGCTGGCCATCATCGGCTTCGCCGCCGTCATGTTCAACTTCGGCGTCGTAAACGTGTTCTTCAAGGGCCTGCACGCCTACTCGGGCCTCTAGCCCGGCGCGGCGCCCGGGTCGCGACCCTCGTGTGTGTCGCGACCGGTCGTTGGTCGAGCCTGTCGAGACCTGGTGACGTGCGTGTGTGTTGTTGCGCTGGCGAGGTCGGCTTGCGGGGTCTACTTCGACAGGCTCAGCACGGTGGCGACAGGCCCGACCGACGGGATGGTGCTGTTTCGCAGGATGCTCGCGACGTGCTCGTAGATGGTGCCCGGCGGGTCAGTCGTTGAGGAGCGCGTGCACGCGGGTGATGCGGGCGAGCCACCAGTCGCGGCGTTCGGGGCTCGCGGCGTAGGTGTCCAGCAGGTCGGCATCCGGCACCACCCGGCGCACCGGGATGTGACCGTCCACCGGCAGCAGCGGCTCACGGGTCACATCGGCGGCCAGCAGTGACGCCGTCGCCAGGCCGCAATCGTAGTCCAGCTCGGGCAACGCCCCGGCCAGGAACGCGCCCATGGAGATGCCCACCGAGGTGTCGAGGGCGCTGGACACGATGAGGGGCAGGCCGGTCTCGGCCTGGATCGCCAGTACCGCACGGATGCCGCCGAGCGGCTGCACCTTGACCACGAGTAGGTCGGCGGCTCCCGAGCGCGACACCAGGAGCGGGTCGGCCTGCTTGCGCACGCTCTCGTCGGCCGCGATCGGCAGGTCGAGGTAGTCGGTGCGACGGCGGATCTCGGCGAGTTCCTCGATCGACGCGCAGGGCTGTTCGACGTACTCGAGGTCGAACTCGGCCAGCGCGTGAATGGCGTGTTCGGCTTCGTCGAGGTTCCACAGCCCGTTCGCGTCCACGCGGATGCGTCCCTCCGGGCCGAGCGCGCTGCGCACGGCGCGCACCCGCTCCACGTCTTCGGCGAGGGTCTGGCCGGGATCGGCGACCTTCACCTTGGCGGTGCGGCAGCCGGGGAACCGCGCCAGCAGGGCGGGTACCTCGGCGGCGTCCACGGCGGGAACCGTGGCGTTCACAGGCACCCGGTCGCGCAGCAGCGCCGGGGTGTCCTGCCAGCCGAACTCCAGTGCGGCGCTGAGCCAGGCGGCGGCTTCCTCATCGTCGTACTCGACGAACGGAGAGAACTCGCACCAGCCGGCCGGGCCCTCGATCAGCACGGCTTCCCGGCTGGTGAGCCCGCGAAAACGGGTGACGAGGGGAAGGTCGACCACGCGGGCGGTGGCGAGCACGTCGTGCAGTGAGGGGAGCATGGCTCTAGTGTGCCAGCATCCGCTGGAGCGGCCCGTTCAGGCTCATTCGGTGGAATCGGCGATGAAGGTCTGTTCGTCGCTCAGGGGCACATCCGGCCCATTGGGCTGCACGTCCACGATGGCGATGGCGGTGCCGGGTGAGATGAGCAGATAGGCGTCCTGATAGCGGCCGGCCCCGCTGTTGACTCGGAGCCAGGTGGGCGTCCCGCTCGTCACAGCCGCGGCGATCTCGGCTCGCAACGACTCGACGGTGCGGTCGCCGAGAGTGTACGGCTTGCCGCCGTAGACGATGTCGATGCGGCTCACGAGTCATCCTTCACGACCGAGGTGGAACCGAGCCGGTGTGGTTCGGGCACGATCTGCAAGCCGCCGGACGAGTTCGCGGTCAGCATCAGTGCTTCGATCCAGTCACGGTTCAGGCTGGGCGAACGCCCCCCGAAATACTTGTAGGCCAGTGGAATGCTCGGATGCATCCAAATGGTGCTGCGCCCGTCGCCACCCTGGGGGTCGTCGCGCCAGGTGAAGTAGAAGGCCTCGCCCCGGCGCAGTTTCGCGCCGATCACAACCTGAATGTGGGCGAGGACCCGGTCATCGAAGTCCGCCGTGAGGCTCGAATCGTACGTCAGCTTGCCCATTGCACCACTCCGTTATTTGGGTTTGCTGACACGGTACGCCGGTTTCCGCTTCTAGTCCCTCAGATACCGTTCGAGTCGTGGCACCTTTAGGAGGGCCAAGGCGCGCTTCTCGATCTGACGCACGCGCTCCCGGGTCACCCCCTGGATGACCGCTATTTGGTCGAGGGTGCGCGGTTCCTCTCCGGTGAGTCCGAACCGGGCCGTGAGGATCGAGCGTTCCCGGTCGGGCAGGGCGTCGAGGTAGAAGGTGATGTCGGCCGCGCGCAGGGTGATCGTGGCGCATTCGTCGGGTTGCGGCAGGTCATCGTCGATGATCAGCTCGGCGATGTCCCCGATACCGTCACCGACGGGAGCGTGCAAGGAGATGGGCTCGTTGTCGTACTGCAACAGGCGGGAGACATCGCGCACCGCGATCTGGGAGAGCTCGGCGATCTCCCTGAGCGTGGGTTCCCGGTCGAGGGTGCTGGTGAGGTCCCGCCGGATGCGCTTGATCTTGTTCAGCTTCTCTGCGGTGTGCACGGGGATACGGATCATTCGCGACTTGTCGGCCATGCCGCGGTGGATGGCCTGGCGGATCCACCAGGTGGCGTACGTGGAGAACTTGAAACCGGTCATGAAATCGTACTTCTCGACGGCGCGGACCAAGCCGATGTTGCCGTCCTGCACGAGGTCCATGATCGGAACGCCGCGGCCGGAGTAGTGCTTGGCGATGCTCACCACCAGGCGCAGGTTGGCCTCGATGAAGTGGTTCTTGGCGCGCCTGCCCTCGAAGACGAGGCAGGTGAGTTCCCGCTTGAACTCGGATGACAGGGTGACCCCGTCGGCCGCGGCCCTGGACATCTTCTCCTCGGCGAACAGGCCGACCTCGATCTTGCGGGCCAGGTCCACCTCGTCCTCTGCCGACAGCAGGGGGCCCTTGCCGATGCGGCGCAGGTAGTCGCCGAACGCATCCGTCGACGCCCGGCTGTAGCGAGAGGTCGCGGAGGCGCTGGCGGCGGCGGAGGGGACGTAGTCGGTGGTGGGCTCGGTGGGATCGCCGTCCGGACGCGTGGTGGCGGGCTGACGGGTGGGCGCCGGCTGGCGGGTGGGCGCGGCCGTCGTGGCTGCGGTCCGGGCGGTCTTGGGCGTGGTGGGTGTGTGGATGATGGTGGTCATGCGAGTACCTCCCGGTGCAGAAGACTTGCGGTTGCGCGGTCGAAGGAGGAGAAATAGGCACGCTCGCGGGGCCGGCCGAGGTTGGTGACCTCGAAGGCGCTGCCCACGATCTGGATGAAGCCGAGGAGGGCCGACGGGTCGTCCTGCGTGATGGTGTGGTCGGCGACGCGCCACTCGGTGGGCGACAGCGGAATGATCTCCACATCGGTGTAGTCGGGTTCGGGCGCGGTACGGGCGCTCGGCTTCAACTGGGGCGTCTCGCGTGGTGTCGTGTGGGGCAGGACAGGGGGCGTGGTTTCGGCGCTGGTGACGGGTGCGTGTTCGGGTAACGCGGTGTCGGGTGCCGAGGGGCTGTTATAAAACATGACCACCTCCGGGTCGTTCGGGTGAGATAAGTACACAGCCGGGGATTCAACCCGTTCAAGGGGTTGACGCGGTGCCCTCGGAGGAGGTACACCTGAAACGCCCTCAACTCTCTCAGCCCACTCGTCAGCGACCCCGCCGCGTAGGCTGATCCCATGCCCGAACTCGTTTCTGAGATCTTCGATCCTTCCCAGTGGCGTTCGGTCGACGGCTTCGCCGCCCTCACCGACATCACCTACCACCACGACATCACCGGGCGCATCGCCCGGGTGGCCTTCAACCGGCCAGAGGTGCGGAACGCCTTCAGGCCGCAGACCGTCGACGAGCTTTACGCTGCCCTGGAGGACGCGCGTACCAACCCGCAGATCGGCGTGGTGCTGCTCACCGGAAACGGACCGAGCCCCCGCGACGGCGGCTGGGCGTTCTGCTCCGGCGGCGACCAGCGCATCCGTGGGCGGGACGGCTACAAGTATGCGGAGGGCGAGACCGCGACAGGCATCGACAAGGCCAGGGGCGGACGCCTGCACATCCTCGAGGTGCAGCGCCTGATCCGCTTCATGCCCAAGGTCGTCATCGCGGTCATCCCGGGATGGGCGGCCGGCGGAGGGCACTCGCTGCACGTCGTCTGCGACCTCAGCATCGCCAGCGCCGAGCACGGCAAGTTCAAGCAGACGGATGCCGATGTCGGCTCCTTCGACGGCGGTTACGGCAGCGCCTACTTCGCCCGGCAGGTGGGGCAGAAGGCCGCGCGGGAGGTGTTCTTCCTCGCCCGCGAGTACTCCGCCCAGCGCGCCCTCGAGATGGGGGCGATCAACGCCGTGGTGCCGCACGCCGAGCTGGAGAACGAGGCGCTGGACTGGGCGCGCACGATTCTGACCAAGTCGCCCACTGCCATCCGCATGCTCAAGTTCGCCTTCAACGCCGTCGACGACGGCATGGTCGGCCAGCAGGTCTTCGCCGGGGAGGCCACCCGGCTGGCGTACGGCACGGACGAAGCCGTCGAGGGGCGGGACTCGTTCCTTGAGAAGCGCGAACCGGACTGGTCGCCGTACCCCTGGCAGTTCTAGCGCTACCGCGGTGATCGCATCGTGAGAGACCTCCGCGTCGTACCCGTCGGCGACCCGCTCCGCTTCCTGGCGGAGTTGCGCCTGGCGCTCGCGAACGACGGCGCGGCCCTGCTGCCCGTGCCCGATGAGCCCGGCGCGATCTCGAGCCGCGGCGACATGGGCCCGGTGCCGCGGAACGTGGCCGTGGTGATCGAGACCTCGGGGTCGACAGGGCGGCCCAAACGGGTCATGATCAGTACTGATGCGCTTCTGGCATCCGCGGCGGCGTCGGGGGTGCATCTGGGCGGCGACGGCCAGTGGTTGTTGGCGCTGCCCGCCCACTACATTGCCGGCGTGCAGGTGCTCGTGCGGTCCATCGCCGCCGGGACCGAACCCGTGCTGTTGCCTCCGGGGCACTTCGACCCCGCCGTCTTCGCCGAACACGCGGGGCGGCTCACCGAACCGCTGCGGTTCACCTCGCTGGTGCCCGTGCAGCTGGCCCGGTTGCTGGATGCCGCGCCGACCGACCCGGCGCTGTTGGCCGTGCTGCGCCGGTTCACCGGCATCCTCGTGGGCGGACAGGCGGTGTCGGCCGAGCTGATCGGCCGGGCCGACGCCCTCGGGGTGCGCGTGGTGCGCACCTATGGCTCATCGGAGACCGCCGGGGGCTGCGTGTACGACGGGGTGCCGATCGGCAACGCCGTGGTGCGCACCGTCGACGGGCAGCTGGAGATCAGCGGTTCGATGCTCGCGGAAGGCTACCTGGCCGATGAGGATCTCACCGGGGAGCGGTTCGTGGAACACGACGGGGTGCGCTGGTACCGCACCGGCGACCTCGGCGCGGTCGCCGCGGACGGCACCGTGAGCGTGACCGGGCGGGCCGACAACGTGATCATCTCCGGCGGCGAGAAGGTGTCTCTCGACGCCGTTGAACTCCGGGTACGCGCCCTGCCCGGCCTCGGTGAGGCCTGCGTGGTGCGCGCCGCGGATGCGGTGTGGGGCGAGGTTCCGGTCGTCGTCGTGGCGGTCGCGCCGCCGGGCGCCGCCGTTCCGGGGCTGGAAGCCGTGCGGAGCGCCGTGGCGGCAGGGCTCGGCCCGGCGGCCCGGCCGGCACGGATCGTGACGGTGCCGGCCCTTCCCCTGCTCGCGTCCGGAAAGCCCGACCGCCGGGCGCTGCAGGCACTCGTGCGCGCCGCCCGACCGGGCTCAGGGCAGGCTCCCGCGCTGGACTGAGCCGCTCGCAGCCGCGGCCACTAACATGAGTGCGTGGCAAACGGAGCTCGGCCCTCGCGGCCCAACCAGCAGAAATCATCCCAGACGTCGCGTCCGGCCGCGACCCGGCCGAAGAACCCGGCCAAGTCGGGCAACCCGGCTCGCAAGAGCGGCGTCGCAACCGGCATCGTGCGCACCGGCCCGGCCACGGCCGGCGACTGGATCTCCGGTGCACGCCTGCGCACCCTGCCGCTGGCCATCGCCCCCGTGGCGCTGGGCACCGGCGCGGCTGTCGTGGCCGGCGGTGCCGGCGAGTTCCACTGGGTGCGCGCCCTGCTCGCCCTGGTGGTGGCGGTCTGCCTGCAGATCGGCGTGAACTACGCGAACGATTACTCCGACGGCATCCGTGGCACCGACAACCACCGGGTCGGCCCGGCCCGCCTCACCGGCGGGGGTGCGGCCAAGCCGCGTACCGTGCTCACCGTGGCCCTGGTGTTCTTCGGCCTGGCCGCAGTGGCCGGCCTCGTGCTCGTTATCGTGAGCCAGTACTGGTGGCTGCTGGCCGTGGGCGCGGCCGCGATCGTGGCGGCGTGGTTCTACACCGGCGGCAAGAAGCCCTATGGATACTTGGGTCTTGGCGAACTGTTCGTGTTCGTGTTCTTCGGCCTCGTGGCCACCACGGGCACCACCTACGTACAGGTGGGCACGGTCAACCTGGAGAGCTGGCTGAGCGCCATCGCGATCGGGCTGATCGCCTGCGCCGTGCTGATGGTGAACAACCTGCGCGACATCAAGCCCGACAAGGTGGCCGGCAAGCGTACCCTGGCCGTGTGGATCGGCGCGAAGGCGTCCCGCGTGGTGTTCTGCGTCTTCCTGCTACTGCCGTTCGCGATCGCCGGATTCTTCGCCCTGTTCTACCCTCTGGCCTGGTTCACCTTCTTCGTGCTGCTGCTGGCCCTCCCGGCCGCTCTCATCGTGGCCACGGCCACCACGGCGAAGGAACTGATCCTGGCCCTCAAGCTCACCAGCCTGGCCGCGCTGCTCTACGGCATCCTGCTCGGGCTGGCCTTCGCCCTCTAACCAGCCCGCGCTCACCGTCGCGCACCCGGACCACCCGCACGCTGCGGGCCTCCAGCCGGGGCCAACTGTGCCCCGTGCGGACAATTGCGCCCGGTGTGCCGGGCGCAATTGTCCGCTTCGGGACCAGTTAGCGGATGCTGCGGGGACGCCGGGGCGCGGGGTCAGAGCAGGGCGTCGGTGAGGTGGTTCGGAGTGCCGAACCGGTGCGCCGTGATGCTCACGGCCTGCTCGCGCAGGAACGGGAGCAGCTCCACCCGGCCCGCCTCGGTGACCGGCTGGGCCCAGACCGCCAGGTCGGGCCGGCCGCCGGTGACCTCCACCAGCGCGCTGTGCACCGCCGAGCCCGCCGGGGCGCCGAGCAGCCGGAGCCGCCCGCCGCCGCGCTGGGCCGCTCCGGCGAGCCAGGTGTCGTCATCTTCCACAGTGATCGCAGCGCTGAGGGCCGGCGCGAGCGCATCCACCAGCGCGGCCGGCAGCGCCAGAGCCGTCGACACCGTCACGGGCGCACCCGCGAGCCCGGCGGCGGCCACGACCCGCACCAGCGACACCAGCGGTTCGCCGGCGGCCAGGCGGATGGCCACGGGGGCCGCCGGCGCCCGGTACCGGAACACATTGCGCTCGGCGGCGAGTCCCGACACGTCGGTTGCAGCGCCGAAGCGCTCGGCCCAGGCCAGGGCGTCGCTCCGCAGCGCACGGTTCAGCAGCTCGGCGTCGGCGGCGCTCAGCTCGGGCGTGGCCGCGGCGAGGATCGACTCGACGACCGGATGCGTGACGGCCGCGCCCGTCGTGGCCGGGGCGGGGGACCACGAGCCGAGGCCGACCAGGTAGTTCGGGCCTCCCGCCTTGGTGCCGGGGCCCACGGCCGACTTCTTCCAGCCGCCGAACGGCTGCCGGCGCACGATGGCCCCGGTGATGCCGCGGTTCACGTAGAGGTTGCCGGCCTGGATGCTGTTCAGCCAGGTGCCGATCTCGGCCGGGTCGAGGGCGTGCAGGCCGGTGGTGAGGCCGTAGTCGACCACATTGGCCAGCTCGATCGCCTCGGCGAGGGTGGCCGCGGTCATGATGCCCAGGATCGGGCCGAAGTACTCGGTGAGATGGAAGGCCGACCCGGCCCGCACGCCGTCGCGGAGGCCCGGGCTCCACAGCCGGCCGGACTCGTCCAAGCGGCGCGGCTCGAGCAGCCAGCTCTCGCCGGCGCCCAGCACGGTGAGCCCGTCGAGCAGTTTGCCCGCTGCGGGTTCGATCACCGGGCCCATCTGGGTGGCCGGGTTCTCCGGGTAGCCCACCGTGAGGGAGGCGACGGCGTCCTGCAGCTGGGTGCGGAACCGGCGCGACGTGGCGACGGAGCCCACCAGGATGACGAGGGACGCGGCCGAGCACTTTTGGCCGGCGTGGCCGAATGCCGAGGAGACGACGTCCTTGACGGCCAGGTCGAGGTCGGCGCTGGGCGTGACGATGATCGCGTTCTTGCCGCTGGTCTCGGCCAGCAGCGGCAGGTCGGGCCGGAAGCTGCGGAACAGCTCGGCGGTCTCGTAGGCGCCGGTGAGGATCACCCGGTCCACCGCGGGGTGCGCGATCAGGTGGGCGCCCAGGCTGTCTTCGGGCACCTGCACCAGGCGCAGCACGTCGCGGGGTACGCCGGCCTGCCAGAGGATGTCGGCGATCACGGCGCCGCACCGTTCGGCCGGCCCGGCGGGCTTGAGTACCACGGCGGAGCCTGACGCCAGCGCGGCGAGCACCGACCCGGCCGGGATCGCGACGGGGAAGTTCCACGGCGGGGTGACCAGGGTGATCGACGCCGGAGTGAACCGGGCACCGTCGACCTCCTCGAGCTCCCGGGCGAGGCCGGCGTAGTAGTGCGCGAAGTCGACGGCCTCCGACACCTCGGGGTCGGCCTGGTCGATGGTCTTGCCGGCCTCAGCCGCCATCACCTCGAGCAGGTCGCCCCGGCGGGCCTCGAGGGCGTCCCCGGCGCGGTGCAGCACGGCAGCCCGGCCGGAGGCACCGAGCGCGGCCCAACCGGCCGCCGCTGCGGTCGTCTCGGCGAGCACGGCGTCCAGCGCCGCCGCATCCGTCACCCGGGCCGCCTCAATGGTGTCGACGCCCAGGCTGGAGCCGGGCACGCGGCCGAGGATCTGCAACGCCCAGTCGCGGTTGGCGGCCACGGAAGGATCGGTGTCTGCCGTGTTCTCGAAGGCGCCCGGACCCGGCGCCGGTACGGCCGCATAGCGGTCGGCGACCCGGTGCGGCGCGGGCACGGCTGCGTCGAGCGCGTCCAGGGAGGCCAGGAAACGCGCCTGTTCGCGGGCGAAGAGCGCCTCGTTGTCGTGCAGTTCGAACACGGCCGACATGAAGTTGTCGCTTGACGCGCCCTCTTCGAGCCGGCGGATCAGGTAGGCGATGGCCACGTCGAACTCGGCGGGCGAGACCACCGGCGTGTAGAGCAGCAGGCTGCCGACGTCGCGGCGCACGGCCTCGGCCTGCCCCTGCGCCATGCCGAGCAGCATCTCGTACTCGATGCCGCCCTGCACCCCGCGCTGCCCGGCCAGCAGCCACGACCAGGCGATGTCGAACAGGTTGTGCCCGGCCACGCCCAGGCGCACATTGCGGATGCGCTCGGGGGTGAGCGCGTAGTCCACGACCCGCTTGTAGTTGGTGTCCGACTCCTGCTTGGTGTGCCAGGTGGCCAGGGGCCAGCCGTGCACCTCCGCCTCCACCTGCTCCATCGGCAGGTTGGCCCCCTTGACCAGGCGCACCTTGATGCCGGCGCCGCCCCGGGCCCGGCGGGCCGCCGCCCACTCCTGCAGCCGGATCATGGCCCCGAGGGCGTCGGGCAGGTAGGCCTGCAGCACGATGCCGGCCTCCAGCGAGACGAATTCGGGCCGGTCGAGCAGTTCGGTGAAGACCGCGATGGTGAGGTCGAGGTCCTTGTACTCCTCCATGTCGAGGTTGATGAACTTGGGCCGCGGGGCCGCCGCCGCGCGGGCGAAGAGCGGCGTCAGGTGCTCCACGATGCCGGCCACGGCGGCGTCGAACGCCCAGTGGCTGTGCGGCGCGACGGTGGAGGAAACCTTGATCGACACGTAGTCCACGTCGTCGCGGGCCAGCAGCCGGTGCGTGCCGGCCAGGCGGCGGGCGGCCTCGCCCTCACCGAGCACGGCCTCGCCGAGCAGGTTGACGTTGAGCCGGATGCCCTCACCACGGATCTTGGCGATGGCCGGGCCGAGCTTGGCATCCGTGGCATCGATGATGAGGTGGCCCACCATGTGGCGCAGCACCCGCCGCGCGATCGGCACGACGACCCCGGGCAGCAGTGGTGCCATCAGGCCGCCGAGCCGCACGGCGGCGCGCATGGGCGCGGGCAGGAAGGCCGGCACGTCGGGCGCGATGCGGGCCAGGGTGCGGGCGGCCACGCCGAGATCCTCGGGACGCACGACGCCGTCGACGAAGCCGACAGTGAAGGCTAGACCCTTCGGATCCCGCAGCACCCCGGCGAGCTGGGCGGCCGATCCGTCCACCGGGAACCCGGACGCCTCGGTCAGCCAGCGGCGCACGAGCGCGATCGTCTCGGTGGCGAACAGGCCGGACGGGGTGCCGGTTGTCTGCTCGCCGTGCGGCCGGGGTGCGAGGTCGGTCATGGTGCTCCAGAGGGTCGGCCGCGGCGGGGGAGTGCGCGGCATCCACTCAGTATCTGCAGCCGAACGCTTTAGAAGAAGTAGCGAATACTGATTGATAAGCTTCAGCTCAGCTGATGCTTTGGAGGACCGGGATGCTCGACGTGCGCCGCCTGATCCTGCTCCGCGAGCTGTCCATCCGCGGCACCATCGCCGCCGTCGCGGAGGCCATGCTGCTCAGCCCGTCGGCCGTGTCGCAGCAGCTCAGCCAGCTGGAGAAAGAAGCCGGCGCCGAGCTGACCCGCAAGGCCGGTCGCCGCCTGCGGCTCACCCCCCAGGGCGAGCTGCTGGTGGCATCGGCCGGGGAGGTGCTCGACACCCTGGAGCGGGCCGAGGCGGCGCTGCGCACCTCGCACACGACAGTGCGCGGAACCGTGCGGGTGGCTGTCTTCCAGTCCGCGGCGCTGGCGCTCATGCCCACGGCCTTGACGATGATGACCCGGCAGCACCCCGACGTGCGGGTGGAGATGGTGCAGCGGGAACCCGAGCAGGCCCTGCACGAGACCTGGGCCCGCGACTTCGACCTGGTCATCGCCGAGCAGTACCCCGCGCACTCGACGCCGTGGCTGCCGGGCCTGCACCGGCGCGAGCTGACGACCGACGCCATCCACCTGGCGCTACCGGCCACGGATGCCGCCCTCTGGCCCGTCGGCACGCTCGCCGAGGCGGGTCGGCTGCCGTGGGTGATGGAACCGCGCGGCACGGCCTCCCGGCACTTCGCCGAGCAGCTCTGCCGCAGCGCCGGATTCGAGCCCGACGTGCGGTACGAGACCGCCGACCTGCAGGCGCAGATCCGGTTGATCGAGTCGGGCAACGCCGTGGGCCTGATGCCCGACCTGGTCTGGACCGGGCGCAGCACCACCTGTCGGCTCGAACGGCTGCCCGGCGACCCGCGCCGTACGATCTTCACCGCCCAACGCGAGGCCGGACTGGAGGCGCCGGCGCTGCGGGCGTTCCGGGAGATGCTGGCGGGCGCGGCCGAGCTACAGGCCCGCGGCGGACCGACCGGCGGTTAGGCCAGGTTGGAGCGCTGGTCGGTGGGCGGCTGGTCCGTGAGCTCCTGCTCGGCTCGCGCCTGCTGCTCGCTCTCCTGCACGCGTTCCTGCTCGGACTCGGCCCGGTCGACCGCGGCGTCCTCGGACTCGGCGTCGGGGTGCACGGGTTCCTTCGCGCGGTGCCGCACCTCGTACAGATCGCGGGAGACGCTGTTGCGCGGGTTGCGCAGGAAGATGTAGGACAGGCACAGGCCGATGATGGCGGCCAGGACGGCGGCCAGCCAGCCCTCGATTCCCAGCACGAGCAGGATCACGAACGGCACCACGAACATCAGGACGCGGAGCACGGTGAACAGCAACCACGCTGGAACAGCTTTCATGAATCCAGCTTAGAACGTGCTCCTGACCGGTACTCACCGATCTCTCGGGCGACCGGCCTACAATTGGGGCATGTTCCGCCTGTTGTTCGGCCTCGGAGTCGTCGTCGTCATTCTCACCATCTATGCGTTGGTGGATTGCGCGGTGTTCGACCGCAATCGCATACGCGGTCTTCCACGCTGGGTGTGGGTCTTCGTCATAGTCCTCATCCCCGTGATCGGTGCCGTGCTGTGGCTGCTGATCGGCCGCGGACGCCGCAGCAACGCGGCGGGCCCCGGCACCCGGGTGACGCGCTCGATGGCTCCGGACGACGACCCCGACTTCCTCCGCGGGCTGGACCGCGCGAAGGACCAGGAACAGCGCATCCGCGACCTCGAGCAGGAACTCGCCGACTTCGACAAGATGGACCCGCCCGGCGCCGGGCCGAGCTCGCACCCCGGCACCGCTGGGGTCGACCCGAAGAACACCGACCCCGGTGACGGTGACCAGCCGGGCCGACGGGATGCCTGAAGCGGCAGCTCAGACCGGATCGACACCCGAGGCGCCCGCAGCCCTGCCGGCTGACGCCGCACCCCGTCTGGCGCCCGTCGCGCCCAGCGGCAGCCCGGCGACAGACTTCAGCGTGGCCCTGCTGGCCGAGTTCGTGCGCCTGGGCGTGAGCGACCTCGTGCTCAGCCCCGGATCGCGCTCACAGGCCCTGGCCCTGGCCGCCGCCGAGTTCGAGCGGCTCGGCCTGCTGCGTCTGCACGTGCGCATCGACGAACGCGGCGCCGGCTTCCTGGCGCTCGGGCTCGCGATCGAGAGCGGCCGCCCGGCCCTCGTGGTCTGCACCTCCGGCACCGCCGTGGCCAATCTGCACCCCGCCGTTCTCGAGGCGCACCACTCCATGGTGCCGATGATCCTGCTCACGGCGGACCGGCCCGCGGAGTTGCGCGGCATCCGGTCGAACCAGACCACCGTGCAGCCCGGCATCTTCGCCGGCGCCGTGCGGCTCAGCGACGACGTAAACGCCCCCGACGGCAGCGCCGGCGAGGGCGACCTCGCTGTGCAATTGGCCGGCCGCGCGTACCGGGCCTCCCTCGGCACCGGCACGCTCAACCCCGGTCCGGTGCAGCTGAACCTGGCGTTCCGGGAACCGCTGTCGGCCGCGGTCGAGCTCGAGCTGGCCGGGCCGGATGCCGGTTTCACCGACGCCCTCGGTGTCGCCAGCTCCGCCGATACCGGTGCCGGCAGCGCCGACGGCCTCTCCGATGAGGCAGACCTCGTCGCCCACGCTGACGCCCCAGCGGACAACGGCACAGGCATCGCCGCATCCGTGCTGCTCGAAGCCGGGCCGCGCACGATTGTGGTCGCCGGCGCCGGCGCCGGTCCGGCGGCGGAGGAGCTCGCCCGCACGGCCGGGTGGCCGTTGCTGGCCGAGGTGTCCAGCGGCTCGCGGTTCGGGCCCAACCTCGTCGTGGCCTACCGGGAGCTGATCCGCGACGCCGATTTCGGCGGCCAGGTGCAGCGCGTGATCGTCTTCGGCCACCCCACCCTGAGCCGCGAGGTGCCGGCGCTCGTGCAGCGAGACGGGGTGGAGACCGTTGTCGTGGCTCCGGCCGGAGCCGAGTGGTACAACCCGGGCCGCCGGGTGTCCAGCTTCGCCCGCACCGCCACCGCCTCGGCCGCTGCCATCACCGCCGCGGGAACCCGCGAGGCGCGCGCCTGGACGGGCCGCTGGGTGATGACGAGCCGGGCCATCCTGGCCGCCGACAGGCAGCTGGATACGCCCGCCTTCGGCACCCACGGCATGACCAAGGCCGAGTTCGCGGCGATGAAGGCCCCGGTGACCCGGGCCATGCTCGCGGACGCGGTGTGGCGGGCGTCCTGGCCGCACGACCGGCTGGTGCTGGGCGCGTCCCGGCTGATCCGCGAGCTGGACACCCGGGTCACCGGCAAGAAGATCCCCGTGCACGCCAATCGCGGCCTGGCCGGCATCGACGGCACCGTCGCCACGGCCGTGGGTATCGCGCTGGCCAGCCAGGCTGGCGAGCATCCGCTTTCGAGCGGCACGACCCGGCTCTTGCTGGGTGATGTGACCCTGCTGCACGACGTCGGGTCGCTGCTCATCGCGCCAGGGGAGACGCGGCCGCGGGTGCAGGTGGTCGTGGGCAACGACGGCGGCGGCACCATCTTCGACGGCCTCGAGGTGGCCGCAACGGCCAGCCCCACGGCCGTGGACCGGGTGCTCTTCACCCCGCAACAGGTGGACCTGGAGTCCTTGGCGGCCGCCTACGGGTGGGCCTACCTGCGCGCCGGCACCCGCAGCGCCCTGGAGACCGCCCTCACGGCGCCGGTCACCGGCCCCACCCTCGTCGAGGTTCCCCTCCAGCGCTAGCGCCCCCACCGCGAGCCGTGAGTAAAGCCCCAGAATTCCGGGGCTTTACCCACAGTTCGTGGAGGGGGAAGCGGATGGGGTCAGGCGACGGGCTCGAGGAGGGCAGCCTGCTCCTGGGAGAGCTCCTCTTCGACCTGCAGCTCCTGCTCCTGCTCGCGCAGCGTGCGCGGGTGCAGCAGCGCCACGAGCACGAACGAGCCGATGCCCACCGCGGCGGAGATCATGGTGGTCCAGCCGTCGAGGTCGGCCGTGATGACGGTGTTCGGGATGTAGAACAGGTCGTTCGGCACGCCGTACATGGTGGGCGTGAGCGCCAGCAGGGTGATGCGCACGGTGAAGCCGAGCAGCGCGCCGACGATCACGGCGCTGGCGCCGGGGCGCTTCCAGAACAGGCCCAGCACGAGCGGTGCGGCCAGGCAGGCCAGCATCAGGTCGAACGCGAAGGTGAGCAGGATGCCGGTCTGGCTGACCCGGATCGCCAGCAGCACGCCGATCACGACGATGGGCACCATCGCCACGCGGGTCCAGCGCAGCAGAGGGTCGCCACCGCCGGAGACGATGCGGCGCACACCGAAGGTGTTGCGCACCGCGATGGCGGACGTGGCCAGGATGGCGCCGGCTGCGGTGGAGAACGAGGCGGCGACGATGCCCGAGAGCACCAGCACGGCCAGCAGCGGCGGCGCGTAGTCACCGAGCAGCGTGTAGAGGATGGGCCCGTCGGCGGTGGACAGTCCGAGCGCCGCGGTGGTGGTGAGGGCGACGAGGGCGTAGATGATGCCGATCACGAAGGTGCCGCCTGCGGCGTAGAAGCAGGACTTCTGGGCAACCTCGGGCGACTT
Source organism: Cryobacterium soli (assembly GCF_003611035.1). Classification (NCBI taxonomy): domain Bacteria; kingdom Bacillati; phylum Actinomycetota; class Actinomycetes; order Micrococcales; family Microbacteriaceae; genus Cryobacterium; species Cryobacterium soli. Next base: position 2,210,839 of record NZ_CP030033.1, on the reverse strand, counting down.
CGCGGCGAAGATGCGCTGCATGAAGTCGATGGCGACAAGGTCGCCGATGCCCAGCGAGATGAGGGTGGCCCAGTTGATCGGGGCGCCCTGGGCGGGGTCGGTGAGCTGGCCGAGGTCGAACGGACCCATGCCGGCCGGAACGATGATGCCGAAGTTGATGACGACCCAGCCGAGCAGGGCGATGGAGGCCACGACGGTGATGACGGTCTGGATGGCCGCGGTGTAGGCATCCGAGAACAGCCCGCCGGCGAGCGTGTAGGCGAGCACCAGCGACACCGACAGGATGATGCCCCAGACGTAGTCGATGCCGGCGAAGCGTTCGAGCAGGAAGCCGACGGCCACGAGGTTGCCGGCCAGCAGGATGGTGAACGAGAAGATCATGATGACCGACGAGCCCGCCTCGACAACCCGGCCGTAGCGGCGGCGGAAGAAGTCGGCGAGCGTGTAGAGCTTGAGCTTGTTCATCGGCTTGGCCAGGAAGAGGCCGGAGATGAGCAGGCAGACCGCCAGACCGATGGCCAACGAGGCGCCGGCCCAGAAACCGTAGCCGGAGGTGAGGTCGGTGTTGCCGACGGTGGCGTTGCTGTCGACGGCCGCGGCCATCAGCGACACCGCCACGAGGGGGACGCCGAGGCTGCGCCCGGCGACGAGATAGTTGGCGCTGTCGCCGTCGACCTTCCGGGCGACGACGATTCCGACGATGAGAACGATGAGGACACTGATGCCCACCCCGATGACGATCATGGTTTCTCCTGACTAGGCGCTGCGGCTGGGTGCGAATGGCTGGTGCTGGCCGCCCAGTCGGTCAACCTGTGGGGCGAGCAGGTAACGCCGGGAGACTTTCGGTCAACCGATCGATAATGCAATTCAGCCCGCTGACTGTCACGGCGGTCTTTCTGGATTGCAACGATCGTGTTAACTCAGTCGGCGCATGCCCGGGGCCGGAGTCCATCGCGCGGGTAAGAGGGTGCGCCGGTCGGATAGGCCCGTAACACGCTCTTAATACGGGAGACACGGCGGCGACACCGCGCCGCGGTTTAGTTTCTATCAGTTGATCGAAAACCGTGGTCGACGGACAGGGAGTAGCCACCGTGCCAGCAGATACCGTGCCTGCAGTAGCAGCGTCATCGTCCACCACCTCCACGACCTCGGGGGCCCGGGCACACGCCAGGGCGCAGGAGGGCACCGTCGTTCAGGCTTCTCCGGTGCGCCCGGCCACGGCCTGGCCGGCGCCGCCTGCAGGGCTGGACGCGCACCGTCTGGTCTGGGCCGAGACCGTCGCCGGCGGCGGGTACGCCCAGAAGGTGCTCGCCCGCGGCACCACACTGCGGCTGACCGACCTCGCCGGCGACGCCTGCGCACACGTGCTGCTCTACAACGCCGACCAGCCCTTCGAACGCCTCAACGTGGCCGACACCGTCAAGGTGCAGTGGCAGGTCTACACGGCGCCGGGCCAGCTGCTGCTCTCCGACCAGGGGCGGGTGCTCGCCACGTTGGTGGCCGACAGTGTTGTGGCTGACAGCGCGGTGGCCGATGCCTCCGGCAGGCACGACACGCTCTTCGGCACCAGCACAGCGGCGCGTAACACCGCCAGGTACGGCGACGGCTCCGCCCAGGGGCCCACGCCGGCCGGCCGCGAACTGTTCGCCCTGGCGGCGGCGAAGAACGGCCTCACCCGCCGGGACCTGCCGCCGAGCGTCTCGTACTTCCAGGGCGTCACGGTCGACGCCGACGGCCACCCCGGCTTCACCGGCAGCGCCGGGGCCGGAGCCAGTGTGACACTCCGCACCGAGATGCCCGTGATCGTGCTCATCGCCAACACGGCGCATCCGCTCGACGACCGCACCGAGTTCGTCTCGACGCCGCTCGAGGTGCTCGCCTGGGCGGATGCGCCCACGACGCCGGACGACCCGCTGTGGACCGCCAGCCCCGAGGGCCGCCGTGCCTTCGTGAACACCGCCGACTACCTCGCCGCAAGGGGACTGAAATGACCATCGCCACCGCATCCGTCGCATCCGCCGTCGATTTCGGCGCCGAGATCTCCCGCGAAATCGTCGCAGCCCGCGCGCCCTGGTCGGCCGTGATCACGGCCGGTCAGGTGCTCACCATCGTCGACCTCGACGGCAACCAGGCCGTGGACTTCCTCGCCTACGCCGCCGACGACACCGACCGGGCCTACAGTGCCCAGGCCACCCTGCAGGAGCAGGACAGCGTGTACCTGACCGTGGGCAGCGTGCTGCGCGACAACGAATCGACCGCGCTGCTCACGATCATCGCGGATGACTGCGGCCGGCACGACACCCTCGGCGGCGCCTGCTCGAAAGAGTCGAACACCCTCCGCTACGGCCTGCACACCTTCGCCCAGCATGCCTGCGTGGAGAACTTCCTCGCCGAGGGCTCCCGCCGGGGGCTGGGCAAACGAGACCTGGTCTCCAACATCAACTGGTTCATGAACGTGCCCGTCGACCCGGACGGCGCGCTCGGCATCGTCGACGGCATCTCCGCACCCGGCCTGTCGGTGTCGCTGCGCGCCGAGGTGGACACCCTGGTGCTGGTCTCCAACTGCCCGCAGATCAACAACCCGTGCAACGGCTTCAACCCGAGCCGGGCCGAGATGATCATCAGCGCGGGGGTACCCGCATGAGCGCCGTCTCGGGAGACATGACGGCCGGTACTGCTGCGTTCGACACCGTCCTGATCGCCAACCGCGGCGAGATCGCGGTGCGCATCATCCGCACCGCCCGCGCCATGGGGCTGAAGACCGTGGCCGTCTACTCCGAGGCCGACCGGGGCGCCCTGCACGTGCACCAGGCCGACGTGGCCGTGCTGCTCGGCCCGTCGCCCGCCGCGGAGAGCTACCTGCGCGGCGACCTGATCATCGCCGCCGCCCTCGAACACGGCGCCGGCGCCATCCACCCCGGCTACGGGTTCCTCTCCGAGAACGCCGACTTCGCCCGCGCCTGCCAGGCCGCCGGCATCGTCTTCGTGGGCCCCACCCCGGAGCAGCTTGACCTGTTCGGCACCAAGCACACCGCCCGCGACGCCGCCACGGCCGCCGGGGTGCCGCTGCTGGCCGGCACCGGCCTGCTCGACAGCCTCGAGCACGCGCTCGAGCAGGCCGAGACCATCGGCTACCCGGTGATGCTCAAGGCCACTGCCGGCGGCGGCGGCATCGGCATGCAGGCCTGCCACGATGCCACCGAACTCGCCGGCTCATGGGAGAACGTCACCCGCATCGCCGGGGCCAGCTTCTCCTCCTCGGGCGTCTTCCTCGAACGGCTCGTCGTGGGCGCCCGGCACGTGGAGGTGCAGGTCTTCGGCGACGGGCTCGGCAGCGTCGTGAGCATCGGCGACCGCGACTGCAGCCTGCAGCGGCGCAACCAGAAGGTGGCCGAGGAGGCCCCGGCGCCCGACCTGCCCGACCACGTACGCGAGAGCATCGCCGACGCCGCCCGCCGGCTCTGCGCCTCCGTGGACTACCGGTCGGCCGGAACCGTGGAGTACATCTACGACCCGGTGCGGCAGGAGGCCGCGTTCCTCGAAGTGAACACCCGCCTGCAGGTGGAACACCCGGTCACCGAGGCCGTCTACGGCATCGACCTGGTCGAGTGGATGCTGCGCCTGGCCCTCGGCGACACAGCCGTGGTGCAGACACCGTTGGTCGCGAGCGGCTTCGCGGTGGAGGCCAGGGTCTACGCCGAAAACACCGATCTCGGCAACCTGCCCAGCGCCGGCACCGTCACCCGGGTGGTGCATCCGGTCGGCAGCGAGAACGACGCCCGCATCGACAGCTGGCTCGAAGCCGGCGCCGAGGTGAGCACCCACTACGACCCGCTGCTGAGCAAGGTGATCACCCACGGCTCCACCCGCGAGGCCGCCTGGCAGGCCCTCGCCGACACCCTCGCCGACGTGCGCGTGGACGGCGTCGCCACCAACCTGGGGCTGCTCCGGTCGATCGCCGCCGACCCCACGGTGCGCGCCGCCACCCACTCCACCGACACCCTCGCGGGCATCCGGAACACCAGCCCCCGGTTCGAGGTCGTGAAGTCCGGCCTGCTCTGCACCATCCAGGACTGGCCCGGCCGCACCGGTTACTGGGCCGTCGGCATCCCGCCGTCGGGGCCCATGGACGACCTGTCCTTCCGGCTCGGCAATACCGCACTCGGCAACGCCGAGGGGGAGGCGGGCCTGGAGATCACGATGCAGGGGCCGACCCTGCGCTTCCACACCGCCGCGACCGTGATGCTCACCGGAGCACCCACCCCGCTCACCGTCGACGGTGTCGACCAGCCGCAGTGGACCCCCGTGGCCGTGCCGGCCGGGGCGACGCTGGCCGTGGGCACGCCCCGCACCGGCATGCGCAGCTACCTGCTCGTGGCCGGCGGCCTCGACGTGCCGCTGGTGCTCGGCAGCGCCGCCACCTTCGACCTCGGTGAGATGGGCGGCGCGGCCGGCCGGGCCCTCCGCACCGGCGACATCATCGCGCTCGCCGCGCGGATGCCCGTGGCCGCGCCCCGGGAGGTACCCGCGCGTGAACGCCCCGTGTTCACCTCCGAGTGGCGCATCGCGGCCCTCGAAGGCCCCCACGCCGCCCCGGAGTTCTTCACCGAGGCCGACATCGCGGTGTTCCACGGCACCCGCTGGGCCGTGCACTTCAACTCCGCCCGCACCGGTGTGCGGCTGGTCGGCCCGAAACCGGAATGGGCGAGGAACGACGGCGGCGAGGCCGGACTGCACCCGTCGAACATCCACGACACCCCGTACGCCGTGGGCGCCGTGGACTACACCGGCGACCTGCCGATCCTGCTCGGCCCGGACGGTCCGAGCCTGGGCGGGTTCACCTGCCCGGCCACCGTGCCCAGCGGTCAGCTCTGGAAGCTCGGCCAGCTGCGCCCGGGCGACACCGTGGAGTTCGTGCCCGTGGACGACCGGCAGGCGCACGCCCTGCGGCTGGACCCCACCCTGGCGGTCACCGCCGGCCGCGCGCCCACCGTGGACGGCGGCATCCTGCGCAGCCGGCCGGCCACCACGACCAGCCCGGCCATGACCTTCCGCCGCAGTGGCGACGCCAACCTGCTCGTGGAATACGGCGAGATGGTGCTCGACCTGGCCTCGCGGATGCGGGTGCACGCGCTCGCCGCCGTGCTGCAGCAGCGCTGGGACGACGGTGAGCTGCCCGGCATCATCGACCTGACCCCCGGCATCCGTTCGCTGCAGGTGCACGTGGACCCCGACCTGCTGCCGCTGCCCGAGCTGCTCGACATCGTGGCCGCCGTCGAAGCGGGCCTGCCCGCCACGAGCGAGCTCACCGTGCCCAGCCGGACCGTGTCGCTGCCGCTGTCGTGGGACGACCCCGCCACGCGGGAGGCCATCGAACGCTACATCTCCGGGGTGCGCGACGACGCCCCGTGGTGCCCGTGGAACATCGAGTTCATCCGCCGCATCAACGGCGTCGCCTCGGTGGACGACGTGATGCGCACGGTCTACGAGGCCGAATACCTGGTGCTGGGCCTCGGCGACGTGTACCTGGGCGCGCCCGTGGCCACGCCGCTGGACCCGCGGCACCGCCTGGTGACCACGAAGTACAACCCTGCTCGCACCTGGACGCCGCAGAACGCGGTGGGCATCGGAGGCGCCTACCTCTGCATCTACGGCATGGAGGGCCCTGGCGGCTATCAGTTCGTGGGGCGCACCGTGCCGATCTGGTCGACCCACGCGCAGCGCGGCCCGTTCGCCGAGGGGGTGCCGTGGCTGCTCAAGTTCTTCGACCGCATCAGCTGGTACCCGGTGCTGCCGGAGGACCTGCTCGAGATGCGCGCTGAGATGAAGGCCGGCCGGCTGCCCATCCGCATCGAGGAGGGCGAGTTCTCGATGAAGGAGTACGAGGCCTTCCTCGCCGAGAACGCCGAGTCGATCGCCGAGTTCCGTGCGCAGCAGGGCGAGGCGTTCGCTGCCGAGCGGCATGCCTGGGAGGAGTCGGGCGAGTTCGACCGAGACGACGCAGCGGCCCTTGCCCCGGTGGTTTCGGCCGCCGCCGTCGTGGTGCCACCCGGCTGTGAGGGCGTCGAGGCGCCCTTCACCGCGAGCGTGTTCCGCCTCGACGTGGCCGTGGGCGACAGTGTCGCCGCCGGGCAAACCCTCGTCTCGCTCGAGGCCATGAAGATGGAGGCGCACGTGGTGGCGCCCTTCGACGGTCGGGTGGTGCGCATGCTCGCGGCCGCCGGCGACAGCGTCGCGCCCGGCTCGGTCCTGGTGATCGTGGAGCGGGAGGAGGCGGCATGAGTGCGGCGGAGAATGTGGGCTTGAGCGTGACGGATGCCGTCTCCCGCGCCTATGCCCGTATCGCGGACGTCGACCGGCCCGAGGTGTGGATCGAGCTGCGGCCGGAGGCCGAGGTTCACGCCGAGGCCGCCGAGGTGGAGCGCCGGCTGCTGGGCGGCGCCGACCTGCCGCTGGCCGGGCTGCTCTTCGCGGCCAAGGGCAATATCGACATCCAGGGCCTCGTCACCACCGCGGCCTGCCCGGCCTTCGGCGAACTCGCCCAGACGGATGCGACGGCGGTCGCCCGGCTCCGCGCCGCCGGGGCCGTGTGCCTGGGCGCCACCAACCTCGACCAGTTCGCCACCGGCCTGGTCGGCACCCGCAGCCCCTACGGAGCCGTGCGGCACGCGTTCAGGCCCGAGTACATCTCGGGTGGCTCCAGCAGTGGCTCCGCCGTGGCCGTGGCGCTTGGCCTGGTCGACTTCGCCCTGGGCACCGATACGGCCGGTTCCGGCCGGGTGCCGGCGGCGTTCCACGGCCTCGTGGGCATCAAACCGACCCGCGGACTGGTCTCGACGGCCGGCGTCGTGCCGGCCTGCCGGTCGCTGGACTGCGTCACGGTGCTCGCCGCCGACATCGACCTGGCCGAGACTGTGGCCGGCGTGATGGCCGGATACGACGAGCGCGACCCGCTGTCGCGGGTGGCCCCTGTCGGCGGCAATGCCGGGGGATCGGCAGGGCGACCCAACGCTGAGGTCGCCCGGGGCGCTGCCGGCGCGGGTCCGGGAGTGCGCATCGGCGTACCAAGGCCCGGCCAGCTCGGCCAGCTCGCCCCCGGCTGGGGCGAGGCGTTCGACGTCGTCGTCGCCGGGCTGCGCGCCGGCGGTGCTGAGCTCGTCGAGGTCGACATCGAGCCGTTCCTCCGCACGGCCCGGATGCTCTACGAGGGCGCTTTCGTGGCCGAGCGATACGCGGCCGTCGGCGCCTTCGTCGACGCGCACCCCGACGAGGTCGATCCCGTCGTGGGCGCGATCGTGTCCGGTGCCCGCGACGTGCCCGCGCACCGGCTCTTCAGCGACCTGGAGGCCCTCGACGTTGACCGGGTGCTGAGCCGGCAGGCCTTCTCGACCATCGACGCGCTGCTCCTGCCGACCACGGTGGAACACCCGACCCTGGCCGAGGTGGCCGCGGAGCCCATCACCGTGAACAGCCGGCTGGGCCGGTTCACCAACTTCGCCAACCTGCTCGACCTGGCCGCGATCGCGGTGCCCGGCGGCATGGTCGGCCAGACTCACTTCGGCGTGCAGCTGGTGGGCCCGGCCTTCACTGATGCCCGACTGGTGCAGCTTGCGCGCCGCATCGTGGCTGCAGGTGCGACCGGGCAGGCTGCCGCGGCGCCGACCGGTACCGAGCAGCCCGTTGCGGCGGCCGGAGCCTTGCCGCACGAGATCGTGCTGGCCGTTGCCGGTGCGCACCTCTCCGGCCAGCCGCTCAACCACCAGCTCACCTCGGTAGACGGCCGGCTGCTCGTCACCACGACGACCTCCGCCGACTACCGCCTCTTCGCCCTCGACACCGTGCCGCCCAAGCCCGGCCTGGTGCGCGTGGCCGAGGGCGAGGGGGCGCCGATCGAGGTGGAACTCTGGGCGCTGGACGCGGCATCCTTCGGACGGTTTGTTGCGGCGCTGCCGCAGCCCATGGTCATCGGGCGAGTGGACCTGGCCGACGGCAACCAGGTGGAGGGGTTCCTCTGCGAGCCGATCGCCACCGCTGGCGCCGCCGACATCACGGCTACCGGAGGTTGGCGAGCGCACCTGGCCGGCTGACCGCTCGCACCTGTTGCCCGGAACGGACACAGTTGTGGTCAGCGGGTCAGCAGGTCAGAGGGCGAACCGGCACCGCCCGCAGCCGCAGCGGGTTTGGTACCGTTGCTTCGTTGCGCCACGTCGTGGCGGACAGGCATCGAGGAGTGCAGCATGACCGGCAAGTCTCCCACCAGGGCCACTCTCGCCTCGCCGGCCTTTCCGGTGCATCCGCGGGCCGATCAGCTCTCCCGCTGGGCCATGGTCGCCGGTATCGTGGCGTTCCTCGGCGGATGGCTGCCGGTGCTGGGCCTGATCCTCGGTGTCATCGGCGTCGTTCTGGGGCTCCTGGCCAAGCGGCGCTCGAACCGGCCGGAACTCGGCCTCACCGCCCTCATCCTGTCGATCCTCGCGGTTGTCACCAACATCGTGATCGACGTGATCATCGTGATCTCGTTCGTGGACCAGATCAACAACCTGCCGGGCTAACCGACACGGCGCACCCAGCCGGGATGCGTCGTCCGCCGCTAACTGGTGCCCAAGCGGACAAATGCACCCGGCGCACCCTGAGTGTCAGCCTGTGGTGAGACAAATCATCGTTTCATCACGGGCCGGCAGAGGGCGGGGAAGAGGACATCCAAATGGAAATGTCAGAAGTCCAAACCCGGCTTACTCGGAAGCATCATTTCACGTCTGCTGAGCGCCTCGCGATTCTTGCGCAGTGGGAGCAGTACGCGTCGACGGGCGCGGAGGTCGGCGCGAAGTCCGCGTTCTGTCGCCGAGTCGGGATCGACGTTAGGTCGCTGTCGCGGTGGAGTCAGGAGAAGCGGCAGGGCCTGCTGGTCGAGACGGAACAGCGGCAGACTAAGTACGTGTTGACGAAACAGGAGCGGATCGAATTTCTGCGGCTGCAGAAGGAAAACGCGATCCTCAAAGCCCAGTTGGAGCAGTCCGAGAGCGCGGTGGAGGTGTTGGGAAAAGCCTCAGAGCTCTTGTCCGCGCTGGCCAAGAGCTCACAAATCCGCACCCCGCCGCTGCCGGACGAGCCAGCGATCCCGGCCGCGTTTCGGAAGCCGAAACCCACCGAGTAGCGTTCGAAACAGTCGTCGACCTGACTGCTGTGGGGATGCCGGTGGTGCGGGCCTGCGCGTTGGTCGGCTACTCGCGGGCATCGTTCTATCGGCACCGCAGCCCCCGCGCCCGCCTGGCCGCGCCGATCCCGCAGAAGGACCGGCACCAGCCAGCCACGCTCTCCACTGCGGAGAGCGCGCAGATCCTGGCGCTGATCAACACCCCTGAGTATGAGGGCTTCTCGATCTGCCAAGCGTTTTACCGGGCCTGGGATGCGGGTGTTTACCTGGCGTCGAAGTCTTCCTGGTACCGCGTCGCCCGCGCGGCCGGGCAGGTCCACGAGCGCCGCCGGCAGGCTGAGGGGTCGCCGAAGAAGATCCCCGAGCTGGTCGCGACCGCCCCGTCACAGGTGTGGTCCTGGGACATCACCAAGCTCAAGACCACGATCCGGGGCCGCTACTTCCACCTCTACGTGATCATGGACATCTACTCCCGCCGCGTCGTGGGCTGGCGGCTGGAGGCCTACGAGGATGGTGACCTCGCCGAAGAACTGATCCAAGAAGCGGTCACCGCGAACCACGGCGTCGCGCCGAACTATCTGCACTCGGATAACGGTGCGGCGATGGTGAGCACACCGGTGTCCTTGCTGCTGGAGAAACTCGGCGTCGATAAGTCCTTCTCACGGCCCAAAGTCTCCAACGATAACCCCTACAGCGAAGCGTTATTTAAGACCGCGAAATACGATCTCGCATTCCCCGAGATCTTCGCCACGACCGATGACGCCCGCGCCTACTTCGGCTGGTTCTTCCACGAATACAACCAGAACCACCGCCACTCCGGCATCGCCTGGAACACCCCCAACGACGTTCACTACGGCCGCACCGACCGAGTGACCCGTCGCCGAAGCCAGGTCCTCAACACCGCATTCAGAACGCATCCGGAACGCTACGCCCAACACCCCAAGCCCCCGGCCCTACCGGGCCGGGTATGCATCAACGACCCCCGCCAAAAACCCAAACCCAACCTGTCTCAAACAGGTTGACAAATACCGCGCACCGGGCCCATTTGTCCGGAGCGGGAACACTTACCGGCGTGCGAGGTCGCGTTGCACGAGACCGCGCGGTGCGAACCGGCTCTAGCCGAACGCCTCCACCACGGGGCGGAACTTCATCTTGGTCTCCGCCAGCTCGCGGTCGGGGTCGGAGTCCAACACGATGCCGCAGCCGGCGTACGCGGTGACGTCCCCGGTCGGGGTGACCTGCGCGCAGCGCAGCGCGATGGCCCACTCGCCGTCGCCGTCGGCGCCCACCCAGCCCACCGGGCCCGCGTAGCGGCCGCGGTCGAAGGGTTCCAACTCGCGGATGAGCGCGAGCGCGTCCTGCGTCGGGGTGCCGGCCACCGCGGCGGTCGGGTGCATCGCCGCAATGAGGTCGAGCGAGGTGGACCCGTCGCTCAGGGTGCCCTCGACGTCGGTGGCCAGATGCCAGAGGTTGGGCAGCTTCACCGTGAACGGGATCTCGCTCGTGGTGAGTACCGAGGTGTGTGGGCGGAGCGCGGCCAGCACACTCTGCACGGCGAACTCGTGTTCGTCGCCGTCCTTGCTGGAGGTGGCCAGGGTGAGGGCGGCCTCGAGGTCCGCCGCGGCATCCGCCCCGCGGGAGATCGTGCCGGCGAGCACCCGGGCGTTCACCTCGTTGTGGTCGGCGCGGATCAGGGTCTCCGGGCTCGAGCCGACGAGGCCGTCGACGGCGTAGGTCCAGCAGTCCGGGTAGCCCAGGGCGAGCTCGGTCAGTAGGCGGCGCAGGTCAGACTCGGCCGGCAGGTGGCCGACGAGGTCGCGGGCCAGCACCACCTTGCTCAGGTCCCGGTCGCCGATGTGGGTGACGGCGGCGGCCACGGCCTCGCGGTAGCCGGCCGGGGTCAGCGCGCCGGGCAGCAGGGAGATGCGGTACTCATCGCCCAACGGCTGCAGGGCCAGCGGGATCTCGGGGGCGGCCTGCCCGGTGGGCCAGATGCGGGTGACCCAGCACTGGCCGTCCTCACGGCCCACGACCACCTCGGGCACGATCAGCACGCTGGTCTGGCTGGAGGAGTCATCGAACGCGAAGGTGCCGAACGCGAGCAGGCCCGTGCCGGTGCGCGCCAACGGGTCGGTCACGGTGGCCGCCGCGACGACATCGCGCCAGGCCGCCGCGGCATCCTGCATGCGGGTGGGACCGGAGAACTCAAGCCGCAGAGCCGTGCCGAGGCCGGCGAGACCCTGGTTGCGGCGCATCCACAGCAGCGGGGTGCGCTGATCGAGCAGGAGGATCAATTGGCGAATGTCGGCAATCGGGGACGTTTCAACCGTTAGAGCAGGCGCATTCACTCGTCTACCCTACGCCTGCGCCCGCGGGCACCCGGCCGCGCCGTATCCCAGGCGCCGCAATCTAGACTGGACCGGTGAGTAGAGCAGATCTTAATAAGCAGCCAGCGCAGGTCGCCGCCATGTTCGATCTGGTCTCGACACACTATGACCGCACGAACGCGCTGCTCTCCGTGGGCAACGCCTCGCTGTGGCGTGTCGCGACCACCCGGGCCGTGAACCCGAAGCGTGGCGAGCGCATCCTCGACATCGCCGCCGGAACCGGCACCTCGAGCGTTGCCCTGTCGCACACGGGCGCGCACGTCGTGGCCGCCGATTTCTCCGAGGGCATGATCAAGGTGGGCCGTGAGCGTCACGCCGGCAACCCCAACGTCGAGTTCGTGCAGGCGGATGCGACGGCCCTGCCGTTCGCGGACGGCGAGTTCGACGCCGTCACCATCTCCTTCGGCCTGCGCAACGTCGTGGAGCCTAAGAAGGCCATCGCCGAGTTCTACCGCGTCACCAAGCCCGGCGGCCGCGTGGTCATCTGCGAGTTCTCCACCCCGCCGTTCACGCCGATCCGGGTGGGCTACTTCGCCTACCTCAACCACGTGATGCCCCGCATCGTCAAGCTGGCCTCTTCCAACGCCGAGGCGTACGACTACCTGGGTGAATCGATCGCCGCCTGGCCCGACCAGCCCACCCTCAGCGCCTGGCTGCGCGATGCTGGATACGATGCCGTCGCGTACCGCAACCTCAGTCTCGGTATCGTGGCTCTGCACCGCGGAATCAAGACGGCCGCTGCAGCGTCCCCAACCTCCTGAAACTCCCAGATCCGATCGTTAGGCTGACAGAGTGAAATTGACCGCCCCCGTGGCCCGCCGGAGCCCGTCGGTAACGTCGCAGCTGGGCCTGAGCGATCGGATCTTCTCCACGGCCGCCGACCGTGGCCTCGCCGCCAGCATCGAGACCGGACTCGACGACGTGACGACGAGCCTGCTCGGCGAACTCGTGTTCGCCGACGAGATCGCCAACGTCACCAGCCGCTACCTGCTGAACGCCGGCGGCAAGCGTGTGCGCCCGATGCTCGCCCTGCTCACCGCGCACCTGGGCGAGGGCACAGTGCCCGACGTCATCCGCGCCGCCACCGCGATCGAGATCACCCACCTGGCCTCGCTGTACCACGACGACGTCATGGACGACGCCGACAAGCGCCGCGGCGTGCCCAGCGCGCAGGTGGTCTGGGGAAACTCCATCGCCATCCTGGCCGGTGACCTGCTCTTCTCCCGCGCCAACCAGCTGATGGGCCGGCTCGGCGACCGCGCCGTGCGCCTGCAGGGCGACACCTTCGAACGTCTGGTGCTCGGCCAGCTGCACGAGACCGTGGGCCCCGCAGACGACCAGGACCCGATCGACCACTACATCCAGGTGCTCGCCGACAAGACCGGGTCGCTCATCGCCGCCGCCGCCCAGTCCGGCATCATCTTCTCCAACGCACCATCCGAGTTCGAAGAGCCCGTTGTGCTGTTCGGCGAGCGGATCGGTGTGGCCTTCCAGCTCATCGACGACGTCCTCGACCTGTCGCCGCAGCCGCAGGAGACCGGCAAGGTGCCCGGCACCGACCTGCGCGCCGGCGTCGCCACGCTGCCGCTGCTGCGCTTGCGCGAACGCGCGGCAACGGATGCCCGTGCCGCCGACCTCGTCGCCCGCCTCGAAGCCGATGTGATGAACAGCAAGGGCGCCGCCACCGAGGCCGCCGACTCCGCCATCACCGCCCTGCGGGAACACGATGTGACCACCCAGACCCTCGCGGAGGCCCACGGTTGGGCCCGTGATGCCGTCGACGCCCTCAAGCCCCTGCCGCACGGCTCGGTCAAGAAGGCGCTCACCCGTTTCGCCGAGACCATCGTCGAGCGATCCAGCTAGAAAGGCTCCCATGACCAAGTTGCGATTGGCCATAGTCGGTGCGGGCCCCGCCGGCATCTACGCCGCAGACATCCTCCTGAAGGCCGAGCGGAATTTCGATGTCTCCATCGACCTGTTCGACCACCTGCCGGCCCCGTACGGGCTCGTGCGCTACGGCGTCGCGCCCGACCACCCCCGCATCAAGGGCATCATCACGGCGCTCCGCGACGTGCTCGACCGCGGCGACATCCGCCTGTTCGGCAACGTGCGCTACGGCACCGACATCACCCTGGACGACCTCAAGAAGCACTACAACGCGGTCATCTTCGCCACCGGCGCCGTGCACGACGCCGACCTGGCCATTCCGGGTATCGAGCTCGAAGGATCCTACGGCGCCGCCCGGTTCGTGAGCTGGTTCGACGGCCACCCCGACGTGCCCCGCACCTGGCCGCTCGAGGCCACCTCGGTCGCCGTGATCGGCAACGGCAACGTCGCCCTCGACGTCTCCCGCATCCTCGCCAAGCACGCCGACGACCTGCTGCCCACCGAGATCCCGGCGAACGTCTACGAGGGTCTCAAGGCCTCACCGGTCACCGACGTGCACGTGTTCGGCCGCCGCGGCCCCACCTCGGTGAAGTTCACCCCGCTGGAACTGCGCGAACTCGGCGAGCTGAACGACGTGGACATCATCGTGCACGACGAGGACTTCGACTACGACGATGCGGCCCGCGCGGCCGTGGCCAGCAACAAGCAGGTCTTCGTGATCGACAAGGTGCTCAACCAGTGGCGCAAGCGCGAGACGGGGAGCGCCTCACGTCGGCTGCACCTGCACTTCTTCGCCCGCCCGGTGGAGGTCACCGACGACGGCAACGGCCACGTCGGTGGCTTCAAGTACGAGCGCACCGCCCCGGATGGCCAGGGCGGCGTCGTGGGCACCGGAGAGATCCGCGAGCTGCCGATCCAGGCCATCTACCGGGCCGTCGGCTACTACGGCTCCTCGCTGCCGGGCATCCCGTTCGACAAGAAGCGCGGCGTGATCCCCAACCGCGAGGGCCAGGTGCTCTGGAAGGGCGAGCCGGGCTTCGAGTCCAGCACCGCCAGCCAGCAGATGTACGGCGTCTACGCCACCGGCTGGATCAAGCGTGGACCGGTGGGCCTGATCGGGCACACCAAGTCGGACGCCATGGAGACCGTGCGGCACCTGATCAACGATGTCGGCAACTGGTGGCGGCCCGAGTCGCCCTCCGAGGAGAGCATCCTCGAGCTGCTCGACGAGCGTGGCGTGGCGTACACCGACCTCGACGGCTGGCACCGCCTCGACCAGCACGAGCTCGCGCTCGGCGCCGAGCAGGGCCGTGTGCGCGTCAAGGTGGTTCCCCGTCACGAGATGGTCGAGATCTCCCGGGCCCAGGTGCCCGCCGAGCTCTAGCCCCATCTCTCGCTCCGCACCTCAGCGAACTGTGCGTTGAGCCCCAAACGCGAGTTTTCGGGGCTTGGCTCACAGTTCGCGTTCTAGGGTGGGGGTATGGGGGAGCTCGTGTGGCAGGAGGATCTGCTGGGGGAGCGCTTCCAGCAGGCCACGCTGCCGCTCGGCAGCGACGGCGAGGGCGATGTGGTCGCCACGCTGGTACGGCACCGCCCGCCGCCGACGGACCTCGTCTCGCCGTTCGCCCCGGCGCACGGCGTCGATGTGCTGTACGTGCACGGATGGTCGGACTACTTCTTCCAGACCGGCCTCGCCGAACATTGGCACCGGGTGGGCGCCCGTTTCTATGCCCTTGACCTGCGCAAGTACGGGCGCAGCCTGCGCGACCACCAGACCCCCGGCTTCGTGGCCAATCTGGCCACCTATGACGCCGACATCGATGCAGCCCTCACCGCGATGGGCCACGGGGAGAATGCCGAGCGGCCGTCCCGCCGCCGCCTCGTGCTGATGGGCCATTCCACCGGCGGCCTCACGTTGAGCCTGTGGGCGGCCCGGCACCCCGGCCGGGCGCATGCCCTGGTCTTGAACAGTCCGTGGCTCGAGTTGCAGACCGGCGGTGCAGGTCGCGCTTTCATCGCGCCTCTCGTGCAGCTGGGCGCCCGGGTGCAGCCGCTGGGCACCCTGCCGCAGGTGGACCTGGGCTTCTACACTCGGTCGGTATCGGCCGACACCGGCGGCGAGTGGAGCTATAACAAGCTCTGGCGGCCGATGCGCGGCTTCCCGGCGCATCGCGCCTGGCTGAACGCGGTGCTCGAGGGCCAGGCAGCCGTGGCGGGCGGGTTGGGCATCGACGTGCCGATTCTCACGCTGCTCTCGGCGCGGTCGACGATCCTGCCGAGGTGGAGCGATCAGATGAGGCTGACCGACAGCGTGCTGGTGGTCGACGACATCGCCAGGGCAGCGGTGCGGCTGGGGTCCTCGGTCACTGTGGCGCGCATCGAGGGCGCCCTGCACGACGTCGTTCTCTCGGCTGAGGCACCCCGGGCGGCGGCGTACTCGGCGCTCACCCGGTGGCTGCGCGCCTACGCGCCCTAACCATCCGCTAACTGTGAGCCGCGCCCCAGAAAACGCGAGATTCTGGGGCTAATCTCACGGTTAGCGAGGGGAGGGGCTAGCGGAAGTTGACGAACTGGAGGGCCACGTCGAGGTCCTTGCCCTTGAGCAGGGCCATCGTGGACTGCAGGTCGTCGCGGCTCTTCGAGGAGACCCGCAGCTCGTCGCCCTGGATCTGGCTCTTGACGCCCTTGGGCCCCTCGTCGCGGATGATCTTGTTGATCTTCTTCGCGTTCTCCTGGTCGATGCCGGCCTTCATGCTGGCCTCGATGCGGTACTCCTTGCCCGACGCGTACGGCTCGCCGGCGTCGAGGCTGCGCAGTGAGATGCCGCGCTTGATCAACTTCGACTCGAACACCTCGAGGATCGCCTTGACGCGCTCCTCGGTGTTGGCCTTCATGAGCACCTTCTCGCCGCTCATCTCGATGGATGCGCCCACGTTCTTGAAGTCGTAGCGCTGAGCCACCTCTTTGTGAGCCTGGTTGAGCGCGTTGTCGACCTCCATGGGGTCGACCTTGCTGACGATGTCGAACGTTGAATCTGCCATGGGAGCCATGTTACCGAGAAGGGCCCGATGCTGCCCGCTCCGGCGGCGCTCCCACTCAGCCGCCGGGTCGGGCCGTGCTCGAACGCACGATGAGCTCGAACGGCATGGGGGTGTTCAACGCCGCCTGGTCGTGCTGGCCAGGGTGCAGCTGATCCATCAGGATCTCCACGGCCTTGGCGCCCTGGCCCTGCGGGAACTGGGCGATCGTGCTCAGGCCGAAGAAGTCCGCCAACTCGTGGTCGTCGATGCCGATCACCGAGACGTCCCGCGGCACCACCAGGCCCAGGTCGCGGGCGGCCAGGATGCTGCCGATGGCCATCTCGTCGGAGGCCGCGAAGATCGCCGTGGGCCGGTCGTGCGGGCTGCCGAGCAGCTGCTTGGCGGCCTGATAGCCGCCGCGGATGGTGAAGTCGGCCGGCTGGAACAGCTCGGCGGACAGCCCGATCCCCGCGCCGTTCAGGGCGGCCTCGTAGCCGAAGCGCCGGTTCGTGGGCAGGTGGAAGTCGAGGTCGAAGTCTTTGTTCCCACCGATGTGGGCGATGCGGGTGTGGCCCAGCGCCAGCAGGTGCTCGGTCGCGAGCCTGGCCACGGCCACGTCGTCGATCGTGAGGGTGCGCACCCCGGAGATCGGACCGCCCACGCCCACCAGCGGCTTGCCCAGGGCGTGCAGACGGGCCACCTCGCTCTCGGTGAGTTCGAGGGAGATCGCGATGACGGCATCCACTCGCTGGCGCAGCAGGAAGTGCTCGAACACGCTGCGGCGTTCGTCGCCACCGCCGGTGAGGTTGTAGAGGGTGAGGTCGTAGCCGTTGTGCAGCAGGGCCTTCTGGGCTCCCTCGACCACGCTGGAGAAGAACCAGCGGTTGAGGAACGGGACGACGACGCCGATGTTCTTCATGCGGCCAGACGCCAGGCTCGACGCATTGGAGGACACCACGTACCCCAGCTCGAGCGCGGCGGCCTTGACCTTCAACCGGGTGGCCGGGGAGACGTGACCGTTGCCGCTCAGGGCGCGCGAAACCGTGGCTGTGGAGACGCCCGCGCGGCGGGCGACCTCGTCGATGCCGACCATTCGGGTTCCTTACGGCGTGCAAGATGGGGTATTAGCCGATCATATCCACCGTCCGAGCGGCGGGTCGCCCACCCTGATTTCGCACTTGGGCCCTCTGGCTTGTATTCTGTCTGAGCGTCTCCGGTCACGTGGTCACATATGGTCGGGTATGCACTGGCGAGTTACCCAAGCGGCCAAAGGGATCTGACTGTAAATCAGACGGCGTAGCCTTCGTGAGTTCGAATCTCGCACTCGCCACAGCAAGAACTGCACGAACACAGCACAACGAACGCGCCGGACCTCCGGCGCGTTCGTGCGTTAAGCCGTCGGATGCCCCGACTCCTGTCGCCGCCGGGCGGCCGTGGCGTACCGTGGGCGGATGACCACTGCAGCCACAGCCGAACTGCTCGCCCTCGCCCAGGAGACCGCCACGGTCGCCGGAGAGCTGGCCCGTCGGCGTCGCGACGAGGGCGTGGAGATCGCCGCGTCGAAGTCCTCCCCTGAGGACGTGGTGACCCTGGCCGACCGTGAGACCGAGGCCTTGATCCGCGGGTTGCTGGCGGACGCGCGACCCGACGACGGTTTCTACGGCGAGGAGTCCACCGCCACCACCGGTACCTCGGGCCTCACCTGGGTTGTGGACCCTATCGACGGTACCGTCAACTACCTCTACGGCATCCCCTTCTACGGCGTGAGCATCGCCGTGGTCGAGGGCGACGCCGACCCGGCCACCTGGACAGCCCTGGCCGGCGCGGTGCGCAACCCCGCCATCGACGAACTGTTCTCGGCACGCGCCGGCCACGGCGCTCATCTCAACGGCCGTCGCCTCCAGGTGGGCAGCGGAGCGCCGTTATCGCTGGCCCTGTTCGGAACGGGCTTCTCCTACGACTCCGCCCGGCGCACCCGCCAGGCGCAGGTGCTGCAGGGCCTCATCCACGAGGTACGCGACGTGCGCCGGATGGGCGCCGCCTCCCTCGATCTGTGCGCGGTGGCGGCCGGCCGGCTCGACCTCTACTACGAGCGCGGACTGAAGCCGTGGGACCACGCCGCCGGCGCCCTCGTCGCCGCAGAGTCCGGCGCCCGGGTCGGAGCATTCGGCGACGACCGTGAAGGCCAGAGCCTTCTCATCGCGGCCGCCCCCGATCTCTACCGCGCGGCCGAGCCGCTGCTGACGAAACTTTTCGAAGAATTTATGGCCGACGACGACATATGAGAAATCCCCGGCGGTGCCACCGGCGCGTCCCTTGCGATGCCGGGTCAGACGCCGGTTCCCGTGCCGTGATCGAGGTGGCCTGGAGTGCCCGGGCGGGGTGCGCGCGACCCCTTTTTCGGGTGTGATTCGTCGGCGCGAAATGGAATTTTGGCGGCTCGCAAGCTAGCCTTTATCTATTCGTTACTTTGGCTAGAGCCAAATCACCCGCTTTTTCCTTGTCCGTCGCGCTGAAAGTTCCCGCCCTTGTCACGTCACTCCCCGTTTTCGGATGCCTCCGCACCCGACTCGAGTGACCCCTCACAAGACGACGAATTGTCGCCGTTCCCGGCCCCGTCGAACGCCCCACAGCGGGCGTTGACCCGCCGTGAACAGCGTGAACTCGAGCGCCGGCTCGCCGAAGACGCCGCCCCCGTAGCGGACGCGCCGGCCGCAGGCCACCATTCCACCGACTTTGTTGCCGCCCCCGCCGCAGAGCTCACGCCCGAGGTGCTTCTCGTAGTGGAAGCCGAGCTGAATGAGCCGCATGTCGAGTCCGTCGTCGTGCGCGAAGCGGATCTCGCCCTGCCCGCTGAGCCGGCCTACGAGCAGCTTCCCACCGACGTGTCGCCGAACACCACGACGACCTCGATCCCACTGCCCTCCCGGGCGGCCCTGCGCGCCCAGCTGCGCGCCGCGCAGGCGATGGATGAGGCCACGCCCGCCGTGACCGCCGCTCCGGCCGCACAGGCGCCCCTGGAGTCGCCCGAGGCCGAGCGTGTGCTGCCTGAGTTCGTACCGCGCACCCGTGCGCTGCCGGCCCCGGCCAAGCGCATTCCGGTGTCCACGCGCTCCGGCCACCACCGCATGCGCATGCTCGCCGCCCGCAGCGGATCGATCGTCGCGATGACGTTCGTGGCTCTGATGGCCGTGGCCACCTCGATTCCCGCCGATGCCCTGCTGTCCTCCAGCGACGTGCAGGCCGCGGCACACCAGGCGCTGAAGCCCGCCGACGGCGGCCCTGCCCAGGTCCTCAACCTCGCCAGCGGCTCGGACACCATCACGGTGGAGCAGGACAGCTTCGAATCGAAGTCCATCGCCGAAGTCGCCGCGGCCAGCGGCATCCGCCTCGAGGATGCGTTCACCAACAACCCGAACGGCACCATTCAGTGGCCGTTCGCGGTGGGTGTGCACGTCGGCGACCAGTTCGGCTACCGCAATTGCGCCGGCTGCTCGGTCAACCACGGCGGCCAGGACTTCAACCCCGGCCTCGGTGCTCCCATCCAGTCGATCGCGGACGGCGTCGTCAGCTACACCGAAGACGGCGAAGGCAGCCTCGGCGTGCACATGGTCATCGACCACATGATCAACGGCGAACTGGTCTCCAGCGTCTACGCGCACATGATCCACGGCTCGATGCTGCTGAAGACCGGCGATGTCGTGAAGGTCGGCCAGGTCATCGGCAAGGTCGGCTCCACGGGAATGTCGACCGGCCCGCACCTGCACTTCGAGATCCGCCTCGGCGGCATCAGCGGCACCAAGGTGGACCCGCTGGTTTGGCTCCGCGCCAACACCAACTAGGCCACCGGCAGCCAGGTCGGCCCGCGGGGTCTCGACAGGCTCGACCACCGAGTTTGCCGGCTTCGGAGTTCGGCCCGCGGGGTCTCGACCGGCGAGTGGGCCGGCTCAGACGGCCTTGGCCAGGAACGCCTCGAGCAGTGAGCGAGGCAACGGGAACGGCATGCTCTCGGCTCCGTTCGGTGCGGACTGCAGTTCGCGCTGCGCCACCGGCTCGGTGACGGTGCCCAGCGACACCACCTGGTCGTGCAGGCGCTCCATGTCCACGTCCAGCCGGTGCGCCACATCCGCGGCCTGTTTGAGCTCGCTCACGAGGGCTGTCGGCACGGCACCGTCGTACTTGTAGAAGATCTTGTGCTCGAGGCTGGCCCAGAAGTCCATCGCCACGGTGCGGATCTGCACCTCGACGGTCACGGGCTGCACCCGGTCGGACATGAAGACCGGGATCGCCACGATCAGGTGCAGGCTCTTGTAGCCGTTCGGCTTCGGGTTCTTGATGTAGTCCTTGACCTGCAGAACCGTGATGTCCTGCTGGCTGGTCAGCATCTCCAGCACCCGATAGGTGTCCGAGATGAAACTGCAGGTGATGCGGATGCCCGCGATGTCCTGGATGTTTTCCCGGATGCCCTCGAGGTGCAGCGGGTAGCCCTTGCGGGTGGCCTTCTTGAGGATGCCTTCCGGGGACTTCAGCCGGTGGCTGACGTGCTCGATCGGGCTGTAGTCATGGATCGCACTGAACTCTTCCTTGAGGATGTTGACCTTGGTCATCATCTCGTCGGTCGCGAACTTGTACGACATCATGAAGCGCGTCAGCTCGGTCCGGAGCGCTCGGAGGTCGGTCGGCCATTCGGCGTCCAGGTCCGTCACGAGTTCTCCCTCATCCACCAACGCCGTCATCCACCGTGTTGCGATCACACAGTGCGGCTCTCCAACGATGCCGCGCGCACAGAGCGGCGACCACCCCAGTCTGGCATCCCGCACATCGGCACTCGCTGGGAGCAGGGTGTGAGCGCCCGATGAGAAGACGTTGTGCAGGATGCGGGGTGGCCGCCGCTGTGCGGCCGGGATCAGGCCTGCAGCCAGGCGGTGGTGTCGCCGGGGAGGGTGCGTCCTTCGAGGAGCTCGCTGCTGAGCAGTAGGGTGCCGTCGGGCAGCTCCACGGGCTGGTCGCCGGTGTTGGCCACCACAATGACATTCCCGTTGCGGAATACGAGCACACTGTCGCTGGGTGACGGCAGCCACTCCACCGAACCGAGCCCGAGACCGTGCTCCCGGCGCAGCTTGAGCGCGAGCGTGTAGAGCTCCAGCGTCGATCCCTCGACGCCCTCCTGTGCATCCCGGGCCAGGGTGGCCCATTCGGCCGGCTGGGGGAGCCAGCTGGCCGGGCTGGGGCCGAAGCCGTACGACGGAGAGGCGGCCTCCCACGGGATCGGCACGCGACAGCCGTCGCGGCCGTAGCGCTCCCCGTTGGTGCGGAACCAGGTGGGGTCCTCGCGGGAGGAGTCGGGCAGGTGGATGACCTCGGGCAGACCGAGTTCCTCGCCCTGATAGATGTAGCTCGACCCGGGCAGCGACAGCATCAAGGCGGATGCGGCGCGGGCCCGGCGCAGGCCCACCTGGGTGTCGGGCAGCCCGACGGTGTTCGGTCCGATGCCGTGACCCTGCAGGTTGTCCGCGGTCAGGGCCAGCCGGGACGCGTGGCGCACGACGTCGTGGTTGGAGAGCACCCAGGTGCTCGGGGCGCCCACGGCGCTGAACGCGGCCAGGGAGTCGTCGATCACGCGCTTCAGCGGAGCGGCCTCCCACGGGGTCTCGAGGTAGGCGAAGTTGAAGGCCTGGTGCATCTCGTCGGAGCGCACCCACTGGGCCACCCGGTCGAGCGGGTCGACCCAGGCCTCGGCGGCGAGGATCCGGTCGCCCTCGTACTCGTCGAGTACCAGGCGCCAGTCGCGGTAGATGTCGTGCACGCCGTCCTGCGCCCAGTAGGGCGCGCCGGCCACTTCCTCGGCCACGACGCCGGGCTCGAGCGAGGTGGCCCCGCCCATGCTGCCGCCGTCGACCGGCGGGGTGTAGTCGGGCAGACCCTTGGCCTTGATCATGCCGTGGGCCACGTCCACCCGGAAGCCGTCGACGCCGCGGTCGAGCCAGAAGCGCAGCACGTCCCGGAACTGGGTGCGCACCCACTCGTTGTCCCAGTCGAAGTCGGGCTGGGTGGTGTCGAAGAGGTGCAGGTACCACTGGCCGGGCGTGCCGTCGGGGTTCACGGTGCGGGTCCAGGCGTTGCCGCCGAAGACAGACTCCCAGTTGTTCGGCGGGAGTTCGCCGTTCTCGCCGCGGCCGTCGCGGAAGATGTAGTGCCCGCGCTCCTCGCTGCCCGGCCCGGCGGCCAGGGCGGCCTGGAACCAGGGGTGGTCGCTGGAGGAGTGGTTGGGCACGATGTCCACGATCACCCGGATGCCCAGCGCGTGCGCGGCATCCTGCATGGCGTCGTAATCGGCGAGGGTGCCGAAGAGCGGATCGACGTCGCAGTAGTCCGAGACGTCGTAGCCCGCGTCGCGCTGCGGCGACCGGTAGAACGGCGAGAGCCAGATGGCATCCACCCCGAGCTCGGCCAGCTGGGGCAGGCGGGAACGGATGCCCGCGAGGTCGCCCATGCCGTCGCCGTTCGCGTCAGCGAACGACCGTGGGTAGATCTGATAGATAACGGCGGTACGCCACCACTCTGTGCCTGTCATGACGGACAGACTACGGCATTCCAGAGAACGTGCAAGCGCTTCCATTAATCCAAGGTCGCAAATCGACCTGAGCGCTGTAGATAACCACACACTGGGTTGCTAAACGAGAAAATGACAGGTATACATGTAACCGCTTGCACAAATGTCAATGTTGATTACGAAAGGCACACCAATGATGGTGAAGAAGAATGGCCTGCTCGCCGCCGGCGCGATAGCCGTCGCGGCGTCCCTGGCCCTGGCCGGATGCTCGGCTGGATCCGACTCGAGCGGCGCTGCCTCGGACGCCGATTCCAGCACCTTGACAGTGTGGGTCGACGCCGACCGCGCCGCCGTGCTGAAGGACGCCGCCGCGGCCTTCACCAAGGAATCCGGCGTCAAGGTCAAGCTCGTGCAGAAGGACTTCGCCAAGATCCAGGAAGAGTTCATCGCGCAGGTTCCCACCGGCAAGGGCCCCGACATCACGATCGCCGCCCACGACTGGCTGGGCAACTTCGTGAGCAACGGCGTCGTGCAGCCCGTGGAGCTCGGCGACACCGCGGCCGACTACCAGCAGGTCGCCGTCACCGCCATGAGCTACGAGGGCAAGACCTACGGCGTGCCGTACTCGATCGAGAACATCGCGCTGCTGCGCAACACGGCCCTCGCGCCCACGGCCCCGGCCACCTTCGACGACATGGTCGCCGCCGGCACCGCAGCGGGCACCGAGTTCCCCTACCTCGTGCAAATCGGCCCCGAGGCCGACCCGTACCACCTCTACCCGTTCCAGACCTCCTTCGGCGCCCCGGTCTTCGGCACCAACGCCGACGGCAGCTACAACCCCGATGACCTCACCGTGGGCAACGCCGGTGGCGAGGCCTTCGCCACCTGGCTCGCCGCCGAGGGTGCGGCCGGGCGGATGAGCGTCAACCTCACCGGCGACATCGCCAAGGAGAAGTTCTACGCCGGCGCCTCCCCGTTCCTGCTCACCGGACCGTGGAACGTGCCGGACGCCCAGGCCGCCGGCATCGACGTGTCCGTCGACGCCGTTCCCTCGGCCGGCGGCCAGCCCGCTCAGCCCTTCGTGGGTGTGCAGGGCTTCATGGTCAGCGCCAAGACCAAGAACGCCATCGCCGCCAACGAGTTCCTGGTGAACTACATCGGCAGCGAAGACGTGCAGACCGCGCTCTACGAGGTCGGCGGGCGCCCGCCGGCGCTCACTGCCGCGTTCGAAGCTGCCAGCTCCGACCCGATCACCGCCGGCTTCGGCGCCGTCGGCGCCACGGCCGTGCCGATGCCCAACATCCCGCAAATGGGCAAGGTCTGGCAGTTCTGGGGCGTCACCGAGGCCGCGATCATCAGCAACCAGGGTGACCCCGTGCAGCTGTGGCAGAAGATGACCGCGGACATCGCGGCCGCCATCCAGTAACAACCGGCTCCTCCCGGGTGCGCCCGGCCTCTTCGGGGCCGGGCGCACCCGATCACCGCATCACCGCTACGCCGCACCACCCGCAGAAGCGCAGCACTCGCAGCACCCGCACCTCACATCGAGAGCAGACAATGATGACTACCCCCGGAACCGGGCACGACCGGGCCCAGATCGTCGCCGCCAAGAGGCAGCGGCAGGCGAGCCGCATCGCGGAGGCCGCATCCGCCGGCATCAAGGTGCTGCTGGTCAAGGTGCTGGTGCTGGGCATCGTCGACGCGATCAGCGTCTACGCCCTCTTCGTGCTGTTCGCCAAGCAGGACTGGTTGGTCTTCGGCCTGGTTCTCGTCGTTACCGTGGCGGTCAACTGGATCTACTTCCGGGTCAAAGGCCTGCCGGCCAAGTACCTCACCCCCGGCCTGATCTTCCTGCTCATCTTCCAGATCTTCGTGGTGGGGTACTCCGGCTACATCGCCTTCACCAACTACGGCACCGGACACAACAGCACCAAGGACGATGCGGTCTCCTCGCTCATCCTGTCGGCGCAGGAGCGCGTGCCCGATTCGCCCACCTACGCCCTCACTGTGCTCGAACAGGCCGGCGTCTACAGCTTCCTGGTCACCGATCCCGACGGCGACATCAGCGTCGGCAACGCCGACTCCCCGCTGAAGACCGTGACGGATGCCGAAACGGACGGCTCCGGCCAGGCCGTGGGCCTGCCCGGCTACAGCACCCTCAACTTCGCCGACATCGTGGCCAACCAGGAGGCCATCGCGGCCGTGGCCGTGCCCCTCTCCGACGACCCGAACGACGGAAGCCTGCGCACCCCGGACGGCTCCGCCGCCTACCTCTACCTCTCCGACCTCGTCTACGACGAGGCAGCCGGCACGATGACGAACACCGGCACCGGGGTGGTCTACACCGAGGACCCGTCGCAGGGTTCCTTCGTCGCCGCCGACGGCAGCGAACTCCAGCCCGGCTGGAAGGTGGAAGTGGGCCTGGCCAACTTCGCCAAGGCCTTCGGCACCGACTCCATCCGCGGCCCGCTGATCAGCGTCACGCTGTGGACGTTCGCCTTCGCCTTCCTCTCGGTGGCCACGACGTTCGCGCTGGGCCTGTTCCTGGCCATCGTCTTCAACGATCTCCGGATGCGCGGCCGCAACGTCTACCGCGTCGTGATGATCCTGCCCTATGCCTTCCCCGCGTTCCTCTCCGCCCTGGTCTGGGCCGGCATGCTCAATCCGCAGTTCGGCTTCATCAACCAGGTGCTCTTCGGCGGCGCGGAGATCCCGTGGCTCACCAACGAATGGCTGGCCAAGTTCAGCATCATCTTCGTGAACCTCTGGCTGGGATTCCCCTATATGTTCCTCGTCTGCACGGGCGCGCTGCAGTCGATCCCCGGCGAGCTGCAGGAGGCCGCCACGGTCGACGGCGCGAAGCCCTGGCAGGTGTTCCGGCTGATCAAACTGCCGCTCCTGCTGGTGTCGGTGTCGCCGCTGTTGATCGCCTCGTTCGCGTTCAACTTCAACAACTTCAACCTCATCTACATGCTCACCAACGGCGGGCCTCGCGACGTCACGGCCGGGGTGAACGTCGGCGCCACCGACATCCTCATCTCGATGGTCTACAAGGTCGCCTTCGTCGGCGCCAGCCGGGACTACGGGCTGGCGAGCGCCTTCTCCATCCTGATCTTCGTGCTCGTGGCCCTCGTGTCGATCATCAGCTTCAGACAGACCAAGGCACTAGAGGAGTTGAACTGAGATGGCCATCGCACCGAGCATCGCAGCCCCGAGCGACACCGACTACATCCCGGTGAAGCGCCCCTTCAGCTTCGGCCGCTGGTTCCGTGCCACCGGCTGGCGCCACCTCATCGGCGCCGTCATGGTGGTCTTCTCCGCTTTCCCGCTGCTCTACGTGCTGTCGGCGTCGCTGCACCCCGGCGGCACCCTGATCACCGCCAACGGCCTGTTCAGCCAGATCGACCTGGGCAGTTACGTCACCCTGTTCAACCTGCCGCAACAGCCCTACGCCGATTGGTACGCCAACACCCTGCTGATCGGCGGCATCACCTCGGCCGGCACTGTGTTCCTGGGCGCCCTCGCCGCGTACTCCTTCTCCCGGATGCGCTTCACCGGCCGCCGGGCCGGTCTGCTGATGCTCGTGCTCGTGCAGATGTTCCCGCAGCTGCTGGCTGTCGTGGCCATCTTCCTGTTGCTCAACGGCATCTCCGACATCTTCCCTGCCATCGGCCTCGACACCCAGATCGGCCTGATCATGGTCTACCTCGGCGGAGCGCTCGGCGTGAACACCTACCTGATGTACGGATTCTTCAACACGATCCCGGCCTCCATCGACGAGGCCGCCAAGCTCGACGGCGCCGGCCACGCGCGCATCTTCTTCACCATCATCCTGCGCCTGGTCGCGCCCATCCTCGCGGTGGTCGGTCTGCTCTCCTTCGTGGGCACCACCAACGAGTTCGTCATCGCGAGCATCGTGCTGATCACCCCGGAGAAGCAGACCCTGGCCGTGGGCCTCTACCAGTTCGTGTCGCAGGAGTTCTCGAGCAACTACTCGGTCTTCGCGGCCGGAGCGGTGCTCGCGGCCCTACCGGTGATGGCCCTGTTCCTGTGGCTGCAGAAATACATCGTGGGCGGCCTCACGGCCGGCTCCGTCAAGTAAGCGCCGGATGTCGCTCCACGCGCTCCCGCCGTACCTGCTCCCGCACAGCCCGCTGCCGCTCGTCGCCCTTCCGCACCATGATGGCTCCCCGCTCTACGTGTCGACTCCTGCCCCCGCGCTGGGGGACGTCGTCACTGTACGGCTGCGCGTCCCGCTCGCTTTCGGTGCCGTGGCCACGGTGCGCACCCGGTCCAACCCCGACCAGGAGCCGCGTTTCGACGATGCCCGTCCGCTCGACTCCACCGGCGATGACGGATACGCCTGGTGGGCCGCGGACCTCGTCGTGGAGAACCCGGTGCACGGCTACCGGTTCCTGATCGGCATGGCCGACGGCGGTCACTGGTGGCTGAACGCCAGCGGGCTGCATGACATCGAGACCCTCGACTCCGAGGACTTCAAGCTCGTCGCGCACCCGGCCCCGCCGGACTGGGCCGCGACCAGCGTGATGTATCAGGTCTTCCCCGACCGGTTCGGCCGCTCGGCCGCCGCCGACACCCGCGAGGCACCCGACTGGGCCATGCCGGCCCAGTGGGGCGACGCCGTCGACCAGCTGCCGCCCGGCCGGTCGCACCAGTTCTACGGCGGCGACCTCGACGGCATCACCGAACACCTCGATCACCTTGACCGGCTCGGCGTGACCCTGCTCTACCTCACCCCGGTCTTCCCCGGCCGCTCCAACCACCGCTACGACGCCGCCGCCTTCACCGAGGTCGATCCGCTGCTCGGCGGCGATGCGGCGCTCATCCGGCTCGTCGAGGCCGCCCATGCGCGAGGGTTCCGGGTGATCGGCGACCTGACGGCCAACCACTCCGGCGAGGGCCACGAATGGTTCCGGGCGGCCCACGGCACCCCGGCGGCGCCCGAGAGTGCCTTCTACTACTGGCTCGACGCCGAGCAGCGCGACTACATGTCCTGGCTCGGCGTGCCAGAGCTGCCCAAGTTCAACTGGACCTCCCCTGAGCTCCGCCGCCGGTTCATCGAGGGCGCGGACTCGGTGGTTGCCAAATGGCTGGAGCCGCCGTTCAACCTGGACGGTTGGCGCATCGACGTGGCGAACATGACCGGCCGCCTCGGCGACGAGGACCTCAACGCCGAGGTCCGCCAAGCCATCCGGCAGACCATGATCGAGGTGAACCCCGACACCATCCTGCTCGGCGAATTCACCAACGACGCCGCGGCCGACTTCCAGGGCGATGCCTGGCACGGCGCGATGACCTACGCCAACTTCACCAAGCCGCTCTGGTCGTGGCTCTGCCGGCCCGACTCGGTGCCGTCGTTCTTCGGGGTGCCGCTGGGCAGCATCCCGGCGCATACCGGCGTCCAGTTCCACCGGGCGCACACTCGCTTCGCCGCCGGTTTCCCCTGGCGCACCCGGCTGGCCACCATGAACGCCCTCGACACCCACGACACCGCCCGCTTCCGCACCCATGCCGACGCCGAAGCGGTGCCGGTGGCGGTGGGGCTCTCGGTGACCCTGCCGGGCATCCCGGTGGTGTTCGCCGGCGACGAGTTCGGCCTGGCCGGCATCGACGGCGAGCATTCCCGCACCCCGATGCCCTGGTCCAGCGTGACCGACCCGGAGGTGGCCGGCACCATCGATCTCTACGCGGCGCTGATCGGCCTGCGCCGGGCGCACGAGGTGCTCAGCACCGGCGGGCTCCGCTGGCTGCACGTGGGCGACGACGCGCTCGTGTACGTGCGCGAGAGCGCGGGGGAGAGTGTACTGCTGCTCGCCACCCGGGCTGCGGCGGACGTGACCCTGCCCGTCTGGGCGGTGCCGCTGGGAGGCGCCGTCGGCACCCTGCTGGCAAAGCTGGGACCGGCCGTCTTCACTGCCGACCCCGAGGGTCTGCACCTGGCCGCCACCGGCGCATCGTTCACCGCCTGGGTGCTGCCCGGCGTCACAATCGCGGCGGATGAGCACCCCGTGTCGCAGAGAGGTCTCGCGAGGTGATAATGTTTACCGGTTGCCAAAAGCACGGTTCAGCTTCAGAACTATGAAGTTTTGCCCCCTTAGCTCATTGGTAGAGCACTTCCTTGGTAAGGAAGAGGTAGTGGGTCCGATTCCCACAGGGGGCTCAGGCTTGGGAGCTAAGCTCTGAAGGCCTAAGGCGGGGTAGCTCAGTTGGTTAGAGCACACGGCTCATAATCGTGGTGTCGCGGGTTCAATTCCCGCTCCCGCTACACACAAAGGCCCTTTGATCAGGAATTTCGCCGATCATGGGGCCTTTTCTTTTTACTCAGTGCCAATAAACTCCGCTCTCGACTCCGGTCTGGACGAAAGCGATGTGTGCGAACGACGGCCCGGCGTCGGTGGGCGCCTGCCCAACTGTGCGGGTCTTGCGAGCGACAACCGGTTCACGTCCGGTGCGCCAGATGAGAGTGGCTTTCACCACTTCTGATTCTGGTTGCACCCCGACCTTGAATCTGTATGGTGAATCGCGATCCCCACACACATCGTCACGCCGATCCCCATCAGGTCTTTCGTGACAAGGGGACGTCAAATGACAAGATTGTCCTTCCCGTTCTGGGGCGGGCACGTTGTACATGTTCTGGCCGACTGACCGTTAGATTCATCGCATGGGGAAGATGCACGGGTTCATGTCACTGTCCGCCGCCGTTGGAGTGGCCCTGGTCCTCGCCGGTTGCACGTCGGCTGGAGGCGGTGACGCTTCTAGCTCTTCTCCCGTGCCGGCTTCCCCCACAGCGACTGCCCTCCCCACCGCTACGGGCGCTCCTGCGCCAGCTACTGTGGCGCCGGCTGCCGCGCCGGCGGCGGCATGCCCCGACGACTTGACCGTGGAGTTGGGAGCAGACCCTAGCGGCACCCCGGGCATCTACTACCTCAGCTTCACGAACACCGGTAACGATGCCTGCGACACGGTCGGGTTTCCGGACGTGACCTGGGCCGCTCCCGATGGGGCAGCGATCGGTACGCAAGAGCACTCTGACGTCTACTCGCGGGCGGGCACCACGGTTTCTGTAGCGCCCGGTGGGCAAGCGTACGCCTGGATCCATGTGGTCGACGCCTCACAGTCCAACGGTGACTGTGCGTCCGATCCGACACCTGTTGACGGTTTGAATGTCACGATCACCGGCTCCATCAAGGCGCACGCCGTGGCTCTTCCGGCGACGGTCTGCATCGACCCCGAATACATGAGCGGCATCCAGATCGGACCCTTCGACTCAGAACGGCGCAGCCCGAGCAAGGGTTACTGAGCCATCACCGCGACAAATACTTCAGGCGACGTTGTCTACTTCAGGCGACGTTGTCGTCATCGTCGTGCTCGGAGCGGGGCAGTACGACTTCGAGACGTACAAGATGTTCTGCCAGGCCCCCTTGGCCATCGTCGACAGCGTGCCCGACGAGAAGCTCTGCGGACTCAGCCTCGGAAGCGTGTTCCCGGGCGACGTGCGGTTCCCTGCGGACCGGCACAGCGCACACGACAGCCTGGCATATGCTCCTGAAGATGGAGGCGTGACATGGATGTTGTGGATTCACCCGTGCTTGAGTTCTCTGAGTCCCGCGAACTGCTTAGCAGCGCAGCCGAATCCGACATTCGCCGAAAGACGTCCATGCTCATCTCGATGTGGGTAGGCATCACCGCCGTCGCCGTCTCCCTCGTCGTTCTCGGAACGCTCGCCCTGTATCAGGGCGGACGTCTGGTCCTCACCTGCTGGGTGCCGAACTACGGGCTCGAGCCCCGACCCGATGTCGCGGATGCGTGCACGGAAGCGTGGCGCCCCTACGTCCTCGCTCCGATCTGGGCGATGGTGCTGGGTCTTCTGGCCGCCCTGTCCATGATCATTGGTGCGCGACGACCTCGACTGAGCTGGCCCATCGCCGGAGCCCTCATCGTCGCCGCTGGTATCGTTTTCGCGCTCGTGCAGTCTGCCTGAGCCTTCCCGAGGCGCCTGCCCGCATCATTGACACATATGGTCCTACATGGGAGCCTTCGAGCTCGCGCGGCTGCTGCCGCACAGCTCCTGGACTCTGGGTCGGTGGCCTCATGGTGAAGCTCCACGCGGAGTTGGCGGAGCTTCCAGCCCCGCGCACGACCGTAGATGTGAACTCTGCGCTCCACCTTGAAACTGAGGCGATCACTTTCTTCCAGGCCGCCGCGCTCCTGCAGGGCGCCGGCTCTGGCGGACACCCGAGCGCGGGGCCACCACGCTGAGGACGCAGTCGTGCTCCTGGCGTGCATGGACGATGCCAGCGACGCGCTGTTCGGCCTGGGTCAGCAGAGCCGGGGACGGCTGCGCGCGCTCGTCAAAGTACTGACCGAGCAGACGGCACCCTGGGCCAACCACGACGCAGTGGTCCAGGCGCTTGCACGCGAGACGCTCGACGAACTGTCTGAGCACCTGAGCTCGTAATCACGCACGGCAACTACACGCGCGGGGGCGCCGTCGTCGCCCGGCGCACGAGCCCGGTGGGGAGCCGGATGTGGTTTTGCGGCAGGGAGTCGCCGTTCAGCAGGGAGACGAGCATCCCGGCGGCGGTGGCGCCGAGCCGCTTCATGGGCTGCCGGATGGTGGTCAGCGCGGGGTTCATCTGCGATGCTTCGGGGATGTCGTCGAAGCCGATCACCGAGAGGTCGCCCGGCACCTCGATCCCGAGCTCCGCGGCGACCTGGATGATCGCGATCGCGGACAGGTCGTTCGCGGCGAACACCGCAGTGGGGCGGTCGGTCATCGACAGCAGCGACGCTGCCGGCGCCTTGGCCGTGTCGCGTTTGTACAGGCCGACTCGCACCAGCGCCGGGTTGAACGGGATGCCCGCATCCGCCAGCGCCTGGCGATAACCGGCCTCTCGGAGGGTGGCGCTGCGCAGGTCCGGACGGCCGCCGAGGAAACCGATCCGCCGGTGGCCGAGTTCGATGAGGTAGCGGGTGGCCTGCAGGGCGCCGCCGAAGCTGTCCGACTCGACCGTGGGGAGGTCGGCCCGGCCGGTGTGCGGGTCGATGGCCACGACGGGAATCTCGGTGGAGGTGGTATCCACCGTGGGGGTGACCATGATGGCGCCGTCGATCAACGTGCCGCTGAGCCGGCTCAGCGACCGCCGCTCCCAGCCGTTGGTCTCCCGCTGCCGCGACCCGCTGTAGGCGAGTAGGTCATAGCCGGAATCCTGCAGGGCGACACCGACGCCCTTGAGGATCTCGGCGCTGAAGGGCTCAAAATCCGCCACCAGGATGCCGATGACGCTGGTGCGGCGGGAGCGCATGCTGCTGGCGACCAGGCTTGACTCGTAGCCGAGCTGCTGCACCACGTCGAGCACCCGCGCTGTGGTCGCGGCCGAGATGCCGTACCGGCCGTTGACCGCCTTGGAGACCGTGGCGACGGACACGCCTGCGGCGGCGGCGACGTCATGGATCGTGGCACGGGGAGACATGGGATCAGCATAGGACGTTTGGAAACTGTTTTCGAAAACGTTTGACACTATTTTTTCTGACTGTGACACTGAGGCAATTCGGATGTCGGACGGGCCATCGCAGTGGGCGTGCCGAAGGCCGAAAATACAGCACTGCCCGACAGGGCGCGGCTCCACACCAAGACCATCGATGACCGATGGCGTCCCTCAATGAAGAGAAAAGGTTGAACCAATGAAGGTGAACCACACCACAGCGAAGAGAATCTTCGCGGGAACCCTGGTCCTGGGCCTCGGTGCCCTGGGCCTGACGGCCTGTAGCGGCGACTCCACGGGCGACGGGTCGTCATCCGGCGGCGACGTCACCATGAGCCTCTGGCAGAACTCCACCACCGGCCCCGGCCAGGAATTCTGGAAGAAGACCGTTGCGGACTTCGAGACGGCCAACCCCAATGTGACCATCAAGATCCAGGCCATCCAGAACGAAGACCTGGACGGCAAGCTGCAGACGGCGCTCAACTCCGGCGACGCACCCGACATCTTCCTGCAGCGCGGTGGCGGCAAGATGGCGGCCATGGTCGCGGCTGGCCAGCTGATGGACATCACCGGCGGCATCTCCGACCAGGTGAAAGACGAGATCCCCGAGGGGTCGTTCATCGCGAACAGCCTCGAGGACAAGATCTACGCCATGCCCGTCGCGGTTCTGCCCGGCGGCATCTTCTACAGCCAGGACCTCTTCGACGCGGCCGGGATCACCGAGACCCCCACCACGATCGACGAGCTCGAAGCCGACGCGGCAAAGCTCAAGGCCACCGGCGTCGCACCGATCGCGCTCGGCGCCAAGGACGCGTGGCCCGCTGCGCACTGGTTCTACTTCTTCGCTCTGCGCGAATGCAGCCCGGCCGTCCTGGCCCAGGCCGCTGACACCAAGGACTTCAGCGACGGATGCTGGATCAAGGCCGGCGAGGACCTCCAGAGCTTCGCCGACACCAAGCCCTTCAACGATGGCTTCCTCACCACCGCCGCCCAGCAGGGCGCCGGCAGCTCCGCGGGTCTCGTGGCCAACCACCAGGCTGGCATGGAACTGATGGGTGCCTGGAACCCGGGCGTCATCGCCTCCCTCACCCCTGACGAGAAGCCGCTGGCCGACCTGTCCTGGTTCCCGTTCCCCGAGGTCTCCGGCGGCGAAGGCAAGCCCGGCTCCATCCTCGGTGGCGTGGACGGCTACTCCTGCTCGGTCTCTGCGCCGCCGGAATGCCTCGACTTCCTCAACTACATCGGCAGCTCCGATGTGCAGAAGGAGTACTACGCGGCCTTCAACGCCCCGCCCGTGAACACGGTCGCCCAGGAAGCCGTCACCGAGCCCTACCTCAAGCAGATCATCGAGGCGTACAACGCTGCACCGTACGTGTCGCAGTGGCTTGACACCGTTTACGGCCAGAACGTCGGAAACGCCCTCAACGTGGGCGTCGTCGACCTCCTCGCCGGCAAGGGCAGCCCGGAACTCTTGATCCAGGCAGTCAACGACGCGGCCAAGAAGGCCTAGGCAGCTCATGTCAGTTCGCGAGAATACTTCGACGCGATTAGAGGTGGATCTCGCGAGCGGCGGGAACTCGGGCACCACGCCCGGGTTCCCGCCCGTGCGGCGCCCCCGCCGCGTCAACTGGGGCGCCCGAGTAGAGATCGCGGTCCTCGTCGGGCCCGCGCTGATCGTCTTCCTCGGCTTCGTGATCTTCCCCGTCATCATGGCGGCGTACTACGGCTTCTTCAGCTGGCAGGGCTACGGCCCGCCGACGCAGTTCGTCGGGTTCCGCAACTACGTCACCATCCTCCAGGACCCCACCTTTCAGGAGGCCCTGACGCACAACGGCGTCATCGTCGTGCTCTCCCTGGTTCTGCAGGGGCCGGTGGCAATCCTCCTCGCCCTGCTGCTGAACCGGAAACTGCGCGGCCAGTCGCTCATCCGGGTGCTCATCTTCGTTCCGTACGTCATCTCCGAGGTCGTCGTCGGCACCGGCTGGAGCCTGATGCTGCAGTCCAACGGCGCCGTGAACGGCCTGCTGGAGAAGGTCGGCCTGGGCGCGTTCACCCAGGACTGGCTGTCGAACCCCGACATCGCCATCTGGACCCTCATGGTGATCATCACCTGGAAGTACGTTGGCTTCGCCGTCATCCTCTTTCTCGCCGGGCTCCAGGGCATCCCCGAGGAACTGCCGGAGGCAGCGGCCATCGACGGAGCGTCATTCTGGCAGATCCAACGCCACATCACGCTTCCGCTGCTGGCGCCCACGCTGCGCATCTGGGCGTTCCTGTCCATCATCGGGGCGCTGCAATTGTTCGACCTCGTCTACATCATCTGGGGCCAGTACATCGCCTCCACCGCGGGCACCTCCACCATGGCGACGTACCTCGTCACCAACGGGCGGAACGCCGGCAACTACGGCTACGGAAACGCCGTGGCCGTCGTGCTCTTCCTGATCTCCCTGATCGTGGCGCTGATCTACCAGCGCTACGTGCTGCGGCGCGACACCGAAGGCGCCATCACTGGAAAGGGGACGGGCAAATGACCGTGCTCACTACGCCCGCCGTGGCCTTGCCGCCGGCCAACCCGCCGGCCGAGATCAAGGCTGCCAGGCGCTGGGGAACCCCCGTCGCCTACGTCGTCGCCGTGCTGGTGATCGGCCTGATGCTCGCCCCGGTGCTGTTCATCATCATCGGCGGGTTCCGCACCAACGCGCAGATCACCACGGACCCCTCCGGCTGGCCGAGCGTGTGGAACATCGGCAACTACCTCGATGTACTCACCGGCGGTACCTTCTGGCGACTGGTGGGCAATTCGCTCATCGCCGGGCTCGCCACCACCTTCGGCGTCGTGCTGCTGGGCCTGATGGCCAGCTATGTGCTGGCCCGGTACTCGTTCCGCGGCCGCGGCATCCTCTACGCCATGTTCGCCGCCGGACTGATGTTCCCGATGACCGTGGCCATCACCCCGCTGTACCTGGTGGTGAAGAACCTGGGCCTGATGAACTCGCTCGGCGGCGTCATCCTGCCGCAGATCGCGTTCGCCTTGCCCACGACGATCATCATCCTGGTGCCGTTCCTGCGGGCCATCCCCGACGAGATCCAGGAGGCTGCCTTCATCGACGGCTGCAGCCGGCTGGGCTTCTTCTGGCGGATGATCGTGCCGCTGGCCATGCCCGGCGTCATCACCGTGGGCATCCTGGCCTTCATCGCCAGCTGGAACAGTTACCTGCTGCCGCTGTTCATCCTGAACAACGATGCCGTGTTCACCCTGCCGTTGGGCGTGCAATCGTTCGCCTCGCAGTACTCCGTGGACACCGCGAAGGTTCTCGCGTTCACCTCCCTGTCCATGATTCCCGCCCTGGTGTTCTTCGCCCTGTTCGAGCGTCGCATCGTCGGCGGGCTCACCGGCGCGGTCAAGGGCTGATCTGCCGCCCGCGTGTGGCGTCAGTGTTTTTGTCGAAGTAGAAAGAGAACGTTGTGACCAACCCCGAAATGCCGCCGGTGTCCGAACGCGTGCGCGCCCTGCACGCGCAGATGACCCTGGAGGAGAAGCTCGCGCAGCTCGTTGGATACTGGGTCGACCAGGGCGGTGAAGTCGTCGCCCCGCTCGCGGGGGAGATGGCCACCTCGACCCGGTACGACGAGGCGACGACCCACGGGCTCGGCCACCTCACCCGCGTCTACGGCACCCGCCCGGTCGACCCGGTGGAGCGTGCCGAGTGGCTGTGGGCCGAGCAGCGCCGGCTCAAGGAACAGACCCGGCTGGGTATCCCCGCCATCGTGCACGAGGAGTGCCTGACCGGGCTCGCCGCGTGGAAGGCCGCGACCTTCCCCACCCCGCTGGCCTGGGGGGCCGCGTTCGACGCCGAGCTCGTCGAGGAGATGGGCCGGCTGATCGGCGGCTCGATGCGGCAGCTCGGCATCCATCAGGGCCTCGCGCCCGTGCTGGACGTCATCCGCGACCCGCGCTGGGGCCGGGTGGACGAGTGCATCGCCGAGGACCCCTACGTCGTCGGCACCATCGGAACCGCGTATGTGCGGGGGCTGCAGGCCGAGGGTGTGCACGCGACCCTCAAGCACTTCGTGGGATATTCGGCGTCGCAGGCCGGTCGCAACCACGCCCCGGTGCACGCCGGCCGGCGCGAGATCAACGACGTGTTCCTGCCGCCGTTCGAGATGGCGGTACTGGACGGCGGGGTGCGGAGTGTGATGAACTCCTACGCCGAGATCGACGGAGCGCCCGTGGGCGCCACCCCGGAGTACCTCACCGAGATCCTCCGGGACCACTGGGGCTTCGACGGTGTGGTCGTGTCCGACTACTTCTCGGTGGCATTCCTGCAGCTGATGCACGCCGTCGCCGCCGACCGCGGTGAGGCCGCCGAGCTGGCGCTGGCCGCCGGGATCGACGTGGAACTGCCCACCGGTGACGCCTTCCTCGCGCCGCTGATGGACCGGGTGCGGGCCGGTCTGACCGACGAGACGCTGATCGATCGTGCGGTGCTCCGCGTGCTCACGCAGAAGGAGGACCTGGGCCTGCTGGACGAGACCTTCACCATGGCGCCCACCGAGATCGACCTCGACTCACCCGAGCACCGCCGCGTGGCGCGGGTGCTGGCCGAGGAGTCCCTGGTGCTGCTGACCAACCAGGGCGTGCTGCCGCTGGGCGGAACCGCCGGCCAGGGGCCCCGCAGCATCGCCGTGCTGGGGCCGAACGCGGACTCCACCGAGGCGCTGATGGGCTGCTATTCGTTCGTGAACCACGTTCTTGCCCACCACCCCGACGTGCCCGCTGAGCTGTCGATGCCCACCGTGCTCGAGTCGCTGCGGGCCGAATTCCCCGGCGCCGAGGTCCACTACGCCGCCGGCTGTGCCGTTGAGGGAGACGACGACACGCTCCTCGCCGCCGCAGTGGAGGCGGCCCGGCAGTCCGACGTGGCCGTGGTCGTCGTCGGCGACCGGGCCGGGCTGTTCGGCCGCGGCACCGTGGGCGAGGGCAACGACGTGGAGAGCCTGGAGCTCCCCGGTCTGCAGCGCCGGCTGGTGGAGGCCGTCACGGCCACCGGCACCCCCGTGGTCATGGTGTTGATGACCGGCCGCCCCTACGCCGTGGCGTGGGCCATCGACGGGCCGGATGCGCCCGCTGCGGTTCTGCAGGCGTTCTTCCCCGGCGAGGCCGGCGGCGGCGCCATCGCGGCGGTGCTGGCCGGCACCGTCGCGCCGACCGGGCACCTGCCCGTGTCGTTGCCGCGGGCGGCGGGCGCGCAGCCGTACTCGTACCTGCACCCGATCCTCGGCGGGCCGAGCGATGTGACCAGCGT
The DNA here is from genome assembly GCF_003611035.1 of Cryobacterium soli. NCBI lineage: Bacteria > Bacillati > Actinomycetota > Actinomycetes > Micrococcales > Microbacteriaceae > Cryobacterium > Cryobacterium soli. The sequence continues at coordinate 2,173,026 of NZ_CP030033.1, read as the reverse complement.
GGACAGCACCCCGGTGTTGCCCTTCGGGCACGGGCTGACCTACACGACCTTCGAACGCACGGCGCTCGAGGCCGACGCCACCGTCGACGCCGGCGGAACCTTCTCGGCGAGCGTGCGCATCCGCAACACCGGGGTGAATGCGGGCACCGACCTGGTGCAGTTCTACGCCAGGGACGTGCACGCCAGCGTGACCCGGCCGGTCGCCCAGCTGCTGGGCTACCAGCGGGTGACCCTCGAGCCGGGTGAGGAGGCCGTGGTGCGCTTCCAGGTTCCGACGGCGCGACTGGCCTTCACGGGACTGGCCTTCGAGCGCATCGTGGAGCCCGGCGAGGTGGAGCTGTGGGTGGGTCCGTCCTGCGCTGCGAAGGAGACCACCGGGAGCATCCGCATCACCGGGGCCGTGCATCGCGTGACCGTGGAGGATGCCCGGCTGGTCGCCACCGCGGTCGAGCGGTTGGCCGAGCGGTCGCGGGGCACGGAGGCGGTGCCCGCCTGACGCGAAGGACTATTCGCCGCCTGCGGTTGACGGCGCCCAGGCTGGGGCCGAATCGATCGTGGTGGCGATCCGTCCGCTGATGGCCGCGAGCTGGCGCACCTGCGCGGCGGTGAGGGAACCGAAGACGAGCTCTTCGACAAGGGCGTGGTGCGCGGGGGTCGATGCGGCCACGAGGGCGTGCCCGGTGTGGGTGAGGATGGCCAGGGTGAACCGGCCGTCGGCCGGGTCGACCTCACGCCGTACCCAGCCCTTCTTTTCGAGCCGCGAGATCGCCCGGGAGAGCCGGGAGAGCGTGCTGCTGGCGTAGCCGGCGAGCACGCTCATCCGAAGCGTGCGTCCTGGAGCGCTGTCCAACGCGAAGAGCAGGCCGTGCTCGTAGTGCGTGAGGCCGCTGTCCCGCTGCAACTGGGCATCGAGCGCCGCCGGGAGGCGTTCGAGCAGAGTTGCGATGGAGGCCCACGCCGCGAGCCGGTCGCCGCTGAGGCCGGACGGGTCGAGGGAAGGCGTCATGTATTCAGTCTAACCGACTTGCTCAAGCAAGTGAAAAGGCCTAGCCTGACTTGCTCGAGCAAGTAAAAATCGCGCGGTGGTTGCCGCCGGATGGAGACGACATGGACCTGCAGTTGCGTGGCAAGACGGCGTTTGTCAGCGGATCGACACAGGGGATCGGCTTCGCCGTGGCCTCGACGCTCGCCGGAGAAGGCGCGCGCGTGATCGTGAACGGCCGTCACCAGGCGTCGGTTGACGCGGCCGTGGCCGACCTGCGGCGTGCGCATCCCGAGGCGGCCCACGCCGGTTTCGTCGCCGACTTCGCGGAAGCGGCAACCGTCGAGCGGCTGATCGCCGAACTCGGCGACGTTGACATCCTCGTCAACAATGTCGGCCTCTTCGGCCTCGCGGAGTTCGAGTCCATCACCGACGACGAGTGGCTGCGCTACCTCGAGGTGAACCTGATGAGCGGCGTTCGGCTGTCCAGGCACGCCCTGCCCGGCATGCTGGAGCGAGGCTGGGGCCGCATCCTCTTCGTCGGCAGCGAGTCAGGCGTCAACGTGCCCGCCGACATGATCCACTACGGAGTCACGAAGGCCGCGATGATCGCGCTCAGCAACGGCCTCGCCAAACGCACCCGCGGTACCGCAGTGACGGTCAACACGATCCTCGGCGGCCCGACCTATTCGCACGGTGTCGCCGCCACAATCGAATCCATCGCCGCCGCTCAGTCCGCCCCGGTGGACGCGGTGAAGGCGTCGATCATCGGACAGAACCACACCACGTTGCTCGAGCGGTTCATCAAGCCCGAGGAGATCGCATCGCTGGCGGCCTACCTGGCAAGCCCGCTCGCATCAGCCACGAACGGTGCGGCAGTGCGGGTGGATGGTGGAGTGCTGACGGGAGTGCTCTAGGCCCAGCCGCCCCACGTCAGTGGGCCCAAGGTCAGCCGAGGATGCGGGTGACCGACTCGACCGCGGCGGCGGCGTCACTACGGGCCCTGTCCGGCCCGGCGGCTCGCGCGTAGTATCTGACCGGTGAGCTTCGATGACCGGCACCGGCAGATGTACAGCGGAGGTCGCCCCGGCCGGGCGGCCCTGCGATCAAACCGATTCATGGGCCGGCTCGCAGCGTCCGGCCTGTTGGGCTGGTGGCTGATCCGGCTGGACACCGTGAACCCGAAGTCGGGCACGCCCCTGCGCCTGCCGCTGGTGACCGCCCGGGTGGACGGGCGTCGCTATGTCGTCTCGATGCTCGGCCAGGGAGCACGGTGGGTGCGCAACGTGCGGGCCGCCGATGGGCGCGTGTCGATCCGGGCGGGGCTGCGTCGGGAGGTTCGGCTCACCGAGGTGGACGTGGCCCGCCGGCCCGCCATCATCAAGAACTACCTGCAGCGTGCCCCGGGCGCCCGCCCGCACATCCCGGTGGATAAGGATGCGCCGGTGGCAGAGTTTGCGGCGATCGCGGCGGACTACCCGGTCTTCGAGATCGGCCGGGTGCGCTGACCGAGCCGGGGGGACACCGGGCAGAGGGCCGGCCGACCGGACAGAAGGAAGGGGCGGGCCACCCCGATGACGGCCCACCCCAAGCGGGGATGTTTCTGGTGTGACCTCGGTCAGGCCCTATCAACGGTGCCTCAGGGCCACACTTCGGGGAACACCCCCGTTTGGGGGGATCATATCCCCGAATTCATCGGTTCGTAAGGCCTGGAGGGCGACGGATCTGGCCGGGTCGCCGGTTGATTTGGCAGGATGTTCTGACAGGTGTCGCAGCGCTCGGGGAGCCGGCGCCGCGGAGTGGATGGCGCGGATGGCGCACCGGAGGAGAACAATGGCAACGCAGTCAGGCGCGGCGACGCAGGGGGCACCCGGGGCACCGGTGGCGGCAGTTCCGGCGAGGGATGCTGCGGCGTCGGCGTCGGCGCCGGTTTCGGTGCGGGGCGTCCGACGCCGGCCAGGATCCGCGGTCGGGGCGGCCGGCGTGAGAGCCGCGGGGCCGCACGAGCCGGGCAGTGCGAGCGCGGTGGCGGCTGCCGCAGGGGCGGTGGATGGCGACGCGGGCCGCGCCATCCGGTTCGCCGTGGAGACGGCGCGCCTGCTGCCGCAGCCCGGCGCGGGGCAGACCTCGCTGCTCTTCGATGCCCTGGCCAGCGCGGCCGCGGCCGACCTCACCGCGGCGCGCGTGCTGGAGGCGCACGCCGATGCGCTGACCATCCTGCGGCAGGCTCGCGGTGACACGGCGGTGCCCGGTTCGACCGGCGCCGGCACGCAGAGCTGGGGGGTCTTCGCCGCCGAGGGGCCGGGGGTGCGGCTGTCCGCCACCCGCAGCGACGGCGCGCCCGAGGACTCCGGCTGGCAGCTGGACGGAACGAAGCCGTGGTGCTCCTTGGCGGGATCGCTCAGCCACGCCCTGGTGACCGCCCACACCACCCCCGCTGGTGCCGAGCCCGGGCACCGCCGGCTGTTCGCCGTCGATCTCGGCGACCCCGGAGTGCGCGTGCACGAGGGCAGCTGGGTCGCGACCGGGCTCACCCAGGTGCCCAGCGGTCCCGTGGACTTCAGCGCGGTTCCCGCCGTGCCGGTCGGCGAGGATGACTGGTATCTGAGCCGGCCCGGGTTCAGCTGGGGCGGCATCCAGGTGGCGGCCTGCTGGTGGGGTGGGGCCGTGGGGGTGGGCCGGCAGCTGCGCCGGGCCGCAGAGGGCCGTGCGCCCGACCAGATCATGCGGGCCCATCTCGGCGCGGTCGACCTGGCGCTGCTCGGCGCCGGGGCTGCCCTCTTCGATGCCGCGACCGCGATCGACGCGGGTGAGGCCGTGGGGGCGGATGGCGTGCTGCTCGCCGCGCGGGTGCGCGGGCTTGTCGCGCGCACGGTCGACGAGGTGGTGACCCGGGTCGGGCACGCGCTCGGTCCGGCGCCGCTCGCGCTTGACGCCCGGCACGCCCGACGGGTCGCCGATCTGACCCTGTACGTGCGGCAGCACCACGCCGAGCGTGACGACGCGGCGCTCGGCGACCGCGTGCTTGGCGAGGAGCTCCCGGCATGGTGACCTTCACTCACGACGGCGGCGGAACCGGCGAAGAGGTCTGGCAGGGCGCCGACTGGGCGGTGCGCGCCCGGCCGCTCACCCTGTCCGGCTGTGACCGGCTCGTGGTCGTCGCGGCGCACCCCGACGACGAGTCCCTCGGTGCCGGCGGCCTGATTGTCGCGGCCGCGGCCCAGGGGATCCCGGTCACCGTGATCGTGGCCAGCAACGGTGAAGCCTCGCACCCGCACTCGCCCACAACCACACCCGCCGCCCTCGCGGTGGTTCGCCGTGCCGAGGTGGTGGCGGCCGTGCGCGCGCTGACGCCGGCGGCGCGCATCCGGCTGCTCGACCTGCCCGACGGCAGCCTCGCGGCCCACCGTACGGAGCTGGCCGACGCGCTCGTGGCAGAGGCGACGGCGGATGCGCCCGCGGATGCCGGTGGGGTGTGGCTGGTGGCCCCGTGGCGGAAGGATGGTCACCCCGACCACACCGCGGCCGGCGAGGCTGCGGCGCTCGTGGCCGCCCGTATCGGCGCCCGGCTGTTGGAGTACCCCATCTGGGCCTGGCACTGGTCGACCCCGGCGGATGATGTCTGGCCGGCCGGCGACGGCGCCGAGGTGCTGTATTCGATCGCCCTGGGCGCGGCGGGTCATGCGCGCAAGAGCGCCGCGATGGCCGCGCACGTCAGCCAGGTGCGTCCGCTCTCGGCCTACCCCGGCGACGAGGCGATCGTGCAGCCGGGCTTCGCCGCGCACTTCGAACGCCCCTGGGAGATGTTCCTGGAGGCGAGGCCCTCCATCGTGCGTGCACCCGACGCCGCAGAAACGCCCGGCAGTCCGGCGCCTGATAGTGACGCGCCCGATGCGCCCACGCTCGACCGCGCCGCGCCCGATACGCCGGCGCCCGGTAGCCTGACGGCCGAATTCTTCGACGACTTCTACTCGGGTTCGGACGACCCGTGGGGCTTCGAGACCCGGTGGTACGAGTCGCGCAAGCGCGCCGTCACCCTGGCCGCGCTGCCGTTGAAACGCTACGGTGCGGCGCTCGAACTGGGCTGCTCCATCGGGGTGCTCAGCCGCGAGCTCGCGGACCGCTGCGACACCCTCCTCGCCACCGACCTCGCCGAGCGGGCGCTCGACGTGGCCCGCCGCCGGCTGGCTGGGCTCCCTGGGGTCACTGTCGAACAACGCATCCTGCCCGCCGAGTGGCCGGAAGGCAGCTTCGATCTGGTCGTGCTGTCAGAGATCGGCTACTACTGCTCGCCGGCCGACCTGGATGTGCTCCTCACCCGCTGCCGGGACAGCCTCGCGCCCGGCGGGTCGCTCGTGGCCTGCCACTGGCGGCACCCGGTAGGCGAATACCCGCTCGGCGGCGACGACGTGCACGCCGCACTGGCCGCGCTGCCGGGCCTGGAGCGCACAGTGCTGCATCTGGAACGCGACTTCGTGCTTGAGGTCTACGAACCGGCCCCGGCCCGGTCGGTCGCCCAGCGTGAGGGCCTGGCGCCGTGACCAGGCCGCTCGAGACTCCGCATCGTGAGCCCGCGCGGATCGATGCCGTGCTCGTGGTGGTGCCCGCCAGGAACGAGGAGAGCAGGCTGCCGCGCTGCCTGGCCGCCCTGGCCGAGGCCGTTGCGGTGGTGCGGGAGGAGTTCGGCGTCGACGCCCCCGCCATCTCGGTGCTTGTCGTGCTCGACCGGTGCACCGACGGCTCGGCCGATGTCCTGGCCGAGTGGCCCTGCTTCCTGACCATGGAGAGCGACGCCGGCTCGGTCGGCTCGGCCCGCCGCCTCGGGGTGCACCGGCTGTTGGCCGGCACCGTTCCTGAACACACCTGGGTGGCCACGACGGATGCCGACTCCGCCGTTCCCCGGCGCTGGCTGGCCGTGCAGTTGGCGCTCGCCGAGGCGGGCACCGAGCTGATGCTGGGTACGGTGCTGCCCGACGCCGACCTTCCCGCCGGGGAGCGTGCCCGCTGGCACGACGAGCACAGCCTGGTGGACGGGCATCCGCACGTGCACGGCGCCAACCTGGGCGTGCGGGCGGACCGGTACCTCGCCGCCGGTGGCTTCCGTGACGTGGACTCCGACGAAGACGTGCTGCTGGTGGGGGAGTTGCGCCGTCTGGGCGTGCACGAGTGCCGCACGGCCCTCATCCCTGTGCTCACCTCCGGTCGGTTGGACGGCCGGGCGCCGGGCGGGTTCGGCGGTTACCTGGCCGACCAGGTGGCCGCGAACCGCTAGGACCTAAACGGACGGGACGACAACCTCGGTGAGTTCGGGGCGCTTGGGCGGGCGGCCGTCGCCGGAGGACCGGCCCGTGAGCCGGCGCCCGATCCAGGGCAACACGTAGGCGGCGTAGTACGCGGCGGTGTCCTGGATACGCTCGCGCGGCGGGGCCTCGCCGGCCTCGCCCTGCGCCCAACCGGCCGGCACCGGCACGCCGAGGGCGGTGAGCACGTTGGTGGCCACCCGGGTGTGCCCGCAGGCATTGAGGTGCAGCTTGTCGGCCGACCAGAACCGGCTCTGCATGAGTTCGGTGTCGATCCAGTTGTCGACCAGGGTGACGCCGGGCTTGCCGAAGGTCTCCCTGGCGGCCTCGGCGAGCCTGTCGCCGCGCTTCTGCATGAGCGAGCCGAGCGGCAGGTGCCGGGACGGGTTGCCGCCGCTGAGCACCACCACGTGGATGCCGTCGGCCACCGCCTTGTCGACGACCCGGTCGAGCAGGTCGACAACGTAGGAGATCTCCACCCGGGGCCGCATCATGTCGTTGCCGCCGCCGCACACCGTGAGCAGGTCGGGCCCCAGCGCGAGGGCCGGCTCCAACTGGTCGTTCACGATGGGGCCGAGCAGCTTGCCACGGATGGCGAGGTTGGCGTACGAGACCGGCTCGGGGCTCGCCGCGGCCAGTCCAAGCGCCACGAGGTCGGCCCATCCGCGCACCTGGCCGTCGGGCAGGTCGTCGCCGACGCCTTCGGTGAAGCTGTCACCGATGGCCACGTACCGCCGGTAGGGCTGCAGGGTCGACGGCGCGGAGTGGGGCTCCTGGGTGGCGTTCGTGGTTACTCCTTGGGCAGGTTGAGACGGCTGACGATGGCGTCGCGGGCCTGCTGGGCGGCGCGGCGAACGTCCTTGTCGGGGTCGCGCAGTCGCACGGTGATGGTGGGGATGTCCTGCTCGCGGCCCTGCACGGCGAGGGCGTTGAGGGCGGCGACGCGCACGCGCGGCACCTCGTCGGTGGTCGCCTTCACGAGCTTGGGTGCCACATCCAGGCCGCGCAGCAGCACGACCTTCGCGCACATTTCACGGATGCGCCAGGCCTCGTTGTTGAGGCCGACGACGACATACGGTGCGGCGGAGTCGTTCCACACGTGCAGCAGGGCGCGGGCGCCCCACAGCTCAGGCCAGTACAGGGCCGGGGCACCCTCGAGGATGCCGAGTGCGTGCCGGCCGCCCACGTAGAGGAGGAAGTCCTTGCCGGCGTTCTTGCCGCGCATGAGGGCGACGGAGTGGTCGACGACGGTGGACTCGCCATAGTGTTCGACGGCCTTGGCGAGGCGCTCGGCCGTGGGCAGGTCGATCGGAAGATCGGGGTGGGGGGTCAGTTTGTTATGCATAACGTGTCCACGTTATCCCTCTACGGGGGTCGACGCGGCAAGAAGGGGTCACCCGACACATTCCGTCACACTGATTTGGCCCACGGCGTTGCGGTTGACAGACTCGGAAGGACTGGGGTACAAGCCGCCAGAACGCACCACCCGACCGTGCAGCCCGACACCTCAGGACCACCGTGATCTCCGTTCAGCACGTCTCCAAGACCTTCCGCTCCGGCGGCACGGTCACCACCGCCCTTCGGGACGTCTCTCTCGAGGTGGCGGAAGGCGAGATCTTCGGCGTGATCGGCCAGAGCGGTGCCGGCAAGAGCACCCTGATCCGGGCGGTCAACCTGCTCGAACGCCCCGACTCCGGCACCGTCACGGTGGACGGCGACGAGCTCACCGCCCTGGCGCCGGCCGAACTGCGCCGGGCGCGCCGCAAGATCGGCATGGTCTTCCAGCACTTCAACCTGCTGGCCGGGCGCACCGTGCGCGGCAACGTCGAACTGGGCCTGGAGATCATCGGGGTCGACGGCGACCAACGCCGCCGCCGGGCCCTGGAGATCCTCGACCTCGTCGGACTCGACGACAAAGCCGGCGCCTACCCCGCCGAACTCTCCGGCGGGCAGAAGCAGCGCGTGGGCATCGCCCGGGCGCTGGCCGGCAACCCCAAGGTGCTGCTCTCCGACGAGGCCACCAGCGCCCTCGACCCGGAGACCACCCGGTCGATCCTCGACCTGGTCAAGAAGATCAACACCGACCTGGGCCTCACCGTGCTGCTGATCACCCACGAGATGGATGTCGTCAAGCGCATCTGCGACTCCGCCGCGCTCATCGAGGGCGGCCGCATCGTCGAACAGGGCCGCATCGTCTCGCTCATCTCCACCGCCGGCTCCCGCCTGGCGCACGAACTCTTCCCGCTCGGTGACGCCCCGTCGCTGCCCGGGGACACGGTGATCGACATCACCTTCAGCGGAGGGTCGGCCGACCGGCCGGTGATCGCCCAGTTGGCGCGCACCTACGGGCTGGACGTGTCCATCCTCGGCGCGGCCATCGAGACCATTGGCGGCAATCAGGCCGGGCGCACCCGTCTGGCCCTGCCGGGAAGCCCGGCGGGCAACGCCGGGCCCATCGAGGACCTGCGCAGCCAGGGCATGCTCGTCGAAATCGTGGGGGAGTAACCGTGCTTCTGGATCCATCACTGCCGCAGTTCTGGTCGGACCTGTTCCAGGTGCTGCTCATCGGCACCGGGCAGACCCTCTATATGGTGGGCGTCTCGCTGCTCATCACGGTCATCGTTGGGCTACCGCTGGGCATCCTGCTCGTCGGCACCGAACCCGGCGGCCTGTTCGAGAGCCCGTTCGGTTCGCGCCGGGCCGGCCGGGTGATCAACCGGGTGCTCGATTTCATCGTGAACCTTGGCCGCAGCGTGCCGTTCATCATCCTGATGGTCGCGTTGATCCCGTTCACCCGCCTCGTCGTGGGCACCTTCATCGGCCCCACCGCCGCCATCGTGCCGCTGGCCGTCGTGGCTATCCCGTTCTTCGCCCGCATGGTGGAGATCGCGATCAAGGAGGTGGACACGGGCCTGATCGAGGCCGCCGAGTCGCTGGGCGCCACCCGCTGGCAGATCGTGTCGAAGGTGCTCGTACCTGAGGCGCTCGCCCCGATGATCCTCGGGCTGTCCACCACGGTGACCTCCATCATCAACTTCTCCGCCATGGTCGGCACCGTTGCCGGCGGCGGCCTGGGCGATGTCGCCGTGCGGTACGGCTACCAGCGCTACAGCACCATCCACATGGTCGCCGTGATCATCGTCATCTTCGTGATCGTGATGTTGCTGCAGGGGCTGGCGACGATGCTGGCCAAGCGCTTCGCGCACCGCTCCCGGCCGAGCCGCGCGGAGAAGACGTCACCAATGTTGCGTGCCGAGGTCGCCACCGGCGCCTGAGCTGCCCCGTCCCACCCCCTGTCTCACCCGGTCGCGCCGAAGTCAGCATGACGGCGCGGCTCTCACCACCCGCCACCCACGAGAAGAGTCCTCCCATGCAGTTCACCTCACGCCGCACGCGCCTTGCTGGTGCCGCCGTTGCCATCTCCGCCCTGTTCGCCCTCACCGCCTGCGCCGGATCCTCCGACGAGCCGTCCGCCACCGGCGGAGCCGATGACCTAGGCACCGTCACTGTGGGCGCCCTGGCCACCCCGGCCGGCGACATCCTCAAGTTCGTGCAGGACAACCTCGCCGCCGACGCGGGCCTGGAGATCAAGTTCCAGGACTTCACCGACTACAACACCCCCAACGTGGCCCTGTCCGACGGCTCGATCGACGCGAACCTGTTCCAGAACGCCACGTTCCTCGAGACCTACAACGAGCAGGCCGGCGGCAGCCTGGTGAGCGTCGGCGAGATCTACCTGCCCAGCGCCGCGTTCTACAGCAACACCGTGAAGTCGCTCGACGACCTCAAGAACGGCGCCACCATCGCCATCCCGAACGACCCGACCAACGAGGGCCGCGCCCTCAAGATCCTGGCCGGCGAAGGCCTGATCGAGACGACGGATGAGCCCACCTCGCTCGCCGACATCACCGAGAACCCGAACAAGTACGAGTTCCGCGAGATCGAGAACGCCACTCTGCCGCAGGCCGTGCAGGACGTCGACGCGGCGTTCGTGACCATCTCGTTCGCGCTGCCGGCCGGCCTGACAGCCGACCAGGCGATCCTGATCGAGGGCAAGGACAGCCCCTACGCCAACGTGCTGGCCACCACGCCCGAGCTCGAGAACGACCCGCGCATCGTCAAGCTCAAGGAACTGCTGCTCTCCCCGGAGACCCAGCAGTACATGCTCGACACCTGGGGCGGCTTGGTCATCCCGTCCGTCTGAGCAGGCTGAGCCGTTTCGGTCAGCGCGTCCGAACGTCCATGCCCCGTCCTTCCGCCCTAGTGGCGGGAGTGGCGGGGCGTCGTCGTGACGGCGTCGACGCGGAACTCGAACGCGGCGGCGTGCTCGTAGGGGCCGTAGCTGTCGATCTCGGTGAAGCCGAGTCCGCGGTACAGGGCGAGTGCCTCGGGCTGGGCGTGCCCGGTCTCCAGGCGCACGGTGGTGTAACCGAGCTGCCCGGCCAGGCCGGCCAGCTCGCGCAGCAGCCGCAGGGCGTGGCCCTGGCGGCGATAGTCCGGATTGGTCCACATCCGCTTGATCTCGACGGTCTCATCGTCGATCCGGCGGAGTCCGCCGCCCGCGACGGTGCACTTCCCATCCATCAGCACCACGAAGGCTCCGCTCGGGGCCTCGAATTCCTGCGGCTCCACATCCAGCACCGAGTCGCCGGCGCCCGGGCCGTAGCGGGCGTCATATTCCTGACGGAGGCCGGTGAGCAGGGGCGCGACCTCGGGGGCGGTCAGGGCGACTTGTTGGTAATCCACTGGGCCAATCCTGCCTTAACGCCCAGCTTCCGACAATTCCTCAGCGGGTGCCGGCGTGCGGGCCAGCCGGCTCCCGGCGCAAGTACACTCGGTACGTGTCTGTGAATCCAGCAATCCAGGGCCGGGTCTTTCCCGCTGTGCCGCCGTATCTCGTGGGCCGGGAGAAGGTGCGCGAGTTCTCGCGGGCCGTCTTCGCGACCAACCCGATCAACTTCGACCCCGAGGCCGCGCAAGCCGCCGGCTACGCCGACGTCGTGGCGCCGCCCACCTTCGCCGTGGTCGTGCAGGAGGCCACCCTGGCCCAGCTGCTCGCCGAACCCGACGCGGGCATCGACTTCACCCGGGTGGTGCACGGCGACCAGCGCTTCAGCTTCAGCCGGCCGATCGTGGCCGGTGACGAGCTCACCGCCACGCTCACGGTCGCCAGCGTGAAAAGCCTCGGCGGCCACTCGATGGTCACCGCGGAGTCGACGATCGTCGACGCATCCGGCGCTCACGTGGTCACGGCCACCTCCACCCTCGTCGTCAGGGGAGACGAATGACCAACAAGACAGTGCCCGCCACGCCCAGCCTCGACTCCCTCTCGGTCGGCGACATCGTCGCCGAGAGCAGCTTCCCGCTCACCAGGGATTCCCTGGTGCGTTATGCGGGCGCCTCTGGCGACTTCAACCCGATCCACTACCGTGACGATGTCGCGGAGTCGGTGGGACTGCCCGGTGTGCTCGCCCACGGCATGCTCACCATGGGTCTGGCCATCCAGCCCGTCGTCGACTGGGCCGGCGACCCGGCGCGCGTCGTGGACTACCAGGTGCGGTTCACCCGGCCGGTGCCCGTCGACCCCGACCTCGGCGCGGTCGTGACCGTTCTGGCCAAGGTCGGCGCCCTCGACGCCGAGGCCGGCATCGCCCGCATCGACCTGACCGTCACCTTCAACAACACCACCGTCCTGGGCAAGGCGCAGGCGCGCGTCAGCCTCGTCTGATCCGCCATGACCGAGCCTGTGCCCGTGAACCTGTCCGAGCTGACCACCCTGCGCGTCGGCGGCGCCCCCACGCAGCTGGTGGCCCCGACCGACGAGGCCGGTCTGATCGCGGCAGCTCGGGAGGCCTGGGCGGGTGACGAGCCATGGGTGCTCGTCGGCGGCGGCTCCAACACTGTGGCGGCGGATACCGGCTTCGACGGCGTGGTCATCCTGGTGCGCACGCGCGGCATCGAGCGGCTCTACACGGCGCCGGAGTCGGCACCCGACGACGACCTCGACGGGCGGCCCGTGCGCATTCGGGTGCAGGCCGGCGAACCGTGGGACGAGCTGGTCGCCCACACTGTCGCGAACGGCTGGGCGGGCATCGAAGCGCTGTCCGGCATCCCGGGCACCAGTGGTGCGGCGCCCGTGCAGAACATCGGCGCCTACGGCCAGGAGCTCTCCAGCAGCCTGGCCGCCATCGACTTCCTGGACTATGAGTCCGGCGAGGTGGAACGGCTCAGCGCCGCCGACCTGGAGCTGGACTACCGCACCTCGGTGCTCAAGCAGGGGCGCCGCGGCGTAGTACTTGCCATCGAGCTGGAGCTGCGCGATATGACGCCGCAGGCCGAAGTGCTCGGCACGCCGCTGAGCCGGCCCGTGGGGTACCCGCAGCTGGCCCAGGCCCTCGGCGTGCAGGTGGGCGACCGGGTGCCGCTGACCGCTCTGCGCCAGAGCGTGCTGGGCTTGCGCGCCGGCAAGGGCATGGTGCTCGACGACGCAGACCCCGACACCCACAGCGCCGGGTCGTTCTTCACCAACCCGATCGTGACCGAGAGTTTCGCCCGCACCCTGCCCACGGATGCGCCGCGCTGGAAGCAGGCCGAGATCGAGTTGCCCGACCGGGTGATCCCGCTCGACGAGTACGCCGGCGTCGGACCCGTCCCCGGCAGCCAGGTGCTCCGCACCGTGAAGCTCAGCGCGGCGTGGCTGATCGAGAACTCCGGCATCCACCGCGGGTTCCGGCTGCCCGGGTCGCGGGCCGCGATCTCGAGCAAGCACACCCTGGCGATCACCAACACCGGCGGGGCCACCGCCGACGAGATCGGGCAGCTCGCCCGTTTCGTGCAGCAGCGCGTGCAGAGCGACTTCGGTGTGATCCTGCAGCCGGAGCCGGTGTTCGTCGGCTTCTCCCTGCTCTGACCCGCCCGCCCGCTTGCCCGCCGCAAGCGCGATTCGTAGTGGTGCGCCCGCGACGCGCGGCAAAAAATCCCTCTAGGGGCGCCGAATCGGCAACGTGCGGCGAGCCGATCCCGGCCGCGGAACGGGCTAGAGCAGGCGCAGCTCCATCGCCAGGGTGACCGCGCGGGTACGGTCGCTCACGCCGAGCTTCTCGAACACGTGCAACAGGTGGGTCTTCACGGTGGCCTCGCCGATGAAGAGCGACCGGGCGATCTGCGGGTTGCTTTCGCCCGTCGCCACCAGGCGGAGCACCTGGAGTTCGCGGGCCGACAGCCGGGGCGCCGGCGCGGCATCCGCCCGCACCCGCTGCACCAGCCTGGCGGCGATCACGGGCGCGAGCACGGTCTGGCCCCCGGCGACAGAGCGCACGCCCTCGATGATCTCGGCCTGCGGTGCGGCCTTGAGCAGGTAGCCGCTGGCCCCGGCCGCGATGGCGCCGAGGATCTGGTCGTCCGTTTCGTAGGTGGTGAGCACCAGCACCCGGGTTGCCGGGTTGTGCGCGAGGATCTGGGCGGTGGCGGCGGCGCCGTCCAGCTGGGGCATCCGCAGGTCCATCAGCACCAGGTCGGGCCGCACCTCGGCGGCCAGGAGCACGGCTGCGGCGCCGTCGGCCGCTTCGCCGACCACTTCGATGTCGCCGGCAGTGCCGAGCAGGCCCACGATGCCTCCGCGCACGATCGGATGGTCATCGGCCACCAGTACCCGGATCATCCGCGGGCCCCCACACCGGCGGGCAATGCCGGCCCGGTCGACGCAGCCGGCGCGGAGACGGGCAGGGTCACCCGAAGGGTGGTGCCGTGCCCGCCGGCGGCGCCCTCGGCCGCACTGTCGGTGACCTCGAGCCTCCCGCCGACCAGGGCGAGCCTGTCGCGCATCCCGGCCAGGCCGAAGCCGTGCTCGGTGTCGGGGGTGTAGTCGCCCAGCCCCCTGCCGCTGTCGGACACGGTGAGGACGATGTCGTGGCCGGCCCGCGCGACACCGACATGGGCGGCTCCCGCACCGGAGTGCTTGCGTACGTTGGCCAGGCCCTCCTGGGCGCAGCGCAGTAAAACCACCTCGAGGGCCCGGTCGAGTGGGGGCGCAGTGCCATCGCCGTCGCTGCCGAGCCCGGTGAGGTCGACGCCCACCCGAATCCCGGTCTCACGCTCGAAGCGCTCGGCCAAGCGGGCCAGGGTGTGGGCGAGGTCGCCGTCACCCACCCGGGCCGGCGCCATCGAGGCCACCAGTGCGCGCGCTTCGGCCAGGGCGTCCCGGCCGGTGGCCTCGATGAGGTCGACGCTGTCCGCGGCGACGGAGGTGTCGACCGGCAACGCGTCGAGTTCGCGGCGGGTGCGTTGGGCGAGCATCACCAGGCTGGTCAGGCTCTGCGCGATGGTGTCGTGGATCTCACGGGCCAGGCGTTCCCGCTCGCTGGCGCTGCCGGCATCCCGGTGCAGCGCCGCGAGTTCATCCTGGGCCAGGGTGAGCTTTTCCACCAGTCGGCGCTGCTCGGCGCCGGCGGTGGCGATGCGTGTGATCCAGATGCCCATGGCCAGCGCGAACACAAGTGAGATCGTCTCGATGGCCACGGCTTGGGCGGCGGCGTCCGGTGTTCGCCCGCTGCCGACCCAGAGGCCCACGCCGGTCACGACGGTCAGGCTCGTGCTGAGCACGACGGCGTGCCGGCACGAGTCGGCCAGGGCCCAGATCAGCGGGAAGACCAGCGTCTGGAGGGTGGCCATGTTGGGGTCGAAGGAGGTGGCGACACCGCAGCCGATGATGATGGCGATACGCAGCATCCGAGCGGAACCGGGGTACGTCACATGATCGAAGCCGGAAGACCCGCGGTCGCCGGGTACGGGGCGGGGTCGCAGCATCCGCCGGCCCCAGACGATGTACGCCAGCCCGACCGCCGCCAGCGACAGCACCGCTCCGGTGGCACCCGCCGCATGCGTGTCCGAGCCTTCCAGTGCAATTGCGGCCAGGACGATCAGTGATCCGGTGACGATCAGGTCCCACCACCGTCTGGCATTCATGCGCCAAGCATCCCATGCCGCAGCGTCGTCTGCGGCCGTGACGGGCGGGGCACTAGGCGTCCTTGCGGATCCAGCGGAAGGTGAGCCGGCTGCCGACAAGTCCCACGACCAGCCAGATCAGCAGCGCCATCGCCACCAGGCCGAGCTCCCAGGCTCCGTTCTGCTCCTGGGCCGCGAAGCTGTCGGGCAGGAAGACCGACCGCATACCCTGCGCCATCCACTTGAGCGGGAACAGACCGGCGACGTTCTGCATCCACTCGGGCAGCGCGTTGAACTGCAGGTACACGCCGGAGATGAACTGCAGCACCAGAACAATCGGGATCACGACCGCGGAGGCGCTACGGCCCGACCGGGGCAGGGCCGACAGGGCGATGCCGAGGAAGGCGCAGGTGATGACGCCGAGCAGGAACACCCACGCGAAGGTGAGCCATTTCTCGGGCTCGGTGGGCAGGGCGATGTCGAAGGCGAACCGGGCCACGAGTAGCAGCAGCACGGCCTGCAGGATGCCCGTGACGAGCACCTGGCCGATCTTGCCGATGAAATAGCTGAGCGGTGACAGCGGCGTGCCGCCGAGGCGCTTGAGCGTGCCGTCGCCCTTCTCGCCGGCGATGTCGATCGCGAGGTTCTGCAGCCCGGAGAGCAGCATGCCAGCGGCCAGCATCCCCGGCAGGTAGTACGCGCCCACGCTGATGCCGCCGGAGCCGTCGGGGTTGGTGCCGATGTTGCCCTGCGCGCTGAACGCCGCGGTGAAGATGCCCAGCATGATGAACGGGAACAGGAACGTGAAGAAGACCGTGTCGGTGGAGCGGAAGTACAGCCGGATCTCGAAGCCGATGCGGGCGATGCCGAGCCGGAACAACCCGTGCCTGGCGGTGCGCGGCCGCGCGGTCGCGGCGGTCAGGGTCGCGCTCATGCGAGCACCTCCGTGCTGTCGGTCGTGGAACTCGCGGTTGTGCGGGACTGAGTGGCGCTGCCGGCGGCGTGACCGCGCACCAGGCCGAGGTAGATGTCTTCGAGGCTGGGGCGGATGACCTGCAGCTCGGCCGGTTCGCCGCCGGCGGCGCCGGCCAGCTCGGCCACCAGCCGTGCCGGGGTGTCGGTGCGCACCTCCTGCGGGGTGCCGGAGGCGTCCCGCCAGCGCACCTTCGGGGTGCGAGCGGCCGGGCCGCCCAGTTCGCCGATCGCACCGATATCGATCAGTCGGCCGCCCACGATGATGCCGGCCCGGTCGCTGAGCTCCGCGGCCTCGTCGAGATTGTGGGTGGTGAGCAGGATGGTGGTGCCCTCGGCCTTGAGCTGCCGGATGAGGTCCCAGAACTGGTGCCGGGCCTCGGGGTCGAAGCCCGTGGTGGGTTCGTCCAGGAAGAGCAGTTCCGGCCGTCCGATGATGCCGAGCGCGACATCCACCCGGCGCTGCTGTCCGCCGGAGAGCCGGTGGATGCGGGTCTTGGCCTTCTCCTCGAGGCCGACCGCGGCCAGCACCTCGTCGACCGAGCGGGGATTCGGGTACAGCCCGGCGAAGTGCTTCAGTTGCTCGAGCACTGTGGCGTTGCCGCTCTCGCCGCTGGACTGCAGCACGATGCCGATGCGCGCCTTCCAGTCAAGGCCGGCGTGCTGGGGATCTTCGCCGAGCACCGTGACGTCGCCTTCTGAGCGGTCCCGGTAGCCCTCGAGGATCTCGATGGTGCTGCTCTTGCCCGCACCGTTCGGGCCGAGCAGGGCGAAGGTTTCGCCCGGGCGGATGTCGAAGCTGATGTCGGTGACGGCGTCGAACGGCCCGTAGGACTTGCTCAGCCGCGCCACGCGCACGGCAGGAGGGGAAGTTGTCATGCCTCCACACTCGTCCCAGAACCCTCGCCCGGCAACACCCGTCTGGCCGACCTGGGTATCCACCGACCGGTGGATGCCGCAAACTGTGCGTAAAGCCCAAAAACTCGGGGTTTTTGGGGCTCAGGTCACAGTTCGCGGATCAGGCGAAGAGGGTTTGCAGGCGGTGGATGCCCTCGAGGAGCGCGTCGTCGCCGAGCGCGTAGGACAGGCGCAGGAAGCCGCTCGGGCCGAAAGCCTCTCCGGGCACCGCAGCGACCTCGGCCTGGTCGAGGATGAGGTCGGCCAGTTCGAGCGACGTCGTGGGGGTGACTCCGCCCCAGGTACGGCCGAGCAGACCCGTCACGTCGGGGTAGACGTAGAACGCCCCCTGCGGGGTGGGCGTGAGGATGCCGGGGATCTTGTTGAGCTCGGCGACGATGAGCTTGCGGCGGCGGTCGAACGCGACCCGCATGGCCTCGGCGTCGTCCTGCGGGCCGTTGAGGGCCGCGATACCGGCGCGCTGCGAGATGTTCGACACGTTGGAGGTGAGGTGCGACTGCAGGTTCGCCGCGGCGGTGATTGCATCCTGCGGTCCCACCATCCAGCCCAACCGCCAGCCGGTCATGGCGTAGGTCTTCGCGACGCCGTTGACCAGGATGGTGCGGTCGGCCAGGGCCGGGACGGCCTCGACGATCGAGACCGCACGAACCCCGTCGTAGGTGAGGTTCTGGTAGATCTCATCGCTGATCACCCAGAGGCCGTGTTCCTCGGCCCACTCGCCGATGGCCCGGGTCTGCTCCTCGGAGTAGACCGCGCCGGTGGGGTTGGACGGGGAGACGAAGAGGAGAACCTTGGTCTTCTCGGTGCGGGCGGCTTCGAGCTGCTCGACGGTGACGAGGTAGCCCTGGTCGCTGCCGGCGAAGACGTCGACGGGAACACCGCCGGCCAGGCGGATGGCCTCGGGGTAGGTGGTCCAGTACGGGGTGGGCAGCAGGACCTCGTCGCCCGGGTCGAGCAGGGTGGCGAAGGCCTGGTAGACGGCCTGCTTGCCGCCGTTGGTGACGAGCACCCGGGACGGGCCGACCTCGAGGCCGCTGTCCCGCAGCGTCTTGGCGGCGATGGCCTCGCGGAGGTCCGGCAGGCCGGCCGCCGGGGTGTAGCGGTGATTGCGTGGGTCCGTCACGGCCGCCAGGGCCGCCTCCACGATGTGCGCGGGAGTGGGGAAATCGGGCTCGCCCGCCGCGAAGCTGATGACCGGCCGGCCGGCCGCTTGCAGCGCCTTGGCCTTGCCGTCGACCTTGAGGGTCGCGGACTCCGCAATGGAGCCGATTCTGGTGGAGATCCGTTTGATGTCGTGTGCCACGCTTCGAGCATACGGGGGCGGCCATGCCGTGGGAACAGGGGCTGGCTTTACAGGGCACCCGCCGTGACCTAGACTTGATCCGGTAGTTGAAATCTGCCAAGCTTTTTTGCGCCTATTTTGGTCGTTTGACTGGAAGATGCACAAAGGAAGCCCACGGGTTTCGCTTCATAGGGTGGTGGCTCAATTGGTAGAGCAGCGGTCTCCAAAACCGCAGGTTGCAGGTTCGAGTCCTGTCCGCCCTGCAAGTCGGTGGTCTTTCTGCCGGCCCACGAAAGGTGTAACAGGTGGCCCGAAAAGTTATCGACGAACCCAGCGAGGAAATCGTCGCCAACGCCAGAGTGGCCCGCGAAACCAAGCGCGGTCCGTTCGCTCGGGTGTCCCTGTTTATCAAGCAGGTCCTGGCCGAACTCCGTAAGGTCGTCACCCCGACCCGCAAGGAACTGCTCAGCTACACCGGAGTGGTTCTGATTTTCGTGGTGATCATGATGGCGCTGGTATCGGCACTCGACTGGGTGTTCGCGCTCGTCGTCACATACGTATTCGGCACTCCCAGTTGAGCCGTGCCGCAGAAGCGGCACCCCGACTGATCATGAACGCAGGATCGGTGAGTGAGCACCATGGTGCAGCCTCACGCCCGCGCAATAGAAGAAGGATTGATATTTAGTGACTGAGACCAATCGCGACGACGTCGACTGGGCCACCGCCGCAGAACAGTCCTCCAACGACGATGAGGCGCAGGAGGGCAACACCCTCGCCGCCGACGAGACGTCGGTCGAAGCCGCCGAGCAGGTCGCCCTGCACGTAGAAGACGAGAACGCCGACATCGAAGACGATCTCGACGCCGCACTGGATGCCCTCGCCGAGTCGACCGATCCCGAAGCCGACGCCATCGTCGAGGACGCTCTCGACATCGACTCCGCCGACGAGGCCGAGGCTGCCGCTGAGGCCGTCGAGGACGAAGAAGAGGTCGAGGTCGAGGCCGAAGACGAGGACCCGTACGAAGCCTTCCGCAAGGAACTGCGCTTCCAGCCCGGCAAGTGGTTCGTCATCCACTCCTACGCCGGCTTCGAACGTCGCGTGAAGTCGAACATCGAGAACCGCAAGCAGTCCATGGCCATGGAAGATTTCATCTACCAGGTCGAGGTTCCGATGGAAGACGTCGTCGAGATCAAGAACGGCCAGCGCAAGATGGTCACCCGCGTGCGCATCCCCGGCTACGTCCTGGTGCGCATGGACCTCAACGAAGACAGCTGGTCTGTCGTGCGCCACACCCCCGGGGTCACCGGCTTCGTGGGCAACGCCCACAACCCGACCCCGCTGCGTTTCGAAGAAGCCTTCGGCATGCTCAAGGGCCTCGTTGAGATCAAGGATGTTCCGGTCACCAAGTCCGGTGCCCCCGGCAAGGCCGCCCAGCGCGTGCTGCCCGCCGAGATCGACTACGAAATCGGCGAGACCATCACGATCAAGGAAGGCTCGTTCGCGGGCCTGCCCGGTTCGATCAGCGAGATCAAGCCCGAGAGCGGCAAGCTCATCGTGCTCGTGTCGCTCTTCGAGCGTGAGACCCCGGTCGAGCTCAGCTTCGACCAGGTCACCAAGCTTTAGGTTCTGCCCGGCTTCGGCCAGCAGGACTTTGAACCACCGGGGCCCATCCGGGCCACCGGGAGAGCGACCTTCGCGGCCGCTCGAACATCAATAACGAAGGAAGAACAATGGCACCGAAGAAGAAGGTTACTGGTCTGATCAAGCTTCAGATCAAGGCCGGCGCCGCCAACCCCGCACCCCCCATCGGGCCGGCGCTGGGTCAGCACGGCGTGAACATCATGGAATTCTGCAAGGCATACAACGCCCAGACCGAATCCCAGCGCGGCAACGTCATCCCGGTTGAGATCACCGTGTACGACGACCGTTCGTTCACGTTCATCCTGAAGACCCCGCCCGCAGCGGAGCTCATCAAGAAGGCCGCAGGAGTTGCCAAGGGCAGCGGAACCCCGCACACCGTCAAGGTTGCCAAGCTCACCAAGGCGCAGGTTCGCGAAATCGCCGAGGCCAAGATGGTTGACCTCAACGCCAATGACCTCGACGCCGCGTCGAAGATCATCGCCGGAACCGCTCGCTCCATGGGCATCACGGTCGAGGGCTAACACCCTCTCGTTCGATTCGTCGAACACCAGCCGACAGGCATGGTCTTTCTGACCTGCCGACAGGCACCAAGTGGAAGAGCCAGCCAGGCTCACGAAAACCACGCTCTCAGCACATGCATCTACAGGAGATTCAAAATGGCACCCAAGTCAAAGGCCTACCGCGCTGCGGTCGAGAAGATCGAAGCCGATAAGTTCTACACCCCCACCGAAGCCGTCACCCTCGCTCGCGAGACCGGTTCCGTCAAGTTCAACTCCACCGTCGAGGTCGCGCTCAAGCTCGGCGTCGACCCGCGCAAGGCCGACCAGATGGTCCGCGGCACCGTTATTCTTCCTCACGGTACCGGCAAGACCGCCCGCGTCATCGTCTTCGCAACGGGCCCCGCGGCTGAGGCAGCAATCGCTGCCGGCGCCGACGAGGTCGGTGGCGACGAGCTCATCGAGAAGGTAGCCGCCGGCTACACCTCGTTCGACTCCGCCGTCTCGACCCCCGAGCTCATGGGCAAGGTCGGTCGTCTCGGTAAGGTCCTCGGCCCGCGCGGTCTCATGCCCAACCCGAAGACCGGAACCGTGACGCCTGACGTCGCCAAGGCCGTGAACGACATCAAGGGTGGAAAGATCGAATTCCGCGTCGACAAGCACTCCAACGTGCACTTCGTCGTTGGCAAGGCTTCGTTCTCGGCCGACCAGCTCAACGAGAACATCGGTGCAGCACTCGAGGAGATCGTTCGCCTCAAGCCGAGCTCCTCAAAGGGCCGCTACATCACCAAGGGCGCCGTGTCGACCACGTTCGGCCCCGGCATCCCGCTCGATGTGAACAGCATCTAAGCACGTGCAGTAACCGCTTCGCGAGAAGCACCGGAAGGGCCCGTCGCAAGACGGGCCCTTTTCGTGCGTCCGGCGGCTTGGCCACCGGATGCGGGTTTGCCCGGAATTCCCCACGGACCCGGGGTTTATGGAAGGCTCGGTGTTACGGGTGGGGAGCGCCCGGAGCTGAGGGAGGGCGCTGTGGTCTCCACCGGCGGTGAAAAGGTCTATCTGGCGTTGCGCGCGCGCATCCTCTCGGGCGAGTTGGGCCCGAACTCCACCTTGCGCGAGCAAGCTCTCGCCCAGGAGCTGGGTGTGAGCCGCACACCGGTGCGGGAGGCGCTCCGACGTCTGGACGAGGCCGGTCTGGTGACCTTTGTGCCCAATCGTGGCGCGACGGTCGTTGCCTGGACCATCGAGCAGGTACGCGAGACGTATTTCGTGCGGGCGTCCCTGGAAAGTCGTGCCGCCGGGCTGGCTGCGACCCGGATCTCCGTGGCGGAGCTGGGACGGCTCGCCGAACTCATCGACGCCATGGAGCCCTTTCTCACCGCTGAGGACGACGCGGGTCTGGCCGAGCTCGGACGGTTGAACGCTGAATTCCATCGCATCGTCGTGGCGGCCTCACGCAGCCCCCAGCTGGTGGCCCTGACTTCTTCGGTCTCGAGGGTGCCGCTCATGGCGGCTGCCTTCCGGCGGGACGGCGGAGACTTCCGGGCCCGCAGCAATCATCAGCACCGGGACATCCTCACCGCCCTGCGTACCGGCGACACCGTGTGGGCCGAAGTGGCGATGCGCTCGCATGTGCTCGGCGCCCGCAATGCGGTGACCGAGGACTGAGCGCCGCTCGGCCGGTCAACGGGTGATCGGAGCCGGCCCTGAGGCGCTTCCGTCGAGCAGGCGGCGGGTGTGCGGATGCCGGGGTGCGGTGACGATCTCGCCGGCCGAGGCGTGCTCGATGACGGTTCCGGCCTGCAGTACGGCCACCCTGTCGCACCTCGTGACGATCGCCGGGCTGGCGGAGGCGACGATGAGGGTGAGCCCTCGTTCCTGCTGCAGGTCGTGCAGCAGGTCGAGCAGGCCGGCCTCCTCCTGCGGATCGAACCCGGCCGCCGGGTCGAGGGCGATGAGGAGTTGCGGGTTGAGCGCCAGCGCGCTGGCCAGAAGCACCCGTTGCAGGGTGGTCGCGCTCAGGTCGCGCGGGTGCACATCCAGGATGGCCTCTGGGGTCTCGACGCCCACCCGCTCGAGAAGGTCGAGAGCGGTGCGGCGGGTCTGGCGGGTGTCTGCCGGCGGGAGCACGGTGCTCAGGTGACGAAAGATGCGCCAGTCGCGGGGAATCCGGTCGCCTGCCGGGCCATCGACGAAGCCGATTCGCCGCCCGCGCAGCTTCCGGAAGTGATGTTCGGCCAGGCCGACGAGTTCCGTGCCCTCGAAGAGAACCGATCCCGACGCCACCGCCGTGGCGGGCGGCAGGAGCCCGGCGATGGCCAGGCACAGGGGAGCGGCGCCGGACCCCTCATTGCCGATCACAGCGAGCGCCTGACCACGGGACACGGTGAGGCTGATGCCGTTGGAGCCGGCCGACTCGGTCCAGGCACCGGGCGGCCGGATCTGCAAATCGCGAATATCCAGGATGTCGGATGCCCGGAAGCTCGTGGACGCCAAGGCGGGGCTGGGGCCGGGAGGGCTGAAGTCAGACAGGATCACGGCCAGGCTGCCGCTGCCCTGGGCGGCAACGGAGCGGGTGGTGTGGGGGCGCTGCGTGAGGGCCAGGTCGCCCTGGCCGGCCATAGCGATCAGCACACCGCCGATGACGATCCCCACCGTCACACTGAGTGCGGCACCGATCACAACTGGCAGGCTCTCCGACGGGAGCAGCGGCGGCAGCCGCGCCCCGAGGGACGGCCGGGTCAACACGGACTGCAGGAGCAGGGCGCCGGCGTAGATCAGGACGGCTTCGGTGGCCAGGACGCTCAGCACCGCGGGGAGGGTGCGGCGGAGGGTCGTGCGGATCAGCAGCCGGGAGATCGGCAGACCGCGGCTGCGGGTGGTTTGCACGAACGGCTCCAGGGACACCCGGCGGGCGCAGGCGCGGACATGCACGGCCACGGCAAGCGATGCGCCGAAAGCCACCGCCGTGCCGGGAAGGATCAGGGTGCTCAGCAGGCTCAGCCCGGCCCGCTCGAGCGGAGAGCCGGTGAGGCCGGGCGTCGCCTCGGACTGAATGGCGAACCAGAAGCAGCACGACAGGCCGATCCACACCACGCACAAACCGCTGCCGGCCAGCGCCAGCGCACGCAGCGAGCGGCCGGCCCACGGGGTCCGTTGCGCCGCGAGGAGGCCCAGCCCCACGCCCAGGATGCCCGACAGGGCCGGTGCAGCGGCCGCCGCCGCGGTGGTGAAGGGCATGCGTGTGGACAGCATGGACAGGAGCGCGTCAGAGGGGCCGGCCAGCCGGGCCGCCAGGATCACGGCGATGACCAGGAGCGACGCCGGAATCATCAGACCCAGCCAGCGGGGCCCTACAACTGCGCGCATATCTGCTCACATCTGGTCGGTGCGGTCGACGAGCACTGACGATTTCGTCAGGAACTGAACTGCACTAACTGTATGCAAAAAACTGAATGAACGGCAGAGATTTGGCGATTTTCGCTGGTCACGGGGAAAGTGTGCAGTGATGTTGTATGCATTCGCACGGACCGGCCGCCCGAAATTCCGTTGACCATCGGCATGGGCGGCGGTCGATTGTGAACCGGCCGCCACGCCGTGCGTCAGGAAACAAACCGGCAACACCCCTCGACTAACATCCAGTCATGGTTGACCTATTCAGTGGCTACGGCGCTACCTCCGCACCACCGCGCGAACGCGGACAGGCTTCGGCCTGGGACGAGATGTTCCCCGATCCGTCATCGCTGTCGCCCTCCGAGGCCCGTGCGGCCTACAAAGACGTCTACGGTGCGCTCGCCCGGATGACGCAGGAGGAGTTGCGCGGTCGCACCGACGCGCTGGCCAGCTCGTACCTGGCGCAGGGGGTCACCTTCGACTTCGCCGGGGAGGAGCGGCCGTTCCCACTCGACGCCGTGCCCCGCGTCATCGAACAGCCAGAGTGGGTGAATGTCGAGGCCGGCATCAAGCAGCGGGTGCTGGCGCTCGAAGCGTTCCTGGCCGACATCTACGGGCCGCAGGCGGCCGTTCGGGATGGGGTCATCCCGGCCGGCCTGATCACCTCGTCCAAGCACTTTCACCGCCAGGCGGCCGGGATCGTGTCGGCGAACAACGTGCGAATCCAGGTGTCCGGAATCGACCTCATCCGGGACGAGGTGGGGGCCTGGCGGGTGCTCGAAGACAATGTGCGGGTGCCCAGCGGCGTCAGCTATGTGATCTCGAACCGCCGCGTGATGGCACAGACCCTGCCCGAACTGTTCGTATCGATGCGGGTGCGCCCCGTGGGCGACTACCCCAACAAGCTGTTGCAGGCCCTGCGCGCGTCAGCGCCGGCCGGGGTCGACGACCCGAACATCGTGGTGCTCACACCGGGCGTCTTCAACTCGGCCTACTTCGAGCACACCCTGCTGGCCCGGCTGATGGGCGTCGAACTTGTCGAGGGCCGCGACCTGTTCTGCTCCGGCGGCCGGGTGTGGATGCGCACCACGGCGGGCCCGACCCGGGTCGACGTGATCTATCGCCGGGTCGACGACGAGTTCCTGGACCCGCTGCAGTTCCGCGCCGACTCCCAGCTGGGCTCGCCCGGCATCCTGATGGCAGCCCGCCTGGGCAACGTCACGATCGCCAACGCCGTGGGCAACGGCGTCGCGGACGACAAGCTCGTCTACACGTACCTGCCCGACCTGATCAAGTACTACCTGGGCGAGGAGGCGATCATCCCGAACGTCGACACCTGGCGGCTGGAGGACCCGCTCGCGCTCGAGGAGGTGCTCGACCGGCTCGACCAGCTCGTGGTCAAGCCCGTGGACGGCTCCGGCGGCAAGGGCCTCGTGGTGGGCCCGGCTGCGTCGAAGGCCGAACTGGAGACGCTCCGGCAGCAGCTGCTCAAGGATCCGCGCGGCTGGATCGCGCAACCGGTGGTGCAGCTGTCCACCATCCCGACTCTCGTCGAAGACGGCATGCGCCCGCGGCACGCGGACCTCCGCCCCTTCGCGGTGAACGACGGCACGGATGTCTGGGTGCTGCCTGGCGGCCTCACCCGGGTGGCCCTGCCCGAGGGCGAACTCGTGGTCAACTCCAGCCAGGGCGGCGGCTCCAAGGACACCTGGGTGATCGGGCTGGAGCCCGACTTCCACACCCGCACCTCGGCGCACGACATCCAGGGACTCGTGGCCGACCAGGCCGCGAACACCCAGTCGATCTCGATCATCCCCACCCGCAGCGTCGACCACAATCCGCAGGACACCCCGCCGGGCGGCGACCAGGACCAGGAACAGCAGCAACAACAGCAACGCACCACGCCCACGGCATCCACCACGGGAGAAGGGACCCTCGAATGCTGAGCCGCATCGCCGAGAGCCTGTTCTGGATCGGCCGCTACATCGAACGCAGTGACGGCACCGCGCGCATCCTGGATGTGCACCTGCAGTTGCTGCTCGAGGACCCGTGGATCGAGGAGAACCTCGCCTGCCGGTCGCTGCTGCACCTCATGGGCAGCCCCGTGCCGTCGGACCGGGACCTCACCCGCAAGGACGTGCTGGCGACCCTCGCGGCCGACCGCACGCATCCGGCCTCGATCGCCTACTCGCTCGGCGCCGCCCGGGAGAACGCCCGGCGGGCCCGGGAGATCGTCTCGACCGAGCTGTGGGAGTGCCTGAACACCACCTACACGAAGATGCCCAAGAACATCGCCAGCGCCAAGACCCACGATTTCTTCGGCTGGGTGCGCGAGCGCGCGGCGCTGGCCGTGGGCATCGTCGAGTCCAGCGCCAGCCGGGACGACGCCTGGCACTTCTTCACCCTCGGCCGCAGCCTCGAACAGGCCGATATGACCGCCCGGCTGCTCGCGACCCGCTCGCTGACCGAGAACAGCGGGCCGTCGTGGACCACGATCCTGCGCTCCTGCGGAGCCTACGAGTCGTACCTGCGCACCTACCGCGGCGTGCCGTCGGCCCGGAACGCGGCCGAATTCCTGCTGCTGGACAGGCTGTTCCCCCGGTCGATCGTCTTCTCGATCTCCCGGGCCGAGCAGTGCCTGCAGGAACTCGAACCCCGCACCGACCGGGTGGGCGTGTCCGACTCGTCGCAGCGCATCCTCGGCCAGATCCGCAGCCAGTTGGAGTACCGGCCCATCATGGAGATCCTGGGCGACCTGCCGAAGCACATGGACATGGTCCTGGACGCCACCAGCACCGCCAGCGAATCGATCGGGCAACGCTACTTCCCGACCAGTGCGGTGCCGACCTGGACGGGAGAGGCCTCATGAAGCGCCTGCGGATCCGCCACACCACGGGCTACCGGTACGAGGGTGAGGTGGCCACCTCGTACAACGAGGCGCGGATGCTGCCCGTCACCTCGCCCGAGCAGTTCGTGCTCTACTCCAACCTCGACATCAGCCCGGTGTCGAGCAACCACAACTACCTGGACTACTGGGGCACCCGGGTGTCGTCGTTCGAGGTGCTCACCCCGCATGCCGAGCTCACCCTCACCGCCAACAGCCTCGTGGAGGTGTCGCCGCGGGAGCACCCGGTGCATCCGGTGAGCTGGGACGACCTGGCCACCGCGGTGGCCCGGTCGACCTCGTCGGTCGAGCACTCCTGGCAGACGCCGCTGACCGAACCTCCGGCGGATGTGGTCGCGAGCGCGCAGGAGATCGCCGGGCGCCTGGACCCGTGCGACGCCGCCCTGGCGATCTGCCGCTTCGTGGGCGAGAACATGGCGTACGTGCAGGGTGTCACCGGGGTGAAGACCAACGCCAGGGAGGCCTGGGCCGACAAACGCGGGGTCTGCCAGGACATCACCCATGTGGCGCTCGGGGCGCTGCGCGCGGTGGGCATCCCCGCCCGGTACGTCTCCGGGTACCTGCACCCCAAGCCGTTGGCCGAGATCGGCGAGACCGTGACGGGTGAATCGCACGCCTGGGTGGAGTGGTTCTGCGGCGAATGGCGCGGCTACGACCCCACCAACCTCATCGACATCGGCGACCGGCACGTGGGTGTCGGGCGTGGCCGCGACTACAACGACATCGCGCCGCTGCGCGGGGTGTATGCCGGCACCGGCGGGTCGCAGCTCTTCGTGAAGGTGGAGATCACCCGGGAGTCGTGACCAGGGACCGCACCGGACCGCGACCTTGCCTAGACTGGTAGTTGCAAGCGCGTTGTACTTGCGTCTTTCAGGAGTGACCAGGGCAGGGGAGCTGTACGGATGAGCATCGAAGACGACGCCGTCGAGATTCGCGCCCAGGGCTGGCGCACCCTTGCGGCTCTGCACGGCCGCATCGAGACCGTGCTGGAGCGCGCCCTGCAGGGCGGGTTCGATCTCTCCGTGGTCGAGTTCACGGTGCTCGACGCCCTCAGCCGCCAGCACGGCTGGCACATGCGGATGCAGCAGCTCGCCCGCGCCGCCGCGCTCTCCAGCAGCGCAACGACCCGGCTGGTGAACCGGCTGGAGGACCGGGCGCTGCTCACCCGCATCCTCTGCGCCGACGACCGCCGCGGCATCTACACCGAACTCACCGAGGCCGGCAAGGCCCTGCTCGCCCGCGCCCGCCCGGTCTACGACGAGGCACTCGCGGATGCGCTGGCCGACGCCGAGGAGGAGCCGGAACTCGGCCCGCTCGTCGACGCCCTGCACCGCCTGCCCGACCTGGCCCGCGCCACCGCCTGATCTGGCCCGCGCCACCGCCTGATCTGGCCCGCCCTCCCGGCCGCCTCCGTGGGCCCTCGCATCCGCCCCAGGCCCAGACTTGCCCTTTTTTGCTAGTGCGCGACCCTCGCGACTAGCAAAAGTGGGCCACCCTCGTCAGGCCCCGTGGTGACTTGCCCGAATCTGCTAGTGCAGGGGGCTGCGCACTAGGGAAAACGGGCCAGTCATGGTTGCGGGGCGAGGGCAGGCGGCGGGGCGAGGGCAGGCGGCGGGGCGAGGTCAGGTGGGGTGGGGTGAGTCAGTCGGGGCGTGCGCCTCGAGGAACTGGTACACCTCGGTGGGGTCCACGCCGGGGAAGGTGCCGGTGGGCAGCGCCGCGAGCAGGCTCGTCGGGGTGCGGGCCACGGGCCAGGACTGGCCTTCCCAGCGGCCGGACAGCTCATCGGGCGCCCGCCGGCAGCAGGACTCGTCCGGGCAACGGGACACGGCACGGTTGGCGGTCTCCCGGCCGCGGAACCAGTTGACGTGGGCGAACGGCACCCCGACACTCACGGAATAGTCGCCCTCCTTGGCCTTCTCGATGCGGGAGGTGCACCAGAAGGTGCCCGCCGGCGTGTCCGTGTACTGGTACCAGGGGCTGAACCGGTCGGGCACGTCGAAGACCGTGCGCGCGGTCCAGCTGCGGCAGACCGTGCTGCCCTCGACCGCGCCCAGGGCATCGCTGGGGAATTGAACGTCGTCGTTCTCGTAGGCCTTGATGATGGTGCCGGATTCGTGCACCTTCATGAAATGCACCGGGATGTCCAGGCGCGCGGTGGCCAGGTTGGTGAAGCGGTGCGCCGCCGTCTCGTAGGAGACCGAGAAGGCATCCCGCAGGTCTTCGAGTGAGATGCGGCGGGCCGCCTTGGCGTCGCTGAGCATCCGCAGGGTGTCGGTTTCTGGCAGCAGGATGGCCGCGGTGAGGTAATTGGTCTCCACCCGCTGTCGCAGAAAATCGGCGTAATTTCCCGGCTCGGCGTGGCCGCAGAGGTAGCTGGCGAAGGCCTGCAGGATCGGCGAGCGGCTGTCGCGGGAGGCCGCCTGCTCGGTGGGCAGATAAATTCGACCGTTCCGCTTGTCGGTCACCGACCGCGTGGAGTGCGGCAGGTCGCCCACGTAGTGCAGGGTGAAACCGAGGTGGGCGGCCATGTCGGCCACCACCTGGTGCGACACCGGGCCGCCGGAATGACCGACCGCGGTGAGCAATTCGAGCGCCTGAGCTTCGAGTTCGGGGAAGTAGTTGTCGCGCGCCCGCATCTCGGCGCGCAGCTGGGCGTTGGCCCGCCTGGCCTCCTCCGGAGTTGCGGCGCGCTCGCGGTGCAGCCGCTCGATCTCGTTGTGCAGGGTGAGGATGGTCTGCAGGGTCTCGTCGGGCTGGCCGGGCCCGACCCGGAAGCGGGGCAGGCCCAGGGCCGTGAAGACCGGCCCGCGCTGGGCACGCTCGACGGCGATCTCCAGGGCCGCGCGCGGGCTGGGCGCGTCGGTGCGGAGCAGTTCGTCGACCGTGGTGTCGAGCGCGGCGGCGATCAACCGCAGCATCGACAGCCGGGGTTCACGCTTGCCGTTCTCGATCATGGAGATCTGCGACGGCGCCCGGTCGACGGCCGCGGCCAGGGTGTCCAGGGTGAGGCCGAGCCGGTGCCGGCGGTCCCGCACCCGGCGGCCCAGGGTGAGCGCGTCGATGCCCGCCTCGGTGTCCGGGGAGCCGGCCGGCCCCGCGAGCAGGTCGGCGGAGGGGGCGGTGGAATGGGCGGGGCGATCGACGGTGACCATGTGCTCATGCTCACACGCGGCGATTGTTCACACAACCGGAAGAACTCGTTTTCTTCTTATGTGTGGGTGCCCGGCCGGCGCGGGGTCGGGACTCAGAGTGGGTGCAGGCAGCAACCGGGAGGGACTTTTCCCGGGCAGCCACCGAACGGCAATCCGTGAATCCGCAATCCGTAAATCCGCACTGTCGCAGACCGAGGAGAACACCATGACGAACCCCACCGCAACCGGCCCCGCATCCGGCCGCCCCGCATCCCGCCCCGGCGACCAGACCCAGACGGCCGCCGAGCTCGCCCTGGAGTGGGCCGCCGACCCCCGCTGGGAGGGCGTGCGCCGGGACTACACCGCCGCGGACGTGATCGCCCTGCGCGGCGCCGTGCGGGAAGAGCGCACCCTGGCCCGCCGCGGCGCCGAGAAGCTCTGGGACCTCATCCACCAGAACGGCACCCCGGAGAACCCCGAGTGGGTGGCCGCGCTCGGCGCCCTCACCGGCAACCAGGCCGTGCAGCAGGTGCGGGCCGGGCTCAAGGCCATCTACCTGTCCGGCTGGCAGGTCGCCGCCGACGCCAACCTCTCCGGCCAGACCTACCCCGACCAGTCGCTCTACCCGGCGAACTCGGTGCCGGCTGTGGTGCGGCGGATCAACAACGCGCTGCTGCGGGCCGGCCAGATCGAGGGTGCGGAAGCCGTCGCATCCGGTGCCGACGCCACGACCAACGGCACCGGCATCGACTGGATGGCGCCGATCGTCGCCGATGCAGAGGCCGGCTTCGGCGGCCCGCTGAACGCCTACGAGCTGATGGCGTCGATGATCGAGGCCGGCGCGGCGGGTGTGCACTGGGAAGACCAGCTGGCCAGCGAGAAGAAGTGCGGACACATGGGCGGCAAGGTGCTCGTGCCCACCGGCCAGCATATCCGCACCCTGAACGCGGCCCGGCTGGCGGCGGATGTCGCAGGGGTGCCCACGATCATCATCGCGCGCACCGATTCCCTCGCAGCCACCCTCATCACCAGCGACATCGACGAGCGCGACCAGGCGTTCCTCACCGGTTCCCGCACCGCTGAGGGGTTCTACGACACCGCGAACGGAGCCGACGTGGTGATCATGCGCGGCCTGGCCTACGCGCCGTACGCCGACCTGCTCTGGGTGGAAAGCAGCGAGCCCGACCTCGAACTCGCCCAGCGCTTCGCCAAGGAGATCCACGCGCAGTTCCCCGGCAAGAAGCTCGCCTACAACTGCTCGCCGTCGTTCAACTGGAAATCCCACCTCGACGACGACCAGATCGCCGCGTTCCAGCGCGAGCTCGCGGCCTGCGGCTACGCCTTCCAGTTCATCACCCTGGCCGGCTTCCACGCCCTCAACCACTCCATGTTCACCCTGGCCAAGGACTACTCCGAGCGTCAGATGAGCGCCTACGTCGACCTGCAGGAGGCCGAATTCGCCTCGGAGGCCGACGGATACACCGCCACCCGCCACCAGCGGGAGGTGGGCACCGGCTACTTCGACCGGATCGCCACCGCGCTCAACCCCACCAGCGCCACCCTCGCGCTGGCCGGATCCACCGAGGCCGAGCAGTTCTAGCCGGCCCCGCCCCGACATTCGCATCGTTTCGAAGGAGAAACCGATCATGACCACACCACCGTTGTCCACCGCTCCCGGCACTGCTCACCGGGTCTCGACAAGCTCGACCACCGGGACTGGCTCGACCACCGGGACTGGCACACCGAGCGCACCGCGCCCCGCCCGGGCGTTCGGGGAGACCAGCACCGGGAGTTTCGCCACCATCCGCCCGCACCTCGAGATCACGGGGGAGCTGGGCGACCGCTACGACGAGATCCTCACGCCGGAGGCCCTGGAGTTCCTCGCCGAGCTGCACGACAGGTTCGCCGGCACCCGGCACGACCTGCTGGCCGCCCGGCTGCAGACCCGGGTGGATGCCGCGAACGGCCGGGATCCGAGATTCCTGCCGGAGACGGCGCACATCCGGAACGACCCCACCTGGCGGGTCGCGGGCCCCGGGCCCGGCCTGCAGAACAGGCGGGTGGAGATCACCGGCCCGACCGATCGCAAGATGGCCATCAACGCACTCAACTCGGGTGCCAATGTGTGGCTGGCCGACCAGGAGGATGCGACCAGCCCCACCTGGGCGAACGTCATCGAGGGGCAGCTCACGCTGGCCGACGCCATCCGCGGCGCGCTCACGTACGACGGCCCCGACGGCAAGGCGTACCGGGTGACCGGCGCGCCGGCCGACCGGTTGGATGGCGCCCGGCCGGGGACGACGCCGACCATCGTCATGCGGCCACGCGGCTGGCACCTGGTGGAGAAGAACCTCACCTTCGTCGACCGGGCCAACCGACGGATGCCGGCCTCCGGCAGTCTGGTGGACTTCGGCCTGTACGCGTTCCACAACGCCCACCGTCTGATCGATCAGGGCAGCGGGCCGTACTTCTACCTGCCCAAGCTGGAGAGCCACCTCGAGGCGCGGCTGTGGAACGACATCTTCAGCCACACCGAGGACCACCTGGACCTCGGCCACGGCAGCATCCGGGCCACCGTGCTGATCGAGACCATCCAGGCCGCGTTCGAGATGGAGGAGATCCTCTACGAGCTGCGCGACCACTGCGCGGGCCTGAACGCGGGGCGCTGGGACTACATCTTCAGCATCATCAAGACGTTCCGCGCCCGGGGCCGCCGGTTCGTGCTGCCCGACCGCCGGGAGATCACCATGACGGTGCCGTTCATGCGCTCGTACACCGAGCTGCTTGTGGCCACCTGTCACCGGCGCGGAGCGTACGCGATCGGCGGGATGAGCGCGTTCATCCCCAACCGGCGGGACCCGGCCGTGACCCAGCGGGCGCTCGAGCAGGTCGCCGCCGACAAGCGGCGCGAGGCCAGGGACGGCTTCGACGGCACCTGGGTGGCGCATCCGGACCTCATCCCCACCGCCAGGGCCGAATTCGACGCCGTGCTCGGGGACCGGCCCCACCAGCTGGAGCGGACCCGCGAGGACGTGCACGTCACCGCGGCCGACCTGCTGGATGTGGCGTCGGCCGGCGGCCAGATCACCGAGGCCGGGGTGCGCGACAACGTGCGCATCGCCCTCCGATACATCGAATCCTGGCTGCGCGGCGTGGGCGCGGCGGCCATCGACAACCTGATGGAGGACGCCGCCACGGCGGAGATCTCCCGGTCGCAGGTCTGGCAGTGGATCCACGAGAACTCCGCGCTCGCAGACGGCCGCCGGATCGACGCGGAGTGGGTCGCCGGGCTGGTCACAGAGGAGGTGGCGGCGCTGCCGCGCACGCCGGGAGACCGCTTCGACGACGCGCTCGAGGTCTTCCGGGCTTCGGCGCTCGAGCCGGAGTTCCCGACCTTCCTCACCGTCGCCGCGTACGCCCGCTACCTGTAGGCGCCAGGCCTATCGGAACGGCCCCGCCGGCACCCCGGCAGGGTCGTTCCGGTGCGGCCGCGAGCGGCGTTTGCGTGCCGCCGGCCGGACTGTGAAGCTGGACCCATGATTGATTCACTGCCTGTCACGCCAGGCGCGCAGGCGCGAATCCGCCCGGCCGGACCCGACGAGGCCGCCGCGCTCGCCGAGCTGGCCGCCGCCACCTTCCCGTTGGCCTGCCCGCCGCACACCAGTGCAGAGGCGATCGCCGATTTCATCCGCACCGTGCTCTCCACGGCCAACTTCGAGTCCTACCTGACGGACCCCGATCGGCTCCTGCTCGTGGCCCACGACGGTACGGGCACCCTCACCGGTTACACGATGCTGGTCTTCGGCGAACCAACCGACGCGGATGCCGCCGCGGCGATCCGCATCCGCCCCACCGTCGAACTCAGCAAGTGCTACCTACGCTCAGAGGCGCACGGCACCGGAACCGCGGCGGCGCTGATGGCGGCTACGTTGAGTGCCGCCCGCGAACGTGGCGCCGCCGGCTCGTGGCTGGGCGTGAACGAAGAGAACGACCGTGCCCTGCGGTTCTACGGCAAGCACGGCTATGAGCGGGTGGGAACCAAGCACTTCCTGGTCGGCACCCGCTACGAAGACGACTACGTCCTCGAGCGCGCCCTCTGACCCGCCGCCCCGGCCAACTGTTGCCGAAGCGGACTTCTGCGCCCGGCGCACCGGACGCATTTGTCCGCACGGGGAGCGGTTGTGCCGGGAGTGCGGCTAGGCGGGGGTGGGGCGGGCGGCCTTGACCTGCTCGTAGGCGGCGAGGGCAGCGCGGCGGGTCTCGCCGAGGTCCACGATCGGCGCCGGGTAGGCATCCGTGCCCCACTCGGGCACGTTCTGCCGCACGTACTCGTTGTTCGGGTCGAACTTGGCCGCCTGCAACTCGGGGTTGAACACCCGGAAGTACGGCGCGGCATCCGCCCCGGAGCCGGCGACCCACTGCCAGCCGAACGGGTTGCTGGCCGGGTCGGCGTCGACCAGGGTGTCCCAGAACCACTGCTCGCCCTCGCGCCAGTCGATGAGCAGGTTCTTGATCAGGAAGGACGCCGTGACCATGCGCACCCGGTTGTGCATACTGCCGGTGCGCCAGAGCTCGCGCATGCCGGCGTCTACTAGGCGGAAGCCCGTGCGGCCCTGCTGCCAGGCCTGCAGGGCCCGCTCGTCCAGCGGCGGCCAGGGGAAGGCGTCGTAGCCCTGGCGCAGGTTCGCCGTGGCCAGGTCGGGCGCGTGGAACAGCACGTGATACGCGAACTCACGCCAGCCCACCTCGGTGAGGAAGCGCGTGGCGCTCGTGGCGGCAGCGCCGGTGAGGCCGCGGCGGGCCACGTCGGTGGCGTGCCAGATCTGGTGCGGGCTGATCTCGCCCCAGCGCAGGTGCGGCGAGAGCCTGGAGGTGGCCTGCTGGGCCGGCTGGTCGCGTTCGGTGCCGTACTTGGGCAGCGCCTCGTCGAGGAACGTGGCGAGGGCTTGCTGCGCCGCGCTCTCGCCGACGGCCCAGGCCGAGCGGAGGCCGGCGGCCCAGTCCGGATGCCGCGGCTCCAGCTCCCAGGAATCCAGAGCGTCGGAGGAAAGGCCGGCGGCGGCATCGTCGAGGGCGCCGGGCGCCGGGTAGGGCGCCCGGGGCGGCGGACCGTTGGTGCACGCCCGCCAGAACGGGGTGAACACGGTGTACGGGGTGCCGCCGCCGGTGCGGATGGTCCACGGTTCGAAGAGCAGCGAACCCGCGAAGCTGTGCGCCACGATGCCGGCATCGGTGAGCCGGGTCTTCACCGCGGTATCGACATCCCGCTCGGCGGCGCCGTAGCGCCGGTTCCAGAACACCGCACCGGCGCCGAGCTCGTCGACCAGGGCGTCGATCACCTCGCCGGCCAGGCCGCGGCGAAGCAGGAGCCGGCCGCCGATTGCGGCGGTGTCGGCCGCGAGCGAGGTGAGGCTCTGGTGCAGCCACCAGCGCGCGGCGCCGCCGAGCGGGCGGATGCCCGGGGACACCTCGTCGAGCACGTAGACGAGGAGCACGGGACGGCCGCGTTCCACCGCGGCGGTGAGGGCCGGGTTGTCGCCGAGGCGGAGGTCGTCGCGCAGCCAGACCAGCGAGGGCCCGTCGGGCCGGGCCGGGCTGGGCGCGGAAGCGGCGCCAGTGCCGGTCATGCGGCGCTCTCGTCGACGTCGGACACCCGCAGCACGATCTTGCCCCGGGTGTGCCCACCCTCGAGGGCCCGGTGCGCGGCGGCGCCGTCGGCCAGGTCGAAGACCTGGTCGGTGTTCACCCGCACCGTGCCGTTGTCGATCAGGGTGGTGATGGTTTCGAGCACCCGGGCGTCGGCGGCGACCTTGTAGCCGGTGGCGCGCACGCCCGCCGCTGCGGCTTCGGCCTGCATGGTCGGCCAGCTGCCGGTGGGCGCGTTCACGAGCAGCCCGTCCGGCCGGAGCACCTTCAGCGATCGCGTCCCGGTCTGATCGTGCACGTTGCCGATCAGGTCGATCACGCTGTCGATGTCCTGCAGCTCGTCGTCGAACCGGGTGGTGCTGTAGTCGATCACGGCGTGGGCGCCCAGGCGGTGCAGGAACTCGACCGACGCCGTGGACCCCGTCGCGGTGACGTGGGCGCCCAGGTGCCTGGCGAACTGCACCGCGAAGTGGCCGACGCCGCCGCTGCCGGCGTGCACGAGCATCCGCTGGCCGGGTGCCGCACCGGCGAGGGTCACCATGCCCCACGCGGTGAGGGCGGCGAGGGGGATGCCCGCGGCCTCCACATGGCTCACGGCGACGGGCTTGCGGGCCACCGACATGCTCGACACGGCGACATACTCGGCGTAGCTGCCCGCGATGCGCGGCGGCCGGGCCATGCCGTACACGGCGTCCCCGGGCTGCAACGGGAAGGTGTCATAGGGGGAGCGCACGACGATGCCGCTGAAATCGTTGCCGAGCACCACGGGGAAACCCGGGATCGCGGCGGCGGCGCCCGACCCGGCCCGGGTCTTGGCGTCGATGGGGTTGATGCCGGCGGCGAGCACACGGATCAGCAGCTCATCGCTGACCGCCACGGGCACGGGCAGCTCGGTGAGATGCAGTTCCTCCGCACCGCCGGTGCGGTCGATCACGAGGGCGCGCATGTGCGGGGGCAGGGCCGGAGAATGAGGCATATTCCTATTCTGCGTCACGGACGGACCGGGTGCGCAGGTGCCGACACCCGGGCGGGGCGGCCGTATGGAGCGATGTGACCAGCACCATCGGCCGGTCCGCACCATCGGTTAGCGGTTGTGCCTCAGTTTGGGGGTGGGAAACCGGCCATTGTGCCCACTGCTGGGGGAACGGGACACGCGCCGAGTGCGCCGGGCGAATCTAGTGTGGAATCAGGAAGAGAAGCCGGGTGTCACCGTGGCCTCGACCTCTACCCGCCGCAACTCATCGTCAGTTGCCCCGTTCGGTCTTTCAGGCATCCCGAGCTCACCGACCCCGCGCCCGCGTGCGTCGCGGCCGGTCGGTTCGGTGTGCCCGCGTGCCGGAAGGTGCTGCGCGCCCGCCGAATGGCAGGCGGAACCCGACGCCTGGACGGCCGTCGTGAAAGGGAAATCATGAACAAGCTCCTGAAAGGTACGATCGCCGGTGTCGCCGGTGTGGTGCTCCTGCTCGGCGGTGCGGGCTCCTTCGCCCTCTGGAATTCCGCAGCGACCATCGGCGGCGGGACCATCGTCGCCGGCACCCTGGACGTGGTCTCCTCGACCACCGCCGGATCCTGGACCGTCAACGCAGGCGCGCCCCGGGCCAGCATGACGGGGTTCAAGATCGTCCCCGGGGATGTGCTCGTGTACACGAAGGGCCTGAGCATCACGGCCACGGGTGACAACCTCGTGGCGACGCTGGGAGTGGACCTGGCCTCCATCGCCCCCTCCTCGCCGTCCGCGCCCGCGGATATCGCACTGGCCGCCTACCTCGGCAAGACCGCCACGCTGACAGCCACCGGAACCGGGATTTCGACGGGAGCGGCGCCGTACACGGTGACCGCCGGAACCGCCGGGGTGTCGCAGGATGTCACGGTCAACGTCACCATCACCTACCCGAAGAGCAGCACGGCAGGCTTCGAGAACTCCTCGAAGCTGGGCTCGGTCAACCTCGCCGCCCTGGCGGTCACACTCACCCAGAAATAGCGCCGACCGTCGCGGCCGACATTGATATCCCCCGGAGAAACGAAGGGCGGTTCGAATGCCTCCGACAGCAGGCGCGAGCGGTCCGTCGGTGCGGACGCGCCGACCCCACCCCGGCCATCGGATGGCGCGGCCTGCCTGGCCGCGCCGCTCGCCCCGCGCGCATCGGCCGGCCCGGGCGCCCGTCCTCGTGCTCACCGTCGCTGTCCTGGCCGCGACCGTGCTGGGTGTGTCGGCGGCCGGAGATTCATCTGCGTTCCTCACGGCGCGGGCGTCGACCGCCGCCGCCCCGACCGTGATCACCTCGGGCACGGTGGCGTTGAGCGTGTCCGCATTGTCGATGCCCACCACGGCGCTCTACCCGGGCCTCACCCTGTATGCGGCCGTCACCGCGACCAACACGGGGGACGTGCCGCTCCTGCTCGGCGTGGCCGGCCTCACACCGCCGAGCGCCGCCACCGCTTCGAATGCCCTGTCCCAGGCTCTCATCGTCGGCCTCGGCGCGGCCGACTCCAGCGCGGCGTGCGCAGCCGGCACCGCGACCCCGGCCTGGCGGGGATCGTTTGCCCAGGCCCAGGCCCAGGCCCCGGCCGGCCTGCTCGGAGTGACCCTGGCCGTGGACGCCTCGCGCACCCTGTGCGTCTCGGTGACCTTGCCGGCCACCGCCCCGACGGCGAGCCAGGGGCAGTCGTCGACCGGCTTCGCCCTGCGCATCACCGGAACGCAGGCCTGACCCATGACCAGCCGGGCAGCGCCGAACAGCGAGCGTCGGATCCTCCGCCCTGGGCGGCGCTCTACCCGCACACGGCAGGCCGGCGGGCATCGCGGCGTGCGCGGCCTTCGCCGCACGGTCCGACCGGTCCCGGTCGCGCTGACCGTCATTCTCGTGTCGGCCTTCCTCGGCGGCGGGCTCGGTGCCGGTGCCGGCGCGGCGCGGGCCGGCTGGACGGCCCCGGAGCGCCCGGCGACGGCATCCGTCACTGCGGGCACTCTCGGCGTCACTCTGTCGGGGTTCGCCGCCCTACGGACGGTCTACTCGTCGGCGGCGCTCGCGGCGACAGCGCCGGTGACAGTGCGGAACACCGGCAGCGTGCCGGTGCCCTACACGCTCACCCTCGCGTCCCCGGCCGTGACGGCTCTCGCGACCGCGGCGTCGGTGCGGGCCTGGCCCGTGGCGACGGCAGCGGCCTGCACGCCGGCCGCTGCCGCGGCCGGCACACCCGGTCTCACCTGGGTCACGGTCGGGCCCCTGACAGGAGTGCTGGCGCCGGGGGCGAGCACCGTCTACTGCATGCGCAGCTCCGTGACCCAGGCCCAACGATTCGTTCTTCTGCGCGGCACCGTCACGGTGACGGCGACACTCATCGCCGGCCAGGGCACCTGGACCAGCACCGCGACCGCGAGCGCCGCACAATCCGTGGCCGACACCCTCACGCCCGGGGCGCCGACCGCGACCGGGGCTACCGACTCGAGCGTCACTCTGGGCTGGGCGGCTCCGGCCGATACGGCAGCGGTGACCGGGTATCGCATACTGCGCGATGGGGTCGTCATCGGGACGGTGCCGGCGGCGACCCGCACCTTCACCGACTTGGGCCTCACCGTGGCCACCGGGCACAGCTACACCGTGCAGGCTGTCGACGCGGCCTTCCCGGTCGACGTCTCGCCCGCGTCGGCGGCCAGCATCCTCAGCACGACGGGCCCGACCGCGACGGGCTGGTACTCGATCCGGAACACGACCAGTCAGCTCTGCGTGGACGGGGAGGCGGCCGCCGACGTGGAGGGCACCGCCCTGATCAGCTTCCCCTGCAAGACCGTGGGCGCAAGCAACCAGAACTGGCAGTTCGTCGCCACCGGGGTCCACGTGCGGGTTGCGGCCCGGTACGCCCCCACCCTGTTCTGGGACAGCGCGAACACCAATGCGTCCATCCTGCGCGGCACGGCCAAGACCAGTTCGCAGCAGTGGACTGTCGTGGAGATCGCGCCGGGCAGCGGCACCTTCCTGTTCCGCAACCGCAACAACATGTGCCTGGATGTGACGGGCGGTACGACGGCGACGGGAAACACCCAGCTGCGGGTGGCGAGCTGCGACGCCTCGGCCCATCAGACGTTCACCCTGACGAACGGAGGCTGACATGACGGTGCACAGCGCGCAGCGCCCGGCTCAGGTGCACGCGCAGGCCCGTCGCAGTGCCGACCCGGCCGAGCTCAGCGCCTGGCACTACCTGGGCCGCGGCTTGAGCGCGGGTCTGCTGCTGTTGGTGATCGCGCTGGCCGCGCTCGTGATCGTGGTGCCCCAGCTCACGGGTGCGATCCCCCTCACCGTGCTCACCAGCTCGATGGAGCCCGGCCTGCCGCCCGGCACCCTCATCGTGGTGCGTCCCGTGCCCAGCGACAGCCTTGCCATCGGGGACGTGGTCACGTATCAGATCCGCTCGGGTGAACCGGCCGTCGTCACCCACCGCATCGTGGGCATCAGCCTGGCCGCCGACGGCGACCGCACCTTCACCCTGCGCGGGGACAACAACAGCGCCCCCGACGCCGATCCTGTGGTGGCCGCCCAGATGCGCGGCCGGCTCTGGTACTCGGTGCCCTTGGTCGGCCTGGTCAACACCGTGCTGACCGGCCCGGTGAAGGCCTGGGTCGTGCCGCTCGCGGCGGTCGGACTGTTCGGCTACGCCGGGGTGATGGTCGTCGGCGGGATCGTCGAGGCGCGAGCCCAACGAAGAGGCCGGCCGGCCGGCTCCGACCGGGCGGTTCAGCGACCGTAGTCGTAGGGCGGCGGGGCGTCGGCGCGCTCACGCTCGCGCTGGTGGTTGAGCAGGTCGATCAGCTGGTCGGCGAACCGCACCAGGATGCTGATCTGGTCGTCGTCCCGGTCGATCCACCGGCACTCGGGCACGGCGGAACGCGGCACGAAGTTGTCGTGCTCCTCCCAGACCAGCAGGGTGCGGTCGGCGCCCAGCACGTACTGCTGCCACCAGATCTGCCGCAGGTACGAGCGCGGGATGCTGCGCCACGGCTTGCTCGTGGTCTTGATCTCGGCGAGCTCGAAAACACCGTTCCCGCCCAGGCCCAGGCCGTCGGGCGTGGCCAGGTGGCGCGGCTGCCCCGCCGCGTGGAAGAGGTTGGTGCTCGGCTCAATGCCGTAGTTCGCCAGGACCCAGGCGGCGATCTCGGGCTCTCTGGCCCGGCCGTGGTCGGTGTACGGGTTGCCGCCGAAACCGCTGCCGTTGATCTTTTCCCTGGCCGCGGCATGCACCGATTTCTCGGTGGCGAGCTTGGCGACATCCGTTGCCGTGATGCCCTGGCTGCGCGCCCGGAGCCACGCGACCCGGTCGGTGGAGTCGGCGACGATACGGGTGAGATGGGTGAGGCCCGGGGTGGTGGCGGCCGGTGCCGGGGCCGCGACGGCCGGGACGCCCCCGAGGTGCAGGGAGATCGGGATCTGCTCGTCCAGCTCGAAGAGGGACAGCAGGGAATCGGACACGTCCTCCATTCTGCTCCGTGCCGGCGGCGCCGGCGGACACCCCGCCGCGCTTCCGCGGCACAACGCAACAAACCCGCCGGATCCACGGGGATCCGGCGGGTTCGCGCGTCATTCGACCGGGATGTGCCCGGTCGGGTCAGCCGATCTCCTTGACAACGCCCTGCTTGATCAGCAGGCGGCGCTGCGCGCGCTTGGCCACGGCGGTGTCGTGGGTGACCACGATCAGGGTGAGGCCACGGTCTCGCCACAGCCCCTCGAGCAGATCCATGATCTCGTCGCGGGTCTGCTCGTCGAGGTTGCCGGTGGGCTCGTCGGCCAGCAGCACGGCCGGCTCCTTCACCAGGGCGCGCGCGATGGCGACGCGCTGCTGCTGCCCGCCGGAGAGCTCGGCCGGCAGGTGGCTGCCGCGCTCGCCGAGCCCCACCGACGCCAGCGCCGCGCTGGCCCGGGACGTGCGCTCGGCCGCGGGGATGCCCAACGGGGCGAGGGCGGTCTCCACGTTCTCCTGCGCCGTGAGGGTGGGGATCAGGTTGAAGCCCTGGAACACGAAACCGATCTCCTGCGCCCGGATCTGGCCGAGCGGGCCGTCACCGAGCTTGGAGAGGTTCGAGGTGCCGAGCTCCACGGTTCCGTCGGTGGGCCGGTCGAGCGCCCCGAGCATCTGCAGCAGCGTGGACTTGCCGCCGCCGGTGGGACCCTGGATGGCGACCATCTGGCCGTCGGGAATGGACAGGGTGACATTGTTGAGGGCCGTCACGGAGCGTTTGCCCTGGTCGTACTTCTTGGTGACGTTGGTCAGTTGATACATGGCTACGAGGTTCCTTCTCTGGACTTGAGAAAACGTGGTCAGGCGGATCAGGCGATGCTGCGGAGGGCTTCGGCCGGGCGTAGCCGCGAGGCGCGCCAACCGCCGATGGCGCCGGCCAACAGGCCGCCGAGCACGGCCAGTCCCACGGCGATGAGGATCACCGAGAGGGTCACGGGAACCTGCAGGACGATGTCGCTGGTCGCGGCTTCCGCGGCCTGCTGGCCGAAGCCGCCGCCGCCCGGCATCCCCATGGGGCCGGCCTCGGTGGCCGCCGCTCCGGCGGTGAGCGTTGGCGCGACCAGATTGATCACGAAGATGCCGATCAGGCCGATGGCGATGCCGACGATGCCGCCGATCAGGCCCTGCACGAGCGACTCGCCGGCCACCTGCCGCACAATGCGCCCGTTCGACCAGCCGATCGCCTTGAGGGTGCCGAACTCGCGGGTGCGCCGGGTCACGCCGGAGATGGTGAAGAGGATGGCGATCAGGAACGCGGCGGCCAGCACGATGAGCGACAGCCACAGGCCGAGGTTCTTCACCAGGTCGGAGGCGCTGGAGAGCGAACCGGACACGCTCGATGCGAGGTCGGACTGGGTCTGCACGGTGGCGTCCGGCAGGGCGGTCTCGATGTCGGTCTGGATCTGGTCGATGTCGGTCGACGATGCGGCCTGCACGTAGACGTCGGTCACCTGGCCGTCGAGGCCGGACAGCGACTGGGCCACGTCGAGTGGAATGTAGACGTTGGAGGCGGTGGCCGCATCCGCGCTGGATGCGCTGACCAGGCCGACGACGGTGAAGTCGGTGCCGGCGATGGCGACGGTGTCGCCCACGACGAGCTCGGCGGTGGTCGCGTAGCTGGCGTCGAGCACGGCGACATTCGTCCCCGCATCGGCGCTTTCGAGGCTGCGGCCGTCGGTGAGGCTCACGGCGGACAACGGGCCGACGGCCTCGTCGGCCGGGTCGAGGCCGAGCACGGTGAACGAGTCGACGCTGAACGAGCTGCCGCCGGCGCCGTCCGGGCCGCCGCTGGGCGGGGTGCCGCCGGCCGCGGCGTCGCCGCCGGTGGGCATGCCGCCGCTTTCGGAGAAGTCGGGCAGGGCGCCGTCGAAGGTCGTGTTGCTCAGCGACAGAGTGGCCGCGGCGGCGGTGACGTTGTCGATGCCGCTCACGGTGTCGAGGGCTGTGGAGTCGAAGGAGGTGGTGCCGCGGTCGACCGAGAGCCGGGCCTGGCTCACGGTGGTGGTGCCGTCGGTGGTGGCGCCGTCATCCGCGCCGAAGTCGAAGTTCTGCGGTCCGCCCGCGCCGGACTCACCCTCGGTGGGCGCCGTGGGGGTCTGGCTCACCGTGATGTCGGTGCCCACCCCGTAGACCGAGGCGAGCACGGTGGACTGGGCCAGTTGCACGCCGCTCGAGACGGCGTTGACGATAATGACCAGGGCGATGGCGAGCGCCATGCCGATGGCGACGATGGCGGTCTGCTTGCGGCGACCCGCCAGTTCTCGTCGCAAATAGGTGACAAACATCGATTCTCCAGTCCGGGGCAGGGAGGATCCCGCCTTCATGAGTTCGAAGCTAGGCAGCGCCGTTATGGCCGGACTATGGCGCGCCTATGAATTTGCCCAGGGAATCGGAGGCATCCGCCCCGCCGAACAATCAGCGCGGGGGTTCACAGAGTCGCCGTGGAGAACACATAGCCGGCTCATAGGAAGGGCATGGATACTACTTCTCATGACACCACGAGCGAACGAGCAGTCGGCCCACGGACCCCGCCTTCACAAGGCCGACGGTTCCCCTATCCGGGTGCTCGTCGTCGACGACGAACCCACGCTCACCGATCTGCTCTCGATGGCTCTGCGCTACGAGGGCTGGGAGGTGCGCACCGCCGGTGAGGGCCGTGCAGCACTCACCCTGGCGCGCGAGTTCCGGCCCGACGCGATCGTGCTCGACATCATGCTGCCCGACATCGACGGCCTGCAGGTGCTGCAGCGGGTGCGGGCGGATGGCTATGAGACGCCGGTGCTCTTCCTCACCGCCAAGGACTCTCTCGACGACCGCATCGCCGGCCTCACCGCCGGTGGCGACGACTACGTGACCAAGCCGTTCAGCCTGGAGGAGGTCGTGGCCCGGCTGCGCGGCCTCATCCGCCGGTCCACCCTCGCGGTGTCCGACTCCACCGACCCCCGG
Source organism: Cryobacterium soli (assembly GCF_003611035.1). Taxonomy (NCBI): domain Bacteria; kingdom Bacillati; phylum Actinomycetota; class Actinomycetes; order Micrococcales; family Microbacteriaceae; genus Cryobacterium; species Cryobacterium soli. The sequence goes on along the minus strand of NZ_CP030033.1, from coordinate 2,128,956 downwards.
ATTACCGTGGGCGACCTCACCCTCGACGAGGACAGCTACGAGGTGTTCCGCGCCGGCGATCAGATCGAACTGACCGCCACCGAGTTCGAGCTGCTCCGGTTCCTGATGCGCAACCCCCGCCGGGTGCTCAGCAAGGCGCAGATCCTCGACCGGGTCTGGAGCTACGACTTCGGCGGCAAGTCGTCGGTGGTCGAGATCTACATCTCCTACCTGCGCAAGAAGGTGGACGCCGGCCGGGAGCCGATGATCCACACCGTGCGCGGCGCCGGATACATGCTGAAGATCGCCTGATGAACACTCGTTCCACCCGGCCGCCGGCGCCGATCATCGCCACGCCGAGCGGCCGGGCACCCTGGACCCTGCGCCGCCGCCTGGTGGTGGCGGTCGTGGGGCTGCTCGCCCTGGTCAGCCTCGTGATCGGCGTCGTGAGCGTCGCCATCCTGAGCGCCAACCTGATGGACGGGCTCGACAGCCAACTCAAGAACACCGCCGACCGGTCGATCAACCTGTTCGACCGTCCCCCGAGCGGGGTGTCACCCTCCGCCAGCGACGTGCTGAACGGGCCGTCGCAGCAGTCCGGCACACTCGCGCTGGTCTACGACGGCAGCAGCGTCACGGCCGGGTACACCGACCAGAGCGGCACGGTCGTGGCGCTCACCAACGACCAGGTCACCCAGCTGGTGACCGAGCTGGACACGGCCGTGCGGAACGGGCAGACCTCGGAGCCGTTCAGCGTCGACCTCGGCGGCGACGTGGGGGAGTACCGGGTGATGGCCGAAACCGCCCGCTCCGGAACACTCTTCCTCGTGGGCCTGCCGGTCTCGTCGGTCACGGGGACCGCCACCCAACTGGCCGTTATCATCGCGCTGGTCTCCCTGGCCGGCATCGTGCTGGTGGCCTTCCTGGCCACCGCCATCGTGCGGCTGGCCCTGCGCCCGCTGCAGCGGGTGACCGAGACCGCTACACGGGTCTCCGAACTGCCGCTGGACCGCGGCGAGGTGCTCCTGGTCGAGCGGGTGCCGGCAGCCGACACCGACCCACGCACCGAGGTGGGTCGGGTGGGCTCGGCGCTCAACCGCATGCTCGACCATGTCGACGTCGCCCTGGAGACCCGGCAGGCCAGCGAGAACAAGGTGCGCCAGTTCGTCGCGGATGCCAGCCACGAGCTGCGCACCCCGCTCGCGTCGATCCGCGGCTACTCGGAACTCACCCGGCGCAGCGGCCAGGACCTGCCGCCGGACACCAAGCACGCCATCGGCCGCATCGAGAGCGAATCCATCCGGATGACCGGCCTCGTCGAGGACCTGCTGTTGCTCGCCCGGCTGGACGAGGGTCGCGAACTGGAGCGCGAACCCGTCGACCTTACGAGCCTGCTCGTCGACGTGGTCAGCGATGCCCACGCGGCCGGCCGCGACCACGTCTGGGACCTGGACCTGCCCGAGGAGCCCGTACTGGCGGCCGGCGACGGCCCGCGCCTGCACCAGGTCTTCGCGAACCTGCTCGCCAACGCCCGCGTGCACACCGACCCGGGCACCCGGGTGGAGGTCGCGCTCGCCACCGAGGGCGACCGGGCCGTGGTGACGGTGACGGATGACGGCCCTGGTATCCCCGAGAACCTGCGGGCCACCCTGTTCGAGCGGTTCGCCCGCGGCGACACCTCCAGGTTCCGCGGCACCGGCGGCAGCACGGGCCTCGGCCTGGCGATCGTGCAGGCCGTGGTGCAGGCGCACCACGGCGAGGTCACGGTGGACAGCCGGCCGGGCCGCACGAGCTTCCGGGTGGAGCTGCCGCTGGCCTGACGCCCGTCAGCCGGCCGGTGGGGTCGACGACCGGGTGTCTCCCGGCGGCGAGTCGCGTGCAACCCGGGCAGCGGGGCGGTGGGCGTGTGGTTCTCGTCGAGCAGAACGTTGCATACGCCGCACCGCCGGACCGGGCCCGTCGACCGGGCTGACGACCGCCTCGTCATCCCGAAACCGGGCGCCCGGCAGAGCGCCATCCGCTCCGGGGGGCTGCGACACGTCGGCACCCGGCCTCGCTCGCCACTAGGTTTATGAGAGTTATCCCTGATGTGCAGGCAAATGCAAAGCAATCCCGCCGTGTCCTGTGGCAAGTCCGGAGCGTGCGGCAGGGCCCAGATCCACCTGAGAAGAGACCAGATGCTCAACACGTTGCGGTACCGGGCTGCCGGAAGTGCCCTGCTCGTCGCTGCTGCCGCGCTCACATTGGGCGCCTGCGCGTCCTCGGCGGGCGACGTGGCGAGCGACAAGCCGGTGCACACGTCTGCGGCGACCGTCGATCCGACGGCATCCGCCGCACTTAGACCGCTCGGCGAACCGTGCGCTCATGGCACCACCGATGAGAGCGACGTCGTTGCCCTGGAGCAGGTCGCGGACACCGTAGGCACATACTGCCACGTCACGTGGGACACGACCTCGCCGGACCTCATGTGGGATCCGTCCGCCGTCGACAAGTCCGTGACGGAGAACGGCTTCACTATCAAGGACGCGAAATCGGCCCGCGACGCTGCGCTGACCTTTCTCATCGAAGATGTGATCGACTCGCCGTTCTACGACAACCCCGACGCGGACCGTAGCGCTTGGCTCACCGAACGCGGGCCGTTGATGAACGCCGGGTTGCGGGATGCCTACGCCAAGATCATCGGTGACGCACAGATCGTTGCCGACAACAACATCAGCTTCTACGGACCTCCGCGGGCCATCCCCGACGGGTTGCCGCGAGCGGACGACATCCAGCTCTCCACGCCCACATTCTCGGGGTTTCCCGCCGAAGCTGCGAAGGGCGACGTACCAGCACACGGAGCATGGTTGAACGTGTTCACCACGTTCACGGTCTCGTTCCATGGCGGGTCCGACGCTGACCTTGTCGCCGCGATTCTGCGCAACCACCCGGAACAAACCGAGGAAGATCTCCGCGTTGCAGACCCCGGCCTCTTCGACGGGCAAGACAGCGGGTACTTGCTGACCGGCCAGCATAGGTCGACGTTCGAGGAGGGGTCGCTCTTCCAGATCGCCGGTCACGACCCCGATTACCGGATGTACACGCTGTCGGAGAATCCGACCGACATCATCACGATCGACTAGTCCGGGGTCTCCAATACCCGCACTGCTCGGAATGGCGGCCGGGCTGCCGGCCGCCCGTCACCGGCCGGCGGGGTCGATCCGCTAGGAGCCGGCCGGCAGGTCGCCGTTGGGGGAGTTCAGCCGTTCCAGGAGCCGGGCGAACTGGTGCAGATCGGCCTCCGGCCAGCTGGAGAGCCGGGAGTACAGCAGGCTCCTGTCGCTCCCGGGCACCTCGGCCAGCTTGGCGATCGCCAGCGGCGTCGCCGCGAGGAACCGAGCTCGCCCGTCGGCAGGATCCGTCTTGAGCTCGAGCAGGCCGAGGTCTTGCAATAGCCGGGCCTGGCGACTGATCACGCTGCGGTCCACGTCGAGCGACTCGGCCAGCGCACTGGCGTGCGTGGGGCCGCAGCGCCGCAGCGACCGCAGGATCTTGAGGCCGAAGGGCTGCAGCGCCGGGTCGATCCGGGTGGCCGCCTCGCGGATGGCGCCGCGCACGTACGCCGCCAGCACCATCATCTGCTCCTCCACCTGGGCCAGCGCCTCGGCGACGTCGGCCGAGGGGGCCGCGTCGCCGGGGGCGCCGGCGACCGGGGGGAGTTCGCCGTGGTCGGTCATGACCATCACACTAGCGACCCGTGCTGTGCTGTCCGAGCGTCTCGTCTGCGCCCGGCTGCACGCGAATCGAACCCGTCGGGTGGGCCAGGCCCACCGGGGTCAGGCCGGCGGATGCCGCACCCACCTCGATGAGGATGTCTTCGGCGTCTTCACGCTCGCGCAGGTCGGCGTCTTCGAGGCTCTCGGCCGCGATGTGGCCCGTTCCGGTGCGGGTCGGCGCGGACGAGTCGATCTCGGCCTTGGCCTTGGCCAGCGAGATCGCATTCTGGGTGCCGAGCGAAGCGTTGGGCATCAGCGCCACCATGATAAGCGTGATCAGGGCCAACGGCACACCGAGCAGGAACACGGTGCCGACGCCCGAGCCGTACGCGGACTCGACCACGACGCGGATCGCGCCGGGCAGATTGCTGATGTGCGGGATGGCGCCGGAGCCCAGCGTCTGCACCGCGACGGCCTGGTCGGCCGGGGCGAGGTCTGCGATGCCGTCTTTGATGTGCTGGGCCACGACGGTGCCGAGTACCGAACCGAGCACCGAGACGCCCACGGTGCCGCCGAGGCTGCGGAAGAACGTGACAGCACTGGTGGCGACGCCGAGGTTCTGCACCTCGATCGAGTTCTGCACCACGAGCACGAGGTTCTGCATGAGCATGCCGAGGCCCGCGCCGAGGACGGCCATGAAGATGCCGACCAGGACCAGGTTGGTGTCGTACTGCAGGGTGCCGAGCAGTAGCAGGCCGGCGACCACAAGGACCGCGCCGGAGACCATGATGGCCTTCCACTTGCCCGTGCGGCTGATCAGGGTGCCGAACAGGGTCGACGAGATGAGCAGACCGCCCATCATCGGAATGGTCAGCAGGCCGGACTGGGTGGGCGTGGCGCCCCGCGCCAGCTGCATGTACTGGCTGAGGAACACCGAGGTGCCGAACATCGAGACACCCACCGAGATGCTGGCGATCGTGGCCAGGGTGAAGGTGCGGTTCTTGAACAGCGTGAGCGGGATGATGGGCTCGGGGACCTTGAACTCCACGATCACAGCGGAGATGAGCAGCACGGCGGCCGCGGCGACCATGATGAACGAGGTGACGGATGCCCACTCGAAGTCGTTGCCGGCCAGGGTGACCCAGATCATCAGCAGTGACACGCCACCGGCGATGAGTGCGGCGCCCAGGTAGTCGATCTTGACCACGCGCTTGACGCGGGCGGGGAGGTGCAGGGTGCGCTGCAGGAGCACGATGGCCACGATGGCGATGGGCAGGGCGATGAAGAAGTTCCAGCGCCAGCCGAACGCATCCGTCACCACGCCGCCGAGCAGCGGTCCGCCGACGGTGCCGAGCGCCATGACGCCGCCGAAGAGGCCGGCGTACTTGCCACGGTCACGCGGGCTGATGATGTCGGCCATGATGATCTGGCTGAGCGCGGCGAGGCCGCCGGCGCCGAGGCCCTGCAGCACGCGGAAGCCGATGAGGGTTCCGGTGTCCTGGGAGAAGCCGGCCAGGGCCGAGCCGATCACGAACGTGGCCAGGGCCAGCTGGATGAGAAGCTTGCGGTTGAAGAGGTCGGCGAACTTGCCCCAGATGGGCGTGGAGACCGTGGTGGCCAGCAGCGTCGCGGTGATGACCCAGGTGTACGCGGACTGGTCACCCTTCAGGTCGGAGATGATGATCGGCAGCGACGTGCTGACGACGGTTCCGGCGAGGATCGAGACGAACATGCCCAGCAGCAGGCCGGACAGGGCCTCGAGCACTTGGCGCTTGGACATGGAACCGTCGGCCGAGATGGCACGTTTCGGTGTGGTGGTGGTGCGAGAGCGGCGAGGCATGAATCTCCATAGATCTGATTGACAGATGTCAACTATAAATACTTAGTGGACTTCTGTCAACTACTTTTTCGGGATTGCGTGTGTGGCCGTCGATTTGCGCCGGGCCCCGCGCATCCCGTAGGGTGGGGAACAGCCAAAGACCGCCGGTTGTCGCTGCCCAGAAATGGAAAAGCGATCGAAGGTTCATTCACGTGAACGGCCCGCGCAGGTGTTCGAAGTTAGCCAGTCCAACTGGCCTCAGCTCCGGCGCTTGCGCTGGGGCTTTTTTCATGTCTGCGCCCCGGGCTACCGGCACATGAATATTTAGAGGAGCGCCATGGCGAACAAGGAAGCAACGGTCGCCGAGCTGCAGGACAAGTTCCAGAGCTCGACCGCCGTTCTGCTCACCGAGTACCGCGGTCTCACTGTTGCGAAGCTCAAGGAGCTGCGCACGTCCATCAGTGAGGACGCCACGTACGCCGTGGTAAAGAACACGCTGACCAAGATTGCGGCCAACAACGCCGGCATCACGTCTTTTGACGAGGAGCTCGTTGGCCCGTCCGCAATTGCTTTCGTGCACGGTGACCCTGTCGCCGTCGCAAAGAAGCTGCGTGCCTTTACCAAGGCAAACCCTCTCCTGGTTGTCAAGGGCGGTTACTTCGACGGTAACCCCCTGACCGCCGCAGAGGTAGGCAAGCTCGCCGACCTCGAGTCCCGTGAAGTTCTGCTCGGCAAGCTTGCCGGCGCCTTCAAGGCCTCGCTGTTCGGAGCCGCATATCTGTTCAACGCACCGCTGTCGAAGGCTGTTCGCACCATCGACGCGCTGCGTGAAAAGCAGGAGTCCGCGAACTAGGCATCTGCCTGTACCGCGGTGAGTAACTTTAGAAACTAATAGGAGAAAAATCATGGCAAAGCTTTCCACTGAAGAGCTGCTCGAGCAGTTCAAGGGCCTCACCCTCATCGAGCTCTCCGAGTTCGTCAAGGCATTCGAGGAGACCTTCGAGGTCACCGCCGCTGCCCCCGTCGCCGTCGCCGGAGCCGCTGGCCCCGCCGCCGCTGCCGAAGAGGTCGAAGAGCAGAGCGCGTTCGACGTCATCCTCGACGCCGTTGGCGACAAGAAGATCCAGGTCATCAAGGTTGTGCGCGAGCTCACCAGCCTGGGCCTCGGCGAGGCCAAGGCCGTTGTCGATGGCGCGCCGAAGGCCGTCCTCGAGGGCGTTGCGAAGGAAGCTGCCGAGAAGGCAAAGGCTTCCCTCGAGGCCGCTGGCGCCACCGTCACCCTCAAGTAATCACGCCCCGCAAGGGGTTGGTTCTTCAGGTGTAACGGCTTAGCCGCACACTCGTGAAACGGGCGTCGCATCCACACGGATGCGGCGCCCGTTTCCGTTCCCCGCCCCTCCCGCGACTCCCGCCCCTTCCGCGACTCTCCACCCCTCCCGCGACTCCCGCCCCTTCCGCGACTCTCCACCCCTCCCGCGACTCCCGTCGCCGGTCGAGACCTGACTGGCCCATTCTTGCTAGTGCGTGCCCCTCCCGCACTAGCATTTCCGGGCCACCCATGCCCGTTCGTCCCTGACTGGCCCATCTTGGCTAGCGAAACGTGCGGCGCACTCGCGACATCGAGCACGTCACGTCACGTCATGTGGTGGAGAGGGGAGTCGTCCGCGTCGACAGCAGGGGTGGCAGCTGCGCAAGGGCGCGGATGCGCTGCACAAGTTCCGTCGGGTTTTTCAGGTCGTCGGCATTGAGGTCCATCACGCGCCATCCCTGCGCTTCCAGCTTGGCGCGCCGGGTCATGTCCGCCCGCCACTGTCCTTTTGTCGTGCGGTGGTAGTCGCCCTGGTACTCCAGGATGATCCGATATCGAGCGATGGTGAGGTCGGTTCTGGCCACAAACTCCCCAAACGCATCGCTGACAACGTGATTCACGCCTGAGAGCGGCAACCCGGCTAGTTCAAGGATTGCTCGTAGTTTCGACTCCGGAGGGGATTCCGAACGGTCGTTCAGCAGTGCGGCTGCCTGTCGAATCTTGCGCAGGATGCGTCTGTTGAGCGGGCGGTTGAGGGCATCCGCCAGATCCACCGCTGAGACAAGCGGAAGCCGCCAGTGGATGAGTGCGTCGCCGGCTGCCACCAAGTCGAGTAGGCCCAGCATGTGTGCCAGGTCGAACCATGTGCGCAGCGGTGTGGTCACCCGAAGCCCGTCGGGGCGCGTCAGCAGGTCATGCGGTTCGATCTGCAGCGAATGCCCGGCGATGCCGCGCGCGTGCGGGGCTCGGTGCGGTGCCGGGAGGGAGATGTGTAACAGGGAGCTGTGGGCAGCATCGTGCGGGACTGGAATCTTGTGCAGCTGCGCGGCGGTTGTGTGACTGAAAAAGCTCTCCGGAGTCAGCCGCAGTTGGAACAAGGCGCAGCGTTCGGCGAGCTCCAGATCGTGGCGCAGAGATCGGACACCGGCGACCTCGGCGTTGAGGTCGCGGGCGCGCAGCCGGTGTCCGGGGACTCCGACGCTCTGAGCTTGACCGACGGTGAAGGCCGGCTCGGGGAGGCCGGGCGGGAGTGGTTTTCTCGAGTTCATGCGGAGACTGTTCCGCATTTGCGGCCGAGGCGCTGGAGTTGTCCACAGCCTCGCGCCCGGAGTCTGTAGCCGCACCCGGCCCTGTCCGGCTCCCGGGCGATGAGTGGCCCGTTCTCGCTAGTGCGGAGCCGCGGTGACTAGCGAAAATGGGCCAGTCTGGCGAGGCGCGCGCCATGGCGGAGGGTGCCTGGCACCGCTGGGGGGAGCCGATGTGGGGACGGTGGGGTGGATATATAGCTTGGCTATGTATATAGTTGGCGGATGCCTGCTGATCTACATGCCATCCTCGGGGACCTGGTCTCCGTCAACCACCGCCTCACCCGGGTCGCCGCCCGCGCCGCCCGCGGCACCGAATCGCCGGCCCTCTGGCGCACGCTGAGCGTGTTGCTCACGAGCGGCCCCATCCGTCTCGGCGAGCTCGCCGAGCTCAGCCGCGTCTCGCAGCCCACCGTCACCAAGCTGGTGGGAGGCCTTCTCGCCCGCGGCTGGATCGCGCGCACCAGCGACGCCGCCGACGCGCGTGTCAGCCTCATCGCGATCTCCCCGGCCGGCGAGGCCGCCCTGCTGGCCTGGCGCACCGAGCTGGCCGCCGCCCTGCTGCCCTACTTCGCCGATCTGCCCGCATCCGATGTCGACACGCTCGAGCGGGCCGTCGCCATTCTCCGCGATCGGGTCGAGGCCACCGAACGCCAGGCGGCGCCGGGGCGCCTGGCCGAGACGCCGTCGGAGGTCGCCCGATGAGCCGCCGCACACGACAGGTTTCGAGCGGTCTCGCCTCGGCCGGATCTGCCTCAGGCGGATCGGTATCGACTGCCACGACCAGTGCGGGGCCCGCCGCCGGCCATGCCGTCGCCGGGTCTGCCGCGGGCGCGAGCATCCTGCACCAGCCCAAGGCGGTCTGGGCGGTGGCCTTCGCCTGCGTCATCGCGTTCATGGGTATCGGCCTGGTCGACCCGATCCTGCCGGCCATCGCCGCCGACCTCGCCGCCACGCCCACCGAGACCGAGATGCTCTTCACGAGCTACCTGCTCATCACGGGCGTGGCCATGTTCTTCACCAGCTGGCTGTCCAGCCGCATCGGCGCCAAACGCACCCTGCTGATCGGCCTCGCCCTGATCGTGGTGTTCGCCCTCGCCGCCGGCCTCTCCCAGGACGTCGAGTCGATCATCGGCTTCCGCGCCGGCTGGGGCCTGGGCAACGCGCTCTTCATCTCCACCGCACTGGCCACCATCGTGGGAGCGGCGGCCGGCGGCACCTCGTCGGCGATCATCCTCTACGAGGCTGCCCTGGGCCTGGGCATCGCCATCGGCCCGCTGCTGGGCGGACTGCTGGGCAGCATCAGCTGGCGCGGACCGTTCTTCGGCAGCGCCACCCTCATGGCCGTGGGCTTCATCGCCATCGTCGTGCTCCTCAAGACCGAGGGCCCGCGCCCCGTGCCCACCCGCCTGTCCGCCCCCTTCCGGGCGCTCGCCCGGCCGGGCCTGGGTATCCTCGCCGGCGCCGCCCTGTTCTACAACATCGGCTTCTTCGTGCTCCTGGCCTACACACCGTTCGCCCTCGTTCCGCTGGGCCTGGGCAGCGCCGTGAGCCTCGGCCTGGTCTTCTTCGGTTGGGGACTCTCGCTCGCCATCACGTCGGTGTGGGTCGCCCCGCTGCTCACCCGCCGGATGCGCCGCAGCCGCGTGCTCTGGCTCGTGCTGCCGCTGCTCGCCCTTGACCTGGTCGCGGCCGGACTGCTGATCGGCTCGGCCGTGGGCCTGGTGCTCTGCGTGATCGTGGGCGGCCTGCTGCTCGGCGTGCTCAACACCGTGCTCACCGAAAGCGTGATGGAGGCCACCGACCTGCCCCGCAGCGTGGCGTCCTCGGCATACTCCGGGGTCCGGTTCCTCGGCGGCGCGATCGCACCTCCTGCGGCCACCCTCCTGGCCGACGGGTTCACCTCGGCCACGCCATTCTTCGCTGCGGGCGCATCCGTTCTGGTGGCCCTGCTCGTGATCGTGCTGGGCCGGCACCACCTGGCCCGCGCCGACGGCGGCGTGGAGAGCGCCCTCGACGAGGCCGAGGCGATCGGCGCCGGCGACAGCTGACCGCCACCGGCCCTCGGCCGGTGCGCTCGTGGCGCAGGTATGCAGTGGTGGCGCAGGTTTGACCTCGTGGCGCAGGTTACACGGCCGCCTTACCTGCGCCGCGACATTTTTCCTCCGCCGCGAGCTCTTCCCTGCGCCGCGAGCACGTTCCCACGCGGCGCCCGTCAGTGCCGACGGTGGTCCTGGATGGTCATCCGGGGGCCATGGCGCGGTGCCCGGTAGCCGCTGCCGAGGATGAGGCGCACCACCCGTTGCCGGTGGCCCAGGAAGGGCTCGAGCAGCTCGAGCATGCCGTCGTCGTCGACGGGTGCGCCGGTGAGTGCCCAGCCCACCTGGGCGGCGAGGTGGTAGTCGCCCACGCTCACGGCATCCGGATCGCCGTGCGAGCGCTGGGTGACCTCGGCGGCCGTCCAGCGGCCGACGCCCGGCAACGACTGCAGCCGGCGTGCGGCGGTGACGGCGTCGACCGGGCGGTCGAGGGAGGCCGCGACGGCGGCGACCGTGACGGCCGTGCGTGAGCGCCGCGGGTCCACGCCGGCGCGGTGCCAATCCCACGACGGTACGAGCCGCCAGCGCTCCGGCCCCGGCGAGACCATCATGCCCGCGGGGGCCGGCCCTGGGGCCGGCTCGCCGTGCTGCCGGATGAGCCGGTACCAGGCGCGGTGGGCCTCCAGCACGGTCACCTTCTGTTCGATGATCGCCGGGATCAGGGACTCGAACACGAGCCCCGAACTGCCCAGCCACACGCCGGGTGCCCGGCGGCGGACCTCCGCGATGGCCGGATGCGCGGTGAGGTCGAGGCCGCTCCAGTCGTCCTCTGAACCGAGCAGCTTGGGCACCCGGTCGATGCACCACCCGGCGCCAGGGCCCCACGCCTGGGCGTGGATGTCGCCGTCGGCGCCCTGGCGGAGCAGGAGGGTCGCCGGTCCGATCGGGGTGCGCTGGGTGCGCCAGATTCCCGCGGGGTCTGTGCGGCAGGTGGGATCCCCCCGGCCGCGGCAGTGCGGGGCCATCGTGGCAGCCAGGTCCACGGGGCGGGCGGGCGCGTACCGCGTGGTCACGGTGGTGACGTCACCTGTGCCGCCCACGGCCTCCGCTGCTGGTCCTGCAACTGTTGCTGGTGCCGCTGCTGCTGCTGTTGTTGTTCCCGACCCTGCAGAACCGAGGCGCCCCGCGGTGGTGCTCCCGGCATCGGCGCCGCAGCGATCGCGCACCGGCTCATCCGTCTGCTCGGTGCTCGGGTCGGGAATCATCCCACGAGGCTAACCCGGAGCGGCGACACCGCGCACACCGGCCGCGCATCCGACGCCCTCGATCAGCGCGGCGCGCTCGTGCTGGAGCGCATCACCAGGTTGGTCGGCGCCCGGGTCAGCTGCGCCGAGCCGACGGTCGACGGCTGGGCGAGGGCGCTGAGCAGCCAATCCACGGCCATCCGGGCCTGGTTGCGCGGATGCTGTTCGATGGTGGTGAGCCGGAACATCTCGGCATACGGATGCCCGTCGATGCCGATCACCGACAGCTCGGTGGGAATCTGGATGCCGAGTTCCCTGGCGGCGATGATGAGTCCGACGGCGATCTCGTCGCTCGCGGCGAACACCGCCGTCGGCCGGCGGCGCGGGTCACCGAACAGGGCGAGACCCGCCTCGTACCCGCCGGGAACAGTGAACGCGCAGGCGGAGAAGCCGTCGTCGGTCGAGTGGCCGGCGGCCCGCATGGCCGCATTGAAGCCGGTCAGCCGCTTGGTGTGCACGGCGAAGTCCATCTGGTCGATCTGGTCGCCGCCGACATGACGGATGTCGGTGTGCCCGAGGCTGAGCAGGTGCTCGGTGGCCAGGCGTGCGGTGGCGACATCGTCGATCGCGATGGTGTGCACGCCCGGGATCTCGCCGCCGATGCCCACCAGTGGGCGGCCGAGGCGGTGCAGCTGGGTCACCTCGTCGTCGCTGAGTTCCACGCCGACCGAGATGACGCCGTCGAACCGCTTGCGGGCAAGGAAGAAATCGAAGACCCGCTCCCGCTCGACGGAGTGCGTGGGCAAGTTGTAGAGCGTCATGTCGTACCCCTGGGCGAGCAGCGACTGCTCGAGGCTCTCCAGGATCTCCGAGAAGAACCAGCGGCTGATGAACGGGATGATCACGCCCACGCTCTGCGTGCGACCGGTGACGAGGCTCGCGGCGTTGGGCGAGGCGACGTAGCCGATGAGGGCTGCGGCGGCGACGACCTTCTGCCGGGTCTCTTCTGAGACGTACCCCCGGCCGCTGAGGGCGCGGGACGCCGTGGCTTTGGCGACTCCCGCGAGGCGCGCGACATCGGCTATTGCGCTCATCTCAGCCTCCGTCCTTGGAAACGCTAGTGCACACCCTAGCGGTTCCCACTCGCCAGTGGAACCGGTTCCATAAACTCGGGACCGGAGCGTGACGCTCATCTGTGCGACTTGGCGTGAGAGCGCGATCTTTGCCAATCCGTAATCATTTTGGGCTTGTGGCGAAGCAATCAGTGCCGTACTTTGTGGTGTGGAACCGGTTCCTTATGCAACCGTTTCCAGATGTGTGACCCAGAGCACCTGCAGTACACATTCGGTCGTTCGGAAAAACCGAAAGCGACCACAAGCAACACTCAACGAGGAGGATTTGCATGAGCGTGAAACAGCATCGCCGGCTTTTCGTCCCGGTCGCTGCAGCCGCAGTGATGGGACTCGCCCTGACCGGTTGTACCGGCGACATCGCCGCCCAGGACGCGGCCGACACCGACTGCTCCGCCTACACCGACTACGGAACCTTCGAGGGCAACCCCGAGGTCAGCATCGGTGGAACCATTCAGGATGACGAGGCCGACCGCCTCGTGCAGTCCTGGGCCGACTTCCAGGCCTGCACCGGTATCACGGTGAACTACACAGGCACCAAGGAGTTCGAGGCTCAGATCGCCGTTCTCGCCGAGGGTGGCAGCGCGCCGGACATCGGGATCATCCCGCAGCCGGGCCTGTTCAACAAGCTTGCCGACGCCGGCTTCCTCAAGCCCGCTCCCGAGGCCGTCGAGGCCAACGTGGACAAGTGGTGGTCGACGGACTGGAAGGGCTACGGCACCGCGTCCGACGGCACCTTCTACGCCGCACCGCTGATGGCCAGCGTCAAGGGCTACGTCTGGTACTCCCCGTCGATGTTCGAGGAGAAGGGCTACGAAGTCCCCACCTCGCTCGACGAGATGATGACCCTCACCGCCAAGATCGCCGCCGACGGCACCGTGCCGTGGTGTGCCGGTGTCGGATCGGGTGACGCCACGGGTTGGCCGGGAACGGACTGGGTCGAGGACTACGTTCTCCGCCAGGCCGGAGCGGACACCTACGACAAGTGGGTCAAGCACGAGATCCCGTTCAACGATCCCGCCATCGTCACCGCCTTCAACTCGGTCGGCGACATCCTGAAGAACCCGGAGTACGTCAACGGTGGACTCGGCGACGTGTCCTCGATCATCTCCACGGAGTTCGGCGACGCCGGCCTGCCGGTTCTCGACGGCACCTGCGCCCTGCACCACCAGGCCTCGTTCTACGAGGGCTTCTGGAAGAACGCGGATGGCTCGGCCGTGACGGTCGCGCCTGACGGCGACGTCTACGCGTTCCTGCTGCCGCCCGCCGAGGCCGGCGGAGAGCAGGCCGTCACCGGTGGTGGCGAGCTGGTCAGCGCGTTCAACGAGAGCGACGAGATCACCGCAGTGCTCAGCTACCTCTCGAGCGACACCTGGGCGAACAACCGCGTTGAGCTGGGCGGCGTCATCAGCGCCAACACCGGCCTCGACGCCTCGCTCGCATCCAGCGACATCCTGAAGCAGAGCGTCGAGATCCTGCAGGACCCGAACACGGTCTTCCGTTTCGACGGCTCTGACCTGATGCCGGGTGCCGTTGGCACCGACTCCTTCTGGAAGGGCATCGTGAACTGGCTCAGTGGCGACGACACCCAGAAGGTTGTCGACACCATCGAGTCCAGCTGGCCGAAGAGCTAGCACCAGCGTGACCGGGTGGGTCCGCCGTGAGGCGGACCCACCCGCATACCTCCCACTCTTCGCAGCTTCTTCCTCGACACCATAGAAGGGTCCGGCCAATGACGACCGCGGATCTACTCGGCAAGATAATTCAGGTGGTGGCAGCTCTCGCCGCCTTCTCGCTCGTCATCGGGCTCATACTCTTTTTGATCGACAAAGCGCCCAAACGCGGGCGCGACTACTGGCAACTCGCCTTCTTCCTCCTCCCCGCGCTGCTGCTGCTGCTCGTCGGGCTCATCTATCCGGCCATCCGCACCTCGCTGCTGGCCTTCAGCAACGGCGCCGGCGACTGGGTTGGAGCAGACAACTTCGTCTGGATGTTCACCCAGCCGGCCGCCCTCGTCACCCTCGGCAACACCGTGATCTGGGTGGTCGTGGTGCCGATCCTCTCCACCGCCATCGGCCTCGCCTACGCGATGTTCATCGACAAGTCCCGCGGTGAGAAGTACTTCAAGGCCCTGGTCTTCATGCCCATGGCCATCTCGTTCGTGGGCGCCGGCATCATCTGGCGGTTCGTCTACGACTACAAGTCGGGCGACAACGCCCAGATCGGCCTGCTCAACCAGATTCTGGTCTGGTTCGGCGCCGAGCCCGTGCAATGGCTGCAGACCTCGCCCATCAACACGTTCCTGTTGATCGTCGTGATGATCTGGATCCAGACCGGTTTCGCCATGGTCATCTGCTCCGCCGCGATCAAGGGCGTGCCCACCGAGCAGATCGAGGCGGCTCAGCTCGACGGCACCAACGGTTGGCAGCGGTTCACCAACGTGACGCTGCCGGGCATCCGTGGCTCGCTGGTCGTGGTCATCACCACGATCTCGATCGCCACCCTCAAGGTGTTCGACATTGTGCGAACCATGACCGCCGGTAACTTCAACACCAGCGTCATCGCCAACGAGATGTACACCCAGGCCTTCCGGGCCGGCGAGCAGGGCCGTGGCGCCGCGCTCGCGATCGTGTTGTTCCTCCTGGTGCTGCCGATCGTCATCTACAACGTACGAATCCTGCGTCAGCAGAGGGAGATCCGATGAGCGACAACGTAGTCGACCTGCCCATCCCGGGTGCCACCACGGCGAAGGCGAACACGACAGCCGAGGTCGTCGGCAAGTCCGAGCGGGTCAAGCGCCGGCTCACCTCGCGAACCGCCACGGTG
Source organism: Cryobacterium soli (assembly GCF_003611035.1). NCBI lineage: Bacteria > Bacillati > Actinomycetota > Actinomycetes > Micrococcales > Microbacteriaceae > Cryobacterium > Cryobacterium soli. The sequence goes on along the minus strand of NZ_CP030033.1, from coordinate 2,113,611 downwards.
GTGGCCCTCGTCATCGCCGTGCTGTGGACCCTGCCCACCTTCGGCCTGTTCATCTCGTCGTTCCGTCCGGCCGGCCTGATCAGCACCACCGGTTGGTGGACGATCTTCCAGAACCCCGGCTTCACCCTGGACAACTACAAAGAGGTGCTGTTCAGCACCTCGCAGTCGTCGCCGCAGCTGGGCGCCTACTTCGTGAACTCGCTGGCCATCGCGATCCCGGCCACCCTGTTCCCGCTCGTGATCGCCGCGATGGCCGCGTACGCCTTCGCCTGGATCAAGTTCAAGTGGAGCGGTGCCCTCTTCGTGCTGATCTTCGCCCTGCAGATCGTGCCGCTGCAGCTGGCCCTGATCCCGCTGCTGCAGATGTTCACGCAGTTCCTGCGCCCCGGCCAGGCCTGGGTGCACGACCTGATCCCGATGATCCCCGAACAGGGCTACCTGCCCGTGTGGATCGCGCACACGATCTTCGCGCTGCCCCTGGCGATCTTCCTGCTGCACAACTTCATCTCCGAGATCCCCGGCGAGGTCATCGAGGCGGCACGAGTGGATGGCGCCACCCACGGCCAGGTGTTCTTCCGCATCGTGCTGCCGCTGGCCGTTCCGGCGCTGGCGTCCTTCGCGATCTTCCAGTTCCTCTGGGTCTGGAACGACCTGCTCGTGGCGTTGATCTTCTCCGGTGGCACACAAGATGTGGCACCGCTCACCCAGAGGCTGGCGGAGCTCACCGGTACGAGAGGCCAGGACTGGCAGAGACTGACCGCAGCGGCGTTCGTGTCGCTCGTGGTGCCGTTGATCGTGTTCTTCAGCCTGCAGCGCTACTTCGTGCGCGGCCTGCTGGCAGGGTCGACCAAGGGATAGACCCCCGGCCAGGCCAGAGGCTATGATCTGAATCACCTTTCAGACGTGGTCGATGCCGGCACTGGCATCGCCGCGACGGACCGGCCCCGAATCTTCGGGGTCGGTCCGCTGACTTAGAGTGAAGCAATGAGCGGAATGCACGGCGGGGGAGCACGTCCCGCAGAACAATTCCGGGGGCGCCGCACTCGTGTCAGCGGCGATGACCCGCAGGCCCAGAAGGCCGAGAACGCCGAAGCGCCCGTGATCCCGAACCTGTTGGGACGCATCCGGGCCCTGTTTGCACCGCACGGCCGCAAGCTCACCGTCACGGTGATCCTGGTGTTGCTCTCCGCCGGCCTCTCGGTGCTGCCGCCGTTGCTGATCCAGCGGGCGTTCGATCAGGGCCTCTTCCCGGAATCCGGCGGACCCGACCTGCAGCGGTTGACCGTGCTCGTGGCCCTCATGATCGCGGCATATGTGACCACGGTCCTGTTGGGCGTCTGGCAGACCTGGCTCACCGCCACGGTGGGCAACTCGGTGATGGGCGAGCTGCGGGTGAAGCTGTTCAGCCACCTACAGGCCATGGAGCTCAGCTTCTTCACCCGCACCAAGACCGGCGTGATCCAGTCCCGGCTACAGAACGACGTCGGCGGGGTGGCCGGGGTGCTCACCAACACGGTCTCCAGCGTGCTCGGCAACGCCGTCACCGTGATCGCGGCGTTCGTGGCCATGCTGCTGCTCAACTGGCAGTTGGCGATCGTCGCGGTGATCCTGATGCCGATCCTGGTGTTCGCGCAGCGCCGGGTCGGCCAGGTACGGGCCCGCATCGCCTCGAAGACGCAGGAGTCGCTCTCCGACATGACCGCGATCACTCAGGAGACGCTGAGCGTGTCGGGCATCCTGTTGTCCAAGAGCTTCACCCGGCAGAACGCCGAGATCGCCCGGTACTCGCACGAGAATGACAACCAGGTGCGGCTGCAGGTCAGCCAGCAGATGAGCGGTCAGTGGTTCTTTGCCATGGTCAGCATCTTCCTGTCCAGCATCCCGGCCATCGTCTACCTCGTCGCCGGGTTGCTGCTCACCAACGGCGCCACCGACATCACCGCGGGCACCGTCGTGGCGTTCACCACCGTGCAGGCGCGGTTGCTCTTCCCGCTGCTCGGCCTCATGCGCGTGGCCCTGGACCTGCAGACTTCCAGCGCCCTCTTCGCGCGCATCTTCCAGTACCTTGACCTCACCCCGGCCATCAGCGACGCCCAGGACGCGCGTCCGGTGCCCGCGGTGACCGGTGAGGTACAGTTCGACGCCGTCACCTTCGCGTACCCGGATGCGTCCGCCGAGTCCAGACCGACCCTGGACGCTGTCTCCTTCACGATCGAACCCGGCGCGTTCGCGGCCTTCGTGGGGCCCAGCGGTGCGGGCAAGACCACGGTGTCGTATCTGATCCCGCGGTTCTACGAGGCCACCGGCGGCCGGGTACTGTTCTCCGGCGTGGACGTACGCGACCTCGAACAGGAATCCCTCGTCTCGCACATCGGCATCGTCAGCCAGGAGACCTATCTTTTCCACGCCACCATCGCCGACAACCTGCGGTACGCCAAGCCCGAGGCGACGGATGCCGAACTCGAGACGGCGGCGCGGGCCGCGAACATCCACGACACCATCGCGTCATTCCCCGCCGGGTATGACACCGTCGTCGGAGAACGCGGCTACCGGCTCTCCGGCGGCGAGAAACAGCGGGTGGCGATCGCCCGGGTACTGCTCAAGGACCCGGAGGTGCTGATCCTCGACGAGGCCACGAGCGCCCTCGACGCGATCTCTGAGCGCGTCGTGCAGGCCGCCCTGGACACGGCCTCCCGCGGACGCACCACGATCGCCATCGCGCACCGCTTGTCGACCATCGTGACGGCCGACGTGATCTTCGTGGTCGACGCGGGCCGGGTGGTCGAGTCGGGCACCCACCGGGAGCTGCTCGCCGCCGGCGGCACGTACGCCGAGCTCTACGCCGAGCAGGCCCCCGAACGTCTCCCCGAACTGTGAGCTGAGCCCCGAAAAGCCCGGGTTTGTGGGGCTACAGATCAGAGTTCGCGGGCGGCGAGCATCGACTCCATGAGGGCGATCTCGGATTCCTGGGAGATGATGACCGAGTTGGCGAAGCCGAGGATCGACGCGGCGTTGGCGCGATCCTGTACGGCCTCGGCCATGTCGACGGCGCCCCTGTGGTGCGCGATCATCAGGGTAAGGAACATCCGCTCGGCGTCGACACCGGTGGACGCGGTGAGGGCGGCGATCTGGTCGTCGGTGGCCAGTCCGGGCATCCGCTGCCCCGGCGTGTGCGCCCCGCCGGTATGGCCGTGGCCTTCGTCGGAGCGACCGGGCCGGGTCATCCAGGTCATCGACGGCTCGGGGCCGGCCTGGGAGAGGTTCCACTCGGTGAGCCAGCCGTAGAGCTGGCCGGCCTGTTGCGACTGGGTGAGCGCGATGTCATACGCGAGCCGGCGCACCTCCTCGTCGGTGCTGCGGTCACGGATGATCATGGCCAGCTCGGCCCCCTGCAGGTGGTGCACCTGCATGTCGCGGGCGAATCCGGCCTCGGCACTCGTGGCGGTGGGTGCTGGGCTGTCGCTCGCGCTCAGACGGCCCACGGAGTAGCCGACCAGCGCGACCATCGCGACCGCGATCGCGGCCGCGATGATCAGGGTGACGCGCCTGGCGCCGACGCTACGCCTTGCCGGGGCCATCGATGCCGCCGGTGCACGGGGACCCGGGCTCCGGCACCGAGTTGCTCTGCCAGTACTCCTGGATGAAGGTCGGGATGCGCTCGTCGTCGACCGCGTCGACCGCCAGCTGCGAGTTCCAGCCGCTGAGCACGATGGGGGAGTCGAGTCCCTCGAACGGCGAGAGGATCACGTAGCTGGAGGGCAACAGGCCGCGCAGGGTGGCCAGATCGTCGTCGCTGAGCGAGGAGTCGTAGGTGATCCAGAGTGCGCCGTGCTCCTGGGAGTGCACGGCGTTCTCCGACGGAACCTGCTCGGTGTACACACCGCAGTTCAGCCAGGCCGGGTTGTGTTCGCCGCCGGCCGGCGGGGTCTGCGGGTAGGTCACGGCGGTCTGCACGTGGGCGGCCGTGTTCTGGAACGTCTGCACGCCCTCGATCTCGGCGCCCGTGCCACCGCCGGCGGTGTAGCTGGCGCTCTTGGGGGTGAGGACCACGGACGTGATGACCAGGCCCACCACGGCGACGACGGCCGTGATGCCCGCGATCAGGCCGATGCGCCGGTTGCGGGCGCTCCGCTTTTGCTCGCGGTGGTACTGCTCGAGCTTGGCGGCACGTTGCGCCGCTCGCTGCGCTTTGACGCCGGGCTTGGGGGTGGACGAGCCGGCGGAGGGGCCGGTGGGCGGGGCAGGGGTCACAAGGGCCTCTTTCGATTGCTGTTCTCTCATTCGAACGTATGCACCGCCGCCCGCGCTTCCCGAGCGGGGCATCTCACAGATGGTTCACAGGCTGGTCGGGACTCAGGGGCGGCGACTAGAGTGAAACCGTGATCATCCTGACGTCGTGTCCCTGTTGCTGCTTTCGCTAGCCGACTCGCACACCCGTATTCACCGGTTTCAGACCGCCACCAGGCCAGCGGCCACGCCGGCATCGCTCCGCGCCACGTCACTCACGTTCGAAGGATCCCTTCATGAAAATCGCTGACACCATCCTCGACCTCATCGGCAACACGCCCCTGGTCAAGCTGCACAAGGTCACGGAGGGCATCTCCGCCACCGTGCTCGTGAAGCTCGAATACCTGAATCCCGGCGGGTCCTCCAAGGACCGCATCGCCACCCGCATCATCGACGCCGCCGAGCGTGACGGGCACCTGTTGCCCGGCGGCACCATCGTGGAGCCCACCTCCGGCAACACCGGCGTCGGCCTGGCCCTGGTGGCCCAGCAGCGCGGCTACAAGTGCATCTTCGTGCTGCCCGACAAGGTGGGTGAGGACAAGCGCAATGTGCTCACCGCGTACGGCGCCGAGATCGTCGTGACGCCGACATCCGTGGCCCCCGACGACCCCGAGTCCTACTACAGCGTCTCCGACCGGCTCGCCCGCGAGATCCCGGGCGCCTTCAAGCCCAACCAGTACTCCAACCCGAACGGGCCGCTCAGCCACTACGAGTCCACCGGACCGGAGATCTGGCGCGACACCGACGGCACCGTCACCCACTTCGTCGCCGGCGTCGGCACCGGCGGCACCATCACCGGCACCGGACGGTATCTGCGCGAGGTGTCGGACGACGGCGTGCGCATCATCGGCGCGGACCCGGAGGGCTCGGTCTACTCGGGCGGCTCCGGGCGTCCGTATCTCGTCGAGGGTGTCGGCGAGGACTTCTGGCCCACCGCGTACGACCCGGCGGTGCCCCACGAGATCATCGCGGTGTCGGATGCCGACTCCTTTGCGATGACCCGCCGGCTCGCGCTCGAAGAGGGCATCCTGGTGGGCGGCTCGAGCGGCATGGCCGTCGTCGCCGCCCTGCGCGCGGCCCGCGAGCTGCCCGCCGACGCCGTCGTGGTGGTGCTGCTGCCCGATGGCGGCCGCGGCTACCTGGGCAAGATCTTCAACGACGGCTGGATGCGCAGCTACGGCTTCTCCAACGCTCCCGCCGGTCACACCGTGGCCGACCTGCTGCGCTCGAAAACCGGCACCCTGCCGGCGTTCGTGTACGTGCACCCGAACGACACCGTGCGCGACGCGATCGAGACCATGACCTCCTCGAGTGTGTCCCAGTTGCTCGTGCTCGCGGCCAAGCCGCCCGTCGTGATGGGCGAGGTCGTCGGCTCCGTCGACGAACGCAGCCTGATGGGCCGGGTGTTCTCCGGAGAATCGCAGCTCACCGACAAGGTTGGCTCGATCGTGGGCGACGCCCTGCCGCTGATCGGCGTGAACGAACCGGTGGGGTCGGCCCGGGCCGCGTTCGCCGAGCACGACGCCCTCCTCGTCACCGACGGCGGCAAGCCGCTCGGGGTCATCACCCGGCACGACCTCCTGACCTACCTCAGCGCCTAGCTCCGGGCGGGCCCACCCCGCACCCACACGTATACATCCCGACTTTCTTCGAAAGAGACCCACCATGAGCCAGTCCGAGAACCAGAAGTTCAGCACCATCGCCATCCACGCCGGCCAGGAGTTCGACCCGACCACCGGAGCGGTCATCCCGCCGATCTACCAGACCTCCACCTATGTGCAGGACGGCATCGGGGGCTTGCGCGGCGGCTACGAGTACAGCCGCGGCGGCAACCCCACCCGCACCTCGCTCGAGACCATGCTCGCGGCGCTCGAGGGCGGCAAGCACGGCCTCTCGTTCGCCAGCGGCCTCGCCGCCGAAGACAGCCTGCTGCGCGCGGTGCTCAAGCCCGGCGACCACGTGGTGCTCGGCAACGACGTCTACGGCGGCACCCACCGGTTGATCAACCGGGTGCACGGCGCCTGGGGTGTGCGCAACACCACGGTGGAGATGAGCGACCTCGCCGCCGTCGAGGCCGCCATCATCCCCGGCGAGACCAAGATCCTCTGGGTGGAGACGCCCAGCAACCCGCTCATGAAGATCAGTGACATCGCCGGCCTGGTCGAGATCGGCCACCGCCACGGTGTGCTCGTGGTCGTCGACAACACCTTCGCGTCGCCCGCCCTGCAGCAGCCCCTCGCGTTCGGCGCCGACGTGGTCGTGCACTCCACCACCAAGTACCTCGGCGGCCACTCCGACGTGATCGGCGGCGGCCTCGTCATCAACGACGACGAGCTCGCCGAGAAGACCAAGTTCATCCAGTTCGCCGCCGGCCCCGTCTCGGCGCCGCTGGACGCCTGGCTCACCGTGCGCGGCATCAAGACCCTCGCGGTGCGCATGGAACGGCACAGCAGCAACGCCCTGGCCATTGCCCGGTACCTCGAGACCCACCCGGCCATCGAGAAGGTCTACTACCCGGGACTGGAGAGCCACCCCGGCCACGAGCTGGCCGCGTCCCAGATGAGCGCCTTCGGCGGCATGCTCTCCCTGGCGTTCCGGGGCGGCGAGAGCGCGGCCCGGCTCTTCGCCGAGTCGATGCACCTCTTCCAGCTGGCCGAATCGCTCGGCGGAGTGGAATCCCTGGTCAACTACCCGTCCGAGATGACCCACGCCTCTGTGCGCGGCACCGAACTCGAGGTGGCGACCAACATCGTGCGGCTCTCGGTCGGCATCGAAGACCTCGACGACCTGCTGGCCGACCTCGCCCAGGCCCTGCCCGCCAGCTGACCGGCGAGCGGATGCCGGCGGCGTCTCGCCGGAGCGCCGCGGGCCGGCCCCGGCGGGGCCGGCCCCGGGTGAGCGTGATCCCCGGTCATGGCGGTAAATCGACGGAGAGTGGCCAGCCGGAGAGCGCCGTGACCCGCTGGGCCCGGCACACTGGAGGCTCACCTCCACGGCCCGACCCAGCAGGAGACACCCGCATGACGACATCCCACTCCCGCCTCGTCGACCTCAGCCACGAGATCAGCGCCGGCCTGGTCACCTACCCCGGACTGCCCGTTCCGGTGATCACCCCGCACCTCACCCGGGCGGACTCGCGCAGCCACTACACGGCAGGTACCGAGTTCGCGATGGACACGATCACCATGCTCGGCAACACCGGCACCTACCTGGACAGCCCGTTCCACCGCTACGACGGCGGAACCGACCTGGCCGGGCTGGCGCTCGATGCCCTGGCCGACCTGCCTGCCCGCGTGTTCAGGCACGATCTGGCGGCGGGGCGCGGGATTCCGGCGACGCTCTTCGACGGGGAGGAGCTCACCGGAACCGCCGTGCTGCTGCAGACCGGCTGGGACGTGCACTTCGGCACTCCGGCCTACGCGGCCGGAGCACCCTTCCTCACCGAGGCCGGGGCGGCAGCCCTGGTGGCGGCCGGGGTGACCCTGGTGGGGATCGACTCGTTGAACATCGACGACACCGAGTCCGGGGGAACCCGGCCGGCGCACTCGCTCCTCCTGGCCGCGGGCATCCCGGTCGTCGAACACCTCACCGGGTTGGCCGCCCTGCCCGAACGGGGCGCGCACTTCTTCGCCGTGCCGCCGCGCGTTCGTGACTTCGGTACCTTCCCGGTGCGCGCGTTCGCGCGGGTGCCCTGACCGCCCGCCAACTGGTCCCCAACCGAGCATCTGCACCCGGTGCGCCGGGTGCAGATGTCCGCACGGGGACGAGGTGGGCGGGGCGTGGAGCGGGGCCGGCTACCGGGGCGTCCGCACCACCCGGGTGAGGCCGGCGGGCACGAGCACGGTGCCATCGACTGGCGTGTTCGTGAGCAGCTCGGTGCCGGTGGCTTCGATGGCCTGGTCGGCATCCGTGTGGTTGATCAGGAACCTGAAATCGTCGGTTTCCGAGGACCGGGTGATCGCCTCGACGCCATCGGCGCCGCGAGCCGCCTCGATGCCGGCGCTGTTGAGCACGTCCAGCAGCAGGGAGTCGAGGTCGGCGCCGTCGAGCTTCGTCGACACGTACCAGGCCGCACCCGACCCGAAGCTGTTGCGGGTGATCGCCGGGCCGCCGGATGCGGGGCCGTCCACATAGCGCGCCAGCACCTCGGCACTGGAGACGACGATGTCGTCTGCCCAGGCCGTGCCGGTGCGCGAATCGCTGAGCGTGACGGTCTCCGTCTCGTGCAGGGGCAGGAACTCGGGGATGGTGAGGCCGAGGACCTCCCGCAGGGCACCCGGCGCGGCGCCGGCGTAGACGGTGTCGTTCTCGTCCACAATGCCGGAGAAGTACGACACCAGCAGGGTGCCGCCGCCGCGAACGTAGGCGGTGATGTTCTCCGACGCGGTCGGCCCGGCGAGGTAGAGGCTCGGTGCGATGACGAGCGCATACGAGTCGAGGTCCGCGGTCGGGTGCACGAAGTCCACCGTGACGTTGCGCTTCCAGAGCGCGCGGTAGAAGGCCTCGATGCGTTCGCGGTGGCCCAGTTCCACGCTCGGTCGCCACTCGAAGTCCTGAGCCCAGAAGGATTCGGTGTCCCAGATCAGCGCCACCCGCGCATGCACGCGGGAGGTGCGCACATCGGCCAGTGCGCCAAGCGACCGGCCGAGGGCGACCACCTCGCGCCAGATTCGGGTGTCGGCGCCGGCGTGCGGCAGCATCGCCGAGTGGAACTTCTCGACCCCGAAGCGTGAGGCGCGGAACTGGAAGAACAGGATCCCGTCGGCGCCGCGAGCGAGGTGCGACAGTGAGTTGCGGGCCAGCTCGCCGGTGCGCTTGGCGATGTTGCGCGGCTGCCAGTTGACGGCCCCGGTGGAGTGCTCCATCAGGATCCAGGGCGCCCCGCCGGCCAACGATCGGGTGAGGTCGGCATCCATCGCCAGCAGGATGTGGTTGTCGGCGCGTTCGGCGACGAGGTAGTGGTCGTTGGCGACGACGTCCACCTCCCTGCTCCACTTCCAGTAGTCGGCGGAGAGACAGTTGGTGGCCATGAAGTTCGTGGTCACGGGGATGTCCGGGGTGAAGCGACGGATGACGTCGCGCTCGTTGATGTAGCACTCGAGCAGCGCGTCCGAGGTGAACCGGTGGAAGTCCAGCCGCTGGGCCTGGTTGCTCACCGACGCGGATTGCCGGGGCGCATCGATCTCGTCCCATTCGCCGTAGACCTGGCCCCAGAAGGTGGTGCCCCACTTCTCGTTGAGCACCTCGAGGGTGCCGTAACGGGCCTGCAGCCAGGAGCGGAAGGCCAGCACGGAATGCTCGTCGTAGGAGTCACTGATCGGTGCGCCGTATTCGTTGTGCACGTGCCACAGCACGAGCGCGGGATGGTTCGCGTACCGGCGGGCCAGCTGCTCCGTGATGGCCGCGGCGGCGCGGCGGTAGTCGGGGCTGGACGGGCTGACCATGCCGCGGGATCCGTTACCCAGGGTGATGCCGTCCCGGGTGACCGGACGCGAATCCGGGTACTTCTTCCAGAACCAGGCCGGCGGTGCGGCCGTGGGGGTCGCCAGGTCCACGTCGATGCCGGCTTCGTGCAGCAGCGTGATGATGTCGTCGAGCTGGGTGAAGTCGTACTCGCCCTCGCGCGGCTCCAGGATGCCCCAGGCGAAGATGGCGACGCTGACCAGGTTGATGCCCGCCTCCTTCATCAGCTCGATGTCCTCGAGCCAGGTGGCCCGCGGCCACTGCTCCGGGTTGTAGTCGCCGCCGTAGCGGATGCCGGTCGCACCGTGCAGCAGGCGCTGCATGGCGGGGGAGCTGACGGGGGTGGGGGTATCGATCGGCATTGGCCTGAGGCTCCTTCTACTGTGTGCGCTCCCAGTTCTAGCACAGCAAATGCGCCGAGACCAGATGATATTCCCACGTTGACAACGCCAGAATTGTGTGAATTACTAGTACCGCTCCCAGCCGCTGGCGAAATCACCGGCGATATTCTCGGGCGCCACTCACAGCACCAGCTTTCATCAAGGAGGACGAATGCGCACGTCAATTCGGGTCGGGGCCGTGGCCATGGCCACAGCGGCAACGCTGCTCATGTCAGGTTGTTCGGCGAACACGGGTGGCGGTGACGACGGGCCGGTTGAACTCAACTACTGGGCCTGGGCGCCGAACCTGGAGCAGGTCGTGGACATCTGGAACGAAGACAACCCCGACATCCAGGTGACCGTGCAGAAGCAGGACGGCGGCGACCCCGCGATCACCAAGCTGCTCACGGCCATCAAGGCCGGCAGCGGTGCGCCCGATCTGATCCAGGCGGAGTACCAGAAGATCCCCACCCTGGTGTCCTCCGATGCGCTTGCGGACCTGAGCGAGTTCGGCGCCGGCGACATTGAAGATTCCTTCTCCGACGGCGTGTGGGACTCCGTCACGCTGGGCTCTGACGCCATCTACGCGATCCCGCAGGACAGCGGCCCCATGATGTTCTTCTACCGCGCCGACATCTTCGAACAGCTCGGCCTGAGTGTTCCCACCACCTGGGACGAGTACGCCGAGGTCGCGCGGGCCGTGCACGCCGCCGACCCGGCCAAGTACCTCGGCACCTTCTCGTCCAACGACGCCGGCTGGTTCACCGGCATGGCCCAGCAGGCGGGTGCTTCCTGGTGGGGCATCGACGGCGAGGCCTGGAGCGTCGACATCGACAAGACGCCCACCGAAACCGTGGCCGGCTACTGGGGCGGTCTCGTCGAAGAGGGCGCCATCGACAACAAGCCGATGTACACGCCGGAGTGGAACGCCGGCCTCAACGACGGCACCCAGGTGGGCTGGCTGAGCGCAGTCTGGGCCCCCGGCGTGCTCGGCGGCAACGCGGCCGACACGGCCGGGCTCTGGAAGGCGGCTCCGATGCCGCAGTGGGACGCTGACGCACCCGCCACCGGCAACTGGGGTGGCTCGTCCACGGCTGTGACCACGCAGTCCAAGCACCAGGAGGCGGCCACCAAGTTCGCGACCTGGCTGAACACCGACGCTGAGGCCGTGCAGGCCCTCGTCAAGACCTCGGGCATTTACCCAGCCGACGCCGCCCAGGCCAAGGCAGCGCTGACCTCGCCGCCGGAGTTCTTCTCCAACCAGCCTGACTTCTACGATGTCGCCGCCGATGTGGCCGCCACCGTGAGCCCCTTCACCTACGGGCCCAACGTGAACGTGGCCTACAGCGCCTACAACGACGAGTTCGCGAAGGCGGCTGACGCCAAGACCCAGAGCGCGTTCCTGGATGCGGTCACCGCGATGCAGAAGATCACGACAGACGACATGAAGAAGAGCGGCTTCACCGTCAAGTAGCCCGTCACGCAGCACCTCGCTGTATCCCCGGGTCCGCCGGCCATCGTCGGCGGACCCGGGCCACCCCCATCCACGACCCCACCGATTGAGGACAACTCGTGACAGTGACAGAGGCCCCCGCGGCCGCCCGGACCAGCACGCCGCCGGTGCGCCGAGGCCGAGGCACCTTCCGATCCAGGGTGCTCGTGCCGTACGCGATGCTCGCCCCCGGCATCATCCTGTTCGTGGCCTTCATGGCCGCGCCCATCGTCTACACCCTGTTCCTGAGCTTCCAGAAGACCAAGGTCTCGGGCCTCGGACTGGGCTCCGGAGCGCGCACCGCGGTCTTCGCCGGGATCGACAACTACGTCACCACCCTCACCAACACCGAGTTCGGGGCCAGTGTCGGCCGGGTGCTGCTCTACGGCTTCATCCTGATCCCGCTGATGCTGGGTCTGGCGTTGCTCTTCGCACTGCTGCTGGACTCGCGCCGCACCCGCGCGGCCGGCTTCTCCCGCACCGCCATCTTCCTGCCCTACGCCGTTCCCGCCGTGATCAGCTCGCTGCTGTGGGGCTTCCTCTATCTGCCCGCGGTGAGCCCGTTCTACTTCGTCTTCGACAAGCTCGGCTGGGATGTGCCATCCCTGCTCTCCGCCGGCGGGGTGACCTTCGCCATCGCCAACATCGCACTCTGGGGCGGCGTCGGCTTCAACATGATCGTCATGTACACCTCGCTCAAGTCGGTGCCCTCCGACATCTACGAGGCGGCCAAGCTGGACGGCGCGAGCGAGATCCAGATCGCGCTGCGCATCAAGATCCCCATCATCGCCCCGGCCATCGTGATGACCGCGCTGTTCTCCATGGTCGCCACGCTGCAGGTCTTCGCCGAACCCACCACACTCCGCCCGCTCACCAACTCCCTCTCCACCAGTTGGTCGCCGCTGATGCTGGTGTACCGGGATGCCTTCACCCGCGACGACATCTACTCGGCCGCCGCCACCTCGATCGTCATCGCCCTGGTGACCTTCGCCTTCTCGTTCCTGTTCCTGCGCGTCGTGCAGAAACGCGCCTTCGGCCAGGAGGACTGACCATGACCACCTCATCCACCCTCTCCCGGCCCGACCGGGCAGAGCGCAAAGCACAACGCGACTCGGCACGCACCTTCCGGCAGAAGGCCAGCCCGGTCTCCACCGGCATCCTCATCATCGGCGCGATCTACTGCCTGTTCCCGGTCTTCTGGGTGCTGATGGCATCGAGCAAGGACAGCTCCGAACTGTTCTCCACCTTCACCCTGATGCCCAGTAGCCACCTGTGGGACAACATCGTGGAGCTCAGCCAATACCGCAACGGCCTGTTCTGGCGGTGGGTGCTCAACACCGCCATCTACGCCGGCGTCGGCGCATTGGCGTCCACCTGGATCTCGGCGATCTCCGGCTACGTCCTGGCCAAGTTCGAGTTCCCCGGCAAGAAGGTCGTCTTCTCGATCCTGCTGATGGGCGTGCTTGTGCCCGGCGTGATCCTGGCGATCCCGCAGTACTTCCTGCTCGCCGAAGTCGGGCTGACCAACACCATGTGGTCGGTGTTGCTGCCCCAGATCATCAGCCCGTACGGCATCTACCTGGCCCGGATCTACGCGGCCGCCTCGGTGCCGACCGAGGTCATCGAAGCCTCCAGAACCGAGGGGGCCGGCGAGCTGTACATCTTCAACCGCATCGCCCTGCCGATGATGGGCCCGGGTCTGGTGACGATCTTCCTGTTCCAGTTCGTGGCCGTGTGGAACAACTTCATGCTGCCGTACATCATGCTCGGTGACGACAAACTGTTCCCGGTCACCGTTGGGCTCAGCGGCCTGCTCAACCAGGGCGCCTCGGCACCGTCGATGTACACCCTGGTGATCACCGGAGCGCTGCTGTCCATCATCCCGCTCATAATCCTGTTCCTCGTCTTGCAGCGCTACTGGAAGGTGGACCTCGCCGCCGGCGCCGTCAAGGCCTGACGCTCGCTAGGATTCACACGTGACCCCGCCCCCCGCGAAGCGCCGCCCGACCATCGACGATGTGGCGGCGGCCGCCGGCGTGTCCCGCGGCACGGTGTCCCGGGTGCTCAACGGCGGCCACTGGGTGAGCCCGGATTCCCTGGCCTCGGTCAATGCCGCCATCAAGAAGACGGGCTACCGGGTCAACCCGCACGCCCGGAGCCTCGCGACGAGCCGCGCCAACTCCGTGGCCTTCCTCCTCACCGAGGCCCACGAGCGCCTGTTCGAGGACCCCAACTTCGCCGTGCTGATGCGGGGAGCGTCCAAAGCCCTGTCCGCCCACGATATTTCGCTCGTGTTGATCATGGCGGGCAACGAAGACGAACAGCGCCGCGCCACCGAGTTCATCACGGCGGGCCACGTCGACGGGGTGCTGCTGGTCTCCTCGCACAGCAGCCGGCGAGGCCTGATCTCTGAGATCATTGCCGCCGGTGTGCCGGCGATCGCGTGTGGCGTGCCCTTGGGCTTCGAAAAGAAGATGGGTTACGTGGCCGCCGACGACTACGACGGCGCCGGCGAAATGGTGCGCTACCTCGCCGGCCTCGGTCGCACACGGATCGCCACGATCGCCGGCCCCGAAGATACCTCGGGCGGCATACGTCGGTACGACGCCTACGTCGATGAACTCGGCGACGCCTTCGACGCCTCCCTGGTGGCGCGCGGCGACTACAGCCGAGCCAGCGGGGCGCTCGCGATGACCGAGCTCCTGGAACGGAACCCCGACCTGGATGCGGTCTTTGCCGCCAACGACGTGATGGCCGCCGGTGCCATCGACGTGCTTCTCGCCCAGGGCCGGCGCGTGCCGGAGGATGTTGCCGTCGGCGGGTTCGACGACGCCCCGATCGCCACGATGACCACTCCCGCGATCACCACGATGCACCAGCCGTTCGAACGGATCAGCGAGGAGATGGTGCGCCTGTTGCTGCGCGTCATCGACGGAGAGCGCCCGGCGGCCATCGTCCTGCCGACCGACCTGGTGGTACGCGAGAGCGCGTAGACGGCTCCGCCCGGCCCCGTTCGCAATTGTGACTGTCACATCTGCTCTCTCACCTCTCATGTGACTGTCACATCGAGGATGCCCTCCGGGTCCGACCCGTGCATAATTGGGGTGCGTTCACATTTGTGACCGTGCACATTCGAACGAGGCCTGTCCCGTGTCAGCTGAACTGCCCAAGAGTCGCGCACCCAGCATCCGGGATGTCGCGCGCCTTGCCGGTGTGTCGCACCAAACGGTCTCCCGCGTGCTCAACAACCATCCGAGCATCCGCGATTCGACCAAGGCCCGCGTGCAGCAGGTCATGGAGGACCTGCAGTACCGGCCCAACCGGGCCGCCCGGGCACTCTCCCGCGGCACCTCGCGAACGATAGGCGTTCTGTCGGCGTCGAGTTCGCAGTACGGACCGGCCAGCAGCATCGCTGCCATCCAGGATGCCGCCAGGGACGCCGGGTACTACGTGAACACGGCCAACCTCACCTCGGTCGACCCGGAGTCGATCGAGGCGGCCCTCGACCACCTGATGCTGCAGTCCGTGGAGGGGATCGTCGTGATCGCCCCGCAGATGCGAGTCTTCGACGTGCTCGAGCAGCTGTCGATCTCGGTGCCGTATGTGACCCTGCAATCCACCGGACGACTCAACGACCACGGGCTCTCCGTGGACCAGATCTACGGTGCCCGGCTGGCCACCCGTCACTTGATCGACCTCGGGCATCGCAATATCTACCACCTCGCCGGCCCGCAGGACTGGATCGAAGCAGAGGCGCGAATGCGCGGCTTCCTGGACGAGATGGGAGCCATGGACGTGCCGACCACGGCACCGATCCTGGGTGACTGGACGGCGGACTTCGGGTATTACGCCGGCCGGGAACTCCTGCGGGTGCGCGACTTCACGGCCATTTTCTCCTCGAACGACCAAATGGCGCTCGGCCTGATGCACGCCATCCGCGATGCCGGGCTGGACATTCCGGGCGACGTCAGTGTCATCGGTTTCGATGATATTCCGGAAGCGGCACACTTCTGGCCGCCGCTCACGACCGTGCGCCAGGACTTCTCCGAGCTCGGCCGGCGCTGCATGGCCCTGCTGCTCGACGACATCACCGATGGGCCCGAGGAGGAGCGCAGCGCCATCATCCCGGAGCTCATCGTGCGCGCCTCCACAGGTCCGCCGGCCTTCTGACCGGCGGGCGACTCGGCGGCCGCGATTGCGATTCGGGAGACCTGGACGGGGCGTTACGCAAAAGTGACCAACCGAACTTGACAGATGATTCCCAGATGCGGCTAACATGAGGTCAGCAATGTGACCGTTCACATTGGGTGTCACATTCGCACCACCAGCACCACCTCAGACAAGGGAGTCGATTCTGTGAGCACGTCCACCGCTCAGCACGCCGCACCGGCAGCCGCTGCAGACGAGTCATACGTCGCCGGAATCGACCACGCACCCTCCTCGGACCGGTTCATCGCCGTCGAGACCGAGTCGGTGTTCGCATGAGCACTTTCGGACCGCAGATCGAGGTGGCGATTGCGCGGGTGCGGGCGGATATCGCGCGCTTGCACGGGGAGCTGACCAGCAATGGTCTGGTCGTGTGGACTGGCGGGAATGTGTCGGGCCGGGTGCCGGGTGCGGACCTGTTCGTGATCAAGCCCAGTGGGGTGGATTACGCGGATCTGGCGCCGGAGAACATGATCCTGTGCGATCTGGACGGCGCTGTTGTTCCGGAGACGCCGGGTTCGGACCGGTCGCCGTCCAGCGACACTGCCGCGCACGCGTATGTGTACCGGCACATGCCCGAGGTCGGCGGGGTGGTGCACACGCATTCCACCTACGCGACGGCGTGGGCGGCGCGCGGTGAGGAGATCCCGTGTGTGATCACGGCGATGGCTGATGAGTTCGGCGGTCCCATTCCGGTGGGCCGGTTCGCGATCATCGGCGATGACACCATCGGGCAGGGCATCGTGGAGGCGTTGACGGGGCACCGCTCGCGTGCGGTGTTGATGCAGAACCATGGCCCGTTCACCATCGGCAAGGATGCCCGCGACGCGGTCAAGGCCGCTGTCATGGTCGAGGACGTCGCCCGGACCGTGCATCTGGCCCGTCAGGGCGGGGAGCTCATCCCGATCCCGCAGGACGCGATCGATTCTCTTTTCAACCGTTATCAGAATGTCTACGGACAAGCACCGCAAGGAGCACTCAAGTAATGTCACTCTCCACCCCCACCGCCCTGGCCACGACCTTGGATTCCTACGAGGTGTGGTTCCTCACCGGCAGCCAGAACCTCTACGGCGAGGAGACCCTGCGGCAGGTCGCCGAGCAGTCGAAGGCGATCTCGGACGCGTTGAACGCGTCGAGCGCCGTGCCCGTGACCGTGGTGTGGAAGCCGGTGCTCAAGGATGCGGAGTCCATCCGTCGGGCCGCGCTGGATGCGAACAGTGATGACAGTGTGATCGGTCTGATTGCGTGGATGCACACGTTCTCGCCGGCGAAGATGTGGATCGGCGGCCTGAACGCGCTGACCAAGCCGTTGTTGCACCTGCACACGCAGGCGAACGTGGAGCTGCCTTGGAGCGAGATCGACTTCGATTTCATGAACCTGAACCAGGCCGCGCACGGTGACCGGGAGTTCGGCTACATCCAGACCCGTCTCGGTGTGTCGCGGAAGACCGTTGTCGGGCATGTGTCGAACCCGGCCGTGACCGCGTCGATCGGCACCTGGACGCGTGCTGCGGCCGGGTGGGCGGCGTCCCGGAGCATGAAGCTGGCCCGGTTCGGCGACAACATGCGTTACGTCGCGGTGACCGAGGGCGATAAGACCGAAGCGGAACTGCGGTTCGGCGTGCAGGTGAACACCTGGTCGGTCAACGAACTCGCCGACAGTGTGCACGCCCAGACGGATGCCGACATCGACGCTCTCGTGGCCGAATACGAAACCCTCTACGACGTCGCCCCCGAGCTCAAGGTCGGCGGAGACCGGCACGAGTCGCTCCGGTACGGCGCCGCGATCGAGCTGGGCTTGAAGTCGTTCCTGGAAGCGGGCGGGTTCAGTGCGTTCACCACCAACTTCGAAGATCTCGGCGCGCTCAAGCAGCTGCCCGGCCTGGCCGTGCAGCGCCTCATGGCGCAGGGCTACGGCTTCGGCGCCGAGGGCGACTGGAAGACCTCGATCCTGGTGCGGGTGGCCAACGTGATGGGTTCGGGTCTGCCCGGTGGGGCGAGCCTGATGGAGGACTACACCTACGACCTCACCCCCGGCGCCGAACTCATCCTCGGCGCCCACATGCTCGAGGTCAGCCCGGCCCTGGCGACCGAGAAGCCCACCCTGGAGATCCACCCGTTGGGCATCGGCGGCAAGGACGACCCGGTGCGCCTGGTCTTCAACGCCGCCCCGGGACCCGCCGTGGTCGTCGCAATGAGCGACATGCGCGACCGATTCCGCCTCGTCGCGAACGTCGTCGAGGTCGTCGAACCCACCGCGGCCCTGCCCAAGCTCCCGGTCGGCCGGGCCGTTTGGGCGCCCGAACCCGACTTCGCGACATCCGCCGCAGCCTGGCTCACCGCCGGCGCCGCCCACCACACCGTCATGTCGACAGCCGTCGGCATCGAGGTGTTCCACGATTTCGCCGAGATAGCTCACACCGAGCTCCTCGTGATCGATAAGACCACCACCCTGCGGGACTTCACCCGCGAGGTGCGCTGGAACCAGGCCTACTACCGCCTCGCGCAAGGCCTGTAACACCCCTGCATCACCAACACACAGCACCATCAGCTTTTTACGTATTGACATCAATGTCGATTGACAACACGAAAGGAAACACCCAGTGAAGTTCAAATCACTCCTCGGCGTCCTGGCAACTGGAGCCATGGTCGTATCCCTCGCCGCCTGTTCAGGCGGAGGCTCCGGCTCTGACGCGGGCGCCGGCGACGGCGGCCTCGTGGGCGTCGCGATGCCCACGAAGTCCTCTGAGCGCTGGATCAACGACGGCAACGCCGTCAAGGAACAGCTCGAAGCCAAGGGCTTCAAGGTCGACCTGCAGTACGCAGAAGACGACATCCCCACCCAGGTCTCCCAGATCGAGAACATGATCACCAAGGGCGCCAAGGCCCTGATCGTCGCCTCCATCGACGGCACCACGCTCACCAGCGTGCTCCAGGACGCCGCAGACGCCGACATCCCCGTCATCGCCTACGACCGACTGATCCGCGACACCGACAACGTCAGCTACTACGCCTCCTTCGACAACTTCAAGGTCGGCCAGCAGCAGGCTTGGTCCATGCTCAACGGCCTGGGCCTGGTCGGGCTCGACGGAACGCCCACCGACGGTGCCCCCGCCGGCCCGTTCAACGTCGAGCTCTTCGCCGGTAGCCCGGACGACAACAACGCCACGTTCTTCTACAACGGTGCGATGGACGTCCTCCAGCCCCTCATCGATGACAAGACCATCGTCGTCAAGAGCGGCCAGACCGACTTCAACACGGCGGCGACGCTGCGTTGGGACGGCGAAGAGGCACAGAGCCGTATGGAGAACATCCTGACGTCGACGTACTCCGACGGCAGCAAGGTGAACGGCATCCTCTCCCCGTACGACGGCATCTCCCGAGGCATCATCTCTGCCCTCGAGGGCGCCGGCTACTCGACGGGTGCTGAATGGCCCGTCATCTCCGGCCAGGACGCCGAGCTCGACTCGGTCAAGGCCATCGTTTCCGGTGAGCAGTACGCCACCATCTTCAAGGACACCCGCAAGCTGGCCGAGGTCGCCGTCTCGATGACCCTCGCGCTGCTCAACGGTGACACCCCGGAGATCAACAACACCACCGACTACGACAACGGCGTGAAGGTTGTGGACTCCTACCTCCTCGACTCCGCAATCGTGGTCAAGGACAACATCACGGAGCAGCTGGTTGACAGCGGCTACTGGACCCAGGCCGAGATCGACGGCTAAGAGTCACGTGTTCTGACCGGCCGGCGGGGCTCACGCCCCGCCGGCCGGTCACCACAAAGCATTAGACCTCAGAAAGGAACGCACGTGACCACCAACATCCTCGAGATGCGCGGTATTACCAAGACCTTCCCCGGCGTCAAGGCGCTACAGGACGTGACGCTCAATGTCGCTCGCGGCGAAGTTCACGCCATCTGTGGTGAGAACGGCGCGGGCAAGTCCACGCTTATGAAGGTGCTCAGCGGCGTATACCCGCACGGCACCTACACCGGCGACATCGTCTTCGAAGACGAAGTCGTTGAATTCAAAGACATTCGGGACAGCGAAGCCAAGGGCATCGTCATCATCCACCAGGAACTCGCCCTGAGTCCCTACCTCTCCATCGCGGAGAACATCTTCCTCAACAACGAACAGCGCGGCGCTCTCGGCCTGATCGACTGGAACAAGACCAACAGCGAGGCCGTCAAGTTGCTCGCCCGCGTGGGCCTGCGCGAGAACCCGACGACCAAGATCATGGACATCGGTGTCGGCAAGCAGCAGCTCGTGGAGATCGCCAAGGCCCTCTCCAAGCGCGTGAAGCTTCTCATCCTGGACGAGCCGACGGCCGCCCTCAATGACGAGGACTCCGACCACCTGCTCAACCTGATGCTGCACCTCAAGGGCCAGGGGATCACCTCGATCATCATCAGCCACAAGCTGAATGAGATCAAGAAGGTCTCCGACGCCGTCACGGTCATCCGCGATGGCAAGGCCATCGAGACGATCGCCAAGCAGGAGGTCACCGAAGACCGCATCATCAAGGACATGGTCGGCCGCGACCTCGAACACCGCTACCCGGATCACACGCCCAACATCGGCGAGGAGATCCTGCGGGTCGAGGACTGGACCGCTCACCATCCTCAGGACCCCAACCGGGTCATGGTCGACAACGTGAACCTGAACGTGCGCCGCGGCGAGATCGTCGGCATCGCCGGCCTCATGGGCGCCGGACGCACCGAGTTCGCGATGAGCCTGTTCGGCCGCACCTACGGCAGCCGCATCAGCGGCAAGGTCTTCAAGGCGGGCAAGGAGATCAAGACCCGCACGGTGACCGAAGCGATCGACAACGGCATCGCCTACGCCACCGAGGACCGCAAGACCTACGGCCTCAACCTCATCGAAGACATCAAGCGCAACATCTCGATGGCGTCCCTCGGCAAGCTCGTCAAGGGCGGGCTCGTCGACGACAACGAAGAATTCAAGATCGCCAACGAGTACCGCACGAGCATGAACATCAAGGCGCCGACTGTGCTGGCCAAGACCGGGAAGCTCTCCGGTGGCAACCAGCAGAAGGTCGTGCTGTCGAAGTGGATCTACTCGAACCCCGATGTGCTGATCCTGGATGAGCCCACCCGCGGCATCGACGTCGGAGCCAAATACGAGATCTACGCGATCATCAACGCCCTCGCCGCACAGGGCAAGGGCGTCATCGTGATCTCGTCCGAGCTGCCGGAACTGATCGGCATCTGCGACCGCATCTACACCCTTTCCGAGGGACGCATCACGGGAGAATTCCCCATCGACGATGCCACCCCGGAAACCCTCATCAAGCACATGACCATGGAAAAGGCCCGTTAGCGTCGGCGCTATCGGAATAGGAGAAACGTCAAAATGAGTGATCTCGACACCAAGCCGGCGAGCAACACGGCCGCAGGCGCACAAGTCAATCCCAGCAACTCCAAGGTGGGGGCCTGGCTCAGCCATGTCGTCACCGACCTCGGCAAGAACGGTATCTTCATCGCGCTGATCGTGGTGGTTGTGCTGTTCAGCTTCCTGACCGACGGCATCCTGCTGCGGCCGCAGAACATCTCGAACCTGATCGTGCAGAACGGCTACATCCTTGTTCTCGCGGTGGGCATGGTGATGGTCATCATCGCCGGCCACATCGACCTGTCGGTCGGATCGGTCGCCGCCTTCGTCGGTGCCGTGTCCGGTGTGTTCGCGGTGAACTGGGGTCTGCCCTGGTGGCTGTCCGTCATCCTGTCGCTCCTGGTCGGCGCCCTCGTGGGTGTCTGGCAGGGCTTCTGGATCGCGTTCGTGGGCATCCCCGCCTTCATCGTGACCTTGGCCGGCATGTTGATCTTCCGCGGGCTCGCGCTCGTGGTGCTCGGCAACGCCAACATCGGTTCCTTCCCGGCCGAGTACCGTGCCCTGGGCAACGGCTTCCTCACGGACATCTTCGGTGAGTTCGAGCTGGACCCGCTCACCCTGGGTGTCGCAGCCCTGGCGGTCATCGCCCTGATCGTGCAGCAGGTGCGCACCCGTCGCGGCCGTGCGTCGTACGGCCAGGAGGTGGAGCCGCTCGCCTGGTTCATCGCCAAGCTCGTTCTGATCACCGCAGGTATCGGCCTGTTCGCTTACGCCCTCGCCTCCTACAAGGGCATCCCGGTCACCCTGATCGTGCTGGCCGTGCTGGTGCTGGTCTACGGCATCATCATGAACCGCAGCGTCTTCGGTCGTCACATCTACGCCATCGGTGGCAACCTGCACGCCGCTGAGCTCTCCGGTGTGAAGACCCGCAACGTGACGTTCTGGCTGTTCGTGAACATGGGCGTGCTCGCTGCCCTCGCCGGCCTGATCTTCACCGCCCGCCTGAACCTGGCCGGCCCGAAGGCCGGTGACGGCTTCGAACTCGAGGCCATCTCCGCCGCCTTCATCGGTGGCGCGGCCGTTCAGGGTGGTGTCGGCACCATCGGTGGCGCCATCATCGGTGGTCTGATCATCGGTGTGCTGAACAACGGCATGTCGATCATGGGCATCGGTATCGAGTGGCAGCAGGCCGTCAAGGGCCTCGTGCTGCTCCTCGCCGTGGCCTTCGACGTCTACAACAAGCGTCGCGCCGGCGGCCGCTAACCGCTCCGCCCCATCCGGCCGCTGGCCCCGCATCCTCTCTACGGATGCGGGGCCAGCGGTCTCTCTGCGTCCGCCCGCTCCCGCCCCGCGCATGCATGGTCAGTGTCGCGGCGCACCTTTGGTGTCGTGGCGCACGTTAGCTGGCAATCTTTCCTGCGCCGCCAGGTTTTTCCTGCGCCGCGAGTGCGTTTGCCGCGGCACGGTGGGGACCAGTCGGCGGGTGGTCCTCCACAGGGGGCCGTGTGTCACCTGGTCGCACAGGGCGTGGCTCAAGCGCGTGCGGAGCTCGGGGCAGGACGCATCGTGCGGTATGGCCAATTCGCAGAACGTCCCTCCCCGCCGCCCGAGCGCCACAGGGCCGGCGGCTGTCGATAGGTTTCAGCCCTCCGTGCACCCGTTTGTTCCCGTCGCGGATGTCGTGGCGTTGAGGTTTGGCGGGCTGCTTCCGACCTTCGCATTGCGGGAGGTGGGCGTGACTTCCGACACTCTGCGGGGCCTGTGCCGATCGGGGGTACTACACGGCATCCGCCGCGGTGTGTATGTGACGGCAGAACGCTGGCGCGCCGCCGGCGTCGACGAGCGGTACCGTCTCCTGGTGCGGGCGACAGCGCTGGCTGCGGGGCGCATTCCGGTGTTGTCGCACCAGTCCGCCGCCGTATTGCACGGTCTGCCGATCATCGGCGGCTGGCCGGCGACCGTGCACACCAGCACGCCGGATGCCAGCGGTGGCAATACCGCCCGCTCCACCACCGGACACCGCGGGCCCGTACCGGGGAAGGTGCAGACAATTGACGGGTGCCAGGTGACATCACTTGCTCGCACGCTGGTGGATGTGGCCGCCTCCTCATCGTTTCTGGTGGGGGTGACCATGATGGATCACGCGCTTCGGGTCGCGCAGCCGTGGGACGGGCGAGCTCGGAGTGAGCACGGGATCGACGTGGGCCAGCACTCGGATGGGCGCGGTAGGCCGACGGGAGCGGCGTCGCGTGAGGTGGATCCAACGCGGGCGGTCCCAACGATGTTGTCGGGGGTGACCAAGGAGGACCTGTATCGGGAGCTGGACGCCGTGAACCCTCGGACAGGACGGCGCCGGGCGGAGCAGGCCATTGCGTTTGCGAGCCCGCTCGCGGCGAACCCTGGGGAGACGCTCAGCCGGGTGCGGATCTTTGAGCTGGGCTTCGAGGTGCCGGAATTGCAGGTGCGCTTCCCCGACATCCTGGGCGGTGACGTCTGGGTGGACTTCTTCTGGCGCCGGGTGCGCAAGATCGGCGAGTTCGACGGGTTCCTCAAGTACGGATCGGGGCCGGTGCTCGGTGACCGCGACCCCAGCGCGGTGGTGTGGGCGGAGAAACAACGCGAGGATGCCCTGCGGGCCCGGGTGAACAGTTTCGACCGGTGGGGCTGGGAACTGGCGTTCTCGCCGCCCCGGTTTTTCGCCTTCCTCACCGAACGGGGTGTTCCCCGCGCCTGATCGGACGGCGAGGTCAGGCCTCGGCGTCGATCCGGCGGGTGGATGCCCGTTCGATGAGCGCGGGCACCGATGCCGCCACAGGGGAACCGTCGCCGTTGATCTGCCCGAGCAATTCGCTGAGCATGTCCCGTCCGATGCGCTCGAAGTCCTGCCGCACCGTGGTGAGGGGCGGCGACAGATGCTCGGCCTCCGGGACGTCATCGAACCCGACGATGCTGACGTCGGCCGGAACCGATCGACCACGTTCGGACAGGGCGTGCATGAGCCCCACCGCCATCTGGTCGTTGGCCGCGAAGATGGCCGTGAGACCCTCCAGATCGCAAGCCTTCCCGAAGTTGTACCCCGCGGAGGGCGACCAGTCCCCGATGCCGATGCGCCGCGCTTCCAGGCCGCGGGAGGCCAACTCGTCCCGCCAGCCACGCTCCCTTTCCCTGGCATCGATCGAATCGCTCGGGCCGGCCAGGTGCGCGATATGCCGGTGGCCGAGGCCGGCCAGGTAGGCCACGGCGGTCCTGGCGCCGCTGTACTGGTTGGCTCCGACCGTGGTGATGCCGGTGCGGGGTGTCGCCTCCAGCGCCACGACGGGGATGGCCAGTTCCATACCGGCGACGACGTCGACGACCCCCTGGCGGCTGGTGATCACCGCGATTCCCTCGACATTCTGCCGGAGGAACGCCTCGACGACCGCCCTGATCGCAGCGGGCTCGGTGTCGATGAGGCTGGCCGTGAAGACCGACCAGGAAGCCTTGCGGGCGGCGGCGTTGAAGTAGAGCTGTGTCGATGCCGGACCGAATTCGGGGGTGCCGGTGGCGATGAGCCCGATGGTGCGCGAGCGGCGGGTGACCAGGGCGCGTGCGGCGGGGGAGGGCACGTACCGGAGCTTCTTGATGGCGTCCTCGACGCGCACCCGGGTAGACGCTCGGACGTTGGGCAGGTCGTTGAGCACCCGGGAGACCGTCTGGTGCGATACTCCGGCGAGTCGCGCGACGTCGAAGATGGTCGCCTGGCGGGGAGTTTCCTCTCTCACGGCGATCCCTTTCCCTGCGGCTGACGAGGCCCCACCTGTCCGCGGTCGATCGTCACGCGGAACATGCGGCCAGCCCACTGAGCGCAGGGTTGTGTCACCGATTCTAGACGAGTGCCCCGGCCGGTGATCGCCAGGCGTACGCCCCTACGGGTCACCGCGGATCCCCCTGCGGCTCCTCGTCCTCCGCGCCGTCGGCGATGACGGTGAGCAATCGTTCGACGGTGAGGTCGTGATTGGGGATGTCGGCCACCTTCCTGCGATCGCGGAGAATCGCGACCCGGTTGCTGATCCGCAGCACCTCCTCGAGCTCGGCCGAGATGAACACCACCGCGAGCCCGTTCTCGGCGAGGTTGGTCACCAGGGTCTGGATTTCGGCCTTGGCGCCGATATCGATGCCCCTGGTCGGCTCATCCAGGATCAGGAGACGCGGTGCGATGGCCAGCCATCGAGCCAGGAGCAGCTTCTGCTGGTTGCCGCCGGAGAGATGCCGCACCAGCGCCTCCGGGTTGGGCGGCCGGATATTCAATGCCTGGATATAGCTGAGCGCGAGTTCATCCTGCCGCCTACGGGAGATACGACGGAACCAGCCGAGATCGGCCTGCAAGGCGAGCACTATGTTGTCGCGCACCGTCAGGTCCCCGATGATGCCCTCGCCTCTGCGGTCCTCCGAGGCGTAGGCGATCCGGCGCTTCAGCGCATCCCGCGGCCCACGGAATTTCTGTACGGAACCGTCGACGAATACGCTGCCGCGGTCGGGGCGGTCGATGCCCGCCAGCAGCCGGGCGAGTTCGGTGCGCCCGGAGCCGAGCAAACCGGCCATGCCCACGATCTCCCCCTCGTAGACGGTCAGGTCGATCGGCTCGATGGCCCCGTCCCGGCCGAGCCCGATGGCGTTGACCAGCGGCAGTTCGCCGCCGAGCGCTTCCTCGACCTCTCGTTCACTCGTGCGGTTCTGCATCTCGGAGAGAACCGACAGCTCGGCGCCGACCATCTTCTGCACCAGGTCGATGCGGAGCAGCTCATCCGTGAGGTACTCGCCGACGAGCCGGCCGTCACGAAGCACCGTGAGTCGGTCGGAGATCTCATAGACCTGCTCGAGGAAATGCGAGATGAACAGGATGGCCACGCCGGCCTCCTTGAGGTGGGCGATCACCCTGAAGAGCTCGGTGACCTCGTCGTTGTCCAGGCTCGAGGTGGGCTCGTCGAGGATCAGCACCTTGGGCTGCACCGCAACGGCCCGCGTGATGGCGATGAGCTGCTGCACGGCGAGTGAATGGTCCCCCAGAGTGGATGCCGGGTCGATCTCGAGGTTCATGCCCCGCAGCATCTCGCCGGCCTGCCGGCGCGTGCGTGGCCAGTCGATTCCACCCCACGGGCGGCGGGGCTCGTGTCCGAGCAGGATGTTCTCGGCCACGCTGAGATTGGGCAGCAGGTTGATCTCCTGGTACACCGTGCTCACGCCGGCCCGCTGCGCGTCGCCCGGGCTCGCAAACGCCACCTCGGCCCCGTCGACCTCGATGCGTCCTCCGTCGATGCGGTAGACGCCGGTGAGTGCCTTGATCAGGGTGCTCTTGCCCGCACCGTTCTCGCCCAGCAGGGAGTGAACCTCGCCGGGGAACAGCCTGAAGTCCACGGAATCCAGCGCGGTGACGCCGGGAAACGTGACGGTGATGCCGGTCATGACGACGATGGGTTCGGCTCTGCTCCCGTGCACGGCGCGACCTCCTCGTCTCTCCTGAATGTTAGGGTTCACAACTGGTTCGGCGCAAGACTCGGCGACGGGCTCTCGCCCGCCGGGAAAAGGCCTTGACAACGGGCTGGAGACGCGGATAGCCTCCGAAAAGAGCAATTGTGAAGGCTAACAATTGATTCCGACATCGAAGTCAGAAACGATCAAGCGGCTGGCTTAGTGCAAATTGTTAGCGATCACACATCGCTTGGGCACCTCAGCAGTTCACTCGAACACATTCATTCTGCAGGCACGACGCTCGTGCCGGCAGGTCTCAAGGAGGAGATCACATGGCACCCACAACACGGTTCAGAGCGTTCACGGGGCTGGCCCTCGCCGGAGCTCTGGCTTTCAGTCTCGTCGCCTGTTCGTCGGGGTCTGGCGACACGGCCGCCTCCGATGGCGGTGACAGCGGGGACCTCACCACTGTCGGATTCGTGGCCGTCGGCCCAGAGGGCGGATGGCGCACGGCGAACGAGCAGAACATCCAGGACGCGTTCTCGAAGGAGAACGGCTTCGACCTCAAGTACGCACCGTCCAGCAACGGCGACCAGAATTCACAGATCACGGCGTTCACGTCGTTCATCGATGAGGGCGTTGACGCGATCCTGCTCTCCGCTACCGAGGCAACGGGCTGGGAGGACGTTCTCAAGCGAGCGCAGGAGGCCGAAATTCCGGTGGTCCTGCTCGACCGCGGCATCGAACCGAACGACGAGAGCCTCTACACGAGCCGGATCGCTCCGGACAACGTGGGCATCAGCGAGTCGGCCGCCGAATGGGCCAACGGGCAGTTCCCGGACGGTGCGAACTACGTCGTCCTCGAAGGCCCTCCCGGGCTCTCGGTGGTCAACGACCGCAACAAGGGCTGGGATGAGGCCGTCGCGGCCAACCTGACCAAGCTGGAGAGCCAGTCGGCCAACTGGTCGACCGAAGAGGCCAAGAGCGTCTTCGAGACCATGCTCAAGGCCAACAACAACAACATCCAGCTGGTGTTCGCTCAGAACGACGAGATGGGTCTTGGCGCGGCTCTTGCGGTGGAGGAGGCCGGGCTCGTGCCCGGCACCGACGTGAAGATCATCACCATCGACGGCACCAAGGCCGCCCTCGAGGCCCTCGCAGCGGGCCGGCTCAGCTTCGTGGCCGAGTACAACCCGCTCTTCGGGGATGACGCCATCGAGGTCGTGAACGCGGCCCTGGCCGGCGACGACGTGGAGTCCAGCATCGTCGTGCCGAGCACGACATTCGACTCGCCCGAGGCGGCCACCGCGGCTCTGCCCGACCGTCAGTACTAACCGGCGAGGATCCATCCGCGACGCACGCGGGGTCGTTCCTGCGGCCAACCGGCCGCAGGAACGACCACACCCCTTCGTGGCAGGTTCGCCACGCTCAACGACGAGGCCGGCATACCGGCAGGACGACCAGGCAGAGACATGGCAGCGACACAGCCGATCGTGGAGATGGAGAACATCTCGATCGAGTTCCCTGGGGTCAAGGCGCTCCAGAACGTGAACTTCCGACTCTTCCCGGGTGAAGTGCATACCCTGATGGGCGAAAACGGGGCCGGCAAGTCCACCTTGATCAAGGCTCTCACCGGCGTGTACAAGGTCGACTCAGGCACCATCACAGTGTCCGGCGTTCCGCGCCGGTTCGCGGGCACCGCGGATGCGCAGGGCGCCGGAATCTCCACTGTCTATCAAGAGGTCAACCTGTGCGACAACCTCACCGTGGGGGAGAACGTGATGCTCGGCCACGAGATTCGCGGGCCCCTCGGCATCAATTGGCGCAAGACCCACGAGGCGGCCCACGAGGCGCTGATCCGGTTGGGCCTGGGCGAGCTGGATCCCAAACAGCCGCTCTCCAGCATCTCCCTCGCCCTGCAGCAGCTGGTCGCGATCAGCCGCGCGATGGTCACCGACTCGACAGTACTGATTCTCGACGAACCAACCTCCAGTCTGGACGCGAACGAGGTGGAAGGCCTGTTCACCGTGATCCGCCGGCTGCGCAGCGAAGGCGTGGCGATCCTGTTCGTGTCGCACTTCCTCGACCAGGTGTACGCGATCAGCGACCGGCTCACCGTGCTTCGGAACGGCGTTGTCGTCGGCGAACACCGCACCACAGCCCTGTCGCGCAACCAGCTCATCTCGGAGATGATCGGCAAGGACGTGGACACTCTCAACTCGCTGGGCTCCCACCGGTCCCGGGTCGTGCACTCGGGCGGCGCACCGTATTACAGTGCGAAGGACCTGACCCGGAAAGGCTCGATCGAACCCGTCGACATTGAGGTGCATGCCGGTGAAGTCGTGGGCCTTGCCGGTCTGCTCGGCTCCGGCCGCACCGAGCTCGGCCGACTCATCTACGGTGCCGACAAGCCCGACGCCGGCACGGTCACCATCGACGGCAAGGCCACCGAGGTGACCAGCCCCGTCGGCGCCTTGGCGCAGAAGATCGCCTTCTCCACCGAGAATCGCCGCGACGAGGGCATCGTGGGGGACCTCACCGTGCGGGAGAACCTGGTGCTGGCGGTGCAGGCCCGCCGCGGCTGGGCCCGGCCGCTGTCCCGGCGCGAGCAGATGGCCATCTGCGACAAATACCTGGCGGAGCTCAACGTGCGACCTGCCGACCCGGAGCGCGCCGTGCGGGACCTGTCCGGCGGAAATCAACAGAAGGTGCTCTTGGGTCGCTGGCTGGCCACCCAGCCGGAACTCCTGATCCTCGACGAGCCGACCCGCGGCATCGATGTCGGGGCCAAGGCTGAGATCCAGGAGACTATCGTGGCGCTAGCCGATGACGGCATGTCGGTGATCTTCATCTCATCCGAACTGGAGGAAGTCGTGCGCCTCAGTGAACGCATCATCGTACTGAAGGACCGCCGGAAGATCGGCGAGATCGTCAACGGACCCGAGGTGACCGCAGAGTCAATCGTTGATCTGATCGCTTCTGAAGGGAGCGCCTCATGACCATCCCGGCCTCACGTTCCTCCACGGCGGTGCGCATGGTCACCGCGCTGTTCCACCAACCGTATGTCTGGGCGATCGTGGCCCTCCTGTTGCTGCTCGTCGTCAACCTCACCAAGAACCCCGGCTACCTCGGGGTGTCGGTCAACCCGGCCACCGGCAATCTGTCGGGCAACGTCATCGACATCTTGCGGGCCAGCGCGCCGATCATGATGATCGCGGTTGGGATGACCCTGGTCATCGCCACCCGGGGCATCGACCTGTCGGTCGGGTCGGTCATGGCCGTTGCCGGGGCCGTCTCGATGGAGTTCATGAAGAACACCGGGACCGGATCGTTCGGCACGGCGGCCATGGCCGTGGTCCTGGCACTCGGGATCAGCGCGATTCTCGGAACCCTCAACGGCATCCTCGTCTCGATCGTGGGCTTGCAGCCGTTCATCACCACCCTGGTGATGATGCTCGCCGGCCGGGGCTTGGCCAAGGTGATCACGGCTGGGCAGAACACCTCGGTGACGAACGAATCGTTCCGGTGGATTGCCAACGGCACGATCCTCGGGTTCCCCGTGGTGTTCGTCATCGCCGTGCTGATCGTGGCGGTGCTGGCCGCCCTGGTGCGCCGCACCGCGCTGGGCCTCATGATCGAATCGATCGGCATCAACCCCAAAGCGGCCCGAATGGCCGGGATCCGCCCGGTGGGCATCCTCATCTCCGTCTATATAGTGAGCGCCGTGCTCGCCGGCGTGGCCGGGATCTTCAGCACCGCCAGCGTGATGACGGTGGAGGTGGCGAAGACGGGCATGACCGCCGAAATGGATGCGATCCTCGCGGTTGTGATCGGCGGGACCTCGTTGGCCGGAGGCAAGTTCTCCCTCACCGGCAGCATCATCGGCGCGCTGTTGATCGCGACGCTCGACAAGACCATCGTGTACATGTCCATTCCGTCGTCGGCGACGCCGGCCTTCAAGGCCGTGGTCATCGTGATCATCTGCCTCCTGCAGTCCCCCCGGGTGCGCTCGATGTTCAACAGGCGCAAGACCCGCGTCATCATCATGGAGAAGGAAGCGGTGCAGGCATGACCATCACCGAACTCGATCGGCCGGCCGCACCTTCGCTGCTGTCGCGAATGAAGCCGAACCTCGAGACGCTGCCCACTCTGGCCGCGGTGGCGATCTTCGTCGCCATGCTGATCTATGGCGAAATCGCCTACGGGCGGATCGTGGCGTTCAGCACCATCTCGAACCTTCTGATCAACAACGCCTATCTGATCATCCTGGCCGTCGGTCTCACCTTCGTCATCCTCACCGGCGGCATAGACCTGTCGGTGGGGGCCGTGATCGCCATCAGCAGCCTGGTCGGGGTGATGCTTGCCAACGCCGGCTGGAACCCGCTCATCGTCATCGTGCTGATGATCCTGATCGGCTCGGTCTTCGGCGTCGCGTCGGGGGTGCTGATCCAGTACTTCAACGTGCAACCGTTCATCGCGACCCTGGCGATGATGTTCCTCGCCCGTGGGCTCGCCTCTATTCTCAGTACGACGCCGCAGCGGCTCGAAGACGATTCGGTGATCCGCACCCTGTCCACCCAGTGGAAGGTCTACGACGGACCCAAGATCGACGACCTGGTGACGACACCGAATGTGCTCATCGCCGCCGTCGTGGTCATCGTCGCCTTCTTCCTGCTGCACCGCACCCGGTTCGGGCGCACGGTCTATGCGATCGGCGGCTCCGAGCAGTCGGCGCTCTTGATGGGGCTGCCGGTGGTGCGCACGAAGCTGGCGATCTACATCATCAGCGGCACTCTCGCCGGACTGGCCGCCGTGGTTTATACCTCCAAGCTCGGCATCGCGCAGAACATCACCGGGGTGGGCTGGGAGCTCGACGCCATCGCCGCGGTCATCATCGGCGGCACGTTGCTCACCGGTGGCGCCGGGTTCGTGCTCGGCTCCGTCATCGGAGCCCTGGTGCTGGGGCTGATGAACGTGCTCATCACCCGCGACGGTGGCATCCCGCCGGAGGCGACCACAATCATCACCGGCGGCATCTTGTTGGCCTTCGTGCTGCTGCAGAGATTCGTGGTGTCCCGCAAACGCAAGGCGTGATGGCCGGCCGGGCCGTTTGCGACACTCCGACGCGCCCGGCGCCGGATTCCACAGGTCGGAATCGTGGTGTTCCTCGACCTGTGGATAACTCTGCGCCCGCCCGCGTGATTCTGCGGCTTTTCGGCGTGCCGCCCTGTTGACAACCAGTGGAATGTCGGTGGATAAGTACATAATTGTAATTCCCGCATGTAGTGGCCGTTCCCATTGGGGATCACTAGATGTAGTATTGAAGTCCAAGCAATCGCACAACGCCTGAAACTGAACTTCGCACCTCACGGGTGCATTTCCACCACATTTCCATCACGTCTTCACCACGGTTTTTGCTCAGCTTTGCCCACGGACCTGAACGACGAGAACGATACGAGAGGCCTCTCCATGGCAATCACCGTTTACACCAAGCCGTCCTGCGTGCAGTGCACCGCCACCTACCGTGCGCTGGACAACAAGGGCATCGAGTACAACATCCTCGACCTGTCGGCCGACGAGAACGCGCTCGAAGCCGTCAAGGCGCTCGGTTACCTGCAGGCGCCCGTCGTCATCACCGACGAGGACCACTGGTCGGGCTTCCGCCCCGACAAGATCAACGAGCTCGCCGCCCGCCTGGCGTAACGATCACCGCGCCTGGGGGGCGCCGCCCGCCGAAGGCCCGACGAGGGCGTTCGCACAACTCGCACGAAAAGGGGACCCATGCTGCTTCAGGCTGATTCCACTCGCGAGTCCACCGCCGGTAGCGCTGGCTCCGCCGCGGTCGACATCATCTATTTCTCGAGCCTCTCCGGCAACACCAAACGGTTTGTCGAGAAGCTCGGGCGGCCTGCCGCCCGCATCCCGCTCTACCCCAAGGATGCGCCGCTCGTCGCGGAGCGGCCCTATGTGCTCGTCGTGCCCACCTATGGCGGCGGCATCGAGGGGTCTGCGGTACCCAAGCAGGTCATCCGTTTTCTGAACGACGAACGAAACCGTTCACTCATCCGCGGCGTCATCGGCGCCGGGAACACAAATTTCGGTGAGGCGTACTGCCTCGCCGGGGACATCATCGCGCAGAAGTGCGGTGTGCCTCATCTGTATCGCTTTGAAGTATTCGGCACACCGGACGACGTAGCCACCGTTCACGAGGGATTGGAAGAATTTTGGAAGCAACAGCCGTGAAGGTCACCCCGATCAGCCCGCCGTCAGGCCTGGACATGGACTATCACTCCCTGAACGCCATGCTCAACCTGTACGGTCCGAGCGGGGAGATCCAGTTCGACAAGGACCGCGAGGCTGCCCGGGAGTTCTTCCTGCAGCACGTGAACCAGAACACGGTGTTCTTCCACTCGCTGCGCGAGCGCCTCGACTACCTGGTGGAGAAGGAGTACTACGAGCAGGCCGTGCTCGACATGTACAGCTTCGAGTTCATCACCCGGCTCAACGACCTGGCGTACTCCAAGAAGTTCCGCTTCCAGACCTTCCTCGGCGCGTTCAAGTACTACACCTCCTACACGCTGAAGACGTTCGACGGCAAGCGTTACCTCGAGCGCTTCGAGGACCGCGTCGTGATGACCGCCCTCGGCCTGGCCCAGGGCGACGAAAACCTCGCGGTCGCCCTCGTCGAGGAGATCATCGCCGGCCGCTTCCAGCCGGCCACGCCCACCTTCCTCAACTCCGGCAAGGCCCAGCGCGGCGAGCTCGTCTCCTGCTTCCTGCTCCGCATCGAAGACAACATGGAGTCCATCTCCCGGGGCATCAACTCCTCGCTGCAGCTGTCCAAGCGCGGCGGCGGCGTGGCCCTGCTGCTGTCCAACATCCGTGAGTCCGGTGCGCCGATCAAGCAGATCGAGAACCAGTCCAGCGGAATCATCCCCGTGATGAAGCTGCTCGAAGACTCCTTCAGCTACGCCAACCAGCTCGGTGCCCGCCAGGGTGCCGGCGCGGTGTACCTGCAGGCGCACCACCCCGACATCATGCGCTTCCTCGACACCAAGCGCGAGAACGCCGACGAGAAGATCCGCATCAAGACCCTCTCGCTCGGTGTGGTCATCCCCGACATCACCTTCGAGCTGGCCAAGAACAACGAGGACATGTACCTGTTCTCCCCGTACGACGTCGAGCGCGTCTACGGTGTGCCGTTCGCCGACATCTCGGTCACCGAGAAGTACCACGAGATGGTCGACGACCCGCGCATCAAGAAGTCCAAGATGAAGGCCCGCGACTTCTTCCAGACGCTCGCCGAGATCCAGTTCGAGTCCGGCTACCCGTACATCATGTTCGAAGACACCGTGAACGAGGCGAACCCCATCAAGGGCCGCGTCAACATGTCGAACCTGTGCTCGGAGATCCTCCAGGTCAACACCCCGACCACGTACAACGAGGACCTCTCCTACGACACCATCGGCAAGGACATCTCCTGCAACCTGGGCTCGATGAACATCGCGCTGGCCATGGATGCGCCTGACTTCGGCCGGGTCGTCGACACCGCCATCCGGGGACTCAGCGCCGTCTCCGACCAGAGCCACATCGCGTCGGTGCGCTCGATCGAGAGCGGTAACGACAAGTCGCACGCCATCGGCCTCGGCCAGATGAACCTGCACGGCTACCTCGCCCGCGAGCGGGTGTACTACGGCAGCGAAGAGGGCATCGACTTCACCAACATCTACTTCTACACGGTGCTGTTCCACGCCCT
This sequence comes from Cryobacterium soli, assembly GCF_003611035.1. NCBI lineage: Bacteria > Bacillati > Actinomycetota > Actinomycetes > Micrococcales > Microbacteriaceae > Cryobacterium > Cryobacterium soli. Next base: position 2,079,228 of record NZ_CP030033.1, on the reverse strand, counting down.
GCGTGCCTCCAACAAGATCGCCATCGAGCGTGGCATCACCTTCGAGGGCTTCGCCGATTCCACCTACGCCTCCGGTGCCTTCTTCGACAAGTACACCGACCAGGTCTGGGAGCCGGCCACCGCCCGCGGCGCCGAGCTGTTCGCCAACTCCAACGTCGAGATCCCCACGCAGGCCGACTGGGCCGAGCTCAAGGCATCCGTCATGGAACACGGCATCTACAACCAGAACCTGCAGGCCGTGCCGCCGACCGGGTCGATCTCGTACATCAACAACTCGACCGCGTCGATCCACCCGATCGCCTCGAAGATCGAGATCCGCAAGGAAGGCAAGCTCGGCCGCGTGTACTACCCGGCGCCGTTCATGACGAACGACAACACCGAGTTCTACCAGGATGCCTACGAAATCGGCTACGAGAAGGTCATCGACACCTACGCCGCGGCGACGCAGCACGTGGACCAGGGCCTCTCGCTGACCCTGTTCTTCAAGGACACCGCCACGACCCGCGACATCAACCGCGCGCAGATCTACGCGTGGAAGAAGGGCATCAAGACGATCTACTACATCCGTCTGCGCCAGATGGCCCTCGAGGGCACGGAGGTTGAGGGTTGTGTTTCCTGTGCGTTATGAGTGAGTTCGCTGTGAGCCGCCTGAGCATATAGAGAAGGGCACAAACGTGAGCCTGGCGAAGTCGCCGCTTCCGGGAAGTATCATCGGTGTCATTTATGGCGTCCGACTCGAGACATCTCCGGAGTTCCGCTACGTCGGGCTCACGACCGCCAGCATTCGCCGGCGAATGCAACAGCACAGGCGAAAAGCTGAGATGGGCGTTCGCAACCCGTTTTACGACTGGCTGCGCAAAGCGCCTACCGAATTCGTCTATGTGCAGTCGCTTCAGGTAGTGACTAGCACTCTGGAAGACCTCGGCAAGGCTGAGGTGTTGTGGATAGCGAAACTGCGGGCACAGGGTGACAGGCTTCTCAATCTCTCGGAAGGGGGATTGGGTCCGACCGGAATCGAATGGTCGCTAGAGCAGCGGGAGGCCGCGCGAATACGCTCCACGGGCCGCTCGATACAGCCACGCTATGGAGTGGACAACCCGATGTATGGTCGGAGCCACTCTGACGAGCAGAGGGCCCGTTGGAGCGAATCTCGGAAGGGCACTCATACAGGTGCAGACAACCCCAACTTCGGTAAGTTTGGATCAGATCACCCAGGCTTCGGCCATACGATGTCGGACGAGGCGAAGCTCATTCTGGCGGCCAAGCGTCGAGGTCCGTTGAATCCGAATTTTGGTAAGACAACCAGTGCTGAGACCATTGCAAAATTATCGGCCGCAACCAAAGGCATTCCGCAGCCGAAGAGTAAACGCAGTGCTCATACCCGGTATCACACCAACAAGGGCGTGTTGAAGCCCGAATGCAAGTACTGCGTCGAAGACTCGGCTCAGATCTCGACAAGCTCGATCAACGACGTATCACCAAGAGGAAAAAAACATGATTGACAAGCTCAAGCTCGTCTCCCACGTTGACGCGATCAACTGGAACAAGATCGAAGACGAGAAAGACGTCGAGGTCTGGAACCGCCTCGTCAACAACTTCTGGCTGCCCGAGAAGATCCCGCTCTCCAACGACGTGCAGTCCTGGAACACCCTCACCCCGGTTGAGCAGCAGCTCACCATGCGCGTGTTCACCGGCCTGACCCTGCTGGACACCATCCAGGGCACCGTCGGCGCCGTGTCGCTGATCCCGGATGCGATCACCCCGCACGAAGAGGCCGTCTACACGAACATCGCGTTCATGGAGTCCGTGCACGCCAAGAGCTACTCGTCGATCTTCTCGACGCTGTGCTCGACGAAGGAAATCGACGAGGCGTTCCGCTGGTCGACCGAGAACGTCAACCTGCAGAAGAAGGCGTCCATCGTGATGGACTACTACCAGGGCGACGACCCGCTCAAGCGCAAGGTCGCCTCGACCCTGCTCGAGTCGTTCCTGTTCTACTCGGGCTTCTACCTGCCGATGTACTGGTCGAGCCGCGCCAAGCTCACGAACACGGCCGACCTCATCCGTCTGATCATCCGGGATGAAGCGGTGCACGGCTACTACATCGGCTACAAGTTCCAGAAGGGCCTCGAGAAGGAGACCCAGGAGCGTCGCGACGAGATCAAGGATTACACCTTCAATCTCATGTTCGAGCTCTACGAGAACGAGATCCAGTACACCCAGGACCTCTACGACGAAGTCGGCCTGACCGAAGACGTCAAGAAGTTCCTGCACTACAACGCCAACAAGGCCTTGATGAACCTCGGCTACGAGCCGATGTTCCCCAAGGCCGTCACCGACGTGAACCCGGCGATCCTCTCGGCCCTGTCGCCGAACGCCGACGAGAACCACGACTTCTTCTCCGGGTCGGGCTCCTCGTACGTCATCGGCAAGGCCGTCAATACGGAAGACGACGACTGGGACTTCTAATTCCCTAGATCACTTAGAGGGCGGATGCTTCGGCATCCGCCCTCTTCGTGTATTCGGGCGCCCGTGGCTCGTGCCACCTGCCGACACGTCACGGCAAGGCGGCCAGTGCCGTGCGGGCGAGCGCATCATTGCCGCGTTCGTTCGGGTGAACGTGATCCGCTTGCAGGTGATGAGCCTTGTCCCAGAAACCCGCCACGTTCGGGTCGGCGACCCGACAGCTCGGAAACGCGGCCGCCGCTTCGTCCGCGAGAGCGTTGAACGCATCAAGCGCCTCGTCCGAGCCATGCGGGAATGCCGTCGATGCCGCGTAGTCGGCCAAGTACGGTTCCTTCATCAGCAGGACGACCGGTGGCGTGGGCGACTGGACGAGGAGCGAGCTCAGAGCCAGCGGGGCGGTACCCTCCGCGTAGCTGAAGCGAACGCTATGACCACGCATTGCCGGCGGCAGGCGGTAGGCGACGGGCACCCAGAGTGCGGACTGGACGCACTGGTCTCCCAGGGAAAAGGACTCGGCGGGGCATCCGGGATCCGTGCGGTCTGTGACCGAGACCGTCGGGCCGCCGCTCGTGCTCATGCCGGCGAACACCAGGTACGCGTCATGATCCGGTGCGGCGATGTCTACCCAGGCGCCAGGAGAGGACGTGTCGCGCCACAGCGTCGGCGGCCGGTCGCCGTGGTCCGTTGGGCTGCGCCACACGCCGCCGAACCTGAACGTCGCCGCATCGGTGACGTCGCGACGCGATTCAGCATTCACGACGGTGAGGAGGGCGTGCAGGGCATGGCGTGCCGTGGTGATGTCGGCGGGCGCGATCCCGTTCAGACGCGCACTGTTGATGAGGCCCTGGATGATGACCACCGCCGATCCGCTGGCAACGTCACGGTGGTATTCACCGAGCGCTCGCGCTGCGGCATCCCTCATCGAGCTTCCACCGACGGCTCTGTTCAGTGCGTTCTCTTGTCCGCCGACCGCCGTCGGGTACGCCAGGCCGAGCTCGGCGGCAACCTGTCGCGCGTAATACCGCGTTTCGTCTGCCACACCCTGCTCCGCCAAGAACGAATGGCCGTAGGTGAGAACCTCGGGGCGGAATGCCGCGCCTACGGCCTGGTTCCTGAACGCGTGCTCACGCATAAGCCTTGATCGCACTGACCATGAACGTCGGGCTTCCATTGGTGCGCGTGGTGACCAGCCGGAGGCCCGTGGTGCTGACAGCCTCGAAGGTATGGATGCGGTGTCGGTGGTGGTTCGCGACCACGTCGGCCACGGGTCGCCACTCGCGAGCATCCGCCGGTCCTGACGCCACCTCGAGGCGGTAGTCCGCCACGAGTTCCGGCACGACCTCGAATTCGGTCCGATGGTGGTGCAGGTTGATGAGGTCCTCGTCGACGTCATCGTTGAAGACGATTCGCACGGAGCTCACGGTGACCGGTGCTGCCCAGTCGACCTGCACCCACTCGACCGCTTCTGCCCCGGCTTCCGACGTCGCCGGAGGAGCCGCGGAGGACCACATATGGGGCCCGGAGTACGGCCGTTGAAAACCATCCGACACGTGACCGGGGGCATACGCTGTGGTGCTCGGGCCGGCAGAGAAGACGAATCCACGATGGCGCAGGGCTGCTGCACCCCACTCGACGATCGGCTGATTCGCCTGATCGGGGATGTGGTCGTCGAATTCCGAATCGGCGGCCGTTTTGGCGACGAGTGACATCACACCGTACGGACGCTCGTCGGCAACGAGGAGGGACACTCCCGGATGAGCGCGGACGACGACGACCGCGTTCTGGGGCTCGGACGGTTCCCAGGGCAGATGCCCGCGGACCACAACCCCTGCGCCGGCGGGCACCGGCGCCTGGGTGGTGAGGACGTGGTTGATCGGCACGTAGTTCTGGGGCTGTCCGGTGTCCCAGAGCTCGATCTGCAGAGACGTCGACTCCGTGGCATTGACGGTGAAATCGATGTAGTCGAGACGGGGCTCGACCGGGAGCACGATGGCGATATCGCGGTCCAGGAGGAAAGTCTCGACGGCCGCTGCCGCGGGGATCTCCAGGCGGTCGAGGGTGCTCGACGCGGTGACCGTGGCACTGGTGACGAGGTCCAGCGGGTCGTCGACGCGTGATCCGACAACGGAAGCATCGGTGCGTGCGAGAGTCTCGCGGAGCAGCTGGAGGTGGGTGGTTCCGATGTCCCGGGGAGTGACGCCGAGGGATGACGCCAGCGCCGCGGCCGTTCCCGCGGCCTGGCCCAGGGTTGCGCACGTCGCCATCACCCGGGTGGAGCCGAAGGCGACGTGGGAGGCGGAGATGTTGCGACCGGCGAACAACAGGTTGTCGACGTTGTGCGAGTACAGCGTGCGGAAGGGAATGTCGTAGACACCGTTGGAGTACTTCTGCAGCGCGCCGGCGGTCTCCGCGTAGACGCCCTCGACCGGATGGAGATCGATCGACCATCCACCGAATGCGACGGCGTCATCGAACTGCGTCTGCTCGAGGATGTCATTCTGCGTGAGGGTGTAGTCGCCGACGAACCGGCGGTACTCGCGTTTTCCGGGGATGGAGCCGACCCATTCCAACGTCAAGTTGTCGGCGTCGAATTTGCCGGAGTTCTTGATGTAGTCCCAGATGCCGTAGGCCACGCCCCAGAGTTCGTCGCGGATTACTTCGTTGTCGCCGACCGTGTCCAGTTCACCGCCCCACTCGATCCACCAGTAGTCGCAGCCGTTGTCGCCGGTGCGAATGATCCGGTTGGTGAGAATCGGCGTCTGCGAGATGTCTTTCGCAATGCTCGGCGGCACGAACTTCTCGGGGCGTCCCGCGTCCTTCGTGTAGAAGAACAGGCTGCTGCCCAACAGTTCGTCGTCGGCATGTTCCGGTGCCCACTCCTCACCGTAGGTGTCGCGAGACTCACGACCGATGCGGAAGTCAGCGCCGGCGAGTGCGCCGACCAGGCCGTCGCCGGTACAGTCGATGAAAATGGGGGCGTCGAATCGGGTGAGGATCTCTGAACCCATGGTCCAGCCGGTCACGGCTGTGATGCGAGCGCTGTCGTGCTCCCCGAGTTCGACATCGCGCACGTCCGTGTTCAGATGCAGAGTGAGATTCGGCTCGGCTCTCACCAGATCGAGTACCGTTTGATCCCAGTAGTAGGGGTTTCCTTCTGGGTTGCGAAACTGGTTCTCGAGGAACAATTCGCCCATGAGGCCGGTTTCGCGTGCGAAACGCTGTCGACCGTGGGCCGTTGCGCCCACCACCCAGACGCGGATCTCACTGGACGAATTGCCCCCGAGGACGGGGCGGTTGGTGATGAGTGACACCCGCGATCCCATTCGGGCGGCAGCGACCGCCGCCGACACTCCGGCCAGTCCGCCTCCAATAACCACGACGTCACTGGATTCATTTCTCTTGCGCATCAGCACTCCCAATCGGCGGGTTTCAGTCCCGCATCCTCCGACTCGAGGATGCCCAAAATTACCACACACCGGAAAAGCTATGTCACTCAGTGGTTATTTGTTCTCACTTGGTGGTAACTTGTAGTCGCCATTTGGCGCCCATGACAAAGATGCGTGAGGAAATGAAAATTGATTGATCCAACCACCACAGAAGCGGCGGCCTCGAGCACGCCGGAACCGGTCCTGTTGTCGGACGCGGAGCGCTCCCGTCAACTCAGGAAAGCGATTGGGGCCGCCGGCATCGGCCATTTCGTCGAGTGGTTCGACTTCGGGCTGTACGGCACCCTGGCCACAGTGATCAGCCTCAACTTCTTCCAGCAGGGCAACGCCCAAGCGGCAGTCCTGGCCGCGTTCGCGGTGTTCGGAGCCGGATTCGTCATGCGCCCCATCGGCGGCCTGTTCTTCGGCTCCCTGGGTGACCGGATCGGTCGCAAGACGATTCTCGCTGTCGTCATCCTGGTCACGTCCGGCGCCACGTTTGTGATGGGACTACTCCCGACCTTCGGTGCGATCGGGCTCTGGGCTCCGATACTCCTCGTGCTCGTGCGTCTCATTCAGGGCTTCGCCGCCGGCGGCGAGAGCTCGGGCGCCACCACGCTGCTCTTCGAATACGCTCCGGCGAACCGTCGGGGATTCGTGACCAGCTTCATCGACGTGTTCGGCTTTGCCGCCTTCGTCGCGGGCGGTGGCCTGGTGCTATTCCTGACCGCCGTCATGACGCCCGACGATCTCAACAACTGGGGCTGGCGCCTCCCGTTCCTGCTGGCGGCACCGCTCGGCCTGGTGGGCCTCTACATGCGCAGTCGCCTGGAAGACACTCCCGAGTTCCTTGCCATCAAGGCCAAGGGCAGCCTGGAACGCTCACCGCTGCTCGCCTCGCTGAAGACGTCCTGGCGGGCGCTGCTCTTCTGCGTCGGTTTCGTCGTGCTCAAGGCCGTGGGGCACTGGATCCTGCAGACCTTCATGCCGTCCTACCTGCAGACCGACCTCGGCTACACGCGGCCGGTCAGCTATGCAGTGACCGTCATCGGTCTCGCCGCCATCGTCGTGCTCGTCCCGTTCATGGGGCTGCTGTCCGACAAGGTCGGGCGCAAACCGGTGATGATAGCCGGATGCGTGGGCTTCCTGGTGTTCACCTATCCGACGCTCATGCTGATGAATGCCGGCAATTTCCTGGCCGCGACATGCGCGATGGTGCTCCTCGGGGTGTTCATGGCGGCATTCGACGGAGCTTCCAGCGCGGCTATGGCAGAGTTGTTCCCGACGAGCATTCGGTACGGGAGCATTTCCATCGCGTACAACCTGGCGGTTGCGTTCTTCGGTGGCATTACCCCGCTCTTCGCCGCATTCCTCATCGCCAGTACGGGAAACACATTTGCTCCCGCGTTCTACGTCATGGCCGCGGCGCTCACATCGCTGGTGGTCGTGCTCCGAGCTCGCGAGACAGCACACAAGCCATTACCTTCCTAGACGGAGACCACGTGCCAGCAGAGATCAACCAGAGCATCGGACGCGCCGCGGCAGTTCTGTCTGCACTCGGCGAGTCGAAGACTGGGTCTATGCGGGCATCCGATATCGCTCGGGCCATCGGTCTGGGCGCATCGACCACCTCGAGACTGTTGGGAACGCTGGAGGAGCTCGGGTACGTCCGCAAGGAGCCGGATGGGCTGAGTTACCACATCGGGATGGCCATCGTTGCGCTCTCCAGCCTGGCGCTCAATCAGAATCCAGTACATCGTGAATCGCGGGTTGCCGCTCAGGACCTTGCCCAGCGCACGGGCCTGAGCGTCAACGTCGCGGTGCGTGACGGGGCTGGTCTCGTCTACCTCTGTCACTTCGAGGGACCTCTGGCTCCCAAGGCGCACACGATGGTCGGGATGAGCCAACCGATGCACGGATCGGCGTTAGGGAAATGCCTCATGCTCGACATGACCGAAGACCAGCGAATCGCGCTTCTCGGTCCCACGCTTCCGAGCTACACGGCGAACACCATTGCTTCGCACCAGCAGCTCACGAGTGACTTGCGTGAATCGGCCAGGCTCGGCCGGTGTACTGAGATCGAGGAACTCGCCCTCGGCCGGCTGTGCGTCGCCGCACCGATCCGAGACTCCTCCGGCACCATCGTCGCCGCTATCTCGGTGTCGGGGCGTTTGAGCGTCATGCGAAGCCATGACGTGGACGCCTTGTCCGAAGAGGTCATCGAAGTCGCCGATCGGGTCAGCATCGGACTGGGCTTGATCACGGCTATTCCTGCGCTCAAGCGCTAACGGCGGTACCCGACGTTTCCCTAGGCGTCGTCCCTGTCCAGGTCCCAGGCTGGGAACGGGTCGGCCAGGCTCCTCCACTCCAGGGGTCCGCCGATGAACTCGCGGTCGTCGAGCAGGCAGGCATCGAGGTTGGCGGTGAGGGTGGCGGCATCGAGATTGCGGCCGAAAAAGGCGATCTCTTGGCCCCAGGGGGAGTCGGGGTCGTGACTGCCCATTCCGGTCGGCTCGAACTCGATGGTCGGGCCGGCGCTGTTCCAGGAGCCGACGACGTGAGGGCGGGTCGCGAGGCGGAAGAGTCCGCGTGATCGCAGGATTTCACCCGACTGGGCGGATCTGTCGCTGAGAAAGTCGGCCAGCCGGCCCGGGTGGAACGGACGCGGATCGCGGTAGACGACGCAGCCGAGACCGGTGCGGCTGGACGCCAGCAGGCCCTCGCCGTTCAGCTGCCGGATCCAGCCGGGGCTCTGCTGCAGCCAGTGCAGCATGTCTTCCCGCGGCGGCAGCCACGGGCTGACCGCGCTGCGTCCGTGCCGGGCGAAGACGACGTGGCTGGACGGGTTGAGCAGGCGCACGAAGTCGCGCAGGTCTGCGCAGTCGGCCGCGCTGGCGAGGTCGGTCTTGTTGATCACCACCACGCTGGCCCACTCGATCTGCTGCACGAGGGCATCCGCGACGGTGCGGTCGTGCTCACCGTGCGTGACGCAGGGAACCGGGGGCTCGGGCGCGAGCCTGTCGCTGCGGATGTCCCGCCAAAAGCTGGAGGCGTCGAGCACGCTGACGAAATTGCCCAGACGGATGGCGGCGGTGCCGGGTCGGAGGGCCGGGTCACCGGCCGCGATGACCGAGATGGCGACATCCACCGGGGCGGCAGAGGGGTGCACCTCGAGCATGACGTCGGTCGAGGTGTTGGCGCTCGCAATGGCGAGGCCCACGGTCTCGGGATCCGATGCCTGCAGGCCGATGTTCCTTCGCCCGCTCGCCCGGGCGATGGAGGTCTTGCCGGCGCCGGGCAGTCCGCTGACAAGGTTGACGGTGAGGAATGAAGTCGGTGTCATGGCTGTTACTCTAATTGATATTCATTCTCATCAAGGAAGGTGTGGCCATGAAGGTCCGCAATTCGCTCCAAGCCCTCAAGAAGCTCCCCGGCGCCCAGATCGTGCACCGGCGAGGCCGGGTGTTCGTGATCAACAAGAAGAACCCGCGCCTGAAGGCCCGACAGGGCTGAGCCGTGCCGATCGGTGCATAACTCCTGCCATTCGCCCGCGCACCTATCCAGCACCCGCGGGAATACGAGGGCGCGGCCGGGCCGGTGCCGAAATTGCAGGAGCTCTGCGACGGGGAGGGTGGATGCCCGTCGCGGGCGGGGCGACCGCGGGCTATCGTGTGGGCGTGCCCGCTCTTGTCGATGCGAAGCGCGCTCATGCCGTTGGCGTGGAGCGCCTTCTCGAGAGCTATCGGGACGTACCCGACGGTGCCCCGATCCGGCTGGCCAAGCCCACGTCGAATCTGTTCCGGGCACGCGTCAACACCAGCGAGCGGGGCCTGGACACCTCCGGGCTGACCGGCCTCATCGCAATTGACGCAGAGACACGAACAGCCGACGTGGCCGGCATGTGCACCTATGAGGACCTCGTTGCCGCGACCCTTCCGTCTGGACTGGCACCGCTGGTGGTGCCTCAGTTGAAGACCATCACGCTCGGCGGTGCGGTCACCGGCCTCGGCATCGAGTCGACGTCGTTCCGCAACGGCCTGCCGCACGAATCGGTGCTGGAGATGGACATCCTGACCGGCGCCGGCGAGGTGCTCACCGCATCCCCACACGAGCACTCCGATCTGTTCCAAGCCTTCCCCAACTCGTATGGAACCCTGGGCTACGCGGTGCGCTTGCGCATCGCACTCGAACCCGTCCAACCGTTCGTCGCGATCAGCCACGTGCGCTTCCACTCGCTCCTCGACCTGGTCAGGGCCATGCAGGACATCATCGAGACCGGGAGCTTCGACGGGGACCGGGTCGACTACCTCGACGGCGTGGTGTTCGGCACGGCGGAAAGCTATCTCTGCCTCGGCCGGAAGACCGGTGCGCCCGGGTCCGTCAGCGACTACACCGGCCAGCAGATCTACTATCGCTCCATCCGGCACGACACCGGGGTGACGGATGACCGCCTCACCGTCCACGACTACCTCTGGCGGTGGGACACCGACTGGTTCTGGTGCTCGGAGGCGTTCGGTGCACAGAATCCGCAGATCCGCAGGCTCTGGCCACGACGCTACCGGCGCAGCAGCGTCTACGGGAATCTGATGAAATACGAACAACGGTTCCACATCGGCGATCACATCGAGAAGATTCGCGGCCGACCACCACGCGAACGCGTCGTGCAGGACATCGAGGTGCCGATAGGGCGATGCGCTGATTTCCTGGACTGGTTCCTGGACACCGTGCCGATCACGCCGATCTGGCTGTGCCCTCTGCGGTTGCAGGGCGAGAACAGCTGGCCGCTCTACCCGATCCGGCCCCGGCAGAGCTACGTGAACGTCGGCTTCTGGTCCACGGTGCCGGTCGGCGCCACCGAAGGGGCGACGAACCGCCTCATCGAACGCAGGGTCCGCGAGCTGGACGGGCACAAGTCGCTGTACTCCGACTCCTACTACTCCCGGGAGGAGTTCGACGAACTCTATGGCGGGGACAGCTACCGGGCCGTGAAAAACACCTACGACCCTGATTCCCGGCTCCTCGACCTCTATGCCAAGGCGGTGCAACGACGATGACCACGTTCAAGGACCGCTCGACGACCTCGCCGTCGCCGGCGGTAACGACGGGGAAAGCGAGAACGGCGGGGAGGTACTCACTCGCCGAGGTGCTGGAGATCTTGGCCGGCGGTCGGCTTCCGCTGCGGTTCACCGCCTACGACGGGAGTTCCGCAGGACCGCCTGACGCGTCGTTCGGACTGGACCTGAAGACCCCGCGCGGCACGAGCTACCTCGCCACCGGCCGTGGAGACCTCGGTCTCGCCCGCGCCTACATCGCCGGCGACCTCGATATCCGCGGTGTGCACCCCGGGGACCCCTATGAACTGCTCAAAGCCCTCGCCGACAGCCTCATCTTCATCCGCCCACCGGTGCGGACGATGGTCGACATCATCCGCTCCGTCGGCGTCGAACACCTGCGCCCGATAGCGCCGCCTCCCCAGGAAGCTCAGCCCCGATGGCGCAGGATCGCCGGGGGACTGCGGCACAGCAAGACCCGTGACGCGGAGGCGGTCCACCACCACTACGACGTCTCGAACACCTTCTACGAGCTGGTGCTCGGGCCGTCGATGACCTACACCTGCGCGTGTTACCCCCGCGGGAGCGCCTCACTCGAGGAGGCGCAGGAGAACAAGTACCGGCTCGTCTTCGAGAAGTTGCGGCTGACACCGGGCGACCGGTTGCTCGACGTCGGATGCGGCTGGGGCGGCATGGTGCGCTACGCCGCACGCCGTGGCGTGCGGGCCACCGGTGTGACGCTGTCGACCGAGCAGGCCGGGTGGGCGCGTCGCGCCATCGCAGACGAGGGCTTGAGCGACCTGGCCGAGGTTCGGTACGGCGACTATCGCGACGTCACGGAGACGGGATTCGACGCGGTGTCCTCGATCGGGCTGCTCGAGCACATCGGCCTGCGCAACTATCCGTCATACTTCGGCTTTCTGCAATCCCGGCTGCGCCCCGGCGGGCTGCTGCTCAATCACAGCATCACCCGGCCCGAGAACCGAAAACTGCCCGAGGCGCGCGGTTTCATTGATCGCTACGTCTTCCCCGACGGGGAGCTCACCGGATCGGGCCGGATCATCAGTGATGCCCAGGACATCGGCCTGGAGGTGCTGCACGACGAGAACCTGAGACCGCACTACGCGATGACGCTGCGCGATTGGTGTGCCAACCTCGTCGAGCACTGGGATGAGGCGGTCGCCGAGGTCGGGCTCCCCACCGCGAAGGTGTGGGGTCTGTACATGGCAGGGTCTCGGCTCGGGTTCGAGAGCAACGGCATCCAGTTGCATCAGATTCTGTTGACCAGGCCGGGCAAGCAGGGCGGTGTCGGCGAGCTGCCGTTGCGGCCGTGGTGGACGCCCTGAGTCGACCTGCTGGGTGGTGCAGCGTGTTGGCACCGCTTCGTTCGGGCAGGGCCGGGCGGCGGCCTACGCTGGGGGAATGTCTCGCACCATGCGCCTGAAGCCCAATGAGCTGGTCACGGCGTGGCCGGATGGGCCCGCCAGCGACGCGATCGGGGAGGTGGCCCGAGTGTTTGCGGCCAATCTGCGCCGGGCTATCGGGGAGAGAAGCATTCGAAGCGCCGCGGAGGCCTGCGGGATGAACCACGCGACCCTGATCGGGATTCTGGAGGGCCGGGCCTGGCCAGACATGGAGACCATCGCCAAGCTCGAGCGCGGGCTGGATGTGGCGCTGTGGCCCGGGTACCAGACCGCGTCCTGACGAGCTTCGGGTGTGATGGTTGATCGCCCCATCGTTGATCGAGCTTGTCGAGCTCCCTCAGCGGCGGTTCTCGGCCTGGTCGACCTGGGCGGCGAGGTCGTCAGGGCTGAGCTCGGCGTTCTTGAACTCGGCGGTGAGCGGCAGCTCGAGATGCAGGTCGGTGCCGATACAGATGTCGATGGTGCCGGAGAGCAGGGCGAAATCGAGCACGTGGCCGCCGTGTCGATGCGCGGCGTCGATGTAGTGAACGTGGCCGCCTGGCACGCCGATGCCCTGCCCGTAGAGCGGGGTGCGGAATCCGGCGACGACGCCGGCCGAACGCCCGAATTCGATCGTCTTTTCGCCCCGGATGGCCTCGTTCATCGGTCGGTAGGGCTTCTCCTGTCGCTCGACGGCCCGCACCCGCACCCAGTCGAACTCACCCGTGAGCCGCACCGCATAGAGGTAGTTCGATGACTGCATGGTCTCGTTGATGAGCGCCACCGCCTCGTCCCGGGTGATCGGTTCGTCGACGCGGATGCTCACACTGGGCACGAACTCCGTCACGACCGCGAACGGGGTGAGGTCGTCGGCCGCGGCCGGCGTCACCGTGCCGTCGGCGCGCATCCGGTAGCAGACGCCGTCGAGGATGAGCATCTCGCCGTCGAGCGCGTTGAACGTGCCCAGGCCGAAATCGCCGTGCTCGAGCAGGGTGGCCACCGTGGTGTCACCGTCGTAGATGCCGTCGAGCAGCGCGCTCATCAGGCTGGTCTGGTAGACGAGGTGGCGGCCGGCGGGGGTCTGGTCCACGGGGTACTCCTTCTCCGGTGCTGGTGCTCGCGGTGCCGGTTACTGGGCGGGGATCAGTTCGGGCACCCGGCAGTCCTGGCCGTGCGCGTAATTCAGGCAGGCGTCGAAGACATCGGGGTACGGGTCGGTTCCGCCGGGGCCGAACCAGGCCGTGTAGAACAGCCAGAAGTTGAGGTTGCCGTGGGTGGAGCATCCGTCGCCGTCACTGTCGGGGTCGGCCAGGGCGGCCTCGTTCGGCTGGTACGGCGTGTAGTTGTACAGGTTGGCGGTGGCCTGATTCTGGATGTCGACGGTGCTGGCGCCGCACTCGGCGTCGGGGTTGTAGCCCACGTCGACGGCGCCGATCTTGTAGGCGCGATCGGGCTCCTGGGTGTACTGCCGGAACTGCCAGGCCGCGTTGTAGACCTGGTTGAAGAAGCCGAAGTAGTCCGCGTTGCAATCGGCGGTGTCGGGGCAGCCGTAACCCGTGGCGCGCAGGTACCCGGACTCGGTGGGGCGGCTGAGCAGCGACTGCTCCTTCTGCAGCAGCACCAGCAGCACGCGGGGGCTGATGCCGCAGGCCTCGGCGACCTTGCTGAGGATGCGGCTGGCGTGCTCGTTGGCGGCACCGGTGTACGCGGCGCAGTGGCCGGCGCCGGCGGCCGGCACGTCGGTGGTGGTCTCGCGGTACTCCCAGAGGCAGGGGGAGGAATCGGTGCGGATGCAGCTGCGCGACTGCAGGAAGGTCTCGATTTCGGCCTCGGTCATGGCCGCGGCGTTGTAGAAGCTGTAGTCGCTGAGGATGCGGCCCGGTTCGAATCCGGCGAGGTCGATCGTGTCCGTCGCGACGGGGACCACCGGTGCGGCGGCGTCGGCGGTAGCCGGCTCCGCGCGGACGGCCGACGTGATCAATGCGGCCCCGCCCAGGATCACGATGAGAAGCGCGGCGGTGGCGAGCGCGGACAAACGGTGGCGCTCGAAGAACCTCATTGTTCGACACTAGCGAAGCCGCAGGGCGGGCGGGTGGGAGGCGCCTGCGAGAAGCCGGCGGTCGCGGCGGCGGCGAATGTATTACGGCCACCTAACGATTGCCGAACCGGGCCCCGGCCGGCACACGAACGGGGGTGCCGCGCCGGATAAGATTGCTCGTCAGGAAAGGCGGAGAACGTGCCGGAGAACGGGGCAGCGACAGGTTTGCTGCGCGGGCGGTACCGGCTGATCGAGCTCATCGGCCAGGGCGGAATGGGTGCCGTCTACAAGGCCACCGACGAGTTCCTGGGCCGCAACGTGGCCATCAAGATCTTCCTCGCCAATGCCACGGCTCCGGCCGATGTGCGCCGCCAGGAGGACGAGGTCAACATCCTCGCCTCGCTCAGCCACCACAGCCTCGTCACCCTGCTCGACGCCGCCGTCGATCGCAGCGATCCCACCCGGCCGCGCATCTACCTCGTCATGGAGCTCGTCGAGGGTGCCGACCTGCAGCGCAAGCTCGCCCGCGGTCCCCTTCCTGTGCGGCAGATCGCTCAACTCGCCTACGACCTCGCTGAGGGCCTGGAGTACATCCACTCCCGCGGGGTGGTGCACCGCGACATCAAACCGGCCAACGTGCTGCTCGTGGACTACAACGGCGACAACTCCCGCACCCGCGCGAAGCTCACCGACTTCGGCATCGCGCTGCTCGCCGAGTCCGAGCGGTTCACCGCTGAAGGTTCCGCGACCGGCAGCGCCCACTACATGAGCCCGGAGCAGGCCACGGGCGACCCGGTCGGCCCGGCCAGCGATGTGTACGCTCTCGGCCTCGTGCTGCTGGAGTGTTTCACCGGCGTGGTCGCGTTCCCCGGCGCCGCCGTGCCCTCCGCGCTGGCCCGGTTGATGAACGACCCGGAAATTCCCGCTGCCGTGCCGGCCGCTTGGGCCGGGCTGATCGGAGCCATGACGGCTCGCGACCCGCGCGACCGCCCACTCGTGCACGACCTGGTTCTGGCCCTGCGCCAGCTGATCATCGGTGCCTCCGGCCGCCACCGCGCCGGCGTCCCCGTGCAGCTGGCGGCCACCCGGCCCATCGTGCGGCCCGGCGCCCCCGAGTCCTCAGACGAGGAGGGCCGCATGACGGCGGTGCGCCGTTACGATCTGTTGGATACCCCGCCGGACGGTGCCTTCGACCGCATCACCGCCCTGGCGGCGCGAATCTTCCAGGTGCCCATAGCGCTCGTCAGTGTGGTGGACTACGACCGGATCTGGTTCAAGTCCCGGCACGGCCTCACCGTGGAGCAGATCGACCGCGACGCGGGCCTCTGCGCCTCGGCGATCCTGCAGGCCGAACCGTGGGTGGTCACCGATGCCCGGAGCGACCCGCGGGCGCTGGCGAACCCGCTGGTTGCCGGTGAGATGGGCCTGCAGTTCTACGCCGGCGTGCCGTTGACCTCCCGGGATGGCCACAATCTCGGTGCGCTCTGCCTGATCGACTACGTGCCGCGCGAGTTCACACCCGCCGAGCAGGCCACCCTCACGGACCTCGCGGCGATGGTGATGAGTGAACTCGAGTTGCGGCTGGACAGCCGCCAGGCTCTCCTCGGCGGCCGGTCGCTGCTCGGCTGACCGCTCTGACGGCCTGCCGGGACGCTCCCATGCTTGGTCCGGCCGGAACGGCCAGGCCGGTCGGGGCCGGAATTTGCGGCCGGAAACATGCCGCGCTCTTCCGGCGGCCGGCGCCGAGCGGTTGAATGGGGACACCACCGGAAGTCGGAGCGACCGCCTTCTGCGTGCGGGAGGTCATCATGGATGCTGACACGGGCACAAGCGACAGCGCTGCTGGGCGAGAGCCAGGGACGCAGGCGGAAACGGGGGACGCGGCCGACGTGCACGCCGAGGCCGCGGCGCAACCGGCCCAGGAGCCCGGTCCCCGCGCGGGCATCGTGGTCGGACACGACGGTTCGGCCGATGCCGACCGTTCCCTGGCGGTGGCCCTCGACCTCGCTGCCGGACTCTCGGCACCCGTGACGATCGTGCGGGCCTGGTCGATCGACACCGCGCCCCGGCCGGCGAACTGGGAATTCGGTTACGTCTCGTCGTATTCCGACTACGCGGCCGCGGTGCGGAGCCGGCTCACGGCGGATACCCGGGCGGCCGTGACGGCTCATCCGGGCGTCGACGTCGAGTACCGGGTGGCGTTGGGTGCGCCGGCCAAGACGCTCATCGAGGTGTCCAGGGGGTCCCGGATGCTCGTGGTGGGCTCGCGGGGGCGCGGCGGCCTGGCCGGGATGCTGCTGGGCTCGGTGAGCGAACAGTGCGTTCGGCACGCGGACTGCCCGGTGCTCGTGGTGCGACCGCGGGCGTGACGCCCGAGCGGGCGTCAGCCCATCTGCAGGCGGTTGCCCACGGCGAACCAGGCCAGCGCGCCGAAAACGGGCGCGAAGACCACGGCCAGTACCCAGCGTGACCGGGCCGGTTCGCTGAGGTGTACGGCCTGGGCCACCTGCACGAGGGCCGCCACCACGAGCGCGATCGCGCCCAGCGCAGCCAGACCGAGGAGGGTCAGGCCGATCAGGGCCGCCAGCTTGGCACCGTCGACCCCGGCGCCGTCGAGCACGTTGCTCCGCTCGGGGAGCGCCCCCGCGGTTTCGATAAACGTCCTGATCACTGTCATTCGTCGGTTTCCCCTCGATCCCGGCAGATGGTGCCCGGCGTCAACGCGGGGCGGTCGTGCGGTGCTGCAGTCGTGCTGTGCTGGATGCTGTCGGCCGGGAGAACAGGTTCCCCCCGGAATATTCGCCCGGCCTCCCGAAAGCATACCAAACGGTATGATTCAATGTCGGACGATGACGCAATCGGTCCTGGCGCCTCCCCCGGATGCCCGTCTCGACGCGAGGAGCATCATGACCAGGCAGGCCCGTGCCGTGGAAACCCGTGCGGCGATTATCCGTGCCGCCGCCGACGTCTTCGGCGTGCGCGGCTACGGTGGCGCCTCGATGGCCGATATCTGTGAGGCTGCCGGTCTAACCAAGGGCGCGCTGTACTTCCACTTCGACTCGAAGGAGGCGCTGGCCTGGGGGGTCATCGACGCCCAACACGAGCGGGCGCTCGCGCTGGGCGACGACCTGCTGCACAGTGACCAGCCCGGCCTTCACGTCTTGATGCGCCTGACCTTCGAACTGGGAAAGCAGGTGCGCGACGACGCGGTTTCGCGTGCGGGCATCCGTTTGACCATGGAGTCGAGCAGTCTGTCGACGCCCGTCGTGACCCCCTACGAGGACTGGATGGCCGCCTGCGAGCTGTTGCTGCGCCGGGCGATCCTCGACGGCGACGTGCGCGACGACCTGGACGTGACCGCCGCCGCGCATTTCATCAGCCCGGCGTTCACCGGGGTGCAAGTGGTCTCCGGGGTGCTCACCGGCCGCGCCGACCTCATGCAGCGGCTGGTGGAGATGTGGTCGTTCGTGCTGCCGGGGCTGGTCGTGCCCGAGCGCTGGGAGCAGTTGCGCCCTCTGGCGCAGGAGATGGCCGACCGCTGGGGCCGGTGAATCACCTGGTCCGGTGACGCGCCGCGGCTCAGCCGCTGAAGGCCTGGGCGCAGGACTGGTCCTCGGCAGTCCGGCCGGTGAGCCCGCTCAGCACCTCGGGTGCGGCCTCGACGACCGGCGCATCCGCTTCCACCGGAGCCTCGGCGTCGGTCGTCGGCTCGTCGGTGGGCTCCGGCTCGTCTGCGGCCAGGGAGAACGGTTCGTCGGCCAGGATCTTGGCGAACATCGTGTCGGCCAGGTCTTGCAGCGGCACCACCTTGTTCGGGAAGTTCGGGTCCTCGGTCGTGCCGGGGTATTGCACGAAGACCAGGCGGGACAGATCGATGTCCTTGAGCGCCAGGGCCATCGACACCATGGTGTCGGTGTGGGCGAGGTTCGTGGACAGCTTGATGTTGGTGGCCGCTGCGGTGGCGAGCGAGAACAGCTTGGGCAGATCGGTGAAGGTGCCGTCGCCCTGAACGGTGCGCATCAGGGAGGCCAGGTAGATCTGCTGCGAGGAAATGCGCGACAGGTCGCTGCCGTCGCCCACGCCGTGGCGGCTGCGCAGGAACGCCAGGGCTGTGGAGCCCGAGACGACACTCGTGCCTGCGGGCAGGTTGAGGTCGGCGAGCGGGTCGTCGATAGCCTCGGAGAGGCAGATCGGCACGCCGCCGACGGCGTCGCTCATGCGCACCACCCCGTCGAACGAGGCCAGGCCCGCGAAGGGGATCTCCAGCCCGGTGAGTTTCTCGATCGTGGTCACCACGCAGGGCAGGCCGCCGCGGGACATGGCCTCGTTGACGGGCCGGGCCGACATCGAGCTGTATTCCTCGCCGGTGTTCATGTCGGTGCAGCTGGGGTGCGCCACGATGAGGTCGCGTGGGATGCTCACCACGACGGCATTGGTGTGGTCGGCGGAGACATGCACCAGGATGTTGACGTCGTTGAGCGTGGAGTCACGTTCGCCGTAGGCACCGCCCTGCTCGGAGTCGTTGTCGACCCCGACGATGAGGATGTTGAAGCCGGTCTCGTAGCTGCCGATCGAGGGAGCCGCGTCGGGCACATCCGTGCCGTTGAGGTCGATGGAGTTCGCCGTGACGGTACTGGTGAACTGCCAGAAGGCGAGCCCGGCCACCGCCACCCCGCTCACCAGGATCACGGCCAGGCTCAGGGCCACGAACGCGAGCGCCGTGCGCACCGGTCGAGCAGGTGTCAACCGGCCATGGCGGGCGATCCCGGTGTGTTGCTGCCGTGGTCTGGACATGGTCGGACCCCCTCTTCTTGCCGAACCCGGAGGCTAGCATCCCCTTTCTGGGGAAATGCCCGATGGGGGTGAAGCCAGCCTCACGCGCTACGGGACGGATGCCGGCAGCGGCGGGGTGACCCGGAACCGGGCGCCCGGGTGCTCACCGGCCAGGTGCGGGTCGTCGGTGCCGGTGAGTTGCTCGCGCAGGGTGCCCGTTCCCGGTGCCGCGGGCATCCGGCCCCGGCGACGGAGCTCCGGCACCACGAGCGCCGCGAAGTCCTCCAGGTCGGCCGGGTCGAAGATGGGCTCGAGCAGGAAGCCGTCGAGGTCGGTGTCGTCCATCAACTGCTCGAGCTGGTCGGCGACTTCGGCAGGGCTGCCGACCACCTGAAAACCGCGGGTGCCGCGACCGCGGAGTTGATCGAGGATCTCTCGCACGGTGGGAGCCGGGCGCCCGTCGGTGCCGAGGAACCTGTCGATGTTGCTCTGGCCCATCTGACCGGCCGGCCCCGCGCCATCCTGCAGCTGGCTGAGCGGCAGGGTCGGGTCGAGGGAGAGCAGGTCGATACCCGTGTTGCCGGCGTAGAGCACGGCCACGACCTCGTCGGTCTGCAGCTCGTCGAACTCGCGGCGTAGCGCCACGGCCGCGTCGTGCGTGGCGGCTACGGTGACCGTGACCCCCACCATCACGCGGATGCCCCGGGGGTCACGGCCGTTCTCGGCCGCCCGGGCGCGGATGTCGGCGACGTTCACCCGGGTCTGCTCGACGGTGGTGCCCTGCACGAACACGCACTCCGCGTTGCGCGCGGCGTAGGCCCGGCCGCGGGCCGACGTGCCGGCCTGGAAGAGCACCGGGGTGCGCTGGGGCGAGGGGTCCACGGTGAAGTAGCCGGAGGAGCGGAAGTGCGTGCCCTCGTAGGTGATGCGGTGCAGCTTGGCCGGGTCGGCGAAGACGCCGGCCGTCTTGTCGCCGATCAGGGCGTCGTCTTCCCAACAGCCCTCCCAGAGGGTGAGCGCCAGGTCGACGTACTCGTCGGCCTGGTCGTAGCGGGCGTCGTGCCCGGTCATCTCGGTGTGCCCGAAGAGTTCCGCGACGGTGTTCTGCGATGCGCCGGTGACGATGTTCCAGCCGATGCGCCCGCCGGTGAGGTGGTCGAGGGTGGCGAAGCGCCGGGCCGTCTGCACCGGGTGGTCGAGGCCCGTGGAGGAGGTGACGACGAAGCCGAGTCGTTCGGTCAGATGGGCGAGGGTGGGGATGATCAGGGCCGGGTCGAGGGCCGGGAAGTTGATGCCGCCGCGCACCGCGAGGTCGGGCAGGTCACCGTCGATCGACGGGAAGCCGTAGCCGTCGGCGAAGAACAGGAAGTCGAACCCGGCCGCATCGAGCACCTGCGCGATGTGGATCCAGTGCTCCAACTCGTGGAAGCGCAGCGAGTCACTGCGCGGGTGCGGCCAGCTCAGAGTGCCGCCGACCTGCGGCCCGGCGACCTCGAAGACGCCCAGGTGCATCTGCTTCATGGTGGGATCCCGTCTCGTCCGGGCCCGTGTGGCCCTCTGCACCGATTGAACCAAATGGTTCATATCGCTGTCCAGCCACGAAACAGACTCTTAACATTGGCCGGGGGAGGAGTCGCCCCGCCCCGGCGTGTGCTCAGTGCGCGGCAGTGAAGCGGATGCGGGCGAGCAACGCCTGCGTGCCGGCCTGCGCGGCCTGGTCGACCGCGTTTCGGTCGCCGCCGCCGATGAGGGTGGCCTGGAGCCCGCGCCAGAGGGCGACGGTCTCGTGGGCGAAAGACAGCGCCTCGACGGCGGGCACACCCTCCGCCGCGATGGCGGCCGCGACGTGGTCGACCCACTCGGTGCCGATGGTGCCGAGGAGGTCCGCGTAGCGGTCGCGCTCGAACCCGGCCAGGCCAAAGACCTGGAAGAAGAGCCGGTGGAAGGGCAGGTTCAGCGGATCGGCAATGGTCGCCCAGGTGGCGGGAAGGCGCTCACCGAGCGGCACGGCCGAATCGTCGAGGCGCAGCAGGATCTGCTGCATGCCGGGAAAGCGGGCCTCGGCCGCGGTGAGCGCGGCGACGATGATCTCCTCCCGGCTGCCGAAGTAGTAGAGCAGCATCCGGTTGTTCGAGCTCACGGCGTCGGCCAGGCGGCGCAGGGTGAGGTCGGCGATGCCGTTCTCCAGCACGTAGTCCACCACGCGGTCGAGCAGTCGCTCGCGGCGGTCGGCGCCGCCGCTGCCGGGCGCCGCGCCGCCCGTGGTGCCGGCGGAGCTCGGATGCTCAGGGGTGCTCGTCGTGCCGGTCGGACTCACAGTCATGCCTGTGACGCTAGGCCCTTCGCGGCCGGCGTGCCAACCGACGCCCCGGGGTGAACGCATCCGCCCCGCCGGGAGGACTGGTGCCGCAGCGGACAAATGCACCCGGCGTACCGGGTGCACGTGTCCGGGCGTGGACCAGATGGTGACGGTTAGTCCTCGTCGGTGACGACGCTCAGCACCACGTTGAGGTTGCCGCGGGTGGCGCGCGAGTATGGGCACACCGCGTGGGCGGCCTCCATGGCGGCCTGGGCGGTGACCGGGTCGGCGCCCGGGATCTGCGCCTCGATGGTGACCTCGAAGTCCAGGCCGGCTGCCATGCTGCCGACCAGGTTCACCGTGAGGGTGACGGCCGACTCCGAGACGTCGATCTTGCTCTGGCGCGCGGTGGCCTTGAGCGCGTTGTGGAAGCAGGCGGCCCATCCGCTGGCGAAGAGCTGCTCGGGGTTGGTGCCCGGCCCGCCGTCGCCGCCCATGTCCTTGGGGATCGACAGGTCGAGGTCGAGCTTGTTGTCGCTGGTGACGACCTTGCCGGTGCGTCCGCCCCAGGACGTGGCGGAGGCGGTGTAAATGGCGGTGGTCATGATTGTCTTCTTTCGGGTTGATCGGAGGACACTGGAGTCAGTGCTCGAATCGAGCACCTCTCCAAAGTGCTTCGTATTCGAAACAACTATACGCCCGCCAGCCGAAGGACCGACCATGGGAACTCCCGAACCCTCCATCTCCGCCGATGAGATGCGTGCCTGGGCGGCCCTCTTCGAGACCTCGAACATCGTGCAGTACGCGGCGGACCGGAACCTGCGTGACTCGGTGGGGTTGACGCTCGCGCAGTTCGAGATTCTGCTCCGCGTCGGCGAGGCCGGCTCGGATGGCCGGCGCATGACGGATGTCGCCGACGCCCTCACGGTCTCCCGCAGCGGACTCACCTACCAGGTGGGCCAGCTCGAGAAGAAGGGACTGGTGCGGCGCGAACCGGCCCCCGACGATGAGCGGTCGGTGATCGCCCACGCCACGCCGGCCGGCCTCGACCTGTTGCGGGCGGGTATCCCCGGATATGTGAGCCTGGTGCGGGAGATGCTCTTCGATCGGCTCAGCCATGCCGACCTGATGACCGTCACCGAGATCCTCGACGACGTGCGCAAGCAGCTCAAGGAACAGCCCAAGCGCTCCACGTTCCGCCGGGCGCCGCGCAAGACCGTGCCCGCCGTCAGCGCCACCGGGTCGGATGCCGTCGGCTGACCAGGGTGGGCACCGCGAGACCTGACGGCGGTACTTGCATCCTGCGCCGCGATGGGCACACTGGGGGGATGAGTATCCCATCACAATCCGAGGACGGTGCCGGCGGCGGCGAGCTGCGCACGGTAGAACTTGTCGAGGACGAGCGGCGTTACGTGCTGCTGCTCGACGGTGAGCGGGTGGGCTCCACGACGTACGTCGACCACGGCGCCCAGCGCGTCTTCGTGCACACCGAGATCGACATGAATCAGTCGGGCAAGGGCTTGGGTTCGACGTTGGTGTCCGGCGCGCTCGCAGACGTGCGCGCACGCGGGCTGCGGGTCGTGGCGATCTGCCCGTTCACGGCCGCGTACCTGCGCGGTCACCGCGAGTACGACGACATCGTCGACCCGGTCACTCCGCGGCTGAAGTCGGACCTGCGTGAGGCGCACCTGCTCTGAGCGGCCCCTGCGTGGGCCGGAGGGCGGGGGTACTGTGTGCAGCGACAACCGGACCCGACTCAAGGAGATGCATCATGGCTGGTGGAGTAGCGCGTCGCGATCGATTCGAATTGCCCGACTCGGTGCGACGCTTTTTCGAGGGCGACTGGGACGCCGCCGCGATGCGGGTGGAGGAATACCAGGAGGGCAACACGCTCGTCGTGAAGGCCGAGATGCCCGGCATCGACCCGGAGAAGGATGTGGACATCACGGTGTCCGACGGGGTGCTGCACATCCAGGCCGAGCGCCAGGAGACCACCGAGCACAAGGAGAAAGGCGGCTACCGCACCGAATTCCGGTACGGCTCGTTCGCCCGGGACGTGCCGCTGCCCAGCGGCAGCAAGGACTCGGATGTCTCGGCGAGCTACCGGGACGGAGTGCTCGAGGTGCGGGTGCCCGTGGCCGAGCAGCCCGCCACCAAGGCGAAGATCCCGGTCAGTCGCGCCTGACGCGCACCGGTCAGACGGCCGGCGGGAGGATCTCGGCGAGCAACTTCTCGATCCGCGCCTTGATGTCGTCGCGGATCGGGCGCACCGCCTCGATGCCCTGGCCGGCCGGGTCGGCCAGTTCCCAGTCTTCGTAGCGCTTGCCGGGGAAGATGGGGCAGGCGTCGCCGCAGCCCATCGTGATCACGACGTCGGAGTCCTTGACGGCCTCGACCGTGAGGACCTTGGGCACGTTGTCGGCGATGTCGATGCCGTCCTCGGCCATGGCCGCGATCGCGACGGGGTTGATCTGGTCCTTGGGCTCTGAGCCCGCGGAGAGCACCTCGACCTGCCCGTGGGAGAGTGCGGCCAGGTAGCCCGCAGCCATCTGCGAGCGGCCGGCGTTGTGCACGCAGACGAACAGAACCGTGGGCTTGGCGGCGGGCGTCGTGTCGGTGTCAGGCATGGCAGCTTCCTTCGCGGGAAATGAATCGATACCTGTCAATATATACGACTCTCGATCTGCGTGGGTGGCGCTAGCTGCGCCGGCGGCCGGGGATGGACGCGACCAGTTCGCGGGTGTACTCCTCGGCCGGAGCGGAGAGCACGGCCGCGGCCTCACCCTGCTCGATGATCCGTCCGGTGCGCATCACGGCGACGCGGTCGGAGACCTGCCGGATGACGCCGAGGTCGTGCGAGATGAACAGGTAGCTCAGCCCGAACTCCACCTGCAGGTCCACCAGCAGTTGCAGGATCTGTTCCTGCACCGAGACATCGAGCGCTGAGACGGGTTCGTCCAGCACGAGCAGCTCGGGTCCGAGTGCCAGGGCCCGGGCGATCGCGACCCGCTGGCGCTGGCCGCCGGAGAGCTGGCTGGGCCGGCGGTCCACGAGCGCCGGGTCCAGGCGCACCGCGGCGAGCAGCTCACGCACCGCTCCCGCGCGCTGGGCGCGGCTGCCGATCCGGAACGCCCGGAGTGGTTCGCTGACGAGGCGCTCCACCGACATGGTGGGGTCCAGCGAGCCGAACGGGTTCTGATAGACGACCTGGATGCGCCGGCGCAGCTGCCGCAACTCCTCGCCGGCCACGGTGCTGATGTCCTGGCCGTCGAAGCTGATCCGGCCGGAATCGGGGGCCACGATCCGGGCCGCGATACGCGCCGTGGTGGTCTTGCCCGACCCGGACTCGCCGACGATCGAGAAGGTGCTGCCGCGCGGCACCGCGAACGACACGTTGTCCACGGCCGTGAGGGTCTGCGGCCCGCCGGCGGGTTGGCGCAGGGTGTAGGTCTTGGTCAGCCCGTCGACGACGAGGATGTCCGCGGCGGACGTGGCGGCGGCAGAGGCGCGGAACGCCAGGGTGAGCGAGGCGCGCGCGGCGGCGGCAGCCGGGTCGTCCGTGGCGGTCGCCGGGCGCGGGGCCAGCCGGCCGCTGGTGAGACCGGGCGCGGCGGCCACGAGCTCCCGCGTGTATGGGTGCGAGGGTGTGCCGAGCACATCCGCCGGGGTGCCCTGCTCGACGATGCGGCCGGCCTGCATGACCAGGATGTGGTCGGCCCGGTCGGCGGCGATCGCGAGGTCGTGGGTGACCAGGATCACCGCGGTGCCCTGCTCCCTGGCCAGCGTCTCGAGGCGGTCGAGCACATGCCGTTGCACGGTCACGTCGAGGGCGCTCGTGGGTTCGTCGGCGATCACCAGCCGCGGCGAGCACGACCAGGCCACGCCGATGAGCACGCGTTGGCGCATGCCGCCGGAGAGCTCGTGCGGGTACTGGCCGGCGCGACTGGAGGCATCCGGGATGCCGACCTCGTCGAGGATGCGCACGGCGGCGGTGGCCGCCTCGGCGCGACCCAGCCCCCGGTGCAGCCGCAGGCTCTCGGCGATCTGCTCGCCGACCTTCATGAGCGGGTTGAGCGAGTTGCTCGGGTCCTGCGGCACGAAACCGATCTCGGCCCCGCGGATGCGCCGCAGCGCCCGTTCCGGCAGCGCGGTGAGATCCCGGCCGGCGAACTCGATCGTGCCGGAGACGATGCGGCCCCCGTCGGGCAGCCGGCGCACGAGCGCCTGCGAAATGGTGCTCTTGCCCGAGCCGGACTCACCGACGACGGCGACGATGGCGCCGGGCGCCACGGTGAAGTCGACGCCGCGCACGGCGTGGGTGAGGCCGGACCGGGTGTCGTAGTCGATCTGCAGGTTGGTCACGCGCAGCAGGGCCGCGCCGGAGTCGGTCGTTGTCATCGGTCTCCTCCGATCAGACGGGCGAGGCGGTTCACGGCGAGCACGACAGCGAGCACGACGACGCCGGGAAGGATGCTCAGCCACCAGGCCGTGGCCACATAGTCGCGGCCGCCCGAGACGAGCGCGCCCCACTCGGGTTCGGGCGGCTGGGCGCCGAAGCCGAGGAAGCTGAGCGCCGAGACGGCCAGGATGGCGGTGCCCAGCTCGAGGGCGGCCAGCGCGATCACCGGGCGGCCGGCGTTGGGCAGGATGTGGCTGAACAGGATGCCCGGCCACCGCACACCGAGAGTGCGCGCGGCCTCGACGTACTCGGCGTTGCGCACCCGCACAACCTGGGAGCGCATGATGCGGGCGAACGACCCGGCGGCGCCGAGCCCGACGCCCAGGGCGACCGACCACGGGCCGAAGCCGAGGGTGGCGACCACGATCAGCGCGAGCAGGATGCTCGGCACGGCGATGAGCACGTCTATGAAGCGCATGACGATGAAGTCGAGGGTGCCGCCGACGAAGCCGGAGATGAGCCCCAGTAGGGCGCCGACGATCACGCCCACCAGCACGGCCGTGCCTGCGGAGGCGAGCGAGAGGAACGCGCCGTGCACGACCCGGGAGAACAAGTCGCGGCCCAGGTGGTCGGTGCCGAAGAGGTAGGTGGCGTTGGGCGCGAGCAACCGGTCGGCCGCGATGCCGGTGTAGGGATCGTGCGTGGCGATGGCGCCGGGGAGGAGCGTCATGGCCAGCGCGGCCAGCACGATCAGGCCGGCCAGCAGTACCCCGGGTGAGAGCGCGGTGCGGAGCGCCGGGGGAAGGCGGCGGGCGAGCGATGGCTGTTCGGTGGTGCTCATGATTCGATGACCGCCTTGTCTCGTGCGGCGTCGACGCTCGTCGCGCCGGCCTGCGGGGAATCCGCCTGCGGGGAGCCGGCCCGGCCGGTACCGGTGCGGCGGCCGCCGAGTGCGGGCCGGGTGCGCGGGTCGATCACGCCATAGGAGAGGTCGACGAGGAGGTTGACGACCGAGTAGACCAGGGCCACGACGATCACGACGCCCTGGATGACGTTGGTGTCACGGGCCAGCACTGCGTCGACGGTGATGCGGCCGATGCCGTCGCGGGAGAAGACCGTCTCGACCACGGCCGTGCCGCCGGCGAGGTAGCCGATGAGCAGGCCCAGGATGGTCACAGAGGGCAGCAGGGAGTTCCGCAGCACGTGCCGCAGGAAGATGGTGCGGGTGGACAGTCCCTTGGCGACGGCGGTGAACACGTAGGGGCCGGCCATGGCCTCGAGTACGGCGGCGGAAAAGACCTGGAAGAAGATCGCGCCGACGGGCAGCGCGAGGGTGATGGCCGGCAGCACCACGCCGAGCGGGTTGCGGCTGCCGGAGGAGGGGAACCAGCCCAGCCCGAAGGAGAACACGCTGACCAGCACCAGGCCGCTGAGGAACGCGGGGGTGGCCACGCCCAGCGGTGGGATCTGCAGGAGGGTCTGGCGGAGCCACCGCCACGGGCTCACGAAGGCCAGGAAGGTGATCACGACGGCCGTCACGACGCCGAGCACGAGCGCGAGCACGGCGACGGCCGCCGTGTTGGGCAACGCGCGGGCGACCATGTCGGCCACGGGCTGGCCGGTGGCGATCGACACGCCGAGGTCCCCGCGGAGGGCGGAGAGGAAGTGGCCGATGTACTGCTGCCAGAGCGAGCCGTCCAGGCCGTACTGGGCGCGCAAGGCGGCGAGTTCGGCGGGGTCGGTGGTCGTGGCGTCGCCGCCCTTGAGCGACAGCGCCGCCAGGACCGGGTCGCCGGGCAGGAAGTGGATCAGCAGGAAGGTGACCGTGTACGTGGCCCAGATCACGAACGCGAACTGCACAAGCTTGGGGCCGAGATAACGCACGACGGTGCCCAGCCGGTCTCTGGGGGATGGTGCCACGGTTCACTACCTCGTCAGGATCGAAAGTGCGGGGGACGAACAGGCGGGCGGGCGGCGCTGCTGGAGCAGCGCCGCCCGCCCGAGGGGTTACTCGGCGATACGCACGTCGTAGAGCACGATGCGCGATGCGGAGTCGAAGGTGACACCGCCGACGTTCGCGACCGACGCGTGCAGTTGCGTGGTCTCGAGGGTGGGGATGAGATACGCGTTGTCGATGATGAGCTCCTGCGCCTGCTCGACCAGGGCGGCACGCGCATCCGGGTCGGCGGTCTTGGCCTGCTCGGTGAGCACACCCTCGAGTTCGGCGTTGTCGACGATTGCCCAGTGCGACGAGGCGGCCTGCGAGAACAGGACGCGCAGGGCATCCGGGTCGGTGCGGGTGAGCGCGGCGCCGAGGAAGTCGTAGTCGCCGCTCGCGATGACCCCGAAGAAGTCACCGGCGGTGACCATGTTCAGCTGCAGGTCGATGCCGATCTTCTTGAGCTGCATCTGCACGGTCTCCAGCACGTCCTGGGCGTAGAACGCCGTGACCGAGACGCTGAGCTTCACGCCGTCCTTCGCACGGATGCCATCGGAACCCAGGACCCAGCCGGCATCGTCGAGCAGCTTCTCGGCGGCCTCGGGGTCGTACTCCATGGCGTCGGCCTGGCTGACGTAGCCGGTGGTGGAGGAGGTGAGAGCGCTGGTAGGCGGTTCGGCGGTGGCGGCTCCGGTGAGGGTCTTGATCTCTTCCCGGTCGGTGCCGAGCAGCATGGCGTGGCGCACGGCGTCGTCGGAGACGATCGGGCGGCTCGTGTTGGGGATCAGGCTGTTCGGTACGCCGGTGTTCGCCTTGGCGTAGAGGGTGAAGTCGTCGGTGTCGAAGCGCGCCTCGTCGGCGTACGGGAGGTCCTGGATGATGTCGAACTCGCCGGACTCCAGGCCGCCGGTGCGCACGCCGTTCTCGGTGATGATCGGGAACTCGATGGTGCTCACGAGCGCCTCACCGGTGTGCTCGCGCAGGGTGGACGCCCAGTCGTATCCGTCGCGCTTGACGATGACGAGGGAGTCGTTGGGCACGTAGGAGTCGTAGACGAACGGGCCGGAGCCGATGACGCTCTGGCAGCGGTCCTCGGCCGTTGCGGCGGTGCTGGCCTCGGCGACCAGGCCCAGGGTCATGGTGGAGGTGCCCTGCAGGAACTGGGCGTTGGGGGTGGAGAAGTTCACCGTGAGGGTGGTGTCGTCGGTGACGACGGTGTTCTCGTAGCCGGCGAGGTACTGCGAGGCAAGCGAGGCCGCCGAGCCGAGAGCGGCGAGGGCATCGAAGTTGGCCTTGACGACTCCGGCGGTGAGCGGGGTCTCGTCGCTGAAGGTGACGTTGTCGCGCAGCGTGAAGGTGAACGCGGTGAGGTCGTCATTGGTCTCGTAGCTCTCGGCGAGCCACGGCACGATCTCGCCGGTGTCGGCGTTCTGGTCGGTGAGCGAGTCCACGACCTGGCGGCCGATGTTCAACGCGGTGGTCAGCGAGGTCTGCTGCGGGTCGAGGCAGGTGGGGTCTTCCTTGATCGCGAAGATCACGGTGTCCTTGGCCGAGGCGAGCGGGGTGCTGCAGGCGGCCAGCAGGCCGACCGTCGCCAGGGCGGCGACGGGCGCTGCGACCCAGCGGGAGAACGTGGGAGTGCTGCGGGACATTGCGGGGTGCCTTTCACGAGCTGAATGCGGTGCGGGTGCGGGTGCGGGTGCAGGGAGGGAGCTGTGCTGTGCTGCGGGTGGTGCGGGTATTCCGGGGGGACCGGCCGGGCCGGGGGCTGTGGGGTGGGGAGGGTGCAGGCCTAGTGGGATCCGGCGCCGCCGGGTAGTTCGCCGAAGACCAGCCGGCCGCGGGACACGACGGCGACGATATTGTCGGTGTGCAAGTCGTCGAGGTTCTCGGCCGGATGACCGCGGAGCACCACGAAGTCGGCGCCGAAACCGGCGGCGAGGGTGCCGACCCTTGCGCCCAGCCCGATCGCGTCGGCCGCGTCCGAGGTGGCGGCGCGGAGGGCCCGGTCGGCGCTCCAGCCGAACATCTGGCGCATCAGGCGCACCTCCTCGAGCTGGTCGCCGAACTTCACCATGACGCCGTTGGCGTCGGTGCCGAGCACAAAGCGGATGCCGGCGGCCCCGGCTCCGGTGAACTCGGCGTTCCGCTGGGCGACGACCTCCTTGGCCTTCTCGCGGGCCTCGGCGGGCACGTTCACCCGGCCGTCGGCGATGGCGTCGTTGATCATCAGGGTGGGGGCGATGGGCAGGTTGCGCTCGAGCAGGGTGTCGAAGTGGGCCGGCGTGATGCCGGTGCCATGCTCGATGGAGTCCACGCCCTCGGCCAGGGCGATGTCGACGCCGACGGTGCTGTGGGTGTGCGCCGCCACGAGCATGCCCAGAGCGTGCGCCTCGTCGATGGTGGTGGCGATCTCGGCGTTGGTCTGGTTGCGCCAGCCCACCCGGTCGCCCATCGAGAGCACTCCGCCGCTGGTGTAGATCTTCACGCCGTGGGCGCCGCTGCGGGCCCACTGCCTCACGAGCTTCCGGCATTCGTCGGGGCTGTCGGCCACGGGCGGACGGTGCGGGTAGTGCGGGGGCACGAACAGGTCGCCGTGCCCGGCGGTCATGCCCACCTGCCCGTGCACAAGGATGCGGGGGCCGGCCTGGATGCCCTCGTCGAAGATGCGGCTGACCGCCAGGTGCGTGGCGTCGCCGCCGAGGTCGCGCAGCGTGGTCACGCCGAACCGGGCGGCGCGCTGGGCGTTCGCGGCGATGTGGAAGACGCGTTCCTCGGCCGGGGTGATCAGCGGCCAGGTGGACCAGTCGACGGACCGCTCGCCGGAATATGCTCCGAGGTGCACATGAGTGTCGACGAGGCCGGGGATGATGCTGTACTCGGCGAGCGAGGCGTCGGC
Organism: Cryobacterium soli; assembly: GCF_003611035.1. NCBI lineage: Bacteria > Bacillati > Actinomycetota > Actinomycetes > Micrococcales > Microbacteriaceae > Cryobacterium > Cryobacterium soli. The sequence continues at coordinate 2,048,536 of NZ_CP030033.1, read as the reverse complement.
ATCCGTGGCCGGTTCGAGCGCGACGATGTTGTCGGCGTCCCAGCTGAGCCGGCTGGCGCCGCGGGCGGTGTGGCCGTCCCAGACGGCGATGCCGGAGATCTCGCCCATCAGCGGAGGAACCGTTCAGCGCGGTCGAAACGAGGCACAGCGGGCATGATGGCAACTTTCACGAGCGGGGGAGAGCGGCCGGTGCCGCGATGACGGGAATACCCAGGGGTGGGGCGTGCCTCCAGTCAAGCAAGCCGGCGCGGGGCGGCGCAATCGCGGTCTGTACAAGAAAACCGTGTCGCAGGTGGCGGGTCTTTGGTCGATCGAATGAACAGGTTTCGGTGCGGTTACGCCGGATGCCGAACGTATTACCCCTCGGAGGAACCGATGAACGGGGGCACGACGGGGGCCGTCAACGTTGAAGGATCCTACGAAGGCCCGGCCGGGGCAACTGTGCTTAGCTCGACTGGCCCCGGCGGAAACCGTCCCCGGCGCCCGGGCATGCACCCAGGTCAGGCACGACGGAGGGACCCAGAATGTTCAGTACCGAGCTGGTCGGCGGCCGCCGTTTCGCGGTCGTGCTGCAGCCCGGCGATGACATTCTCGGCGCTCTCGCCGAGGCCTGCGCGGCCCACGGTATCCAACAGGGTTACCTCCCGGTGTTCCTCGGCGCGTTCACCGAGGTCTCGCTGATCGGCACCTGCCAGCCCATCGAAGACGAGGATGCCCCGCTCAAGGATTCCGTGCGGGTGACGAATGTCGAGGGAACCGGCTCCGGCACGATCGCGTGGGATGCGGACAGCCAGATTGTGCAGATCCACGTGCATGTCGCCATCGGTATGAAGGCCAGATCGGCCGAGGGGTACGCCGGGCATCTGCTGGGCGGCACCGTGCACTATGTGACGGAGATCGTGGTGGAAGAGGTGCTCGCACCGCGGTTCCTGCGCCGGCCCGACCCGGCGGCGCACGATATCGCCAACCTGGTCTTCGCCGCCGTCTGAGCCGGCAGAGACGGGGTCAGGCGTCGGGCGGGCTCATGCTCTCCAGGGCCAGATAGAAGTCCACCCGGTCGCGCATCCCGGTGAGGTCACGCTGGGTGAGCGTCTCGATGCGGCCGATGCGGTAGCGCAGCGTGTTGACGTGCACGTGCAGATCTCCGGCGGCCTGTTGCCAGGCGCACCCCGCGTCCAGGAACGCGCGCAGACTGTGCACGAGCTCCGAACCGTGCCGGGCGTCGTACTCCATGAGCGGGGCCAGCAGCGCCTGGGCGAAGCTCTGGCGCGCCCGGTCGGGCAGCAGCGCGAGCAGGGCGTCGTGGGAAGGCGGGCTGGCGCCCGCCGACCACCGGATGGGCCCGGGGCCGGCGATCGAGCGCATCCGGGACCGGGCCGTGTGCGCGGCCATGGTGAGCTGGCCGACGCTCGTGGTGGGGTCGCTGATGCCGATGCGCAGGCGCCTGGAGCCGAGCAGAGCATGCTGGCGGTCGGCCGGGCGGGCCAGCAGGTGCGCGAGGGAGTCAGCCGAAGGGTCAGGCCCGTTGACGAGGAGGACCACCTCGGTGCCGGCATCCGTCGTGGGGGCGGTGGCTGCGGTGGCCGACTCGGCGAACGCGTCGCCCCGCTCGGTGCCGACGAGGAGATACCCGGCCCCGGCGAGCATGCCCGTGACCGCCTCGAGCACGGCCCGGGCCGGGTAGCCGGCGTCGTCGACGGTGGCGGCGATCACGGTGACGGGCAGGTTCGGGTCGGCGCCGAGCAGGCGCAACCGTGCGGCGGCCTCGTCGGGTGCAAAGCTGCCATTCGCCAGGGCACCGACCAGCTCTTCGACCTGCCGTTCGGCGGCGCGTCGACGGTCGTTGGCCAGCTCCAGTTCGACCCGGATCACGAGCACGAGGGTGCGCATGACCCGGTCGATCTCGGGCGAGAACGTGCGGTGGTCGCCGAGGCAGACGAGGAAACCGGCGGCTGTGTCGCCGACGATCGGATAGACAGAGGACGGTCGCCCGCTCTCGTCGGGCAGCACGAGGACATCCGCCGGAGCGGCCAGTGCCGCGTTCCAGACTTCGCCGATGCGCTCGGTACGGGGCGCCTGGCCCACCATGGCTGTGACGGTGCCGTCAGCCTCCAGGAGCCAGCAGTCCACCGCGAATTCGGTGTAGAACATGCGCAGCGCGCCCTGGGCGCCCTGCCCGGAGGCGAGGCTGTCGAGCAGGTCGCGGGTGAAGCCCAGGCCGCGCGAGTCGGACCCAGCGTCGGCGCTGACGGCGGATTCGATGTAATGGCTGATCGATTTGAACGAGACGTCGGCCGAGGTGGTCAGCAGCACGATGTGCCGGTTGCGGCACTCGGTGACCACGTAGTCGGGGATCTCGCCGATGAGGATGCGGCCGACGACGAGCACGGCGACGTTCTTCTCGGCCAGCTCGGAGATGAAGATCTCGGCGCTGGCCGGGCCGGTGGCCCACTGGGCGCCCGTCAGGACCAGGTCGCCCTCGGAGAGGAACCGTCCCGGGCGGGGCAGGTCGATGATGTACGAGCCCTTGACCTCGCGTTCGAGCATCGCGGGTTCGGCCCAGGCCACGGACAGGCCGAGCTCCGTGCGATCGAGCAGGTCGAGTACCCTCACCGCGTGACCCTCCAGGCTCGGTTCTGTCCGCACGACAAGCTGCGGGCGGGATCGGCTGACCGCTCCCGTCCGGCAAGTTTACGGGACGGGCTGGGACGGCAGCCGGTGCACGCTACCGCTGCGGGGCGGCGAGCCGCTCGACATCCGGCTCGCGGGGGCGGATGCCGCGGGTCCACCGGGCGGGCCGAACAGGCGCGGTCGCAGCCACAGCGCCACGTAGACCAGGGCGATGAGCGCCGGCACCTCGATGAGCGGGCCGACGATGCCGGCCAGGGCCTGGCCGCTGGTGGCGCCGAAAGTGCCGATCGCCACGGCGATGGCCAGCTCGAAGTTGTTGCCCGCCGCTGTGAAGGCCAGGGTGGCCGTGCGGGCGTAGGGCAGGCCGACCAGGCGGCCGGTGAGCATCCCCACCCCGAACATCAGGGCGAAGTAGACCAGCAGCGGCAACGCGATGCGCACCACGTCGAGGGGCCGGTCGACGACCTGGCGGCCCTGCAGGGCGAAGAGCAGCACGATCGTGAACAGTAGGCCGTAGAGGGCGAACGGCCCGACCCGGGGCAGGAAACGGCCCTCGTACCAGGCGCGGCCGCGGGTGGCTTCGCCGATGCGGCGGGAGAGGTAGCCGGCCACGAGCGGGATGCCGAGGAACACCAGAACGCTGGCGGTGATCGCCCCGACCGAGAACTCGGCGCTCGTGGTGGCCAGGCCGAGCCACGCGGGCAGCACCTGCAGGTAGAACCAGCCGAGGGCGGCGAACGCGAGCACCTGGAAGACCGAGTTGACCGCCACCAGGAACGCGGCCGCCTCCCGGTCACCGCAGGCGAGGTCGTTCCAGATCAGCACCATGGCGATGCATCGGGCCAGGCCAACGATGATCAGGCCGGTGCGGTACTCGGGCAGGTCCGGCAGGAACACCCAGGCCAGCGCGAACATCAGCGCCGGTCCGACCAGCCAGTTGAGCACGAGGGAGGAGACGAGCAGACGGCGGTCGCCGGCGACGGCGCGCGCATCCGAGTACCGCACCTTGGCCAGCACCGGGTACATCATCACCAGCAGGCCGACGGCGATAGGAACGCTCACCGAACCGATGGAGAACGCGTGCAGCAGGTCGCCCACACCGGGAGCGAAGACGGCGAGCAGCAGCCCAAGGCCCATCGCGAGGAGGATCCAGACCGGCAACAGCCGGTCGGTGCTGCCGAGCCGCGCCGGGGCGGAGGCAGGCTGGTCGTCGGTGGTCATGGAACCCCATCAGAATGCGCCGATAAAATAGATGAACGTCGATATTGAGTGTGTCGATCACATCGATCGATGTCAATTCACGTGGCAGACTGGAAGCATGGCGAACGTCACACTGTTGCAGGGCCCCGCAAGCACGGCCGTCGACGCCGGCGCGGAGTGCTGTGCGCCGCCGGTGCGCGAGGCGCTCGCTGCCGAGGGCGCGGAGAAGCTGGCCAAGACCCTCAAGGCCATTGCGGATCCGGCGCGGCTGCGACTGATCTCCATGGTGGCGGCGCACGATGACGCCGAGGCGTGTGTGTGCGACCTCACCGAGCCGCTCGGCCTGAGTCAACCCACGGTGTCGCATCACCTCAAGGTGCTGGTGGATGCCGGAATCCTGTCGCGCGATAAGCGCGGCACCTGGGCGTACTACCGCCTGGTCCCCGGGGCGCTGGATGCCCTGGCACACTCCGTCGTCACGGTCTGAGGCCTCCCAGGAGCAGGTTCCCCTAGGGTGGAGCCATGGTTGCCGACGGATCTGCCCGCCCGCCCCGCTGGACGACGCTCGTCGGCTGGGTGTGGTCAGTGGTCATCCTCGGCCTTGGTGTGTGGGTGAGTCTGGCCACGGGTGAGTGGATCGCTCTGCTCTGCGCGGCCGGCCTGGTGATCCTGCCGCTCGGTGGAATGGCCCTTCGCGCCCGCCGCGCTTAGCGCTGCCCCGATTCCGCGGCCGGCCACCCTGCCGCCCGGCGACTGCTGCGGCCCCGCACCACGGGGGTGACCGGCGGCGGCCGCCGCCGCGCCCGGATGCGTGCATATGCATGGATGCACACGGTTTACCCAGAAACGTGACGTAACGTCACTTTCTGGTACCCGGAGCCGACGATGCCGACGTGGTGCTGGATTCCTTTCGGCGGGGCCGCGACCGGTCCCGTTTCGAACCCTGCTCTATCCGGCCGGGCGCTGTGCCCACGTGCGGAGTGCCGCCGGTGAGCGAGAACCCGTGTACGAGGTTGTGTGGATCCGCGTCCCGATCCCGCTCCGACAGAAAGCTCCGCCATGCCTATTTCTCCCGCGCGCACCCGCGCCCGCCGCCCCATCGGGGAGGCTCATGCGTAGGCGCACCGGATTCATCGCCCCACCCGTCCGCCGATCGGCCTCCGCCGGCCGCGGGGTGACCGCCGTGACGGCCATGACCGTCGTCGCCTTGCTCACGACCATGGGCGCCCTGCCCGCTCAGGCCGCGTACGTCGACGCCGACGGTGTTCCGGCGCGCTCGGTGGGCTCGGCCGCTGCCGGCGCGCGACTCGCGGCCGAGCAGAGTGTCACGGTGACCGCGAATGCGCCCATCGCCGTCGAGGTCGACACGTACTCGGCCGAGGTGCCGCCGCCGCCCGTGGTGATCGCCCCCGCGGCCGCGGCCGCTCCCGCCCCTGTGGCGGCGCCCGCTCCCGTCGCCGTCGGTGTGGTCTGGCCGTTCCCCGGGGTCACTCGTATCTCCGACGGTTACGGCCCACGCACCGCGCCCTGTAGCGGATGCTCGACCTTCCACGACGGCCTCGACATGAACCCAGGCGAGGGTACCCCGATCGGCTCCATCGCCGACGGTGTCGTGAGTTCGGTCACCGCCTACGACGACGGCGGCCTCGGTGTGCATGTCATGGTCGACCACGTCGTGGACGGCCAGAAGGTCACCAGCACCTACGGGCACATGCAGGCCGGCTCCGCCGCCGTGAGCGAGGGGCAGTCCGTCTCGGCCGGCCAGCGACTGGGCAACGTGGGCAGCACCGGCCAGAGCACCGGTCCGCACATGCACCTGGAGTTGCACCTCGACGGCGTCACCGCGATCGACCCCTACTCCTGGCTGGTTCAGCACGCGGGACCGATGTAGCCGACCGGCGCAACCCGGCCGCGGCCCTTGTCATCAGACGGTGGGTGGCGGAACCTCGAAGTACAGGTGGGCGTGCAGGCGGCATCCGTCGTTGAAGTCCGCCCCGCAGTCCGGGCAGCCAGAGACCGACCGGTACCGGTCGATCGCCAGTGTGTGGCCGCAGGCTCCGCAGAGGATCGCCCGCTCGGTCCACTCCTCGGGCGCCCACCGCTCGAGCGGATGCGTCTCGGCGTCGGCATGGCACTGGAAGCACGGGTAGAAGCGCCCGCAGCAGCGGAACTCGATCGCGACGATGTCGGTGGGCCCGTTGTAGTGCACGCACCGGGTGGCGTCGTCGACCACGGCGCCGTACACGCGCGGACGCCCGGCGCCCAGGTCCCCGGCCCGCTCATCGTGCCGCATCGGTTCTCCTTCGGGGGCCCAGGTGTCCACGTAACTGTTGCCGGTGCGGACATGTGCGCCCGGCGTACCGGGCGCACATGCCCGCACCGGCAACAGTAGCCGAGCCGGATGCGCTACCGACGGGCTACTCGCCGGTGTCGGTTCCGCCGTCGCCAGTCGCGGTGGCCTGCTCCATGACGAAGGACTCGAAGGCCGCGGCGTCGTCGAGCGCACCGGTGTACTGCACACCCTGAACGAGCACGGTCGGGGTGCCGGCCACGTTCTTCACGTCGGTGTTGGGCAGCGGGCCGGCCAGGGCGCGGTCGGTGGCGTCGCCGACCCAGGAGCCGAACTCCTGGTCGGTGATGCAGCTGGCCACGGAGGCGTCGGTGACGCCGGCCGTCTCGACCAGGCTCACCAGTTCGGCGTCGGTGAGTCCGTCGGTGCCCTCGGTGGGCTGGTTCGCGAACAACGCGGCGTTCACGTCGAGGAAGCTGTCCGGCTGGTAGTTCGCCACGCAGGCCGCGGCATTGGCCGAGCGGGTGGAGTACTTGGTGCCGTTCGAGGACTGGTCGAGAATCGAGATCGGGTGCGTCTCGAGCGTGATGTTGCCCGCCGTGAGCCAGCTGCTCAGCTGGGCGCCGTTGGTGGTCTCGAACTGGCCGCAGTAGGGGCACAGGTAGTCCAGGTAGACCGTGATGTTCACCGTGCTGGTGAGCGCGCTCACGTCGGTGGGTGTGGGGTCGGCACCCGCCGCCGTGGCCGCGGTCGGCACGGCCGTGATGCTGGTGCCGTCGCCCTGCACCAATACGCCGTCGCTGGCCATGTTCAGCGGGCCGGGCGACGGCGGCTTGACGCTGCCCACCACGACCATCGCCACGATGGCGGCCACAGCGATCAGCCCCACCCCGATACCGCCGCGCCAGTACCAGCGCCGGCGGGCCTCACGCTTCTTCTGCTCCTCGCGCATCAGGCGGGCGCTCTCGCGCGCCACCTCGCGTCGATCCTTTTTCGGAGGGAGCGGCTGACCGGGGGTTCTAGCATTCATGGACTGTGTGCCGTTTCGTCGGGAGTAATTCGAGCCCGACGCTAGCGGCCGCGCCTATGAAGTCGATTGCCGGGTGCTGTGAGGCTGCTGGGAAGGGCTCGGACGGCAGGGCTGCCGTACCGGACGCCCAGGACGAGCCTAGGGGCACTCCGGCGCTCGCCGGACCGCCTGGGCACCGCCCGGGCCGCCCCCGAACGGCCGGCCTAGAACCAGGTGCTCAGGTGCGGCGCGTAAGCGGAGTGCAGAGCCGTGTCGAGCCGGACGGCGGCATCCGGGGTGTGCTCGGTGATGCGCCCGGCGCGGGCGAGATCGACTGCGCTGGTGCCGCCCAAGTACAGCGAGGCGAGGTCGGCCGCGGAGAGCGACACCTGCACGGCTCCCTCCGGCGCCGCGGCGTAGGTGAGCGGATGCGCCTGCCCTGACCCGTCGGCCGCCACCGCGAGCAGAAAACGGCCCGTTGCGAAGCCGAGGTCGTCGGTGACGTCGAGCAGGTAGTGGCCGGGGGTCGCGTACCGGCGTGCGGCCAGGGCGGCCGGCACGTCGAGGATCCGCAGCCAGAGGTGGTCGCGCTCGCCGGTCTTCCGCACGGCGCGGTGGTCGGCCACCTGCCAGGCCACGGGCTCGGAGACGCTGCGCAGCGGCGCGGCGATCTCGTCGACCATGTCCATCTCGATCAGGAAGCGCCAGAGCGCCGCGTAGGCGTCGTCGGTCGCGGCGACGAGGTCGACGAGGGTGAGCTTGCCGGGGTGGCTCACGTTCTGGAGGGCGATCTCGTAGAGCGCGAAGCCGGCCATGGCGCCGTCGGCGTCGTCGTAGCGCACCGCGCGGATGCCACGCTTGCGCGCCTCGGGCTCGGTGGGCAGCAGGCCCAGGACGCGCTTCCACCAGATCTCGCGGCGGTCGACCTCCCCAGGAGAGCGGTCCCGGGTGCGTTCGAACACCGCGGGGCCGTCGGACAGGAGCGACTCCGGGCTGACGAACTGCACCCGGCCGGCCGGCGTGGGGCCGGTCCAGCGGGCCCTGGCGGTGTCGACGCTGTAGGACGACTGCCGCGCAGACGGACCGAATCCGTAGCGGCCGTAGATGGTGGCCTCCGACACCGTGAGCATCGCCATCGGCAGCCCGAGGCGCACGGCGGTGCGCAGTTCCGCCGTGAGCATGGCCCGGGCGATGCCCTGGCGGCGGTGGGTGGGCGAGACCGTCACCGAACTGATCGCGTACGCGCCCAGGGCGCCGCCGCCGGGCACCGTGAGGTCCATCTGCCAGGACCGCACCGTGGACACCGGGGTGTCGGGGTCGGCCTGGGAGGAATCCCAGACGCCGGTGACCCGGTCGGTGGCGATGTCCTCCACCTGCACCTCGAGGGTGCCCTCCGAGGGGGTGATCTCGTGGAAGCCGCGGGCATCCGCCAGCAGCCAGCGCTTGAGGCCAGCCTCGTCGGCGGCGTCGAGCACGGCCAGGCGGAGACCCTGCTCCTGCAGGGCGGCGGCGGAATCGGGGTCGATGGGCACGGACGTGTAGGCATTCACTCTTCCAGCCTAGTCACGCGTCCCTGGGCGTTCCGGGGTGCTCCGGACCGGCCGGGACGGCCGTGCTTGACAGCCGGGCCGGGCGGCGGTCAGGCTGGCCGGGGAGAGGCTTCGACGATGACACGCACGCGGGTGGTGATAGCGCCGGACTCCTTCAAGGGCACCGTCGGCGCCGCTGACGTGGCGCTGGCGCTCGCCGCGGGCTGGTCCTCGGTGCGCCCGGACGACGAACTGGTGCTGCTGCCCATGGCCGACGGCGGGGAGGGCACCCTCGCGGCCTTCGAACTGGCCATGCCCGGCGCCCGACGGATGCCCGTGACCGTTCCCGGCCCCGACGATCGGCCGGTTGAAGCCTCCTGGTTGCTGCTGCGGGACGGCACCGGTGTGGTCGAGCTGGCCTGCACCAGCGGAATCACCCTGCTCGATCCGCTGCGCCCCCTCGACGCTCACTCAGCGGGCTTCGGCACGGCTCTCGCGGACGCCCTGGCGCACGGCGTCTCTCGCCTTAATCTGGCGCTCGGCGGCAGCTCGTCCACCGACGGGGGAACCGGGGCGCTCGCGGCGCTGGGTGCGGTCTTCCTCGACGCCGCGGGGCGGCCGATCCGGCCCGGCGGCCGCGGCCTGGTCGACCTGGCCGCCGTCGACCTGGGCGGCCTGCCCGCCCTGCCGCCGGGCGGCGCGGTGATCCTCAGCGACGTCACCAATCCGCTACTCGGGCCGGCGGGCGCGGCGGCGGTGTTCGGTCCGCAGAAAGGGGCGGATGCGGCAGAGAGCGGCCTGCTCGACGCCGGCCTGGCCCGGTTGGCCGCGTTGCTGCCCGCCGACCCGCGGACTCCGGGAGCGGGCGCAGCCGGCGGAACCGCGTTCGGCCTGCTGGCCTGGGGCGCCAACCTCGAGGCGGGCGCGGCCGCGGTGGGCCAGGCGCTCGGTGTTCCAGCGGCGGTGGGCGGCGCATCCGTCGTGATCACCGGCGAGGGACGGTACGACAGTCAGTCCGCCGCCGGCAAGGTGCCCTCGTACCTGGCCGGGCTCGCGGCGGCCGCCGGTGCCCCGGCGCTGCTCGTGGCCGGCGCGATCGACGCCGGGGCCCTGGCCGCCGCCCCCGTGCCGTTCGCCCAAGCCCTGGCGCTCACCGACCTCGCCGGCGGAAGGGCGGCTGCCCTGGCCGATCCGCTGGCATGGCTCGAGGCCGCCGGAGCGAGGTTGGCGGGCGTGTTCTGAGCTTCTCCGCCGCATCTTTCGGCACCATCCCGGTGCGCCGCCAGTGTGTGGGCTGCAACGTTGTAATCGACGCGGTAAGTTCACAGGTAGGAACGACGAACGCGCGCTGCGGTGCGGCCTACGTTCCTGACGCCGAACGACCGCACGATCGCACGACCGACCAGGGGAGAGAAATGGCCGCAACACTCCGCGATGTGGCGGCGCTGGCCGGGGTGTCGATCAAGACCGTCTCCAACGTCGTCCACGACTTCGAACATATTCGCCCGTCGACCCGGCAGCGCGTGCTCGCGGCCATCGACGAGCTCGGCTACAAACCCAACATCTCGGCGCGCAGCCTGCGGTCCGGCCGCACCGGCGTTATCGGCCTGGCCCTACCCGAACTCAGCCTGAGCTACTTCGCCGAACTGGCGGATGCCATCATCCAGGCCGCCGAGCGGCGCGGCACCTCCGTGCTCATCGAGCAGACCGGCGGTGACCGACAGCGGGAGATCCAACTGTTGACCAGCCCACACCGGCAGTTCACCGACGGCCTGATCTTCAGCCCGCTGGGCATGGGCAATGATGACGCGGGTTACCTCAACGTGGACTATCCCCTCGTGCTGCTGGGTGAACGGATCTTCAACGGGCCCACCGACCACGTCACGATGCGCAACATCGAGGCGGCCAGGGCGGCGACCGAACACCTGCTCGCCTCCGGACGACGGCGCATCGCCGTGATCGGGGCGCACGAAGACGAGGTGATCGGGTCGGCGGGCCTCCGCCTCCGCGGCTACCGCGAAGCCCTCGACGCGGCCGGGATCACGGTGGACCCGGCGTTGATCGGCCACACCACGTTGTGGCACCGATCCAATGGTGCCACCGCCATGCGAGCCCTGCTCGACACCGGTGTGCAGTTCGACGCCGTGTTCGCGCTCAATGACACCCTGGCGTTGGGGGCGATGCGGGTACTCCAGGAATCGGGGCGGCGCATCCCGCTGGATGTCGCGGTGGTCGGCTTCGACGACCTCGACGAATCCAGTTACTGCCTGCCCGCGCTGTCCACGATCAATCCCGGTCGGGACGAGATCGCCGACACGGCCGTCCGGATCCTGCTCGAGCGCATCTCCGGTGGAGACGCCGAGCAGGGGCCGCGCGAAATCGAGACGGAGTTCCGGCTGGTCCAGCGCGAATCGACCGATCCGGCGTCGTCGCCGGCCTTCGCCGGGTAGTGGTCGGTCGCCCACAGCCTGCGCCGTGCCGTCCGCCAGTCGGGCTGAGGCGCGCCCGCGGCGGCGGGAAATTGTTATGCCGCACTTCGTGCGGATCGCTTGACAGCGGAGGACGCTGCTCGGCATGATGCATTTACAACGTTTACCTATAACGTTGTAATTGTTGGAATCGGTCACCGTCGCGTCCCTTCGCCCCGAGCGAATCGACCGCCTGCAGCCGACTCGATGACGATTCGAATCAAGGAGGATTCGTGAAGGCCCTGTTCACTCACTGCGCATCGCCCTCGTCGCGAACCTTCTCGCACCGCACCACCCACAGCACCCGCTCCGACTTGGTCGCCGCCGGCGACGGGTCGTGCACTGACGACAACGGTGTTCCCACACCAGCGAGAGGAAGCAACTCAATGAAGACCAAATTCCTGGCATCGGTCGGCGTCATCGCCGTCGCCGCGGCCGCGCTCACCGGATGCTCGGCCGGCTCGGAATCGAGCGGCAGCAGCAAGGCCACCTGCACCAACAAGATCGTCAACGCCGACGCCCCGCAGGTCAGCGTGTGGGCCTGGTACCCGGCGTTCGAAGAGGTCGTCGACGTGTTCAACAACAGCCATGACGACGTTCAGGTCTGCTGGACCAACGCCGGCCAGGGCAACGACGAGTACACCAAATTCTCCACCTCGATCGAGTCGAAGTCGGGCGCTCCGGACGTCATCCAGCTCGAATCCGAGGTGCTCTCCAGCTTCAGTATCCGCAACGCCCTCGTCGACCTCACCGAGTTCGGTGCCAACGACGTCAAGGACAAGTACACCGAGGGCTCGTGGAAGGACGCGTCCAGCGGCGACGCCGTGTACGCCATTCCCGTCGACGGCGGGCCGATGGGCATGCTCTACCGCCAGGACCTCTTCGAGGCCGCCGGCATCGCCGTTCCCACCACGTGGGCCGAGTTCGCCACCGCCGCCGCCACGCTCAAAGCGTCCGGCTCCGACGGCGTGCTGGTGAACTTCCCCACCAACGGCCGCGCATTCAACCAGGCTCTGTTCGCGCAGGCCGGGTCGGTGCCGTTCGTCTACGACTCCACCAAGCCCACCGACATCGGCATCGATGTGAACGACCAGGGTGCAAAGGACGTGCTGGACTACTGGAACGGCCTCGTGCAGGACGGCCTCGTCACGACCGACGACGCCTTCACCGCCGACTACAACACCAGCCTCGTCGACGGCACCTACGCCGTCTACCTGGCTGCCGCCTGGGGCCCCGGCTACCTGCAGGGCCTCTCGGATGCCGACGAGAACGCCGTCTGGGCCGTCGCCCCACTGCCGCAGTGGGACGCCGCCAACCCCGTCCAGGTCAACTGGGGCGGCTCGACCTTCGCCGTGACCAGCCAGGCCGGTGACAAGGACCTCTCCGCCGAGGTGGCCATGGGCCTGTTCGGCACCGACGAGTCCTGGAAGATCGGGGTGGAAAAGGGCGCCCTGTTCCCGTCCTACAAGCCCATGCTCGACTCGGACTACTTCGCCAACCTCGAGTACCCGTTCTTCGGTGGCCAGCAGATCAACAAGGACGTGTTCCTGAACGCGGCCGCCGGCTACACCGGTGCCACCTTCAGCCCGTTCCAGAACTACGCCTACGACCAGCTGACCGAGGAGCTGTACTCCATGGTGCAGGGCGAACAGGACGGAAGCCAGGCACTGGACGACCTGCAGGAGCGTCTCGTCACCTACGCCACCGAACAGGGCTTCACCGTCGCCAAGTAGCAGCACCGGATCGCCGCGCGCGGCATCCGTTGACACCGTCGGCCGGTCTCCGGCCGGCCGGCGGTGCCCTTTCGATGATCGCGCCCGGCGCGACCGAAGAGCACAACCGTACGAAGGACACAGATATGGCACTCACTGAACTGGCACCGCCACCGGTGCCGGCCACGCCGCGGCCCACCCGTCGGCCGCGCAGGCAGATCGACCGGATGGACCGCAAGCGCCAGCGCTGGGGCTGGCTTTTCGTGGCCCCGTTCGCCGTCGTCTTCGTCACCTTCCTGGTGGCGCCCCTTGCCTACGCCTTCTGGATGAGCCTGCAGACCAGCACCCTGGCCACCGGTACCTCGTTCACCTGGTTCGCCAACTACGCCAAGGCGTTCACCGACCCGATCTTCCTCGAGGGACTCGGCCGGGTCGCCTCGTTCGCGCTGATCATGATCCCCGCGCAGATGATCGTGGCCCTGGTCGCGGCGCTCGTTCTCGACAACCTCTCCACCGCGCTGTCCAAGTTCTCCCGGTTGATGATCTTCGTGCCCTACGCGATCCCGGTCGTCATCGGTGCGCTGATGTGGGGCTTCCTCTACAGCCCCCGATTCGGCCCGGCCACCGACATCTTCGGCCTGATCGGCCTCACCGCCCCCGACTTCCTGTCGCAGGGAACCATCTTCGCCAGCCTGGTCAATATCGTCACCTGGCAATGGGCGGGCTACTACATGATCATCATCTACGCCGCCCTCCGCGGCATCGACCCCGCCATCTACGAGGCTGCCCGCCTCGACGGCGCCAACGGCCGCCAGATCGCGCTGCGGGTCAAGGTCCCCATGATCTCGTCCTCCATGGTGATGGTGCTGATCTTCGCCCTCATCGGCACCCTGCAGTTCTTCACCGAGCCGCAGGTGCTGCGAGCGGTGGCGCAGGGCGCCATCCCCGTCTCGTACACGCCCAATATGTACGCCTACTCGCTGGCGTTCTCCTACAGCCAGTTCAACTACGCCTCGGCCATCTCATTTGCGCTCGGCATCGTGGTCTTCGCCGGTTCGTACCTGTTCCTCTTCCTCACCCGCAAGCAGAGCGGACTCAAGTAATGGCCATTCTCACTCCCGGCGCCACGGCCCCGGTCGACGCTCCCGACGGCTCCAGCCCCAGCCGCCCCACCCGCCGCGGCAATACCGGCCGGGATGGCGGCCGCAAGATCGGCTCCCATGTGCTGCTGATCATCCTGGTCATCTACTTCATCACCCCTCTGTGGTGGCTCACCGTCGCAGCGACCAAGGACACCGCCGGCCTGTTCAGCGGCAGCGGCGGACCGCTCTGGTTCGACGGCGAGTTCAACCTGTTCAACAACATCGCCGGGCTCTTCGAACATCAGGGCGGTATCTACTGGCGGTGGCTGGGCAACTCGTTCTTCTACGCCCTCTCCGGCGGAGTCGGGGCCACCATCCTGGCCGTGCTGGCCGGCTACGGCTTTGCCAAGTACCGGTTCCGCGGCCGCAACGCCTTCTTCTCGGTGCTCCTGGGCGCCGTGATGGTGCCGATGACGGCCCTGGTGATTCCCACCTTCGTGCTCCTGAGCAACATGGGACTGGTCAACACCATCTGGGCGGTCATCCTGCCATCACTGCTCAGCCCGTTCGGCGTCTACCTGATGCGGGTCTACACGCAGGACGCCGTTCCCGACGAGCTCCTCGACGCGGCCCGCGTCGACGGCGCGGGCGAGTTGCGCACCTTCTTCCAGGTGTCGCTGCCGCTGCTGCGCCCCGCGATCGTGACGGTACTGCTTCTGTCGGTCGTGGGCACCTGGAACAACTTCTTCCTGCCGCTGGCCGTCCTCAGCGACCCGAACCTGCTCCCCGTCACGGTGGGACTGAACAACTGGCAGGCACTCTCCAACGCCGGCGCCGGAGGCGAGCAGGTCTGGAACCTCATTGTCACGGGCGCCTTCGTATCGGTGCTGCCGCTGATCATCGCCTTCCTGTCCCTGCAGAAGTACTGGCAGGGCGGCCTCTCGCTCGGAGCCCTGAAGTAACCGAGTTGCCGCCAGGGCCACCACGGCGCGCCCCGGCGGAGCGCATCTCCTCTCCACTTGTTACATAAAGAAAAGAAAGACTCTCAATGAGCACCGCACGCATCGACATTGACCGCACGAACGTGGTCGCCCCGCTGAACCGGCGTATCTTCGGCTCCTTCGTGGAGCACCTGGGCCGTTGTGTCTACGACGGCATCTTTGAACCCGGCCACCCCACCGCCAACGCCGACGGTTTTCGCCTCGACGTGGTCGAGCTGGTCAAGGAGCTGGGCTCCACGACCATCCGCTACCCCGGCGGTAACTTCGTCTCGGGGTACAAGTGGGAAGACGGCGTGGGCCCGCGCGAGACACGGCCGGTGCGCCGCGACCTGGCCTGGCACTCGCTGGAGACCAACCAGGTGGGCCTGGAGGAGTTCGGCCGTTGGTGCGAGCTCACCGGTTCCGAGCTCATGATGGCCGTGAATCTCGGCACCCGAGGCATCGAGAATGCCCTGGACCTGCTCGAGTACGCCAACGGCGAGCCCGGCACGGCCCTGGCCGACCAGCGGGTGGCCAACGGCCGCGCGGAGCCGTACGACATCCGGATGTGGTGCCTGGGCAACGAGATGGACGGCCCCTGGCAGATCGGCCACATGTCGGCCGAGGACTACGGCAAGATCGCCGCCCGCACCGCGTCGGCCATGAAGACCGCCGACAAGAACCTCGAACTCGTGGTCTGCGGCTCCTCAGGCTCGGCGATGCCCACCTTCGGCGAGTGGGAACGGGTGGTGCTCGAGGCGAGCTACGACAACGTCGACTACATCTCCTGCCACGCCTACTACCAGGAGCGCGGCGGCGACCTGGGCTCCTACCTGGCCTCATCGGTGGAGATGACCTACTTCATCGACACCGTCGTGGCCACCGCAGACCACGTCAAGCACAAGCTGCGCAGCCAGAAGACCATCCAGCTCTCCTTCGACGAGTGGAACATCTGGTACCTCGACGAGCACCAGGCCTCCGAGGAAGTCAACGACGAGTGGCGCGTCGCCCCGCGCCAGCTCGAAGACGTCTACTCGGTGGCGGATGCCGTGGTGCTGGGCAACCTGCTCATCACCCTGCTGCAGAACCACGACCGGGTCACCTCGGCGTCGCTCGCGCAGCTGGTGAACGTGATCGCACCGATCATGACCGAACCCGGCGGCGACTCCTGGCGCCAGACCACGTTCTTCCCGTTCTCGGTCACGTCGCGGCTCGCCCGCGGCGAGGTGCTGCGGCCGCGGATCGACACCGGCCGGTACGACACGGCCCTGCACGGCTCGGTCGCGCTGGTCGACGCCGTGGTGACGGCGGATTCCGAGACCGGCACGTCGGCCGTGTTTCTGGTGAACCGCAGTCAGACCGAGTCGATCGACGTGGTGGTCGACCTGTCCGACGTCGGCGCCGGCCGCATCGTCGAGGCCGTGACCCTGCACGACGACGATCCTTACGCGAAGAACACCCTCGCCGACCAGAACCGGGTGGGCCTGTCGCCACTGGCCGGGGCGGAGCTGGCCGACGGCATCCTCACGGTCACACTGCCGCCGGTCTCCTGGTCGGCCGTCGCGCTGGCCTAGGGGGTCCGCGGCCCGCTGACGGCACCGGGTGGTGCTCCCAGCGTGCGTTGGTGCTCGCGGCGTGCGACATGGCACGACGTGTCCCACGCTGCGAGCACTTTCTCGTGCCGAGAGCACGCGACAGCGGCCACCCGCTCGCCTCGACAACCTCGGGGTGAGCGGATGGCCGCTTCGGTGTGCGGGTCAGGCGCGGTGCGCGGCGTACTGGGAGCGGATCACCGGGTGGAAGTCCGGCGTGGGCTGCGAGGCGATGGCCACCGACCAGGCCGGGCGGGTGCCCGTGAGCGACCAGGCGGCCTGCGTCGCTCCGCCGTCGGCCACGTATTCGCCCGGCGTGGGCACGGCCACGGGCACCTCGAACACCTGCGCGGCGATGAGCTGCACGGCCACGTTCTGTGCGGCGCCGCCGATCAGCAGGATCCGCTCCACGGTGACGCCCTGGGCGCGGACCGCGTCCAGTCCGTCGGCCAGGCCGCAGAGCAGCCCCTCGATCGCGGCGCGGGCGAGGTTGGGCCGGGTGGTCGAACCCAGGGTCATCCCGAACAGCGAGGCGGTGGCATCCGGCAGGTTGGGGGTGCGTTCGCCTTCGAAGTACGGCTGCAGCACGAGGCCGTCGGCGCCCGGCTGTGCCTCGAGTGCCAGCTTGCCGAGCTCGGTGTGGTCCACACCGAGCAGTCCAGCGATCGAGTCCAGGATGCGCGCGGCGTTGAGGGTGGCGATCAGCGGCAGGTGCAGCCCGCTGGCGTCGGCGAACCCGGCCACGGTGCCCGAGGCATCCTCGCTGGGCTGCTCGGTCACGGCGAAGACCGTGCCGCTGGTGCCGATGGAGACGATGACGTCGCCGGCCGCGGCACCGAGGCCGAGGGCCGCACCGGCGTTGTCGCCGGCGCCGACGCCCACGACGAGCCCGGCGGGAACCCCGGGCAGCGCCACCGTGGTGCCGGCGGTGTCGCCAGGGCCGAGCACCCGGGGGAGCACGGCGACGTGGCCGAGCCCGCGGGCGAGCAGCTCGCGGTCGTACTCGCCCAGTGCGGCCGAGTAGTAGCCGGTGCCACTGGCATCCGACCGGTCGGTGCTGAGTTGGTCGAGCTGCGGGCCCAACTCGCTCTCGCCTGCGGGGCCGTAGCCGCGCAGGCGCCAGCTGAGCCAATCGTGGGGCAGGGCCACGGCTGCGACCCGGGCGGCGTTGGCCGGCTCGGCGTCGCGCAGCCAGCGCAGCTTGGTGACCGTGAACGAGGCCACCGGTACCACGCCGGTGCGGCGGGCGTACTCGGCGGCGCCGACCTCCTCGATCAGGTCGATCGCTGCTTGGGCGCTGCGGGTGTCGTTCCAGAGCAGGGCGGGGCGGATGACCCGGCCGTCCTCATCGAGCACGACCATGCCGTGCTGCTGCGCGGCCACCGAGACGGCGGCCACGTCGTCCAGGCCGCCCGCCTCGCGGATCGCGAGGAGCAACGCATCCCACCAGGCGGCCGGGTCGACCTCGGTGCCGGCCGGGTGGCTGGCCTTACCGGTGCGCACGAGCGCCCCCGTCTCGGCATCCCGAACGACCACCTTGCAACTCTGTGTCGACGAGTCGACTCCGGCAACCAGCATGACGAACTCCAAACTAGAAAAAGCAGCGGTGGGTGAGCACAACTCCTGCAATTTTCGCCCGGGCCGGATGCCCGCCCCGGTTCTGCGGGGGCGGGCGGCGCCTGAGGAGGAAATTGCAGGAGTTATGCCACCACCCACGGGCGGGGCGGCGTCTTCGCCGCGGGTGCCCGGGATGGTTCACAATAAAATGTTCTGGGTCTAAACATATTCGGTCAGGGGCGGATGTTCAAACATTCCAGCGGTCGTTTCGCCGCGGAATTCCGGCGGTGCCGCCCCGATCCGGCCGCCCCGCACCTGTCGCATCGGTGGCCCCGACGCCGCCGCGCTCAGCACTCTGGCGGTACCGCTCCCGCATGGTGCGCGGGCCCCGTGGCCGATTGTCGCTTAATTTATGAGCTACTTTCTCCATTTCCGGCCCGTTCTGGGGTAGCTTTGCGTAACGGGGAACACGGGGGGTCATCGACCGCCCAGCGAGTGGCTCTCCCTCGCAGTCAGGCACCACAATGGCCACAACCTCCCCTCGCCGCTCCCTGGTGCGAACGGTGTGCGGCCTCGGCCTCACCGCAGCCCTCGTCTTCGGCGCTGCTTCCTCCGCGTCCGCGGCCGTCACCACCGATGGCCCGATCAACCTCGGCACCGCGGCGAGCTACGGCGTGCTCGCCGCCAGCGCGGTCACCAACACCGGCCCGACGGTCGTCAACGGTGACCTGGGCATCTCGCCCGGCACTGCCATCACCGGGTTCGGCGCCGCCCCCAACGGCATCGTCAACGGCACCGTGCACGCCACCGATGCCGCGGCGCTTCAGGCCCAACGCGACACCACCACGGCCTACAACGTCGCCGCGGCGCTCACGCCCACCACTACGGGAATCAGCGAGTTGACCGGCCTCTCCCTCACCCCCGGCGTGTACACCGGCGGCGCACTGGCGCTCTCGAACAACGGCTCCCTCACCCTGGCCGGCGCCGCGGACTCCGTCTGGGTCTTCCAGGCTGCCTCGACCCTCACCATCGGGTCGGCGACCCAGATCATCATCACCGGCGGCGCGAACGCCTGCAACGTGTTCTGGCAGGTCGGCAGCTCCGCGTCGATCGGCACCGGTGCCGCCTTCCAGGGCACCATCCTGGCCCAGCAGTCGATCACTGCGACCACGAGCGCCACCATCGTCGGCCGGTTGCTCGCCCGCTCCGCCGCGGTCACCCTCGACACCAACACCATCACCGCTCCCACGGGCTGCGCCGCCCCGGGCACGCCGGTCGGTACGACGGCACCCACCATCACCTCGGGCGCACCGGCGGACGCGACGGAAGGCACGCCCTACTCGCACACCGTCACCGCCACTGGCACCCCGACGCCCACCTTCACCGTGACCGCCGGCACGCTGCCGGCCGGCCTCACGCTGGATGAGAACACAGGTGTCATCTCCGGGACCCCCACGACCCCGGGTTCGACGGGCTTCACCGTCTCGGCCGGTAACGGCACGGCACCGGATGCGACGGCCGACTACACCGTGACGACCACGCCGGCCGCCGTGGTCACGCCGACTCCGACGCCGACCGCCACCCCGACGGCCACGCCTACGCCCACGAGCACCCAGCCCGCGCCGCTGGTTCCCACGCCCACCAACAGCGCCGCCCCCGGCGGCGGTGGCGGCCGCGGTGCCGGCGAGGGCATGCTGGCCGAGACCGGCGCCAATGCCGCCCCGGTTCTCGTGGTCGGCGCACTGGTCGTTCTGGCCGGCATCGCCTTGGTGACGTTCGTCGGCCTGCGTCGCCGCCACGCACGCACGCACAACCAGTAGCACACACCGGGTGCCGTCGGCTTCCGGCGGCACCCGCATCCGCTCCCATCCGAGCGGGCCGTGAGACGAGTTGCGTCGAACACGCGACGCAGGCACCCCCGGTGTGCTTCTATGAGTACCCTGCGGATGTTCATCGTTCAATTCGGATGCTCGCGGACCCACTCGAAAGGTCCTCATGAGCGGCCCTGCTTCCGCCCTCGAATCAGGCGATATCCCGCCGGCACCCGTGCCCAACGGCGTCATCGACGCGTTCTACCTGCTGCAGAACGCCGAGGCGCTGCACCAGTCCCGGCTGCGCGAGCGGCTCAACATCGGCGCCAACGAACTCGGCGCCCTGCAGTTCATCTCCCGCCTGGCAAGTCTCGGTCGGGACGTGCGGGCCCTGGACGTGGCGCACAGCCTGGGTGTGACGAGCGGTGCCACGTCGGTCATCCTGTCGCACCTGGTGAAGCTGGGCTATCTCACCCGCACGGCCAACCCGCGGGACGGCCGGGGCAAGCTGCTGCACCTCAGCCCCGAGGCCACGAGCGCCGTGAGTCACACCCTGGACGACAGCCAGTCCGTGCTCAGCCTGCTGGTGTCTGGGATGTCGCTGCGCGAGGCGAAGCGGGTCGTCGTGTTGCTCACAGCGGTGACGTCCGCGATCGACGACGGCGCGCAGCCGGCCGCGTAGCTGCCTCCGCCCTCGCGCGGGTCAGGCGCCGTTGCGCCCGTGGCGTGCCAGCCACGTTCCGGCGCGGTGCCCGCGCTTCGGGGCTGCGGTGGCCGGGTCGCCCGCGGAACGGCGCCGCGCCCGCGGAACGGCGCCTTGCCCGCGCTGTTGCCCGCGTCGTGACCGGTGAGACCCCTCGCGCGGGTCAGGCGCCGCTGCGCCCGTGGCGTGCCACCCGCGTTCCGGCGCGGTGCCCGCGCGTCGGGGCGGGGCGTCCGAACGCCCGCGAAGAGGCGCTGTACCGGCGCCGTGCCCGCGCGTCGGGCATGCGGCCTCCGTCGGATGCGGCGGCCGGCGAGCCCGCCCACCGGCGCCGCACACGCAGAACCCCGGCCAGGTTTCCCTGGCCGGGGCGATGGTGCGAATGGACTAGCGGATGCGGGTTAGCGGGCGCCGAGCAGGTGCTCGAGGGCCAGCTGCTGCAGGCGCACGAAGCCGAAGCCCTTGCCGCCGAAGTACTCCTCGGGGGCGAAGTCCTCGTAGGCCGAGGTGTCGGCGAGGAAGTCGTCGTAGCTTTCGCCCTCGGACAGGGTCGGCACCGACAATTCCGGAACGCGCGAGGCAGCGAGCTGCTCCTGCACCTCGGGGTCGGCGCGGAAGGCCGCGGCGCGCTCCTTGAGCAGCAGGTAGGTGCGCATGTTCGCGGCGGCGGAGTCCCAGACGCCCGTGATGTCCTCGGTGCGGCTCGGCTTGTAGTCGAAGTGGCGCGGGCCGTCGTAGGACGGGCCGCCGTTCGGGCCGCCGTTCTCGAGCAGGTCCACCAGCGAGAACGCGTTCTGCAGGTCGCCGTGGCCGAAGACCAGGTCCTGGTCGTACTTGATGCCGCGCTGGCCGTTGAGGTCGATGTGGAACAGCTTGCCCTGGTAGAGCGCCTGGGCGATGCCGGCGGTGAAGTTCAGTCCGGCCATCTGCTCGTGGCCGACCTCGGGGTTCACGCCGACGAGTTCGGGGCGCTCGAGGGTGGTGATGAACGCCATGGCGTGGCCGACCGTGGGCAGCAGGATGTCGCCGCGCGGTTCGTTGGGCTTGGGTTCGATGGCGAAGCGGATGTCGTAGCCCTTGTCGGTGACGTAGTCGCCGAGCAGGTTCACGGCCTCGCGGTAACGGTCGAGGGCCGAACGGATGTCCTTGGCCGCGTCGTACTCTGCGCCCTCGCGGCCGCCCCACATGACGAAGGTCTTGGCACCGAGCTCGGCGGCGAGGTCGAGGTTGCGCAGCACCTTGCGGAGCGCGAACCGGCGCACGGAGCGGTCGTTCGAGGTGAAGCCGCCGTCCTTGAAGACGGGGGCGCTGAAGAGGTTGGTGGTGATCATCGGAACGATCACGCCGGTGTCGGCGAGGACCTGCTTGAGGCGGTCGATCTCTTTCTGGCGGGCGGCATCCGTGGAGCCGAAGGCGAAGAGGTCGTCGTCGTGGAAGGTCAGTCCGTAGGCGCCGAGCTCTGCCAGGCGAGTGACCGCCTCGACGGTGTCGAGCTGCGGGCGGGTCGGCCCGCCGAACGGGTCAGCCCCGTTGTAGCCGATGGTCCACAGGCCGAACGAGAACTTGTCGGCGGGGGTGGGGGTGAGGGACATGTTCGGTGCTCCGATTCAGCTTCATTGGCGATTTGTTGCAATTACCAACATATTACACACGACGAGGGGATTCGTACAGACGCTCCTCTGCATCGTTGGAAAATGCCCGGCCACAACTTATTCACTGAGACGCCGAGAGTGCCTCAGGAATGACCGTCGAGCCGTCGAACGGTTTCGACGATTCACTCCACAAATACACCTGCAGGCCTCGCAACCAGTGTTCCACACCCCCCAAAGGTGGGCATTTCAGATTTGCCCCTTGTGAAACCGCGACAGCCTGAGATAAGTTCTGTCCGTCAACAAAGGCCGCTTTTAGCGGTGGGTCAATCACAGCGATGTCCCGTTACAAGGAGGTAACCCTGACACGCGCTTCCCAACGCCGGGACAGTGCGGGACAAGATTTCCTCCTCTGGCAGGTGCCGGCAACCCGGTGCCTGTGGTGACTGGCAGCTCTCAGAGAGGAAAGCTCCAACAATGTCCAAGACCAAGAAAATTTTCGCCCTCGCGGCGGCCGGCGTCTTCGCGCTGACGCTCGCATCCTGCGCCAGCAATGGATCCACGTCGACCAGCTCCGACGGGGCCGCAGCCTCCGGTGCCGACTGCAACGTCGGTATCTCCATGCCCACCCGTTCGCTCGAACGCTGGATCAACGACGGCGACCAGCTCAAGAAGCTGCTCGAAGACGCCGGCTGCACGGTCGACCTGCAGTACGCAGACAACAAGACCGACCAGCAGATCAGCCAGATCCAGAACCAGGTCGCCGGCGGATCGAAGATCCTCGTCGTGGCCGCCGTCGACGGCAAGGTGCTCGCACCGGTGCTCGCCGAGGCCAAGAAGCAGGACGCCACCGTCATCGCCTACGACCGCCTGATCAACGGCACCCCGGATGTCGACTACTACGCGACCTTCGACAACTACAAGGTGGGCCAGCTGCAGGGCGAGTTCATCGAGAAGGAACTCGACCTGGCCAACGCGACCGGACCGATCAACCTCGAACCGTTCGCCGGCAGCCCCGACGACAACAACGCCAAGTTCTTCTTCTCCGGCGCCTGGGACGTTCTGCTGCCCTACGTCGAGAAGGGCGTGCTCGTGGTTCCGAGCGGCCAGTCGCCCGCCTCAGACGACGACTGGGCCTCTATCGGCATCCAGGGCTGGGCCAGCGACAAGGCACAGTCCGAGATGGACAACCGTCTGTCGTCCTTCTACACCGGCGGCGACAAGGTCGACGTGGTGCTCTCCCCGAACGACAGCCTGGCCATCGGCATCGAGGCCTCGCTGAAGTCCGCCGGATACGCACCGGGCGCCGACTACCCGATCATCACCGGACAGGACGCCGACAAGGCCAACGTCAAGGCGATCCTCGACGGCGAGCAGTCCATGACCGTGTGGAAGGACACCCGCACGCTCGGCAAGCAGGTCTTCGACATGATCCAGGAGATCGTGGCCGGCGATGACGTCACCGTCAACGACACCAAGACCTACGACAACGGCGACCACGTGGTTCCGTCCTACCTGCTCGACCCCGAGGTCGTCGTCAAGGACGACGTGCAGTCCAAGCTCATCGACTCCGGCTTCATCAAGGCATCGGACGTCGGACTCTAACGAGCCGAACCGGGCCGGCCCGCTCGCTCGCTGGAGCGGACCGGCCCATTCGACGGGCACCCGGGAAACCGGGTGCCCGGTCCATCAGCAAACCAGGAGACGGTAGTGGAGCATTCGATCATCCTCAGGATGAACAACATCGTGAAGGACTTCAATGGGGTGAAGGCCCTCGACGGCGTGTCCCTCGAGGTCACGAGGGGGCAGGTGCATGGCATCTGTGGGGAGAACGGCGCGGGCAAGTCCACGCTGATGAAGGTGCTCAGCGGGGTGTACCCGGTCGGGAGCTTCGACGGGACCATCGAGTTCGAGGACCACGAGGTGGCCTACAAGTCGATCAACGACAGCGAGCACGACGGCATCGTCATCATCCACCAGGAGCTGGCGCTGAGCCCGTACCTGTCGATCGCGGAGAACATCTTCCTCGGCAACGAGAACGCCACCCGCGGGGTGATCGACTGGAACAAGACCAACCGCGAGGCCGCCCTGCTGCTGGCCCGGGTGGGCCTGGACGAGAACCCGGCCACCAAGATCCTCGAGCTCGGCGTGGGCAAGCAGCAGCTCGTGGAGATCGCCAAGGCGCTCTCCAAGCGGGTCAAGCTGCTCATCCTCGACGAGCCCACTGCCGCACTGAACGACGAAGACTCCACGCATCTGCTGGGCCTGATCGATCACCTGCGCACGCAGGGCATCACCTGCATCATCATTTCCCACAAGCTCAAGGAGATCAAACGCATCGCCGACACCGTCACGGTGATCCGCGACGGCAAGACCATCGAGACCATCCCGATGGACGGCCCGGACGCGACCGAGGCGCACATCATCCGTGCCATGGTCGGCCGCGACCTCAACAACCTGTTCCCGCCGCGGGAACCCGCCATCGGCGCCGAGGTGCTGCGGGTGGAGAACTGGACCGTGCACCACCCGGTCGACGTGGCCCGCAAGGTCGTCGACGGCGCATCCTTCACCGTCAACGCCGGCGAGATCGTCGGCTTCGCCGGCCTCATGGGTGCCGGGCGCACCGAACTGGCGATGAGCCTGTTCGGCCACTCCTACGGCACCAACATCTCCGGCACCGTCTTCAAGGACGGCACGGAGATCCACATGCGCACGGTGGGGGAGGCCATCGAGCACGGCTTCGCGTACGCCACCGAGGACCGCAAGCGCTACGGCCTCAACCTCATCGGCGACATCACCGTGAACGTGTCCGCCGCGGCGCTGGCCAAGCTCGCCAAGTACGGCGTGATCGACCGGCACCGCGAGTACAAGGTCGCAGACTCGTACCGCCAGAAGATGAACATCAAGGCGCCGTCGGTCGGCTCCATCACCGGCAAGCTCTCCGGCGGCAACCAGCAGAAGGTGGTGCTGTCGAAGTGGATCTTCTCCGGCCCCGACGTGCTGATCCTCGACGAGCCCACCCGCGGCATCGACGTGGGCGCCAAGTATGAGATCTACGGCATCATCAACGAACTCGCGGCGCAGGGTAAGGCGGTCATCGTGATCTCCTCCGAGCTGCCCGAGCTGATCGGCATCTGCGATCGCATCTACGCGATCTCGGAAGGAAAACTCACCGGCGAGGTCGCCAAGGCTGACGCGTCGCAGGAAACCCTCATGCATTACATGACCGCAGGAAAGGACTGAGCGCGATGACCACCACCACGCCAGCGAGCAGCAAGGCGCCCACAGAACCACCCGTGAAGCGACGGATGCCCAAGCTCTCGATCAACCTTCGCCAGTACGGCATCGTCGCGGCCCTGGCCGTGATCGTCATCCTGTTCCAGATCCTCACCGACGGTCGCCTGCTGCTGCCCGGCAACGTGAACAACCTCATCCAGCAGAACGCCTACGTGCTGATCCTCGCGATCGGCATGGTCATCGTGATCATCGCCGGTCACATCGACCTCTCGGTCGGTTCCGTCGTGGCCATGGTCGGCGCCGTCGCCGCGATCAGCATGAACAACTGGGGCCTGCCCTGGTGGGCCGCGGTCATCGTGTCGCTGCTGGTCGGTGCCCTGGTCGGCGCCTGGCAGGGCTACTGGGTGGCGTTCGTGGGCATCCCGGCGTTCATCGTCACGCTGGCCGGCATGCTCATCTTCCGCGGCCTCACCCTCGTGCTGCTCACGGGCGGCACCATCAGCGGCCTGCCGCCGGAGTTCACCGCGATCGGCGCCGGCTGGCTGCCGTCGTACCTGGGCGAACTGGGCGGGCGCGACGTGCTCACCCTGGCGCTGGGCATACTCACCGCCGTGGCCCTGATCGTCTTCCAGCTGCGCACCCGGGCCACCCTGGCCCGGCTCGACCTGCCGCGCGAACCTGCCGCCTCGATGTGGACCAAGAACGGCATCGCGGCCATCGCCATCGTGTGGTTCGCCTGGCTGCTCAGCGACTACAGCGGCACCCCGATCATCCTGATCGTTCTGGCCGCGCTCATCCTGATCTACAACTTCGTGCTCAACCGCACGGTGTTCGGCCGGCACGTCTACGCCATGGGCGGCAACCTCTTCGCCGCCGTGATGAGCGGCGTGAAGACCAAGTGGGTCAACTTCTACATCTTCGTCAACATGGGCGTGCTCGCCGGCCTGGCCGGTGTGGTCTCGACCGCCCGGGCCGGCGGCGCCGTCGCCTCGGCCGGACAGAACTACGAGCTCGACGCGATCGCGGCCGTCTTCATCGGCGGCGCGGCTGTGCAGGGCGGCGTGGGCACCGTGGTCGGCGCCGTGGTCGGTGGCCTGGTGATGGGCGTGCTCAACATGGGCCTGTCCATCCTCTCGGTGGATGCCGCCTGGCAGATGACGATCAAGGGGCTGGTGCTGCTGCTGGCCGTGGCGTTTGATATCTTCAACAAGCGGCGCGCTGGGGGACGATAGAACTTCTCCGTCGGGAGTGCCTGTCGACGCAGCCACCCGGCAGGCCCCCACCCGAGAGGACAGTGACCCACCCGTGACCTACGCGCCACCCACCCTCGGCTCTCGGGGTGGCACCAGCAACGACCAGCTCCGGCGGTACAACCTGTCGATGGTCATGACGATGCTGCACCACGCCGGCGGATGCTCCCGCGCCGAGCTGACCCGCCGCACGGGCCTGAACCGCTCCACGATCGCGGCCCTCGTGGCCGAGCTCGTGGAGCTGGGCATGGCGTTCGAGGTCGAGCCGGAGAGCGTGGTGGGCCGGGTGGGCCGGCCGAGTCCGCAGGTGGTGCCGAACCCGGGGCTGGCCGCGATCGCGGTCAACCCCGACATCGACGCCATCACGGTGGGGCTGGTGGGGCTCGGCGGCGAGGTGATCCGGCGCATCAGGTTCGACACCACCCGGGTGCCCACCCTGGCCGAGGCCATCAACGCGGTCAAGGCCATCGTGGACGGCATGCGCGGCGAGATCGACCAGAGCTACAGCATCGCTGGGGTGGGCGTGGCCGTGCCTGCTCTGGTCAACTCGGCCGACGGCCGGGTGCTCGTCGCCCCGCACCTGGGGTGGCGCGATGCCAACCTGGCCCGCGACCTGGCCCGGGTGCTGGATTACCCGGTCTTCGCCGGCAACGACGCGAGCCTCGGAGCAATCGCCGAAAGCATGTTCGGCGCGGCCCGCGGCATCAACGACCTCGTCTACCTCAACGGCAGCGCCAGCGGCATCGGCGGCGGCCTCATCATCGGCGGCTCGCCGCTGCGCGGTACGAGCGGCTACGCGGGGGAGCTCGGCCACACCCTGGTGAACAGCCAGGGGGTGCGGTGCCATTGCGGCCGCATCGGCTGCCTGGAGACCGAGGTGAGCATGGGCCGGTTGCTTGCCGTGCTCAAGCTGCCCCGCGCCGACCAGGACGACCTCGACATCGCTCTCGGCGTCTCTCGCGACCCGGCCGTGCTGGCCGAGGTGCGACGGCAGATCGAGCTGTTGTCTGAGGCAATCTCCAACTTCGTGAACATGTTCGACCCCGAGATGGTCGTGCTCGGCGGGTTCCTCGGCTCCCTGCTCTCGGTGGGCCGCGAGCAGCTCACGGCGGCCATGATCGTGCGCTCGATGAGCAGCATCGGCCATACCGTCGCCATCGAGCGTGCCAGCCTGGGCTCGCGACTGATGATGGTGGGCGCGGCCGAACTGGCTTTCGCCGGCCTGCTCGACGACCCCGCCGGCTTCGTCCGCGGCCGTTCCAGCCGCCGCTGACCCCGTCACGCTGGTCGAGCTCGTCGAGACTTGGTGACCTGTCCGGGCGACTTGCTGACATCCGCAGGTCGCCTCGCGGGGGCCTCGACGGGCTCGACCGGCGGATGGGTCGTGGCGTGTGGATCGGCTCCCGTCGCGTCGGCGAGATCCACCGGAGCGCCGGAGCGCCTCTGATCGGGCATTTGTAGACAATCACCACAAATTGCTTGCGGAACCGTGGATGCGTGTCGTAGGCTCCTAGCGCAGCAGTCGAAACGTTTAGCCGAACGGCCGCTGAATGGGTGCACCACCGCATCCCACCGCGCTTGAACCGATACGACGATGGAGTCCCGATGGCCAACATTCACGACGTTGCACGCGTCGCCGGGGTGTCCATCAGCACGGTCTCCTACGCCCTGAGCGGCAAGCGCTCGATCGCGGCCTCCACCAAGCAGCGCATCGACGAGGCCGTTCTCGAGCTCGACTACCGTGCCAACGCCGGCGCGCGGATGCTCAAGGGCGCCCGCACCAACATCCTCGCGTTGAGCGCCCCGCTGCACGCCGGCACCCACGCCCCGGCGCACATGACGTTCGTGCTCTCGGTGGTCACGGCCGCCCGCAAGTACGACTACGACGTGCTGCTCCTCACCCAGGACGAGGCCACCAGCGGCCTGCGCCGCGTCGTGCGCAGCTCCCTGGTGGACGGCATCGTGCTGCTGGACGTCTCCACCGCCGACCCCCGCACCGACCTGGTGCGCGAACTCGGCCTTCCGGCCACGGTGATCGGCATCCCCACCGACACCGACGGCCTCACCTGCGTCGACCTCGACTTCGAGCAGGCCGCCGTGCTGGCCGTGCGCCGGTTGGTCGACCTCGGCCACCGGGAGATCGGCCTGATCGGCCAGGCTCCGCTGATCTACGAACGCGGCTCGAACTTCCCGCCGCGCTTCCGTGACGCCTTCCTGGCCGAGGCCGCCCGACTGGGCGTCACCACGGCCTTCACGCCCGCGGCGGAGGAATCGGCCGGGGTGCGCGCCGCGCTCGACGGCCTCACCGCGTCACTTCCCGGCATGACCGGCCTGGTGCTGCACTGCAACGAACCCGTGCAGTCCATGGTGCTCGACCTGCTCGCCCAGCGCGGCATCAGTGTGCCGAACGACCTGTCGGTCGTCTCGGCCTGCTCCAGCTTCTCCACCGACCATCTCAACCCGCCTCTCGACGTGATCCCCCTGCCCGCTGACCAGTCCTGCACTCGAGCGATCGAGCTCACGATGGCCCAGCTGAGCGGGAACGCCGAGCCGCACGTCGAGTTCATCGAACCGACGTACGTCGAGCTCGGCTCGACGACCGCCCACCGCCGCCACTAAGACCCGGAAAGGAAGGATTCTCGCGGGCTGACTATCGAAACGTTTCGACAGCATCCCGACGCTCCACCGCACCGCGCTCCACCGCACCGCGCTCCACCGCACCACAGCCCCATCACCCGTGCATCATCACCAGCGCATCACTACAAGGAAGTAGAACAGTGAAGAAAACCAAGAGAAGCCTCGCCGGCATTGCCGTGCTGGGCGTCAGCGCCCTCCTCCTCTCCGGCTGCTCGGCCGGCGGATCCAGCGAAGGCGACGGCAATACCCTCAAGCTCTGGCACTTCGAGAGCGACACCAGCGCCATGGGCATCGCCTGGGACGAAGCCATCAAGGTCTTCGAGGAAGAGACCGGCGCCACGGTCGAGTTCGAGGAGAAGAGCTTCGAACAGATCCGCTCCACGGCCAGCCAGGTGCTCAACTCCGACCAGGCCCCCGACATCCTCGAGTACAACAAGGGCAACGCCACCGCCGGCCTGCTCGCGAGCCAGGGCCTGCTGACCGACCTCGACGACGCCTATGCCGAATACGGCTGGGACGACGCTCTCGCCCCGTCGCTGCAGACCACCGCCCGGTACGACGAAGACGGCATCATGGGCTCCGGCGCGTTCTATGGGGTGCCCAACTACGGCGAGTTCGTGGAGATGTACTACAACAAGGACATGTTCGCGGCCGCCGGCCTCGAGGTGCCCACCACGGTGGCCGAGCTCGAGAGCGTCATGAAGGCCTTCACCGACCAGGGCATCACCCCGCTGGCCGAGTCGGCCGCGGAGTACCCGCTCGGCCAGCTCTGGTACCAGCTCGCGCTGACCAAGGCCGACCGCAGCTTCGTCGACGACTACCAGCTCTACACCGGCGACGTCGACTGGAGCGGCCCAGAGCTGAGCTACGCGACCGAGACCATCAAGGACTGGACCGACGCCGGCTACATCTCCACCGACGCCAGCGGCTTCAAGGCAGAGGATGCCGGCACCGCGTTCATCAACGGCACCTACCCGATCTTCTTCTCGGGTTCGTGGTGGCACAACCGCTTCACCACCGAGGCCACCGGCTTCGACTGGGGCACGTTCCTCTTCCCCGAGGCTGACATGTCGCCCGGCTCCGCCGGCAACATGTGGGTCATCCCCGAGAAGGCCAAGAACAAGGACCTCGCCACCCAGTTCATCGACATCACGATGCGCCCCGAGATCCAGGCCCTGATCGGCAACAACGGCGGCATCCCCGTCGCGGCGAACACCGCCGACATCACCGACCCGAAGAGCCAGGAACTGATCGGCAACTTCAACGCGCTGACCGAGAAGGACGGCATCGCGTTCTACCCCGACTGGCCCACCGCCACCTTCTACGACCAGCTGAACGCGGGCCTGCAGGAGCTCATCAACGGCACCAAGTCGCCCGCTGACGTCAACGAACAGCTCGGCGGCCAGTACCAGTCCGGCGTCGACGACATCGTCGGCTAACACCCCACCCGAGCCCGGCTCGACCGGTACCCGCCCCCAGGTACCACCTCGCAGTACCCGGCCGGGGGCCTCACGGCCCCCGGCCACCACTGACAGAAGAGACAGAAGAGAAGGAAAGCGCATGACGACAGCATCCGTGCTCCATGCACCCGACGATGCGCCCGGCGAGGCTCCGTCGACAGGCAACCGCCCTGTCCGGCAGAGCCTCATCCCGGGAAGCAATCCCCAGAAATTCTGGATATACCTCATTCCGGGACTGGCGCTGCTCACGCTGATCATCGTGATCCCGCTGGTGTGGAACGTGTACCTCACCTTCACCGACTACCGCGGAATCAAGCCGCCGGAGTGGGTAGGCCTGAAGAACTGGGCCAAGCTCGCCGGCGACACCACCTTCTGGACCTCGTTCGGCAACTCGATCGCCATGATCGTCGCCATGGTCGTCGTGCCCACCCTGCTCGGCCTGGTGCTGGCCGCCATGCTCTTCGACCTGATCGGCAAGAAGTTCGGCGGCAAGATCGCCAGCTTCCTGCGCGCCACCTACTACCTTCCGCAGATCCTGCCCGGCGTCGTCGCCGCGATCGTGATCGGCTGGATCCTGCGCCCGCAGAACGGCGCGCTCAACCAGGTGCTCGAGGGTGTGGGCCTGGGCGGCCTCACCCACAACTGGCTCGGCAGCCCCGACACCGCCCTGCCCAGCATCATGGTCATCATGATCTGGGTGCAGCTGGGCTACCCGATCGTCATCTTCATGGCCGCGCTGCAGCGCGTCGACCCCGAGCTCTACGAGGCGGCCGAACTCGACGGTGCCAACTGGATCCAACGGTTCCGCGCCATCACGGTCAGCATCATCCGCCCCGAGATTTTCGTGGTCACCCTCACCTGCACGATCGCGGCGCTCAAGGTCTTCGGCCCGATCTACACCCTCACCGGCGGCGGGCCCGGAACATCCACCATCGTGCCCGCGTACTACGCGTACAGCGAGTTCTTCCAGTCCCAGCAGGTGGGATACGGCGCGACCATCGCGACCGCCCTCACCATCGTCATCGCCGCCGTCTCGGTCGTCTTCCTCCTCGCCCAGACCCGACTCGAGCGTAAAGAAGAGGAACGCTAATGTCGCAGACCACCATCCTCGAGGAGCCCACCGGTCCCGTCAGCGCCCCCGGCGCGCGGGCCCCGCGGCCCCCGGCCAAGCGGAAGAACCGCAGCAGCACCACCCGCAAGACCTTCGGCGACTGGATGATCCTGCTCGTCGCCATCCTCATCGGCCTGCTCATCGCGGTGCCGTTCTTCCTGATCCTGATCAACTCGTTCAAGTCGCCGGCCGACTACAACGCCGCGGGCCCCCTCACCCTGCCCACCAATCTCTACTTCGACGGCATGGTCAACTTCTGGGAGCGGGTGAACTTTCCGGAGAAGCTCTGGAACAGCTTCTTCATCTCCAGCATCGTGGCCATCCTCGCCGTGGTGATCTCGTTGCTCAACGCGTTCGCGCTGGGCATCGGGCGGGTCCGCGGCCGCACCTGGATCGTGCTGCTGATCCTGCTCGCCAATATGCTGCCGCAGGAAGTGCTGCTCTACCCGCTCTACTTCATGTTCAAGTCGGTGGGCCTGTACGACAACCAGTGGGCCGTCATCATCATCTTCGTGGTGATCCAGAGCGCCTTCGGCACCTACCTACTGGCCAGCGTGCTGGGCACCTTCCCCAAGGAGATCCTCGAGGCCGCGTCGCTGGACGGCGCGAGCCGCTGGACGATCCTCTACCGGGTGGTCTACCCCATCACCAAGCCCACCCTGAGCGTTCTGGTGATCTTCTTCTTCATCTGGACCTGGAACGAGTTCCTCATCCCGCTGACCTTCCTGGTCAGCAACGCCAGCCAGACCGTGCCCGTCTCCATAGCGGTGCTGCAGGGCGACCGGCTCATGGACGTCACCACCACGAGCGCCTCGGCCCTGCTGGGCCTGTTGCCCACCCTGATCTTCTTCCTCATCTTCCAACGCACCCTCACCAGGGGCATCACCGCAGGAGCAGTCAAGTAGTTATGAAATTCACCGATGGTTTCTGGCACACCCGCCCCGGCGTCACCGCGCTCTACGCACAGGAGGCATACGACATCGAACAAGACGGCACCGCCCTGCGCATCTCGGCGCCGACGAAGGTGATCGAGCGCCGCGGCGACGTGCTCAACCGGGCCTTGCTCACCGTGACGCTGTCCTCTCCGTTGGAGGGCATCGTCAAGGTTCGGGTCGAACAGCACACCGGAACCGCGACCGGCCCGGGGTTCGATCTGGTCGGCGCCGAGGCGGATGCCGGAGTCATCGTGATCGACCAGACCGGCGGCACCCTCACGGCCGGCCCGCTGACCGCACGTATCAAGCCGGGCGCCCCGTTCGCGCTCAGCTTCGAGGCCGATGGTCGCGTCCTCACCGAGAGCGGCCACAAGTCGATCGGGCACATGGACCTGGCTCAGGGTGCGCCGGTGGCGGCGGAACCGGCCGGGGTATCCGGAGTGACCACCACGGGCCTGGCGCCGGCATCCGCCTACACGCACGCGCAGCTCTCCCTCGGCGTGGGCGAACTCGTCTACGGTCTCGGCGAGCGCTTCGGTCCGCTGACCAAGAACGGCCAGACCGTCGACATCTGGAACGCCGACGGCGGCACCTCCAGCGAGCAGTCCTACAAGAACGTGCCGTTCTACCTCACCAACCGCGGCTACGGTGTGCTCGTCAACCACCCGGAGCACGTCTCCTTCGAGGTGGGCACAGAGGCCGTGGAGCGGGTGCAGTTCTCCGTGGCCGGCCCGGCCATCGAGTACCTGGTGATCTACGGGCCGACCCCCAAGGACGTGCTCGAGCGCTACACCCGGCTCACCGGCCGCCCCGCCAAGGTGCCGGCCTGGTCGTACGGCTTGTGGCTGTCGACCTCGTTCACCACCCAGTACGACGAAGCCACCGTCAACAGCTTCATCGACGGCATGGCCGAGCGCGACCTGCCGCTCTCGGTCTTCCACTTCGACTGCTTCTGGATGCGCGAATTCAACTGGACCGACTTCGAATGGGACCCGCGGGTGTTCCCCGACCCCGAGGGTATGCTCGCCCGGCTGCACGAGAAGAACCTGCACGTGAGCGCCTGGATAAACCCGTACATCGGCCAGCGCGCCGGCATCTTCGCCGAGGCCAAGGAGGCCGGCTACCTGGTCAAGAAGGCAAATGGCGACGTCTGGCAGTGGGACCTCTGGCAGGCCGGAATGGCCCTGGTCGACTTCACCAACCCGGCGGCCACCCGCTGGTTCCAGGACAAGCTGCGCGGCCTCTTCGCCCAGGGGGTCGACGCCATCAAGACCGACTTCGGCGAACGCATCCCCACGGATGTGGTCTGGCACGACGGCTCCTCGCCGGACGTGATGCACAACTGGTACACCCAGCTCTACAACAAGGCCGTCTTCGAGGTACTCCAGGAGCACCGCGGCGAGGGTGACGCCGTGCTTTTCGCGCGGTCGGCCACCGTTGGCGGTCAGATGCAGCCCGTGCACTGGGGCGGAGACAACTCCTCGTCGTTCGAGTCGATGGCCGAGACCCTGCGCGGCGGGCTCTCGCTCGCGTTCAGCGGCTTCGGCTACTGGAGCCACGACATCGGCGGTTTCGAGGGCATGCCGGATGCCGCCGTGTTCAAACGTTGGCTCGCGTTCGGCCTGCTGTCCAGCCACTCCAGGCTGCACGGTTCCACCAGCTACCGGGTGCCGTGGCTCTTCGACGACGGCACCGAGGAACCCGGCCAGAGCGCCGTGGATGTGACCCGGTTCTTCACCAAGCTCAAGCTCGCGCTGATGCCCTACCTCTACCGGGTGGGCCTGGAGGCTCACGCCACCGGCACCCCGTTCATGCGGCCCATGCAACTCGAATTCCCCGGCGACCCCGCCGTGGACTACCTCGACAAGCAGTACCTGCTGGGCGACGACCTCCTCGTGGCGCCGGTCTTCAGCGCCACGGGCGACGTGCAGTACTACCTGCCCGCCGGCACCTGGACCAACTACCTGACCGACGAAGTGGTCACCGGCCCGGTCTGGCGCCGGGAGACCCACGCGTTCGACAGCATCCCGTTGTGGGTGCGCGAGGGCGCGGTGCTTGTCACCGGGTCCCGCGACGACCGGCCCGACTACGACTACACCGACGAGCCCCTCATCACCGTGTATCCGGGCGGCGACGGAGCGGACCGGGTCGTCGTCATCGACAACCCGCTGGACGGCAGCCACGTCTCCGTGACCGTCAGCGCCGAACTCGGCCAGACTGTCGTTACCGGCGATTCGGCGGTGCCGTTCCGCGCCCGCCTGGCCGGTGGCACTACCGTGGTCGCTACCGACCGAAAGGCACTGCTCCGATGACCAGCACCACCGCCCCCACCGCGTCCGCGGGAAACCCCGACTACCGCGACTCCGGCCTCGTGTTCCCCGAGTCGTTCCTCTTCGGTTCCGCCACCGCCAGCTACCAGATCGAGGGGGCCTTCGACGAAGACGGCCGCGGGCCCTCCATCTGGGACACCTTCAGCCACACCCCGGGCAAGGTCTGGAACGGTGACACGGGCGACGTCGCCGCCGACCACTACCACCGGCTCGAGGCCGACCTCGACCTGATGACGTCGCTGGGCCTGGCGGCCTACAGGTTCTCGATCGCCTGGTCGCGCATCCAGCCCACCGGGCGTGGCCCGGCCAACCAGGCCGGACTCGATTTCTACGGGCGCCTGATCGATGGGCTGATCGCCCGCGGCATCCGCCCGATCGTGACCATGTACCACTGGGACCTGCCGCAGACGCTGGAGGACGAGGGCGGTTGGACCAACCGGGCCACGGCCTACGCTTTCGCCGACTACGCGGCGATCCTCGGGCGCGAGTTCGGTGACCGGGTCGACACCTGGACGACCCTGAACGAGCCGTGGTGTTCGGCCTACCTGGGCTACGGCTCCGGCGCGCACGCGCCCGGCCGCACCGACGGCGCCGAGGCGCTCACCGCGGTGCACCACCTCAACCTGGCCCACGGCCTGGCGATCCAGGCGTTGAAGCCCCTGGTGACCAACGACCCCGACTTCTCGATCACGCTCAACCTGCACGTCATCCGCGGCGAGGGCGAGACCGGGCCGGAGGCCGTGCGGCAGATCGACGCGCTGGCCAACCGGGTGTTCCTCGGTCCGCTGCTGACCGGCGCGTACCCGGCGGATGTCTTCGAAGATACCAAGGGCATCACCGACTGGGCGTTCATCCTGCCCGGCGACACGGAGATCATCCACCAGCCGCTGGACGTGCTCGGGGTCAACTACTACTCCACCACCCTGGTGCGGATGTGGGACGGCGTCTCGCCCCGCGAGAACTCCGACGGCCACAAGGACGTCGGCGCATCTCCGTGGCCCGGTGCCGACCGGGTCGAGTTCCTCGCCCAGCCCGGCCCGTACACCGAGATGGGTTGGAACATCGAACCGGCCGGCCTCGAGGAGCTGCTCGTGGCGCTGCACGAGGAGTTCCCGAACCAGCCGCTCATGGTCACGGAGAACGGCGCCGCGTTCGCGGACGAGGTCGTTCAGACCGAGGACGGCCCCCGCGTTCACGACGTGGAACGCACCGACTACCTGCGCAGGCACTTCACCGCCGCACACCGGGCCATGGCCCGCGGCGTGGACCTGCGCGGCTACCAGGTGTGGTCGCTGATGGACAACTTCGAGTGGGGCTACGGCTACTCCAAGCGGTTCGGCATCATCCACGTGGACTACGACACCCTGGTGCGCACCCCCAAGGACAGCGCGCACTGGTACGCCGCCCTGGTCGCCACCCACACCCTCCCTGCCTGACCCTTCCCTGAACCGTGAGAAAGCCCCAGAATCGTCCGGATTCTGGGGCTTTCGTCGTCGTTCTCGAAAGGGTCAGCGGGGGTCTTGCCAGGAGTGGGCGGGGGAGAAGCCCAGGAGACGGCGGGCCTTGTCGATGCCGAGGAGGGTCTCGGTTCCCGTGACCTCGCGGGTGAGCTGCACCTCCGGGAACACCTCGGCAGCCAGCTCGGCGCTCGGCCGGCGCATCACGGTGTCGGCGGCGGCGATGATGAAACGCTCGAAGCCGGGCGGCGCGGTCTGCAGTGCCTTGAGCACGGCCTGGGCGCCGTCGCGGCCGTCGATGTAACCCCAGAGGTTCCACTTGCGCAGCGTCGCATCCGCCTGGAACGCCTCGAACCCGTCGTAGTCCTCCGGGTCCATCACGTTGGAGAAGCGCAGCGCCGTGATCGAGAGCGCCGGGTCCCAGCGCACCAGCTCGATGGCCATCTGCTCCTCGAGGTGCTTGACCAGCGAGTAGGTGCTCTCCGGGCGGGCCGGGTACTCCTCGTCGACCGGGATATAGGGCGGGTCGGTGTCGAATGGCAGGCCCAGCACGGTCTCGCTCGACGCGTAGACGATGCGACGGATGCCCGCACGACGGGCCGCCTGGAACACGTTGTAGCTGGAGAGCATGTTGTTGTGGAAGGTGGCGACGTCGGGCGCCAGGCCCGGGGCGGGGATCGCACCGAGGTGCACCACGGCGTCGAAGCCGTCGATCTGGTCGTTGACGCCCGTGAACGCGTCGGCGACCTGACCGTAGTCGGTGAGGTCGATGCGCACGAAGCCCGGACCGCGACTGCCGGCCAGGTCGAAGTTGATCACCTGGTGGCCCTCGGCCCGGAGCCGGGCGAGGACGGTCTTGCCGAGTTTGCCGCTGCCGCCGGTGAGGGCGATTCTCATGCTGGGGGATTCCATGGACATCCTTGTCGTCGATCGTGTGTGCCGCGAGCGCCCGTCGTCGAGCCTGCTTGCGCTCACGGGTTCCTGCTTATGTGTGCCCGTGCCGGGAAGGACTCCGGGCGATTTGTGGCGTGGTGCAACGTATCACGCCGCCCCGAGAGTTCTGCCGGGTATTCTGAGGTCCACGGCGAAGGACGCCCGGCGCGCGGGGGAACCCCTGCCGCAGCCAGTCGGTCGCCCGCGGGACATCGACTGGGCACCAGTCAGACGGAGGAACCGTGCAGGGC
Source organism: Cryobacterium soli (assembly GCF_003611035.1). Classification (NCBI taxonomy): domain Bacteria; kingdom Bacillati; phylum Actinomycetota; class Actinomycetes; order Micrococcales; family Microbacteriaceae; genus Cryobacterium; species Cryobacterium soli. The sequence goes on along the minus strand of NZ_CP030033.1, from coordinate 2,010,782 downwards.
AGCAGCCATGACGATGTGCGCCGACACAACCTGTCGGTGGTGCTGCGACTCGTGCACCGCAGCGGCGCCGCCTCCCGGTCGCAGCTCACCAAGGTGACCGGGCTGAACCGCTCCACCATCGCCGCCCTCGTGTCCGAACTGGCCGAGCGCGGACTTGTCGTCGAGAGCGAACCAAGCGCCACCAATCAGGTCGGCCGGCCCAGCCCGATCGTGAGCGTGAGCGAGCGGGTCGTCGCGCTCGCCGTGAACCCCGAGATCGACGCGGTGACAATCGGCATCGTGGGCCTGGACGGCCAGGTGCACCGCCGGGTGCGCTACCCCACCGACCAGTCCCCGAGTGTCACCGAGGCCGTCAACATCGCCGCCGCCGTGATCGACGGTATGCGCGGCGAATTGGATGCCAAGTTCACCGTCGTGGGCATCGGTGTGGCCGTGCCCGGGCTCGTGCGGGCGCACGACGGCCTGGTGCGGCACGCGCCGCACCTCGGCTGGGTCGACGAGCCGCTGGCCGAGATGCTCGAGGCGGCCACCGGTTACCCCGTGCTGGCCGCCAACGACGCCAGCCTCGGCGCCATGGCGGAACGTTTCTTCGGCGCCGGCAAGGGCATCACCGACCTCATCTACCTCAACGGTGGGGCAAGCGGCATCGGCGGTGGCATGATCGTGGGCGGAGTGCCCGCCGGGGGCATCGCCGGCTACGCGGGCGAGTTCGGCCACACGCGGGTCAGCGACAGTGACCGGGTCGACTCCGCGGGCATCCGCGGTACCCTCGAGGCCGAGGTGACGCGGCGCGAACTGCTCGACGTGCTCGGCCTGGCCGGGGCGGATGCCGACGAGCTCGAGCAGGCGCTGCTGGCCTCGACGTCACCGGCCGTGCGCGCGGAGGTGGACCGCCAGATCGACCACCTCGCGGTGGCGCTGGCCGGCGCCATCAACATCCTGAACCCCCAGGTGGTGGTGCTCGGCGGGTTCCTCGCCGCGCTACTGGCCGTGGATGCCGACCGGTTGCGCTCGGCCGTTGCCGCGCTGTCGCTCGGCGCCGCGTTCGGCAGCGTGCGGCTCAGTGCCGCCGAACTGGGCTCCAACCTGCTCATGATCGGCGCCGCCGAACTGGCCTTCGAGGGCCTGCTCGACGACCCGGCCGCACTGCCCACCGGGGTGGGCGGCCCGTCAGCCTGACGCCGGCAGCGCTCCCGGGGTGAGGGTGGGGGTGAGCGACCCGGGCACCCGCAGGAAATTCGTCAGTACCGCGCGGGTGTCATCGGCGCGCCGCACCAGTTGCACCTCGCTGCGCGGATGCGTGCCGGCCAGCGGGATGATGCGCACCCCGGCCGGCACGGTGAGGGTGGCGCTGGCCGGGGCGATGCTCACACCCAGTCCGGCCCCGATCAGGTGCAGGATGGTGACCCAGGACGAGGCCTCCTGCACCACCCGGGGCTCGTAGCCGGCCTGCCGGCACGGTTCGAGGTTGCGCAGGTAGGCCCGTTCGCCGGCGGCCCGGGGATAGAACACGAACGGGTCGTCGCGCAGCAGTCCGGCGTCGAGCACCGTCTGTCCGGCCGCGGGATGCTCGACAGGCACGACGGCGACGAACGGCTCGGTCGCCAGGGCGGTCGTGGTCAGCGCCGGGTCGGGCTCGGAATCCCGCACGACGCCCATGTCGATCTCCCTGGCCAGCAGCCGGTCCAGGATCAGCGAGGTGTAGCCCTCGTGAAGTTGCACCTGCACGGCCGGATAGAGCGAGCGGAAGGCGTGGATGCGTTCGGTGATGCCCAGGGGGATGGCCGAGGTGATGAAGCCGATGTCGAGCCGCCCCTGCTGGCCCCGACCGATGCGGGCGGCCTCGTCGACGTCCGCGCTCACCTGGTCGAGGATCCTTCGGCTGCGCTCGAGGAAGGCCGTTCCGGCCTCGGTGAGGGCGACCCGGCGCGAGGTGCGGTCGAACAGCGCTGTGCCGATGAGCTCCTCCAGCCGCCGCACCTGTTGGGAGAGCGGAGGTTGCGCCATGTGCAGGCGCTCCGCCGCCCTGCCGAAGTGGAGTTCCTCGGCCACCGCCACGAAGTAGCGCAGATGTCTCAGCTCCAGATTCGCCGTCATGCCCCGACCCTATCAAGACGCCAGACGTCTGGAAGAGACGGCATTCGATATTGGACGTCTGGATGCGTGGGCCGGAAAATGGAGGGGAAGAAGGAGCAGATCATGACCCTCACCCACCCGCTGTCACTCGTCATCGAGCCGATGAGTTCGGCCGAGGACGCGCAAGCCTTCCGGGAGCTCAACGAGGAGTGGATAAGCCGGCTGTTCACCCTCGAGGACGCCGACAGTGCCCTGCTGAACGACCCCGGCGCCCGCATCGTCGGCCCCGGCGGCACCGTGCTGATCGCCCGGCTCGGCGACGACCGGGTGGGGTGCGTCGCCCTGGTGCCCACAGGGAACGGCGTGTTCGAGCTGTCCAAGATGGCGGTCAGGCCGGCCCTGCGGGGCCGCGGAGCCGGCCGGCAGCTCATCCTGGCCGCGATCGACGCCGCCAGAGGGCTCGGCGCCCGCTCCCTCTTCCTCGGCAGCAGCACCAGGCTCGCCAACGCCGTTCATCTCTACGAGTCGGTGGGGTTCACCCACGTGCCGGCCGAACGGATCGGCCCGATGCCCTACGCCCGAGCGGACGTGTTCATGGAACTGCTGCTCTGACGGGTCGCCGACGGCACCGGGAGCCGCCCGGGACCGGCGGTAAATTGCAGGAACTCGCGCATCCGCGCAATCTTTGCCCGGATGCCCCGGCGGGGGGAATAGAACCGGGTCGGGCACGCTTTCCGCCATTGGGCCCGCGCGCCCGCCCTCCCCACCGTACGATCCCGACCGAGGACTCTCACACGTGACTACCGCCGTCATCCCCGTCATCACCGATGCACAGTTGCACTCGACCGCCCGGCACCCGGGTGACGCGCTCTCCCGGGGACAGCGCATCGTCTACATCATCATCCTGGGCGCGCTGACCGCGCTCGGTCCGTTCACGATCGACCTGTACCTGCCGGCGTTCCCCATCCTCGAAAGCGAACTCGGGGTCTCGGCCGCGGCCATCCAGCTCACCCTCACCGGAACCATGATCGGGTTCGGCTTCGGCCAGCTCATCGTCGGACCATGGAGCGACAAGATCGGCCGCCGTCTGCCGTTGCTGCTGGCCACCGGCTTCCACGTGCTCGCCTGCGTGGGCGCGGCGCTCTCCAGCGACATCGTCTCGCTCGGAATCTTCCGGGTTCTGCAGGGCTTCGGCGCCGCGGCCGGTGCCGTCGTGGCCATGGCCATGGTGCGCGACCTCTTCGGCGGTAAGCCTCTCGTGAAGATGCTCTCCCGGCTCGCCCTGGTCAGCGGCCTCGCACCGGTGCTCGCGCCCGTGATCGGCTCGCAGTTGCTGCTCGTGATGCCCTGGCGCGGTATTTTCTGGGTGCTCGCCGGGTACGGCATCGTCGTGATGATCGCCGTGGCGATCTGGATCGTGGAAACCCTGCCCAAGGAGCGCCGGACGGTTCCGGGCCACTCCAGCCTCGGCCAGCGTTACCGCGCGGTTCTGGGCGACCGCACCTTCGTCGGTGTCGCCATCATCGGCGCGATGACCTTCACCGGGCTGTTCTCCTACCTCTCCTCGTCGCCGTTCCTGTTCCAGCAGGTCTACGACTTCAGCGCCCAGCAGTACGGCGTGCTCTTCGCGATCAACTCCCTCGGCATCGTCGTGGGGGTGCAGACCAGCTCCCGGCTGATGCACCGCTACAACGTGGGTCCGCAGAACATCCTGATCGGCGCCACGGCCGTGCTGGTGCTCACGTCGGCGGCCATCTTCACCCTCGACCTGCTGGGCGCCGGCCTCTGGGGCACGCTCATCCCGCTCTGGTTCTTCATCGCCGGCTGTGGATTCACCTTCCCCACCGTGCAGGTCATCGCCCTCAACTCGCACGGCAGCGAGGCCGGCACCGCCGCATCCGTCCTGGGCGCGGCCAACTTCGGTATCGCCGGCCTGATCTCCCCGGTCGTCGGCCTGCTCGGCGTGGGAACCGCCGTTCCGATGGCCTCGGTGATGGGTGTCTGCGCGATCATCTCCGTGCTGAGCCTGTGGCTGATCGTGCGCCCGCGCACGGTGGCCGCGCTGACCCACTGACCCGCGACGCACTGACGCGCTGACCCACTGACCCGCGACGCACTGACCCGCGACACACTGACGCGACGCACTGACCCGGTGAACGCGCCTGCGCGGCCCGGGTGCCGCCTCACCGGGCGATTCTCGTCACCGGAGCGATGCCTCGGTATGGAAGAATTTCGAACGTGACCTTCACTCAGCCAGCCGGAGCGAACCTCCCCGAGAGTTCAACGGCCGACGTGCTCACCCGCAACGGCGTCACGGTGCTGGGCGACCCGGCCGGGCAGCCCGTCGTCTTCGGCCCCGGCTACGGCACCAGCCAGAACATGTGGCGCCTGGTGGCGCCGCAATTCGCCGACGAACGCCGGGTGGTGCGCTTCGACCACGTCGGCTCGGGCGACTCCGACGTCTCGGCCTACGACCGGCGCAAATACGATTCGCTGCGCGGCTACGCGGCCGACCTGCTCGAGATCCTGCGCGCTCTCGACCTGCACGATGTGGTGTTCGTGGGCCACTCGGTGAGCGCCATGATCGGCGCCCTCGCCGCCGTGGAGGAGCCGGACCGCTTCGCCCGGCTCATCATGCTCGGGCCGTCCCCGCGTTACCTCAACGACGAGGGCTACCTGGGCGGCTTCGAACGCGCCGACGTGGACGCCCTCCTCGACGCCCTCGAGGTCAACCACGTGAGCTGGGCCGCCGAGATGGCGCCGGCGCTGATGCAGAACGCCGACCGCCCCGAGCTGGCCGCCGAGCTGGCCGAGAGCATGACCCGCACCAACACCATGGTCGCGCAACACTTCGCCCGGGTCACCTTCCTCTCGGACTGGCGCCGTCTGCTCAAGAACATCACCACGCCCACCCTGATCCTGCAGTCCTCCGACGATCTGATCGCCCCTCTGGAGGTGGGCGCGTACCTGCACGAGCACATCATCGGCAGCGAACTCGTGGTGCTCAACGCCGCCGGTCACTACGCGCACCTGTCCGATCCCGGCGAGATCGAACGCCAGATCCGGCGCTTTCTGTGACGGATGCGGGCGGCACGACGGACCACATCGCCCGCGCCCTGTTCCACCACGCGCCGGCCGGCCTGTTCGCCATGACGGCGGACGGGGTCATCCGCTCGGCCAACGACACGTTCTGCGAGTGGACCGGCTATCCCCGTGAGGACGTGGTGGGCCGGTACTTCCTGGCGCTGCTCTCCCGCGGCAGCAAGCTCATCTTCGAGACCCGCTACATGCCGCTGCTGCAGGCCCAGAGCCGGCTCAACGAGATGATGCTCACCCTCTCCACCAGCGCCGGCGGCACCCGCGACGTGCTGGTCAGCTCGGTTCTGGACGGCTCCGGAGCCGAGCCGCTGGTCTACGCCGCCGTCTTCGACGCGGGGATCCGGCTCAAGTACGAGCGCGACCTGTTGGACGCCCGGCGCACGGCCGAGACCGCCGTGGCCCGGGTGCGTATCCTGCAGGCCGCCGCGGCCGGCCTGGCGCCCGCATCCACTCTCGCCGCGTTCGGGTCGGCATTGCGGGTCTCGGCCGAGATGGCCACGGATGCCGCGCACGTCTCGGTGATCGTCACCGGTCCAGGCGGCACCCGTGAACTGGTGTCCGGGGCCCGGCCGCTCGCGGAAACCGTCGAGCTGGCCGATCTGCTGCCTGTGGGCGCGGCGCTGGCCTCCGGGCTGCCGGTGCTGTGCCGGAGCGCCGCCGACATCGCGGTGAGCTTTCCCGCGTTGGCGGCCCCGCTCGATGCGGAGGGCGTCGAGGCGCTCTGCGTCGTGCCCATCATCGACAACGGCACCGTCAGCGGAGCCATCGCCTGCTGGTTCCAGCGGCAGCGGGTGCTCGATGAGAACCTGCTCGACCTGCTCGGAGCGCTGGCCACCCAGGCGGCACCGGTGCTCGAACGCATCCACCTGCAACACCAGATCGAACACCAGTCCCTGCACGATTCCCTCACCGGCCTACCCAACCGGCGCGCGCTGCAGAACCGGTTGCGCCGGCTGATCGGCGACGCGGAGCGTCACGGGCGGGCGGTCGCGGTGCTCTTCCTCGATCTTGACGGTTTCAAGGCGATCAACGACGACTTCGGCCACGAGGCCGGCGACCAGGTGCTGCAGCAGGTCGCCGTACGGCTGCGGCGGGTGCTGCGGGAGGACGACACCCCGAGCCGGTTCGGCGGCGACGAGTTCGTGATCGCGTCAGACCGCATCGACCAGACGAGCGCGCTCGAGGTAGCCCAGCGCATCCGCCAGGCCGTGCGGGAACCTCTCGACGGCCTCGCGCGGGGCCAACGCGTGTCGGCCAGCATCGGCATCAGCGTGTACACCCCGGGACGTGCCGTGCCGATGAGCCCGGACGACCTGATCGCCCTCGCCGATGAGGCCATGCTCGCCTCCAAACGGGCCGGCAAGGGCCGCGACACGCTGCTCACCGCCTGAGCCGGTGCTGCCGGGCTCCGCGGGTCCGAGCCGGTTCCCATGCGCGCCGATCTAGCATGGGCTGATGGACCCCTCCCGATCAGACGAGACTGAGCCCACCAGACCCGATTCGCCCACCCCGGCCACGGCCGAAGCCGCGGCGGATGCCCCCTCCCGCCGCATCGCCCGGCGCTGGCCGCTGATCAGCGGGGCGATTGCCGTTCTCTTCGCCTTCCTGCTCGGCGCCCTGATCCTCACCCGAGGCAGCGGGCGCCCGATCGAGGCCGATCTGGAGTGGATGGAAGAGATCCTCGAGCACCGGTCGCCGGTTTGGGAGGTGCCCGCCCTCGTGATGAATTTCCTCGGCGCGGGCATCGCCGGGGTGTTCGTGATCCCGATCGCGATCGTCGTGACCCTGTTCGTGCTGAGGCGCCCGTGGGCGGCGCTGTACTTCGTGCTCGCCACCGTCGCCAGTGCCGGCCTGGTGCAGCTGCTGAAGACCCTGTTCGGTCGGGCCCGTCCCGAAGACATGCTGGTCACCTCCGACTTCGGCTCGTTCCCATCCGGCCATGTGGCGAACGCGGCGACCATGGCCGTGCTGCTGGGCATCATCTTCCCCCGGCTGTGGGTATGGATCGCCGGGGCGGTGTACACGGTGGCGATGATGGTCAGCCGCACCTATCTCGGCGCGCACTGGCTCACCGACACCATCGGCGGCCTGCTGCTCGGTGTGGGCGTGGCCGTGGTTTTGTGGGCGCCGCTGGCGGCCAAGCTCGACGGTGAGAACACTCTCGCCAGACGCCGGGCAGCAGGGTCAAACGCGTCAGCGCGCCCGGCGCCGCGATGACCCGCCGCGACCGACGAGCATCCGCCCGGTTCAACGGATGACCGAACCTTGCACCAATCCGTCCGACGAGTCCGACGAGTTCGACGACTCGCTCACCAATCCCTCGGGCATCTATGTCGTACGCGAACGGAACGTACCCGGCGGCCGCATGGAGGTCTCCGGGCACGCCACCTTCCAGGGCGTGCGGCTGCGGGTGCGCGGTGTCGGCAGGGATGGCCGGGTATCGGTCGCCGGTGACCTTCCGCTGTACGGGGTGTTCGGGCGCGAGGAAGACCCCCAGGTGGGAGTCGCGTTCGGCCGGGTGGACTTCGGGTGGCTGAGCCGGTTCTGGCTGACCCGCACGACCACCTTCGACCTGATCGACGAGACCACGCCGCAGCCCGGGCTGACGGCATCCATCGACGGGCTGACGGTGGGCCTGGTCGACACCGAAGGCACCGTCAGTGCGTCGGGGGTGCCTCAGCTGCAGCTGATCTGGTTAAGTACGGCCGAGCCTGAGGGCGAGGGCTGGGCACCGGATGGCTACGGCTTATTCACGAAGATCGTCGACCGGAGTCTCGTCTCGGTGGTGCGCCGGGTGGAGTGGACCGCGATCTGGCGGGATTTCACCGTGCAGATCGCCGCGATCTGTGACGGACAGGCGATGATCTTCGCCGGGGGAGGCGGGGAGCCACCGTCGAACGCACCAGAGGTCGTGCTGGGAGGAGGCCGTCGCAGGAACGGATGGTCTGCCGTGGTGCCGCTGGCGCAGCTGAGTCTGCGCGGTTGGACCCTCACCGAGTGCCCGTTGGGCGTCGGAGTCGTGGACGCATGCGTGGGAACGCTGCGTGGCCGCACGGCGTCGATGGTTCGCGTGGCGGAGCCGCACGTCGCCGGCGAGGAGCGGGTGGCTGCCCCGGGCAGCGCCGTCGTCGTCGAGAAGAACCGGGGTGACACCGTGACCGACGAGTTTGTCCTGGTCGCGTCGTCCCAGCACTACTGGACGTGGCGGGTGACCGTCGACGAGAGCGAGGTGTCCGACCTCCGACAGGTGACCGCCACCACCACCTGGAACGGGCAGACCCATCCCGTCCAGTGGCGTGATGACGGTGCGGGACTCGTGTACCTGAGCCACTCCACGGTGGACATCGCGGACACGACTCCCTTCATTTACACGGTCCAGCCCATCGATCGGAGCGCGCTGCCCGTCGACTCCAAGGTCTTGTCGCTCCACTAGCCCCAGCATCACCGCCACCGACGATAGGAAACCTGACATGCCCGCATCCGCCGCCGCACTGCCGGACCCCTTCGACGGCTCGCTGACGAACCCCGCCAGCGTGGAGGTGTTGCGAGCCCGGCCGATCCCGGGCGGCCACACTGAGGTCCGCGGTCACGCGACCTTCCGGGGAGTGCGCGTTGACGTCTACCTCGTGAATTATGACGGTCGGGTGTACATCGGCGGGGACCTGCCGAAGAAGGGCGTCTACCGCCGCGACGACGACCCCCGGCTGGAAGGGGCGACGGGAATGGTGGACTTCCGGGCGCTGGACCGGTTCTGGCTGACCCGCACGACGACCTACGATGTGATCGACGAGAGCACCCCGCAGCCCGGCGTCACGACCAGGGTCGACGGCCGGGACTTCGCCGTGGCCGACACCTGCGGCACCGTGAGCGAGGCCGGGGTGCCGCAGCTCCAGCTGATCGGGCCCGGTGCCGGCGAACCCACCGCCGACCTAGTAGCTGGAGCCGCTTGGACGCCTGACGGCTACGGCGCGTACACGGCGCTGGTGGACCGGAGTCGGGCCTCGGCGGTGCGGCAGGTGACGTGGCAGGCGGTCTGGCGGGACTTCACGGTGACCGTTGCCGGCATCCGCGAGGGTCTGGCTTTGGTTTACGTGCCCACAGGGGGAGTGCCAGACTTCGACGTTCCCGAGATCACGATCGTCGAGGACAATCTGAACAGCGGCTGGTCGGCGCTGGTGCCGGCGGAGCAGCTGAGCCTGCGGTCGTGGACACGCGTGGACCGTCCGGTGGGATCCGGCACCACGGCCGGGTTCGTCGGCCGCGTGCGCGGTCGGTACGCGCTGGTCAGCCGGCCCGCCGTGCCACGACCGAAGCCGGGGGAAGCCCCTGTCGCCGCTGCCGGCACGGGGTTCGTGGCCGATAAGGGCCAGGGTGAGTCCGTGACCGACGATTTCTTCCTGTTTCCGTGCACGTCGGGATACGACTCGTATTGGGAGTGGCGAGCTCACCTCGACGCGAACGAGGTCACCGACCTCACGCAGGTGTCCGCGACCACCACCTGGCGGGGCGAGACCTACGAGGTCGAGGGCTGCAACGACGAGACGGCCCAGGTCTACCTCAACCGCAGCGCGGTGGACGTCCTCGAAACGACACCGTTGGTGTATTCGGTGCGAAGGGTCGAACGTTCTGAGCTGCCCGTGGCCCGAGTGCCATCCTGGCCATACGGGCCGGAGGGACCGCGCAAACGGATGTCGACCGCGTACTGACATTCCAGGCGGCGGCGCGCTAGCGTCAGGGCATGAGAATTCTCCTCGTAGGTGCCGGTGGCGTCGGAGACGCGTTCGCGAAGATCATTGCCCGCCGTTCGTTCTATGAGCACGTGGTGGTGAGCGACTACGACCTGGGACGGGCGCAGCGCACCGTCGCGGCGATCGAGGCCCGCCACGGCGCAGAGACCGCCGAGAGGTTCACGGCGGCGCAGATCGACGCATCCGACCCGGATGTCGTGGCTCGCGTGGCGCGGGAGCACGGAGTCAGCCACGTGATGAACGCCGTGGAGCCCAAGTTCGTGCAGAGCATTTTCGCCGGGGCGCTCGCCGCGGGCGCGGACTATCTGGATATGGCGATGAGCCTGAGCGAGCCGCATCCGACGGACCCGCACACCGAGACCGGCATCAAGCTCGGCGACGACCAATTCGAGCAGGCCGCCGACTGGGAGACCAGCGGACGCCTCGCCCTCGTGGGCATGGGTGTCGAGCCCGGCCTCAGCGATGTGTTCGCCCGGTATGCCTCGGATCACCTGTTCAGCGAGATCGACGAGCTCGGCACCCGGGATGGCGCCAATCTGGTGGTGCGAGATGAGGCCGGCAACGAGATCTTCGCGCCGTCGTTCAGCATCTGGACCACCATCGAGGAGTGCCTGAACCCGCCGGTGATTTTCGAGAAGGACCGCGGCTGGTTCACCACGGCGCCGTTCAGCGAGCCGGAGGTGTTCGACTTTCCCGAGGGCATCGGCCCGGTGGAGTGCGTGAACGTGGAGCACGAGGAGGTGCTGCTGATGCCGCGCTGGCTGGATGCGAAGCGGGTCACGTTCAAGTACGGGCTCGGCGAGGAGTTCATCGGGGTGTTGAAGACTCTGCACCTGCTCGGCCTGGACAGTGTGAACCCGGTGCGGGTGCGCACCGCGGACGGCCCGGCGATGGTCGCGCCGCGGGATGTGGTGGCCGCGAGCCTGCCCGACCCGGCCACGATCGGGCCGCGCATGACGGGCAAGACCTGCGCGGGCGTGTGGGTGACCGGCACCGGCACGGATGGCGCGCCGCGGGAGGTCTACCTGTATCACGTGAGCGACAACGAGTGGACGATGGCTGAGTACGACGCCCAATGCGTGGTCTGGCAGACCGCGCTAAACCCCGCGATCGCGCTGGAGTTGCTCGCGACCGGCGTCTGGAGCGGCACCGGGGTGCTCGGCCCGGAGGCCTTCGACGCGAAGCCGTACCTCGACCTCATGGCCGCCCCCGAGCCCGCCGGCTATGGCCAGCCCTGGGGCCTTCAGGAGCGAACCCCCGCCGCGTGACCTGCCTCTTCGCGGGCGTTTGCTGCCGCGCGTCCGTGGGTCGTTTCGCGTGGTCTCGACAGGCTTGACCGGCGTGCTCGGCCGGCACACACAGCCCTTACCCGACCCGCTTCGATAGAGTCGCCCCATGCATGACTACGACGACTACGACGGCCGCCCAGTGGGATTCATGGGCAAGCTCCGCGGGATGAAGGGGCTCACCTGGATCCTGATCCTGTCGTTGGTCGCCATCACCGTCGGGGCCACGACCCTGCTGTTCCTCTTCCAGCGCTAGGAGCCGCGCCGGAATCGTCGCACCGGATCGTGCCGCCCGCGCCGCGCCGCCTGACCGCGCCGCACCCGGACCGCTAGCCTGAACGCGGGGGTGCACGGCCTCCGTCGGCCTGCGCCGACTCACCAGAGCCGACGAAAGAGACCCCCATGCTCACACCCGCCCAAGCGATCAAGTCCGTCTTCCGCAAATACGCCGACTTCACCGGACGCGCCCCGCGCAGCGAGTACTGGTGGTTCGGGTTGCTGCTGTGGGTCGTTATCGCCCTGATCAGCGTGATTGCGTTGATCCCCACCGGAACCAATATGTACGGCGACCCCGCCCACAACCTTGAGATCGTCCCGATGCTGCTGGGGCCCATCCTCTTCATCGGCGTGCTGCTGCCCAGCCTCGCGGTGCTCGTGCGCCGGCTGCACGACGCGAACTTCTCCGGCTGGTTCGTCTTCCTCGGCCTGATCCCGGGCGTGGGTGCGATCATCCTGTTCGTCTTCACGCTGCTGCCGAGCAACCCCGCGGGCGCCCGGTTCGACGTGTCCCGGCTGCCGAAGGCGCCCGGCCTGTCGTTCCAGGGATCCAACCTGGGCTGAGTGCTTCGCAACCCGGGCCCGGATGCGCCATGATCGCGTTACGGCGATCGACATGGGAAGCGGTGCGGGCATGATCAACGGGGACGTCTCCTTCTGGTGGAGCCAGGTCGGCCGCCCAGCCCCGCGTGCCCCGCTGCCCGGCTCCACCCGCGCCGATGTCTGCATCGTGGGCGCCGGCTACACCGGGCTGTGGGCCGCGTACTACCTCAAGAAGGCGGCGCCGCGCTTGCGCATCGTCATCCTCGAGCAGCGGTTCGCAGGCTACGGCGCCTCCGGCCGCAACGGCGGCTGGCTCACCAACTCGGTCACCGGCGGCCGCGACCAGTACATCCGCAGCCACGGCCGCGACGCCGCCAGCGCCTTCCAGCTGGCCATGAACGACACCGTCGACGAGGTCATCCGCGTCGCCGCGCTCGAGGGCATCGATGCCGACATCGTCAGGGGCGGCGAGTTCACCGTCGCTTACGACCGGCCGCAGCAGCGCCGGCTCGAGGCCGCCGTGCGCGCCGAACAGGCCTGGCCGCACACGGATGCGGAGCTGCTCAGCGCCGAAGACGCCACCGCGCAGATCAACGTGGCCGGCTCGACCGGGGCCATGTGGCACCCGCACTGCGCCCGCATCCAACCGGCCAAGCTCGTGGCCGGGCTCACCAGGGCGGTGCTGGCGCTCGGCGTGGAGATCTATGACAACACCCGGGTGACCGAGATCACCCCGCACGCCGCCCGCGCCGCCCGCGGCACGGTGGAGGCCGAGTTCATCGTGCGCGCCACCGAGGGCTTCACCGCGGGCCTGGCCGGCCTGCACCGGGCTTGGCTGCCGATGAACTCGTCGCTGATCGTCACCGAACCGCTGCCCGCCGACGTGTGGGCCGGCATCGGCTGGGAGGGCCGGGCCACCCTGGGCGACATGGCGCACGCCTACATGTACGCGCAGCGCACCGCCGACGACCGCATCGCCATCGGCGGCCGCGGGGTGCCGTACCGGTTCGGGTCCAAGACCGACTCCGACGGGCACACCCCGGCGAGCGCGGTCGAGGCGCTCCGCGGCATCCTGCACCGGTTCTTTCCGGGCACGACGGATGCCGCCATCGCGCACGCCTGGAGCGGCGTGCTGGGCGTGCCCCGCGACTGGGCCGCAACCGTGGGCCTCGACCGGCGAACCGGCCTCGCCTGGGCCGGTGGCTACGTGGGCACCGGCGTTGCCACCACCAACCTGGCCGGGCGCACCCTGACCGACCTGATCCTCGGCCGGGCGAGCGCACTCACCGAGCTGCCCTGGGTGAACCACCGGGTGCGCAATTGGGAGCCGGAGCCGCTGCGCTGGCTGGCCGTGACCGCCCTGTACCAGGCCTACACCCGCGCCGACCGCGCCGAACTCACCCGGCGCGACAGCACCTCGCCGCTCGCGACCCTCGCCGACCGCGTCTCCGGCCGGGGCCACTAGCGTCCGGCGCCATCTGAGCGACTCACGCTTCCTAGGGGATAGGCCGAAAAAAAAGGACCGCCTGCGCAATCCCGTCCTATCAAAGTCACCTTCTCCTCTCTAACCGGTGACGGCGGTCGACCGGCACGCGCGTGCGCCGGCCAGGAGTGCGAGGCGCGACATCCGTGTGGCCGGGTCGCACTCTCGATCTCGGGCCCGCCGTGTGGTTCACTCGACCCATGAGCGTTGACCCAGCGGCCGTGGCCGAGGCCTACCGGCGGTACGACGAGGCCGCCCTGGCGGCCGGCGTGAGCGTGCGGATGGCCGAACCGCGCGATCTGGCCAGCATCATCGGGTTGTTCGAACGCACCTGGGGTGTGGGGCGCAGTCCCGACCGGGCCATGCTGCTCGCGCTCGACTACGCGGGCAACACGGTGTTGCTGGCCACTCAGAACGGCAAGCCGGTCGGGGCGACTCTGGGGTTCCTGGGCTGGACCAACGGGGTGCACCTGCACTCGCACATGGCCGCGGTGGTGCCGTGGCACCGCGGCGGCGGTGTGGGCTTCGCGCTCAAGCTCTTCCAGCGCGCCGTCTGCCTGGAGCAGGGCGTCACCGAGATGCGCTGGACCTTCGACCCGCTGATTCGCCGCAACGCGCACTTCAACCTGGTCAAGCTCGGCGCCGAGGTGACCGGGTTCCTGCCGGACTTCTACGGCCGGCTCGACGACGTGATCTCGGGCGCCGACCACAGCGACAGGTTCGAGGCGCGGTGGGTGTTGGGCTCCGATCGGGTGCGGCGCGCGCTCGACGGTCGCCCGGCGCCACTCTGGCGGGCCGAGGGCACCTGGGCCCTCGACGCAGACTTCGAACGGCTGCGAGCGGATGATCCGGCCGCGGCCGCCCGGCGCCGAGAGGAGTCCAGAGCCGTGTTCGCCGACGCGTTCCGGCGGGGCTTGCGGCCGGAGGTGACCGGCCTCAACGACTACGTGTTCACGGCGGATCCGGGCGACCGGGAACCGGCCGACGCGGGCGCCGGGCACGGCGACGGCGCCGCATCAGCCTGACCCGGGTGACTAACCGCCGAGGTCAGCGCCCAAATCTGAGTCCGTCACGGTCGGCCGGGTGCGCCCGGTGAGGCGGCGTTCGAACCAGTAGAGCAGCTCGGGGCGCAGCCGGTTGAGCTCGGACAGCGTCATCGGGTCCGGCACATGCACCACCGGCACGCCCAGCTCGTCGGCGACGGTGTCCATGGCGCCGCGGGAGTAGAACTGGCCACGCATCCGCACCAGCAGCTCACCGTCCTGTCCGGTGACGAAGAGCTGCGGTTGGCTGTCGACCGTGCCGCTCTGGTACAGCTCGAGCAGCACGACGCTGGAGATCTGTTCGGCCGGGAAGCTGGTGTGCCGGCCGAAGAACCCGCGTTCGGATACGCCGGTGTCGTCCACCCAGATGCAGGTGCGGAGGAAACCGACGATGCCGACGGCGGCCACGACCATGACCGCCAGCTGGGCGGCGGCCACCGCCGGCCAATCCCCCACGGGGATCGTCAGCCAGTACAGCACGGCGAAAACGGGCGCGAAGAAGGCGATGATCGAGAGGGTTGTCTGGCGCAGCAGATGGCCGTGCGGTCGCAGCACCTGCGCGCGCACAGGCCGACCCGTGATTTTCCCCACCCTTGTTCCCCCTCGCCGGTGTCTTGTTGAGTATGCCCCATGACCCGGCCCCTCAGTAGACACCGTTCGGGGGTCATCCGGCGGCGCGACAGGCCGCGAACGGCCGGGCTCCCGGCCGCACCGCGCGGCCCGTAGAGTGTCAGGGTGAACCCGCGGACGACGAATGGCCGGCGCCCAGCCGGGCCCAGATTTCGGTTGCATCCCGCCCAAGCCGTGGCAACGGGCTTCGCGCTGACCGTGCTCATCGGGGCCGGGCTGTTGTCCTTGCCCGTCGCCAAAGCCGGCCCAGGTGGTGCATCCTTCGCCGAAGCGATCTTCACGGCCACCTCTGCTGTGTGCGTGACGGGCCTCACCGTCGTGGACACCGCGACCTACTGGACGCCGTTCGGCCAGGTGGTGATCCTGCTGCTCATCCAGGTGGGCGGGTTCGGAGTGATGACGTTCGCGTCGGTGATCGGGCTGGCCGTGGTGCGCCGCCTGTCCCTGCGCTCCCGCGTGACCGCGGCTTCCGAGGTGCGCAGTGTGGGCCTGGAGGACGTGAAAGGCCTGGTGCTCGGCGTCGTCACCATTTCCTTGGTGATCGAGACCATTGTGGCGATCCTGCTCAGCCTGCGCTTCCTCATCGGGTACGGCGAGACGGTGGGCCGGTCGGTCTGGCTGGGCGTCTTCCACGCGGTGTCGTCGTTCAACAACGCCGGGTTCGCGCTGTTCACCGACAATCTGATGGGCTACGCCGTCGACCCGTTCATCTGCCTGCCGATCGCTGCCGCCGTGATCCTGGGCGGGCTGGGTTTCCCCGTCATCGTGCAGCTGCGCAAGCACTTCCGGTCTCCGCGGCAGTGGACCATGAACACCCGCATCGTGCTGGCCGGCACGGTGACCCTGCTGGTCGCCGGCACCGTGTACATCACGGCCGTTGAGTGGTCGAACCCCGCCACGCTCGGTCCGCTGGACTGGCCGGCGAAGGTGTTGGTCGGCTTCTTCCAGTCGGTGCAGACCCGCACGGCCGGATTCAACAGCATCGACGTCGGTGCCATGGACTCGGCCAGCCTGCTCGGCATGGACGTGCTCATGTTCATCGGTGGCGGCCCCGCCGGCACCGCGGGCGGTATCAAGGTGACCACGTTCGCCGTTCTGTACTTCATCCTGGTGGCCGAGATCCGCGGCGACGGGGTCGTGAACGTGTTCGGCAAGCGGCTCTCCCGGGCCGTGCACCGGCAGGCCATCACCCTGGTGCTCCTGGCCGTTTTTGTGGTCACGGCCTCGACCGCGGCCCTGATGCTGATCACCGACATCGGCCTGGACGCATTGCTGTTCGAGACCATCTCGGCCTTCGGCACCGTCGGCATGTCCACGGGGATCACAGCGGGATTGCCGCCGGCCGGTCAGGCGATCCTGATCCTGCTGATGTTCATCGGCCGGCTCGGCCCCATCACCTTCGCCTCGGCGCTCGCTCTGCGTGAGCGCCCTCCCGCGTACGAATTCCCCAAGGAGAGGCCGATCATTGGCTAGATTCAGGTCGTCAGCGTTCTCATTGTTCAACCAGCGCGAACCGTCGCGGATGGCCGAGGAAGACTCCGTTGTGGTGATCGGCCTGGGCCGGTTCGGCAGCGCCCTCGCCCTCGAGCTGATGGAGAGCGGTACCGAGGTGCTCGGCATCGACGGCGACGAGGAGATCGTGCAGGCGCACAACCGCCTCCTCACCCACGTGGTGCGTGCCGACTCCACCAAGGAGGAGACGCTGCGGCAGCTCTCCGTGCCGGAATTCAGCAGTGTCGTGGTCGCCATCGGTGGTGATATTCAGGCGAACATCCTCACCGCGTCGCTTCTGCTCAAGCTCGGCATCCCCAACATCTGGGCCAAGGCGGTGAGCGAGCCGCACGGCGAGATCCTGCGCCAGCTGGGGGTGAACCACGTGATCTACCCGGAGAAAGACATGGGCAAGCGCGTCGCGCACCTGGTGCGCGGGGTGATGCAGGACTACATCGACATCGGTGAGGATTTCGCCCTGGTGAAAACGGCTCCGCCGCGGGAGATCCTCGGACTGCCGCTGAGCCAGACGAAGGTGCGCACGGTGCACGGGGTCACCGTCACCGCCTATCACCGCCAGGGCCAGGGCTGGAGCTACACCACCATGGAGACCGTGATCGAGGAGGGCGACATCATCCTCGTCGCCGGGTCCACCGAGCGCGTCGAGTCGTTCAGCCGGTTGCGATGACGAACCCGGCCCGCGACTTCCTGGCCGGCGCCGAGGTCGGCATCCGCGTCGTCGTGCGCACACGCATCGAGGGCGGGTACACGGATGCGCTCGGCTACCTGCGCTCCTGCGACCTCACGCACTGCACCGTGGAGACCAAGCGGGGCACTGTGTCGCTCGCGCTCGCCGAGGTCGTCGCGGCCAAAGAGGTTCCGCCGCCGCCCCCGCCGCGCCCGCGCCGCCACGTCGGCGAGTAGCGCCGCTCTGGTTCGCGTCCCCCTCGTTGGTTGAGCGTGTCGACGTTGATTGAGCGTGTCGAAACCCGGTGACGTGCCTGCGAGAGTCAGCCGCGTTCCCGAGTTCGTCTCGCGGGGTCTACTTCGCCGGGCTCAGCACGGCGTCGACAAGCTCGACCAAGGGAAAGGGTTGCGACCAGCGCACGGTCGCGCACCGCAGGCTGACCGCAGCTCAGACGGGCGGCAGGGCCCCGGCCCGGTGCCGCAAGGCCGCGCCCAGCCGTTCGTCGCCGGTCAGCTCCAGCGCGCGGTCGTAGGCGGCCCGTGCATCCGGCACCCGGCCTGCCACGGCCAGGAGGTGCGCGCGGGTGGCCCAGAACGGCTGGAACGTCCCCGCGTCCGGGCGGTCCAGGGCCAGCGCGTCGAGCGCGTCGAGGCCCGTGGCCGCACCGTCGGCCTCGCCGAGCACCGCGGCCAGCGCCACCCGGGCGCCCACGGTGGGGGAGAGGCGCACGAGCGCCGCGTGCAGGATCTTCAGCGCCGCCCAGTCGGTCACCCCGGAGCGGGCCCGGTCGCAGTGCGCCGACTGGATGGCCGCCTCGAGTTGGAACCGGCCGATCCGGTGCAGGGCCTGTGCGCGCCGGAGGTAGCGCTCGCCGTGTGCGATGAGGGCGGCATCCCAGCGGGCCGGATCCTGGTCGTCGAGGGCGACGACCTCACCCGCGATCCCGGTGCGGGCCGGCGCCCGGGCGAGCGAGAGGGCCAGCAGGGCGGCCAGCCCGAGCACCTCCGGCTCGTCGGGGAGGAGTGCGGCGAGGGTCTCGGCCAGGTACAGTGCCTCGCCGGCCAGCGAATCGGGCGTGCGGCGGGCATCCGCCCCGGCCGTGGGCCAGTCGATCGCATACGCACCGTACACGGCCTCGAGCACCGCGGGCAGGCGCTTGGGCAGGTCGGTCATCGACGGCAGCACGAACGGGATACGGGTGTTGCGGATGCGGCGTTTGGCCCGCACCAGCCGCTGCGCCATGGTCTGCTCCGGCAGGGCGTACGCGGCGGCGATGTCCGCCGCGGTGAGCCCGAGCACGGTGTTCAGCATCAGGGGCGTGCGAATGCCGGGGTCGATGGCCGGGTGGGCGCACACGCAGAGCAGCTCGATGCGCTTGTCGGGGATCGCCTCGACGTCCAGCGCCTCGAGGGCAGCGAGGGACGGGGAGCCCGGGCTCAGGTGGTCGGCCGGGGAGAGCGGACCGTTCCCGGTCGCCGCGGGGCGCTCCGGCGCGCTGTCGTCCAGTGGTGCCCGTAGTCGCACCGCGGCCGATTTCCAGAGGTCCTTGAGCCGGTTGCGGGCCACGGTGAGCAACCATCCCTCCGGGTTGTCGGGCACGCCGTTGCGCGGCCAGGTGGTGAGGGCGCGTTCGAACGCGTCGGCGAGCGCGTCTTCGGCCGCGGCGAGGTCGCCGGTGGGCGCGGCGAGCACGGCGACCAGACGGCCGTAGGAGGCGCGGGCGGCGAGCTCCGCCCGCGCCCGGGCGGTCAGGCGACCTGGTGCCATTCGCCTGCGGTGAAGATGATCGCCGAGGGGCGCACCTCGACGGCACCGTACTGCGCGGCCGGGCATTTGCCGGCCCAGTCGAGGGCGGCGTCCAGGTTGGGCACGTCGATGACGAAGGTGCCGTTCAGGCGCTCCTTGGTGTCGGCGAACGGCCCATCCTGGATCTGCAACGCACCGTCCCTCAGCGACACCGTCGTCGACGAGGCGACGGGCTGCAGGATATCGGCCGAGACGAGCACCCCGGCGGCGTCGAGGGCCTTGGCGTAGGCGTCGAACGCGGCCCGACCCCATTCCATGTCTTCTTCGGTGACGCCGGCGTCGCCGGATTCCTGGCTGATGACGAGGAGTGAATACTGCATGAGATGTCCCTTCCAAGCGTGATTGATACTGACACCCCTGTGACGACTGAGCCAGCCCCCGATCGACATCCGCGCCGCAACTGCAGCCCACGCGGACATGTTGGACGTGGGTCAGGCGGCCGTGGCCTCGGTGGCGGGAGCGTCGAGGGCGGTGGTGTCGCGGCCGACCCGGCCGGCCAGGAGCAGTCCGCCGATCGCCAGCAGGGCGGAGAGGGTGAACGAGGCCGTGTAGGTGGCCGTGCCGCCCAGCGGGGTGACCGCCACGAACACCACCGCGGTGGCCGCGAGCGCCAGCGCGGCACCGATCGAGTCCGCGATGAGCAGCGCCGAGGAGTTGAAACCCTGCTGGTCGGGCGCCGAGAGCCGCAACACCCGCCCGCTCTGCCGGGGCACGAGCGTGCCCATGCCCGCTCCGGCGACGGCCCAGCCGCCGATGGCCAGCGCCGGCGGCAGGCCGAACGCCGCGGTCAGCGCGGATGCCGCGATCGCCACCAGCAACAGCGCACTGCCCAGCCGCATGCTGCTCCGGTCGCTCAGCACGCTGGCGTAGCGGCCCTGCAGCCACGACGCGGTGGCCCAGGTGACACCCGCGCAGCTCAGCGCGAGTCCGGCCAGCACGGGGGAGAGCCGATACTCCCCGGTCAGCAGCGCCGGCAGGTAGACCTCGGTGGAGAGGAACGCCCCCGACACCAGCCCCCGGATGCTCATGACCACGGGCAGCCCGCGCCGGCCGCTCAGAGTCCCGACGGGCAGCAGGGGCCGAAGCGCCACCCCCGCGAGCACGAACGCCAGCCCGGTACCCACCCAGAGCAGGGCGCCGGGCAGCTGAGCCGCCAGGGACGCGCAGAGCACCGCCGCCGCGGCGCCGAGCGACCACAGCATGCGCGACAGGCGCCAGGGGGTCCGCACCGTGGCCGGCCGTTCCCGTTCGGCCGCCGCGACGGAGACCAGCCCGGGTCGCAGCATCACCAGGGCGGCCAGCACGAGCACCACCACGCCCAGGAACACCCAGCGCCAACTCGTGAGCTCGACCACAACCCCGGCAATGAACGGGCCGATCAGCGAAGGAATCACCCAGGCCCCGGCGAAGGCGCCGAAGATCGCCGGATGCATCCGTTGCGGGTAGACACGCGCCACGACGACGTACAGCGACACGCTCAGGGCGCCCCCGCCGAGGCCGTGCACCAGCCGGCCCACGATGAGGGCGGGCATGGATGCGGCGGTGCCGGCGATCACCAGGCCCACGGCGAACAGGGCCACGGCCGTGATCACCACGGGAACGGGCCCGGAGCGGTCCGCCCAGTTGCCCGCGGCGACCATGCCCACGACCCCCACGGCGAGTGGACCGGAGAACGCCAGGGCGTAGAGGGACCCGCCGTTCAGCGCCGCGCTTATGGTGGGCATCACGGTGGTCACGGCCAGGGCCTCGAACGCGGCCAGGAAGATCAGCGCGAGGATCCCGACGGTGACCCAGACGTACTCCTTGGCGAAGATGGAGGGCGTTCGCGGCAGCGCGGACGGGGTCGGTCGGGGAAGGGGCACGAGTGTGATCGTAGAACCTCAACCGCCCTTGAGGTCAAGCCGGGCGGATGCCGCCTCCTGCCCCGCTCCCCGCCGCCAGCCCGCAGTAGCTGTTGCCCGTCCGGACAATTGCGCCCGGCGTACCAGGACCATTTGTCCGCTTCGGCAACAAGTGGCGGGTTAAAGCGGAAACGCCCGCTCGAAGGCGGGCGTTTCACTGGCGGAGAATGGGGGATTCGAACCCCCGAGGGCTTTCACCCAACACGCTTTCCAAGCGTGCGCCATAGGCCACTAGGCGAATTCTCCTGAACCGGTCGATTCGTCAAGACAACGACCAGGGAAAATCTTACCTGCTTCTGGGGGGTCCCGGTGACACGTCGCTCAGCGGCCGGGTTTGGGCGCACGCCCGAGACGCCCTAAACTGGCAATGGCTCCTCGCGTGGCGCTATCTCGGCCAACTCCCCCAGGACGGAAACGTAGCAAGGGTAACTGGGCTCTGGTGGGTGCGCGAGGAGTTTTACTTTGCCCAGAACGCGCCCCGCCGCCGGCCCCATCGAGGCCCGCAACCCGCCCACAGCACGGGCCGCACGCGAATCGCTCAGCCTAGCCCTCTCCAGGCCCCTCATGCGGGACTAACGTCCCCTGCTCTGCATCCGGGCACTTCTTAGACTTGAACAGCGCCAGTGGCGCCCATAGAGCACCTGGAGTCCGTGATGGTTCAGTCGTCCAACGCCACCTCATCATTCACCTGGCCCAGCCGCCTTCCGCACAGCCTGAGCGCCGAAGCTCTCGCCAGTGTGGATGCCTGGTGGCGCGCTGCCAACTACCTTTCCGTCGGGCAGATCTACCTGCTCGACAATCCGCTGCTGCGCGAACCCCTCACCCGGGAGCACATCAAGCCGCGCCTGCTCGGCCACTGGGGCACCACCCCGGGCCTCAACTTCCTCTACGCGCACCTGAACCGGGTCATCCGCGAACGCGAGATCAGCACCCTCTACATCACCGGCCCCGGCCACGGTGGGCCCGGCATGGTCGCCAACGCCTACCTCGACGGCACCTACTCCGAGATCTACTCCGGCATCGACCAGTCCGTCGACGGCGTCAAGGGCCTGTTCCGCCAGTTCTCCTTCCCGGGCGGCATCCCCAGCCACGCGTCGCCGGAGACCCCCGGTTCCATCCACGAGGGCGGCGAGCTCGGCTATGCGCTGAGTCACGCCTACGGCGCCGCGTTCGACAACCCCGACCTGCTCGTCGCGGCCGTCATCGGCGACGGTGAGGCCGAGACCGGACCGCTGGCCACCAGCTGGCACTCCAACAAGTTCGTCAACCCGCTCGAAGACGGCGTCGTGCTGCCGATCCTGCACCTCAACGGCTACAAGATCGCCAACCCCACCGTGCTTGCCCGCATCCCCGAGCACGAACTGCTCGACCTCATGCGCGGCTACGGCCACAACCCGCACATCGTCTCCGGCGGTTTCGACGGCGAAGACCCCCTCGCCGTGCACCAGCGCATGGCGCAGACCCTCGACGAGGTGCTCAACGAGATCGCCGCGATCAAGCGTGCCGCCCTCGCCGGCAGCACCGACCGGCCGCGCTGGCCGATGATCATCCTCAAGACCCCCAAGGGCTGGACCTGCCCACCGGTCATCGACGGCGTGCAGGTGGAGGACTCCTGGCGCTCGCACCAGGTGCCGCTCGTGAACGCCCGCGACACCCAGTCGCACACCGACGTGCTCGAGTCCTGGCTCAAGTCGTACCGGCCGGAGGAACTTTTCGACGAGGCCGGCGCCCCGGTGGGCATCATCTCCGCCCTCGCCCCGCACGGCGACCTGCGCATGAGCGCCAACCCGGTCGCCAACGGCGGGCTGCTGCGCCGCGACCTCAAGCTGCCCAACTTCCGCGAGTACGCCGTGGATGTGCCGTCCCCCGGCGCCACCGTCGACGAGGCCACCAAGGTGCTCGGCATCTGGCTGGCCGACGTCATCCGCGACAACCCCGACAACTTCCGCATCTTCGGACCCGACGAGACCGCGTCCAACCGGCTCGCACCATCCGTCTACGCCGCCACCGACAAGCAGTGGAACGCCGAGTACATCCCCGAAGACACCAACCTCGCCCGTGCCGGCCGGGTCATGGAGATGCTCAGCGAGCACCAGTGCCAGGGCTGGCTGGAGGGCTACCTGCTCACCGGTCGCCACGGCCTGTTCAACTGCTACGAGGCGTTCATCCACATCATCGACTCGATGTTCAACCAGCACGCCAAGTGGCTCAAGGTCACCCGGGAGATTCCGTGGCGCCGCTCGATCTCGAGCCTGAACTACCTGCTGTCCTCGCACGTCTGGCGCCAGGACCACAACGGCTTCAGCCACCAGGACCCGGGTTTCATCGACCACGTCGTGAACAAGAGCGCGGATGTCGTACGCGTCTACCTGCCGTTCGACGCGAATACTCTGCTGTCGATCTACGACCACTGCCTGCGCAGCGTCGACTACGTCAACGTGGTCGTGGCCGGCAAGCAGCCGGCCCCGAACTGGCTCACCATGGACCAGGCCGTCGCTCACTGCGAGCGGGGTCTGGGCATCTTCGAGTGGGCCGGCACCGAAGAGCCCGGCACTGAACCCGATGTGGTGCTCGCCGCCGCCGGCGAGGTGCCCACCCTCGAGGTGCTCGCCGCCGCCGCGATCCTGCGCGAGGCCATGCCCGACCTCAGCGTGCGCGTGGTCAACGTGGTCGACCTCATGCGCCTGCAGTCCGAGGACGACCACCCGCACGGTCTGAGCGACCGCGAGTTCGACGCCTACTTCACCGCCGACAAGCCGATCGTGTTCGCGTACCACGGGTACCCGTGGCTGATCCACCGGCTCACCTACAAGCGCCACGGCCACTCCAACCTGCACGCCCGCGGGTACAAGGAGAACGGAACGACGACGACGCCGTTCGACATGGTCATGCTCAACGACCTCGACCGGTACCACCTGGTGATGGATGTCATCGACCGGGTGCCCGGACTCGGAGCCCGTGCCGGACTGCTTCGCCAGCAGATGCAGGATGCCCGCCTGCGTGCCCGGCAGTACACCCGCGACCACGGGGAAGACATCCCCGAGGTCACCGACTGGGTATGGGCTGGGAACGATGCCGCGGCAGCCGCCGTGCGCGCACTAGACACCACCGGCGGGGATAACGTATAACCGTGGCTCGAAGCATTTACATCACCTCCGCCGAGGGAAATACCGGCAAATCTACTATCGCACTCGGCGTTCTCGACACCCTGTTGCACTCCATCGAGCGAGTGGGCGTCTTCCGCCCCATCGCCCGGTCCAAGCACAAGCCCGATTACGTTCTCGAGTTGCTGCTGAACCACCTGCAGGCCGGCAAGCCCGCAGGCACCAACCCGGCCACCCAGCCGGCGCTCACCTATGACGAGTGCGTCGGCGTCACCTACGACGACGTGCACGCCGACCCTGATGCCGCACTCGCCCGCATCGTGGCCCGCTACAAGGCCGTCGAAGCACAGTGCGACGCCGTCGTGGTCATCGGCAGCGACTTCACCGACGTCGGCAGCCCCACCGAACTGGCCTACAACGCCCGTATCGCCGCGAACCTCGGTGTTCCGGTGCTGCTGGTGCTCGCCGGCCGGGTGGGCTTCGGCCAGGGTGAGGGACTCAGCCAGAGCGATCAGCTCGGCCAGAGCGAACCGCGCACCAGTGACGACATCCGTCAGCTCACCGATGTGGCGCTCACCGAACTGCAGTCCGAGCACGTCTCCCTGCTCGGCGTCGTGGTCAACCGCGCCGACCCCGAGAACCTCAACGGCCTCATCGCCGCGGTGCGCGAGGGCGTCGACAACCTGCCCGACGCACCGGATGCGATGCATGCGGCCGTCGTGCCCGTCTGGGCGATCCCCGAAGACGCGTTCCTCGTGGCCCCGAGCATGAAGACCATCCTCGAAGCCACCCACGGCACCCTGGTGCAGGGCGACCCCGAGCTGCTCTCCCGCGAGGCGCTCAGCGTGGTCGTGGCCGCCATGTCGATGGTCAACGTGCTGCCTCGCCTCACCGAGGGCGCCGTCGTCGTGATCCCCAGCGACCGCCCCGAGGTGCTGCTGGCCGCCCTGATGGCCAACTCCTCCGCGACCTTCCCGTCGCTGGCCGGTGTCGTGCTCGTCGGCGGGTTCCCGCTGCCCGAGGCCATCGAACAGCTCATGAAGGGCCTCGCCCCGTCGGTGCCCATCATCCGCACCGACCTGGCCTCCTACGAGGCGGCGCTGCGCATCACGCACACCCGCGGCCGCCTGGCCGCCGACTCGCAGCGCAAGCACGACACCGCCCTGGCGCTGTTCGAGCAGCACGTCGACGGCAGCGCCCTGCTCGACCGGCTCAAGGTGAGCCGCGCCGACGTGGTCACGCCGCTCATGTTCGAGTACACCCTGCTCGAGCGCGCCCGCCAGACCCGCATGCGCATCGTCCTGCCCGAGGGCGACGACGACCGCGTGCTCCGCGCCGCCGCCACCCTGCTGGCCCGCGACGTGGCCGACCTGATCATCCTCGGCGAGGAGTTCGAGGTGCGTTCGCGCGCCATCGGCCTCGGCCTGGACCTCGCCAAGGCCACCGTCATCAGCCCGTTCGACGACGTGCTGCGGATGCGCTTCGCCGAGGAATACGCGCGCCTCCGCGCTCACAAGGGCGTCACCATCGACCAGGCCCGCGACGTCGTCACCGACGTCTCGTACTTCGGCACGATGATGGTGCAGCTGGGCCTGGCCGACGGCATGGTCTCCGGCGCGTCGCACACCACCGCGCACACCATCCGCCCGAGCTTCGAGATCATCAAGACCCGCCCCGGCGTGTCCGTGGTCTCGAGCGTGTTCCTGATGGCCCTGGCCGACCGGGTGCTCGTCTACGGCGACTGCGCGGTCAACCCCGACCCCACCGCCGCCCAGCTCGCCGACATCGCCATCTCGGCGTCGGAGACGGCCATCGAGTTCGGCATCGAGCCTCGCATCGCGATGCTGTCGTACTCCACCGGCATCTCGGGCAACGGCGCGGATGTCGAAAAGGTGCGGGAGGCCACCGCCATCGTGCGCGAACGCCGCCCCGACCTGGCCGTCGAAGGTCCGATCCAGTACGACGCCGCCGCTGACGCAGCGGTGGCCGCGGCGAAGATGCCGGACTCCGACGTGGCCGGTAAGGCCACCGTCTTCATCTTCCCCGACCTCAACACCGGCAACAACACCTACAAGGCAGTCCAGCGCAGTGCTGGCGCCGTCGCGATCGGCCCCGTCCTGCAGGGCCTGCGCAAACCCATGAACGACCTTTCCAGAGGAGCCCTCGTGCAGGACATCGTGAACACCGTGGCGATCACCGCCATCCAGGCCGCATCGCTCGCAGCGGTGGTGGCAGCCGTATGACCGCCATCCTCGTCATCAACAGCGGTTCGTCCTCGTTCAAGTACCAGCTGATCGACATCGACACCGAGACCGAACTGGCCGGCGGACTCGTCGAGCGCATCGGCGAGGGCACCGGACATGCCCGCCACACCAACACGGCTTCGGACGCTGGCCGCCAGGAGCAGAACCTGCCGATCCCCGATCACACCGCGGGCTTCGCGCTCATGGTCGCCGCGTTCGCCGAGCACGGCCCGCAGCTGGCCGACGCCAACCTCATCGCCGTGGGTCACCGCGTCGTGCAGGGCGGCAGCATCTTCACCGGTCCCACCGTGATCGACGATGCCGTGCAGCAGCAGATCACCGACCTGGCTGACCTCGCCCCGCTGCACAACCCGGCACACGTGCAGGGCATCATCGCGGCTCGCTCGAACTTCCCCGACGTGCCGCACGTGGCCGTCTTCGACACCTCGTTCCACCAGAGCATGCCGGCCGCCGCGTACACGTACGCGATCAACACGGCCCTCGCCGCGGAGCACAGCATCCGCCGGTACGGCTTCCACGGCAGCTCGCACAAGTTCGTCTCCGAGGCCGCAGCCGAGTTCCTCGGCCGCCCGCTCGCCGAGCTGAAGACCATCGTGCTGCACCTCGGCAACGGTGCGTCGGTCTGCGCCGTCGACGGCGGCAAGTCCATCGACACGTCGATGGGCCTCACCCCGCTGCAGGGACTCGTCATGGGCACCCGCTCCGGCGACATCGACCCCGCGGTGCTGTTCCACCTGCACCGCAAGGCGGGTATGTCGATCGAGCAGCTCGACACCATGCTCAACAAGGAGAGCGGCATGCTCGGCCTCACCGGCAACGGTGACATGCGCGACGTCGAAGACGCCGCCGTGGCCGGCGACGCCGTGGCCCAGGCCGCGCTCGACGTGTACTACCACCGCATCAAGGGCTACGTGGGCAACTACATCGCCCAGCTCGGCGGCCTCGACGTCATCGTCTTCACCGCCGGTGTCGGCGAGAACTCCGGCATCATCCGCGAGGGCGCCCTGCGCGGCCTCGAGGGCCTCGGCATCGAGATCGACCCGGCCAAGAACGACCCGTTCTCCCGCGTCGCCCGCGTCGTGTCGACGGATGCCTCGCGGGTCACCGTGCTCGTCATCCCCACCAACGAGGAGCTCGAGATCGCCCGCGAAACCCGCGCGGTCATCTAGCCTTCACCACCCCTGGAGTGGCCCGTTTTCGCTAGTGCGACGGGGCTCCGACTAGCAAATCTGGGCCACCCACGGGGATCCTTCCCGAGGGTGGCCCAGTTCTGCTAGTGCGGGAGGGCTCGCCACTAGCGAGAATGGGCCAGTCTCGACCGCAGTGGGTGCGCGCCGGCCGCGATATTATTCTCGCGTGCGCACCCTTCTGAACATCATTTGGCTCGTGCTGTCGGGTTTCTGGCTCTTCCTGGGCTACCTGGCCGCCGGCGTCGTGTTGTGCATCCTGATCGTCACGATCCCGTGGGGCATCGCGTCCTTCCGCATCGGCCTCTACGCCCTCTGGCCCTTCGGTCGCACCGTTGTCGCCAAGCCCACGAGCGGGGCATTCTCGTTCCTCGGCAACGTGATCTGGGTGATCCTCGCCGGCTGGTGGCTGGCCTTGGCGCACATCGTGTCGGGCATCGCGCTCTGCGTCACGATCATCGGCATCCCGATGGGCATCGCCGACTTCAAGCTGGTGCCGGTCTCGCTCGCGCCGCTCGGCAAGGAGATCGTGCCGGTCGGCACCGGCGAGTTCGATCGGGCCCGCGCCCGCCAGGCGTGAACCCCTCCGCCCCGAACTTTCGTCGTCCGAGAGCGTGACACATCCGCGGTTCACTCCGTCTGACAAGTAACGCGCTTGTCGCATCAGAGCCGCCCCTGGCGGCACCGGCCAACGTCCAGCTCCCGATCGGTCGGCATCCCGAGGAGGAAACATGACCAGTCAGAACAGCACTCCGCCGGCATCCCCGAGTTCCGAGCCCGTGAAGCCCGACGAGGTCGACCCGGAGACCGGAACCGATCCTGAGGGCAAGCCCGTCGAGAACCCATCCGGCTGATACAGCCGGCTGGCATGAAGCGCAGGGAAGACCGTATCTCCGCACCGAATCCCTGGAGCGGTGCAGGGCGCTCAGGCACCGCCCGGGGTCGACAACGGATGCCGGCGTGACGAAACCCGGTCACGACCCGTCTTAGAGGTACGGAGCAGTTCGGGCGGCTTCGATCGTTTCTCAGTGTGGAGGACAAGTGCCTAGACCATTCGTGCGCGGGCCGAGCGTCGCGGCCGCGAGATGACATCCATTCTGCAAGCCAGCATGCCGAGTGGCGCGGAGCAACAACAGGCCCAGATGGCCGAGTTGGCCCGCCGGATCGGGCAGTTGGCCTCGGCGGACCGCATGACGGTCGTGGTCGCGGAGTCCCTGACCGCCGGTCGGATCGCCCAGGCGCTCGGTGGGGCGCCGGACTCCTCGACGTGGTTCGGTGGTGGCGTCATCGCCTCCCAGCCGATCACCAAGTACCGGCTGCTCGGCGTGCAGCCGGGGCCGGTGGTGTCCGCGGAATGCGCGGAGCAAATGGCCAAGGGCGTGCTCGAAAGTATCGGGGCGGATGCGAGCGTGGCGGTGACAGGTGTCGGCGGACCGGGAGCCGAAGAGGGGCAGCCGGCCGGCACCGTGTTCATCAGCGTCGGTACCCGCTGTGGGGTGCGCTCATTTTCCTACCGGTTCAGCGGCTCGCCGGAAACGGTCATCGCGCTCACGACCATCCGGGCGCTGACCCATCTCAAGAACGTTCTCTTGGACTAGACGCCGCGTTCCACGTCAGCGAGAGCGGGCACAGGGGTGCTTCGCGGGGCTGAAGCGGCCCCATGGCCGCTTTCGCGGGCGGGCGGCCGGGGTGCCGGGGTCGTCGGTCAGGGCGCGGGCGGCGGGGCCGTGCTGGCGCGCAGCACGAGGTGGGTGGGCACGATGGTCGTGCCTGGGCCCACGGCGGCGGGGGAGTCGATCTGGCGCAGCAGCTTCTCGATGCAGAGCCGCCCCACCTGGCCGAAGTCCTGGTGCACGGTGGTCAGCGGCGGCCAGAAGGCATCCGCCTCGCGCATGTCGTCGAAGCCGACCACGCTCACCTCGGCCGGCACCGAGCGCCCGGCCTCGTGCATGGCGCGCATGACACCGAGGGCCATCTGGTCGTTCGAGGCGAAGATCGCGGTGACCGATGGGTCGGCGGCGAGGGTGACGCCGTGCCGGTAGCCACTCTCGGCGTTCCAGTCGCCCTCGAGCACGGGCGGCACCGGGGCGCCCGCCGCCTTGAGCGTGGCGCGCCAGGATGCCGTGCGGCGCCCGGCCGAGAAGGACGACTCGGGTCCGGCGATGTGCCAGACCGTCTTGTGCCCGAGGTCGAGCAGGTGCTGGGTGGCCAGCCGGGCACCCTCGGTCTGGTCGGTGTCGACCACGGTGTAGCGCTCGCCCGCATCGGAGTCGACGATCACGACCGGCAGCCCGGTGGGCACGGTGACGTCGATGCGGTCCAGGATGTGCGCTTCCATGATGATCACGATGCCGTCGACGGCCTGCTCGGCGAGCCGGTTGACCGCGCCGGCGACCGCGCCCTGGGTGGGCAGTGCCACGGGGATGAGGGTGATCGAGTAGCCGGCCTGCGCGGCGGCCGTGGCGACGGCGTCGAGCGTGCGCATGTTGCCGAAGCTCGAGAGGGTGAACATGATCACGCCGATGGTGCTGAACTTGCCCGATTTGAGCGCGCGGGCGGCGCTGTTGGGCCGGTAGCCGATCTCTTCCATCGCCGCGAGCACCCGGTCCCGGGTGTCGGCCTCGACGTTGCTGCGGGCGTTGACCACCCGGGAGACGGTCTGGGAGGAGACACCGGCCAGCGCGGCCACATCCGCCATCGAGGGCAGCCGCCCCGGCCGCGCGGACGATGCCGGGCGCGCGTCGTCGGATCCCGTGCCGTCGGTGGGGCGGATCGTTGCCACGTGCTCTCCAGAGTCCCGGAAAAAGTTCCGTATGTTTACGTAAACATGCTAGCGTGCTTACACATCATGTTTACGTAAACATGATTCCCGAGATTCACCATCCACCGCACCACCTCCCGAGTCAGAGAAACAGGCATGACGACGCTGTCAACACTCCCCCCTAGTGGCCAGACACTTCAGAGTCCCCGCAAGCAGCACGTGCAGAAGCGCGACTGGACCGGCTGGAAGTTCATCGGCCCGTTCATGATCGTCTTCGCCCTGGTGCTCATCGCCCCGGTGCTCTACTCGATCTACCTCAGCTTCTTTAAGGACCAGCTCGTCGGCGGCAACTCCTTCGTCGGCTTCGAGAACTACGCTCAGGCTCTCTCCGATCCCAAGTTCTGGGAGTCGATGGGCCGGGTCACCCTGTTCTTCGTCGTGCAGGTGCCGATCATGCTCGGCATCGCCCTGTTCGCCGCCCTCGCCATCGACAGCGCCCGACTGCACCTGTCCAGCTTCTTCCGCATCGCGATCTTCCTGCCCTACGCGGTTCCCGCCGTGGTCGCCACGCTCATGTGGGGCTTCATGTACGGCACCAAGTTCGGCCTGGTCGGCAACCTCAACGACTTCTTCAGCCTCTCCATCCCCGACCCGCTGTCCAGCAGCTGGGTGCTCGCGTCGATCGGCAACATCGTCACGTGGGAGTTCATCGGCTACAACATGATCCTGTTCTATGCGGCCCTCCGGGTGATCCCCACCGACCTCTACGAGGCCGCCTCGCTCGACGGCGCCAACGCGTTCCGCATCATCCGCAGCATCAAGATGCCGGCCCTGCGCCCCGCGATCGTGATCGGCGGCATCTTCTCGGTCATCGGCAGCTTCCAGCTCTTCAACGAGCCGAGCATCCTGCAGTCGCTCGCCCCCAACACCATCTCCACCTACTTCTCACCGAACATGTACGCGTACAACCTGTCGTTCTCCGGCCAGCAGTACAACTACTCGGCAACCATCGCGATCATCGTCGGCCTCATCACCGCCGTCATCGCCTACATCGTGCAGAACTCCGGTTCCAGGAAGGAGGCCTGAGATGTCGACGACTGACCAGACCCACGCACCCGCCGACAAGGCGAAAGCCCCGCGGATGTCGCGCTACACGAGCGAGAAGAAGGCCGGCAAGTCCAACCAGGGCCTGCACACCAAGAAGTCGATCCTGCTCACGGTGATCATGGGCGCGCTGCTCATCTACAGCCTGCTGCCGCTGTTCTGGCTGTTCGTGAACTCCACCAAGACCCAGGCCGAGCTGCTCAACTCGTTCGGCCTCTGGTTCTCCGGCCCGAACGCACTGTGGGACAACATCGTCGCCACCGTCACCTACAACGACGGCGTCTTCGTGCGCTGGTTCGGCAACACGCTGCTCTACGTCGTGGTCGGCGCCGGCGGCGCCACCTTCCTCGCAGCCCTCGGCGGTTACGGCCTGGCCAAGTTCAACTTCCCCGGCAAGAAGGCCGTCTTCGCGGTCGTCCTCGGCGCCGTCGCCATCCCCGGCACGGCCCTCGCGGTGCCGACCTTCCTCATGTTCAGCCAGATGGGCCTCACGAACACCCCGTGGGCGGTCATCCTGCCCTCGCTGATCAGCCCGTTCGGTCTCTACCTGATCTGGACCTACGCGTTGGACGCCGTGCCCACCGAGGTCCTCGAAGCCGCCCGAATGGATGGCGCGGGCGAGTTCCGCACGTTCTTCACCATCTCGCTCAAGCTGTTGGCCCCCGGCCTGGTGACCGTGCTGCTGTTCACGCTCGTGGCCACCTGGAACAACTACTTCCTGCCGCTGATCATGCTCAGCGAACCCACCTGGTACCCGCTGACCGTGGGGCTCAAGCAGTGGAGCGCGCAGGCCCAGACCGTGGGCGGCGACGTCATCTACAACCTCGTCATCACCGGCTCGCTGCTCACGATCGTGCCGATCATCGTGGCGTTCCTCTTCCTGCAGCGCTACTGGCAGTCCGGACTCGCGTCCGGCAGCGTCAAGGCGTAGCCCCAGACCTCTCCGACCGCATCACCGCTTACCCGCACGACCCGCACGACCTGCACCACCACCCGCACCATCCCTACTGCATCACCGAACATCCATTTACAAGGAAGTGAAAGGCATCCCATGAAAGCAACACACAGCACCCTGCGCCGCACCGCGGTCGCCGTGGCCACCGGCCTCGCCCTCAGCCTGTCCCTCGCCGCGTGCTCCGCGGCCGGCGGCGGCTCGGCCGAGACCGGCAACGCCGACGACATCGCCGCGGCGCTCAAGGAGAAGTCGACCATCACCGTCTGGGCCTGGGCCCCTGCGGTGGAAGACATCGCCAAGGCGTTCGAGAAGGAAAACCCGAACGTGACCGTCAAGGTCGTCAACGCCGGAACGGGCAACGACCAGTACATCAAGCTGCAGAACGCGATCAAGGCAGGCTCCGGCGCGCCGGACATCGCCCAGATCGAGTACTACGCCCTGCCGCAGTTCGCGCTCTCCGACGCGCTCGCCGACCTCACCGACTTCGGCTTCGACCAGTACGCCTCCGATTACACCGACAGCACCTGGGGTTCCGTCAACCTGGGCGACGGCATCTACGCCCTGCCGCAGGACTCCGGCCCCATGGCCATGTTCTACAACAAGGCCGTCTTCGACCAGTACGGCATCGAGGTGCCCACCACCTGGGACGAGTACATCGCCGCCGCCGAGAAGCTGCACGCCGCCAACCCGAACGCCTACATCACCAACGACACCGGCGACGCGGGCTTCACCACCAGCATGATCTGGCAGGCCGGCGGCCAGCCGTACACCACCAAGGACTCGACCGACGTCACCCTGAACCTGCAGGACGAGGGCTCGAAGAAGTTCGCCGACACCTGGAACCAGCTGCTCGACAACGACCTCCTCGCTCCCACCCCGAGCTGGAGCGACGAGTGGTACAAGGGCCTGGGCGACGGCACCATCGCCACCCTCAACATCGGCGCCTGGATGCCCGGCAACCTGGAGTCCGGCGTACCGGAAGCCTCCGGTGACTGGCGCGTAGCCCCGCTCCCCACCTACACGGCCGGCGACACCGCCAGCGCCGAGAACGGTGGTGGTGGCGACGCCATCCTCAAGCAGAGCAAGAACAAGCTCGTCGCTGCCGGCTTCCTGCAGTACATGAACGAGGGCGAAGGCACCCAGATCTCGATCGACGCCGGCGGCTTCCCGTCCACCGTCGCCGACCTCGACTCCGATGAGTTCCTCGGCTACGAGAGCGAGTACTTCGGCGGCCAGAAGATCAACGAGGTGCTCGTGCAGTCGGCCAAGGACGTCGTTCCCGGCTGGAGCTACCTCCCGTTCCAGGTCTACTCGAACAGCATCTTCTCCGACACCGTCGGCCAGGCGTACGCCAACAAGGGCGACATCAACGAGGGCCTGACCGCGTGGCAGAAGGCCACCGCCAGCTACGGCAACGAGCAGGGCTTCACCGTCACCGAGAAGTAAGCATCCGCACCACCATCTGAGGAGGGTGGGTCTAGGCAGACCCACCCTCCTGCTGTACCTATCTACTTAAAGAGGATTCCTCCCGTGTTGCACGCCCGGCTCAGCATCTCCCGCGACGACGTGGTCGCCCCAGTCTCGCCCCAGCTCTTCGGCTCGTTTGTCGAGCACATGGGCCGCGCCGTGTACACCGGGATCTACGAACCCGGTCACCCCACCGCCGGCGCGGATGGCTTCCGCCAGGACGTGCTCGACCTCGTACGCGAGCTCAACCCCAGCCTGATCCGCTACCCGGGCGGCAACTTCGTCTCCGGCTTCCGCTGGGAAGACAGCGTCGGCCCGCGCGCCGAACGCCCCACCCGGCTCGACGTGGCCTGGCACTCCGTGGAGACCAACGAGGTGGGCCTGCACGAGTTCGCCGGCTGGGCCGCCGCCGCCGGCGTCGAGATCATGCAGGCCGTCAACCTGGGCACGCGGGGCATCATGGATGCCGCTGCCCTGCTCGAATACAGCAATCATCCGGCCGGCACCGCGCTCAGCGACCAGCGCCGGGCCAACGGGCAGACCGAGCCGTTCGGCATCCGCGTCTGGTGCCTGGGCAACGAGATGGACGGGCCCTGGCAGATCGGCCACAAGACGGCCGAGGAGTACGGCCGGCTCGCCGCCGAGACCGCCCGGGTGATGAAGTGGGTCGACCCCACCATCGAGCTCGTCGTGGCCGGCAGCTCCAACGCCGAGATGCCCACCTTCGGCAACTGGGAACGCACCGTGCTCGAGCACACCATTGAGCTTGTCGACCACATCTCGCTGCACGCGTACTACGAAGAGAAGCCCGGCGACCTGGGCAGCTTCCTCGCCTCTGGCGTGGGCCTTGACCGGTTCATCGGCGACGTCGCCACGGTCATCGACGAGGTGGCCGTGAGCCAGGGCATCGACCGGTTCATCGGCATCAGCGTCGACGAATGGAACGTCTGGTACCAGACCCGGTTCAACGAGGTCGACAAGGAACCCCTGTTCAGCGGCGAGTGGAACACGCATCCGCGCCTGATCGAAGACGAGTACAACGTCAGCGACGCCGTGGTGGTGGGCTCGCTGCTCATCTCGCTGCTGCGCAACAGCGACCGCGTCTCGATGGCGAACCTCGCCCAGCTCGTGAACGTGATCGCGCCCATCCGCTCCGAGCCGAACGGTCCGGCCTGGCGGCAGACCACCTTCTTCCCCTTCGCCCGCACC
Organism: Cryobacterium soli; assembly: GCF_003611035.1. NCBI lineage: Bacteria > Bacillati > Actinomycetota > Actinomycetes > Micrococcales > Microbacteriaceae > Cryobacterium > Cryobacterium soli. The sequence goes on along the minus strand of NZ_CP030033.1, from coordinate 1,975,661 downwards.
GCCGCCGCCGCGCGGGGCGACGTGCTGGCCGTCACGATCCACTCCGACAGCTACGAGAGCGCCCAGTACGGCACCGTCGACCTGGTGGATGCTGCGGTGACCGCCACCAACGAGGAGATCGTGTTGTTCCTGGTCAACCGGTCCGCCACCGACCCGCTCACCCTCGAGGTGGACCTGGCCGGCGCCCCCGCCGGATCGGTGCTCTCGGCCGAGAGCCTGTTCGCGCCCGAGGGCGGTGACCGGTTCAGCACCAACGCCGTGGACCACCAGGACACGGTGCAACCGGTGCCCCTGACGGATGTGACGCTCTCCGACGACGGCGAGCTGGCCACGGTCGTGCTGCCCGCGCTGTCCTGGTCGATCGTGCGCCTGACCGCCCGGAGCGCAGCATGAGCGCCGTGGCCTCGACAGGCTCGACCAGCGGGGCCCGCTGGGTGCGCTGGCCCGCCGCGCACACCCTCGCCGACGGCACCGAGAGCCTGCCCGCCGACGCCGCCCGCATCGGCTACGGCGCCGACTACAACCCCGAGCAGTGGCCGGAAGAGGTCTGGGCCGACGACATGCGCCTCATGCGCGAGGCCGGCGTCAACATCGTCTCCGTCGGCATCTTCTCCTGGGCGCTGCTGCAGCCCACGCCCGACAGCTGGGATTTCGGCTGGCTCGACCGCGCCATCGACCTGCTGCACGCCAACGGCATCGCCGTCGACCTGGCCACAGCCACCGCCAGCCCGCCGCCGTGGCTCACCGAACTGCACCCCGAAGTGCTGCCGGTCAACCGCCTCGGTGAGACCATCTGGCCCGGCGGCCGCCAGCAGTGGCGCCCCACCTCGCCTGTCTTCCGTCGCTACGCGCTCGCCCTGGTGGAGAAGATGGCCGAGCGCTACGCCCAGCACCCCGCCCTGTCGATGTGGCACATCAGCAACGAGCTCGGCTGCCACAACGTCTACGACTACTCGGATGACGCCGCGCGCGCCTTCCGTGACTGGCTGCAGGACCGCTACGGCTCGCTCGTAGAGCTCAACCGGGCCTGGGGCACCGCGTTCTGGTCGCAGAACTACACCACCTGGACCCAGATCCTGCCGCCGCGCCTGGCCGCCACGCATCCCAACCCCACCCAGCAGCTCGACTTCGCCCGGTTCTCCAGCGACGCGCTCAAGGACTACCTCGTCGACGAGCGCGAGATCCTGCGCCGGGCGACCCCTGAGGTGCCGATCACTACGAACTTCATGGTGATGGGTGAGACCCGCGGCATGGACTACGCCGACTGGGCCGCCGAGGTGGACGTGGTCTCCAACGACCACTACCTGCTCGTGGCCGACCCGCACCGCTTCGAAGAACTCTCCTTCTCGGCCAACCTCACCGGTCAGATCGCCGGGCGGGCACCGTGGTTCCTCATGGAACACTCCACCAGCGCCGTCAACTGGCAGCCGGTGAACCAGGCCAAGACCCCCGGCCAGCTCCGCCGCGACAGCCTCACCCACCTGGCGCACGGCGCCGACGCGATCTGCTTCTTCCAGTGGCGTGCGTCGCTGGCCGGCGCCGAGAAGTTCCACTCCGCGATGCTGCCGCACGCGGGCTCCGACAGCTCGGTGTTCCGCAGCGTCGCCCGTTTCGGCGGCGAGCTCGCGCGCCTGGCCGAGGTGGCCGGTAGCCGCACGAAGCAGGCCCGCATCGCTGTCCTCTTCGACTGGGACTCCTGGTGGGCCTCCGAGCTCGACTCGCACCCCACCGAGCTGCTCCGCTACAAGGCCGAGGCCATGGCCTGGTACACCGCCGCGCTGGCCAACGGCCTGCAGGCCGACATCGTGCCGGCCCGCTCGGTGCTTGCCGGGCACGGCCTGGCCGGGTACGACCTGGTCATCGCGCCCATGCTCTATGTGGTGCCCGATGAACTGGCGGATGCCCTCGCCGACTACACGAACGCCGGCGGCCATCTCGTGGTCGGTGTGTTCTCCGGCATCGCCGACGCCGATGACCACATCCACCCCGGCGGCTACCCGGGAGCGTTTCGAGAGCTGCTCGGCGTCCGCGCCGAGGAGTTCGGCGGCCTGCTGGCCGGTCAGACCGTGGCCCTGTCCGGTGACCTGCCGGCCGGCTCCACCGGATCGCTGCTGACCCACGACGTGGCGGTGCGGCCCGATGTGGAGGTGCTCGCGCGCTTCGTCGACGGCCCGTTCCCCGGCGTGCCTGCGATCACCGGGCGCACCGTCGGCGCCGGCCGCGCGAGCTTCGTCGCCACGGTGCCCGACCGCGCCGCCCTGGTGGCGCTCGTCGGCCGGTTCGCCGCGGATGCCGGCATCCACTCCCCGCTGCCGGAAGAGGTGCACGGCACCGTGCAGCTCGCCGTGCGTCAGAGCGACAGCCGGGAGTACCTCTTCTACATCAACCACTCGGCGCTGGCCGTGACCGTGCCGCTCGGCGCGGCGGACGGCGACCTCACCGCGGTGGACCTCGGCGGCAGCACCCTCGCGGCCGATTCCCTCACCCTCCCGGCCACCGGCGTTGCCGTGCTGAGCCGAGCCCGAACGGAGGCCTGATCATGGGCGACGTCACCCTTTCCGCACCCACGCCCCCGACCCCGGGCGCTTTCGCGATCGGCGACACGGACTTCCTCCTGAACGGGGAACCGTTCCGGATCCTGGCCGGCGCCATCCACTATTTCCGGGTGCACCCCGATCACTGGGCCGACCGCATCCACAAGGCGAAGCTGATGGGTCTGAACACCATCGAAACCTACGTGGCCTGGAACGCGCACTCGCCCGTGCGCGGCACCTTCGACACCGTCGGGCAGCTCGACCTGGCCCGGTTCCTCGACCTGATCGCGGCCGAGGGTATGTACGCCATCGTGCGGCCCGGCCCGTTCATCTGCGCCGAGTGGGACAACGGGGGACTGCCCGGCTGGCTCTTCGCCGACCCCGCCGTGGGCGTGCGCCGCAACGAACCGCTCTACATGACGGCCGTGGCCGAGTACTTCGACCGGTTGCTTCCGATCGTGGCGTCCCGGCAGATCGACCGCGGCGGGCCCGTGATCCTCGTGCAGATCGAGAACGAATACGGCGCCTACGGCGACGACAAGGACTACCTGCGCGCGCTCGTGGAGCTCAACCGGGCCGGCGGCATCACCGTGCCGCTCACCACGATCGACCAGCCCACAGACCAGATGCTCGACGACGGCAGCCTGCCCGAGCTGCACAAGACCGGCTCCTTCGGATCCCGCGCCACCGAACGCCTGGCCGTGCTCCGCCGGCACCAGCCCACCGGGCCGCTCATGTGCGCCGAGTTCTGGAACGGCTGGTTCGACCACTGGGGCGCGCACCACCACACCACCTCGGCGGAGGATTCCGCGCGGGAGCTGGACGACCTGCTCGCCACCGGCGCATCCGTATCGCTCTACATGTTCACCGGTGGCACCAACTTCGGCTTCACCAACGGCGCCAACGACAAGGGCGTGTTCCAGCCCACCGTCACCTCCTACGACTACGACGCCCCGCTCTCGGAGAGTGGCGAGGTGACGGCCAAGTACCTCGCCTTCCGCGAGGTGCTGACCCGGTATGCGCCGGTTGCCGCGGATGCCGCGTTGCCGCCGCTGCCCGAACCCGCGAACCCGGCCCCGGCCTTCGACGTGGTGCTCGACGAATCCGTGTCGCTCTGGGATGCCCTCCCGGAGCTGGCCGACACGAGTGCCGCCTGGGCCGCTGAGCTGCCCAGCATGGATGCGCTCGGCCAGTACACCGGGTTCGCCCTGTACCGCAGCCGGCTCACGCCCGGCGCCCGGGTGCTCTCCTTCGGCGAGGTGCGCGACCGTGCGCAGGTCTTCGTCGACGGCACCGCCGTCGGTGTGCTGCAGCGCGACCACCACGACCGCTCGCTCAGCCTGCCGCCGGGGGACCGGCTCGACCTGCTCGTGGAGGACCAGGGCCGGGTCAACTACGGCCCCCGCATCGGCGAGGACAAGGGCCTGATCGGCCCGGCCACCCTCGACCGCGTCGACCTCGCCCATTGGCAGGTGCTTCCGCTCGATGTGGACGGGTTCGTGCGCTCCGGCAGCGGCCTCTTCGCCCCCCAGCACGGGCAGCACGGCGCCGCGACCGCCGCTTCATCGCATCGTGCACCGATCGCCGGCCCCGGCGCGGTCGACCTCGATCTCGACGTGGAGCTCGACCTCGCCCTCAACCTCACCCCTACCCCGCAGCTGAGCTCCCCGGCGCCGCTGTCTGCGACCACACCCGGGTTGGCTGCCACCGCGCCGATGTCGCGTGCGACCTCGCCCGCGGCGACGGCCACCGTGCCCGCGTCGACGACCGACGCGCCCGGATCGCCGGCGCCGCTGTCGCTGGTTCCGGACGCAGAGGTCGCTGGCTCTCTCTGCGGTCCGGCGTTCGCGCGCGGCCGGTTCGGCGCCGAGCCTGGCGTGGACCTGTTCCTCAGCACCGCCGGTTGGGGCAAGGGTCAGGCCTGGATCAACGGGTTCAACCTGGGCCGGTTCTGGGACCGCGGCCCGCAGACCACGCTGTACGTGCCCGGCCCGGTGCTCCGCGCCGAGAATGAGTTGGTCATCCTGTGCCTGCACGGCACCGAGAGCACCCGGATCAGCTTCGTGCCGCGCCCCCACCTCGGCCACACCGACTTCTAGGGGCCACCTCGCCAGGTCTCGAGAAGCTCGACCGACGTTGGGGCGCGCCCGTCTCGTTGGTTGAGCTTGTCGAAACCTGGAGAGCATCCCCGCGTTCGCCCCGCTGTCACCAGTGCGGACTACTGCGTCCGCTACGCCGGGCGCACTAGTCCGCTTGGGCAACAGTTGCGCCGTTTCTCCAGCGAACTGTAAAACTAACTTTCCACTAGGGTGGAAAGTAACCTTTACACATTGGTCGCCAGGTCAGGAGTTCGTCATGAAGGTCCGGTTCGTCTACATCGCCTATATCGCCGTGTTGGTCGTCGTTGGCGGAGCGGTGGGTGGGTTCGCGGGCGTGGCGCGAGACGCCGATGTCGCACCGTGGGTACCCATCGCTCTCATGGTGTTGCAGTTCCTCGTGATCGTCGGCGGCGGCCTGGGCATCAATGTGCTTCGCCGGTGGATCGGGCGCCGCGAGCTCACGTCGGCCCCGGACAGTTTCGAGCGCCAGGTGGCCACGCAGGCTCAAGCCAAAGCCTTCATCGACCTGCTGATCCTCACCCTTGTCGCGGGATGCCTGTTCGTCGTGTTCCCCACCCAGACGAATCCGGCCTGGGTGCTGATCGGCTTGGTCGTGGTGCTGGTCGCCGACTTCTGGGTGCGCTACTCGGTGATCACGAGGTCTGCCGCGAAGGCCGCCGCGTGAGGAACCACGTCGAGGCGCTGCGGCGCGAACGCAAGTGGTCGCAAGAGGCTCTCGGCAGAGAGGTGGGGGTGTCCAGGCAAACCGTGAACGCCATCGAAGCGGGCCGATTCAACCCCAGCCTTCCCCTGGCGCTGCGGCTGGCCCGGCTGTTCGAGAAACCCGTGGAAGAGATCTTTTTCGACGAAGACTGACGGCGGTGCCCGCCGAGCCCCACCGCGACCCTCACGTGAACGGAGCGGGAGACTCGCCATCCGCCGCGAGCCCGCACCCCAGCTCCCGCGAAAGCGGGGAAACGGTTGCTTCGCGCTCAGCGAAGCAGCCCTCTGACCACTGTCGCGAGCTCAACGTGTTGCCTGGCCACGCATCCGCCCTGTGCATGGGCCGACCGGCGTGTCAGTGGCACCAAGTACGATTGAACTCGTGGTTACCGCCCTGTATCGCCGTTACCGGCCAGAGACTTTTGCCGAAATGATCGGTCAGTCTCAGGTGACCGATCCGCTCATGACCGCCCTGCGCACCAACCGGGTCAATCATGCCTATCTCTTCAGCGGACCCCGCGGCTGTGGAAAGACGACGTCCGCGCGCATCCTGGCCCGATGCCTCAACTGCGCCGAGGGCCCCACCGACACCCCCTGCGGTGTCTGCCCCAGCTGTGTCGAGCTCTCCCGCGACGGCAGCGGCTCGCTCGACGTGGTCGAGATCGACGCGGCCAGCCACAACGGTGTTGACGATGCCCGCGACATCCGCGAGCGCGCCATCTTCGCGCCGGCCCGCGACCGCTACAAGATCTTCATCCTCGACGAGGCGCACATGGTCACGCCGCAGGGCTTCAACGCGCTGCTCAAGATCGTGGAAGAGCCGCCGGAACACGTGAAGTTCATCTTCGCTACGACCGAGCCCGAGAAGGTCATCGGCACGATTCGCTCGCGCACCCACCACTACCCGTTCCGGCTCGTGCCGCCGGCGCCCATGCTCGACTACGTGCAACAGCTCTGCGACAGCGAGCACATGACCGTGGCTCCCGGCGTGCTCCCGCTCGTCGTGCGCGCCGGCGGCGGGTCGCCCCGCGACACCCTCTCGCTGCTCGACCAGCTCATGGCCGGCTCCGACACCGAGGCCATCGAGTACGAGCGTGCCGTGGCCCTGCTCGGCTACACCCACGCGACCCTGCTCGACGACGCCGTCGACGCCATCGCCGCCCGCAACTCCTCCGCCGCGTTCGACGCCGTCGACCGGGTCATCCAGACCGGCCAAGACCCGCGCCGCTTCGTCGAAGACCTGCTCGAGCGCATGCGCGACCTCATCATCGTGGCCGCCACCAGCGCCGCCGGTGCCGCCGCCGTGCTCCGGGGCGTACCGCAAGACGAACTCGACCGCATGCAGGTGCAGGCCGCCAAGTTCGGTCCGGCCGAGCTGAGCCGCACCGCCGACATCCTCAACGCCGCCCTCACCGAGATGACCGGCGCCACCTCGCCCCGCCTGCACCTCGAACTCATGATCGCGCGCGTGCTCATCCCCGCCGCCGACGACACCACCCGCGGCGCCCTCGCCCGCGTCGAGCGCCTCGAACGGCGCATCGGCGTCGACGGCGGCAGCACGGATGCGCCGGTCCAGGCCGCCGCGCCCGCGCCCGCGGCGTCCCGCCCGCCGGCCTCCGCGGCCCCAGCCGCGCCGCCGGCCGCCGCGCCGGCCGCCGGCGCTACGCCTGCCCCGGCCGCGGCCGCCGCCCCAGTCGGCGCTGGATGGGCCACTCGCGTGCCCGGATCCCCGGCCGCCACCCCGGGCGACACCGCAGCGACGGCCGCCGCGAAGACCGGCGCGACCGCGGCCACCCCGGCCGCCGACGTTCTCCCCGTCGGCACCAACCCCACCGCGGGCTCCGTGGCCGACTCCGGTGCGCCTGCGTCCTCAGACACTCCTGCGTCCGCCGGCGCTGCCGCCTCGTCCGGCACGCCTGTATCCGCCGAGCCCGCATCCGGTACGCCCGCAGACGACGCGACCTCGGGTGCATCGTCCGCCGCATCCGCCAGTACCGACCCGGCCGAGCCGGCCGGCGCCACCGAGCCTGTCGCGACCCCGGCCGTTCCCGTCGGGCCGGTCACGCTGGCCCAGATCAAGGACGCCTGGCCGCAGATCCTCGACGCCGTCAAGGAGGTCAAGCTCAGCGCCTGGCTCGTGGTGTACACCGCCCGCGTGCTGGACCTGCGCGGCGAGGATATCCTCGTACTGTCTTTCCCCAGCGAGCAGGACATGCAGGGTTTCAAGGCTCAGCAGGCGCCCGGCCAGGGGGTCAGCGAGTTCCTGCGCGGCGCCATCGTCAAGGTGCTCGGCCTGCGCGTGAAGTTCATCGCCCGCGCCGACTCCGAGACCTTCGCCGCGGCGGGCGCCGGCCAGTCCGCCGGAGGAGCTCCCGCGCGCCCGACCGCTGGCGCCGACGCGGCATCCACCTCCCGGCCCTCCAGCGCCGAGTCGGCCCAGGCTCCCGCGGGCGCCGGTCGCGCAGGCTCCGCCCCCGCAAGCTCAGCTGCCGGCCCCACGCCCACCGGCTCGGCCTCCCTGGGCACGGCTTCCGCGGGCACTGCTCCCGCCGGCTCGATGGCCCAGGGATCGTCCGCGTCGAACCCCACCGCGGCAGGCGCCCCGTCATCGGAGTTCGGCGGCCCGTCCGGCAGCGGAACGACCGGTGACGCACGCGCCTTCGGCGCAGGTTCCGGCGCGGGATCAGCCGGAGCGGGTGCAGCCACCGCGACAACAACTCGCTCGGCCACCGCCACCCTCGCGCCGCCGACCACGTCCACCGGATGGGCCACGGTCGTCATTCCCGGATCCGCCGCCGCCCTGGCTGCCGCGGAGACCCTGGCCGAGGAGCCCGCGCTGGCGCCGATCCACGGTGTCCCCGCTGCTGCTGGAGCCCCGGCCGCCAGCGCTTCCCCTGCCGACACAGTCCCCTCCGATACCGGCGCCCGCACCGCCCCCAGCGCCCCGGCAGACGTCCCCTCCGCGCCTGTATCCTCCTCTGCCCCGCAGCCATCGGCCCCGGCGGCACCGGGCTACGACTACGCACCGGAGCCCGACTTCGACCCACCCTTCGACGAAGAACCGCCGCCCTACGACGACCTGCCGCCGGACCCGCAGCGGTTCTCTGCACCCGGCGGCGGGCCCGGCAGCCAGCCGACCGCGCAGCCGCCCGCGGCGCCACAGCAGGCTCGTGGCCAGCAGGCGCCCGGTCAGGCACCGGCAGCCGGGGCATCCGCGACCGCCGCGCCTGCCGCATCCGCCCCCGCCGGTCAGCGTGGTGCTCCGGCCCGACGCTCACCCGCGTTCGCGGAGAAGCAACGGTACGGCGAGGCGGTGGTGCGCGAGATTCTCGGCGCCACGTTCATCGAGGAGCAGCCGCACGACCCCATCTCGCGACAGAGGAACGACAACTAAATGTACGAAGGAATCGTTCAGGAACTCATCGACGAGCTCGGTCGGCTGCCCGGTATCGGCCCCAAATCCGCGCAGCGGATCGCGTTCCACATCTTGCAGACCAAGAACTTCGACGTGTCACACCTGGCGAACGTACTGCTCGAGGTGCGCGACAAGGTGAAGTTCTGTGAGATCTGCGGCAACGTCTCCGAGCAGGAGACCTGCATGATCTGCCGCGACCCGCGCCGCAACCCCACCTCCATCTGCGTGGTCGAAGAGGCCAAGGATGTCGTCGCCATCGAACGCACCCGCGAGTTCAAGGGCCTGTACCACGTGCTCGGCGGAGCGATCAGCCCCATCGACGGCATCGGACCCGACGACCTGCGCATCCGTCAGCTGATGACGCGCCTGGCCGACAACACCGTGCAAGAGGTGATCATCGCCACCGATCCCAACCTCGAGGGCGAGGCCACTGCCACCTATCTGTCGCGTCTGCTGACGACCCTCGACATCAAGGTGAGCCGGCTGGCGTCGGGCCTGCCCGTGGGAGGCGACCTCGAGTACGCCGACGAGGTCACCCTCGGCCGTGCCTTCGAGGGGCGACGCACCGTCACCTCCTAGCGCCCCGTCATGACTGGCCCATTTTGGCTAGTGCGGAGCCCCTCACGACTAGCGAAAATGGGCCAGTCATCCAACCCTCAGAGATGACTGGCCCGGAACTGCTAGTGCGGAGGTGCTCGCGACTAGCAGAAATGGGCCAGTCAGCATCGGGGCCCGCGCGCGGCGTCACATGAACCGGCGAGAATACGAACGCATTTAGGATGGGATGGCGGGATGTCTCCGCGTACCCGGAAGCCAGGAGTGCCCACGTGAGCCTGATCGTGCAGAAGTTCGGCGGATCATCCGTCGCCGACGCCGAGAGCATCAAACGCGTTGCCAAGCGCATCGTCGACACCAAGAAGGCCGGCAACGACATCGTCGTGGCCGTGTCCGCCATGGGCGACTCCACCGACGAGCTGCTGGACCTCGCCCACCAGGTCACCCCGATCCCGGCGCCGCGCGAGCTCGACATGCTGCTCACCGCGGGGGAGCGCATCTCCATGGCGCTGCTGGCCATGGCGATCAAGAGCATGGGCTACGACGCCCGCTCGTTCACCGGCAGCCAGGCCGGCATGATCACGGATGCCCAGCACGGCGCCGCCCGCATCGTCGACGTCACCCCGGGCCGGCTGCGCGACGCACTCGACGAGGGTGCCATCGCCATCGTCGCCGGCTTCCAGGGCTTCAACCGCGACACCAAGGACATCACCACCCTCGGCCGCGGCGGCTCTGACACCACGGCCGTGGCCCTCGCCGCCGCGCTCGGTGCCGACATCTGCGAGATCTACACGGATGTCGACGGCATCTTCACCGCCGACCCGCGCGTTGTGCCCAAGGCGCACAAGCTCGAACGGGTCTCCAGCGAGGAGATGCTCGAGCTCGCCGCCGCTGGTGCCAAGGTGCTCTACATTCGCGCGGTGGAATACGCCCGCCGCCACGGTGTGACCCTGCACGTGCGGTCATCGTTCAACAACAACACCGGCACCATCGTCTACAACCCGGGCGCCATCAGCCCGTACGCCGCCGCAGTATCGAATGGAGAGACAGTGGAAGAGCCCATCATCGCGGGGGTCGCGGCCGACCTCAGCGAGGCCAAGGTCACGGTCGTCGGCGTTCCCGACATCCCCGGCAAGGCCGCGCAGATCTTCAAGATCGTCGCCAAGACCAATGCCAACGTCGACATGATCGTGCAGAACGTCTCGGCCGCCTCCACCGGGCTGACCGACATCTCGTTCACCCTGCCCAAGTCCGAGGGCCAGCAGGTGCTCACCGCGCTCACCAACGAACAGCAGAACGTCGGCTTCGCCGGCCTGCAGTACGACGACCAGATCGGCAAGCTCGCTCTGGTGGGCGCCGGGATGCGCACCAACACCGGTGTCTCCGCGAAGCTGTTCGAGGCCTTGTTCGAGGCCGGCATCAACATCGAGATGATCTCCACCAGCGAGATCCGCATCTCGGTCGTCACCCGGGCCGACACCATCAACCAGGCTCTGCGCGTCGTGCACACGGCCTTCGGCCTGGACGCCGACGACGAGGCCGTTGTGCACGGCGGCACCGGCCGCTGACCCCGTCGGCCGTCGCCCCGGCAGCCGACTATTGCCCGAACGGACATCTGCGCCCGGTACGCCGGTACCATTTGTCCGCTTCGGGAACAGTTCCCCCTCGTGAACGGCCCGCCCCTCCCGACGTCCGGCCCACACCCCGGCATAACTCCTGCAATTTCTGCCAAAAACACCCAAACCGGCCCGATTCGGCGCCGTTCGGGGAGAATTGCAGGAGTTGTGCGCACCCTCCGACTTTTTGCACGGCTTGAGACTTGACTGAGTAAGGACCACACAGTGACCAGCACCGTAGCCACCAGCACCGCACCCAGCAGCACCCGCGCCGGCATCAACATCGGCGTCGTGGGCGCCACCGGCCAGGTCGGTGCCGTGGTGCGCCGTCTGCTCGAGGAGCGCGACTTCCCGGTCGCCAGCATCCGTTACTTCGCGTCGGCGCGCTCCGCGGGCACCACGCTGCCCTGGAAGCACGAGCAGATCGTGGTGGAGGACGCCTCAACGGCCGACCCCACCGGCCTGGATGTGGCCATCTTCTCGGCCGGCGCCACGCTGTCCAAGAGCCAGGCGCCGCGCTTCGCCGCCGCCGGGGTCACCGTGGTCGACAACTCGTCGGGCTGGCGGATGGACCCCGACGTGCCTTTGGTGGTCAGCGAGGTCAACCCGGAGGCCATCGACCGAGCCGTCAAGGGCATCATCGCCAACCCCAACTGCACGACCATGGCGGCCATGCCGGTGCTCAAGGTTCTGCACGACGAGGCCGGCCTCGAACGCCTCATCGTGAGCACCTACCAGGCGGTCTCCGGCAGCGGCCTGGCCGGCGCGCAGGAACTGGCCACGCAGATCCGCGCGGCCGCGAGCGACGACAACCTCTTCCAGCTCGTGCACGACGGTTCGTCGGTGAGCATGCCGGAGCCCACCGTGTACAAGCGGCCCATCGCGTTCGACGTCATCCCGCTTGCCGGGTCGATCGTCGACGACGGCCTGTTCGAGACCGACGAGGAGAAGAAGCTCCGCAACGAGAGCCGCAAGATCCTCGAGCTGCCCGACCTGCTCGTCTCCGGCACCTGCGTGCGTGTGCCGGTGTTCACCGGCCACTCGCTCTCGATCAACGTGGAGTTCGCCAGGCCCATCTCCGTCGCCCGGGCAACCGAGCTGCTCAGCGACGCTCCCGGAGTGCAGCTCACCGACATCCCCACGCCGTTGCAGGCGGCGGGCGCCGACCCGAGCTTCGTGGGACGTATCCGCCAGGATCCCGGGGTGCCGAACGGCCGTGGTCTGGCCCTGTTCATCAGCAACGACAACCTGCGCAAGGGTGCGGCGCTCAACGCCGTGCAGATCGCCGAACTCCTGGCCGCAAAACTCACGGTCGGATAATCCGGCGCGGGCCCGATCCGCGGCAGCGCTCCAGTAGTGTCAGACCTTGTGGAGACAATCAAAGGGGCAGCGGTGGCGGGCCGGGTGGTTTTCGGCCTGTTCGCGGCCACGGCGCTCTTCTTCATCGTCTTCTCGCTGATCGAACTGATCCTCGAGGGCAACCCTGAGCACCTCTTCATCGCGGCTTGCGCTGTGGTCTGCGCGGGCGTGTTCGAGATCCCGCGCTTCCGCCTGGGCGCGCTCGGGTTCCGCAGCCCGGTGGTCGGCCTGCCGATCCTGGTCGTCCTCGCGCTTGAGCCGGCCTTCGCCCCCCGCATCGCCCTGGGTCTGGTCTGCCTCGGTGTGCTGCTCGTGGTGGTGCTCACCGCACGCCGGGTCGAAGTGGCCGTCTACGCGGCCGGTCTCACCGGCGTCGGCGGCGTCGCCTTCCTCGCCACGGTCGCCCTGCTCCACGCCGTCGGCTCCGCCGAACCTGTCGTAGCCGCCGGCGGTGCTGTCGCCTACATCGTCACTGTCGTCGTGATCGAGGCGCTCCGCCGCCGGTTCTCCGGCACCCCGCCCCAGCCCGCCACCGAACACACCTACTCCGCCGTTCGCCTGGTGCTCGTCGGCGGCGGCTACGCGGTGTCCTGTGCCCTGATCGCCATGTGGACGCATCCGTTCTTCGACCTGCGCACCGACACCCTGGCGGTGGCGGTCACCCTCGTGCCGCTCAGCGTCGCGGCCGCGGGCACCATCCTCATCCAGCGCGGAACCGCGATGCGCCGCCGGCTGGCCGGGGTGGTCGCGGGCGTCATCGACCTGAACGCCACCAATCACTTCACCAAGACCGGCGGGCAGATCACGCCCATCACCCTCAGCCCCGTCAACCCCACCGCCGACCTCGCCACGGTGCTGCTGCGCGCCGTGCACGACACCATCGGCGTCGAATCCGCCAGCATCCGGCACGAGCCCGCCGGCCGCGGCGAGATCGACGTGCCGGTGGCCATCACCGTTCTCGGCGGCCAGTACCTGGTGGCCCGTCGCGATGTGATGGATTTCCCCTTCACCAACGACGACCGGCGCGCCCTCGCGGCGCTCGCGCACACCGCCGACGTGGTCTTCACCGCACGGGAGAGCATCGGCGGCCTCACCATCCGCGCCAACACCGACCCGCTCACCGGGCTGCCCAACTACGGCGCCTTCCAGGACGCCCTCGCGAACATCAACGACCACCGTGACTACTCCGAGGCCCTGGCCGTGCTGTTCATCGACCTCGACGACTTCAAGCGGATGAACGACCGCTACGGCCACCAATCCGGCGACGAGATCCTCAGCGAACTCGGCCGCCGGCTCAGCGGCGTCGTGCGCCCGTACGACGTCGTCGCCCGGGTCGGCGGCGACGAGTTCGTCGTGATCCTCACCCGGCTGTCCTCCCTCGCCGAGGCGAAGCTGCTCGCCGAACGCATCATGGAGGCCACGGGCGCCCCGCTCGCCGTGGGCAGCTTCAGCATCAACCCCATCCTCAGCATCGGCCTGGCCTACTCCGCGCACCGGGAGACGGATGTCAACCAGCTGCTGCGCGACGCAGACCGCAGCATGCTCGCCATCAAGAAGTCCCGCCGCCGCGGCGGCCCCGCCAACGAGAGCAGCATCAACATCTCCGGGCACCGTTCCTCGCAGATGAACGACATCGTCGCCCGCGCCATCGACGAGGACCTCCTCGAACTGGCCTTCCAACCCATCGTGAGCCTCGTCACCGGCCAGATCTGGGCGTTCGAGGCCCTTGTGCGCTACACCGACCCCGAGCTCGGCCCGCTGTCGCCGCCCTCCCTGGTGGAGAAGGCCAAGAGCCTCGGCCGGCTCGACGCGCTCACCCGGCAGGTGGCCGTCAAGGCCATGGCCGCGGCGGCCGACTTCCGGCTCATCGAACCGCGTATCGTCTGCATGACCATCAACGTGGAGGCGGGCCAGATCCTGCCCCAACGAGTGGGTTCGTTCGTCGAAGACCTGGCCGAACGCTACCCCGGCATCTCGCTCTGCCTGGAGCTGAACGAGCGCTCCGTGGCCCGCGTCTCTACCGCCGTGCGTGCCCAGGCCGACCACCTGCGTGACATCGGCATCATGATCGCGCTCGACGACTACGGCTCCCAGGACTCCTCGGTCGACGCCCTCGTGCGGATGCCCATGGACATCCTCAAGATCGACAAGAGCCTCGTCGACGACCTCGACGATGTGCGCCAGCGCGAGGTGCTCACGGCGCTGCAGGGCTTCGGCGACAACCTCGAGTACTCGATGATCGTGGAGGGTGTCGAGAACGAGGCCATGGCCGCCCACCTGTCCTCGTTGGGTATCCGGAGCGCACAGGGATTCCACTACGGGGTGCCGCGCAGTTTCGAGAAGACCCTCGCCCGCCTGGAGGAATTCGGAGCGGCCGCCGTACTGCCTGTGCGCGCCGTGTCTGGGTTGTCGCTGTAAAGGTTAGGGTCACAGTATGGTCGAGCAGATATTGAGGATGCCGCGCGTCGGCGTGCGGGAGCGCGTGGAACGCAGCGTCTTCCTCTCCCAGCTGCTCTTGGCCGCGGCCACCCTGCTGCTGGTGGTCGTCACCGTCGTCAACAATGCGGCCATGTTCGCGGCCCCGCTGTACTTCCTCGGCGTGATGATCATCTTCGCCGCCACCGGCCTTGCCGCGGCGGTGCCGTGGCGCCTGTTCCCCAAGTCGTGGATCGTGATCCTCCCGCTGCTGGACATCGTCGGGCTCACCCTGGCCCGGGAAGCCCAGCCGCAACTGGGTGTCAGTTTCCTGCTCGTCTTCCCGGTCATCTGGATGTCCACCCACTTCGGCCTGGCAGGGGCGACCGGCAGTGTGCTGTTCTCCGCCGTGCTGCTCTGGGCCGGTTTGCCGTTGAAATTCTTCACCGATCCGCTGAACGCCACGGGCTACACGGCCGGCCAGGCGCCGCTGCTGGCGGTGGTGACGATCATGCTCGCGTTCGTCGCCTCGGTCACCTACACCTCCAACCGACGCGCCCAGGCGCAGCGGGTGCTGCTCACCCAGCAAGCGGGCCTGTTCGAGGCGGCGCTGCAGCGCTCCCGCCGCCAGGAGCAGACCCTCGACGAGATCTTCAACACCGTCGACTTCGGTGTCGTCGGGTACAACAAAGACACCACGGTGAACTTCATCAACCGGGCCCAACGATCGCTGCTCGCCCGGTTCGGGGTGAGCGACGGGGTCGGCCTGGACGCCATAGTTTTCAAGGAAGACGGGGTCACCCTCTTCGAGGGCCCGGACCGGCCCACCCAGCGGGCCATGCGCGGCGAAACCGTCGACCGGGTGACGGTGTGGGTCGGTTCGCCCGACCAGCAGCAGGCCGCCGTGCTCGTGTCGGCCCGGCCCATCCGCGACACCGCCGGCCGGTTCGACGGTGGGGTGCTGGTGACCCGCGACGTCACGGCCGAGGTGCGCGCGGTGCAGGCCAGGGACGACCTCGTCGCCTCCGTCTCCCACGAGCTGCGCACCCCGCTGACCTCGATTCTGGGCTACCTCGAGTTGGCGCTCGACGACGAGCGGGTCGACCCCGACACCCGGCGGATGCTGGAAATCGCGTCGAAGAACGCCGACCGGCTGCTCGAGATCGTCTCCGGGCTGCTCACCGCGGCCAGCGCCTCCAAGGAAGGCCTGGCGCTGAACGTGGCGGCGTGCGATCTGACCGCCATCATCACGGATGCCGCCGAATCGGCCGAGCCGTTGGCCTCGCAACGCGGCATTCGATTCGAACTCGTCGACCTGCCCGAGATCATTGTGATCGCCGACGCCTTCCGGCTGCGCCAGGTCGTGGACAACGTCTTCTCGAACGCGATCAAGTACAACGTGGAGTCCGGCAAGGTCACTGTGTCGGCGCACGAAGTGGACTGCGGCATCGAGGTACGCGTCGCCGACACCGGCCGCGGCATGAGCGAAGACGAGCAGGGCAACCTGTTCGACCGGTTCTACCGGGCCGACTCTGTACGCGGCTCCAGCGTGCACGGCACCGGGCTGGGCCTCAGCATCAGCCGGGAGATCATGCGCGAGCATGGCGGCGACCTCAGACTTGAATCCGTCAAAGGCAAGGGAACCACGGCGATCGCCACGCTCCCGGTGAACAGAGGGTGAGCGTGGACTGCCACGCCCGCCGGGGGACAACATGGAACTAGACGCACCGACACTGCAGATGATCAGCGGGCTGATGGTGGTGCTCTGCGGGGCATCCTTCATTTTCAACACCGCGCTCAACCGCAACGACCCGCCCGGGCGACTGTGGAGCCTCGCTTTCGTGACGGGCATCATGGTGGCCGTCGGCTACGGCGTCTATGCCATCAGCGACACCGCCTGGTGGGCCATCGCCCTGGCCAACACCGCACTGGTGATCTCCATCGGCTCGCTCTGGTCGGGCAGCCGGGTCTACAACGGCCGGTCCTCGGCCTTCCTCGTTGTCGGCGGACTGGCCCTCATCGTCGGTGTCGTCACGATCATCCCCGGTGAGGACGGCGGCGAATGGGCCGGCGCAGGGCTGCTCTGGCTGGTCATCTCCTCGCTCGGCGCCCTCGGCGGTGCAGAGGCGATGCGGCGCCGGCTGCGCCGCAACGTGAACGGACGCATCCTCGCGATCGTCCTGTTCCTCGCCTGCCTCTTCTACCTCGGCCGCGCGGTCACCTTCCTCCTGGACGGCCCGGGGAGCATCACCTTCACCACCTACTTCGGTACGGGCACCACCTCGATCTTCAACATGGCGCTCATCGTCACGGCGAGCATCGCGGTGTCGATCCTGCGAGCCGAGCGGGTGGGCAGCAACGCCGTCGGTGACATCGCCGTGGGCATCCACTCGGCCGCCGGCGTGCTCTCCGGGCCGTCGTTCCGTCAGGCCGCAGCCGACCACCTGCAGCGGGCCGAGATGTCCGAGCGTGGGCTTGCCGTGATCGGCGCGGACATCGACAACCTGCCCGAGATCAACACCGCGTTCGGCCGCACCGCGGGGGATGAGGCCATCTCCCGGTTCGCCGACACGCTCCGCGGCAGCGCCCCGATGATGGCCCAGATCGGCCACCTGGCCGCCGGCCGGTTCTTCATCCTGGCCGGGGTGTCCTCCGCCACCGAGGCCCGGGCGATCACCGAACGGGTGCAGAACGCCCTGGTCGACGGCCCGCTGGGCGAGTCGTACCAGATCCGGCTCACGGCGAGTTTCGGCATCGCCGACACCTTCGACCACGGCTACGACCTCGGTGCGCTCAGCGACGCGGTCAACCAGGCGATCGACATCGTCAAGCACCGCGGCGGCAACGACATCGCCGTGGCCGTGGATGCGGCCCCGATTCCCCGCGGCGACCTCTGACCCGACGCGCGAACAAGCATCCGCGAACTGGGAGCTGAGCGCCACAAGACTCGAGTTCGCGTGCCCCACTCACGGTTCCCGAGTGGGGCCGGCGGTCACTGCGCGATGGCGATGGTGAGCTGGTCGCTCGCGGTCTGCTTGGCGAACGTCGTCGACGTGGGCGTCGTCTGGATGAGCAGCTCATAGGTGAACGACAGGGTGACGCTGGTGGCGGCCGGGTCGATCGCCGAGAGCACGTACGTCTGGCCGTAGCTGTACGGCGCCTTCATGACGTACCCGGTGGGCAGGGAGGACTGGTCGACGAACGTGGCCGGGGCATCCAAGGCCCCGGTGGGGCCGCTGACGGCCGTGACGATGCTGACCTTGGACAGGTAGACACCCTGGCCGTCATCGGTGCCCAGCGCGGCGCTGACCGAGAAGCTCACGGGCTTGTTCGCCGACGCGGTCCACTGGTCCATGCTCAGCGACGATGAGTAGTCCACCGTGAGGGCCGCATCGCCGGCGACGAGCTCGTGCCGGGCCGAACCGGCCGACAGATCGTTGACGATCGGGGTGATGGTGGCCTTCGCGGTGGGCGTGGGTGTGCTGCCCGCGGCATCCAAACCGGCCCAGGGCGCCTGCCCACAGGCGGCGAGGCTGAGCGTGAGGGCGGCGGCCACGGTGAGCGACGCGAGGCGCGTGCGGGTCGTCGTCGGCATGTGGTCCCCCCGGTAATCGTGTGGGCGTGCTGCTGCTGCGCCGTTCTTGAGCTTATCTTGAGAAAACCTTGACACGTCCTCAGCACAAACCGGGAGTTGCCCTGACAAAGTTGCACATGTGAACGAGAGAAACCGCTACGCCAAGCCCGCGCCCGTCGACCCGGTGCTCGCTGCCTACGCCAATGAATTCAATGAAATGGTCGAGGGCCTCCCCACCTTCCGCCCCACTATCGGATGCATCGTGCCGGCGTACAACGAAGCCGACTCGATCGGCGGGGTGCTCGACTCCCTGCTCGCCCAGACGCGCCTTCCCGACGTGATCCACGTGGTGGTCAACAACACCACCGACGACACCGTGAAGATCGCCAGCCAGTACGCCGGCCCGCACGAGGTCGTCACGGACGGCGTCATGCAGTTCACCGAGGTGTTCGTGCACGACATCGGCGAGAACCCCGACAAGAAGGTCGGCGCGCTCAACTACGGCTACTCACTCATCGAGGGCTGTGACTTCCTGCTCGGCGTCGACGGCGACACGACCGCGGCGACGAACGCCGTGGAGCAGCTCGAGGCCGAGATCGCCTCGGACACCCGCGTCGGCGGCATCTCGGCGATTTACAGCATCGACGACACCGTCATCAAGGGCGTCGTGCCGAGCTTCCTCATCGCCGGCCAGCGTGCCCAGTTCGCCGCCTTCAACATGCAGAACATGCTGCGCGGCCGCAACATGGCCGTGCTCGGCGGCCAGTTCTCGATCTTCTCCACCAAGGCGCTGCGCGAGGTGATGGTGGACAGCCATCAGGCCACCCCGTGGGTGAAGGACAGCGAGGTGGAGGACTCGCTGCTCTCCCTGCAGATCAAGAGCGCCGGCTACCTCACCAAGATCAGCGCCCAGGCGCGCGCCAACGTGGGCGGCATGACCACCCTGCGCGGCCTGGATGCCCAGCAGGTCAAGTGGAACTTCGGCGCCATCGAACTCATGTGGCCGGGTCAGCGCGGCGACACGAAGGGCCAGCCGTTCCACCCCAACCTGCGGCTGCGCTGGATCGAGAACTTCTCGATGGTGGTCAACGTGCTCACCCGGGTGATGTTCTTCATCCTGCTGTTCGCCTCCCTGTCGATCGGCGCGTTCGTGTTCAGCCCCATCTGGTTGATCCCTCCCACCGTGGCGCTGCTGCTCAACCTGCGCACGGCCATGTCGATGAAGAATCGCAACGGCAAGGACATCTTCTTCGCCATCGCCTTCTTCCCCGCCGAGATCTACATGTGGGTGCGGATCGGCCACTTCGTGCGGGCCTGGACCAAGTTCGCCAGCAACAAGCAGGTTGACAACTGGGCGGAGCAGGCCAAGGCCGAGCGCGGCTCAGGCAACGCCCACCTCGTGCCGCTGCTGGTCGGCGTGGCCGCCGCCGCCGCGATGGTGTTCATCTGGTTGCAGCTGCCCGTCGTCATCCAGTCGACCATCCTCTGGATCGGCTGGCCGATCCTCGGAGTCACCACTGTGCTGCAGACTCTTACTATGTTCTTCACCCTGATCAAGCGCCACCGCGGCTACCGGGTGTGAGCGCCCACATCGAAGCCACGGCGTTACGGACCCTGCTCACCCAGATGGGCGGGGACCGCGAGATGCAGCGCCGTTTTGTGCACGACTTCGTGCACCTGTGGCGCAGCCGCTCGCAGCGCCTCGCCACGGCACTGGCCTTTCCGGATGCCGAAGAGGCTCACGTCGTGCTGCTCAGCATCCGCTCGAGCAGCACCATGGTGGGCGCCGTGACGGTGGAGGCCACCGCCGCGATGATGCACGACGCCCTTCGTGACGGCGACATCGCCGGCTCGGCCCGGCACATCGACCGGCTCAACGAGGTGGGGGAGCAGGCCTGCCACGACCTCGCCACGATGTTCGCCCTGCAGCGCTGACGGCGCAGTACCGACCCCATACGCCCGCACACCCGTCCGGCCACGCACCCATCCCGCCGGTCGCGCAACCCACCCGCCGGTCGAGCCCAGTTCCCGCGGGTCGAGCCCCGTTCCGCTGGTCGAGCCTGTCGAGACCCCGCGACCCGTCGCGTGAACCCGCGCTAGTAGGTCTCGCGTCCGGCCTCGTCTGACGCCGCCAGCCGGTAGCCCACCCCGCGCACGGTCTCCAGCCAGCGCGGCGCGGTGAGGCTGTCGCCGAGCTTGCGGCGCAGGTTGCTCAGGTGCGCCTCGACGGCCCGCTTGTCGGCCTCGTTGACGTAGTACGAGGTCACGTAGCTCTCACCGCGCAGCAGCAGCGCCAGGTCGGCCTTGCTGCGCACCCGGCGCTTGGACTCGAGCAGCGCGGCCAGCAGGTCGAACTCGGTGCGGGTGAGGTCGAGCTCGGCCGAGCCGAGCATCGCCAGGCGCATGTCGTTGCTCAACCGCAGCCCGTTGTGCTCGATCCAGTCGTCGGCGCGTTCGTCGGCCACGGCGCTGTCGTTGGACACAATGACGGTGGGCGCGGCGGCGGACACATACTCCACCGACACGGGCACCGGGGCCAGGGTCGGGATGACCTCGGCCGGGGGAGCGGCCACCGGCGTCGGCGGCACGTAGGCGGGGGTGTACGGAATCTCGGCGGGAGCAGGCGTGGCCTGCACCTGGACTACCGGAGCGGCGGGCGCGGGCTGGGCGGTCGGAGTATCCGCCGGGTCGCCGGCTGTCGCCGGCGCCGAAGCCAGCCGGGGGCGGCGCAGCATGGCGTCGATGCGGGCGCGCAATTCACGGGGGCGGAACGGCTTGGTGAGGTAGTCGTCCGCGCCGGCCTCGAGGCCCTGCAGCGTGTCGATCTCTTCGTCGCGAGCGGTGAGCATCACCAGGTACGTCGAGCTGAACGCCCGGATGCGCTTGGCGGTTTCGAAGCCGTCCATGCCGGGCATGCTCACATCGAGCGTGGTCACAATGGGGTCGTAGGCGCGCACGGCACGCACGCCATCGAGGCCGTTGCTCGTTGCGATCGCGTCGAATCCGGCCTGTGTGAGCACGGCTTCGAGCAGATGCCGGATATCCGCGTCATCCTCGATGATCACCGCTACCCTGCGTGTTTCTCCAGACGATGACATACCTGAGGATCTTACTCGCCCTGAGCATCCATCAATACCTAGCTGAGGGTCACCAGCCCGCGGCGGCGGCCAGCTGCAGGGCCCGCTCCGGCCACCACTCGCCGGCGGCGGGGCCGTTGTTGCAGGTGCCGTCGCTTTCGCCGGGCTCCTTCACCCAGAGGTTGGCGTCGCGCAGCCCGTCATCGGTGGTGGCTTCGGGGGTCGCGCCGAGTGCCCGTCCGGTGGGGTTGCACCACTCGCCGTTGCTCCCCGCGCCATTGCGGGAGGTGTCGACGATGAAGTGGGCGCCGTTGGTGAGCGCGGAGACGGCCTCGCCGAAGGCCTGTTCGGCGGCCGAGTCGTTGTAGTTGGAGACGTTGGTGGCGAAGCCGCGCACGTTCTGCACGCCGGCCTGGTTGAGCAGGTTGGCGGTGGTGGCCGCATCGAGCCAGTCGGAGTGGCCCGCGTCGAGGTACACCGTGGCGAGGGTGCCCTGCAGGGCGGCGACGCCCTGTTGGATCTGCGCCACCCGCTGGGGCACGTTGCCGCACTGCTGGGCGAGGGCGAGCGCATCCGGTTCGAGAATGACGACGGCCGCGCGGGTGTCGAGGGCAGTGGCGATCGACTCGACCCAGATCGGGTAGTCGCTCTCCGACAGGCCGCCGGTCGAGAAGTTGCCGCAGTCGCGGTCGGGGATGCCGTAGATCACGAACACGGGCAGCTGACCGGCCGCCGCCGCGGCATCCGCGATCGCGGCGACGTCGGCACGCACTGTGTCCATCGGGTATCGCTCCGGCAGCAGCCAGATCGCCGCGGGCTGGTCTGCCAGGCGGGTGAGGGTGGCGGCGTCGGCGGACCCCGGGTCGGCCGCGGCGGCGGCCACCCGGGCCGTTGAATCCGGATTGGTATAGAAGGTCGCCCCGGCGAGGGGGTTGCTGCGCATCGCTTCGACGGCGGTGATCGCGAAGCTGCCGATGAACAGGCCCAGCGCGACGATCGGAGCGGCGAGGGCGATGATGCCCAGGGAGAGGCCGAGACGGCTTCCGGTGGATTCCATTTGGCCACCCTATACGTCGGCGTGCGCCCCGGCGTACGTGTGGGGTGCGCGTGGGTGCGCCTGGTTGCCGCAGGCTCCGGCGGACCCGCTCATCCCGCGGGTTAGAGTAAGAGCGTGAATTCAGAAAAGGTCGATGTCGCCCTGATTGGCGGGGGCATCATGAGTGCCACCCTGGCCACCCTGCTCGCCGAACTGCAGCCCGACTGGAACATCCAGGTCTACGAGCGCCTCGGCGAACTCGCTCAGGAGAGCTCCAACCCCTGGAACAACGCCGGTACCGGCCACGCAGCGCTCTGCGAGCTCAATTACATGCCGCAGGCGGCGGACGGCTCGGTGACACCGGAGAAGGCGGTGGCGATCAACGAGCAGTTCCAGATCAGCCGCCAGCTCTGGTCGCACCTCGTTGAGACGGGTGTGCTGCCCGAGCCCGAGAAGTTCATCAACTCCACCCCGCACATGACCTTCGTGCACGGCTCCTCCAGCGTGGACTACCTGCGCAAGCGCCGTGACGCGCTCGCCGACCAGCCGCTGTTCGCCGGTCTGGAGTACAGCGAGGACCCCGCCGTCATCGGCCAGTGGACGCCGCTGCTCACCAAGAAGCGCGCCGCCACCCAGAAGATCGCGGCGACCCGCATCGACTCCGGCACCGACGTGGACTTCGGCGCGGTCACCCGGTACCTCTTCGACTCGCTCCAGAAGCGCGGCGTGAAGGTGCATCTCAACCAGCAGGTCACCACCCTCAAGCAGCAGGACGACGGTTCCTGGAAACTCAAGCTGCTCAGCCTGGTGGGCCGGTACACCAACACCGTCGAGGCCAAGTTCGTCTTCGTCGGCGCCGGCGGGGGAGCCCTCGCGCTGCTGCAGAAGAGTGGCATCCCCGAGATCAAGGGCTTCGGCGGCTTCCCCATCAGCGGCCAGTTCCTGCGCACCAGCAACCCCGCCATCGTGGCGCAGCACCAGGCCAAGGTGTACGGCAAGGCCGCCGTAGGCGCGCCGCCGATGTCGGTGCCGCACCTCGACACGCGGGTGGTGGATGGCGAGACCTCCTTGCTCTTCGGCCCGTTCGCCGGGTTCAGCCCCAAGTTCCTCAAGCGCAGCACCTGGTTCGACCTGCCGTTCTCGGTGCGTCCGCACAACCTCGTGCCCATGCTCGCGGTGGCCAAGAACAACTTCGGCCTGATGAAGTATCTGATCGGCGAGGTCTTCGCCTCCCGGAGGGCCAAGCTCGAGGCGCTGCGGGAGTTCATGCCCACCGCGCAGGCCAAGGACTGGGAGCTCATCACCGCCGGGCAGCGCGTGCAGGTGATGAAGAAGGACGCCAAGGCCGGCGGCGTGCTGCAGTTCGGCACCGAGGTCATCACCTCCGCCGACGGCAGCATCGCGGGCCTGCTCGGGGCATCGCCGGGTGCATCCACCGCCGCGCCGATCATGGTGGACCTGCTCAAGCGCTGCTTCCCCAGCGATTACTCCCGCTGGGAGCCGCAGCTGCGCGAAATGATCCCCAGCCTGGGCACCAAACTCTCCGACAACCCCGCGGCCGCTGCAGCCAGCCTGGCCGCCACCGCCAAGACCTTGCACCTGACCGCGTAGCCCGCTCCGGTCGGCGGCGACCCATCCGTTGGTCGAGCTTGTCGAGGCCTGGCGACGGGATCTCGACAAGCTCGATCACCGAGTGGTTGCACCCTTGTCTTCAAGCGTTAGAGACCCCGTGCCCCGTCCGCTGATCGAGCCTGTCGCGACCTCGCGACCCGATCTCGACGCGCTCGATCTGCGAGTGGCCGGAATACTTCGCCCTGCCCGAAGCTTGGGTCCACAGTGAGCACTAGCGACGACACCCGGGCAACGTCCATCCGATGAGCGTGGATAGACGGGACGTCGGCTTCCGGTCCGAACGCGGGCCCATCCTCATCGCCCTGATGCTGACGACCGGGCTTGTCGCCATCGAGTCGACGATCCTTGCCACGGCGGTGCCCTCCATCGTGAAGGACATCGGCGGTTTTTCGCAGTTCCCGTGGCTGTTCTCCATCTACCTGCTCGCCCAAGCGGTGTCGGTGCCGGTGTACGCGAAGCTCTCCGATGTCATCGGCCGCAAGCCGATCCTCCTGTTCGGCATCGGGATCTTCCTGCTCGGCTCGATCCTGTGCGGATTCGCCTGGAGCATGCCCGCCCTGATCGCCTTCCGGGCCGTGCAGGGCCTGGGCGCCGGCGCCATCCTGCCGATGTCGGTCACCATCGCCGGCGATATCTACACCGTGGCCGAGCGCGCCAAGACCCAGGGCTACCTCGCCAGCGTGTGGGCGGTGTCCTCCGTGGTCGGCCCCACCCTCGGCGGGGTGTTCGCCGAATTCTCGTCGTGGCGCTGGATCTTCTTCATCAACATTCCCCTGTGCCTCCTGGCGGCGGGGATGCTCATGCGCACCTTCCACGAGACCATCCAGCACCGCAAGCACAAGGTGGATTACCTCGGGGCCACCCTGCTGATGCTCGCGCTGAGCGCCCTGCTCCTGGCGGTGCTCGAGGGCGGCCAGGCCTGGGCATGGGGCTCGCCACAGAGCATCGGCGTCTTCGGCGCCGGCGCACTGCTGCTGATCGCCTTCGTGTTCGCCGAGCGCCGGGCGGCCGAACCGGTGCTGCCGATGTGGGTGTTCTCGCGGCGGGTGGTGCTGACCAGCTCGCTGATCGGTCTGGGCGTCGGTGCCATCATGCTGGGGCTGACCTCGTTCGTGCCGACGTACCTGGAGGGCTCGCTCGGCGTCACCCCGATCCTCGGCGGTCTGGCCGTCGCGGCCCTGACCATCGGCTGGCCGATCTCGGCATCCCAGTCGGGGCGGCTCTACCTGCGGATCGGCTTCCGCGCCACCGTGCTGATCGGCCTGGCCATCACCGTTCTCGGAACGGTGACCCTGGCCCTCACCGCGGCAACCCCCGCGGTGGCCACCGTGGCCGTCTCGTGCTTCGTGATCGGCCTCGGACTGGGCCTGGTGGCCACGCCATCGATGATCGCCGCCCAGTCGAGCGTCGAGTGGGACGAACGCGGGGTCGTCACCGGAACAAACATGTTCTCCCGCTCGATCGGCAGCGCCGTGGGCGTGGCGATCTTCGGCGCCCTCGCCAACGCGATCTACGCGCTGCCGGGCAACACCGGCCACGGCCCCGAGGCCATCACGGCCGCGTCATCCGCCGTGTTCGTCGCCCTCGCGATCACCGCGGTCGCGACCGTGGCGGCGGCCTTCTACATGCCCCGCACCAAGCCGCTCGGCTTCGACCCCGAGCCAGTCACCCCCTAGCCGCCCGCTGCCGCCATCCGGTGTGCATAACTCCTGCAGTTTTTCTGAAATGGGTCCAAAACCGGTTGTTTGGGCTAGGTGTGGCGGGGATTGCACGAGTTATGCCGCCCCGTCGTCGTCGGGTCCGGCTCTGGCGGATGCCGTCAGCCCGCTTGCATCAAAATCGAACGTGTGTTCGACTAGTGGCATGCGCTGGAGTGGACAGGAACTGACGACCGAGCAGGCCGGGGCCCTGCCCGGCCTCGCCCGGCTGAACAACCTGGTGCGGAGCGTCCGCACCCCCGAGTTCGACGGCATCACGTTCCACGAGGTGCTCGCCAAGTCCGCCCTCAACCGGGTCCCCGGCCAGAGCGCGATGCCCTTCGGCTGGACGATCAACCCGTACCGGGGCTGTTCCCATGCGTGCACCTATTGCCTGAGCCCTGAAACCCTCATCCTGATGGCAGACGGGCGGCAAAAGCCCCTGTGGGACGTCAAAGTCGGCGAGGCCATCATCGGCACACGAGTGGAGGGGTCTTATCGTCGCTTCGTGCAGACCACCGTGCTTGCGGCTTGGAACACGCGCAAGCGGGGCCACCGGATCACTCTGGGCGACGGTACGGAGATTGTGGCGAGCGGCGACCACCGCTTTCTCACCGAGCGAGGCTGGAAGTTCGTCACCGGCTCGATGAGCGGCGATGGGCAACGTCCGTATCTCACCACGAACAATAAGTTGATGGGCTTCGGGCTCAATGGACTCACCGAGACAACTCAGCCCCAATACTTTGCGCCCAGTTATAGGCGGGGTTACCTGACGGGGATGATACGAGGCGACGGCATGATGATCTCCCGTGATTATCCGCGTCGGACGGGAGGCGGTAGCAAGGTGCGGCTGTTCAGGCTCGCATCGGCTGATCCTGAAGCGCTCAACCGCACCCGCCTGTTTCTCGACCAGGAAGACATCCACACGCTAACGCGGCCCTTTTCAGCCGCCTCCGAAACGCGGCGGGCGATCAACTCGATCTACTCGGGAAAGGCGGCGAACTACGCCCAGATCACCACACTGATTGCGTGGCCCGAGTCGCCGGATGTGGATTGGCATGCTGGGTATCTTGCGGGCGTGTTCGACGCCGAGGGATCGTGTTCGCAGGGAGTTCTGCGCATCAGCAACAAAGACGATGCGATTCTCGCCAACATTCAGAGGTCCATGGAGGTGCTGGGAATCGATCACGTGCTCGAGGACGCGAGACCGAATGGTGTTCGCTGCGTTCGAGTGACCGGTGGGCTGGCGATGCGGTCGAAGTTTTTTAACCTGAGCGGCCCTGCCATCGACCGTAAGCTCCCCATCGCTGGCAGAGCCGTCAAATCGGATGCCAAGCTTCAGATCGTGTCGATTGAAGACCTCGGCGCCACCATGGACATGATCGACATCACCACGGGCACCGGAGACTTCATCGCCAATGGCATCGTCAGTCACAATTGCTTTGCTCGCCCCACCCACAACTACCTCGACCTCGACGCCGGCAAGGACTTCGACAACGAGATCATCGTCAAGGTGAACGTGGCCGAGGTGCTCCGCAAGGAACTCGCCAAACCCAGCTGGGGCAAGCATCCGGTGGCGCTGGGAACCAACACCGACCCGTACCAGCGCGCCGAGGGGCGTTACCGGCTGATGCCGGGCATCATCGCGGCGCTCGCCGACTCCGGCACCCCGTTCTCTATCCTCACGAAGGGCACCCTGCTGCGCCGCGACCTGGACCTGCTCGCTGAGGCCAGCCGGCAGGTGCCCGTGGACCTGGCGCTGTCGATCGCGATCTACGACGACGCGTTGCAGCAGGCCGTGGAGCCGGGCACCCCGAGCACGAAGGCCCGGCTGGCGACGGTCACCGCGATCCGCGAGAAGGGGATGGACTGCTCGGTGTTCATGATGCCGATCCTGCCGTTCCTCACCGACACCCGCGCCCACCTCGACGAGGCCATGCGGCAGGCCAAGGCCGCCGGTGCCACCGGGGTGCTCTACAGCGCCCTGTACCTCAAGCCCGGGGTGAAGGAGTGGTACTTCCACTGGCTCGAGCAGGACCACCCCGAGCTGATGCCCCGATACCGCGAGCTCTACAAACGCGGCGCCTACGCCCCCAAGGAGTACCGTCAGTGGCTGGCCGAGCGCATCCACCCGCTGCTGCGCGCGCACGGGCTTGAGCGGCGCCGGGAGGACCCGGCGACCGGCGGCATCCGCTCGATGGCCTTGACCGGCGTGCCCGCGAGCGAAGGCGCCGGCCCGCAGGACAGCTTGGAGGTCCCTCTTTCCCTCATCGCCGCGGAGCTGCCCATGAATGTGGAACCGACCCTTTTCTGAACGTCCACTCGCGGGCACCAGCCTTGTTTGGTGGTTTGACGCTACCGTCGGTATTCCCATCTGGTCGAACGGCGCGGCGCGGCGTGGGTGGACGCTGTCGAGGCGGTTGCCTAACCCGTGCAGACTGCCCTGCTGCTTGACTAGAGCGCCTGAGCACTGCCGAGGTCATCGGCGCACTCCTGGCTGCGCACGCGGCCAGGGTGCCCAGCGAACCTCGCACCCGGCTGATCATAGATCCGTATGACTGGGAAGGGTCCGGCCAGGCTTCGTGCCCAGCGCGCATGGCGACAACCAACTATCAACTGCGAAAAAGAGGTAAATGGAAATTCCTGAAAGGTGCGCGCGGTCGCGCTAGACCCTAGCGACCTTGGCTCGACGCTCGTGCAGCAGCTTCAGGCAAGTTGTTCCGCAGATCGAGAAAACTCCAGCCTCGATCGGCGCGTCCTGACATCAGAAAACGCATTCCAGGCACGCGATTCACCGCCTCGTAGGCCAGTAGCGCAATGATGAGAGTGCTGGCAACCGTGACTACCCAGGCCACCACGCCTGTGATGCGTAGATCGATCAGTAGATTCCCAATCAGGATGATCAACGGTTGATGCAACAGATACACCACCAGCGACGCGTCTACTATCACTCTGACGAGCGAGCTCGGTTTGACGAAGACCTTCGATGCGATGGCGAAAACCACCGCTGACAGGGTCAGCCCTCCTACTGTCCAGGCGATCGACTGCAGTGAGAGAATCGCGGACGACTCGCTTGAAAGTCCTAGCTCGATGACCAGAATCACGGCTACGCATCCGAAGCCCACTATTGAGAGTGCCGGCATTGAGATGCGGGTGAATGCGCTCAGAAGGTCTGATCGCGTTGCGAGCAGACAACCGGTAAGGAATGCCGGCGCGAAGATGACAATGTTGCGAGAGATTAGGCCAGCGAATACCGTTCCGAGATCGAGAACCTGCCATGCAGCCAAACCCGCGCCGACCAGCATCGAGAGGACCACTAGATAGATTGCGATTCCGGCTACAGGGTGATTGATGATCCAGCTGACGCACCGGCCGACAATGCGAGATGTGTGTGAGCGCAACGGTGTCGCGAAGATTGCCGCAACGATGGCGCAGTAGATCAGGAGCTCTACGAGGAACCACAGGTGCATGGTCCAGTAGAACGAGGGCGGGAGCGCCTTCGACATAGCGAGGGCGAACGCTGACGACGATGACATCGTGTCGAAGTATCCAAGGGTGATCCACTGCAATGGATTCAGGATGATCATTCCAAATAGAAGGGGGATCCCGAGTCGCCTGAGTCGCCCTTTCCACCACCGGCCCGCAGGTCTCCTCCGAAGCATCATCACGGCAAAAAACCCCGCCACAATGAAGAATGCTGGCATACGCCACACATGCAGGAACTCCGACAGCGCGTAAAGAAAATTCGATTTGTCCGGACTCGTTACGAACCACGTCTCGCCAGAGAACGCGAGTGCCGCATGAAAGGGGATGCCAAGAAGAAGGAGACTGGCGCGAAGCCCGTCGAGGTAATCGATTCGCGCACGGCCGTCTTTGTTTTCTGTTATCTCCATCCGCGGATTTTAGCGGGATTGAGTTTCCTGCAGGTTTCTGGGCAAGGCAACACCGTCACTCTGACCCAGATTGTGGTGCTGTCGCACCGGGCAGTAGCGGGGCACCACGGTACGTCACTGCGGGGCGATCAGCCCTGAGCCGTGCCCTCAAGTTGCCTTGGCATTCGGTCTTGGGCTCACGGCCCTGGACGGGGTGGTGAAACGGCACCCGCGACCCGCGATGCACCGTGCCGTCGGAAATGACGAATTCTGCGAGTCTTTGACACGATCAAGTCAGGATGTGCCGACTGACACGCCCTCGTGCACCTGAGATAATCAGAGGCGGAGAGGGCGCGATGTCACTAGGGTTACCCGGCCACCTGGTTCAGGCCACGTTGAGCCGTGCCCTCGCGCGCGCGTCGCACTGGTTCGGCCTGGTCTGCCTGGCCGGTGCGCTGCTGTCGGTGCTTGCGCTGAGCGTGTCCCCGGTCACCGACCGGCTCCAGGTCACCGTCGCCGCGCTTCTGGGCATGGCCGCCATGCTCGCGCTGCTGGCCAAGTGGCGCACGGTGCCGCTCACCATCGCCTACCTGGTGCTCGGCGCGGTGTGTACCTATTTATTCACCGGCGCGGTGCTCGGCATGCCGGGGGTGTTCCCGTCCTCGGACATGTTCCTCATCTCCCTGCCCAAGATGGCGCTCATCATGGTCGGCGGCGCCGGTTCAGGGGCGCTCGTCGGCGTGCTGTGGAGCACCGTCGGATTCCTCCTCGCGGAGGTCGCCGCCACCCTGGCCGTCTCGCAGACCGCCGTGCCCGACCGGCCCGACGTGTTCACCATCGTGACCTACCTCTTCCTGGTGGCCGTGATGCTGCTCGACGGGCTCGCCCGCCGGCACGGTCGCGCCGCGCAGCCGGCCATCCACCGGGCGGTGCAAGACGACGAATCGCGCATCCTGCGCCACGACTTCGACGTGCGGGCCATCGCCCTGATGCACGACACCACCCTCAACCAGCTCGTCTCGGTGGCCCGCGCCAAGCCGGGTCCGCTCAGCCGCGGCCTCGAGGCCGGGCTGCGCGAGACCCTGCAGACCCTCGCCGACCGGGACTGGCTCACCCACGTCGACGAACGGAGCGCCGGCGCTCCGGCGGGCAGCGACGGATGGCTTTCCAGTGCCGTGTTCCGGGCCATCGACCGCAGTCGTGACCGTGGTCTCGTCGTCGACATCACCGGCGACAAAGAGGCCCTCGGCCGGCTCAGTCCCGAGAGCGATCGCGAGCTCGGCCTGGCCGTGCAGCAGTGCCTGGTCAACGTGCTGCTGCACGCCGGCATCGTCTCCGCCGAGGTGGTCATCGAGGCCGACGACCAGAACGTCTCGGTGATGGTGCTCGATGCCGGACGCGGTTTCATGGAGGCCGAGACCGGCTCCGACCGGTTGGGGCTGCGGCAGTCGGTGCGCAAACGCATCGAGCGACTCGGCGGCTCCGTGGTGATCTGGTCGCGCCCCGGCGCGGGCACCTCGGTACTGCTCACCCTGCCCGCCGGCCCCGCGCCCGCCAGCACCCCGGTATCTTCCGCGCCCACCCCAGACAGCACGCCCGGCGACCCGGCCGCCCCGGACACCGGCGCGTCCACTCCCTCCGGCACGCCCGACGGCGCGGTCGCCCCGTGATCGCCCGCCGCGCCACCCAGCAGCGCCTCGACCCGCTCGGCACCCTCGCCGCCTGGCCCCTGGCGCCCGCCGTGGCGGCCTTCGTGCTCTGCTACTCCGTGATCGCCACCGTGCTGCAGTCCGACCAGGTGCAGAATCCGCTGCTGGCGACCCTCGCCATCCTGGCCATGGCCGCGGCGGCGGGCACCCTGGTGATCGCCACACAGCCGGCGCACTCGCCCTTCGGCGCCCGGATGCACCTCATCATGGTGAGCCTGGCCGTGTTCGGTTACCTGCTCGAGCAGCTCAGCCGGTGGGGTGGGAACCTGCTCGTGCAAGACGACTTCGGCCCGGTCTGCATCGGCCTGCTCCTCCTCGCGCTGGCGCCCTACCGCCCCTGGCGGGAAATCATCCTCTCCGGTGCGGTCGCGAGCCTCATCGCCGTCGCGGTGACCCTGCCGCAGGCCGGATCGTTCCGGGTCGACGTGCCCATCGCCGTCTACGCGATCGTCTCGGCCATCCAGATCCTCGCGCCCGCCGCGGCCGGCGCCGCGTACTCGCGTCGCATCGTGCAGTCGATCCTCGCCTGGCAGGCGGATGCGCGCCGCGCCATCGTCGCCCGTACCGAGGAGGCCCGCGGCCAGATGGCCCGTGCCGTGGTGGAGCAGCAGGTCACCGCGCTGAAGTCCGGCGTGATCCCCTTCCTCACCGCCCTGCTCGACAAGGGCGCCGTCACCGCGCTCGACATCGCCCAGGCCGGCCATCTGGCCGCCGAGGTGCGCCGGAGCCTGGTCGCCGAGATCGACCGCACCTGGCTCGACACCGTCGCCACCCGGGAACGGGCCGCTCTCACCGAACGCGGCACACCGGGGCTGCTCGTCGTCGCCGACCCCGAGCATCGGGCCACGGCGTTCAGCGCCGAACAGCGGGCCGCAACGGCGGCGCTGATCGGGGCCCTCTGTGCCGCGCCCGGCTTCGACCCGCACAGCCTGGTCGTGCAGATCGCGGGGGCGCCCGGCCCGGCCGCCGCTGTCGCGCCCGCCGCCCTGCGGCCGCTCGGCGTGCTCGCCGCCGCACCCCAGCCCGCGCGCGTCGACACCATCACCATCCAGGCCGCCCTCGACCTGCCGCCGCGGCGGGTGCGGGCGCTGCTCCGGCCGTATCTGGGCGTCATCCGGGTGTCCTTCGCCAATGTGCGGGTCACCGTGCGGCGCCCGTCGTTGACCATCGAGTTCGACGGCCTGCGCACCGACGCCCGCCCGCCGACCGCGGAAGCGCCCGCGACCCCGGCCACCCCCACTGGGGTGCGCGCGCCGAAAGCCTCCCGCCAAGTACGCTGAAAGGTGAACGGCCGCTTGCGGCGCAATTCCGACAGGGCAAGGCGGTACCGGCGGTAATGGCGAAACTGTATTTCCGATACGGGGCGATGAACAGCGGCAAGAGCACCTCAATGCTCCAGGCCGCCTACAACTACGAGGAGCGCGGCCACCGGGTGCTGCTCACCAAACCGTCCATCGACACCAAGGGCGACCGCGGCATCCTCTCCCGCCTGGGCGTCACCCGCGGGGTCGACTTCCTGCTCACCCCCGAAACGGATGCGTATGCCGCGTTCCAGGAGCACCGCGCCGGCGTGCTCGCGGGCACCGGCCTGGACGTGAGCGCCCTGCTCGTCGACGAGGCCCAGTTCCTCACCGAACCCCAGGTGGATGACCTGCTGCGGATCGCCATCATCGAGAATGTGCCGGTGCTGGCGTACGGCATCCGCACCGATTTCCAGACCGTCGCGTTCCCCGGCAGCCGCCGTTTACTCGAGGTGGCGCACAGCCTGGAGGAGCTCAAGACCATCTGCCGGTGCGGGCGCAAGGCCGTCTTCAACGGCCGCAAGGTCGACGGGTCCTTCGTCTTCGACGGCGACCAGGTTGCCATCGACGGCGTGGAGGTCACCTACGAATCGCTCTGCGGCTCGTGTTACCTCGAAGAGAGCCACGGCGTGCTCAACAACCGCCGCCGCGAAGCGCTGCGGCACGACCCGGAGCATGGTGGCCAGGAGCGGGGGCGCTCAACCGACGGGAGCCCGCAGAACGCAGGCAGTTTCGTCGAGAGCGCCCCAGCCAGCCCCCCGGCGCGTTCCCCTTCACCACACTAAGCATCCAGCTCAATCGGTGGAAGCCGTCATTTATCAGGGCACCCGTTGCGGGGGCAGCGAGAGGAAGAGTATGCACAGGTACCGGGTCGCGTTGATCGACGACCACGAGATCGTCGCCCGCGGGTTCGCGGGTCTCTTCGACACCATCCCGGAAATCCACGTGGTGGCTACGGTCGCCACGGTAGCAGAGCTGCTCGACGAGGCGGGGGAGTCCCACATCGACCTCGTCATCCTAGACCTGCGGCTCTCCGACGGTTCCACGGTCACCGACAACGTCGACCGGCTCCGTGCCGCGGGTGCGGCGGTGCTCGCGTTCACCGGCGGCGACGATGCCCAGCTCATGCGGGCTGCCGCCCGCAGCGGTGTGCTCGGCGTCGTGCGCAAGTCCGAACCGGCCAATGTGCTCCTCGACGCTGTCACCCGGGCCGCGGCGGGCGACACCATCGCCTCCACGGAGTGGGCGGCGGCACTGGACGGCGACCCCGACCTGTCCGACGCCGGCCTCAGCCCCCGGGAACGGGAAGTGCTTTCGCTCTACGCGGCTGGGGCGAAGGCGCCCTTGGTGGCCTCGCACACCGGGCTGTCCGAGCTCACCGTGGTGGACTACATCCGCCGGGTGCGCTCGAAGTACGAACGGGTGGGCCGGCCCGCCAGCACCAAGATCGACCTGTACAAGCGTGCGTTGGAGGACGGCATCCTGCCGCTGCCCGGACGCTCATGAGCGCACAGGATCCGCCGGTCGACCTTCCTGCGCCGGTCGAGCCGACCCCGCTGGTCGAGCCGGCCCCACTGCTCGAGCCTGTCGAGACCAAGCCGGCCCCGCTGCTCGAGCCTGTCGAGACCCCCGTTCCGTCCCTCACCGCCACGGCCAACCTCACCCGGCTGCTCTGCATCGCCGTGGCGTGCGCGGCGGGCATTTTCGGCGTTCTCTCGATCGGCACCTTCACGGCGCAGGCCTGGCACCCGAGCCCCGAGCTGGCCGTGGCGGCCTGGGTCGCATCGTTCGGCCTGCCCGTGACGCTGGGGGTCTGTTCCCGGTGGGCGTCGGTGCGGATGCTGCGCCTGATCGTGGCCGCGGAAATGGTCTGTTTCGTGGCAATCACCGGATTCTGGCTGCTGGTGCGCACCGAACCGTTGCCGGCCGGGGCCGACATCCCCTGGGCAATCACCTTCACCGGGGTGCCCTGCGTGGCCGTGGCGATCTTCGCCCGGGGTGGAGCAGCTTGGGCGTTCACGGCGCTCGCCTGCACGCTGAGCGGTCTGGTGCGGTTCAGCACCTCGGCCGACGCCAACCCGGCCCTGATCGGCCTGGCCGACGGCCTGTATTCGCTGTTGCTAGTGAGCGTCTTCGTGGCCCTCACCCTCGCGGCCCGCCGGGCCGCAGCCCGCGTCGATGAAGCCACCCTGCTCACGCGGCAGGCCGAGGCCGGGCGGGCCGCCCGGGTGGCCCGGCGCGAGGAACGCTTGACCATCGCCGCCCTCGTGCACGACAGCGTCATCTCCACCCTGCTGATGGCTGGACTCGGCCGCACCGATCCGACCGTGGTGGCCGAGCACGCCTCGAAGACCCTCTGGCAGCTTGATGCGCTTCGCTCCCCGCCGGTGCAACCGGTCGTACTCGTGTCCGACCTCCTGCGTCGGCTCACTCGGCTGACCCGCCAGATCGCGCCGGAGGCAGTCGTCCGGGTCGACAACCCCGGCATGCCCGCCGGTACGGCGCCGGTGGAGCGCACGGTTCCGTCCGATGCCGTGGCGGCCATGCTCGGCGCCGTCGGTGAGGCGTTGCGCAACTCCGTTGCCTCGGCGGCGGGGCCGCCCCGTGTCTCCTCCAGAACGGTGCGGCGCACCGTGACGGTGGTGTCCACGTCCGATGGGTTCCAGGTGACGGTCAGCGACAACGGGGTGGGCTTCGATCCCGACCGGGTGCCGCCGGAGCGCCTCGGCATCACCGAGAGCATCGTGGGACGTATGCGGCGGGTGCCGAACGGTGCGGCCCACGTGCGCTCCCACCCCGGTCGCGGTACCGATGTCGTGATCGCCTGGGCCCCCGAGCGCAGCACGCCCCCTTCGCCGGCCGAGGCCACCCCTTCGCCGGTCGAGCCCGCCTCTTCGCTGGTCGAGCCTGTCGAGACCTTCCCGCGCGACCGCCGTTCCGCCGAGCGTCAGCCGGAAGCGCCGACGCCGAGCACGGCCAGAACCTACGCGCTCTCCCGGTCGCTGGACCTCTCCACACCGCTGCCCCGGCTTATTCTCGCGCTGTTCGTGCTCGTGCACGGCGTGCTCGCCATGATCGCCATCGTGCCGGGCCGGCCCTTGACAGAGATGGCCGCCGCCTACCTGGCGATCGTGTTCGCGGCAATATCGCTGATGCGCCCGGGCCGGGAGCCGTTTCCACGGGTACGGGTGGCTGTCGTGCTCGGCCTGTGCGGCATCGGCGCTGTTCTGATGTTCCTCTACCTCCCGCCGCGCAGCGGAGTTCCCTTCGCGCACTGGCACCTCGGCGCCATCACCCTGATCTTGGTGGTGTTGGCCGCCCGCGGCCAGATCCGGGCGGCCTGGATCGGCTACGCCGTGCTCGCGCTTCTCGCCATGGCGTGGGCCGTGGTCACCGGTCAGACGGTGGTGGCCGGCATTGAGCTGGTGATCCGGCACGCCGGCACCCTGCTCGCCGGCACCTTGTTCGTGGTGGGGCTGGACCGCACCGAGGCCACTTTGCGGGTGCTCACCCAGGACGACATTGCCCGCGCACGCGGCGACGCCACCACGGTGGCGGCCTTGGATGAACGTAAAGCCGAACTCAGACGGGTGAACCTGCTCGCCCGGCCCACCCTGCAGCTGCTGGCCGCGCCGCACGTGCTCACCGCGACGGAGCG
This sequence comes from Cryobacterium soli, assembly GCF_003611035.1. NCBI lineage: Bacteria > Bacillati > Actinomycetota > Actinomycetes > Micrococcales > Microbacteriaceae > Cryobacterium > Cryobacterium soli. The sequence goes on along the minus strand of NZ_CP030033.1, from coordinate 1,939,389 downwards.
CGCCCAGTGCCTGCTTGTGGAGGCGCGCCTTCGTGATGCCATCCGCGGCCGCGCCCTGTTCATGCCGCTGGTCACCGAGGCGGTCACGGCCGCCCGGCAGCGCGGCGTCGAGGTGACCGTGCTCGACGACAGCGGAGACAGCCCGCCCGACGGCCTCGCGGCCCTGGCCCGCACCGTCGCGGAGGTGCTCGGCACAGTGGGGCACGGTCGGGTCACCGTGCGGGTGCTTCCAGCCGGCCGACCCGAGATTGCGACCCTGGTGATCGAGTCAGGCGCCCAGCGCATCCTTGCTGTCGGCCCGGATGGCGCTGTGCGCGCCCCCTGAATGTCGACGGGTTCAGCCGAACAGCGCCGGCACCACCACGAGGGCATTGAACGTGACATGCGCCACGATCGCCCCGCCGAGTCGCCCAGTAATCAAGGCCAGGGCCGCCGCGCCAGCCCCAAAAAAGAAGGTGGAGAGGCCGATGACCAGCACGGCGGCGGGGGTGCCCACGCACACTACGTGTACCAGTGCGAAAACCGAGCCGCTCACCAGGATGGCGATGACCAGTGCCGCCCGCCGGCTGCCGCCGTTCGCCTCTCCAGCCGCGAGAACCGACCGAGCCAGCAAGCCACGGAAGAAGAGCTCCTCGATGACCGGGCTGATCAACACCGGAGCCAGCAGCGCCGCAAACACCCACCACAGGTCGTGCGCCGGTTCGCCGAAGGTAGCGCCGGCCGAACCGAGCCGCCCGTACCCCGCGATCTCAATGAAACCCGTGATCAGCCGGGCGAGCACGCCCAGGGTAAGCCCCCAAAGCAGATCGAGCGGTCGGAAGGCGAACCCGAAGTCCCTGGCCAGTGACCGTCGGCCGCGCACCATGCTTGCGATCAGCACAGCCCCGAGTAACGGTACCCACACCACCAGGTAGCTGAACAGTTCGGCCAGCTTGGGATTGCCCGGCCACCCGCGCAACGCCGTGGCGCCCAACAGCACCACCAAGATCACCGCAGCGACGACGCCCCAGGCGGCGTCGACGACGCTCCATCGCCGTGTTCGCGGCACCCACAGATCAGAGTCCATGGAGCTAAGCTAGCGGCTCCGCTGACTCACGATGGAAACGGGGCAGTGGCAGTCCGGACGCAATCGTGTGGCACCATAAAGGGGGGCGCAGGTATACGGCCTCGAATTGCACCTCAAAGAAAGGCCGCTGAGTGGAACTTCGCGACTATATCCGGATCCTGCGCAAGAGCTGGGTGCTCATTGTTCTGATCACCCTGGTGGGCACGGGGCTTGCCGCGGCATACTCGCTCACTTTGACGCCCAAGTACAGTGCAACGGCCAAGGTGTTCGTCTCGACGCAGGGAACCGGGTCAACAAGCGAACTTCAGCAGGGCAGCACCTTCACTATTCAGAGGGTAAAGACCTACTCGAGCCTGGTCACTACGCCCATAGTGCTTCTTCCTGTGATCGGAAAGCTTGAACTCGGTATAGCTAGCGACCAGTTGGCTAGCCGCGTTACCGCGTCCGCAGTAATGGACACATCCATCATCGATATCACGGTAATGGACACGGATCCGGTCCGTGCAGCTGAAACCGCCAACGCCATATCGCAAAGCCTCACCGCCGTTGTGGGGGAGATCGAAGCGCCGGCTGCTGTTGATGCCGTTTCTCCTGTCAAACTCACCCGTGCCCAGGAAGCTACGGTGCCGTCAGTACCTGTCAGTCCGAACGTCCCTCTCAATCTCGTGTTGGGAACGCTTATTGGACTGGCGCTGGGCGTCGGACTTGCTGTCCTGCGGGAGACGCTCGAGACGCGTGTCCGCAATGAGCGCGACGTGGAGGGACTGACGCAGGTGCCCATCCTCGGCGGCATCGTATTCGACCCTCGCGCTCGCGACCGGCCATTGATCGTTCACGTCGACCCTCGCAGCCCCCGCGCCGAGTCCTTCCGCACACTGCGAACGAACCTGCAGTTCCTTGACGTTGGCCGAACCGACCGCAGCTTCGTGGTCACCTCATCCATCGAGAGCGAAGGAAAGAGCACGACTGGAGCGAACCTCGCGATTGCCCTGGCGGACGCTGGTTCCCGAGTGTTGCTCATCGACGCAGATTTACGCCGCCCGAAAGTCGCCGAGTACATGGGTGTCGAGGGCGCAGTCGGTCTCACGGACCTCCTCATCGGCCGCGCTGAGCTGGACGACCTCATCCAGCCATGGGGAAAGGCGCAGTTGTTTGTTCTTCCCGCCGGTCAGATACCTCCGAATCCAAGTGAGTTGCTCGGATCCGCGAGAATGAGCCACTTTATCGGCGAGTTCAACCGGATGTTTGACGTCGTTATATATGACACTCCGCCACTTCTGCCCGTAACCGACGCTGCCATCTTGGCCAAGAACGTAGGTGGCGCGATTATCGTCGTGGCAGCGGGGCGCACCCACAAGAACCAGTTGAAAGGCGCGATAAGCGCACTCGATAATGTGGGCGCCCCCATTTCCGGCCTTGTGCTGACCATGCTTCCCACCAAGGGCCCGGATGCGTATGGCTACGGCCGGTACGGCTACGGCTACGGTTATGGATACGGCTACGGTGACGAAGTGGCAAACGCCTCGGGTGCAAAGCCGGTCCGTCGCGGTAGGCGTGGAAAAAACGGCAAGGACAGGATCTGACCAAGATGATCCACGCCAGTCCGGAGTTTTTCACCATCCTCGTGGTGTGTACGGGAAACATCTGCCGGTCGCCTCTAGCCCAGGAACTTCTGCGGGCCCAGCTTGAGGAATGTGGCATCAAAGCCGAAGTGCATAGCGCGGGTAGCTTTGCGATGGTCGGGCAAGGGATGACCATCGAGGCGCTCGACGTCTCGCAGGGGCACGGCGGGCAGGGCAAAGATCACGTTGCTACCCAGCTCACTCAGCAAGCGATTGTGTCCGCCGATCTGGTGCTCACCGCGACTCGGGAACACCGCAGCGCCGTCGCGGCACTGTACCCCCGTGCCTCGCGTTACACCTACACAATTAAACAGTTTGCTCGCCTCCTGCCCGGTGCCCTGGAGTCGCTGCCCGCGCTCGGGAATGTGATTTCTCCAAAGTCACGGGTCGAGCTTGTCGAGACCCTGCACAGCGACCAAGCGGCCTCTCTTCGCGCACTTGTGTCCGAAGTCGCTGCCACACGTGGTTTCTCGCCGGCCCCGGCTAGCCCCACCGAGGACGACATTGAGGATCCATATCGGCTTTCCATTGCCGTCTACGAACGCGTCGGTGACCAAATCCACTCTGCCGTGATGCGAATTGTCGAGGCCTTTGCTAAGGCGACCCGCAATGCCTGACTGCACCCGCAAAGCGCAACTCGCATTTGGTAGGAAGGGGCAGCAGTAGGTCACGGTTTTGTTAATCTGTGCGTAACCCGAATAGGGTACGTTATAGCGACGATCAGTCTCCTGGAATTCCTTGGGAGGGCAGCTGATCGATCTGCTGGATGACGCACACGAGTGGAGTCCGAGCGGAGCTTCCAGGCTTGAACGTAAGCGGGGACATTGCCAGGCATCGTCGCCGAAATCGAGGCTGCTGGCGCTACGCGTGCACGGTGGTGTCGTAGCAAATGATCATTGGATGAGGGCGTCGTGTCGCTTACGCGACACACTGTGGGGGAACATGAGCAGGACAACCGCACCGACCGGGGTATCGGGTCCCACCAAGGGTGCTGCGAATCGTGCCTGGCGTGACAACTACGCTGCCCGACTTGCCATCACCGACTTCCTGGTACTCATCTGGGTGGTTTTTGGGGTACAAATCGCGTGGTTGGGACTTTCCGCAGGAGACCTTCAATTTCGTGGGCGCCTGAACGAAATCACCGTGAGCTACACGGTGATTTCCATATCAATTGTCGCTGCGTGGATGCTCATTCTGGGTATCTACGGTAGCCGCAGCTACCGGGTGCTGGGGACTGGTCCACAGGAGTACCGTCAGGTCGCGGATGCCACCGTTCGACTCTTTGGAGTCCTCGCCATTGTGGCGTTTCTGTTCCACATTGACTTCGCCCGCGGCTACATCTTGATCGCCTTCCCCCTAGGCTTGGGCGTGCTCATCCTCTCGCGATGGATGTGGCGCCAATGGCTCAGCGTTCAGCGCCTTGACGGTCGCTATTCCTCAAGGGTGTTGCTTGTTGGATCAGAGGTTACGGCAACTCATCTCGCGCGAGAACTCGCGCGGCAGCCTGCGGCGGGCTACCTCGTGGTCGGCGCCTGTATCCCAAGCGGCTATTTGGCCGACTATTTGCCCGGCACAACAATCCCCGTGTTTAGCAATGTGGACAAATTGCAGGCTGCCATGCTGGCCGTCGACGCTGACACCGTAGTCGTAACTAGCAGTGAAGAGCTACCGCCCAACCGCATGCGGGAACTCAGCTGGAGCCTCGAACCCGGACGACAGCACCTCGTCGTCGCACCGAGCCTGACCGATATTGGTGGGCCGCGTATCCACACGCGCCCAGTTGCCGGTTTGCCTCTTATCCACGTTGAGACGCCTCGCTACGAGGGAATGAAGCTCTACACCAAGAGAGGTTTCGACGTGGCGGTGAGCGCGATACTAGTCCTCCTCTTGTCGCCTTTTCTTGCCACGATTGCTATCGCCATACGGCTTAGCACTGAAGGTGGCGTTCTGTTTCGTCAGGAACGAATCGGCATCAATGGCAGTCAGTTCAAAATGTTGAAGTTTCGTTCCATGGTGACGGATGCAGAGGCGCGGCTAGCGCAACTGCAGGAACGATCTGAGGGCAACGCCGTTATGTTCAAGATGAAGGACGACCCTCGAGTGACCCCGGTCGGTCGGTTTCTACGGCGATTCAGCCTCGACGAGCTACCGCAGCTCTTCAATGTCCTTGGTGGGAGCATGTCGCTTGTCGGACCACGGCCTCCGCTAGAACGCGAAGTCAATGAGTATGAGAACCATGTGCACCGTCGTTTCCTGGTTAAGCCGGGTATTACTGGCTTATGGCAAGTAAGTGGACGTTCGAACTTGTCTTGGGAGGACACCGTTCGACTGGACCTCTATTACGTTGAAAACTGGTCCATGACCGGAGACATCGTAATTCTGTGGCGCACGGCCAAAGCCGTTCTTGCGCGGGACGGCGCGTACTAGTGACGAACGCTCAGTCGGTCGAAGACTATGAGTGATTGTGCTTTCCGGGGGCAACTCTTCCCGGGCCGAGAGGAACTCATGTGCGAAACGAAGCTTCGCGTTGGGTTGATCACGTCGACGTTTGGCCAGCGAAACGCGAGAGCGTCAACCGCGTCATGCCACACGTCTCATCTTTCACGTGTGGAGAACAATTGACTGCGTCAGAAGACCAAACACCCAAACGCTCGCGAGTGCCTGTGATCAACCTGCTCGACGCTCCAGGCAAAGGTATGTCGTGGGGGCGCTCGCGTCTCGTCGTGTACTCATGGGCCGTTTTCGAGCTTCTGTTCGTCTACAACCCTTGGCAGGTGAGCTCTGCAGTTCGTGTGCTCATCCTTAGGCTATTCGGAGCTCAAATTGGCAGCGACGTCATATTTAGGCCGCGCACAAGGGTGAAATTTCCTTGGAACCTTGAAATCGGCGATAGGTCTTGGATAGGTGAGGGCGTGTGGATTCACAATCAAGATCGCGTATCCATCGGGCATGATGTCTCGATTTCCCAAGAAACAATGCTGACAACAGGCAGTCACGCTCACAGGCGTGACATGGCTCTCATCACCCGGCCCATTCGAATAGAACCGGGTGTGTGGTTAACAAGTCGGTGCATCGTTCTAGGGGGATCGCATATCGGCAGATCAGTTCTTGCTCGGCCGATGACAGTCGTTTCGGGAATCATTGCAGAGAATTCTGTTGTGGCAGGACCAGACTCGAGTGTTGTCGGTGTGAGGTTTGTTTTGGGATCAGCCGAGTGATCCGAACGCACAAAGCTCGCATCGTCAACCGCGTTTCGTCGTTGGTGGATCATCCCCGGGCTGGACAAAACGCGAACTCGATCGCGCTCTGGAGTTGAACCGGGTTGTGCTCACCCGCGGGACCACATGAAACGATGCGCTGTAGAAGAAGGAAATGTTCGTCATATGAAAATAATCCAGGTCACCGCCTCCATATCACAAGACGACGGAGGACCATCGACTTCTATTAAGGCTCTGAACAGGGAGTTCCTTCGCATGGGGCATGATGCCGTGATCATCACATCCGATTCGTTGGGCCCTTCCGACGGTTTTCAAGTGCGGCTCGGAGCGCCCGTCGAAGTCGACGGCTGTCAGGTTATCTTTCATCACACGTCCAAGTACGCGCCCTACAAATACGCTCGAACTATGAGGAGGACTCTTGAGCGTGAGCTGGCGACGGCTGATTGTGTGCTCGTGGATGGCTTGTATCTACCGTCTACTGTGACTGCATTCCGAGCTGCTCGCCGAGCTGAAACGCCTTTCATCCTGCAGCCCCACGGGACGCTCGATGTCTACGATCGGCGTAAGAACTCATGGATAAAGTCAGTCTTCGATCTTTGGATTGGTCGAAGAATATACAGCAGTAGTGCTGCCATTGTCGTTACTTCCGACCTGGAACGCGTGGACGCGCTACCTTCTAACCAAACGTTTCCGATCGCCGTTATTCCGCTTGGCGCTTCTCTGGAAGCCTCGCAAGCCGTCGACAACGTCGATAGGTGGCTCGCAGTGCCGCGCGAAGCGCGTTTTGTCTTTCTCGGCAGACTTGCTCGGAAGAAGCGTCCAGACTTACTAATCCGATCGTGGGCGCTCAGCAATTCCAAAGTGAAAGGCCAGCTACTCGTGGTCGGCCCGGATCACGAGTTCACTCGGCAGGAGCTTGAATCGCTTGCCGACGAACTCGGTGTGTCTGAGTCTGTAACTTTCCTGGGAGGCATTGGTCAACGGGAGGCGGCCTATGTCCTACGGTCGGCCGGAGTATTTGTGCTTCCAACTGAGAGGGAGAATTTTGGAATCGCTCTTGCCGAGGCGATGATGGCGGGTTGTGCAATCTTGACTACTGACGAGGCTGCACTTTCTCGGACCGTCAATTCAGCCGGGGCAGGACTTGTGCTTTCTTCAGCAAATACTGAGACGCTTGCACGGGCCCTGGATGAATTGATTGGAGAGCCAGCAGCCGTATCTGAGATGGGACGTGCCGGTGGGGTTGCGGCAAATCGCGATTTAACTTGGCGTGCGTCCGCGGAACAGTTCATCGAGTTGATTGAAAGTGTGGGTGTCAAGAATGGTTGATAACAGCATGGAACGACGCGTGGACGCAGGCGACCGTTTGCCTGTGATTCTTCTGATTCTTACGAAGAACGAGGAGAAGGCTCTGCCGGCTGCGCTGGAACACATTGCGATGTTTCAGGAGTGCTTTGTTGTCGATTCAGAAAGCACGGATGCGACTCGCGAGATTGCCGAGTCGTTAGGTGCCACGGTTGTCGACTTCAGCTGGGATCGTAGGTATCCGAAGAAGAAGGAATGGGCGCAAGTGAATGTGCCGAGTTCTTTGGAATGGTGCTTTTTTCTAGATGCGGACGAACGGCTTACGGAAGACCTGATTCGTGAAATTCGTAGCACTGTCCATGAGAACACTTTGGATGCGCTCGATTCTCCGTTGGCGTACAAGTTCGCAGGCAAGTTCCTGCGCCACGGCCACCGAGTTAAGAAGCGGGCCTTGGTTCGTCGCTCTGCGGCACGCTGGCCGCGACCGGACGACCTAGGGGTAAAGACGATGTGGGAGGTAGAGGGGCACTATCAGCCTTTGATGGACGGCAAAGTCGGCGCCGGCAAGGCAAGTTTGATCCACGACGATCCCGATGGTTTTTTTGAGTACTTTTCTCGCCATAATCGCTACAGCGACTGGGAGGCTCACCTTGCTGTCCTCGGCTCCAAGGTTGACGGGCGGGGAGGGCAAGGGTTAAGAGCCTCGCTTGTGGGGATGTCTCGTCGTATTCCGCTTCGAGGCGTGGTTTATTTCCTCTACGCCTTTGTGTTGCGCCGAGGGTTTCTCGACGGGCGCGCTGGCCTCGACTATGCGATAGCACACGCGTTCTACTATTGGCAGATTCAACTTAAGGCGCGGGAGATATTCCGGGCTCAAGGTCGATGACCACGGGTCTGAAGCCGGCGATGAATTTCCCGGCTCACGTCGTACTCGGCAAGAATAAGAGATGGCTCTCGGTCTTCGGATTTGCGTCAGCGTTTTACATCCCGGCCTTCGGACAGCTTTACCTGGCAGAAATTGTCGTCTTGTTGGCAATCGCATGGATGGCAGTGAATCACAGGTTCTACCTGTCCTACCCATCCCTAAGGAGACTCACTGTCCTCTCAGTGCTCTGGGGTTACGGCCTGATTGTCAGTTCGTTGTGGAACTCGTCTGCGGTAGGCGAGTTCATTACAGGTATCACTGCGGTCATATTCCTTGTCCTGACAATCCAAGTCATTATGTTCTGGTGCCGGGAATATGGTGATTTCGAACGATTGGTCGTTGGGATGGCTGTCGGCTATTCCCTGGCTGCGCTCGTGCAGCCCGTATCGTTCTTCCTGGATTCGCCTTGGAAATTTGGCTTTGGCTTACCGGTTACTGTGCTCATTCTTTGGATGGCTACGAAGATACCTGCGCTAGTGCCGCGATGCGCACTGCTGGCAGGACTCACAGTACTGAATCTGTTCGGCGACTACCGCTCACTTTCGCTGCTCGTTGGGGTTGTGCTCGTAACAGACGTCGTACGCACCGTGCTCGCGCGTAACTTTAAGTTCCCTGTGAGCCGAGTAATCTTCATCATGTCCGTCGCTTTGGTTGCGGTCGGTTTTGGAAGTGCACTCTCGAGTTCATATACCCAAATAGCCGAATCGGGCGCCCTGGGCGAATCGGGACTTGTGCGTGCAGAGATGCAGGGGGGCGGGTCTGCATTGTCGATGTTGCTGGGCGGCAGGAATGAGATCTTCTACAGCCTCCCAGCGGTGCTCAGCAGCCCGATTGTCGGCTATGGAACAGGACCGAAGATAACACCTGATATCGCGGAGGCGGCCAGGGCCGGTCTCTCCGGGGCTGGACTTGACGACATCGCCGAGTCCGGGCGAACCCAGGGCAACCTACCCGGACACTCATTCATTATGAGTTCTTGGGTCGAGGCAGGTATCACTGGTCTCTGGGTTTGGCTGTACTGCGCCGTCCTTGCGGTACGCGGATTCTCGTTTGCAGTCTTTGAGCTTGGCCGGAGGTGGGCTTTGCCAGGCTTTCTGAGTATTCTTCTCATCTGGAACATTGCCTACAGCCCATTCGGAGGTAGCACCCGATTCTTCGCGGCTGTGACGGTCGCGTGGATGATCCACCTCGTTTCTTCCCGACGTTCATTACCGAATAGCTTGGCATCTGACGTACCAAAGCCTTCGCCAGGTCAGACGCTCAGCCGTGAATCAAGCCAGTCGCTGTAGCGGAATATCCGGCATCTCGCGGGCTCGTGTCCACAATTACTTTGTCTTGAGTCCACGCTAGTTAGTAACCCAATCCAAAAGAGGACCCGAATGACAAATCAGTCTCCTAGATTTTCTATTCTCATGCCGTCATATAATCCCGGGCGCTATGGGATCACTGCCATCATGAGCGTCCTCGATCAACTTGGCCCACTGGATGAAGTTGTCGTGCAAGATGGCGGTTCAACGGATGGATGGCTGAAGCAAGTCGACGACCTAAATGACTCCAGAATCAAAGTGGTTACCGAGCGAGATGCTGGGCAAGCGGATGCCCTGAATCGCGCATTAGGGCGAGCGATCAATCCTTGGATTGGCTGGCTCAACGCCGACGACATCTACTTCGAGGGGGCGCTCAGTCGCGTTCGCGCTGCAGTGGAATCTGTTCCCGGGGCGGACATCGTCTACGGGGACTTCGCCTTGATCGATGCGGCGGGCGAGGTGATCAATTCCAAGAAGGTAAGTGGGATCAGCCTTCGGTCGCTTGCACTCAAAGGGTGCGCTGTCTTCAGCGGTTCGTTTTTTGTGAGAAGCGATCTGATCAGAAACGCAGGAGGCTTCTCAGCACAGTTCACATACTGCATGGACTACGAGTTGTATCTCCGGCTATGGAGACGTGACGGCGTGGTCAGCGTTGCGACATCGTCCAGACTCGGTGCACTTCGAATTCATCCAGGTACAAAGACGAGCGAGAACCCTTGGTCGTTCGTCGCTGAGGCGCGCCGCGCTCGAAAAGGAGTGCTCGCTCCAGGGGCACTCCTCTATCTCTCATCCTTCGAAACGTTGAAGCATGGGTTGACCGTCAGTACGACGTCTATTCGTGCCAGTAAGGTTTATGGCCGAATGCGAGGCCGGACAGTTGCTGCGAAAGTTGGATAGCCCAAAATCGCAGGTGTTGTTCGTCGCGATTGGGGACCCAAGATCCGGGGCCCAGTCGGGGCGGCCGCGTGCAGTCTGGAAGGAACTTCAGATGCTCAGCCAGGCGCATGTGCTGGCGCTACCTCAGCCAGCTAGATGGGCCCGCGGAATTGCCCGAGGAATCAACAGGGCCGGCTCTACACGCCTCCTCGCAGAGAGGAGAGCGTCTCTTCTGCGGTCGTATCGCGTGGCTATTGACAAAGCCGCGGATGCTTGTAGTGCGGATCTGGTGATCGCAACGTCGTCACTCCCCTTCTGGGAGAAACCAAGTGTTCCGTCAGTTGCGTGGACGGATGCCCCCTTAAACGCGATGATTGCGACCGGTGAATACGAAATCTACAATCGCCTGACCAGTCGAGCAGAAACGCACTATCTGTCATTGGAAGCTCGATGCCTCAACAATGTGGATGGAATGTACTATCCGACTTCGGCTGGAATGAGGAAAGCGCTCGAGCTCACTGACAATGGCAATGTGGGCGCCCTTCCCTTTGGCCCGAATCTGGACCAGGCGATACTCAATCGCGCGTGGGCAAACCGAGAACGATCGCGACCCCAGAACTCTATAGACCTGTTGTTTATGGGCGTGGACTGGGAACGCAAAGGTGGGGCGATCGCATTGGCGACGGTGGAAGAGCTGAGAGGCCGGGGCCTGCCGGCTAATCTCGTTGTCATTGGGGACTGTCCTCTCGACCTCCGGGGGCACGACGCGGTGAAGTATCTTGGGTATCTTCGGGCGTCCAACCCTGATGACTCCGTTGTACTCCAGCGTGCATACTCTGAATCGTTTGCCCTCATCTTTCCTAGCCGCGCTGATAACTACGGCGCTGTGGTGGCGGAGGCTGCAGCGGCGGGGCTGCCAGTTATCGCCTCGGATCGAGCAGGTGCTTCCGAGTACGTTGAGCGGTTCGGGTTTGGCAGAGTGGTGCAGTGGTCTGAAGACTCAGAGTCCCAGGTCGCGCAGTATTCGGATGCGATCGAAGCGATATTTTCGAAAGACGGGGAGAGCAGCACACTGGTTCAGTCCGCTCGGCAGGCGTTCTTGAACGCCTTAAATTATCGTGTGGGTCTGGTAGAGATTTTGTCCGCTCATAGAGCTTTGTAGTGCGCCCGCTGGAGCCGTCGCCCGCACGCACCATGTGCATTGAATTCGAATGCCGGTTCCGCCTTGGCAAGACTGTCCACGCGGGACCCATCGAGACGAGGAAGTATTTTCATGAGAAGTAGTGTGGACTCTAGATTCGAAAAGCTCGTATGAGTCGGAGCTGGCGCTATCTGATGCGCTCCTTAGGCGGCGAAATACCGCGCCTACTAGGTATCCGATCGTTGGTTCTTGCTGGCGGCTTCATATCGGTCATCTTCTATACGCGCCTGGTTGTTTCCGACGTTGGGCTTAGCGCGTATGGGGTGGTTGCCCTCGTCGCGTCGATACCGCTTCTGATTCCATTCGCAGACTTTGGTTTGGGAATCTCAGTAGTAAATGCCGCCGCCGACGCAAAAGCCCTCGGAAATGTGTCGCTCCTCACCGAAACTCTCAACAAGGTCAGACGGTTGCTCGCAGTCATTGCTGCATGCATAGTCCTGCTTAGCGTGGTACTCGGGTCGACGGGCGCATGGGATGCGCTCCTCGGCGCAAAACAAGCCCAGGTGTTTTCGGATCTCTCATTGGCAGCGTCCCTAGTACTGGCAATTTTCGGTACCACCCTTCTATTCAGCCAGGGGACGCGGGTACTGCAAGGTGTGGGAAGGGTCGGTACGGCAACACTCGTCAACGGATCCGTGCAATTTTTGAGTCTGATCGGTGCCATCTGCGTCCATGTACTGGGCCAGTCAGCCCTGCTCTACGCGCTCCTGATACCGCTTTCTTCACTGGTAGCGAACGTTATCGGATGGTGTTTGGCCTTAGGAGTGCTGCGCAGGATGGCCCAAACGCCAGGCGAAGCCGTGGCAAGTGCGCCCGTCCGTTACCGGGTGCTCTTGGGCTGGGGGCTTAGCGGAATGATCATCGCTGCGGCCGTCGCTATGACAACGCAAGGTGGCCGGGTCGTGCTCGGTCACGCGTCTTCGGCTCTGGCTGTGGCGCAGTTCTCTCTTGTCTGGACTGTATTCGGCGGCGTCAATTCGCTCATTGCCGTGTACGGACAGTTCCTCTGGCCACGCTTCCGCACGCTGAAAGTGCGAGGGGTTTTGCAGCGGTCGGACCTGGATCGCGAGATGCTCCGTGCGGGTGTGTTGGGAACAATCCTCGCAGTTCTGTTTCTCCTAGGCGCACCCACAGCAATTAGCTTGATGTCCGGTTCTTCCGTGCCGTGGCCAGTCATAATCGCAGGTGCATTGCTGCTGCTGCTCCTCACCCTTCACCAGCCGGCGACCATGCTGTTGATGGATCTTTCGGGATCAAGGACTCAAGCGCTTTTGATAGTGCCGTTTGCCGCTATCAACCTGCTCCTTGTCGTGTTCTTTGCCGACACACTTGGGGCGGCAGCCCCTTTCCTCGCCACTGCGGGCGTCGTTCTGGCGCTACAGGGCCCTGCCACATTCTTCATTGCCAGACGCTCCATAAGGTCCTACTAGGGCGCGTGGTCTAGAGCTAGGCGAGAGGGTTTGCGTGCTAATAGTTGACGCTTTGATGGACGGTGTCTGGACAAGCCGTTGGTGGCGTTTAATGGTTGCCGTCTCCCAGTCGAGGCGTTACGAGCGCGCCTCCGAGGGGCCAGCGGGACGTGTGGCGGTGGATTGAACTCAGGGCTTCATTCCGCACACGGTGCAGCGTGTCCTCATGGTGGAGAAACGACGCCGCGCTAGAAGCGAATTGGCAGGGTCAGGCATATCGTTTGGATGGTCTAGGTAGTCATCCACAGCTGAATCGCGGCCATCCGTGGAACCAGTCCAGGCTGTGTGCCGCCTCGCGAATGTTAGCCAGCACAATGCATCGTCACGGCGGGATCCGTCTGCCGCAGCGCCAATGACCTGGCGGGCGCTCGAGGGCTGTGTCAGCGCTTGGTAGCCGCTGACAATTGTTCGGCGCTTACTTTGGAAAGGCGACGGCGTGCAAGATGAACAGCTGAAACAGCTGAAACAGCTGAAACAGCTGAACACGCGGCCGCCAAATTTACTGGCGTGGGGGCCGAGCGCCGACCAGGAATCCAACCTTAGGGGAGCGCCCTGGCATCACCCGCCTCGACCATTACACGGCGTTGGCAGCTCGCACTGTTTCTGTCTCTGATTCTGTGCGTCGTGTGCGTCGGTCAAGTCGCTGTTTCCAGCGTGCCACTGGTCGCTCGATTGCCACCCGGCTAATACTTGCCGCGACCAGGCTAAGTGCCACGCCGCCAATCGAGTGGACCCAGGGTAGCGCGTCACTCAGCCATGCGACGATGGCATAGTTCCAAAGATAAAGCGCGTAGGAGATCGTGCCAAGGTACAGAAGCGGACGCAGCCAGCGTGTCGGCAGAATTCCAATGACGTACAAAGTTGATCAGGACAACGGTCGCCAAGGCAATCACAGGTCCTATCACTACATATGTCACAGCATAAGCCTTGAGATCCGGGCCAAGGCTGATCCCTGCCAAGACTGCGAGGGATGCGGCGACGGTAACTCTCGATGCAGTGCGCGAGGTTGGGAGACGCCTCGAAATGTGCTCTTGACCGAAGTAGGCAGCCGCACCGATCAGCATTGCCAGCGCCCAGGAACTCGGAAGCGAGTAGATGCGGTCGAAGTTGGGGGACGCCAACACTAGCGTACTGGTCAATACAACAAGAATGCTGGATCCTGCGACTACGAACACGGTCCGAGTTCTCTTCCATCGCATTGCCACCATCAGAACTAACGGCCAGACGAGGTAAAACTGTTCTTCCACAGCGAGGGTCCACAGATGTCCGATCGCATTGCTGCCATGATCAAAGGGAAAGTCCGATGTGTAGGAAAGCCCCCGAGGAGCGTGCGGACCAGTCGGGTCCGGTCGTCCAGGGGGTTAATGGTTAAAGTAATAACCGTGAGCCCCATCAGCATGAAGACGAGGGCGGGAATCAGTCGGAGTGCACGATTTCGATAGAAACGCGCGTATCTGACTCGACCGGACTTGAGGATATTGCGGTGCAAGATCGCCGTGATTAGGTACCCGCTGAGGGCGAAAAAGATCACCACTCCAACGATCCCAGCACCGCCGAACACGCTCGGTGCGGCGTGTCTGACCAGGACTAGCGCGATCGCGATTCCTCGAAGCATGTCGATGCCTTCTATCCGCGAGTGCTCCGGCTTGTCACTAGTCATTTGTTTCCCCAATGGCGTCAGTTGGCTCAGCCCATTGGGTTGGTCGGCGGGGCGTGGCACTATCAGCCATTGTTCAGTGGGCGTTGTCTGGGTGGCCGAGACGTCGTCCGCTACGGGCTTCTCGCAGGAGCGCCCGAACGCAAGATGCAGGATGATGACGAAGAACTCTGTCGCGCGGGAATGATGTGTCGACTACTCCGGAGACGTGCCGGTTGCGCTGTCCCACACGAACCGAGCAAAGGCGTCAGCACAGCTTGGTCAGAAATCCGATGTCCGTCGACAGATGGCCAAGTCCAGACAAAGAATCTGAACTCGACTGTCGGCTACGGCCCCCTCGGAGCGACGTGCATACTTTGCCTTTTGCGGTGAGATGGTCCACTGGCACTCAACTACGCTTACTCGTAATAGCGCTAAATAACCGCTCACGAATAGACGAGCGGTGGAGAAAGGAGCTTCTCATCTACACGCACTTGACGATTGTGGGGTCCTCGTGAGCGTCCTGGCTGATTCTCTCCGAAAGGACTTCTCACGTCATCGTCCGCTCGTGGCGCCTTCTCTTCGTGGAATCGTTACGCTGTTTCTGACCACGCCAGGCTATACCGCGACCACTTTTCTTCGGTTTCAACAATTCTGGGCCAGAAGAAGGGTCACTTTCCTTCTCGGCATAACGCGCTCCGTGTGTCACGCTCTCACCGGCGCCGATTTTGTTCCAGGTTGCAAGGTAGGGGATGGCCTCCTCCTTCCGCATCCGAATGGAGTCGTTGTCGGCAATGGCGTCCGGATCGGAGACGATTGCACGATTCTTCAACAAGTCACCCTCGGTGACAAGTATGCCGATTCACGCGCGGATCATCGCTACCCGGTCATTGGCGATCGGGTGATGATAGGTGCAGGGGCGAAGGTCATTGGCTACATGAACGTCGGTGACGACTCATGCATTGGCGCCAACTCGGTCGTGACTCGCGATGTGCTGGCTGGATCAACGGTTGTCGGCATACCTGCGCGCCGTATCGACTAGTGGTTGAGAGCTGGGGCTGCCTGGCTCGACTGTACGATAGTCAGACGGCATCTGCGCCCGTGCGGTGCTGACGAGACATGTTTCCGGGAGATTTAAATGGGCAGTGTTAAGAACATGGCGATTGCGCTCCTTGGGCTTCTGCCAGCATCTCCCACTAAGAATGTACTGCTGAATAGGGTTGGATTTTCGATTGACAGGTCGGCATCAATCGGCCCGTGTCTTATTCTTGGAGTTCGAAATCTCACAGCCGCAAAGAACAGTCGCATAGGCCCATTCAACGTCTTCCGCGACGTGCAGAGGATTGAACTGGGCCCCGACAGCGTCATCGGGCAGTGGAACTGGATATCTGCGTCCAGGGAGCTGATAGCGTCTGGCGGACGTGGGGAGTTCATCTTGGGAAGGCATAGCGCCTTCACCTCCAGACATTACGCAGATGTGAGTGGTGGCATCTATGTGGGCGAATACACCACGATTGCAGGTGTGCGGAGTACCTTCGTAACGCATGGCATCGACTGGAACCGAGCAGTGCAGCGGACGAGGTCGATTGTGATTGGCGACAGATGCCTGATTTCCTCCAATACGAACGTGGCACCCGGTACCCGAATCGGACACGGGATAGTAACTGGAATGGGGGCGACACTCGCAGGCGATCTGTCCCAACAGTCCGCTCTGTACGTTCAGAACAGGGCGCGTCCAGTGAAAGAGGGGCTAACGGGGCTCTACTTTTCAAGAACTACCGGTTCAGTACGCCCCGAGTAGTTAGCGAAACGTCTGTTCTGAAGTTCGGATTTCAGACGCTCACGTCGACAAGGTGCATCGTCTCCGTCGACTCCGGTTTAGCGAGCGTAATAGCCTCCAAGAACGCGGGGTGAGGTCTTTTCGCGAAGGCAAGAAGCCCGCCCGGAAGCCTCCTCGCACCGAGTTGGCGCGGCTGCTCGTAACGGGATCGGAATCGCCAATTTACCCCTACGACCTCTTGAGTCAATCGAGCGCCACTCACGATCGGTAGGCTGGACCCTTCTCCGCCAGCCACCCAAACGGGGGTGCAGGGGATGCGGTTCCAATGTCAGGGTTAGATTACTGAGGGCGTGATTCACGTGAGACACGACGTAGCAATGTGTGGGGTGCTCTTCGGTGTACCCCAACTGGGTGATTCTGTGTCTCCATCATGAGCCGGGCCGAGGCGCAACAGTCGCGTAGTGGGACCAACAATGATCAGCAACTGAAAGTGTTGGTTATCGGGCTCAACTATGTCCCGGAATCAACCGGCATCTCGCCGTACACGAGCGCTCTAGCGCGAGGCCTGGCGCAACGAGGCATGACAGTGTCTACGCTCACATCTCATCCCCACTACCCGGAGTGGAAAATACGCCCCGGATATGGCCGCTGGAAAAGCACTGAGGTGATTGATGCTGTGGATGTCACTCGGCTTCGACACTACGTTCCGTCAAACCCGGGAGGGTTTAACCGGCTCGTGTCCGAACTGTCGTTCGGGTTGCGATTGCTGTTTGCACGATGGGGCCGGCCGGACGTGGTCATAATGGTGTCGCCTGCATTGTTTTCTACGGCCATTGCCATGCTCCGGGCTAGGTTCGGCCCGCGTAAGCCCGTGGTAAACATCTGGGTGCAGGACATCTACAGTCTCGGCATCACCGAGACGGGCATGGGAAGTGGACCCGTCGCAAACCTCATCGCCTCGGTAGAGAGGGCAACCCTCAGAGCCGCCTCCGGTGTTGTCGTAATCCACGACCGCTTCGGAGAGTACTTGAGCCGGCGGCTGGGCGTCCGACCAGAGAGCATTGAGGTCGTGCGAAACTGGACTCACCTTGACCCAGCTCCTCCCACGGACGTTGCCATCACGAGAGCGCTCCATGGCTGGGCCGATGGAGAGACGGTGGTTCTGCACGCCGGCAACATGGGTGTCAAACAAGGCCTCGAGAACGTGGTCGAGGCTGCTCGATTGGCCGAGGAACAGGATAGTGCGGTGCGGTTCGTGCTCTTGGGCAACGGCAGCCAGCGAAACGAGCTCCAGGCCCTTGGCGCGAGCATCTCTCGCCTCCAGTTCATCGGGTCGCTTGACGACAACGGGTTTCAGGACGCGTTGGCAGCGGCGGATGTGCTGCTCGTCAACGAGAAACCCGGTGTGTCGGAAATGGCTGTACCAAGCAAACTTACGTCCTACTTTAACGCTGCTCGCCCGGTTATCGGGGCAACGGACCCAGAGGGCCTCACAGCAAGTGAGATTGAGACGGCGGAAGGCGGTCGGATCGTTCGGGCCGGTGATCCCCAGGCTCTTCTTGACGCAGCGCTCGCTCTCGGAGCGGACCCTGGGCTCTCACTCGCGATGGGTGCTAATGGTTTTCGTTACCGTACCGATGTCCTCAGCGAGACCGCTGCCATCGACCGGTTTATGACCTGGATTCATGCGCTAGTTGCTCGTTCGCCCAAAGGTTGACGATGCTATTCGTCACCCCCGTTTGCGTCACAGCGGTCGAATCCATATGCTCAGCTTTGAAGTGAAACAGCCCGGCAACGTCGACGGACGACTTGTCCGATCGCTGTTGCCCGAGACCCCTGGGGGATCTATTGACTAAGCGCGCGCTTATTACTGGTATTACGGGCCAGGATGGTTCTTATTTGGCTGAGCTGTTGCTCGCTAAGGGGTACGAGGTTCATGGTTTGATTCGTCGTGCGTCGACGTTTAATACGTCGCGGATTGATCACCTGTATGTTGACCCGCATGACCCGGCGGCGAAGTTGTTCTTGCACTACGGTGACCTGTCTGATGGTTCGCGTCTGGTGACGTTGTTGGCCGAGATTCAGCCGGACGAGGTCTATAACTTGGCCGCGCAGTCGCATGTGCGGGTGTCCTTCGATGAGCCTGAGCACACGGGTGACACCACGGGTATGGGCACCATTCGTTTGTTGGAAGCGGTGCGGATGTCGGGGATCACGACGCGGTTCTATCAGGCGTCGAGTTCGGAGATGTTTGGTGCGACTCCGCCGCCGCAGAACGAGGAGACTCCGTTCTACCCGCGTTCGCCGTATGGTGCGGCGAAGGTGTATTCGTACTGGGTGACGAAGAACTACCGCGAGGCGTATGACATGTTCGCGGTGAACGGGATCCTGTTCAACCACGAGTCTCCGCGTCGTGGTGAGACGTTCGTGACGCGCAAGATCACTCGTGCGGTCGCGGCGATCAAGGCTGGGAAGCAGGACCACGTGTACTTGGGCAACCTGGACTCGATCCGGGACTGGGGTTACGCGGCTGAGTATGTGGAAGGCATGTGGCGGATGCTGCAGGCTGACGAGCCGGATGACTTCGTCCTCGCCACGGGTGGGAACTTCACCGTGCGTGACTTTGTGGAGACCTCGTTCAGTCACGCTGGGTTGAACTGGGAAGAGCACGTGCGCTTTGATGAGCGGTACTTGCGTCCGACCGAGGTGGACGCTCTTGTTGGTGACGCGTCCAAGGCTGAAGCGAAGCTGGGGTGGAAGGCTGAGGTCGACACGGCTGAGCTGGCTCGCATCATGGTTGACGCTGATATTGCGGCGTTGGAGCACGCTGGTCGTCCGTGGATCGATGAGGTCAAGCTGACGAGCTGGGGAACTAAGTAACCATGACCGTGTCTGTGGCTGACGCTCGCGATCAGGTCGCGTTCACCCCGGCGGCGTTGGATCGGGATGCCCGGTTCTACGTCGCCGGGCACCGGGGTTTGGTGGGGTCCGCGATCTGGCGGCGCCTGGAGTCGGAGGGTTTCACTGACCTTGTCGGCCGCAGTTCGGCGGAGTTGGATTTGAAGGACCGGGATGCGGTGTTCGCGTTCTTCGAAGAGACCACACCGAAGTACGTGGTGTTGGCTGCGGCGAAGGTCGGCGGGATTCTGGCTAATAGTACGTATCCGGTGGATTTCCTCAGCGATAACCTCCGTATTCAGGTCAACGTGCTCGACGCGGCCCTGAAGTATGGGGTGGAGCGGTTGTTGTTCCTGGGTTCTTCGTGCATTTACCCGCGTTTGGCGCCGCAGCCGATCCGTGAGGACACGCTGCTGACTGGTCATCTCGAGCCCACGAACGACGCGTATGCGATCGCGAAGATCGCCGGGATCTTGCAGATCCAGGCGGTGCGGCGTCAGTACGGGTTGCCGTGGATCTCGGCGATGCCGACGAACTTGTATGGGCCTGGCGATAACTTCTCGCCCAAGGGCTCACATGTGTTGCCGGCGTTGATTCGGCGTTATGACGAGGCTGTGGCTTCTGGTGCGTCTAGTGTCACGAACTGGGGCACGGGCACGCCGCGTCGGGAGTTCTTGCACGTGGACGACATGGCTGAGGCGTGCTTGCATTTGATGGAGCACTACGACGGGCCTGAGCAGGTCAACGTGGGTACCGGCAGTGATGTCACGATCAAGGAGATCGCTGAGACCATCGCCCGGGTTGTGGGCTTTACGGGGGAGACCTTGTGGGACACCGACAAGCCCGACGGGACCCCGCAGAAACTCCTCGACGTCAGCAAACTCGCCCAGGCGGGGTGGACGGCCAACATCGGCCTCGAGGACGGACTGCGCTCGACCGTGCAGTGGTACCGCGACCACACCAACAACCTGCGCGAGTAAGGCGTGGATAGTCCCCCCGCCACGCGTCCACGCAGCAGTCGGCGCGCCCGACGCGGACGCAGGAAGACCGTCATCCTTCTCGCGTTGACGATCGTCGTGATCGTCGTTGGACTCGTCGCGTGGGTGGGGGTGCGAGCGTGGCTCGCTAGGGCTGAACTTGAAGCGGCGATTCCGTTGGCCAGCGCCATGCAGAGGCAGGTAATCGCCGGGGAGAGCGAAGCGGCCCGGCGAACCGGTGAAGACTTGACGGCTCGAGCAGCGTCTGCTGCGGAGCTCACCAGCGATCCGGTGTGGCAAGCCTTCGAGGCGATCCCCGCACTGGGGCCCAACCTCACGGTCGTTCGCCAATTGGCGGCCGTCGTGGACAAGCTTGCAGAGAACGGTATCGGCCCGCTCTCCGAAGCTGCCGGCCGGATTTCCGTTGACGATTTTCGGCCTGTCGACGGAGTTATCGACGTCCAGCCCCTTATCGACGCTCAGCCGGCCGTCTCGCAGGCGCTCAGCGCGATCCGCGCCGCTCAAACTCAAGTCGCCGCGATTGACTCTGACGGCACTATCGAGCAGGTTGCTCACGCGGTCGGGCGGTTGGGCAACGCAGTCGATTCAGCCGAGCCAGCGCTCGACGTGGTCGACAAGGCTGTGCGTACGGTGCCCACCATGTTGGGCGCCAACGGTCCGCGCAACTACCTGGTGCTCTTTCAGAACCCTGCCGAATTACGTTCGTCCGGCGGCATTATGGGAGCCGTTGCATTGGTCCACACGGAAAACGGAACTATCCAGCTCACCCAGCAAGCCTCAGGCGCCAGCTTTCCGCGACACCCGGAGTCTGTGCTCGAACTGCCCACCGACACTCGCAACCTATACGGATCGATAACCGGTCAGTACATGCTGAATGTCGGGCTCACTCCCAGTTTTCCGCTCTCAGCCGCGCTCGCTCGGGAGATGTGGCAGCTGCAGTATGGGCTCGAGGTTGACGGTGTTCTCTCCATCGACCCTGTCGCGCTTGGCTACGTCCTTGCCGCAACCGGCCCCATCGCTCTACCGTCCGGCGATTCGCTGACGACGGACAACGCCGTGAGCCTGCTTCTCACCGATGTCTATCAGCGATTCGAGGAACCGAAAGAGCAGGACGAGTTCTTTGCGTCGGCGGCGGCGGCGGTATTCTCGTCTGTCGCCGGCGGCGGCGCAGACCCTGTTGCTCTGATCAGCGCACTCGCCAAGGCGGGCGCAGAACATCGCGTCTTGGTGTGGAGCGCTGCGGAAGCCGAGCAGGCCGTTCTGGCTGACACCACTCTCGCTGGCGGGCTCCCGGCGAGCGACGCCGACACCCAGCGGTTCGGACTGTATCTGAACGATGCGACCGGGGCGAAGATGGACACCTATCTGGACGTGTCCACGAGCGTGGGACAGGTTACCTGCCGGAACGACAAACGCCCGAACTTCGCAGTAGAGGTTACTCTGACCAACACTGCACCCCTCGATGCCGCGACCACATTACCGAAATATGTCACGGGTGGAACTCAGGTCGGAGTGTCACCGGGGAACGTGAAGACCATCGTGTCCGCGTACTCCTCACCGGAGACTCAGAACCTTGGTGTGACTCAGGACGGCGACGCGGCGCCATACCTCCCGGCTACCGACGACGGTTACCAGGTGAGTGCGCTGACCGTTGAACTAGCGCCTGGACAGAGCACAAAACTCCGCTTTAACTGGCTGGGCGCCGCTCCGTTGGACGGTGACTTGGAACTGCAAATGACACCCGTAATTCACAGAAATGAAACAAAGAAACTGGATATGACCTGTTAAAGTCCCGTATGGTTGTTTATAACCCCTTTTGGGGGACAGCTTCAATCGAAGCACCGCCAGTGTCGGCACATTCATTGCACAACAGCAGGGGGTATTTCCATGTTCAAAAAGTCCTTTGCGGCGATCGCGCTTGCGGTTCTCGCAGTATTTGCCGTCCCGGCTGCGGCTAACGCCGCTGGCTATGTCCCCGACGGCAACATTGTCGTCTCTGGCACGATCGCTCCGGGATCTCCTGTCACGATCTCGTTCACCGAGGGTTCCTTCACCCCGGGTGAGCCGGTCTCCTTCACTCTTACCGGCGAGAACGCAGCCGGTGCCACCCTCGCAACCTTCAAGTCGGTCGTAAACTCGCAGAGCCTCGTCAAGTCGGCTGCCGGCACCGGAGCGGTCGCTCTCGAGGTCACACTGCCCACCGACGCCTCGGGCACCTACACGACGACGGCCACTGGGCTTACCTCCGGCACCGTCGGCACTGCAAGCCTCACGGTCGCGGCCGTAGACTCGGCCGGTGGAGCTGGCTCCGGCACATCGACCGATGGCGGACTTGCTAGCACCGGTTATAACGCCCCCATGCTCGCGATCTGGGGTGGCGCTGGCGCACTGCTCCTCGGCATCGCACTGGTCGTCGTTCTCGGCGTCGTTCGCCGCCAGCGCGCAACCGCCTAGCTTCATCCTGCAACTCGCTACAGGCAACATCTTCCGACACTGACTGAAGTTGCTAGGTAAGACATAGTCGACAGAAAAGGCCCCGGACACAGTCCGGGGCCTTTTCTTAGGGCGAGTATTCAGAATTTGCATGATGCCGCATATGGCTACGCTTTACCACCACTCGTCACCGGCCGGGCGTGAAGGCGCTTCCGGTAGGCTTTTCTTATGGGGATTCAACTGTGAAAATATCCGTCATCGGCTGTGGCTACCTCGGCGCTGTGCACGCATCGGCCATGGCCGAGCTGGGACATGAAGTCGTGGGAATCGACGTCGACCCAGTCAAGATTGATGCCCTCTCTAGTGGTCGGACCCCTTTCTTTGAGCCAGGTTTGCCGGAGGTCCTCACCTCAGCGATGGCCTCGGGCCGGTTGCGGTTCAGCACCGACATCGCGGATGCTGCAGGTGCCGCAGTGCACTTTGTCGCCGTAGGGACACCGCAGAAGAAGGGCAGCCACGCCGCTGACCTCACCTACGTCGACGCGGCGATCGACGCTTTGTTACCGCACCTCAGCGCCGGGGATCTAGTCGTGGGCAAGAGCACCGTGCCCGTGGGTACGGCAGCGCGTCTCGCTGCCGTGGTGGCCGCTTCGGGAACTGGGGCCGCCCTTGCCTGGAACCCCGAATTCCTGCGGGAAGGGTTTGCCGTGCAGGACACCATCGCTCCTGACCGCCTCGTCTACGGGGTTCCTGCCGGAGAAGCTGGTGAGCGTGCTGTCTCGCAGCTGAACGAGGTCTATGCCTCCGCCATCGCAACTCAAACGCCGCTGGTGGTCACCGACTATGCCACCGCCGAACTGGTCAAAGTCGCCGCGAACGCCTTCCTCGCCACCAAGATCAGCTTCATCAACGCCATGGCCGAGATCGCGGAGGTATCTGGAGCCGACGTCACCCAGCTTGCCGACGCAATCGGCTATGACAGCAGAATCGGTCGCCGTTTCCTCAACGCAGGCGTCGGCTTCGGTGGTGGATGCCTACCCAAGGACATCCGAGCTTTCACGGCTCGCGCCGAAGAGCTCGGCCGTGGCGAATCGGTTGCCTTCCTCAAAGAGGTTGACTCCATCAACCTGCGCCGCCGGCAGCGGGTCGTGGACCTCACCGTGGCGGCCATTGATCGTCCGGTGTACAACACGAAGGTCGCCGTGCTGGGACTGAGTTTCAAGCCGCACTCCGATGATGTGCGTGATTCGCCGGCTCTCGATGTTGCCGTCCAGCTGCGCGGCCTCGGTGCCGATGTCGTAGCGACTGACCCACAGGCGATCGAAAATTCGCGCGCACGGCACCCGCAGCTCAGCTACGAGACTGACATCGAGACCACTTTGCGTGGCGCCACTGTAGTGGTCCTGGTGACCGAGTGGCCCGAGTTCAAAGACATCGACCCAGTTTGGGCTGCGACACTAGTAGAAACTCCCACCATCGTCGACGGGCGCAACACACTCGATGCTGTCAAGTGGCGTGCCGCCGGATGGACTTACTACGGATTGGGCCGACCCTAATGGCAACTCAGAACCCACTTTTGGTCGCATTCGACCTCGACGACACTCTCGCACCTTCGAAATCGCCTATTGACCCACGCATGGCCGAGCTGCTCATACGGCTGCTTGATGTAGCTGAGGTTTGCGTGATTTCCGGTGGTCAGTTCGCGCAGTTCACTATGCAGGTCATCGACAACCTGGTAGATGTCGACGCGGCAGCCCTCACCCGCTTGCACCTGATGCCCACGTGTGGCACGCAGTACTACCGTAACGAGGACGGCGCGTGGGTGCAGGTCTACGCCGAGAACCTCACTGACGATCAGAAGCAGCGCGCCCTCATCGCGGTCGAAGAAACCGCGCGGGAACTGGGATACTGGGAGGCGGAGACCTGGGGTCCGATTCTTGAGGACCGCGGATCACAGATCACCTTCTCCGCGCTGGGACAGGCTGCTCCCGTCGCCGCGAAGACTCAATGGGACGCTGACGGCGTCAAAAAGACGGCGCTGCGCGAGGCCGTGCAGACCCTCTTGCCTGACCTCGAGGTGCGCTCCGGCGGTTCCACTTCGGTGGACATCACACGGCGTGGCATCGACAAGGCCTACGGCATGACCCGGTTGGCCGAACTCACCGGGATCCCGCTGGACGACATGCTCTTCGTCGGCGATCGGCTGGATGAGAACGGCAACGACTACCCAGTGAAGGCGTTGGGCGTCGACTGTGTGGCAGTAGAGGGGTGGGAAGACACCGCCGCATTTTTGACGACGCTCATCCCGGCCCTGCAGACCGTTTCACGCTAGCGATTGGCGGCTGCAAGTCCTCTGGTTGGCCCTGCAGCAGTCGCTCGTCCATTCCCGAGTACATCGCCTTCAATGGCTCGCTGATCTGACGCCTGAACCAACGCGTGAGTGTGCGATAAGTGAACGGCATGGCACATCCTCTTCGGGGAGCATGTTCTCATCGCGCCCGCGGATGTGGCGCGTCACTCCAGCCGGGTAAGAGCTCGGAGTGAGGACAAGATAGCCTGAAACGTCGCTGGCGGCGAGCCGCATTCTCTGTCTTCCTTGCGAGCGAACCGCCTAAAAGTCGGCGGAACTCACGAAGCTCTTGAGCCAGGGACGCAGCTCAACCCCGAGATCGTCCCGCTCTACCGCCAATTGCACGATGGCTTTGATGTAGTCGAGCCGGTCTCCGGTGTCATATCGGCGGCCATGGAAGATCACACCGTAGACCCCGCCGGTCTCGCCAGGAGTCACCGCCATCGTCTGTAACGCGTCAGTGAGTTGGATCTCATTGCCCTTGCCAGGTGCAGTGTTCTCAAGCACTCTGAAGACGTCCGGGCGCAGCACGTAGCGGCCGATGACTGCCAGGTTAGAGGGTGCGGAGCCTGTCTCTGGCTTCTCGACCAAGCCGGTTATCCGCACCACGTCGGGGTCATCGGTAGCCTCCACGGCCGCCGCGCCGTAGAGGTGGATGCTCTCCGGGCCCACTTCCAGCAACGCGACAATGCTGGTGTTGCGGGAGACTTGCTCGCTCAGCATCTTGTCGAGCAGGGGATCGCGCGGGTCAATCAAGTCGTCACCAAGGAGGACAGCGAAGGGTTCGTCACCGACGTGCATCTTGGCGCGGAGTACCGCGTGGCCGAGGCCATTGGGGTCTCCCTGGCGGACGTAGTGCATATCGGCGAGCGTGGTGGAGTGGAGTACGGCTGCAAGGCGACCGTGATCGCTTTTTTCAGGAGTACGTCTTCCAGTTCAGTCATTCGATCGAAGTGATTCTCCAGGGCGTTCTTGTTACGTCCTGTAATCATCAGTACGTCAGTGAGGCCCGCAGCCACGGCCTCCTCCACCACGTATTGAATGGCTGGCTTGTCGACCACCGGGAGCATCTCCTTGGGCATGGCTTTTGTTGCAGGCAGAAAACGCGTGCCCATGCCGGCGGCGGGGATGACAGCTTTGGTGATTGTGGGTGACATGCGTTCAGTTAGCCACACCCAGATTACGCAGAGGTTTCTTTCAGATGGCGCTCCAGGTACCCCGTCTGGGGGTGCTACTGGGACAGGTCTTCAGTGACACGTGCGCTCTGCTCGGGGCAGCTCTTGGCCGCGGACTGCTCAAGAACGCGGTGGGCGAGTTCGATGCGGGACGCCTCGGAGAGGCCCTGGGTGGCATAGGTAGCAAGCACCTTGTCCACGGCTGCGTTCAAATCGATGTCCGGGTGATCGGTGAGGTTGGTGCAGACAACCTGGCTGTACAGGTTCACCATGGTCTTCGTCTGCTTGTCGAGCAGCTGCGGTTCGGTGAGCGCCGTGGGGGTTGGTGACGGCGTCGGAGCCGCTGTTTTGGCCGGTTCTGCGGCAACGCAGCCCGACAGCAGGATTACGCCGAGAAGAACGGTGGCGGGGGCTAGAAGACGCATTCCGCGATCTTACCTACACTCGGGTGCCAAAACGCCTGGGCCATCAGCCCGATCACATTGTCCGAACGGCGTACACGGCCAGCGCGGCCACGGCGACTGCGGCGACTGAGACGAAGATCACGCGGGCGGCGATCATCCCACTGCTGTGCTCGCGTCGTCGGTACCAGCGGCGAATCCGACGAGTCCGTCGGCGGATTCCCATGCGGTAAATATAGCGGACAGCAGTCTCTCTTGCGCCCCGAATGTGGACCCCCAGTTCGGGGGCCGGAGAAACCCGGGACACTATCCCGGCCCGAACTGGCGGTCTATGGTGTGCGCACCGCAACCCGACTGTTCCGCAGGAGGCGACCCGATGCCCACAGCGCCCGCCGTGCGACCCTCTCCAGTGCGACATGAGGCGGCGCCGCCCGCCCGCGGGCGAGCATGGCGCATCGTGTTCCTGGTCTTCGGAGTGTTCGCTGTGGTCGTGTTCGGGGTGGCGGGCATCACTGTCTACAACCTCTCCCGCAGCTTCGACGCGGTGGAGAAGATCCCTGATGCCTTCCCTGCCGAGAACGTCGACCGCCCGCCGGTTTCCACGGGTGCCGCGGCGACGGCGCTCAATTTCCTGCTTCTGGGCTCGGACTCCCGCGGAGACAGCACCGGCTCGATTGCGAACATCAGCGGGCAGCGCTCCGACACGATCGTGATCGTGCACATTCCCGCCGACCGCGCCGGACTGTCGGTGATGTCGATTCCCCGCGACAGCTGGCTTGAGATTCCCGGCTACGGTGAAGCCAAAGTGAACGCCGCTCTGTCGTACGGCGGTGTGCCGCTGGCGGTGCAGACCGTGGAGGGACTGATCGGCGCGCGCATCGACCATGTGGCCGTGATCGACTTCGCCGGATTCAAGGCGGTGACAGATGCCCTCGGCGGCGTTGACATC
The DNA here is from genome assembly GCF_003611035.1 of Cryobacterium soli. Classification (NCBI taxonomy): domain Bacteria; kingdom Bacillati; phylum Actinomycetota; class Actinomycetes; order Micrococcales; family Microbacteriaceae; genus Cryobacterium; species Cryobacterium soli. Next base: position 1,911,780 of record NZ_CP030033.1, on the reverse strand, counting down.
GACAATCCCATCGCCTTCGACTCGTACCACCTCGCCGGCCACGTCTTCCCGCAGGGTATGCAGCACCTCGACGGCACCGAGGCTCTGGCCTTCGCCCGGGAACGCTATGCGTTCACCGACGGCGATTTCCAAAGGGTGCGCAACCAGCAGCTGCTCATCCGGGCCCTGCTCAGCGGGCTGATGCACAAGTCCACCGTGACCAACCCCGGCACCATGGGAGCGGTCATCGGGGCGGTCACGCCGCACCTGGCGATCGACCAAGACCTGACCTCCGCTGACCTCGTGGCTCTCGGCGTGGAGTTGCGTGATGTACGGGCGGATGACGTGGTCTTCTTCACCATCCCCACCGCGGGAACGGGGACCTCGGCTGACGGCCAGTCGATCGTCAACCTCGACTGGACGGCGCTACCTTCCTTACAGGAGGCCTTCCGCGCCGATGATTTTGGCGGGGTGGCACTGCGATGAGTCGTCAGCCTGCGCGTCGCAGCGATGCTCACAGGAATCTGACCGCGACCGATCGGAGAGCCGAATTGCATACAAAATCACATGTTTACATGTGCGTACAATCTAGCGATGTCCAGAATGATGACTAAGTGGAAAGCGCAGAATCATCACTGGTCGATCCGTGGGCCTCGTTCTGCAAGGAACTCGGCGCGAATCTAGGCAAGTTCCGGCACGCCCGAGAGCTCAGTCAGGAAAAGTTGGCGCACCTCGCCGGTATTTCGACTTTCACCTATCGCAAGCTCGAGTATGGCGAGTCCAATCCAGGGACGTCATCGAACCCACGCCTGAAGACTTTGCTCGCGATTGCCGAGGTGCTGGACTGCTCCCTTCAAGATATTCTCCCCGCAACGGTCCCCAAGACGACTTCAACGACCCTCTGAGGGCCGCCTCTGGGCGTCGACCTTGAGTCTGACCACGACGGCGGGCTCCGCCCGCGACTGAAGGCCAGACGTGAGAGCATGAGGGTGCCCTCTACCCAGCACCATCCATGAGGGCCATCGCGCTGGGGGTAGTCATGCTCTGTCCGGACTGGTGTTCAACTGAGCACGGGGAGAATTCCTCACCATCTTGGCACTACAGCAGTGTCATATCGGTGCCGAGTGTGCTGGCTCGGGCGGCGCCGGACGGTCGCAGTCCGTGCCCGTCGATCCGAGCCGCCGAAGTCGAACTCGTGATCAAGCAACACGACGACGAAGCGGAGCCATGGGTCCATATCGGCCCCGAGGACGATGTGAGTTCGTCCCTGCTCATGAGCGTGGAAAGCGCGGCACGAATGGCGAGCATGTTGGGTGCGCTTTTGGCGGATTCAGGATTATCCTCACCCCGTGCTGAGGCGCTGGTTGCTGATCGCGTGGAGTAGCGAGGGGATCGCTTGGGGGGACACGGGAGCGTGTCGCTTCTCCGGATCCTGTCTCCCCATCACTACGACCGGGTGCCCTAAAAGGCGCACCCGGTAAGTGGTGCGAGCGAGAGTCAGGGGGCTGAGATCTTCGTCGTCCAGAATGACCAGGTCAATACCGGGGGTTAGATATTCGTAGAGGTCGGGCCAGGTTCTTGCCAGCGTGAGCCGAGCGAGCGAACTGCATGCAGACTCAGTCCAGAAGTGCGGGTGAGACTTTGAAAAGACAAGGACCTGAAGGCGTGGATGGTTCGGCCTGAGTATTACGCCCCGACCACTAGGCAGCATCGGCGCCTTGTTCGCGGGCGGTGTCTCGACGCCTGGTCGATTTGTTTCTGGGCTCATGGTGGCTGAGATAGCGTTGGCTGCTCATCTCCCATGTCCTGAAGCCCCAACGCACTCTCAGCCGAGTGAGCCCGAATCGTTTGAGATGCGTCACGCCTTCTGGCGTGAGTCGGATCTTCTCGAGCGGCTTGGTCCAGCCTTCGCCGCCCAGGTATATCCCGACAATCCGCGGCGGGCGCTTGGCCCAGACAGTGAGTTGTTTTGGGGTGGGGCGTTTCATGGCGAACCTCTTCTGCGATTGCGGCAGTCGAGTTTGCCTCAGCAAAAGATAGCATGTAAACATGCAGAATGTTCAAGTTCTTGCGTTTGAAGTCCGTTGCAGAACCTGGATTTTAGTGCAGGTAGCCGTCTTCGGCGGCCCGGCGGATGAGGTCGCCCTTGCGGCTGGCTGGGCGACCGACCTTGGCGTACTTCTCGCGCACCCGGCGCAGGTAGGTCTTAGCTGTCTCGTACTGCACGGCCATCTCTGTCGCGACATCCTTGGTGCTGTGACCGGCCGCGTAGAGGCGGAAGGCTGTCGCTTCGCCGGGGCTCAGGCTGGGGCTGGTGGGGCGAGGCCCGGTGCCGGCGGCGGGCCGGGCGGGCGCGAAGGGGCGCTGGGCTGAAGCTCGACGCATGACAGCCCGGGCCGCATCCATGATCGCGGCCATGGGGAGGTCTTTGGCGAGGTAGTCGGCGGCGCCGGCTAGCCGGGCGCGGTCGCGCGCCTCATGGGTGTCCAGACCGCTGATCACGATTACCTTGGCGCCGGCTGCTCGGCAGGTGCGCACCCGGGCCTCGATGGAGACCGGTTCGGTGATCTGGTAATCGATGAGCACCAGGTCGGCGGGGAACTCAGCGCGGTGCACAAAGTCCGCCCACGAGGTGGAGGTGAGCACAAGGTTGAAGTCCGGTGCGTGTGTGGCGATCCAGGTGCCCATGCTGTCAAGCAGAAGCTCGTGGTCGTCGAGGAGGGCCAGCCGGATGGGCGGTGTGTCGTCACGCGTGGTCAAAGCTGAATCTCACAATCAATTGGTCGGTGGGGGTGCTCACTGTTACTTCGGAGAAGGCGACCCGAAGGACTGCTAGATCGGCGTTCCGTCGCCGTCGTGGGGGTCGGTAGGGCGAGCGGAAGCGCGCCCAGACCTCTCCCCGGCAGGTGCCGTCGGTAGCGCGGATGGATACGGTGAATTGATCGAGGCGAGGTGAGGAGCCCAGGCTGGTGATGAGCGTGCGGAGGGCGGCACGCTGGGTTCCGGACATCATGGGCGCGCAAGCATCCGGGTCGTCGACAGTCGGGGGGTGCACCCCGGCCTGGCCCGAATCCACCGCGGCCTGCAGCCACGTTCGATCGACTTCGTGCACCATGGCCGAACGGATGCGCGCCGCGATATCGCGGGCCGTGTCGCGGTCGGCTGCCGAGATCGCATCGGTGTCCAGCACCCGGCGCAAGAAGGGGAAGGCTTCCCCGCTGAGCGCGTTGACCCGTTCGTGATACATGACCCGTTCGATGTCGCTGAGGAGTGCCGGCTCGAGCGCAGCCGACGAATGGCCCGCCTGGGCCTTCCAGCGCTCCGAGTTCGAGACCAAGACCCGTGAGTAGCAGGCTGCGGCCACGGATGCGGTTATGACGGGCAGCACCGCGGTGAGCAGCAGTGCGCCGCCAGGAGCCCCGTGAAGCGTCACCGGCGCGGTGATGAGTGGCATCGTGGCCAGGGCTATACCCGACGCGGACAGTAATCCAGCTCCCAAAATCTCCCGTGGTGGGCGATAGCGGCACATCGCCACGATGAGAAGTGTGAGAGCAATCGGGATCCAGGGCAGCCAGGGTGAGTCGGCGGACCCTTCTCTGCCGATCGTGTTGAGCAAATAGGCGGTGCAAGCGAGAACGTGCACGGCGAGATGCGCCTGCGCCGTGAACGGCGCGCGCAAAGGCGCTGTTTCGCGTGCCACGACGAACGTCGCCGTTGCCAGCAGCGCCAACGCCCAGAGGCGCGGCTCCCACTCGCCCATAGCGGCGATAGTCAGAATTGTCAGCCCCACGGACCAGGCCAGGGCCATGCCTGCCAGCGCGATGGTGGCGATGCGACTGTCCAGAGTGAGTGCGGGGTCCATCTGCTGTTGGGTGCGTTCGAGGGGCTTCACGTTGATACCCCCGTACTGTTCACCGCGTGGGTTAACGGAACCCGGAGCACGACCGATGTGCCGATGCCCGGCGCCGACCAAATTGCCGCAGTGCCTCCGACGGCGCCGATCCGGGCCGTGACGGAGTTCCGCAGACCGAGCCGGTCGGCGGGAATGCTGTCAGCATCGAAACCCGTACCTCCATCGCTGATCATCACCATCAGTTCGCCGTTGGATGGGAGCACCACCACTTCAACGGCGAGCACGCCTGAATGCTCCTCCACGTTCTGAAGGCACTGTCGAACTGCGAGACCTACGGCGGTAGAACGGGCCGTGTCGAGAAGTAGCACGTCCGAGAGACGGCCGGTCGTGCTGACCTCGAGCCCTCGAGTCGTGGCATCGAGAACCGCCGCATGCAAAGGCGAGGCGTGCGGCGGATTGGGCTGGGTGCCCGGCACTGGGGCCGGCTGCTGCACGACCTTCTCCAGGTCGATCCGGATAGCACTACGCAGCGAGTCGTGCAGCGTCCCGGTCGCCGACGTCGCCAGCACGGCCAGCTGGTTTAGCACTGTGTCATGAATGAGAGCCGCGTTGCGAACGGCGACTCGGTGTTGCAGGGTGGACTCGAGTTCCACCCGGGCCGCGCGGTTGAGACGCTGCACCGACATGGAATCGTTGCGGTGACCTCTCCAGGTGAGTAGAAGCGCGCCGGTCGTCAAGACGAAGGTGAGTACGCCGGGTACGTCGAAGGTGAAGCGATAGCCCGCGTGGAGGATCGCCAGGCTTGAAGCCACGACGGCAGTTGCGAAGCCGGCGGCGCACCATCGCAGTGCCGCGCCGGGGCTCCGCCCACTTCCCCCGATTAGAATCAGCGCCATCTTCGGAAGCGCCACCGTGATCGCATTCGGCACCGGCCAGACCGGCACTTGAGAGGCGAACGTGCGGGAATAGACGTATACGGCTACCCCGCCGACCAGCAGGTAGAGCACGGTGCTGGGAGTGCCCGGCCAGCGCGCTTGTATTGCAAGTGCAGTAGCCATGACCAGGGGGGCAACGATTGCAGGCCAGAAACGCGCTTCGGCGTCGTCGATTTGGAAGATCGCGGCCATGAGTACGGCCCCGCCGAGCACGACGGCGGTCGCGGCCCGGCTCGCCAGGGTGAGCCCGTTGTCGATTTCGCGACATTTCTCGGGCGACGTGGTAGCGATCACGCCTCACCCTCTCTCTGGAACTTGCTTCTCACGGGTCCCGAAAGGTCCTGTATTCGTACCCCGGTTCACTGATGAATGAGAGTATTCCTCACTCTAATCGGCTGTTTTCCGTAGTGCTTTGTACCCCATTCGGGGCATCGTTACCGAAACGAGATATTTTCGATCGAGATCTGAAAAGTCGCCCATTTGTCGTGATCTAGCCTGAAAAACACCGGATGCAGTGCGTTCATTTCAAAATCTACCTTGGATTGGTTTTGTCGCCGCACACCGGAACGCACCTGCTCCCCGAACGACCGAAGGACATTTCGTGGCAAACCCGCTCAACCTTGTACCGCCGATCGTCATCGCCCGATTCGGCCACCCGCGGGCAAAGCCCCGTGTTGTGAGTGTGTATGACCCGAAGCAGGGGTGGACTGACGACTACCGTCGCCGCGTGGTCACTTGGGAACTGGTGGAGGAACTCCGGGCGAACGGTTTCACCCTTGTGGAGGCAAAGTGGCGGCGCAACATCCGCCAGCTGAACCTGTTCCTCATCCCGGTCCCCGGTGGCCTCCCCACCCGCCGCAGCAACGCCTCCGCGCGCTGACTGGCTGGAAGGTGCGATCAGGCCTTGCCGGGTGTGGGAGAGCGGGAGCCGATCGCGGCGAGCAGCAGAAGCGCGAGAAGTGCCCCGAGCGCGGCCCCGGACGTATTGGCGAGCACATCCATGACCGTGGCGTAGCGGGCGGGCAGAAAGACCAGCTGGCCCAGCTCGATGAGGCCGCTGGCGGCGAAGCCCGCCAGAACGGCCACCCACCAACGAGCGCTGCCGAGCAGGACCACTCCGAGCAACCCCACCGGAACGAACAGAACGATGTTCGCGGTGAATTCGACAAGGCCGTAATCTATCCAACCCGGCATACCGTGAGCGTGCAAGCGGGTCAAGATCGACGTGATGGGACGGTGCGCACCACGATCAACCGGGGAGGGCCAGAACGCGATCGCCGCCAGCGTCACCAGGTAGGCCGCCGCGAGCCAGCGGGCGGCGCGGCGCAACGCGGCAGGCGTCTGTCCGCTATGAGCACTCATCCGACCTCCCGCCTGCAACGAGAGACCTCCGGCGCGGATCGTCGCGGGGAGGACATCTCCGTCAACGACCTGGTTCCTTAGAGTAGTGCCCGGATCGGGCAGGCAAGCCGAAGCCGGCCGCCGGCACCGAACCGATAAACTGAAGTTTCAAACACACAAATCTGACAGGTCGCGCGCCACAGCTACCGGGCAGCCCTGTCAAGGAAAGTTGGTTAACCCTATGACTAAGCGCGCGCTTATTACCGGTATTACCGGTCAGGATGGATCGTATTTGGCTGAGCTGTTGCTCGCTAAGGGATACGAGGTTCATGGTTTGATTCGTCGTGCGTCGACGTTTAATACGTCGCGGATTGATCACCTGTATGTTGACCCGCATGACCCGGCGGCGAAGTTGTTCTTGCACTACGGTGACCTGTCTGATGGTTCGCGTCTGGTGACGTTGTTGGCCGAGATTCAGCCGGACGAGGTCTATAACTTGGCCGCGCAGTCGCATGTGCGGGTGTCCTTCGATGAGCCTGAGCACACGGGTGACACCACGGGTATGGGCACCATTCGTTTGTTGGAAGCGGTGCGGATGTCGGGGATCACGACGCGGTTCTATCAGGCGTCGAGTTCGGAGATGTTTGGTGCGACTCCGCCGCCGCAGAACGAGGAGACTCCGTTCTACCCGCGTTCGCCGTATGGTGCGGCGAAGGTGTATTCGTACTGGGTGACGAAGAACTACCGCGAGGCGTATGACATGTTCGCGGTGAACGGGATCCTGTTCAACCACGAGTCTCCGCGTCGTGGTGAGACGTTCGTGACGCGCAAGATCACTCGTGCGGTCGCGGCGATCAAGGCTGGGAAGCAGGACCACGTGTACTTGGGCAACCTGGACTCGATCCGGGACTGGGGTTACGCGGCTGAGTATGTGGAAGGCATGTGGCGGATGCTGCAGGCTGACGAGCCGGATGACTTCGTCCTCGCCACGGGTGGGAACTTCACCGTGCGTGACTTTGTGGAGACCTCGTTCAGTCACGCTGGGTTGAACTGGGAAGAGCACGTGCGCTTTGATGAGCGGTACTTGCGTCCGACCGAGGTGGACGCTCTTGTTGGTGACGCGTCCAAGGCTGAAGCGAAGCTGGGGTGGAAGGCTGAGGTCGACACGGCTGAGCTGGCTCGCATCATGGTTGACGCTGATATTGCGGCGTTGGAGCACGCTGGTCGTCCGTGGATCGATGAGGTCAAGCTGACGAGCTGGGGAACTAAGTAACCATGACCGTGTCTGTGGCTGACGCTCGCGATCAGGTCGCGTTCACCCCGGCGGCGTTGGATCGGGATGCCCGGTTCTACGTCGCCGGGCACCGGGGTTTGGTGGGGTCCGCGATCTGGCGGCGCCTGGAGTCGGAGGGTTTCACTGACCTTGTCGGCCGCAGTTCGGCGGAGTTGGATTTGAAGGACCGGGATGCGGTGTTCGCGTTCTTCGAAGAGACCACACCGAAGTACGTGGTGTTGGCTGCGGCGAAGGTCGGCGGGATTCTGGCTAATAGTACGTATCCGGTGGATTTCCTCAGCGATAACCTCCGTATTCAGGTCAACGTGCTCGACGCGGCCCTGAAGTATGGGGTGGAGCGGTTGTTGTTCCTGGGTTCTTCGTGCATTTACCCGCGTTTGGCGCCGCAGCCGATCCGTGAGGACACGCTGCTGACTGGTCATCTCGAGCCCACGAACGACGCGTATGCGATCGCGAAGATCGCCGGGATCTTGCAGATCCAGGCGGTGCGGCGTCAGTACGGGTTGCCGTGGATCTCGGCGATGCCGACGAACTTGTATGGGCCTGGCGATAACTTCTCGCCCAAGGGCTCACATGTGTTGCCGGCGTTGATTCGGCGTTATGACGAGGCTGTGGCTTCTGGTGCGTCTAGTGTCACGAACTGGGGCACGGGCACGCCGCGTCGGGAGTTCTTGCACGTGGACGACATGGCTGAGGCGTGCTTGCATTTGATGGAGCACTACGACGGGCCTGAGCAGGTCAACGTGGGTACCGGCAGTGATGTCACGATCAAGGAGATCGCTGAGACCATCGCCCGGGTTGTGGGCTTTACGGGGGAGACCTTGTGGGACACCGACAAGCCCGACGGGACCCCGCAGAAACTCCTCGACGTCAGCAAACTCGCCCAGGCGGGGTGGACGGCCAACATCGGCCTCGAGGACGGACTGCGCTCGACCGTGCAGTGGTACCGCGACCACACCAACAACCTGCGCGAGAAGTAGCCCGCGGCCAGGTCGGGCTGCCGCCCTGGATGGGGCGGCAGCCGCGGCCTACCTCGGCCGGGGTGTTCGGCGTTAGGCCACGCCCGGCACGGCCACGCGCTTGGGCAGCAGGAACACCAAGAGGAGCGCCACCACGCTGAGCGCGGCGCTGACGGCCATGGCCAGAGTGGCGCTGTCGGTGAAACCGGTCGCCAGGGCTTCGGGGCCGGGGCCGGCCACCACCAGGGTGCCGAAGAACACGCTGCCCACGACGGCGATACCCGCGGCGCTACCCACGCGCTGCATGACGCCCACCACGCCGCTGGCCGCACCCGCTTCGGTGCGATCCACGGTGGCGACGATGAACGACACGTTCGGGGCGATGAAGCATCCGCTGCCGAGGCCGGCGATGAATAACGGCGGCAGCAGCAGCCAGTTGGTCAGATTGGCTGGGTCGGTGACGAGCAGGACCAGCCAGATCCAGACCAGACCCACCGTGACCAGGCCCACGCCCGCGATGAGCACGGTGCGGCCCAGTCGTTTGGTGAGCCGGTTGCTCTGCGACGACGCGAGGATCGACCCGATGGCGAAGGGGATGGAGACGAGCCCGGACTCGAGCGCGGTGTGCCCGAGTCCCGCCTGCCAGAGGATGGAGATGGTGAAGAAGATGCTGGTGAAGGCCGCGAAGTAAACCAGGGCCAGAATCACACCGCCGGTGAAGGCCGGGTGGGAGAAGAGGTGCGGCGGCACGAGCGGGCTCTGGCCGGCCTTGGCCACCCGGACCTCCCATGCGCCGAATGCCACGATCAGCAGGGCGCCTGCGGCGAGTACGAGGTATGTCCAGAGCGGCCAGCCCCGGTCCTGGCCCTCGATGAGCGGCACGAGCAGGGCGACGAGCCCGGCCGAGACGAGCAGCAGGCCCACCCAGTCGATACGGGAGGACACGGGGGCATCGGGGGCGGATGCCGTGCCGGTTCCGGACGGCAGCAGGATGGCCGCCGCGATGAGCGCGACCACGCCGATCGGCAGGTTGACCCAGAACACCAGACGCCAGCCGTTCTCCACGCCGAACGCCTCGATGATCAAGCCGCCCACGATCGGACCGAGGGCGGTGGAGACGCCGATGACCGAGCCCATGATGGCGAAAGCCTTGCCGCGGAAGCGCGGCGGGAACATCAACTGGATGACGGCCGTGACCGCGGGCACGAACATGCCTCCGGCAAGCCCCTGCACCACGCGGGCCACGATGAGCTGCAACTCGTTCTGCGCCAGACCGCACGCCAGGCTGGCCACGGTGAAGAGCGCCAGCCCGGTGAAGAAGACCCACTTGTGGCCGATGCGGTCACCGATGCGCCCGGCCGGGATGAGCGCCAGGCCGAAGGCCAGGGCGTAGCCCGAGATGATCCAGGAGAGGGTGGCCTCCGACGCGGTGAGGCTGGTCTGGATGCTGGGCAGCGCCACGTTGACGATCGTGGTGTCGAGCAGAGCCATGAACATGCCGGCGAGCAGCACGATGAGCGCCTGCCAGGCACGGCGGGTGACCACTGGGGCCGGCGACACGAGGGGGGAGTCAGTCATGGGGGCCTTCCGGGCGCAGGGGAACAGAAAAACCCCCACTCGTGAGAGTGGGGGTCTTTTCTGTCGGGGTAACAGGATTTGAACCTGCGACCTCGTCGTCCCGAACGACGCGCGCTACCAAGCTGCGCCATACCCCGATGGCCCTGTGGACCTCGTCAAGTATAACCCCATCAGCCCGGCGGGTTTCGACCGGCGGGTGCTACCGGATCAACCAGGAGCGACTGGTCCTTTGGGCGGGGCGCTGTACCGGCCGACGACGACCGTCACCGTGCCGCCGCGCGTCGCCGGGGTTCCGGCTCCCGGGCTCATGGATTGCACTACGCCGTTCTGCTTCGAATCGGTCACGGCCTGGTCGGTGCTGACCACGCCGAACCCGCTCAGAGTGGCCTTGGCCTGGTCGAGCGACTGACCCACGACGTTGGGCAGGAGCACCTGAGCGCCGTTGCTGGAATAGACGGTGACGGTGGCACCGGTGCTGGTCGTATCGCCACCGGCCGGGTCGCTGCGGGCCACGGTGCCCGCGGGCAACTCGGAGTCGGTCACGCCGCCATCCATGAACCCGAAGCCGGCGTTCTCGAGTGTGGATCGGGCGCTATCCACGGTCTGGCCGCGCACGTCCGGTACGGTCACCTGGACCCCGCGAATGGAGCTGGCCGACGCCTCTTCGAACTCGTCGCCACCGTACCGGGCGTTTGCGACGCCCATGATCGCGGGCCACATGCGGTGCCGGGCGGTGGCCGCCTGGCCGCTGTCGAAGTAGATATTCCGCTGGTTGGTGTCAAAACCGGTGACGCTCACGACGCCCACCACGGTGGCGACCTTGGTGCTCGCGCCGCTCATCCAGGTGTCCTTGGATCCGTCGGTGGTGCCGGTCTTGCCGATCATGGGCACGTCCGGATAGGTGTTGCGGTACGACTCGAGCGCCGAGCCCTGGCTCATCACCCGCTTCATGGCGTAGGCCATGCCCGCCGCCACCGGGGGCTCGACAGATTGTGTGCAGGTGGACACCGGTGCGGGGATCTCGACGCCGTCCTGTCCCACGATGCGATCGATCACGATTGCGCTGCAGGTGGCACCCTTGTTGGCGATGCCGGCGTAGGCCACGGCCATGCTCAGCGGAGCGATCTCGTTGGTGCCCAGGACGGAACCGGGCCCTTCCTGAAGCGGGTCACCGTCTGCGCGGTGCACACCGAAGGCTTCGGCGGTCTTTCTGATGCCGCACAGGTCCAGGCGCTTGGCCATGCCGATGAAACCGGTATTGATCGATCCGATCGTGGATTCGAGGGCGCTGTAGTTGCGGCCGGCCTCGCCGGAGTCGTTCCGGGGGTTGAAGTCGAAGCTCGATGCGCCCAGGCAGCTGTCCTGGAAGATTCCCCAGTTCGTCTTGCGAGCCGAGTCGACCCGCTCTCCGAGGGGATGTCCCTCCTTCAGCCACTCGGCCAGGGTGAAGACCTTGTAGGTGGAGCCAGGCTGGAATCCCAGTGAGCCGCCCTTGTCGAAGTCGGTGTTGTAGTTGATCCCGGTGTACTCGGGGCCGGGAGACTCTTTCTCCTGCGTGTAGAGCTTGTTCTGCGCCATGGCGAGGACTCGCCCGGTACCGACCTCCACACTGGTTGCCACGGCGCCGACGTCCCAGTCCGGGAAGGTCTGCGGCACGTTGTCGGCGATGGCCTTCTCAGAGGCCCGCTGCAGATCGAGGTCGAGGGTGGTGTAAATCGAGTAGCCGCCGCGACGGAAGTTGAGCATCCGCGCCTCATCGTTTTCGCCGAAGCTCGGGTCTGTCTTGAGGACATGGATGACGTAGTCGCAGAAGTAGGCAGAACCGGTGGCCGTTTGACAGCCGGTGGACGGCTCCGTGATGACGGGTTCGATCAAACTGGCGACGGAGGCGTCGTGGTCTTCCTGGCTGATCTTCTTGTACTTCAGCATCTCCCGGAGGATGTAGTCGCGGCGTTCTTTGTTGGCCGCGTAACCGTTTGCGGCACCATTCGTCTCACTGTCCGGGTCGTCCAGGCGGAACTTCTCGGGGTTGTTGACGATCGCGATCAGGCTGGCCGCTTGGGGCAGATTGAGCGTGGCGGCTGTGGAGTTGAAGTAGTAGCGGGCGGCCGCCTCGATGCCGTACACGGTGCCGCCGAAACCAGTGATATTCACGTACCCCTGGAGAATCTCGTCCTTGCTGTACTGCTTCTCCACGCCGATGGCGAGCCGCATCTCCTTGAGCTTGCGTTCCTCAGTGGGGTCGGTGGCTTCGGCGAAACAGGCCTGGAGCTTCTCCGGGTCGGGGAGAAGCTCGCACTTCTGCACCAGCACATTCTTCACATACTGCTGGGTCACCGACGACCCGCCGGAGGTGGGCCCGTGGGTGATCTGTGAAAGCGCCGCACGCAAAGTGCCCTGCAGGTCGATGCCGCCGTGTTCGTAGAACCGAGGGTCTTCACCGGCGACGACGGCGTCGAGGACGAACTGGCTGGTGGCATCCTTGCCGACCTGGATGCGGTTCTGGTCATAGAACGAGGCGAGCGCGTAGGGCGAGCCGTCATCCTGCACGGCGTAGACGGTGCTCACCTGGGAGAGATCGTCGATGGCCAGGTAGTTGGGCAGGTTCTCGAACATGTTGATGGTGCTCGTGGTGGCCATGCTCGAAACCGCCAGCGCCGGCGTGATGGCCACGGTCACCAGCAACCCGGCGACCGCACTCATTCCGACCAGACCCAGAAGCCCGCCGAGCGCACCACCGAATGTACGTTTGTTTTCCCCCATAAGCGTGAGCCTAGGGCAGAACGGCGCGATCGCGACCTCGGAGGGTGGCCCCAGCTTGGGGGCCGAGGCTCGGAATTATGCGGCGGTGAGGGTGAGGAGGGTCGCTTCGGGCGGGCACGCGAAGCGCACCGGGGCATAAATCGAGGTGCCCAGTCCCGCCGAAACGTTGAGGTAGGAGGTGCGCAGGCCCACGTTCCACAGGCTCAGGCCTTTCACCTGCCGGCGGGGGATATCACAATTGGTTACCAATGCACCGAACTTGGGTACGCAGACCTGTCCGCCGTGGGTGTGACCGGCCAAAATCAGTTGCGCGCCGTGGTTCACGAACGAGTTGAGCACCCGCTGGTAAGGCGCGTGCACCACACCAACGGTCAGCGTTGAGCGCGGGCCGGCGGGCTGCTCAGGGTCCGGCCAGGTCTCCTCGGTGAGCGGGTCGTTGCCGCGCAGCTCGTCGATGGCGCCGGTGATGAGGTCGAGGCGGTCCCGGCGGATGTGCGGATCATCGACACCGAAGAACTCCAGGTGGGTGCCGTTGATGTCGAGCGCATCCGCAGCGTTGTTCAGGTCGATCCAGCCGAGCTCGGCGAAGACCCGGTGCAGGTCGTCGGTGTCGAGCTCGATGTGGCGGGAACGCAGCATCGACGGACCGCCGAAGTACTTGAGCGGGTTCTTCGGCTGCGGGCCGAAGAAGTCGTTCGAGCCGTTGACGAAGATGCCCGGGATGCCCGCGAACGGCTCCAGTGCGTACTCCACGCCGGCGATGCCGTCTTCGTGGCCCAGGTTGTCACCGGTGTTGACGACCAGGTCAGGTTTGAGGGCGGCGAGCCCGCGCACCCAGTCCTGCTTGTCGCGCTGCCACGGCGCCATGTGCAGGTCGGAGAGGTGCAACACCCGGATCGGGTCGGAGCCGGGTGCGAGCACGGGAACCGTGACCTCCCGCAGGGTGAAGCGTCGTCGTTCGACGAGCGAGCCCCAGGCGAAGGCGGCCAGTCCGGCCGCCGCTACCGCGGCGGCCGAGGCGGTGATCGTGCGTACCGCGCTCAACCGGCAGCCCCCATCTTGCCGACCACGACGGTGACCGTTCCACCCTTGGTCACCGGGGTGCCGGCGGCCGGGCTCATCGACAGCACCTTGTTGTTCTGGTTCGGGTCGGTCACAGCCTGGTCGGAGCTCGCGAGACCGAAGCCGGCGAGGGTGGTCTTGGCTTGATCGAGGGTCTGACCCACGACATCCGGCAGCAGGACCTGTGCGCCGTTGCTGGAGTACACCGTGACCGTGGCGCCGTTGCTCGCGGTGGCCCCGGCTGCCGGGTCAGTGCGGGCCACTGTGCCGGCGGGCAGCTCGGAGTCGGTCACGCCGCCGTCGAGGAAGTCGAAGCCGGCACCCTCGAGGGCCGTGCGGGCGTCGTCCATCGAGCGGCCGCGCACGTCGGGCACAGCCACCTGGGCGCCCTGGATGACATTGGTGGACGCTTCAGCGAATTCGTCTCCGCCGTACTTGGCGTTGGCGACGCTCATGATGTCCGGCCACATGCGGTGCCGGGCCGTGGCCGCGGATCCGCTGTCGAAGGAGTACCTGCTGGCGCGCTGGTTGGCGTCACCGGTGACACTGACCACGCCGACGACGGTGGCGACCTTGGTGCTCGCACCGCTCATCCACGTGTCTTTGGCGCCGTCGGTGGTTCCGGTCTTGCCGATCATCGGCACCCGAGGAGACGTGGCTCCGTAGGACTGGGTCGCGGAACCCTCGGTGAGTACCCGCTTCATGGCATAGGCCATGCCGGCGGCTACGGACGGTTCAACGGACTGGGAGCAGGTGGATGCGGGCGGCGCGATCTCGGCGTCGTCCGGACCGACGATGCGGTCGATGACCACGGCGGAGCAGGTGGTGCCGCTGTTGGCGATGCCGGCGAAGGCCACCGCCATGCTCAGCGGAGCCACCTCGTTGGTGCCGAGCACCGAGGAGGCCCCCTTCTCGAGTTCCGCGCCATCCGCACGGTGCACGCCGAAGGACTCGGCGGTGTCACGGATCTTGCAGAGGTCGAGCTTCTTGGCCATGCCGAGGAAGCCCGTGTTGATCGAGTTGATGGTCGACTGCAAGGCGCTGTAGTTGGTGCCGGCCTCGTTGGCGTCGTTCTTCGGGTTGTAGCCGGGGAACGTCTGCGGCCCGCTGCAGTAGTCCTGGAAGGTGCCCCAGTCGGACTTGCGCGCCGAGTCAACGCGCTCGCTGAGCGCATGGCCCTCTTTCAGCCATTCCGCGAGGGTGAAGACCTTGTACGTCGAGCCGGGCTGGAAGCCCAGCGAGCCGCCCTGGTCTTCGTCGGTGTTGTAGTTGATGCCGGTGTACTGGCCGCCGGTCGCCTGGACCTCCGGATCCTGGCTGTAGACCTTGTTCTGCGCCATCGCCAGCACGCGACCGGTGCCGACCTGCACGCTGGTGGCCACGGCCCCGACGTCCCAGCCGTCGAAGGTCTGCGGCACGTTCTCGGCGATCGTGTTCTCGGCGGTTCGCTGCAGGTCGATGTCCAGGGTCGTGTAGATGTCGTAGCCACCGCGTCGGAAGTTGATCATGCGGGTGTCTTCGTCTTCGCCGAACGTGGGATCGCTCTTGAGCACGTGGGTGACGTAGTCGCAGAAGAAGGCGCTGCCACCGGCGGTCTGGCATCCGGTGCTCGGCTCGGTGATGGTGGGTTCGATCGGGCTTGCGATGGCCGCGTCGTAGTCCTCCTGGGACACCTTCTTGTACTTGAGCATCTCCGTCAGGATGTAGTCCCGGCGCTGCTTGTTGTCGGCGTACCCGTTCGCTGCGCCGTTGGTCTCGCTGTCGGGCTGGTCGAGGCGGAACTTCTCCGGGTTGTTCACGATCGCGATGAGGCTCGCCGACTGGGAGAGGGTCAGGTTCGCCGCCGAGGTGTTGAAGTAGTAGTTCGACGCACTCTCGACGCCGTACACGCTGCCACCGAAGAGGGTGATGTTGAGGTAGCCCTGCAGGATCTCAGCCTTGCTGTAGGTCTTCTCGACGCCGATCGCCAGTCGCATCTCCTTGAGCTTGCGCTCCGGAGAGGTCTCGGTGGCCTCGTTGTAACAGGCGTCCAATTCCGCCTGGTCGTTGAGAACCTCGCACTTCTGCACGAGTACGTTCTTCACGTACTGCTGGGTGATGGATGATCCACCCTGCGTGCCGCCACCGGTGACCGTGGACAGGGCGCCGCGAATGGTGCCCTGCAGGTCGACTCCGCCGTGTTCGTAGAAGCGGGGGTCTTCACCAGACACCGCCGCATCCTGAACGAACTGACTCATGCTCTCGAGGGGAACCTCGACCCGGTTCTGGTCGTAGAACGAGGCCAGGGCCAGAGGGGTGCCATCGCTTTGCACGGCGTAGATAGTGCTCTTCTGCGCCAACTGGTCGACTTTGAGGTAGTCGGGCAGGTTCTCGAACGCGTTGATCGTGTTGTTCGCTGTCATGCCGGACAGCGCCAGGGCCGGTGTGACCGCGACGGTGACCAATACTCCGGCCACGGCGCTCATCCCGATGAAACCCAGGAGACCGCCGAGCGCTCCACTAACCGTACGTTTTTTGGCAGACATACAATTGAGCGTAAGGGACAATTCTGAAAAACAGCCTGAATCGGAGCCGCATGACTGCCTGGGAGTACCTCACCACCCCGCTGATGATCCACAACACCGCCGCGATCCTCAACAACTGGGGATCGGACGGCTGGGAGCTCGTGCAGGTCGTCACCGGCCCTGAGGGCGGCCTCGTCGCCTATCTCAAGCGCCCGGTCGCGGGCGCGGAAGGAGCATGACCATGTCACAGGTAGAGGCTCGCCTGGCCGAGCTGGGAATCGAACTGCCGTCTGTTGTTCCGCCGGTCGCGTCCTATGTGCCCGCCGTCGTGAGCGGTTCGCTGGTCTTCACCTCCGGCCAGCTGCCGATGGTGTCCGGCGCGCTGCCCGCCACGGGCAAGGTCGGCGACGGCCACGGCCTCGTGCCCGCCGCGGACGCCAAGGAGTACGCCCGGCAGTGCGCGCTCAACGCGCTCGCTGCCATCCAGAGCGTGATCGGGTCGCTCGACCGGATCACCCAGGTGGTCAAGGTCACCGGTTTCGTCGCATCCGCCCCCGATTTCACCGGCCAGCCCGGCGTCGTGAACGGGGCCTCCGATGTGCTCGGCGAGATCTTCGGCACCATCGGCGTGCATTCCCGCTCCGCCGTGGGCGTGGCCGTGCTGCCGCTGGACTCGCCCGTCGAGGTGGAGCTCATCGTCTCCTTCGCCTAACGGCCAACCTCACGGCGTCGTCGGTCGAGCTTGTCGCACGTTGGTCGAGCCTTTCGAGACCCACCGGCACCTCGACAGGCTCGATCAACGCGTCGCCGGGTTTTCTGAGGCGGTGGCGGCTTCGGGGCGCGGATGGCCGGCCGAGAAGGCCGCGCCGGCCCGTGTGGCCAGCGCCTGTGCGGGCAGTTCCACCCATCGGTACATGAGCTGCGCGAGCACCAGGCTCAGCGGCACCGAGATGAGCGCACCCCACCACCAGTGTTCCGGGCCGAAGAGCTGCGCGAAGGTGACCACCACCGGGAAGTGCACGAGGTACAGGCTGAAGCTGATGGCGCCGAGCCATCGGAGCAGCCGGCCGCTGAGCAACCGCTGCACCGGCGGCCAGAGAGCCACGGTGGCGACGATGAGCACGGCACCGGGCACCCGCAGCGCCAGGGCCAGGGAGTTCCACGGCTCGCTGAGCAGCGGCCGGGCCAGCCAGTAGGCGATGAGCAGCACCGGCCCCGACACCGCGATCAGGCCCCATACGAGCGTGCCGCCGGGTCGCTCCAGCAGGCGGGCCGAACGCGCCTGCAGGGTGGACAGGTTGGCGGCGATCAGCGCGCCGAGGCCGAACGCGGGCAGGTACATCAGCGGCTCGGCACCGAGGAGGTACCCGGCAGTGGAGACGCCGAGCATGACGGCCACCCAGGCCAGCGTCCACCGGCGGGTGGCCACGGCCAGGATCACGCCCACCGGGAGCAGCAGCGAGAACCACATCTCCCAGGCCAGCGACCAGAGCGGCGGGTTGACGTCGGGCCGGCCGGTGAACCCCACAATGCTGGCCTCGCGCAGCAGGTTGCCGATGCCCAGGTCGGGGCTGCCCTGCTTCGCCATCCAGGCCCCCTCGCTGCCCGTGACGGTGCGCGGCACGAGGGTGATCCAGATCGCGGCCAGCGCGACCGAGACGATCACCGGGATGGACAGGCGGATGATGCGGCGCGGGTAGTAGGCCAGCCAGTCGTAGCCGTGGGCCGGCGCGGCGCCAAGGACGGGCTCGGTGTCGGCGCCGCGGCCGGAGGCGGTGCCCGGGCCGGAGCGCGGTGTCCAGGGCCAGCGTCGCAGCGGGCTGAGCACCAGCACGAAACCGCTGAGCACGAAGAACACCAGCACGAACTCCGGGCCCGCGAAGAGGATCTTCAGCGGGGAGAGGGTGGCCCACCATCCCGTGGAGAAGATTGCCACATTCGCGCTGGACGAGTACGCGGCCGAGACGGACGGAGCGGTCATCGACACGTGGTGCACGAGCACCACGACGGCCGCGACGCCACGCAGGGCGTCCAGGGCGACAAGACGGGTGCGGGGTTCGGCGGCAGACATTCGCTTTACGCTAGGGCCCCTTCGTGAACGTTTCCTCCAAGCACACCCGCGAGCCGTGAGGTAAGCACGCTCCCGGGCCGAGGGACGGTGCTCAACTCACGGCTCGCGAGGGGTCAGCGCATGCTGTCGGTGATGATCTGCATGATCGAGGTGTCGGCGAGGGTGGTGGTGTCCCCGATCTCGCGGCCCTCGGCCACATCGCGCAGCAGGCGCCGCATGATCTTGCCCGAGCGGGTCTTCGGCAGCTCGTTGACGATGAAGATCTCCCGCGGCCGCGCGATCGCCCCGATCTGCAGCGTCACGTGTGCCCGGAGCACGGCGCTGATGTCGGCGTGGCTCGCCGCATCCGTCTGGCTGTACTTGATGATCACGAACGCCACCACCGCCTGCCCGGTGGTCTCGTCGTGCGCACCCACCACTGCGGCCTCTGCCACCGTGGCGTGTGCCACCAGCGACGACTCGATCTCCGCGGTCGACAGCCGGTGCCCCGACACGTTCATGACGTCGTCGACCCGGCCAAGCAGCCAGATGTCGCCGTCCCTGTCGAGCCGGGCCCCGTCGCCGGCGAAGTACAGCGGGCCGTTCGGCGCATCCTGGAACTTCTCCCAGTACGTTTCGATGAATCGCTCCGGGTCTCCCCAGATGCCGCGCAGCATCGACGGCCACGGTTCGGTGACCACGAGGAGGCCACCGTTGCCGTGCCCGACATGATGGCCGTCCTCGCCGATCACGTCGATGGAGATGCCGGGGATGGCGACCTGCGCCGCGCCCGGCTTGGTCTCGGTGATGCCGGGCAGGGCGCTGATCATGATCGCGCCGGTCTCGGTCTGCCACCAGGTGTCCACCACAGGGGTGAGCTGATTGCCGATCACCTCGCGGTACCACATCCAGGCTTCGGGGTTGATCGGCTCGCCCACGGAACCGAGCAGGCGCAGGCTGGTCAGGTCGAATTTCTGCGGTTCCTGCCGGCCGATCTTCATGAACGTGCGGATGGCGGTGGGCGCGGTGTAGAGGATGCTCACCTGGTACTTCTCGATGATCTCCCACCACCGGCCGGGGTGCGGGGTGTCGGGGGTGCCCTCGTAGAGCACCTGGGTGGCGCCGTTGGCCAGCGGCCCGTAGACCACGTAGCTGTGGCCGGTGATCCAGCCCACATCGGCCGTGCACCAGAACACGTCCTTCTCGGGCTTGAGGTCGAAGACGTTCTTGTGGGTGAAAGCCACCTGGGTCAGGTAGCCGCCGGTGGTGTGCAGGATGCCCTTGGGCTTGCCTGTGGTGCCGGAGGTGTACAGGATGAACAGCGGGTTTTCGGCGGGGAACGGCTGCGCCTCGTGCTCGGCGGAGACCGCGGCGAGTTGCTCGTGCCACCACGTGTCGCGGTCGTTCCACTCCACGTCGCCGCCGGTGCGGTTCACGACGAGCACGGTGTGCACCGAGGAGTCGCCGCTGGCCAGCGCCGCATCCACGGCCGGCTTGAGCGGGGTGGCGCGGCCCTTGCGGTAGCCGCCGTCCGCGGTGATCACCACCACGGCCTCGGCGTCGTCGATGCGCGAGCGCAGGCTCTCGGCGCTGAAGCCGCCGAAGATCACCGAGTGCACGGCGCCGATGCGGGCGACGGCGAGCATCGCCACGACGGCTTCCGGGATCATCGGCAGGTAGATGGCCACCCGGTCGCCGGCGCGCACCCCGAGACCGAGAAGCACGTTTGCGGCACGTTTGACCTCATCGGTCAGCTGCGCGTAGGTGATCGAGCGGGAATCGCCCGGCTCGCCCTCCCAGTGCAATGCCACCCGGTCGCCGTTGCCGGCGAGCACGTGCCGGTCGAGGCAGTTGTAGGCCACATTGAGCTCACCGTCGTCGAACCACTTCGCGAACGGCGGGTTCGTCCAGTCCAGTGTGCGGGTGAACGGTTTGTGCCAGTGCACGAGTTCGCGAGCCTGATCGGCCCAGAAACCGAGCCGATCTGCTGCCGCATCCGCGTAGAGAGCCTCAGTGGCCACCGACTGGGCAGCGAACTCTGGAGAGGGCGGGAATCGGCGGGATTCGTGGAGAAGATGGTCGATTTGCACGCTCATGATGGTTCGCTCCTTTGCGAGTTCAGGCAGTGTCGAGGCGCCGGGGCGACCCCATCCCTGAACCCTACACGGCCCGTGCGAACCGTTCGAGGGCATTTCTCAGCGAAAGAAACACCGATTTTCTGCCCGGGATACATTCGGAAAACGCTTCTCACGTGGCATTCTTTTTATGTCCTCATTTAGGGGGACCCAGGGGACTTGCGCATCTGGTTTTCCCAAGTATGCTTGAGCTTGTCTGAACGAAAGTTTTGACCTGTGGTGCGCTTGGTTCCCCCCAATCAGCGCACTGCCGAGGCGGCACCTGTTCCCCCCAATAGGTGCCGCCCCCCTCTTTTTAACGGCGCGCCCGTGTCTCTCAACGACACGCCCGCGCTTTCCCCCGCACGGCTCGCGCGCCCCACTGCGAACCGTGCACCTGCGTGATCAGCTGTACCGCTTCACCGCTGTATCGGCCCCCTCCAGGCACACCTGTTGCCCGGTCGGACTCCTGAGCCCCGCACGTCGGGCGCAGCCGTCCGACCGGGCAACACGTGTCTCCAGGCCCGGGCGCTGGCGGCGCCCAAGCCCGAGCTCGCGAGAGCGGCCAAAGGGCTGCTTCGTGGCCCTGAGGTGACGGTTTGGCCGCTTTCGCGGGTGCGCGACCGGTGCGCTGCGCAGCCGACCTGGGCGGTGCCGCTCCTCCACAAGGGCGTTTGAGTGCGACTGTCCACAACGGCGGATGGCTCCCCTCCCACCGGCCGCTCGAAGCCGTACCGTGCTCGAATGCCCGAGCCCTTCGTTGCCGTACCCTCCTATCTGAGCCGGCCCAGCCCCGTGACCGTCAGCGCAGCCGTGCATCCGGCCGCGGCCGGGGGAGACCCCGCCGGTGACGTGCGGCCGGACGCGGAGCCAGGTCACGCCCGCGCCGGGGCGGATGCGCCGCCGAGCCAGGCACTCGACCTCCTGCCGCCCGTGCTCACGCGCGCGGACGTCTCGGTGCTCGGCCCGCTCGCGCCCTTCGCCCGCGATGGCACCGTCACCGATCTCTTCGTCAACGGCGAGGCCGGCCTCTGGCTCGACGCCGGTCACGGCCTGGTGCCCGCGCCGGGTTGGCACAGCGACGAGCGCGGTATCCGGGACCTCGCCGTACGGCTGATCGCGCTCGGAGGGCGCCATATCGATGAGGCCAGCCCGTGCGTGGATGTGCGGCTGGCCGATGGCATCCGGGTGCACGCCGTGCTGCCGCCGGTGTCGAGCACGGGCACGCTGCTGTCCATCCGTCTGCCGCGGGCGCACCGCCTCAACCTCGACGCGCTGGCTGCCGCCGGCATGTTCGGTGCCGGCGACGCCGCGGCCGCCCAGCTCGGCCGGCTGCGCGCCGCGGTGCTCGACCGGCAGAACCTGCTCGTCACCGGAGCTGCCGGGAGCGGCAAGACCACCCTGCTGGCCGCCCTGCTGGCCGAGGCGCCGGCCGACGAACGCATCGTGGCCATCGAAGACGTCGCCGAGCTGCGCATCGATCACCCGCACGTCGTGGGCCTTGAGTCACGGCAGGCCAACCTCGAGGGGGCCGGCCGGATCGGACTGGAGAGCCTGCTGCGGGAAGCGCTGCGGATGCGGCCCGACCGGCTGGTGCTCGGCGAGTGCCGTGGCGCCGAGATCCGCGAGCTGCTCGGCGCCCTCAACACCGGGCATGACGGCGGGGCCGGCACCCTGCACGCCAACTCCCTGGCGGACGTTCCCGCCCGGCTCGAGGCGCTCGGCGCGCTCGGCGGCATGAGTCCGGCCGCCGTGGCGCGACAGACCGTGAGCGCCATCGGCCTGGTGCTGCACCTCGAACGCCGCGGCGGCACCCGCCGGCTCGCCCAGGTGGGCCGGTTCATTCTCGACGCGGCCGAACGCCTGAGCACGGTGGCGGCATGACCCGGCGCCCGGAGGTGCCCAACCCGATCGACGAGGTCGCCCGGATCTCCGAACGGTTGGCCGTGCTGCTCGCGGCCGGAGTCTCGCCGGTCTCCGCGTGGGACTACCTCGTGCCGCCGGCCGGCGCCGACCCGCCGGAGCGGCCGGCCCGCGGCATCCTGATGCCCGGGCTGCTCAGCCGGAGAACCGTGCCGCGCCACGGACCGCCCGGCCGCGCACCGGGCGGGTTGTTCGGACGGCGGTCCGGCAGGCCGCCGACCGATGCCGGTTCCCGGGCGGTGCTGGTGGCCGCCGCGCGCGCGGCGCACGCCGGTGACAGCGTGTCCGAGGCGATCGCCCACGAGGCCCAGCAGCTGCCCACTCAACCGGCGGATGCCTGGCGCGCGCTCGCCGCCGCCTGGGAGGTCGCGACGCAGGCCGGTGCGCCCCTCGCCAGCAGCCTCCGCGACCTGGCGGGCGCCTTCCGCGATCTGGGCCAGCTGCGCCGCGACCTGGCCGTTGCGCTGACCGGGCCCCGGGCCACCGCCCGAATGGTGCTGGTGCTGCCATTCGTGGCGCTGTTGTTCGGCGCCCTGCTGGGTTTCGACACCGTGCGCACGCTGTTCTTCACCGGCCCCGGCCTGGGTTGCCTCGCCGCCGGCACGCTGCTCATGGTCGGAGCATCCCGGTGGAACCGGGCCCTGGTCGCCTCCGCCGGAGCCCAGTTGACGGCACCCGGCCTCGAGCTGGACCTCACCGCCATCGGGATGGCCGGAGGAGGCTCTCTCGACCGGGCCCGGGCCGTGGCGCGGCAGAGCGCCGAACGCTTCGGTCTGCGCCCGGTGGACACCGAGATCGCGACCGACACTGTCATCGAGCGGGTGCTCGACCTTTCGGCGAGGGCGGGCATCCCCGCCGGTGAACTGCTGCGCAGCGAGGCCGACCAGGCCCGGCGGGATGCCCGCAGCGCCGGCCGGCAGCGCGCAGAATCGCTCGCCGTGGCCCTGATGATCCCACTCGGGGTGTGCGTGCTCCCGGCGTTCATGCTCGTGGGGGTGGCGCCGCTGCTGCTCAGCGTGCTCTCCGCCACGCTCGGTGGCCTCTCGTGAGGCGGCCGCTGACACGGGAGCGAGACCCCGCGACTGCACCCGCGAGGTCGGTCAGAGGCCGAGCTGGTTCAGCCGGGCCTCGAACCGCACCTGCACGTCTTCGGGCTCGTCATGCGGCGTGTCGACCCAGATCGCGTCGAGCTCACGTCGCACCGTTTCGGGCAGGTCGGCATACTTCGAGGTCCAGTTCTCGATTGGCGTCCAGTAGCCGATCACCTTGAACCGGGCAGCGCTCAGGCCGAGCTCCCGGCGCAGATACGCGCGAACGTCACGCAGCGCGACCGTCTCGCCGGCCACCCACACATATCCCTCGGCCAGGGGCAGTCTGGCGTCGACAATGCTGCGCACCACCTGGCCAAGGGCACTCGGGCCGTGGCCGTTGCCGCCGATCACCCAGGTGACCTCCACGTTCTCCGGTACGGCGAATTCCACCCGGTCGTTCTCGTCCGGCACCTCCAGCACGATCCGGGTGCGGATGCCTGCCCGGATTCCGGCGGCGATGCGAGCGACGGCGGGCAGGCCGGTGAGGTCGGAGACCAACACTTGCCAGGTCGTGTCCGCGGGCGGGGCATACAGGCCGGTGGGGGAGTTGAGGCCGATCACGTGGCCAGGTCGGGCGTTCGCGGCCCACGGGCCGGCGATGCCCGTGCGGTGGATGACGAAGTCGATATCGACCTCGCCGACGTGCGGACGCACGCCGCTGATCGTGTAGGTGCGCATCGGGGCTTCGGGTGCTCCGGGCGGGGTCGCCCACCAGTCGCCCTCCGGCACCGGCAGGGAGACCTCGGTCGGGTCGTCGCCGTGCGGGAAGAAGACGCGCACGTACTCGTCGCCGATGCCGGTGCTGAGAAAATCGGCGATGCCCGGACCTTCGAGGGTGACCCGGCGGAGCGTGGGGGTCAGCGGGGTGGTTCTGCTGACGATGCCGCGGTGGATGTTCATGGAGTCTCCGTCTGTTCGGTGGGCGGGTCGAGAGGGGCGGGGCCGAAACCCTGCTGGGCGAACCAGAACGTTCGGTACGTTCCGGGTGTGGTCAGGAGCCCGTCGTGGGTGCCCCGTTGGGTCGCCCGGCCGTCGGCGAAGACCACGATCTGCTCGGCGGTCGAGGCTTGCTCCAAACGATGGGCGATCAGCACAGTGGTGCGGTTCCGGCGCAGCCGCAGGATCGCCGCCTCCACGGCGGGCCTATGCCGCAGACCCACATCGGCCGTTGCTTCGTCGAGAATCACGAGGTCAGGATCGGCCAGGAGGGCCCGTGCCACGGCCAGTTGCTGGATGCGCCCCTCGTTCGGCGCCGGGTCCGAACCGACGAGCGCCGTCCCGTCGAGCATCCCTTCGGACACCGCCCAGTCGGCCCCGACCGCTCCCAACGCCTGGGCGATCTGGTCTGCCGTCGCGTCGGGTGCGGCCAGGCGCATGTTGTCCGTGACGCTCCCTCGAAACTGGTGGAGTTCCTGCGAGATGTAATAGGGATGTTCCGTCCCGTGCCCGACGCTCAGACTGCCGGCGCTCGGCGGATGGTGGCCAGCGATGACGCGGGCCAGGGTGCTTTTGCCCGAGCCCGACGTGCCGACCAGTGCCGTGGTGGTTCCCGGCTCCACCCGCAGGGTCACCCCGAGCACGCCCCGCCCGGTCGTGGGGTAGCGGAAGGACACGTCGAGCAGGTCGATGCCGGCGTTCCCGGCACGCGGCGGCAGCGACCCGGCCTGCTCCGACGAGAGCGCACCTGTGGAGCCGGCTGCGGGCGCGGAGCGAGCCAGGTCGATGACCCCGACCAGACGAGCAAGGCCGATCGTGGCCCGTTGGATGTCGTCGAGCGCGAAGATCAGTTGGCCGATCGGGTCGAACAGTCGATGGAAGACCAGGGCGGCGGTGGTGACCATTCCCACGCTGATCGTGGCCGTGGCGTGCAACGCGAAACCCGTGGCCAGGATCGTGACCAGCCCGACGGCTTCACCGCCGTTGATCCACCGGAACAGGCGGTTGCGCAGCCGGACGCCCTCGATCTGCATCCGGATCGAATCCTCGGCACGGTGTCGCACCCTCTCGAGCGCGTGGTCCTGCTCGTTCAGAGCGGTCAGCGTCTCTGCGCTGTCCACCGCGTCGATCACGGCCTGGCTGCGGGCGGCTTCGCGCACGCGTACCTCCCGGAACACCACCCGTGAGCGCCTGAGAAATGCGCGGGTACCGAGCAGATAGAACGGCACCGAGGCGATTCCGGCCAGGGCCAGCCACGGGTCGAGCGCGGTCAACGCCGCCACGGACACCGCCACGGCGAACGCCGCGGAGAGCAGGGTCGGCACGACGTTTCCGCCGGCCTCGGCCACGGCATCCACATCGCCGGTCACCCGCGACAGCAGATCGGCGCTCTCGCCGTCGTCCACCGTGCTCACCGGCAGTCGCATTGCCGACGAGAAGACGTCTTCGCGCAGACTCGCGAGCGCGTCTTGCACGAGCCCGGTCAGCACCCGGGTTCCCCACAGGGCGACCCCGGCGGCGCCGATCGCGCCGGCGGCGACCCCGGCCACCCAGCCCGCGATGTCGGGCACCGCGGCGCCCGACGACACGGCGTCGACGATGCCGCCGAGACATGCTGGCATAACAAGCCCCAGCGCCGACGCGGCGAGGAACAGTGCAGCCACGGCTGCCGACCGGCCGCGATGGCGCCGGAGCAGCTCCAGGATGACGGCGCGCACCTGCCTGGCTGTCGCGATCGGCAGGGTGGTGTCTGTGCGCTCAGCCACGGGCATCCGCCGTTCTCTCGGTGTGGTCCAGGTCGATCACGCGGTCGCAGGCGGCGAGGAGCACGGGTGAGGTGGTGATCACGATCGTGGTGCGTGGGTGCCGGGCCAACGCTCCCGCGATATGCGCCTCCGTGAGGGCGTCCACAGCGGAGGTCGGCTCGTGGAGAACCAGTACCTCCGCATCGGTGTGCAGTGCTCGGGCGAGGCCGATCCGCTGCCGCTGGCCGCCGGAGAGCCGCCGGCCGGCCTCGCCGACCTCGGCGTCCCAGCCGCCGAGCTGTGCCACGGTGTCGTGCAGTGCGGCGATGTCGACGAGCGTGGGCCGCGGGTCGTCCGAGGACCCGTGCCCACGCACGGCGTCGCGCAGCGTCCCGCCCGTGATCGTGTGACGGTGCGGCAGGGAGGCGACCCGGCGTCGGTACTCCATCGGGTGCAGGTCGCGCTGGTCGCGGTGGGCGCCATCGACCTGCAGCGTGACCTGTCCGCGGTCGGAGGGAGTGCGCATGCCCAGCAGTCGGGACAAGGCGCTGGCCGCATCGCCGTCCGCCGAACGGATGCCGAGCAGCTCACCACGCCGCACCTCCACCGCAGTGCCGGCGGTGCCCGGCCCTGCGTGGAAGGCCAGCACCACCTCGGCCGGCCGGTCGATCGGGTCGCCGGTGCCGGGCTCATCCAGCAGGTCGTCGGCGTTGATCACCTCGGCGAGCCGCCGCGCCGAGGCGAACTTGTGGATCCAGTTGGAGGGGAACGAGCCCGCGTAGGCGAGCGATCCGCTGATGAACTGCGCCAGTCCGAGCACTGTGACGAGCTCGCCGATGCTGATCCGGCCCTCCACAGCGAACCAGGCGGACAAACCGGCCAGCGCCGTGGTGGTGATTGCGGCGAGGGTGGCGCTCACCGCCTCGAAGCCCGCCAGGGAGCGCCCAGCCGCCGTCGCAGCGATCCGGGAGGCGTCGCTGGCGGCGACATACCGCCGCTCGGCTTCGCGGCGTGCGCGCATGCCCACCAGTACCCGGTACCCGCTCATGAAATCGCCCGCGACGGCTCCGGCCTCCGTTGCCGCCCGCTGCTCCGAGAGTCCCCGGCTCTCCAACGGACGGGAGACCAGGCGCATCACGAGCA
This sequence comes from Cryobacterium soli, assembly GCF_003611035.1. Lineage (NCBI taxonomy): Bacteria > Bacillati > Actinomycetota > Actinomycetes > Micrococcales > Microbacteriaceae > Cryobacterium > Cryobacterium soli. Next base: position 1,884,510 of record NZ_CP030033.1, on the reverse strand, counting down.
TCATCGTGGCCGTCGACGCGAACACCACCAGAGTGGCGAGCGGGGAGATCGCCGACATGGCCAGCGCCGAGCCGGCGATGGCTGCGAGCGTGGCACACTGCTGAGCCACCGACCACGCCACCCCGGCGACCCGGTAGGCGTCCGAGGTGACGTAGGTGAGGGCCTCGCCCGGCGTGAGGGTGCGGGTGGAGAGTCGCGGTCGCAGAATGCGGGACAGGGCCAACTGCCGCAGGGCCTGCTCGCCGTAACCGTAAATTGTCACCATCAGTCGGGCGGCCGACTGATAGCTGACGGTCAGCACCAGGAACACGCCGATCAGCAGGCCGAGCCATCCGGTGAGAGCCGCGGGGTCAGCCGGCAGCACGGCGCGGTCGATCGTGACGCCGATGATCACGGGGATGGCGGTCTCAGCGAGGGCGTGTGTCATGAGTAGACCGGTGGCTGCGACCAGGGCGGCCCCGCGGCCCTGCGTGGTCAGGGCGATGATGAACAACCGGCGCGGGGTCACCGGGCCCGGGGTGGCGTTCATGATGTGCGCCGACCGAGTGGAATCACCAGCGGTGTGCCCGCGACGGGATCGGTGATCACGGTACAGGGCAGGTCGAACACGGCCTCGACGAGTTCGGCGGTGATGATCTCGCGCGGGTCCCCCTGCGCCACGATCATCCCGTCGCGCATCGCCACAAGATGGGTGGCGTATCGGGCAGCGTGGTTGAGGTCGTGCAGCACCGCCAGCAGCGTCGTGCCGCTCCGGTGCAGGTCGGCGAACAGTTCCATTAAGTCGATCTGATGCGCGATGTCGAGGAACGTCGTCGGCTCATCCAACAGCAGATGCCCGGTCTGCTGGGCCAGGGCCATCGCCACCCACACGCGCTGCCGTTGGCCGCCGGAGAGCTCGTCAACCAGACGGCGGGACAGGCCCGTGGTATTGGTCGCCGCGAGGGCATCCGCCACTGCACGCTCGTCCTCGCGGCTCCAGGTGCGCATGGCGTTCTGGTGCGGGAACCGGCCGCGACCCACCAGGTCGGCGACGGTGATGCCATCCGGTGCGATCGAGGACTGCGGCAGCAGGCCCAGCCGGCGGGCCGCTTCCTTCGGCTTGAGTGTGCGCAGTTCGGCGCCGTCCAACAGGACCACGCCGGTGCTGGGGCGGAGCAGCCGGGCAAACCCGCGTAACAGTGTGGACTTTCCGCAGGCGTTGGGGCCGATGATGATCGTGAACGAGCCATCGGGCACCTCGAGGGAGAGGTCGGAGACGATCCGGGTGTCCCCGTAGCCCAGGGTGATGTCGCGGGCGAGCAGAGAAGCGGTCACGGTGTTCCTTTCAGGCGCGGCGCGCATATTGGGCCGCCAGCAGCCAGGCAAGGTAGAGGCCGCCGACGGAGACGGTCACGACGCCGACGGGCACCGACAGCAGTTGGGCGACCAGGTCGGAGACGACGACGAGGGCGGCTCCGGTCAGCATCACCGGGAGGGTTCCCATCGGGGTGTTCGACCGGGTCAGTCGCTGGGCGATCTGCGGGGCGGCCAGGGCGATGAACGAGATCGGGCCGGCCGCCGCGGTGACGAGGGCGATCAGGGCCACCCCGAGCACCATCGACGCCAGCCGCGTGCGTCCCGGCCGGATGCCGAGGGCGGTGGCGGCATCGTCACCCATCTCCAGAATCGGGAGGGTGCGGTTCAGGGGCAGTGCCGCGACCAGCACGACCACGAACACGATGGTGGCGGGCAGGAGCTGGTCGAAGCCGAGCGATGCGAGCGAGCCGGCACCCCAGGTGGCGGCCATCATCGCCTTCTCCACGCTCACCGAGATGAGGATCCAGGAGGTCAGCGAGCCGAGCCCGGCCGAGACGCCGATACCCACGATGATCAGCCGGAACGACGACATGGTGTTCTTGCTCGCCAACACGTACACCAGCAGCGCGGTGAACAGGCCACCGAGCAGCGCCCCTGCCGCTTTGAACAGGTAGGTGTTCAGCTCGAGCACGACCATCATCAGGGTGACGCCGAACTGCGCCCCGATGCCGAAGCCGATGATGTCGGGCGAGCCGAGCGGGTTGCGGGTGAGGGACTGGAAGATCCCGCCGGAGAGCGCGAGCGCGGCGCCGCAGAGCACGGCGAACAGCACCCGCGGGAGGCGCCACTCGACGACGACCTGCCGAATGTCCGGGTCGGAGGCGGGGTCCAGGATCGCCCGGAGCACCGCATCCAGGCGTACCTCGTAGGCTCCGACGGTCATCGACGCCATGCCCGCCGCAAGGATCACGACCGCCAGGACCGCGCTGACGACGATCGCGCGAACCGGGACGAGTCCGGCGACATTGATGGTGCGGATGCGCAGGTATCGGCGACCGAAATCGACGCTGGGCTGTTCGGGGCTCACAGCCCACTCACCTGCTTGCGGCGCACGAGCGCGATGAGCACCGGGGCGCCGAGGATTCCGGTGACGATGCCCACGCGCAGTTCACCGCTGGGCAGTACCACGCGGCCCAGGATGTCCGCGAGCAGCAGGAAGACCGGCCCGACGACCATCGAGTAGACCAGCACCCAGCGCTGGTCGGGGCCGGTGAACCAGCGCACGACGTGCGGAATCATGATGCCCACGAACGCAATCGGGCCGGCAGCGGCCACACTCGTGCCTGCCAGAAGGGTGACGGCGATGATCACCCAGAGCCGGGTGGCTCGCACCCGGGCGCCGAGGGACTGGGCGAGATCGTCGCCGAGGGCCAGCGCGTTGAGAGACCGGGCACAGACGAGGCCGATGAGCAGACCCGAGGCGATCAACGGCAGTGCCCAGGCGAGCTGGTCGAGCGTACGACCGCCGATGGAGCCCACTCCCCAGAACCGCATGACCTGCAGTGTGCCCAGGTCGTGCAGCACGATCGCGGTGGTGAAGCCGGTGCACGCGGCGCCGAGAGCGATTCCGGCCAGGGTGAGCTTCATCGGGGTCGCGCCGTTCGACCCGACGTTGCCGAGCGTGTACACGAGCAGCGTCAGGGCGAGCGCGCCCGCTAGCGCGAACGGTACGTAGGCGCCCGGTGTCGTGAGGCCGAGCACGCCCACCGCGAAGGTGACGGCGAGGGAAGCGCCGGCGTTGACCCCCAGGATGCCCGGGTCGGCGAGCGGGTTGCGGGTGAAAGCCTGGATGAGGCCACCGCAGACCGCCAACGCGGCGCCCACCAGGATACCCAGGATGGTGCGGGGAACCCGCAGCTCGAGCACCATCAGGTGCAGCGGGTTTGCGTCGTCGTAGCCGGTGAGCGCGCCCAGCACGGTCATCGGGTCGATCGCCCGGTTGCCGATCGCCAGGGACGCGACGGTGACGCACACCAGCACGCACGTCATGACGACCAATCCGGCAACGCGCCTGGCGGTGCGCACCGGTGCCGCCCCGATGGCCGGGACATCGCTCTCCGGCGCGACGGTGGTCGAGGCGCCGCGGTCGGCATCCGTCACCGGCGGCGCCGGCAGCTCGGCCGACCGGGACACCTCGGTTCTCACGTGCCGGAGATGGTCGGCGTGCCCTGCAGCGCCGCTGCCAGGTCGTCGACGTAGGTGGGCAGGATGTACTTCAGCGAGAGCACCGTCGGCGCGCTGATAGCGGATGCCGCTGCGGCGTCGGCGTAGATCGCATAGGAATTCGCTGCGATCGGCTCCCAACGGGAGACCACCTTGTTCTCCACCGTGTAGGTGGCCTCGTCCGCGCTGCCGCCCCAGGCCACGAAAAGATCTGCTTGCACGTCGTAGAGCTTCTCCAGGCTCACGCCGGTGTACCAGTTGTCGCCCTCGGCGGAGCTGAGGAAACCGCCCATGGCCGAGGTGGAGGTGAATCCGAGTGCCTCGGTGATGCGTACCCGGGGGTCGTATTCGAGGTAGACCCCGAGGTCGGTTCCGCCCTCGTTCAGGGTCAGGCCCCAGACGAAGGTCTTGCCGTCGAATTCGGGGTGCTCATCGGCGAGTGTGGAGATCAACTCCTCGGTATCGCCGATCAGCTCCTCTGCCTTGGCGTCTTCCCACATGGCCGTGCCCACAGTGCGGGTCATCTCCTCCCATGTGCCGGGATTCCACGGCCCCTCGATGTAGGGAACGGTCGCGGCGATCTCGCTCAGACGCTCGTATTCGATGTCTGTGACGCCCGAGTAGAGGCTGAGGATGAGGTCGGGCTTGAGCGCCTTGATTGCTTCGTAGTTCGGTCCTTCGTCCGTGAACGGGATGATCTCCGGTGTCTCGCCGTACTCGGCGGTGACGAAGTCCTCGAACCAGGGCTGGTAGCCGCTGTCGCCGGCGCCCCACACTTCCTCGACGCCCACCGGATTCACGCCGAGGGCGGCCACGATATCGGGGGTCATCCAGCCGAGGGCGACGATGCGCTGGGGCTTGTCGGTGATCGTGGTGGAGCCGTGCGCGTGTTCGATCACCACGCCGTCTGCAGCGGCCTGCGCGGGTGCGGTGTCCGCTGCGGATGTGGCGCATCCGGTCATGGTGAGGACGGTGGCGACGGCCACCGCTATGAGCGCTGAAACCCGGCGTGCCTTCGGGCGCGCAAAGACGTGCTGCATGGTTCTCCTTATGAGAAATGGGGGAGGGGTATGTCGCGCCTACGCGACTCAATAGTTAGGTGAGCCTCACCTAACATAACGATGCTAGGGGCGTAATGACGACACATGTGTCGCGGATGAGACGATTTGTGTCTCGAAACCGACAGTGAGTGCGGTCAGCGCCAGTACAGCTGGTGGGCGGAGTCGCTCTGCACCCGCGCCACATGCTGCCGCGGGGTCATACCGAACCGTTGCTTGAACGCGGCCGAGAAGGCGCTGGTGGTGGCGTAGCCGCACCTCTGCGCGGCGGCACCGATGGGGGTGCCGTCCACGATCTGCCGGGCAGCCTGGGTCATGCGCACGCCGGTGCGCCACTTTCCGAAGCTGATTCCGATGTCTGTGGTGAAGACGCGCAGCACCGTTCGTTCGTGCAGGCCGTGGGCCAGGATCAGCTCGCGGGCGGTGCGGGTGTCACCCGGGTCGGCGAGCACGGCCTGCACGAGCGCGCGCACCCGGTCGTCGGCAGGCAGTGGCACTGCTCTCCACTGCTCTGCAGCCTCCGGCGCGGGTTGCTGGAGCATCTCGATGAGCACCGCTTGCGTGCGCACGCGCAGCCCGTCGTCCATATCGTTGATCCCGAGGTGCAACAGCATCTCCTGCACGGCGCGCGGCACGAGCACCCGGGTGATCGTTGTGACCGGGTTGATCAGAGCGGTGTCGGGGATGTAGGTGTAGCACCCCGTCGAATCGCGCTCGTGCCGGGCGGTGTGCGGGGTGTGCGCTGGAATCCAGACGCCCTGGCCCGGGGCGAGCTGCCACATCGCGTCGTGCAGATACACCCACACCGTGCCGCGGTAGCACCACGCGAGCATGGCGTCGGGGTGGCTGTGCGGTGGGGAGATCGGCCGGGAGTGACCGTCGTCTCCGGTGACAACTCCGGTGCCCATCAGGTAGGGCGCGGTCACCGTGGACGGATACGTCCCGCTGGCGTCCCACTCGGCCTGCCGATACGCGTTCATTGTGCTGTTCAGCGTAGCAACGGAGAGTGCGCAAGCGACGGCGTGATGAGCGGGAGGGTCTCCTCCACAGTCTGGCGCGTCGCCCGACAGTGCACCGTCGGTCGGCCATGTGGCCTGCAGTCGGTCACGTCAGAGCAGGCTGACTGCACTCAAGCCGCCCATACCGCGTCTTGCACACGAAAGGAGATCCACCATGACCGCGCTCATCAGCCCATCCGTCCCTCCGTCCGAGCGCGCCCCGGGAGGAGCGGGGAGCCCGGGGCGCGAATCGGCCGCCGCCCGCGCCGGCCAGCCGGCGCGACACCACCCGGGCGCAGGGTCCGGCGTGCGGAACGGCCTGGTGCGCACCCGCACCATCCGCTCGAACACCCAACGGGCGCTTGCCCGGCTGCGCGAGGACCGGGGCGCCGCCACCGCCGAGTACATCGTCGCCACCATGGCGGCGGTCGGGTTCGCGGGGCTGCTCATCGTGATCCTGCGCGGCGACGAGGTGCGCGGCATCCTCACCGAGTTGGTGCGCAGTGCGCTCACGGTGGGGTGACGCTGACCGCGGCAGCGTCACGGCCGAGTTCGCCGCATTGCTGCCGGCCATACTGCTCCTGCTGGGCTGCTGCCTCGGCGCCGTGCAGGTGGTCGGCCAGCAGGTGCGGTTGGCGGATGCCGCGGGGTCGGCGGCCCGGCTGCTCGCCCGCGGGGAGGCCTCGGGTGCGGCCGCGGGGATGGTGGCCGGTCTTGGCCTGAATGCCACACTCGCGGTGGAGCATCAGGGCGAGTTCGTCTGTGCCCAACTCCGCGCCGTGAGCGTTTTCGGGCCGTTCGCCGCCGCGGGGCTCACCTTCGGGGCGCGATCCTGCGCTCTGGCGGGCGGCCCATGACGGCGCCTGCGTGGATGGCGGGGGAGCGCGGCTCGGGGTCGGTGCTCGCGGTGGCCGTGGTGGGAGCGGTCGCCGCGGTGACGCTGCTTCTTCTGCCGATTCTCGGCCTGCTCACGATCGGCCAATCGGTACGGGCCGCTGCGGACGCATCCGCGCTCGCCGGGGCGGACACGGCTGCCGGGCTGGTGCCCGGGGTGCCCTGCGAGCTGGCGCAGCGGGCGGCCGACCTCAATTCGGCGCGACTGGTGGCCTGCACGGTCGACGGCCTGGTGGTCACCGTGACGGTGACCAGGGATGCCGGCGGGTTCGTGCTGACGTCCCGGGCACGAGCCGGGCCACCCGGGCCGCCCGACCAGCCCGACTAGCCCGCCCGGCTACGATGACGAGCCGGACGCCTCGAAAACGGCCTCCAGATAGCGGTAGTCCACGGCCGTGGGGCGTTCGGGGTGTTCGGTGGAGTCGAACTCGAGCCCGGCGGCACGAGCGTAGAGGTAGCGTTTGCCGTGCGAATCCGACGGAATCTCGATGCGCGGCCGGGGATCCCCGGATTCAAGGAATTCCGTGGTGACGGTCTTGCCCTCGAGCGGGCCATCGGTGAGTTTCGCGGTATATGTGTCGTGCGTTGCTGTACCCATGTCTCCATTGTCCGTCTGCGCCCCCGAGAGGCAACCCCCAAACCGAATCCGGCCGGTCGGGCAACGCCGCTGTCCGCGCGTCCCCAGCGCATTTCCGGGAACATGTGCGGCGCCCGGCCCAGGCCTTGCATCGGGCCACAGTCGAGCTACCGTGGAGGCGATTCGGAGCCCTCCACCGCCGTCTCGGTAGGCGCACACCCGATTCCTGTGTGTATGGTGTGGCTTGGTCGTTACACAGACCGTTACCTATAAAGAGGAGTCTGGTGCCAGGCACTAAGAAGCTGGTCATTGTCGAGTCACCGACGAAGATGAAGTCGATCGCCGCCTATCTGGGCGACGGATACGAGGTTTTGTCGTCGGTCGGTCACATTCGAGACCTGATCGAGCCCAAGAATCTGCCGCCGGAGCTCAAGAAGGGCCCGCTGGGCAAATTCTCCGTCGACGTCGACAACGGCTTCGAACCGTACTACGTGGTCTCCGACGCCAAGAAGAAGACCGTCAGCGACCTCAAGCGAGCTCTGAAGAACGCCGATGAACTCCTCCTCGCAACTGATGAGGACCGCGAAGGCGAGGCCATCGCGTGGCACCTCCTCCAGGTTCTCCAGCCCAAGGTTCCGGTCAAGCGGATGGTGTTCCACGAGATCACCAAGGACGCCATCATCGCGGCCACCAACAACACCCGCGACCTCGACACCGCCCTCGTGGACGCGCAGGAGACCCGGCGCATCCTCGACCGTATCTACGGCTACGAGATCTCGCCCGTGCTCTGGCGCAAGGTGGGCCCCGGCCTCTCCGCCGGCCGGGTGCAGTCCGCCGCCACCCGCCTCGTCGTGGACCGCGAACGCGAACGCCTCGCCTTCGTCTCCGCCGGCTACTGGGACCTGTTGGCCCAGCTCGCCCCCGGTGCGTCTGCCGAGAACGGTTTCCAGGCCAAGCTCGTGCGCCTCGGCGGCGAACGCATCGCCACCGGCAGCGACTTCGACGACACCGGCAAGCTCAAGCCGAAGGTCGTCGCCGCGACGCTCGACGAGGCATCCGCCCTCGCCCTCGCTGACGCGCTCAAGGTGCCGGGTGTGCCAGTCACGGTCACCAAGGTGGCCTCCAAGCCCTACCGTCGCAGCCCCGCCGCGCCATTCACCACCTCCACGCTGCAGCAGGAGGCCGCGCGGAAGCTGCGTTTCACCGCCCGGCAGACCATGAGCGTGGCCCAGTCGCTGTACGAAAACGGCTACATCACGTATATGCGTACCGACTCGCCGTCGCTGTCGCAGCAGGCGATCACCGCCGCCCGCAAGCAGGCCGCGTCGCTGTACGGCCCCGAGACCGTGCCCGCGAGCCCGCGCCTGTACAAGGGCAAGAGCAAGAACGCCCAGGAGGCGCACGAGGCCATCCGCCCGTCGGGTGACACGTTCCGTACCCCGGCATCGCTGGCCAGCTCGCTGCGCGGCAACGACTTCAAGCTCTACGACCTGATCTGGAAGCGCACCGTCGCCAGCCAGATGGCCGATGCCACCGGATCGACCGCGTCGGTGACCATCGCCGCCGGCCCCACCGGCCAGGCCGCGCACCCCGCCGCGGCGGAGGCGCTCGCCGAGTTCGCCGCAAGCGGCACCGTGATCACCTTCCGCGGCTTCATGCTCGCCTACGAGGAGTCGAAGGACGAGGAACGCAACGCGTCCACCGACGCCACCGAGTCGAAGCTGCCGCCGCTGGAGGAGGGCCAGTCCCTCACCCTCGTCGAGGTGGAGGCCAAGGGCCACGAGACCACCCCGGCCGCCCGGTACACCGAGGCCAGCCTGGTGAAGAAGCTCGAAGAGCTCGGCATCGGCCGCCCGTCCACGTACGCGTCGATCATCTCCACCATCACCGACCGCGGCTACGTCACCCCGCGCGGCCAGGCTCTGGTGCCCAACTGGATCGCCTTCTCCGTGGTGCGGCTGCTCGAGGAGTTCTTCTCCGACCTGGTGGAATACGACTTCACCGCCGAGATGGAAGACGACCTCGACCGCATCGCCGGCGGCACCGCCGACCGGGTCGACTGGCTGACCAGCTTCTACTTCGGGTCCGAAAAGCACCGCGGGCTCCGTCAGGTGGTCGACAACCTCGGTGAGATCGACGCCAAGTCGATCAACTCGATCCACATCGTCGACGACATCACCCTGCGCATCGGCAAGTACGGCCCCTACCTCGAGGTCGTCGACCCGAGCGCGGGCCCGGATGTCACGCCCCGCCGGGTGAACATCCCGCCGGACCTGGCACCCGACGAACTCACCCCGGCCAAGGCCCGTGAGCTCGTCGACGCCCCGGTCGTGACCGACCGCGTCATCGGCGTCAACCCCGACAACGGCAAGGAGATCGTCGCCAAGGACGGCCGGTTCGGCCCCTACGTGACCGAGCTCGAGCCGCCGGCCGACACCGACGGCCCCGGCGAAACCGTGGACCCGCTCACCGGCGAGGTCACCCAGCTGGCCGACGCCGGCGCTACGGCCGCCGCATCCGCTACCGCCGCCGGCGCCAAGCCCAAGCGCAAGGCCCCGGCCAAGAAGGCCGCCGCCGCGGTGAAGCCGCGCACGGCGTCGCTGTTCAAGTCGATGGACCTGGCCACGGTCGACCTCGATACCGCGCTGGCGCTGCTCAACCTGCCGCGCGTGGTGGGTATCGACCCGGAAACCCAGACCGAGATCCTCGCCCAGAACGGCAAGTTCGGCCCGTACCTGAAGAAGGGTGTCGACACCCGCTCGCTCACCAGCGAAGACCAGATCTTCGAGATCGACCTCGCCGGCGCCATCGACCTGTACGCGCAGCCCAAGTACGGCGCCCGCCGTGCCTCCAGCGCGCTCAAGGACTTCGAAGAGCCCGACCCGGAGAGCGGCAAGGCCATCAAGATCAAGGACGGCCGGTTCGGCGCCTACGTGACCGATGGCATCACCAACGCCACCATCCCCAAGGCCGAGAGCGTGGAAGAGGTCGACTACGAGCGGGCCGTGCAACTGCTCGCCGACAAGCGGGCCAAGGGCCCCGCGGTGAAGAAGGCTCCGGCCAAGAAGGCGGCCGCGAAGAAGGCGCCCGCCAAGAAGGCCGCCGTGAAGAAGGCTCCGGCGAAGAAGGCCGGCAGCACCACCACGACGGCCGCCAAGCGGGCACCCGCCAAGAAGTCCGGCACGTCATCCGCGACGCCCGGCACCGCGCCGCGCGCCGAACGCACGCCGGAACAGAAGGCCGCCACCGCCGCGAAGGCAGCGGCCACCCGGGCGGCCACCGCGGCCGCGAAGGCGGCCCAGGCCGCGAAGTCGTGACGGATGCTGTGACGCCCGGCCTGTTCATCACCCTCGAGGGTGGCGACGGGTCGGGCAAGAGCACCCAGGCGCAACTGCTCACCGAGTGGCTCCAGGCGCAGGGACGCACGGTCGTGCGCACCCGCGAGCCCGGGGGTACCGAGGTGGGCGTGGAGATCCGGGAGATCGTGCTGCACCATCGCGGCGAGGTCTCCCCACGCGCCGAGGCGCTGCTCTACGCCGCCGACCGGGCCCAGCACATCAGCACGCTGGTGCGTCCGGCGCTCGCCCGCGGCGAGATCGTCATCCAGGACCGCTACCTCGACTCGTCCGTGGCCTACCAGGGTGCCGGCCGGGTGCTCGGCGGCACCGAGGTGCGCGACCTCTCGCTCTGGGCTGTCGAGGGTCTGCTGCCGCACCTGACCCTGCTGCTCGATCTCGACGAGACCGCCGCCCGCAGCCGGCTCGACGCCGACAACAAGGTCTTCGACCGGCTCGAGGCCGAGAAGGGCGAGTTCCACGCCCGGGTGCGAGCGGCCTTCCTCGACTTGGCCGCCGCTGAGCCCGACCGCTTCCTGGTGCTGGATGCCGCGGCGCCGATCGAGGATATCGCGGAACGCATCCGCGCCCGCGTCGCCACCCTGCTCTAGCCGCGGCTCCCGGCTGCGGTGAGTTGCCAGTTGCGGCCGCTTGGCGGGCATCGAGGGGCATCACCTGGCAACTCAGCGTGTCCAGCGGTTGCTCGGCGACCTTGGAGGGCATCCGAAGCCGGGCGGAGTCTGAGGGCACCGGCTTGTCGGCGGGGCCGGGTACCCTTGTTGAATGGCAGTGTGGGACGACCTGACGGGTCAAGCAGACGCGATCGCCATCTTCCGCGCGGCAGCAGAACGCCCGGGAGCGGTCGCCACTCTGGAGCGCCCCGACGCTGACACGGATGCAGCCGCCAACCCGAACGCCGCCGGTACAGGCGCAGCATCGCGCGCCGGCACGCACGGTCGCGCAGACGCTTCGGCAGCCGGTGCCTCTTCGGTCAGCACTTCCGCCTCGATGACCCACGCCTGGCTGATCACCGGGCCGCCCGGCTCTGGGCGCTCCAACCTGGCGTTCGCGTTCGCCACGGCGCTACTGAGTGACGGCACGCCGCAGGGCGACACCTCCACCGGCCGCTTGGTCGACGCGCGCACCCACCCCGACCTCACCGTGCTCAGCACCGAGGGCGTCATCATCAAGATGGAGTCCGTGAAAGAGGCCGTGGCCCGGTCGCAGTACTCCCCGTCGGTGGGCCGGTACCGGGTCGTCGTCGTCGAAGACGCCGACCGCATGGTCGAGCGCACCTCCAACGTGCTGCTCAAAGCGCTCGAGGAGCCGCCGGAGCGCACCGTGTGGATCCTCTGCGCTCCCAGCGAGGCCGACCTGCTGCCCACTATCCGCTCCCGGGTACGCACCGTGCGCCTCCGGGTACCGAGCATCGCCGACGTGGCGACCCTGCTCATCCGTCGCACCCGCGTGGACCCGACGATCGCCGAACGGGCGGCGCGAGAGGCGCAGAGTCACATCGGCATGGCGCTGCGTCTGGCGACCAACGCCGAGGCCCGGGCCCGCCGCGAGGAGACCCTGCGCGCGGCCCTCGGTCTCACCGGGGTGTCCAGCGCGGTGAACGCCGCCGCCCGGCTGCTGGCCATCGCCGGCGACGACGCCAAGGCGATCACCCTCGAGCGCGACGCCACCGAACGTGAGGGTGTGCTGCGCTCGCTCGGTGTGGAGCCGGGCCAGTCCGTGCCGCCCGCGCTGCGCGGCCAGATCAAGGCCCTCGAAGACGACCAGAAACGCCGCGCCACCCGTAGCCTGCGGGACGGCATCGACCGGATCCTGGTGGACCTCACCTCGCTCTACCGGGACGTGATGATGGTGCAGCTGGGCCGGGACAGCACCCTGATCAACCTCGAGCTGCTGCCCGAACTCCGCCGCGCCGCAAACGCCTGCGCGCCGGCCGCGACGGTGGCAACGATGGATGCCATCGCCCTGGCCCGGCAACGCATCGAAGCGAACGTGGCCCCGGCACTGGCGCTCGAGGCCATGCTGGTCTCGATGATCCGCCGCTGACCCGGCGGCCCGCCGATGTCGACGACTCCAGACGAAATACCGAAGAAGGGGAATCCGTGAGCAAGCGCACACGCGTATTCACGACCATGGCGGCCGCGCTGGCGCTCACGCTCGGACTGACCGGCTGCGTGCCGTGGTTCCTGCCGCAACCGGCCCCGTCCACCTCCACTCCCACCGGGGAGAACGTGGAGGGCGACCTCGCCCCCTTCTACGGCCAGGTGTTGGCGTGGACCGACTGTGAGGACGGCATGCAGTGCACCACCGCGACCGCGCCGCTGGATTGGGACGACCCGGCCGCCGGCTCGGTCGACCTGGCGCTGGTGCGGCACCCCGCCACGGGTGAGCGGATCGGCTCCCTGCTGGTCAACCCCGGCGGCCCGGGCGGCTCCGGCTACGACTTCGTGAAGGACTCCGTGGACTACGCGACGGATGCCGCGCTGCAGGCCCGCTTCGACATCGTCGGTTTCGACCCGCGTGGGGTCGGCAAGTCCTCGGCCGTGGCCTGTTACGACCCGGCGCAGATGGACCAGTACCTCTACGGGCTCACCACCGCCGAGCGCGGAAGCGACGCCTGGATCCAGGAGCAGGAGGCCAGCGCCGCGGGCTTCGCGGCCGCTTGCCAGGACAAGACCGGCGCGTTGCTTGGCGAAGTCGACACCAAGAGCGCCGCCCGCGACCTCGACCTGCTCCGCGCCGTGCTCGGTGACAAGCAGCTCAACTACCTGGGCTTCTCCTACGGAACCTTCCTCGGTGCCACCTACGCGGAGCTGTACCCCGACAAGGTCGGTCGCCTCGTGCTCGACGGCGCGCTGGACCCGTCCACGAGTAACTTCGAGGTGACCAGCACCCAGGCCAAGGGCTTTGAGAGCGCGTTGCGGGCCTACCTCACCGACTGCCTGGCCGGCAGCGACTGCCCGTTCGATGGCACTGTCGATGACGCCATGGCCACCATCTCGGCCTTGCTCGCCTCGGTCGACGCCAGCCCCATCACCGCCTCGGACGGCCGCCAACTCGGCGCGAACTCGCTGCTCACCGCCATCATCTACCCGCTCTACCAGGCCACCGCGTGGAGCTACCTCAGCGACATGTTCGAGGGCGTCCTGCAGGGCAGTGCCGACGGCGCCATGCAGTTCGCGGATGCCTACAACGGCCGCAACGCCGACGGCACCTACCTGGACAACTCCACCGAGGCGTTCATGGCCATCAACTGCGTGGACTACGCCTACAACGCCGACCCGGCCAGCATGCGGGCCGAGGCCGCCGAGATCGAGACGATCGCCCCTACCATCGGTAAGTACATGGCCTACGGCGACATCTCCTGCGCGGCGTGGCCGTACACCTTCACCGGGGAGCGCCAAGAGATCCACGCCAGCGGCGCCGCCCCGATCCTCGTCGTGGGCACCACCAACGACCCAGCCACCCCGTACGTGTGGGCGCAGAACCTCGCCGCGCAGCTGGACAGCGGCCAGCTGGTGACCTACGAGGGTGAGGGGCACACGGCGTACAACAAGTCGAACTCCTGCGTGAACGACGCCGTGGACAACTACCTCATCGACGGCACGGTGCCCGCGACCGACCCGATGTGCTGACCGGCTCCCGCCCGGCATCCACCGGGCGGGGCGTTTGCGCCGCGTGCAAGAATTGAGCCATGGCTACGGGAGCTGACGGAGTGGGGCTGCGGGAGCGCAAGCGCCTCGCCACGCGCCGCGAACTCCAGCGGGCCGTGCTCACGCTCTGTTCCGAACGGGGCATCGACAAGGTCACCATCGAGGAGATCAGCCGGCACGCCGACGTGTCGCCGCGCACGTTCTTCAACTACTTCGCGTCCAAGGATTCCGCGCTGGTCGGCGACGAGCTGGAGCTGGCCTGCGACTCCGATATCGAGGCTTTCGTGGCCGCCGGACCCGGCGATGTGCTCACCGACCTGGCCACCCTGCTCGCCCAGAGTCTGCAGAACACCGACGGTGACCGGGAAATCCACGAACTGCGTCGCGCGGTGATGAAGGAGAACAGCTACCTCTTCACCATGCGGATGGCCACCCTGCGCAACTTCGAAGCCGGCCTGCAGGCCATCGTGGAGCGCCGGTTCGCGGCCGACGACCCCCGTCTCGCCGAGGACCCCCAGGCGCTGTCGCAGCGGGCGCTGCTGTTCACCCTGGTGGCCATGGCGGCCACCAGGCATGCCTGGCGGTGTTGGGCGGAAGCGGACGATTGCAGCCCGCTCTCGGCGTGGGTGGCCAAATCGTTCCGCGAGCTGTACACGGTGACCTCTCCGACCGACTAAGCTTGGATGCTGTGTCACCGAGCGTCCTTGCGAAGGCAAGAATCCGGTCTCACGCCGCCTTAGCTCAGTTGGTAGAGCGATTCACTCGTAATGAATAGGTCATCAGTTCGATTCTGATAGGCGGCCCCAATGAATCACAGGGATGCAGGGCCATTCCGACTCCCCGCCGCATAGGGCTTGCACCCTATCCTGCACCGTATGGAAATCTGCACCCTGTCGAAAGGGTGCAGCGTCAGCGCTTGCTGCGCGCGGCGTGCTCGGCTTCACGTACAACGGTCACGATGTTGAGGCCTAGGGCGAAGCACAGCGCGTCGAGTTGGTCGATGTCGAGCACGCGCTCGGCACGCAGGTACTTCGAGATTTGCGACTGCGAGATGCCCACGGTGGCACCGAGTCTTCTCTGGGATGCGCCGGCCTCAGCGAGTGCCTGCTTGAGGATCTCAGCGATTGCAATCGACAGTGGCCCGGGGTGGGGCGTTCCTGCAGTCGGCACCGCTCGAAACTACCGCGGGCTCGGCGCAACGCATGTTGCCTTGGCACCCTGAGTTCATTTGAACTACTCTCAAGTTATGGAAAAGCGGCAACGTCGCCTCCTGGTGGCGGTCTCGGTGTGTGCCGAACTCGCCCGTCAAAGCTGGTCGCGCGAGCTCCTGGCGGTGCACCTGAATATCCCCATGGTCGTGCTTGACGGCATGCTCGCGGGGACGACAGCGATCGATATTGACACCCTTGAGGAGATCGCAGCCGCTCTCGGAGTTAGCGCGGATTCCCTTCTCGGAGGCGATGGCCGGTAGCTTCAAGCCGCGGGGATCGGGGAGTCAGTGTCAGCCATCGTTCTAGACGCACCAGCAGTTGAGGCAGCCGCAGAGAGCTTGGGGGTAACGGGGTGCGTTGCGCTGAGCCGGCACGTCGGCGTGGACTGCACTCAACCGGTGACGCCGCTGATGGTGGCGCTGATTCTCACGACGCTGCCCGTCACTCTGGAATCGGGGTTTCGTTACGAGTGAGGCGTACATTCCCACACATGAACGACAGAAGAGCCCGGCTCACCATCCGAAGATGGCGAGCCGGGCTCGATGAGGTGATGCTGCAATCTGGGTCAGGTTGTCCTATGCCGGTCACCCGATAGGCGTGACGAACCGCGTCGGCATGGCGGCGGCGATTCGGACGTCACCCAGGCTGCCGTAGTGCAGCCGGTCGCCGCTGTCGATGGCAGGGTCCAGGGTGTGCGCCTGCCCTGTCGCGGGATTCGAGAGCAACTTGTCGATGTCCACGACCCCGCTGAGTCCAGCCGGAACGGTGCGCATCCACTTGTTGAAACCTCGCCGGTACGACTCTGCTGCGGATGCGAGTTCATGCCCGACCGGGTGCGCGTTGACGAGCGCCGAGACGAGCGGGATCGTGTACGGGCCGCTGCCCGTGCTGCCACCCGCGGCGACCGTGATCCCCTCACGCGTACTCCCCAGGTCGTCCAGCACAACCGAGTCACCGGCTGCGAACGCCGTGTCGGAGACGATGCTCGTGGCCCCAGCAGCAGCAGCAGTGGTGAACGTGCCCACCTTGAGCAGCTTGGGGTAGATGGTGTAACCACCCCACGGCGGGATGGTGTCACCGAGCACGCGCTTGATACCGACCGACCGACACCAGTCATAGATGCCGACGAGGTACGGTTCGACAGAGGCGGCCTGCTGGCCTGCGCCGAGGTCGTTGGTGCCGTAGTCGATGATTGCCGCGTCGGGGAAGATGTCTGTCCCCAGGCCCCACTTGTTCAATCCGCCATAGCTGGCGGGGGCAGCGAGGGCGGCGGAGGTCACTCCTGAGATACCCGCGTTGATAACCGGGCACCCAGTCAGGAGCGAGAAGAGGTTCGGCCAGTTCTTCGAGTTCGCCTTCGGCACGGTGGGGCCGCCGTAGCCCGCGGTGCGGGAGTCGCCCGCGACGAAGAATACTGCCTGCGTGCCGTTGAACTCGTACTCGATCCACGCATCGAAGAATGAGGTGTTCATGAGGGTGCTGAGCGAGATGCCTGCGACGGTCTGATCGCCCGCGCCCGCCGACTTGCCCGCACCGGTAGTCATCCACTGGCTAGTTGCGAGTGAGTTCTGGATAGCCGTCCCGGCTGGTGCGACCCAGCCATACGAGATGAGCCATTGATCGTAGGCGGGGAACTGATTCGCGCTGTCGGTGACCCATGGCGAGGTGTAGCGGGAGCCGTCTGCGGGGAGCGTGAACGCGGGGAGGGCCTGAGCAGGCGCTGCGGTGAAGTTGCCTGTCATGACACCGGTCGACCCCTTCGCCTGTTTGCCCACCCAAACGCCGGTGAAGGCGATGGGCACTGCAACCGATACTCCGCCGCCTGCGCCTCCGCGCCAGTTGCGGATCTGTAACCTCCACCGGGTGGTTGTCACGGGGATATGCACCTCTGCGCGCTGGCACGCCTCGGCGACATCGGTCCGTGAGCCGTTCGGGTTGCCGAGCGAATATGCGGCGCGGCGACCAGTGCGGTTGCCCGTCACCGCGTCGGTGTTCGCAGCGGCTTCGTCAATTGCGAGGATGTCCATTAGACCGTTGCCCATCCCGAGACACGCCCGGAGGCGTCCCGCGTGTAAGTAGTGACCTTGCCCGAGCGGGTTTCGGTGGCGATGCGCCCGGCGCTGTCGCGGGTGTAGGTGACGGTGACGCCATTCTCCACGGCGGATGCGATGCGCCCGGCACCATCTCGGGTGAGCACGGCGGCCTTGACGATAGGAACAAACGTGGCGGTTAGTTCCGCCGGCGTGGGCACGCCGGCAGCCGCAGCTTCAGCCCCCAGCCGCGCCGCAGCCGCGTCCGTGGCGCTCTGGCTGGCCGCACTGGCGCTCTGCACGACAGCCTCACCGGCGACCGTTACCTGCTCAAGGATGTCAGCCACGGACGGCGGGACCTCCGTCAGCGGCAGCAGGGTCTTGACGTCCACCTGATGAGCAGCAAGGAGATCCGTCAAGCTGATCGTGCCCGCCGGCGGGATGACCGCCCACGACTCGAACAGGTTCCGGACCCCACGCGGGAACAGGAGGACAGCCCCGCCGGCCGGCGCCGAGTCAATGGTGATCGACCCGGCGCTGAGCGGCTGCGAACCAACCTTCGACTTGTCCAGCTGACCGCTGAGCGGGGTGAGCCGCCACACGTCGATGAACCCGGACAGGGGGAGGGAACCGCCGAGAGAGACGATATCCGCTCCGGTGATAGTGACAACGGTCATGTGGGGCTCCTGGTGCTTAGGCCGCGTGGTCGCCGGTGGGCGCGGGGGTGTACGTGAGGACGGAGGTCAGCACGGACAGGATTCCGGAGAGCGCGACACCGGATGCCAGGGGCACCCATGCGACGTCGAGCACACCGGCGATACCGCCGACTGTGAGCGCGGTGATGGCGGTCTGGGCGACAGTCTTAGATGCGCGCTCTCCGGCGTAGGACCAGAATGCGAGGGTGAAAATGATCACGGGGAAACTCCTTAGTTCGGGATGAAGCTGGATACGACGGCCCAGATGACTCCGAGCGCCGCGATGACAGAGAAGAGCTTGGTGAGCGGCGACCACGCGGTTTCGGTCTTGGTGCGCCGCTGGTCGTCGGCTTCCTTGAGGGCGGCGGCCAGGGCGAGGGCAGTCGCGTCGCGCGCTACAGCCTGCTCACTGAGGCGCTGCGTGGTGGACTTGAGTACGCCGATGTCTTCGGAGTGAGTCTCGACGACACGGATGGTGTTTGCCACACGGTCAGCCACGAGATTCAGCGTGCCCTCCATCCGGGTCAGCATGATCCACACGGATGCGCCAGCGTCAGGCGGGTCAATTTCGTTCACTCGAACCTCCCTCGATGTTTGGCGTGTCGGGCTGCGGGTCGAGTAGCGTCATGGCTACTCCCTTCGTGTCAATGCATGGAGGGGGAGCCCCCGGCCGGTCCTTTGGAGATCAGCCGGGGGTGCTTGCTACTTGATGAGGTTGTCGCGGACCGCCCCAGGGATCGCCGCGAAGTTGTCGCTGAGTGATGCGTCGATGGCCTTGACGAGCGCGGCCTGGTCGATGGTGACGGTGAGCCCGCCTGCCTTGAGCGCTGCGGCGAGCTTCACCGTGTCGATCACGCTGGACGGTTTCGACAGGATCGCGCCCACCATGTCGGAGGTGTTCATGAGCCACTTGCTCGCGGGCGCGTGCGTTCCGTTCGGGTGAGTGAGCTCCTCGCCCCACACGTTCGGGCCCACCTGATCGGGCAGGTTCGTCAGCCAGTCGGCCGCGCGCCCCTCGGCCTTTGCTCCTTCGGGCTGGATGAGCATGTACTTCCAAATGGCTGGCACGAGTGCCTCAGCAATCTCTTCTGCGGTTGCCATGTCGATCTCCTCAAGTTCGGTGTAGTTGCCAGCGACGGAACTGCCGCCGGCTAATGCGATGTACCCGCGCCAGTCGACGCGGATACCGGACTCGAGGAGCCCGTGAGTGTGCAGGTGAACGTCGCCGCCCCAGTCGTTGCCGTTGGCTGATGCACCGGACCAGCCGGACGTTTCGCCTTCGTTGTAGTGCCCCGGGTCGGCGAATCGTGACTGGTGCTGCCAGACGATTGCGACGAGTCCGAGGATGGGCTTGTCGAGCGTCAGGATCGACCGGCGACCCGCACTACCAACCTCGCCCGCCGCGAACTCACCACGCCCGCCAGAGATGCGCAGGGTGCCAGATGCGGGGGCCGGCAGCGCGGTGCCGTAACCAAGGGGGTAGTCAATGCCGCCGAGACTGTAGGACATGTGATCTGCCCACGTCCCAGTGACCGGCCACCCAGAGAACGGGTTATACATGGGGCTCCTTAGAGTGGGGGAACGGGAGCCCCGAAAGACTCCCGTTCGGATGGGAAAGTGCGGCTGCTACCCGAGCACATCCACGAAGAACCGTGTGATCCGGCCGGTGATCGCAGTAGCATCACGCGAGATGCCGACGGACCCGCCAGCCGAAACGGATGAGTCGATGCGGACGAAGATCTCGACCCCGTTACGGAGCAGCGACAGCACCCCCCGGTAGGAGCGCAACACGTACGCATGCGAACCGGTAGTAACCGCATCCAGCGAGAAAAGGGTGGTTGTGGTCCCGCCGACACGCTTCTGCACTGCAAGCCCATCAGAGGTAAATGCCAACCGGTACGCGTCAGTGCCCGCAGTGTCGCGGAACAGATTCACGTACAGCCCGCCCGCAGAAGGCAGCGAAACACACACCGCACCGACCTGAGCCGACTGGGCTGCGATCGTGAACCCGGCAAAAGCTGCGGTTGCAGTGGTCGTCGGGATGACCCCCGCCGAGTTCGTGGTGAAGCCAGCCGACGCATCCAGCCACGTCTTCGCCGAGCCACCGAACGCGAGATCCGTCACGCGCCCGTTCAGGACTGCGGTGGTAGCGAACACATCGGAGGTGACGCGCGACGGCGATACCTGGATCTCACGCGTGGGTGCGGGGCCGGGCACGCCGAGGAGAGTCCGCATGATCTCAGCCATGAACGCGTGCCCCGAGTTGCTCTGGTGTAGGTCATCAGAACTGACCAGGTTGAACGGGTCCGATGACGGGACGCCCACCTTGACGTACCAAGGCGACAGGTCGAAAGAGACCACGTTCGCGGGCTTCGAGGCCGCGATCTCGGCAAGCGCCTGACCGTAAACCTCCCACGTCAGCGGGCCGTCAGCGCTCGGGTCGAACCTTGCGTAGGAGTGCAGAAGGATGTGCAGGATGGGCGAGTTCGAATCAGCGTCGAGCTGAGCGATACGAGCCAGGATCGCCGCCTTGTAAGTGGAAACTGGGACATCTGCCGCCCAGTCGTTCGCGCCGATCATGTGCATGACCACGTTGGGGTTGAGCGCGGCCAACTGCCCGCCCGTGGTAGACGTCAGGTAGTTGGTCGCGAACGTCCCCGGAAGACCGGCGTTCACGAACTGGATGCCGTTGCTCGACGGCGGGACGGCGACCGCTTCAGCAAGGGTCCGTGTTGGCGGCTGCGTTTCCCTCGTGACGAGCGGGTAGGCCGCTTGGATTGTAGCCGCCAGGATGTTGAACCACTGCGATGCCGCGTTGGATGCAACGTATCCGGCCATCGTAGACGACCCGGCGCCAGCGACGACCACGGGCCGGTCGTTGCGGAGAGCGAACGCGGCGTGCATGATCCCCAACTGGGTGGGGAAAGTCCGGACGCCCTTGCCCTTCAAGTTCTTGTCCAGCGCCGCCTTCGCCAGCGAACCAGCCGCATCCGGGTCAAGCGTCGCGGCAATGAACGTATCGGCGGGAACCGAACCGGTGCCAGGCTGGCCGTCCTTGCCCTGGGGGCCCTCTTCTCCAGTTCGCCCAGTCAGGTCCTTGATTGCTGTCCATGCCATGTGCCTAGCTCCAAACGCTCAGAATGCCGGAATTTGTGTTGAGCCAGAGTTGGCCGGGGGAATACGTGCCCGGGGGTGGAGTCGAACCATCCCACGCGAGTTGCGGGTTGCC
Source organism: Cryobacterium soli (assembly GCF_003611035.1). Classification (NCBI taxonomy): domain Bacteria; kingdom Bacillati; phylum Actinomycetota; class Actinomycetes; order Micrococcales; family Microbacteriaceae; genus Cryobacterium; species Cryobacterium soli. The sequence goes on along the minus strand of NZ_CP030033.1, from coordinate 1,863,293 downwards.
GCCCGTCTCGAACAGGTCGGGGAACGAGCCGCCACTGCCGGGGACCTGCAGGACGCCCTCGTACTGGTCGAACCCAACCGGGATGTCTGCCCCGTTGAGCCAGACCACCTCCACGCGATACCCAGATACGGGCCGCAGCATGTCCGTGCGCTGCAGCGTCACAGACCACACCCCGTACTCATCCGGGACGACGACGATCGTGGGCGTGGAGAACATGCCCTTGGACCCGCCAACGGCGGGGGTGATCGGGATGATGTGGATCTGGGCCGACAATCCAGCCATGGATGCGCCCTGATAGTTGAGAAGTACGCCGTCAACGGTAGGCATGTGGCTCCTTAGGGGTGAAAGATTTTTCCCACGGAGGATGCCGGGGGTGTAAGGTTCGGTCATGTTCAAGACCGGGTGGGTATCAGTAGCCGCAGTAGCAGTGCTTGCATTGAGCGGATGTGCTGCGGGGGCCAGTGCTGATGTGGCGAAGAGCGCGGCGCCCGAGGTTGCGGCCAGCGCCGAGCCCACCGCGGAGCCCGTGGCCGCGCCGATCAAGATGAGTAGCGAGCCCACCCCGGAGCCGACCGGCGAGTACGGCGACTACACCCAGGACGAGTTCTATGTGGCGAGCATCTCGAGCGCGTGGCGCGGGGCGCTGCCGGCCGATGCCGAGTTCGTCGGTGCTGCGGCACTCGCCTGCCAAGACCTGACTGCTGGCGCTGCCGCCGCCGACGTGCGCGTAGTGTCTGGCGAGGGCGAAGATGCTGACTGGAATAACGATCACGCCGTCCAGTACGCGGTGCAGGTGTACTGCCCCGAGTTCGCCAGCTAGATCGTTCGGGAGAGCTTGCCGGTCGACGAGTTGATCACCACTACTCCAGCGGGCAGCCCCGAAACAGTTGTAGTCGGCAGGTTGGTGAAGTTCACCGTTGCCGACGTGGCCTCGAGCGGACCATTGAAGCTGGACTTCGTTGGCCCGACTGACAGGTAGTTGGTGCCGCTGGACAGCTGGGCGATGGTGGTAGTCACCGTGCATCCGACCAGCGCCGCGCCACCGTGCAGAAGCGCCCCGCCAGCGTAGCCAGTGAGGCCGCCGCCGCTGCCGAACGTCGCCCCGGGCTGGCCGAACGCACCGATCCCGAGCGTCATCGGGTTGGTGCCCGCGAGGACCAGCTTGCCCGGGGTGTTGATCACGTTCGTTCCGGTCTGCGCGATATCGCCCTCGAAGGTGGCCGGGCCCTTGAGTGCGAAAGCCCCCGTGATGGTCGTCGCGCCCTCGAGCAGGAAGGTTCCCACGACCTTGAGTATGCCCGTGACGATGAGCCAGCCGGATACCTTCTGCGAGCCCTCGACCAGCAGTGACTCGTTGCCCGCGAACCGTGTCTGCCCGTTAGTCACTGATGTCTTGTTCAGCATCGCGGCCTGCTGCACCTGGCGGACTTCGCGGAGGATCTGGGCGAACTTGTCATCGCCTCCGAGACGGTTGATCCTCATCAGGCACCTACCAACGGCTGGGTTTCGAAGCTGACCTTCTTGGACATGTCACCGGAGTAGGAGATCGCGCGCGTCTCCTTCCACCCGTCAGGGATCCACGGGTCGTCCTTGAAGTTGATGCGGAGCATGGTGCCGACCGGCATCGTGGCGAGGTTGCGCTCTGCGACGCTGTTCATGCTCACCCCGATCTGCACTGTCGGGTGCGCGAGCGTGGTTAGCCCGGCCCGGGAGAATGACGCCAGGATGTCCGGGTTCGCCTCGGCCTTGTTCCGCTGCACGACGTCGAGCGCCGGGGTGGTTGCGGAGTAGCCCATGCCATCGCCACCCACCGCCATGTCCACCTCGGAGCCGGTGCCCACGGAGAAGATGCCGGTGAGCTGGTCCGTAGCGTCCTCGTCGTAGGTGACGTCGAACAGCTTCGGGTCCCGGACGGTGAGGTTGAAGTCGATGGAGCCCTTGGTGAGGTGCGGCACTGAGGGGGTGCCGACCTCAGCCACCCATTCGAGAGTGTTCGACGTCGACCAGCGCGGCACGAAGTCGATGTCCGGCCCGCGGTCCATGTTCTGGATGTCCTCGAGCAGGTCGAACGTGGTACGCAGCAGGTAGTTCTCGTACGTCACCGTCACCGAACCCGCCTCAGTGGCGGAGGGGAGGACGATGGGCAGCGAGTATGTGGGGAACGGACCGACGAGCGACTCTTGCAGGATCCGTGCGACGACGGCGCGCTGCGAGAGGTTGGTGAGCACCAGCTTGCCGGGGAGCGTGTTGAGGTTCTCCCAGTACGACTTGACGCCGAAGGGGAAGCGGCGCCGGAAGATCTCGCGCACATCCACATGCGTCACCTTGATCTGCCACACCTTCCATTTGTACGGGCGCTTGGCGATGATGCCGGCGTAGATGACCACACCGTCCTCGTCGATCGCGAGAGTGCGCGCCCACGGCTGGGTGAGCGCCCGCCACTGCTCCCGTGTGCGCTTGCCGAAGCCGAGCCGGAAGGTGTGCTCACCCGAGCCGCTGCCGCAGAGGACCCGCTTGAACGAGCCCGCAGACGGCATGACCTGGGCCAGCTTCGCGCCCGACCGCGTGTCACAGATCCAGTACGTGCGCATCAGGTGTCCGTCTCTGTGATCGCCGTCGTGAAGTCACCCGAACCGCCGGTGATGGTGTGCGCGAAGGAGGTGCCGCCCCAGATGGCCCAGGAGTCGCCGATCTCCACGCCGCTGTCCATGAGGTTGCCGTCGATGACGAGCTCGCCCGTGTTCATGTCGTACGTGTGCGCGTGGCCTGAGGTCACTGGGGTGGTCACCTTCACGCTGCGCCCGCCCGGGCCCGCGATGGTGTAGCCGGACGGTCGAACGCCGCCGATGGTGAACACCGGCACCGCGGCGCTGTTGCCGTAGTGAGGTGCCGGCACGCCGCTGTTGAACAGCACCGTGTTGCCGAACTTGTACGGCTTGGGCATCCAGAAGTCGAACACGAAGTTGCCGAACGCCTGGCCGCCGAACTGGGGCAATTTCGCCCCGATGCAGTGAGCAGGTGCCCACTGTGCGAGCCCGGCCTTCTCCACCACGAACGACCGCGTGGACGCCCCGCCGACAAGGCCGGTAGCGAGCCGCTGGTGCCAACCGAACTTCTCGATCGACTCAGCCTCGCAATACCCCCGGACCTTCACCAGCCGGGACGCGAGGGTCACCGGCACGTCGAACGAACCGTTGCCCCCAGGGATGGGAGTCTCGTCGAAATTCACATCGACGGATTCCTCCCACCCCTCGATCTCCTCGATGACGAACCCGAACGCATGAGCGTCGCCGCCCTGCATGCGCAGGCTCTTGCCGAACCGGATATCCGGATGAATGCTGCTCACCTGAGAGCCCCCACTTTCTCCGATAGAACGTCGCCGATGATGCGGGCAGAGGTTGGACCGTCAGCGTCAGGGATGCCATGCACGTCGATCTGCACGTACACGTCGCCGCCCTTGGTTGTGGTGCTGGTGTTTCCGATGACGCCGGATCGGCCGCCATCGGCGAAGGCCTGCGCCCCTGCCGGCACCAACTGGTAGCCGAACTCAGAGGCCGCCTGAGCGAGCACCTGAGTGGACCGTCCGCGCTTCGCCGGGGACGCGGGGATGTACCACTCGCCCCCGGTCTCCTGCTCGGCCCAGACACGCATCGTGCCCGCGCGGGCGAACTGTGCGACGTGGTTCTCACGGCCGCCGTTGGCGTAGAACTTGACGTTCCCGCCGTTGGCCTGCGCGAGCACGCCGAGTCCGTTGCCTGCAGTGCCGCTCGGGCGGCCGGGGGTGAGTGCGTCCCGGACTGACCACGCGGCCGAACGCAGGGCGGCGAGTTTTGCCTCGGCATCCTGCGTGTTGATGTACGCGGCCCACTCCGTCTCAGACGGAATCTTGAGGATCTTGTCCGCCAGATCCTGGGCAGCCTGACCGCTGATGCCCAGGTCGCCGATCCGGTCGAGCAGCGCCTGACGACTTCCGTCGAGCGATGCCTTGTAGTCGGAGTAGCTGCCGCCGGAATCGACGATCGCCTGGCCGGCGTCGAGCGCCGCCTGGGCGATGTCGTCGAGCGCGGACTCGTTGGCCCGGCCCGCCTCGGTGGTGGTGTCGAGGGTCTGGCCGTTGTCGATGAGCGACTGGTCGAAGCTGTCGTAGGCCTCCTCGAGCGCCCGGGCTGCCTCTCGTGCGTCGAGATGCTGCCCGTTGAGCGCGTCGAGTTCCTTCGCGAGGTCAGTGATCGACGACACGACACCATCGACGGCATCCTCCACGGCCACGTAGGCGGGAGTCGCCTTGTCAGCCTCACCGGTGGACCCGGCCATGGCTTCCTTGTGCTCCTGCCACTTCACCCGTGCGTCTGCGAGCTCGCCCGAGGTGCTGGCGATGACCGCTTCGACACTGTTGAACGAGTTACTGAGCTGGCCGCTCTGGATGCCACTCTTCTCGGCTTCCGCACGGTGCTCGGCGAGGATGCCCGAGACCTCCTTGACGGCCTTGCCTTCGCCGAGAGCGGCGTCGGTCAGGGTGCCGAGGCTGATGCCGAGGAGCTTCGCGGTCTTCGCGGCGCCGGTCTTCTCCAGGTTGGAGATGACGGCCTCACGGGTGTTCTTCGTGAATGCCCCGGTGTTCTCATCGAGCGAGTCGGTGAGGGTCTGCATCCGTGCGGCAGCGTCCGCCTGCTGAGCACCGAAGGCGCCGAGCACGAGCACTGCGGCGGTGATCGCGACACCGATGAGGCCCGCGGCCGCCGCGGTGCCCTTCATAGTCGAGTTCAGTGCCCCGATGGCAGTGCGGAACTCGACGATCTTCGGCACCGCGAGCAGTGCCGTGCCACCGAAGAGCAGCACAGCAGCCGTGCCCACGCCGATCGCGAGAGCAGTGCCCTGTGCACTCTCATCGAGTGAGCCGTACCAGTCGGTAAGGCCGGTGATGATCTGCACCATGTCGCGCAGCACACCGTTGGCCTGGCCGCCAGTCTTGATGAGGATCGAGTCGAACGAACCACCGAGTCGCTCGAGGTCGCCCATGAGGTTGTCGGTCTTCTTCGCGGCCTGCTCGGCGGCGTAGCCCTGGTCATTGACGTTGTCGGTCCAGGTCTTCACGCCGGAAGCGCCGGCCTTGTAGAGGATTCCCGCAGCGCTGGCGGCCTCAGCGCCGAAGATGGCACCGAGCGCTGCGGATCGGGTCTGCTCGTCGAGGCCGCCGAGGCCCTGCTTGAGCTGCTCGGCTGCACCCTGCATGCCGATGAAGTTGCCCTGGGCGTCGAACACGTTGATGCCGTAGGTCTTCATGACCTCGGCGCCCTTTGCCACGGGGGCGGTGAGCGACGAGATGACGGAGCGGAGGCCTGTGCCGGCCTTCTCGCCGAGGAGACCGTTCGCAGCCAGCAGTGCCAGCGTGCCCACGGTGTCTTCAAGGGGGATGTTCAGTCGTGCGAACGACACACCCACGTAGCCGAGGCCGAGTGAGAGGTCTTCGACCGACCCCTGAGCCTTACCAGCACCAGCAGCGAGCAGGTCAGCGACGTGCCCGGCATGGTCACCCTTGAGCCCGAACACTGTGAGCGTCGTGGCGGCGATTTCAGCGGCCCGGGCTACAGCGAGTTCACCCGCAGCTGCGAGGGCTAGAGAGCCCTTCAGGCCGCCGCCGAGGATGTCGTTGACCGACACTCCCGCCTTGGCGAGTTCAGTCTGAGCGTCTGCTGCTTCCTTCGCCGAGTAGATCGACGCGGCACCCTGCTCGATGGCGGATTTCTTGAGCTGGTCCTGCTGCTCCTTGGTCGCCATGGTCGCGGCGGCCGTCTTCGAGGTGGCCTCGTCGAACTTGGCGTAGGTGCCGACCGTGAGCGCTGCTACGGCGGCGAATGCTGCGCCGACGCCGACAGCCGCAGTGCCGAGGGTCTTCGCGGCGTCATCCGACTCGCGCTTGAGCCGTTCGACCTCTTGTGCCGCGGCCTTGACCTTCGCCGCTGCTGCTGCTGCCTCAGCCGCCAGCCGCTTCGTGGCCTGAGCCGCCGACTCGACTGGCGCTTTCGCGTCCTTCGAAGACTTGGAGGTCTTGTCGATCTCCTTGCTCAGGGGTGCGACCTTGGTGGCCGACTCCTGCGCGGTCTTGCCGACCTGAGCTACTGATTTCTCAGCGGAGTCCAGGTCCCTCTTGAAGACTTCCGTCCCCAGAGCTTGAATGCGGAACCCGATCGAGCCCGCTTCGAATGTTGCGCTTCCGGACAAGGGCCATCACCTCTTTCTTGAGCCATGACTCCTGATCGGAGTCGAGTAGGCGGTTGATGGCTGAGCGGACGAAATGCCAGGTGCGCGTGTCGAGCGCCCGGTCGAGGTCCGTGATGAGTCCGTGCTGTGCAAGGTCGAGTTCGACCTCGCCGAATAGTTGAGGCAGCGCCAGGCCGTACAGCTCTACGGCTGTGACACTGGCGGCTTGGTGCTCTTCGGCTTTTTGGGCGCCTGACGCTTGTTCGCTGGCAGCCTGTCGCGCGTCGTAGTAGGCCTGGCGGTAGGCAGGGTAGGTGCCTGTGACAGGATCAGGGTCTCCAAGACCCCACTTGGCGCGGTCTGCGTTGGTAAGATCCCCAAAGTCAGGGCCAGGAGTTCCAGCGCTTTTTTTGCGCCCGTGAGTCCTTCACCCCCCGTGATGTAGGCGTTGACGCCGTGCATGCCGAGGACCGTCTGCCAGTAGAACGCGGGCAGGAGGATGTCCTGACTCTCGTTCAGGGATAGCTCGGACTGGACGCGCTCGTATACCTCGGCGCCGACTGCGCGCTGCAGCAGCGGGTCCATGCCGGCGGCGGGAAGGTCGCCGATGGAGATGCGCAGGAACTCGTCCGTGAGCGCCTGTCCGTCACGGCCGCCGAGCGGGGTGATGATGAAGTCTTCCTCGATGCCGTCGAGGTGGATGTGAAGGTTCCGGCCGACGATGCGTGCGTTGATCATGTGGTGCGCTCCCTGCAGAGAAGATGTGTGGTGGGCGGCCGACGAGTGCCGGCCGCCCGGGTGGTGCTGGTGGCTACGCGCCGCGCGTGTACGCGTACGCGGTGGACGCGCCGACCGCGTTGGTGACGATGATCGGTGCCGAGCCGACCGAGCCCGCGGGGACCTCGAGCACGACGATGTTCGGCTCGCCGGGGATCTGCGAGATGGACGTCGCCGCAACGCCGCCGATGGTGGCCGCGGTGATCGCGCCCACGTTGGAACCGCGAACGTAGACGTTCGCGGAGGCCACGGCGTTCAGCGGGAGCGCCGACGCGATCAGCGGCGCACCGGATCCGGCGATGGGCGAGGTGACCTGACGCACCACGCCGTCGCTGGTGAGGGTGACCTTGTAGCCGCCCTTGTCGGCGAAGCCGGTGGCGAAGTCGACGACCTCGACGGTGAAGGTGCCCTCAATGGCGCCGAGGGCCGGGTCCTTCGCGTCGAACAGCTGGGCATCGATCTTGTTGCCTGCGCCCTTCCCCTTCGCGATGTTGATCAGCGGCACGAGCCACGGCTGGGCGATTGCCCCGGTGTCGTCCCGGATGGCCTCGCAGTCGAAGCTGATAACCCAGCTGTCGCCGATCTTGTTGACCGAGGGGAGGCCCTTGTTTCCGTAGTTCTCGCGAGTGACGCTGACCGCGGTGGGGACGCCGGCAAGGTTGTTGGTGTCTCCGGTGACGTTCTCGAAGTTGCCGTTGCGCTTGAGGCGCAGGATCTTCTCGTGCGCGAGCGCGAGGGTGCCGGCGGTCTGGACGGTGGTGTCATAGAAGGTGCTGTCGGCCACGTGGGTCTCCTTAGTGTGTGGGCGAGGCCCAGTTGGGCCGTGGGTCTGGCGGGGTCGCCAGGAAGCGCCACCGGTGGGTGACGCTGGAATGTGGGGGTGGGACTACAGGCCGCGGCGGCCCATGAAGTGAAAGACCTGGAATGTGCCGCAACGCCCGGATGAGTCGGCGGTGATTTCCATCTCCGAGAACAGTGAGCACCAAGCGATGTGCAAGCCAGGGGGCACGTTCTGGTGCTGGTCGAGGATCAACGTCAGGCCCGCGGCCATGTTCTCCGCGGCGGTCGCGTCGCCCTTGATGCGGGACTGGACCTGCACGCGGTAGAGCATGTCTGCCCGGCCCGACGCGATGGGGGTCAGCGACTTGAGCGTGATCGCGTTGTCGGAGCCCGCGAGGATCGGCATGGTGGACTTGGTGTAGATCCCGCGCTCACCGGTCGTGTACGGGGCGGTAGGGCGGTAGATCCCCATGCCCTGGTCGCTGATGTACTGAGCGAGCGCCCGACGCAGGATCAGTCCTGGTGCGATTGGATCATCCACGTCCGGCCTCCGTCGCTATCACGTCGCGCAGTTCGTCTTGGTTCTGCATCGCGGGGTCTGACAGGTAGTGCGACTTGCGACCCTCGCCGAAGTCCGAGTTGCCGTTGTACTGGCGACCCAGGGAGTCAACGAGCGGCTGGTCGTAGTGCCACCGTGCCGCGTAAGGCGAGTCGTAAATGACCTCGGCATCGTCGCCGGGGTTGGCTGCAGGGTTGACGACGCCGTGCTGCATCAGCTCGCCAGACTGAAACGGAACCTCAGCATCGGAGTATCCGAGCAGCTTCTCGGCCGCCTTGTTCTGCCCGCGCACGACACCCGCGAGGATGCCGTCCGTGATGCTCGGGAAGCTGCTGGTCATATCCACGAGGATGCGAATTCCCACCGGGACCTCCTTGGCTAGGCGATGAGCTTGGCCCCCTTGCGGAGGTTGCAGCGCGCGTGTGACGGCTTGATGTTGTCCATGCTGTGAGCGCCGCCGCGGGCGAGTGGGCGCACGTGGTCGAAGTGGAGATCGCTCATTGACTCGATGTCGATCGAGCAGATGTGGCACACCATTCCGTCGCGGATGATGATCGCGGCGAAGTCAACCTCACCGATCGTGGCGTCCATCTTTCGCGCCCGGTACCGATGTGTCTTCTGACGTGCCGCGGTGGGGTTCGCCCGCGCCCAAAGCAGGTTCCTGGCGGCCGAAGCTGCAGGGTCGTAAGCATCCCGCATGTGTGTGTTGAAGCACTCCGAGCACCACGAGTAGCGGCCATCTCGCCGCTTGGCATCCGCGTAGAAGTCCGTCTTGGGCTTGGAGGCGAGGCAGCGCGTGCACGTCTTGTGAGTGGCCGCGAGTCGCGCCGCGAGTTCGAGCGCTTTCGCTCGTCGCTCGTCACCGTGCAGGGCTTCCCAGTACTCGACATGGCGCGCCCGCTGGTAGCCGGGTCGGGAGTTGATGTACGCCCGGTTGGATGCGTTCTCGTGTGCCTTGTTCCGCTGGTAGTAGTCCGCGCGGTAGTGGGGCTTGCACATGCCCCGGCAGTTCACTGGGCTGTCGCAGCCTTCGGTTGAACATGTATTGTGGGTCACATCAACTCCTTGCCGAGTTGGTCATGCCTCCGGACGTTGACGCGTCGCGGAGGTCTTTCGTACCTACATTCTAGCGGGTCAGAGCCAGATTTCGACGTGACTTGGTGTGCGCGGGTAGTCGAAGAACGCGGACGAGAGCACATCCGCTGTACGTTCCCGCGGGGTGCCCTTGTAGACCGTCACCTGCGACCCAGGCAGCACGTCGTCTTCGGTGAGGATGACGATGAACTCGGATGACGTGACCTCGGCACCGGCCGTTGAGGAGGTCGAGCGTCGGTCGACGATGAGTTTCGACTTCTGCTCCACGTACGCGGGCCGCAACAGGTCAGGAGCGGCCCAGACTGGCCCCTCTGCGCCCTCACCAGTGAGCCGGGTGATATCGATGCGGTGCGGGAGGTGCTTGGCCTTGAGACGCGCCATGGTGGCTCCCTACGTGTGCGAGACGATGGCGGACGTGAGGCCCGCGTTCTCGAGGATGTCGACGGCGCGCTCACCGATGCGGGCAGTGAGCTTGTCGCGGGGCGATGCTGTTGCGCGGGACGACGACGTGGTGCCGAGGGATACCGATCCGATGCTGATCGCACCCTGCTGCGCTTCGGCGCCTGTGGGGTCATCCGTGAGGCTCCAGAACTCAGCCACGGCCACGGTCGCCTCGGTGAATGCCTCGGACACGTCAGCGTCGGTAGGGTAACCGTCTGCGTCGACGTCGAACCGGGCCATGCGGGTCAGCTTCTCGACCTCGATCGACGCGGAACGGAGTCGCTTGCCGAGCTTCGTGTCGTCGCCGGCGAAGGTTTCCTCGGCGAGGTTGCCGTAGTCGGCGGTGGTCGCGTAGACGCGCTGGGCCATGGTTAGGCCTCGTCTATCGAGGCATCGAGGAATGCCCGCACGATCTCGGCCTTGGTCGCGTTCTTCGGGAGCGCGATGTCCTCGTTCTTCGCGAGTTCGCGCAGCTGCGGGACGGTCAGGTCGAAGAACGGCGTGCCATCCTCCACGGTGTACCCGTGCTGGGCGTACGCCTCGCGCAGGTTCGGCTTGTCGGTCAGGTCGACCTCGGCCACACCATCCGTGAACTCGATGCCGCCGAGACGATCCGTGACGATGCCGACCTGGGGCTGGGGGTGCTGTACGCGGGCCATGATGTGCCTCCTCGGCGTGGTGGTGTGGGTGGTCGCTCTCGCAGGGATCGAACCTGCGACATCGCGGTTATGGGCCGCGCGCTCTGCCGACTGAGCTAGAGAGCGGGGGCGCCGGGCCCGAAGCGGTGGAAGACGCCTCGGGACCGACTGGGTAGTGCTACTTGTCGCCGGCCTGGAGCGCTTCGGCCGCGGTCTTCGCTGTCGCCTCGTCCTCGGCCCTCTTCTCGGCTTCCGCCTCGGCCTTTTCGGAGGCCAGCTTCTCGGCGGCTTCCTTCTCGGCCTTCTTCTCGGCGGCCGTCAGCTTGACGACCTCGGCCCACTTGCCGGGCTCGGCCAGCTGGTGCAGCTCTTCGTCGACGGTGATGGTCGTGTCGTCGCCCTTGATGGTCGACTTGTACGTGTGAGACACAGGGTCTCCTTTCGGTTCGTGAGGAACGGGGGTGGGCGGCTGGGGTTACCAGCCGCCCATGGGGACCTAGAAGGTCGGGAGGCCGCGCAGCTGCGCGTGTGCCTTCTCGTTGCCGTACTCGAGGCCGATCTCGCCGTAGATCTGGGTCCGGTCGGCAGCGCCGACCTTCGCCAGGGGCTCCTCGAAGAAGTGGCCCTTGCCTTCGACCTCGAGGAAGAACGGCGCCAGCTGCTCCAGCGAGACGATCGCGAGAGCATCCTGCGGCAGCTGACGGTCGAGCATGATGTTCAGCGTGCCGAAGTCAGTCTCGATGGTCGTCAGGTTCACCCCGCCGACGTTGCGGGTGCCGCCCATGGGGTCGACCTTCGCGTAGGCGGCCGCGTAGGTCGCGGTCAGGTTGCGCTTCTGCGAGGAGTTGCAGGCGATGGTGGCCGACATCACGTCGCCGAGTCCGCCGTTGTCGTACGCCTTCTGGAACACGTTGTTGTACGTGTCCAGGGTCGGGGCGACGGTGGAGATCGCGAACAGCTTGATGCCCGTCGCGGTGCCGAGGGTGATGGCAGCGCCACCGACCGTCGCGGCGACCTTGAACGAGACGGTCGTGGAGACCGACTGCACGAAGTACACGCGACCGATGACCACGGCGGTCAGCGCACCGCGAGCGGAGAAGACCACTTTGTCGCCCACGGACAGGCCGTGGGTGATGGTGATGGTGTCCGTCGCCGAGGTGCCCGGCACGGTTGCGCCGAGTTCGATGCCGCCGTTGGAGTAGATCACCTTGTTGGTGGTGATGGCCTGCAGCAGGCCGCGGGTCTTCCGCGCGGTGGTGTTGTCGGCCGGCTTGTTGTACTCGCCGTTCCAGAACGCGTGGTTGACGTCCTTCGCGATGGCCTTGATCTCGTTCATGACCTGGTGGTCGTGCTCGTTGGTGATCGGGTTCTCGCCGTTGACGCCCGCGGTGGTCGTCTTCTGCGGGGTGGCCTGCTTGGTGTAGCTGGTCTCCACAGCGGAGTGGTGGATCTCGGAGATGTTGGTCACGTTCGACCGGACGCGCGCCTGGCCGGCGGGAGCATTGGCACCTTCGAGCGCCACGTTCTGGTCGCTGTCGCGGAGGTCCTCGATCTGCCATTCCTTCTCGACGGTCTTGACGGACAGGCCGCCAGTGAGACCACCGATTGCGGAGAGCAGCGGGGTGGATTCGGGGGTGATCTGGAAGAGCTCCCCGACGAAGTTGGGCTCGTTGTAGGTCGTGCCCTGACCGGTAATACCTGGCATGGTTGCTCCTTACGAGCGCTTGGCGGCGGCGATGCGACGCTTGAGGGTGATGGAGAGTTGCATGTCCTTGGCCGCGACAGCAGCAGCGAGCTGCTTCTCGAGGTCCGGGACCTGACCGCCCTGGTGATCCGTGCTGCCTGAGCTCGGCGGGGTGATCTTCAGCGCCGCGTTCGCCTGGATTGCGGCCTTGATTTTGGCCGTGATGGCCGCTTCATCGGTCGGTTCTACCGACGCGATGGAAGTCTTGAATTCCTCGTTGGCGAGGAGGAGCCGGGCGGATCCGCCGAGGCCGTGCGCGAGGATGGCGACGGCGGTGGAGAGTTGGCCGGCCTTGACCGACGCCTGCGCCTTGGTGAGGTCGCCGTCCTTCTCGGTGATCTTCGACGTCAGGTCGGTGACCTTGGCCGCGAGCTTCACAGGGTCGGTTTCCTCCTGCTCGCCGCCGCCGAGGAGCTTGGCGAAGTCGGCGAGGGCCTTCTTCGATGCGTTCTCGGTTGCCGTGGCGAGGTCGGTGGCGTGCTTCGCGCTCTTGGCGTCGGCGTCAGCCTGCATCCGCTGGATGCGAGTCCAGGCACGCTCGGGGTCGAAGTTCTCCTTCGTCCACGGTGCCTTGTCGGCCTCGGCCGCTGCAGCAGCGGCGGCAGCCTGAGCGGCAGCGTCGTCACCTCCTTCACCCTCGGCGTACCGGATGCCCATGAGGGCGTGCCGGGTGCGGCCGATGACCGCGAGGCCGTCGACGTCGCGGCGGGCGGGGATCGTGCTGGTCTTGATGTTCACTGTGTGCTCCTCTGCGCCACCTGGACGCGGTTGGATGAAGCGGCGCCCCTGCGGCGCTGCTGACCCACCCCGCCCTGTGCAGGCAGAGCGGGGTGAGTGTGTGGGTTGTCGAGGTGCGTCGGAATCTGACCACGGCGAGCTAATTGCATACTGAGGATTTGATTTAGTCCACGGGTTGACAAATGTGCTACTCCGAATTCCTTTGTAGGAATCCACAGCGCGACATCCGAGAGGGCCAGATTCCGACCCATCTCGACGAGTCAGCGGCCGTCAGCGAACGCGAGCTGTTCGCGTGCGCTGTTGCGCTTGCGGCCGGTGAGGTCGAGGTGCTCGCGGAGTTGAGCCTGCTTGGCCCGGACCTTCGCCTTGGCGCGCTGAGCGGTCACGGGGTCGCCCGCGGTGGCCTGCTTGCGCTTGGCGGCCCGGATGTCGACCTCGATCTCGCGCTGCCTGGTGCGTGCCCACTCGGCCTTGGGGTCGTACTCGAACCCGGCTTGCGGGATCGACAGGCCCGGAAGGTAGGCGCTCACCTTGTGGGAGCAGTTGGGGTGGAAGCACCCGGCGTTGCGGGCGCCGTCCAGGGTTCCGGCGATGGTGACCGTGACCTCGGCGTCCTGCGTGGCGTGCGGCAGAATGACCGTGCCCGTGGTGCCGTCCGTGGAGAGGATGAGGCCGACCCACGGTGCGCACTTCGCACACGAGGAGAGGCTGCCCTGAACGGTGACGAGGTTGATGCCCGACTGCTGCATCCGCCACACGCCGGCGTCGTTGAACGCCCGGGCGACGGTGGTGCGGCCGGCCATCTCGGCGTACGTGCCGATGCGCCAGTTGCGGCCGCCCCGGTCAGTGAAGCCGCCGACGCCTTCGGATAGGAACTGCTGCACGTTGGCGTACTGCGCCTGGAGCTTCGTCTGCACGCCGAGGAGCACGTTCGAGGAGTTCATGGCCACGACGCGCTTGAACGCATCCTGCGGCAGCCGGGTGATGCGCTGGTTCAGCACTTCGAGGCTCGACTGGAGGGAAAGCTGTGTTGCTGCTGTCGCCTGGGTGGCCGAACCGTTCAGCGTGGTCCGTGCGGGCAGCCTGCGCGCCATGGAGAGCCGCGCAGCAGCCTCCGCTTCCCCCTGGGTGGTAGCGGCGCTGATAACGCCCTCAGCGAGGTTTTCCGCCCGCAGCTGGTCCGCCGTGGTGCGGGCGAGCACCTGCAGGTCACGAAGCGCCTGTGCACGGTGCCCGTCGAGTTCGGCGAGCTGCCGGTTGCGGTCCAGCGCGTACCGCAGGCCGGACACACGGTCCGATCCTGAGGCGATCGCCCGGTTGAGCTTCGCCTGCAGTTCGATGTCCCGGTAGGCGCGGACTGCGACCTCTCGGAGCAGCGCGTCCTCGGCGTTCATGTACCGCTCGGCCAGGACCCGGCCCAGGTCGTCGATCAGATCGGCGGCCGGGATGTCAGGGTCGGGGATGTAGAGGGCCATGAGCTACCCCCGCTCTCGGTCTAGAAGGTGAAGCCTGGCCCGTACGTCTTGGTCGTTCGGTGCTGCTTCGGCTTGCGCGGCAAGCCCTTCCACGCGGCCTCCTCATGCGCCCCGGCTGGCTTGGCGGGCACCGGGGGCCAGTTACTGCGGGTTCGCAGACTCGGGGGCAGGTAGAGCGAGTGTGCGCTCTGCTCGAATGGGTGCTGCGGGTGGTAGCTGTCGGTACCGTCCGGGTCGAGCTCCGTGCCGCTCATCGTCTCGTCTTCCGTTTCCGGTGCGCTGCGGTCTGTTGCAGCCGCCCGCTGCCCTTCTTCGAGGCCGTCATGTACGGCAGGAGTTCGAACCACGACGGTGTGCGCTTCCGCTCGACCGATGGGGCGCCGGCCAGGATGAGCGCAGCGGAGGCGATGACGAGCGCCCACATGAACGTGAGCATCACGCCACCGCCCCGTCAGCCACAACGTCAGGTGCTGCGGGATCCGGTGCAGCAGGATCAGCGGGCCCGGTGATGGTCGTCGGGTCAGCCTCGGCGCCCATGCCGCGCTCCTCCTGGATGAGCAGCACCTCCTCGTCGACCTTGCCCTCGTCCCAGTCAGGACGAACATCCATGACCTTCTGGCGGGTGGAAGCGGCGCCGGCCACGTCGAGCAGGCCGACGATGCGGGCGATCTTCTCCGGGTCCATCTGCGACACCGGTGCGAAGGTCACATCGGGCAGCTCGTCGTAGAACTTGCCGCCCTCAGCGGGGAACACGGTGCCGTCGATGGCGAGAGCCACCTGGGCGAGCCGTGCGAGCGCCGGCCGCAGGAAGAGCGCTTTCTGGTCGCGGGTGGCTTCCGACTCGGTGTAGTCGGCGGTGACCTCAGTGGCCGTCTTCGCGCCCTGCTCAGCCTTGAGGCCGAGGTGGGCGGGGGAGATGCCGCACTCGTTGGCGATCTCGTGCTTGATGGCCGCGATCGCTGCGAGGTGCTCCTCGTAGCGGATGTCGAACTGCGAGATGGTCAGCTGCGAACTCAGCGAGTCGCTGGACTTGCCCAGCGCCTCCAGGCCCGAGTACACGGTCCGTTCGAGGTCGAGCTTGCCGCCCTTGCCGCGCCCCATGTTCTCGAGGTACGCCTCGGGTGCGGTGATGCGGCCCTTGCCCAGGTCGAAGTCGATGTCCAGTGAGGACCACCACTTGTCGATCTTGTCGAACAGCGGCTCCTTGCCGGCGAAGTCCGACCGGCCCAGGTTGGCGAGCACGCCCATGCGGCGCCACTCGATCTGAGGCAGGTTCGGGTAGTAGACCACCGCGAGCTCGTCGACACCGGTGGCGACGATGACCGTCTCGTCCCACGAGGTGGGGTCTTCGATCGCCATGTCAAGCTCGCCCTGTGTGCGCAGGCCGTTGTAGTGCGCCGTCTCCGCGAGGGAGCCCAGCGGCACCACGGGACCGAGGGTCTTCGTGCCGCCCTTGTGCAGGGTGAACGAGATGAAGCCGCGGTCGTGCCGCTCGAGCAGCCGGAACACGTCATTGCCGTGCACGTGCTCAGTCCACAGGGTGACGCTGGTGAGGATGCCGTCCTGGAACTCGGGGATGGCGCAGTCGGCCGCGTAGGAGCGGATGCGCACGTGCGAGCGGAGGCGGGCGTTCCATGTGACCGCGAGGAACCCGCCGCCGAGGGCCGCAGCCTGCTCGGTGGACTTGAGCAGTTCGGCCTTGGTCTCGTCGGACTGCATGATGACGTCGAGGCGCGCCTGACCGGGGTGAACCCACGGCTTGTCCTTGCTCGCCACAACGTCGTCGGGCTTGCCGTAGGCGATCTTCACGCCCTCTCCGACGAGCAGCGTGGCAGAGAGGCGAGCCAGCACCGCGGGGACGCCGACGTGCATGCGTGCGCGGTCTTCGCCCTCGACGACGGGCTGGCCCACCCACATCTTCGCGAGGTTGCCCAGCACGCCGCCCTTGTACGCACGACCCTTGACGGTGTGCGTTGCAGTGGCGGTGCCCGAGTAGAGCTTCTGCAGGTACTCCATGTCACCGGCCCACCAGGCGTCGTGCTCAGAGAAACGAGCAGCGGCGAGGTCGAACGGGGCGGGCGGAAACTGGTCTGATTCGGAGGCCATGTGTACTCCGTTCAGAGTGGGTTAGGCGGCGAGCTTCACGTGTTGGCGCCAGATGGATTCGGTGGTCTGCAGGGCGTAGCGTGCGGCGTCCTGCGAGTGGTCGTTGGCCTTGACGGGCTTGTCTTCGCCCTTCTCGGACGACTTGGGATCCCACACGTACTCGGTGACTTCCTTCTGCCAGCCAGGGCAGCGCTCAGTCACGAGCAGCTTCCCGGCAGACAGCACGGAGGCGACCGTACGGATGCCGTTGAGCACGTCGTTGTCGGCCTGTGTGGAGATCAGCCCGTCTTGCTGCAGTTGCACCCGGAAGGATGCGGCAGACGGGTCGAGCACGATGTAGTCGGGGGTGAGCTGCATCTGGTTCGGCGGCAGGTGCGGCTCGGCGAGCCATCCGCGCAGCCGGCGTGAGAGTTCTACGTCGGTGAGCTTCTGCTTCTCCGCGATGGACTCGTAGCGCCACTCGTCGACGAGGTACAGCTTCGAGTGAGGCTTGCCGTACATGTCCGTCTGCGTTGCCATGCCGAGCATGAGGGCAGCTGTGGGGTTCGTGGTGCCGTAGTCGATGCCGACCGCGATGAGCTTGCGCATGGGAGGCAGGTCGGCCCACGGGATCGTGTGCTTCGCCGGATCCCACATGTCGAAGATCGCGCCCTCAGCGTTCGACCACTTGCCCAGGATGAACCGGTCGTAGAACGCCCCGGTGAACGAGGCCTTCATGTCCGCGACGTACTGGGCAGTGAGCGAGGGGTTGTCGTCCATGACGAACTCGAACACGATCATGTTCTTCGCGTCAGCGTTGAGCATGTACTGCTGACGTAGCCAGTGGTTGAACGAGCCCGGGTTGGTCGTGGCGAGGAGTCGGGCGGTGGGGACGCGCAGACGAGTCAGCAGCATCTCCCAGAAGCCCACAGGCAGCAGGGTCGCTTCGTCGACGTAGGCGATCTCGATGGTCGCGCCGCGGATCTTCTCCTCAGAGCGGGCATCGTTGGCGCCCACAAGGTGCACTTCGCGGCCGAGGATGGTCGCCGTGCTCGAACCGCGGGTGTGCAGCACCTGGCCGGCCAACGCGCCGAAGAGTTCCACCTGCTGCAACGGGTCGATGATGTTGCGCTCGATGGTCTGCAGCGTCTTCCCGACGATGACGATCAGGCCGGTCCCTTGCGCCTCACGCACAGCGATCAGGAACGCGAAGTTCGCCGCGATGGTCTTGCCGCCAGAGACAGCGCCGACCCACAGGGCGATCTTGCGCAGCTTCGACCGCACGATGGACGAGATCTGCTTCCGAGACAGGCTCGGGCTACTCAGCATCGGTGACGTCCTGAGCCTCGAACCCTGCAATGAGCGCGTCCACCAGCGAGTTCGCCGTGACGACGCCTGAGGTGTCCTTCTCGAGCACCTTCGTGAGCTTGTCGAACACGATGGCCGCAGACGTGACGATCGTGCGCCGAGCCTCAACGGGCGCCGAGTCCAGTGTCGCCTCAGCGAAGGTGTTGTCCTTCCCGCCGAAGTTGAACACGGTGAAGGGCTTGTCGATCATGTCGAGCATGTCGTTCGCCGCGGTGTTGAGCCGATGGGCAAGAGTGAGCCGGGCGTCAGCGAGATCCACCGAGCGGGCCGCTTGTGCGTCTTTTGTGCTTGACCGGTCAAAGGTGCGGTCATTCGCTGCGCAGACGTTGGTGACTGATCCTGCACTGACACCGGTTTGCCGGGCGATCTCGTTGCGGGCTAGCCCCTTGTCGTGCAGGGAGAGGATCTCGTCTCGCTGGGCGTCGGTGAGTGCCATTGGTCATCACCTCGATGTCGCGCCGCCTGGACGCTACGGGAGAGGCTCAGCCTCGGGTCAGGGGATACAGCCGGTTGTCACCGGGTCTGCGGTCGAGCGTGTGCCAGTAGGCGATGAAGCCGGGATGGTTCGATGGTGCGCGAGAGGCCGGGTTCATGGATCCGACGTACTTGAACCGTTCACGACCACCAAGCGCATACTGACGCTCGAAGCGTGCTTGGCCGCGTCCGAGGGCGATTCCCTCACGGATGAGCCGTGCTCGGCGCTTGGTGATCATGCTGGGATCCGCCTCATCCTGGTGCGAGCTTGGTCACTCCCGCGTCTTTACGGGGTTTTCGTTCAGGAGGGGTGGTCTAACCCCGTGTTTCTGGAGACCATGGAGCGTCGGAACGGTCAGATATCGGCCGGATCGCAGCACTCGGCAGCCTGGAGAGGCGATGTCGCTTCACTCCCACAGGTCCCACACGGGTAGAGCACGCGGGGTTCCATCAGCGGGCCAGTGATTCCGGACTACCGCCGGTGAGGATCTCTTCGGCCTCGACCGCTGTTGCGGCCATGCGCAGGAACTCAGCACGCTTGGCCGCGGTGAGGACTACCGATGCGCCTGTCACGTTGGCGACCGTGATGCGAAGCTCGCCAGTGACCTCGTGCCGGTACATCATGCACATGGCGAGTAGCTCGCAGTCGGGTTCGATGGGGATCGTCGCTGTCGCAGCGAGGAATGAGGCGGCCATCGTTGTCTCCCGGCTCTCAGTGTCGCTCGTGGTTTGTTCCGGCATCCTCACGCAGGTGCACCAGCCGAGAGAAATGGCAGGGCCTTGTTGGGTGTCCTTTGCCGCCGGAACTCGGAGCGGCTTTGACGCGGATGCCGGAAGTGAGGTCCCGACACCCTGGGGGAGGATGCCTGGACGGGGGTTCCCCGATGTGAGCCGTCGACCGCCTGGGTTATGGACTCAGCGCAGCACATCTCTTGGACCGTGCCTGCTGGCCTTCAGTTGGTGAGCGGGTGTGGCTACATGGGGAAGGAGTGGCGCGGATCAGGGGCGGTTCAGTGACTCATGCCACGATATTGCCGCCACCCCTGCGGCTCATGCCCGGGGCTTCCTGTCTCGCGCTCGCGGATGTCGGAGGATTCGAACCCCTCACGGCTACAAACCGTGCCCTGGTATTCGACACCAGTGCCCCACCATTGGGACTTCGCCACCCTTGGATCGTTAACGCAGAAAAGGGCCGCCACGGTTAGGTGACGGCCCTCTCTGGGAAAGAACAAAGGCACCCGGTCCGTGGATACGGAGGATGCCTACAGGCAAAGCCTAGTGCACAGGGGCACTTCCCTGCAACTATGCGGAACTCTTTGTGAGGCGTGTCGCGCGCGCCCGTTTCTTCCCTCCTCGGTAGACGGCCAGGAGCTCGTCACGGTCGACGAATCCGCCTTCCATGAGCGGGAAGTGCAGGGGCAGTCCCTGGCGGACGTACTTCTCGACGGTGGCCCGGGTGACGTTGAGGTGCTGCGCCGACTGGTCGAGGGTCCAGAACCGATCCATGGGGTCGGTGACGTCGCGGCGCCCGGCCCTCACGGTGATGGTCATGTCGCCTTCGCAGCCGTCGTGCACCGTCACGCCGTCGATCCGGTTGATGAGCATGCCCACCTGGATCGGGTCGGGGCAGACTGCGCAGGGCCCGCCGCGGGACGCCTCGACTGCCGCGTATCCCACGCGCCCGGTGTACTTGGCGTGCTCGTCGGGCTCGGCCTTCCACGCGCACACCCCGCAGATCACCGAGTACTCGTCGGCGAACTTGCTGGGCATGAGGATGAACACGGCGTGAGCCCCACAGTCGGGGCACTCGCGCATGTCGGCCGGCGCCGTGGGGCGTGCGGTGATCCCGTACTGCGCTGCCAGGGAGAAGATGCCGCGGGTGTCCTCGTCGAGGCCTTCCACCATGTCGAGGTAGAAGGTGACGGCGTGGTTGGTGGCGAGAATGCGCTCGAGCCATGAGAGCAGCCAGTTCACCATCTGCGCCGCCTGCCTGGTCGCCGTCTCCACCGACACGGAGCGGGACCCCTGTACCTCCTTGCCGTTGGCCCACGAGGGGATCGGCGGCCACATGGTCACTCCGAACTCCTCGTTGAACAGGTCAGTCCAGAGCGCCAGCCGGGCGAACAGTGCATCGGACGCGTCGAGCGGTCCGAGGTTGAGCGGGGCCGGCGCTTCGCCCCCGCCGCCTGACACCCTCTCGGAGTAGTCGGCGGCTCCCATGCTGAATAGCTGCGCGCGCATGTTCGCCATGAGGTCGGGCACGAGCTTGAGCGCCGCCGTGAGCCTGTAGAAGTCGGAGTTGCACAGGAACCCGTGCTTGGCGGGTTTGGGGAGTGGCGCCTCATCCTCGCTTGCGGCAGGCCATGTGCAGCCTCTCGCGCAGGGGGCGTCTTCGGTGGGGATCATCGGTACATCACCCGCTTGCCTTCGACGTAGACCTCAGCGGCACCTCGGCGGGCCTTTACCGAGTTCACGTGCACCTCAAGCTCCTGCTCGAGGCGGAGAATCTGCGCCTTGAGTTCTCCGACCTCGCCGCGGTGGTTCATTGCGTAGATCTCTTCGCCGCTGGGCGTGGGCGGCATGTACTCATGGCTGTTGGCGATGTGGCGATTCAGCTGATCCCCAATCTCGTCCCACTGCTCGGAGGTGATGCCCGACCAGTCGACTTCTTCGATCACCTCGGGCAGCACCTCATCCCAGATGTAGCCCTGCTCGTTCGTGGTACTCATCGTCCCTGCTCGCTCTCTGCGCCCTCAGGACGCGTCGGGGTGGGCGAATGGACTTCAAGGTTCCATCCGTCGCCATCCCAGTTCGGGTTTACGTTGCGCGTCTCACCGACTGCGACACCCTCGAGCGCGTCGCCTGCGGGCTCGCTCTCGAACACATAGCGGAGTGCGCAGCCGCCCACGTTCTCGACCATCCACGATCCGTCGATGCGCATGTGGGGCCCTGCGCGCTTCGTGCTCCACTCGTCCTCGCCGTAGTTGCCGATGTCCGGGTGCCGGTGCCAGTCTTTGTGGCACTCGATGTAGGTCTGGCAGTCGCCGTCGTGAGTCCCGCCGAACTCATATTCGGTGTCATCTGACGTCTCGTCAGGCAAACGCGTGACGGTTACGGTGTGGCTCATTGCGGCTCTCCTTGCCTCTGTGCGGCGCTCTCACGCTCTGGGGGTATAGCTGTGTCAGATCCCGCTGCTGTGGCGCTGAGCGGCGGGCGGGCGGCCAGCCCGTACGGGTTCTCTCGCTTCGGGCGATAGCCGTTCTTGATCCACATCGCGTTCGCGTGGAGAAAACCCGCGTAGGCGGCCGGGAAGATGAGCAGCAGCCACCACGCGCTGATCACGACTCACTCCCTGCGGGCGCCGGCGTGAACCAGTCCCACTCGATCCACTCATCCACGAACGAGACGATGATGAGCCCGGTGCGGGCGATCGCGGGCACGCAGTCATCGCGCATGTCGTCCTGGTCGTCACCGATGTAGCTCGCGCCGGGGTTGTCGAACCAGTCCTGCATCCAGCAGTCGTTACCGCTGACGCGCGGGTGGCCCTCGATGTCGTGCGTTTCTGCCTCGTTCCACTCGAACGCCTCGCAGCCGCAGTGCTTCGGGTAGGTGCGGCACTCGGCGTCCATGGCGGCGGTGCAGGTGAACTTGACCTCGTCGACGCGGCGGCACTCGTCGGGAGTGCCCTCGTCTTCGACCTTCGTTGTCACGGTCACGCTGTGGAATCGGGCCAGCTTCTCGCGCTCGACCTGGCGGGCTGCGACGGCCGCCGCGTATTCCGCCTGCTGGCGCTCGCGCTCGGCTTCGCGCTCGGCGTCGCCCAGCGGGGTTCCGGGCTGGTAGATGAACTCACTCATGGTTCTCTCCTCTGGGGGTTGGTGTCGGCTCGGCGCGTGTGGCGGGCCGTGGTTCGTTCTTGCACCGGATGTTCGACTTGCCGAAGCCCGGCGTGTAGCAGTTCGGGCACCGGTGCTCGGTCGGTCGCTTGTCCTTCGGCTGCGCGGACGGCAGGTGCGCGTTCGCGATGTGGCCGGCGACGTAGGCGGGCATCAGTTGACCGCCCTGTTCGCGATTTCGAGCAGTACATCTGCGTGGCAGAACCCGTCGATCGGGCACCAGCACGCGAGGTCCTTACCTGCGAGCTCGGCGCGGATCTCACTGCTGGACGGATAGGGCCAATCGCCCATAGCCCGCCCGTCCTCGAACAGCTCCACGGCGACCTGTCGGCAGTAGGCGGGGTCGCTGTAGTCCTCCCGGATGTCCGCCACGGACACCGGGTTGCCCCACTTCGACGGTCGCGCCACGATCACCGCGTCCGGATTCTCGGCACGCCACGGCTTCTGGCGCGACATCTGAATGCGCTTCGGCATCAGAGAATCACCCCCGCGGGTACCTGTCGGCGAATCTGCTCGACGACCTCAGCCGGGAGGGTACGCATGCCGAGCGCGCCCCGGAATGGGATCGGCTCGGGGAGCGGCTGCGGGTCGTTGAGGCACAGGTGCCACACGTCACGCTGACGCCACCGCGACCCGCCCGGGCCGCCGACCGGACGGCGAGGGCAGCAGTTCCCGCCATCCCGGTCCTGGTGCACAGCCCAGAGATTCACTACGCCGATGATCGCGCCACGGGCGGCATAGCGGGGGTCGTCCTCCTCGATGCACTCGGACGCCCAGACCTGCCCATCGTCGGCCGGGTAGCCCTGCTCCTCGGCGGTGATGGCGCGGCGGATCTCCCAGGCGGCGTCGTTGTCGTCGACGTAGCGGTCGAAGGCGAGGCCGGCGTGGATGGCGAGCGGGCCGCGGTAGTCGCCGGCCAGGTTGCGGACGCGGTTCTCGACGTCCTTGCCGCCGTGCACGATGGCCCACGCCCACGGCTGCTTCACGGTGATGACTCGCATGGCCTAGAAGGGGGTCTCGTCGGAGAAGTTGCCCGGGGTGTTCCAGACGTCGCCGCCGCCGGTATTGGCGGCCGGGGCGGTCGGCGCCCACGGCTCGTCGTTGGCCGGCGCCGCCGGCGCGCCACCTCGGGGGCCAGACGACGACTGCGCGCGGGTGAGGCTGGCAGTCGCGTATCTCAGCGACGGGCCGATCTCGTCGATCTCCAACTCCATGCTGGTGCGCTTCTCACCCTCCTTCGTCTCGTACGAGCGCTGCTTGAGGCGGCCCGACGCGATGACCCTCGAGCCCTTGGTGAGGCTGCCGGCCACGTGCTCGGCGAACTCACGCCAGACCGACGCGCGGAGGAACAGGGCCTCGCCGTCGACGAACTCGTTCTTCGTGCGGTCGAAGTTGCGCGGGGTGGATGCGATGGTGAAGTTGGCAACTGCCAACCCGTTCTGCGTGTACCGCAGCTCCGGGTCGCTCGTCAGGTTTCCAACGACGGTGATTACGGTTTCTCCGGCCATGGTCAGAACTTCTTTCCGTGCTTGAAGGGGCGGGTTTCGTTGTAAAGGATCTTCTCGGCGACGATCGCGCCGAGGTCGAAGCCGAAGTTGTCTGCGAAGTCGAGGCAGCGGATCACCACGTCGGCAATCTCGGACGGCACGCCTTCCGGCTTGGCTGGCTTCTGGCCGCGGCCGAGCCCCGTTTCGGGATCCTCCGCTCCGGGGTAATACGTCTCGTCGGCGCGCTTGCCCTTGCGCAGTTCCTCGTGCGCCTCAGCCACCTCGCCGACGATCAGCATCAGCGCGTTGGCCTGTGACCTGACCAGCTGCTCGGGCTCGGTAACGGTGTCGCTGTACTCGCGGAACCCGTGATCGGTGTTGATCAGGCCAACGTGCGCCTGCAAATGGGTGAGTGCGTCGGTCAGCTCTCTGAGGGTCTTCATGGTCTAGCTCATCTCTGCGGCGGGTGCCGCGGTAGTCATGCCCTGCGTTCGGATGAACAGCAGGTTCTTCTCAGTCGTGTTGTCGTACTCACGGATCGCGAGCGTCGCGGGCAACGGTTTGAACCGTTCGCGACGCACCTTCTCCTTGTTGCGCGTCCCCAGGAACACGCCGAACTCGATATCGGAATCCATCAGCCCCTCGCCGCCTTCGCCGCCCGGGTTGCCTCGATGGCCGCCTGGGTCTCCAGCTCGAACTTCTCCCGGTCGAGGTTGATGCGCGGCGCCGGGAGCGCCTGCCGCTTCATCTGCGCGGCGATGCGCTCGACACGCTCGCTCTTCGCCCGCAACACCCGGACGCCCGCGATGATGTGCCCGGGCTCCAGCCACACCCCCGGCCGCTCCTGACGGTGCAAGACCACCGCAGCCAAGCACTCATCGAAGGGCAGGTGGCCGATGGTCTGGAACCAGTCCTCGATCATCAGCCCCTTGTCGTCGATCTCTCTGTTGTCACCGAGCTTCACCCTTCCGAGCAACGCTCCGACCTGTTCGTAGTTCATGCTCCGATCGCCTTCCTGTCGTGTTCTTCCTGCATGCGGCGGCCCAGGGCGACAACGTCGAGGACCTGCTCAGCCTTGGGTTTCTTCACCGGACGCCCCATGCCTGCGGCACGCCCATAAGCGGCCCGGAGCGAGTTGCGCCACGTGGCCGGCCAGTCAGCCTTGCGAGCTCCCGCACCAGCCCGGCCCCGCCAGTAGTCGACGAACGCCTCAGTGGCTTCGTTGACGTCGATGCCGGGCACCTTCACGGCAGCCCAGTCGCGCATCTCCCGTGTGACCATGAACGGCTCGGGCAGCAGAGTCCCCCGCGGCGCCGCTTTTGCGCCGGGTGTTTTTACTACTTCGTTAGAAGTAGTTGTCTCTGTCTCTGTCTCTGTAATAGCTAGGGGTGGAGTAGGGGTAGTGCTAGCTTTCTGCCCTAGCACTTCGCTAGCACCTGCTACCGGTTTGCTAGCCGCGTTCTCCGCCTTCGCCCGGCCACCCTTGCGACCAGCCTCCCGCTTCGCCTCGATGTCAGCCGTCGTCGTCTGGTGCTTGTCGTAGTCATGGATCATCAGGCCCGCGACACCCGCCTTCTCGAACGGGTACAGCGACGGCTTCTCGGGGTCATTCGCCCTGAGCTCCGCGATGGCCTCAGGAGACCAGCGGCGCCGGACGACACCCTCAGCCAGGAACCCATCCGTCAGCTGTCTCCGCGAGTAAAACGTGGCCTCGAACAGTGTCCGAAACGCCGCGTCTGACAGCAGCATGACCTTCGGGTGCTCATCCATCGCGATGTCGAACCTCGCGTAGAGCCGCTCATCCTTCGCCATCCGCACTTCCTCCTTCCTTCTCGTCAAAGTCCCCGCGCTCGATCCGCGTCGCCAACCCTGCGTAGGTGGCGCCGATGATCGGCTTGGGATGGTCAGCCCTCGCTCGCAGGTGGGCGAGGAGGGCCTTCTTGTTGATCACCACAGGACGCCTCCGGGCTCGATGCTTCCCGCGCCGGCTAACAACTCCTGCGCCAGGTTGTGCGAGATGATCTCCCGGCCGCCGAGTTCATCAGGCAGCCACCATTCGCCCAATGCGCTGACGAAAAAGGGGATCTGGGAGGCGGTCATTTGGGTGAACCGGCGGATCTTCCATCCCAGCGCCAGAGCACGAGGCTGGCCGGCGCCCTCGTAGCTGGGATTGCAAACCCAGCACGAGGTCACGCCGTCAGCAGGTGTCAGTGGCGGGGCCTTCTTGCCCCTGCCGCCATGGCCCGAGGCTGCCCGGTGCTGCCACTCGAGACGCTCGCTTGTGCCGCAGGTGACGCATCGGTGACCGTCGCGCTTGTATGTGGCCGCACGCACCTTCGGGGGTGGCGGGGTCATGCCGCACGCCCCAACTGGCGCCGCTCAGCGCGCCGGGCGTCGGATGCGCGGCGTGCCCTGACTCGACACGTTAGGCACTGCCTGCGCCCACCCCATTCGAACGTGTTCTCAGGCGTGTACTCGTGCCCGTGTCGGCACTTGCCAGTTGCGATTCGAGCGGCGAGGCCTCGGCGGTAGTTCTCATCACTCGTGCACAGTTCGAAGTGCGCCACGTTCACGCACGATCGGTTGCGGCACAGGTGGTCAACGGTCATCCCCTCAGGGATCGCACCGTTGGCCCGTTCCCATGCGTATCGGTGCGCGTATCCGTGCCGGTTTCCGTAGATGAACTGCCCGTATCCGTTGCTCAGGCCAGCCGTCCAGACCAAGCAGGGACCAAGCTCGGGCCGATACTCGGGCGGTTCACGCCACTCTGCCTTCGCGGTGAATCGAGTCTCGTCGAACTGCCGCAGGTCTTCTCCGTGTCTAATTCGAATCGCCATGATGGCTCCTTCCTGGTGTCATGACGCACCGGTTGTGGTCGCGTTCCGTCGCCGCGAGATACGCGGCCTTCTCCTCGGCCCGGGTGGGCTTCGGGATCTTCGGGGCGATCACGTCGTGCCGCCGTTCTGGTGCTTGAACACGGCCGCGACATACACGTACGCGCCGCCGACCGAAGCGAGGGAATTCGCGATCGCGTCAACCAGCTCGGGCTTCATGCGAACTCATCCCCGAACATCGACTGCTGCAGCGGCTTCTTGATCCGCTGCATGATGAGCGGCAGGTACGCGTCCTCCCTCTCGATGCCGATCACGTCGAACCCTTCGATCAGGCACGCCTCGAGAGTGGTTCCCGATCCGGCGAATGGTTCGAGCACGGTCCCGCCCGGAGGCGTGACCAGCCGGACCAGCCAACGCATGAGTTCGAGTGGCTTCACTGTTGGGTGCTGCACGCCGTTCACGGTGGGGCGTTCGGTGTTGGGTGCTTTGGCCTCGTAGTGGAACGTGGGGAAGAACCGAGATGCGCCGCCCGCGTCGTCGTACTCGGTGCCGGTGGCGGTCATTCCCCAGCCCTCGCCGGACGCCGCACCGCGCGGCTTCCCGATCCGGGACTGACTGATCCCCGTCTGCGCGTCGAGCTCGTTTGCCTGCGAATCATCGAGCAGCACGTTTGTCGGCCAGCGACCCTTACTGCCGTCGTAGTCCTTCATCTCGGTCTGCGAGTAGTCGCCGTACACGTTGTTCTGTCCTGGTTCGGTGCCGAACTTGGCGTGCTGGTTCTTCCCGGTGGATTCCGCGAGGTCGGCCGCATTCGCAAACGCCGTGCGGGTGGCTTCGATGTCGAATGCCCCGGTGCCATTGGCAAGCACGTTGGCGGTGAGCGTTCCACTGAATGGCTTGCGGCCGACAACGATTGGCTCGAAGGCTGGCTTGAGGACCGTCTTGACCTTGGGGAATCCCGACCCGTAGAGCCATGCGATTGAGTCGCGGATCTCGAACCCCGAGTCTTCGACGGCGACTGCGAGCCGCTGCCAAGTGCGGGTGCCGCCGAAGGCCAGAATGTGCCCGCCCGGTTTCAGGATTCGGAAAGCCTCGGCGGCCCAGACCTCGCACCATTCGCCGAACAGGCGCCCGGCCTTGTACTCGGGCGACGTCCGGGATGCTCTGCCGAACGCGTTCTCGCGCCCAGCGTCTGCGGCGTTCAAGGATCTCCTGAACCCGTCCGCGCCATCCCACCCCTTGCCCATGAATTCGAGGCCGTAGGGCGGGTCGGTGACGACGGCGTGCACCGAGTTGTCGGGCAGCGTGCGCATGACCTCGATGCAGTCACCGTGATACAGCGTCACGAGGTCGTCTGAGTAATACGGTGCGGTCATGACTGACCTTCCTGTTCATGTCGAAGGCCCCCACCGTCGCGGTGAGGGCCCTTGGTTGATGCGGGGTGGGGGATGGTCATGCGCGGGCTTCCAGCACCCGGTCGAACGGGATCAGGTCATTCCACGAGTAGCCGGTCTTGATGCTCACCGACTTGGCGTTGACCTTCACGACGGCGTGCCAGCCGAACTCGTCGCGGATAGCCCGGACGCCGATCAGGTCCTCACGGACGAACAGCACCCGGAAGCGCTCGGCTGTGGCGGCCTTGAGCGCCGACTCCAGCCGGGCGACTTCCTTCACCGCGTCAGCGTGGGCGATGCTGACCAGCGCCTCCCTGTCATATCCGGCGTACCGTTGGGCGTCAGCCTTCGCGTTCGGCTTGCGTCGGATGCCCGACCCGGTAGCGCTGTCCGTTTCCGTCCAGTGCGCGGCGGCCTTGCGGGCTGCCGTGGCTTCGACGGATGCGGTCAGGCGGGCGAGACTGGCGCGCTCCGTGGCGAGTTGCGCGGTGAGGCGTTCGACCCTGCGGGCGTTGACGTCATCGCGAGCGGTCATTATCCCGCCGCGTCCTCTGCCTGCTCCTGCGGGGTGCGGTCCATGGGGGACGACTCCTGCACGGTCATCACTTCGGGTTCGGGTTCCTCGCGGGTGACCACGAGGTCGTGAATCCCAGCGATTGACTCGACCTTGTTCTCGTCAGCCTCGATGGCGCGGGCGAGCTCGGTCGACTTGGGCAGGTACGGGGCGAGTGCGCGGATGCCGGTCTTGCGCGCCATCTCTTCCTCGTTGGTCTGCCACGGGGTGCCCTTGTCCCAGTAGTGCGGGCGACGGGCGAGCACCTTCGCTTTGGGCAGGTACGCCCACACGGTGCCGGCACCCTTGATCTTCGCCATGGCGACAACGCCGATCCAGGGGCGGTCCTCGTCGTAGTCGGCGGGGTTCCAGTCGAAGAACCGGCCGCGCTCCGAGTTGGCCCCGTGGTCGAACTTGTCGCCGTCACGGACCAGGAACGTCTCGATCTTCTCGATGCGCCCCGACCGGTAGGCCAGTTCGATGTAGCCCTGGTAGCCAATGATGGGGAGGCAGATGTCCTGCCCCTTCTCTCTCCTCGGGGTGAGGTAGAAGTGACCAAGCGCCGGGCCGATCTCCAGTTTCAGCTGCGCGGCGAGCATGATGCCGCCGAGCACACTGGCCGGGGTGGCCTGCTGCAGCTTCGGGCTGCTGCTGATGGTGCTGATGGCCGCCCGGACGAATGCGCCGGAGTTCATCGTGCCGGCCAGCTGGGTTTCGATGGCCGCCTGCTGCGCCTGCACGAGGTCGCGGATGGTCGGGGCCTTCTTCTGCGCCACCTGCTGGGTGGCGATCTTGCTGGATAGGTCTGTCATGATGCGTCCTTCTGTTCGTTCTTCCAAATGGTGAGCTCGTCGTACTTGGCGAGCACTTCGGTGACGGTGAGTCCGGCCTCCCAGCCCTCGGGCGGGTCGGTGGCGAACTCTTCGTTGAGCGCTTTGGTGTCCTTGCGGAGGAACCGGGGCGCGGCGGGGTGCTCGCGGGTGTACATGGCGACGAGCGCGGGGTGCTCCTGCTTGAACAGGGCCATGTCGAACGACGTCGACGGCTTCGGGCGCTTCCACGTGTAGAGCGGCTTGCCCTTGTACGTGAGGACGCTCGTGTTCGTGGTGTTCAGCAGCTCCTTGTAGGCCGACTTGACCGCTTCGATCCGCGCGTCGGCTTCCTTGTAGGTGCCGCGTTCCTGCCCGTCGAGATACCACGCCAGCAGCAGCCGCTCCCCACCCTCCAGCGCCTCGCCAGAGTCACGGTGGACCAGGGCTAGCTCGTCGCTTGTCGTGGGCTCAGGCGGCGTTTTCGCCATGACGTTGTTCTGCCAGAAGTCCTTCGTGATCGAGATGATCTGGTCGACCACTTCCTGGTCCCACTCGATGGGGAAGAACTCGAACTGGTTCCCGCCATGGAGGACGCCGAGGTACCCTCTTCGGGCGCCGAGGCAGATCATCTGGACGAACACCTGCACGAGGTAGTTGTCGGGCGGGCCGTCGATCCAGTCATCCTTCATGAACGAGTCGGAGGTTTTCAACTCCACCGGTTCGCCCAGGTCGGTCACGCGGTCAGGCGTTGCGCCCAACCATGGGTAGTCGATCGACTGAATGAGGCCCGGCGACGGCAGGACCACGAGGTTCTTCTTGTCGCGGATCCACTGCGCAATCGGCTCCTCGAGGTAGTGGCCCCATTCCTGACGCTCGGTCATGTCGTCGGTGATGTTCGGGTTCAGCTTGTCGTTGTAGATCCCCAGCGGGGTGGACCACTTCGACAGGCCTAGGATGCAAGCAACCTCGGACGCGCCGATGATCGACTTGCGGGCAGTCAGCCACTCGGGGGTGTTCGCGGTGGCGGTCAGTACGCGATAGCTCATCGGTCGGCCGCTTCCTGCTCGGGCAACTCGTCGTAGTCGTCGACGGTGAGCTCGGCGGCGTCCGGGCGCTGTCTGGCCCAGCTGCTCACGAGGTCCACCTCACGGCTTCCATCGCGGTGAGGTTCACCTGCGGCAGTGACTCCTCGATCGGCTGCCCGATGTGACGAGCGCCCATCGCTGCGAGGATCACGGCGTCAGCGATGTCGTTGCCCGTGATGGCCGCCAGGGGGTAGCGCTTGATGGCGGCGGCGAGGACGGCATCCTTCGACGCGTTGCCCTTGCCCGTGGCGTACTTGGCCCGAGCAGACGGGGCGATGACCACCGGCTCCTGCACGAGGAAGTCGCACAGGAACTGCACCACCATCCACCAGTGCCCGTGGATCTTGTCCAGCGAGCGGGACTTGGACCCGAACGACATACCCTCGATCACAACGAGGTCGCTCACGCCGATGCCGATCTTTGCGTCGATGGTGCGGGCGATCAGGTGGGACCGTTCGAGGAAGCTGTTGAGCGTCCCGGCGTCGGACTTCGACTTGACCACGTGAGTGTGCACGCTGCCGTCGCTGATCAGCGCGAGCCCGGTCGACGTCATCGAGAGGTCGATGCCGACGACGCGGCGTGGGGTGAGGTGCTGAGCGGATGAGGACGTGAGGCCCTCGCTCGTGCCGATGCTCATGCGGTCACCAGCGCATTCAGGGGGTCGATGCAGCGGACCTCGAAGATCGGCTCTTCGCGTGCGGGCTTTGCGGGTTCGGCGGGGAGGATTCTCGTACCGACCTGCACGCGCTCACAGACGCCACCGCCGGTGTAGAACTTGTAGGTGATGCCCTGGCTCGTGATGCCAGTTAGATAGATCAGCCCGTTCTTGCGTTCCATGATTAGGCTCGGAGAAGCCAGCATTAGCCGCTCGGCGGCCTCTTCGTTGGCCTCACCCTCGGCGGAAAACCCCACGTTGAGGATGCTGCACTGCAAGGTGACGTCTGAATTGATGCTGTCGCCATTGTCAAGTCGCGCGTAATCCACGCGCACCCCGGCGGCTTCTGCGATCTTGTTCATTCGATCGGCCTGCAGGTACTTCGCATAGAGGTTGGTGACGGTCATGGCTGGTCACTGCTTTCTGTTGGGTAAATGAACGGGAGGATCATGAGCGGGCTGATCAGGCCCGGGGTGGGGAGGATGATCATGAGGTGCGGCAGGACGAGCGCCGAGGAGACGAACGCCCAAAAGATGCCGAGGAGGAAGAGGACCCACAGCGCGCGCATCAGCCCTCCCACTTGAACTGCGTGGTGTGCTTGTTCCCGCACTCCCATGTGGCCCAGTCGTCGGAGGTGATGTGGACCTCCACCAGCCCGGACCAGAAGCAGCGGGTGTCGAGGTTGAAGTGGATGACTTCGTGTCTGCAGGTCATCTCGCGTTCGACGGTTTGCGTGTCCTCGCCTGAGGTCGCCATGGTGGTCCTTTCGGTTAGACCGTCCATGCGGTCGAGGTTGGACAGGTAGCCGGGCAGGACGGGGATCCAGGTGCGGCGGCGCTTCGGGGGCTTCCGGGCGAGACGTTCGCCGCGGGTCTCCATGCGGGTCATCGTGGGAACCCAGCGCCTCGCGGCACTGCGATGTCGATTCGCGGCCGGTTCGCCATCCGCACGGCCTCAACCTCAGCCGCGGCGGCGATGCGTTCCTCTCTCAGGACCTCCTCAGCGGCGAGCCACGCTCTGACGTTGGTGGGCGACACCCACCCGGCGCCGAGCATTGCCTCGGCGGCGTCGATGGCCGCCTTCTCGCCGATGGATGAGACGGACCGCAGCTTGCCCGACACCGCATTGCGGATCGCGCTCCATTCGGCCATCGTCATGCGCTCGTCGCTGGTCGGTTCGATTTCAGCTGGGTCAGTCATCGCACGCCTATCTCTCTCTTGCCTTGCTCGGTGATGGTGAAGATGCGCTCCTGCAGGCGGATCGCCTTCTGAGTGCCGGTCGCCTCGAGGAAGCCGTCGTTGCAGAGGTCCGACGCACGCTTGCGCGGGGTGTCAGCGGCGACCTGGGGGAAGCGAAAGTGCTCCCGGCTGTGCGCATACTCGGCGTTGATCTGCGAACCGCTGAGGCAGTCCTGCAGGTAGACGAGCACCAGCACCGCCTTGGACGCGCCCTTGATCGTGCGCTGCGACCTGTCGGCAGCCATGTGCGACTGCACCGGGTCGGACAGGCGAGCGCGCGGGGTGTCGTCCGGGCGGATCTGCGGGACGGTGGTCATGAGGTGACCTCGCCACCATGCAGTTCGATCAACTCGCGGATGGACTCGAACGGGACGTGTGCGTAGACCGTGGCGGTCGGGTCGTCGGGGCTTTCGCAGTACTCTTCCCACTCGGCCCACGGTTCGGGGCGCTCACTGGGGAAGCCAACCTCTGCGAGGTCGTACGGTCCGGCGAAGTCCCGGGATGCCGCGCCGTCGCCGTACCCATCGGGTCGGGGTGAGCAGTACATGCCCGCGCCCGCCTGGACGGAGACGGTGAATCCATCGGCACACTTGATCTGCCCGGATGGCTTGCCGGTGCGGCTGTGGTTCCGGTCTACGGTCCCGTGGAGCTTGATCTGGGCGAGCTGGGATTGCGTCTTGCTATTCTGTTCAGGCATGTTCGTTCCTTCCGTGGAGCAATGAGTGAGGCCCCCTGTTCGTGCAGGGGGCCGTTGTTGTGTTGTGCGAGTGCGACGCCGGGATCCACCCCCGGGCACTCCTCAAGGGACGCGCCGCTCGAATGGGTTCATTCGGGCCATTCCCCGTAAAGCCACATGCGACGCAGGGACAGACCTGCTCGTCATGCACACGCCGCGACTACGTTCCTGGCGGGGCCTGGCCTCGGATGGCCGCTCCCTCTCGCCGTACTGCTCGACCTCCGCCTGCACCAATTCGTTCCCGGTGCCCCGTGTGGCGGGGTAAATATCCTTGTCGCTGCGCTGTCTTGAGTTATCAATTTGCTGCTGCACCCAGCCGTGCCGGACTTTCCGGTGGCTCCTGGGGCCATAGACAGGTGCCTCACGGCATTCACTGGTCGTGCGTTCAGGGCATGCGGGCACGCCGGCGGATGCCCCTCAGGACGAGGGGCAAGAATTGGGGGTGTTACTTGGCCTGGCCGAAGGTGCGGGAGTTGATGAACTCCTGCAGATGGTCAGCCCGGATGCGCTGATTGCGTCGCGTGTCTCCGAGCTCGACCACGGGGAGAACCCCCGAGGCGATGCGCTCGTAAACCCAGTCGACGCCGACCTCTAAACGCTGCGCCACAGTGGCGACCGTGTAGAGGCGGACCGACTCAACGACGGCAGCCATCAGGAAGCCAGGGCGCGTTCTGAGACGGCGCTGAAGAGGCTGTCCAACGAGGCGTGCGGGAAAGCGATCTTCACGCTCGCCGCGAAGATGCCCGAGATGGGCTCACCCTTCGTGGCCCGCCACAGCGTTTCCGGCCGGACGCCGATGATCCGGGCCAGTTCAGCCTCGGTCTCGATGCCGTTCGCCTTACGAAGTGCGTCAAGCTGTCGCCGGTTCAGGACCAGTGCCGGCTTGGCAGTTGTGGTAACGGGGACTGTTTGCATGTCCACAACCATAGGTGTTTGTTGCGGAATCGCATGGACCGTGCATATCTGCAATCGGCGTGTCGCGGCACACATCCCCGTCTTTACGCCGATGTTCATTCGGAAAGTCATTGCAAAACTGCAATGCTGCGATACAGTATCTACGTGGATGAGACTTTGAACTGGGCCGAATACCTGCGCATCATCACCGACGCGGACACCAACCGCATCATCTCCCAGCGCACGGGCATACCCGACTCAACAATCAGCAGATGGCTATCCGGGCAGGCATACCCGCGCCCCCGCCAAGTTGTCGACGTGGCCCGCGCATATGGAGTGAACCCGCTCAACGCGTTGGTCGGCGCTGGCTACCTGGACCAGAGCGACATCGAACGCGCAGGCGTGGAGCCGCGCCAGTTCCAGCTACGCGAATTCTCGGAACTAGAGATCGCGCAGGAGATCGTGCGCCGCGTCCAGAAGGGCCAGTCGAGCATGCTCGAAACACCCCTCGACGAGAGCCACCCCGCGATGAGCGAGCGCAGCAATGTCACCCGCCTGCGCCAGACTCCAACCGAGGACGAAGCCGAACAGCTGGGCGCCGTTGCCAAATCGGGGGAGTCGGTAATAGAGATTGATGAATTCGACGACTGATGTCTACGACCCTCACGAGCACGCCGAACAACTCGGCCTCACCGTCGCCTACCAATCACTTCGCGCCAACTTCGGCATGTACATCCCCGGCCGGAAAATCATCCTGCTGCGCCGCGGCATGAAGGTCGCCACGGAGCGCAGCGTGCTCGCGCACGAGATCGCCCACTACCTCGCCGACGACCGGCGCACAGATGGGGTGTGGTCGATCCGCCAGGAGCGTCGTGCGGACCTTGCCGCCTCCCGCCGGCTGATCCCCGCCGAGCGCCTGCGCCAGCTCACCATGTGGTCGTCAGACCCCCGCGAGTGGGCCATCGACCTCCAGGTCACCGGCGACATCCTGCTCGCCTACATCAACGGACAGAAGGACAGCGCATGAGAGCCGCCAAGGGCGAAGGGTCGATGTCCAAGACCGACAAGGGGTGGCGCGGCTACGTCACCGTGAACGGCAAGAGGAAGTACACCCGCTACCACAAGACCAAGGCGCTGTGCGCGCAGGAGAAGCGCGAACTCCTCAACCGGCGCGACGACGGCCGGCTCGTCGCCGGGAAGGTGCCGACCGTCGCCCAGTGGATGAATCACTGGTCGGAGAACGTGACGAAGGCGCGGCCGACGACGGCGGCGCTGAACGCCTGGGTCATCACGAACAAGATCATCCCTGAGCTCGGGTCGATCAAGCTGTCCGCGCTCACCGCCGAGCGGCTCGAGCAGTGGGTCGTCGACCTCAACGTGAAGCCCGCGTCGCAGCGCCGCTACCTGGCGCCGCTCAAGACCGCCCTGAACGTTGCCGCCCAGCGTGGGCACATCCCGTTCAACCCGGCCCTCCGCGTCGAGCTGGAGCCGCAGGGGAAGCCGAACACCTCGGCGTTCTCACGAGAGGACCGGGACGCGATCCTCGCGGCCGCTGTCGGCCGGAACCGGGCGCGCTGGCACCTCTCAGTGCGCCTCGGGCTGCGGCCGGCCGAGGCGCTCGGGCTGACGTGGCCCGACTTCGATGCGAAGACCGGCGTGCTCACCATCCGCCACCAGCTGCTGCGCGCCACCGGCCAGGGCCTCTACCTGCAGGACGCCGCCAAGACTGCGGCGGGGGAGCGGGAGATCACGCTGCCCAAGTCCCTCGCGGCGCTCCTGGTCGAGCACCGCAGGGAGCAGATGCGACTCATGGCCCAGGTCGGCGATGAGTGGGTGGGCTGGAGCTACCAGGGGCAGCCCGTCGCGCTCATGTTCCCTCAGTCGAACGGCAAGCCCGTCGACGCGAAGATGGACACGAAGCTCTGGCACGCGCTCCTCGCGTCGGCCGGGCTCGAGGATGCCCGCCGGTACAAGTCTCGGCACACCGCGGCGACGCACCTGATCAGCGACAGCAATGGCGACGTGGCGGTCACGGCCAAGATCCTCGGGCATGCGGATGCGTCCTTCACCTACCGCACCTACGTGCACCCGCTGGCCGAGCGTGAGCAGGCGCTCATGGATGCGATGGACCTGCCCGCTGCACCCTATGTTGCACCCTATGACGCCGAACCCAGCCGAGTCAGGCAGAACGCAGAACCGTCAGATCGTTGAAATCCCGGGGCCGCCCGAGTCCAGCCGAGTCAGGCCGAGGGGATGCTGTCTCTCTCGTAATGAATAGGTCATCAGTTCGATTCTGATAGGCGGCCCCAACACGGACCGAAGCCGAGAGGCTCCGGTCCTTTTTTCATCCCCCTGCGCCAGTGGCCGCGGTAGGGTCGAGGCGTGCCTGACTGGACCGAACACGTGATCTGGTGGCACGTGTACCCGCTCGGCTTCGTCGGAGCGGACGTCACCGGCGTCGACCGCCGGCCGACGCACCGGCTGCGGATGCTCGTGCCCTGGTTGGACTACCTCCTCGAGCTCGGCGCCAACGGCTTGGCCCTCGGCCCGGTGTTCACCTCCCGCACGCACGGCTACGACACCACCGACTACCTCGAGGTGGATCCCCGGCTCGGCGACACCGCCGACCTCGAGCACCTTGTCGCCGAGGCACACCGCCGCGGCATCCGGGTGATGCTCGACGGGGTCTTCAACCATGTGGGCCGCGAGTTCGGGCCGCTGGTCACCGCGCTCGCCGACCCGTCCGCGCCCGAGAACGCCCTGTTCCGGCGCACGCCCGCCGGCGAACTCGTGGCGTTCGAAGGGCACGACGCCCTGGTGACCCTCGACCACGCCAACCCCGCCGTCGCCGACCTCGTCACCGGGGTGATGACCTACTGGCTCGACCGGGGCGTCGACGCCTGGCGCCTCGACGCCGCCTACGCCCTTCCCGCGGAGTTCTGGGCGGGCGTGCTCCCGCGGGTGCGCGAGCGCCACCCGGAGGTGTACGTGATGGGCGAGGTGCTGCACGGCGACTACGCCGCGTTCGTCGCCGCATCCGGGGTCGACGCCGTCACCCAGTACGAACTGTGGCAGGCGATCTGGCACGGCCTGGCCGAGGGCAACTTCTTCGAGCTG
The DNA here is from genome assembly GCF_003611035.1 of Cryobacterium soli. NCBI lineage: Bacteria > Bacillati > Actinomycetota > Actinomycetes > Micrococcales > Microbacteriaceae > Cryobacterium > Cryobacterium soli. The sequence continues at coordinate 1,826,217 of NZ_CP030033.1, read as the reverse complement.
GACTGGGCGCTCACCCGGCACAACGCGTTCCTGGGCGCCTTCGTGCCGTACACGTTCGTGGGCAATCACGACGTGACCCGGCTGGCCAGCCAGATCCCCGACGCGCGCCACCACGCGCACGCCCTCGTGCTGCTGCTCACCCTGGGCGGCACCCCGGCGATCTACTACGGCGACGAACGGGGTCTGCAGGCCGTGAAGGAGCAGCGCGCCGGCGGCGACGACGCCATCCGGCCGGCCTACCCGGAGAGCCCCGCCGGCCTTGAGCCAGCGGGCGCTGCCACGTTCGTGCTGCACCAGGAGCTGATCGGGCTGCGCCGGCGGCACCCGTGGTTGCACACGGCCACGAGCCGGCCGCTCGCCCTCACGAACACCGGCTACGTGTTCGAGGTGACCGATGGCAGCCACCGCCTGGTCGTGGCGCTCAACTTGAGCGACGAGGCCCTCCCGGTCGACACGGATGCGGCCCCGCGGCTGGCCGGCACGGCCCACGCCGGCCCGGCCGGGGTCACGGTGCCGCCGCACGGTTGGGCGATCTTCGGCTGACCGGAGCCACTGACTTCGGCCAGCGGTGCAGGGAAATCGTCGTGGCGCAGGTTTGTCGTCGTGGCGCAGGTTTGTGTGGGGTTTATCTCGCGCCGCGAGACGGAACCTGCGCCGCGAGATTGAACGTGCGCCGCGAGCGTGCGCGCATGGTTGACTCAGGTATGGCTGGAACAGGGCGCGAACGCGTCGAAACGGATGCGCGGTCGCGCGGACTCGAGATCGACATCGTCGAGCGGCCCCCGGCCGACAGCCTCGAGAGCGCGGCCCGGCTGCTGGGCCTTGACCCGGCCGGCATCGTCAAGTCCCTCGTGGTGAAGCGACACGACGGGGACTACATCTTCGTACTCGTCCCCGGCGACCGGCAGATCAGCTGGGCCAAGCTGCGCGCGCTCGTGGGCGTGAACAAGCTCTCGTTGCCGCACGAAGACCTGGCGTTGGCCGCTACAGGCTACGCCCGCGGCACCATCACCCCGTTGGGCAGCAGCACAGCCTGGCCGGTGTTCGCCGACGAGCGGATGCGCGGCACCCGTGTGGCGATGGGCGCGGGGGAGCACGGGTACTCGGCGTTCGTCGACGCAGACGCCCTCATCGCCGCCTATGGTGCCACGGTCGCCGACATCACCGACGAGCTCAAGCCGCGCTCCTAGACGGGGTCCGGGCCGACCGGCGCGTCCGGCGCATCCCCTCGAGAACTGTGACGTAGGCACGCTTCCCGGGGATTTCTTGGGGCTTTTCTCTCGGTTCGCGGGGTGGGTGCGCCCGGGGTCGCCTCCTAGGCTGGGGAGATGGCCGACCCTCGCGTACCGACGAACAACCCGCGCGGCCCTGTGAAGCCGGCCGGGGCCGCGCGCCGGCACAAGTTGCTGCTGCTGGGCGCGGTGCTGCTGGTGGTTCTCGGCGGCGGCATCGCGGTCTGGGCTGCCCTGGTCGGCGTCGGGGCGGCATCCCCCGCGTCGGTCGTGCCCACCCCGCCCCCATCCGCCGCCGCACCGGCCCCGGTGGCATCGCCCACGGACTCCGCGGCGCCCGGCCCCGCCGCCGAGCCGACCGGCCCCGCACCTGTGGCCGTCTTCCTCGGCGACTCCTACACGCAGGGTTATGGCGCCGTTCCGGTCGAGCGGCGGTGGTCCTCGCTCGTGGCAGCGGACGCCGGCTGGACCGAGGTGAACCAGGGCCTGGGCGGCACCGGTTACGTCACGACGGCCACCCCGCACGCCTGCGGCCTGGACGCGTGCCCAACGTATGTGGAGCGGGTACCTGGTGTGATCGCCGCCGCACCCGACATCGTCGTGATCGCCGGCGGGCAGAACGACCGCTGGGCGCTGGCCGGCAATCCCGAGCGGGTGCGGGCGGCGGTCGACGCCACGTTCGACGGCATCCGCCAGGGCCTGCCGGATGCCCGGATGATCGCCGTGGGCCCGTCGACCGCCGAACCGGCGACGGCGCTCATCGTGGAGCTGGACGACTGGGTGCAGGCCGCCGCCGAGCGCGTCGGCGCGGAGTACGTGAGCCTGATCGATCCCGTGCTGATCGAGGAGTCGATGGTCGCACCTGACGGGGTGCACGTCACGGATGCCGGCTATCGCGCCCTTGCCGACCGGGTGCTCGAGCAGACCGGCCGGTGACGCGGGCAGGTCAGCGGGGCAACCGGCGGTCTTTGACCACCAGGACCACAAAAACGTAGAGGCCCACCAGTTGCCAGAGCGCGCGGAACAGCAGGTCGGTGGGGGAGTTTCGGAGGCAGAAGTCAGGCGGGGGCGGGGTCGCCGGCCGCGTGGGGGAGACGGGACTCGGCACGACTCGCTGGTGCTGAGCCGTGCGCCGGGGGAGAAGCAGATTCTCGCTCACGTGCGTCAGCGTACGCGCGGCCGGTGACGGCTCGGCAAACGGCAGATGACACATCCGGGACGTCACAACTCGCCGGTTGAGCCTGCCGAAACCAGCTGGCGAACCCGTTAGGCCGGTTGTCGTCATGAGACCGGCCCCCGAGGTCTCGACAGGCTCGACCAACGGCGAGCGAGGTACGCAGGCTCGTGAGCGACTCGGCTGCCGCGACCTACTCGGGGTTGCCGGGGCGCACCGCGGCCGTGTCGGCCACGTCGATGCGCTTGACGCCGTCGGGCTTCTCGTCCACGGTCACCCGCGGCGCGGCATCCGCCTCGCTCGCCTTGGGGGCGGTGGTGAGCTGGTCGTGCCGGTTCTCGTCGAAGAATTTTTCGCTCATGAACGGCACGATAACACGCCAATCGGGGGAGCGGCCGGGCCGGTTCGCTAGGCTCGCAGCATGACTGAAGCACTCCGCTGGGGAATCCTGGCCACGGGCGGAATCGCCCACCAATTCGCCGGCGACCTCGTGAAGAACGGGTTCACGGTGCAGGCCGTCGGATCCCGCAGCCAGGCCTCGGCGGATGCGTTCGCCGCCGAGTTCGGCATCCCCACCGCGCACCCGTCCTATGAGGCGCTCGTGGCGGACCCGGAGGTGGACATCGTCTACGTGTCGACCCCGCACCCGTTCCACGCGGCCAACGCCGCCCTGGCCCTCGAGGCCGGCAAGCACGTGCTCGTGGAGAAGCCGATCACCCTGAACGCCGCCGAGGCGCGCACCCTGGTGGCGCTCGCCGCGAGCAAGAACCTGCTGCTGCTCGAGGCCATGTGGACCCGGTTCCTGCCGCACATGGGGCGCATCCGCGAACTGCTGGCCGCCAACGCGCTCGGCGACGTGCACACGCTGCTCGCCGACCACACCCAGGACCTGCCCGACGACCCCGAGCACCGCATCAACTCCTTGCCGCTCGGCGGCGGCGCGCTGCTCGACCTCGGCATCTACCCGGTGTCGTTCGCGTCGGCGTTGTTCGGTGCGCCAGAGAAGATCCTGACCGCGGCCACGTTCAAAGACACCGGGGTGGATGCGCAGATCGCCAGCGTGTTCCGCTACCCGGGTGGGCAGATCGCGACGCTGCACTCCGCGAGCGACACCAAGGGCCCGAACACCGCGAGCATCCTCGGCACCGCGGGGCGCATCGACATCGACGAGGTCTGGTACTCGCCCACCTCGTTCCGCGTGTACAACAGCAACAACGAGGTCGTCGAGAGCTATGAAACGCCGGAATTCGTCGGGCGGGGCATGCACTTCCAGGCCACCGAGGCCGAGCGTCTTGTGGCCGCCGGATTGATCAGCAGCGAGCTGCTCAGCACCGCCGAGTCGGTGCAGATCATGGAGACCCTCGACGAGATGCGCGCGCAGATCGGTCTGGTCTACCCGGGCGAGTAAGGCGGCCTCACACCCTCGCTCGCTAAAATGAGCGAGTGGACACACCAGATGCGACCGTGCCCGAACCCGGGGATCCCTCGCTGAACCCGGCCGGGGAATCCACCCAACGCCTCGGAACGGCTGCGTCTGATGGCACCGGGGCCGGCGCTCCAGCCGACACCGGTGGAGCGGCCGGCACCGGCGCATCCGCGAACCTCGCAGCACTGTGGGCCAACCGTCGGCTGCGTGTCATCGTCGCGGCGGCCGTGGCCTTCGTGCTGCTCGGCAGCGGAGCCGTCTGGGCCGGCGCCGCCACCGGAGGACTCGAACCGCGGGCGGTTCCGGTGGCCGGGACCACGAGCACCCCGACCCCCACGCCCACCCCGACCACCCCGGAGCTACGGCCGGCCCCCGCGGCCGCCACCACCGCCAGCCCGCTGCGCACCTGCTCGGTCGCCGACCTGGCCGCCGACTCCCGGCTCGGCGACTTCCAGGCGCAGGTGGTCAACGCCGCCACCGGCGAGATCCTCTTCGACCGCGGCGGCAGCACCGCATCGCGTGCGGCCAGCGTGCTCAAGGTGCTCACCTCCGCGGCCGCCCTGAGCGTTCTCGGCCCGGACTACCGGGCCACGACCACGGTTGTGGCCGGCGCCGAGCCGGGCCAGATCGTGCTCGTCGGCGGTGGCGACCTCACCCTTTCGAGCACCCCCACGGGTGACGAATCGTTCTACGAGGGCGCGGCCCACCTCGACGCGCTGGCCGAACAGGCCCGCACCGCGGCGGAGGGGCCGATCACCTCGGTGGTCCTGGACTCCTCCTACTTCGGTGATCCCGGCTGGGAACCCAGCTGGGATCGCAAGGAGCAGACCGACGGCTACATGCCCGAGATCACCGCGCTGCAGGTCGACGGCGACCGGGACGACCCCTACCGCAGTACCTCCGCGCGCAGCGACGATCCCGTCGCAAGGGCCGGCGCAGCCTTCGCCGATGAACTCGGCGGCGACGTCACCGTGAGCGTCGGCACCGCTCCCGCCGGAGCCGCCGTGCTCGCCTCGGCGCAGTCCCAGCCGGTGTCGGTGCTGATCCAGCAGTCCCTCATCGTCTCCGACAACGCCCTGGCCGAGATGCTCGCTCGTCTGGTGGCCGTCGAGGGCGGTTCAGGCAACACCTTCGGCGCCATCGAACCCGCGGTGCTGGCGGGACTGAAGGAGTACGGCATCGACACAACGGGCATCCGTATCGTCGACGGTTCGGGCCTGTCCGACAACAACGCCGTGCCGCCGGCCTACCTCACCAAGCTGTTTCAGAAGATCAACGCCCGCGAGGGCAACCTGGGTGTCATCTTCGACGGTCTGCCCGTCGCCGGCGGCGACACCGGGTCGTTGTCCTACAGCGACCGGTTCACCGGTGCCAACTCGGATGCCGACGGCGCCGTGTTCGCCAAGACCGGCTGGATCGACACCGGCTACACCCTCTCCGGCATCATCAACGCCGACGACGCCAGCACCCTCACCTTTGCCGTATACGCGCTCGGGGATGTGGGCGATAATGCGAAGCAGGCGATCGATACCATCACGACGGGGTTCTTCCGCTGCGGGAACAACCTCTCGAACAACTGAATCTCAACGACAGGAGTGCTTCCGTGACCCGCGCACTGATCATCATCGACGTTCAGAACGACTTCACCGAGGGCGGCGCCCTGGGCGTCGCCGGCGGGGCGGCGGTGGCCGAGGCCATCAGTGACCTGCTCACGGCGCATCCGCACAGCTACGAGCACGTCTACGCGTCGCGGGACTGGCACAACGCCGCGGAAGACAACGGCGGTCACTTCGCGGTGGACGCCGAACCCGACTACATCGACACCTGGCCGGTGCACTGCGTGGCCGACACTCCCGGTGCCGCCTACCACCCGGCGCTGCACCTGCCCGAGACCACGGTGCACATCCTCAAGGGCCAGGGCCAGCCGGGCTACTCGATCTTCGACGGCGTCGACGCTTCTGGGCAGAAGTTCGGCGAGTTGCTCATCGACGCCGGCGTGACGGATGTCGACCTGGTCGGCCTGGCCACCGACTACTGTGTGCGGGCCAGCGGGCTCGATGCACTGGACCACGGCCAGCACGTGCGGGTGTTCACCGACCTCGTGGCCGGAGTGGCGCCGGAGTCCAGCGACAAGGCCCTCGCCGAGCTCGCCCACGCGGGCGCGGTGCTGGCCACGTCGGAGCTCGTCGAGCAGGCCTGAGTTCGCGGCGATTCGTTGCTGCGTCGCCTGCCGCTGCGCTGACCTGCGGCATAGTGCCCTCTGCGCGGGCGTGAAGGGGAGCTTCGCGGCAAGTGGGCAGCATCCGGTGTCTTGGCAGTCGAGGCCCCCTGGGAGCTTGAAGGGGCGGGAAGTGGCAACTCGCACGCTCGCGGAAATTTTCCAGCGCGGGTGCATCCGAATAGGGGTCTGCTCCGGAAGTAACGGGTAACGGGTAAACCGACAGGTTCCCGCTCTCGTTCCACTGACTGGAGGAAACCATGCGCAAGACCCTTATCGTCGGCGTCGCAGCCGGCGCCCTTGTCGCCCTGGCGGGAATCGCCCCGGCGAACGCCGCAGACGACGTCGCCCAACTCTCCGTGTTGCACGGGGTCCCCGGCCTCACCGTCGACGTGTACGTGAACGGCGACCTCACCCTCGACAACTTCGAGCCCGGCGACCTCGCCGGCCCGCTCGAACTGGCGCCGGGCACCTACACTGTCGCGATCACCGCCTCGGATGCCACGGACGCGAGTTCACCGGCCATCGGCCCGGTCGACCTTCCCTTGGAGGGCGGCAAGAACTACACCGCCGTGGCCCACCTCGACGCCGCTGGAACGCCCACAGCCACCCTGTTCACCAACGACATCGCCACCGTCGGCGCCGGGGAAGGCCGGCTCACGGTGCGTCACGTGGCCGCGGCACCCGCCGTGGACATCCTCGCGGGAGGCACCCCGGTGATCACCAACCTGACCAACCCCAACGAGTCGCTGCTCACCTTGCCGGCCGGCACGGTGTCGGCGTCGGTGGCCGCCACCGGAACCACCGACCCGGTGATCGGCCCGGCCGACGTGAACGTCGCCGAGGGAACCAACACCATCGTCTACGCCTGGGGCAGCCTCGCCGACGCCAACCTGGCGCTGGCCGTGCAGACGATCGACGGCCTGCACTCCAACCCCGACGGCGTCCCGGCCGGCAGTGCGGGTCTGGTCGCCACCAACCAGCCCGGCGACGCCACCGGCTGGTGGATAGGCGGTGCGGCCCTCGCCCTGGTGCTGGCCATCAGCGCCGCTGCGGTCTACGGCACCCGTCGGGCCGAGGCGCGGCGCTAGCGGATACCAAGCAGGAAAGGTCGGGTCACGGTGAGCCTGTTCGGGTTGGCCACCGTGGCCCGCGCCCCGCGGAAGCGGGGTGCCCAGAGCGAGCGAGGTGCGCAGCAGATGAATCCTCGGCCCGGCGGTCGTCCCCCGCAGAGCCTTCACCCGCGGGGGGTACGCCAGGGCGGTCCGCAGGGGAACCGGCGGGCCACCCGCTACCGCGCTGGCCTCGGGCCGGCCCTGGTGGGCAGCCTGCTCGTCGGCCTGCTCAGCGGATGCGCCGCCCCGGGCGCGGCGCCGGCCGGCACTGATCCTGCCGCCGGCGCCTTCAGCGGCTTGGGCGGCCCCGCCTCGGCGACGCTTCCCGGCGGCATGCCGGGTGCTTCACCGGCCCCCGACGCCCAGCCCGCGGTCACCGTGCCGAGGATGACAGCGGCTCCAGCCCCCTCCCCGGCGGCGACGGTACCGCGGCAGTCCGCGGCTCTGGCCGCGCAACCGGCTCCGGTCAGCGCCCCGGTGCGGGTCATGGCCGGCGCCCTCGACATCGACATGCCCGTCGAGGCCGAAGGCCTGGCCGACGGCGGGGCGATGGCGCTGCCGGCCAACCCGGCCGTCGCCGCCTGGTACCGGTACGGGTCCGGGCCCGGCAGCACCGCAGGCGCCACCGTACTGGCCGCGCACGTGGACTCCCTCGCCTACGACATCGGCCCGTTCGCCGCCCTCGCCGATGCCCCGGTGGGAACGGAGATCGTGCTGGAGACCGCCGACGGCGGCGCGCACCGGTACACGGTCGCATCCGTCGAAAGCCAGGAGAAGCCCGAGGTGCCGTGGGCGAGCGTGTTCGACCGCACCGGAGCGCCCCGGTTGACGCTGGTGACTTGCGGCGGTGAGTTCGACTACGACGCCAAGCGGTACCTCTCGAACGTCATCGTGACGGCGGTGCCGGCACCATGACCGTCGAACGGATGCGGCGGTGGGTGACGCCCGAACGGGGCGTGCGGGAATCGGCCGGTCGTGGTTATGCTGGTCGCACTTGCGAGCCGGCACCTGCGGGTCGCGAGGAGTGAGATGGACACCCGCACCACGCGGCATCGATCCCGGAGGCCACACGGCTACGTGAGCGCACCCTACGCGAACAGCACCGACGACGAACGCGACCTCGCGAGCCTGGTCGCCGCCTTTCGCGCGGGCGATGAACGGGCGCTCGCCGAGACGTACGCGCGCTGGTCGTCACTCGTGTACACCCTCGCGATGCGCTCGCTCGGTGACGCCGGCGACGCCGAAGACGTCACCCAGAAGGTGTTCATCGCCGCCTGGCGTGGCCGCGGCGGCTTCGACGAGGCCCGGGCGCCGCTACCGGCCTGGATCGTGGGCATCGCCCGGCACTGCATCGCCGACGCGCACGAGGCCCGGGCGAAGCAGCGGCGCATCGAACAGAGCCTGGTCGACGGCGCCGACATCCTCGCCGTCGACGACTCGGCGGATGTGGCCGAACGGCTGCTGCTGGGCCAAGAACTGGGCCGGCTCGAACCGGTTCCGCAACGGGTGATGCGGCTCGCGTTCTATGACGACCTCACCCACGTCCAAATCGCCGATAGCCTCGGATTGCCGCTCGGCACCGTGAAGAGCCACATCCGCCGCAGCCTCACCCGCTTGCGCACCCGATTGGAGGCGAACGATGACGCATCTTGACCGCGACACCCTCGCCCTGGTCGCGCTCGCGGAGCTCGAACTCAGCCCTCAGGAACGCGCCCACCTGGCCGACTGCCCCGGCTGCACCGGCGAGCTGGATGCGTTGCGGCGCACCGTGCTGATCGGCCGGAGCGCCGGCAGCGTCGATCTCGTCGAACCGGCGGATGCCGTCTGGGGGCGTATCCATGCCGCCCTCGGGCTCTCCGAGGATGTGGTCGGGGTGCCGCGCCTGGCAGATCCGCAGGACAGCGCGGCCGCGGAGGAGCTCGCCGAGGACGTCACTGCCGTGCGGTCGGAGGACCACGTGGTGAGCGGCGCGGGAACCCCCGAATCGCACGCCGAGGGCGTCGGAGCACCGACCTCGCCGGACGCGCAGGGGCTGCCTGGTGGGTCCGGCGGTGCGAGCGCCGGAGCGGCGACAGGGCCGACCGGGCCGAGCGCACCGGCCGGACCCGGCACGGGAGCCGATGGGCCCGCGCGGCCGCCGGCATCCGTTGTGGATCTGCGCCGGCGCCGGCGCCGCTGGCTGCCCCTGGCCGCCGCGGCCTGCGCGGTGGGTCTGGTGGGCGGTATCGCCGCCGGGGCCTGGTGGCAGGCGACCCGGTCACCCGCCCCGGTGCCCGTGATCGCCGAGGCGCAGCTCGACGCTCTGCCCGGCTGGACGGCCAGCGGCAGCGCCGCCGTGGAGGAGAACGCGGACGGTCAGCGCGATGTCGTGGTGGATCTGACCGGGGGCGACGACGGCGTCGGGCTGCGCGAGGTCTGGCTGCTCACCGCCGACGCCACCGGGCTCGTGAGCGTGGGGCTGCTCGACGGCTCGAGCGGCCGGTTCAGCATTCCGGCAGATCTCGACCTGTCCCAGTACCCCGTGGTGGACGTCTCCGCCGAACCCGACGACGGCAACCCGGCGCACTCGGGTGACTCGATCGTGCGCGGCACCCTGCACGGCCTCTAACCGCGCCAGGCCGCCGCCGGCTCGCCCCGAGCTGGGGATTGTGACCGACCCGCCGGGGGAACAGGATGACAGCATGGCCGCCCACCCGACATCCGCTCGCCCCACCCTCGCCGAGACCGACCGGGCGACGCCGCGGCGCTGGTGGCTGGGGCTGCTCGTGGTGGGCTGGTTCAACCTCGTGTCGGCGGTCGGCGGGGGTGTCGGCCTGATCCTCGGCAACGGGATGGGAATGCCGCTGAGCTGGCTGGACGGCACTCCGTTCGACTCGTTCGTGATCCCCGGGCTCGTCTTACTGCTCGTGGTCGGCGGCACGCAGGGGCTTGCCGTGCTGCTGCAGCACCGGCACCTTCCGTGGTATCCCGCCGCAGCCGGGGTCGCCGGGTTCGGCATGGTCATCTGGATCTACGTGGAGGTGGCGCTGCTGCCGGTCTACTCGATCCTGCACACCATCTACTTCACCACCGGGATGCTGCAGCTGATCTTCCTGCTGCTCTGCCTGGGAATCCTGCCGGCCGATCGACGGGCGCGGGGCTGACGCGAGCCGACCAGAGCCGCCGGCCAACCGGGTCGCGACACGCACGGGAAGCGCCGGCGCCGCGGGGCCAGGGGATGTCCGGCGGTACGCGGGTAGATTTGAAGCAACGACTTCAGGGAGGCATTTGTGGCGCACGTAACCGAAGCAGAGCTGCTCCAGCACGTACCCAACGAGCTGTACATCAACGGGCAGTGGGTGCCCGCCGCCGACGGGAACACCCTCACCGTGCACGACCCGTCCACGGGCAAGGTGATCAAGACCATCGCCGACGCCGGTGTCGCCGACGGCCTGGCCGCGCTCGCCGCCGCCGACGAGGCACAGGAGGCCTGGGCGGCAACGCCGCCGCGGGTGCGGGGTGAGGTGCTCCGCCGCAGCTTCGAGCTGCTGCAGGAGCGCAAGCACGAGTTCGCCCTGCTGATGACCCTGGAGATGGGCAAGCCCCTCGCCGAGTCCTACGGCGAGGTCGCCTACGGCGGGGAGTTCCTGCGCTGGTTCAGTGAGGAGGCCGTGCGCATCACCGGCCGCTACGGCACCAACCCCGAGGGCACCGGCCGCATGATCGTGTCGCAGCACCCGGTGGGCCCCAGCTTCCTGATCACCCCGTGGAATTTCCCACTGGCCATGGCGACCCGCAAGATCGCGCCCGCGCTCGCCGCCGGCTGCACCGTCGTGATCAAGCCCGCGGCGCTCACCCCGCTCACCACCCTGTACCTGGTCAAGCTGTTCGAGGAGGTGGGTGTGCCCGCCGGGGTGATCAACGTGGTCACCACCTCGCAGTCCTCCGCCGTGTCCGGGCCGATCATCGCCGACCCGCGGCTGCGGAAGCTGAGCTTCACCGGGTCCACCGGCGTCGGCCAGAGTCTCATCGCGCAGTCCGCGCAGAACGTGCTGCGCACCTCGATGGAGCTCGGCGGCAACGCCCCGTTCCTGGTCTTCGAGGACGCCGACATGGACCGCGCCGTTGAGGGCGCCCTCGCGGCGAAGTTCCGCAACGTGGGCCAGGCCTGCACCGCCGCCAACCGGTTCATCGTGCACCGTGATGTGGCCCAGGAGTTCGCCCGCCGGGTCACCGAGGCAGTATCCGACTTCACCGTGGGCCGGGGCACCGAATCCGGCGTCAACATCGGCCCGCTGATCAACGCGGATGCCGTGACCAAGGCCGATACCCTGGTGCAGGAGGCGCTCGGCCGCGGCGCGACGCTGCTCACCGGCGGGCACGCCCTGGCCGGCACGGGCACGTTCTACGAGCCGACCGTGATCAGCGACGTCAAGCCGGGCAGCGACATCCTGCGCGAAGAGATCTTCGGCCCGGTGCTGTCGATCGTGCCGTTCGACGACGAGGACGACGCCGTGCGCATCGCCAACAACACCGAGTACGGGCTGGTCAGCTACGTGTTCACCCGGGACCTCGCACGCGGTCAGCGGATGATTGAACGCCTGCAGACGGGCATGATGGGCCTGAACATGGGCGTGGTCTCAAACGCCGCGGCCCCGTTCGGCGGGGTCAAGCAGTCCGGCCTCGGCCGGGAGGGCGGCGCCGAGGGCATCCACGAGTACCTCTCGACGAAGTACACTCTCACCCCCGACCCCTTCGCCGACTACGACTAGGGGCGTCCCGCGAAAGCGGTGAAACGGTCACCTCAGCGAGCTGAGGCAGCCTTTCGGCCGCTTTCGCGGGCGTTTCTGCCCGGCACGGGCGTCGGTAGGCTTTTCGGATGCCCGTTATCGAGATCTCCGACCTCAGCGACCCCCGGTTGGCCGACTACACCCAGTCGACGGATGTGGCGCTCAAGAAGGCGCGCGACACCGAGCACGGGCTGTACATCGCCGAGTCCGCGCTCGTGCTCGAGCGAGCGCTTCGCGCCGGGCACCGGCCCCGCTCGGTGCTCACCCTGGCGAACACGCTCGACGAGGCCCGCGCGCTCGTCGGCGACGACGTACCGGTGTTCGTCGGGCCGGGGGAGCTGCTGACCGAACTGACCGGCTACGTGCTGCACCGGGGGCTGATCGCCGCGATGCACCGGCCCGCGTTGCCGGACCCTGGGACGCTGCTGGCCGGCGCCCGGCGCATCCTGATTCTCGAGAACGTGACCGACCCCACCAATGTGGGCGCCATCTTCCGCTCCGCCGGGGCGATCGGGGCCGACGCGATCCTCGTCACGCCGCGCTGCTCCGACCCGTTCTACCGCCGGGCCATCCGGGTATCGATGGGCACGGTGCTGCAGGTCCCGTGGACCCGGGTGGGCGATTGGGCGAGCACCCGCCGGCTGCTCACCGAGCACGGTTTCCACGTCGCGGCCCTGGCGCTGACCCCGGACGCGGTGAGCCTGCGCGACGTCAACGGGGAACAGCATGCCCGGCTGGCGCTGCTTCTCGGCGCCGAGGGCGAGGGGCTCACGGATGAGGCGCTCGCCGCGTCGGACTCCGTGGTGCAGATCCCCATGAAGCACGGCATCGACTCCCTCAACGTGGCCGCCGCCAGCGCCGTGGCCATGTGGGCCCTCTCGGGCTGAGCGCCCGCCACTCCGCCCGGCCGCTCTGCCCGCCCGGCCGCTCTGCCCCGGCACTCGACTGGGCCGCTCCGCCCGACCGGCGCGCATGACTCATGCTGGATCTCCCGGGCCGGGCCAGAGCCGCGGGATTCCGGCATCCGCTCGCCGCGCCGGCGGGAATTGGAGGAGTTATGCACCGCCCCGGGCCGGCCCGCGAGCCTAGGCTGGGGGCATGAGCAATGATGCTGTCATCGTCGATGTCGTTCGCACTCCCTCCGGCCGCGGGAAGCCCGGCGGCGCGCTCGCCGGGGTGCACCCAGCCGACCTGCTCGCGGGGGTGCTGCACGACCTCGTCAGCCGCAACGACCTCGATCCGGCCCTGGTCGACGACGTGATCGGCGGATGCCTCACCCAGGTCGGCGAGCAGAGCACCAACATCACCCGCACCGCGTTGCTCAGCGCCGGGTTCCCCGAGTCGGTGCCGGGCACCACCATCGACCGGCAGTGCGGCTCCAGCCAGCAGGCGGCGACCTTTGCCGCGCAGGGGGTGCTCGCGGGCAGCTACGACATCGTGATCGCGTGCGGGGTGGAGTCGATGAGCCGGGTACCGCTCGGGTCGGCCGGGGGACCGGTTCCCGCCGGCGGTTCCGACGCCGCCGGACGCACCGAGGGGTGGGGCTCGCCCACGGCGTGGTCGGCGGTCGCCAGCCAGGACCCGCACGGCCGCCTGATGCACGAGCGCTACCCGAACGGGCTCGTGGGCCAGGGCGTCTCGGCGGAGCTGATCAGCGCCCGATGGGGACTCACCCGGGCCGAACTCGACGAGTACGCCGCCCGGTCGCACCGATTGGCCGCCGAAGCCGCCGACCGCGGAGACTTCGCCGGCAGCCTGCTCGCGGTGTCGCTGCCCGACGGCAGCCGCGTCGTCGACGACCAGACCATCCGCCGCAACACCACTCTCGAGACCCTCGCCGACCTGCCGCTGGCCTTCCGCACCGATGAGCTCGCCGCCCGGTTCCCCGAGGTGGACTGGCAGATCACCGCCGGCAACTCCTCCCCGCTCACCGACGGCGCCTCCGCCGCCCTGATCATGAGCGCCAGCCGCGCCGCCGCCCTCGGCCTCACCCCGCGGGCCCGGTTCCACAGCTTCGCGGTGACGGGCAGCGACCCGCTGCTGATGCTCACCGGGGTGGTCCCCGCCACCCGGCGCATCCTGGCCCGCTCCGGGCTCGGCATCGACGACCTGGACGCCTACGAGGTCAACGAGGCATTCGCCTGTGTGCCGTTGGTCTGGCAACGCGAACTGCGCGCCGACCCGGCGAAACTCAACGCCAACGGCGGCGCCATCGCCCTCGGCCATGCGCTCGGGTCCTCGGGTACCCGGTTGCTCGGCACCCTGCTCGAGACCCTCGAAGCCGGCGGCGGTCGCTACGGCCTGCAGACCATGTGCGAGGGCGGCGGCATGGCCAACTCCACCATCATCGAACGGCTCTGACCGTGCGCATCGACGGATGCTCCGCCCTCGTCACCGGAGCGGCCTCCGGCCTCGGCCTGGCCACCGCGCGGGCGCTGCTCGGGGCCGGGGCGCATGTCGTGCTGTTCGACCTGGCCGGTTCGGCGGGCACGGACCGGGCGGACGAGCTGAACGCCTGGGCCCGGTCAGCGCGCCATTCGACAGGCGACAGCGACGGCTCGGACGCGGCTCATTCCCTGGCGGGGATGGGTCACCGCGCGGGCGGCGAGGCCATATTCCATCCGGGGGATGTGACCAGCGAGGCCGACGTGGCCGCGGCGGTCGCGGTGGCCGGAACCCACGCGCCCCTCCGTATCGTGGTCAACTGCGCGGGGATCGCCCCGGCGGCCCGGACCGTGGGTCGGCAGGGAGCGATGCCGCTGGTCGACTTCGAGCGGGTACTGCGGGTGAACCTCCTCGGTACCTTCAACGTGGTGCGCCTGGCCGTCGCGGCAATGCAGGACCTCGACCCGGTCGGTCCCGGCCCAGCGGGTTCCACGGGCTCCGGCTCGCGCGGCGCTGAGACCGACTCAGGCTCGGCCGGCACCGACCGGGTCGACTCCACCGACGGAGGCACCCCGGAGCGCGGCGTGATCGTGAACACGGCATCCGTCGCGGCCTTCGACGGTCAGATCGGCCAGGCGGCCTACGCCGCATCGAAGGGCGGGGTCGCGGCGATGACGCTGCCGTTGGCCCGCGAGTTCGCACGCTCGCTCATCCGCGTCGTGACCATCGCGCCCGGGCTGTTCGACACCCCGCTGCTGCAGGGGCTGCCCGCCGAGGCCCGAGCGTCGCTGGGCGCCCAGGTGCCGCATCCGGCCCGGCTCGGCAACCCGGCCGAGTACGCCGCCCTGGTGCGCCACATCGTGGAGAACCCCATGCTCAACGGCGAGACCATCCGCCTCGACGGCGGCATCCGGATGGCGCCCCAGTAGGACCACGGCCGCAGCACGGAGCCCGCGCGTCGGGAGCGCTCGCGGCGTGCCTCAGCGCTCGCCTCAGTGCTCGCGGCGTGCGATAGATCCGCGACAATCGCGTGCTGCGAGCGCTTTCACCCGCCGCGAGCACTATCTCGTGCGTCGAGGTGGACCGGCGGCGGGGCCACTACACTCATCAGAAAAACTTCAGGGAAGGTGCCGGCGTTGACATCATTCGAGACCGAACTGCGGCGGGTGGTGCAGCCCCGCGCCCGGGTCATCATCGACAACGACTTCTCCGGTGATCCCGACGGGCTCGTGCAGCTCGCCCACCACGTGCTCTCGCCGTCGGTGGAGATCCGCGCCATCATCGGCTCACATCTGAAGCCCGGCGACCCGTTCGACCCCTCCGAGCAGACCGCCGACAACGCGGCCGCGGCCGCCCGCACCGTGCTCGACGTGCTCGGCCGCACCGGCACGATTCCCGTGCTGGCCGGGTCGAACGTTGGCATGACCGACCCGCTGTCGCCCATCCGTTCGGCGGCAACGGACGTCATCATCGCCGAAGCCATGCGCACCGACACGAACCTGCCGCTCTTCGTGGCCTGCGGCGCCGGTCTCACCGAGATCGCCAGCGCCTACCTGCTCGAACCGCGCATCGCGACCCGGCTCACCCTGGTCTGGATCGGCGGCCCCGAGCACGAGGGCCTCGCCGTGCCGCCGCCCGGGTCCCACGGCCCCGAGTACAACCTGGCCATCGACATCCCCGCCGCCCGGGTGATCTTCGACTCGTTCATGCCGATCTGGCAGGTGCCGCGCGACGCCTACCGGCAAACCCTGTACTCCTGGGCCGAACTGCTCACGGATGTGCGCCCGCACGGCGCCATCGGAGCCCACCTCTACGACGCCCTCGCGAAGGTCGCCGTGATGGCCGGCAGCCACGGCCTGCCCCTCGGCGAGACGTACATCCTGGGTGACAGCCCGCTCGTGCTGCTGACCGCGCTGCAGTCGTCGTTCGAGGCCGACCCCTCCTCGAGCGAGTACGTCACCCGCACCGTGCCCCGGATCCGCGCCGACGGGTCCTACGACACGATTCCCCGGCAAGGCCCCCGGCCGATGCGGGTGTACACCCGGCTGGACCTGCGGCTGCTCTTCGCCGACTTCACCGCCAAGCTCGCCGCCCACGCCGCCGGCTGACCGCCGGGAGGAGGCGCGCGGGCAGCGCGCCGTTTCGCGGGTGGCGCGCCACCCGCGAAACGGCGCCTGACCCGCGCAATGGAATTCGCGGCGGCGGGGGTGGCGCGCGCGCGGGCGGGACTACAGGGCGACGGTGAGCAGGGGGCGCAGGTAGTTGCGCATCTCCGCGGCCATGTCCACCGCGTCGCGGCGGAGCAGCCACTGCACCTGCAGGCCGTCGCTCATGGCGATCGTGCCGCGGGCGGCGCTGGACGGATCGATCCCGGCGGCCAGCTGGCCGGCATCCCGCATCGCGGTGAACGCATCGGTGAGGAACGACTCAACCCAGATGTACCGGCGAACGAAGTAGTCGTGTGCCGGATGCTCCGGCGAGGTGGCCTCAGCGGAGAGCACGCAGTGCAATTCCACCAGGCCGGGCTTCTCGCGGGCGTTGTACTCGATAAGTCGCACGAAGCCGCGGATGGTCTCGATACCGGCCGGGGCCGCCGTGTCGACGTACTCGGTGGCCCGGTCGTCGCGGAGTTCCAATACCCCGGCCAGCAGCTCATTCTTGTTGGAGAAGTGGTGCAGCAGGCCGGCCTGGCTGATGCCCACCATCTCCGCGATCTCGCGGATGGACCCACTGCGGAAACCGTTCGTGGCGAAGACGTCCATGCCGGCCTCAAGGATCTCCCGGCGCCGCGCCGCCGTCTTGGCGTAGGCGCCGCGCGGCTTTCGGATGGTTCCGGAGGGGATCATGGCCCGACTCTAGCGCGCTCGGTAACAATTCTGCGAAAACCTACCAACTATTCGTTTTTCGTGTTAGCTTCGGTTTTCGAGGCGGCCCAACGAAGGACTGCACGTACCGAAAGGGAACACCGATGTTCCGATGGAAAAGCCTGACGGCCGTGGTCGCCGTCGCGGCCCTCGCACTCACAGGTTGCTCGGCAAGCGACACTTCCTCCAGTGGGTCCGGCTCCGACACGCTCACTCTGGGCGTCATCGTTCAGAACACCACCTTCGAGGCCGCCAACATCAGCTTCGCCAACGAGTCGCCGTACGGGCAGGCCGTTTACGACACCCTCCTCAAGGAAGACCCCACCGGCAAGCTGCTCCCCAGCCTGGCCACCGAGTGGTCCTACAACGACGACAACACCGTGCTCATGCTCACGCTGCGCGACGACGTGAAGTTCACCGACGGCACCGCGTTCAACGCGGATGCCGCCGCCCAGAACCTCACCCGCTTCCGTGACGGCACCTCCCCGAACGCCTCCTTCCTGGCGGCGCTGGGCACGGCCACCGCGGTCGACGCCACGACGGTGGAACTCACCCTCACGCAGCCCGACCCCGCCCTGCTGCACTACCTCAGCCAGAACGCCGGCATGCAGGAAAGCCCCGCCGCCTTCGGCGCCGCTGACGTGCAGACCAACCCGGTCGGCTCCGGTCCGTACATCCTCGACACCGCCAAGACCGTCGTGGGCACCTCGTACGAGTTCACCAAGAACCCCGACTACTGGGACCCGGACTCTGTGCACTACGACAACCTGTCGATCAAGGTGTTCGCCGACTCCACCTCCATGCTCAACGCGATCAAGGGCGGCCAGGTCAACGGCGCCAAGCTCGCTGACAACACCAACAACGCCGAGGTCGAGGCCGCCGGCTACACGATCAACCCGTTCGAACTGGACTGGACCGGCCTGATCATCTTCGACCGCGACGGGTCGATGAACCCCGCCCTCGCCGACGTGCGGGTGCGCCAGGCGCTCAACTACGCCATCGACACCAAGGCCATGCTCACCGCGGTGGGCGAAGGACTCGGCACCCCCACAACCCAGATCTTCCCGACCACCTCGGCCGCCTACGACGAGGACCTCGACTCCCGGTACGCCTTCGACCCCGCCGAGGCCAAGAAGCTGCTCGCGGCAGCCGGTTACGCGGATGGCCTCACCCTCGAGATGCCCAGCACCTCGCTCGGCAACCCGGCCGTCTTCACCCTCATCCAGCAGCAGCTCAAGGACGTCGGCATCACGGTGAACTACACCGACACCGGCACCAACTTCATCGCCGACCTCCTCGCCCCCAAGTACGGAGTCACCTGGATGCAGCTGCAGCAGGACGCCGACTGGGCGCTGATCAACTTCGAACTCACCCCGAACGCCTCGTTCAACCCCACCAAGTACCAGGACCCGACGGTCGACGCCCTCGTCGCCACCATCGGCACCGGCACCGAGGATGAGGCGGACGCGGCCCTCAAGGAGCTCAACGCGTACATCGTCGAGCAGGCCTGGTTCGCCCCGTGGTACCGCGTGCAGTCCAGCTACGCCACCGACGCGAAGACCTCTGCCCTCATGCAGGCCGGCAACGCGTACCCCTACCTCTGGAACATCACCCCCGCTTCCTAAGGCCAGTCGGCCGGGCCGCGCTCCAGCGCGGCCCGGCCCTCCCGGCGCCCCCGCCGGCTCCCGCACCCGGGTCGCATTCTCTAGAACTCTAGAAAAGGGACAGTGATGTTCAGATTCATCCTCCGGCGATTGCTCTCGGGCGTCGTCCTCCTCTTCCTCATCTCCACCATCGCGTTCACGCTCCTCTATCTCGGCGGCGGCGACATCGCCCGGCGCATCCTCGGCCAGACGGCCAGCGCCGAGACCGTGGCGCTCAAATCCGAGCAGCTCGGCCTCAACCGTCCGGTGCTCGTGCAATACGGCGACTGGCTCGCCGGCGCCGTGCGTGGCGACCTGGGCTCCTCCTGGTTCACCGGCCAGCTCGTCACGGCGGGCATCACCTCCCGGCTCAGCGTCACCCTCTCCCTCGTGATCGGGGCGATCCTGCTCATCGCGATCATCTCCGTGGCCCTCGGCGTCTGGGCCGCGATCCGCGGCGGCTGGGCCGACAAGGTCGTGCAGGCCGTCTCCATCCTCGGTTTCGCCATCCCCGGCTTCCTCATCGCCCTGGGCCTGGTCACCCTCTTCGCCCTCAACCTCAAGTGGTTCAAGCCCACCGGGTACACCGCGTTCACCGATTCGCCCAGCGGATGGGCCGCCAGCGTCACCCTGCCCATCGTCGCGTTGGCGATCGGCGGCATCGCCGGCGTCGCCCAGCAGGTGCGTGGAAGCGTCGTCGACGCCCTCCGCCAGGACTACGTGCGCACCCTGCGCTCCCGCGGCCTCTCGTTCAACCGGGTGGTCTTCAAACACGTGCTGCGAAACGCCGGCGGCCCGGCCCTGGCCGTGCTGGCCGTGCAGTTCGTCGGCCTGCTCGGCGGCGCGGTCATCGTGGAACAGATCTTCGCGATCCCGGGCCTCGGACAGGTAGCCGTGCAGGCCACCACCCAGGGCGATATCCCCATGGTGATGGGCCTCGTGGTGGCGACGGCCGCGATCGTCGTCATCGTCAACCTGCTCATCGACCTGCTCCAGGGCTGGCTCAACCCGAAGGTGCGCCTCTCATGATCGATCTGACCCCCACCGTGATGGCCCCGGCGCTGCCCCGGGCCGCCCGCCGTTCGCTGCTCTCCCGCCTGCTGCGCAACCCCATCGGCCTGGCCACCATCGTCTTCCTCGTGCTGCTCGTACTCAGCGCCGTGTTCGCCGCGCTGATCGCCCCGCACGACCCCAACGAGTCGTCGATCCAGAACGTGCTCGGCGGACCCGCCGACGGGCATCCGCTGGGTTTCGACAGCTCGGGTCGCGACGTGTTCTCCCGCCTCATCTTCGCCGGCCGGTTCAGCCTGGCCGGCGCCGCCCTGGCACTGATCATCGCGCTGGCCATCGGCGTCACCGGCGGCCTCATCGCCGGCTACTACGGCAAGTGGTTCGACGCGGTGTCCTCCTGGCTCACCGGCCTGCTGATGGCTTTGCCCGGCATCGTCGTGCTGCTGGCCGCCCGCGCCGTGCTCGGCCCGTCGATGTGGCTGTCCATGATGATCTTCGGCGTGCTGCTCTCGCCGGCCTTCTTCCGGCTCGTGTACGCGTCGGTCACCGCGGTGCGCAATGAACTGTACGTGGACGCGGCCCGGGTCGCCGGCCTCGGCGACGGCCGCATCATCGGCAAGCACATCCTCACCGTGGTGCGCGCGCCCGTCATCATCCAGTCCGCCATGGTGCTCGGCATCGCCATCGCCATCCAGGCCGGACTCGACTTCCTCGGTATCGGCGACCAGTCGATCCCCACCTGGGGCACCATGCTCAACGACGGGTTCCGGCAGATCTACAAGGAACCGATGCTCATCCTCTGGCCCAGCCTCGTGATCGCGCTCACCTGTGTGGCGCTCACCCTGCTGGCCAACACCATGCGCGACGAACTCGAGCAGAGCGGCAAGGCCAAGCGCCGCCGCCGCCCGCCGCTACGCCCCGCCGATGTGAACAAGACCGCCGCCGTGTTCCACGCCGACGACCTGTCCTCCTCCGGACGCACCGGCGAGGTGCTGCTGGATGTGCGCGACCTCGCGATCGGCTACGACCAGGCCGACGGCACCGTGAAGACCGTCGTGCACGATGTGTCGCTCACCGTGCGACGTGGCGAGGTGCACGGCCTGATCGGCGAATCCGGGTCGGGCAAGACCCAGACCGCCTGGTCGATCCTGCGCCTGCTGCCCGACGGCGGCCGGGTCACCGGCGGCGCGATCTTCTTCGAGGGGCACGACCTCGCCCTGGCCTCCGAGAAGGAGATGACGAAAATCCGCGGTAAGAAGATCGCCTACATCCCGCAGGAACCGATGTCGAACCTCGACGCCGCGTTCACGATCGGCAGCCAGATGATCGAGCCGATGCGGGTGTGCCTGGGCATTTCCAAGAAGGAGGCCACCCAGCGAGCCCTCAAGCTACTCGCCCGGGTCGGCATCCCCAACCCAGAGCGCACCTTCGCCGCCTACCCGCACGAGGTCTCCGGCGGTATGGCCCAGCGGGTGCTCATCGCCGGCGCCGTCTCCTGCGACCCCGACCTGCTCATCGCCGACGAGCCCACCACCGCCCTGGACGTGACCGTGCAGGCCGAGGTGCTCGACCTGCTGCGCGAGCTGCAGGCCGAACTCAACATGGGCGTCGTCCTGGTGACGCACAACTTCGGCGTCGTCGCCGACCTGTGCGACCGGGTGAGCGTGATGCGGGACGGCCGCGTGATCGAGACGGGGCCGGTGCGGTCCATCTTCAACGCCGCGAAGCACCCGTACACCCAGTCGCTGCTCGCGGCGATCCTCGAAGACGGCGAAGCCCGCGGCGACCTCGTCACCAGCCCCACCGACAGCCTTGGAGCAGAGTCATGACCGAGCCTCTCCTCGACGTGAAGAACGTCGTCGTCGAATACCCGATCAAGGGATTCCGCAAGGACCCGTTCCGGGCCCTCAAGGGTGTGTCCCTCGACATCCGCCCCGGCGAGACCGTGGGGCTCGTCGGTGAGTCCGGTTCCGGCAAGACCACCCTGGGCCGCGCCGTCCTGGGCCTCGCACCGGTCACCGGGGGAGAGATCCGCTACCGCGGCCAGGACATCGCGCACGCCGGCCGCCGGCAGCGGAAGGCCCTGGCCAGCGAGATCCAGGTGGTCTTCCAGGACCCGTACACGTCGCTGAACCCGAGCCTGACCATCGAACAGATCCTGGTGGAGCCGCTCACCGTGCGGAACGTCGCCAAGAAGGACGCCTCCAAGCGCGTCCTCGACCTGCTCGACCAGGTGGGCCTGCCCAGCAACGCCGCCGACCGGCTGCCCCGGGAGTTCTCCGGCGGCCAGCGGCAGCGCATCGCCATCGCCAGGGCCCTGGCCCTCGACCCGCGGCTGATCGTCTGCGACGAACCGGTCTCGGCGCTCGACCTCTCCACCCAGGCGCGGGTGCTCGACCTGTTCAAGCAGATCCAGGAGCGCACCGGGGTGGCCTACCTGTTCGTCTCGCACGACCTCGCCGTCGTGCGGCACCTCAGCCACCGGGTCGCCGTGATGTACCACGGTGAGATCGTGGAGTGGGGCGCCGGCGACCAGGTCACCAGCGACCCGGTGCACCCGTACACCCAGCGGCTCTTCCTGGCCGCGCCCGTGCCCGACCCCGACCGGCAGGAGCAACGGCGGGCGGTGCGGCAGCGCCTCGCCGCCGAACAGCGGCTCCAGGCCGAGCCGACGGTGGCCTGAGATGGCCGCACCCGACGAGCACACCACTGCGTTCGAGGGCATCCGCTTCGGCGCCGCCTACTATCACGAGTACCAGCCGAGCCCCCGGCTGGATGCCGACCTCGACCTCATGCAGGAGGCCGGCTTCACGGTCATCCGGGTCGGTGAATCCGTCTGGTCCACCTGGGAGCCCGAGCCCGGCGTCTTCGACCTGGACTGGTTGCAGCCCGTGCTCGACGGCGCCCACGCGCGGGGGATCGGGGTCATCCTCGGCACCCCCACCTATGCCATCCCGATGTGGATGAAACGGCTGCACCCCGAGGTGGCCGGCGATTCGGCCACCGGCACCCCCAACCACTGGGGCATGCGGCAGGAGATGGACTTCACCAACCCCACGTTCCTGTTCTATGCCGAGCGCATCATCCGCACCATCATCGCCCGCTACGCCGACCACCCCGCGGTGATCGGTTTCCAGGTGGACAACGAGCCCGGCATCCGGCTGCTCTACAACGAGGGCGTGTTCCAGCGGTTCACCGACGAACTGCGCCATACCTATGGCGACGTTCAGACCCTCAACCGCGAGTGGGGACTGGTCTACTGGTCGCACAAGCTGTCCACCTGGGCCGACCTCTGGCGGCCCGACGGCAACTTCCAGCCGCAGTACGACCTGGCCTGGCGCCGGTTCCAGGCCAAGCTGGTCACCGAGTACATCGGCTGGCAGGCCGACATCGTGCGCGAGTACGCGGCCCCGCAGCAGTTCGTCACCACCTGCATCTCCTATGACCAGCTCGGCGTCGAAGACGTGAACCTGTCGGCGAACCTCGAGATCGCCAGCGGCAACGCCTACTACGAGGGGGAGGCGTCGCTCGCGCACCCGTCGACCGACGAGAGAAGCGCCGACTGGATCGTGAAGGGCACCTGGGCGCTCTATCACCTGGCCGACGTGATGTACTCGTCGAAGCAGGGCCCGTTCCTGGTCACCGAGACGAACGCCGCGTCGATCGGGTTCTCCCAGCTCAACTTCTCGCCCTACGACGGCCAGTGGCGTCAGGCCGCGTGGGCGCTGGTGTCCCGCGGCGCGAGCATGATCGAATACTGGCACTGGCATTCCCTGCACTTCGGCGCGGAGACCTATTGGGGCGGTGTGCTGCCGCACAGCCAGAAACCCGGCCGCACCTACCGGGAGATCGCCCGGCTCGGCAGCGAGTTCGCCGCGGCCGGCGCCGTGGTGGCGCGCGCCCGACCCGACTACGACGTGGCCGTGCTCTACGACTCGGACAGCAAGTTCGCGCTGTCGGCGCAGGCCCCGTTCTCGGCGCCCGGGCAGTACTTCGACCCTGACTCCTACCGGCGCATCATCGCCGCCTTCGTGCGCGGCGCCTTCGATGCCGGGCTGCAGACCCGGCTGGTGCGCCCGCAACAGATCTTCCCCGGTCGTGTCACGGCCGGGGTCGACCAACTCGAAGACGGTGACGCGGCCTCGTTCGCCAACCGCTATCCGGTGCTGCTCGTTCCGGGGTTCTTCACCGCCGCGGATGCCGAGCTGGACTGGCTCGACGCCTATGCGGCCGCCGGCGGGCACCTGGTGCTCGGCCCGCGGTCGGCGTACGCCGACCGGGAGGGCCGCGCCCGCCAGGACGTGCAGCCGGCCCGGCTGGCCGAGGCCGCGGGCGCCTGGTACGACGAGTTCGCCACGCTGCCCGAACCGGTCCCAGTGACGGATGCCGGCGGCGGCCTGGTGCTGCGGCCCGGCTCCGCCGCCACTGCCTGGCTCGACGGCCTCACCCCCACCGGTGCGGATGCGCTGGTCGGTTACGAGCATCCGCACTTCGGCCGTTGGGCGGCCGTGACCAGCCGCGTGCACGGCATCGGCCGCGTCACCGTGGTGGGCACGGTGCCCAACCAGGCGCTGGCGCACTCCCTGGCCGCCTGGCTGGTCCCCGAACCGGTGGCCGGCTGGACCGGACTGCCCGAGAGCGTCACCGTGACGACCTCGAGCGCGCCGGACGGCTCCCGGGTGTACTTCGTGCACAACTGGTCGTGGACCCCGGCCACTCTCACCGCTCCCGCCCAGCTCAGCGACCTCATCTCGGGTAGCGCCCTCGATCACGGTTCCACCGTGGAGCTGGGCGCCTGGGACGTGCGCGTGTTCACCGACAGCGCCGCCGAATAGTCCTTCTCTTCCCCTTCTTCTGGTTCCCCCACTTCAGAACCGATCCCCACGAAAGCGATTCGCACCATGACGATCACCACCCCTGACACCGCTGTCACCGACCCCACCGCTGCCCGGCTCGCGGAGCTGCTCGGCCGGCTCACCCTCGAGGAGAAGGTGCTGCTGCTCACCGGCCGCGACTTCTGGACCACCGCGCCGATCGAGAAGATCGGCCTCCGCCGCATCCTGGTCTCCGACGGTCCCAGTGGCGTGCGCGGCGAGGTCTGGGACGAGCGCTCCCCGTCGCTCAACCTGCCGTCTTCCACGGCGCTCGGCGCCGCCTGGGACCCGGATATCGCCCGCCGCTACGGCAACGTCGCCGCCGTCGAGGCCCGCCGCAAAGGCGTGGACGTGGTGCTCGGCCCGACCATCAACCTGCACCGCTCGCCGCTCGGCGGCCGCCACTTCGAGGCGTTCAGCGAAGACCCGCATCTGACCGCCAAGCTCGCCGCCGCCTACGTGGAGGGCGTGCAGGAGAACGGGGTGGGCGCCACCCCCAAGCACTACATCGCCAACGACTTCGAGACCGACCGGTTCACCGCGGACGTCGTCGTGTCCGACCGGGCCCTGCGTGAGGTGTACCTGCTCGCTTTCGAAGAAGCCATCACCGAGGCGCACGCCTGGCTCGTGATGAGCTCCTACAACTCCGTCAACGGCGCCACCGTCACCGAGAACGACCTGCTCGAGACCCCGCTGAACTCCGAGTGGGGCTTCGACGGCGTCGTGATCAGCGACTGGACCGCGGTGCGCAGCATCAACAGCGCCCGCTTCTCGCAAGACCTCGTCATGCCCGGCCCGGCCGGACCCTGGGGCGACGCCCTGGTGGCCGCCGTCACAAGCGGCGAGGTGGACGAGGCCGCGATCGACCGCAAGGTGCTGCGGCTGCTCACCCTGGCCGCCCGGGTGGGCGCGCTCGAGGGGTTCGAGCCGGCCGTCGCCGCGCCCGTGGTCGTCGAAGACGGCATCCGCTTCGCCAAGGAGGCCGAGATCGCCGGCAGCGTGCTGGTGCGGAACACGGGGGAACTGCCCTGGGCCGCCGATACGCTCACGAAAGTTGCCGTGATCGGGCACAACGCCCGGTTTGCCCGCACCCAGGGCGGCGGCAGCGCCACCGTGCTGCCGGAGCACATCGTCACGCCGATCGACGGCCTGATCGCCGCCCTGCCGAACGCGGAGGTGACCTACTCGGTGGGCGCCGTGGTGCAGGAAGGCATCGCCGAACTGCCGCTCGGCACCATCGTCAACCCGCACACCGACGAGCCCGGCGCCCGGGTGCGCTTCCTGGACGCCTCCGGCACCGAGCTGTTCGCCGAGGACCGCCGCGCCACCGCACTGGTGTGGTTCGGCGGCGACGCCCCGATCTCGGCATCCGCTGTGCTCGAGTTCAGCACCCGCTACACGCCGGAGGAGACCGGTGAGGTGCTGCTCGGCTTCGCCGGCGCCGGCAACGGTCGCATCTACGTGGACGGCACCCTGCTGCACGAGGAGCACGTGATCCCGGAGGGCACCGACCTGGGCGCCGCGTTCCTGTCGCCGCCCTCCGCGTCGGTGGCCGTGCAGGTGACCGCCGGCGTCTCCCTCGACCTCGTCGTGGAGTACGACATCGACCCGGAGGGCGCCCTGATGGGCGCGCTGTCGATCACCATCGGCATCGAACCCGACCAGTCCAACCCGGATGCGCTCATCGCGGAGGCCGTGGCCGCCGCGGCCGCCGCCGACGTGGTGGTACTCGTCGTGGGCACCAACTCCAAGGTGGAGTCGGAGGGCTACGACCGCTCCGACCTCGACCTGCCCGGCCGGCAGGACGACCTCGTGCGCGCCGTGGCTGCGGCCAACCCGCGCACCGTCGTGGTCGTCAACTCCGGCTCGCCCGTGCTGATGCCGTGGCGGGATGACGTTGCCGCGATCCTGCTCAGCTGGTTCGGCGGCCAGGAGTACGGGGACGCCGTCGCCGCGATGCTGCTCGGCGAGGCCGAGCCCGGCGGGCGCCTGCCCACGACCTGGCCGAAGACCCTCGAGGACGTGCCCGTGCTCGACGTCACTCCCGAGAACGGGATCGTGCGCTACGACGAGGGCATCCACATCGGCTACCGAGCCTGGCTGAAGGCGGACATCGAGCCGGCCTACGAATTCGGCCACGGCCTGGGCTACACGACCTGGTCGATCGACGACCTCACCGTGGACGGTTCCTCACTGCCGGCCGTCGGCGCCACGATGGTCACGGTCACCCTCAGCAACACCGGCGAGCGGGCCGGCAAGCAGGTTGTGCAGGTCTACGCGTCCCGCGCCGACTCCACGATCGACCGCCCGGTGCGCTGGCTGGTCGGCTTCGCCGCCGTCTTCGCGGCCGCCGGCGAGAGCGTGAGCGTGGACATCCAGGTGCCGGAGCGCGCATTCGCCGACTGGCAGGACGGCTGGCACTACGAGACCGGCTCGTACCTGTTCGAGGTCGGCACGAGTGTGACCGAGCTGCCCCTGTCGGCCTCGATCGTGCTGAACTGAGCGGCGCCATGAGCGACCTCTCCTGGCCCAACCCGCTGATCGCCGGGTTCTACCCCGACCCCAGCGTGGTCAAGGTGGGTGCGGATTACTACCTCGCCAACTCCACCTTCGAATACCTGCCCGGCATCCCGGTGTTCCACAGCACCGACCTGCTCGACTGGACCCAGATCGGTCACGTCGTCGAGCGCCCCGGTCAGCTCGCGTCGGCGCACGTGCCCACGCTGGGCGGCGCCTGGGCGCCGACCATCCGGCACCGGGACGGCGTCTTCTACGTCGTGGTGACGGATGCGATGGGTCGCGGCATGCTCATCTTCACCGCCACCGACCCGGCCGGCCCGTGGAGCGACGGCACCGTGATCCAGGGCGTGCACGGCATCGACACCGACCTCGCCTGGGACGAGGACGGGCTGGCGTACATCACCTACTCGGGCCTGGACGTGACCAGCGGCGAGGACCCAGGCGAGCACAAGGGCATCCTGCAGTTCACCGTGGACCTGGACACCGGCATCCCGCTGTCGGACCCGGTGTCGGTGTGGTCGGGCACCGGGCTGAAGTTTCCCGAGGCGCCGCACCTCTACCAGCACGGCGGGTACTGGTACCTGCTCATCGCCGAGGGCGGCACGGAACGCGGCCACGGCATCAGCGTGGCACGCGGCGAGCACCCGTACGGTCCCTTCACCGAGGGGCCAGCGGTGGGTGGACCGGCCAACCCGATCCTCTCCGCCCGCAGCACCAACCGGCCCATCCAGAACACCGGGCACGGTGACCTCGTCGAAACCCCCGACGGCGGCTGGGCGATCGTGATGCTCGGCATGCGGCCCACCGGCATGACCCAGGCGTTCTCCGCGCTCGGTCGGGAGACCTTCATCACCGGCGCCCGGTGGGAGGACGACTGGCTGGCCGCCGACCCGGTGCTGCTGAACCCGCGGCCCGGCGAGACCGTGTTCACGGATGATTTCACCGGGCCCGAGCTCGCGCCGGAGTGGATCGGCGTGCGCCGTTACTCGGCCGAGCTGGCGACGCTGACCGGTCGGCTGGTGCTGACCGGCGAGGGCGGCACCCTCGACGCCGAGCAGCCCGTTCTGGTGGGGGTGCGGCAACGCAACCCCTGGTCGAGCACCTCGGTACGGGTCGCGCCCGGCACCGGACTCGGTGGCCTGGGCGTGCGCTACGACGAGCACCACCACTACGAGATCGAGGTGGGAAACGGCATCGTGACGGCGCGCGCCTGCGTCGCGGGCATCCGCCAGGAGTGGACGGTGCCGCTGGCGCCGGCGCAGCTGGTCGACGGCACAGTGACCCTGGGCCTGGACACCGTGCCGCCGGATGCATCGTCGATCCTGGCCGGCCTGACCAGCGACGTCGTGGTGCTCAGCGTGGGCACCGGGGCCGACCGGGTGGAGCTCGCCCGCGTCGACGGCCGGTATCTCTCCCAGGAGACCGCGGCCTCGTTCACCGGCCGGGTCATCTGCCTCTACGCCGTGACCGGTGAGGTCTCCTTCGCGGCCTTCCGCTACTCGGGCACCGACTAGCGCGACCATCCACCCGCCCGCGACTGTTCCCGAAGCGGACTTCTGCGGCCGCCGCGCCGGCCGCAGAAGTCCGCTCGGGCAACAGTTGCGCTCGCGCCGCTGCTAGTGGCGGGCGTTGAGCTCGGTGAGTAGCTGCTGCACCCGGGCCACGCCGGCCGGCGGCATCATGATGAGGGAGGTGTCGAGCGGGGAATTGCTCTTCCATCGGCCGCCCGTGGTCCAACCCAGGCCGATGACGTAGCCCACCTCGGCGAACAGCGCCTGTAGGGCGGATGCCGCGCCGGCGTCGTCGATGATCTCCGACAGTGAGGTCTGCATGCTCAGCGGCGCCGGCGCGGGGGCTGCCACGAGAGCGGCCACATCGGTGACCCACTCGTGCGCGCCGGAGCCCACCTCCACGGTTGCGGCCGACCCCGGCAGCCGCACCACGGCCGTGGTGTTCGGCGGTACAGACACCATCAGGGCGAAGGTGCTGCCGGTGAGCGTCCAGTCCACCGTGACCGGGCCGTAACCGGTGTCGAGCGACGCCGATGCGCTCGTGATCCCGCCGCCGAGAACCGGGGCCACCAGGGTCACCCGTGAGCCGGGTTCGCCGGGCGCGATGCCGCCGATGGCGCGGTGCATCCAGTCGGCGACCGCGCCGAGGGCGTAGTGGTTGAACGAGGTCATCTCGCCCGGGTTGATGCTGCCGTCGGGCAGCATGCTGTCCCAGCGTTCCCAGATGGTGGTGGCGCCCATCGACACCGGGTACAGCCACGACGGGCAGCCCTCCTCGAGCAGCAGCCGGAACGCCACCTCGCTCTGGCCGCCCAGGCACAGCGCGTCGCAGATCAGCGGGGTGCCGACGAAGCCGGTGCCGATGCGGTAGCCGTGCGAGCGCACCAGCTCAGCCAGCCGGGCGCCGGCCTTGGCCACCAGCACCGGGTCGGTGAGCAGCCCGAACCCGATGGCCAGGGCATACGCGGTGTGGGCGTCCGAGAGCATCCGCCCCGCCGGGGTGACGTACTCGGCGACGAAGGCGACCCGGATGTCGTCGGCCAGACGGCCGTACCTGGCGGCGTCTGAGGTGCGGCCGAGCACCTCGGCGGCAGCGGCCAGCCGGCTGGTGGAACGGAAGAAGTACGCCGTGGCCACGATGTCGGGGTCGGTCTTGGCTGCGGCCGGGTTCTCCGGCGGGGCGCTCGGGTCGAGCCAGTCGCCGAATTGGAAGCCGCCGGTCCAGAGATGGTCGGCTCCGGCGAGAGCGTCGACCACATCGACCCAGGCCCGCATGCTCTCGTACTGGGCGGCCAGCGCGGCCCGGTCGCCGTAGCGCCCGTAGAGCGCATCCGGAACCAGGGTGCCGGCGTCGCCCCACGCGGCGGCGGCCATCGGGGTCATCGGCAGCGGGTTGGGCACCACGAATGTAACGACCCCGTCGGCCCGGCGCTGTTCGGCGGCCAGGTCACGCAGCCAGGAGCCGAGGAAACCGGACACGTCATAGAGATAGCCGGCGGTGGGCGCGAACGCCTGGATGTCGCCGGTCCAGCCGAGCCGTTCGTCACGCTGCGGGCAGTCGGTGGGCAGGCTGAGGAAATTACCGCGCATGCCCCACAACACGTTCCGGTGTAGTTGATTGAGTTGGGGGTTGCTGGTCTCCAGGTAGCCGGTGCGCACCATGTCGTTGTGCACGACCACCGCGCGGATGTCCTCCGACCGCAGCTCGCCGGGCCAGCCGGTGACCTCGGCGTAGCGGAAGCCGTGGAAGGTAAACGCGGGGCTCCAGACGCGCGGGCCGCCGCCGTCGCCCGTGAAGGTGTCGGTGGCCTCCGCGAACCGTAGCGGCCGTACCCCGAGCTCGCCGTTCTCGAGCACCTCCGCGTGCCGCAGAGTCACAGTGTGGCCGGCCGGGGCATCGATGGTCAGTTCGAGCCAACCGACCAGGTTCTGGCCGAAGTCGAGCAGGGTCGCGCCGTTTGGACTCGTGGTCACCGATTCCACGGCCAGGTGTTCGATGCGGCGCACCGGAGGGGCGAACGACGGGGTGAGTCGGGCCGGGTTCGCGAGGTCGGCGCCGAGGACGGTAACGCGTAGCGGATGCGGCAATGCCGTACCGGGGTCGGCCAGCGCGGCATCGTCCAAGCGGGCGTCGAAACTCTCGCCGGGGTAGATACCGGCCCGGATGACAGGGCCGGTGTCGCTCCCGGTCCAGGTCTCATCGGTGACGACGGTCTGAACCCGGCCGTCCGCGTACTCCAGGCGCAGCTGCATCGAGAGCGCCCGCGGCCCGGGGTAGCCCCGCGCAAAACTGCCGTCGAAACCGAAGTGCTCGCCATACCAGCCGTCGGCAACAGTGGCGCCGAGCACGTTGGCGCCCTCGGTCACGAGGCCGGTCACGTCGTAGGACTGCACGGTGAGCCTGTCGTCATAGCTGGTCCAGCCGGGGGTGAGCACCTCATCGCCGACGACCCGGCCATTGATCACCGCCTGGTAGACGCCGTGCGCGGTGGCCGAGAGAACGGCCAAGACCAGGCCAGGGGCGGCGTCGACAAGGGTGCGGAACCGGGTGGTGCCGCGATCCGCGGTTGCGGTTGCAGTTGCGGTGACGGGGCCGGACACGGCGATAAACGGCGCCGCCCAGTCGACGGGGGAGAGTGGTCCGGTGCGCAGCTCCATCCAGTCGCTGAACTCCGAAACCGACCCGTCCGTGCCGACCACTCGCACCCGCACAGCGGCCCGCTCGTAGGCCCCGAGTGGACCGTCCGCCCACGGCTGGTGCTGCGACGCCACGGTGTGGCGGCGCTCGCGGCGAACGAACGACCCGCGCCGAGTCTCCAGCGTGTAGGAGTACTGCTGCCAGCCCGGCGCATCCGTTTGCACCCGCCAGGACAGGGCGGGAGTGCCGGTCGCAAGAAAATCCGGGCGGCCGCGGCCCTCGGCCCAGAGAGCGGACACGACGACGGGGAACGAAGTGGGCTGAATCATGATCTCTCCATTGAGATGGTGGCACGGGGCAGAAGGGTTGCGGGCGGCCCAGGACGGCCCGCTGGCCGTTCTAAAACCATATAGTCATTCGGTATTAGGTTTCTAGTACGCGAGCGAAGTCAGCGGAGCCTCGACGCGTGTCGGGTCCGGCCCCGCGCGAGTTGCTGGGAGGATCTGACTATGGATTCCCTCACGATTCCCGGCCCGCACGGCACCATCCCGATTCGCATCTATCGGGCCGAAGCCGTGGCTTGGGCACCGGGGCTGGTGTGGGCGCACGGCGGGGGTTTCGCCTGGGGCGACCTAGACATGCCCGAGGCGCACTGGGTCGCCCAGGACCTCGCGGCCCGCGGCATCACCGTCGTCAGTGTCGACTACAGGCTCGCGCCAGTGTCGACGGCTCTCACCGACAGCGAACCGGCGCGTGACGGGGTGCTCTTCCCCGTCGCATCCGAGGAGGTTGCTGCGGCAGTCCGCTGGGCCCTCGAGCACGCCGCCGAGCTCGGTATCGACTCCGGCAGGCTGTCGCTGGGCGGGGCGAGCGCCGGTGGCGATCTCGCCGCAGGGGCGGCGCTCCGATTGCGGGATGCCGGCGGCCCCCAGCCGTCATCGCTGCTCCTGGCCTACCCGCTGGTGCACAGCGCCTTGCCCCACCCCGCCGCGGAACTCGCGCAGAAGATCGAGGTGCTACCCGCTGATGCCCGCTTCGAGCCCGACGATGTGCGGGCGATGAACCTCAATTACGTGGGTGATCCGGCCGAGCTCGACAACCCGTACGCGTTCCCGGGCGGACACGACCTGAGCGGACTGCCGCCCACATTCGTGCTCAATTCCGAGCACGACAGTCTGCGCGCATCCGGGCAGGCCTTCGCGGCCGAGCTCGCGTTGGCGGGCGTGGATGTGGCGGTCTTCCGCGAACCTGGCACGCGTCATGGCCATCTCAACGAACCGGCGAACCCCGGCGCACTCGCCAGCATCGGGCGGATGGCGGCCTGGCTCGACGGCTCGACCAGGTTCGCCCGCGGCTGACACGGCCCGCGGCTGACACGGCCCAAGGCTGACACGGCCCGAGGCTGACATCGCCCCGGACTGGCGTGGCCGCGGACTGGCGTGGCCGCGTTGGAGCCACCGGTGGCCGTGTGAGAACCACCAGAATCGGTGGTTGGGACCCCGGTCGTGGCATCATGCCGGCCGACACACTGTGAATGCAGGGAGTCGCGGCGCGCCTTCATCTCAAGGCCCCCCTCTCGCGCACGACGGGGGAGTTCCCGTGTGCGCCCCTGCCCGAAAGGGGACGCCAATTGTGAGCGCCAAGACCGACAAGACACTGCGGCCACGCCGCCAACGGGGTACGGACAAGGATCCGGCTCCTCAACCCGTGCTGCACGCCATTCCCTCGCCCGCCCGGCTGGCTCGGGCCCGCTTCGCCCCTGCCCTGTCGTTGTTGCTCTGGCTGTCATACCTCGTCACCGTCGTGGTGACCCTCGCCCGCGGCGACGCCCTGGCCGGCGCCACCCAGCTTGTGGAGACCATAGTGTTCCTGGTCTCGGTGACGCTGCTCACCTTCTCGGCCTGCATGTACCTGCTCGCCCGCTCGGGCGCGCTCCCGCGTTTCGCGGCGCACCGTCGCGTGCGTCGGATCACCCTCGACGAGCACGTCTCGCGGATGCGCGAGGACGAGCAGGCGCCGGAGTCCGCTCTGGATCGGCCCGAGCCCCAGCTCGCCAGTGGTGCTGCACCCCGTCTGGTCGCCCTACTGCCGTCGAGGGATGAAGACCCCGACCTGGTGCGCATGTCGCTGTGGTCGGTCGCACTGCAGGAGTTCCCGAACCTCAACGTCGTTCTGCTCATCGACGACGACCCGGACCCCACCGATCCGGCAGCCCGGGAGTCCCTCGAACGCAGCCGACTGCTCGGCGACGAGATCATGGCCCAACTCGCGCCGATGCGGATGCGCCTCGAAGCCGCGTGGGCGCGCCTGCACAGCTCGGGGGCCGGCAAACGTGGGCGCCCAGGCGCAGCCGAAGCGACCGAGATCGTGGTGCGGGAACACGCCACCGCGGCGCGGTGGCTCCGTGACCTGGCTGATGCGCAATCCACGCGCACCCACGTGGAGGTCTTCTTCGTGGATCAGGTTCTGCGCGGCCTGGCTGCGACTCTGGACGCCACGGCAACGGCCCTGCACGATGCCCTCGAGAACGACGAGAGCCCCCTATCGCACGCGAGAGCCGAACAGGTCCTGCTGCGACTGCTCAACATTTTCACCGTGGAGATGAGCGCCTTCGAGCGCAAGCGGTACGCCTCGCTCTCCCACGCGCCCAACAAGGCCATGAACCTCAACAGCTACCTCGGCCTTCTCGGTGGGCGGTACCGCGAGCAGCGAGACAGCCGTGGCCTCACCCTGGTGCGCCTCGACCCCGACAACGCCGCCGAGTCGACGGCATTCGGCTCATCGGTGATTCTCGAGGCACCGGATACTGATTTCGTGCTGACCCTGGACGCCGATTCGATGCTGCTGCCCGAATACTGCCTGCGGCTCGTGCACCTGCTCGACCAGCCGGAGAGCGCCGCGATAGCCGTTGCCCAGACGCCGTACTCGGCCTACCGGGGAGCCCCGACCCGCATCGAGCGCCTCGCCGGCGCCACCACCGACCTCCAGCACATCCTGCACCAGGGGCTGACCTCGTTCGGCGCCACCTACTGGGTGGGCGCGAACGCCGTGCTGCGCCGCTCGGCCCTCGAGGACATCCGGCGCGAGAGCGACGAAGACGGCGTGCACGTGGTGCGCTTCATCTCCGACCGCACCGCGATCGAAGACACCGAGTCGAGCATCGACATCGCCGCCCACGGCTGGGCACTGGTCAACTATCCCGAGCGACTGAGCTACAGCGCGACCCCGCCCGACTTCGGCAGCCTCGTCATCCAACGCCGACGCTGGGCAGACGGCGGCTTACTGGTTCTGCCTCGGCTGCACGACTTCATCGTCACACGACGCCGACAGGGTACGCCTCTCCCGTTGACGAACAGGGTTCTGCGCACCAACTACCTGGGCTCGATCACCTGGGTCACCCTCGGCCTGATCGCGGTGTTGGTCCTGAACCCCCTCGGTGGGCAACTGGTGACCTTCCAACTGCTCCTCATCGCCGCCCCGTACTTCGCCGAGATGGCGTCGGACCTGCGCTACCTGGGCTACCGACGTCGGGATGTCATCGGCATCTATGCACTGAACCTGCTCATCCTGCCGGCGAACCTGGCGGGCAGCATCGCCTCGGTCGTGCAGGTTCTCACGGACCGCAAGGCCCGTTTCGCGCGCACCCCCAAGGTGAGCACCCGCACGCCGGCGTCCGCGCTCTACGCTTTGGCCCCGCTCCTGATCGTCGCCGGTGCGGCCACCATCGCGGTGCGAGCCGGCCTCGTCGGAGACTGGGGCACCACGGCGTTCGCCTCGTTCACGGCGCTTGCCGCCGCGTGGGGAGTCTTCGGACTCATCGGCATCCGCGCCACAATCAGCGATCTGTGGTTCGGCTGGCTGAACTGGGTCTGGGTCGACTCACCGCGCGCACCCGCGACGGCGCCCAGCACCGCCCCGCTCTGGTCGGTCGTCGTCGACGACGGATCCCTGACTACCGTTGGAGCCCTGCGATGAGCCCGATCCACGCCCGCAGCACGTCACGATTCGCGGGGCGCAGGCTCTCGCCCGGGCGGCTGGTTCTCAGCCTCGCCGCCATGATCATGATCCCCGGCGCCGTCACGGCCGCGGCCATCGTGCCTGGCCTCCCTCCCGCTGTCGACGGGGCCCCCGTCGCCGAACGCTGGTTCGCCGGCTACTACGACGTCACCCTCGAGACGGACGAACAACTCGCCGGCAGCGCCCTCAACGACTCCACCGGCGGGGCCGTCCTTGCCTTCGTGGTGGCCGCAGACGACGACGATTGCACTCCCACCTGGGGTAAGACGCACACCTTGGACGACGCGGGGCTGACCTTCGCACTCGACCGACGGGTCGAACGGATGCACCGTGAGGGCCGTCCCCTCGCCGTGTCGTTCGGTGGCGCCATCAACACCGAGCTCGCGGCGGCGTGTTCCACTGTGACCGAGCTCACGGATGCCTATCGCACGACGATGGATCGCTACAGCATCGACGTCATGGACCTCGACATCGAGGGCGACATGCTGGACGACGACGTGGCGACGGCTCGCCGCAGCCAGGCGGTCGCCCGGCTGCAGGAGGAACGCCGTGCCGATGGCGGTGCGCTCGATGTCTGGTTGACCCTTCCCGTGGCGCCCTACGGGCTGCTCGAGAACGGTCTTGCCCAGATCGAGGAGATGCTCGACGCCGGCGTCGACCTCACCGGCGTGAATCTCATGACGATGAACTACGGGACCGACGACACCGACGCCTCGATGTCGTCAATGAGCATCGACGCCCTGCAGGCCACAGCGACACAGCTCGAGGAGATCTGGCACGCCAGAGACCTCGATCTTCCCAGCGGTGGTGTGTGGTCACTTCTCGGCGCGACGCCCATGATCGGCCAGAACGATGTGAAGGCTGAGATCTTCACCCTGGACGACGCCCGCGCGCTCAACGAATTCGCCACCGCGAAGGGCCTGGCCCACCTCTCCATGTGGGCGGTCAACCGGGACCAGACCTGCGGCAGCAACTACCCGAACCTTCGCACGGTCGCCACCTCCTGCAGTGGGATCGAGCAGGCCGGTGTGACGTTCGGGTCACTGCTGGCCCAGGGATACAGCGGTACGCCATCCGCTCGTCCCCTGGACGAGTCCGAGCCGGTCGTCGTCGCTGACGATCCCGAAACCAGCCCATACCCGATCTGGTCGTCGCGCAGTTTCTACTCCGCGGGAGTGACGGTGGTCTGGAACGGCTCCGTCTACGTCTCGAAGTGGTGGAACGAAGACGGCCTCAGTCCCGACGATCCCAGCCTGGGAGAGGAGGGTTCAGCGTGGAGCTATATCGGCCCCGTGCTCGAAAACGACACGCCGTTCACGCTGCCGACGCTACCCGACGGAACCTACCCGGACTGGAGCGCCGAGACGCTCTACGACCAGGGCGACATCGTGCAGCTCGACGGCACGGCCTACGAGGCCCGATGGTGGTCACAGGGTAAGAGCCCCGACCGCTCGGTGCTCGACCGGGACTACTCGCCGTGGAAACTGCTCGCGGGTAGCTGACGCGGAAGGCACGCCGAGGTCGCGGGCCGAAGTCAGCGGAGGCGCAGCGGTTGCGCCTCCGCCGCGGAGACCCGGGTCACGGTGAACTCGGTGTGCTGACCGTCCACGGTCAGGCTCGCCTGGGTCTGGCGCCCGGGCGGCAGGAGCCTGCCTACTACTCTGGTGCGCGACGTGGCGACGGACTCAGCCATCCACGTCAGGATGGGATCGATCAGACTGTTGTCGACGAATCCGCCGTTGTCGTCGAGCAGCACAACGTCGACGCCGCGTTCCCGGGCGGCGGCCACGGCAGCGCGCAGGGGCTCGCGGGCCAGCGAGCCGGCACGCAGGCCGTCCCGCAACTCGCCCTCGCAGCTGGTGTACTCATTGCGCTGGGCATCGGTGGGTTCGACGCCCGTGCCGATCCGGCGTAGCAGCGGGAGTGCCGTGCGGGCCAGTTCCGCGACTCGGCCGGTCAGCTCGGAGCGGGCCGCCAGCGCCCAGCTCTGCTTCTCCGCGGAGCGCACGGCCTCCTTGTGTAGAGCGACGATGCGGCGTTGCATCCGTTCGACCACGACGAGAAGCGCCACAGCGAGACCGACCAGCACCACGGGCCGGATCGCGAGCTGGACGATCTGATGGACCGGCGCATTCTCGAGCACGCCGGCGCAGACCGAAGCCGCGACGATCAGCGCGGTTCCGCCCAGCGCCGAACCCATCCGACCGCGCAGTGCCAGCGCAACGAAGAGGAACGCTGTGGCCACGGTGAACCACAGCGAGCCGTAGGAGAACGCGATCCCATAGATGAGATAGGCGGCTGATACCCCCACGACCATGCCGCCGCCGGCGAGGGCCACCACCAGAGAGGTCAGGGCGCCGGACGGCACCCGGGTCGGTGCGGCGCGGATCATCAGCCCAGCCGCCAGAAGGGTCAGGAGCATGGTCAGATGCAGCGGCCAGGTCCCAGGCACAGCAAGCGCCGCGAGAATCGCGCTGGTCGTCTGTGTGCCCACGTAGATGACCGCGACGACGAAGAAGCCGACCCTGAGCGAGACCCGGTTGTCCGGGATGACGATCCGGTTGTCGGCTTCGACAGCCCAGCGCAGCCGAACGACGGTTCCCCGGCCAGGGGCGGAGTCGATCTCGGCGCTACCGCCGGGCAGCCGAGACATGCGACCGATGATGCTCTGCCTGATTCCGAGCCTGTCATGGGCGATCTGCGCCGGGTCGAACCCCGGACCGTCGTCGATGATCTCCACGCGCACCTCCGAGCCCGTGTGGAGGATGCGCACGCTGCGCGCGGCATCCGGGGCGTGTTGGATGCTGTTGCGCAGCGCCTGCCGCATCGCACCGATCAGGGCGTCGTGGGTGGGCGTGAAGGCCCTGACGGATGACGCGGCCACACTGCCTTGGACCGTGCAGCTGACGCCGTGGCGGCGGGCTTCGGCGGCCACGGCCACACTCAGAGCGACGGGTTCGTGCGCCTGGTCGTCGGCCAGGGAGGTCACGGTGGCGACGGCTTGACGTGCCTGGGCGGCCAGGCGGTCCTGGGGGATCGGCAGCCCCGATGCGGCCAGTGCCAGCGTGGCGAGAACCTCGTCGTGCACCAGGGACGCGGCCACGGTGCGGGCCGTGAGCCGACCGCTCTCGGCGGATTCCAGCGACGCGGATGCCGCCGTCGACGCCGCCTCACGGTCCAGGCCACGGCCGACCGCCAGGATGTGCCCGCCGATGACGCAGATCACCGCGCCGGTGAGCAGCGCCTGCATGTCGTTGACGACGCCGTCGAGGTCGAGGCCGCCGTAGATCGCCCGGTAGGCCAGCCCAGTCGCGGCGGTGATCGTCACGGTCGTCCAGGCCAGGCCGCGGCCGCCGGCCACGAGCGCGGCGGCCACCGCCGCTCCCGACGCGGTCAGCGTCCACGGAATCCGGTCGATTCCCCCGGCCGGCACGGCGGCCGGGAAGGTGATCAGCGTCAGCCAGAACGCGGCGACGGCCAGGAAGGCGACCACGCGGAGCGTGAGATCCGAGACCCGGTTGGCCACGAGCCCGGCCAGGAACACGCCAGCAGGGGCGAGCCCGCCGACGACGACGAACCACACCGGCAGCTCGGCCTGGCTGCCGTTCCGCACGACGGCGAGTTGAGCGGCGGTCATCAAGATTATGAGCAGGGCGGCGTCCACCGCGAGGATGCGCCGACCCGATCGTTGGCCGGCCCCGATCTCCGCTCCGGTCTCGACGAAGGGTTTATTCACGCCCGGGCGCCTGGACGTAGCCGTCTTCGATGCCGCGCTGGTAGAGCTCGACCTTCGTGGCCGCGGACCGGCCCAGCCGGTGGTACAGAGACCGGATGCGCCGCAAATGGTCGTTCACGGTGTTCTCGGAAATGAAGAGTTGGGCCGCGACGCCTCGTGCGCCCAGGCCCGACGCGTAGAGGCTCAGCACTTCGCGCTCTCGGAAGGTCAGCGGTGCGGCCGCCAGCAAAGGATCGGTGTCCAGCGCCGAGGCCCACTCGGTGGTGGGAACCAGTTCGCCACGCGCGGCGGCGAGGATCGCCCCCACGAGAGCCTTCCGGGGCGTGGACTTGCGCACGATGCCGAGAACCTCCGCCCGGGACGCGCTGCGCACCAGATACGGGTCCTCGCCGGAGGTGAGTACCAGAACCTCCGCGCCCCAGTCTCTGATCTGCCTGACGTTCTCGCCGGGGTCGGTGCCGTCGCGCAGGGACAGGTCCAGCAGAACGAGGTCGGTGTCCCGCATCCGTCGCACCAGCTCGGTCACCGACGTGGCATGCCGGGAGAATTCGAGACCGTCGGCCGTGTCGACCAAGTTCTGCACGGCCATGGCGACCAGCTCGTGGTCGTCGACAATGGCGATCCTCGTCGGGCTCATTGGTGCTCCTGCATCTTCGGTGCCGGCCGTTAGCCCCCCGCACGGGGGATGCGACCTCTAGTCGTCAGACTAGCGGTGCTGGGGGTGCGGTGACGCTGCCGGACCCCGACACGTCCATCGCCGACTACGTCTGGCTGCCCATCCGGTTCGACGGCGAAGAGGTGGTCATCGACTGGCACGACGAGTGGCGGGTCGAGGACTACGACTGATCGGGGCGGCCCTGCTGCTGTCGGTCGCCGTCCGGGCTGAGGGCGAGGCTCATGAAGACGCTGTGCGGGTCGAGCACATAGTCGGCGAAGGGCGGGCAGATGGTGAACCCGTGCCGGGCGTAGAGTCGGCGGGCCGGCGCGAAGAACTCCTCCGTGCCGGTCTCCAGGTAGAGCCGCTCCAGGTTGTGCTCACGGGCGTCGGTCAGAACCCGGGCGAGCAGCAACGTGGCGACGCCCCGCCCACGGGCCGCGGCGGTGGTACGCATCGACTTGATCTCGGCCTGGGTGCCGTTCAGGCGTTTCAGCGCTCCGCAGCCCAGCAGCGCCCCGTTCTCGCGCGCCGTCCAGAACGAGATCCCCGGCGCCGACAGCGCCGAGTGGTCCAGGGCGTGCACGCTGTCGGCCGGTGAGGTGGCGAACATGTCGGCCAGGTGCTCATCCAGCAGCAGGCGCACGTCTGCGGTGGTGGGGCTGTCCGGCGCGATGTGAATCATGGTGACAAATTTACCGGTCGGCTGCACCGGGCGCGGCCGACGAGCCGGCGGCGATGGCCTGCAGCGCGGCCACATGGATGCTCATCGCCGCGACCCCGGCGCCCGTGGCGGTAAGCCAGGTGCGCGGCCGGTTGCCCACGAAGCCCTTGCGCACGGAAACGTAGCCTGCGGTGCTCAGAGTGCTGATCGCCTTGCTCAGCGCCGAATCGTCGGTTTCGAGCAGGTCGCGCAGGGTGGCGAAGTCGATCTCGGCATCCGCCCGCAGCGCCGCCATCACGGAGAAGCGCAGCGGGGTGAGCAGGGCGTCGTCGAGGTCGTGCCTGGGGTGTTGACCGGTCATCGGTCCGCCCAGATGGGTGCGGGCCGGAACGCGGTGACGACCAACGGAACCGCCACAAGGATTCCGCCGACGCTGCTGACGATGGAGGGGTCCCAGGCGCTGCGCGCGAGAAGAACCGCGACAATGATCGCGGTGAGGTAGGAGAACCCGAACGCGATCCACTGTGTGCGGCCCCACTCCTGTGCCAGTTGTGGCAGACCCCACCGCGTGACGTCGAGGACGCCGATGGCAAAGAGGAGACCAATGACGATGATGGCGCCGACGGCCGGAAAAGGTAGACCGCCACAGGCAACGGCCGCGCCCAGCCAGAGACCCAGCACCGTCATGGAAACCTGGTTGGCCGGGCTCAGCGGGGCAACGAGTGTCGGGGCGGGTCGCCTGACGCCGGACGCTCGGGCCCGCAGGGCAGATCTGACCGAGAGGACGCCTAGTGGCAGGGATGCGCTGAAGGCGACGACGAGCGCGATGGGCCAGGGCGTGGCCGGCGCGAAAACAACCAGTCCGGTGATGAAGAGCAGGGGCACCAGGCTGGCTGCGGTGACGACTGAACGCCGCCGTCCCGGCTTCGCCGCGGCGGTGGTGTGCAGGCTCTGCTGCAGTCCCCGTTCGAGGGAGCTGGCGACGAAAAAAGGAATGAGCAGTGTGAGTATCGCGCCCAGGCCGACCGGAGATGCGGCCTGCACTCCGGGCACCATCCCGGTGCCGTCTTCGCCCTTACTGGCAAACACGAGGCATACGGCATAGGCGAGAACCCCGACACCCAACCAGGCCTCGGCTATCGCGCGGGTGCGGTCGTCGATCGCGTTGCGCACCCGAAGACTGACAGCATCGCCGTTCTGCAGGAGACGAGTTGCCGCCTCACGGCCTGTCGGACTGGTGCTGTCCCCACTTTGGTCGCTCATGGTGTTCCCCCGATCACGTGGCGGCTATTTCTACTGTCAACATAGCAGCTACTTGCCAGACGGAAAGTGGATGCGTCGGGAACACTCAGCAGAGCGCAGGCATCCGCTGCTAGACCGATACGGGTGGGGCCGAGCTGAACGGCCCGCGCCCCCCCGCAACTGCAGGAAGACGAAAGGAATCATCATGGCAAGCTTCACCATCGGCTATCTGGTCGGCAGCCTCTCCAGCACGTCGATCAACCGCACCCTGTCCACGGCGCTGATCAAGCTGGCACCGGAGGAACTCGACTTCACCGAGATCCCGATCGGGAACCTCCCGCTGTACAGCCCGGACTACGACGCGGACTTCCCACCGGCCGGACGGGAGCTCAAGGCCGCGATCGAAGCGTCGGACGGCATCCTGTTCGTCTCGCCCGAGTACAACCGGTCCATCCCCGGCGCGCTGAAGAACGCCATCGACTGGGGCTCCCGGCCTTGGGGCGCCAACTCCTTCGCCCGCAAGCCCACCGGCATCATCGGCGCATCACCGGGCGGCATCGGCACCGCCGTGATGCAGTCCTCGATGCGCAGCGTGCTGAGCTTCCTCGACGCTCCGCAACTGAACTCACCTGAGGCCTACATCCAGTTCAACGCCGACGTCTTCACGCCCGAGGGCGCTGTCACGAATGAGGGCACGCGCGCCTTCCTCGCCCATTACATGGAGGAGTACTCGGCCTTCGTGCAGCGCGTTCTGGCCGCCAACGCGCCCGGCCACATCGGCGACCCCGATGTAACCTGACAAACCCCGCAGACACGCCTGACGGTGCCGTTCTGGCTGCGAGTTGCGGCTAGGTTCGAACGATGGCTGCACACCGTAGAACCCTGGTCATTTTCGGCGCCGGCGGAGATCTGAGCACCCGCCTGCTCCTTCCGGGCCTCGGGCAGCTCCTCGCAGCCGACCGTGGCATCGAGCTGGAGCTGATCGGAGCGAGCAACGCTGAGCTCACCGCGGAGGCGTGGCAAGACCTGCTCCGCACCGCCTTCGCGAAGGGCGGTGCCGACCCGGAGGCCACGGAACCGGTCGTTGCCGGCAGCCGCTACGTCGTCGCCGACGCCACCGACGCCGACGATCTGCGCCGCATCCTTGGCCACTGTGAGACAGCGCCCGTGCTCTACTTCGCGCTTCCGCCGGCCGTGACCGAAGCCAGCTGCCGCGCCCTCGACACCATCGAGTTGCCGGACGGCATCTCGCTCGCCCTGGAGAAGCCCTTCGGCACCGACCTGGCCAGCGCGGCGGCGCTCAACCGCTTCGTCTCCCGCCTCGCGCCCGAGTCCCGAGTGCACCGGGTGGACCACTTCCTCGGCAAGTCCACGGTGCTGAACCTGCTGGGCCTGCGCTTCGCGAACCGTGTTTTCGAGCAGAGCTGGAATGCGGAGAACATCGAGAAGATCGAGATCCACTACGACGAGAGCCTGGGACTGGAGAGCCGCGCCGGCTACTACGACAAGGCGGGAGCCCTCGTCGACATGGTCCAGAGCCACCTGTTGCTGGTGCTCGCGCTGGCCACGATGGAACCCCCGTCGACCCTCGACGCCGACGACCTGCGCGGGGCGATGGCGCAAGCACTGCGCGCCACCCACCTGTGGCCCGGCGAGACCGACCAGGTCGCCCGCCGTGCCCGCTACACCGCCGGCACGATTGACGGACGCGAGTTGCTCTCCTACGCCGAGGAGGAGGGCGTCGATCCGGCGCTGGAGACCGAGACCCTCGCGGAGATCACCCTCACCGTCGACAACTGGCGGTGGGCAGGGGTTCCCATCGTGTTGCGCTCGGGGAAGGCACTGGATGCGACCCGCAAAGACATCGTGGTCACCTTCAAACCCGTGCCCCATCTGCCCACCGGGTTCACCTCCGCTCCCTCACCCACGCTGCTGCGGATCGCGCTGGACCCCAACGGGATCCAGCTCGACATCAACGTCAACGGCGAGGGTGACCCATTCACCCTCGAGACCGTTTCGCTCGAGACCGACCTGGGCGCCGGCCAGCTGGATGCCTACGGCGAGGTGCTCGCGGGCATCCTCACCGGTGACCCGTCGATTTCGGTGCGAGCGGATGTCGCCGAAGAATGCTGGCGGATCATCACCCCGATCCTCGAGGCGTGGAAGAAGGGTGCCGTGCCGCTCGATGAATACTCGGCCGGCAGCACCGGCCCCGCCCACTGGGCCGACCGGACCCACTGACGACTCCGGCTCCCAAGACCCTGGGTAGAAATGCATGACTCCTGCTGAATTCGGTACAGGCGGGGCGGATGCCCATATTCACGGGGGCAGTGACCGGCCGGCAGAATTGCAGGAGTTTTGCCTCCACGGGCCGCTACTTGTCGGCGTGGGCCTCGAGAAACTCGTAGACCTCGGTGTCGTCGACG
Organism: Cryobacterium soli; assembly: GCF_003611035.1. Taxonomy (NCBI): domain Bacteria; kingdom Bacillati; phylum Actinomycetota; class Actinomycetes; order Micrococcales; family Microbacteriaceae; genus Cryobacterium; species Cryobacterium soli. Next base: position 1,782,097 of record NZ_CP030033.1, on the reverse strand, counting down.
CCGGGGAAGGTGCCGCTGGGCAGCGGGGAGAGCACGTGCGCGTGCAACCGGGCGCTCGGCCAGGCCTGGCCGGCCCAGCGGGCGGCGACCGAGCCGGAGGGGCGCCGGCAGCACGACTCGTCGGGGCAGCGTGACACCGTGCGTTGCGTGGTCTCCCGGCCGCGGAACCACTTGGCTTGCGCGAACGGGGCGCCCACACTGATCGAGAATTCACCATCCGAGGTGGTGCCGGTCTGCGTGGCACACCAGAACGTGCCCGCCGGGGTATCGGTGTACTGGTAGAACTCGGTGGTGCGGTTGGTGTGCGTGAACGCGCTGCGGGCGCTCCACTGCTTGCAGACCAGCTGGCCCTCGATCGATCCTGTCACGTCGGCCGGCAGCGGCAGGCCGTCGTTCTCGTAGCCCTTCTGCAGGGCGCCGTCGCCGGAGACCCGGAGGAAGTGCACCGTCATGTCCAGATGCGCGGTGGCGAGGTTGGTCAGCCGCAGGGCGGCGGCCTCGTGGGTGACCCCGAATGCGTCGCGGAGGTCCTCGACCGAGAGCACCCGGTCGCGTTTGGCGGTCTGCAGAAAGCTGCGGGTGGCCTCCAGCGGCATCAGGCAGCAGGCCGCGAAGTAGTTGATCTCCAGCCGCTGCCAGAGGAACTCCGCGTAACTGGCCGGGCGTTCGTGGCCGAGTAGCCGGTGCCCCATCGCCTGCAGCGCCATCGAGCGCAGCCCGTGTCCGCCGGGGATCGACGCCGGCGGCAGGTAGATGCGGTGGTTGGCCAGGTCGGTCACCGACCGGGTGGAGTGCGGCAGGTCGTTCACGTAGATCAGGGTGAAACCCAGCTGCTCGGCCATCACGCTCACCTCGCGGTGCGTGAGCGCCCCGGAGACGTGGCCGGAGGCCCGCACCCGCTCCTCGGCGAGCTGCTCGATGTCGGGCATGTAGTTGCCGCGTTCGCGCATCCGTTCACGCAGCTCGGTGTTGGCCCGGCGGGCCTCCTCGGGGGTGGCGATGGCCTCGCTGGCCCGGCGGGCGAGCTCCCGGTGCAGGCCCACGAGCGACTCGATCGCCGGCAACGGCATGCCCTTGGTGATCTTCACCTGCGGCAGGCCGAGCGCGCCGTAGAGCGGGTTCTTCTGCGCACGGGCCAGTTCGATCTCCAGGGCGGCGCGGGTGTTGGGCGCCTCGCCGCTGAGCAGATCGGCGAGCGGCACCCCGAGCGCCTGGGCCAGCTGCTGCAGCGTGGAGAGCTTGGGCTCCCGGCGCCCGTTCTCGATCAGCGAGAGCTGGCTGGCCGCCAGGCCCACCTGCTCGCCGAGCTGATCGAGCGTGAGCGCACGCTCGCTGCGAAAGTGACGGATGCGATGACCCAGGGTCACGAGGTCGGAGGCCGGCGTTGGCATTCCTTAAGCATACGTAAAGAACCACGTTTCTTAACAAGGGTTTTTCGGTTTCTGCACCGAATCCGGTCGCATTCTTAATGAACAGGACGAAATTAGCGCTCCTGCCCCTGCTTCACTCACCGCGGCAGCCGCCCGGGAGTACGTTGCCCAGTGAAAAAGCATCTTGAGGAAGGCCAGACAATGACCGTCACCCACCCCGGCCAGAGCCGCATCCGGGCACACGCCGCCCACTCCACCGAAACCACAGTGGCCACAACCTACGGGACGCCCACCGGCACCTCCGACCCCGCCCTGCAGGCCTGGGTCGACGAGATCGCCCGTCTCACCCAGCCGGATGCCATCGTCTGGTGCACCGGCACCGCACGGGAGGCCGATGCCCTCTCGAAGCAGCTCGTGGCCGAGGGCAAGCTCATCCGGCTCAACCCGGAGTGGCGCCCGAACAGCTTCCTCGCCCGCACCAGCCCGAGTGACGTGGCCCGGGTGGAGGACCGTACCTTCATCTGCTCCACCCACCGCGACGACGCCGGTCCCACCAACAACTGGGCCGAACCCGGCCGGATGCGCGCCGAACTGAATGATGTCTTCACCGGCAGCATGCGCGGCCGCACGATGTACGTCGTGCCCTTCTCGATGGGCCCGCTCGGCGGCCCCATCTCGCAGCTCGGCGTTGAGCTCACCGACTCGCCCTACGTGGTGCTCAACATGGGCATCATGACCCGGATGGGCGCCGCGGTGCTCCGCCTGATCGAGGCGGGCACGCCGTGGGTGCGCACCGTGCACAGCGTGGGGTTCCCGCTCGTGAACAAGGCGGGCATCCGCCGCGCCGACGTCACCTGGCCCAGCAACGACACCAAGTACATCGTGCAGTTCCCCGAGGACCGCGAGGTGTGGTCGTTCGGGTCCGGCTACGGCGGCAACGCACTGCTGTCGAAGAAGTCGTTCGCGCTGCGGATCGCCTCGGTGATGGCTCGCGACGAGGGCTGGCTGGCCGAGCACATGCTGCTGATCAAGGTCACCTCGCCCGAGGGTGGCACCTACCATGTGGCCGCCGCGTTCCCCTCGGCCTGCGGCAAGACCAACCTGTCGATGCTCAAGCCCACCGTGCCCGGCTGGACTGTGGAGACCATCGGCGACGACATCGCGTGGCTGCGCCCCGGCGACGACGGCCGGCTCTGGGCGATCAACCCGGAGGCCGGGTTCTTCGGCGTCGCCCCCGGCACCGGCGAGACCACCAACCCCACCGCCGTGCAGACGGTGTGGGGCAACACCATCTTCACCAACGTCGCGCTCCGCGACGACGGCGACGTGTGGTGGGAGGGACTCACCGACACCCCGCCGGCGCACCTCACCGACTGGGAGGGCAACTCCTGGACGCCCGATAGCGGGCGGCCCGCTGCGCACCCCAACTCCCGGTTCACCGTGCCCGCGGCGCAGTGCCCGTCGATCGCCGACAGCTGGGAATCCAGTGGCGGTGTGCCCATCGACGCGATCATGTTCGGCGGCCGCCGCGCCACCAACGTGCCGCTCGTCGCCGAGGCGCGCAGTTGGAAGCACGGCGTGTTCATGGGCGCCACCATCTCGTCGGAGAAGACCGCCGCCGCGGAGGGCACCGTGGGGGAGTTGCGTCGCGACCCGTTCGCGATGCTGCCGTTCTGCGGCTACAACATGGCCGACTACTGGGCGCACTGGTTGCGCGTCGGCCGGGGCCTCGGCGCCCAGGCGCCCGCGGTGTTCCAGGTCAACTGGTTCCGCAAGGGTGACGACGGCAGCTTCCTCTGGCCCGGGTTCGGTGAGAATTCGCGGGTGCTCGAGTGGATCATCCGCCGGGTCGAGGGGGCGGCGGACGCCGTCGACACCCCGATCGGCCTCCTGCCGGTGGACGGCGCGCTCAACCTCGACGGACTCGATGTGAGCCCGGATGCGCTCGAGCAGCTGTTCCGCATCGATCCGGCCTCCTGGCTGGCCGAGTGCGACCTCACCGAGGCGTTCTTCGCCCGCTTCGGCAGCCGGGTACCCGCCGCTCTGCACGCCGAGCTCGCCAGCGTGCGCTACCACCTCTCCGCCTAGCGGCGCGGCCCGGTGAGCCGTCTCGGGTAGCTGACCCCGTCGTCGGTCGAGCCCGTCGAGACCTCGTGAGTGCTGTCGCGAACGTGTTCGGCTCGCGGGATCTCGACAAGCTCGATCGGCGTGTGGGTTGCGTCCGCTGCACAGGCCAATCCGTCACCCCCACCCGCGGATCGGGCTATGGTGCGCTCGAGCGGAGGCACGCATGCATCACAACGAACGACTGCACGACGAGCGACTGGACCGGGTGTTGCGGGAGCGGCTGCTGCCCGCGGTCTACCGGGCGCGGCATCCGCTCACCATCACCGCTTGGTCGGTGGATGCGGCGCCGGACGCGTCGGTGACCGACCCGCCCGTGCCGTTCGCGACGGCCGTGGCCCAGACGTTCGCCCCGATCGAGCCCGGCGCCCGGTGGGGCACCCCGTGGGGCTCCACCTGGTTACACGTCACCGGGGTGGTGCCGGCGGAGTGGGCCGATACCCCAGGCGCCGAGCCGGAGGTGGTCGTCGACCTCGGTTTCACCGCCGCGATCCCCGGGTTCCAGGCCGAGGGCCTCGTCTACGCCGCCGACGGTCGTGTGGTCAAGGGGCTGCAATCGCTCAACCGATGGGTGCCGCTGCCGGCCCTGACTCCCGCCGACGACGGCACCTCTCCGGCGGCCGGCGCCACCAGCCCGGGTGGCGTGATCGACCTCTACATCGAGGCCGCGTCGAACCCCGACCTCGTGCACGACTTCACCTTCGCTCCCACGCCGCTCGGCGACCCCACCACCCTCGGCACCGGGCCGCTGTACACGCTCGGCCGGATCGACGTGGCCTTGCGCGACCTCGAGGTGTGGAAGCTCGTGCAGGACATCCGGGCGCTCGACGGTCTGCAGGGCGAACTGCCGGCGGCCTCCACGAGACGCGCCCAGCTGCGCGCCGGGCTGGGCCGCTGCCTGGACCGGCTCGACCCCGACGACGTCGCCGGCACCGCATCCGCCGCCCGCGCCGAACTGGAGCCGCTGCTGGAGCGCCCCGCAACCGCCAGCGCCCACCACGTGCACGCCGTCGGGCACGCGCACATCGACAGCGCCTGGCTCTGGCCGCTGCGGGAAACCCCGCGCAAGGTCTCCCGCACCCTCGCCAATGTGCTGGCGCTGGCCGAGGGAAACCCCGACTTCCACTTCGCCATGTCGTCGGCGCAGCAGTTCGCCTGGGTGAAGGAACATGACCCGGACCTGTTCGCCCGGGTGCGCGCGGCCGTCGCGGCCGGCACCATCGTGCCCGTGGGCGGCATGTGGGTGGAGTCCGACACCAATCTGCCCGGCGGTGAAGCCCTGGTGCGGCAGTTCGTGGCCGGGCAACGGTTTTTTCGCGAGGAGTTCGGCTGGGAACCTCGGGCGGTGTGGCTGCCCGACTCCTTCGGGTATTCGGCCGCGTTCCCGCAGATCGCCCGGCTGGCGGGGATGCGCTGGTTCCTCACCCAGAAGCTGTCCTGGAGCGACACCAATGTGTTCCCGCACCACACCTTCAGTTGGGAAGGTATCGACGGCAGCCGCATCTTCACCCACTTCCCGCCGGTGGCCGACTACAACGCCGAGCTGAGCGCCGCCGAACTCGCCCGGGCCGAGCGGCTCTTCGCCGAGAAGGCCGTGGCCACGCTCTCGCTGGTGCCGTTCGGGTGGGGCGACGGCGGGGGCGGCCCGACCCGGGAGATGCTCGCGGCCGCCCGCCGCACCCGGAACCTCGAGGGGTCGCCCACCGTGGAGCTGTCGACTCCGGAGGCCTTCTTCGCAGCGGCCGAGGCGGAGCATCCGTCGTCGCCGGTGTGGGCGGGGGAGCTGTACCTGGAGTTCCACCGCGGCACCTACACCTCGCAGGCCCGCACCAAACGTGGCAACCGGAAGAGCGAGAGGCTGCTGCGGGAGGCCGAACTCTGGGCGGCGACGGCCACCGTGCGCGCCGGGGCCGCCTACCCGTACGCCGCCCTCGAGCAGGCCTGGCAGACGGTGCTGCTCCTGCAATTCCACGACATCCTGCCCGGCACCTCGATCGCCTGGGTGCACCAGGAGGCCGAACGGCTGCACGCCCGCACGGCCCGGACGCTCACGGCCATCATCGACGAGGCGGTGCGCGCCATCGCCGGACCCGGCAGCCGGCGGCTGCGGCTGAACGCCGGCCCGTACCCGGTGGACGGCGTGCCCGGGCTCGGCGCGGACTCCGACGGCGCACCCCCGGTTCCCGGCTATGCCGCGGCCCTGATCGAGCACGGCCCGGCGGGCCTCGTGCTGCGGAACGGGCTGATCGCCGTCACCATCGACGCCGACGGGCTGATCCCGTCGCTCCGGGACGTGCTCGCCGACCGGGAACTCATCCCGGCCGGCAGCCGCGGTAACCTGCTTCAGCTGCACCGCGACACCCCCACCCGGTGGGATGCCTGGGACATCGACGAACATCACCGCCGCACCGTCACCGACCTCACCGAGGCCGACGTGGTCGAGGTGCTCGTCGACAGCGACGACGTCGTGGGGGTGCGGGTGGTGCGCACCTTCGGCCGCTCCCGGGTGGAGCAGCAACTCACCCTGCGCGCCGGCTCGCCCGCGCTGGACGTGCGCCTGGTGGTCGACTGGCACCAACGGCAGAAGCTGCTGCGGCTGGTGTTCCCGCTCGACGTGCAGGCCGACCGGGCCGCGTCCGAGATCCAGTTCGGCCACGTCTTCCGCCCCACTCATGCCAACACCACCTGGGATGCGGCCCGGTTCGAGACCGTGGCGCACCGGTGGGTGCACGTGGGCGAGCCCGGCTACGGGGTCGCGGTGGCGAACGACTCCACCTACGGGCACGCGATCGACCGCACCCCGCCCGGCGCCGGGAAACCCGACCGCTCCGAGCAGGGCGCTGCGGCTGCTGCCGATGCGGCGGGCACCCCGGCCGCCCAAACGAGCGCGGAACGCAGCGGCACCACGGTGCGGCTCAGCCTGCTGCGCGCGCCGGTCTACCCCGACCCGTCCGCCGACCAGGGCCGGCACGAGCTCAAGGTGTCGGTGCGCCCGGCAGCCGGCATTCCCGAGGCCGTCGCGGAGGGCTACCGGCTCAAAGTGCCGCTCCGCACGGTGACGGGAGTCGGCGCCGCCGGCATCGAGCCGCTCCTCCGGCTGGACAACCCGGCGGTGGTGGTGGAGGCGGTCAAGCTGGCCGAGGACCAGAGCGGCGACCTCATCGTGCGGCTCTATGAGGCGCACGGCAACCGGTCGACGGCCCGGCTCATCCGGCACTTCGAGGCAACGGATGTGGTGGAGACCGACCTGCTCGAGCGACCCCTCGCCGTATCCCGCGTCGAGCTCGCCGCGGGAGCACCCCTGGCCGAGGAGTTCTCCGGGGCGCCTGCCGAGCCCTCTCGTGAGCTGATCCTGACGCTGCGCCCGTTCGAGATCGTCACCCTGCGCTTCCGCCGCCCCTGAGCCCGTGAGCGAGCGCCGACGCCGACTACGCCGACTTGCCGGAAACTGCCCCTTCGCGCGTGCTGAGACGGCACTTTGCGGCAACTCGCGACCGGGAAATTCGCCGAGATGCCGAAAAGTGCCCCTTCAGGCACTCTGAGGGGGCACTTTGCGGCAACTCGCGCGAGCTCGCGCTGCGCTCAGACGAGCAGTTGGTGCTTGGCCAGGTCGCGGTAGAGCGGCGTGGACACGACGAGCTCGGAGTGGGTTCCGGTGCCCACGACCTGGCCGTGGTCGAGCACCACGATCTGGTCGGAGTCGACGACGGTGGAGAGCCGGTGCGCGATCACGATGAGCGTGCGGTCCACGGCCACCTTGTCGATGGCCTCCCGCATCAGCTGCTCATTCATGCCGTCCAGGCTGGAGGTGGACTCGTCGAGCAGCAGAATCGGCGGCGCCGCCAGCAGCGCGCGGGCGATCGCCAGTCGCTGGCGCTCGCCGCCAGAGAGCTTGACGCCGTCCTCACCGACCGCGGCGGCCAGTCCGGCCGGGTCACGGTCGAGCACCTCGCCGAGGTTCACGGCGTGCAGCACGGCCACGCACTGCTCGTCGGTGGCGTCGGGCGTGGCCAGGGTGAGGTTGTCGCGCAGCGACCCGGCCAGCACGGGGGCGTCCTGCTCCACGTAGCCGATCTGGCTGCGCAGGTCCGTGCGGTCCAGGCTGCGGATGTCCAGGCCGCCCAGCCGCACTACGCCAGAGTCGGCGTCGTAGAAGCGCTCGATCAGCGCGAGGATGGTGCTCTTGCCGGCGCCCGAGGGGCCGACCAACGCGGTGCGCAGGCCCCGCGGGGCGCTGAACGAGACCCCGCGCAGCACGGGCTGGCGTTCGGCGCCCGCGGAAGCCACGGCGTCCGTGCCGTCGCCGGTGAGGAGGCCATTCGTGCCGCCGAACTCGGTGGTGGCGTCGGGGGTGGTGCCGTCTTCGGCGGCGAGAACCGCCTGGGCCACCGGGCCCGGGCGCACGAGCTGCTCGCCGGTGACGGCATCCGTCGTGGCGGCCACGGTGGGCGCGTAGTGGAAGCGCACGTCCTCGAACGAGATCGCCGGCGCCTGCGGGTTGACCCGGGCGTTCGCGGCGCCCACGACGATCGCCAGCGGGGCGATGTCGCGGTCGAACTGGTCTTCGCTGGGCAGGTCGATGATCTCCTGGATGCGGCCGAGCGCGCCGAGCGCCGAGTTGATCGAGGTGATCGCCCCGAAGAACTGGCCCAGCGGCATGATCATCATGAACAGGAACAGGATGAACGCGACGAGGTTGGCGACCGTGATGCTCCCGTCGGCGACGCGGAAGCCGCCCACGCCGAGCACGACGAGCAGTGACACCTGCAGGGCGATGCCGGCGATGGGCACGACGAGGGCGGAGATCTTGGCGACCTTGATGCCCATCTGCCAGGCGCCCTCGGCGTCCTTCTCCACCACGGTGATCTCCCGGGCGGTGGCATTGGCGGCACGCACGGTGCGCACGGCGCTGATGGCGCGTTCCACGCTCGCGGCGAGGTCGCCGACCTTGGTCTGGGCGGCCAGGCTGGCCGTGCGGATGCGCTGCGAGAGCAGCACCACGGTGATCACGGAGACGCCGATCACGAGCACGGTCAGGCCCAGCAGCACCGGGTCGATGATGAGCATCGCGATGATGGCACCGATGAAGGTGAGCGAGCCGCCGATGGCTTCCACGGCGCCCTGGGTGAGTACGGCGCGCAGCAGCGTGGTGTCCGAGCCCACCCGGGAGACCAGGTCACCCGTGCGTCGGGCGTCGAACTGGCTGATCGGCAGGTTGAGCATCCGCCCGATCAGGCGTTTGCGGCTGGAGAGCACCACGCCCTCACCGGTGCGCTGCAGCAGGTAGTGCTGGTAGCCGCTGATCAGCGCCGAGACCACGACAAGCGCCACGAGGGCGCCGACGATGCCGTCGAGCGGTTGGGTCTTCTCGACGAGGGTGATGACCTGGCTCACCAGCAGCGGCTGGGCCAGGCTGGCGGCGGCGCCGAGCACGCTGAGCACCACGACCACGCTGAGCACGGCCTTGTGCTCGAAGAGGTAGGGCAGTAGCTGGCTGAAGGATGCGCGCGGACCGTCGACGGGTGCGCCGCGCCGGCCCATCCGGGAGCGGGGCTTGGCTGCGGGGGTCTCGGACGAAGCGGTGCCGGGGTCTGTCGTACTCACCAGTCGAGCTTAACCGCCATCCAGGTGCGCGAAAGCGGCCATGTGGCTGCCTCAGCGAACAGAGGCAGCACCATGGCCGCTTTCGCGACTTGGGGGAGTTAGCGGTCCAGGTCGAGGTCTCGGGTCTCGCGGCTGAGGAACAGCGCAACCAGGGTGACCAGGCCCATCACCGAGAGGTACATGCCCACCCAGAACGGGCTGCCGCCACCGAGGGTCCACAGCCACACGGCGATGAACGGCGCCACGGCCGCACCGAGGATCGAACTCATGTTGTACGCGAACGCCGAGCCGGTGTACCGCACGTTGGTGGGGAACAGCTCGGGCAGCAGGGCGCCCATCGGACCGAACGTCATGCCCATCAGGGTGAAGCCCAGGATCAGGAACACCATCACGCCGAGGAACCCGGCGCCCAGCAGGGGCACGAAGAGGAACCCGAACACCACGATGCCCGCGGTCACCCAGAGCAGCGTGCGGCGACGGCCGAACCGGTCGGCCCACGGCCCGGAGGCGAGGGTGAAGATGCCGAAGAACACCACGCCGGCGATCATCATGAGCACGAACGTCGTGTAGCTGTAGCCGAGGCCGGCCACCGGCGCATCCGTTGCGGCCCGGCCGTAGCTCAGGCTGAACGTGGTCATCAGATAGAACAGCACGTAGGTGGCCAGCATGATGAACGTGCCCAGGATGAGTTCGCGCCAGTTGGTCTTGAACACCGCGGCGAGCGGCAGCTTGGCTACCTTCTTGGTGGTGACGATCTTGGTGAACGAGTCGCTCTCCACCAGCCGCAGCCGCACCCACAGGCCGATGATGACCATGACGGCGCTGAACAGGAACGGAATCCGCCAGGCCCACTCGAGGAACGCGTCGGACGGCCGGGTCGGGTCGTCGGAGGGCAGCAGCAGTGCGATGAGGAGGAACAGGCCGTTGGCGATGATGAAGCCGAGCGGGGCGCCCACCTGAGGGAAGGTGCCGTACCAGGCGCGCTTGCCCTTGGGCGCATTCTCGGTGGCCACCAGGGCGGCGCCGCTCCACTCGCCGCCGAGCGCGAAGCCCTGCGCGAGGCGGAGCACCACCAGCATGGCCGGGGCGAACCAGCCCACCATCGAGTAGGTCGGCAGCACGCCGATGAGGAACGTCGCGATACCCATCGTGAGCAGGGCGCCCACGAGGGTGGCCTTGCGGCCCTTCCGGTCGCCGAAGTGCCCGAAGAACAGGGCGCCGAGCGGGCGGGCCACCATGGCGGCACCGAAGACCGCGAATGAGGCCAGCAGGGCGGCGGTCTCGTTGCCGGAGGGGAAGAAGAGGTGCGGGAAGACGAGGACCGCCGCGGTGGCGTAGACGTAGAAGTCGTAGAACTCGATGGTGGTGCCGATGAGGCTGGCCAGGATGACGCGGCTGCGCGGATTCGCGGGCGCGGGAGCGGCGGAGGTGACCGCCGCGGTGGATGCAGACATGGGAAACGGCGCTTTCACAAGGGGAGAGGGCGGGGCTGGCGTTCGGCGCGCGGCGGCGGTCAGTCGACTGGGGCGAACGTGAGACGGTGCAATGAGAAGGGGGCCGCTTGTGGCGGCCCTGATTCACCCTACATTCCGGCGGTGACGGCCGACGAATCCCCCGCCGGCGCCGGCGAGGCCAGCCACGGCAGGGCGACCGTGACGTGGGTGCCGGTGCGGCCGTCGGACTGCAGGTCGACTCTGCCGCCGAGCCGGTCGACCAGCCCCTTGGTCAGCGGCAGCCCGAGTCCGGTGCCCGGCAGCGACTCAGCGCTGGCCGACCGGTAGAACCTGTCGAAGACCCGCTCCACGTCGGCGGGCGGAATGCCGATGCCGTTGTCGCTCACCGTGAGCAGCACCCCGTCGGCGTCAGAGGTGCAGCCCACCCACACCCGCCCGTGCGCCGGCGTGAACTTGACGGCGTTGCCGACGAGGTTGGTCAGCACCCGGCGAACATCGGATGCCGAACTCTGCAGGGTCAGCATCCCGTCCCCGAACTCAGCGGTCAGGGTGACGCCGGCGCTGTGCGCCTGCGGGGCCAGCTCCTCGACGCATTCAGCGACCAGGGTGCGCAGGTCGACGGGCCCGACCGGGCCGGCCTCCGACTGCAGGCTCATGCTCGAGAGGTCGAGCAGGTTCTCCACCAGCTGGGCCAACCGGTGCGAGTTGCGCACGACGACCCGGGTGAACCGGGCCTGCTCGGGGCTGAGGTCGGTGTCTTCGAGCTCTTCCGCAAAACCCAGGATGCTGGTGATGGGGGTGCGCAGCTCGTGGCTGACCGAGGAGACGAAGTCATCTTTCTGGCGGTCGAGGTCGCGCAGCCCGTGCACCACCTCACGTTCGCGTTCGAGCAGGGCGTCGCGCTGGGCGAGTTCGGCGGCCAACAACAGCACCGAGGTCGCGTAAGTGATCAGGAACAGGTGCACGAGGGACCCCGTCGCTGCGGTCGCGGTACCGGATGCCGAGGTGAAATAGCCGACGCCCATCGAGCTGAAGCCTGAGGCCACCAAAGCCGTGACGCACAGTTCCCAGGCCACGACGCGGATGCCGAACCGGAACGCCGCCCAGGTGAGCAGGGGCAGGATCATGAACGATATCGGCAGGGACCGGCCGGGCCCGTACGCGACGCCGAGCACGAGCAGCACGAAGCCGATCTGGATGAGAAGCTCGAGAGTGCGCTCCGACCGCACGCGTCGACCCCGTGTCAGAGCCAGCGGCGCGAGCGTGAAGACGGCAAAGGCGTGTGAGGGGACCACGGCGAGCAACACGGTGCCGAAGGAGCCGCCCGCGACCACCGCCACGGTGGCGGCGGCGGTGACGCCCGCGGCCAGGGCGCCGCAGGTTGCCGCGATGGTGAACCGGAGCACGTCCCGCACCGTGTCGAGTCGGGCGGGTTCGCCCCGCCCGGCATACACGGCCACGAATGCGCCGGCTTCCAGCCCATTGGCCAGTCCGAAACCCAGCGCCACGGGCAGCGGGCGCCCACCGCCGAGGTTCGCCGCCACACTGACGCCCCCGACGAGGAGGGCGACCAGCCAGCGCTCGGAGCCTCGGGCCAGGCACAGCGCGAGCGCACCGGCCGCGGCAGCGGGCCACCAGGCCGCCACCCCGCTGTCGGTCGCCGGTGCCAGCACCGCAGCGAGACCGAGGACATAGACCATCAGGAGGAACAGGGCGATGGCAGTGAACCGCCACGCGCGCGGAGCCGCCCACAGCAACGCGACGAAACTGTTCACCGGCGTGGTGTCCCCCTATGGGCTGTGGTTGCGGCGCGATTGGATAATGTCAACGTAGCGCGTCGTGTGCCCTGTTCGGGGGTGCGGCGCGGACGTTGCTGGTCAAGCCGGGGGAGAATACGCATGTCACGCATTCTGATCGTCGAGGACGACGAGGATGTCAGGGCGCTCATCGCCCACAAGCTCCGCCGGGCCGGGCACGAGGTGTCCGAGGCCGGTGACGGGCTGGAAGGGCTGGAAGCGGCGCGCGCCAGCGAGCCCGACCTCGTGGTGCTGGACTGGATGATGCCCAAGCTCACCGGGGTGGAGGTGAGCGCCGAGATCCGTGCGGACACCTCGCTGACCCAGCCGCGCATCCTGCTGCTCACGGCCAAGTCGCAGGACAGCGACATCGCGCAGGCGTTGGCGGCCGGGGCCGATGCGTACCTGATCAAACCGTTCCGGGCCAACGACCTGCTCGAACGCGTCGACGCGCTGTTGACGCCCCACTGACCCACCCCGCGTTCGTTCCCGCCCGTCGGTCGCGCCTGTCGAGACCTGGTGGGCTACCGGGCGCGCAGGGCCTTGAGCACGAGGGCCGTCGCCAGCGCCGCCGTCGCGGCCTCCTCGCCCTTGTCCTCCTTCGAGCCGGGCAGGCCGGCCCGGTCCAGGCCCTGCTGCTCGTCGTCGAGGGTGAGCACGCCGAAGCCCACGGGCTTGCCGGTGTCCAGCGCCACACGGGTGAGGCCATCCGTCGCCGCCGCCGACACGTACTCGAAGTGCGGGGTGCCGCCGCGGATGATCACGCCGAGCGCCACCACCGCGTCGGCGCCGGCATCCAGCGCCACCTTGCTCGCCACGGGCAGCTCGAAGCTGCCGGGAACGCGCACGAGCGAGAACGTCGCCCCGGATGCCTCGAGCACCCGGGTGGCCCCGGCGATGAGCCCGTCGGTGATCACGTCGTGCCACCGGCCGGCGATGATGACGACCTCCAGCCCGGTGCCGTCGACGTTGATGTCGGGGGAGCCTGCTCCACTCATAGTGCGAGTCCTTTCACGATCTGGTGTGCTGAGATTTCATGGCCCATGCGGTCACGTTTGGCCGCCAGGTAGTCCTCGTTGTGGCTGCCGACGCCCACGACGAGCGGCACCCGCTCGGTGACCGTCACGCCGTGCGCCTCGAGCTGGCGCACCTTCTCGGGGTTGTTGGTGAGCAGCCGCACCGAGCTCATGCCGAGCTCGTCGAGGATGGCGGTGGCCGCCCCGTAGTCGCGGGAGTCGGCGGGCAGGCCCAGGGCGAGGTTCGCGTCGAGGGTGTCCAGGCCGTCCTCCTGCAGCTTGTACGCGCGCAGCTTGTTGATCAGCCCGATGCCGCGGCCCTCCTGACCGCGCAGGTACACGACCACGCCGCCCTCGCGGTCGATGGTGTCCAGGGCGGCCTGCAGCTGCGGGCCGCACTCGCATTTGAGCGAGCCGAACGCTTCGCCGGTGAGGCACTCGGAGTGCACACGCACGAGGGCGCCGTCGTGCGGGGTTCCCGAGACGATCGCCACGTGGTCGGCTCCGGTCATCCGGTCGCGGTAGGCGCGGATCTTGAAGGCGCCGTGCGAGGTGGGCACCGTGGTCTCCACCTCGAAGTCCACCCGCGGCGACTCGCGGATGGGGCTGACCGAGGCGAGGTCGTCGTCGCAGTGGAATTCCTGCAGGTAGTCGATGAGGTCGGCGATGGTGATCACCGGGATGCCCTCGCGCTCGCCGAGCACGAGCAGTCCGGGCAGCCGCATCATCTCGCCGTCCTCGGCGACGATCTCGCTGATCCCGGCGACGGGCACCAGACCGGCCAGCTTCATCAGGTCGACGGCGGCCTCGGTGTGGCCGTCACGTTCACGCACCCCGCCGTCCATTGCACGCAGCGGCAGGATGTGGCCGGGCCGGTTGAGGCTGGTCGGCGTGGACGTGGGATCGGCCAGCACGCGCAGGGTGTGCGCCCGGTCGGCGGCGCTGATGCCCGTGCTGAGCCGGTCGGCGGCGTCGACGGTGACCGTGTAGTTGGTGCCGCGGGGGTCTTCGTTGTTGAGCACCATCACGGGCAGGTCGAGGGTGTCGGCGATGTCGTTGGTCATCGGCGCGCAGATGAACCCTGAAGAGTGCCGCACCGTCCAGGCCAGCCATTCCTGGGTGGCCAGCTGGGCTGAGATGATCACGTCGCCCTCGTTCTCGCGCCCCTCATCGTCGGCGACGATGACGGGCTTGCCGAGCCGGAGTGCCGCGAGTGCGGTGGGGATGTCGGCGAGGCTCATGAGGTGCTCCTTTGTACTACGGATGCTGCGGACGGTTCGGAAAGTTCGGATGCGGCCGGGGCGGCCCGTTCGGCGGCGCTCGCCGCGAGGGCGAGCATTCGCTCGACGTGCCGGGCCAGGATGTCGGTCTCCAGGTTCACCCGGTCGCCCACCTCGAGGCCGCCCAGCGTCGTGGCGGCGAGCGTCTCGGGGATCAGCGACACCTCGAACCACTGCTCGGGCTCGGTCGCGGGAGAGATGTTGCTGACCGTGAGGGACACGCCGTCGATGGCGATCGAGCCCTTGTCCACCACGAGAGGCGCCAGGGCGGGGCTGAGGGTGAACCGCACGACCCGCCACGCGTCGCCGGGCACGACGGCCAGCACGGTGCCGGTGCCGTCGATGTGGCCCTGCACGATGTGGCCGCCGAGCCGGCCGCCGACGAGGGCGGCACGTTCGAGGTTCACGGCCGATCCCTCGGTGGCGCCGGACAGCGTCGACATGGCCAGGGTCTGCGCCATCACGTCGGCGGTGAAGGTGTCGGGGGTCTGCTCCACCACGGTCAGGCACACGCCGTTCACCGAGATGGAGTCGCCGTGGCCGGCGCCGTCGACCACCAGCGGGCCGCGGATGGTGAGCCGGGCGGCGTCGGCGGTGTGTTCGATGTGCTCGATGCTGCCGAGCTCCTCAATGATTCCGGTGAACATGGGGTCCTCTTCACTTCTCGCTGGCTGTCACGGCGGGGATGGTCTGGTCGGTGGTGGTCTCGGTCGGGATGCTGTGGGCGATCAGCAGGATGTCGTCGCCGAGGCGCACCAGGTCGTCGATCTGCAGTCGGCGTTGCCCGGCGATGCCGGTGACGCCGATGTCGCCGAGCGCCAGCCGGTCGCCGCCGAGGAGGGTGGGAGCCAGGTAGACCAGGTATTCGTCGACCAGCCCGGCCCGCACGAAGGCGCTGGCCAGGGTGGGGCCGCCTTCCACGAACACCCGGCGGATGCCCCGCTCGTGCAGGGTGGCCAGCAGCGCGGCCACATCGTGCCCGGCCACAAACCACGGCGCGAGCGGATGCAGGTGCACCGCCGCCCCGGCCGGCACGGCCCGGTCGCCCACCACGACGGGCTGCGGCTGGTGCGGCAGCAGGGTGCCCTCACTGTCGCGTGCGGTGAGGCTGGGGTCGTCCGCCAGGGCGGTTCCGGTGCCCACCAGGATCGCGTCGGCCGTGGCGCGGCGGCGGTGCACGTCCTGCCGGGCGACCGGTCCGGTGATCCAGCGGCTGCTGCCGTCGGCCGCCGCGGCGCGGCCGTCCAGGCTCGAGGCCCACTTGAGGGTGACGAACGGGCGGCCCAGCCGGGCGGCGACCAGCCAGTCGGAGAGGAAGGCCTCGACCTCGTCGGCGAGGAGCCCGCCGGTCACGTCGACGCCGGCCGCGCGCAGACGGTCGGCACCGCCGGAGGAGTGCCGGCCGGGGTCGGCGACGGCGTAGACGACCCGGCCGATGCCCGCGTCGATCAGGGCGAGGGCGCACGGGCCGGTGCGACCGGTGTGGTTGCACGGTTCGAGGGTGACCACGGCGGTGGCGCCGCGGGCGGCATCCGGGGCGAGCTGGGCGAGCGCATCCACTTCGGCGTGGCAGGTGCCGGCGCCGCGATGCCAGCCTTCGGCGATGATCTCGCCGGCTGGATTGAGGATCACACAGCCGACCCGGGGATTGACCCCGTCGGCTGGTCCGTTGCCCGCCAGCTGCAGGGCTCGGCGCATAGCGCTGTCGAGCGTGTACTGCTGGTGCATTCCCTGTCCCGTCGTAGACGCTCCGGGAGGGGGTTTTCGCGTACACGAAAGCCGTCGACGGTCCACAAACAACCGTCGATCCGCAGCTCCTCCCATCCGGACTTTAACCGTCGGTGCTGGAATTTCACCAGCTCAACCGGAACCCAAACAGCAGGATCCGGCTCGCGGACTTTCACCGCCGGTTCGGATTCTCACCGACCCCGGAGCACGTTTCTTATAGTCAGTTATATCTCAACGTGTGGGGTGATGAGGTATTCCCGCCGACATCTGACGACTTCTCGGGTTTCTCAGGGAGCGGCGACCAGAGCCCTGGCGGTACTTTCGTCGACGAACAGATCGGTGATCAGGCCGGCTTTGAGCGCGCCGCGGAGGCTCGCCAGCTTCGCCGTTCCCGAGACCACGCAGAGCCGACGCGGGGTCTTCCGCAGCACGCCGAAGTCGGGACCGGTGCCGCGCGCGTTCAGCAGGATGCCGTCGGTGGAGCCGTCCGCCCGGTAGAAGATCGTGGCCACATCGCCCACCACACCCGCCCGGCTGAGTGAGGTGTAGTCGGCCTCCTCCAGGTAACCGCCCGCGTAGACGTGGCTGGGCACCTCGGAGAACGGCGAGCCGAGACCGAACAGGGCCACATCCATCCGGGCCTGCATCTCGAGCAGCCGGCTGACGCTGCGTTCCCGCCAGAGCGCCTGCTTGGTGGCCGGGCTGTCGAAGAACGCCGGCACCGGGAACTGGTGCACGTGCGCCCCGAACGCGTAGCCGAACCGGCCGAGGATCTCGCTGGCGTAGCTCAGGCCCGTGGTGCGCATATTGCCGGCGCCGTTGAGCTGGATGATCTGCGAGTTGTGGGTCTGCTTGGGCGTCACATGGCGGCTGATGGCGTTCATCGTGGAGCCCCAGGCGATGCCCATGACCATGTTCGAGTCGAAGAACTGACCGAGAATCCGTGCAACTGAGAGCGCCACACGTTCCAATCTGTCCACGTCCGTGGCGTGATCGGGCACGGGAACGACGTGCGCGGTGATCTGGAAACGCTCCGCGATGAGCAGCTCGAGGCGGCTCGGCGCGTCCAGTGGGGAGCGGATCTGGATGTCCACGAGACCGGTCGCCCGAGCGTGGCTGAGCAGGCGGGACACCGAAGAGCGGGAGGTATGCAGCTCGTGGGCGATGGCATCCATGGTCAGGTCCTGCATGTAATACAGGTGCGCCGCGGTGAGGGCATCCCGCACCCGATCGGACTGCGCTGACTCATCGACGAGGCTCACAGCCCCTCCTTGCACGTTTGTTCACTCGGCTTGACCGGATGTGATTGATCTACTCAAGCTTGATTAATCCATATGGAGGGCCCCCGCGCAAACCCGGTTGGGCTTTCCGCACCAATCGGCACCGCGCAGCATCCGGTCGTCGGCTTGGTCGAATGACGAACAAAGGTAGTGAACAGTGCAGTCCAACCCCGTTTCCTCACCCGCCGACGCCGCCCGCGCCGCGCTCGCCGAGCGCCCCCAGGCCAAGGTGCTCATCATCGGCGCCGGCATCAACGGCATCGCTACCTTCCGCGACCTGGCACTGCAAGGTGTCGACGTGGCCATCGTCGACCGGGGCGACTACGTGTCCGGGGCATCCGCGGCTTCGTCGCACATGATCCACGGCGGCATCCGCTACCTGGAGAACGGTGAGTTCCGGCTGGTCAAGGAGTCCGTCACCGAGCGGAACGGCCTGCTCAAGATCGCCCCGCACTATGTGAAGCCGCTGCCGACCACGGTGCCGATGTTCTCGGCCCTCTCCGGAGTGCTCGCCGCTCCGCTGCGCTTCCTCACCCACAAGCAGGGCAAGGCGCAGGAGCGCGGCGCGCTGCTGATCAAGGTGGGCCTGGTGCTCTACGACTCCTTCTCCCGCGACGGCGGCTCGGTGCCCAAGCACGAGTTCCACGGCCGTAAGAAGTCGCTGGCCCGGCTGCCGCGGCTGAACCCCGGCCTCAAGTACACGGCCACCTACTACGACGCCTCGATGCACGACCCCGAGCGCCTCGCGCTTGACGTGCTCCGCGACGGCCTGGACGCCGGCCGGCACGCCCGCGCTGCCAACTACGTCGAAGCCGTGGGCATGGACGCCGATGGCGTGCGCCTCCGCAACACCATCACGGGCGAGGAATTCAGCTTCGCCGCCGACGTGGTCGTGAACACCTCTGGACCGTGGACCGACCTGACCAACACGGCGCTCGGCCAGGCCAGCACCTACATGGGCGGCACCAAGGGCTCGCACATCGTCCTCGACCACCCCGAGCTGCTCGAGGCCACCGGCGGCGGCGAGATCTTCTTCGAGAACAACGACGGCCGCATCGTGCTGATCTACCCGCTCGCCGGCCGGGTGCTCATCGGCACCACCGACCTCGAGCACGACATGACGCAGCCCATCCGCACCACCGAAGACGAGATCGACTACTTCTTCGACCTGGTCAAGCACGTGTTCCCCGACATCGAGGTGAACCGTTCGCACATCGTGTTCCGGTTCTCCGGCGTGCGCCCGCTGCCCCGGCACGACGACGAGGCCCCCGGCTTCGTGTCCCGCGACTACCGCATCGAGTCCAGCCCGCTGGGCTCGCGCCCCGGCACCCTGCTCAGCCTCGTCGGCGGCAAGTGGACCACCTTCCGGGCGCTGGCCGAACACCTCAGCGGCGACATCCTGGCCCTGCTCGGCCAGCCGCGCGTGGTGTCCACCGTGGGTCTGGCCATCGGTGGCGGCAAGGGATTCCCGGCCACGCCCGCCGCGCTCACGGTATGGCTCGCCGCCCATGGCGACGAGGTGGGCCGTGCCCGCGCCCAACAGCTGCTCACCCGGTACGGCACCCGCGCGGCCGCCATCATCGACGTGCTCACCGAGCAGCCGGATGCACCGCTGGAGCACAACGCGCTCTACTCCCGCCGGGAGATCGAGTACCTGGCCCGCGAAGAGTCCGTCACGCACCTGATCGACCTGCTGCTGCGCCGCACCAGCCTCGCCTTCGTCGGCGGGCTCAGCGTGCCCCTGCTCGAGGAACTCGCCGGGCTGCTCGCGCCGGTGCTCGGCTGGGACGCCGAGCGCACCGCCGCTGAAATCGAGCAGGCTGTCGCGGAGCTCCGTGAGGTGCACGGCGTCGACCTCGCCGCGGCGGACACGGTGCCGTCGATCTAGCTCTCTTTCGAGGGGGCGGAGGATTTCTCCGCTCCCCGCTACTGCACGACGGAGTGCGCTGAGCTTTCGGCGTCTCCGAGAAACACGAAAGGTCAACGTGGACAATCTCGGTGTTGTATTCCTCTCGGAGCTGGTGGGCACGGCCCTCCTGGTGCTCCTCGGCTGTGGCGTCGTCGCCAACGTCGCCCTCACGAAGAACAAGGGCTTCGGAGCCGGCTTCCTCATGGTCACCATCGGCTGGGGCCTCGCGGTCTTCGCCGGTGTGATCGTCTCCTACAACTCGGGCGCGCACCTGAACCCGGCGGTGACCCTGGGCCTGGTGTCCTCGGGGGCCACCGAGTTCGGCTCGGGCGTGCCGGTGAACCTCGTCTCGGTGCTCACCTACATCGCCGCCCAGATGATCGGCGCCATCATCGGCGCCGTCGTGGTCTGGCTGGCCTACAAGCAGCACTTCGACCAGGAACCTGAGCCGGCGAACAAGCTCGGCGTCTTCGCGACCGGGCCGGCCATCCGCTCGTACGGCTGGAACCTGGTCACCGAGATCATCGGCACGTTTGTGCTGGTGTTCGTGGTGATCGCGTTCGGCGGCGGACGCCAGGGCGAGAACGGCGGCCTCGCCGCCCTCGGCGCCCTCCCGGTGGCGCTGCTGGTGATCGTGATCGGCACCTCGCTCGGCGGGCCAACGGGCTACGCCATCAACCCGGCGCGTGACCTCGGCCCCCGCATCGCCCACGCGCTTCTGCCCATCAAGGGCAAGCGCGGCTCCGACTGGTCCTACTCGTGGGTTCCCGTCGCCGGGCCGGTCATCGGCGGCGTGCTCGCCGGCTGGGCGTCCCTGATCCTGCTACCCATCCTTGCCTGACCGTTTCCCCGCCCGCCCATCAATCTCACCAACCGCGTCCCAACACAGGAGTTCCGACATGAGTGACAAGTACATCTTCGCCATCGACCAGGGCACCACGAGCACCCGCGCGATCATCTTCGATCACTCGGGCTCGATAGTCTCCACCGGTCAGCTCGAACACGAGCAGATCTTTCCCCGCGCCGGCTGGGTCGAACACGACCCGATGGAGATCTGGGGCAACACCCGTCAGGTGATCGGCCAGGCGCTGTCCAAGGCCAACCTCACCCGGCACGACATCGAGGCCGTGGGCATCACCAACCAGCGCGAGACCGCCGTGGTCTGGGACCGCACCACCGGGCTGCCGGTCTACAACGCCATCGTCTGGCAGGACACCCGCACGCAGGCCATCGTCGACCGTCTTGCGGCGGATGGCGGTGGCGACCGGTTCAAGCCCGTCGTCGGCCTGCCCCTGGCCACGTACTTCTCCGGCACCAAGATCGCCTGGATCCTCGAGAACGTCGAGGGCGCCCGTGAGAAGGCCGACGCCGGCGACCTGATGTTCGGCACCACCGACACCTGGGTGCTCTGGAACCTCACCGGCGGGCTCGAGGGCGGCGTACACGCGACCGACGTCACCAACGCCAGCCGCACCCTGTTCATGAACCTCGAGACCCTCGAATGGGACGACGAGATCCTCGGGATCTTCGGGGTGCCGCGCTCGATGATGCCCGAGATCCGCTCCTCCAGCGAGGTCTACGGCACCGTCAACGAGCACAGCCTGCTGCGCGAGGTGCCCATCGCCGGCATCCTCGGCGACCAGCAGGCGGCCACGTTCGGCCAGGCCGCATTCGACCAGGGCGAGGCGAAGAACACCTACGGCACCGGTAACTTCCTGATCTTCAACACCGGCACCGAGATCATCCACTCCAAGAACGGCCTGCTCACCACGCTCGGCTACAAGCTCGGCGACGCCGAACCGCACTACGCGCTCGAGGGCTCCATCGCCGTCACCGGATCGCTCATCCAGTGGCTGCGTGACAGCCTCGGCATGATCAGTTCGGCCAGTGAGATCGAGGCGCTCGCCCGCACCGTCGACGACAACGGCGGCGCGTACTTCGTGCCGGCGTTCAGCGGCTTGTTCGCGCCGTACTGGCGCTCGGACGCCCGTGGCGCACTCGTGGGACTCACCCGGTTCGTGAACAAGGGCCACATCGCCCGCGCGGCACTGGAGGCCATCGCCTTCCAGACCCGCGAGGTCATCGACGCCGTCAACGCCGACTCCGGTGTGCCGCTGACCGAGCTCAAGGTCGACGGCGGGGCAACGGGCAACAACCTGCTGCTGCAGTTCCAGGCTGACATCCTCGGTGTGCCCGTGGTACGCCCGGTCGTCGCCGAGACCACCGCGCTCGGCGCCGCCTACGCGGCCGGCCTGGCCGTGGGATTCTGGAGCGGCCTGGGCGAGCTGCGCGCCAACTGGCAGGAAGACGCCCGTTGGGAGCCCGACATGGACGAGGCCGAGCGGGCCCGTCTGCTCCGCAACTGGAAGAAGGCCGTCACAAAGACCCTCGACTGGGTCGACGAGGACGTCCTCTAGCCCCAGGACCCAGCAGACCCTCAGCGGCCATCACTTCGGCGCCGCATCCGTCACTCTCCGGAGTTGCGCGGGTGCGGCGCCGTTCCGCGCCTGGCGTGCCTCCTGCGCAGCGGCGCCTGACCCGCGTGACGCGGTGCGCGGGTGCGGCGCCGTTCCGCGGGTGCCGGGCGGGAGCGGCGTGCCTCCCGCGCAGCGGCGTGCCTCCCGCGTGGCGGCGTGCCTCTCGCGTGGCGGCGTGCCTCTCGCGTGGCGGCGTGCCTCTCGCGTGGCGGCGTGCCTCTCGCGTGGCGGCGTGCCTCCCGCGTGGCGGCGTGCCTCTCGCGCAGCGGCGTGCCTCCCGCGCAGCGGCGTCGGGCCCGCGCCTGGGGGCGCGCGGGTGCGGCGCCGTTCCGCGCCTGGCGTGCCACCGGCGCAGCGGCGCCTGACCCGCGCGTCGGCCTGTACGGTCCCACGTGGCCGCGTCCGGTTGGCGCTAGCTCGGGGCGAGGAGGGCGGGCAGGGCGTCGAGGGCGGTGAGACGGATGACGCCCAGCTCTCGGGCCTCGACGAGGTCGGCGTCCGGCGGGGGAGGGCCGGCGGCGCCGACCCGGTCCAGCCAGACGCCGGTGAGGCCCGCGGCGGCAGCGCCGATCGCGTCGGTGCGCAACCGGTCGCCCACGTAAACCGAGCGGGCAGGGTCGGCGCCGAAGAGGGCGCAGGCGCGCCGGAAGATCTCCGGCCGGGGCTTGGCCAGGCCGAACTCGGCCGAGGTGACCACGTGCTCCACCCGGGCGTCCAGCCCGGTGTCGGCCAGCTTCACGCTCTGGTAGGCCAGCTCGCCGTTGGTGATCAGCCCGAATCGCACGCCGGGGATGCGGCGGGTCAGTGCGTCCAGGCACGGCAGAGCGTCGTCGTGCAGGCGCCAGTTCGCCCGGTAGTGCAGGAAATAGTCGTCGAACCAGGCAGCGGCCTCCGCCTCGGTGAGGTCCACCCCGTGCGCCGCGGCGAAGTCCCGCGCCCGGGCGCTGCGCTGTCCGGCGAAGTCCAGCTCGCCGGCAAGGTAGGCGTGATAGTGCTGCTCTTCGAGCGCGTTCCAGAGCGTCACGACCGAGTGCGGGTCGGCGCCGGCGCCCCGGCCGCCCTGTGCGGCGACGTGCCCGAGGATCCCAGCGGCCACGGCCTCCCGGTGCGCGAACAGGGTGTCGTCCAGATCGAACAGCACCAACACCGGTGGTGCCAGACCGGCTGCACGCGCCTCATCGGTCGCACCTGCCACGCCGGTCACAGCGGCCTCAGCGGCCTCAGCGGCCTCAGCGGCCACAGGAGCCCACAGGAGCGCGCGGCGCGGTTCACGCGCCCACGACCTCGGCCGGCCAGCCCGCGGGCGGTGTGCGGTCGTCGGTGGCGTGCAGAGTGCCCTTCCACGAGAGCGGATGCGTGCCGTCCCGGTAGGCGATCCCTGCCGGTCCCTGCCCGGTGAAGCGGAACCCGGCCTTGCGAGCGGCCCGGGCCGACGCGAGGTTGCCGGCCACGCACTCCCAGTGCACGGTGTCGCAGAGCCCCGTCGTGAAGCCCCAGTCGAGCACCAGCCGTTGCGCCTCGACCATGAGCCCCTGGCCCCGGTGGGCGGTGCCGAGCCAGAACCCGATCGAACTCGTGCGGTCCGCGGAGCCGGACCCGGACCCCGACCCGGACTCCGACCCCGACGCGGACTCCGACCCCGACCCGGACTCCGACCCCGACCCGGACTCCGACCCGGACTCCGACCCCGACCCCGACCCGGACTCCGACCCGGACCCGGACCCGGACCCCGACCCCGACCCCGACCCCACACCCGGCTCCGCCGCAGACGGCACGCTCAGGCTGATCACGCCGACCAGCTCCGGTCCGGCTGGACCGCGCACCGCCCAGGTGTATTCCTGGTCGCCAGCCCACGCGTCAGGCACGTAACCGGTGACGAAGTCGGTGGCATCCTCGAACCGGTACGGCGACGGCAGGCGCGCCAGGTACCGAGCCATCACCGGGTCCTGGCAGTGCTCGAACACCCGAGCGGCGTCGTCCGGGCGCGGGGCATCCAAGCGGAGCAGCGGGGAGGACAGCTCGACCGGTCGCATCAGCGGAGAGAACGCCTCAGCGGCGCGCCAGGAAGCCCATGCGCTCGAACGCGTTCGCGAGGGTGACGTCGGCCACCGCGGCGGCCCGGTCGGCGTTGCCGGCCAGGATCCGGTCGAGCTCGGCCGGGTCGTCGAGCAGCTCGAGCGTGCGCCCGCGGATCGCGCCGAAGGTCTCGGTGACCACCTCGGCCAGGCCCTTCTTGAAGTCGCCGTAGCCGCGGCCGGCGTACTCGTCCTCGAGCGACTGGATCGATCGCTCCGCCATCACGGAGTAGATCGTGAGGAGGTTCGCCACGCCGGGCTTGTTCTCCCGGTCGAAGACCACGCCGCCCTCGGCGTCGGTCACGGCGCGCATGATCTTCTTCGCGGTGACGGATGGCTCGTCGAGCATCCAGATCACGCCGGCGTGCGACTCGGCCGACTTCGACATCTTCGCGGTGGGGTTCTGCAGGTCGTAGATCTTCGCGGTGTCGCGGATGATCGAGGCCTCGGGCACGGTGAAGGTGTCGCCGAACCGGGAGTTGAACCGGGCCGCGAGGTCGCGGGTGAGCTCAACGTGCTGGCGCTGGTCCTCGCCCACCGGCACGATCTCGCTCTGGAAGAGCAGGATGTCTGCGGCCATGAGCACCGGGTACGCGAACAGCCCCACGGTGGTGGCGTCGGCGCCCTGCTTCTGCGACTTGTCCTTGAACTGGGTCATCCGGCTGGCCTCGCCGAAACCGGTGAGGGTGTTCAACGCCCAGGCCAGCTGCGCGTGCGCGGCCACATGCGACTGCACGTACAGAGTCGACTCGGCAGGGTCGATACCCGCGGCGATGTACTGCGCGGCGGTCGCACGGGTGTTCTCCCGCAGCTTGGCCGGGTCCTGCGCCACGGTGATGGCGTGCAGGTCCACGATCGAGAAGAACGCGTCGTGCGTCTGCTGCAGCTTCTTCCAGTTCAGCAGCGCGCCGATGTAGTTGCCGATCTGCAACGAGTCGGCGGAGGGCTGCATGCCGGAGTAGAGGCGGGTCTTGGTCATGATGGGGTGTCTTTCGTCGAACAGTGGGCCGCGGTGCGGCGAGGGGAAGAGCTAGATGGCGTAGTCGACGACCACGGGGGCGTGGTCGCTCCAGCGCTGGTCGTAGGCATCCGCCCGGTCGACCGTGTAGTTGACGACGGATGCCGCCAGTGCGGGTGTCGCGAGCTGGTAGTCGATGCGCCAGCCGGTGTCGTTGTCGAACGCCTGGCCACGCCAGGACCACCAGGTGAACGGTCCGTCCACCTCGCCGGCGGCCTTGCGGCCCACGTCGACCCAGCCCAGGCCCGCGCCGTTGTTGTAGTCGGCCTCGTCCTCGGCGCCGAGGATCTTGTCGAAGTACGCGCGTTCCTCGGGCAGGAAGCCGGCCCGCTTAACGTTGCCCTTCCAGTTCTTGATGTCGAACTTGCGGTGTCCTACGTTGAGGTCGCCGAGCACCACGACCCGTTCGCTGTGCGCGGCGAGTTCGGGCAGCCGGGTGAGCATCGAGTCGAGGAAGGTGAACTTCTCGACCTGCTTGGGGGTGTCGACCTCGCCGGAGTGCACATAGGTGCTCACCACGGTCACGATCTTGCCGTTCACCTCGTAGTCGGCCTCGAGCCAACGGCCGGCGCTGTCGAAGTCGGGGTGGCCCAGCTCGACCCGGTGGATCGACGCGCTCTTGCGGCTGGCGATGGCCACGCCCGCGCGGCCCTTCGCCGACGCGGCGTCGTGCAGGATGCTCCAGTCCGGGCCCAGCAGCGCCTCGATGTCTTCCGTCGCGGCGCGCACCTCCTGGATGGCGAGGATGTCGACGTCGCGGGTGGCGAGCCAGTCGCCCATGCCCTTCCGGAACGCGGCACGGATGCCATTGGTGTTGATGCTGGCGATGCGCAGGGGCTGGGTGGTCGAATCGTGCGAAGAAGACGGCATGCGCCGATTCTACCGAGTGCCCCTGACGGTGGTCGCGGATGCGGCCCGTGAACGGCGCCCGGCCGGCCGGCTGCGGGTCAGCGCTCGGCCGGCTCCTGCACGTCGTACTTCTCGGCCTGCCGCTCGGCCTTCCGCAGCCGGCGCGTCCGGCCGGGGCGTTGCAACCAGGATGCGTCGGCGGCGGCGGCCCGCGCGTCGCGGAGCTCCGCCTCCACGACCAGGCGCCGGGCCGCGGCCTCTTCCTCCTCGGCGAGCTTCTTGGCCTCGTCGGCGCTCAGGCTGGACGGGGGGATGCCGGCATCCTGCATGCCCACCGCGATCCAGGACGCCGAGATGAGCGTGACCGTGGAGGTGAGGTTGAACCAGATCAGCAGACCGATGATCACCGCGAAGCCGGCCAGCAGGGGGTTCTTGGCCGCTCCGCCGAGCAGGGCGGCGCCGAGCACCTTGAGCACGCCGAGCGCGATCGCGCCGAGCAGCGACCCGACGAGCAGGTTGCGCCAGGGGATGCGCACGTGCGAGAGCACCCGGAACAGGGCGGCGAGGGTGAGTGTGTCGATGATCAGCACGATCAAGAGGCCGATCGCCTGGCTCGACGCGATGAACCAGAACGAGTCGGCGCCCTGGCCGAACAGGCCCAGGACAGAGCGCAGGAGTTCCGTGCTCACGATCGAGATGACGGCGGACACCACCAGGGCCAGGCCGAACAGGAGGCCGAGGCCGAGTTCGCGCAGTTTCACCAGCACGAAGAACGTGGTCTCCTGGCCCATTCCGAAGATGCCGCGCACGGCCTGTGAGGTGGTGTTGAGCCAGCCGAGGGTGGTGGCGAGCAACCCTACGAGGGCGATGGCACTGCTCCAGGTGAGCGCGCCGGTGTTACTCAGGGTGTCCGGATTGACCACGCCCTTCTCGCCGATCAGACCGGGCACGGACTGGTTGATGAGTGCGAACAGGCGGTCCATCAGGTCGGGGTTCGCGGTGAGCCACAGGCCCGCCACGGAGAATACGAGCCAGAGGGCGGCGAAGATGGCGAAGATGGCCTGGTACGCCATGCCGGCGGCGAGAATCGGCCCGCGGCTCTGGCCGAAATGGGTGAACACCCGCACGGGTCGGGAGGCCATGACACGCTTGATGAGGTCGCCGATCTTCATCGACCCAGCCTAGCCAGCGGCTGCGGCTCACCCGGTGCGAAACGACGAACGGCGGCCCGAAGGCCGCCGTTCGTTAGGAACCCGTAAGGGGTTACGGCTTGCCGCGCATGATGGCCTGCTTGACCTCGGCGATGGCCTGCGTCACCTGGATGCCGCGCGGGCAGGCTTCGGTGCAGTTGAAGGTCGTGCGGCAGCGCCAGACGCCTTCCTTGTCGTTGAGGATGTCCAGGCGCACGGCGGCGCTGTCGTCGCGGGAGTCGAAGATGAACCGGTGTGCGTTCACGATCGCGGCCGGGCCGAAGTACTGGCCGTCGGTCCAGAACACCGGGCAGCTCGACGTGCACGCGGCACAGAGGATGCACTTGGTGGTGTCGTCGAAACGCTCGCGCTGGGCGACGGTCTGGATGCGCTCCTTGCCGTCCTTGGGCGTGTTCTGGGCCATCAGGAACGGCTGCACCTCGCGGAAGGAGGCGAAGAACGGCTCCATGTCCACGATCAGGTCCTTCTCCAGCGGCAGGCCCTTGATGGCCTCCACGGTGACGGGCTTGGTGATGTCGAGGTCCTTGATCAGGGTCTTGCAGGCCAGGCGGTTGCGGCCGTTGATGCGCATCGCGTCGGAGCCGCAGATGCCGTGCGCGCAGGAGCGGCGGAAGCTCAGGGAGCCGTCCTGTTCCCACTTGATCTTGTGCAGCGCGTCCAGGATGCGGTCCGTCGCGTACATTTCGACGTCGTAGTTCTCCCAGTGCGGGTCTTCGTCGGTCTCCGGGTTGAACCGGCGCACCGACAGGGTGACCGTGAACGACTGGATCTCTTCGGGAACCGCTGGGGGCTTCTCGAGGGTGGGGGTGCTCACTAGTACTTCCTCTCCATCGGCTGGTAGCGCGTAATGGTCACGGGCTTCCAGTCGAGCGAAATGTGGTCGGCAGCATCCGCCGACAGCGCGTCGCCGGACAGGTAGGCCATGGTGTGCTGCAGGTAGTTGACGTCGTCGCGCAGGGGATAGTCGTCGCGCATGTGGCCGCCGCGGCTTTCCTTGCGGTTGCGTGCGGAGAAGACGACGACCTCGGCGAGGTCGAGCAGGAAGCCCAGTTCGACGGCCTCGAGCAGGTCGGTGTTGAACCGGCGGCCCTTGTCCTGCACGCCGATGTTCTTGTACCGCTCGCGGAGCAGGTGGATGGTCTCGGTCACTTCGGAGAGCGACTCGTCGGTGCGGAACACCTGGGCCTTGGCATCCATGACCTCCTGCAGCTCGCGGCGGAGCACGGCGATGCGCTCGGTGCCGGTGGAGGTGCGGATGGTGGCGAGCAGCTCGCGCACGAACTTGGCCGGGTCTTCGGGCAGCGGCACGAACTCGGCGGTCTTGACGTACTCGACGGCGTTGTTGCCGGCGCGCTTGCCGAACACGTTGATGTCCAGCAGCGAGTTGGTGCCGAGACGGTTGGAGCCGTGCACCGAGACGCAGGCGCATTCACCGGCGGCGTAGAGGCCGGGCACGACGGTGGTGTTGTCGCGCAGCACCTCGGCCTTGACGTTGGTGGGGATGCCGCCCATCGCGTAGTGCGCGGTGGGCATCACGGGCACCGGCTCGGTGACCGGGTCGACGCCGAGGTAGGTGCGGGCGAACTCGGTGATGTCGGGCAGCTTGGTCTCGAGCACTTCTGCACCCAGGTGGGTGCAGTCCAGGTAGACGTAGTCCTTGTTCGGGCCGGCGCCGCGGCCTTCCGCGACCTCCTTGACCATGCAGCGGGCGACGATGTCACGCGGGGCGAGGTCTTTGATGGTGGGCGCGTAGCGCTCCATGAACCGCTCGCCGGAGGCGTTGCGGAGGATCGCTCCCTCACCGCGGGCGCCCTCGGTGAGCAGGATGCCCAGGCCCGCCAGGCCGGTCGGGTGGAACTGGAAGAACTCCATGTCCTCCAGCGGCAGGCCCTTGCGCCAGATGATGCCCACGCCGTCGCCGGTGAGGGTGTGCGCGTTGGAGGTGGTCTTGTAGATCTTGCCGAAACCGCCGGTGGCGAAGATGAACGCCTTGCCGGAGAAGACGTGCAGCTCACCGCTGGCGAGGTCGTAGGCGACCACGCCGGAGGGCTGGTCGACGCCGTCGACGTTGGTCATGATCAGGTCGAGCACGTAGAACTCGTTGAAGAAGTTGATGCCGCGCTTGACGCAGTTCTGGTACAGCGTCTGCAGGATCATGTGGCCGGTACGGTCGGCGGCGTAGCAGGCGCGGCGCACCGGGCTCTTGCCGTGGTCGCGGGTGTGGCCGCCGAATCGGCGCTGGTCGATCTTGCCCTCTGGGGTGCGGTTGAAGGGCAGGCCCATGTTCTCGAGGTCGATGACCGCGTCGATGGCTTCCTTCGCGAGGATCTCCGCGGCGTCCTGGTCGACGAGGTAGTCACCGCCCTTGACGGTGTCGAAGGTGTGCCACTCCCAGTTGTCTTCCTCCACGTTCGCCAGGGCCGCGGCCATGCCGCCCTGCGCCGCGCCAGTGTGCGAGCGGGTGGGGTAGAGCTTCGAGATCACCGCGGTGGATGCGTTGGGGCCGGCCTCGATGGCGGCCCGCATGCCCGCTCCTCCCGCCCCGATGATGACGATGTCGAACTGGTGGTAGTGCACACCGTCGACGATGGTGGATTCGGGATTGGTCACAGGTGCATCCGTCATGGAAGTTTTTGCAGCTCCTTGGGGGCCTAGAGGGCCTGGCAGAAAGTGGGGAGAAGGTCGGTGGGCGCTCCGGCCGGGCACGGGTCGAAGGTGAAGACGACGAGGGTGCCGAGCACGATCAGGATGACCACGGCGGCGAGGATCGCGGACTTGAGGATGCCGCGGCCGATGCGGGTGGTGGCGTAGTCGTTCACGAGGGTGCGCATGCCGTTGCCGCCGTGGATGAGGGCGAGCCAGAGCATGGCCACATCCCACCACTGCCAGAACGGGCTGGACAGCTTGCCGGCGACGAAGGCGAAGTTGAGGGCGCTGACGCCCTCTCCCACCATGAGGTTGACGAAGAGGTGGCCGAAGATCAGCACGACCAGCACGATGCCGGAGACGCGCATGTAGATCCAGCCCCACTTCTCCCAGTTCACGCCGCGCTTGTGCGGGGTGCGGGCGTACGGGCTGCGGGGGGCGGCGAGAGTCGAAGTCATGATCCGGTCCTCCTAGTGGCTGAACACGTTGATCAGGTGGCGGGGCACGAAGGCGATCATGGTGACCAGCCACAGGCCGATGACCACGTAGAAGAGCACCCGCTGGTACTTCGCGTTCCAGAAGTCGATGGCGATGATCCGCAGGCCGTTGAAGGCGTGGAACACGATCGCGGCGACGAGGGCCGTCTCGCCCAGGCCCATGATGGGCGTCTGGTACTGGCTGATCACGGCGTTGTACGCCTCGGGGCTGACCCGCACGAGGGCGGTGTCGAGGATGTGCACGAGGAGGAAGAAGAAGATCGCCACCCCGGTGATCCGGTGCAACACCCAGGACCACATGCCCTCACGGCCGCGGTAGAGCGTTCCGGCCGGGCGACGCGAGGTCGTCTTCCGCTGAGCTGTCAGGGCCCCTGCCGAATTCTGTGGCATGACCAACCCTCCCTGGCTGAGTCGTGACCCCTGCTGAACGAGGTGTCATCGTTGAACAAACACGTGCCTACAGTCTATGTCTCGACAACGAGATAAGTCGGTTAGGGCTGCCTAAGGCCGAACCTGGATGCCAGAGGCTTTGTGCCCTATGCCGCCCGTGGCCGCCGATGTCCGCCAGCCCGTGGGTGCGGCGCGACCTTGCACCTCTTTCGGGGGGTGGTTTCCGCGTCCAGCGGCGGAGGATACTGGCCCTGAATCGGCGAGTGCGCCGATCTAGTCGCGGGGGTGCGGTGCGCTCCAGCTTGTTTTGGGGGGATACAAGATGCTGGCTGAAGGCAAAAAGCGTTTAAGGCGAGTTGGGCTTGTCGTGGTCGTCTCGGTGCTGGCGGCACTGGGATCGGCCGTGGTGGCGCAGCCCGCACAGGCCCGAACGGGAGCGATGATTGTTCCCGCAAGTGGCACCGTCACCGGAGGGTACCGGGTGTACTGCGACGGAACGGACGCATCCCACCATGCGGGGATAGACATCGCCAACTCATCGGGTCCGACGGTGGCCGCTGCTGCGCCGGGGAAGGTCATCTCTGCTGCCGTGGACGGAACCTATGGCAAGGCGATCGTCATCCAGCACTCCGACGGATACTCGACCCGCTATGCGCACCTCAGCGCGTACAGCGTCGGCGTCGGTGCGCAGGTCACCCAAGGCCAACAGATCGGGGTCATGGGTTCAACCGGCTTGTCGACGGGAACGCATCTGCATTTCGAGGTACTGATCAACAACGCCGCGCAGGATCTCAATTCCGCGTTTCCCTGCGGCAGTGCGCAGAGCAAGGGAACGCCAATCAACTGGTCGTTCCCCGGCCTGAACCCCGCCAGTTCTTACGGCGAGCGCTATGCGGTGATCGGGACCGATGGAAACCTGTATGTCAAGGAAGGCCAGATGTCCAGCTCCTGGGTTTTCCAACTGGGTGGCGTGGCGAAGGTTGCTCTGGCGGGAAACCGTATCGGGGTCGTCACCACCGATGGGCATGCCTTCGTGAAGGAAGGGGACCTCTATGCCGGTTGGGTAGACGTCATGTCGTCCGGGATCCGGGACATCGACCTTGACGGCAACCGGGTCGCGGTGGTCGGCGCCGACAATATCCTCTACGTCAAGGAAGGCGGATTGAACGCGGGTTGGACCACTGTTGCCACGGATACCGCCCAGGTGTCGATGTCCGGAAGTCGCATCGGCGTGCGCTTCACCGGCGGGGGTATCTCGGTGAAGGATGGTGGCCTCGGCGCTCCATGGGTTGCTCAAGGAAGCGGCACGGACGTGTCGCTTTCAGGGAGCCGAATCGGAGTGGTGTGGCCTGACGGAGTGGTGCGCGTCAAGGAGGGCGACCTCTACGCGCCCTGGGTGGCCGTGGTCAGCGGGAGTGACGTGGAGCTGGATGGTTCGCGAGTGGGCGTCCTCGGTGCTGGGACGCTCATCGTGAAGGATGGTGGGCTATCCGCGGGATGGACCACCCAACTCGGTGGAGTCACACAGTTCTCGCTCGGTGGGGACAAGATGGGCTTGATCGCCGACTCGAAAGCGTTTGCCAAGAAGGGCGATCTGTACGCCGGATGGCAGCAGATCATGCCGAACAGCAAGCAGGTCGTCGTAGCCAACTGAATGAGGACCGGGCCCGCCGTGCATGTCGGGCGGGCCCGGCGCCTCGCGGGGCGGTGCTCGCCCGAACTGGTGGGCTCAGCGGCGTTGAGCCAGGGGCACCAGCGTCTCGGCGCGGCGGGCGAGGCCCTCGTCGATGACCCGCTGGTAGTGATCGAACAGGGTGGCGCACACGTTCTCCCAGCTGCGGCCCAGCACCGCCCGGCGGCCCGCCTCGCCCATCCGGTGCCGCAGCGACCTGTCGGAGACGAGCGCGGCCACGTGGCGGCGCAGGTCGGCGTCGTCGTCGGGGTGGAACAGGAAACCGTCGGTGCCGTGGTCGACGAGGTCGATCGGGCCGCCGGCCCGGGGCGCCACGACGGGCAGTCCGGCCGCGTGCGCCTCCTGCAGGGTCTGGCCGAAGGTCTCCTCCGTGCCCGCGTGCAGGAACACGTCGAAGGCGGCGTAGGCGGCGGCGAGCTCGGGCCCGGCGAGCCGGCCGAGCCAGGTGACCGGCATGCCGGCCAGCGCCCTGGCCACCAGGGGAGTGGACGGCCCGTCGCCGACCAGGGCGATGCTGATGCCGGGCAACCCGCGCAGGGCGCGGAACCGTTCGACCTGCTTCTCGGGGGCGATGCGACCCACGTAGCCGATCACGACCTCGCCGGCCGGCGCCAGGGTGCGGCGTAGCGCCGCCACGCTCGGGTCGCGCCGGTTGTTGGGGTGATAGCCGTCCAGGTCCACCCCGCGGGTCCAGCGATCCAGGTTGGCCACGCCGATGCGGCGGAGGTCCTGCATCGAGGCCTCGGAGGGCACCAGGGTCAGGTCGGCGCCGTCGTGCACCCACTTCACGAACCGCCAGGCCAGCCGGGTGGCCTGGCCGAGATGGTTGCGGTGGGCGTAGCCGGCCACATCCGTCTGGAAGACCGCCACGCTGGGCACCCCCAGGCGCCGGGCCGCGGCGATGCCCTGGGCGCCGAGGAGGAACGGCGACGCGGCGTGCAGCACATCCGGTTGGAAGTCGGCCAGCAGCCCCAGCACCCGCGGGTTGGGCAACCCCACCGGGAACTGCCGGTAGGAGAGCGCGGGCACCGTGTGTACGGGGAACCCGGCGAATGACTCCGGGGCCCCGAACGGTGCGACGACCATCGCCTCGTGGCCGGTGCGGCGCAATTCGGCCAGCACCTTGCAGACGCTCGTGGTGACCCCGCTGACCGTGGGGAGGAAGCTTTCGCTGACGACGGCAACCCTCATGCCGCCACAGTAGGCAGCGCGCGCGTCCGTGGGGTGAACCTTGGATGAACGGGGCCAACGAACCGGTAGTCTGGCGCAATGTCCCACTCAGCAGATTCCCTCGACCGTTTCTACAGTGTGATCCCCGCCGGCGGGATCGGCTCGAGACTGTGGCCGCTGTCGCGCGCCGATGCTCCCAAGTTCCTGCACGACCTCACCGGAAGCGGCCAGACGCTGCTCCGCGCCACCTGGGACCGGCTGGCCCCGCTCTCCGGCGACCAGCGCATCATGGTTGTCACGGGCCGCGCCCACCGCGCCGCCGTGGAAGAGCAGCTGCCTGAGCTGGCCGACATCAATGTGGTGCTCGAGAGCGAGCCGCGGGACTCCTCGGCCGCGATCGGCCTCGCCGCCGCCATCCTGGAGCGCCGCGAACCCGGCGTGATCATCGGCTCGTTCGCCGCCGACCACGTCATCAAGGGCCCGGCTGCTTTCCGCCAGGCCGTGGTCGAGGCCATCGCCGCGGCCGACACCGGCCTCATCGTCACCATCGGCATCCAGCCGACCGAGCCGGCGATCGGTTTCGGGTACATCAAGACCGGCGGTCCCCTCGACATCGAGGGCGCCCCGAGCGCCCAGTCGGTCAACTCGTTCGTGGAGAAGCCGAGCCCGGCCACCGCCAAGCGCTACCTGTCCAGCGGCCAGTACCTCTGGAACGCGGGCATGTTCATCGCCCGCGCCGACCGTCTGCTCGAGGAGATCGGTGCCACGGAGCCTGAGCTGCTCGCAGGCCTCCTCGAACTGGCCGAGGCCTGGGACACCCCCCGCCGCGGCGCCGTGGTCGACCGGGTCTGGCCCAAGCTCAAGAAGATCGCCATCGACTACTCGGTCGCCGAGCCGGCCGCCGTCAAGGGCAAGCTCGCCGTGATCCCCGGCCAGTTCGACTGGGATGACGTGGGGGACTTCGCGTCGATCGCCAAGATCCACTCCAACGGCCGCAAGCGCGACCTGGCGATCCTCGGTGAGGGTGCCCGCGTGCTCGCCGACTCCTCCAGCGGCATCGTGGTCAGCCACACCAAGCGCATGATCGCGCTCATCGGGGTGGAGGACATCGTCGTGGTCGACACCCCGGACGCGCTCCTGGTCACCACCAGCGCGAACGCCCAGAAGGTCAAGGCCGTCGTCGACGCCCTCCGGCTCTCCGGCAGCTCGGACGTGCTCTGACGGGCCAGAGTGCGCCCGAGAGGGCCGCTCAGCATTAGCCCCGGTAGATGACGATTTGTGTCCGCCGGATTTCCAGAATGTCGCGGGTTGATAACCTTTTGGCTACAGTGCCGCTTTGCTCATCTGAGCAGGGGTGTTCTGGGTAACGTGTACTCCATATACCAGCCCGTGCGATCCCACGCCGGGCCTCATCTGGAGGTCAATCTTGACAATCACGACCCGCAAGGCAACGCTCGGCGGCCTTGCCTCACTCGGCGTTCTCGCTCTGCTCGCGGCGTGTGCGCCGGCCCCCACGACGTCCGGCTCGTCCGACAGCGCGGCCGCGGACTTCCTGCCCTGCATCGTCTCCGACTTCGGCGGCTTCGACGACAAGTCGTTCAACCAGTCCAGCTTCGACGGCATGAAGAAGGCCTCCGAGGAACTCGGTGTCGAATTCAAGCAGGCCGAGTCCACCTCTGAGGACCAGTACGCCGGCAACGTGACCAGCATGGTCGACCAGGGCTGCAACTTCATCCTGACCGTCGGCTTCGCCCTCGCCAACGCCACGCGCGACGCCGCCCAGGCGAACACCGACGTCGAATTCGCGATCATCGACTCGCCGCTCTCCAACGACGACTTCAGCCCCCTGAGCCTCGACAACGTCAAGCCGGTTCTCTACGACACCGCGCAGGCCGCGTTCCTGGCCGGCTACCTCGCCGCAGGCACCACCAAGACCGGCACCGTCGGCACCTTCGGTGGCATGGCATACCCGTCCGTCACCATCTTCATGGACGGCTTTGCCGACGGCATCGCGTACTACAACACCGAGAAGAAGACCGACGTCAAGCTTGTCGGCTGGAACAAAGAAGCCCAGTCCGGCTCGATCGCTGGCGGATTCGACGACATCAGCCAGGGCAAGACCATCAGCGCCGGTCTGATCGACGCCGGTGCGGACATCATCCTCCCGGTCGCCGGCCCGCTCTTCCAGGGCACCGCACAGGCCATTGCCGATTCCGGCAAGGACGTCGCCATCATCGGTGTCGACAGCGACCTGTTCGAGACCACGCCCGAGTTCGCATCGATGTACCTCACCTCGATCATGAAGTCGATGACGGATGCCACCGACACGATCGTCACCGACGCGGCAAACGGAGACTTCTCCGCTGACCCGTACATCGGAACGCTCGAGAACGAGGGTGTCGGCCTGGCCCCGCTGCACGACTGGGAGTCCAAGGTCGACCCGACCCTGGTCACCGAGGTCGACGACCTCAAGGCGAAGATCATCAGCGGCGACATCGTCGTGACCAGCGACGCCACGCCCAAGTAACACCCAGTTCCACCGGCATTACCGTTTAGCACGACCGCCCGTCAGGGCACCGGGGAGGCCAGCGTCACGCTGGCCTCCCCGTTTCGTTGCGTGGTCTGTTCCGGCTACCGCCCCGCCTGGACCCCGGCCGGGCAGCACCTCAATAGAATCGAAGACTATGAAGCTCGAACTTCGCGGCATTACGAAGAGATTCGGTGCCCTGGTTGCCAATGACGACATCAACCTCACCATCGAGGAGGGCGAAATCCACGCCCTGCTCGGCGAGAACGGAGCCGGTAAGTCAACGCTGATGAACGTGCTCTACGGCCTGTACCGCGCCGAAGAGGGGCAGATCCTTCTCGATGACGTACCCCAGCACTTCACCGGACCCGGCGACGCCATGGCCGCGGGCATCGGCATGGTGCACCAGCACTTCATGCTCATCCCGGTGTTCACCGTCGCCGAGAACGTCATGCTCGGCCACGAGCAGACCAAGGTCGGCGGTCGCCTCGACCTGCCCGCCGCACGCAAGCGGGTCCGTGAGATCTCCGACCGCTTCGGGTTCAACGTCGACCCCGATGCCCTCGTCGAGAACCTCCCCGTGGGAGTCCAGCAGCGGGTGGAGATCATCAAGGCGCTCTCCCGCGACGCGAAGGTGCTGGTCTTCGATGAGCCCACCGCGGTGCTCACCCCACAGGAGACCGACGAGCTGATGAACATCATGCGTCAGCTCAAGGCCGCTGGGACCTCCATCGTCTTCATCACCCACAAACTGCGCGAGGTGCGCGAAGTCGCGGACCGGATCACGGTCATCCGTCTGGGCAAGGTCGTCGGCACCGCCTCACCGACCGCGAGCAACGAAGAGCTCGCCACGCTGATGGTGGGCCGCGCCGTCGACCTCACCGTCGACAAGGCGCCCGCCACGCCGGGCGCGCCGGCACTCGTGGTGACCAACCTCACCGTGATCGACCCGCTCGGCCAGATCCTGGTCAACGATGTCAGCTTCGACGTCAAGGCCGGCGAGATCCTCGCCATCGCCGGCGTGCAGGGCAACGGCCAGACCGAACTGACCGAGGCGCTGATGGGCCTGCAGCCCCGCGTCGTGGGGGAGATCACCCTCGACGGCACGTCGCTCCGCGGCCACTCGGTGCGCCAGGTGCTCGACGCCGGTGTCGGCTTCGTGCCGGAGGACCGTACCAGGGACGGCCTGGTCGGCGCGTTCACCATCGCCGAGAACCTCATGCTCGACCGCTCCAACAAACTCCCGTTCGTCAAACGGTTCAACGTGCAGTTGAGCTACCTGGCCGACTTCGCCCGCGCCAAGGTGAAGGAATTCGACGTGCGCTCCCAGGGCATCGAGACGCCCGTCGGCCGCCTCTCCGGCGGCAACCAGCAGAAGGTCGTGCTCGCCCGCGAACTCAGCCGCGACCTGCGTCTGTTCGTGGCGGCGCAGCCAACCCGCGGTCTCGACGTGGGCTCGATTGAATTCGTGCACGAGCGTATCGTCGCCACCCGGGATGCCGGCACCCCGGTCATCGTGATCTCCACCGAACTCGACGAGGTCGCCGCCCTCGCCGACCGCATCATGGTCATGTACAGCGGCCGCATTGTCGGCATCGTTCCCGGCGACACCCCCCGATCCGTTCTGGGTCTGATGATGGCGGGCGAAACGCCCGCAGAAGGAGCCGCAGCATGAGCGCCGCGCAGCAGCCCACCACGACCCCGGCGCCGACCGAGCCCGCCGAACCGTCGCGCTGGCACAACATCTTCCGTGAGATCACCACGGGCAACGCGATCATCTCGGTGCTCGCCGTGGTCCTCGCGCTCCTTGTCGGCGCCGTGATGATCGCCTTCACCAACGATGACGTGCAGGAGAGCGCCGGGTACTTCTTCTCCCGGCCCGGCGACCTCATCGGCGCCGTCTGGAACTCGGTCTCCGGCGCGTACTCGGCCCTGTTCCAGGGTTCGGTGTACAACTTCCGCCGCCCGAGCTTCGCCGACGGCATCAAGCCGCTCACCGAGACCTTCACCTACGCCACCCCGCTGATCGCCGCCGGCCTCGGTGTCGCGCTCGGTTTCCGGGTGGGCCTGTTCAACATCGGCGGCCGCGGCCAGATGCTCATCGCCGCGACCCTCGGCGGATGGGTGGCGTTCGCCCTCGAGCTGCCGGCCGGCATCCACATGATCGCGGCGCTCGTGGCCGGCGTTCTCGGCGGTGCCCTCTGGGGCGGCCTGGTCGGCCTGCTCAAGGCCCGCACCGGCGCGCACGAGGTGATCACCACGATCATGCTCAACTACGTGGCCTTCTACCTGGTCAGCTTCCTGCTGCGTGACGGGTTCCTCAAGACGCCCGGCTCGAACAACCCGAAGAGCCCCGCCACCAAGGAGACCGCGGTCTTCTTCGACATCCTCGGCCCCAACTACAACCTGCACTTCGGGTTCATCCTGGTGATCGCGGCCACGGTCTTCGTGTGGTGGCTGCTGGGCCGCTCAAGCCTGGGCTTCAAGTTCCGGGCCGTCGGTGAGAACCCCAACGCCGCACGGGTGGCGGGCATCAGCGTGCAGCGCATGTACGTCTACGCGATGCTGTTCTCCGGCGGGCTCGTCGGCCTGGCCGGCATCAACCAGGTGCTCGGCACCACCACCAGCGGCTTCGGCTCCGGCATCGACTCGGGGATCGGCTTCGACGCCATCACCGTGGCTCTGCTCGGTCGCTCCAAGCCGTGGGGCGTGTTCGCCGCGGGCATCCTGTTCGGCGCCTTCAAGGCCGGCAGCTTCTCGATGCAGGCCGCCGAGGGCGTGCCCATCGACATCGTGCTTGTCGTGCAGTCGCTCATCGTGCTCTTCATCGCCGCGCCGCCGCTCGTGCGCGCGATCTTCCGGCTGCCGGCGCCCGGGGCGCCGCGCCGTAAACCGGTTCCCAACGTGACCCAGGAGGTGGTGGCGAAATGAGCACGATCGCTCCCGTGAACCAGCCCACCCAGCCGTCAGAGCCGCATGAGGGACCAGCGACCGCCGTCATCAAGAGCTGGAAGGTGCCGATCGTCCTCGGCGTCTTCACCGTGCTCGGATTCCTCCTGCTGGTGGTCTTCGGCCGCTCCGGCACCAGCACCATGGTGCTCTCCACCTCCAGCGACCTGATCCAGCTTCCAGACGTGCTCCTGCCCACTCGGGCCACCGGCATCGTCGTGACCGTGCTGCTGGCGCTCATCACCGGGCTCAGCGCCTGGATGGTGCAGACGCACCGCAAGGTTCCGCTCTGGCTCATCTCGGTGTTCGCGTTCCTGCTCCTGCTCGGCTTCCTGGCCTGGGCATCCGCCGACGCGCGCATCCCCGTGCCCGGCCTGCTCTTCGGTTCGCTGAGCCTGGCCGTTCCGCTGATCTTCGGCGCTCTCGGCGGCGTGATCTCCGAGCGGGTCGGCGTGGTCAACGTGGCCATCGAGGGGCAGCTGCTCGCCGGTGCGTTCACCTCGGCCGTCGTCGCGTCGGTCACTCAGCAGCCGCTGCTCGGGCTCCTCGCCGCAATGGTGGCCGGAGTGCTCGTCTCATTCGTGCTCGCCGCGTTCTCGATCAAGTACTTCGTCGACCAGGTCATCGTGGGTGTGGTGCTCAACGTGCTCGTCACGGGCCTGACCGGGTTCCTGTTCTCCCAGGTGCTGGCGCCGAACGCGTCGCTTTTGAACCAGCCGCCCAAGTTCGAGCGCATCAACATCCCGCTGCTGAGCGAGATCCCGATCATCGGGCCGGTCCTCTTCCGGCAGACCCTGATCGTGTACATCATGTACATCGCCGTCGCCCTGGTCTACTACGGCATCTTCCACACCCGGTGGGGCCTCCGCCTCCGCTCGGTGGGCGAGCACCCGCAGGCGGCCGACACCGTGGGCATCAACGTCACGGGCACCCGGTTCTGGAACGTGTCGCTCGCTGGAGCCGTCGCCGGCCTCGGCGGGGCGTACTTCACGCTCGGGTCGGTGGGCGCCTTCGGCAAGGAGATGACCGCCGGCGCCGGCTTCATCGCCCTCGCCGCGGTGATCTTCGGCCGCTGGGACCCGATCCGCGCCACCCTGGCCGCGCTGTTGTTCGGCTTCGCCAGCAACCTGCAGAACGTGCTGAGCATCATCGGTTCGCCGGTGCCCAGCGAGTTCATGCTGATGCTGCCCTACCTGGTCACCATCTTCGCCGTGGCCGGACTGGTGGGGAAGTCCCGCGGGCCGGCGGCATCCGGAAAACCGTACATCAAATCGTGACGGAGGCTCCTGTGACATCTGACACCGTGACGCCCACGTCGGGCGACATCGACTGGGGCGTGCTGCGTAGCGCGGCCGCCGAGGCGATGACCAAGGCCTACGTGCCGTACTCCAAGTTCCCGGTCGGTGCGGCCGCGCTCGTCACCGACGGCCGCGTCATCAGCGGCTGCAATGTGGAGAACGCCTCGTACGGCCTCACCCTCTGCGCCGAGTGCGCGCTCGTGTCGGTACTGCACCTCACCGGCGGCGGCCAGCTCGTCGCCTTCAGCTGCGTCGACGGCAACGGCAACACCCTGATGCCGTGCGGGCGCTGCCGCCAGCTTCTCTACGAACACTCAGCCCCAGGCATGCTGTTGGAGACCGTCTCCGGCGTGCGCACCATCGACGAGGTCCTGCCGGACGCCTTCGGGCCCCGCCAACTCGCCGCCTACCGGGAAGACCACTAAATGAGCTCCACCGCCCGCACCATCGAAGCCTTCGACGCCGTCGACCTGATCCACGCCAAGCGTGACAAGGGCGAGTTGTCGACCCCGCAGATCGACTGGCTGATCGACGCGTACACCCGCGGGTACGTGGGCGACGAGCAGATGGCCGCCATGACCATGGCGATCTTCCTCAACGGCATGTCCCGCCGCGAGATCCGCGACATGACCATGGCCATGATCAACTCCGGCGAGCGGATGAGCTTCGAGGGCCTGGGTAAGCCGACCACCGACAAGCACTCCACCGGCGGCGTCGGCGACAAGATCACCCTGCCGCTGATGCCCCTCGTGGCGGTCTTCGGCGCCGCGGTGCCGCAGCTCTCCGGCCGTGGCCTCGGCCACACCGGCGGCACCCTGGACAAGCTCGAGTCCATCCCGGGCTGGCGCGCCAACCTCAGCAACGAGGAGATGTTCGCCCAGCTGCAGGATGTCGGCGGCGTCATCTGCGCCGCGGGCAGCGGCCTGGCCCCGGCCGACGGCAAGCTCTACGCCCTGCGCGACATCACCGGCACCGTCGAGGCGATCCCGCTGATCGCGTCGTCGATCATGTCGAAGAAGATCGCCGAGGGCACCAGCGCCCTGGTTCTGGACGTCAAGTTCGGCTCCGGCGCGTTCCTCAAGGACATCGAACGCTCCCGCGAACTGGCCCGCACCATGGTCGCGCTCGGCGAGGACGCCGGAGTCGCCACCTCCGCGCTGCTGACCAACATGAACGTGCCCCTCGGCCTGGCCATCGGCAACGCCAACGAGGTGCGCGAGTCCCTCGAGGTGCTCGCCGGCGGCGGCCCAGCCGATGTGGTGGAGCTCACCGTGGCCCTGGCCCGGGAGATGCTCAACCTGGCCGGCATCGTCGACGTCGACGTGGAGGCTGCCCTCAAGGACGGCCGCGCGATGGACAAGTGGAACGCGGTCATCCGTGCGCAGGGCGGCGACCCGACCGCCGCGATGCCCGTTGCGAAGGAGACCCACACCGTGCTCGCCGACCGCGACGGGGTGCTCGTGGAGCAGCAGGCCCTGCCGTTCGGCATCGGCGCCTGGCGCCTCGGCGCCGGACGCGCCCGCAAGCAGGACCCGGTGCAGCACGCCGCCGGCATCGACCTGCACGCCAAGCCGGGCGACACCGTGCGAAAGGGCGAGCCGCTCTTCACCCTCAGCGCCGACGAGCCGGAGCGCTTCGCGCGGGCCCTCGAGGCCGTCGACGGCGCCTGGCGCATCGGTGACCCCGGAGAGCCCGTCCTCGACGGCGGCCCCCTGATCGCCGAGCGCATCACCCGCTAGCCCCGCCGCATCCGCGGGCGGCGCTTCACACCCCGCCGCCCGACGTGCCCGCCCGTCGTCGCCGACTTGCCGCGAATTGCCCCTTCAGTGCTCCTGAAGGGAGCTTTTGACGCAAGTGAGCGCGGGCGTCTTCGGCGACTTGCCGCAAAGTGCCCCTTCAGCGCTGCTGTGGGGGCATTTTGCCGCAACTCGCGGGCGCGGGAGCAGTGCTCAGTCGCCGGGACGCCAGCCCCGGGACCGCAGCGCCTGCTCGAGCCGCGCGAGAACCTCCGCATCAGGGGTCTCCTTCAGTACCCTGATGACCCGCCAGTCCTCGGCCATCACCCCATCCAGCCGGTCGACATCCCGTGCGAATTGCGCATCGTCGGTGCGGTGCTGTCCGCCGTCGTACTCGACGAGAGTTCGGTAGCGCAGGTAGACCAGGTCGCCGCGTACTCGACGACGTTGATGGCGCAGCGGGAGATACACATTGGTCTCAGGTTCCGGCAGACCGGCTCGCACGATGAGCAGGCGCAGGCGGGTCTCTTGACGAGATTCGACCCGTGGACGCACCCACTCCGCGGCGGCGCGAAGCCGTCGGATGCCTCTGTGTCCGGCTCTCGCCTCCACCGCGCGGGCCAGATCGTCGCGGGTGTACGGCGGATCCATGACGCCGAGAAGGTGGTCGCCGAGTGCGATGAGATCGTCCAGGCCCACCAACGGGGCCAGTTCGCACCAGGTGCTGACGGGGTTCTGCACCGTGAGCCCGCGAACGCGCCACAGCTCGGGCCGGCCGGTGACCGTGTGCCCGGCAATCCCGTTGCCCTGCGGAGCGCGCTCGGGTGCGATGACGCTCACGTGCAGGGGCAGATCTCGTCTGGCATGCCGGGGCAGCGGCATCCCGAGCAGCAGGGCCGCGGTGACATGACTGAAGAAATGGGCGGTGGGCATGATCGACGAGTAGGCCCGCGTCAGCTCCGATACTCCGGCAGACCCGCCGGCGGCGACCCTGACTCCGTGGAACGGCGCCTCCAGGTCTGTCGCGTGCAGCCGCTTCGCGGTCACCCCCTCCCGACGTGCGTCGGCGACGGTGAACCCGTCGAGTGACAGGGTGCGAGGGAGCTCAGTTCGCTTACGCATCCGCCCAAGATGCCATTTCTCCCAGCGGGCCGTCAGAGTTATCCACCGGCCGACTTCGCGTGAGGCGGCAGCGCGCCCCTGGGAGCTTGCGGCCAGGGCGACTCGGCGCAAATGAGCGCGGTCGCTGTCGGTGAGTTGCGGAGAATTGCCCTCTCGAGCGGCTTGAGAGGGTACTTTGCGGCAAGT
Source organism: Cryobacterium soli (assembly GCF_003611035.1). Lineage (NCBI taxonomy): Bacteria > Bacillati > Actinomycetota > Actinomycetes > Micrococcales > Microbacteriaceae > Cryobacterium > Cryobacterium soli. The sequence goes on along the minus strand of NZ_CP030033.1, from coordinate 1,738,692 downwards.
GGGCGGTGAGGCGGTTGATTTTTGGCGAGATGGCGAGCGGAGGTGGCAGCGGAAGGGCACGCACACCGGCGGAGCGGAAGGTGGCAGCGCGCCCACACCGGCGGTTCGACGGATCATGGCAGGGTGCGCAGAGGGGCGCCGGCGAGCGGATGTGGCGGCATCGGGGTGCGCACAGCGACGGGGCGATAGATTAGGGAGGTGAATACCAGCCCTGAGGAATACCTGATGCCCGGCAGCGGCGTGAGCATCAACGCGCTGCCCAAAGTCTCCCTGCACGACCACCTCGACGGTGGTTTGCGGCCGGCCACGATCATCGAGCTGGCCGACGCCATCGACCTCGATCTGCCCGCCGACACCGAGGCCGACCTGGCCGACTGGTTCACCGCTCAGGCCACCTCCGGGTCGCTGGTGGACTACCTCAAGACCTTCGACATCACCGTCGCTGTCATGCAGACCCACGACTCGCTCGCGCGCGTCGCCCGCGAATTCGTCGAAGACCTCGCCCTGGACGGCGTGATCTACGGCGAGATCCGTTGGGCGCCCGAGCAGCACCTCACGGCCGGGCTCAGCCTGGACCAGGCCGTCGACGCCGTGCAGGAAGGCATCGAGGCCGGCATCGACCGAGTCGCCCAGGCCGGGCTGGTCATCAAGATCGGCCAGGTCATCACCGCGATGCGGCACGCCGAGCGTTCGCTCGAGGTCGCCGAGCTCGCCGTGCGGCACCGGGACCTGGGCGTCGTGGGCTTCGACATCGCGGGCGCCGAGCAGGGTTTCCCCGCCGCCGATCACACCGAGGCGTTCGACTTCCTGGCCCGCAACCTCTTCCCGGTCACCGTGCACGCCGGCGAGGCCGACGGCCTCGACAGCATCCGTGGCGCGCTCTTCGACGGCCGGGCGCTGCGCCTGGGCCACGGGGTGCGCCTGGCCGAAGACATCGAGATCGGCCGCGAAGACCAGGACAACACCTACGTCACCCTCGGCCCGCTGGCCCAGTGGGTGCGCGACCGTGAGATCCCGCTCGAGCTGAGCCCGTCGTCCAACCTGCAGACCGGCGCCATCGGCGCCTGGGGCGACGACATGCTCGACCACCCGTTCGACCTGCTCTACCAGCTGGGCTTCCGCGTGACCGTGAACACCGACAACCGTCTGATGAGCGGCACCTCGCTCAGCCGCGAGCTGGCGCTCTTGACGGATGCCTTCGGCTACGACCTCGACGACCTCGAAGCCTTGCAGCTCAACGCGGCGTCGAGCGCGTTCCTGCCGCTCGAGGAGCGCGAAGAACTCGCGGATGCCATCGTCGACGGCTTCGCCAACGCCTGACCGCCCCACCCCAACCCCGAAAGCAGCCATGTCGCTTCCCCCGCTTCCCCTCGACGCCATTGACGTCGGCCTGCACGTTCCCGACTGGCGCGCCGCGATCGGCGCCGCGGGGGCGGCGCTCGAGAGAAGCGGCTCCACCGCGCCGGGCTACACCGAGCGCATGGTGGGGGTGATCGAGGAGTTCGGCGCCTACGTGGTGATCGCGCCCGGGCTGGCCCTGGCGCACGCCCGGCCCGGCCCCGATGTGCTCACCGAGGGTCTGAGCGTGGTGACCCTGGCCGACCCCGTCGCGTTCGGGCATCCGCACAACGACCCGGTCAGCGTGGTGCTCGGCCTGGCCGTGACCACGGGTGACGAGCACGTGCATTTCGTCGCCGAACTCGCCAATGTGTTCAACGATTCCAGCATCATCCCGGCGCTGGCAGCGGCGCCGGACGCCGAAACCGTACGCTCGCTCCTGGGCATCGCGGCACCATCAGGGCACGCAGCCACCGAAGAGGAGTCATCATGAAGATCGTCGCACTGTGCGGAGTGGGAATCGGCACGTCCGCCATTCTCAAGGTCAACGCCGAACGCGCCCTCGAGCGCCTCGACATCCAGGCGGACGTCACCGCCGCCGACATCGCCAGCGTCAAGCTGGCCGCCGCGGACGCCCAGGTGATCCTCACGTCGAGCGAGCTGGTGCCGTCGATCGGCAAGACCAACGCGGATGTCATCATCATCGATAACTTCTTCGACCTGGACGAACTGACCGCCAAGCTCGAGACCGCGCTGGGTTAGCCGGGCGTCCCGGGTCGCAGTGCGACCCGGGAGCACTGCATCAGCCGATCAACGCCCGCATGCCGCGGTCGAGTTCGGCCAGGGCGTCGGATGCGGCCTGACGCCGTTCGGCGAGGCTGCCGACGGTGCTGTTGGTGTCGAGGTAGACCTTCAGCTTGGGCTCCGTGCCGCTCGGGCGCACCATCACGCGGGACCCGTCGGCGAGCACGATGCGCAGCACGTCGCTCGGCGGCAGACCGTTGAAGCCCTGCGAGAGGTCGTCGATGTGGTCGACCCGGCTGCTGCCGATCATCGCCGGCGGGCTGTCGCGCAGTCGCGCCATCACCCGGTCGATCTCGGTGAGGTCGGTGACCCGCACGGAGATCTGGCCCGAGGCGAAGTGCCCGAACTTCTCCGAGAAGGCGTCCAGGTGCTCGGCCAGGGTGGAGCCGTCCGCCTTGAGGTCGCTCACCAGCGAGAGCAGGGCGACCGCGGCCGAGATGCCGTCCTTGTCGCGCACGGTGCCCGGGTTCACCAGGTAGCCCAGGGCCTCCTCGAAGCCGAAGATCAGCCCGGGGGCGCGGGAGACCCACTTGAAGCCCGTGAGGGTGTCGGTGAAGGCCAGCCCGTAGGCATCCGCCACGGCCTTGAGGGCCGGGGTCGACACGATCGAGCAGGCGAGGGTGCCGTTGGCGCCGCCGTCGCCGGGGGTGTTCTGGGCCTCGACGGCCGCGCGCCAGCCGAGGATCGCCCCGACCTCGTTGCCGCTCAGGCGTCGATAGCCCTCGGCCGCGTCGGCGTCGGGGATGGCGATGGCGAGCCGGTCGGCATCCGGGTCGTTGGCGATGATGAGTTCTGCGCCCACCTCGCGGGCGGTCTCATAGGCCAGGTCCATCGCGCCGGGTTCCTCCGGGTTGGGGAACGCGACGGTGGGGAAGGCCGAGTCGGGGGCGATCTGCGCGTCGACGGGGGTCGGCAACGCGAAACCGGCGGCGTCGAGCACGCGGCGGGTGGTGTCCCAGCCCACGCCGTGCAGGGCCGTGTACACGGCGTTGACCTGCGCGCGCGGCGGCCGGGCGATGGCGGCGGTGGCGTCGACGTAGGCCTGCACGACGGACTCCGGCGCGGTCTCGTACGCCGCGCGGGGCAGGTCGGAGACCAGGAGGGTGTCGGCCACCCGCTGGATCTGGGCGGCGATGGCCACGTCGTCGGGGGAGACGATCTGGGAGCCCGCGTCGGCGTCGCCGAGGTAGACTTTGTAGCCGTTGTCGTTGGGCGGGTTGTGCGAGGCGGTCACCATCACACCGGCGCTGGCGCCGAGGTGGCGCACCGCGAATGCGAGCACCGGGGTCGGCAGCAGACGGGGCAGCAGGATCGCACGCACGCCGGCGCCGGCCATGATGGCGGCGGTGTCGGTGGCGAACACGTGCGAGTTGCGGCGGCCGTCGTAGCCGATGACCACCGAGGGGATGCCGCCGGGCCGGGCGGTCGGGGCCTGCTCGAGCAGGAAGGCGGCCAGGCCGGCGGCGGCCTGGGAGACCAGTACCCGGTTCATCCGGTTGGAGCCGGCGGCGATCTCGCCGCGGAGGCCGGCGGTGCCGAACGCGAGGCGCTCGTCGAACCTGGAGTGCAGGTCGGCCACGGCGGCCGGATCGCGGTCCTGGGCCTGCTGCAGGAGCACGCGCAGTTCGGCGCGGGTCTCCGGGTCGGGGTCCTGGGCGAGCCACGCGGTGGCGGTGACGATGAGTTCGCCCACCGGGTCGGTCGCGGCCGGTTCGATCACGACGGTGTCGAGCACCGCGGTCGCGGCCGGGACCTCGTCGAGCGGCGCGGCGACGGTGTCGAGCACGGCGGTCTTCGGTTCGCGTTCCTCGGCGGGCACGGGCTCCGGCGCTGTCTCGGTGACGGGCTCGGCGGCGTGCGCGCCGCGGCGGCGGGTCTCGTCGGCCGCGGGCTGTTCCGGAATGCCGTTGTCCAGGCTCACAGCGAGGCCACGATCTTGGCCAGGAGTGCGCTGATGGTGGCTTCGGCCATCTGTCCGGCCTCGAGCACCTCACCGTGGCTCAGCGGGGTCTTCTGGATGCCGGCGGCCAGGTTGGTGATCAGCGACATGCCGAGTACCTCCATGCCGGCCTGCCGGGCCGCGATGGCCTCGAGGGCCGTGGACATTCCGACGATGTGACCGCCGATGGCCTTGGCCATCTGCACCTCGGCCGGCGTCTCGTAGTGCGGGCCGCGGAACTGGCAGTACACGCCCTCGTCGAGCGAGGCGTCGATGCCCCGGGCCAGGTCGCGCAGGCGCTGCGAGTACAGGTCGGTGAGGTCGATGAAGGTGGCGCCCTCGAGCGGCGAGTCTGCGGTGAGGTTGATGTGGTCGCTGATCAGTACCGGCGTGCCTGGCGTCCAGGTCTCGCGGATGCCGCCGGCCCCGTTGGTGAGGATCATGGTCGTCGCGCCCGTGGCCGCGGCGGTCCGCACGCTGTGCACGACCCGGCGCACGCCGTGGCCCTCGTAGTAATGGGTGCGGGCGCCGATCACGAGGGCACGCTTGCCCGTGGGCAGCAGCACCGACCGCAGCATGCCGGCGTGGCCGGCCAGCGCGGGCGCGCTGAAGCCGGTGATCTCCTGCGCGGGGATGGTGTGCGTGGTCTCGCCGATCAGGTCGGCAGCCTTGCCCCAGCCGCTGCCCAGGGTGAGGGCGATGTCGTGATGGTCGACTCCGGTGGCGTCGGCGATTTCCTGGGCAGCGATCTTGGCCACGTCGAACGGGTTGGTTTCCGGCGCGTCAAGAGGATTGATCTCGGTCGTGAGCATCCCCCTACTCTAATTGCCCGGACGTCTGGTGTGGTTTGGCCCGGCGCGGGTGGCGCGACAGAATAAGTGAATGTCTTACGAGTTCGAGAGAAAACAGCGGATCGCCATCATCGGTGGAGGCCCCGGCGGTTATGAGGCGGCTCTGGCGGGCGCCCAGCAGGGCGCCGAGGTGACCCTGATCGAACGCGTCGGCGTCGGCGGCGCTGCGGTGCTCACCGATGTGGTCCCCTCGAAGTCGCTCATCGCGACGGCTGAGGCATCCAACTCGATCCGAGAGGCGACCGACCTCGGCGTGCAGTTCTTCGTGCGCGGCGACACCGGTAAGCCGCTGCACCCCGAGGTGGCGATCAACCTGGCCGCCGTCAACAAGCGCCTGCTGGCGCTGGCCCGGGAGCAGTCCGAAGACATGCGGGCCACCCTCGTGAAGGCCGGCGTCAAGCTGCAGAGCGGCCACGGCCGCCTCGACGGCCGCGACGCCGTGATCGTCTCCACGGGCGACGACGGCTCCGGAACCGACTTCGACCGGATCGAGGCCGACACGATCGTGCTGTCGGTCGGCGGCAGCCCGCGCACCCTGCCCAGCATGATGCCCGACGGCGAACGCATCCTCACCTGGACGCAGCTCTACAACCTCAAGTCGGTGCCCAAACACTTGATCGTGGTCGGCTCCGGCGTCACCGGGGCCGAGTTCGCTTCCGCCTACCGGGCCCTCGGCGCCGAGGTCACCCTGATCTCCAGCCGCGACCAGGTGCTGCCCGGCGAGGACGCCGATGCGGCCGCCGTGATCGAGAACGTGTTCACCCGCAACGGCATGGTCGTGCTCAGCAAGTCCCGCGCCGCATCCGCCGAGCGCACCGCGACAGGCGTGACCGTGACCCTCTCCGACGGCCGCACCGTCGAGGGCAGCCACTGCCTGATCGCCGTCGGCGCTGTGCCCAACACCACGGGCCTCGGCCTCGTCGAAGCCGGCGTGCAGCTGGACGAGTCCGGTCACATCCGGGTCAACCGGGTGGCACGCACCTCGATCCCCAACATCTACGCGGCGGGCGACTGCACCACCGAGATGCCGCTGGCCTCCGTGGCGTCGATGATGGGCCGCACGGCCGTCTACCACGCCATGGGCGACGCCGTGAAGCCCATCGACGTGCGCAACGTGGCCGCGAACATCTTCACCCAACCGGAGATCGCCACGGTGGGCTGGGCCCAGAAGGAGATCGAGGAGGGCCTGCGCCGCGGCGAGGTCTACAAGATGCCGCTGGAAGCCAACCCGCGCGCCAAGATGATGGGCATCACCGACGGCTTCGTCAAGCTGATCGCCTCCCGCGGCACCGGCACCGTCATCGGCGGCGTCATCGTGGGCCCCAAGGCCAGCGAGCTGATCTTCCCGCTCACCCTCGCCGTCGAGCACGGCCTCACAGTCGACGAGGTCGCAGAGGCCTTCACGGTGTACCCGTCACTGACGGGCTCGATCACGGATGCCGCGCGCGCCATGCACAAGGTGCACTACTGACCCACAAGCCCTGACCTACAGGCCCTGACCCGCCGCCCCTGACCCGCAGGCCCATACCCGCCATCCGGCTGAGCCCCGGCCCAGCCCGGCGTGCCCGCGTTGGGGTTGCATAGCTCCTGCAATTTGCCTGGCGGCAGGCAACGGATGCCGGAAACACGCGGGTCGGCGTCGGGCTGCCAGGATTCTGCAGGAGTGATGCATCCCGACCGGGGTCGGGTGGCAGGGGGCTGCGCGGCGGGACGGGTGCTAGGAGACGGTCAGCAGCAGGTGGCCGCTGGAGACCGTGGCGCCGACGTCAGCGCCGATCGCCCCGATCACGCCGTCCTTGTGGGCGGTGAGCGGCTGTTCCATCTTCATGGCCTCGAGCACGAGCAGCAGGTCGCCCTTGACCACGGTGTCGCCCTCGGCGACGAGGATCTTGACGATGGTGGCCTGCATGGGCGCCTTGACCGCGTCGCCCGTCGAGGCGCTCACGGCGTGCGTCGCCGTGCGCCGGCGAGGCGCCGGGCCCGCGGTCTTCTCCGATGCGGTGCCGGGCAGCAGCCGGCTGGGCAGGCTCACCTCGATGCGGCGGCCGTCGACCTCGACGACCACGCTGTGGCGGGCGTCCGAGCGGGGGCGGTCTTCGACCGTGCCGCTCCAGGGAGCGATGGTGTTCTCGAACTCGGTCTCGATCCAGCGCGTGTAGATCGAGAAGGGCGCGCCGTCGGCGGGGGCGAAGGCCGGGTCGCGCACGATCATGCGGTGGAAGGGCAGCACCGTGGGCAGGCCGGCGACCTCGAACTCGTCCAGGGCGCGACGGGCGCGCTCCAGGGCCTGTTCGCGGGTGGCGCCGGTGACGACGAGCTTGGCCAGCAGCGAGTCGAACGAGCCGGAGATCTCGTCGCCGGACTGCACGCCGCTGTCGACGCGCACGCCGGGGCCGCCGGCGGGCCGGAACACGTGCACGGGGCCGGGCGCGGGCATGAAGCCGCGGCCGGCGTCTTCGCCGTTGATGCGGAACTCGAAGGAGTGGCCCACGGCCACGGGGTCGTCGTAGTCGAGCACGCCGCCCTCGGCGAGGCGGAACTGCTCGCGCACCAGGTCGATGCCGGTGACCTCTTCGGAGACCGGGTGCTCCACCTGCAGGCGGGTGTTCACCTCGAGGAAGGAGACCGTGCCGTCCTGGCCGATCAGGAACTCACAGGTGCCGGCGCCCACGTAGCCGACCTCCTTGAGGATCGCCTTTGACGCCCGGTACATCTCGGTTGTCTGCGCCTCGGTGAGGAACGGCGCCGGCGCCTCTTCGACGAGCTTCTGGTGGCGACGCTGCAGGGAGCAGTCGCGCGTGGAGATGACGACGACGTTGCCGTGCGCATCCGCCAGGCACTGGGTTTCGACGTGCCGGGGCTTGTCGAGGTACTTCTCCACGAAGCACTCGCCGCGGCCGAACGCCGTGATGGCCTCGCGCACCGCGGAGTCGAACAGTTCGGGCACCTCTTCGCGGGTGCGGGCCACCTTCAGCCCGCGGCCGCCACCGCCGAAGGCCGCCTTGATGGCGACGGGCAGGCCGTGCTGGTCGACGAAGTCGAGCACCTCGGATGCGTCCGCGACCGGGTTCAGGGTGCCGGGCGCCATCGGGGCGTGCACCTTCTCGGCGATGTGCCGGGCGGAGACCTTGTCGCCGAGTTGCTCGATGGCCTCGGGGGACGGCCCGATCCAGATCAGGCCGGCGCCGATCACGGCGCGGGCGAAGGCGGCGTTCTCGGCCAGGAAGCCATACCCGGGGTGCACGGCGTCGGCACCCGAGCGGCGGGCGACGGAGAGGATCTTCTCGATGACCAGGTACGTTTCGGCGCTCGTCGTCCCGTCGAGCCCGTAGGCCTCGTCGGCGAGGCGGGAATGCAGGGCGTCGCGGTCCTGGTCGGCGTACACGGCGACCGAGAGGATGCCACTGTCCTTCGCCGCTCGGATCACTCGGACGGCGATCTCGCCCCGGTTGGCGATGAGGACCTTCGTTATACGCGACATAGGTACTGAGCCTATTGGTCAGCACCCCAGCTTTTTTGGTTCTTTCCCACAAAAAGGAATGCCGGAACCCTGCGTCGGGCTACAAAGACGCCCCTCGGGTGGTCAGTCCGGTAGGGCCGAAATACCCCGATTCCACAGGCTCGGCCAGTCATAGCCCAGCCGGGACACCAATCGGCGCAGGGTCGGCAGCGACAGTCCGACCACAGTGGACGGGTCGCCCTCGATGCGGGTGATGTACGGCGCGCCGAGACTGTCGATGGTGAAGGCGCCGGCCACGAACAAGGGTTCTCCGGTCGCGATGTAGGCGTCGAGCTCGGCATCCGGGATGTCGTCGGCGAAGGTCACCGAGGCCTGGGCCACGGCCCCGACCGCACGCCCGGGCCGGCCGTCGACGTATTCGATCAGCCAGTGGCCGGAGAAGAGCTGGCCGGTACGGCCGCGCTGGCCCTGCCAGCGCTCCCGGGCCCGCTCGGGGGTGTGCGGCTTGCCGTAGATCACGCCGTCGAGCACGAACACCGAGTCGCCGCCCAGGATCAGGCCGTCGATGCCGTGCGCCGCGCCATCCGCGGCCACCGCCTCGGCCTTCGCCCTGGCCAGCAGCTCCACCACGTGGTGCGGCGTGAGCGGCGCGCCGGTGCGCACAGCCTCGGCCTCGGCGACGGCATCCTCGTCGACCTCGGGCGAGATCGTGGTGGGTTCGATGCCCGCCGCCCGCAGCAGCGACAAGCGGGCGGGGGAGGTGGAGGCGAGGTACAGGCGCATGGAACCCTTCGGTGTCTCAGCAGATGTGGGATGCTCGTTGAATGGGCACCAACACCAATAATCAGGCACGACAGGGCAATCCCGAAGGCGAAATCGGCACGGAACTCGAGCTCGACGTCACAAATGTAGCCCACGGCGGTATCTTCGTGGCCCGGCACGAGGGCCGGGTGGTCTTCGTCAGCGACACCATGCCGGGTGAGCGGGTGCGCGCGCGGTTGACCGACGCGAACAAGAAGAGCTTCTGGCGTGCCGAGACCGTCGAGGTCCTCGAGGCGGCCCCCGAACGCCAGCCGCACATCTGGGCCGCCGCCGCCATCGACCGTGACCCGGCAGACCGTGCCGGCGGCGCCGAATTCGGCCACATCGAACTCAGCCACCAGCGCGAACTCAAGCGTCAGGTGCTCGCCGACGCCCTGCACCGCATGGCCGGCATCGACACCGACGTCACCGTCGAGCCCGTCGCCGTGGCCGCGGATGCGTCGCCCGGCGACGCCATGGACGGCACCGGCTGGCGCACCCGGGTGCGCCTGCACGTGACCGCCGACGGCATCGTGGGCCCCTACGCGGCCCGCTCACACCGGGTGATCCCGGTCGACGACCTGCCGCTGGCGGTGCACGCCCTCGAGATGGCCGCGCCGTTGGACCGGTTGTTCGCCGGAGCGGCCTCCGTGGACGTCGTGGCTCCGAGCGTGGGCCCCGTGCAGATCCTGCCCGCCGAACAGGACGACAAGGGCCGCCGCCGTCGCACCGCCCCGAACCCGATCACCGAGCTCGTCGGCGACCGCGAGTTCCGGCTCGACGCCGCCGGATTCTGGCAGGTGCACGCCCGCGCCGCCGAAACCCTCTTCAGCGCCGTGCAGGACGCCATCGACCCCGACCTGTTCGACCCCAAGGCCGCCAACCTCGACCTCTACGGCGGGGTGGGCCTGCTCGCGGCCGCTGTCGGTGAGCGATTCGGCCCATCCGTGCGCATCACCTCGGTGGAAAGCGACGCGCAGGCCACCGGCTACGCCGCGGAGAACCTGGCCGAATGGGTCGGCGCCGCCGCCCAGACCGACCGGGTCGACCGGTTCCTGGCCGGCCTCGCCCGCGACGCGAAGAACGTCCACCAGGGCCGCCAGCAGGCCGCCACCGTGATCCTCGACCCGCCGCGTTCGGGTGCGGGGGCGGATGTGGTCGACAAGTTGGCCTTCCTCTCGCCCGCCCAGGTGGTCTACGTGGCCTGCGACCCCGTGGCCCTGGCCCGGGACATCGCGCTCTTCGCCGGGTACGGCTACACGCTCAAGAGCCTGCGCGCGTTCGACCTGTTTCCCAACACCCACCACGTCGAGGCCGTCGCGCTGTTGACCAAATAGCTAGTCTTAGCGAAGTAACCGCAACGAAGGATGAGCACACCGTGACCGAGCTTGACGCAGCGCCAGACCGGGTCGGCGACCCCGTGCGGGTGGGAATCGCCGACGACCACGAATCGGTACGCCTGGGGATCAAGGCCGCCTGCGAGAACGCCGGCTTCGAGGTGGTCTTCGCGGCCGCCACGGTGCGGGAACTCGTCGACGGCCTGTCCAACCGAACGGTCGACGTGATCGTGCTCGATCTGTCCCTGGGCGACGGGTCCCTGGTCACCGACAATGTGCACCTGGCCCGCAGCACCGGAGCGTCGGTGCTCGTGCACAGCATCGCCGACCGGGTCGCCCTGGTACGGGAGGCCCTGGCGGCCGGTGCGGCCGGCGTCATCCCCAAGTCCTCGCCGACGACCACCGTGATGGCCGCCGTCGCCTCCGTCGCCCGCGGCGACGTGCTCAACAACCTCGAATGGGCCACCGCGATCGACGCCGACCGGGACTTCGCCAAGGCGCAGCTGGGCCGCAGAGAGCGGGATGTGCTGCACCTGTACGCCTCCGGCCTGCCGTTGAAGATGGTCGCCATGCAGCTCGGCATCGCGCACTCGACGGCTCGGGAATACCTCGACCGCATCCGGGTCAAGTACGTCGAGGTGGGCCGCCCGGCGCCGACGAAGGTGGACCTGTTGCGGCGGGCCGTGGAAGACGGCATCCTGCCCGGGCTTGACCCGGACGGCGGGGATGGGCGCTCCTAGGCCGGCGGAGGCCGCGCCGGTCCGGTCCTTCCGACTCGCGCCCGGCCGAGTAGCCCCCGAGCAGCTCGGCGCCGACCTCCTCAACGAATCCAAGCAACCACGGAAGCCCATCTCCCGCGCCCAGATCGAGCGGGTGGTGTCCCGCGCCGTCGGCGGTGTCGGCCTGATCTTCGCCCTGCAGACGTATCCGGCCATGCTGCACCAGTTGGGCAGTCTGAAGCCGGGTCTGGGCATCGCCCTCACCGTCGCGATATTCGGCGGCCTGGGTCTGGCGATCATCGCCACCCTGGTGAAGAGGTTCATCCGGGTTACCAGCGGACTCTTCGCGATCCTCTACCTGGTGGCGTTGGTCGCCTGGCCGGCCATGCTGAACACCCCGGACGGCGTGCTCGACGGCAAGTCCTGGCTCTGGTACCTGTGCACCGTCGCCACCTCCTGCGCCGCGGTGTCATTCCCGCTGTGGTGGGCGATGACGTACACCCTCCTCGCCCCCATCGCCTACGGCCTGGTGCGGGTGCTGCCGGCCGGCGGCGGCGCGGAGCCCATGCTCGGCGCCCTGGATGCGGTCTACGCGATCCTGCTCGGCCAGGTCGTGCTCATCATCATCACCATGCTCCGCCAGGCCACAGCTGCCGTCGACACGGCGCAGACGAACGCCCTGCAGACGTACGCCGCCGCCGTGCGCCAGCATGCCACCGAGGTGGAGCGGGTGCAGGTGGACTCGATCGTGCACGACAGCGTCCTGGCCGCGCTGCTGTCGGCGGCGGCAGCCGGCACGCCCAAGGGCGCCGAACTTGCCTCGACGATGGCGAAGGAGGCCATCACCCGGCTCAACGAGGCCGGTTCGATCCCCGCCGGCGACGACAGTCTGGTGCCCTTCAGCGAACTCAAGAACAAGATCCGGGCCCTCGCCGCCCGGTTCGACGAACCGATCGAGTTCATCGACTGCGATGCCGAGAACCTCAGCCTGCCGACCTACGCCAGCGACGCGCTCTACGCGGCCAGTGCGCAGGCCATCAGCAACAGCATCCAGCACGCCGGTGCCCCCGGCGCGACGGTACCCCGGTCGGTGCGCATGAACGCCAATCTGCTCGGCGGCTGCACCATCGAGATCGCCGACTCCGGTGTGGGGTTCGACCCCGAGTTGGTGCCCAGCGAACGGCTCGGTCTGCGCATCTCGATCCGGGAACGCGTGGCCACGGCCGGTGGCGCGGTTCAGGTGCGCAGCGCTCCGGGCCGGGGCACGTCGATCCTGATCGAGTGGCCCCTGAGCGATGGCGGTGACGACGCGTGATCACGGTTCCCCGCGGGCTGATCCTCTCGCTCGCCGCACTGTTCTCGGCCTATCACGTGATTCTGGCGCTCTATTCGCTGGGCGTGCCGGCGTCGCCGGTTCCGCCGCTGATCGCGATCCTGCTCTACGCGGCGGCCACGACAATGAGCCTGTGGCCCACCAGCCCGGCACGGATGTCGCTGTGGCTGGCGTTCTTCAACGTCGCCGTGTGCATCGCCGTTCCGCTCCTCGTCGGTAGCCAACTCGACGGCTCGGTGCCCGACAACGGCTACGCCACCTGGTACGTGGCCGCCGTGGGCACCCTGATGACCATCACGGCGACGCGGAGGCGCGCGACCCTGGCCTGGGTGGGGGTGGCCTTCCTCGTCGCCCACACGGTCGTCTGGGCCGGCGCAGGGGCTCTGGCCTCGATGGGTGTCATCGGCAGCGTGGTCTGGGTGGTGGTTGCCGTGATGCTGGCGCGCGCGCTGGCCAAGGCCGGCCGGGACGCCCGCCAGTACGGCCTCGCCGAACGGGAGGCCACCGAATGGCAGGCGGCCCAGGAAGCGCACCTCTACGAGCGGCAGGTGCGCCTGGCTCAGACCATCCGTCTGGCCGCGCCGATGCTGCGTCGCATCATCACGGGCGACGGCGCGCTCTCCGAAGCAGAACGGCAGGAATGCCGCTACCTGGAGGCCGCCATCCGCGACGAGATCCGCGGGCGCAGGCTGCTCAATGAGGCCGTACGCCGTGAGGTGATGTCGGCCAGGCGCCGCGGCGCCACCGTGACGCTGCTCGATGAGGGCGGCATCGACGACCTCGCCGGCACCGACCTGGAGGTCGTGCTGAACACCCTGGCCGATGCCATGGCCGGCACCTCGGCGTCCACTATCATCGCCCGCACGGCGGCCGACGGGTCGGGCACGGCGGTGACCGTGGTGGGCCTGAACAGCCCGGACCCCCGGCTCAGCGCGCTTGGCCAGGATTCCGACGAAGAGGTGGACCTCTGGCTGGAGATCCCGCGCGCGCAACACGCCCGCCCGGCAGCGGGGGCGACGACCCGACGGCACTGATCGACCCGACGGCACTGATCGCAGACATGCGAAAGGGGACCTACCGAAGCAGATCCCCTTCCGACATTTCCGTGTCGAGGCGACAACCCGAATGTCGCCTAGACGCGCCCCCCAAACATTCGCCTGCTTACCCTAGTCGGCGAATATTTGGTGGTGTCACCCGAAAGCAACACCCAGCACTAGTAATACTGCTGCCTGGCGGCACCGAGGAAAAGTCGTCATTTAGGGGGACAGTCCGCCGGGTCTCCGCCAGGGGTGCCGCGGCCTACGCCGTGAAGCCCCGCCAGCGTTCGTCGCCGCGAGCCAACGGCTCGCGGATGGCGCGCTGGCTGTGCTGCCAGGGGCTGCGGATCTCGTTCGGCGCGGCGCGCAGGTTGTCGGACTCGGCGCGCAGCATCGCCCGCAGCACAGCCGTCACCGCGGCGGCCTCCTGGTCGGTGACGCCGGTGGTGATGAAGGTCAGGTCGGCCGGGTCGAAGCCGGCCGGGTGCTCTGTGTCGGTCATGGGAGGCGCCGCCTACAGCGGGATGTTCCCGTGCTTCTTGGCCGGCAGGCTGGCGCGCTTGGTGCGGAGGGCCCGCAGGGCCTTCACCACCGACACCCGGGTCGCCGCCGGTTCGATGACGCCGTCGAGCTCGCCGCGTTCGGCGGCGAGGAACGGGCTGGCCACGTTGTAGGTGTACTCGTTCGCCAGGCGGCTGCGCACGGCGGCGACATCCTCGTTGGCGGCCTCGGCCTTCTTGATCTCGGCCCGGTAGAGGATGTTCACGGCGCCCTGACCGCCCATCACCGCGATCTCGGCGGTCGGCCAGGCCAGGTTGATGTCGGCGCCGAGCTGCTTGGAGCCCATCACGATGTACGCGCCGCCGTAGGCCTTGCGCAGAATGACGGTGATCAGCGGCACGGTGGCCTCGGCGTACGCGTAGAGCAGCTTCGCGCCGCGGCGGATGATGCCGGTCCACTCCTGGTCGGTGCCGGGCAGGAAGCCGGGCACGTCGACGAGGGTGAGGATCGGGATCGAGAACGCGTCGCAGAACCGCACGAACCGGGCCGCCTTCTCGCCGGCCGGGATGTTCAGGGTGCCGGCCATGGAGTTCGGCTGGTTGGCGACGATGCCGACGCTGCGGCCCTCGATGCGGGCGAAGCCCACCACGATGTTCGGCGCGAACAACGGCTGGGTCTCCAGGAAATCGCCGTGGTCGACGATGTGCTCGATGACGGTCTTCACGTCGTACGGCTGGTTGGGCGAGTCCGGGATCAGCGTGTTGAGCTTGAGGTCGGCATCCGTGGTCTCGAGCTCGACCTCGCTGTCGAAGACCGGCAGCTCGGCCAGGTTGTTGTCCGGCAGGAAGCTCAGCAGCGTGCGTGCGTAGTCCAACGCGTCGGACTCGTCGCTGGCCAGGTAGTGCGCGACGCCGGAGATCGAGTTGTGCGTCAGCGCCCCGCCGAGTTCCTCCATGCCCACGTCTTCACCGGTGACGGTCTTGATCACGTCGGGGCCGGTGACGAACATCTGGCTGGTCTTGTCGACCATGATCACGAAGTCGGTCAGCGCGGGGGAGTAGACGGCGCCGCCGGCCGCGGGGCCGCAGATGATCGAGATCTGCGGGATCACGCCGGAGGCGGCGGTGTTACGGCGGAAGATCTCGCCGTATTTGCCCAGGGCAACGACGCCTTCCTGGATGCGTGCTCCGCCGGAGTCGAGGATGCCGATGATGGGCACGCCGGTCTTGAGGGCCAGGTCCATCACCTTGATGATCTTCTCGCCGGCGACCTCGCCGAGCGAGCCGCCGAAGATGGTGAAGTCCTGGGAGTACACGGCGACCTGGCGACCGTGGATGGTGCCGGTGCCGGTGACGACGGCGTCACCGTACGGGCGCTTCTTTTCCATGCCGAAGGCCACGGTGCGGTGACGCACGAACTCGTCGAGCTCGACGAAGGAGCCCTCGTCGAGCAGCTCGGCCACCCGCTCGCGGGCGGTCATCTTGCCCTTGGCGTGCTGCTTCTCAATGGCCGCGTCGCCGCTCGCCGTCACGGCCTCGTGATAGCGCTGCTTGAGGTCGGCAAGTTTCCCAGCCGTCGTGTACAGGTCTGGTCCGGTCGGGTTCTCAGTCACGCCGTTCACTCTACCGGCCCCACCCCGCCAGACCCCCAGAGTCCCCGCCTCCGCGCACTGGCCCCGCGCACAACTCCTGCAAATCCCCGTCAGCCGGGCCGAATCCTGCGCTGCCCGGCCAAACTGGGCAGAATTGCAGGAGTTACGCACCCACACGGGTGCGGGAAGAGGCGTGGGTTATGGAATTTCCGGTCAGCAGCTCCATCGGGGCCCGGTTCGAGTACCTCCCGGAGGCGGGCTCGACCAACGACGTGTTGGTGACCCGGGCGACCGGGCCGGATGCCGCGGCCTGGCCCGACCTGTCCGTCATCGTCACCGACAACCAGACCGGCGGTCGCGGCCGGCTCGGCCGGGTCTGGATGGCGCCCAGCGGCAAGTCCCTGGCCATTTCGGTGCTCCTGCGCCCCCGCCTGGCCTCCGGCCCGTTGCCCGTCAACCGGTTCGGCTGGTTCCCGCTCCTGGCGGGGGCGGCGATGACCCGGGCCGTGCGCGCGGTCGTCGAGGCCGCCGCGGCGGGCCACGCCCAGGACGAGGAGACCGCCCGGCACGAGGTGACGCTCAAGTGGCCCAACGACGTGCTCATCGACGGCTACAAGGTCTCCGGGGTGCTGTCCGAACTACTGCCCGACGCAAGCGGACTGTGCATCGGCACCGGGCTGAACCTGGCCCTGGACGAACACGACCTGCCCACGCTCACGTCCACGTCGCTGATGCTGGTGACCGGCAGTGTGCCCGACCCGGATGCGGTGCTCGCGGCGTATCTCACCGAGCTCAGCAGCCTCGTGGCCCGGTTCCTCGAGCATGGCGCCGACCCCGACGCCAGCGGCCTGCGCGCCGAGGTGAGCGAGCTCTGCGGCACGCTGGGCAGTGCCGTGCGGGTGGAGCTGCCCGGTGGGAACGACCTGGTCGGCACCGCCGTGGGCCTGGACGCCGACGGCCGGCTCATTGTGGAAGACCAGACCAACGGCGAGCCGCAGGCCGTCGCCGCGGGAGACGTGACCCATCTGAGGTATTAATGGGTTATGACCAACCCAGCCAGCACGTCCCCCGGTGCCGCGCCGGCGGCCGCCCCGCCCGAGGTGGTCGTCGCTCGCTTGCGCTCGCACGCCCGCGTGCTGTTCTGGCCCACACTGGTGCTGATTGCGACGTGCGGCGTCACCGGTTACTACTACGGCAGTTTTGCGGAGCCGTGGCAGAACGTGCTGGTTCTGGCCGGGGCTGGCCTGGTGGTCGTGCTGTTCTGGCTGCTGCCACTGGTGGCCTGGCTCACCCGGCGGTACACCGTCACCACGCGCCGCCTCATCGTGGTGCACGGCATCTTCGTGCACGTGCGCCAGGAGCTGCTGCACAGCCGCGGCTATGACGTGAGCGTGCAGAGAACCTGGCTGCAGTCGCTGTTCCGCTCGGGCACCGTGCGGATCAACTCCGGCCTGGAGCATCCGCTGCTGCTGCGCGACGTGCCCGACGCGGGCCTGCTGCAGCGTGTTCTGCAGGACCTGATGGAACGCTCGCAGACCGTGATGAGCACCCGGCGTCAGGAGCAGTCGGCGTTCGGCGAGGAATCAGCTTTCTGGACGGGTCGCCAGCCGTAACGCCCCGGTGCTGGCGGTGACGGCACCGGTGGCCGGTGCGGTGGCCGGCACGGTGACCCTGGTGCGCCGGTCGGGGGAGAACACCCAGTAGCGGTAGAGCACGAAGCGGAACGCGGCACCGAGCAGGAGCCCGACCACATTGGACGAGATGTTGTCGGCCACGACGCTGGTGTAGCCGAGCACGTAGTGGCTCACCCACAGGCACGCCAGGCCGATGCCCATGCCGATGAAACTGACGAAGAAGAACTCCAACCCCTCGCGCAAGGTCTGGGATTGCCGGTTCTTCGAGAAGGTCCAGTATCGGTTGCCCACCCAGTTGGCCAGGATGGCGAGCACGGTCGACACCACCTTGGCCCAGATCGGCCCTGAGTCCAGGTTCTCGGGCGAGAAGACGCTCGAGCGCAGCAGGTTGAACACGGTCACGTCGACGGCGAAGCCCACGAGCCCGACCATGCCGAACTTGGCGAGCTGTACGGCGAACGCGAAGACGCGGTGCCTGCTGGGCGTTATTCTCGGCATGCTTCCGTCCGAAAGATAGGTCAAAATAGAAGGTGGAGCGGGATAACGCGCTTCTTTGGAAGTCTACGACGCGACTTTTTTCCCATCCTGGGAATTCGTAGCCGGTGGGATGAACGCTCGCACAGAAATTGGTGAACAGATGAGCACGATCGTTGGTGTGATCGGCGGAGGCCAGTTGGCCCGCATGATGATCCCCGCCGCGGTGAACCTGGGCGTGGACCTGCGGGTGCTCGCCGAGGCCGACGGGATGTCCGCCGCGCTCGCCGCAGTCTCGGTGGGCGACTATCGGGACCTGGACACCGTGCTGGCCTTCGCCGACACCGTCGACGTGGTGACCTTCGACCACGAACACGTCCCGCAGGTCATCCTGCGCGAGCTCGTCGCACGCGGTGTGCGCGTGCATCCGGGTCCGGACGCGTTGCTCTACGCCCAGGACAAGCTCCTCATGCGCGAACGGCTCACCGAGCTCGGGCTCCCCGTTCCCGACTGGGCCCGTGTGCAGGACTCCGACGAACTGGCCGCCTTCCTGGCCGACCACGGCGGTCGGGCGGTCGTCAAGACGGCCCGCGGCGGCTACGACGGCAAGGGCGTGCGGGTTGTGCAGCACGCGCACGAAGCCGACGACTGGTTCCTCGCGCTCGACGAAGACGGCAACGCCGGCGCGCTCCTGGTCGAGGAACTCGTGGACTTCCGCCGGGAACTCGCGCAGGTCGTGGCGCGGCGCCCGTCCGGCGAGATCGCCATCTGGCCGGTCGTGGAGACCGTGCAGTTGCACGGCGTCTGCGCCGAGGTCATCGCCCCGGCTCCGAAGTCCGCCGGCCGGCTCAGTGACGTTGCCGCGGACATCGCCGAACGGGTCGCAGAGGGCATCGGTGTCACCGGGGTGCTCGCCGTCGAACTCTTCGAGACCACGGATGGCCGTCTGCTCGTCAACGAGTTGGCCATGCGACCGCACAACAGCGGGCACTGGTCGATCGACGGGGCCGTCACCAGCCAGTTCGAGCAGCACCTGCGCGCCGTGCTCGACCTGCCGCTGGGCGGCACGGGCCTGCGCGAACCCTGGTCGGTGATGGTGAACGTCCTCGGCGGCCCCGCCGAGGGCAGCATGGCCGACCGGTACCCGGCAGCGTTCGCCGAGCAGCCGCTGGTCAAGGTGCACAACTACGGCAAGGACCCGCGTCCGGGACGCAAAATCGGCCACGTCACGGCATCCGGTGCGGATTTGGACTCGGTCACCTACCAGGCGCGTGCCACTGCGGCGTTTTTCCAGGACTGAAGCCTAAGATCATCTCCGTGCCAGACAACCTCTTGACGAGCGCCCCCGAGCCCGTGTCCCCGCCCGACGTCCTCGTCGGTGTCGTGATGGGATCCGACTCCGACTGGAACGTCATGAGCGACGCCGCGGCGCTGCTGAAAGACTTCGGCGTGGCCCACGAAGTGCAGGTCGTCTCGGCACACCGCACCCCGGAGAAGATGATCCGGTACGGCCAGGAGGCGCACGCCCGCGGCCTCAAGGTCATCATCGCCGGCGCCGGCGGTGCGGCGCACCTGCCGGGCATGCTCGCCGCGGTGACCACCCTGCCCGTCGTGGGGGTTCCCGTTCCGCTCGGCCGCCTCGACGGCCTCGACTCCCTGCTGTCGATCGTGCAGATGCCCGCCGGGGTTCCCGTGGCGACGGTCTCGATCGGCGGCGCGCGCAACGCGGCGCTGATCGCCGTCAAGATCCTGGCCACGGCCGATGACTCCCTGCGCCTCAAACTGGAAGGCTACGCCGCAGCCCTGGCCGAGCAGGTGGAGCAGAAGAACGCGGCCCTGCAAGCGAAACTATGAGCCAGGCCAGCAGCCCGATCCGGTACCCGAACACCGGTTCCCGCCAGGTCATGACCCGCCGAGCCTGGTGGCTCGTGGTGCTCAACATCGTCATCCCCGGCTCGGCGCAAGTGCTCGCCGGCAGCCGGAAGCTCGGCCGTTTCGGCCTGCGGGCCACCCTGACCCTGCTGGTCGTGGCGCTGCTGGCCGGCATCGTCTACGCCGTGAATCCTGAGATTCTACTCACGATCGCCACCAACTCCATCGCGCTGTGGGTACTGGCCGCCGCGCTGATGTTCTACGCCGTGGTGTGGGTCATCCTGACCTTCGACACCATGCGCCTGATCCGGCTCATCAAAGCGCGGCCCAAGGTACGGCCGTTCATCGCCGGCCTGGCCACCGTCGCCATGGTCGCGGTGGCCGGCAGCGCGGGTTACGGCGCCTACTTCGCCACCACAACGAGTGGGTTCCTTTCCTCCGTCTTCGCCGCCGGCCCGTCCGAGCCGCCCGTCGACGGTCGGTACAACATCATGCTGCTCGGCGGCGACGCCGGCGCCGACCGCGAGGGCATGCGCCCCGACAGCACCTCGGTGGTGAGCATCGACGCCGAGACCGGCAAGGCCGACATCATCGGGCTGCCGCGCGACCTCGAGAACATCCCGTTTCCCGAGGACTCGCCGCTCTACGCCTCTTACCCGAACGGCTACGGCTACAACGACACCTGCGACGTCGACGTCTGCCAGCTCAACTCGATCTACACCGAGGTGGAGCTCAAGAGCCCCGAGATGTACCCGAACGCGGTGGCGGAGGGCAGCGAACCGGGCATCGAGGCCATGCGCGACGCCGCCAGCGGCGTCACCGGCCTGACGATCCAGTACTACGTGCTCATCGACATGCAGGGCTTCGCCCAGCTCATCGACGCCCTCGGCGGCGTCGACATCAACGTGGCGGAGCGGCTGCCGATCGGCGGCCAAGAGGACGACCTGAGCGACGTCGAGGGCTGGGTCGAAGCCGGACAGCAGCACATGGACGGTTTCACCGCCCTGTGGTACGGCCGCGCCCGGCACGGCACGAGCGACTACGACCGGATGTCCCGCCAGCGCGTGCTGCAGGAAGCCATCCTCCAGCAGTTCAACCCGGCCAACGTGCTCACCAAGTTCCAGGGTGTGGCGCAGGCAGGCGAACAGGTCGTGAAGACCGATGTGCCCCAGGGCATGCTCGGCTACTTCACCACTCTGGCCGCCAAGACCAAGGAACTGCCGGTGGGCGCCGTGGAACTGGTGCCGGACAATGGCGTCGAGCCCACCGACCCCGACTACGACCACATCGCCGCACTCATCGACGCCGCGCTCAACCCCGTCGTGGAGACGCCCGCACCCTGAGATCGCAGCTGACGCACCCGGCGGCGCAGGGTGGGCGCCGCATTGCGGCGCCCGCTACCGACGCAGGCTCAGAGGTCTGCGTGCAGCTGCCAGACCCGTTCGGCGGTATCGCGCCAGGTGAAGGCCTTGGCCCGGTCGCTACCGAAGATGCGTAGCCGGGCGGCGAGTTCGGTGTCACCGAGCACGCGGTCAAGAGCGGCGCCCAGCCGTTCGGGATACCCGGCCGCGTCGCCACGCTCCACGACGAACCCCGCGTCCCCGCCGGCCTCCACGAGGGCCGGCGCGTCGGAATGGATCACCGGGGTGCCGAACTGGAAAGCCTGGATGATCGGCAGACCGAAGCCCTCTTCGAGGCTGGGGTAGACGAACACTGAAGCGCGGCTCATCACGAGCGCGAGCTCCTGGTCGGTCAGGCCCGTCATCGACCGCACCCGGTCGGGCGCCAGACCCGCCTCGTCGGCGACGGACGCCAGCGTGAGGTCTCCCCAGGAGTCGGGCCCGAGAACGATCAACGGCAGGTCGGCGGCGCCCGGGCGGCCCAACGCCGTGATGAGGGCCGTGACGGCACGACGCGGCTCGAGGGTGCCCGCGGTGAGGATGTACTGGTCGGGAAGCTTCAGGGAGACCGCCAGGGCCTCCGCCGCTGCCGAATTAGTGGGGAGGGTCAGCCCGCTGCTGACGGCACCGCCGATGACCCGCACCCGGTCGCCGAAGTCCATGACCTCGCGCAACTGATCGGCCAGGGCATGGCTGGGCACCACGACGGCATCCGCGTGCTTGCGGGCGCGCTTGAGCATCAGCTTGGTCCAGGCCACGGTGGTGGGGGTGAGTGACTCCGGATGCGTCCAGGCCAGCACGTCGTGCACCGTCACGGCCACCTGCGTCTCGTCTCTGGCGCGGTCGTGGCGGCGGAGCGGTGCGAACAGGCCCGGGGCGTGCACGAGGCCGTGGCCGGCCGAGGTGGCGACGCCCAGCTGCCAGGCGGCAGACAGCTCGCGGCGGGGCAGTCCCATTTTGTGCAGGCCGGACAGCCCGGGCAGGGCGGCTTCGATGTGGGCGTAGTTGTCGGCGCTGGTGGCCGAGACGATGCCCTCGACCACGCACTCGGCCGGCGCCGTGCTGATCAGCGACCGGGTGAGTTCCTCGGTGTATCGGCCGAGACCGCCCGGAACGGGGGAGATCAGCTGGTCTACGACGACTCTGAGGGTGATCATGAGAGCTCGAAAGCGCCGTGTCGGGCGGCAGCGGCGAGGGCGTCGCGCCAGTCGCGCATCGGGGTCAGGCCGGCCGCGGCCCAGGCGTCGTGCCCGAGAACGGAGTAGGCCGGCCGGGCGGCCGGGCGCACGAACTTGGTGCTGTCGGTGGGCTCCACCCGCTCGGGGTCGAGGCCAGCGCTCTCGAACACGGCCTGGGCGAAACCGAACCAGGAGGTCTTGCCGGCGTTGGTGCCGTGATAGATCCCGGCTGGGGCATCCGCGTCGAGCAACGCTACGATCTGGGCGGCCAGGTCGACCGTCCAGGTGGGCTGGCCGAACTGGTCGGCGACGACCGAGACGGTGTCGCGACCCGCGGCGAGGGTGAGCATGGTGCGGCCGAAGTTGGGGCCGTGGGCGCCGTAGAGCCAGGCGGTGCGCACGATGTAGCTGCCCGCCGGGTGCTCGGTGAGCACGAACTGTTCACCGGCGGCCTTGGTACGGCCGTACGCGTTGATCGGGTCGATCGCGGTGTCCTCGACATACGGGGCGCTGCCGGCGCCGTCGAAGACGTAGTCGGTGGAGATCTGCACGAGCTTGGCGCCGACGAAGGCCGCTCCGATCGCCAGGTTGCGCGGGCCGATGGCGTTCACCAGGTAGGCGGCGGCCTCGTTCTCCTCGGCCGCGTCGACCGCGGTGTACGCGGCGGCGTTGATGATCACGTCATACCCGGCCACGGCCTCGCGAACCGCGGCGAGGTCGGTGATGTCGAGTTCGCCGCGGTCGACGGCCGTGACGTCACGTCCGGCGAGGGCGTCCTGCAGGTCGCGGCCGAGCATTCCGGCTGCTCCGGCAATCAGATAGCGGGTCATACCAGCGCCGCGCGGGCCTTGAGCGGTTCCCACCAGCTTCGGTTATCGCGATACCACTGCACCACGTCGGCCAGGCCCTGGGCGAAGGGCACTTCGGGGGAGTAGCCGAGTTCGGCCTGGATCTTGGAGATGTCCACGGAGTAACGCAGGTCGTGGCCGAGGCGGTCGGCGACCCGGTCGACGTAGGACCAGTCTTTGCCGGTCGCGTCGAGCAGCAGCTGGGTGAGCTCGACGTTGGTCAGCTCGGTACCGCCGCCGATGTTGTAGATCTCGCCCGCGCGGCCGGAGACCAGCACCATGGCGATGCCGCGGGTGTGGTCGTCCACGTGCAGCCAGTCGCGGATGTTGTTGCCCTCGCCATAAAGAGGAACGTGCAGGTCGTCGATGAGGTTGGTCACGAACAGCGGGATGACCTTCTCGGGGAAGTGATACGGGCCGTAGTTGTTCGAGCAGCGGGTGATCGACACGTTGAGGCCGTGGGTGCGGTGGTAGCTGCGCGCGAGCAGGTCGCTGCCGGCCTTCGACGCGGAGTACGGGGAGTTGGGCTCCAGCGCCCGTTCTTCGTTCCAGGAGCCCTCGGCGATGGAGCCGTAGACTTCGTCGGTGGACACGTGCACGAAGCGGGGCAGGTCGTTGCGGAGAGCCGCGTCGAGCAGTTGCTGCGTGCCGAGCACGTTGGTCTCGACGAAGATCGACGCGTCCCGCACGGAGCGATCCACGTGGGACTCCGCGGCGAAGTGAACCACGGCGTCCAGGCCCGGGAAGAGCGTGTCGAGCAAGGCGCCGTCACGGATGTCGCCCTGCACGAAGGTGTAACGGGGGGAATCGGCCACGGACACCAGATTCTCCAGGTTGCCGGAGTAGGTGAGGGCGTCGAGAACGACGACCTCAGCGCCCTCGAGGCCCGGGTAGACGTCCTGCAGGGTACGGCGAACGAAATTCGAGCCGATGAAACCGGCGCCGCCGGTAACGAGGATCTTCATAGGTGGTGATTCCATTCCATAGCTGCCTCCGCGATTCTATCGGAAAGCCCGTTGGGCACTGCCGAGCAGGCGCTACAGCCGCGCCTTCACGGTTGTGGTTGCCAGGCTGGTCTTCTTGATCGTGGTGTAGCCGGTCTTGGATCCGGTGACGGTGACCGTGACGAACTTGCCCGTCGAGGACCCGGGCAGAACGAATGTTGGCAAGGTCGCACCCGCGACCGCCACGCCGCCGACCGACCACTGGTAAGTAAGAGTCACCGGGACCGGCCCCCAGACGCCAGGCGTCGCCGTGAGGGTGGAGCCAACTTTCACGATTCCCGTGATTGTCGGAACCGCAGTCGATGCCAGCACCAACCGTGCCACGGCCGGGGTGGCGATACTGGTCTTCTTGACCGTGGTGTAGCCGGTCTTGGATCCGGTAACTGTGACGGTGACGGTCTTGCCCGCCGACGAGCTGGGGAGCAGGAGCGTCTTCGATGTTGCGCCGGCCACTGCGACGCCGCCGACCGACCACTGGTAAGTAAGAGTCACCGGGACCGGCCCCCAGACGCCAGGCGTCGCCGTGAGGGTGGAGCCAACTTTCACGATTCCCGTGATTTTCGGAACCGCAGTCGATGCCAGCACCAACCGTGCCACGGCCGGGGTGGCGATACTGGTCTTCTTGACCGTGGTGTAGCCGGTCTTGGATCCGGTGACAGTGACGGTGACGGTCTTACCCACCGACGAGCTGGGGAGCAGGAGCGTCTTCGATGTAGCGCCAGCGACTCCAACGCCGCCGACCGACCACTGATACGCGAGGGCCACGGGAGCGGGTCCCCAAGCTCCTGGTACGGCTGTGAGAGTTGAGCCCACCTTCACGGTTCCCGTGATTTTCGGAACCGCAGTCGCCGTCAACGCGGCTGTCGCAGGAGAAAGCTTGGCGAGCGTTGCACCTGCCACGAAGTCGTGTCCAGCAGAACAATCGCAGATCGACTTGTTGGACAGCAGCATCACCGTGACGGGCTTCGCCCGCGAGTGAGCGAACGTCTGCGACACATGACCTGTCTTGTCGGGATACGGCACGATGCTGCCCGACCCGACATTGCTGCCCAGGTCGTGCGCTTCGAACGTCGACTTGTCGAAGGGATACGTCGCGCTTGTTCCGTCGTAGATTCCCAGATAAACAGGGCCCCAGCCATTGACGGGTTGGGTGAAATCGAAGTCGATTGTGAATCCAGTCGGGTTCCCGACCACGACAACATTCCGAATCGACGGGAAAGACACTATCCCGCTCGAGACGATCGGGGTCGGCTGCTCAGCGGCCACTGCGGCGGAGGCTCCTGCGCTGGCCGACAAAGCCAGGGCGAGCACCGCGGCCAGTAGGGGGCGAGACCATTTCATGCGTGCACCTATTCCATGACTGTGAGATTCGGGCTGTGCACAGTAGATGACGGACGCGGGTCCTGCCGAAGGAAACGGTGCACTGATGGTGGTGCAATTCACTGAATCCTTGCATATTCGTGCGCCTGTGGGTCGAGCATTTTCGGAGATGACGATGCGTTTTCCTTCTTGTTGTCGTGCCGGGGTGCTCGGGTTGACGAAAACGGTGGTTTCAGGTCCCGCCGCCTGCCCCAGCCGAGTGCCGGCTCAGCACTGGTTGGCCTGAACAGCACCGACTTTCCGGATGTATTCGCAGCGGTCGAGGACTGAAACTCCTGGGTAGACTGCCGATCGTGCAGATCAGAGAGCTTTCCGTCCCCGATTCTTATGAGATCACCCCCAAACAGTTCGCTGATGAGCGGGGGGTCTTCCTGGAGTGGTACCGATTCGACCACTTGGAAGAGCGGATCGGGCACAAGCTGGACCTCGCGCAGGCGAACACCTCGGTGTCCAAGCGTGGTTCGGTGCGCGGCATCCATTTCGCGGATGTTCCGCCCAGCCAGGCGAAGTACGTCACGGCCGTTCACGGTGCCGTGCTCGACTTCATCGTCGACATCCGGGTCGGTTCACCGACCTACGGTCAGTGGGACAGCGTGCTGCTGGACGATACCGACCGCCGGGCCGTGTACATCGCCGAGGGTCTCGGCCACTGCTTCGTGGCCCTCACCGACAACGCCACCGTCAGCTACCTGGTGACGAGCCCGTTCACTCCGGGCCGTGAGCACGGCATCAACCCGCTCGACCCCGAGATCGGCCTGGTGTTCCCGCCCGAGGCGGGCGACCTCCTGCTGTCTCCCAAAGACACCGATGCGCCCGGGCTCGCGGAGGCCGCGGCCTCCGGCCTCCTCCCCACCTGGGCGGCGGCGCGGGCGTACTACCAGACGCTGAACCAGACCACATCGAACTCCGAGATCGGCGGTAGGTAACTCATGCGCGGAATCATTCTGGCGGGCGGTTCCGGCACCCGGCTCTGGCCGATCACCAAGGCCATCTCCAAGCAACTCATGCCGGTGTACGACAAGCCGATGGTCTACTACCCCCTGTCGACGTTGATGATGGCCGGGATCAACGAAGTCCTCATCATCACGACACCGGAACACAACGAGCAGTTCCGGGCGCTCTTGGGCGACGGCTCGCAGCTCGGGATTCGCGTCGAGTACGCCGTGCAGCCCTCGCCCGACGGCCTGGCGCAGGCTTTCATCATCGGTGAGCAGTTCATCGGCGATGACACCGTGGCCCTGGTGCTCGGAGACAACATCTTCCACGGCGCAGGGCTCGGCACGGCGCTGCGCAACAACGCCGAGATCGAGGGCGCCCGGATCTTCGCGTACCACGTGAGCGATCCCACCGCGTATGGCGTGGTGGAATTCGACGAGAACATGACCGCGGTCTCCATCGAGGAGAAGCCGACCGCGCCCAAGAGCAACTACGCCGTTCCCGGCCTGTACTTCTACGACAACTCGGTCGTGGAGATCGCCAAGACCATCGAACCCAGTGCGCGCGGCGAGCTGGAGATCAGCACGG
This sequence comes from Cryobacterium soli, assembly GCF_003611035.1. Classification (NCBI taxonomy): domain Bacteria; kingdom Bacillati; phylum Actinomycetota; class Actinomycetes; order Micrococcales; family Microbacteriaceae; genus Cryobacterium; species Cryobacterium soli. The sequence goes on along the minus strand of NZ_CP030033.1, from coordinate 1,711,667 downwards.
TGAACGAACGCTACCTGGCGAAGGGCGCCCTGCACGTGCAGGTGCTCGACCGGGGCACCGCATGGTTGGACACCGGCACGTTCGAGTCGATGATGCAGGCCTCCGAGTACGTGCGCGTGATCGAAGACCGCCAGGGCTTCAAGGTCGGCTGCATCGAGGAGATCTCCTGGCGCGCCGGCTGGATCAGTGACGACCAGCTGCGGGCGCTCGCCGACCCGCTGAAGAAGAGCGGCTACGGCCGGTACCTCTACCGTCTGCTCGGCGACTGACCCCGCCACCTGGACGAGCGCGCGCAGTCACGGTCGGGCGTGCTCGGCGAATCAGCCCGCGGGTGCCGCGGGCGGATCGTTGAGAATGTCCTGCAGTCGTCGGGCCACCTCATGGGTGGGGTCGATGTCGAGGGCCCGGTCCACTTCCGCCCGGCTGAGCGTCGTCTCCCCGTGCAGGTAGAGCACCACGGCATATTGCGCCGCAATGTCGGCATCTCGCGGCGCCAGGCCAGCCAGTGCCTCGAGCGTGCGTGCGGCGGCAGAGGTGTCGCCGGCATTCAACTGGCCGACGGCAAGAGCGCGCTCAGTGGCCACCGTATTCGGGAGCATGGCGCGAGACCTCTCGGCCCAGTCCACCGCCAGCGGTGCGGCCTCGGCAACGCCACCGTCCGCCAGCGCCGCAAACGACTGCGCCGCAATGCTGGACAGGTCCGCATCCCACGGTCGCAGCGCCTGTGCCCGCAGAAAGGCTGCCTCGGCGGTGGCCAGATCGCCGGTGCCCGCCGCGTCCACGGCGCTAGCCAGCGGAACCTCGGCGCTGGTCACCAGGATCATCCCCGCCACCCAGCCCACGAGCAGAGTTGTGCGGAGTCCGCGGAACGCCCGGCGTGCCGCCAGACTGACGTCGCGTGCCCGTGGCTTGCCCTCGGTCGGTACCGCCACCAGGATGCCGAGCAGCAGTGCCGCCGGAATGGCGGTGGAGGGCACCGTGAAATGGGTAAGCAGCCCCACCCCGTACCCGGCCAGGCCGGCCAAAGCGGCGGCGAGCAGGTCGGCGTGCCCGGTCGACACCGTTCGAGCAGCCTGCGCCGGCACCGCGGTGAGCCGCCACCAGCGGCGCACCGCGAGCCAGCTCGTCGCAGCCAGGACCGTTAGTACCACCGCCAGCAGTGAAAGGCCGCCGGCCAGGGCCACCTGCAAGAGCCAGTTGTGCGGTGAGTCGAGGGTGCTGCCGGTCTCGGAGGAGCCGGCGTTCGCATTGAGGAATCCGCTGGCACCGACACCGAGCGGATGTTCGGCCACCAGCGCGAGCCCCTGCCGCCAGTAGTCGAACCGTGCCTCGAGGGACTGACCGGCCAGCGGGCTGGCGCCCAGCAGCCGGTCCCGGGTGAACGGCACGACGAGCGCCGCGAGGGCGAGCAGCACAATCCCGCTGCCGCCCCCCAGCAGCACCCAGCGCACCCGGCCCGCGGAGACGCGCAACCCGGTGAGCACGGTGAGCACCACCACGGCCACCCCGGCGGCCAGAAGACCGGCCCGGGAGGCGGACAGCACCACCGTGACCACGGCGAAGAACAGCCCGGCGGTGAGCCAGGCCCGCTCCACCTCGGTCCGGGCGGCGCTCGGTCGAGCGCGCCCGGCCCCCGCGATCGTCCCGCCCGTGCCACCCCACGCTCGTAGCACCGGCAGAGCCAACACCGCCAGGAACAACGCACCGAGCAGCCCCTGGTCGGTGGCGTTGCCGGTGAGCGCGCCCGGCCGGGCCAGGTCAGAGGCGAACGGTCGAGCGCCGAGGGCCTCCACGGCCGACACCGCGCCGAGCACGATCGACGCCGTCGCCACCGCGCGGGCCAGGGTACGCAACCGGTCCGGTGGCGCACCCGCGCCCAACAACCGGGCCCCGGCCCAGACCGCCCCGAAGTACACGGGTAGGGCCACGATCCCCTCGTAGCGTGGCCAGCGGCCCCACAACTGCACGGCTGGCGCGGCCGACAGCAGCACGGCCGCGAAGGCCAGCAGTGCGGCAATCGCACTGCCCAGAACGAACCAGCGCGGCAATCGGCCCTGGGCCGTGGACAGCGATGCAAGCAGTACCGCGACCGCTGCGACGGCGTCTTTGGGTAGGAACCAGCGGTCGAATGCGCCGGGGAGGAGGACGACCGTGGCGAGCACGAGCAGCCAGAGTGCTGCTGTGCCCGCCCGGGTCTTGATCAGAGTGTTTATAGCCGGGCCTTGTGGCTACAGCTTGGGAATGGTGACGGCGGCGGAGGTCTTGCTCAGCGTGGTGTAGCCGAGCTTTGTAGCTGTGACCTGCACCGTGATCGCCGTCCCGCCGTCCGCGGTGGCTAACTTGTAGGCGCTGGTTGTGGCGCCGCTGATGGGCTTGCCAGAGCGGAACCACTTGTAGCTGATTGCGGCTCCGGTTGACCAAGCGCCGGCTGTTGCCGTCAAGGTCGACCCCACCTTCTTGAGACCTGCGATCGTGGGCGTGGTACCAGTGAGCGCGCCGGGCTGGATAATGCTCCACGCCGACGCGGCGGCCCACGCGCTGGTATAGCCGCTCAGGGCTGCTGTGGTCCTGAGCGAAATGGACTTACCTGAATCGCTGCCGACGAGCACGTATTTCTGTTTCGTCGCCCCGCTGATGGCCACACCATTGCGATACCACTGGTAGGTCGCCGTGGCGGTGTAAGGCTGAGTGTATGCGTACGCGGTGAGAGTGCTGCCCACGGTTGTGGCGCCGGCCACATACGCCGATACCGACACGACTGGTTTGCCGGCCAATTCGGCGTTGATGCCCGTAACGGCTTGCGCGAACGCCACGGTGAGGGCCTTCGACGCCGCCAGGGTGGAGGCATTGTTGTAATACTCACCACGCAGACCCGAGGTGGCTCCGATCTGGCCGAAGCTCAGCTTGTAGCTGCCGGCGGCAAGCGGGGAGATGGTGTAGTTGCCTGCCGCATCCAAGTACACCCAATGGTCCACTCCGGTGGTGCTGCCGTTGAAGAAGGTCGTCACCTTTGAAACCGTCGTGGCCGGCTTCGACACCCCGCCCAGGAGCATGGTGAGTTTCCCTGAGATCGAACTGCCCTGCTCCAGGGTGACGTTGTAGCCGGAAAGATTGGTCGCCCCGACCGTGATCGGGTTCGCCTGGGCCTCGGTGGCCTTGTTCTTCCAGTATTGGCCGACGAAGCTGAGGCTGGCGCTGGTGTCGTACTTGTCGTAGGACACTTTGTAATTGCCCGCGCTGAGCCCAGCAAGATTGTACCTGCCGGCGGCATCGGTGGTGCCGTACTTAGAGCCGGTGGCGTTCCAGGCCGTCACCCCCACGCCGGCCAGTGGCTTCGTTCCGGTTTTGGTGTGCCCGTAGACGGTGCCGCTCAGGGCGGCCTTGGCGGGTAGGGCGAGAGGCTGCACGGCGGCGATCGTTCCCCCCGGTGCGGTGCCTACGACCGAGCTGGCGCTGGTCGTTACGGCGCCAGCGATCGCTGCGCTGGCCGGTGCAGCCGTCGCGAACGAGCCGACCGCGAGTACGGCCGAGAGCATCAGAGCCACAGCAACGCTGCGTTCCCGAATATGACGTCGCCTGTTTGCCATGATTGCCTCCGATTTGGTTCCGGTGTGGCTCGCACCTTTTGATGCCGTAACCCGTCCACACGGAGGAATGCCCCCACGACGAAGACTATTGGTCGGCCAAGCGCTGTGGACCACGAATATTGGCCGTCAAGCACCCCAGTTGGGGGGCCGAGACACGCAGGCGGAAGAGAGGTTGGTAGCTGGCCAGTCGAAGCCGTTCGCTCGGGGCCACAGATGGCATCGGGTCAGCTCCTGTTGCCAGCGTCCGTTCTAGAACTTGTGTGTTGGCTTAGACGAACACGCCGGGTGCGAAGCGTTGCCGGTAGTCCAAAACGTATGTATCGATCGATAAGACTCGGCAATTTAAAGAGGGGGTTTCCGGGGATTCTGGCAAGCACCACGTGGAGGAGACAGGAAATCGCAACGACCAGGACCGTGGCAACGAGAGGAATCGAAATATCGCCGGCCTTGGTTCCGGCAAGAGCTCCGAGTTGGGTGGTCTCTGTTGCTATCAAAGACACGACTGCCAGGAGTGGTACGTGCAAGACATAGATCGGTAGGGTCCGTGAGCCGACGAATGATCCAATGGCGGAAACCAACTTCACTTTGGCGAGCTGACCAAACGAGGAGAAGACTGCCGGAATCGCTGTTATTCCAGCCGCGAGCAGAAGAATCGGAAACAAGATCGGATCTCTACTGTTGATGCCCACGAAGGTCAGTAGTGAGAACAACGCAATGAATGCCAAAGCCCAATAAATTCCTGCGTCGCCAATCTTGCGCAGTGTCTTGGACGCATACAGTCCAATTGCAAAGAAGACAAAATTCCGAAGAATCTTCCCAGCTGCCATTTCGACCGTCCCGAACGTACCTATGAACCAGGCCAATAGGCTCAGGAAATAAACGGCCCAGTAGGGGACTCCACACATCTTTAGGACCATGACTGCGCCGACGTAAACCCCTAGGGCGAACACATACCAGAGGGTGGTCTCGGGTCGGAGCAGCTGTGAAACATAAGAGCGCAAGTCATTCACGCCGTGGGGAAGTCCAGTGACTCCAATGCTCGAATAGAAAATGAAGTACATGGAGAGCCACACGAAATAAAGATAGTAGTTAGCCCCGACGGCGAGGATTCCCTTCCGCCAACCTTGTGAAAATCCACTTGCAAATAGTAGGCCTGACAGTGCTAGCAAAACGGGTATCCGCACCCGACTCAGGACAGCTGTTACCTGGTCCCATTGCTCATCAAACGGCCCGAGGCCATGTGTAAGGGACTCACGGTTCCAAATGAGGAAGTGGTACAAGACCACAGCCACGACACAGAACGCGCGCGCCGTGTCTATCCATGCCAGACGCCTCGTCATTTGTGTAATACCTCCGCGCAACCATAGCGCTTTCCAAGGCCCGGAAAGCTAAAGGTTAAACGTGTAGCTCAGTCGTGGCGGTAGCGCTGCTCCCAGCGAAGGTTGAAAGAGTGCCGTTCCCCGCCGTATCCACCACGGCCGCTAACGTCGGTCCTCGCAATTGTTGCCGCCAGCCTGGCCATCAAGCGCAGGGCTCATATCCCCTCAAAGAGTGGCACCGTCGGAATAGCTGGCCCGGCCGACAGCCGCGCAGCCGCGAGGGCGAGCGGCGGTCCTACTAACTAGCACGAACCAGCGGTCGAACTCGCCGGCGAGGAGTGCGACCAGAGTGCCGCCATGCACGGGGAGATCTTGCTTGGTAGCCGAGCTTCGTGGCTGTGGCCTGCACCTTGGCCGTCTTGCCGCCGACGGCGGTCGCCAACTTGCGGGTCGGCGTGGTCACGCCGATAGCGGCCACGCCGTTGCTAGACCACTAATAGGTCGTCGTGGCCGTATCACGCTTGCCAGCGCACCCCTCGTGAGTCCCACGCGCCACAGCGGGCCCATTCGAGGCGTTCATTGTTCTACGATTAATTCACTTCCCGGCTGGCCGAGGTCCAGCATCCTTCGCTGGGGATGCTGCCGAACCGCTCGCCTGCTGGGCTTCTCTAGATCTATTAGACGCTGACTCACCAGATCCGGGAACGAGGTCCGCTGACCGCTAGTGCGGCTCGGGCGCCCACGGTACCAACTGGCAAACGCGATCATCGAGTAGCCGGGTTGCGAGGAGACCCAGTTTGACGGGGCTGAGCCACCCAACGCTCCCATCGGGCTGGCACAAAACGCGTCTTCGTTCAGCTCGGTTCAGTGGAGCGCTGCGGGGATTGGCGGACGGTGACCTCATCACCGATGGGCTGGGCTAAGTTCCGCACCGCGCTGCGCAATCGAACGGCATCGAGCGTGGCCGCTGAAGGAGCCTCCGAAGGCGGAACCGGCGAACAGCATGGGCCCGAATCGAGATTGGGCGGCGACTTGAGATGAGTTGTGCTCACGATGGAAATCACGGCGACAAACATGCCTCATGCAGATGGTAGCTGAGCTCCACCGCATTCAATTCGCTCACCAGGCCATCCACTCATCTCGGACGTGAGCGCTGATGAGACGAGCCGGCCCCGCGTGACGTCCTTTCTAGAAGTGCTCGCGCAATGAACTGGCTAGCCCCTTGGCCAGATTCGAGGATGCAGACTCAAGTGAGGGCGCTTCCTCCTCGCGCTTCAGGTAGGCCTCATCGACCGTGGACGCATCGAGCAATCTTTCGAAAGGCATGGTCGACATCGAAGCACCCAGGGAAGCAAAATAGTCTTCGTATTTCCACATCGGCTCTCGCTTCTGAGCCTCATTGGTTAGCAGCTGGGCGGGAACACCCAGGCTGTGTGCGACCACCACCCCGTGCAAACTGGAGGACAGTACGAATCTGGAATTAGCGATCTCCTTGAGCATCGCGATTGGCTCCAGCGACGGCGGTGCAATGCGCAGGCCCGCCTTCCTAATGCCGGACAAGCCGCGGCGACCAGCTGACGAATTCCACGCGGAGAAATGCGGGATAACTAGCAAATCTGTTCGGGGACGAGACTGCCGCTCAACGAGCATCGGGGCCAGCAGGCCGGGGTCGCCCAGTGCGGTCTCGTCAGCGAGACCAAGCGCGAGTCGGGAATTGGGTCCTCGGAGTGCGATTATCGGTCCGATGTTTTGGTGCAAAGTGGGCAGAGCGCTCTGAGACGGAACGCCGCGGAGCCCTGTACCCCAAATCACCGCTTTAGTCGGGGTCATCGCTGCTAGCTCGAGAATGGACCCAACCGCAACAAGTTCTGCTCTAGAAGGAGGCGCCCAGACCACGCGGCGGCCGGTCACAGCCGCGACGAGGAGGGGAGACAGTTCATCGCCGAAGTTAAGAAGCGGGCGTTGAGTCAGAGCGGCTTGATGCAACCAGGCACGTGCGTTGTGCCGGATTTCCGGGAGGACTAGTCGAATGGACCGACGGGGCGACCACCAAAAGAGCTTGATGCTGTTCAATGTCTGAATTCCTAAGAGTTTGCGAATAAGAAGGGTGAGATGACTCGTTTCGTTCAGCGCCCCGGCAAGAGGTGACGAACGGTGCCTTGGACTATCCCGAGATCTCGTCGCGTGACCGGGAGTGAAAACATCACAGCACACGCCAGAGCCACGAACGCGGCCCCGGACGTCGCCATCTGAAGGATTGCTCCATAGTCGCGCGTAACCGAAGAAACGATCAGCCCGCCTCCAGTAATAACCAGCCCAACAGTCAGCACTCGGAGACCTGTGAAGAACATCCTCTTGATTGGAGCGACTCTATGGCGACGCAACCAGAATAGTGATAGCGGCCAGCCGAGGGCCACGCCCATCACGTAGCCCACCGCCACTCCCATCGCGCCAAAGAAGCTCCCGAGCAGCACAACTGCTATGAGTATGGACCGAGACATGATGGAGTACCTGAAGTGCGATCCGGTCAGACCTTTCGCAAGAAAGACCCAATACACCACGTAGCTAACGGCTTGAAAAGCGCCGGCAACGGCTAGAACCTGAAACAGCGGCGCGGACGGTTCCCAGACCTGCCCAAATATAAGAGGGATTATGGGCATTGCCCAGACGATCGCCAGACCCAGAAGCCCGACAACTGCGTAGCTTAGGACAATTTGTGCTCGTATCAGGTGTCGTTCGAATTGCTCAGGTTCACTATGGGATCGTGAAAGAACGGGGAGTGCGACATTTGTCATCGGTGTGAAGAGCTGGTTCATAGGGAATGTGACCAACTGCGACGCCCGGCCGTAGAACCCGAGTGCGGAGGCGCCGAACCGGGAGCCGATGATGACGCTCGGTACGTTGCTGCTGGCGTAAACGAGTAGCTGGGATGCCATGAGGTTGCCGCCATAACGGACGAGATGGCGGGTCGGTTCCCTCCTGTCAGGCAGGCCAGGCCGCCATCCCGACATGAGCGCACGCGCGATGAGTAGGGTGGCAGCTTGCACAATGAGCTGTCCAACCAAAGCCCAGTACCCAAATCCCAACAGAGCTAGGCCGATCGCAGCCGCAAGTCCGAGGATCATGGATAGAACTTCGGAGATACTCAGCTGCGCGAAGCGAAGGCCCCGGGCGAGGTGTGCCTGGAACTGAGTTTGTACGCCGTTCAACAAGAACATAGGCGCAACCGCCATGGTGATAACGGCTAGCCGGTCGTCGCCGTAAAGTGCCGCAATGGGCCAAGCGACCGCGATTGCGGTGACCGTGAGCAAGAGCCCCACAGCGGAATTCAGCCAGAACAGGTTGCTTTGCTGGGCGTGGGAGATCGTTTTCGCCTGGATAGCGGCCGACGATAGCCCCATGTCACGCAAGACATCGGCCACACCCACAATCGCAGTGACCATGGCTATCAAGCCGAAGTCTGCCGGTGAAAGAATCCGGCCGAGAACAACCAGGCCCCCCAACTGCAGGAGTACCTTCGCCAATTGGCCCGTCAAGACAATACCGCCCCCGCGCACGGCCTTCTGGCCAAGGGTGCTCACCTACAGTCGCTTTGTTCGGGTGGCACTCAGGCATAGAGGCTTCCGGGACTGTAATTCGGCACACGTGGTCGTCGGCATTGTTCGCGAAGCCTCCATCAGTCTGCAGACGAATTCGTCGGCTTCGTCAGTTTAGGTGCAGCCATTGATGTCAAATGGGCCGCGCGCGACAGGGCACTAAGGGTGCCGTCCCCAAAATCGGAGGTCACCCACCCATGCCGGCATGTCGGCGACCTCGGCAAGATGGGGTGGAGCATGTGGACCGTATACGAGGCCATGGGCGAATGGCAGAAAGGGACGCCGATCAACTGCTCGTCCAGTGTTTGGGTGCGATCACCCGTTGCGCGCCGGGCGTCTGATCAGCGATAGAACGAAAGGAGGGCCAGTGGCGCTATGGCACACTTGTCATAATGAGAGCAAATCTGTCGCACAGTGATGGTTTGTTTCGCGCGACTCTGGGGGCCAATTGATGGACATAAGTGACTATCTCTCTGTTCTGAGAAGGCGTTGGTATCTGCTTCCTTCCCTGGTGGCCCTCGGGGTTCTCATTGCTCTTGCGATATCAATGATGACGCCGCCGAAATACACGTCCGAAGCTCAGCTGCTCGTGAGAGTGCAGGCAGTTGCGGGGGCGACGGCGAGTGAGCTCCAAGTGGGGGCAAGCTTTTCACGTCAGTCCGTGATCACTTACGCGCCGATAGCCACGTCTTCCCTCGTGTTAGATCGGGTCATCCAGGATCTTTCCTTGACCACCACTGTTTCGGACCTAGCGGCAGCAGTGGATGTTTTCGCACCCCCGGCAACGGCGCTTCTGACAGTTCGAGTCTCGAACGAGAATGCAGGCCTGGCACAGAAAATCGCCGCATCAACGGCTAAGCATCTCGGCGACGCAATTGTTGACGAGTTGGAGAATCCGTTGGGTGCGGCTGCTGGGCCGGTGCTCGTCGAGACGGTCAACGAGGCATCGATGCCGAAGGCCCCTGTTTCGCCGAATCTCAAGTTGCTTCTCAGTCTCGGTCTCTTATTCGGGCTGGCCGGCGGGGTGTTGATGGCTTTCGCTCGCGCTGCACAGGACAAGCGGATTTATACAGCCCGGGATCTCAAAGCCGTGACATTAGCCCCGATACTCGGACCTACACCTTGGGTACAGGAACTGGCTGAGGGCCAAACTGTTGACGGCCTCAACAAGGAGGTCCAGGATGCCGCGCACAGCATCCTGCGGATGCTTCCGGCCCTGAGTCAAGGAAACACCTCCCGAACGTACGCAATAGCCGGCTCTAATTTTGGTGCTGGTGGTTCAACGGTCACGTCCCTGATGGCGCTTGGCTTGGCCAACTCCGGTTCAAGTGTCGTCGTCGTCGACGCAGACTCCGAGAACACAAGCATTAGTAAGCGCCTGGGGATTCAAGATGCAACCGCCTGGGCGGACCTTCTTCGTGATAGCGCTCAATTTCCTCCGAGCTTTCGAGCCGTCAAAGGCGAAATTCGGGTGATCTCTGCTGCGACCCCTGTGGGCGTGGCGTCACGTTTCGATACACCACCCTTCCGCTCTCTCTTGAAGCTGCTCGGAGATGAATTCGACTACGTTCTTGTAGATTCTCCGCCTGTTGCTGGCAGCGTTGACGCAGTCATCCTCAGCAGACTGGCTGGAGGCACCATCCTGGTCATTGCATCAGGCAGTACGACCAAGGATGACTTGGCTGTCGCCGCTGAGGCCCTGAACGACTTCGGGGGTTCAATTCTCGCAATCGTCCCCACGAAGGTGTCTCGACAGGGAATTAAGAGTCGCGAATACTCTGCTCGGTTCAGCGCAATGCGCACAATGGCGGCACCCGGCGAGAACGAATCGAGTCTGGTTACCATCGCGAAGGGCCGAAGCAATTGATCAAGTGGACGTTTATAACTGTCACTTACAACAACAGCAAGACACTCAGAGAGTACTGGACAGGGGACCTGCCATCCTGGGCAGAATGGATCGTCGTGGACAACGCTTCGGCCGATGGCACGGCCGAAGTCGCCACTGAGATCGGCGCAACCAAGGTCATCCGGTCGAGTGAGAACCTCGGCTTCGGCGCCGCCAACAACGTCGGGCTGCGGGAAGCTTCGGGTGAGTACATAGCATTCACTAATCCAGACGTGACGGTGGACTTCGACTCCGTTGATGCGATCGCACGATCCATCGATGCTCGCGGCGGCATCGTTAGCCCTCAACTCATTAATCCGGACGGATCGCTACAACCCAATGGAAGAGGGCTGCCGACGCTCGCCAGCAAGGTGAGAAATCGCCTGAGCGACAAATTCAAAATGCCCGGCTATCAGATTTTCGCGCAACCCGGCGAAGAGATAGAAGTTGACTGGTTCATCGGTGCCGTCGTCGCGGGTAGGCGCTCCACATTCGTCGAACTCTCCGGGTGGGACGAGAAGTTCTTCCTCTATTACGAGGATTCAGATATTGGACTTCGTGCATGGAGGGCAGGATTCAGTGTTCGGCTTGTTGGCCAATCGCGCTGGATACACGGATGGGCCCGCGAGACAACAGAATTCAAGTTGGACCCCTGGAAGCGCGAGTTCGCGTCTATGGCGAAGTTCTATGGACGTTACCCGCTACTTCTCGGCCCTGTGTCGCTTGCGCGTGTGTTCTTCCCGCGAGCGAAGAAGAACTCTCGAAGACTGCCTTGGAATAGAAAAACCTCCGGCAGCCTCCAGACGCGTCACAACGAGGCGTCGTGATGGCGACAATTGCCGAGCCCAATGTTCGCCCGGGCCTTTCACTCATAATGACCGTTCTGAACGAGGAGGTGGGCCTGCACGGCTTTCTTCAGAGTCTTGGCGAACAGTCATCACTGCCATCCGAGATCGTCATCGTAGATGGGGGATCAACGGATAAGACCATGGCCATTCTGCGGGCGTGGCAGGCTCCCCGAGGGGTCCGGCTGGTTTTTGAGGTGGTGCAGGGGGCTGGGATCTCAGAGGGACGAAATAGGGCAATCAGCCTCGCGACGTCCGAAAAGATTCTGGTCACCGACGCAGGAACGACACTCGACCCGGGATGGGTCGAAAATCTCTCTCGGCACTTGGGCGATTTTGATGTGGTTTCGGGTTTCTTTGAGCCCCACGCCGGCACTTTTCTATCAACCGCTGTAGCAGCCACAATCACGCCTCATGTGTCCGAGATAGCCGCCGATGCATTCCTGCCGTCAAGTCGGTCCGTCGGGTTCCTCAAGAGCACCTGGGCGCGGGCAGGCGGGTACCCGGAGTGGCTCGACTACTGTGAGGACCTGGTTTTCGACCAGGCGATGAAGGCTGACGGAGCCACTTTTCGGTTTGTACCCACCGCGTTGGTGACTTGGGATGCCCGCCCGACCTTGCGAGCATTCGCCAAGCAGTACTTTCGATATGCGAGAGGGGACGGCAAGGCGCGCCTATGGAAGAAACGCCATATCGCTCGCTATTCTGCGTATGCGTTCGGTGTGATGCTCATAGTCGCGACGATCTTTTGGAATCCAGCGTCTATCCTGCTTCTCATAGCTGGCGGCACTGTCTATCTGTGGAAGTTCTACAGGCGTCTCTTTCTGTTCAGAAACTTGCTCGGTCGGAATTTATACAAAGCGATTCTTTTACTCCCGATTGTGGTCGTCATAGGCGACGTCGCGAAAATGCTCGGTTATCCGGCAGGCCTCATGTGGCTTAGGAAGAACTCGGCTGACCGCAGGATCATCGCAGTCGGGCCCGCTTCTTGACTTTCTTCATCTTCCTGGCGGTCGGGCTGGTGGTGCTTATTCTCTCGAGCGTCATCCCGCTTTTTGGGCTATGGCGCGTTCTTGCGATCTCTGCTCTTCTTTGTCTCTGTCTCGCGCCATACCCCTTGGCCATATTAGAGAGCGACAAGTTGCACTTCGGAATTGCCGAAGGGCTGTATGTCCCCAAGACCTATTCGGTGGTGTTGGCCGTATTGGCGTTGGCGAGTCTGCGTCAACGTGGTTTCCGCAAAGCGACCGCCTTCGGGCTGGTTTTCATCGGCTACGTGCTTCTGGGCAGCGCGCTTGAATGGAACGCAACCCCGGCCTTGTGGTCCGGCGTCGTTCATCTCACAACAGCGGTGGTTGCGCTTGGCGTAGGGATTTCGATTGGACAGGCAATTCGTACGGACGTTCAGTTCGCTCGTTTGTGGGCGGTTGCTTGTTTGGGAATCGTCGTGGTCCAGGGGGTATTTAGCGTGGGCCAGCTCCTCGGACTTCCACTCAGCGTCTATAGCGAGGTCGGGTATTTCAACGCCGAATCTCGAGCTATCGGCACCTTCAACCACCCAAGCGTCCTAGGGAAGGTCTTCCTGCTGCTGCTTGTGGCGATGCTGCCGCTGACTCGCTCCAACGATCTAGTAGTTCGGCGAGTCATTTGGGTCGCGACGCTGTTGTCGATTCCTGTCTTGGCCGCCACGCAAGCGAGGGCCAATCTTCTGGCCGTGCTCGCCGCAGTCTTCCTCTGGATAATTCTGGATACGCGCCTCACCTCCCGTCGTCGGATGGTCTACGCGTCCATCTCGTTCCTCGCATCGATTCCCGTGTTACTTGTGCTCGTTCCGCGTTTCCTGATGGATCCCGAAGGGGGCGACCGCCCTAATCTCTTGAAGACGGGCCTGGCACAGATAGCGCGGTCACCGTGGTTTGGCATTGGGCCGAATTCGTATTCGGATGTCGTGGGCGGGAGAGACCTCTTGGCTGCCACCGGTTTTCCAGTGCACAACACCCTCTTATTGGCTGTCGCGGAACTGGGCGTCGTCGGCGCCGTACTTCTTTTCAGCCCGATCGCTTTACAGCTGGTGTTGGCCGTTAAAGGGCTACGTCTCGGTGGGCCAGGTCGTGATGGGGCGATGGCAGTCCTGGTGACCGCTCCTGGGCTGGCGCTGGTTGCCATGACTGGATGGGGCATGCTCGCAGATGGCGTGCTGATTCTCTGGTTTCTTGTCGTGGGGATTTCTCTGTCGTTCATGCGGAGCCCACGGCGCCTATTCGACGCGCCCTCCGCCGTTTCGTACTTATCGCGTCGACAGGTTCGCCTGCGGTCGAGAGCAGTCAGGCCCGCGAAGGTGAGTCGATAGTTGTCCCGTACTGAACCGCCCAGAAGTCACGCCCGAGTGTGGATCGCTGCCCTTGCCATAGCCGGCTATGCGGCGCTTGTGTTAGCGGCTACCATGTGGCCGACTCCGCTGGACCAAGGTTTCGCTGGATCCATCGACCGGCTCCTGGGCATTCTTCACCGGAATGGGATGCCCGAGTGGTTTGGATATAACAAACTCGAGTTTGCTGCCAATGTTCTTATGTTCGTTCCACTTGGGTTCTTGACGTCCATACTCCTGCCAGCACGTATTTGGTGGCTAGCCCTGATTTGTTGTCCGGCGCTTTCCGTAGTGATCGAGTTAACTCAGGCCCAATTCCTGTCAGCACGATTCGCCACCGTAACAGACGTCGCAGCGAACACGATTGGCGCTCTTATCGGAGCGGTGCTGGCGGTCGGGATCAGGGCGGCCCTTCACGGCCGGGATGAGAAGATGATCGCCTACGCTCTTTGGAAGATGGATACGCAGCGCTAACCACAGCTTTTCGGCGGAGCACAGCGCCATCACCGGCTTGGGCGATCAGTCGATCTTCTGTGTCAGAAGGAAGTCGTCGGCCCAGACGCTTCCGGCCCCTGAGTCGATGGAGAGTGCGATTTCGGCGCTGGTGTCCTGTTTGCCAGTCGTGAACGTCACCCACACCGACTCCCACTGGTCAGAGTCAGCGGTGGCGCTTGCCCGGGCGGACCCGTGATTCGAGACGGAAAGCGCAACGCCCTTGGTGTCATGGCCAGGACGCACGTGCGCTCCCAGCGTATAGGTCGTGTTGGGAAGAAGACCGGTGAGAAGAGACGATACTCCCGCACCCGCTCCGCTCAGCAGAAGCCCCTTTGTCCCGCCGCGCACCACATCGGCCTGAACCGAGGCCGCGCCCGTGGATTCCCAACCATCGAGCGTGCCGATCTCGAATCCACCGTTGACGATCCCTGTGCGGTAGGCCTCGAGTTCGGCGAGCTGAAAGCTGAACTCAGGCTCCGATGTCGCCGATGTCGAGGTCAATTGAGTAGCGTCGACCTTCAGATACCGGTACTCGCCTGCGGGAAAGGCAAAGGTTTGAGGCCCGTCCACGGGGAGGGCATCGTTGTACCCTGTGGCGGTGTAAAGCGTTGTCCAGGTTGCGTCGTCCGTTGAGCCCTGGATCGCAAATCCTGACGGGAACCCCTTGCCATTAGCCACCTGCGAATCGCGAGGCCACAGCACCATGGTGTCAACGGGCTTCACCGCACCGAGATCGACTCGCACGGTCTCTGTCGTGTCAGCAGTGGTGTGGACCGCCGAGCTCCAACCTCTCATATTGACCTTCACGGGCTCGAAACTGTGCCGACGTCCGTCGCTCAGGGACGATACCGACCATCCTTCACCGACATCCTCGATGGAACTGCTGGTGGTGGCCACTGCGCCTGAGGCGGCCGCGGCAAGATTTGTAGCGGCTGGCTCGGCCGATATTTGCCTTTGACCGGCCTTCTTCTCCGTGGTTGGGGCTAGTTCGACGTTGACCACCCCGTGCGCGGGGATCGTTATCGTAGTCTTCATCGTTTGAGCGGCCTTGAGCACTGCGTCATCGACCACCGGTGCGTTCTCATTGGCGCTCGGGTACGCCGGAGCGACCTCGGTTGAGGCGTCGCTGAACCCGTTACCTCGCGCGGCCGTCACCATGGATACCGTTGAGGTGAAGTTCGTCTTTTTGTAGGGAAGATCCTCTAGCGTCAGTGTCATCTCAACGTCGTTCTCGGTGTTGTTCCACAGCAACGCTGCGGTCGTCCGCTTCGTCTCGTCCTTGGTAACGAAACCATAGACATCTTGGGTATCCGAACCGGCGCCGACCACGGCAGCGGGCTGCAAGGTCGACCCGAGCTCGGAATAGAACTCGAAGACGTTTCCTCCTGCCTTGCGGTGGCCATCCGCAGTAACGAGCCCGAGGTCCCCGTTGTAGGGGATCAGATACCTGAATCCCTCGACCGGGCTGAAGTAGAAGAACTTCTCCCCGCCGGACTGGCTTGCAAGGTAGAGCCGGCGTGCGAGATAACTCGAACCGTTGATACTCGAATTGGTGTCGGAACCCTGACCGGCCCCTCTGTCCATGAATGAGTCGTTGTTCCACTCGGTGATGTAGATCGGCAGGTTCTCGAGCCCCGCTGCCGTTAGCCATGCTCGCGCCTGGGGCACAGACTCCCAATTGTTGGAGCGGTAACTGTGGGTGGTGAAGAAGTCGATCGGCACCGTCGGATTGGCACCCAGGAACTTGATGAAGTTCTCTGACCAGTTGCCAATCGAATCCAGTCCAGAAGCTGCTGGCCCCCCGACTCTTGCGGTGCTGTCAACGCTTCGCACAGCGTTGGCACTTGCCACGTACAGCGCGTTGTAGGCATCCGGACCGCCTAACCAGTGATCGGTATCGAGTTCGTTCCACACCTCGTACTCCCATCCGGTGTGGCCGAGATCTCGGTAATGTGCAACGAACGCAGCTACGAGGGCAGACCACTGATCGAGGGACTTTGGTGGGGCGTAAGGAGAGGTCGCCAGGGCCTTTGGCATGTAGGACAGTGTGATGAACGGCGTTATGCCATGGGCGACGAGCGGGAGCAGAACTTGATCGAGGCGTGAGAAATCGTAGACCATTGCTCCATCGGCGTCTGTGCTGACTACCTTGTAGTACGGATCATCGAAAATGTGGTCAATACGGGTTTCTTTAATCCCCATGCTAGACATCTGTGCGGCCTGCTCGACAAACCAATTCAGGTTCGTCATGCCGGTGTACCCGCCCTGCGAGGCATTGAGTAGACCGTCGGTGTCGAACGCTTCTCCTGTGGCGGCGTAGCTGGATGTGATCGACGCCGTGGTCGTAGTCGCAGTTACGCCATCCGCGGGAGCCAGGTCGGGGGCGGAGGCGGAAAAAGCGGGTTGCGGCGGATAATGCACAGGCGCAGTCGTCGGCGTCGGCGCCGGAACAGGCTCTGGGACACACGCCGTCAACGCGAAAGCAGCTACCAGGAGCATCGCAACATGCCTGGCGTGCGGTTGGTGTTTCTTGGCGCGAACGTGGAGGGTCAGACTGGATCTCTCCATGCGGGGGGTCTTCATAGACGAAAGGTCTCTCCTGCTGGCGGTGATGGCTGCGGCGTAGGGTACAGATCGTCCGCGCTCGATGACTGAGCTTAGATGAGATTCTGTTGCGGAAACTTGAGCCCGTCTCCGGTCAAGGACCTGGTCACGACGCGAGTTGTAGTCGGATCACCCCGGCGAAGGCTGGGAGCACGGGGACGTTCGTCGACACATGAGCAGTGGCTTGCGCCGAAGAGCGGTGCCGCAGGCGCAAGAGCGTGCGCAAGGACCAGCGCGTTGGCGGCGTGGTAAGGCGCGCTCCAGTTCCGTTACGGCAGTCTTGGCTTTGGTGCGTTCGGGTCAATTGGGGCAGCTCGACCACAGGAGCGCCACTGGAACGCGCTGTCTACGGGTACCACACAGTCCTTAAGAAAACCTTATCTTTCACTGTGTAAAGATAGGGACTTAGGCGGCCGTGGGCGACTCGACGCGGAACGTCGCCGTCCGCTTGAGGGGAAGCCAATTTTGAACTCTAACCACCCGTCATGTTCAACGTTGGCCCCGGTCGCAAGACGCATCGCCTCGCGTCCTTTCCGCAGGACATACCCGACGGCGTTTCAGCAGTTGCGCGACGGGCTGTATCGACAGATAAGTCCGATTGGTTCGCACGGAGCGTGCCCCGGGGTGCGCTTTGTCTGCCGCGACAACCCGCCATTAGCTGTTCGTGAGTTCAGGTACGAACAAATGGAGCCAGGTGAACAAAGGTTCACAACTGTGGTGAGGCGTCGCTACTCGCCTTGACCGTCACGGCTTCTAGTTAGGTCATCGGCCGGCAAGCCCGACGTTGGCGGGCGCGGGGGGCGAACCGTTGCAGTGTCCGGAAGCTCCGCGCATTGAAACGGAGCCCTCCCGAACCGTTCAATGCCAGCAGGCCAGATCGCCGTGATCGTGAGCGCGGGAAAGGCTTGGTTCCGCGAATCAAATAGACAACTGACGAATCCGAAAGAGAGTGCTTGGCTAAGTGGAGAAGCGACTAGATATACAGGGAATTCGGGCAGTCGCAGTAGGACTCGTCGTCCTCTTTCACTTGTGGCCCAAGCGAATCACCGGGGGCTATGTGGGAGTTGACGTCTTTTTCGTTATCTCTGGGTTTCTCATTACAGCGCATCTACTCAGGGAAGTGGAAAGAACCGGGACAGTATCACTGACTGAGTTCTGGGCCAGACGTATCCGTCGGCTCTTGCCTGCCGCCTTCACAGTGCTATCAGCGTCGCTGATTGCAGTATTCGTAATCTTGCCGAAGTCGCTGCTACAACAGTCTCTCTACGAAATTGGCGCAAGCGCGGTATACGTCCAGAACTGGCTTCTGGCGAACAACTCGGTTGACTATCTCGGTGTCGACAATAAGCCGTCGATCGCGCAGCACTTTTGGTCTCTGTCGATCGAAGAACAGTTCTACATAGGATGGCCGATTCTGATACTGGCGGCCCTCTGGTTAGCGACGAAAATGAGGTCATCGCGGTCGCCTAGGCGTGTCGTCGCTGGTTCTCTGATCGTTGTCTTCGTCGCATCTTTGTCCTTTTCAGTTTTCGAGACTTCGGCGAGTCAACCGAGCGCGTATTTTGTAACCACAACTCGTGCTTGGGAATTTGCCGCTGGTGGGCTCATTGTCTTTCTGCCGCCACTTCTCAACAGGCTCTCGCGCTGGGGCGGGGTGACCCAACTGGTGGTGAGTTGGCTAGGCCTGGGCATGATCGTTGGCTCCGCTGTGCTCTTCACCGGCGCATCCGCTTTTCCGGGTTGGATTGCGCTGATCCCAGTCGTCGGCACGGCTGCACTCATTTACGCAGGAGATAGCAGTTCGACGTGGTCGCCACAGTTCCTCCTCGCATTTGGGCCTGCTCAGCTACTGGGAAACATCTCGTACGCGGTCTATCTGTGGCATTGGCCTCTCATCGTCCTTTTCCCCTACCTCACTGGCCATGAACTGACTATGAAGAACAGACTCATGATTCTCGCGCTGACTTTGCTGCTGGCCGTGGGGACACGGCAGCTTATTGAAGAACCTGTACGTAGGACACGAGGTCTCTTGAGATTGCGTCGCCCGGTCTTTGCTTTCATGATCGCCGGTGTCGTACTGATCGTCGGTGTAGCCAGCATCGGAACGGCTCAGTTGCATCGCCAAAACGACGAATTCGCAGCCCAGGTAGCTGAATCCATTTCCTCTGGTGTGGGGTGCTTTGGAGCTTCCGCCATGATCGCGGCGAATGACTGCGCCAGGCCCTATGCGCAGACAGACTCAGTAAGTCCCGAATTCGCTGCGGACGATATCGTTTGGAAGCACGGGGTCATGGCGGGGCCAGACTGTTGCACCTTCGGAGTAACCAATAAGCCGAAACACACAATTGCGTTAGTTGGAGATTCACACGCGCACGCATTAGTCGACCCGCTTGTAATCTATGCAAGAACTCACGGGTGGAAAATCATAATGTACGCAATCCCGGGATGCACTGCGATGGAAAACGACGTTCCCGCGGACAAGTTGCCCGTCAAGCTATCCGCCGAACGAGTGAAGGCATACGGGGAGTGCTTAGAGTGGGGCGACAAGATGCTCGACGCTCTTAAAGTGAATACCGATATCGATACCGTCGTATTCGTGAATCGAACAAGCATTTACCAGATTCCAGCGGCGCAGGCAATCGAAGTCTGGAAGTCGGTAGAGGCGTCGGGTAAGACGGTCATCGCGGTCCGCGACGTACCAGGCATGAAGGGAAAACAGACAGCGCCCCAATGCATCGAGGAGCACGCGAATGCCTACGATCCATGCGCCTGGACGCCGCCTGACGCCCCTGACTTCATGGTCGAGGCGTCCGCAGAGTCAGGTGTGCCGTTAATAGATCTGACCCAATATTTCTGTGACGAGGCCGGCTGTCACGCGGTAATTGGTGGAGCTGTCGTCTATTACGACAGCAATCACTTGACCTACACGTTCACGCAGACGCTCGCGCCTTTCCTCGGAGCCGCTGTGGCCGCAGAACTTAAATAGCGACGAAGTCGCCGGCTCAAGCTTGGGTGGCGGGCAGAAGTTCTCCTGACCGGCCCCGGCTTGGCTGTCTGGGCCGGCGCTGGAACCACAGTCCCGTACAGCGGGCTCCGTCATTGGGGCTGTGAACAAATTGACATGCGCATGATAAGACCATGACCCTCAAGAATGCGAGCACGGCCCACTCAGCTTCGCGGGATGCGGGAACCAAAATCTACGCAGCATGAACTGGTCAACTGGTCTGAGTAGGGTCCGAGCGGCGTGTTGCGAGATTGGGCTGTCTAACAACAGCGCGCCTGCGCGCGAGGAAAGTAACGCGCTGTTTCTGAGCGTTGTTGCTTTGCAGCCGTTTGCAAAGGGAGGGGCCTCAGCCAACCAGTCAGGCGCCTATCCAGCAGCCACTGTGGCGCAATCGAGCGCGGTTGAGTCAAGGGTCGTTGCGCGCACCATCGGTGTCAAAATCGCCGCGAGATCACGCGTTCCGGGCTCGCCGGCGACCATGTCAAATGTCACGTTCTGGGTGGAGCCGGGCTCGATAGTGGTTCGGAGGCGAGAGACGGGGTAGTCGCCGTCATGGAACGCGGTCACGCTCTCGGCAACGCCGTCAACGCTGAGCCCGACGATCTCGGCACCGGGCGGGGCGTACGCGAAGAGATCGATGCGGATGTCTCCCGCTGTAACCCCTTCTGAGCCGTCGCCGACGATGTAGAAGGTGAGGTCGTCGACCTGATCCTTCGTCAGGCGGTTGGTGTTGTTCACGCTCACGCGATAGCTTTCACGGCCGTCAGCACGGCAAGCCGCCTGGCTCAAGGTCACCGTCTGGTCGAGATAGTAGTCCATCTTCGAGCCGATCGCATCCTGCGTGTACAGCCCGATCCGGTCGGTCTGGGCGTCGCTCTGCGGCAACGCGCCACCGAGATGCGCTGACTCGATCACGCCGGTTTCCGCCTCGTTGCTGCTCCACAGCAAGAGACGACGCTCCTCAGCGGCCTGTGCCACTCCGCTCGCGAGAACCTTGAGGTCGAGGTCACCACCCATGATGGTGCCAAAGAGACCGTTGATGACCTCTGCGAAATAGGCGCCCTGCTGGGCACGAGAAGCCTCGGTCTCACCTGAAAACCGCAGGTAGACCTTGTTGACCAGCAGGTCCACGGCGTTGTCACCGGTCATCGTTTCGCCCGTGGAGAGCTGGATCGGCGGCCCGGCGCGGAGAATGTAGCTCAGCGCAACGGGGTCGATCGCGATGACACCATCGATCGGGGTGCCGACCTGCTCTTGCCACATCGTGCGGGCGATGTTGGCGCCGCTGGCGAAGTCGGGCCGAACCGTGGAGTTGAGCATTGACGTCCCATAAGCGTTCTGGAAGAGCTCCGTCACCCCGTCTGGCGCATCGACGATGGACGCGTCGTAAACGGAGAAATCGTCCTTGCCGAGCTGGTCACCCAGGCTGATCGAGCCCTTCGACAGCGTGAGCGGCACGATGGAACCCGGAATGCCCCCGAGTGAACGGAGCTCCGCGTTGTTCTGAAACAAAATGAGGTAGGTGCGGGGCGTGTCGACGCCGAGAGCCGGCGCCACGATCGGCAAGACCTTCTGCGCCTGCGTCATCGCCGGGGCAAGTGCATTGAGCTGATCGGCCAGGGTCGCCTGCGCCTTGGTCACCTGGGCGATCGTATTCGATGTGTCGATGCCGTCGACTGTCGTGACCGCAGCGTTGATCGTGGTCGCGGCCACGTCGATTCTGGGGATGGCCGCTTCGAAGAGCGCGGTGTTGAGCGCGCCGTCGTCCGTGGTGAGGCCGTCGCTGACGAAGTCGCTCACGATCTCCATGAGCGGTGGTACGGCGTCCACGACAATGGAGTCCGTGGCCGCGGCCAGCTCACGCACAGCTGTGAGGTTGGAGCCGAGCACGGGTGTGAATTCCGCCACCCGCCACACGGGGTCGCTGGTCAACTCCCGCGCATGCTGCACACGCGGCGTGAGGTCCGCGAGAGTCGCCTCAGCACCAGGAACGTCCTGGGCGACGAGCTGGTCACGCAGCTGACTGACGAGCGACACGGAGGTCTCCAGCTCCGTCTTGGCCTGCAGGGCGCGCACGGCCAGCCAGGTGGTAGCCGCCAGCACCAGGATCACCACGGCCAGAACCCACACTTGCCACCGTTTGTACCAGGGACGACGCCGTGTCCGATGGCGGGCAGATCGGCGGGTCTCGTGCATGTGTCCATTCATTCGTTCGAAGTGCGAAATCGGGTGTGAGGCTAGACGGCGCCCTCGGGACGCACGACAGCGCGCACGGTTCGCCAGAGGATCAGGATGTCCGCAGTGAGGGACCAATTCTCCACGTAATAGAGGTCCAACCGGATGCTGTCTTCCCAACTCAAGTTTGACCTACCGCTGACCTGCCACAAACCACTCATGCCGGGCTTCATGATCAAGCGGCGGCTTGCGGCATCATCGTACAGTGCGACTTCGGCCGCCCGCTGTGGGCGGGGACCGACGAGACTCATTTCTCCGGTAATCACGTTGAAGAGCTGGGGGAGCTCATCGAGGGAGTACTTGCGCAGGATCAGGCCGACCGGCGTGATGCGCGGATCGTTGGTGACCTTGAACAGCGGGGTGTCCGAGGTGCCTTGTGCGTCGAGCAGGCTCTCGAGCTGGTCGTCGGCATCTTGCACCATCGAGCGGAACTTGAGCATGCCGAAAGGGTTGCCGTGCCGGCCGATGCGCACCTGACGGTAGAGGATGTTGCCGGGTCCGGAACGCTTCACCGCGATTGCGACGCCCAGGAGAACCGGCGATGCGAGCAGGATCAGGAGTCCGGACGCGATGATGTCGAAGCTTCGCTTGGACCAACGTCGGATTCCTTCGAAGGCGGGGTAGCTCACGTGGATCAGAGGCAGGCCGGCCACCGGTCGGGCGTGGATCCGCGGCCCGGCAATATCCGTGAGGGCGGGGGCCACGATAAGTTCCACGTCGCGAGCCTGCAGTCCCCACCCGACTCGGCGCATGTCGTCCGGATTGATTTCGTCGGCTCCGGTGAGGATCACCGTGTCGGCTTCAACGTCGTCAACCGCTTGCAAGAGGTAGGAGTAGTCACCGAGGACGGGGACGCCCTGGATGGGCGGTTCGTGACGATTCGATGATTGGGTGAGGGCGCCCACCAGCAGAAGGCCCGAACCTGGTGCGCGTTGAATCGTGGCTGCCACATGGGTGGCCTTGCGGCGCTCACCCAGGAGAAGAGCCCGCGCCAGATAGTTCCCTCTGGCTTGCTGCTTGCGCAGCCATTGCCGCCAAGCCCAGCGAGAAAATAGGAGCATGAGAAGCCCGAAGGGGAGCGCGGTGAGGAGATAGCCTCTGGCGATCTCCAGTTTGAATAGGAGCGCGACGATGGCGAAGACGCCAAAAAGGCGGATTGTGGAATCGACCACACGCTTGTACTCCAGTGTGCCGCTACCGATCACCTTGTGATCGCGCGTGGCGAACACGTCGAGGATGAGCATCCACGCGGCGATGAGCACAACCGACACGAGACCGTAAGAGGCGCGAAGGTCAGGAATTCCGGTGGTCGTAAGTTCGACTGATTCGAAGCCGAACCAGAGGATGTGTGATCCCAGTACCGCGGTGCAGACCACGACGACGTCGGTGGTAAAAAGTCGCACGGCGAACTTGCGTTGCCATTGCTTTCGCTGGGCCACCCCAGGGGCTCGTGTATCCACGGCCATATGTAGTTCCCCCCAAGTGCCTTAAGGCGCACCGTTTTTTCCGGGCAGGCCGAGAACGGCCCCCACATGACAGTGTCCCATGTTCAGTCACACATATAAGGAGTATAGGGGCCTCTGAGGAGGCCCCATTTCGGAGGTATTCCGCTGGTGCACGGTATCTGATTCACAGGGATCGCTGCCGTAGAGGTGTGGAGGTCAGCGCCGCACGTCGCCGGAGTTACTCCTGTGCGCGCATCCGGGCGACGGCTTCGTGGGATTCGCCATCGAATACGACGGTGCCCTTGTTGATCAGGATTCCGCGTTCGCAGAGATCGGCCACCATCTGCAGGTCATGGCTGACCACAACCAGGGTCTTGCCCGCGGCGTGCAACTCGCGGATCTTGGCCAGGCACTTGCGCTGGAACGGCTCATCGCCCACGGAAAGGATCTCGTCGACGAGCAGGATGTCGACCTCGGTGTGGATGGCGACGGAGAAGGCCAGACGGAGGAACATGCCGGAGGAGTAGTGCTTGACCTCGGTGTCGATGAACTGGGCGATCTCGCTGAACTCGACGATGGCGTCGAATCGGGCGTCGATTTCCTTCTGGGACATGCCCAGGATCGCCGCGTTGAGGTAGATGTTCTCACGTCCGGACAGGTCTGGGTGGAACCCGGCGCCCACCTCGATGAGGCCGGCGACCCGGCCACGGGTGTGCACATCGCCGTGGTCGGGCTGCAGGACCCCGGAGATCAGCTTCAGGAGCGTGGACTTGCCCGAACCGTTGAACCCCATCAAGGCCACGGACTCGCCGCTGTTGATGCGGAAGCTGACATCTTCGAGGGCGTTGAACGACGAGGACAGAGGCCGTCGGCGCAGCGCCGCGATGACGGACTCCTTCAGCGAGTGGGTGTGCCTCATCAGAAAGGTCTTGTTGACGTGGCGTGCGATGATCGCCAGTTGGGGAACCGTCGTCACGGGCGAATCAGAGGTCCTGGGCAAAACGGCGCTCCAATTTCCGGAAGACGAACTGTCCGATCGCCAGGATGGCGAGCGAGATGATCAGGGCGAAGAGACCATAGGCGATCAGATTGTTCGGCAGCTGACCCGTGCCATTGGTGGTGGGCAACCAGAAACCGGCGTGCATCAGCTGCACGGCGGCGGTCAGAGGATTGAGCTGATAGATGACCATCAGCCACTCAGGCAGCACCTTGGCGACCACGGCCACCTGGTACAGCACCGGCGACGCCCACGTTGCCACGAGCACGATGAGTTCCACGAAGTTCTCG
Organism: Cryobacterium soli; assembly: GCF_003611035.1. Lineage (NCBI taxonomy): Bacteria > Bacillati > Actinomycetota > Actinomycetes > Micrococcales > Microbacteriaceae > Cryobacterium > Cryobacterium soli. The sequence goes on along the minus strand of NZ_CP030033.1, from coordinate 1,686,997 downwards.
GCGTCGCGGAAGGAGACGTTCACCGAACCGAACAACAAGCTCAGGCCCATCGCCAGAACAACGATGATCGTGAGTCCGAGGAGGATTCCCAGAATCTGCACCACATTGGGGCGCCAGCCGACGAAGAGGCACACGACCCCGAGCACCAGGACCTGCGGCAAGAAGTTGACCAGCGCCACCAGAGTCGATGACACCGGGAAGAGTTCCCGGGGCAGGTAGATCTTCTTGATGAGAGCCGCGTTGTCCACCAGCGACCTGGTGCCGTTGCTGAACGCCTCGCTGAACAGGTTGACCAGGATCAGGCCCGAGAACAGGTACACCGGGTAATTCGGGATCGTTCCGTTGAGCTGCAGGAAGACGCCGAGCGCGATGAAGAACACCAGGAACTGGGTGACCGGCTTGACGTACGACCAGAGCCAGCCGAGCACAGACCCTCGATAGCGCACCTGGACTTCTTTGCGTACAAGCAGTGTCAGCAGGTACCGACGTCGGAAGACGTCGACCAAACCTGACCCCTGGCCGGGCTTGACGAATCCGTCCAGCTCCGGCGACGACGTGGATTGGGTCACACTGGTCCTTGCTTTTCGAGTGACGTGATGGTGGGGCGCTTCGGTCTGCCGAGCGCGCGGAGCGATTCTACCGCCTTGCGAACGGCGCAAACGAACAGCGCTGGCAGTGGCCCGTTGCTAGCCCGCGGGGGTGCCGGACGGCTGGGCCGCAGGGGCGCTGTCGGTGACTCCGAGAGTCTTCCGCCACGACGCTTCTGACGTGATGGTGGGGAGTTCGGCGCGGTAGGCCTCGCTCAGGCGGCTCCAGTTGCGCCGGTAGCGCAGGTTCTTCGTGACGCTCGACCAGAGCAACGACCGGAACTTGGCGCGGTCGCGCACGTGCCAGGCAACGCCGGATCCTTCGGCGTTGGTGATCGCCACACTGTCGAAGCTCGGCACGATCCACCACGGAGCGGCGCGAGAGAGGTGCACGTCCGGCCGGTCGGCGCTGCCGGCGTGTGGCTTCTTCAGGCCGTGCCGCACGAAGTTCTTGAGCAGGAACCTGAAGACCTTGATGCCGCGCACCGGGCTGTCATCGTTGCCCACGTATGACGTGCTGGGGAAGTTGTCGAACTGTCCCAAGTCGCCCACGAGCGACGATTCGCGGTAGTTCTTCGCCAGGGCGCGAATCTGGGGCAGACGGGAGGTCAGCTCCGTGTGCAGCGCGCCCGGCCCGGCGAGAACGCTCTCGTAGGCGAGCTGGCGCAGCTTGACGGTGTAATAGTCCATGGTGAGCAGGTGACGCACGTCGCTGGCAAGGTTGCTCAGCGCCAAACGCCCGCCGTGAGCATGCGGCGAGTGCAGCAGCGCCGCGACGAGGCGGTTGCGGGCGTGGTAGAACGCCTGCCAGTCCCGGGAGTCGTCCTTGTCGACCCAGGACACGTGCCAGACGGCAGCACCGGGCAGGCTCACGGTGGAGTAGCCGTGCTCCTGGGCGCGGAGGGAGAACTCGGCGTCGTCCCACTTGATGAACACGGGCAGCGACAATCCGACTTCGCGGATGATCTCCACCGGAATCAGGCTCATCCACCATCCGTTGTACGCAACGTCGAAACGCTGGTGAATCCAGGTGGTCTGGCGCAGGTTGGACGCACCGAAGTCGTGCCGGCTCGGCGTGACGGGACCCCAGAGGAAGTTGTAGGTGTCGATCGACTCGGCGAAAGCGTGCAGCTTGGTCTTGTCGTACATATCGAACATGTGGCCGCCGACGATGGTCGGTGACGTGCAGAGCCGGGCGAAGGTGAGCGCGCGGCGGATGCCTTCGGGCTCGGCCACCACGTCGTCGTCGAGCAGCATGACGTAGTCGGAGGTTCCGGCACTGATGGTTTCGAGCATGCCGCGGGAGAACCCACCCGACCCGCCGGCGTTGATCTGGTCGATCACGCGCAGACGCCCGCCCAGCGCGGCCTCGGCCTCGGCGAAACGGGGCTCGTCGCGAACCTTCTGCGTGCCCTGGTCGACCACGATCACGGCATCGATGCCCGCGAGCGCGTCGGGGTCGGACGCGATGGTGCTCAGCAGCTCAACGCAGTACGAGGTGCGGTTCAGCGTGGTGATGGCGATGGTGAGCTTCTTGCCGGATTCGACGAGGTTCAGGGCGGGCGGCGCCTGCCATTCGGCTTCGGTGAGCGCGAAATCGTCGCTGCGCGACACCACGTCGAACCAGTACCAACCGCCGTCGATGAAGTAGTCGAAGCCGAGGTCGAAGGTGGTCGTGCCTTCGGTGTCGACAGACGCCGAATCGACCATCTGGATCACACCGCGTGCGTTGGAGCGGTACACGATGATGTCGCCGGCGCCGACAGTCGACACGCTCAGGCGCACGCCGTTGATGGTGGTCCAGCGTCGCCAGTAGCTGGCCGGGAAGGCGTTGAAATAGGTGCCGAGGGAGACCCGCTCGTGCAGCCCGGGCTTCAGGCCCCTCCTGCCCTCGAGCATGGGTGCCACGTTGTGGTGGGTCAGCCGCAGAGAGGTCGACTCGATGTCATCCGGGCCCCGGCCAGGGTGCTTGCGTGACCGCACGACCTGGCTCCACTCGTCAGGGTCGACGTACAACGGAGTCACATCGGGGTCGGTGGTGGACGGGAAGACGATCTTTTGCAGCACGATGGGCTGGGTCATGGTGACGTGCTCCTTAGCGGGTGCGTCCGCTGAAGAGCGGCTTCAGTTTGTTTTCGTACATGGTGAGGGCGGAACCGATCGCCATGTGCATGTCCAGATACTTGTAGGTCCCCAGACGGCCGCCGAAGAACACCTCGGGTTCACCGCTCTGCAGCGCGCGGTAGGTGAGCAGGCTCTCCCGGTCCTGGGCGGTGTTGATCGGGTAGTACGGTTCGTCGGCGCGGGTGGCGGCGCGGGAGAACTCCCGCATGATGACGGTCTTGTCGGTCGGGTAGTGCGCCCGCTCCGGGTGGAAATGACGGAACTCGTGGATACGGGTGTACGGCACCGTGGCGTCCGCGTAGTTCATCACCGGTGTGCCCTGGTAGTCCCCGATCGGGAGCACTTCCTGCTCGAAATCGAGCGTGCGCCAGGTGAGTTCGCCACCCTGGTAGTCGAAGTACCGGTCGACCGGACCGGTGTACACCACAGGGATGCGGCCCACGACGGACGCGCGATTGATCTCCTGGGTCTCGTCGAAGAAGTCGGTGTTGAGACGGACTTCGATGTTGGGGTGGTCGGCCATGCGCTCGATCCACGCCGTGTAGCCGTCCACCGGCAGTCCCTCGTGGGTGTCGTTGAAGTAGCGGTTGTCGTAGTTGTACCGCACGGGGAGGCGGCTGATGATCTCCGCGGGAAGCTCGGTGGGGGAGGTCTGCCACTGCTTGGCCGTGTAGTCGCGGATGAACGCCTCGTAGAGCGGGCGGCCGATCAGGGAGATGGCCTTCTCTTCGAGGTTCTGCGCTTCACCGGTCGAGAACTCGGCGGCCTGGCCGGCGATCAGCGCACGGGCCTCGGCGGGAGAGTGCGCCGCACGGAAGAACTGGTTGATCGTGCCCAGGTTGATCGGCAGGGGATAGACCTCGCCGCCGAAATTGGTGAACACCCGGTGCTCATAGTTCGTGAACTTGGTGAACCGGTTCACGTACTCCCACACCGGCTCATTGGAGGTGTGGAAGAGGTGGGCACCGTACTGGTGCACCTCGATTCCGGTCTCCGGCTCCGGCGCGCTGTAGGCGTTGCCGCCGATGTGGCTGCGCTGGTCGATCACCACGACCTTGAGGTCCAGTTCGGTCGCCACCCGCTCGGCGATGGTCAGTCCGAAAAAGCCGGATCCAACGACTACGAGGTCAACCGTCATACGTATGTTCCTTTGTGCTCGACTAGCGGCCGACGCCCCCAGACGGGAGCGCCATGGCAAAGGTCAAGGATAGCCGATGCTGCCTGAGGGGTCGCCTAGTCCGAGCGGGTATGCAGAATGATGGTGCGATAGAAGTACCGGCGCACCGACTCGGGAATCAGCCGGTACCCGCCGCGAACCAGCACATTACGTGCGAACTGGCCGGTCGAGGTGAAGCCGGACCGGCGGAAGGCGCGTTGCAACTGGAGTTCGCTGGCCAGCAGCCTGAGACCGCCGCGACGTTTGTAGGCTCCGGAACTCACCCGGTACTTGACGAGACGCTCACTGGTGTTCCTGGTCACGGCGCCATCGGCGATCATGCGCGCGAAGAGCCAGTAGTCCTCCATCAGTCCCAGCGGCGCATAACCGCCCGCGCGCGCAACGGCCGACTTGGTGTAGACCACTGTCGGGTGGTTGAACGGGTCATGGAACCTCGCGTACCGGGCGATGTCGGCCGGCGTCGTCGGGGGATTGCGTTGTGCCCCCTGGATCTCCACGCCGGCTTCGTCCTCGCTGAACTCGCACATTCCCGAGCCGACCAGCTCGTGACCGGCAGCGATGAGGGGGATCTGCACCGCGAATCGTTCGGGGAGCGAGATGTCGTCCGCGTCCATGCGCGCAACGATGTCGTGGGTGCACGCGGCCAGGCCCGTGGTCAGTGCCTTGGCCAGGCCGGCGTTCTCACTGATCCGCACGTGGATGACCGGAACCGGCGACGAATCGATCAGGCCGGCGATCTCCGCGGTGAGCTCCGCCCCGACCGGCCCGTCTTCGACCAGCACGACCTCGGAGGGGCGGAGAGTCTGATCGTTCACCGTGCTGAGGAAGGAGCGCCGCAGATGTGCGGCGTTGTCGCCGTGGTACACGGGCAACAGCAAGGAGAATGCGGGCAGATCCGTCATCGGGAGGCCGGACCGCCGGCTCCATCGAATCGCGCGATGTCGCTTGCGGCAGGCTCGAGGCCGCTCAGGAACGCCGCGTTGGACCGGGGGGAGCTGAGGAATCCGTCGCGAAGCCCCTGACGCAGTCCGCGCAGGAGAGTGGGCCGGTCCTGCGAATTCAGGAGTGTTCGGGTCCACCGCACCAGGGATGCGCCCACATAGATCGGAAGCTCCCACGGCGCGAGCGCGCGTGAGCGGCGAAACAACCACACCTTGTTGCGGACTTCGTAGTAGAACCGACCGCCCGGGTCGACATCCGTGCTCGCGAGCGCCTTGGTCTTGTGGATGACGATGCTCGCGGGGCAGTACACGCCGATCCCCGAGCGCAACAGACGGGCGGTGAATTCGAAGTCGTCGTTCCAGATGAAGTACTCGGCGATCGGCAAGCCACTGCGGGAGATCGCTGCCGAGTCGACAAGAGTCGAGACGAAGGATGCTGAACGCACGGCCACGGCCCCGACGTTTTCCGCGGCCAGGCGTTCCGAACGGCCAAGGAACGGTTTCCGACGCGGAGTGTTCATCGGGTGGTCAGAGCCGTCGGTCCACAGCACCCGGGAAGCCATGACCAGGGGAGTGCCCGGGTGACGGTGACGTACATCGAGGAGTTCGGCCAGTGCGGTCGGAGTCGGGATGGTGTCGTCGTCCATGATCCACACCAGGTCGGCATCATGCGCGGTGATGGCGCGTTCGATGCCAACCGCGAACCCACCGGCGCCGCCGGTGTTCCGGTCCAGTCGCACAATGTCAGCGCTCGGCGAGGCGGCCGCGGCCGCTTCGGCGGATCCGTCGGTGGACGCGTTGTCGACGACGACTATCGAGTCCAGCGCGCGGGTCTGGGCGGCGAGGGCGGCCAGGGCTTCTACGAGAAGGTCGCGACGGTTGTAGGCGACGATTACTGCTGCGATCCGCAATTCATCGTCCTCCGTGTCGGCACATTCGACCAATATTACTCTGGTTCCGAGGTGTCGCGGAAGCAACGCGGACAACGCTCGGTACTATGAAGCCTCCGGCGGGCGCTGCCTGAAAACAAGACATGGGGACCAGAATGAAGCTTTTGCTCCGGAGGGTCTCGCTTGTCGTTGCCCTGATCGTCATGGCCGGAACGCTCGTCGCTGTCGACTCGGTGACCAGCACGCAACCGGCTTCCGCGGCAAACGCGCAGGACTTCAACCCCGGCAACATCATCAGCGACGCGGTCTTCTACAACAGCTCGACCATGTCGGCAGCGGACATCCAGAACTTCCTCAACGCCAGGGTCCCCGCCTGCCGGTCCGGCTACACCTGCCTCAAGAACTACTCGCAGGACACCACCAACCAGTCGGCCAAGAGCGAGGGGTGCGCGGCCTACTCCGGGCAGCGCGAGTCCGCCGCCACCATCATCTACAAGGTAGCCACCGCGTGCGGCATCAACCCGCAGTCGCTCCTTGTGCTGCTCGAAAAGGAAACCTCGCTGGTCACGGACACGTGGCCGTCATCGGGCCAGTACCGCAAAGCAACCGGGTACGGATGCCCCGACGGCTCCGACTGCGATTCGGCGTATTACGGCTTCTTCAACCAGGTCTACAACGCGGCCTGGCAGTTCAAGAAGTACCAGGCCCGGCCCGCCGACCGGGGCTACGTCGCCGGTCGTGCGAACACAATCCTGTGGAACCCCACCGCATCCTGCGGCAGCTCCTCGGTCTACATCGACAACCAGGCCACCGCCGGGCTGTACCTCTATACGCCGTACCAGCCGAACGCGGCAGCCCTCGCCAACCTGTACGGCACCGGGGACGGATGCTCGAGCTACGGCAACCGCAACTTCTGGCGCATCTTCACCGACTGGTTCGGCGCGACCCACGGCGCGGCCCCGCACGCCCGGTTCGCCGATCTGTACAAGACCGGTGCGCTCGGCCTGGTGGTCGGCAACGCAGTGACCAGTGCCGGAGTGGGCGTCGAGCAGCAGTTCCAGAAGGGCTGGGCGTATTGGAGCCCGTCGACGGGGGCCGTCCTGGCCAACGGCGCGATCGGCAACTCCTACCGGGTCAGGGGCGGCACCAGCGGCGGTCTCGGCTTCCCGATGGCGAGTGAGAAGGCAGAGGCCGGCGGCGGGTCGAGCCAGCGGTTCCAGGGCGGCTGGCTGTACTGGAGCAGCTCGAAGGGCACCTATCAGATCGGCGGTGCCATCGGTTCCAAGTGGCTCGCAGCCGGTGGGCCGTCGAGCGGTTTGGGGTACCCGTCCTCGGACGACACCGCCATGGGCAACGGGTCGGGGCAGGCGTTCTCGACGGGCTCGCTCTACTGGAGCGCCGCAACGGGTGTGCAGCAGTCGTCCGGCGCCATCGGAAATCGGTATGTCGCGGGCGGCGGTCCCGCCGGCGGACTCGGTTTCCCGGTCGCCAACGAGGTCGCCGAGGCCAAGGGCGGCACCTCCCAGCAGTTCCAGCGCGGTCGCCTGTACTGGAGCAGCGCCACCGGCGCGCACCAGATCGGCGGCGCCATCGGCGCCCAGTGGCTCGCAGCCGGTGGGCCGTCGAGCGGTTTGGGGTACCCGTCCTCGGACGACACCGCCATGGGCAACGGGTCCGGTCAGGCGTTCTCGACGGGCTCGCTGTACTGGAGCTCGGCGACGGGCGTGACGCAGGCATCGGGCGCCATCGGTAGAAGCTATATCGCGCGCGGCGGTCCGGCCGGTGGACTCGGCTTCCCGGTTGCCAACGAGGTCGTCGAGGCCAATGGCGGCACCTCCCAGCAGTTCCAGCGTGGTCGGGTGTACTGGAGCAGCGCCACGGGCGCGCACCAGATCGGCGGCGCCATCGGCGCCCAGTGGCTCGCGGCCGGTGGGCCCTCGAGCGGTCTGGGCTACCCTTCCTCGGACGACACGGCCATGGGCAATGGGTCCGGTCAGGCGTTCTCGACCGGCTCGCTGTACTGGAGTGCCGCGACGGGTGTGACGCAGGCCTCGGGCGCCGTCGGTAAGAACTATGTCGCGCGTGGCGGTCCGGCCGGCGGGCTCGGTTTCCCGGTCGCCAACGAGGTCGTTCAGGCCAAGGGCGGCACCTCCCAGCAGTTCCAGCGCGGTCGCTTGTACTGGAGCAGTGCCACGGGCGTGCACCAGATCGGCGGCGCCATCGGCGCCCAGTGGCTGGCAGCCGGAGGGCCGTCGAGCGGTCTGGGTTACCCGTCTTCGGACGACACCGCCATGGGCAACGGTTCTGGTCAGGCGTTCTCGACGGGCTCGCTGTACTGGAGCGCCGCGACGGGCGTACAGCAGGCGTCCGGCGCCATCGGCCAGCACTACGTGTCGCTCGGCGGCCCCGCCGGCGCACTCGGCTTCCCGACCGGGAGCGAGATTCCGTCGGGCAACGGTGCCTCGTCGCAGAAATTCCAGGGCGGAACCATCTTCTGGACCTCGACTCGAGCGTACGAGGTCCTCGGTTAATCGGCCGAGGCAACCCGGGGGAGTCAGAGTCACCTGCAGTCGTGAAGGGTGTCCGGAACTCGCCCGGGTAGACTTCGTCGCGTGCAATTGATCAGGTCGAACCACCCGCGCTGCCAGCGAGAGGTGCCGCGCACCCCACACACACCGGTGTCGACGACGTGACCTGGCTCGAGACCGCTCCCCTTTTCCTGGCCGCGGTAGCCATCCTCTTCATACCCGGACTCCTCATCGGAGTCGCCTTGGGCGCGCGTCGGTTGACGCTGCTGGCCCTGGCCCCGTTGTTCACCGTGACGACCGTGGCCGTCGCGGCAACCGGCGGTCAATTCATCGGGGTGCGCTGGGGAGTGCTCCCCGTCCTCGTCGTGGCGCTGCTGCTCTCGGCCGTACTTGTGGCCGCACGCGTCCTGTGGCGAAAGCGCTGGACGAGTCTTCCCGTTCGGGAGGGCCGCGCCGGCCTCATAGCCGCCGGCGGTGGCCTGTTGTTCGGTCTGGTCGCGATCGGCACCCGGTTCACGACGATCTTCGGCGCGCCGAACCACATCTCGCAGACCTTCGACAACGTCTTCCACCTGAACGCCGTGCGGTACATCCTGGACACGGGCAGCGCCTCCCCGCTGACAACGGGCAGTCTTACGTACGAATTCGACGGGCGCACCAGCTTCTACCCGGACATGTGGCATGCCCTGGTCGCGCTGCTCGTCGACGTCACCGGCGCCTCCATCCCGGTGGCAGTGAATGTCATGAACATCGCGATCGCCGGACTCGTATGGCCGCTGGCCTGCATCCTGCTGGTGCGCGTCGTCCTCGGGGCCCGGCCGGTCGCGCTTCTGGCCGCCGGCGTGCTCTCTGCGGGCTTCGCGGCCTTCCCGGCGCTCATGGTCGACTTCGGCGTGCTCTACCCCAACCTGTTGGCCATCAGCATGCTTCCGGCAGCCCTCGCGATGGTGGCCCTGGTCGCGGGGTTCGGCGTCGAGCCGGATCTTCCGGTGCCCGCTCGCTGGCTGGCTTTGGCCGGGCTCCTGCCGGGGCTCGCACTGGCGCATCCCAGTACCCTGATGGCCCTGATCGCGTTCAGTGTGCCGATCGCCGTGTTCGGCCTCATCCGGCACCTGCGTGCCCTGCGTACCCGACACGCCGGATTCTGGCCGTATGCGCGCGTGACGGTCGTCGCCGGCCTGTCGTTCGGGATCGCCGCCGCCGTGCTGCTGGTGGGCCGGCCCACCGTCGCGGCCGCGTTCTGGGGACCGCGAGAGTCCTTCAAATCGGCCGTCGTGGCGACACTGACCAACTCCGTGGTCGGGCGGCCCGCCGACTACCTGATCGCGGCCCTGATGCTGCTGGGCATCGTCGCGCTCATCGTCACGCGCCGCCAGCCCTGGCTGATCGGCAGTTTCATCGTCGCGGCCGGCCTCTACATAGTGTGCGCGAGCTTCCCGATCGGTTTCTTCCGGTATGGCCTGACGGGCATCTGGTACAACGACAGCTACCGGCTCGCGGCCCTGATGCCCGTCGTCGTACTGCCGCTCGCGGCGACCGGCGTCGTGTGGCTCGCGGACCTGATCCAGGCCGGCGTGGCCCGGATGCGCCAGCGCCGGGTGAACACCGATCCCGCGGCGGTGACCGGCACGCGCCGCACCGAACCCGTGGGGGCCGTTGTGGCGGGTGTGGCGATCATCGCGATCCTGGCCGTCGGCACGCAGACCGGTCAGGCGCTGGACGCCGCGACGACGTCCGGGCAGAAATCGTACAAGTTCACCGCGAGTTCCCCGCTGCTCTCGCCCGACGAGCTCACCCTGCTCGACCGGCTGGATGACGAGGTCCCCAGTGACGCCACCGTGGTGGGAAGCCCGTGGACCGGGTCGTCGCTGGTGTACGCCATCTCGGACCGCCGCGCGTTGTTGCCGGCCATCTTCGGGGAGCGGGATTCGGATACGCTGCTCTTGATGGCGGCCCTGCGGGACGCCACCACCGATTCTGAGGTTTGTGCCGCTGTCAATGAGCTCGACGTGGACTACGCGCTGGATTTCGGTCCTCGTGAGGTGCACGGCGGGGTGAACCAGATCGCCGGCCTGTCCGAACTCGCCGACTCCCCGGGTCTGGAACTCGTCGACCGTGAAGGTGATGCGAGCCTGTATCGAATCACGGCGTGCGACTAGTGCGAGTGGATGTCAGAACCGATGCCCCCAGTGCGGCGCACCAACTACCAGCTGTTAGGAATTTGAGCAATGCATCCTCGTATTGAGCGCACCTTGATCGTGATGCCGGCGTTGAATGAGGAAGAATCCGTCGCCGCCGTCGTCGCCGAGGTCTTCGCCCATCTCCCCGGCGTCCACTGCCTCGTGGTTGACGACGGTTCGACCGACCGCACCGCAGAGGAGGCCAGGGCCGCAGGGGCCACCGTCGCCCAGCTGGCCGTCAACCTGGGCGTGGGCGGAGCCATGCGAGTGGGCTTCCGCTACGCACTCGACCACGGCTTCGACTACGTCGTTCAGGTGGACTCGGATGGCCAGCACGATCCACGGTCCGTCATCGACCTGCTCAATGAACTCGACCACGCCGACATCGCGTTGGGCGCACGCTTCGCCGGCGAAGGCGACTACGTCGTCAAGGGGCCGCGCCGTTGGGCGATGGTTGTCCTGGCCCGGAGCATCAGCTACCTGGCGAAATCCACCCTCACCGACACCACCTCGGGTTTTCGCGCGAGCGGGCCGCGAGCCGTTCGGCTGTTCGCGGCGCACTACCCGGCCGAGTACCTGGGTGACACCATCGAGTCCCTCGTCATCGCCGCTCGCGCCGGGTGCGTCATCCGGCAGGTGCCCGTGTCGATGCGCGCGCGCGCCGGCGGAGTTCCCTCCCACAACCCACTGAAGGCGGCCACCTACCTCGGCCGGGCCGGCATGGCGCTGTTGCTCGCGCTCCTCCGTCCACGCGTCGTCCTGAGCTACAACGAGGCCACATCATGAACATCTCGTCCTATGTCCTGGGCATCCTGGCCGCACTCCTGATCCTGGCAGTCGTGATCGAGATGCTGCGCAGGCACCGGTTGCGTGAGCGTCACGCCACCTGGTGGCTGTTCGCCGGAGTGCTGGCCCTGGTCGCCGGTATCTTCCCGGCATCGCTGGTCGGTGCGGCCAAACTGCTCGGCGTCGAACTCCCCGTCAACCTCGTCTTCTTCGTCGCGCTGATCATTCTGTTCCTGGTGTGCCTGCAGCAAAGCTCGGAGCTCACCAGCCTCGAAGCCAAGACCCGCACCCTCGTCGAGCAGTCGGCCCTGCAGGATCTGCGGATTCGCGCGCTCGAAGACGCCTCGTCGAACCACACGCTGCCTCCCGTCGACCCCGATGACTCGGCCCGGTAAAGCCGTGTCGGAGCCGACGCCGTCGGATCTCGCGCCGTCCGCACCCGTTCAGGCCGGAAACGGCCTGAAGCTGATCCTCGGCGCCACCGTTGTCGCCGGCGCAGCAGGGTACGTCGTGACGATCATGGTGCCGGCCGTGCTCGGCCCGAACCAGGTGCAACCGTTCCTGCTGTTCTGGTCGGCCATGTACCTCATGGTCGCGGTGCTTGCCGGCGTGCAGCAGGAGGTCACCAGGGCGGCGCGACCGGTGACCGAGTCGATCACCGTCGGCCGCAGGACCGTTCGACGATTCACCGTCGTGGTCAGCGCGCTGGTCGGGGCCCTGGTCGTGGCGGCCATCCCATTGTGGAATCTGCTGTTCACGCCCGAGATGGGCTGGCGCTTCGCCCTCCCGTTGGCGTTGGCCGCGGCGTCCTACGTCGTCGTCGCCACGCTGAGTGGGCTCATGTACGGCCTGGTGCGGTGGCAGTCCATCGCACTGTTCATCGCCGGCGACGCCGTGCTCAGGCTCGCCTGCATCGGTGCGGTTCTGCTCGTGACGCAAGACGTCGTGACCCTCGCGTGGGCCGCTGCGCTTCCGTTCGCGTTGTCGATCGTGCTGTTCTGGCCGCTCGTGCGGCGCGGCGTCGTCGGCCGGTTCGACATCGACGTCACGAATCGTCAGCTCGGCTGGAACATCTCCCGAACGCTGGTGGCATCGTTGTCGATGGGTGTGCTCATGAGCGGGTTCCCCCTGGTCATCGGCGCCACCTCGACGGGCCTCCCGGACGGCCCCGTCAGCGTGATCATCGTCCTTCTGACACTGGTGCGAGCCCCGGTGGTGATACCCATGCTGTCGCTGCAGAGCTTCCTGATCGTGCACTTCCGCGCACTCCGTGGGGCTGCGCTGGGCGCCTCGATTCTCCGCATCGGCGCTCTCGTCGTCGGCGGCACCGCGGTGCTGTCCGTCCTGGCCTGGTGGTTGGGACCCTGGGTGGTCAGCATCATCCTCCCCGCTTACCAGACGGATGCCTGGGTGCTCGCTGGAATCGTGGCCTCGAGCGGGTTCCTGGCCCTGTTGTGCGTGAGCGGACCGGCCGTGCTGGCGAGGTCGGCGCACGCTGCATACTCGGCGGGTTGGGTGGTCGCTGCAGCGGTCAGCGTCGCCCTGATGTTCGTGCCTCTCGACGTCGAGCCACGCACCCTGATAGCGCTCGCAGTCGGGCCTTTAGTTGGTTTCGTCGTGCACATCGGATCGCTCGTGCTGGCGGACCGAGCCGGGCGTCGGCCGCATCCGTCCGACCAATCTGAGGCCTAGATTTCTCGTTATACTCACATGAGCGCGCTCGCAGAGTCTGGGTTACCGCACAGCCCGACGTGGTGCCCGCGAAGCAACGCCGTCTTGCCCCGCGAATGAGCAGGGCACGACAGAATCGGAGGGACGCGAGTCCATGCAACAACCTGACGTACTGGTAATCCTGCCCACTCTGGGCGACCGTCTGGACATGCTGAAGCAGACACTGGAAACAGTGGTGGAACAGCGAAAGACCACCGGACTCACCTTGGTCTGTGTGATGCCGGCCGGTGCGCACGCCGCACGGGCCATCGCCCTGGAATACGACGCGATCGTGGTGGACGACCCCAAGACGGGCATCTCCGACGCGATCAACAGCGGCTTGGCGCAGCGCTCCGGCGAGAGCTACTACGCCTGGATCGGCGACGACGACATGTTCCGGCCGGGCGGACTCGCCCTGCTCAAGGCCATGCTGGACACGAACCGGTCCGCCGTACTCGCGTACGGCGGTTGCGAGTACATCGACCCCGACGGCCGGGTCCTGGCGACGAGCCGTGCGGGCAAGCTCGCCGAGTTCCTGCTGCCATGGGGACCGGACCTGATTCCGCACCCCGGCACCATGATCCGCCTCGACGACCTCGAGAAGATCGGCGGGTTCGACGGCAAGCTCAAGTACGCGATGGACCTGGACGCGTTCCTCAAATTGCGCGCGTACGGTTCGTTCCTGAGCACCAAGACGTCGGTCTCGGCCTTTCGCTGGCACCCGGATTCGCTGACCGTTGCCGGTCGGCTCAACTCGAGCAGGGAGGCGGAGTTCGTCAAACGACGCCAGCTGCCCGCCGCCCTCAAGCCCCTCAGCCCGGTGTGGCACTTGCCGGTGCGGTGGGCATCGTCCGTCGCGGCGCGACGACTGACCACGCGGGCGCGGGCGCTGGCCCGGGCCGGCTCTGCCGCGTGACCGGCACCTCCGGCTCAGCGCCGCTGCGGGTCGCGCTGTCCATGCTCACCCTGGTGCGCGGCGGAATGGGCGGCAGCGAGACCTACGCTCGTGCGCTCACCGAGCAGCTGGCGACTTCCGATGAGATCGCGGCAGAGGCATTCGTGCCGGAGTCGGCCGCCGGTTTTACCGCCGGGATCCCGGAGCGCACGATCAGGAACCTCCGGGTCGGCCCGTCAACGCGCGAACGGCTCGCCTCCATGGCCGTCATCGCTGCCCGGGCATCCTCGATCCGTCGGGAGATGGCGTCCAACGATGTCGTCCACTACCCGTTCACGGTTCCGGCTCCGCGACCGAACCGGGCTCAGGCCTCCGTTCAGTCGCTGCTCGATGTGCAACACGTCGATCTTCCGCAGCTCTTCAGCCGCGCCGAATTGGCGTACCGGAGTCGTTTCTACGAGGGCTTCGCCCGACGCGCCGATGCCGTCATCACCATCAGCCACTTCGCGAAGGCGCGAATGGTCGAGAGTCTGGGGCTGGACCCGGCACGCATTCACGTGGCGCACCTGGGTGTCGACACCGAGAAGTACACCCCGAACTTCGGTCCGCGCGAGAACTTCGTGCTGTACCCGGCGCGCGGGTGGCCGCACAAGAACCATGCACGGTTGATCGACGCGGTGGGAGTCGCGCGGAAGTCCATCCCCGACTTGAAGCTGGTTCTCACCGGCGGGGGTCTCGACGACCTCGGTTCGCTCCCTGACTGGGTCGACCGGCGCGGACTGGTCGAGCAGGAGGAGCTGTATCGCCTGTATCGGACGGCGAGCGCCCTGGTCTTCCCGAGCCTCTACGAGGGTTTCGGGTTGCCGCCCCTGGAGGCGATGGCCTCCGGCTGCCCGGTTGCCGCCTCCAACGCCGGCTCCATCCCCGAGATCGTCGGCGACGCCGCCGTGCAGTTCGACCCGAAGGATGCCGACGACATCGCGGCCGGCATCGTCGAGGCGATCGCTCGCGGTGCCGAGCTGACCCAGGCCGGACTCGGCCAGGTTCAGAAGTTCACCTGGCGCGGGTGCCGGGACGTTCATGTGCAGGCCTACCGTGCGGCTGTGAAGGAGAAACAAAGTTGAACGACACATCCCAGAAGCAGCGCGTGCTCATCACGGGCGCGAACGGCCAGGACGGCGGCTACCTCGTTCGGCGGCTCGTCAGCGAGGGCCACGAGGTGCACGGTATGTGCCACTCCACCAACGGCGCCGACATCCTCTCCGCTGATGTGCCGGAGGCCACCGCCCACGTTTGCGACCTCGGCGACGCCGAGGGTATCGAGCGCCTGGTCAACACGGTCGAGCCGACCCATATCTTCAATCTGGCCGGCAACACGTCGGTGGCCCGGTCGTGGGATTACCCGGCCGAGACGGCCGACGTGCTCGGTGCGGGCCCGATCCGGTTGCTCCAGGCCGCGTGGACGTTCGGTGAGCGCTCGTCCCGTCCGGTGCGATTCGTGCAGGCGTCCAGCGCCGAGATCTTCGGCGATGCGACCGAGGTGCCACAGTCAGAGACGACACTTCGGGAACCGGTGACCCCGTACGGCGCCGCCAAGTCCTTCGCCCACGACATGGTCGGCGTCTACCGGCACCGGGGCATGTTCGCGAGTTCCGCGATCCTCTACAACCACGAGTCGCCGCGTCGCCCCGAAACCTTCGTGGCTCGAAAGATCTCCCAGGAGGTCGCGCGCATCTCTCTCGGTCTCTCGGACCGCCTGGTGCTGGGAAACATCGATGTGCACCGCGACTGGGGATACGCCCCGGACTACGTCGACGCCATGATCCGGATCTCGCGCGCAGAGACCGCCAACGACTTCATCGTGGCGACCGGTGTCTCCCACAGCGTCCGGGATTTTGTGGACCGGGCGTTCGCGTACATCGGCATCGAGGACTGGAGCCGGTACGTCGTCATCGACCCGGCGTTCTACCGCCCTGCCGATCCCAAGGAACTCGTCGGCGACCCGACCCGCCTGAAGGCATTGGGCTGGGAACCGAGCGTTGACTTCGAGGCCCTCGTCACCCTCATGGTGCGGGCCGACCTGGAGGCGCTGCAGGCCTAGCCTGGCGGCGCAGCCGGCCCGCCGTGGCGGCGGCTCAGGGGGTCAGGAGTTGTCGCTGTTGCGCAGGCTCGGGCCGAGCAGCCTGCGCCAGCTCTGCCCCTGCGCGGCCTTGACCGAACAGATCAGCAGGAGCACCCAGCCGTACTCCACCAGGACCGTGCTTTCGGCCGCCGAGGTGACGAGCAGCACCACCAGCACGAGCGGCGACCACACGTACACGACAGGCCGCTTGTTCGAGGCGAGCAGCCAGGACCGCACGAAGGCCAGGATCACGAGGGTCACGAAGGCCAGGAAGCCCACGAGCCCGACCTGGAAGTAGACGTCGAGGAAGGCGTTGAGGGCTGACGTGTGTTCGCTCTTCGTGACGAAGTCCAACCAGCCGTATGGGCTGATCTTCTCCGGCCAGATGCCCGTCCAGCCCCAGCCCTCGAGCGGATGCAGGTCCACCAGGCGCCACATCTCGCGCCAGAGCGACGAGCGCGTCTCGAACTCGCTGCCGGCGTTCAACTGGTTGATGATGCCGGCCCGGGCGACGAAGACGACCAGGGCCGTGAGCACGGCGGCCCCGAGCAGGCTCAGCTGCAGGAGCCAGCGGTGCTCGGCCGGCGTGCGGCGCAGCCAGTACAGCGCCAGGGCGGCGATGCCCACGGCGCTGGCGACGACCACGAAGACGGGGGAGTGGGTGAGGATCAGGCCGAGCACGGCAAGGGCTATCGACCAGCCGGCCCGCCCCGGACGCACCGAGCGGGAGCGCAGCTCGATGATGAAACTGATCGCGGCGATCAGGGAGACCAGGCCGAGAACGTTGCGGGAGCCGAAGATGCCCTGGATCGGGCCGAGCAGGGCGATGTTGCCCTGCACGCCGAGGAAGGTGATCGGCAGGTCCAGCAGGAGCCCGGAGAGCACCTCGAGGGCGATCGACAGGCCCAGCAGCACCCGGAGCACGTCTCCCGTGGCGCGGACGATCTGGATGGTGTCGCGCACCAGGGCCACGTAGATGGCCAGGAAGGCGAAGGCCAGCTGGTAGCCGACGCCACTGAGGGTGCGCAGCGGATACTCGCTCCAGAGCACCGACAGGGAGCACCAGACCAGGAAGACCAGGATCGAAACCGGCAGCAGGCCGTGCCACTCGATGCTGTGCCGCCGGGCGACCATGGATGCCGCGGCCAGGAGCACGAGGCAGACCAGCGCGCCCAGGAGCCCGGGCCAGCCCATCAGGCTGCGCACCAGATGGGTGGCGAAGGCCAACCCCAGGATGAGGTGGGTGAGTGTCGCGCTGAACCGCGGCGACGAGAACGCCGCGGAGACGGCGGTGGGGATGTAGCGGGGGCGGGACGGGTCCGTCATCGGCGCCCCACGCCCTGAAGCTCGGCGTCCGCACCGGGGCGTTTGGTGGTCACCGCGAGGATCACGAGCAGGACCCAGCCGGACTCGACCAGGATGCGGCTCTCCGCGAGGCTCTGGGCGAGGAGGGCGACCGTGAGCAGCAGTGGCAGGAGCGAGGTCGCGGAGAACGGTTCGGTGTCGGAGACGCCGAGGCGCGGCCGGTCGACGGCGAGGAACCAGGCGCGCCACAGCGTCGACAGGGTGAGCGCGGCGAAGACGATCAGGCCCACGATGCCCAGCTGCAGCCACACGTCCAACCAGGCGTTGTGCGCCTGCAGGTACTGCACACCCTTCCGCACCGCCAGGCCGTTGAACGGCTCCACCCACGGCGCCCAGTAGCTCACCCAGCCCCAGCCGAAGACGGGGCGTTCGCCGGCGAGGCCGATGACCCGGGCCCAGATGTCGAATCGTCCGGTGAGGTCCTCGCTCTTGCCGAGCAGGGACAGCAGCGTCGACGAGAACGCGACGAGTCCGACCACGGCCGCGGCCAACGCCGCCGCTGCGGTGAGGTAGAGCGGGCGACGGCCCAGCGGCGGCAGCCGGCGCGCCCAGAGGGCGAAGAGCAGTGCCACGGCCACGGCCACGAGGGCCACGGACACGGTGGCCGACCGGGTGAGCCAGAGCATCACCAGTGCCACGGCCACCCAGAAGATCCCACGCCAGCGCGTCACGGTGCCGCCGGCCAGTTGCACGGCGAAGACGATCAACGACAACAGGGCGATGAAGCCCAGCAGGTTGCGGCTGGCCACGATGCCCTCGATCGGGCCGCCCTCGAGCAGCAGCGCCCGCGACCAGTAGAACGCGGCGGGGATCTTGCCGCTGTACTCGACCCAGAACGGCAGCACGGGGTGCCCGATGAAGACCGCGACGACGAATTCGAAGGCGACGGACAGGCCGAGGATGAGTTTGAGGGCCACCCCGAGGGTGCGCAGCAGCTCGGTCCAACTCAGGCAGAGCGCGAGGAACAGGCCGGCGATGGTCGTCGCCCACTGCAGGGCCACCCCGATTGCACCCGCGCCCGGATACGCCGACCAGGCCAGCGACAGGGTCGCCAGGATCAGGAACGCGGCCAGGGACTTCGGGAAACCCCGCCAGGTCCACTCCCGGCGGACGGAGAGGAGATAGCCGACGCTGCCCACGAGGATGAACACGGCGATAGCACCGAATCCCCACCAGCCGAGCAGGTTGCGCCAGGCCTGGCCGGCCAGCACACTGAAGAACACCAGGGTCGCGAAGAGGCGAACGGTGAGACGGCTCTGCACGACGGGCATGTGTCTAGGGTACTGGGGACGCCTCCGCCGGACGGCGCGAATCCTCTGATACCCTGAGGGGTATAACAAAATGCGGATGCGCACGTTCCGCGCCGCACCGCCCGCGCAGCCCCGGAGGGACCCCCATGACCGACATCTCGGTGACCGAACTCGCAGCACTGGCCGACCCCGTCGTGGTCGACGTGCGCGAACCATACGAATTCGACGCGGCCCACGCCCACGGTGCGCAGCTCATCCCGCTCGGCGAGCTGCGCGAGCGACTCGCCGAGGTGCCGCGTGGCGCGCCCGTCTACGTGATCTGCGCCGCCGGCGGCCGCAGCGCACAGGGCGCCGCGTTCCTCACGCAGAGTGGAGTCGACGCCGTCAACGTCACCGGCGGTATGACGGCCTGGCAGCAGGCCGGCCTGCCCACGATCCGGGACGGGGTGAGCGCATGAGCACCCCCGTCGCGACCGACGAACAGCGCGCCGCGAACCAGAAGAAGGTGCTCAACCGGCTGCGCCGCGCCCAGGGGCAGCTCAGCGCCGTCATCACCGCGGTCGAGGCAGGCGGCAGCTGCAAGGACGTGGTGACCCAGCTCGCCGCGGTCTCGAGCGCGCTGGACCGGGCCGGGTTCACCATCGTCTCCTCGGCCATGCGTGACTGCATCGCCGAACCCGACAACGCAGAGTCCTTGACCGTCGACGAGCTGGAGAAGCTCTTCCTGGCCCTGGCCTGAGTCCGGCCGGGTCCTTATTGCGGGGTGCCCGCGCCGCCCTCGGCGAGGTAGGCGAGGCGGCGCAGCGTCTCCGTGTTGCGCACCGAGATGGCCGCGTCGCGCAGGAACAGCGGCACGAACCGGCCGGGTCCGGCGGTGGCGTCCTCGGTGATGCGCACGCGGCATCCGTCGCCCTGCGGCCGCACATCCACGGCCACCTGGGCTTCGCCGATCGGCCAGCCCCGCGCCTGCAGCAGGGCGTGCTTGGGCGGGTCCCACTCCAGCACCGACGTGGTGTCGTCGAGCAGGGCGGGCCAGACGCCGACAGAGTGATGGAGAGTGCTGCCCGTGGCCGGCCACGTCGCGTCGACGTCCCTCATGCGCGATGCGCCGACCACCCAACCCGGGTAGAGCCAGCCGTCGGCGAGCACCGCGAAGACGCTCTCGGGGGAGCACTGCATGTTTCGGTAGTTCACGGCCACGGGGGCACCTTTCGTCAACCGGCTGTCGGGGAGAGGTCGGGGGCGACGCGCACGCCGAGGTCGTGGCGCAGGGCGCTGAGGGCGGCGTGCCATCCGGCCAGGCCGTGCACGCCGGGGCCGGGCGGGGTGGCCGAAGAACACAGATACACCCCGGCCAGCGGTGTGCGCCAGGGATCGGGGGAGAGCACCGGCCGGCGCACCAGCTGGGTGAGACTCACCTCGCCGGCCGAGATGTCCCCGCCGACGTAGTTGGGATTGTGCCGCTCGACGTCCTGCGCGGTGCGGCTGGCGGCCGCGAGGATGGTGTCGCGGAAGCCGGGCGCATAGCGTTCGATCTGACGGGTGATGACATCGGTCTGGTCCACGGTGGAACCGCGCGGAACGTGCGTGTAGGCCCAGAGCGTGTGCCGGCCGGCGGGAGCGCGGCTCGGATCGATGCCGCTGGGCTGGGACACCAGCACATAGGGTTCCTCGGCGTGCCGGCCGCGGGCCACGGTGTTCTCGGCTCGCCGGATCATCGCGCGGGTTCCGCCGACGTGCACGGTGCCCGCGGCGGAGAGCCCCTGCGCCTGCCAGGGCACGGGGTCGGACAATGCGAAGTCGACCTTGGCGACGGCGTTGCCGTACCGGAAGGCCGCGAGACGCCGCGCGTAACCGGCGGGCAGCTCGCCCTCGGCCATCCGGAGCAGGGCCCGGGGCGTGAGGTCCAGGAGCACGACCCGGGCCGGCGGCAGGTCGCTCAGCCGCCGCACCTCCGTGTCGGTGACGATCTCGCCGCCGTGCGCGAGGAGGTCGTCGACCAGCGCCGTCACGATGGCACCGCTGCCGCCGACCGGGATCGGCCAACCGCCCGCGTGCGCGTAGGTCGCGAGGGTGAGGCCGGCTCCGGCCGTGGCCAGGCTCGGCAGCGCCCTGATCGTGTGGGCGCTCACGCCGGTCAGCAGGGCGGGGGCCGTGTCGCCGCTGAACCGCCAGTCCCACAGCGGACTGCCTTGCTCGAGCGTGCGCAGACCGAAACGCAGCGCGGTGGCCGGGTGCCGGGGCACACGCAACAGCTGGTTGCCGGTGAACTCGGCCACCTGCTGGGAGTGCTCGACCAGCGGGGCGAACAACCGGTGCCAGGCCGGACCGTCTCGGCCCAGTTCATCGACCGTGCGCGCCAGGCTGCGGTACGCCAGGCCGGCCCGGCCGCCCGGCAGCGGATGCCCGTAGGAGACCTCTGGCACCGTCAGGTCGATGCGGCTCGACAGGCCGAACCGCTGGAAGAACTCGGAGGCCAGGGCCAGAGGGTGCACGGCGGAGCACACATCGTGGTGGAAGCCGGGCAGCGTGAGTTCGGCGGTGGCGGCACCGCCGCCGACCTGGGCCGATCGCTCGTAGACGCGAACCTTCAGCCCGGCCCTGGCCAGCGTCACCGCGGCCGCCAGGCCGTTCGGACCCGAGCCCACCACGACGGCGTCGACCTCCGGCCGTCCGCCCTGCACTCGCCGCACGCTCACGCCGGCCGGCCTTCCCGCTCGAGCGCACCGGTACCCATGTCTTCATTCTTCCGTGCGCTCGAGCTCAGGGCTAGCACCCCCGCCGGGCCCCACTGTTCCCGCATCGGACATCTGCGCCCGGTGTGCCGGGTGCAATTGTCCGCAGTGGCAACAGTTGGGACCACGGGCGTGGCGACGGCGAGGCTAGACGAAGGCGGCCAGGCCCGTGATGCCGCGGCCCACGATGAGTGTGTTCATCTCCTGGGTGCCCTCGTAGGAGTAGATCGCCTCGGCGTCGGAGAAGAACCTGGCGATGTCGTAGTCCAGCACGATGCCGTTGCCGCCGAACAGTTCCCGGCACCAGGCCACGGTCTCCCGCATCCGGGAGGTCGTGTACGACTTGGCCAGCGCCGAGTGCTCGTCGCGCTGGGTGCCCTCGTCGAGCATCTGGGAGACGCGCACCACCATGCCCAGGCTGGCCGTGATGTTGCCCAGGCTCTTCACGAGCAGGTCCTGCACGAGTTGGTGACCGCCGATGGGCTTGCCGAACTGCACCCGTTCGGCCGCGTAGGCGACGGCCGCCTCGTAGGCGCCGATGGCCAGGCCGACCGCGGCCCAGGACACCTCGGCCCGGGTGAAGCGCAGCACCCGGGCGGTGTCGCGGAACGAGTTGGCCTCCTGCAGGCGGTTCTGCTCGGACACCCGCACGTTCTCCAGGGTGATGTCGGCATTCTGCACCGAGCGCAGGCTGATCTTGCCCTCGATCTTCGTGGCCGTGTAGCCGGCCGTGTCGGTGGGCACGATGAAGCCCTTCACGGCGCCGTCCGCGGTGTCTTTAGCCCACACGATGGTGATGTCGGAGAAGGTGGCGTTGCCGATCCAGCGCTTGGCGCCGTTGAGTACCCAACTGTCGCCGTCCCGCGTCGCTGTGGTGCGCAGCCCCTGAGCGGAGTCCGAGCCCGACAGCGGCTCGGTGAGCGCGAAGGCGCCCACGATGTCGCCGCGGGCCAGCCGGGGCAGCCAGTGCGCGCGCTGGGTGGCCGATCCGCAGGCCGCGATCGACCCGGCCGCCAGACCGTTCTGCACACCCACGAAGGTTGCGACGGATGCGTCCACCCGCGCCAGCTCCAGCGCCACGAAACCGCGGAAGACCGCCGAGTTCTCGAACGGGCGGGTCTCCTCCCAGCCGAAGGAGTATGCGCCGAGGGCGCCGAGCGGTTTGATGATCTCCGCCGGGAACTCGGCGCGCTCCCAGCACCCGTTCACCACCGGGCGCACATCCGACTCGAGGTAGGCGCGGATGCGGGCGAGGGCGGCTTTCTCCTCGGGCCTGAGGAGGTTCTCGTATCCGAAGAAATCACTGCCGAGGGGCTCGAAGGTCATCTGTGTGCTCCATTGCGACGAGGATGGGCGGCCGGGCGGAATCGCCCACCGGGTGACGAAAGCCTAGGACCCCTGATCGGAAGGACGGAAAGCGCTTGGTAGTTTGGTCTAAACCTTTCGACTCAGGAGCCAAGCATGTTTGTGGGCATCGATAACACACCGCGGGATTACGCCTGGGGATCGCCGACCGCGATCGCCGACCTGCTGGGGCATCCGGCCTCCGGCGGCCCCGAAGCCGAACTCTGGCTCGGTGCGCACCCCGGCAGCCCGTCGGTGATTCTTGACCCCGCGCTCGCCGGGGGAGCGAGGGATCTCGCCGAGTGGATCGCCCAGGCGCCCGAGACCGCACTCGGACGCCGGTTCGCCGCCGCCGGGCGGCTGCCGTTCCTGATGAAGATCCTCGCCGCCCACAGCCCGCTGTCGCTGCAGGCGCATCCGTCGCCCGAACGCGCTGCGGAGGGGTTCGCCCTGGAGAACGCCGCCGGTATCGCCGTGGACGCCGCCGACCGCAATTACCGCGACCCGTTCCACAAGCCGGAGATCATCTTCGCGCTCAGTGACACCTTCGAGGCGCTCTGCGGATTCCGCGACCCGCGCCAGATCCGGTCGATCCTCGCCGAGCTCCGCGCGCTCGACGCCACCATGGACGACCCGCAGCCCGGAGCCCTTGCCGGGCTCGAGAACCGGCTCCTGGGCGCGGATGCGCTGCAGGACGTCGTGGACTGGCTGCTGCGCGACGGCCGCGGCGGCGACTCCGGCGAGGTGTCCTGGCTGGTCGAGCGGGTCGTGGCGCTCGCCGAGCGGGCTGCCTTCCTCATCGACGGGGGTGCCCAGGTGAGCTTCGCCGCGGAACTCGCGATGGTGCGGTCCCTCGCGGCGGCCTACCCGGGAGACCCGGGCATCGTGATCTCGCTGCTCACCAACCTGGTGTCGCTCAAGCGCGGCGAGGTGTTGTACCTGCCGGCCGGCAACATCCACGCGTACCTGTCCGGGCTGGGCGTCGAGGTGATGGCCTCCTCCGACAACGTGCTGCGCGGGGGCTTGAGCCCCAAGCACATCGACGTCGACGAACTGCTCGAGGTGCTCGACTTCAGCCCGCTGCCGGTGCCCTATCTTGCTCCCGTCGTGCAGTCAGACGGCGTGGCCGTCTACCGGCCCGACGTGCCCGACTTCCAGCTGGCGCACATCTCGGTGCCGGCGGATGCGGCGGCCGACGAGGCCGGGCGCGTCGGTGCGCCCCTGCGGCAGGTGACGCTCACCGGCCCGGCCATCGCGATCTGCACGTCCGGCCGGTTCCTGGTCGCCGGGTCCGGATCGTCGATCACCCTGGGCAGGGGCGAGTCGATCTACATCACGCCCGACGAGAGCACGGTCACCTTCGCGGGCTCCGGCGAGGTCTTCCTGGCCACCACGGCGTAATCCGGCGCCGGGCGGGGGATGCCGAACGTGCGGCGGTAGGCCGTCGGGGTGGTCTGCAGGGTGCGCACGAAGTGGTGCCGCATCACGGCCGCGGCGCCGAACCCTGTCTGCGCTGCGATGACGTCGAGGGTCTCGTCGGTCTCCTCGAGCAGTTGCTGCGCGAGCATCAGACGCTGCCGGTTCAGCCAGGCCGTCGGAGTGGTGCCGAGCTCGGCCCGGAATCTGCGGGCGAAGGTGCGCGGCGACATCAGTGCGCGCCGGGCGAGCTGGTCGACCGTGAGGTCCTGGTCGATGGTCTGCAGCATCCAGTCGATGATCTCGGCGAAGGAATCGCTGCAGCGTTCCGCCACGGGCGTCTGGATGAACTGGGATTGCCCGCCATCGCGCTGGGGCGGCACCACCATGCGGCGGGCGATCACGTTGGCCGCCGTGGCGCCGAGCTCCCGGCGCACCACATGCAGTGCTGCGTCGATGCCCGCGGCCGTGCCCGCCCCGGTGACCACCCGGTTGTCGTCGACGAAGAGCACGTCGGGGTCGACCGTGGTGTTCGGGTACGCGGCGGCGAGGGCGTCCGCGTGCATCCAGTGGGTCGTGCTGCGGCGCCCGTCGAGAATCCCGGCGGCCCCGAGGATGAAGGCGCCGCTGCAGACACTGAGCACCCAGGCGCCCCTGGCCTCCGCCTCCCGCACCACCCGCAGCACCTCTGGGTGGATTTCGGTACCCGTCTCATAGGCGGGAATGGCGATCAGGTCGGCGTCCGCGGCGGCGGTGAGGTCCTGATGCACGACGATGTCGAAGCCCAGCTTGGTGCGGAGCGGCCCAGGGACGGCCGTCACCACCTCGAAGTCGAACACCGGACCGTTGTGCTCGGAACGGTCGATGCCGAAAACCTCGCAGATCACCCCGAACTCGAACGGGGCCATGCCGGGGATGGCGACGCAGACGATCTTCTTGAGCATGGCGGTCCTTCAACGAGTGGCAGGAATGTGTCGGTAGTCGGCAACTCTGCCACTCGTGGCAGAAAGTCGCAAGACCTAGCGTTAGTGCCATGATCCTGTTTCTGAGTATCCTGCTGGCCCTCCTCGTATGGGCCGTGGCGGCGGGCGTGGCCGCCCTCCGCTCCGACGGTTACGGTGATGTCGAGGTGACCCGGCGCAACCGGCTTCCCGAGACGTTCCCACGCGACCTGTAGTGCTCCCGCTCGACCGATAGTGTGGTGTGAACGGCAGCGCACGGCTGCTGCGAAAGAGCGCAGGGGCACCACATGGCTTGGCTTGTTACCGGAGGGGCCGGCTATATCGGCTCCCACGTCGTTCGCGCGTTCCTGGCCGAGGGCATCGAGGTCGTCGTCCTCGACGACCTGTCCAGCGGGCACGCTGAATTCGTTCCGGCCGGGGTGCCATTCGTGCAGGGAACACTGCTCGACACCGCGCTGCTGGCCAGGACCTTCGCCGAGCACACCATCGATGGCGTGGTGCACGTTGCGGGCTTCAAGTACGCCGGCGTCTCGGTGACCCGCCCGCTGCACACCTACGAGCAGAACGTCACGGCGACCGCGCTGCTGCTGGCCGCCATGCAGGATGCCGGCGTGAACCGCATCGTGTTCTCCTCGAGCGCGGCCGTCTACGGCACGCCGTTCACCGATCTGGTGACCGAGGACACCGCCAAGAGCCCCGAATCGCCCTACGGCGAATCGAAGCTCATCGGCGAGTGGCTGCTGCGCGACCAGGCCGTTGCCGCCGGGCTCCTCCACACCTCGTTGCGTTACTTCAACGTCGTCGGCTCGGGCATTCCGGAGCTTCGCGACACCAGCCCGCACAACCTGTTCCCGATGGTGTTCGAGGCCCTGGTCGACGGGCGCACCCCGCGGATCAACGGCAACGACTACCAGACCGCCGACGGCACCTGCGTGCGCGACTACATCCACGTGGCCGACCTGGCCATCTCGCACGTCGCCGCCGCCCGCCGCCTCGACGCGGGCGAGAGCATCGCCCCCGTCTACAACCTCGGCAGCGGCGCCGGCGTCTCCGTCGGGGAGATCATGAGCACGGTGGCCTCCGTCACAGGCATCCCGTTCACCCCGGAGATCGGACCGCGCCGCACGGGCGACCCCGACCGCATCGTGGCGTCCGGCGAGCTCGCGGCCAGGGACCTCGACTGGAAGATGCGGCACAGCCTGCAGGAGATGGTGCAGAGCGCCTGGGAAGCTCGGCAGGCATCCTCCGTCTGAACAACACGATTCGGGCAGTGTGGGCGAGTCTGAACCCTCCAGCCCGTATTGAGGGTTTACGATCTGCGACTTGACGGAAGCGAACTACACCGGTGTAATTAGTTCTAGCGCGAAAACGTGCATGAGCTGATGGGTGGAGGCGATATGACGTTGTCCGAGTATCGTTCCGGGGTTCCAGAGGACTGGTTCGTCGATCCCGTACGCCTCGGCGTGCCCGGGGTCCGCAAGGAACCGGCGATCGCCGAGGGTGCCGACGACAACCCGCTGGGTTGGCAGTCCGACTCGCTCTGCGCCCAGACCGACCCTGAGGCCTTCTTCCCTGAGAAGGGTGGATCCACCCGGGACGCGAAGAAGATCTGCGCCTCCTGCGAGGTCCGTCCGCAGTGCCTGCAGTACGCCCTCGCCAATGACGAACGCTTCGGAATCTGGGGCGGGCTGTCCGAGCGCGAGCGGCGCAAACTGCGCAAGCGCGCGGGCTGATCTGAACCGCAACGGCGGCCGGTTTCAGGGCGCGCCTGACCGGTTGAGCACTCTCACCGGATATCCGACCTAGGCTGGGCGGGATATGCAAGCCAGAGTCACCGCCATCATCGTCGCCCGCAACGGCGCCTCGCACCTCGAGCGAACTCTCGAGGCACTCCGCCAGCAGACCCGTCAGCCGGACACCGTCGTGGCGGTCGACTGCGGTTCGAGCGATGCAACCTCCGAGCTGCTCGCTGCCTTCGGACCCACGCACTTCATCTCCGCGGATACGTCGCTCTCGTTCGGTGCGGCGATCAACGCCGCCCTGCGCGTGATCGGCGACCCCGCCGGCGACCACGAATTCCTCTGGCTGCTCGCCCAGGACAGCGCCCCCGAACCCGGTGCCCTGCAGCATCTCGTCGGGGAACTCGAGATCGCACCCTCCGTGGCCGTGGCCGGACCGAAGATCATGGAGTGGGTCGCCGACGACTACATCCACGACTTCGGCGAGTCGATGACCCCGTACGGCGCCACGGTGACTCTCGTCGAGAGCGAACTCGACCAGGAACAGCACGACGGCATGAGCGATGTGCTGGCGGTCAGCGCCGGCGGCATGCTGGTGCGGCACACGGTGTGGAACCAGCTCGGCGGCTTCGATCCCGCCCTGCCCGTCGTCGATGACTCTCTCGACTTCTGTGTGCGCGTACGTCTCGCCGGGTTCCGGGTATCCGTCGTCGCCGCCGCGCGGGTCAGCTCTGCCGGTGACGGCGTCGCCGGTCCGGACGGCTCGTCCCGCGGAAGCGCCAGACGCCGCCGGGTGCGCGCCGAACGCGCCGCCCAGCTGCACAGGCGGCTGGTCTACGCCCCGGCCTGGGCGCTGCCCGTGCACTGGCTCTCCCTCATCCCCCTGGCTTTCCTCCGCTCCATCGGCGACCTGCTCCGTAAGGAGCCGGGGGCCATTCTGGGCGAGTTCTCCGCCGCGTTCGCCGCCGCGTTCCAGGGCGGGCGCGTGCGCACGGCCCGGCGCCGTCTCGCCGCGACCCGGACGCTCGGCTGGTCCGCCATCTCGTCCCTCCGGGTGTCGGCCGCCGAGGTGCGACGCCGGCACGCGCTGACCAGGGAGGCCGCCCTCACCGGAGCGCGTGGCGACCGGCCGGAGATCCGGTTCTTCTCCGGCGGCGGTGCCTGGACCGCCCTCGCGGCCGCCGCTGTCGGCGTCGCGATGCTCGCCTCCCTGATCGGGGCCCAATCCCTCACCGGAGCGGGCCTGCTGCCGTTGTCCGCCACGGTCGGCGGACTGTGGTCGAACGTCGGCTACGGCTGGCGCGACATCGGCCTGGGGTTCGTCGGCGGGGGCGACCCGTTCGCCGTGGTTCTCGCGATCCTGGGCACCCTCACCTTCTGGTCGCCGTCGTTCTCGCTCGTGCTGCTGTACCTGTTGGCCCTGCCGTTGGCCGCGGTGGGCGCGTGGATGGCCGCCACCCGGCTCACCCACCGTGGTGCGATCCGGGCCATCGCCGCCGCCCTCTGGGCGCTGTCGCCGGCTTTCCTCACGGCCATTGCGGCCGGACGTCCCGCCGCGATCATCGTGCACCTGCTGCTGCCCTGGTTGTTCTTCGCCGCGTTCGCCGCCGCCCGGTCCTGGTCGGCCTCTGGCTCGGCCGCCCTCCTCTTCGCCGCGATCGTCGCCTGCGCCCCATCGCTGGCGCCCGCCCTGCTGGTGGGCTGGTTGCTCTGCGTGCTCGTCAGCGGGCGCAGCGTGATGCGGTTCATCGGCATCCCGTTGCCGGCGCTTGCGCTGGCCATCCCGCTGATCTGGAACCAGGCCCTGCGCGGCAACTGGTTGGCCCTGCTGGCCGATCCGGGCGTCCCGGTGCCCACCGCGACCGTGCCGGTCTGGCAGTTCATCCTCGGCTTCCCCTCCGGCGACTTCGGCGGCTGGACCCAGCTGCTGCCGACCTGGGGCGCCGACGCCTCCGTGGCGGGCTACCTGGTTCCGCTTCTGTTGATCCCGATCGCCGTCCTGGCGCTCGTGTCCCTGCTGTTGCCCGGGGCCCGTGGAGCGGCGTTCGCCCTGCTCACCGCCCTCCTGGGGCTTCTCACGGCTATCCTGGCCGGGTCGCTGTCGGTCGCCTCGCTGGGCGGTCAGGCCGTGGGCATCTGGCCGGGAGCCGGGCTCAGCCTGTATTGGCTCGGCCTCGTCGGCGCCGTCGTCTTCACCGCGCGCGGGTTGCACCGGGCTGCCGTGGCGCCCCTCGCCGTGGCGGCGGTGGCACTGGCCGTCGTGGCCCTGCCGCTCGCCGGCGCGATCCCGCTCGGCACCTCTGCAGTGCAGGAGGGCATCGGCCGAATCCAACCGGCCTTCGTCACCGCCGAGGCCGCGGTCGACCCACGGGTGGGTACCCTGCAGATCGTCGCCCAACCGGATGGCGGCATCCTCGCGACCATCGTGCGTGGGACCGGGGACACCCTCGATGTGCAGGCCACCGTGAACAGCACGGCGACGAGTCTCACCGCGGAGCAGACCGAACTTGCCACTCTGGCGGGAAACCTGGCCTCCCGCAGCGGACTGGACGCCACCGCCGACCTGGCGAAATTCGGCATCCGTTTTGTGCTGCTCCGGCCGCCGGCCACCGTGCCAGCCTCGTGGGGTGAGCCGGCTTCCGTCACCCAGACGGCCGCGGACACCACGGCCCGCACCGTCACCTCGCTCGACGGCAACGCCGCCCTGTCCCCGGTGGGCGACACCGTATTCGGTCAACTGTGGCGCTCCGACGCCCCGACCGACGGCGCCGTCAACGGCACCATCCCGGCCGATGCCGGCGGGGCCTTCGGATTCATCACCGGGCTCATCGCCCTGGTGGTCATCGGCGCGACCGTGCTGCTGTCGGTGCCGACCGGAGCCGGCCGTGAGGCCGTGCGTCAGGCCCACCGTGACGCCGTACGGCGTGCATCCCGGCTGAGCAAGCCGGTCAAGCCCACCCGTGCGCCTCGCGCGCCGAAGCCGCCGCGCCTTCCGCGGTCGAAACGGCCGACGGGCCGGCGCGTGCGCGGAACCGCCCTGGCGGAGAACGCCGTGCCGGAGAGCGCCGTGCCGGAGAACGCCGGAACGGCGAGCCCCGGCGACACCGGCCCCACGGTCGAGCGCGGCAGCAGCCCCGACGCCGCGACCCCCGGCACCGGCGGCACGGACAGCGGTACCGACAGCGGTACCGACACCAGCACCAGCACCGACAGCACCAGCCCGAAGGATGCAGACCATGGCCACTAAGCGCAGAGTGGCCATCATCGGCGTGCGAGTCGCCGCAGGCCTGGTCGGCATCGCCGGCGTGATCGTGGCCGTGGGTGGCGCCGCCCTGGTGCCCTGGCCGAGTTTTGCCGACGCGCCGCCGTCGACCCTGGTGACCCCGGTGGCCAGCGACCAGGTCCGGGTCTGTCCCGGGCCGCTCCTCACCCTGGCCGAAGACTCCAGCCAAGCCGAAGCCGCCACCTCGGTGGGCCAGTTCGACACGGTCTACGCGGCCCGCACGCCCGGTGCGGGGTCGAGCGAGCTGTCCGTGGAGCGCGGCGAGCTCGTGGCCCCCGACAACACCGCGAGCGACCGGGACGGCGGGCCGCTGGCGCTCAGCGTTCCCGTCGAGACCGGCGCCACCGAGGCCCCGCTGGTCGCCGGCGCGCAGTCCCAGAACGTCGCGAGCGAGACCGTCGGCGGCCTCGCCGTCGCCGCGTGCACCGAGGCGTCCAGCGACTCGTGGCTGGTCAGCGGGTCCACAGATGTCGGCCGCACCAGCCTGGTGCTGCTCAGCAACCCGACCACCGTCGTCGCCTCCGTCAACCTCACGGTTTACGGCGAGGCGGGCCTCGTCGAAGCCCCCGGTTCCACCGGGATCCTGGTTCAGCCGGGCGCGCAACGCATCGTGTCCCTCGCGGGCCTGGCCCCCAACCTGCGCTCACCCGTCGTGCGCGTGCAGGCCACCGGCGGCCAGGTCGCCGCGGCGCTCCAGCAGAGCGTGGTGCGTGGTATCCAGCCCGGCGGTGTCGAGCTGGCCGGACCGACGACAGTACCGTCGACCACCCAGATCATCCCCGGTGTGGTGGTGGGCCAACAGCAGGCCGCCGACACCTCGGTCGACGCCGGCGCCGTGTCCGAGGACACCCCGTCGGTACGCATCCTCGTGCCCGGCAGCACCCCGGCCACGGTCAGCGTCGGGGTGCAGAGCGAGGACGGCTCCTCCACCGGCACATCGCTCGAGGTGGACATCCAGGCCGGTGTCGCCACCGAGGTGCCGCTCAGCGGTGTGGGAGCGGGCAACTACACGGTGCGCCTGAGCGCCGACCAGCCTGTCGTCGCCGGGGTCGTCACGACAACCAGCGGCACCATCAGCCCCGACTTCACCTGGTCGTCCGCCGCCGCCACCCAGGACAGCGACTTCCTGGTCGCCGTCGCCGCCGGGCCGTCCCCGACCCTGCACCTGGCCAACGCCACCGGCAGGGAGATCGCGCTCACCCTCACCCCCGAGAGCGGGCCCGCCACCGAGCTGTCCGTATCGGCGGGGCAGTCCGTCGTCGTGCCGGTCGAGGCATCCGCCCGCTACCTGGTCGAGGGCGGAACGGGTATCGCGGCCACGGTCGGATATTCGGGCGATGGGCAGTCCTCCGCCTACGCACTGAGCCCGATCGGGCCGATGGCCACGGCCATAACGGTCTACTCGCACTGACCCAGAGGGCACCGCTGTGTCCCACCCTCCGAAGGAGCCCGTCGTGACCGACACCACCGCAGTGATCCCGGCCGCCGCCGGACCGCACCTGCTCGTGACCGGCGGCGCCGGCTTCATCGGCCAGGCAGTCGTCGAGGCCGCGCTCGGCCGCGGCTGGCGCGTGCGGGTGCTCGACTCCCTCCGCAGCGACGTGCACGGCGGACTGCCGACGCCCGACCCGCGGATCCAGTTCCTGGTCGGCGACGTCACCGACCCCGGCGTGGTCGCGCACGCTCTCGCCGGCATCGACGTGGTGTGCCATCAGGCCGCGAAGGTGGGTCTGGGGGTGGACTTCTCCGACGCTCCCGACTACGTGCACAGCAACGAGGTGGGCACCGCCGTCCTGCTCGCCGGCATGGCCGCCGCCGGTATCGACCGCCTGGTTCTCGCGTCGTCGATGGTCGTCTACGGGGAGGGCAGCTACCGCGGCTCCGCGGGCTTCACCCGGCCGGGACCCCGGCGCGCCGCCGACCTCGACGCCGGAATCTTCGACCCGCTCGACCCGGAGACCGGCGAGCCGCTCGAGCCGCTCCTGGTCGGCGAGGACGACCCGCTCGACCCTCGCAATGTGTACGCGAGCAGCAAGCTGGGCCAGGAGTACCTCGCGACGACGTGGAGTCGCAGCACCGGCGGACGCGCTGTCGCCCTGCGCTATCACAACGTCTACGGACCCGGGATGCCGCAGAACACGCCCTACGCGGGCGTCGCATCGCTCTTCCGGTCGGCGCTGCAACGCGGCGAGGCCCCCACGGTGTTCGAGGACGGCCGCCAGCGCCGGGACTTCGTGCACGTGCGGGACATCGCGTCGGCCAATCTCGCCGCCATCGAGTGGACCGGCCCCGCCACAGCCGGCGCCTTCCGGGCCTTCAACGTGGGCAGCGGCATCGTGCACACCATCGGCGACATGGCCGGTGCTCTCAGCGTGGCCGCGAACGGACCCGCCCCGGTCGTCACGGGCGAATATCGGCTGGGCGATGTGCGGCACATCACCGCGTCGTCCCAGCGGCTGCGCGACGAGCTGGGCTGGGAACCCTCGGTGAGCTTCGAGGACGGCATGCGTGAGTTCGCCACGGCGCCCCTGCGCGCCGCGGTGCTCTGACCGGCGGTCGCTCCGGAAGCGCTGCGGCGATCAGGCCCCGACGGCCTCGAGGTGCCGGGGGAGCAGGACGTCGAAGCGGCATCCATTGGGGATGTTCCGCACGGTGACCTCACCGTGGTGTGCCGCCACGATTCCCGCGACGATCGCCAGGCCGAGGCCGGCTCGGCCCACGTGCACCAGGTCGGCGTCGGGCGTGCGCGGTTCGCTGCCGCGCCAGCCGGCATCGAACACCCGGGGCAGGTCGGCGGGGTCGATCCCGCCCGCGGCATCCTGCACCGAGATGGCGGCCCGGCCGTCGCCGTGCTCGGTGACCGCGACCACGATGGCGCTGCCTGGCGCCGACTGCTGCACCGCGTTCATCACCAGGTTGCCCACCGCGCGGGACATCTCGCGGGGGTCGGCGAGGATCGACAGGCCCATGGCTCCCTCGAAGCGCAGGTCGAGCGACTTCGCCCTCGCGACCGGCCCGAGGTCGGCGACGGTGTCACTGATCAGGTCGTACAGCGCAACGGTCTCCAGGGTCAGGCGCAGCGTGCCGGTCTGGATCCTGGAGAGCTCGAAGAGATCGTCGACCATGCCGTTCAGCCGGTCCACCTGGCTGCGGATCCGGCCGTAGTACCGGGACGGGTCCTCGACCATGTCGTCTTCGAGGGCCTCGGCCATGGCCCGGATGCCGGCCAGCGGGGTGCGCAGGTCGTGCGAGATCCAGGCGACCAGTTCCCGGCGGGACGCCTCGATGCGGCCTTCCCGGTCCCTGGACTCCTGCAGCCGCTCCCCGGTCGCGGCGAGTTGGCCCGCCAGCGCCGCGAATTCGTTGTTGCTGTGCCGCTCCGCGGACGCGACGGGTTCACCGCGGCCCAGGCTGGCCGCCGCGAGCGTGAGGTACTGGCTGTCGCGCACGATCCAGCGCCCGAGGAGCCCGGCCATGGCCAGCGACACACTGCCAGCGGCGGCGGCCACGAAGTAGAACACCGTCAGGTCGTGAGCGGAGACATACATGAGCGATGCGGCGGCAGCCATCCCGCTGACGACTGACACCACCGTAGCCAGGGCCACCACGAGCAACTGCAGAACCAGGGAGTACCGCGCCAGCAGCCGCAGGATGATCAGGCCCGCCGCCCCGACGATGACGGCCGTCGCGAGGGCGATGACGACCACGCTCACCAGCCCGTATGGGGTCATCGCCGCGCCCCGGCATCCCGGTCATCGGCGTGCGCGGCGACCAGCGGCTCGGGGTCGAACCTGTACCCGACGCCCCAGACCGTGTTCAACAGGGTGGGCTGGGTGGGATCGGCCTCGATCTTCTCCCGGAGGCGCCGCACGTGCACGGTCACCGTGGACAGATCGCCGAAGTCCCAGCCCCACACCGACTTCAACAGATCCTCCCGGCTCAACGCCCGGTGCGGATGCCCGATCAGGTACGCGAGAAGGTCGAACTCCCGGGCCGTGAGTACCAGGGGATCACCGTTCAACCGCACCTCGTGCGCCGCGAGGTCCAGCGTGAACGGGCCCGCATCGACGGCGCCGTCGTGCACGGGTTCCGGCACGGTGCGCCGGAGCACCGATTGCACCCGCAACACCAGCTCGCGGGGGGAGAACGGCTTGGCGAGGTAGTCGTCGGCGCCGGCCTCCAGCCCGTCGATCCGGTCCTCCTCCTGATCGAGCGCCGTGAGCATGATCACCGGGGTGTCCCAGGCCGCTTTGATCCGCATACACACCTCGATGCCGTCGAGCAGGGGCAGCATCCGGTCGAGCACAACCAGATCGGGCCGCTGCGCGGCCGCCTGGGTGAGCCCGGCCTGGCCGTCCGGAGCCTGCTCGACAGCGAAACCGGCGGCGACCAGGTACCGGCAGACGATCTCGGACACCGTCGGGTCGTCGTCGATGACCAGGATGCGGCGTTCGGTGTCGGCACGGGGTGGTCCCGTCGGGGGCGGTGGAGTCACCTCTGAAGGATAAACGGTGCACGGGGGACACACAGCACATCCGGCGCGGCGGCAATCCTTCCCTACTCCGTAACGTTTGCGCGGAGTGTCGCGCGGACCCCCCGACATAGGGTCGAATAATGAGTGAGATTCGGGTCGACGTGGTTATGCCCTGCCTGAACGAAGCGGGCGCGTTGCCGTGGCTGCTGGCCCGGCTGCCGGAGGGATACCGCGCCATCGTGGTGGACAACGGGTCCACGGATGATTCCGCTCGCATCGCCGAGGAGGCCGGCGCCGTCGTCGTGCACGAGGCGCGCCGCGGGTTCGGGGCAGCGGCACACGCCGGGCTGCTGCACGCGACCGCGCCCATCGTGGCCTTTTGCGACGCTGACGCGTCGATGGACCCGCAGGACCTGCCCCTCGTGGTGGATCCGGTGGCCGCCGGCGAGGCCGATCTGGTGCTCGGACGCCGGCGCCCGACGACGGCCGGATCCTGGCCGGTCCACGCCCGGATAGCCAATTCCACTCTTTCTTGGCGACTGCGCCGAATAACAGGTGTGAACATCTACGACTTGGGCCCCATGCGGGCCGCGCGACGAGAAGACCTCCTGGCCCTCGATCTGCAGGACCGGCGCAGCGGCTATCCGCTCGAGGTCTTCCTGAAGGCGGCGGCGCGGGACTGGCGCATCCGCGAGGTGGACACCTCGTATGCCCCCCGCGTGGGACGCAGCAAGGTGACCGGAACGGTGCGCGGCACCCTCACGGCCGTCGCCGACATGTCGAGACTGCTGAAGGAGGCGCGCAAATGACCACTCTGATCGTGATCGCCAAGGAATGTCTGCCCGGCCGGGTGAAGACCCGACTGCATCCTCCGCTCAGTCTCGAGCAGGCGGCCCGGTTGGCCGCCGCCAGCCTCGACGACACCTTCGCCGCTGTCGCAGCGCTGCCCGCCACCCGCCGTGTGCTGGCCTTCGACGGCACCGTCGTGCCGGCAGCCGCGGCCGAATACGACGTCGTGCCGCAGGTCGATGGTGGCCTCGATGCGCGTCTGGGCGCCATCTTCGACGGGTGCACCGAGCCGGCGGTGCTGATCGGCATGGACACCCCGCAGGTCACGGCCGAACTGCTCGCCCCGGTGTTCCAGCCGTGGCCCGACGACGTCGACGCGTGGTTCGGTCCGGCCGCCGACGGCGGTTTCTGGGCGCTCGCGCTCCGCATTCCCGACGGCGACCTGATCCGGGGCGTGCCGATGTCCCGGTCGGACACGGGCGCCCGTCAGCTGCAACGGCTCCGTACCGCCGGTCTCCGGGTGCGGATGCTGCCGACCCTCACCGACGTCGACCACATCGAGGACGCGTTCACCGTCGCGGCCCTGTCCCCTCGCGGCAGCTTCGCGCAGACCCTGGCCGGATTCGGCGCCTTGCAGCTGAGCGGAGCGACCCGATGACCCTGCTGTCGCCCCGCCGGCTCGTCCCCGGCGCCACGACCTTCGGGTCGGGTGGGGCCGAACCGTACGCGGCCGCGTTGGAGAACGAATCGGCCGTGCTCTACCTCCGGCACGCCACCGGCCGGCGCCGCGCCGCGGCGACCATGGACGCGGGCCGCTGGAGCGCCGCAGCCGACGACACCGACATGCAACTCCTCGCCGGGGCAGCCGGTCCCGTCCTCGACATCGGGTGTGGCCCAGGGCGCATGGTGCGCGCCGCGCTGGCGCAGGGCCTGGCCGCCATCGGCGTCGATGTGTCGCCTACGGCGGTGCGCATCGCCGCCGAGTCCGGCCTGACCGTGCTGGAGCGTTCGGTTTTCTCCGCTCTGCCGGGGGAGGGTGACTGGGGCACCGCCCTGTTGCTCGACGGCAACATCGGCATCGGCGGCGACATCGTCGCCCTGCTCGGCCGCTGCGGCGAACTCATCTCGTCCGACGGCGCCGTCCTCGTCGAGGTCCATGCCGATCCCGAACGCGACCACGCGTTCGACGGCACCCTCGAAGACGCGCAGGGTCGCACCAGTGCGGTCTTCCCGTGGGCCGAGGTGGGCATCGGTCCGCTCCGGGCCCGCGCCGGCGAGGCCGGACTGCGTGTGGTTCAGGACTGGAAGAGCGACGGACGTTGGTTCGCCCGCCTGGTGCGTGCGTAGAACCACACCGAGACCGCGATGCTGCCGGCCGCGAGCACGAGCCACGCCACGCCTAGGTTCAGGGCGTAGTCGAGCGGCAGCACCGTGGGGTTCTTCGCGCCGAGGCTTTGGGCGATGATCGCCGGCACGACGATCAGGCTCAGCAGCGAGCCGAGCACGATCGCGGCCTGGACGGTCACGATGATGCCGCCGGCCAGCCGATGGCCCGCCCGACGGGTGAGCACACCAAGCCCGAACACCAGGGGGGAGAGCACGGCGTCGTGCAGCACGATGGCCGCGCCGATCCACAGCGCCACCCCGGGCAGCCGCTGCACCGCGACGGTGTCGACCAGGACATAGGCGCCCCAGGCGAGCCCGAGCACTCCGAGGCCGATGAGGGCGACGCGGGCGGCGCGCATCCGCTGCGACACGGCGGGGGTTGTCGTCATCATGCGTCGATCGCCTCGATCCGGCTGAGCCATTTGGTCTGCAGCACACCCGGTCGGCCGGGCGCGATCATGCGGGCGGGGTAGCCGTGCTCGAGGTCGAGGATGCCGCCATTGAGCTCGAGGGCGACGAGGGTGAGTGAATCACGCACATATTCCCGGCCCATCTCGGTCTGCTTGAACCCACCGCGCTGCTCCAGGCTGATGATCCGGAAATCGGCGTCGGGGGAGGCGCCGACCTGGTCGACGAGGTCGCGCAGGCGCACGCCGCGCCAGGATGCCATCTGGCTCCAGCCCTCCACGCAGGCGATGGGCAGGTCGACGTCGGTCTGCGGCAGGGCGGCCAGTTCGTCCCGGCTGAAGCTGCGTTCGGTGCCCCCGTGGGCCACGGTCAGCACCCAGTCGGCGGCCAGGGCGGCGGTGGCAACCTTCGCCTGGGCGGAGGTGCGGTTGACGGGGACACCCTGCGGGCCGACGCCCTTCTTGCGCGGACCGAACACATTCGCCCCGTCCAGCGGCGCCACGGTCTGCCCGGCCGTGAGACCCACCACGGCGGCGACGCCCAGGGCCACGGTGGTCAGGAAGCCGCGTCGGCTCGTCCGGGGCGCCATCCGCGGTGTCGCGTCGATGTAGGCGAGCAGACGACCGGTGAGGCCGCGGGTGCGGGGCAGGCCCTGGCCGTCGTCGCCGTCGGCCGGGGCGTCCTCTGCGGTGTCCTCACCGGTGTCGACGGGGTGCCGTTCGTCGGGGCCGGGCGCGGGCGTGGCCCGCCAGTGCGCCGCGATCACGGGCAGTTTCACGCCGATGTGCACCAGGAGCGACCCGATGATCACGAACGCGAGCGCGAAGTGCACCTGCTTGAACGAGAACGGGAACGGGTACCACTGGTACGTGTTCAGCAGGCCGATGGTGATCTCAACCAGGGAGGCGCCGACGAAGAGCGCGATCGACGCGCGTTCGAGGAAGTTGGCGAACGATTTCACCGGCGGGTACTGGAACAGCTGCGGGAACACGACGTATAGCTTGGCCAGCAGCAGCGGGAAGCAAGCGATGCCCGCGATGATGTGGGTGCCCTGGGTCCACTGGTACAGCCCGGTCGGCCGGGTCGGGAAGCGCATCCAGGGCAGGGGCTGCTGCAGGAAATGGCTATAGAGGCCGGTGCCGAAACAGAGCAGGAACGCCAGGCCGAGGAGCCGGCCGATCACGGTGGCCATCCGCGGTGTCCGCGCCGGAGAGGCGAGCTGAGCCCTGGCCTCGTACATCAATCGGCGCATAGTCCATTCCACCACCTTGTCGCTCGCGGCAGTGTATGCAATCCTTACGGTTCGATGACGGGGCGCGGTTCGGCCGGAACCCCGGTGCCCGCTCGGGGAGGATGGCAGGGTGCGTATTGCCGTCGTCTCGATTCTCCTGGCCGTCAGCGCGGCCGTCACCGGGGTCGTGGTGGTGTCATTCGACCTGTTCCGCCCGCACCGGGACACCGCCGAGCTCCTGATCGGCACCGCCCTGCTCTGGCTGCTCTTCGCCGCCGCGCTGATCGCCCTGCGCGGGGTGCGCGGCCGCGCCGTGGGGGTACTGGTCCTGGCCGGGTCGCTCCTGATCGGCGGTGCCGCGATGGCCGGACCGCCCAACACCAGCACCGACTCCGCCCGGTACGCCTGGGACGGCGTGGTGCAGAACGCCGGGATCTCTCCCTACGCCTATGTGCCCGCCGACGAGCGGCTCGACGAGTTGCGGCCGACCTGGCTCTACCCCGCCCCCACCGAGGTCGATGGCGCCCTGGTCTGCACAGGCGAGCGCATCGCGACCGTGCAACGGGAATCCGGCGAGCCGCTGTGCTCCGCGCTGAACCGCACCACGGTGCCCACCATCTATCCGCCCGCGGCGGAGATCTACTTCGCGGCCGTGCGCGCCGTCGCCGGCGCCGACGCCGCCTACTGGCCGCTGCAGCTGACCGGCCTGCTGCTCAGTCTCGGCATCACCGGGATGCTGCTGGTCGGGATGCGCCGGCGCGGTATCGACCAGCGCCACGCCGCTCTGTGGGCCTGGTGCCCGCTCGTCGCGACCGAGGGCATCACCAATTCCCATGTGGACCTGCTCGGTGTCGCCTTCACCCTCGCGGCCGTGTTCTGGGTGAGCAGCGGCAAACGCGTGCGCGGCGGGATCATGCTCGGTGTGGCCATCGGGGTCAAGCTGATCCCCGTGATCGCGGCGCCGGCGATGCTCAAACGGCAGGGCTGGAAGGTCGTCGTGGCGGCCGTGGCCACCTTCGCCCTGCTCTACGTGCCCTATGTGCTCTCCACCGGGATCGCGGTGCTCGGCTATCTGCCCGGCTACCTCAGCGAGGAGGGATATGAAGACGGCTCCAGGTTCGCCCTGGTATCCCTGATCGCCCCCGGCGGCGCCGGCATCGTGCTCGTCGCGGTGCTGCTGGCCGGCCTGGCCGCCTTCACGATCTGGAAGACGGACCCGGAGCGCCCGTGGCTCGGCCAACTCGTGATGATCGGCGGCACCTTGCTGATCCTCAGCCCCCGCTACCCCTGGTACGCGCTGCTGCTATTGCCGTTCGTGGCGCTCAGCGGCCGGTGGGAGTGGCTGGCGATCCCGCTCGCCCTCACCCTGCGCCTGCTGGTCCCGTCCCTCACCGTCACCCGGGTCTCCCTGGCCGTGGCCCTCCTGGTGATCGTGGTCGTATCGGTGCGCCGGGCCGGGCCGGGCGCACTGGGGCGTGGCCGTGCCGCGCTCGCCCGCATCGGGTCCAGGGACCCCGACCGGCACCGTCCGGCAGAGAATTAGACGCCGGGAAGCCGGGTCAGCGCTCGTAGCGGAGCACGTTCACACCGGTGAGCGCCCACTCCTCGGTGAGCGAGTACCCCAGCGCGGCGAGCTTGGTGGTGACGCTCGGCCGCCAGTCCTGCTTGTTGCTCGTGACCAGCCAGACGGCGTCCACGCCGTCGAACCGGTCGGTCACCTCGTCCAGTGGGTACCGGGTCTCCCACAGCTGCCCGGTCTCGGCCGCGGGCGTCTTGAGCTTCACGTCGAGGAGCCCGGCGAATGCATCCGGGTAGGAGTAGGCGATCACCCGGGTTGTCGCCGCCGGATGCTGCCGCACCGGCCCGTAGACGATGGCGGCGTTCTCGCCGGGGCGCGCGGCGCGCTCCGATTCGATGAGGCTGGCCACCTCGCTCCACGAGGAATTCTGCTTGGCCTCCGGCTGGCGTTGGGCCACGTATTGTGGTGCGGCCAGCGCGGCCAGAAGCAGCACCGCCGTCACGGCGAGCCAGCGCCGCCGCAGCCGGTCAAGGGCCACACCGATCAGGATCGCCACGGCCGGGGCGCAGTAGGTGAGATAGCGCGGGGAGTAGAGCGGGGAGACCAGCAGCGATGCGACGATCACGCCGATGGTCGGCACGGCCAGCCACGGAACCGCGATCGCGAGCAACGACGGGTTGCCCGACAGCAGGCGGGGCACGCCGGCACCCGTGCTGCGGATGCGGCGGCCGGCGAGAATCAGGAACAGGATGCCCAACGCCACCAGGACCCAGCCGACCACGGCGAAGGGCGGGTTCAGGTAGAACCACTGCGTCACGAAAACGCCGTTCCAGGTTCCCCAGCTGATCGGGGCGATCCAACTCACCTGACCGGACTGGCGTACAACGGACAACGCGAACGGCAGCAGGAGAATCGCGGCGGAGCCCGCGGCGATGGCCCAGCCGGTGAAGGATGCCCGGACCGCCCGGTCGCGGCGGCGACCGGCCCAGACCGTCCACAGTGCAGTGGCGCCGTGGGCGGCGACGAGGAACGCGAGGTAGATGAAAACGAGGGTGCAGGCGATGGCGGCCACCGCGTAGAGAGTCCACCAGAGCGCACGGATGCGTCGTGGTGCGGGTCCGCGCCGCCAGGCG
Source organism: Cryobacterium soli (assembly GCF_003611035.1). Classification (NCBI taxonomy): domain Bacteria; kingdom Bacillati; phylum Actinomycetota; class Actinomycetes; order Micrococcales; family Microbacteriaceae; genus Cryobacterium; species Cryobacterium soli. Next base: position 1,646,023 of record NZ_CP030033.1, on the reverse strand, counting down.
GCCGGGAAAATCAGGGTCAGAGCCACCGCGAGGGCAGCCGTGAGCGCATAGGACCGACCCTCCGTGCCCATCCAGGTGACCCGGGGGAGCAGGCAGAAGGCCACGCCGGCGAGCACCGCGGTGCCCCGGCCGGCCCGGGTGCGCACGAGCAGCACGATCAGGGCCGCGGCGACGCCGACGGCGACGGCGCTCGGCAGCCGCAGGGCGATCGGGGAGTAGCCCACCAGGTCGAGCCACAGGTGCATGCCGGCGTAGTACAGGCCGTGCACGGCGTCGACGTTGTGCAGCATCCGGCCGAGCTCGGGCCAGCTGCGCATGGTGGCCGAGACCGTGGCGGCCTCATCGAACCAGAGCGACGGCTGCCACGCGAACGCGAGGGTGAGAAGGGTGCCGAAGGCGCCGATCAGCAGCGAATCAGGCCATGTCTGTCGCACGGAGATGCGGCCGTTCGGCGCGGGTAGCGCACGCGAGGACGGAAGGGCAGTGGCCATGGTCGTGCGCTCTCCGATTCCTGCCAGGTCGTATTGGGCTTGTGGCCGCGACGACCCCCGTTCGAGCGTAGGCGACCTTCCCGGGAATCTACCCGGAGCGGGGCTCCGGCAGTGCGGCAAGGCACGCTCTCCCGCACGTTCCCGTGTCGTCGGTCGAGCGTGTCGAGACCCCGCGACGTGCGTGTGGGTCGTGTTGTGACGCAGAAGAACGGCCGAGCGTTGGCTCGGCCGTTCTTGTGTGTTGCGGGGTAGTGCGGGTGTTACTTGGTGTTGACGGTGATGGTGGCGATGCCGACGAGGAGTTGGTCGGCGATGGCGTCGGTGCCGAAGGTGGTGTTCAGCAGGCCGGCGGCGTCGGCGGAGATGTGCACGGTGGTGCCGGTGAGGATGGCGTTGTCGCCGTCCATCTGGAGGGGCTTGAGGGTTCCGCCGTAGAGGTCGAAGAGCTTGACCTGGGTGGCGGCGGATTCGCCGTTGGCGGTGACGTCTCCGAAGAGTTCTGAGGTGCCGGGGTCGATGGTGAAGTTGGTCAGTTCGACGACGGTGTCGCCGGCGGTGAGGGAGAAGCCGCTTCCTTCGTGCTCGATGTTGCCCTGGACGTAGGGGCGGTAGTCTTCGGCCGGGTCGTAGTAGTCCACGTTTCCGCCGGTGATGGGGAAGTGCAGGCTGCCTTCTTCGAGGGTGGCGGTGCCGACGGTGCCGGGCGTCAGGCCGAGGCTGGTGAGCGCTGCGGCGAAGTCGGCGTCCAGGAGGACGGCGGTGTCGACGCCGGTGAGGGCGGGGATCGAGGCGACCGGGGTGGGGGTGGCTTCGGCGGAGCTGCTGCTCGAGGAGGAGCTGGAGGAGGACGTCGAGGCCGTGCCTTCGTCCATGGAGCAGGCTGCGAGGCCGGCGACGAGGAGGCCGGCGGTGGTCAGTCCGAGTGCGGTCTTGGTGAAGCTGCGCATGATGTGTTCCTTTGCTGTGGGGGTTCCTGCGGGGTGTTGCTTGGTATGCAGGTGGTTCGGCCCCCTGACAGAAAGGGTTTGGTCGATCTGAAAAACTTTTCCGCGATCGCTCGTCGAGACCCCGTGACGTGCGTGTGTGTCGCGCCCCAACGCTGGTCGAGCTTGTCAAGACCCGGTGACGTGCGCGTGTGTGGCGCCCCAACGCTGGTCGAGCCTGTCAAGACTTCTATAGGTGCGGGGGAGAGCCTTGGTCTAGTAGCGACGGAAGCGGTCCGGCGCCAAGTCCCAGGGGTCCTTACCGAGCAACTCGGCCACTCCGCGGAACACGCAGCTCTCGATGACCATCCGCTGATGGAACTCGTCATTGCGGTGCAACCGGCTCAATCGTTGAATGGGCAGCCGATAGAACGTGATGCGGCGTGCGCGTGCGTCGACCGCATACCGTTCCACTCCGACACCCTCGATCACGGCGACGGGGCCGGGCGCAACCTCGAAGGTCACATCCGACAGTTCCGCCGGCCAGACCATCCGTAGATAGTCCACGGTTGACGCGATCGTCATGTCGAACGTATCGATGCGCGTCCGTAGCGGCGGGAGAAACGGCCCGGTCGCAGAACTGCGGATGCCGCGCCCGTGACGGTCCCGCCCCCGACCGCGCTGGGTCGGAGTCTGCACGGTTGTGCGGCGTGAACGAGACATGTCCCCAGTCTACTTCCGGGCCATCGGCGGTATCCTGAATCACCATGTCAGCCAGAGCGTGCTCCCGTATCTCTTGTAGTGATGAGGCCGTGGCGACCCTCACCTTCTCCTACGCCGACTCGATGGCGGTGCTCGGGCCTCTTGCCGGAACGCACGAGCCGCATAGTTACGACCTCTGTGACAGGCATGCCCGCCTCACCACTCCGCCGCAGGGGTGGCAGATGATCCGACATCGCCTCACGGACGAGGGGGTCGTCGCGCAGGACCGCCCGGTCACTCCGCACTAGCTCGCGGCACCCGGTGGGCACCCCGGTTCCGGCCTGCTCGGGGGCGCCGGACATGCGTGACACGCCCGGGAGTTTGGGGTGATTTGCCCCGCCTCCCGAATCCCCGTAATGTCATCTCTCGTCACCCCACAGGTTCGGAAAAGCCGCAGAGCTTCCGGCCTCAAGCGGGACCACCTCCCACCTTCAGTACACAACTCGTCATAGACGTTTTCTGTTGCTGTGGTCGGAAACCAGCTCCTCGCACGATCACTCAAATTGATCGAACGAAGCGTTCTAAGGCACTAGTTTGCCCGGGACACGCCGTTCAGTTGATTTGACACGGATCAGCGCGGACGCTAAGATCGTAAAGTTGCCCCGGAGCGACAGCCTTTCAGGCCTGAAGTCGGGTGCGTCCGATCCTTGAGAACTCAACAGCGTGCACAATGTCAAATGCCAAAAACCTCGGTCGTAGGGCTCCTTTCTAGGGAGTACCGCGGAAGAGATTCCTTTGGAAAACATTTAAACAACAAAGCAAGTCAGTAATGATTTGTTCTGTCAGTTTCAAACTTGCTGATTGTTCGCCTATTCCGGTGGCTTTCAGCACTAGATGTGCCCATCGCGCTTGCGTGGTGCGGCTATTAAACATTTACGGAGAGTTTGATCCTGGCTCAGGACGAACGCTGGCGGCGTGCTTAACACATGCAAGTCGAACGGTGAAGAGGAGCTTGCTCCTTGGATCAGTGGCGAACGGGTGAGTAACACGTGAGTAACCTGCCCCAAACTCTGGGATAAGCACTGGAAACGGTGTCTAATACCGGATACGAGCTTCAGCCGCATGGCTAGGAGTTGGAAAGAATTTCGGTTTGGGATGGACTCGCGGCCTATCAGCTAGTTGGTGAGGTAATGGCTCACCAAGGCGACGACGGGTAGCCGGCCTGAGAGGGTGACCGGCCACACTGGGACTGAGACACGGCCCAGACTCCTACGGGAGGCAGCAGTGGGGAATATTGCACAATGGGCGCAAGCCTGATGCAGCAACGCCGCGTGAGGGACGACGGCCTTCGGGTTGTAAACCTCTTTTAGTAGGGAAGAAGCGAAAGTGACGGTACCTGCAGAAAAAGCACCGGCTAACTACGTGCCAGCAGCCGCGGTAATACGTAGGGTGCAAGCGTTGTCCGGAATTATTGGGCGTAAAGAGCTCGTAGGCGGTTTGTCGCGTCTGCTGTGAAAACCCGAGGCTCAACCTCGGGCCTGCAGTGGGTACGGGCAGACTAGAGTGCGGTAGGGGAGATTGGAATTCCTGGTGTAGCGGTGGAATGCGCAGATATCAGGAGGAACACCAATGGCGAAGGCAGATCTCTGGGCCGTAACTGACGCTGAGGAGCGAAAGCATGGGGAGCGAACAGGATTAGATACCCTGGTAGTCCATGCCGTAAACGTTGGGAACTAGATGTGGGGACCATTCCACGGTCTCCGTGTCGCAGCTAACGCATTAAGTTCCCCGCCTGGGGAGTACGGCCGCAAGGCTAAAACTCAAAGGAATTGACGGGGGCCCGCACAAGCGGCGGAGCATGCGGATTAATTCGATGCAACGCGAAGAACCTTACCAAGGCTTGACATATAGAGGAAACGGCTGGAAACAGTCGCCCCGCAAGGTCTCTATACAGGTGGTGCATGGTTGTCGTCAGCTCGTGTCGTGAGATGTTGGGTTAAGTCCCGCAACGAGCGCAACCCTCGTCCTATGTTGCCAGCACGTAATGGTGGGAACTCATGGGATACTGCCGGGGTCAACTCGGAGGAAGGTGGGGATGACGTCAAATCATCATGCCCCTTATGTCTTGGGCTTCACGCATGCTACAATGGCCGGTACAAAGGGCTGCAATACCGCAAGGTGGAGCGAATCCCAAAAAGCCGGTCTCAGTTCGGATTGAGGTCTGCAACTCGACCTCATGAAGTCGGAGTCGCTAGTAATCGCAGATCAGCAACGCTGCGGTGAATACGTTCCCGGGCCTTGTACACACCGCCCGTCAAGTCATGAAAGTCGGTAACACCCGAAGCCAGTGGCCAAACCCGCAAGGGATGGAGCTGTCGAAGGTGGGATCGGTGATTAGGACTAAGTCGTAACAAGGTAGCCGTACCGGAAGGTGCGGCTGGATCACCTCCTTTCTAAGGAGCACAGCACCTCTCCTCTGTATACAGGGAGATCAACAGGTGCCAAGTCATACGAAGACGAATGTTCTTCGATGGCGCTCATGGGTGGAACATTGACATTGATACAGAAACAAAACAGTTGAATCCAGTACGCCGCTTGCGGTTGGACCGGTTTGGTTGTCGAGGGAATGTATATGCACGCTGTTGGGTCCTGAGGGACCGGAACACGAACCGCTCTTGAGTGGTGAGTGAACTTTTCCTCTGGACCTTTTTCGGTCAACAGTCGCGCTCTTTGAGCCGTTGGTCGTAAGGGGTACCGCCCGTACTTTGAGAACTACACAGTGGACGCGAGCATCTTAAATTTGACTGTCTTCGGACAGCAAATTACAAAGACTAGCCAGCGAATTTATTCGTTGGCTAATCATTGGTCAATTTCGATTCTGACTTCGGTCAGGATACTTAATCGATTCAAACTCATGTGATTTCAAATTTCTAAGAGCAAACGGTGAATGCCTTGGCATGTAGAGCCGAAGAAGGACGTAGTAATCTGCGATAAGCCTCGGGGAGTTGATAAACGAACTGTGATCCGAGGATGTCCGAATGGGGAAACCCCGCCAGGCCCGCAAGGTGACCTGGTGACTCCCGCCTGAATATATAGGGCGGGTAGAGGGAACGTGGGGAAGTGAAACATCTCAGTACCCACAGGAAGAGAAAACAATAGTGATTCCGTTAGTAGTGGCGAGCGAACCCGGAAGAGGCTAAACCGATCATGTGTGATAGCCGGCAGGCGTTGCATGGTCGGGGTTGCGGGACTTTTCTGCTGCTTCTGCCGAACAGTGAGGGTTAGAACGTTGTATAGACGAACAGGATTGAAAGCCTGGTCATAGAGGGTGCGAACCCCGTAGTCGAAATGCAGCAATCGCCCGAAGAGTATCCCAAGTAGCACGGGGCCCGAGAAATCCCGTGTGAATCTGTCAGGACCACCTGATAAGCCTAAATACTCCTACATGACCGATAGTGAACAAGTACCGTGAGGGAAAGGTGAAAAGTACCCCGGGAGGGGAGTGAAATAGTACCTGAAACCGTTTGCTTACAAACCGTTGGAGCACCCTTTGTTGGTGTGACAGCGTGCCTTTTGAAGAATGAGCCTGCGAGTTAGTGATATGTGGCGAGCTTAACCCGAGAGGGGAATGCGTAGCGAAAGCGAGTCTGAATAGGGCGATTCAGTCGCATGTCCTAGACCCGAAGCGAAGTGATCTATCCATGGCCAGGTTGAAGCGACGGTAAGACGTCGTGGAGGACCGAACCCACTTCAGTTGAAAATGGAGGGGATGAGCTGTGGATAGGGGTGAAAGGCCAATCAAACTTCGTGATAGCTGGTTCTCTCCGAAATGCATTTAGGTGCAGCGTTGCGTGTTTCTTGCCGGAGGTAGAGCTACTGGATAGCCGATGGGCCCTAAAAGGTTACTGACGTTAGCCAAACTCCGAATGCCGGTAAGTGAGAGCGCAGCAGTGAGACGGTGGGGGATAAGCTTCATCGTCGAGAGGGAAACAACCCAGACCACCATCTAAGGTCCCAAAGCGCGTGCTAAGTGGGAAAGGATGTGGAGTTGCATAGACAACCAGGAGGTTGGCTTAGAAGCAGCCACCCTTGAAAGAGTGCGTAATAGCTCACTGGTCAAGTGATTCCGCGCCGACAATGTAACGGGGCTCAAGCACGCCACCGAAGTTGTGGCATTGATATTTTTGGTAAGCCGCACCCTTGTGGTGTTGGTTCAGCCGTGTTGATGGGTAGGAGAGCGTCGTGTGGCCAGCGAAGCGGCGGTGTAAACCAGCCGTGGAGGCTACACGAGTGAGAATGCAGGCATGAGTAGCGAAAGACGGGTGAGAAACCCGTCCTCCGAAAGATCAAGGTTTCCAGGGCCAGGCTAATCCGCCCTGGGTAAGTCGGGACCTAAGGCGAGGCCGACAGGCGTAGTCGATGGACAACGGGTTTATATTCCCGTACTGATGAAAAACCGTCCAAGCTAATCCAGTAATGCTAAGCATCTGAATCCTCTAGATGGATCCCTTCGGGGTGAAGCGTGAGGCCTAGCGTGCGACCCTATGCTGGTGCGGTTAGCGTATTAACAGGTGTGACGCAGGAAGGTAGCTGAGCCGGGCGATGGTTGTCCCGGTCTAAGGATGTAGGCCGAGAGATAGGCAAATCCGTCTCTCATATAAGGCTGAGACCCGATGGGTAGCCCGTAAGGGTGAAATCAGTGATCCTATGCTGCCAAGAAAAGCATCGACGCGAGGTTTTAGTCACCCGTACCCCAAACCGACTCAGGTGATCAGGTAGAGAATACTAAGGAGATCGAGAGAATCGTGGTTAAGGAACTCGGCAAAATGCCCCCGTAACTTCGGGAGAAGGGGGGCCTGAGGCGTGAAGGGATTTACTCCTGGAGCGTTCGAAGGCCGCAGAGACCAGTGGGAAGCGACTGTTTACTAAAAACACAGGTCCGTGCCAAGTCGCAAGACGATGTATACGGACTGACGCCTGCCCGGTGCTGGAAGGTTAAGAGGAACGGTTAGCCGTAAGGCGAAGCTGAGAATTTAAGCCCCAGTAAACGGCGGTGGTAACTATAACCATCCTAAGGTAGCGAAATTCCTTGTCGGGTAAGTTCCGACCTGCACGAATGGCGTAACGACTTCCCAGCTGTCTCAACCGCGAACTCGGCGAAATTGCATTACGAGTAAAGATGCTCGTTACGCGCAGCAGGACGGAAAGACCCCGTGACCTTTACTACAGCTTGGTATTGGTGTTCGGTGTGGCTTGTGTAGGATAGGTGGGAGACTGTGAAGCTTGGACGCTAGTTCAGGTGGAGTCATCGTTGAAATACCACTCTGGTCATATTGGATACCTAACTTCGAACCGTGATCCGGTTCAGGGACAGTGCCTGGTGGGTAGTTTAACTGGGGCGGTTGCCTCCTAAAAAGTAACGGAGGCGCCCAAAGGTTCCCTCAACCTGGTTGGCAATCAGGTGTCGAGTGTAAGTGCACAAGGGAGCTTGACTGTAAGACTGACAAGTCGAGCAGGGACGAAAGTCGGGACTAGTGATCCGGCAGTGGCTTGTGGAAGCGCTGTCGCTCAACGGATAAAAGGTACCTCGGGGATAACAGGCTGATCTTGCCCAAGAGTCCATATCGACGGCATGGTTTGGCACCTCGATGTCGGCTCGTCGCATCCTGGGGCTGGAGTAGGTCCCAAGGGTTGGGCTGTTCGCCCATTAAAGCGGTACGCGAGCTGGGTTTAGAACGTCGTGAGACAGTTCGGTCCCTATCCGCTGCGCGCGCAGGAAATTTGAGAAGATCTATCCCTAGTACGAGAGGACCGGGATGGACGAACCTCTGGTGTGTCAGTTGTTCCGCCAGGAGCACCGCTGATTAGCTACGTTCGGAACGGATAACCGCTGAAAGCATCTAAGCGGGAAGCCGGCTTCGAGATGAGATTTCCATCCCTTAGGGGGAGAGGCTCGCAGCTAGACTACTGCGTTGATAGGCCGGATGTGGAAGAGAGGACTAAAGACTCTTGGAGCTGACCGGTACTAATAAGCCGATAATTTGATAACACTCAGTTTGAATAAGCTGCTATGCGTCCACTATGTGGTTCTCGATGTACGGTCGAGAACAAACGCCCCTTAGCGGGGGCTCTATAACTAAAAATATAGATTCGATTCATCGAAAGATGTTTCGGCGGCTATAGCAAGAGGGAAACGCCCGGTCACATTCCGAACCCGGAAGCTAAGACTCTTTGCGCCGATGGTACTGCAGGGGGGACCCTGTGGGAGAGTAGGACACCGCCGGACTTAACTTAGAAACACACAAAATGGCCACCCCACACGGGGTGGCCATTTTGCGTTTAACCCCCACCCAGCCCAAGGCCTCGACACGCTCGAGCACCAAGGCGGGCACGAACCGCAGGGCGGGTCACCAGGTCTCGACAGGCTCGACCGACGAGGTGGGTATGTCCACAGGGTTGGTCGCCGGGTCTCGACGGGCTCGACCAGCGATCGGATGCGTGTCGCAGGCGTCCGGGATGAGCGCGCGTGCGGGACCGGCCAGCATCCGCGAACCGTGAGGCGAGCACCGGAACGGGCGCGATTGTGAAGCTTCACTCACAGGTCGCGGGAGGTGCCAGCGAGCACCGCGGGGTCAGCGGTTGGGGAAGTCGTGGGGGAGACCGGTGAGCACCGGGGCCAGGGTCTCGAGGCGGGCGCGCTCGAGCAGGTGGCCGGCGTACTCGCGGTTGCGGCGCACCTCGGCCACCCCGATGAGCAGGTATTCCGGCGGCACTGGCGGCAGGGGCGACACGAATGGCGCGACCTCGTCGGCCAGGCTCTGGGCCAGACGTACCCGGGTGGCGGGGGAGAGCTGGTGGGACTGGCGGAGGAACTGAGCAACGCGGCGGGAGAGCCGGTCGGGTAGGCGCGCGACGTCCACCGTAGCCGCCCAGGACTCCAGCACGGGCGGCAGCACGAAGGTGGGCTCGCTGATCCGCGGTACCCGTTCATGCTGGCTGTAGGTTCCGGCGAGGAGGTCGCCGAGCCGCTTGGACCGGGAGTTGAGCAGGGCGCAGGTGACCGCGAGGCCGCCGAAGGTGAGGAAGATCTCGATGACGCCCATGAGTGCGCGGATGAACGAGTGCCGCAGGCCGGTGGCCCCGCCGTCGTCGCGCACAATCCGCGCCCCGATTGCCCACCGGCCGAGGGACCGGCCGTGCGACACCGTCTCCACGAGCATCGGCACGATCAACAACGAGAAGACCAGGCCGGAGATGGCCAGCGCCTGCGCGAGGGCCTCGTCGATGCCGTCGCCGAAGACCACGGACACGACCAGCGCCATGAGCAGGAACAGCCCCACGTAGGCCACCCAATCGATCATGGTGCCGGCCCCGCGCAGGAAGACGCTAGCCGGGCGAACGTCCAGGGCAACGGCTTCCCCGGTCACCAGCTCATGCTCGATCAGGGAATCTTCACCATGATCGGCTGCTTTCCAGGGCTCCGCCATGTCTACTATTGAACCAGATGGATCTCGACGCGTATTCAGCGGCGCACCGCGCCGAGTGGGACCGCCTGGCCGCCCTTGGCCGCCGGCGGACTCTCAGCGGTGCCCAGTCCGACGACCTGATCCAGGGTTACCAGGCCGGGGCCACCCAACTGTCCGTGATCAAGACCTCGGCGGGTTCGACGTTGCAGGGCGACCGCTTGTCGGTGATCCTGTCCCGGGCCCGCTTGCGGTTCACCGGCGCTGGGACGAACGTGCTGTCCCAGCTTCCGCGGTTCTTCCTCGTGCAGTTGCCCGCCGCGCTGTACCGCCTGCGCTGGCTGACCCTGGCGGTCGCGGTGGTGACCGTGCTGGTCGCCACGCTCTACGCCGTCTGGGCGTTGAACAACCCGGCGGTGCTGGCCAACTTCGGCTCGCCCGCCGAGCTCGAGCAGCTGGCCAACCAGAGTTTCGTGTCGTACTACTCCGAGAATCCGGCGGCCTCGTTCGCCGGGCGGGTGTGGACCAACAACGCTTGGATCGCCGCGCAGTGTGTGGCCTTCGGCATCCTGGGCGTGTACGTTCCGTACATCGTGCTGCAGAACGCCCAGAATCTCGGCGTCACCGCGGCCGTGATGTTCTCGTATGACCAGGCGGACACCTTCTTCCTGTACATCGCCCCGCACGGTCTGCTGGAGCTCACCGCGATTTTCGTGGCGGCGGCGGCCGGGCTGCGGATCTTCTGGGCGTGGATCGCCCCGGGCGCACGCACGCGTGGGCAGGCCTTGGCCGAGGACGCCCGCGCCCTGTTCACCGTGGCGATCGGCCTGGTCTTCGTGCTGCTGGTGTCGGGCATCCTCGAGGGCTTCGTGACGCCGGCGCCCTGGCCGTGGCCGGTGAAGATCGGCATCGGTGCCGCGGCGTTGCTCGCGTTCCTCGTCTACATGCTCGTGCTCGGCGGGAAGGCGACCCGAGCCGGCGAGACCGGGGACCTGGCCGAGTTCGAAGCCGGGAGCGCCCGGGTCTTCGCCGGCTGAGCCCGCGGCGGAGCCAGGCCGGTCAGAGCCGGCCGGCGGCCTTGAGCGCGATGTACCGGTCGGCCAGCGCCGGCGGCAGCCGCTCCGGCGAGCCGGTCACGACATCTGCGCCCAGCTGCCTCGCGGCGGCCTCGACGCGTGCGCCGTCGAGGATGGTGCGTTCGGCGGATGCCGCGCGGTAGACCTCCTCGCGGGTCGCGCGGCTCTGCACGAGATCGACCACGCCGGGGTCGGTCACCGAGGCCACCAGCACGGTGTGCCGCTGGGTGAGCTGGCCGAGAACCGACAGCAGCCCGGTGGACGCACCGGGCGCATCCATCGGGGTGAGCAGTACGACGAGCGCGTGCTGGCCCGTGATGGCCCGGATCTGACCGGGCAGCGCCGTCCAGTCCATCTCGATGAGTTCGGGTTCGATCAGCGCCATACCGTCGACCATGCGGCTGAGCAGCTCGGCACCGGATGCGCCCTGCACCCGGGCCCGCACCCGGCGGTCCCAGGCCAGGAAATCCACCCGGTCGCCGGCCCGGGAGGCCAGTGCCGCCAGCAGCAGCGCCGCTTCGAACGCCGTGTCGAGGCGTGGTTCGTCCGCCACCCGGGCGGAGGAGGTGCGGCCAGTGTCGATCACAATGACGATGCGCCGGTCGCGCTCGGGGCGCCAGGTGCGCACCACGACGTCATTGCGGCGGGCCGTGGCGCGCCAGTCGATCGAGCGCACATCGTCGCCGCGCACATATTCGCGCAGCGAGTCGAATTCGGTGCCCTGACCGCGCACCAGCACGCTCGTGCGCCCGTCGAGCTCCTTGAGCCGGACGATGCGCGAGGGCAGGTGCTTGCGCGAGTGGAAGGGCGGCAGCACCCGGATGCGAGCGGGCGCCTGCAGCGTGGCCTGCCGGGACCACAGTCCGAGCGGCCCCTGGGACCGCACGGTCACGTGCGAGGCCGTACGCTCCCCACGCCGGTAGGGCCGGAGCGTGAGCGCGACCCGGCGTCGTTCGCCCGCGGGCAGGGTCACGGGCGTGCGGTTGTTGCCGGCCCCGGCCGAGGGCTGCCAAGCGTCCCGCACGGTTCCGCGCAGCCGGCGGGGACCCTCGTTGGTGAGGTACAGCTCGCTCGTCACCGCCTCGCCCAGGCGCACCCGGGCCGGAAGCACTCGGGTGAGGGCGAGTCGGCGCGGCGAGGCGGCAAGGCCCAGGTCGAGGCCGCCGAGCGCCACCGTGAGCAGCACCCAGCCGCCCAGGACCGCCAGGGCCCGCTCCGGGCTGTCGCCGAGCAGCACGATGGGCACGACGCCGAGGGCGACGAGGAGGACGAACCGGCCGGTCAGCGTCATCGGTTAGATCGGAACCTGGACCTGCTGCAGCACACCGTGCAGGATGGCGTCGACGGTGATGCCCTCCAACTCGGCCTCGGGGCGCAGCTGGATGCGGTGCCGCCAGACCGGTAGCACCATGGCCTGCACATGGTCGGGCGTGATCGACGCGTACCCGCTCAACCAGGCCCAGGCCTTGGCGCTGGCGAGCAAGGCTGTGGTGCCGCGGGGGCTCACGCCCAGCTTGGCCGAGGGGCTCTGCCGGGTGGCCCTGGCCAGGTCGACGATGTAGGCGAGCACATCCGGGCTGGCGCCGACGGCGGCGACGGATGCCTGTGCGGCGGCCAGGTCGGCCGCGCCGAGCACCGGGGTGACCCCGGCCGCGGTCAGGTCGCGCGGGCTGAACCCGGTCGCGTGCCGGCGCAGCACCTCGAGCTCCACGTCCCGCTCGGGGATGTCGAGCACGAGCTTGAGCAGGAACCGGTCCAGCTGCGCCTCGGGCAGCGTGTAGGTGCCCTCGTACTCGATCGGGTTCATGGTCGCCGCGACGATGAAGGGCTCTGGCAGGGCCAGGGAGAGCCCGTCCACGCTGACCTGACGTTCCTCCATGGCCTCCAACAGCGCGGACTGCGTCTTCGGCGGCGTGCGGTTGATCTCGTCGGCGAGCAGGATGTTGGTGAAGACCGGCCCGTTGCGGAACTCGAACTCGCCGGCCTTCGCGTCGTAGATGAGCGAGCCCGTGACGTCGCCGGGCATCAGGTCGGGGGTGAACTGCACCCGCCTGGTGTCCAGGCTCAGCGCGTGGCTGAGCGAGCGCACCAGCAACGTCTTGGCCACCCCTGGGACACCCTCGAGGAGCACGTGCCCGCGGGCCAGCAGGGCGATGATCAGGCCGGTGACCGCGCCGTCCTGACCGACGACGGCCTTGCCGACCTCGGTGCGCACCTGGGCCAGGGCCCGGCGCAGATCCTCGACCGGCGTGGCGGCGTCTGGTGCGGTGCCCTCGGTCGGCGGGGAGGTCTCGGCGGATGTCGCGGCGTGACTGGTCATGGTTCCATTCTTCCGGTTGACGGGGGAGAGTCGGGGGCGGATCCGGGCGGGCGCACGGCCCGGGAGGCGTCGGCCTCGAGCTGGGCGACGGCATCGGACAGCCGCATCAGGTCGGCGTCGGTGTTCGGCACGTCGCCGACGAGCAGCGCATGCACGCCGACGGGGTCGCGGCCGGTGAGCGCGGAAATCGTGCGCACCACGTGGTCCAACGCGGCCGTCCGCGGCACCCCGGCGGCGCGGGCCAGGCGGGAGACGGCACCCATGCGGATCGCGTCGATCGCGCGCAACCTGGCGTTGCCCCTGGCGTAGAGGCGGGCGCGGCCCTCCATGGTCTCGCTGGCACGCACCACCACGGACAGGTCTTCGGCCACGAGGGGACCGAAACGGCGGCCCCGCCACACCATGGCCGTGAGGACCACGATGAACAGGAGCACCATCACCGGCGTCACCCACCCGGGAGTGAGGTCGCCGAGCGACGGCGGGCCCGTGACGGGCACGTCGCCCAGCGTCGGGAGATACCAGACCAGGGTGTCGTCCTGGCCGAGCAGGTTGAGGGCCAGCGCGGCGTTGCCGAAGGTGGCGATCTCATCGTTGGCGAACACCGAGGTGTCGGCGACCAGTGTGAGAGTGCGGTCATCCGTGACCCGTTCGACGACCGAGAACGTGGAGCCGTCGCCGGGGAAACAACCCGTGTAGCCGATGCTGCCCGGCGGCAAGCCCAGCGTCTTGCCGCCGGGGGAGATGGTGCCGGCTCGCTCCGCGGCCGGGAGCGCGCACTGGGCGGTGAGCTCGTCCGCGGTGGAGACACCGCCGAATCCCACCTCGGGTGCCAGCGCCTGCAAGAGCCTGAAATCGGGGTCGGCCACGACGGTGCGCGGGGCCAGCGTGCCCAGTTCGGTGAGCCGCTCGGCGGTGAGATACCCGGATGCGTCGGAGACGAACACGGTGGCCGTCGGGTCGCCGTCGACGGCCGCGGCGGCCTCGTCGAGCGTGTCGACCGGTAGCACGGTGACCCCCTGCTGACGCAGCACCTCGACGACGGCCATGCCGCCACCCGGGTTCGGGCTGTCCGCGGCGAGCGGGGGACCACTGGTGCCGGCGACGCCGGTGATGACGAAGGCGATGACGGCGACGAGCAGTGCGCCGAGCCCGGCCACCACCCAGAACACCGATCGACGCAGCGCGGCGCGCACTGTGGGCGTGCTCGAGACGGGCGCGGCCGGCCGGGCCGGCGCGACGGGGCCGCTCACGGCGCCACCGGCGTCGGTGCCGTCAGCCGGGGGCGGGCAGCCACGAGGGCGGCGTCAAGGGCGAGCAATGCTCGATAACCGGCTTCGGTGCCCGTGCCGCCCAGGTAGCGCACGCTCTCGAACACTGTCGCGCCCTCTCGCAACCTGTCGCGTTCCGCCGGGAAGGCCTCCGCGGCCAGCTCGGCGACGCTGTGTGCCGTGGTGCCCGGCGTGGGCCGGAGAATCGTGCGTTCGGCCAGGGACTGGGCGATCGCCCGGAACTGCTCCGCACTGGCCAGGGACCAGTCACCGGCACCGGCGGCGGCCTGCGCGGCGCGGCGCATCTGGTCGGCGCTCCGGCGGTCGTCGGCGGCGAAGAGTCCGGCGGCGCGCTGGCGGCGCCGGTCGCGCCGGGGGAGTCCGAAGATCAGCACCGCCGCCACGAGAACGGCGATGCCCACGAGGGCGCCGACCACGGGGATCCACGCGCTGCTGCCGTCGCCGGTGAAGGAGAGCGAGGAGAGCCAGTCGAGGATCGCCTGGCTCAGCCGGTCGAACCAGGTCGGCTGGGCTGCCTGGTACGGAGCCTTGGCAAGCTCATCCCGCAGCCACTGCTGCGCCTCGGGCGCGTCGGGATCCACCGGGATCCCGAGCCACGCCAGTCCACGCCCCCACACCACGATCATGCCCAGGGCGCCCCCGGGCCGGCAGGGGGCGCATCGGCCGCGGGCGCACCCTGGGCCGTCACGAGATACGGGTCCGCGGCGCGGTCACCGGGGACTGCTTCGACGAAACGCTGCAGCTCGAGGTCGAGCCCCTCCTTGCGCATCCGCAGGTCGATGTAGACCAGAGCGACGGCCGCGGACTGCACGACGGCCGTGACCGCGCCGATCACGGCGGCGATCAGGATCGTGAGGATGTAGAGCAGCGCCGCCGGGATGTACGCCTCGAAGGCCGCAGTCGGGTCGATCAGGCTGATGACCACGCTGAACAGCAGACTCAACGGCGTGGTGACGATCTGCGCGACGACGTTCACGATCAGGGCGATGAGCAGCAGCACACCCAAGGTGCGCCAGAAGAAACCACCGGTGAGCGACCAGGACCGGCGGATGGCGCGGCGGATGCCCAGCCGCTCCAGCACGATCAGGCTCGGCACGATGGCCGTCTTGGTGCCCACCCACGCGGCGGCAGCGAGAAGGGCGAGGCCGCCGAAGATGCCGATGACCACGGCCAGGGCGATCCAGGCGCCGCCGAGCAGCGCGCAGACGAAGACCAGGCCGCCGACCAGGAGGACCCCGACCATGAGCGCCGCGCCCAGGAGCACGGTCCAGCCCACCAGTGGCCACACCCGCCGGCCGATCTGGCGCCACAACGCCGTCAGCCGGAGTTTCTCACCGAGTGTGGCCCGGGCGACCTCGAGCACGATGACACCCTGCAGCAAGGCCGACGCCACGATGGACAGCGCGATCGGCACGAGGGCGGACAGCACGATCGCCAGGACCGCCCCGGCCTCGACCGCATCCTGTTCGTCGGCGGGGGCGGCGTCCACCCGGCCGAACGCGATCCAGGTGACCACGCCCACGATCAGGAGGGTCGCCAGCACGGTGACGCCCTGCACCAGCAGCGCACTGCCGAAGGTGGCCTTGGGGTTGCGGCGCAACACCTGGAACGGCGCGCCCAGCAGGGTGCCGAAGCCCAGCGGACGCAGCGGGATGAGGCCCGGCTTGGGCGGCGGGGTCCAGGCCGGCGGCGGGGCGCTGGCCCACTGTCCACCGGGTGGCGGCGGGTATCCGGGCTGCCCGCCAGGGCCGTACGCGCCGTAGCGCGGTACGTCCGGAGTGTTCGTCGGGGGGTGCCAGTCGGGGTCCGTCACGCCTCCATGCTGGCATACCCTGGCGCCGCGCGGGTCCCTGTCAGAAATCTCAGGGCCGCGTCGACTACTCTTGTGCCAGAGATTGCCCGCGTTGTGCGCGTAATTGCCCGGTGACCGGGCGGAAAACGGATGTATGAACTCACGCATTTTGGTTGTCGACGATGACCCCGCACTGGCTGAGATGATCGGCATCGTGCTCCAGGGTGAAGGCTTCGAGCCGCATTTCTGCGCGGACGGCTCACTGGCGCTGGACGCGTTCCACAGCGTCGCCCCCGATCTGGTGCTGCTGGACCTGATGCTGCCGGGTCTGGACGGTATCGAGGTCTGCACGCTCATCCGCGCCGAATCCGGTACCCCCATCATCATGCTCACGGCCAAGTCCGATACGACGGATGTGGTCAAGGGCCTGGAATCCGGCGCAGACGACTACATGGTCAAGCCGTTCAACCCCAAGGAACTGGTCGCCCGGATCCGCACCAGACTGCGCCCCGTTCCCGCCGAGGCGCCCGCGAGCCTGCAGATCGGTGACCTCATCGTGGATGCCGCCGGCCACGAGGTCAAGCGCGGCGACCAGAGCATCAACCTCACGCCGCTGGAGTTCGACCTGCTGCTGGCGCTGGCCTCCAAGCCGCAACAGGTCTTCACCCGCGAGATGCTGCTCGAGCAGGTGTGGGGCTACCACTACAAGGCTGACACCCGACTGGTGAACGTGCACGTGCAGCGGCTGCGCGCAAAGGTCGAAGACGATCCGGACAACCCGCGCATCGTGATGACCGTGCGTGGTGTCGGCTACCGGGCCGGCGCGGCCGGCTAGGTCTGCGGTGTCTGCGCGGTTCGACGTGAACAGGGTCGACTGGCGCTCGTGGGGGTCGTGGCGGCGTTCGATTCGACGGTTTCGCCGCGGCTGGCGGCGGTCGCTGCAATGGCGCACCGTGGCCATCACGGTGGCGGCGGCCAGCGCGGCCATCGCGCTGGTGGGTGTCTACATGTCCGTCAGCGTCGGCAACGACCTCTTCCAGTCCCGGCTCAACCAGGTGCTGGTGGACTCGAACCGGGCAACGGCCGCGGCCCAGGGTATCCTCGACTCGTCCGACGCCGTCGACCGGGTGCAGGTGCAGACGCTGCTGGAATCGGCGCGCACCTCGATCTCTGCCGCGTCCTCCAGCCGGCTCGTGGCCCTGTTCCGGGTCCCCGGCCAGGAGTCCTCGACCATCGCACCGCAGGACTCCTCCACCTTCGGTACCTCCACGGCCGTCATCGCCCCCGAACTGCGCAAAGCCGTGCAACAGGACGGTGACGGGCAGTTCTGGCAATCCGTGACGCTGTCCTCCGACGATGGATCCTCGGTCCCTGGCATCGTCGTGGGCTCCCAGATCACGGTTCCCGTCGCCGGCCGCTACGAGCTCTACATCGGCTACAGCCTGGCCGACGCCGAATCGACGCTCCTGTTCGTGCAGCGCACCCTGGGCGGCGCCGGGCTAGCCCTGATCCTGCTGATCGGCGCGGTCACCTGGATCGTCGTGCGGTTCGTGGTCACCCCCATCCAGGTAGCCGCCGAAACCAGCCAGAAGCTGGCGTCGGGGGATCTGGGCGTGCGCATCCCCGAGAAGGGCGAGGACGTGATCGCCACCCTGGCCCGGTCGTTCAACGGCATGGCCGACAGCCTGCAGAGCCAGATCAAGGAACTGGCGGATCTGTCCGAGGTGCAACAGCGCTTCGTGTCCGACGTCTCGCACGAGCTACGCACACCGCTGACCACGATCCGGTTGGCCGGCGACCTGCTCTACGACCAGCGCACCACCTTCCCGCCGGCCACCGAACGCACCGCTGAGCTGCTGCACACACAGGTGGAACGTTTCGAGCTGCTGCTGTCCGATCTGCTCGAGATCAGCCGGTACGACGCCGGCTCCGTCGAACTGGAATCCGAACCCACCAATCTGGTCCATCTCGCCGAAGACGTCATCGACGGCATGCGCTCGCTCGGGGAGTCCAAGGGCAGCGAGATCAGCCTGATCGCGCCGGGCGGGCATCTCGCCGCGGAGGTCGACCCGCGCCGGGTGCGCCGGATCGTCAACAACCTCATCGGCAACGCCATCGAACACGGTGAGGGCAAGCCCATCGTGGTGTCGGTGGACAGCAACGAGTCGGCCGTGGCCCTGTCGGTGCGCGACTATGGCATGGGCATGTCCCAGGCCGAGATCCTGCACGTCTTCGACAGGTTCTGGCGAGCCGACCCGTCCCGCAAACGCACCATCGGCGGCACCGGTCTGGGCCTGGCGATCTCCCTGGAGGACGCGACCGCCCATCGGGGCTGGTTGCAGGTCTGGTCCAGCCCCGGTGCCGGCTCCTGTTTCCGGTTGACCCTGCCGCGTCAGAAGAGCGGTTCGCTCAAGGTGTCGCCGAACCCCCTGCCGCCGGCGGATGCCGCCGCGCCCGGATTCGTGTCGCCGCACGCCGAGCCGAGAAGAGACCACCATGCGTAGCCCGACCAGGCTTCTCGCCGTCGTCACGGCGTTGGCCGTGCTGCTCACCGGATGCTCGAGCATCCCCCGGAGCGGGTCCGTGCAGACCGGCCAGGATGCCGTTACGGGTGAGAACCCACCGCCGGTGTTCCTGCCGTTCCGGCCCCAGGCCGGGGCCAGCATGGAGGAGATCCTCACCGGATTCATCGCCGCGGGCACCAGCCCGGACAACAACTACGAGATCGCCAGGGAGTTCCTCACCGCGGACTTCGCCGACTCCTGGAAATCCGACACCGGAGTCACCGTCGACGACCTCTCCGGGCGCAGCATCACCCCGGTCGACGACCACACCATGCAGTTCTCTGTGCGCCCGGTCGCCGAGGTGAATGCCATCGGCGAGTACCACGAGGAAGCCCTCCCGGCCAGTGTGCCGCTCCGCTACGAGTTCACCCAGATCGACGGGCAGTGGCGGATCAGTGCCGCCCCGAACGGCACGGTGCTCGACCAGACCACCTTCAAGGATGTCTTCAGCGCCCAGTCGCTGTACTTCTACGACCCGGACTTCCTGTTCCTGGTGCCCGATGTGCGCTGGTTCCCGCGCGGCGCGTCCACACCGACCAAGATCGTGAACGGCGTACTCGGCGGCCCCAGCGAGTGGCTCGCCGGAGCCGTGTCGAGCGCGTTCCCCGAGGGCACAGCCCTGACCGCAGACGCCGTCACCGTGGTGGCCAGGGACGCGAAGGTGGACCTCAACAGCGAGGCCCTCAACGCCGACCGGATCACCCTGCAACGGATGAAACGCCAACTCGAGCAGAGCCTGCCGAGCGGGCTCACGGTGACCATCACCATCAACCGCAACTCGCAGGACATCGGCGCGCTCGGCGCCAACGAGCCCGAGGTCAACCCGCGGGTGGATGCGCGGGCGCTGGTGCTGCGCGGCGGCGAATTCGGTTTCCTGGCCGCAACCGGCAAGACCGTCACCGCCCTGCCGGGGCTGTCCGAAGGCATCGCGGCCCTCCAGCCCACCGCGGTCACCCTCTCGCCGTCGCAGACGGCGGCCGCCGTCTTGACGAACGACGGGGTGTACGGCATCCGGGTGGGCGACGACGCCAGACTGCTCGACCCGAGGCAGAACCTGATCGCGCCGGCCATCGACGGATCCGCGTACGTCTGGTCGGTGCCCGGCGACCGGCCCAATGAGCTCTTCGTGTACAACACCCAGGGAGTGGCTGTGGCGGTTCCGACGCCCTGGCAGGACGCGTCGACGATCGCTGCCCTCAGGGTGTCCAGGGACGGCACCCGGTTGATCGCACTGCTGAACACCGCGGGACAGACCCGCCTGGTCGTGGCCGCGGTGCTGCGGGAGAACGGTGCACCCGTCGGACTGGGCGATCCCGTGCAGCTCGCGACCGACACGGGGACCCCGGTGGACGCGACGTGGATCGACCAGAGCACCGTGGCGTATCTCAGCGTGCAGCCCGACGGCGAAGACCGCATGGTCTCCCACGAGATCGGCGGCACGAGCGTACCTCTGGAATCGTCGATGGGAATCAGCAGCATCACGGGCAGCAACCTGCTGCGTGACCTGCGCGCGCTGACCAGCGACGGCGCCCTGCTGGTGCAGCGCGGCGTCGGCTGGCAGGAACGCATCGACGGGGTGACCCTGGTGGCCACCCAGCAGGGCATCGGCGGCTGACCCGGCCGGCCCTGTCTGCTGAGCCGGCTCTGTCTGCTGAGCCGGCTCTGCCCGCTCCTGCACAGGGCCCGCCGGGCGCCGGTCGTGCACGGATGCCGCCGGCAGCGTCTCCGCCCCGGCCACGGCGGCCAGGCTGGCGCGATGATCTCATCGCGGGCCGTCAACACCCTGATCGCCGCCGCGCCGGCCGCGGTCCTGGATGCCTGGGCGGTGCTGATGCCCACCGACTGCAGCGGCTGCGGGGCGGTGGACCGGGCGCTCTGCGCCGCCTGCGCCGCCGCCCTCCGGCCCGCCCCGGCGCTGTGCAGCCGCGACGACCTCACGATCTGGTCGGCCCTGGAGTATCGCGATGTGGCCGCCCGGGTCCTGGTTGCCTTCAAGGACGGCGGTCGCACCGACGCCGCCCCGGCGCTCGCCGGAGCCCTGCGCGCCGCCGTGGGAGCGGCTCTGGCGGCCGCAGCCGCGCCCATCGCACCGGGAGCGGCCGGGCGGCCGCCGGAGGCTCCGGTGGGCGTGCTGCTGGCGGGCGTGCCGTCCTCCCGCCGGGCCTGGCGGGCCCGGGGATTCGCCCCCGTCGACCTGCTCCTTCGACGAGCCGGACTCCGGCCCCTTCGGTTGCTGCGGCCGGGCGGCCGGGTCGCCGACCAGGTGGGTCTCGGCCGGCAGGCGCGCCTGGACAACCGCACCGGCGCGCTGGTCGCCGCCCGGCGGCTCGCGGGGCAGCGGGTGCTGCTCGTGGACGACATCGTCACGACCGGGGCCACCCTGCTCGACGCGCGGCGCGCCATCCTCCTCGCCGGTGGGGAGGTGATCGGCGCGGCGACCGTGGCGGAAACACGGCGGCATCATCCCGTCACCGAGAGTTCACCGGAAACAGATTGACAAATACTGTGACTTATCCAGCCGGCACGACTACGGTAGGGCCAAAGGCGCGTACCAATCGCCCGGATCAGGGGCGGTTCGCCAGATCTGGAGGTCGTCATGGAAACTAACATCGTTGGACGAAACCTGGGGATCACTGATCGCTTCCGGGATTATGCGACGGAGAAGGCCGAGAAGATCGCCGGCCTCGCCGAGAAGGCCCTCGCCCTGGAAATCAAGGTCAGTCGTCACACCGAGAAGAGCGGTGCCGCCGGTAACGACCGGGTCGAACTCACCCTCATCGGCAAGGGCCCCATCGTGCGGGCCGAGGCCGAGGGAGGCGACAAGTACGCCGCCTTCGACATCGCTCTCGGACGGTTGCTCGAACGGGTTCGCCGCGCGAAGGACCGCAAGAAGGTGCACCGCGGCGGCGCACACCGCCCCACGTCGCTGCACGACGCCTCTGCGACGGGTTTCGCGGTGATCGACATCATCCCGGCCGACGGGGAGACCCTGGAGCGTGTGCGCACCGGCGCGATCCCGGTCGTACAGGACGAGACGGCCGCCGAGGACGTCGAAGAGGCGTATTCCCCGGTGGTGATCCGCCGCAAGGTCTTCTCGGCCGCTCCCATGACCGTCGACGATGCCCTCTACTTCATGGAACTCGTCGGACACGACTTCTACCTGTTCCAGGACGCCGAGACGCACCGGCCCAGCGTGGTCTACCGCCGCAAGGGGTGGGACTACGGCGTCATCGAATTGGACCCGAACTCCGAAGAGGGCAGGGTGCTGGCGACGGCGTCCAGCGAGTCCAGCTCCTGACCAACTAGCATTGCTATAGTTGCCGGCTAGGTCGGCGCTACGTGCGTCCGACCGGACGACAGGCGTGTTCACACGCCGTGACGACTAGTGGAGTGCATTCGTGGCCTCAATCCTGGAAAAAGTTCTTCGTGTTGGCGAGGGGCGCATTCTGCGCCGGCTCGAGAGCTATGCGAAGGCCATCAATGCGCTGGAAGATGACTTCAGCACCCTCAGCGATGAGGAGTTGAAGAACGAGACCGTGCAGTTGCGTGAGCGTTACTCGGGCGGCGAGTCACTGGATGACTTGCTGCCCGAGGCGTTCGCGGCCGTGCGCGAAGCCTCCACCCGCACCCTGGGGCTGCGTCACTTCGACGTGCAGCTGATGGGCGGGGCGGCGCTGCACCTCGGCAACATCGCCGAGATGAAGACCGGTGAGGGCAAGACCCTTGTCGCCACGACGGCGGCGTACCTCAACGCCATCACCAGCCGCGGCGTGCATGTCATCACGGTCAACGACTACCTCGCCAGCTACCAGAGCGAGCTGATGGGCCGCGTGTTCCGCGCCCTCGGCATGACCACAGGCTGCATCGTCTCCGGCCAGACGCCCGCGGTGCGCCGCGAGCAGTACGCCTGTGACATCACCTACGGCACGAACAACGAGTTCGGCTTCGACTACCTGCGCGACAACATGGCGTGGCAGGCCACCGACATGGTGCAGCGCGGCCACTACTTCGCCATCGTCGACGAGGTGGACTCGATCCTCATCGACGAGGCCCGCACCCCGCTGATCATCTCCGGCCCCGCGTCGGGCGAGGCGAACCGCTGGTTCACCGAGTTCGCCAGCCTCGCCAAGCGCCTCGTCGCCGACGAGGACTTCGAGGTCGACGAGAAGAAGCGCACCGTGGGTGTGCTCGAACCCGGCATCGAGAAGGTCGAGGACTACCTCGGCATCGACAACCTGTACGAGTCCGCGAACACCCCGCTGATCTCGTTCCTCAACAACGCCATCAAGGCCAACGCCCTGTTCAAGAAGGACAAGGACTACGTCGTCATGAACGGCGAAGTGCTCATCGTCGACGAGCACACCGGCCGCATCCTGATGGGCCGCCGCTACAACGAGGGCATCCACCAGGCCATCGAGGCCAAGGAAGGCGTCGCCGTCAAGGCGGAGAACCAGACGCTCGCCACGGTGACCCTGCAGAACTACTTCCGGCTGTACTCCAAGATCTCCGGCATGACCGGAACAGCCGAGACCGAAGCCGCCGAGTTCATGAGCACCTACAAGCTCGGCGTCGTCGCGATCCCCACCAACAAGCCGATGCAGCGCATCGACCAGTCCGACCTGATCTACAAGAACGAGGAAGCCAAGTTCGGCCAGGTCGTCGAGGATATCGTCGAACGGCACGAGAAGGGCCAGCCGGTCCTGGTCGGCACCACGAGCGTCGAGAAGAGCGAATACCTGTCCCGCCTGCTGGCGAAGAAGGGTGTGCGCCACGAGGTCCTGAACGCCAAGAACCACGCCCGCGAGGCCGCGATCGTGGCCCAGGCCGGGCGCCTCGGCTCCGTCACCGTCGCCACCAACATGGCCGGCCGTGGAACCGACGTGATGCTCGGCGGCAACGCCGAGTTCCTCGCCGTCGCCGCGATGAACGCCAAGGGCCTGAGCCCGGTGGAGACCCCCGACGAGTACGAGAAGGAATGGGACGACGTCTTCGCCGCCGTCAAGGCCGAGGTCTCCGAGGAAGCCGAGAAGGTCATCGCCGCCGGCGGACTCTACGTGCTCGGCACCGAGCGCCACGAATCCCGCCGTATCGACAACCAGCTCCGCGGCCGCAGCGGCCGTCAGGGCGACCCGGGTGAGAGCCGTTTCTACCTCTCGCTGACCGACGACCTGATGCGCCTGTTCAACGCCGGTGCCGCCGAGAGCCTGATGGGCCGCCAGGGTGTGCCCGACGACATGGCCATCGAGTCCAAGGTCGTCAGCCGCGCCATCCGCAGCGCCCAGTCACAGGTCGAGGGTCGCAATGCCGAGATCCGCAAGAACGTGCTCAAGTACGACGACGTCCTCAACCGCCAGCGCGAAGCCATCTACGGTGACCGCCGGCACATCCTCGAGGGCGACGACCTGCACGAGCGCACCCAGCGTTTCCTCGAAGACGTCATCGACGAGGTGCTCGAGGTGCACACCGGCGAGGGCAACGGCGACGACTGGGACTTCGACGCCCTGTGGACCGAGCTGAAGACCCTCTACCCGGTGGGCCTGACCATCGACGAGGTCATCGCAGAGGCGGGCAACAAGGGCAAGATCAACCGCGACTTCATGCGCCGGGAGATCATCTCCGACGCCAAGGTCGCCTACGCCCGTCGTGAGGAATCGTTGGGCTCCCCGGCCATGCGCGAGCTCGAACGCCGCGTGGTGCTGTCGGTCATCGACCGTCGCTGGCGCGAGCACCTCTACGAGATGGACTACCTCAAGGACGGCATCGGCCTGCGCGCCATGGCGCAGCGCGACCCGCTGGTGGAGTACCAGCGCGAGGGCTTCGCCATGTTCCAGCAGATGATGGGCCAGATCCGCGAGGAGACCGTCGGCTTCCTGTTCAACCTCGAGGTCGAGGTGTCCCAGCCGGCCGGCGCCGTCGACGCCCCTGTCGTCGCAGCGAAGGGCCTCACGCCCCCCGCCGAATCGGCGGAGGAGAAGCTGAGCTTCACCGCTCCGAGCGACTCCGGCGGAGTCGAGGTGCGCAACCAGCGCGGCCAGATCCAGCAGGCTGCAACGGACCGCGCCCGCCGCGCCGCCGTGGCATCCGCTCCTGCCGAACCGGCCGAGGCCGCTCCCGCCGGCCCGCCCCAGCGCGGCGCCTTCGGCCAGCGCGCCGAGGGCGACACCCCGGCGGCCAACAACCGCACCGAGCGACGCGCGCAGGGCAAGAAGAAGTAGCGGCTCCCGTCGAGGGGATTGTGCCCGGTGCGGACGACTGCGTCCAGCACACCGGGCACAATTGTCCGCCCGGGAAACACCTGGCGGCCCGTTCGCTGCGGGCGCCGGGTCACAGCACGTTGATGGCGCTGGCCCGCCAGCGGTTGTCCAGCCCCTCGAGGCGCACAGCCACCGCTCGCACCCGAACCTTGCTGTGCACGATCACCACGGCCTCGATGATGCCGTCTCTGGGCTCGTTGATGGTGACCCGGCCGATCATGATGGCGGGACGCTGAGCCCGCTGGCCCTTCACCGCCCTCGCGCGGGCAGAGAGCACCACGCGCTTGAGCAGGTGCCGGTAGACGTCGTCGCTCACCCAGCGGGCCAGTTGGTCCAGCTCCCTCGCCCCAGCCAGAACCTCGATCACGCACCGGGTCAGGTTGACCAGCAACGGTTCCGGATCCGGCAGCGTGCTGCGAGAGCTGGGCTGATGGCCGAAGAAGTCGTCGTCGAGGAAGGCCTCGGCGGATTCGTGGCCACCGAGCCGGGCTGGTGGGGCGGCCGGCGCACCAGCAGGTGCGCCGGCCGTGCCGGGTGCTGCGTCGGGCCGGTTGGGCGCGTTGGCCTGCGGCGTGGGTCGGGGCTGGGGCCCGGCAAGTGGATCGCTCATGGGTTGCTCCAGATGCGTGGATCCGTGGTGTCGGCGAGGAGAACAGGGCGTTGCTGGCGCTGTCGTGCGAGTGGAACACCGGATCGACCCCCGTGGAACCCGAGGCCTTGGCCGACACTCAACCACCCGTAAACCCGCGTGTCTAGGCTTCTCTGCCGGCTGTGGATAACGTCAACGTCCGGGGCAGCGGCCGACTACGGTCGTGGTGTGCGCTGGGACAACCTGTTCGACGACCTCGAGGGTCAGCTCGAGAACGAGCTGACCGCAGAGGACGCCGAACTGCGCGCGGAAGAGGAACGCCTGCGACTGGGCCGGCTCGGGCTGCGCCAGCGGCTCGCCGGGGTGCGTGACGGCCCGACGGGCTCCCGGGTGCTGCAGGTGGTGCTGGTGGGCGCGCAGACGATCACCCTCCGGCCCACCGTCTTCGGGCGGGACTGGCTGGCCGCCGACCTGCTCGAGGCCGGCGCCGGCACCCCGCAGTGCATCCTGCCGTTCGGGGCCATCGCGGCCGTCGTGCTGCACACCGACCAGGTAGCGCCGTCGCTCGCGGAGGTCGTCGACGAGCCCGCCCGGATGGTGGACCGCATCGGTCTGCCCTTCGTGCTGCGTGATCTCTGCCGTCGGCGCAAAAGCCTGCAGATCCGGACCGGGGTGGGTCAGGTCACCGGCACCATCGACAGGGTCGGGCGCGACCACATCGACGTGGCCGTGCACGCGGCCGGCACACTCAGGCGGGCGTCGGAAGTGCAGCAGCTGCGGATCGTGCCGATCCCGCAGATTCAGCTGGTGCGGTTGGACTGAGCGCCGCCGGCATCACCGTCGCTGCGCCCGGTCTCGCCGTCCAACGGCCCGGGACCGCCGGGGCGCAGAATCCGGCCTCCGGACAGCTCCGGGATATTCGCGAAGTCGGATTGCTCCCACAGCGACATCCGTCGTGCCTCTTCGTATTTCGCCTCGATGTACGACTCGAGGACCACCCGTTCCACTCGCCAGGCGCCGGCTGCGCCGATTCGGATGGCCGGAAGCTCACCCGTGCGCACCAGGTCGAGGGCGGCGGCGAGGGAGAGGTTCAGGATCTCTGCGGTGTCGGCGAGGGTCAGGAATCTGCCGACGGACGCGGAGGAGACGGGATCGCTCATGCGAACGATTATCCGTCGATCAGGGCTGTCCCGCACGGCCTGGCGCCGAGCTGTGGATAACTTCAACGCGTTCTCCCTCGGTGGGTCACGATGGTAACCACACAGGGAATCTCGACCCGAACGGTCGGGAGACAGGGCGGTGATGGGGTGGCTCACACAGCGTTGGCTCACACAGCGTTGGCTCACACAGCGTTGGCTCACACAGCGTCGGATCACGCAGTGGTGCGGTACCCGACGGGCAGGGCGGGGCGGTGAAGCCGCGACCGGAGAGCGGTGCGGGCCGGCCCGCCTCCTCGACACGGCCCCGGTTCTGGGTCGACCCGAGGTTCGCCCTCGGCCTGGTCCTTGTGATCGCGTCGATTGTGGGCGTCGCCGCCGTCGTCGCCGGAAATGACCGGACCGTCGCCGTGTACGCCGCCCGAGAGCCCTTGACCGTCGGAGACCGCCTCGACGTGGCCGACCTCGTCGAGACTCGCGTGCGTCTGGGGGCCGGCGACGCCCTCTACCTCACGCCAACACGGATCCCCGCCTACGGCCTGACCGTGACCCGCACCATCGGCGCCGGGGAGCTGGTGCCCACGTCCGCTGTGGGCGCCCGCTCCGGCGAATCGATGACGAGCCTGGTCGTGGACCTGCGGGGACGCCTGTCGACGGGACTGGCCGCGGGGTCGGTGGTGGACGTGTGGTCGGCCGGCGAGGCCGAGGGGGAGTCCTTCGGGCCCCCGGCGGTGCTGGTGGGGCGGGCGAGCATCGTGCGGATCCTGGAGCCGACGGGCCTCATCCAGTCTGGCGAGGGCCTCAGCGTGGAGGTGCTGGTGCCCAAGGGCAAGGTGGCCCAGGTCCTGGAGGCCATTGCCAACGAGGACGCGATTTCGATCGTGGCCGTGAACTCGCCGATCGGCGGATGACGGTGGTGCTGCTGGCGCTCGCCCTCGACCGCGACACCGAGGACCGGCTGCTGCCCGACATCATCGACCACGGTCATGTGATCGTCGCCCGCCCGGCGAACGTACCCGAGCTCCTGGCGGCGATCGACAGGCACGGCCCCGATGCCCTCATCGTCGCGGCTTCGGCCGGCACCCTGACCGCTGAGCTGTTGGCGGCGAGCGACGCGAACGGCATCAGGGTCGTCGCTCTGGCCGCCACCGACCACGACCGCCGGTACGTCGCCGACCTGGGGCTGCACGAGGTCGTCGCGGCCGATGCGGACTGGGTGGAGATCGAACGGGTGCTCACGATGGGTGCGGTGATCCCGTTGCGGATCGACGATCCGCCGGACCGTGGCGGCTACGCCGATGGTGCCCCGGACGTCGTCCCCGGCCGCACCACCGGCTCGGGAAGCTCGGGAAGCTCGGGGAGCTCGGGGAGCCCGGACGACCCTCCGCCCGGCCGGCACCGGGGGCGCCGGGCCGGGCCGGGCCGACGAGCCAAACCTGCGCGGCAGCCGGTGCCCGGGCCCGAGCAGGGCACAGCAGCGCCGAGTGGCCGGGCCGCCGCGGAGCCGGTCGCGGGGCTCGAGGGTCCCGGCATCGTGATCGCCGTCTGGGGGCCGGCCGGCGCGCCGGGCCGCACCACTCTGGCGATCAATATCGCCGCCGAGATCGCGGCGGCCGGGCACACCGTGGTCCTGGCGGATGTCGACACCTACAGCGGGTCGATCGCGCCGAGCCTCGGCCTGCTCGACGAGGCGCCGGGTTTCGCCGCCGCGTGCAGGCTGGCGGGCGCCGACGCGCTGACCAGGTCCGAGTTCGAACGGATCGCGCACCGCTACAACTCGCCGCGCGGCGCCTTCCGGGTGCTCACCGGTATCGGGCGGCCGTCGCGGTGGCCGGAGCTCTCGGCGGAGCGGGTGAGCCGCACCATCGCCACACTGCGCGGCTGGGCGGACTACGTGGTCCTCGACACCGGGTTCAGCCTGGAGAGCGACGAGGAGATCTCGAGCGACCTGTTCGCTCCGCGCCGGAACGCAGCGACCCTGGCCGCCCTGGGCATCGCCGACCGGGTCGTGGCGTGCGGTCTCGCCGACCCCGTCGGCATGGCCAGGTTCCTGCGTGTCTGGGGCGATCTGACCGAGGTCATCAGCACCCACCGGGTGCACGTCGTGATGAACCGGGTGCGCGCCAGCGCGGTGGGCCTCGGGGCGGCCGGGCAGGTGAGCAGCGCATTGCGCCGGTTCGGCGGCATCGAGGCTGCGGTGCTGGTGCCGCATGACCAGGCCGGGGTGGATGCGGCGGTGCTCACCGGCCGCACCCTGCGCGACGCGGCCCCGCGGTCACCGGCCCGGCTCGGAATCCTCGGCTTCGTGCAGCGGGACCTGCTCACCGGGCCCGAAGCCGCGCCGGCGCGGCGGCCCTGGCGCCGTGCGGCGCCCTGGCGGCGCGCAGCGCCGGCGACCTGAAAGGCGACCTGAGAGGCGACCTGAGCGGCGACCTGACCGGCGCGGGCCGGCCGCGGGTGGTCTCAGCCTGCGTGCGTGTGAGGGCCCGCGACCGGGATGACGCTCAACGACCCGTCCGCGCCCATGATCAGCACCACGCGCTCGCCGTGCACGCCGTCGAGCGCGCTCGTCACCTGAGCCGGGTCCGGCAGGACGGTGGCCCCGTCGGCGCGCTGCCACCAGCTCACGGTGGCGCCGGTGAGCTGCCGCAGGTGCCGCAGCACCGGTTCGGCACCCGGGCCCATGATGAGCACCACCTCGCCGATGCCGGTTACGGGGCCGCGCGACGCAGCCGGGGTCGGGGCGGGTGCCGGCGCGGCTGCCGCGATCGCGGCCCGGTCGCCCCGCCAGACGCTGAAGTGGTACCCAGCCACGAGAGCCGTGGCCACGAGCAAACCCAGCGGCGCCCGGAGCCGGTCGAGCAGTCCGGCCTCGCCGGCCAGGAGCGAATCGAAGAGGCGGAACCCGATCACCAGCAGGGCGACCAGCGCGACGACGGCGCTGACTCCGAACACCACGACAAGGTACGCACTGCGGCCGATGCTGCGGCGTCGCTCCGGCAGCACGGCCGTGGTCGGTCGCCAGGTGAACCACCACAGCGGACCGCCCACCACGAGCGAGCTGAGGCCGGCGAGGAGGAGCGTGCGCGGGTCGGAAGCGGCCAGGGCCGTCGTGAGGGTGGCGAGCAGGGCGTTCACGATCACGCCGATGCCGGATGCGGCGGCCACGAGCGACACCCCGCTTGTCACCAGGACCCCTGCGCCGCTCACCGCCGCCGAGCGTCGGGCCGCCACGGCGCGGTGGTAGCCCCAGATGAGCCCGCCGACGAGCGCGGCGGCGATCGCCGCACCGAGCGGATCGAGCAGCACGCGCACCGGGTCCGTGCGGTCCACGGCCACGCGGAGCAGCACGAACAGGGTGGTGCCCGCGCCCGCGAGGGTCAGCAGGCAGCCGCCCAGGATGCCCACCCCGACGAGGGCGACCGCGCCGAGGCCGGTGCGCACGGCACGGCCACCCTCGCGACCCCAGTGCCACCACCAGACGAGGCCGCCGCCGGCCGCCCAGACCAGCGATTGCAGTGCGGCCCACCACCAGGGAACGCCGATGGGCGCATCCGTGGTGCCGGCCAACGCCGTGTCGAAGAGCACCGTGAGCGCTGAGACCGCGCCGCCGGACCCGAGCAGCAGTCCGACGACTCCGCCCAACACCGCAGCGGTGCCGGGGAGCCGGGTGGGACGACGGATGCTCCGGCGCAGGACGAACCTGTGCCCCGCCCAGACGCCCGCCCAGACCAGACCCGTGGCCGCCTCCCCAGTGGCGCCGTCACCGCGCACCGCCGCCGACAGAGCCGAGAACAGCGCGGTGCTGGCCACGACGAGCGCCACGGTGCACATGCCCACCACATACAGGGCCCAGGCCAGCGACTCCCGTTCTGGCCGGTCGGCCAGGCGCCGCCAGGCGAACCAGCCCAGCAGTGCGGCGAGCGGTCCGCCGACGAGGGTGAAGCTCAGCGACACGGCCAGGCCCGCGGTGTCACTGCCGACGACGGTGGCGCCGGTCACCACGTCGAACAACCGGCCGAGCAGGTCGGCGAGACCCCCGGCCGTGAGCAGCACGAGGACGAAGAGGATGCCGTACACCACCACCCGGCGCAGCACCGGCGCCGCGGAGGGCCGCGGGGCGGCCGTCGTCGGCGGGATGCCCGCCGGCGCGGTGCCCGGCGCGGTCACAGTCCGTCTCCGCTGCCGGTCGACGGGCACACCATCAGCTGCCACGGCACGACATCGATCAGCCAGCCGTCGTCCGCCCTGACCAGCTCGAAGACGTCCTCCGACTCGGACTCCGACGAGCCGAACGGCCCGGCGTCGTAGAACGTGACGATCGATACCCGCACGTCGGCGCTCGAGACGCGCTCGGTGGAGTCCAGAAAAGTGACGCGGATGTCGTTCGTGCCGGCTTCGGAGTACCGGTCGCAGTTCGCCAGGGCGGTGCTGGTGAGGTACCGCGCCGCCGTGTCCTCATCACCCTCCACGGCGGCGGCCGCGTACCGCTGCACCACCCCGCCGGGCGTTCCGGCGTCCAGAAGCTCTGGCGTACCACGGGTGAACACCACCACGAGTGCCACCAACACAAGCAGGGCGATCAGGCCGAGCACCACCAGCAGGGCCGGGTCGGGACGAGCCGGCGGGGCCGGCTCATCGGCGAGAGCGGGGGAGGGGGCGTCTGGGCTCATGAGCGAAGCATGGCGCATCCGGTGCCGTGGCGCCAGCATCCGGTGCGTGCCGGGCGCCGGGCGGCCGTAGGCTGTTCTTGTGTCGACGCTCAGTGATCTCGTACTTGCCCAGGGCCGCAACAGTGCGGAGGACGTCGACTGGTTGCACATGCTCGTCGCCGACGGCCAGCTGCTGGCCGACCTCGCCTTCGCCGACATCGTGGTGTGGGTGCCGACCTTGGGCGGCAGCTTCGTCGCCGTGGCCCACGCCAGGCCGTCCAGCGCCGCGACACTGTTCTACCGCGACTTCGTCGGCCAGGAGATCAAAGCCGAGTGGCGCAAGCAGGTCACCGAAGCCTTCGACACCGCCAAGATCATCGATACCACCGCACCGGACTGGTACGAGGAGACGCCCACCCGGGTGCGCGCCATCCCCGTGCGCCGCCGCATCAGCTCCAGCGGCGCCGAGATCACCCCCGAGCCCATCGCCGTGCTCACCCGGCACACCAATCTCAGCGAGACCCGCACGCCGGGTCGCCAGGAGCTGACCTTCAACGACTGCGCGAACGACCTCTTCGCGATGATCGCCTCCGGCGACTTCCCCGACCTGGGCGCCCCGACCGGCCCGCGCCGCGGCGCACCCCGCGCCTCGGACGGCCTGATCCGGCTGGACCTGGACGGCGTGACCACCTTCGCCAGCCCGAACGCGCTGTCCGCGTTCAACCGCATGGGCTTCGCCGACGAGCTGGAGGGCGAGTCCCTCGCCGAGGTCACCACGAGCCTGCTCAGCGGCAAGGCCGTCGTCGACGAGTCCCTCCCGCTGGTCGTGACCGGCCGGGCCCCCTGGCGCACCGACATCGAGGCCCGCGGGGTGACGGTGTCGCTGCGCGCGATCCCGATCCGCAACCGCGGCGAGCGGATCGGCGCCATCGTGCTCTCCCGCGACGTCTCCGAGCTCCGGCACCAGGAGCGCGAACTGATCACCAAGGATGCGACCATCCGGGAGATCCACCACCGGGTGAAGAACAACCTGCAGACCGTGGCGTCGCTGTTGCGCATCCAGGCGCGCCGCACCCACTCGGACACCGCCCGTGAGGCGCTCAACCAGGCCATGCGCCGGGTCGCGGCCATCGCCGTCGTGCACGACACGCTCTCCAGCGGGCTCAGCCAGAACGTCGACTTCGACGCCGTGTTCGACCGGGTGCTGCTGCTCATCGCCGAGGTGGCGTCGGCGCACAACACCACGGCCCACCCCAAGTCGTCCGGCAGTTTCGGGATCCTGCCCAGCGCCTATGCGACGCCGCTCGCGCTCGCGCTCACTGAACTCGTGACCAACGCTGTCGAGCACGGCCTCGCCGGCCGGGAGGGCGAGGTGTCGATCGAGGCCGAGCGCGACCTCGAGACCCTCACGGTGCGCGTGCGCGACAACGGCTCCGGACTGCCGGAGGGCAAGGTCGGGTCGGGACTCGGCACCCAGATCGTGCGCACCCTCATCCAGGGCGAGCTCAGCGGATCGATCGACTGGCACACCATGATGGGCAGCGGCACAGAGGTCACCATCGAGATCCCGCTGCGCTTCATGGAATTCGACTGAAGCCTTAGGCACCGGGGGCACCGTGTGACGCAGGCACAAAAAAGCGGGCGAGGAACGGGATTCCCGTTCCTCGCCCGCTTCGTCAGCGTGACGTCGAGTGTCTCAGGACGCGCGGCGGGCGCGGGCGGCGCGACGCTTGAGGGCGCGGCGCTCGTCTTCGCTCAGTCCACCCCAGACGCCGGAGTCCTGACCGGTCTCGAGAGCGTACTGGAGGCACACCTCCGTGACGTTGCAACGGGCGCACACGGACTTGGCCTTCTCGATCTGGTCGACTGCGGGACCAGTGTTGCCAACCGGGAAGAAGAGTTCCGGGTCGGCGGTGAGGCAGGCAGCTTTATCGCGCCAGTCCATAGGGGTGCTCCTTTATTGCGGGGGGATGCCTGGCCGATCGGCCGAAGATGCGGGGGGAAGCCCAGGTTGCAGGAAGGTCGGATCTACATGGAGATCTGCTCACCACCCTGTGAGCGTCAACCGGGCCTCAAATATGGTCGCATAATAGGGGTGTCAAATCAATAGTTTTGTATGGGATAACGCTGTGAGCCAACCGTTCGACCCCAGCCAGGGGGGTCCTGGCGAGCCCCGTCGAGCCCGCCGATCCCGCGCACTGACCGTCTTGGCGGCACTCCTGGCCGCGGAGGCAGCCCTCCTGTGGGCGGCCGTGATCTGGCTCATCCTGGAGCTGCTCACCGACCAGCCCACGTCTTTCGCCAGCGCGATCGCCATTCTGGTGCTCACCATCGTTGCTGCACTCTGGGTCAGCACGATTGCGGTGGCCACCCTCCGCGCCCGGCCGTGGATCCGGGCTGCCGCGGTGACCTGGCAGCTCGTGCAGGTCTTCGTCGCCATCGGATGCTTCCAGGGCCTCTACGCCCGGCCGGACCTCGGCTGGGCGCTGCTGGTGCCCTCGGTGCTGGTGATCGTGCTTCTCTTCACCCGCAGCGTGCTCGAGGCCACCAGCACCCGCGACCCGAGTTAGAGGCCGAGCTTCTTGCGCAGGCTCGCCACGTGCCCGGTGGCCTTGACGTTGTATAGCGCCAGCGTGACCACGCCGGCCTCGTCGAGCACGAAGGTGGAGCGCAGCACGCCGGTGACGACCTTGCCGTAGAGGTTCTTCTCGCCCCAGGCGCCGTAGGCGCGGTGCACGGTCAGGTCCTCATCGCTGAGCAGCGGGAAGGTCAGGTGGTCGTTCTCGGCGAATGTCGCCAGCTTGGCCTGGGTGTCCTTCGACACGCCCAGCACCTGGTAGCCGGCCTGGGCCAGGGAAGCGAGGTTGTCCCGGAAATCGCAGGCCTGAGTGGTGCAGCCCGGTGTCATCGCGGCCGGGTAGAAGTACACCACGACCTTCTGGCCGCGGTAATCGGCCAGGGAGACACTCTGGCCGTTCTGGTCGGTCAGGGTGAACTCGGGGGCCGTGTCGCCGGCTGCAAGCCGTGTGGAATCCGTCATGATCCCACGTTATACGAGTCAGTTCTCGCCCTGGCGGTGCGACGGAGCGGCCGCGAACGTCTCCAGGAGGCGCTGGAGGGAGTCCAGGCGGGCTTTGCCGGTGTCGCCCAGGGTTCCGGCCGCGACGGCCTCGTTGATGGCGCAGTCGGGCGATGACGGCAGGTGGGTGCAACCGCGTGGGCACTTCTCGGCGATGACGGCCAGGTCGGTGAAGGCACGCAGGATGTTGTCGGTGTTGATGTGGCCCAGGCCGAAGGAGCGCACCCCGGGGGTGTCGATGACCCAGCCGCGGCCGGCGTCCGTTTCGAGCCGCAGCGAGATCGTCGACGACGAGGTGTGCCGGCCCCGTCCGGTCACGGTGTTCACCACGCCCACGGCGCGGTGCGCGTCGGGCACGAGCGCGTTCACGAGCGTGGACTTGCCCACGCCCGAGTGGCCGACGAACACGGTGTCGTGGCCCACCAGCGCCGCCGAGATGGCCTCAAGCGGCATGGCGTCGTCGCGGCTCTGGAACACGGGCAGGTCAAGGCCGGCGAAGTTGTTGAGGAACTCGGCCGGGTCGGCGAGGTCGGTCTTGGTGATGCAGAGGATGGGGGACACCCCGGCGTCGTACGCCGCGACCAGGTACCGGTCCACCAGGCGGATGCGCGGCTCCGGGTTCGCCGCGGCCACGACGATGAGCATCTGGTCGGCGTTGGCGACGATGACGCGTTCCACCGCATCCGTGTCATCGGCGCTGCGGCGCAACAGGGTCACCCGCGGCACGATGCGCACGATGCGCGACAGGCTGCCCTCGGCCCCGGTGGTGTCGCCGACGATATCGACGCGGTCGCCGGTGACGACGGCGTGCTTGCGCAGCTCGCTGGCGCGCGCGGCCGTGACCCGGCGTTCGGTGGGTTCGTTCTCGTCGAGCATCACCGTGTACCGGCCGCGGTCGACCGAGAGGATGCGCCCGGTCAGGGCGTCGCCGTGCTCCGGGCGGGTCTTGGTGCGCGGCTTGGTGCCCTTGCGGCCCGGCCGCACCCGCACGCTGGACTCGTCGTACTCCGGTTCGTCATCGTCCGGCGTCGCCCACCACGTCACGCGGTGCCCGGTCCAGCGAGCAGTCCGTGCCAGAGGTCAGCGAACTGCGGGAGGGTCTTGGCCGTGGTGCCGATGTCCTCGACCTCCACGCCGGAGACGGCGAGGCCGAGCAGCGCGCCCGTGGTGGCCATCCGGTGGTCGTCGTAGCTGTGCCAGGTGCCGCCGTGCAGCGGTCTGGGGTCGATGGCCAGGCCGTCGGGCAGCTCGGTGACGTGCCCGCCGAGGTTGTTGATCTCGGTGGCCAGAGCGGCGAGCCGGTCGGTCTCGTGGTGGCGGATGTGGCCGATGCCCGTGATGGTGCTGGGCGAGTCGGCGAGGGCCGCGAGGCCTACGAGGGTGGGCGCCAGTTCGCCCCCGGTGGAGAGGTCGAGGTCGACCCCGGTGATGCGGCCGGTACCGGTAACGGTGAGCCTGTCGCCGTCGATCGATACGGTGGCGCCGAAGAGCGGCAGCAGCTCGGCCAGGTGCGCGCCGACCTGGGTGGTCGTCGTGGGCCAGCCCGTGATGGTGACGGAGCCGCCGGCGACGAGGGCCGCCGCGAGGAACGGGGCCGCGTTGGAGAGATCGGGTTCGATGTCGACCTCCGCGCCCTGGATCGGGCCCGGCTCGACCAGCCAGACGCCCTCCTCGGGGCTGGTGACCGTGACGCCGCGCTGAGCGAGGGTGTGGATGGTCATCTCGATGTGCGGCAGGCTCGGCAGCCGCTCACCGGCGTGGCGCAGCCGAAGGCCGGTGCGGAACCGGGCCGCCGCGAGGAGCAGGCCGGAGACGAACTGGCTCGACGAGGAGGCGTCGATGGTGATCTCGCCGCCCTCGAGGCCGCCGGTGCCGTGCACGGTGAACGGCAGTGCTCCGCGGCCGTCGTCGTTGATGTCGGCGCCCAGGTCGCGGAGCGATGTGATCGTCGTGGACATCGGACGGCGCCGGGCGCCGGCGTCGCCGTCGAAGGTGGTGGGGCCCAGCGCCAGCGCGGCGACGGGAGGCAGGAACCGCATCACGGTGCCGGCCAGGCCGCAGTCGACCGTGGTGGAGCCGAACAGCTCGCCGGGCGTGATGCGCAGGTCGGCACCGTACTCGCCGGCACCGTCGACGGCCTCGATGGTGGTGCCCAGCTGCCGCAGCGCGTCGACCATGAGGTCGCTGTCGCGGGAGTGCAACGGGGCGCGCAGCAGCGACGGCGAGTCGGCCAGCGCCGACAGCACGAGTTCCCGGTTGGTCAGCGACTTCGAGCCGGGCAGCGACAGCGTCGCGGCCAGCGGCACGGTGGCGACGGGCGCGGCCCAGAGCGCATCGATCTCCTCTGGCGAACTGTCTCCGTAGGGATCGAACTCCGGCTTGGAATATCTCGAGATCAACATCGGTTATCAGAATAGTCGGGATCATCCTGGCCGGGACCGCCTTGACAGGTACGTTTCCGAACACGGCGGCCCATCCTGCGGCCGCACACCGGGAGGAAGCAGTGGCAGCAACTCTGCTCATGGAGCGCACGCCCGCGGCATCCGCGTCTATCGCTGGCCTAGAATTGCCCGTGATGACAACAGATACGACTGATATGCGGGACCTGTTCGAAGCACAGGCCATGCCGTTCATCGACCAGCTCTACGCAGCGGCGATGCGCATGACGCGAAACCCCTCTGACGCGCAGGACCTGGTGCAGGAAACCTTCGTCAAGGCGTTCGCATCGTTCAAGCAGTTCGAGCAGGGCACCAACCTCAAGGCCTGGTTGTACA
This sequence comes from Cryobacterium soli, assembly GCF_003611035.1. Lineage (NCBI taxonomy): Bacteria > Bacillati > Actinomycetota > Actinomycetes > Micrococcales > Microbacteriaceae > Cryobacterium > Cryobacterium soli. Next base: position 1,608,898 of record NZ_CP030033.1, on the reverse strand, counting down.
GGATCCTGACGAACACCTTCATCAACACCTATCGCAAGAAGCAGCGCGAGCCCTACCAGGGCACCATCGACGACCTCGAGGACTGGCAGCTGGGCGGGGCGGAATCCACGACGGCGACGTCGAGCCGTTCCGCCGAGGCCGAGGCCATCGACCACCTGCCCGACAGCGCCGTCAAGGACGCCCTCCAGTCGATTCCCGAGGACTTCCGCCTGGCGGTGTACTTCGCCGACGTCGAAGGCTTCTCTTACCAGGAGATCGCCGAGATCATGAAGACGCCCATCGGAACGGTGATGAGCCGTCTGCACCGGGGGCGCCGGCTGCTGCGCGATCTGCTGTCCGGTTACGCCCTCGAGCGTGGCCTGGGCGGCAACCAGACAGGCACGAGCACGAAGAAGACATCCGGGAGCACAGGAAAATGACCGATTGCGGTTGCGAGAAGGCCAAGGCCGAACTCGAAGAGTATCTGCACAACGAACTCCGCAAGGAGGACGCCCTCGACATTCGTGAGCACCTCGAGCACTGCCCCGACTGCCGGAGCGAGCACAACGTGGGCCGCACCCTCACCGAGGTGATGCAGCGTGCCTGCAAGGAGACCGCGCCCGAGGACCTGCGCGACCAGGTGCTGCTGCGCCTGCGCGCCATCCAGTCGGCGCACTAGCGCCGTAGCTCACCCGGTGCCGGAGGATCAGCCGATCCGCGCCACCGTCACTTCGATGGCCGTCACGGCAGGGTCGCCGGACTCCACGAAGTACTCCTCAATCGTGTCGTAGACCCTGCGGCACACCTCAGTGGCCGCTCCGGCGTCCGCGACGCCGATCGACACGGATGCCGTGACGCCCTCGTCGGTCTCCCGGAGAGCCACGAACTCCGGGTCCCGGGGCTTCTGCGTCAGCGCCCCCACCACGTGGTTCACCACGGCAGTCAGCACCGGTGTGGCCGGATAGACCTCGTCGACGCCGGGGACCTGCTCGACGACAGCGGCCAGTTCGGCGGTGCGCTTCGTTGTGGTGCTCATGGCATCTCCAGTCTGACGGATCGGGCGGGCCAGATCAGTGTAGATCCCCGGGCCCCCAAAAAACTTTCCTGCCAGTTTCGTGACGAATCCGCCGCTGTCTGCGTCATAACTATGACGATGCCAATCCTGCCCCGATTCGGGGCTGAGAATCGGCCTTGAGAAATCGTCGACAACTTCCCCCACATTCGTCAGCCTCCAGCCCCCTATGCGGGCGTTGCGGACACCAGGACCGGCGCCGGCGCGCCATCGCCGCCCAGAGAGCGTCGAGCCGAGCGCCGGCACCTCAGGTGGCCCATCCGAACCAAGGAGAACGTCCAGATGAACAGCATCAGCCCCGAACAGCCGAGCCCGTCGACGACCCTGCCCGCTAGCGCCGGTGCCGTCTCCGACGCCTCCGCCGAGCGGGTCGGCGAGGGGGAGACGACCATCAAGGACGGTGTCATCGCCAAGGTCGCCAGCCTGGCCGTGCGCGAGGTCGACGGCGTCCACGCCCTGGGCAGCGTGCCGACCCGGGCGCTCGGCGCGATCCTCGACGCCGTCACCAGCACCGACGTCAACCCCGGCGTCTCGATCGAGCTCGATGACGACGGCGTCACCGTGCAGATCGTGCTGGTCGCCGGGTACCCGGTGCCCCTGACCGACCTCGCCGGCCAGGTGCGGTCATCCGTCACCCGTGCCATCGAGGGTTTGGTGGGCATGCCCGTCTCCGCCGTGAACGTGACCATCACAGACATTTACGTGGCCGAAGAGCAGGTCGACAATGGCGTCGACTAGCTTTCCGGCCACGTAATCAAGCCGGCTCCCCAGAGCCCGGTCGAACGGGCACAGCGCGTTCGAATCACCAGCAGTACCCACACCAACAGAAAAGAGACACTCCATGGGGTTCTTCGGATTCCTTCTTCTCGGCCTCCTCGCCGGTGCCATCGCCAAGCTCATCCTCCCGGGCAACCAGGGCGGCGGCTGGTTCGTCACGCTTCTGCTCGGCGTCGTCGGCGCACTGCTCGGCGGATTCCTCGGCAGCCTGCTCTTCAACGCGCCGCTCGAGGACTTCTTCTCCATCCAGACCTGGCTCCTGGCCATCGGTGGATCCATCATCGTTCTCCTCATCTACGGCCTCCTCGTGGGCCGTCGCAAGGCGTAATTCCCTCCGGTTTTCCTACCGGCATGACAGGCGGCACACCGAACCCACGGGTTCGGGTGCCGCCTGTCGGCGTTCCGGGTCCGGTGTTCCAACTTTCGGTCGATGCCCCCTGCCGCTCTCCGGTCTACTGTCGGGACTGTGATGAAGACAACTGCCCCCGAGCCGCCCACGGATGCGGGCCGCCGGCCGAATAAGACCGGCTCGTCCAGCAGGGTGCCGCTGTGGCTGCGCATCCTGATCCCCACCGCGCTGATCCTGATCTGGTTCGTGATGTTCGGCGCCGGCGGAGCCTCCTTCGGCCGGATCAGCGACGTGTCCACGAACGACCAGGTGCAGCAGCTGCCCGCCAGCGCCGACGCCACCCGCGTTCAGGCGCTCCAGGCCGAGTTCCGCGGCGACGACGTGCTGCCCGGCGTGCTCGTGTACGAACGCGCCGGAGGCCTCACCGAGGCCGACCGCACGGCCATCACCGCGCAGGTCGCCGATCTGGCCGAACTGGATGGTGTCGTCACCGAGAGCGTGTCACCGGCCATCTTCTCCGAGGACGGCGAGGCGGCTGAGGCGATCCTCACCCTGGATACCCAGGTGAAACCGGCCGACACCGTGGAGTCCATCCGCGCGTACCTGGCCGACAACCCCATCGACGGGGTGGACACCTATGTGACGGGCCCGGCCGGACTCATCGCCGATCTCACCGGCGCGTTCGCCGGCATCGACGGCATCCTGCTGCTCACGGCGCTGGCGGCGGTGCTGGTGATCCTCGTGATCGTCTACCGGTCGCCGCTGCTGCCGCTGATCGTGCTGTTCACCAGCCTCTCGGCGCTGTGCGCCTCGGTTCTCGTCGTGGTGGCACTGGCCAGCGCCGACGTGCTGATCCTGACCGGGCAGACCCAGGGCATCCTGTTCATCCTGGTGATCGGTGCGGCCACCGACTACTCGCTGCTCTACGTCGCCAGGTTCCGCGAGGCGCTGCGCGACAACGCCACGAAGTGGGACGCGACCCTGGTGGCCTTGCGCGGCTCGTTCGAGCCGATCCTCGCCGCCGGCGGCACCGTGATCGTCGGCCTGCTCTGCCTGCTCTTCAGCGACCTCAACTCGAACAAGGCGCTCGGCCCCGTGGCGGCTATCGGCATTGCCTTCGCCCTGCTCAGCGCCCTAACCCTGCTTCCCGCGCTCATGCTGTGGGCAGGCCGGGCCGCGTTCTGGCCGGTACGCCCCAAGCTCGGCTCCGCGCACCCGGGCCTCGATGGGGACAACGCCAAGGGGGTCTGGCCGTGGCTGGCCCGCCTGATCAGCCGTCGCGCCCGGCTCATCTGGATCGCCTGCACGGTGCTGCTGGCTGTGGCTTCCATCGGGGCGTTCCAGTTCAAGGCGGACGGGGTGTCCCAGAGCGAGTTCGTGCTGGGCACCTCGGAGGCCAGGGACGGCCAGGCCGTGGTCGGGGCGCATTTCCCCGGCGGCTCCGGCACCCCGGCCGTGGTGGTCGGCCCGGAGTCCGAGCTGCAGGCGATGACGGATGTGCTGCTGGCCAACGACGGCGTCGACTCGGTCACCGTGCTGTCCGAGGACTCCGTGAGCGGGTCCCTGCCGGTCACCGCCGACGGCGTGCAGGCGTTCGGCCCCCCAGGCACCCCCGCCGGCGACCCCACGGTGATCGACGGCGACGTCATGCTGCAGGCGACCCTCACCGATGTGGGGGACTCTGCGGCGGCCGAGGAGACGGTGCGTGAGCTCCGGGTGGAACTCGACAGCGTCACGGGCACCGTGCTCGTGGGCGGAACCACGGCCATCGCTGTGGACACCACCGACACGGCTATCCACGACCGCAACCTGATCATCCCGATCATCCTCGGTGTCATCCTGGTGATCCTGATGCTCCTGCTCCGGTCGGTCCTGGCTCCCGTGCTGCTCGTGGCGACCGTGGTGCTCTCCTTCGCCGCCGCCCTCGGCGTGTCCTCCTGGGTGTTCGACGGCGTGCTCGGCTTCCCCGGCGCCGACCCGGTTGTGCCGCTCTACGGGTTCGTCTTCCTCGTCGCCCTCGGCATCGACTACAACATCTTCCTGATGACGCGGGTGCGGGAGGAATCGATCCGGTTCGGCACCCGTCCGGGCATCCTGCGCGGGCTCGTGGCTACTGGAGGGGTGATCACCTCGGCCGGTCTGGTCCTCGCCGCCACGTTCGCCGCCCTGGGGGTGCTGCCGATCTTGTTCCTGGCGCAACTGGCGTTCATCGTGGCGTTCGGCGTGCTGCTGGACACCTTCCTGGTGCGGTCCCTGCTGGTGCCGGCGCTCGCGCACGACATCGGCCCGAAGATCTGGTGGCCGAGCAAGCTCGCCACGGCAGCTCCGCGCGAAACCCTCTAGCCGGGATAGGAAAAGGGCCGCACCCCCGAGGGGGTGCGGCCCTTTTCACGTCCGGACGTAGAGCGCCGGACGCCTAGAGGGTCAGGGCGTTCTTGATCAGCTCGGCCTGCTCGGCGGCGTGGCGTTTGGCGGACCCGGCCGCCGGCGACGCCGACGCTGCACGGGAGAACAGCCGCACCTGCCGGCCCAGCTTGTCCTTGCCCATGCTGCTGGTCTGGAGGTAGAAGAACGGCCAGGCGCCCTGGTTCTCCGGCTCGTCCTGCACCCAGGCCAGTTCGGCGTTGGGGTACAGATCAGCGACCTGCTTGAGCTCGGCGCCCGGCAGCGGGTAGAACTGCTCCATGCGGACGAGCGCGATCTCGCGGTTCGGGTTCTTCTCGAGGTCGGCCAACAGGTCGTAGTAGAGCTTGCCGGCCATGAACAGCACCCGCTTGACGGCGGACTTGTCCTGGATCCGGGCATCGTCGATCACCGGTTCGAACTTGCCGCTGGTGAAGTCGGCGACGGGGCTGGTCGCCCCGCGCAGACGCAGCATCGACTTCGGGGTGAAGACGATCAGCGGGCGGCGCGGCCGCATGTAGGCCTGACGGCGCAGCAGGTGGAAGTACGACGCCGGCGTCGACGGACGGGCGACGGTCATGTTGTTCTCCGCGCACATCTGCAGGTAGCGCTCGATGCGGGCCGAGGAATGGTCCGGGCCCTGGCCCTCGTAGCCGTGCGGCAGCAGCAGCACGACGCTGGAGCGCTGGCCCCACTTCTGCTCGGCCGAGGAGATGAACTCGTCGATGATGGTCTGGGCGCCGTTGGCGAAGTCGCCGAACTGCGCTTCCCAGAGCACGAGGGCGTCGGCGCGTTCCACCGAGTAGCCGTATTCGAAGCCCATGGCGGCGTATTCGCTGAGCAGCGAGTCGTAGATCCAGAACCGGGCCTGGTTCTCGCTCAGGTTCGCCAGCGGCAGCCATTCCTGGCCGTTGACCCTGTCGTGCAGAACGGCGTGCCGCTGCACGAAGGTGCCGCGGCGGGCATCCTGGCCGGCGAAGCGCACCGGGGTGCCCTCCAGCAGTACCGAGCCGAGCGCCAGCAGTTCGCCGAAGCTCCAGTCGATGTTGCCGTTGCGGCTCATGTCCAGGCGCTTCTGCAGCAGCTGCTGCAGCTTGGAGTGCACGGTGAAGCCGGCGGGCTTGTTGTTGAAGGTGTCGCCGATCAGCTGCACGACGCTCTCCGGTACCCCGGTGGTGAGGGGCTCGCCGATGGCGTCGTCCTGTGCCGCTGCGTTGGAGAGTTCCCGGTTCGCGGCGGCGGCATCGCTCGTGATGATCGGGATCGAGGCGGTCTGCGCCGCGTGGGTCTCCATGAAGGCCCGCTCGAGGCGGTCCTGGAAGTCCGCGTGTGCCGCTTCGAACTCCGCCTGGGTGATGTCACCACGGCCGACCAGCGCCTCGGTGTAGAGCTTCCTGACGCTCCGCTTGGCCTCGATGAGGTTGTACATCAACGGCTGCGTCATCGACGGGTCGTCACCCTCGTTGTGGCCGCGGCGACGGTAGCAGACGAGGTCGATCACGACGTCGCGCTTGAATTCCTGCCGATAGGCGAACGCCAGCTCGGCCACCCGCACGACGGCTTCGGGGTCGTCGCCGTTCACGTGGAAGATGGGCGCCTGGATGGTCTTGGCCACGTCGGTGGAGTACACCGAGGTGCGGCCCTCGCCGGGAGGCGTGGTGAATCCGACCTGGTTGTTGACCACCACGTGGATGGTGCCGCCGGTGCGGTAGCCGCGCAGCTGCGACATCTGCAGGGTCTCCAGCACCACGCCCTGGCCGGCCATGGCGGCGTCGCCGTGCACGAGCACCGGGAGGGTGGAGAAGGTGCCGATGGGCTTGCGGTCCTGCTTGGCCCGCACGATGCCCTCGAGCACGCCGTCGACGGCCTCGAGGTGCGACGGGTTGGCGGCCAGGTACACGGCCACCTCCTCGCCGTTGCCACCGGTGAAGGTGCCCTCGGTGCCGAGGTGGTACTTGACGTCGCCGGAGCCCTGCACGCTGCGGGGGTCCTGGGTGCCCTCGAACTCACGGAAGATCTGCCCGTAGGTCTTGCCGGCGATGTTGGTGAGCACGTTCAGGCGGCCACGGTGGGCCATGCCGATGCAGACCTCGTCGAGGCCGGCATCCGCTGAGCCCTGCAGGATCTGGTCGAGCAGGGCGATGGTGGACTCGCCGCCCTCGAGGCTGAAGCGCTTCTGGCCGACGTACTTGGTCTGCAGGAAGGTCTCGAACGCCTCGGCCTCGTTGAGCTTGCCGAGGATGCGCATCTGCTCGTCGTGCGTGGGCTTGACGTAGGTCTTCTCCATCTTCTCCTGCACCCACTTGCGCTGGGCCGGATCCTGGATGTGCATGTACTCGATGCCCGTGGTGCGGCAGTAGGAGTCGCGGAGGACGCCGAGGATGTCGCGCAGCAGCATGGTGCGCTTGGTCCCGAAGCCGCCCGTGATGAACTCGCGGTCCAGGTCCCAGAAGGTCAAGCCGTGGCTGGCGATGTCCAGGTCGGGGTGGGTGCGCTGCTTGTACTCCAGCGGGTCGATGTCGGCCATGAGGTGACCGCGCACCCGGTAGGCGTTGATCAGTTCCTGCACCCTGGCCGTCTTGTCGACGGCGCTCGCCAGGTCGACGCTGATGTCCGGCGCCCAGTGGATCGGGTCGTACGGGATGCGGATGGCCGCGAAGATGTCCTCGTAGAAGTTGTGCTGGCCGATGAGCAGCTCGTGCACGATCTTGAGGAACTCGCCGGAGCCGGCGCCCTGGATGACGCGGTGGTCGTAGGTGCTGGTGAGCGTGATGGTCTTGGAGATGGCCAGGCTGGTGAGCGTCTTGACGCTCGCGCCCATGAACTCGGCCGGGTAGTCGAGGGCGCCGGCGCCGATGATGCAGCCCTGGCCCTTCATCAGCCGGGGCACCGAGTGCACGGTGCCGATGCCGCCCGGGTTGGTCAGCGAGACCGTGGCACCGGAGAAGTCGTCGGCGGTGAGCTTGCCCTTGCGGGCACGGCCGACGAGGTCCTCGTAGGAGGTGAGGTACTCACCGAAGGTCATGGTGTCGGCGCGCTTGATGGCCGGAACCATGAGCGACCGGGTGCCGTCGGGCTTGGGCAGGTCGATCGCGATGCCCAGGCCCACGTGCGCCGGTGCGATGACGGAGGGCTTGCCGTCCAGTTCGTCGTAGTAGACGTTCTGGGTCGGGAACATCTTGAGCGCCCGGATCAGCGCCCAGCCGATCAGGTGCGTGAAGGACACCTTGCCGCCGCGGGCCCGCTTCATGTGGTTGTTGATCACGATGCGGTTGTCGATGAGCAGCTTCGCCGGGATGGTGCGCACGCTCGTGGCGGTGGGCACGGTGAGGCTGGTGGCCATGTTGGCCGCGAGGCTCTTGGCCATGCCGCGCAGCGGCGTGACGACGTCCTGCGGGGGAGTGGGCGCCGCAGCGGAGACCACGGGCTGCGGGCTGGTGATGGGGGCGTCGGCCGGAACGGGCTCCGGCTTGGGCGCGATCGACGTGGTGCGCGCCGTGAGCGGACCGCCGACCACGGGGATCGGCGCCGTCACCGGGTGCGCCTGCGCGGTAGGCGTGGCCGGTTCTTCGGCCAGCGGCGGCGTCTCGGCCGCGGCGGGAGCGGCGGGGGAGGCCGCCCCGTCCGATGCCGGCGGGGCGTCGGCGCCCGCCTGGCCCGTGGCCGTCTGGTGGTAACTGTCCAGGATCGGCCACCAGGACCGATCCACCGAGTTCTTATCGATGAGGTATCGTTCGTAAAATTCGTCTACGAGCCATTCGTTGGCTCCGAATTCAGCAGAGGCCGTTTCTTCGGACCCACCGCCGGTCAACTGGTTCGACACAGCTGATCGCCCACTCTCTTCGTTGATTCTGATTCTCCATGGCGATCACAACCGCCGGGTCAGTGTGTTGATATCAAGACTAATCCCATCGAGGTGCTGCACCGGCACGGCCGCGGGGGACTAGCGTTAAAAACATGCAGTTCTATGGAGCGGTTCCCCGCCACGACTTGACCTATTCGGACGTCTTCCTGGTTCCCAGCCAGTCGGCCATCAACAGCCGCCTCGACGTGTCGCTCGCCCCTGGGGACGGCACCGCTGCGACGATCCCTATCGTCTCGGCCAACATGAACTCGGTCACCGGCCCTCGCCTCGCCGCGGCATTGGCCCGGCGCGGCGGCCTCGGCGTGTTGCCGCAGGACATGCACCTGCAAGACCTGGATGCGGCCATCCGCTGGGTGAAGTCGCAACCGGTGCAATTCGACACCCCGTTCGTCTTCGCGCCCGACGCCACCGTGGCCGACGCCCTGCGCCAGGTGCCGCCCGTTGAGGGCCAGGGCCTGGTCATCCACGACGCACAGGAGAACTACCTGGGCTGCATCGACGCGTCCAGGCTCGCGACCGCGCTGCCGGATGCCCGCCTGGGCGACCTGCTGCACGGCCGGCTGGCCTCCCTGGACGCCGAAGACATCGACACCGCCCGCAGTGCCTTCGACGTGATGACCGCCGCGGACCTCGACTTCGCCCCGGTGCTCCGGCGCGGCAAGCTGGTCGGCACGCTCAGCCGCAAGAGCGCCCTGCGCTCCACGCTCTACCAGAGCGCTGTGGACGCCTCCGGCCGGCTGCTCGTGGCCGCCGCGGTCGGCATCAACGGCGACGTCGCCGCCAAGGCGCGAGCCCTGGCCGCCGCCGGCGTGGACGTTCTGGTGCTGGACACCGCGCACGGCCACCAGGACGGCATGATCCGCGCACTGAAGACCGTCTCGGCGCTGAAGCTGGGCATCCCCATCGTGGCCGGCAACGTGGTCACCGCCGACGCCGTCGAGCACCTCGTGGGCGCCGGCGCGAACATCATCAAGGTGGGCGTGGGCCCCGGCGCCATGTGCACCACCCGCATGATGACGGCCGTCGGACGCCCGCAGTTCTCCGCCGTGATCGAGACGGCCGAGGCCGCCGCCGGTCTCGGCGCGCACGTCTGGGCGGATGGCGGGGTGCGCTACCCGCGCGACGTCGCCCTGGCCCTGGCCGCCGGCGCCGCCTCCGTGATGATCGGCTCCTGGTTCGCCGGCACCATCGAGGCGCCGGGCACCTTGGACACCGACGCCTCAGGCGCCCTGTACAAGGAGAGCTGGGGCATGGCCTCGACCAAGGCGGTGCGGGAACGTTTCGACCGTCTCGACGCGTACGAGCTGGCGCGCAAGACCCTCTTCGCCGAGGGCATCTCGTCGTCGAAGATCTACCTCGACCCGCTGCGCCCCTCGCTCGAAGACCTGCTCGACATGATCACCTCCGGGGTGCGCAGTTCGTTCACCTACGCTGGGGCGGCCAGCGTGGCTGAATTCCACGACCGGGCCCGGGTCGGCATCCAGTCGGCGGCCGGTTACGAAGAGGGCAAGGCACTGGTGGTTTCCTGGTAACGGGGAGTGTCGGTAACAGGTGCGAACGGTATAGTTGACCCTCTAATGGACGACCCCCCCTCTGCGCATTCGCCCGAACACAAACCCTCGCCCGTGACCTGCGATGGAGCCGCCCGTGTATGAGTGGATCATGCTCGGGATCGGCCTGATCCTGACCCTCGGCACGGGCTTGTTCGTGGCCAGCGAATTCGCGTTGGTCAACCTCGACCGGTCTGACCTCGAGGCGCGGCAGAGCCGCGGGGAGACCCGGCTGGCGATGACCATCGCCGCGCTCAAGATCACCTCGACGCACCTCTCCAGCGCCCAGCTCGGCATCACCCTCACGACCCTGCTCACCGGCTACGCCCTCGAGCCGGCGATCAGTACCCTCCTGTCCGGTCCGCTGGGCGCGGTCGGGATTCCCTCGATCGCCGTCCCCGTGGTGGGCTCGGCGGTGGCGATCGTGCTGGCCACCCTGATCTCTATGATCATCGGCGAACTCGTGCCGAAGAACTTCGCCCTTGCGCTGCCGATCCAGACCGCCAAGTTCGTCATCCCGTTCCAGACCGTGTTCACCACGGTCTTCCGGCCCGCCGTGACCGTGCTCAACGGCAGCGCCAACGGGCTGCTCCGCGCCGTGGGCATCGAACCCAAGGAGGAGATCTCCGGCGCCCGCACCGCCGAGGAGCTCTCCTCGCTCGTGCGCCGCTCCGCCAGCGCGGGCCTGCTCGAGGAGGACACCGCGACGCTGCTGCACCGCACCCTGCTCTTCTCCGGCCACACCGCATCCGACGTCATGACGCCGCGCCCCCGGCTGGCCAGCATCCCGCGCACCGCCAGCGCCCAGGCCGTCATCGACCTCACCCGGCAGACCGGCTACTCCAGGTTCCCCGTCATCGACGAGGGCGTCGACGACGTGGTGGGCCTCGTGCACGTCAAGCAGGCTGTCGCCGTTCCCCGGTTCCGCCGGGCGGATGTGCCGGTGTCTGCCCTGCAGTCCGAGGCCCTCCGGGTGCCGGAGACGATGAAACTCGACGGGCTCCTCGCGGAACTCCGCGGCCGTGGCTTCCAGATGGCCGTCGTGGTCGACGAATACGGCGGAACCGCCGGGGTGGTGACCCTCGAGGACCTGGTCGAGGAACTCGTCGGCGAGGTCGCCGACGAGCACGACCGTACCCGCGCCGGCATCGTGCGCTCGCCCGGCTCGCTCACCTTCCCCGGCATGCTGCGGCCCGACGAACTCGACGAACGCGCCGGCCTCGCGGTGCCGGATGACGGCCCCTACGAGACCGTCGCCGGTTTCGTGATGAGCGAACTCGGCCGGCTGCCCGTGGTGGGCGACATCGTGCGCATCCCCACCGGCGAACTACGCGTTGAGCGGCTCGACGGCCGCCGCATCGACCGGCTGCGCTACACCCCCGACCCCGTCGAACCCCCGACCGGCGCGACAGGCGCGGTCCGCACCATCCAGAAAGCCGACGTGAACACACAGTCAGAACGTGATGGGGTGAGCGGCCGATGAGCGACTGGGCCGGACTCGGCTGGCTGGTCGTGCTCCTGATCGGCAACGCCTTCTTCGTCGGCGCGGAGTTCGCCGTGATCTCGGCGCGGCGCTCGCAGATCGAGCCGCTCGCGGAAGCCGGCAAGCGCAGCGCCAAGACCGCGCTGTGGGCGATGGAACATGCCACTCTCATGCTGGCGACCTCGCAGTTGGGCATCACGGTGTGTTCCCTGTTGATCCTGAACGTGTCGGAGCCGGCCATCCACCACCTGCTCGAGATCCCGCTGAACCTCACCGGGCTGCCCGAAGAGGCCATCGGCACCATCGCGTTCGTGATCGCCCTGTTCATCGTGTCGTACCTGCACGTGGTGTTCGGCGAGATGGTGCCCAAGAACCTGTCGTTCTCGGTCCCCGACCAGGCCGTGCTGATCCTGGCCCCGCCGCTGGTCTTCTTCGGCCGCCTGGTCAAGCCCGTCATCGTGGCGCTGAACTCCACCGCCAACGGCGTGCTGCGGCTGTTCGGGGTGGCGCCCAAGCACGAGGCCACGAGCACCTACACGCTCGACGAGGTCGCCACCATCGTCACGCAGTCCACCCGCGAGGGCGTGCTCACCGACGACTCCGGCGCGCTGACCGCGGCGTTCGAGTTCACCACCCGCAAGGCCAGGGACATCGCGGTGCCGCTGGACCAACTGGTCAGCCTGCCGGAGTCCGCGACGCCCGCCGACGTCGAGAAGGCCGTCACCCGGCACGGTTTCTCCCGGTACGTGCTCGACGGCGCGAACGGCGAACCGGCCGGCTACATCCACCTCAAGGACGTGCTCGGGCTGAACGTCGATCCCGTCGAGAGCGGCCGCAACGGGTACACCGACCCGATCCCGGCCAAGCTCATCCGCCAGCTGGTCTCGATCTTCGAAGACACCGACCTCGAGGACGCCCTGGCGACCATGCGCCGCTCCGGCGCCCACCTGGCGCGTACCTTCACCGCCACGGGCGACGCCACCGGGGTCCTGTTCCTCGAGGACATCATCGAGGAACTGGTCGGCGAGGTGCAGGACGCCACCAGGCGGCTCTAGGCCAGGGTCGGCACAGGCACCGGCTCAGGCAGTTCAGGCAGTTCAGGCAGGGCGTCGAGGATGCTCGTGATGACGCCCTCGTCGACATTCGACGGAGCCTGGTGCCTGGCCAGGGCCCGGATGCTGGGGTGGGCGTTGGCGACGGCGTAGGACTGCCCGGCCGCTCCGAGCATCTCGGCGTCGTTGAGGAAGTCCCCGAACGCCATGGTCTGCTCCCGGTGGATGCCGAGGCTCTGCTGCAGCCGGGTGAGCGCCGTGCCCTTGTTGACGCCAGGGCGCATGATGTCCACCCAGTTGTCGCCGGAGATGACCACGTCGGCTCTCAGGCCGAGCGCCCGCACGGCGGGTGCGATCCGGGTCTCCGCCTGGCCGAGCCCGAAGACGGCGAGCTTGAGCACGTCGTCCTCCGCCGAGGCCGCCCGCACATCGGCCACGACCTCGAGGGCGGCGTAGTAGGGGCGCACGTGCCGGAGGAAGCCCTCATCGGCGCGCTCCACATAGGCGGATCCGGCGCCGCACACGACGATGCCCACATCGGCCCCGTCCGCGGCGGCGCGGCGCACCCAGTCCACCACGGGGGCGATGATCGACCCGATGACCGGTTCCCGGGCGATGCTGACGCCGTCCTGCACGATGTTGGTGCCGTTCTCCGCGATGTACACGAGCCCGGCCCGGCTGCCGAACACCGCGTGCAGGGTCTGGTACTGCCGTCCGCTGGCCGGAACGAAGACGATGCCGGCCGCCTGCAGGCGATCGAGCAGGGGCCAGAACCGGTCGGGCACGCGCCCGTCGGCATCGAGCAGGGTCCCGTCCATGTCCGAGGCGATCAAACGGATGTCGGCGGGCAGGGAAGAGGTCATTTGGCAGAGTTTACCGCCGGGCGGTCCCGGCTGGCGTGTTGCCGGCCCGGCCGGGGCTCTCGCCGCACGAGCGCAGCGGGCGTACCGTGTTGGGTGAAAATGGAAGCGAGGGAACAAATCATGTTGAGTCAACTGGAACCGTCCGCCGTGCTCCCGGCGCGGGACATCAAGCGTGCGCGGACGTTCTACACGGAGAAACTGGGCCTGCAGCCGGCCGAGGAACGTGAGGGCGAGTTGCGGTTCCGCGCACCGTCCGGCGCGTCGGTGCTGGTCTACGAGACCGAGAACGCCGGCACGGCCAAGAACACGGCCCTGCTCTGGACGACGGACGACCTGCCCGCCGAGGTAGCCCGCCTGCGGGACGCCGGCGTGGTGTTCGAGGAGTACGACCTGCCCGGCCTGAAGACCGAGAACGGGATCGCGACGACCGATCAGGAACGCGCCGCGTGGTTCAAAGACTCAGAGGGCAACATCCTCTGCGTTGCTGAAGAACGTGTTGCTGAAGAACGTGTTGCTGAAGAACGTGTTGCTGAAGAACGTGTTGCTGAGGAACGTGTTGCGGAGGAACGCTGAGGCGTCAGGCCGGCCAGGCGGCCCGCAGGTACTGGCCGGGCCAGTAGTCAAGCTGCACGCCGAGCTCATGAGCGGCGCGCAGGGCGAAGTGCGGGTCCCGCAGGAATTCGCGGCCGAGCATCACGGCATCGGCGGCGCCTGAGGCCACGATCTCGTCGGCCTGCCTGGCCGTCGTGATCAGACCGACGGCGTTGACCGGCACTTGGGCGTTGTCCTTGACGAACTGCGCCAGCGGCACCTGGTAGCCCGGCGCGAGCGGGATCTGCACCCCGGTGACGTTGCCGCCGGACGAGATGTCGAAGAAGTCGGCACCCGCCGCCGCGGCCCAGCCGGACACGATCGCGGTCTCCTCGACGCTCCAGCCGTCGGTGGCGTAGTCGGTGGCGGAGAACCGCACGAGCAGGGGAACGCTCTCGCCGGCCTCGGCGCGCACCGCTTCGATCACGCGCAGCAGCAGACGGGCACGGTTCTCCAGCGAACCGCCGAACTCGTCGGTGCGCTCGTTGCTGAGCGGGGAGAGGAACTGGTGCAGCAGGTAGCCGTGCGCCGCGTGCAGCTCGAGCACGTCGAAGCCCGCGGTCAGGGCCCGGCGGGCGGCCGCGGCGAAGTCGGCGATGACGGCCGCGATGCCGGCGGCGTCGAGCGCCGTCGGGGTGGCGTAGCCGCCGAACGCGATGTCGGACGGGGCGAGGGCCGCCCAGCCGCCCTGCTCGGCGGGCATACTGCCGTGTTCGGCGGTGCCCCAGGCCGGGAAGGTGGAGGCCTTGCGGCCGGCGTGGGCGAGCTGGATGCCCGCCGTGGCGCCCTGCTCGTGCAGGTAGGCGACGATCCGGGTCCAGGCCTCGGTCTGGGCATCGTTCCAGATGCCGGTGTCCCGGTCGGTGATGCGGCCATCGGGGCTGACCGCGGTCGCCTCGGTCACGATCAGGCCGGCACCGCCCGCGGCGAGGGAGCCCAGGTGCACGAGATGCCAGTCGGTGGGGATGCCGTCCAGACGGTGCACGGAGTACTGGCACATCGGAGCCACCCAGAGCCGGTTGCGGATCTCGACACCGCGCAGGGTGATCGGGTCGAAGAGCGAGACGGCTGGGGCCGTGGAGGGAGCTGTGGAGGTATCGGGCACCGAAACAACCTATCGTGAGTGCATGGCGAAACCACGACGATGGCTGGAATGGGAGGCCGCCCAGGCCCGCGACTGGATCGCGGTTCCGCAGGCGACCGACGACAAGTACAGCCGCGGCGTGCTGGGCGTGCGCACCGGCTCCACCGCGTACCCGGGGGCTGCGGTGCTCGGCGTCGAAGCAGCGAGCCGCACGGGCGTGGGCATGGTGCGCTACCTCGGCCCGAAGCGGGTCTCCGCCCTGGTGCTTCAACGCCGCCCGGAGGTCGTCACGGCCGACGGCCGGGTACAGGCCTGGCTGCTCGGGTCGGGTATGGACGCCGGTGCCCGCAGCGACGAGGAGACGGCGCGGCTGCGGAAGGCCCTGAAGCAGGGACTGCCGACGGTCGTCGATGCCGGCGCCCTCGATCTGGTGGGCGGCACGGCCGGGCCCACGGTGATCACCCCGCACTTCCGTGAGCTGGCCGGCGTCTTGGGCCGCTCCGGCCAGACCGTCACAGCCGACCAGATCGCCGGCGACCCCGGGGAGTGGGCCGTGCGGGCCGCCGGCACGCTCGGCTGCACGGTGCTGCTCAAAGGCAGTGTCACGCACATCGCCTCACCGTCCGGCATCCGCCTGACCGTCTCGGGCGCACCGGCCTGGCTGGCCACGGCCGGCTCCGGCGACGTGCTCGCCGGCATCCTCGGCGCGCTGCTGGCCACCCACTCCGCGCGCATCGAGGCGGATGCCGATGCCCTCGCCGCCCTCACCGCCACGGCCGCGTTCGTGCACGCGGCGGCGGCGCACCGGGCCAGCGCCGGGGGACCGCTCGTGGCGCTGGACGTGGCCGAGGCTGTTCCGGCGACCCTGGCCGCGCTGCTCGCCTGACCCTACCGACCCGTCGGAGTCTGGCGGCCCTCGGTGACGGTGGCTACACTCGCTTCCAGGGCTCGGTCCAGCTGGGACGCTTCTTCCAGGTGACCGCACTCATCGTGGTGCTCATGCTCGCCCGAGCCGGGATGCGACCTCTGCTGGAGCCTGGGCGACCCAGCCCTCGGGCCTACGGGGCCGGGCGTCCCCGCCGCCTCTGCAGGAGGCCGTGCCGGGGGTCTGGTCGAGGCTGCGTTCCTTCCCGGTAGCGTCGCCCCGGAGATGTGCCACAGTGGAGCGTGCCTGAATCCCCGATCCCCGCCGCAGCATCGGTCGCACCATCGACCGTTCGCCCGCGGTTCCTGCGCCGGCCTCTCGTTCTCTGGGGCGGTTTCGCGCTCGTGCACGCCGTGCTCATCGGCCTCAACCTCAGCGGTGTCGGCTGGCCGCTCGGCGATGTCGAACGGGTGTACCTGGGCTGGGCAGAGGGCACCGTCTCCGGTGCCGTGCGGCTGGGCATCGACACCGACTTCGTCTACCCGATCCTGGCCCTGGCCCCGATCCTCGCGTCCCTGGCGTTCGGGGCGCCGTTGTACGCGCTCACCTGGCTCGGCCTGGTCACGGTGCTCAACGGCGTCGCGTTCGGCGTCCTCACCGGCCGCCGGCCCGGCCGGGCCGCTGCCGGGGCCGCCTGGTGGTGGCTGGGCTTCCTGCTGTTGCTCGGACCCGTCGCGCTGGCCCGGATCGACTCGGTGACGGCGCCGTTGGTGATCCTGGGTCTGCTGTGGCTGCGCACCCGTCCGTTCTGGGGCGCCGTGCTGCTCAGCGTGGCCACCTGGGTCAAGGTCTGGCCGGTCGCGGCGATCGTCGCCCTCGTGGTGGCATCCCGGCGCCGCTGGCAGGTGCTCGCCGCCTTCGCCGGCACCTCCGCACTGATCATCGTGGTGGCCTTGACGATGGGCAGCGGGCTCACCATCCTCAGCTTCGTCACGGAGCAGACCAACCGCGGCATCCAGATCGAGGCCCCGGTGGCCGACTGGTGGTTGTGGCAGTCGGCGCTGGGCATCCCGGGCACGCTGGTGTACTACGACCAGCAGATCCTCACCTACCAGGTGATCGGCACCGGCACCGAGCTGGCCATCGCGGTGATGACCCCGCTGCTCGTGCTCTGTGTGGCGGCCGTGCTTGCGCTCGGCTGGCGGGCCCAACGCCGCGGCGCCTCCGTCGACAGGCTCTTCCCGCCGCTCCTGCTGGCCCTGGTGCTCACGCTGATCGTCGTCAACAAGGTGGGGTCGCCCCAGTTCATGACCTGGCTGGCTGCCCCGCTGATCCTCGGGCTGGTGAGCTCGCCGCGGTCGTGGTGGCGGCCGGCCCTGGTCGCCCTGGTCATGGCGGCGCTCACCCAGGTGGTCTATCCGTATTTCTACGACGGCCTGCTCGCCACCACCCCGGCCATGGTGCTGATCCTCACGGTGCGCAACCTGCTCGAGGTGGTGCTGCTGGGCTGGATGGCGGTGCGGCTGTGGCGGCTGGGCAGCCAGCCCGTCGGCCCAGGAGCACAATCGCAGGTCGCGCCGGACGCCGGCCTGTACCGTTCGATCCTGAAGGAGTAATCATGCTTGTCGCATTCTCACTGGCCCCCTCCGGAGCCCCCACCGACTCGGTGCACGACGCCGTCGCCGCCGCCGTGCGCGTGGTGCGCGAATCGGGCCTGCCCAACCACACCGACTCCATGTTCACCACCATCGAGGGCGACTGGGACGAGGTGTTCGCGGTCGTCAAGGCGGCGGCGGATGCCGTGGGCGCGTTCGGCACCCGGGTTTCGCTGGTGCTCAAGGCCGACATCCGCCCCGGCTATTCGGGAGAGTTGACCGCCAAACTGGACCGCCTCGAGGCGGCCATGGAGCAGACGGACGAACCCGCGTAACACCGTCGACACGACGGGTGCGTATCCTGGGTCGATGCCCTCACTCACCGACGGGACGGCGGCACTGACGCCGGCCCGGGTCCGCCTCGCGCTGCTCGCCCTCGCCCTGGGCGGTTTCGCCATCGGTGCCACCGAATTCGTGGCCATGGGCCTGCTGCCCAACCTCGCCGCGGATCTGCTGCCTGGTCTCTACGCTTACTCCCCGGACTTCGCCAACGCGCAGGTCGGTTGGATCATCTCCGCCTACGCGCTCGGCGTGGTTGTGGGGGCGCCCACCATCGCGGCGGCGGCGGCCCGCTGGCCGCGCAAGCAACTGCTGCTGGTGTTGCTAGCCTGCTTCACCCTGGCCACCATCGCGTCGGCGTTGCTGCCGACCTTCGGCCTCGTGCTCGTGGCGCGGTTTGTCGCCGCGCTGCCCCACGGCGCCTACTTCGGCATCGCCTCGCTCGTCGCGGCGGAGCTGATGGGGCCGGGTAACCGGGCCCGCGGGGTCGCGATCGTGCTCTCCGGGCTCACCATAGCCAACGTCATCGGGGTGCCGTCGATCACCTGGCTCGGCCAGCTGGCCGGCTGGCGGGTGGCCTACATCGCGGTAGCCGCGCTGTTCGCCGTGACCTTCGTTGCCGTGATCGTGGCCGTGCCCTTCCATGCCGGAGACGCCGGCGCCACCATGCGCAACGAGTTGCGGGCGTTCGGTCGCCTCCAGGTCTGGTTCGCCCTGATGATCGGAGCCGTGGGCTTCGGAGGGCTGTTCGCCGTGTACACCTATGTGGCGCCGCTCGTGATCGAGATCACCGGGCTGCCCGCCTTCGCCGTGCCGCTCGTGCTCATCGTGGTGGGGCTCGGCATGACCGTGGGCAACTTCGCCGGCGGGGTCTTCGCCGACCGCAGTGTGCGGCGCAGCATGTACGCCTTCTTCGCCGTGATGCTCGCGGCCCTGCTGCTGCTGGCCCTCTCCGCCCAGCACCTCGCGGGCCTGCTGATCGGGGTGTTCCTGGTGGGCGCGTCGGCGGCGGCGCTGTCGCCGACCATCCAGACCCGGCTGATGGATGTGGCGCACGACAGCCAGTCGATCGCGGCGGCCCTGAACCACTCGGCCCTCAACCTCGGCAACAGCCTCGGCGCGTTCCTGGGCGGCGTCGTCATCGCCGGCGGCCTGGGCTACCTCGCCCCGATCTGGGTCGGCTTCGGGCTCAGCGTGGTGGGCCTGGCGCTCGCGGTGATCACCTTCGGGATCGACCGCGCCCGACGCCGGAGAGGGCGGCCCGTTCCATACGGCACCGCCCTCATCACCGTGGTGGACGCGAACTGAGTCGCGCGCCGACCGGCCCGGTGGAGCCTAGTCGGACTGCAGCAGGATGCCGTCGTGGATGGCGCGCTTCCGCAGCGCTACCTTGGTGCCCACGTCGAAACCCGCCAGGCGGTACTTCTCGCGGATCCGCTTGAGGTAGGACTTCGCGGTCTCCTCGGAGATGCCGAGCTGGTGCGCCACGGCCTTGACCGGTTCGCCGGCGCCGTACAGCGCCATGACCCGGCGCTCCTGAGCGCTCAGGCGAGGCGACGTGCCGGCCGTTCCGCTGTGCAGGGCCAGGTCGAGTTCGGCGGAGATGTACGAGTCGCCTTCGTTCGCGGCGTGGATGGCTTCGACGATGGTGCTGGCTTCCTCGGTCTTCACGAGGTAGCCGAGCGCTCCGGCGGCCAGGGCTTCGCGCACCAGGGCGGGCTCGGAGTAGGTGCTCATGAGCACAGTCTTCACCCCGGCCGTCTTGAGCGTGGAGATCTTGAGCGAGACCGGGATGTTGTCCTTGAGGTCCAGGTCGAGCAGGACCACATCGACCGGGAACTCCGGATGGGTGAGGAGCTCCGACCAGGTGGTCACGGCGGCCACCATGTTGATGTCGTCCGCGGCTCCCCTGATCCACTCGGTCAGCGCCCCCAAGAGCATCCGGTGGTCGTCGACCAGGGCCAACCGGATGGGATTGTCGATGAGCGTCACTGCTGTGTTCGTCACTGCTGCCTCCTGTTGCATGTTCCCCCGTCAGACGCACTCGTGCCGGCTGGCACGGTCAGGCGTCCGCAGGATTGTCAATACTGCATTCGATGTCGACGTGGAGCTGCCCACTACGCACCGAATCGATGTGAGGGCCGACTACTCGGATAGCTTGCCACGTCTCCGGGTCCACGCGTCGCCGAGGCACACCCTCGACGATCATTTTGATCGGAAACCGCAGCATCTCACCGATTTCTCGGCCGCTAGTACGGCCTAAAGGCCCGAATACGAGCGAAACCGTCGGTTCAGCACCTTCTGTGTCGCTGATGAGAAGCCATATCGCCAGAAGCAACGCATCACGCTGCTCGGGCGAGAGCTGGCCGGCCAGCCCGGCCGGGTCGTCGAGGTTGACGGCCGGACCGAGGAACTCCGACTCGGTGAGCGCGTGGCGCAGCCAGGTCTCACGGCGGCCCTCGATGAGGTGCAGGCGCAGCTGGGTGGCCAGGGTCGCCGCGGCGGCCGATTTCGCCGAGCTGAGCGGCAGGGCGGTGCGCCCCGTCGCGACGTCGTCGAGCAGCGTCTCGGCGTCGAGGTCGATGCGGGCCAGTTCCTCGGAGGCGAGCATCCCGACGGCGGAGGACAGCTGGGTGACCGTGCTCTGCACCAGGACCAGGTCGAGTTCCCGCTGCACCATGCGGCGGAAGCCGCGGACGATCGAGACACCGACGAGGGGCGGGAACACACACAGGCTGATGGTGAGGATGGCCGGGGCGAACGTCAACGGGAGGGTGGCCGCGGCCGTGAGGGAGCCCGCGGCGATGACGGCGCCCAGCACCAGGGTGGCGGCGACCACTTCCCTGCCGCGTCGCACGGTGACCAGCATGGCGAACAGGGCGCCCACCCCGGCCGCGGCCGTCGGGTAGGTGCCCATGGCATCGCCACGGCCGTAGCCGGCCAGGTCGAGGCCCACAATGACCTCGCCGATGGCGAGCACGGTCAGGAACATCCAGGTGGGCATCCGGCCGGACAGCCGGTTCACGCACACCATCGTGAGGGCCGTGGCGAGGACGAGGATCACCCAGGCGGCCAGGGTCGGCAACGGGTTCGGATAACGGTCCCACTGTATGGCGAACCGCCACAGCAGGAAGAGCGCGAAGAAGCCGCCGCTCAGGGAGATCCCGACACCGAGATGGCGCCCGCCGAGCCCGGCGCCGTTGGCCCTGGTGGTGTTGACGGTGCGCTGCGGGCGTCGGAACGCGCGCCGACGCTCGTCGCGTTGTTCCTCGAGTAGCTGGCGGTGCGCGCGGGACGAGGACGACCCGCCAGTGCTCAACGGTGCCGGTACGGTTCCGGAGGTCATTTGGGCACCTCGAGGACAACTGTCGTGCCGGCGCCGGGGGAGGAGAACAGGCGTGCCGATCCGCCGACGTCACGAAGGCGCGCCACCACAGACTCAGCGAATCCGAGCCGTTCGGTGCTGACCGCGCTGAGGTCGAAACCCTTGCCGGCATCCGTCACCATGGCGCGCACCGTCGTGTCGTCGTCGGAGATGGTGACGTCCGCGCGGGTGACGCCGGAATGCCGGCGTACGTTCTCCAGGCACTCACCGAGGGCCAGCAGGAACGAATCGAGCACGTCGCTGGGCAGCAACACCTGGCCGCTGCCGTGCCAGTCCACTTCGAGGCCCATCCTGCCGAAGCGTTGTTTGACCGACTCGAGGGTGCTGCCGAGCATCGAGGCCTTCGCCGGCTCAAGGGTGTACACGCCGGACCTGCTCGGGGTGGGCAGCCCGCCGAGGCGGAGCTGCCGCAGGAGCCGGGCGTCGTCGCCGGACTGCTGTCGCAACGCCGCGGGGCTGACGCCCACTCCGGAATGGGCCAGGAGGGTGAGAGTGGCGAGTACGGTGTCGTGCAGCAGTCGGGCGCCCTGCCGGCGCTGGGCCTCGAGTTCGCTGGCGTGTCGTTCGGCCTGATGGGCCCGCCCGATGGCCGCGATGCGTTGCAGCACCCGGGGTACGCTCTGCGCGATCCACCAGCCGCCCAACGACAGCGCCGCCCAGCCGCACACGGTCAAGGCGAGGGGGAGCACCGACCCGCCCGCCGAGATGGTGACGAGTGCCACGGCAGCCACGGTGAGCCCGAACGACGTCAAGAGGACGATTTGTCTCCCCGGCCCGACGACCAGCACGGGGGCGACGCAGCTGATCGCGCCGGCCGCGATAGAGGCGATCACGGCCTCTTCGAGCACGTTGAGTCCGAGCCCCTGGGGCAGGGACATCCCCATGATGAGGATGGTGGTGTTGCCTAGAAGCACGACGCCCAGCGCCCAGCGGAGGGCGCTGCTGCGGCCGAGCAGGTACTGGCAGCCCATGACGAGCAGGAGGAGGGGAACGACCACCAGAGTCACGCGCGGGTCCAGCCCGCCGGGTACAGCCAGGTAGGCCAAGGTCGTCACCGAGGCGGTCAATCCGACCATGCGGCTGACCCGCCGGAGGACCCGGTCTCGCTCTCTGGCAATGCGTGGCATGGATGCAGTGCTCCTCGTGAGTGCTCTACACAGCACCCTATCGGGCCGGGGTCGGTTTTACGCCGTTTGACTAGGACTTTCGCCGCCGGCGGGGTGGTCTCGGCGTCGAATATGCCGCCGGGAACCCGAGCGGGCGTGGCGCAGGAGGGTGCGGAGCACCACGCCGCTGACGACGGCCATGGCCAGGGCCATCAACACGGCGGCGAGCAACCCGATCGCGAGGACCAGCGCGGCGGACTGCCCGGGCTGCCAGAGCGGCGTCGCGACCGCGAAGAAGACCGTGAGGCCCGCGCACCAGGCCGCCGCGCTTCCCGCGATCCACCAGCCGGCACTGGGCAGGTGCCGACGCAGTTCGAACCACTGGGCGAACCCCAGGGTGCACAGCAGGAACGTGGCGAGCAGCGCGGCGGTGACCAACTGGGCGACAGTCGGCCAGCGCTGCCAGACATCGGCCCACTCGGCGGGCAGCAGCCCGACGAACCAGGCCGCGGCAGCGCCGAGTGCCGTGGCGCCGACCCAGCGGGACCGGTCCAGTGCCGGCAGCACGACCCGGAGCACCGTCGCCTGGGTCCAGCCGAGCACCGCACCCTCGACCGCCCCGGCGAGGATGAGCGCGGCGGTGGCGACGGGCGACCCGGCGAAAGCCAGCTGGGCGAGCGCCGGAGCCGCAAAGCCCACGGTCTCGCCGAGGGTGACCCACAGCACCCAGTACCGCAGGAATCGGTCGACGAGGTCGGGATGGGCGCGTGGCGGGGGCGCTGCGGCGCTTCTATCGACCGTCATCGGGAGCGAGGGTGGGGCCGGGCACGGCAGGTGCAGGTGCAGGTGCGGGTGCGGGTGCGGGTGCGGGTGCGGCGGGTGCCGAGCCGGCCGGTGCCAGGGATCCGGGGTCGATGGGGCCCTGATCGAGCCGGAACGGCGGGTACTCGTCCCGCATCAGCGCCGCGTACACGATCACCCGGTAGAGCCACCGGTTCAGCCCCAGGACCAGGTCGAAGATGCCGCGACGGTACCGGCCGCTGAACAGCAGGACCACGGCCGCGATGAGTACCAGCACGGTCAACAGGGAGAACCCGGCACCGCCGCCCGTGGCCCAGTTGTTCCAGCTCGTCGTCCACGCCCAGGTGCCCCCGGTGATGATGGCCACGATGATCAGGTGCGGAATCGCCAGCAGCCAGGACTTCACCAGGACCAGGCCGTGCGAGAGGCGCTCAGGGTAATCCACTTCGAGGTCGGCCGGATAGTCGGTCGCGGCGAGCGTGAACGGCGGGTACCGGTCGGTGCCGAGGGCCGAATACGCGTAGAACGCCACCCGCCAGTTCCAGCGCAGCACCCCGACGTTGTAATTGAAGATCGCCCGGGGATACCGGCCGGTGAAGAGGATGGCGAAGCCCGCCACGATGGTGCTGATCCAGAAGCCGAACCACAGGAAGAACAGCACGATGTAGTGCGGGATGACCAGAACCCACTTGACCAGCCAGAGCGCCCGCGAGAGATCGGGTTGGAGCCAGCCGTTCAGGCGCGCCGGGTAGTCAGCGCCGGGCCGGTCCGGATCGACGGGCGCTTGGGGCCCATGGGCGTCGGGCCGGCTCGACGGGGGCGGTCCGTTGCGGCCGAGGCCGATCACGCCGAGGATCACGAGGGCCAGGCCGATGATGAGGGTCACGAGACCGGTGAGCAACAGTGCAGCCGCTGCCGGGGCGATCAGCCCTGACCGCACACCCGCCCGCAGGTCCACGGCCACGGGCCGGCTGGCATCCGCGTTCATCACCACGACCGCCCACGACCCCGGCTGCACCGACCAGGTGATCTCCTGCGTGCCCGGACCGGCGGCCGACGCGGTCCACCAGGACTGCTCCGCGGGAAGTTCGGGCCGGTCCGAACCGGCGATCTCCCGGTAGGTCACCCGGAACGGGGCGGATTGGATGCCGCTCACCTCGGTGTGCGCGACGCTGGCCAGGTAGCTGTCCACCTCGGTGCGGGGCGCGATCCCGATGAAGACGTCACTCCCGTTGCTGCTGGTGGCCTCCAGACGGATGCGGGCGATATCGAGGTTCAGCGGCGGCGGTGTGTCCGTGGTGGTGACCGGGCCCACGGTGGCGCTGGTGAGCGCGTACGAGTTCGCGACGAACGAAGCTGTGCGGGTGGAGAAGTAGCCGTTGTCGCCCTGCGCCGCGTTGGCGATGGCCGCAACGGTCCCGGCGGCGGTGAGCCCGAAACCCAGCAGGGTGAGGATCGTGCCGATCAGGAGCATCACGAGGGGGCCGGGCTTCATGGCTGCGGATCCTTTCGCGCGGGCGAACCTACCGAATTCAGCCAGAGTTCTCCCGAACGCCGGGACTGTCAACCCTCCCGGTCGGGCCCGCGGAGGCCAGGAGCCTGCGCAGTTGGGCGCCGATGGCCTCGTCCTCGATGAGGAAGCCGTCGTGCCCGTAGCCGGACTCGATCACCACGGTTTCTGCGCCCGCCGGGTCTGGGCCCAGGCCGAGGCCTGCGCCGAGGCCGGCGGCGATCACGCGTTGCCCGTCGACGGGGAACAGCCTGTCGCTGTCGATGCCGACGATCAGGGTACGGGCGGTGATCCGGGCCAGGGCGGCCTCGACGCCGCCGCGCCCGCGGCCGACATCGTGGGAATTCATGGCTTCGACCAGGGTGATGTAGCTGTTCGCGTCGAAACGCCGGGTGAACTTGTTGCCGTGGAAGTCGAGGTAGGACTCCACGGCGAACCGGCCGTGCGCACCCAGCGGGGTGATGTCGCTCTGCCAGCTGCGCTCGAAGCGCTGGTTCAGCTCGGACGGGCTGCGGTAGTTGAGCAGGGCCATCCGCCGGGCGAGAGCGAGGCCGCGGCTCGGGCCGTCGCCGGCGTCGGCGTCGTAGTACTCGCCGGAGCGGAACAGCGGGTCGGTGCGGATCGCCTCGATCTGCACCGAGTTGAGTGCGATCTGGTCGGCCGTCGTGACGGGCGGGGCCGCGAGGATGCCGAGCCGGTCGACCCGGTGGGGCTGGTCGATGCCCCATTCCAACACGTGCATCCCGCCCATCGAGCCGCCCACGATGGCGGCCCACCTGTCGATGCCGAGCCGGTCGCTGAAGGCGACCTGCGCCGCCACCTGGTCCCGGATGGTGAGGTAGGGGAACCGGGGCCCCCACTCGGAACCGTCGGGCGCGAGCGAGGCCGGCCCGGTGCTGCCCTGGCAGCCGCCGAGCATGTTCGGCGCCACCACGAACCAGCGGTCGGTGTCGAGGGCCAGACCGGGTCCCACGATTCCGCTCCACCAGCCGGCAGTGGGATGCCCGGATCCGGAGGCGCCCACCAGATGGCTGTCGCCCGTGAGGGCGTGCAGCACGAGCACGGCGTTGTCGCCGGCGGGGGAGAGCTCGCCCCAGCTCTCATAGGCGATCCGGGCCGCCGGAAGGCGCTGGCCGGCCTCGAGATCCAGGCCGCCGATGTCGACGAAGCGCCGGTGGCCCACCGGGTCGCCGTCGCGCCACGCCCCGGTGACCGGTGGTTTACCCGCGACGGACCGTACCTGTGCCTCGGTCACGAGGCTGGACGGGACGGTGTCCTCGGAGTATTGCCATTCCATACGGCTCCATTGTGGCCAACTTCGGCCTTGACCGCCGATTGTTACGTCATCCGGCGCTGCGCTGGTCGAGCCTGTCTGCGCTGGTCGATTGTGCCTGCGCTGGTCGAGCCTGTCGAGACCCGGTGACCGGCTCAGCGGTCCCGACCAGGGCAGCCCGACCAGCGCAGACGGACTACGCGTTCGCCCGGGACGCCTGCACCACGGCGCGTGCCGCGGCGAGCCCAGCCTCGAGGTCGGCCTGCAGGTCGACGACGTTCTCGATGCCGACCGACAGCCGCACGAGGCCGGGCGTGACACCGGCGGTGAGCTGCTGCTCCGGGGTGAGCTGGGCGTGGGTCGTGGACGCCGGGTGGATGACGAGCGAACGTACGTCGCCGATGTTCGCCAGGTGGCTGAACAGGGTGAGGCTGTCGACCAGCGCGCGGCCGGCATCCACCCCGCCCTTGAGCTCGAACGAGAGCACGGCGCCCACACCCAGCGGGGCGTAGGTGTTGGCCGTGGCGTACCAGGGGCTGGATGGCAGGCCCGCGTAGTTGACCGATGCGATGTCCGGGTGGTTTTCCAGGAACTCGGCGATCGTCTGCGCGTTGGAGACATGGCGTTCGATACGGAGGCTCAGCGTCTCGATGCCCTGGATGAGCTGCCAGGCGCTGGCCGGGGCGATGGCGCTGCCGAGGTCGCGCAGCAGCTGGACCCGGGCCTTGATGATGTAGGCGAGTCCGTCGCCGACAGCTGCGGTGTAGCTGGCGCCGTGGTACGACGGGTCTGGCTCGGTCAGGCCGGGGAACTTCTCGACGTTGGCCGTCCACTCGAACAGGCCGCCGTCCACGATGACGCCGCCGATCACGGTGCCGTGGCCGCCGAGGAACTTGGTGGCCGAGTGCACGATGATGTCGGCGCCGTGCTCGAACGGGCGGATCAGGTACGGCGTGGCGATGGTGTTGTCCACGATCAGCGGTACCCCGTTGGTGTGCGCGACCTCGGCGACGAGGGCGATGTCGAGCACGTTGATCTTGGGGTTGCCGATGGTCTCGGCGAAGAACAGCTTGGTGTTGGGCCGCACGGCACGCGCCCACTCTGCGGCGTCGTCCTGGTCTTCCACGAAGGTGGTCTCGATGCCGAGCTTGGCGAGCGTGTACTTGAAGAGGTTGTAGGTGCCGCCGTAGATCGAGCTCGACGAGACGATGTGGTCGCCGGCCTGCGCGATGTTGAGCACCGCGAAGGTCGAGGCCGACTGGCCGGACGCCAGCAGCAGCGCGCCGGTGCCGCCCTCGAGGGCGGCGACGCGCTCTTCGACAACGGCCTGGGTCGGGTTCTGGATGCGCGTGTAGATGTTGCCGAATTCGGCCAGCGCGAACAGGTTCTGGGCGTGCTCTGCGCTGTTGAAGACGTACGAGGTGGTCTGGTAGATCGGCGTGGCCCTGGCATTGGTCACGGGGTCAGGGCGGGCCCCGGAGTGGACCTGCTTGGTTTCGAACTTCCAGTCTGCGGAATCGCTCATGGGTCGGTCTCCCTGTTCGTGCGTGGGCCGGCATGCCCGGCAGCGGTGTGCGGAGCGCTTCGCTCCGTCTGCAGCAACCCTAGGCAGCCCGGCCGCGCGCGACAACGGTTCCGGACACACAACGTCATCTGCCGGAGCGGTTACTTCCCCGGCCCGTGCGGCAACACGATGGTGCCCGTGTGGGTGGACGGCTCCTGACGGAACAGCCAGCGCAGCCGGGGCTCGACGAGCGGCCGGAAGACCCGTTTGACGACGGGCAATGACAGCAGCACCGAGATGCCGATGGCGAGCAGGATGATGCCGGGTAGCACCCAGGCCGGCTGCGGCCCGTCGAGCACGCCGGTCTCCCGCAACGGGTAGAGCAGGAAGGTGTGCAGGAGATAGATGTACATGGTGGCCGCGCCCAGCGGAGTGAACCAGGTGGCCCGGCGGGGCATCAGCATGAGGAACGCCAGGATGAACCCGAACGAGGCGAGCATCAGGCCCAGCCGGATGACACCGGCCCAGAACTGGTCGTAGCCGAACTGCCAGTAGGCCTCGTCGTAGAGCGTGAAGCTGCGCAGGCGCAGGTCCCGCACACCCACGATGTTGACGGTGACGAGCAGCGCCAACGCCCCGAACAGGGCGATCGCCCCGCTCCGCCAGCGCCACACCGCGCCCGGCGACAGGTGCATCCACCGGGCGGTGAGGGGCCACTGGCGCAGCTTCCAGCCGAACACGAAGAACGGCAGCAGGCCCAGCGTGCGCGACAGCGAGAAGGTGCTGTCGATGTCGCCGACGTAACCGGCGCCCACCGAGATGGCGATGGCGATCAGCAGCGGATACCGCAGCAGCACCAGGTAGGGCAGCAGCACCCGCCAGATGGCCAGGGCGATCAGGAACCAGAGCGTCCAGGACGGGCTCGAATAGTCGATCTTGAGGGTACCGCTGAGCCCCCAGCCGAGCAGGGTCCAGATGCTCTGGAAGATCAGGTACGGGAAGACGATGTCGGTGATGAGGCGGTGCATCTGCCGGGGTCCTGGCGGGCCGGACTTGGCGAAATACCCGCTGACGGCCACGAACACCGGCACATGGAAGGCGTAGATGAACAGGTAGACGCCGTAGGCGGTGTCGGACTCGCCGATGAGCTTGAGGATGGCGTGCCCGATGACCATCAGGGTGATCGCGATCCAGCGGGCGTTGTCCCAGAGCGGAACCCGGCGCTTCGGCTTGTGCGGGCCGGCGTCGTGCGGGGTCTTGGTCGGCGAACTCATCGGGTCCATTCTCCGGGCAGAATAGGGCAATGGGCAAAAGACGAGTCGTGGTCACCGGTGCGAGCAGCGGAATCGGAGCGGCCACCGTGCGCCTGTTCCGGGAGCACGGTTGGGATGTGGTGGGCGTGGCCCGACGCGCCGACCGGCTGGCGGAGCTCGCCGCGGAGACCGGGGCCGCTGTCTTCACAGCCGACCTCACGGTGCAGTCCGACGTTGACGCGTTGCGGGACTTCCTCGCCGCATCCGGGCCGGTGAACGCCCTGGTCAACAACGCCGGCGGCGCCAAAGGGCTCGACTCGGTCGAGCACGGTTCGCTCGACGACTGGGCGTGGATGTACGAGATCAACGTGCTCGCCGTGAAGCGGGTCACCAGCGCGTTGCTGCCGCTGCTGCGCGCATCGGTCACGGCACCGGATGCGGACGACGCGCCGGGTGGCGCTGCAAACGTGTCCGCGGACATCGTCAACATCACCTCCACCGCCGGGCACACCGCCTACATCGGCGGTGGCGGCTACAACGCCGCCAAGTTCGCCGCGCACGCCATGACCGAGGTGCTGCGCCTGGAGCTGAACGGCGAGCCGATCCGGGTGATCGAGGTGGCGCCAGGCATGGTGCAGACCGAGGAGTTCGGCCTCGTGCGTTTCGGTGGCGACCCGGACAAGGCCAAGGCGGCGTACACCAACGTGGCCAACCCGCTGGTCGCCGAGGACGTGGCCGCGACCATCGTGGCCGCCGTTGAGCTGCCCGCGCACGTGAACCTCGACCTCGTGGTGGTCAAGCCCGTCGCGCAGGCCTCCACCACCCTGGTCGCCCGCGGCCCCCTGGCCCCGCGCCCCTGACCCGGTACCTGTTCCCGCAACGGACAATTGCGCCCGGCGTACCGGGCGCAATTGTCCGTTCCGGCCCCAGTCGGGCCACGGGTGGGATCGGGCGAGGGCGGGTGGCTAGTGGTCGCTCGCCTTCTCGGCGCCGAACCCGGTGAGTGAGCGCACCGCCATCTCGGCGGCCAGCTTCGGGTCTTCCCGCTTGGTGCTCGTGACCGAGCCGAGCCAGCCGAGGAAGAAGCCCAGCGGGATCGAGATGATGCCAGGGTTGTTCAGCGGATAGAGCGCGAAGTCCACGCCCTCACCGAACATCGAGGTGGGGGTGCCGGAGAACACCGGCGAGAACACGATCAGCAGGATCGCCGAACCCAGGCCCCCGTACATGCTCCACAGGGCGCCGCGAGTGGTGAAGCCGCGCCAGAACAGCGAGTACAGGATGGTGGGCAGGTTGGCGCTCGCCGCGACCGCGAAGGCCAGCGCCACGAGGAACGCGATGTTCTGCCCCTGCACGCCGATGCCGCCGGCGATCGCGAGGATGCCGATCACCACGACGGTGCGGCGGGCGATCTTGACCTCGCCGTCGGGGTCGCCCTTGCCCTTCTTGATCACGCTCGCGTAGATGTCGTGCGCGAACGAGGTGGCCGCCGTGATGGTGAGTCCGGCCACCACCGCGAGGATGGTCGCGAACGCGATCGCCGAGATCAGGCCGAGCAGCAGCGGACCACCGAGCGCCAAGGACAGCAACGGGGCGGCCGAGTTCACCCCGCCGGGAGACGCGAGGATGGTGTCGGCGCCCACGAGGGCTGCGGCGCCGAAGCCGAGCACCAGCGTGAACAGGTAGAACGCCCCGATCAGGAAGATCGCCCAGACCACCGAACGCCGGGCCTCCTTGGCGCTGGGTACGGTGTAGAAGCGCATCAGTACGTGCGGCAGGCCCGCGGTACCGAGCACCAGGGCTATCGCCAGCGAGATGAAGTCCAGCGGGTTGTGGCCGTACTGCAGCCCGGGGGCGAGGATGGCGTCGGCCGGGGTGGCCGCGGAGTTCGCGACCGCCGCGTCGAGCAGGGTGGACAGGTTGAACCCGTTGATCACCAGCACCCACACGGTCATGGCGCCGGCGCCGATGATGAGCAGGAACGCCTTGACGATCTGCACCCAGGTGGTGCCCTTCATGCCGCCGATGAGCACGTAGAGGATCATCAGGCCGCCGACCACGGTGACCACGATGGACTGGCCGAGCTTGTCGTTGATGCCCAGCAGCAGCGACACGAGTCCGCCGGCGCCGGCCATCTGAGCGAGCAGGTAGAAGAAGCACACCGCAAGGGTGGTCGTGGCGGCGGCGACGCGCACGGGACGCTGCGCCAGCCGGAAGGAGAGCACATCCGCCATGGTGAACTTGCCGGTGTTGCGCATCAGCTCGGCCACCAGGAGCAAGGCCACGAGCCAGGCCACCAGGAAGCCGATCGAGTAGAGGAACCCGTCGTAGCCGTTGACGGCGATAGCGCCGACGATGCCGAGGAACGACGCCGCCGAGAGGTAGTCGCCGGCGATCGCGAAGCCGTTCTGCGGGCCGGTGAAGGAGCGCCCGCCGGTGTAGTAGTCGGCGGCGGTGCGGTTGTTGCGGCCGGCCCGGATCACGATCACCAGGGTGACGGCGACGAAGGCCAGGAAGATCGAGATGTTCAGGACCGGGTTGTTCTCGGCCGGTTCGACCGCGGAGGCGACCGCGCCGAGGCTCATGCCCAGGGCGCTCATGCGGTGGCCTTCGCTTCGAGCTCGGCGCGCAGGTCCGCGCCCAGCGGGTCGAGCACCCGGTTGGAGAACGCGACGTACCAGATGGTGATGGCGAACGTGGTGACGAACTGGCCGAGGCCGAGCAGCAGACCCAGGTTGACGCTGCCGAACACCGGCTGCGCCATCACCTCGGGCAGGTAGGCGGCCACGAGCACATACGCGAAGTACCAGACCAGGAAGAACACGGCCAACGGCACCACGAACCTCCGGCGCCTGCGTTGCAGGTTGACGAAGCGTTCAGAGGTCTCGAATTCGACGTAGTCGATCGATCCTTCCGGCCGGGTGTCTTTCAGTGATTCCTTCATGGGGGCTCCTTTGCTCCGGTGAAATGGGATGGCTGAGTGGTGGGTGGGCTACGACTGCGCCCGACCCGGACATCTGCGTCCGGTGTGCCGGGCGCAAATGTCCGCATGGGAGACAGTCAGTCGGGGGTGGGGCGCACGGCTCGGACGAGGGCGTCGAGGGTGGCGGGGTCCTCGATGGTGGGCGGCACCTTGTACGGCTCGCCGTCGACGATCTGACGGATGGTCTTACGCAAGATCTTGCCCGAGCGGGTCTTGGGCAACCGCTCCAGGACGGTCACATCCCTGAACGCCGCCACCGGGCCGATGTGCTCGCGCACCAGGTTGACCAGTTCGATGCTGAGCAGGTCGTGGTCGACGACCCAGCCGGCCTTGAGGGTCACGAAACCGGCGGCACGCTGGCCCTTGAGCGGGTCGTGCACGCCCAGCACCGCGCACTCCGCGATTGCCGGATGCCGGGTGAGCACCTCCTCGAGGGATCCGGTGGAGAGCCGGTGCCCGGCGACGTTGATCACGTCGTCGGTGCGGCCCATCACGTAGAGGTAGCCGTCGGCATCGATGTGGCCGGAGTCGCCGGTGGCGTAGAACCCGGGGAAGGCGGTGAGGTAGGCGCTGGCGAACCTGTCCTCGCCGCCCCAGATGCCCAGCAGCGAGCCGGGTGGCAGCGGCAGCCGGATGGCGATGTTGCCGTCCTTGCCCGGCTTGGTGATGCGGGCACCTTTCGAGTCGAGGATGGCGATGTCGTAGCCGGGCACCGGCACTGCCGTTGACCCGGGCTTGGTGGGCAGTTCCTCGATGCCGCGCGGGTTGGCGCAGATGGCCCAGCCGGTCTCGGTCTGCCACCAGTGGTCGACGACGGGGCAGTGCAGGCCGTCGTTGGCCCAGTGGAAGGTCTCCGGGTCGAGCCGCTCGCCGGCCAGGAACAGCGCGGTGAGGCTGGACACGTCGTACCTGGCCAGTTCGGCCAGCTCCGGGTCGACCCGGCGGATGGCGCGGATGGCGGTGGGAGCGGTGAACAGCACGGTCACCCGGTAGTCCTGCACGACGCGCCAGAAGGCGCCGGCATCCGGGGTGCCGATGGGCTTGCCCTCGTAGATGACGGTGGTGGCCCCGGCCAGCAGCGGCGCGTAGACGATGTAGGAGTGCCCGACCACCCAGCCCACGTCGGACGCCGCCCAGAAGACATCGTCGGGGCCGATGTCGTAGATGTTCCGCATCGACCAGGTCAGCGCCACGGCGTGGCCGCCGTTGTCGCGGATGATGCCCTTCGGGTTTCCGGTCGTGCCGGAGGTGTAGAGGATGTACAGCGGGTCGTCGGCGGCGACGGTGACCGGCTCGGCCGGGGTGGCCGCGGCCGCGGCTTCGGCCCAGTCCAGCCAGCGCACGGCCGGCCCGGTATCGGAGTCGGCACCGGACGCGTAGTCGGCGGCGGACCCCGGGATGGCCTGCCGGTTCTGCACGATGACGGTGTGCACCGACCCGGCGCTCTGGTCGAGGGCCTTCCGCACGAGCGGCAGGTACTCGACGGCTTTGCCCGGTTCGAGCCCGCCAGAGGCCGTGACGAGCACGGACGGCCGGGCGTCGTCGATGCGCACGGCGAGCTCGCTGGCGGCGAAACCGCCGAAGACCACCGAGTGCACGGCCCCGATGCGGGCGCAGGCGAGCATGGCCACCACGGCCTCGGGGATCATCGGCAGGTAGACGACCACCCGGTCGCCCCGACCCACACCGGCCGCGCGGAGCACGCCGGCGAAGCGGGCGACCCGGTCGAGCAGGTCGCGGTAGCTGATCCGGGCCCGGGTGCCGGTCATGGCGGAGTCGTAGATGAGCGCGGTGTGGTCGCCACGGCCGGCCAGCACGTGCCGGTCGAGGGCGTTGTAGCTCGTGTTGAGGGTGCCGCCGGCGAACCAGCGGTAGTCGGTGGGGGAGCGCTCGGTGAGCGCCGCGCGGGGCGGGTCGACCCAGTCGACGAGCCGAGCGGCGTCCAGCCAGAATTCCTCGCGCTGCTCGATGCTGCGTCGCCAGGCCGCGCGGTACGCGCCGGTGCCGGTGCCGGCCTCCGGCGGGGCGGGCTGCGGCGTGGCCCGCGGGGTGTCGGGCGCGTCGGTGAGCGGTGTGGTGCGAGTGCTTACGGTGTGGTCGGTCATGGTGTGAACCTCTCCATTGAAGCTCTCATGTATACACAAGGTGCGGTTAGTCTTGCACAATCGCGGCAATAGGGGAATAGAATGCGCTTGTGTATACAGAAACCGTGAGGACCGCACCGGAGCGGGCCAGCGACCGGGCCTACCGGGTGCTGCGAGACGAGATTCTCGACGGTGTGCTCCCGGCCGGAACCGTGCTTCTGGAGGTGGAACAGTCCGCCAGACTCGGGGTCTCCCGCACCCCCTTGCGCTCCGCCGTGGCCCGGCTGGTCACCGACGGCCTCGTCGCCGGCCGCAGCGGCCGGGGCTTCTCGGTCACCGCGATGTCGGTCGAGTCGATCAACGATCTCTACGAGCTGCGCGAGGCCCTCGAGGAGCGCGCGGCGACCCTGGCCGCCCGCGGCGCCGATCGTTCGGCGTTCGGGATGCTGCGCGAGCGGTTCCTCGCCGCTCCCGCGCTGCTCGACGACGGGGAGACCGGCATCCACGAGTACTACGCCCTCATCGACGAGTTCGACGCGGCCATCGATGCCGCCGTCGACAACGCCTTCCTGGTGGGAGCCCTCGACACTGTGCGCACGCATCTGGCGCGCATCCGCCGGGTCGCGCGCGGCAACCCGGTGCGGCTGCGCCAGGCGGCGGCCGAACACCTGCTGATCCTCGACGCGATCATCGACGGCGACGCGGCGCTCGCCGCGCACGCCACCCATGTGCACCTCCACCTGAGCCTGGCGAGCGTGCTCGCGGTGCTCGGCTCCACCGACCAGGCTTCCTGACCTCCCGACCGAAAGGACCACCCGTGCAGTCCACCGAAGTGCGCGTTCACCCGAGCGAGGACAGCCCCGCCCGCACCGAACAACTGGCCTGGAAGCTCGCCGCCTGCGCGGCCGACCCGGTGCCCGTCGACGATGACGTGACCGAGATGATCATCAACCGCGTGATCGACAACGCCGCCGTCGCGGCGGCCTCGCTCACCCGCGACCCGGTCGCCGCGGCCCGCTCGCAGGCGCTGGCGCATCCGCGCTCAGGCGGCGGCGACGGCGCCACGGTGTTCGGTCCGCCCAGCGGCCGCCGGGTGTCGCCGGAGTGGGCGGCCTGGGCCAACGGTGTGGCCGTGCGGGAGCTCGACTACCACGACACCTTCCTCGCCGCCGAGTACTCGCACCCGGGCGACAACATCCCGCCGATCGTGGCCGTGGCCCAGCACCTGGCCGCCGCCCGCGGCCTCACCGGGCACGAGCTCGTGCGCGGCATCGCCACGGGCTACGAGGTGCAGATCGACCTGGCCCGCTCGATCAGCCTGCACAAGCACAAGATCGACCACGTCGCCCACCTGGGCCCGTCGGCCGCGGCCGGTATCGGAACCCTGCTGGGCCTGGACCCGGACACGATCTTCCAGGCCATCGGCCAGGCCCTGCACACCACCACTGCCACCCGGCAGTCCCGCAAGGGCGAGATCTCCAGTTGGAAGGCTTTCGCGCCGGCCTTCGCCGGCAAAATGGCCATCGAGGCCGTGGACCGGGCCATGCGCGGCCAGACCAGCCCCACCCCGATCTACGAGGGCGAGGACGGTGTCATCGCCTGGCTGCTCGACGGGCCCGAGGCGTCCTACGACGTGTCGCTACCGGCCGGCGGCGAGCCCAAACGCGCGATCCTGGACAGCTTCACCAAGGAGCACTCGGCCGAATACCAGGCCCAGGCCCTTGTCGACCTGGCCCGGAAGCTCAACCGCGAGCACCCCGAGATCCTGGTGCCCGGCGCGGTGCGGTCGATCGTCATCCACACCTCGCACCACACCCACAATGTGATCGGCTCCGGCGCCAACGACCCGCAGAAATACGACCCGCGGGCCAGCCGGGAGACCCTGGACCACTCGGTGCCGTACATCTTCACCGTGGCGCTGCAGGACGGCACCTGGCACCACGTTGACTCCTACCTGCCCGAACGGGCCCGGCGGGCCGACACCGTGGCCCTGTGGAACACCGTGACCACGAGCGAGGACGCCGAGTGGACCCGCCGCTACCACTCCACCGACCCGGCCGAGAAAGCGTTCGGCGGCCGGGTGGAGATCCTGCTCGCCGACGGCACCCGCCTGGTCGACGAACTGGCCGTGGCGGATGCGCATCCGCTCGGCGCCCGCCCCTTCGTGCGGGAGGACTACGTCGCCAAGTTCCGGCTGCTCGCCGCCGACGCCCTGGAGCCGCCGGAGATCGAGCGGTTCCTCGACCTCGCCCAGCGGCTCCCCGAGCTCTCCGGCGCCGAGCTCGGCTCGCTCACCCTCGTGGCCCGGCCCGGCCTCTTCGACGCCCTGCCCAGCCTGAACGGAATCTTCTGATGCTCTACTCCGCCCTCACCCCCGCCGCCAAGCGCGCCCAGTTGCGTGCCGACCTCGCCGGCGGCGGCCTGCTGCGCTTCCCCGGCGCGTTCAACCCGCTCTCCGCCAAGCTCATCCAGGCCAAGGGCTTCGAGGGCGTCTACATCTCAGGGGCGGTGCTGGCCGCCGACCTCGGCCTGCCGGACATCGGCCTCACCACCCTCACCGAGGTCGCCGGCCGCAGCCAGCAGATCTCCCGGATGACCGACCTGCCCACCCTGGTGGATGCCGACACCGGCTTCGGCGAACCGATGAACGTGGCCCGCACTGTGCAGACCCTCGAGGATGCCGGTGTGGCAGGCCTCCACATCGAGGATCAGGTCAACCCCAAGCGCTGCGGCCACCTGGACGGCAAGCAGGTGGTCGACACCGACACCGCACTCAAGCGCATCCGCGCCGCCGTCGACGCCAGGCGCGACCCGAACCTGCTCGTGATGGCGCGCACCGACATCCGTGCCGTCGACGGACTGAACGCGGCGATCGACCGGGCGAAGGCGCTGGTGGATGCCGGCGCCGACGCGATCTTCCCCGAGGCCATGGGAACCCTGGCCGAGTTCGAGGCGATCCGGGCCGCGGTGGACGTGCCGATCCTGGCGAACATGACCGAATTCGGCAAGAGTGAACTGTTCCGGGTGGACCAGCTCGCCGACGTCGGAATCAACCTCGTGATCTTCCCGGTGTCGCTGCTGCGGCTGGCCATGGGCGCGGCCGAACAGGGCCTGGACACCATCGTCGCCGAGGGGTCGCTGACCGGCCTGCTTCCGGCCATGCAGACCCGCGCGGAGCTCTATCAGTTGCTCGACTACGAGGCCTACAATCGCTTCGATTCGGGGATCTTCAACTTCACGCTGACCGGACACGAAGGCTGACCCACCACCACGACAGCATCACCAGCACGGCCACGAATCAGGACGCAAAGGAGCGACATGACCATCAACCAGCCCACCCACACGTCAGCGGCGGAACCACCGGTCGTGCCCGAGATCCACCGTGGTCTGGCCGGGGTGGTGGCCGATTCGACGGCCGTCTCCAAGGTCAACCCCGACTCGAACTCGTTGTTGTACCGGGGGTACCCGGTGCAGGAACTCGCCGCCCAGAAGAGCTTCGAGGAGGTGGCCTACCTGCTCTGGAACGGTGAGCTGCCCGGAGAAGCCGAACTCGCCGAGTTCGAACAGGCCGAGCGCGCCCTGCGCCGGCTCGACCACTCCGTGCGCCGGGTGATCGACGAGATCCCCACCTCCGCCGACCCCATGGACGTGGTCCGCACGGCCGTGAGCGTGATCGGCGCGAACGACCTCACGACGCCGGACTCCTCGGTCGAAGCGAACCTGGCCAAGTCGCTGCGCCTGTTCGCGCAGTTGCCGGCCATCGTCGCCTACGACCAGCGCCGCCGGCAGGGGCTCGAGCTCGTCGAACCGCGCGACGACCTGGGCTACTCGGCGAACTTCCTCTACATGACCTTCGGCGAGGTGCCCGAACTGACCGTGGTCGAGGCCTTCGACGTGTCGATGATCATGTACGCCGAGCACTCCTTCAACGCCTCCACATTCACCGCCCGGGTGATCACCTCCACGCTCTCCGACCTGTACTCCGCCGTGACCGGGGCCGTTGGCGCGCTGAAGGGCCCGCTGCACGGTGGCGCCAACGAGGCCGTGATGCACATCTTCAGCGAGATCGGCCTCGGCGCCGGTTCGGCCGAGCGGGCCGACCGCTGGCTGGACGACACCCTCGCGCACAAGCGCAAGGTCATGGGCTTCGGCCACCGGGTCTACAAACACGGCGACAGCCGGGTGCCCACCATGCACGCGGCCCTGCTCACCCTCATCGACCACTATGACCGCCCTGACCTGCTCGAGCTCTACGAGGCCCTGGCCGCCGGCATGGCAGCACGCACCGGCATCCTGCCCAACCTGGACTACCCGTCCGGACCGGCCTACCACTTGATGGGTTTCGACACCGCCAGCTTCACACCGATCTTCGTGGCGGCCCGGGTGACCGGCTGGACGGCGCACATCATGGAACAGCTGGCCGCGAACTCGCTGATCCGGCCGTTGTCGTTCTACAACGGCACGCCGGAGCGGCACCTGGCCCCGCCGCCGCCGGGCGAGGTGCTCTGAGCGTCCGGCGCGCCTCCATACTGGGGGGATGACAGTACTGATTGCCGGATGCGGCGACCTCGGCACCGAGACGGGCCTGCGCCTGGCGGCGCTCGGCCAGCACGTGGTGGGCCTCCGCCGCCGGGCCGGGCTGCTGCCGGCTGCGCTCGACGGGCAGTCCGTCGACCTGGCCAGGGAGAAGCCCGTGGTGCCGCCGGACACCGACCTCGTGATCGTGGCCATCGCGGCGGGCAACCCCGACCCGGAGGTCTACCGGGCCGCCTATGTGACCGGCCTGGGAAACGTGCTCGACGCCCTCGACGACGCACAGGTGACGCCGCGCCGGTTCCTGATGGTGTCCTCGACGGCCGTCTACGACGTGGACGATGGCAGCACGGTCGACGAGACGACCCCGGCGACCCCTGGCCCCGGCACCGACGCGATCCTGCTCGAGGCCGAACAGCTGCTCCGCAGCCGGATCCCCTCGGCCGTGGTGCTGAGACTCGGCGGCATCTACGGTCCCGGCCGTGAGCGCCTGATCGACCAGGTGCGCTCTGGACGCGCCACCGTGGGCGAGCGCACCCGCCTGACCAACCGCATCCACCGTGACGACGCCGCCGCGATGATCGTGCACCTGCTGCTCCGGGCCAAGGCGCCCGACCCGCTCTACCTCGGGGTGGACTCCACCCCGGTGCCCGCCGCGGAGGTGCTGGCCTTCGTCGCCGGTGAGCTCGGCCTGCCCGTGCCCGAGATCGTCGAGACCGGCAGCAAGCGTGGCGGTGACAAGCGCGTGAGCAACCGGCGCATCCTCGAGACCGGCTTCAGCTTCAGCTACCCGAGCTACCGGGAGGGCTACCGGGCCGTTCTGGCCGGCCAGGGAGTGCGGCACCCGTAACCACCATCGGCACACTGCACCGCATGGTGGCCGGGCCGAGCCGCAGCATCCCGTCGGTCACCGGTTCACAGCGCAGGCCCCCACGCCCGCGGAGGGCGCGGTGGGCGCCGGGGGCGAGCATCACGTCCATCCACGCGCAGGGGTTCGCGGGCCGGTGCGCCCTGAGCTCGACGGGACCGTCGCCGCTGTCGAGCGAGAAGGTCGCCCCGCGCAGGGCATCGATCTCCACGCCGCGCAGCAGGATGTTGCGCCGGGTGGCGGCCGCATCCAGCGGGTGCGTCAACGTCAGCTCGGCGGCGACCCGGTCGAGCACCTCGGCGTCCATCACCGTGACGGACGCCTGCACGTGCGCCCGCCGGGCGTAGTGCCGGTCGCCCACGATGCCCAGGCCCGCGCGCACCTCGATGCGTTCGTTACTCTCTCCGCCCACCGCCGGCAGTGGCCCGTCGGCCGGGCGCCCCTCGTACCGGTGCACGGGGGAGGCGTGCAGGAGCACGATCTCCACCTCGGCGCTGTACGGCAGGTCACTCAGCTGCTGGCTCATGGGGCGGTCTCCCGGATGTGACCTAAGGGGTCATTCCGGACTGCACGGGCACGAACTCGACGTTGTGGGTGGGGTGCACGGTCTTGGCCGGCGACCGGGAGAAGCCCTTGGCGTCGAGGCGGTTCTCGGCCCGGAAGATGGCCAGGGCCGCGTCGTACAACTCGTTGAGCCGCGCGCCGGTGTACTCGCCGGTCGTGCCGTCGGTGAAACGGATGGCAATGGGCGTCTTGGCGGGGAAATGCCGGTTCATGCGGACGAAGCCGTCGGCATCCTGCTGCAGTGTGATCATCCCGCTAGTCTTCCGTATCCGCGCCGGCCGTGACACCGCCCCGTACCGGCCGTGACGCCGGGCCCTCACTATGCCCATACCGGGTACACACCGGGCCCGCACCGGGCCCTTCGTCCGCGCGCGGCGGGCGCGGGAGGTTCTACCATTGACAAATGCAACAGGACCAGCACGCCGAGACCCCCGTTACCGTCGATCCGCCCCGTGAGGTGCTGGAGTGGACTGAATTCGCCGACGCGTCCAGGTCGCTGGCCAGCACGGTGCTGGCGAGCGGGTTCCAGCCCGATGTCGTCATCGCCATCGCGCGCGGCGGCCTGCTGCTGGCCGGGGCCATCTCCTACGCCCTGGGCACCAAGAACTGCGGCTCCATCAACGTGGAGTTCTACACCGGCATCGACGAGCGCCTGCCGGAGCCCGTGCTCTCCGGCCCGATGCTCGACGCCCCGGCGCTGGCCGGCAAGCGCGTCCTGTTGGTCGACGACGTCTCCGACTCCGGCCACACCCTGGCCCTCGTGGTCGGCATCCTCAAGGAATCCGCCGGCGAGGTGCGCTCGGCGACCCTGTACACCAAGCCGCGCACGGTACACGTGCCCGACTTCACCTGGCGGGAGACCGACGGCTGGATCGTCTTCCCGTGGTCGGCGCTGCCGCCCGTGACCGCCACCCCGCTGACGAGCGTGGTGGACGCATGAGCATCCACCTCGTCGGCGGCGGCTGGGCTGCCGAGAACGCCACCGAGAACGACGCCGTGGTCTACGGACCGTTCCTGGCCGAAGCCGCCCTGCGCGCCACCGCGGCCGGCCGCGAGGAACCCCGCGTGGCCGTTCTGGTCGTGCGTGACGGCGACGGCGACGACCACGCCGCGAAGCTCGTTGCGGCCCTCGGTGCCGCCGGCCCCGTCGACCCGCACCTGACGGTACTCGGCCTCACCGACGAAGCCACCCTGCTCGCCGTGGCGGATGTCGACGGCATCGTGATCGGCGGCGGCCTCACCCCGGCCTACCTCACGGCCGTGACACCCATCGCCGGTGAGATCCGCCGCCAGGTGGCGGCCGGCATCCCCTACCTCGGCTACTCCGCGGGCGCCATGATCGCCGCCGAACGCGCCGTGCTCGGCGGCTGGCAGATCGGCGGCGTGCCGGTGAGCCCCGAGGACGCCTCTGAGGGACTCGACGAGATCACCATCGAGAACGGCATCGGGCTGCTCGACGTGACCGTGGACGTGCACGCCGCCCAGTGGGGCACGCTCTCCCGCATGGTCGCCGCCACCGAGGCCGGACTCATCCGTGGCGGCCTCGCCGTGGACGAGGGCACCGTGCTGATCGTGGGCCAGGGCACCCTGGGCGTCGCCGGCAGCGGCAGCGTCTGGACCGTGAGCGAATCCGAGGGCGGGGTGCTGGTGAGCACCTTCGGCTCCTGAGCCGGATGCCCGCACCCTCGCCGACTGACCCGACAGGGCCG
Organism: Cryobacterium soli; assembly: GCF_003611035.1. Taxonomy (NCBI): domain Bacteria; kingdom Bacillati; phylum Actinomycetota; class Actinomycetes; order Micrococcales; family Microbacteriaceae; genus Cryobacterium; species Cryobacterium soli. Next base: position 1,567,458 of record NZ_CP030033.1, on the reverse strand, counting down.
GCCCTGATCGAGCCCGGCTGGGCGCGCGCCTTCGGGCTCGGAGACCACACCGGCCCCTTCGACGTCAGCGCCCTGGCCCCGTTTGCGGCCCCGCTCGCCTTCGCGCGGCAGCGGGCCGCGGCGGGCGCCGAGGTGCTGCCGGCGCCGGAGAACGTCCTGCGCGCCTTCCGGCAACCGTTCGACGAGGTGCGGGTGCTCATCGTGGGCCAGGACCCGTACCCCACGCCCGGGCATCCGGTGGGCCTGTCCTTCTCGGTGGCCGCGGAGGTGCGCCCGGTGCCGCGGAGCCTGGCGAACATCTTCACCGAGCTGCACGACGACCTCGGCCTGCCGAAACCGGTCGCCGGCGACCTCACGCCCTGGACTCGGCACGGGGTGCTGCTGCTCAACCGGGTGCTCACGGTCGAGGCCGGCGCCGCCGGGTCGCACCGCCGGCACGGCTGGGAGGCCGTGACCGAGCAAGCCATCCGGGCGCTGGCCGGCCGCGGCACGCCGCTGGTCGCCATTCTTTGGGGCAAGGACGCCGAGAACCTCCTGCCACTGCTCGGGTCGACCCCCGCAATCGTCGCGGCGCATCCCAGCCCGCTCTCGGCCCGCCGCGGATTCTTCGGCTCCCGCCCCTTCAGCCGTGCCAACGCGCTGCTGGCCGAGCAGGGCGCGCAAGCCGTGGACTGGTCGCTGCAGTAATCTGATTCCCATGTGGAGAGGACCCATCCGGTGCTAGAAGAGGAATACCAGCCGCGTCGACGGCTGCCGCGCCACCTGACACCGGCGCCGGTGCCCGAGGCGGCGTTCGAGTACTCGCTGCGGGATGCGGTCGACACCGACCTGCCCGACATTCGGGAGATCTACAACTACTACGTGGCCAACAGCACTGTCACCTTCGACGAGGATGCGATGACCCTCGCCGAGTGGCGCGACAAGTTCGCCTACCTGACCAAGCTCGGCATGCCGTTCATCGTGGCCGAGTCGCCGGCCGGGCAGCTGCTCGGTTACGCGCTGGTGAGCCCGTGGAAGCAGAAGAAGGCGTACCGGTTCACGGTGGAGAACTCCATCTACCTGGGCGCCGCATCCACCGGCAAGGGCCTGGGCCGGGTGCTGCTGGCCGAGCTGATCGAACGCTCCAAGGCCGCCGGGCTCAAGGAGATCATCGCCGTCATCGCCGACCAGGGCGCGGAGGCGTCGATCAAGCTGCACCAGGACTTCGGGTTCGAGGAGATCGGCCGGATGGGCAAGGTCGGCTTCAAGTTCGAACGCTGGCTCGGCACCGTTCTGCTGCAGAAGAGCCTCAAGTAGGCCGCAGCCCGGCGCTCAGCGGCGCGACAGCCGCCCGGTCACGGTCACCACGGTGCGCCGGGGCGAGACCGCGGCCAGCCAGGCCAGCACCCGGTTCTGCCCGCCGCTGACCGCGTGCGGGGGAGTGTGGGGCGCATCGAGCGCGGCGAAGGCCGTGCGCATCACCTCGTCCACGCTCGCCAGGCGGCGTGGGCCGGCCGTGGAGCGCTGCGCGACGGTGTAGAACTCGGTCTCGGTCGGGCCGGGGCACAGCGCGGTCACCTTGAGACCGGTGCTGCGGGTCTCGTACCAGAGCGCTTCGGTGAGGCTGAGCACGTAGGCCTTGCTCGCGGCGTACACGGCCAGTCGTGGCACCGGCTGGAACGCCGCCGTGCTCGCGACGTTCACCAGCGCCGCGCCCTGCGGATGCGTGAGCGCCGCGCTGAGCAGGCCAGGCAGGAGGGCGTGGGTGAGGTCGGTGAGCGCCTGGACGTTGACCGCCACCTGGTCGTGCACGGGCGCGGCCGGCGCATCCACCAGACTGCCGAACAGGCCGAAGCCGGCGTTGTTGACCAGGGTGCTCACCCGGATATCCCGGTCGGCGAGGTCCCGCACGAGCTCGGCGACCGCGCCGGGGGCGGCGAGGTCGAGCGGGATCACGGTGGACACCGTGCCGTACTTCTCGGCCAGGTCCACGGCGAGGGCCTCGAGCCGGTCCAGCCGGCGTGCGGTGAGCACCAGGTCGGCGCCCCGGCGGGCGAGTTCGTGCGCGAAGCCCACCCCCAGCCCGCTCGACGCCCCGGTGATCAGTGCGGTCGTGCCCATCGGGTTGTACAGAGCGGCAGCGTCAGTGCGGGTCATCCTTCGAGGCTACCCGGGCGTGGGCGGCCAGAGCCAGTCCGCGCATCCGCAGCATCCGCCGGCGGATTGTTGCCAAAGCGGACATCTGCGCCCGGCGCACCGGACGCAGATGTCCGGAGCGGGAACAGTTGGCGCGCAACCTGCCCTTCGCCAGCGGCCCCGGTCCGGGGCCTCGTCAGGGCCGGTCGCTAGGCTCGGGGGATGGCCGACCTCCACGAACTGACCGCCCTCGAACAGTGGCGCTCCCTGCAGCAGGGCGAGATCAGCCCCACCGAGCTCACCAGGCACTACCTGGCCCGCATCGACCGGCTGAACCCCGGCCTCGGCGCCTTCGTCACCGTGACCGCCGAGGCCGCCCTGGCCCGCGCGCGGCACGTGGAAACCGAGGTGCCCAGGACAGCACTGCTGTGGGGGCTGCCCTTCGCCGACAAGGACCTGCAGCAACGCGCCGGGGTGCCCGTGGGGTTCGGCTCCCGGCTGATGCAGGGCACGGTGCCCGAGACCAGCGACCTGCTCGTGCAGGCTCTCGACGAGGCCGGCGGGGTGAGCTTGGGGAAGACCGCCACCCCTGAATTCGGCCTGCCCTCGTACACCGAGCCCGTGGCCGGTTCTCCCGCCCGCAACCCCTGGAACCCCGATCTCGGCGCCGGCGGATCCAGCGGCGGCGCCGCCGTGGCCGTGGCCGCCCGCATGCTGCCGTTCGCCCCCGGCAGCGACGGTGGCGGGTCGGTGCGCATCCCCGCGGCCGCCTGCGGGCTCGTCGGCCTCAAGCCGTCTCGCGGCCGGATCCCCGCGGCGAGTGGCCTCGACGTGCCAGGGGGTCTCCCCGTGGCCGGCCCGCTGGCGCGCACCGTGGCGGATGCCGCGCTGCTGCTGGATGCCATGATCGCGCCCGCCGGCGGTCGGCCGGCACATCCGTTCGCCGTGCGGGCACCCGGGGCAGACCAGCAACTGCTCGGCGCCGCCGTGCGGGGCGAGGGGCGCTACCAGCTGGGTGTGATGACCACCTCGGCCTGGGACGATGCTTACGAGATCAGCCTGGCCCCGGAGGCGCTGGCGGCGCTCGCCGTGGGCGTGGACGGTTTCGCGGCCATGGGCCACGGCATCGAGCAGACCGCGCTGGAGCCGGACCCGAGTTACGCGCCGGCGTTCCGGGCGCTCTGGCAGCTCAGCGCCGCCCGGATTCCGGCCGAGACCGCCGAGCAGGAGGCCCTGCTCGAACCCCTCACTCGCTGGCTGATGCACCGCGGCCGGGCGCTGACCGGCCGTGACGTCGCCGAGGCGCTGACCACCCTGGCCACCTACGAGCGCTCCCTGATCCGCCAGCTGGGCCGGTTCGACGCCGTGCTCACCCCGGCGCTGGCGCTCACCCCGCGGCCGGTCGGCTGGTACGACGCCGAAGACGGCGAACGCAACTTCGCCCAGCAGGTGCAGTACACGCCGTTCACCTCGATGGTCAACGTCTCCGGACTGCCGGCCATCACCCTGCCCGTGGCGCAGACCTCGGACGGCCTGCCGATGGGCGTGCAGCTGATCGGCCGGCCGGGCGGTGAGGCCACCCTGCTGGCCCTTGGCGCGCAACTGGAGCGCCGGCTGCGCTGGCAGGACCGGGTTCCGCCCGGGGTGTGACCCCGGCGCGGCGTGTCTTATTTTGAGGAGTTCAAAACAACTGCTACCGTGAGGCATGGCCACAGGCGGAACGATCACCGCGGAGCAGCGCTCTGCCGGTCACCATGCGACCGGCCACCACGCCGCCGACCACGCGATCGATGGCCACGCGGATGACTTCGCCGCGGTCATCCGCGCCGCCGGCCTCAAGGTCACCGCTCCCCGCCTGGCCGTGCTCACCGGCCTGGCTGAGTCGGCTCACGCCACCGCCGAGCAGCTCTTCGACACCGTGAGCGCGGGGCTCCCCGGCACCAGCCTGCAGGCGGTCTACGGCGTGCTGAATGCCTTCACCAGCGCGGGCCTCGTGCGCCGGATCGAACCGGCCGGGTCCGCCGCCCTGTTCGAACGCCGGGTGGGCGACAACCACCACCACCTCATCTGCACCGGCTGCCGCTCGGTGACCGACGTCGAGTGCGTCGTGGGCGAGGCCCCGTGCCTCACTCCCAGCGACTCCGCCGGCTTCATCGTGCAGACCGCTGAGGTGACCTTCTGGGGTCTCTGCCCCGCCTGCCAGGCCGGCGCCGCGGTATCCGCCCCCGATCTTCGACCCACACCTTTTGAATGACGTGAACGACGAGCACATGACACAAAGGAGCACCATGACAACACTGCCCCCCACCACCACCCAGACCGGAACCCCGGTCCCGAGCGACGAGCACTCCCTCACCGCCGGCTCTGAGGGCGTCACCGCCCTGCACGACCGCTACCTGGTCGAAAAGCTCGCCCAGTTCAACCGTGAGCGCATCCCGGAGCGCATCGTGCACGCCAAGGGCGGCGGAGCGCACGGCGTCTTCGAGGTTACCGGCGACGTGTCCGCCTACACCCGTGCCGCGCTGTTCCAGCCCGGCGCCCGCACCGACACCCTGCAGCGCTTCTCCAGCGTCGCCGGCGAACAGGGCTCGCCCGACACCTGGCGCGACGTGCGCGGCTTCTCGGTCAAGTTCTACACGACCGAGGGCAACTACGACATCGTCGGCAACAACACCCCGGTGTTCTTCATCCGCGACGGCATCAAGTTCCCCGACTTCATCCACTCGCAGAAGCGCCTGCCGGGCTCGGGCCTCCGCGACGCCGACATGCAGTGGGACTTCTGGACCCTCTCGCCAGAGTCCGCGCACCAGGTGACCTACCTGATGGGCGACCGCGGCCTGCCGCGCTCCTGGCGCACCATGCCCGGCTTCGGTTCGCACACTTATCAGTGGATCAACGCCGCCGGTGAGCGCTTCTGGGTGAAGTACCACTTCACCTCCAACCAGGGCAACGTCGAGATGGAAGGCGCCGAGGCCGAGCTCATCGCGGGCGCCGACGCCGACTACTACCGCCGCGACCTCTACGAGGCCATCGACGCCGGCGACTTCCCGTCCTGGGACGTGCACGTGCAGGTCATGCCGTACGAAGAGGGCAAGACCTACCGGTTCAACCCGTTCGACCTCACCAAGGTGTGGCCGCACAGCGACTTCCCGCTGATCAAGGTGGGCACGCACACCCTCAATCGCAACCCGGGCAACTTCTTCGCCGAGATCGAGCAGGCCGCGTTCTCGCCGGCGAACTTCGTGCCCGGCATCGCGGCCAGCCCCGACAAGATGCTCATGGCGCGCATCTTCTCCTACCCGGACGCGCAGCGTTACCGCGTGGGCACCAACTACAACCAGCTGCCCATCAACGCCCCGCAGGCTCCGGTGAATAACTACTCACAGGATGGCGCGGCCCGGTACCACTTCAACGACGCCAGTGCGCCGAACTACGCGCCCAACTCGCTCGGCGGCCCCGTCGCCGACGAGGCCCTCGCGGGCGACGGCACCTGGGAGAGCGACGGTGCGCTCGTGCGCAGCGCCGCGATCCTGCGAGCCGACGACGATGACTTCGGTCAGGCCGGCACGCTGTACCGCGACGTCTTCGACGACGCGGCCAAGGCCCGATTCCTCGACACCATCACCGGTGCCGTCGGCGGCGTCACCCGCCCCGAGGTCAAGGAGCGCGCCATCCAGTACTGGACGAACGTGGACGCCACCCTCGGTGCGAGCCTGCGGCTGAACCTGGCCGACGGCGAAGCGGAGGCCACCTCGGCCAACGTGTCCGCCGAGCCCGTCGGCGTCGGCGAGTAACACAGCACCACCACAGGGTCGCGCGGTCGGACACCGGCCGCGCGGCCCCGCACGACCCCCACCAGCACGCGTCCAATGAAGCTCTGCGTCGACCGGCACCATCCCCGACAGGAGCATCATGAACGGTTACATCAGCACCACCGCCCACACCGACCGCAGCAGCGAACAGGCCGGCTACGTCAGCACCGGCCGGCCGGCCGGCATCCCCACCGGCTACGTCAGCCCCGCCACTCGCCCCGGCGCCGGAAGCTACGTCAGCAGCGACTGGGTCACCGCCGCGTAACACCCGCCAGTGGGCAGGATTCAGGGAACTCTCGGGGTGCAATGAAGGTTAGGCATGCCATACTTAGGCCATGCTTACTTCGACAGTCGCTCCCGCGCCGGCCGCACGTGTGCGGGCACCGCGCCCCAGCTACCGCCCGTTTGCCGTCTCCGTGGCGCGCGTTCAACGGCTGTCGACCAACTTCACCCGGGTGACCTTCACGGGCCCCGACCTGCACGAATTCGGCACCGCCGGCCTCGACCAGCGCATCAAGATCGTGCTCCCGCTGCCCGGGGTGGGCGTCTCGTCCTTCCCCCGCAGCGACTCCTGGTACGAGACCTGGCGGGATCTGCCCGAGGAGCGCCGCAATCCCATCCGTACCTACACGGTGCGGCACGCCCGTCCGGAGCACCGCGAGGTCGACATCGACTTCGTCACCCACGGTGACGCCGGACCCGCGTCGCGCTGGGTGCGCGCCGCCATCGTCGGCGACGAGGTCGCCATCGTGGGACCCGTCGCCGACGGCGACAACCCCATCGTCGGCATCGAATGGGCCCCCGGCAACGCCAACACCGTGCTGATCGCGGGCGACGAGACCGCGGCGCCGGCGATCTGCGCCATCCTCTCCGCCCTGCCCCGCACGGCCCGCGGCTGCGCCTACATCGAGGTGCCAGAGGCCGGCGACGCGCACGAGACGAACGCCCCGGATGGCGTCACCGTCACCTGGCTGCCCCGCAACGGCGCCGGCCACGGCGCGGCGCTCGAGTCCGCGGTGAAGGGCTGGACTGCCAGGTTCATCACCGCTCACCACAGCGGCACCGTGCTCCCCGACATCGACATCGACGAGTCCATCCTCTGGGAGGTGCCCGACGGGTCCGCCCTGGACGGCGAGCTCTACGCCTGGCTGGCCGGTGAAGCCGGTGTGATCAAGCGGCTGCGCCGGTTCCTGGTTTCCGAGGTCGGCATCGACCGACGCCAGGTGGCCTTCATGGGGTACTGGCGGAACGGTCGCGCGGAGCACGCGTGACCACCCGCTTCTTCCGCAGGTAGCCGCCCTTCTCGAGGCCGGCCTCGATCTCGTACCGGTTCTTCAGCGGGTCGCGCCCGGCGATGAAGTACAGCAGCGGGAACAGCATGCCGTAGCGCTGCCACTGCGCCTTGTGCACGGCCTCGTGCTCGAGCACATCCGCCGACACATTCTGGTTGGTGAGGTAGCAGCCGCCCACGCAGGAGCCGCCGCGGCCGAACGCCCAGGCCGGCAGCCCGCGGAAGACGAACAGTCCTTCTCGGCGTTCCACCCGGCCGGTGCTCCAGATCGAACCCCAGACCAGGCCGACGGCGGTGGCGTAGAGGTACCCGGCCCGGCTGATCGGCGAGTCGAACAGGATGCGCCGCATCACTCGCTCCGGGTGCCGGCGGCGGGCGGGCGGCCGTACTCCTCGAGCAGCCGCAACCAGACCTCGCTGAGGGTGGGGTAGCTGGGCACGGCGTGCCAGAGCCGGCTGACCGGCACCTCGCCGACCACGGCGATGGTGGCCGCGTGCAGCAGCTCGCCCACCCCGGCGCCCACGAAGGTGACGCCGAGGAGCACCTCGGTGTCGAGGTCGACGATCGCGCGGGCCCGGCCCGTGTACCCGTCGGCGACCACGCTTGCCCCGGCCACTGAGGCGAGGTCGTAGTCGAGCACCCGGGTTCGGAAACCGGCCTTCTCCGCCGCGGCGGCGGTGAGCCCGACCGACGCGACCTCGGGGTCGGTGAAGGTGACCTGCGGCACGGCCGCGTGGTCGGCGGTGGCGACGTGGGTGCCCCAGGGGGCGTCGTCCACGACGAGGCCGGCGGCGCGCGCCGCGATGACGTCGCCCGCGGCCCTGGCCTGGTACTTGCCCTGGTGGGTGAGCAGGGCCCGGTGGTTGAGGTCGCCCGTGGCGTACAGCCACTCGCCGGCCAGCGCGGGGGAGTCGCCCTGCACGAGCATGGTGTCGTCCACGCTCACCCAGTCGCCGGGCGTCAGGCCCACGGTCTCCACGCCCAGGTCCTGGGTGCGCGGGGTTCGGCCGGTGGCCACGAGAACCTCGTCGGCCGTGACCGTGCGACCGTCGGCGAGAACCAGGGTCACCTCGCCCTCGTCGGTGCGGCGGGCTCCGGTGGGGCTCGCGTCGGTGAGCACCTCCACCCTCGCGTCGGCGAGCGCGGCGGCCACCATCTCGCCGGCGAAGGGCTCCTGGTCGCGCAGCAGCGAGCTGCGCACGAGCAGGGTCACCTGCGCGCCCAGCGAGCGGTAGGCGGCGGCCATCTCCACGGCCACGACACCGCCGCCGATGATCGCGAGATGGCCGGGAACATGCTTCACCGAGGTGGCGTCCCTGCTGGTCCACGGGGAGACGTCGGCCAGGCCGTCGATGTCGGGCAGTAGCGCGCTGGAGCCGGTGCTGAGCACCACGGCGTGTTTCGCGGTGATGATCACCGGGCCATCCGTGGTCTCGACGGTGACCTCGCGGATGCCGCTGAGTCTGGCGTGCCCGCGCAGCAGGTCGATGCCGGCGGAATCGAGCCACTCGGCCTGACTGTCGTCGTTCCAGTCGTGGGTGAACTCGGTGCGGCGCTTGAGCACAGCCGCCACGTCGAGCTGCCCGGTGACGGCCTCGGCTGCGCCGGCCACCCGGCGGGCGGCGGCGAGCACCGCGCCGCTGCGTAACAGCACCTTGGAGGGCATGCAGGCCCAGTAGGAGCATTCGCCGCCCACCAGTTCGGCCTCCACGATGAGGGTCGTCAGGCCGCCCTGCACCGTGCGGTCGGCCACGTTCTCGCCCACGGCGCCGGCGCCGATCACGATGACGTCATAGCTGCGGGTCGTGCTGTCAGGGGCGCTGGGGGCGGGCGCTGTCGAGGTCGTGTCGCTCATCGTCGCAGCCTACCGACCGTACCTCCGAAGAATCCAGACCAAGCCTCTGGATGTTCTGCCGCTGGCGAGCGGGGGAGGGGCGGCGGCCTCTAGCGGCCCTGGAACTCGGCCGGGGTGCGGGAGAGGAACGCCTCCATGCCGATACGGGCATCCGTGCTGCCGGCCAGACGGGCCAGGGCGGGCTGCAGTTCGGCCTCGGCTGCGGCCGGGCCGTCGCGCAGGGCGGTGCGGGCGTTCGCCAGGGTGGCCTGCACGGCCAGTGGGGCTTGTGCGGCGATGCGCTCGGCGAGTTCGATGGCGCGGTGCAGCTCGCGGCCGTTCGGCGTGATTTCCTGCACCAGGCCCATCCGGTGCGCCTCGCGGGCGTCGAACAGGTCGCCGGTGAGGAGCCAGCGCATGGCGTTGCCCCAGCCGGCGGCGCGCGGGAACCGGATCGTGGCGCCGCCGAACGGCAGGATGCCGCGGCTCACCTCGATCTGGCCGAACCGGGCGGACTCCGCGGCGACGACGATGTCGCTGGCCAGCATCAGCTCGATGCCCAGGGTGAGGCAGGTGCCCTGCACGGCCATCACCACTGGCTTGCTCAGGGCGGTGCCGTCGACCTGCCAGGGGTTGATGCCTCCCTCCGGCACCATGTCCAGCCCGTCTGGGCCCAGCCGCGGGCCGATGTCGGCCAGGTCGAGCCCGGCGGTGAAGTGCTCGCCCACGGCGTGCAGCACGCCCACCCGTAGCTCGGGGTCACGCTCGAGCTCCCCGTAGGCCAGGGCGAGTTGCTGTAGCAGGGCGAAGTCCGCCGCATTGCGCTTCTCCGGCCGGTTCAGCCCGATCAGGAGCAGGTGCCCCCGTCGTTCGAGCAGGACGCGCGCGTCATCCGTGGTCACGTGTGATCTCCTTCGATCGTTCCGTCCGTCCCGAAGGATTAGCGGGTGAGGGCGCTGATGATGCGCAGGATGCTGGGCAGGTCGTCGCCGGCGGCCTCGGGGGAGGACGGCGCGAAGCCCGCGATGGTTGCCCCGGCCAGGGTGAACTCGGCCCGCAACGCCACGATCGCGGCCGTGAGGTTCTCCACGGCCAGCCCGAACGGGTAGATGTTCGACAGCCCCACGATGGTGGCCGGGTCGAGCACGTCCAGGTCGATGTGCAGGTAGATGTGGCCGGCGCCGGTGCGCTTGACCGCGGCCAGGATGGCCTCTGGAGTGCCGAAGTTCTCCACCGGCACCAGGGGGATGCCCTGCTCGGTGATGTAGACATCCTCGGCCGGGTCGATGTCGCGTACCCCGGCCAGCACCACCCGGTCGGCCGTGAGACGCTCATCGGGGCCGAGCGCGAGGCCGTCGACGCCGTCGCCGAGGATGGCGCGCAGAACCATGCCGCCGAAACCGCCGGACTGCGAGGAGTCGCTCGTGTGCAGGTCGGGGTGGGCGTCGAACCAGACCAGCGCGATCTCGCCGGGGTGCCGGCGGGAGGCGTGCTCGACGGCGCCGAAGGAGACCCCGCAGTCGCCGCCGATGGTGAGCACCGGTTCGGTGCTGGTGCGCAGCACCGCCAGCTGCCGGTCGCGCACCGTCAGCAGTGACGAGAACCGGTGGATGCCGGTGTCGAGCGAGTCGCCGGCCTCGACGGGCACGTCCACGGGGTAGGTGACCGAGGAGGGCAGGTCGCCCTGGATCGCCTCCGCCCCGTCGACCAGGCGCATCGCGCGCGGGGAGACAGAACCTTGCCACTGTGGGACGACCACGTAGTTGGGGGACACCCCCTCAGTATGCTCCTCGGCCCCTGCCCGCCGCATCTGCCAGTTCGCGGGTCAGGTGCCGTGGAGCCGGCGCGTCTGTGGGTTAGACCGCCTGCGGCATGTCGCGGTAGCGGATGGCCGCGCTCACGGCTTCGCGCAGCTCGAACGCGTCCATCCGCGGGCCGTAACCCGGGGTGTCGCGCTGGATGCGCCAGCTCTCGGTGAGCGGGCCGAGGTCGACGGTGTCGAAGCCGAAGGCGTCCAGCAGGGCGGTGACGGTCTCGCGGGCCTCGGGGTCGTTGCCCGCGATGACGAGGGCGCGACGGTTCTCAGCGCCCGAGGGGAGGCCATCCGTGCTGAGGTCGGCGGCGTAGATGTGGTTGAACGCCTTCACGACCCGGGACTCGGTGAGCAGGTCCTGCAGCATTTCGGCGGTGGTCGTGGTCTCTTCGTCGAGGGCGTCGATGTTGCCGTCGCGCTGGGGGTAGTAGTTGTTGGTGTCGATCACGAGCTTGCCGGCCAGTTCGGGCAGCGGCAGGGTGTCGATGGCGTGCAGCGGGATGGTCACGATGACCAGGTCGCCGGCGGCGGCGGCCTCCGCGGGGAGCGCCGCGCGGGCGCGTGGCCCGAGTTCAGCGATCAACGCCTCGAGGGTGGCGGGGCCGCGTGAATTGCTCACCACGACGTCGTATCCGTTGGCCACGCCGAGGCGGGCGAGCTGACTGCCGATGTTACCGGCACCGATGATTCCGAGAGTAGTCATGCTTGACCCAACTGAAAACGGCCGCGGGTTGTTCCCGCGGCCGTTTTCGGATGCTGCTGTGACCGGCCTGTTACTGCTCGATCGAGGAGGGCGTGCCGGCCTTGAGAGCGGCCAGGCGGGCATCCACCTCGGTGAGCTCGCCGAGGTCGTCGAGGCTCTCGAACTGCGCGTCGAGGCTGGATGCGGCGAGCTCGCTGGCGCCGCGCACCTTGGCCTCTTCGCGGCGGATCTTGTCTTCGAACCGGCTGACCTCGCTGGTCGGGTCCATGATGTCGATGCTCTTCACGGCGTCCATCACCTGGGCCTGCGCGGCCGCGGTCTTCGAGCGGGCGATGAGCTCGTCGCGCTTGGACGTGAGCTGGCTCAGCTTGGTCTTCATCGTGTTCAGGCCGGTCTTGAGCTGCTCCACGATCGCCGTCTGGCTGGCAATCTGCGGTTCGGCGTCCTTCGCCTCCTTCTCGGACTGCAGCTGGCGGCCGAGGGCCACCTTGGCGAGGTTGTCGAACTTGTCGGCGTCGACGGTGTTGCCGGCTCCGCGCAGCTCGTCGGCCTTGCGGCTGGCGGCGAGGGCCTTCCGACCCCACTCGCCTGCGGCCTGCACGTCTTCGCGGTGGTCGTCTTCGAGTAACCGCAGGTTGCCGATGGTCTCTGCGATCGCGCTTTCGGCGTCGGCGATGCTGTTAGTGAAGTCCCGCACCATCTGGTCGAGCATCTTCTTCGGGTGTTCCGCGGAGTCCAGCATCGCGTTGATGTTCGCCTTGGTGAGCTGGGCGATGCGGCCGAAGATCGACTGCTTGGTCATGTGAATGTCCTTTCGAAGGGGGTCAACGCTTAGAAACTACCGCGTTCACCTCCACAAGTGCCTGTGTGACCACCGGTCAGGACGGGATGGATTGGGGACGGATAGTGTGTGTTCACACGCCGAAACGCCCAGCCGAACAACTGTCGAGGATCCCGATCATGCCGACCCCCCTGAGCCTGACGATCGTGCCGGGCATCAACGACTCCACCGAGAAGCACTGGCAGACCCGTTGGCAGGCGACGCAGACGGATGCCGTGCGCATCCGCCCCACCTCGTGGGACGCACCCGATCTCGAGGACTGGGTCGCCGCGGTGGATGCGGCCGTGAGCACTCCGGACACGATCATCGTGGCGCACAGCCTGGGTTGCCTGGCCGTCGGGGCCTGGCTGGCGGACAACCCCGGCCGGGTGCGCGGTGCCCTGCTGGTGGCCCCGCCCGACCGGTTCGGACCCGGGTTCCCGTCTGCGGCCCCGACCTTCCGGGATGCCGAACCGGCCGTGCTCGGCACCCCCTCCCTCGTGGTCGCCAGCGCCGATGACCCGTACTGTGCTCTCGGCGTCGCGCGCACCCTTGCGGCGTCGTGGGGCGCCGGGTTCGTCGAGGTGGGCAACCTGGGCCACATCAACATCATCAGCAAGCTCGGCGCCTGGCCGGCCGGCCGTGCCCTGCTCGATGAGTTCGCCGAGAGCCTCGGCGGGATGGTGCGCTGATGACCGACCCGGATGTGCTCACCCGCCAGACCGTCGACCTGCTGCGCGACCTCATCCGCAATGCCTGCGTGAACGACGGCACCCCCGATTCCGGCGGCGAGATCCGCAGCGTGCGCACGCTCGAGGGCTTCTTCGCCGGCTCCGGCCTCGAACTCGAGGTGGTGGAGCCGCACCCCGGGCGGGCGTCGTTGATCGCGCGCATCCGCGGCACCGACCCGGCCGCCCCGTCGCTCGCGCTCGTGGGCCACATCGACGTCGTGCCCGTGGACCGGGACGGCTGGAGCCGGGACCCGTTCGCCGCCGAACTCGTCGACGGTGAGATCTGGGGACGCGGCGCCCTCGACATGCTCTACCTCACCGCCAGCTACGCCGTCGTGATCCGCGACATCGCCATGGGGCCGTTCCGGCCGCGGGGCGACCTGATCTTCGCGGCCGTCGCCGATGAGGAGAGCGGCAGCCGCTACGGGGTGGGCTGGATGACCGAGCACCGGCTCGACCCCATCGACGCGTCGTTCGTGCTCACCGAATCCGGCGGGGCGCCCGTGGGCGTGCGCCCGTCGATCACCACCACGGTGGGGGAGAAGGGCATCGCCGGCCGGCGGCTGGTGGTGCGCGGCACGCCCGGTCACGGCTCCGCCCCGTGGGGCGCCCGCAACGCGGCCGTGATCGCGGCCGAGGCCGTGGGCCGGCTGGCGCGGTTCGAGGCCCCCGTGCAGATCACCGCGGACTGGCGGCACTACGTCTCGGTTCTCGGCCTGCCCGCCGAACTGGCCGAACGGCTCACCGACCCGGCCCACATCGACGACGCCGTGCACGAGCTGGGCAGCCTGGCCGGCTTCGCGCACGCCTCCAGCCACACCACCATCTCGCCCAACATCGTGCGCGCCGGCGAGAAGGAAAACGTCATCCCGTCGCTGGCCACGGTGGACCTGGACATCCGGGTGCTGCCCGGTGTCGACGCCGCCCAGGTGGACGGCTACCTGCGCCATGCCCTCGGCGAACTGATGGTGGACATCGAGATCGTCGGCGAGAGGTTCGAGGCGGCCACCCGGTCGCCCGTCGACACCCCGCTGTTCACCGCGCTGAGCGCAGCCGTGGCCCGGGCCTACCCGAACGCCGACCTACTGCCGGTGCTCAGCGTTGGAGGCTCCGACGCCCGCTTCTACCGCCGCCGGGGCATCCCCGCCTACGGGTTCGGCCTGCTCAGCCGGCGCTGGGACTACGGCACCTTCCGGATGCTCTTCCACGGCAACGACGAACGCATCGACGTGGACTCGATCGCGCTCACCGTGGCCGCCCTCGACTTCACCGTGCGTGAGGTGCTGGCATGACCGCGGCGACCGGACTCGTACAGCTCCACGTCGTGGACTGGACCGACCCGAGGGCCGTCGCCTTGCGCCGGGCCATGGACGACGAAGTGGGTCCCCGCTACGCCGACCGCTTCGAGAACCCGTCGGCCGAGACCGCCGCCGAGTTGGCGCAGGCGTTCGCGATCGACCCTGACACCATGGTGCTCACCCTCGTCGCCACCGTCGGCGGCGTGCCCGCCGCGCACGCCGCCCTGCGCATGCTCGGCACGGAATATGAGCTGAAGCGCTTGGTCACCCTGCCGGAGTACCGGGGCAGGGGCCTGAGCAAAGCACTCATCCGCGCCATCGAGGACGCGGCGGCCGAGCGAGGCGCCCGCCGGCTGGTCCTGCAGACCGGCGACCGCCAGCCCGAGGCCGTGCGCCTCTACGAACACCTCGGCTACACCCCGATCCCGATCTATCCTCCCTACAGTGCGATCTGGTTCTCGCTCTGCTACGAAAGGATGCTGCCCGCATGACTACGCACGTCGATACTCTCGTCATCGGCGGCGGAGCCATGGGCTCGGCCGCCGCCTGGGAGCTCGCTCGCCGGGGCCGCGACGTGACCCTGCTCGAGCGCTTCGCTCCCGGTCACAAGAACGGCGCGTCGCACGGCGCCTCGCGCAACTTCAACCTCAGCTACTCTGACCCCACCTATGTGGCCATGCTCGTGGAGGCGCTGCGGCTCTGGCGCGAGCTGGAGGACGAGACCGACACCCGGCTGCTCGAGCAGGTGGGCCTGGTCAACCACGGGCAGGGCCAGCCGTTCGCCGAGGTGCACGCAGCGCTGTCCGCCGTGGGCTTCGACCCGGAGCTACTCGGTGTCGAGGCGGCGGCGGAGCGGTGGCCGGGCATCCGTTTCGATACCGAGGTGCTCTACACGCCCGAAGCCGGCCGGGTGAACGCGGATGCGTCGGTGACGGCTCTGCAACAGGCCGCGATAGCGCGCGGCGCCCGGGTGCAGCACGGCATGGCGGCCACCCGCCTCACGGTGCAGGGCGACGACAGCGTGCTGGTCGACACCGACACCGAGCAGTTCCGGGCCCGACGGGTGATCGTCACGCTCGGCGCCTGGACCGGCTCGCTCCTGGAAGGCGTGCTGCCGCTGCCGCGCCTCGTGGTGACGCAGGAACAGCCGGCGCATTTCGCCGTGCTCGACACGAGCTTCACCTGGCCGGGCTTCAACCACGGCTACCGGCCTGGCACGCCCGGGTACGAGTACTGGCGCTCACCGGTCTACGGCATGCACACCCCTGGCGAGGGGATCAAGGCCGGCTGGCACGGTGTGGGGCCGGTCGTGGACCCCGACCTTCGCGACTTCACCTCGGAGCCCGAGCAGCTGCTGGCCCTCCGCCGCTACGCCCGCGAGTGGCTGCCCGGCGCGGACCCGGATGCCTTCACCGAGATCAGCTGCACCTACACGACCACCCCGGACTCCAACTTCGTGCTCGACCGCCGCGGCCCGGTCATCGTGGGCGCCGGCTTCTCCGGCCACGGCTTCAAGTTCACCCCCACCGTCGGCCGGATCCTCGCCGACCTCACGGTCGACGTGCCCGCCCCGCCCCTGTTCGCGCTGGCCCGCTGAGCTATCGAGCGGGCTCCTCGCGAGTTGCGGCATAGCGCCCCTTCGCGAGCGGGGAAGGGGACTTTGGCGGCAAGTCGGCGAAGGACATGTCGCCCACTTGCGGCATAGCGCCCCTTCGCGCGCGCGGAAGGGCAGCTTTGCGGCAACTCGAGGGCTGTGTGGTCGGGAGGCTGGACAGCAGGCTCAGCAGCCTCAGCAGGCGAGGGAGGCTGGCCGAGGGGCCCGGAAGGGGAGGTCGCCCGGGCGGCTCAGAACCGGCCGCCGCCGCCGCGCCGACCGCGTGTGCCCCCACCGCCGAAGCTGCCCGGGCTGCGGCCGCCCCCGAAGCCTCCGCCGCTCGAGCGCCGTCCGCCGCCGCCCATCCCGCCGAAACCGCCCCCGCCGCCGAACATCCCGCCGCCCCCGCCGCCGCCCAGGATCTGGCCGATCAGGATGCCGCCGAGGACGGCGCCCATCGACCCGTTGCTGCCGCCGCGGCGACTGACCCCGCCGCCGAAGAAGTCCCCGAAGTCGTCGCTGTCTGTGGAGAACCCGTCCACGTCGCGCCGGGCCATGGCTGTGGCCTCGGCGGCCAGGGAGCCGGCTCGCTGCGACACGGCGAGGGCGGCGGCCGGATCGCTCGCCACGAGGGACTCGGCCTGGGCGGTCAACCGGCCTGCCTCGGCCAGCCGGGTGCGGGCCTCAGCGCCGACCGCGCCCCGCCGGGCGGTGATGAAGTCCTCAGCGGCGGATACCTGGCTGCGGGCCGCCTGCAGGCTCTGTGCCAGCGCGGCCTGCAGCCGCTCTGCCTGCACCTGGGCGTTCCGCACGCCCTGCAGCGTGGCATCCATGGTGGCATTGGCGGCCTCGAGGCGCTGCAGCAGGTCGACCGGGTTCACCGGCGGGGCCGCGAGCGCGGAGCGCACCTCGGTGAGTGTCTGCTCGGTGCGGGCGATCACGCCCGGAACATCGGCCGACGCCACCCCGGTAGCGGGCAGCCCGCGTGCCATCGCGACGTCGGTGTCGAGGTCGGCGAGCACCGCCGGGATGCCCGACTCCGCGCGCTGCAGGTCGGCGGCGAGCCTGTCGACGGCGTCGACGAGCAGCTTCGCCTGGTCGACGGCCTCCTCCGCGGCGCGGATGCCGACCGCCGCGGCACTCGGTTCGCCGGCGGCCAGTCGCGCGCGGGCTTCAGCCAGCGCATTGGTGGCGAAGGTGAGCCGTTCGGCAGCCTGGTCGGGGTTGTCGGCGACCGTGGCGATGGTCTCGGGCGTGTAGCGGGCGGACAGCTCCTCCACCCGGGCCTCGGCCTGGTCGAGGCGGGCGTCGATGGCCCCGAGCTCGGTCTCCAGCCCGGCGGCCGCGGCCGGCGCGTTGGCCTCGAGCTTCCGCAGCTCGTCGAAGTCGGCGGCCTGCTCGTCGAGCAGCTGGTTGGCCTCGGCGCACAGCGCGATGATCTGCCGGTACCAGGCCCGCACCTGGTCTTCGGTGTCGGGTTCGGCGTCGTCGAGCCGCTGCTGCAGGGTGAACGCCTCGGACAGTTTCGCCGTGGCGGCGCCCACCGCCGCCTGGAAGGGCGCGGCGGCATCGGCGCCGTACTGGGCAACGGCGAAGCCCACCTCCTGGCCGCTGGTCTTGATGGCGTCGTCGGTCGCGATGAGCGCGCTGGAGGCGTCGCGTTTCAGCTCAGGCGTCGACGCCTCGGCGCCACCCGGCCTCGCCACCGGGGCCGTGCCGCGGCGCCGCAGCGCCCAGATCACCACGGCGATGATACCGCCCACGACGGCGAGCACGAGCAGCACCGTGACCCAATTGGGAAACCCGCCGCCGCTGGACGGGCTGGCGTCCCCGGGGGTGATCACCGGATCGCTGAGCGGCTCGCCGGCCACGCTCTGCTGCATGGCTGTGGCCCCGTTGATCGCGGCGCCGGCCCAGTCGTTCACCCGCAGCGACGGTTCGATGGCGGTGCTCTGCACCTCGGCGAGCTGGGCTTCGTCGAGCACAAAATCGGTGGCGACCGACAGCTGGTACTGCCGGTCATTTGTGGCCACGGCCAACAGCACGTCGTTGTCGCCGAAGCCGTTGTCCACCGCTGTGTAATCGGCCCACGTCGACGGGTCGTCCACGCCCTCGAAACTCGCCACGTAGGCCACGAAGAGGTCGATCTGGGTGTCGGCGAACAGTGCGTCGAGGGCGGCAACCACCTCGGGCTCCCGGTCGCCGAGAGCCCCGACGGTGTCGACGATGTGGCTCTCGCCGAAGTTCACCGGGTCATCCGCCCTGGCCGGTGCGGCCGCGCCCAGCCCGGTCCCGACCAGCGCAAGGGCGACGATCGCGACGAGCGCTGCCACGCGGGCGGCAAGCCCGGAGATCGTCGGTCGGATGCGCGGGTGGCCTGGCTGCATGGGGTCCATTTCCTCGGAAGCGCTCACGTGCGGCGTATTTCCCTCGAGCATAGAACCCCTCGCTCTGTTGCGCTCTGTTACCGCCGCCCGGATGCCGGCCGGTCGCCTCGGGCACACTGGAACGACACCAGCACCCGCTGCACCCTGCACGTCACGAAAGGCGAGCCATGACCACCCAGACGCTCGCCACGATGACCGCCCTGCCGACGGCCCGCGAAGACCGGCCCACTCTCGCCGTCGTCGAAGTCACCCGCAGCCGGCCGGACCGCCCCGAGTACCACGCCAAGGTGCAGACCCTCAACGCCACCGTCGTGGACGCCGGCACTGACGGCGGCTGGACCGTCGTGCGATTGGCCGCCGCGGACCTCGACCCCGCCGACCTGCTCGACCTCACCGACTCGGCCGACGCCGTCGTGATCGTAGGCGGCGAGGACATCGACCCGCGCTTCTACGGCGCCGACTCCGGCTATGAGGGCGAGACGGTGCACTTCACCGACGCCGATGCGGGCCAGATCGCGCTCGTGCAGCGCGCCGCCGAACGCGGCACCCCGCTGCTGGGCATCTGCCGCGGACTGCAGATCATCAATGTGGCCCTCGGCGGCGACCTCGTGCAGCACATCGACGACGGCATCCACCGTAACGTCGGCGTGCCCATCGACGAGATCCTCTCTACCCACGCCGTCGTGCTGCGCTCCACGAGCACCCTCGCCGAGGCCCTCGGCGACACCCGCATCTCGGTGCAGAGCGCCCACCACCAGAGCGTCGGCCGGCTCGGCGCGGGCCTCACGCCCGTGGCCACCGCCCCCGACGGCCTGGTCGAGGCCGTTGAGCACCGCACCGCACCGATCACGGGTGTGCAGTGGCACCCCGAGGCTCCGGATGCGCCGGCCGCCCAGCTGCCCCTGCTGCTGGCATCCCTGCAGAACGCGCTCACCCGCTCCGAGGCCGCCCGCGCCGCCTAACCTCGCGCGGGGCGCATCCGGGCGAGGAAGGCGGGCACGTCGAGTTCGTGCTCGAACGGTTCGGCAAGAGTGGTGGCGTCGTAGTACAGCCCGTCGGCCAGCAGCATCGTGGCACGGGCCAGTTCGGGGTCGCGCAGGTCGTCGTTCAGGATGGCGAAGTAGCGGCGGCGCATCTCAAGGACCACGCCCCGGGCACGGGGGTTGCGGCGGGCCAGTGTGCCGCCGGCCAGCGTGGCCCGGTCCAGAGGACTGTCGACGTACTCGGTGAGGGTCACGTAGTAGGCGGCCGCGCCGTTCGGTGCCGCGCGCATGCGGTCGTATTCGGCCGCGGCGAGCGTCTCCAACCGCTCGATCAGGGCGGTTTCCAGGCCGTCCCGCGAGCCGAAGTGATAGAGCAGGCCACCCTTGGTCACGCCAGCAGCCTGCGCGACGGCGTCGAGCGAGGCACCGGACCCGCTCGTGTCGATGAGCAGTTCCTGGAACGCGGTGAGGATGCTCTCCCGCGCGCTGTCGCGATGTTGGGCCATGACCGCCACTTTACTGTACCTGGTGGTATAGTCTTATTCTGCTGTACCAGATGGTGCAGTAAAGCCCGTCGTTCCGCCAGGAACCCGTTCTCCAGCCAGGTTGATATGAGCACCACACGCCCCATCCGCACTCACTCGGACGCCGAGTCGGCCATTCCCCGCGCCGGCCGACGCGAGTGGCTCGGCCTGGTGCTGCTGATGCTGCCCGTGCTGCTCATCTCGGTGGACAACACTGTGCTCAGCTTCGCCCTGCCGGCCATCAGCCTCGACCTGCGACCCAGCAGCACCACGCTGCTCTGGATCGTCGACATCTACCCGCTGGTGCTCGCCGGCCTGCTTGTGGCCATGGGCACCCTCGGCGACCGCGTCGGCCGCCGCAAGCTGCTCTTGATCGGCGCCACCGGTTTCGCCGTGGTGTCGGCCCTGGCCGCCTTCGCGCCCACCGCCGAGCTGCTCATTGCGGCCCGTGCGGTCATGGGCTTCTTCGGTGCCATGATCATGCCGTCCACGCTGTCACTGCTGCGCAGCCTGTTCCTGGATGCGCGCCAGCGCACCCTGGCCATCGCCGTGTGGGCCGGCGCCTTCGCGGCCGGCTCGAGCCTGGGCCCCATCGTGGGCGGTGTCGTGCTGCAGCACTTCTCCTGGGGAGCGGTGTTCCTGATCGCCGTGCCCATCCTGCTGCCGCTCCTGGCGCTCGCCGGGTTCCTCATCCCCGAGTCGAAGGACCCCGCGCCGCTCCGGATCGACCTCGTCAGCGTCGGCCTGTCGCTGCTGACCCTCGCGCCGCTGGTCTTCGCGATCAAGACCCTGACGCACGACGGCGTTGGGCTGGTCGGCATCGGCGCACTGGCACTCGGACTGGCCGCCGGAACTGTGTTCCTCCGCCGCCAGCTGCGCATCGCCAACCCGCTGCTCGACCTGAGCCTGTTCCGCCACGCGCCGTTCGCCGGGTCGGTGCTGGCCAACTTCCTCGCCGTGTTCAGCCTGGTCGGCTTCCTGTTCTTCGTCTCCCAGCACCTCCAGCTGGTGCTCGGCCTCGACCCGCTGGCCGCCGGCCTGCTGCTGCTCCCCGGCGCGGTGCTCTCGGTGGCCGCCGGCCTGACCGCGGCCTATGTCGTGCGCCTCGTGCCGCCGCGTCTCGTGATCGTGGCGGGCATCCTGCTCTCGGCCCTGGGCTTCGGCGTGATCATCCTGCTGCGGGACAACCTCACCGCCGGTGTGGTGGCGCTCGCCTTCGGCATCCTGTCGGTCGGCGTGGGCGCCGCCGAGACCATCTCCAACGACACGATCCTCAGCTCGGTACCGGCCGACAAGGCCGGGGCCGCCGCCGGTGTCTCCGAAACCGCCTACGAGCTCGGCGCGGTGCTCGGCACGGCCGTGCTCGGCGCCATCCTCGCGGCGTCGTACCGGGCCAGCGTGGTGCTGCCGGAGGGGCTCGGTCGCGCCGAGACCGCCCAGGCCGGCGAAACCCTCGGCGGGGCGCTCGGAGTGGCCGGCGACCTTCCTGCCGCGTCGGCGGCCGCGCTCACCGAGTCGGCCCGGGCGGCCTTCGACAGCGGGGTGGGCGTGACCTCCCTCATCGCCGTGCTCCTGATGCTCGTCGCCGCGGCTGCCGTGCACCGCAGCATGCGCCCCTCGCGGTAAGCGCGGCCCGGGGTGATACTCGGGGCATGACCTCAACCGGCAGTCACCGCACCCTCGCGCCCAGCCGTCCGCCCGCACGCTCCGGCACGGAGAAAACGCTGGTCACAGTGGAGGCCGTCACCAGCATCAGCGCTCTGGCCGGCGGGATTCTGCTGATGCTCGGTCCCGACGGGGCGCTTCTCGCCGCGGACCCCGCCGTGCTCGAGGGCAGCCCGTTCGACGACTGGCTGCTGCCCGGCGCCGCGCTCACTCTCTTCGTGGGCGTGGGGTTCGGCGTGGGCGCGGTCTGGCAGTGGCGCAGGGGACCCTACGCGAGGCATGTGTCGCTGGCCGCCGGTGTCGGGCTGGTGGCCTTCGAGATCGTGCAGTTCACGGTGATCGGCCCACATCCGCTGCAGGCCGTGTTCGGCGTGGTCGGCGCGGCCACGGCGTACCTGGCCTGGCGGTTGCCCTCGGCCAGGCACGGCGCGACCGCCGCAGCTCGCTAGACCGCCCGGAACCCGCGCAGCCGCAGGCTGTTGGTCACCACGAACACCGAGGAGAGCGCCATGGCGGCGCCCGCGATCAGCGGGTTGAGCAGCCCCAGGGCGGCAAGCGGAATCGCGGCCACGTTGTACGCGAAGGCCCAGAACAGGTTGGTCTTGATGGTGCCGAGGGTGCGCCGCGACAGCCGGATTGCGTCGACGACGGCCAGCAGATCCGATCGCACCAGGGTGATGTCGGCGGCCTCGATGGCCACGTCGGTTCCGGTGCCCATGGCGATGCCGAGGTCGGCCGCGGCCAGCGCGGCGGCGTCGTTCACCCCGTCGCCCACCATGGCCACGACGTGCCCGGCGGCCTGCAGGGCGCGCACCCGGTCGACCTTGTCGGCCGGCAGAACGCCCGCGAAGACCTCGTCGATGCCCACCCGCGCGGCCACGGCGCGGGCCGCGGTCTCGTTGTCGCCGGTGAGCAGCACGGGTGTCAGGCCCAGGTCGATCAGCCGCGCCACGGCGGCGGCGCTCGACGGTTTGACCTCGTCGGCCACGACCAGGATGCCGCGGGCGACCCCGTCCCAGGCTACGGCGACACCGGTCTGGCCGGCCGCCTCCGCCGTGTCGAGGGCTGTCCGAAGCTCGCCCGGCAGGGTGATCTGCCACGCGTCGGCCAGCCAGCGCGGTCGACCGACGAGCACCCGACGGCCGTCGACCGAGGCCTGCACGCCGAAACCCTGCGCAGAGGCGAACTCCGTGGCAGCCGGCAGCACGCCGACCCTCTCGAGCGCCCCGTGAGCGATCGCGACGCCGATCGGATGCTCCGAGCCGGCCTCCGCCGCTCCGGCGAGACGCAGCAGCTCGGTGTGGGAGGCGGCCGAGGCCGAGGCCAGGCCGTGCACGGCCAGCAGCGCCATCTTCCCGGTCGTGACCGTGCCGGTCTTGTCGAGCACGATGGTGTCGACCCGGCGGGTGGACTCGAGGATCTGCGGTCCGCGGATGAGCACGCCCAACTGGGCGCCGCGCCCGGTACCCACCAGCAGCGCGGTGGGGGTGGCCAGCCCGAGCGCGCAGGGGCAGGCGATGATCAGCGTCGCCACGGCGGCGGTGAACGCCTGCTCAGCGCCGGCGCCGAGCGCCAACCAGGTGGCCAGGGTGCCCAGCGCGATGACGAACACGATGGGAACGAACACCGCCGACACCCGGTCGGCGAGGCGTTGCACGGGGGCCTTGCCCGACTGGGCCTGCTCCACGAGGCGGCCGATGCGCGCCAGTTCGGTATCGGCGCCCACCCGGGTGGCGCGCACGGTGAGCCGGCCGCCCGAGTTGACGGTGGCGCCGACGACGGCGTCGCCCTGGCCCACCTCCACGGGCACGGTCTCGCCGGTGAGCAGGCTCGTGTCGATGGCCGAGATGCCGTCGACGACGACACCGTCGGTGGCGATCTTCTCGCCGGGGCGCACCACGAAGAGGTCGCCCACCGACAGTTCGGCGATGGGGATGCGCTGCTCGAGGGAGTCGCGCAGCACCGCCACATCTTTCGCCCCCAGATTGAGCAGCGCGAGCAGTGCCGCACCCGAGCGGGTCTTGGCGCGGGCCTCGGCGAAGCGTCCGGCGAGGATGAACACCGTGACGGCAGCAGCGACCTCGAGGTAGATCTCCGTGCCGCCGGTCATGCTGAAGCTGAGCTGCATGGTCATGCCGGCGAGCCCCGCGTCGCCGAGGAACAGGGCGTAGAGCGACCAGCCGAAGGCGGCCAGCACTCCCACGCTGATCAGGGTGTCCATGGTCGCGGCGCCGTGGCGGGCGTTCAGCCAGGCGGCGCGGTGGAACGGCCAGGCGCCCCAGACGGCCACGGGAGCGGCGAGCATGAGGGCCAGCCACTGCCAGTTGGTGAATTGCAGGGCCGGAATCATCGACAGCAGGGTCACCGGGATCGCCAGGGCGGTGGAGATCAACAGGCGCTGGCGGAGCGCCGCGGTCTCGGCATCAGGGGCGGCCGCCGGGGCGTCGGCGCCGGCTGGGGGTTGGACCGGTGGCGGAGCGGGCAGGGTGGCCGTGTACCCGGTGGCGACGATGGTGGCGATGGCGTCGTCGATGCTGGTGCCCTCGGGGAGCCGCACGGTGGCCTTGTCGGTGGCGTAGTTCACCGTGGCCTCGACCCCCGGCAGCCGGTTGAGCTTCTTCTCGATCCGGGCGGCGCAGGACGCGCAGGTCATGCCGCCGACGAGAAGGTCGACGGGGTCGCTCACTCGGCGGCGCCCGTGTCGGCCGGGCCCTGCAGTTCGTAACCGGCCTCATCCACGGCGGCCCGGATCTCGGCCAGGTCGGGGGAGCCGGCACTCGTGACGTGCACGGTGCTCACGGCGCCGGCCACGAGGTCAACGGTCACCGCGCTCACGCCGGTGACCGTGGACACCTCCTCGATCACGCTGGCCACGCAGTGTGAACAGGTCATGCCGCTCACCAGGTAGTCGGTGACGGTGTCGGAGGTGCTGTCGAGCTGAGCCATGGGACGAACCTTTTCGTGTTGAAGCGGATGCTGACGAAACTGATGGGAGGTTTGGATACCCCCTCCGGGTACTCTAGCGCACTTTCGTGATACCGTGAGGGGGTATAGGGCCAGCCGACACCAGGAGCACACCATGACGACCGACGCCGCCGTTCCCGACGCCATCGATCCCCACGCCGGGCATTCCCACGACGGTCCGCACGGCTACATCTCCAACAAGGACGACTACCTCAAGCGTCTGCGCCGCATCGAGGGCCAGGCGCGGGGCCTGCAGGGCATGGTCACCGACGACAAGTACTGCATCGACATCCTCACCCAGGTCTCTGCCATGACCAGTGCCCTGCAGTCGGTGGCCCTTGGGTTGCTGAACGACCACCTCAGCCACTGCGTCGTGGACGCCGTCGCGACAGGCGGCGAGGAGGCCCAACTCAAGCTCAAGGAAGCCGGCGACGCCATCGCCCGGCTGGTGCGTTCCTGACCCCTCGGCGCGCGGTGCGACATGCGCTGGCATTCAAGCCGCAGGCCTCTCTAGGCTGAGCGCATGACAGACGCGCCTGGCATCAGATTGCACCGTCGGATGACTGCGCGCGACACCGCAGAGCCACACCGGGTGTCGAGCCCGCTAGAGCTCCTCTTCGACCTCACCTTCGTGGTGGCCGTGGCCCAGCTCGTGGTGCAACTGGCGCACGGCCTCGAGCGCGGCCACGGGGCCGACGAGATCGCCCCCTTCCTGATGGTGTTCTTCGCCATCTGGTGGGCGTGGATGAACTTCACCTGGTTCGCCTCGGCGTACGACACCGATGACGTGCCGTACCGGCTGCTCACCCTGGTGCAGATGGGCGGGGTGCTGGTGCTCGCGGCCGGGGTTCCGGCCGCGTTCCTCGACCAGGATTTCCGGGCCATCACGGTGGGCTACCTCATCATGCGGCTGGGTCTCGTGGCCCAGTGGATACGGGCCGGCGCCGAGCATCCGGACGGTCGCGCGACGGCATGGCGGTATGCGGCAGGGGTGAGCCTCGTACAGCTCGGCTGGCTGGCCCGGCTCGCGCTGCCAGAGGAGCTCGGCCTGGCGTCGTTCGTGGTGCTCGTGGCGCTTGAGCTGGCCGTGCCGCCGTGGGCCGAGCGCTCCGGCAGCACCTTCTGGCACCCGCACCACATCAGTGAACGGTACGGACTGTTCACGATCATCCTGCTCGGCGAGGGTGTGCTCGCCGCCATCTACGGGGTGCAGGATGCGCTCGAAGCGCGCGGGTTCAGCGGCGATCTGGTGCTCGTGTCCGTGGCGTCGTTCATCGCGGTGTTCGCGCTCTGGTGGCTCTACTTCCTCGAACCGGCCGGGGAGGGACTCTCGGCCAACCGCGGTCGCTCCTATCTGTGGGGCTACGGGCACTACGGGGTGTTCGTGTCGCTGGCGGCCCTCGGCGCCGGACTCGAAGTGGCCGTGGCCGACGCCGGTCATCACGTCGAAGCGTCGGCGACGACCCTCGCCTTCGCCGTGGCGCTGCCGGTCGGTGCCTTCCTGCTGCTGCTCTGGGCCACCCACGCCGTACTGGATACCCGGTCGCAGGTGCGGCCGGCCGTGATCCTGCCCGCGGCGGCGGCCGTGCTGCTCGTTCCGCTGCTCGCCGGCACGGTCGGGGTCACCGTGGTGGTGCTGGTCATCGCCGCCCTGTGCGTGCTCATCGTGGCGCTCACCGTGGCCGACCAGTTACGCCGCGCCCGCGGCTAGGGCTTGGGCACCCAGTAGCCCACCCGGCCCAGCAGCTGGGTCTCCCGGTCGGCGTCGGAGGGGACCTCCACCTCGGGAGGGAACACGCCCATGGCCCGGAACCCCTCGACCTGCGGGCCGATCACGTCCCAGAGGGTGTCCACCAGCGGGGCGGGCAGGGAGTAGTCCCAGCCGAGCTGCCGGGCGATCGACCAGGCCTGGAAGGCCCGGTAGATGCTCACGTGCTCGAGGTACTCCCGCAGCGGGAAGTCGCCGTAGCTCAGGTGCACGATCTTCTCGGGGTCGAGGTCCTCGCTCACGGCCCTGGTGGCGAGGTCGTTGAGCCGGTCGTACGCGGCGATCGGATCGGCGCCGAGCAGATCGCCGTCGTAGGTGCCGCCGGCGTCTTCGATGGTGCGCCCGAGCAGCACATCGGGCACCCAGGCCTCGTCGCGGGCGTGCGCGGCAAGCACATCGCGCAGGGTCGGGTCGGGCGTGGCTGACCACTCCGCCGGCGCGGGCAGGTCGAGTTGCTGGGGAGTGATCCGGTCGATGACGGAGCGCAACGCGGCATCCGCCTGGAGGAAGAGCTCTCTCTGCTTCATGCTGGCACGCTAGCACCAGCGGCGGACACGTCGGCAGCGGGTAAAGTCGGCATGTGCCCGACCCGTTCACCACCTCCGAAGTCACCGACGCGATCGTGGGGTTCCTCGACCCGGCCGCGCGCAAGAATCTCGGCATCGCCGTGGCGCTGCTGGGCACGATCTTCCTGGCCCTCGGGGCCCAGCTGCAACACCGCGGGGTGGGCAAGGCCGCCCGGATCCGCGCGGCCGACCGGCAGCGGATGAGCGCCGGCCAACTCCTCGCCCTGCTGCGCCGGCCGTCCTGGTTGCTCGGCACGCTGCTGCTGGGCTGCGCGATCCTGCTGCAGCTCACCAGCCTGGGCCTGGCGCCGTTGCTCGTGGTGCAGCCGCTCGGTGTGGCCGCCCTGGTGCTCTCCACCGTCGTCGATTCCCGGCTCGCGCACACCCGGCTCGACGGCACGGTGTTGCGCTCGGTGGCGCTCTCCGTGGGCGGGATCGTTGTCTTCGTGACCATCGCCGCGGTGTACGCCGCCGACCGGCCGATCCGGCCACCGCAGGTGACCATCATCTTGATCCTGCTGGCCGCGGTGCTGGTGGGCTTCGGCCTGGTCTTCGTGTTCCTGCGCGCCCGGCTCACGGCCGTGGCCTGGGTGGTCGGCGCCGGAGTGCTCTACGCCTTCGTCGCCACGCTCGCCAAGCTCACCATCACCCAGCTCGTGTCGGGCCAGATCTCGCTGCTCACCCTCTTGTGCGTGGGCGGCGTCCTCACCGCGGCCGTCGTCGGCGGCATCTTCGTACAGATCGCCTATTCCTCCGGACCGCCCAACCTCGTCATCGCCGGGCTGACCGTGGTGGACCCGCTCGTGGCGGTCGGCATCGGCATCGTGGTGCTGGGGGAGGCCTCCGCCGCGCCACCCTATGCGCTGGTGGCCTTCGTGCTCGCCGGTGCTGTGGCCGCCTTCGGGGTCGTCGGGCTGTCCCGGCACCGGCCGCAGTCGACGCTGGAACCGGCACGGCCGGAATAGGCCGCCGAACCAGGTGCTGAACCAGGTTCCAGTGGCACACTGGCAATACCCTCCGAAAGCACGGCCGAATCACGGAGGGCGCCCAGCCAACGTGGGTAGCATCGATCTGATGTCAACCGTTCATTCGAAAACCCACCGCGCAGGCCGGTCTTTCGTCGTACTCGGTGTGCTGCTGTTCGTCCTCACGGGGTGCGGTGCGGCCGGGGTGGCCCAGAGCTCTCTGGTGACGTCATCAGACATCGACGGTTCCGGTGACGCCACTGCGACCGCGGAGGCCGAGGAGCCTGCCGCCGAGGCCGCCGGCTGCCCTGCCACCCCCGCCGAGATGCCGGCCGGAGCCGCCAGCGCCGAGATCGCGGATGTCGACGGCGACGGCGAGAACGACACCGAGTGGTATTCCGAAGCCAGCTCGCCATTCACCTACGGCATCACCACGGCATCGGGCGCCACGCACACCCTCACCGACGATCTGGCCGGGCCGGGGACGCACAGCGGCTGGACGGCGACGCTGCACAATGGGGTGGTCGTCACGGTTCTCGACGACGGTCGCAGCGCCAGCCTGCACGCATTCGTGGATTGCGAGTACGTCACACCGATCGGCGTGGACGGCCGGCCGTACACCTTCGACATGCAGAACCTGCGCGGCAACGGCACCGGCGTCGGCTGCCTCGAGGTGGAGGGCGGGCTCGAGCTGAACGGCCTGCAAGTCGCCGAAAAGCACGGGGACACCTATGCCCTGATGGCCACCGGAATCACGGTCTCCGAGAACGGGCTCTCCGCCATGAACGGCTATACGGCCGTGTCGGGCTCCGTGCCGGAAGACGACCGCCGGGTCAGCGCGGCGCAGACCTCATCCTGCGCCAACGCGGCCGTCGTGAGCACCAGCGGCCACTAGCGCACTCGGCCAGGGTGGCCGACGAGGGTGCCGCACGCGCTCACCGGCCGCGTTCGTACCGGCTCAGGTTGATGGTCTCGTCGGCCCGGGCCTCGGCCCAGCCGCGCATCGGGTTCAACCAGAGCAGATCGGCCACGGTGATGCCGAACCGGTCGGCGATGGTCTCCAGCGCGTCTTGTGGCGCCACCACGTACCCCGACGGGTTTCCCGCGCTGTCGTAAATCACGGTCCCTCGAGCGGTGGCTACTTCTCCGGAATCCACGACCGCCAGGTCGGGGTGCATATCCGGTACCGCCCAGACGAGTTCGGCCGTGGCCATCACCCGCCCGAAGGTGATCCCGTCGACCTGCTCCCAGAGCACGGCCGTGCGCATCCAGCTGGGATCGTTCGTTATCAGCTGGTCGCCGTATCCGTTGCCGGCCGCGATGTCGAAGGTCTGCCGGTCTGTCGTGAGCACCGGGGCGTCGGCGACGTAGCTGCGGGCGGTCCGGAATCGGGCCGCCGACGAGTCGTCGGTGAGGGCGTTGAGCTCGAGGGTCACGGTGCTCTCGGTGGGGCCGAGGTCGAGGTTCAGCACGCTCAGAGTCAGCCGGCCGGAATCAGTGCTGATCTCGACGGTTCCCGAAACGGGCACCTTGGTGCTGGCGTCGAAGGTGCCCGTGCCCAGCACGGTGCCGGCAGCCAGCTCGTACAACTCGGTGATGGGCTGGGGCGCCGGGCTGGCGATGCTCGGGCTGGGTGGAGAGGTGAGGCCCTGATCAGCCGTGCACCCGCTCAGAGTCACCAGAACCAGGGCCATGCCCCACACCCGCCGCCCAGTCGCACCCGTCACCGTGACCCCCCGGCTGCAATCTAGCAGTGCAGGGTCAGCCGCACACAGCGCTACGGGAATTGCAAACTC
This sequence comes from Cryobacterium soli, assembly GCF_003611035.1. NCBI lineage: Bacteria > Bacillati > Actinomycetota > Actinomycetes > Micrococcales > Microbacteriaceae > Cryobacterium > Cryobacterium soli. The sequence continues at coordinate 1,537,829 of NZ_CP030033.1, read as the reverse complement.
GGCGTGCACCTGAAACTCTATGCAGTGGGGGGCTTCGAGCGCGAGGTCCAATCAGACACGACGGAGAGAGCGCGACCATGACGCAGCGGGGGCTCGGGGCGGCACACGGCGGGGTGGTGCGGCTCGTGCCCGACTATGCGGGCACTGTGCTCTGGTTTCCGCATCCGGTCGCCTACGCGCACACCCGGCTGCATCCCGACCTGATCACCGACCTGATCCGCTGGGAGCTCGGGTACTACGACGCCCTCGACGCCGGCTTCAACTGGCAGAGCCCCGCCCACGCGAGCGCCTTCACAAGTGATGGCGTCGCCCTTGCCCTGCGTCTGGCGGTGCAGCTCGGTGCCGGCTTCGACGTCGAGTTCGCAACCTACGAGGCCGGCGTGGCCAGCCGACGGTTCCGCAGCGAGCTGCCGGCCGACAACCCGAGCGCCGCAGCGGCCTTCACCGCGCTGTCCGCCCGGCCCGCCTCCAGCTGGGCTCCCACCGGCTGGCCGACCCGGGCGATGCGCGACACCATCGGCATGTGAGCCCGGTGCTGCGCGGGGTGTCGGCGCCTCCGGTCACGGCCTCTCCTCTCCCCGGGCCTGCCCGGACGGGTGTTCCTCGGTGAGCCGCCCATCGGCGTCAAGGGTGAGCCAGTCGGTGATGCCCAGCCGCCCGAGGAAGGCGTCGTCATGACTGACCACCAGCAATGCGCCGCGGTACGTGCCCAGGGCCCCGACCAGCTGGTCGACGCTCTGCAGGTCGAGGTTGTTGGTCGGCTCGTCGAGCACGATCAGCTGTGCCGGCGGGTCGGCCAGCAGCAGCCGGGCCAGGCACACCCGGAACCGCTCACCGCCGGACAAGCTGCGCACCGGCCGGCCCACCGCCTCCCCGCGCAGCAGGAACCGGGCGAGCCGGCTGCGCAGCTCACCAATGGAGGCCTGCGGGGCCGCCGCGCCCAGATTCTCCAGGGCGGTCAGCTCCTCATCGAGCCCGTCGAGCCGCTGGCTGAGGTACCCGATGCGCCCGGTGTGCGCGATCGCGGTGGCCAGGCCCGCCCGCGCAGTCTGGGGATGCACGAGCGTTTCGAGCAGGCTCGTCTTGCCCACTCCGTTGGGCCCGGTGAGGGCCACCCGGGCGGGGCCGTGCAGCAGGAACGTGCGGTTGCTGCCGGCGAGTTCGGCCAGCCGTTTGCCGCTGGGCACCTGCGGGTCGGGCAGGTCCACATGGATGCTCTCGTCTGAGCGCACCCGGGCGGATGCGTCGGCCGCCACCCTGCGCGCATCCGCCACCTTGCCGTCGGCCTCACGGTGCAACTTGCCCGCCGAGACCTGCGCCGCAGACTTGCGAAGCCCCATCACGATCTTGGGCACGCTCTTGTTCTCGAACTCGCTGCGCGCGAACCGTCCCCGGCGGGCAAGCTTGGTCTCGGCCTCGATGCGCTGCGCCTTCTCCTTCTTCACGGCCTGGTCGGCGGTGCGCTGTGCTTGCATCGCGGCGGTCTGCTCGCGGTCGCGGTGCTCGAAGAAGGCGCTGTACGGTCCGCCGAAAACCGTGAGGCCGCCCGCGTACAGCTCCGCGGTGTCGTCCATGAGCTCGAGCAGCGTGGTGTCGTGGCTGACCACGACGAGCGCGCCCGGCCAGGAGCGCACCAGGGCTGCCAGCCGCGCCCGGGCCGCCCGGTCGAGGTTGTTGGTGGGCTCATCGAGCACCGTGATGGGCGCATTCGTCAGGTGAAGGCCCGCGACGGCCACCAGGATGGCCTCGCCGCCGGACATCGCGCCGACGGGCCTGTCGAGATCGGCCTCGGCCAGCCCGGCCGAGCGCAGCGCCTCGCCGGCTTGGCTCACCAGGTCCCAGTCGTCGCCGAGCACGTCGAAGTTCCGCTCCTCGACATCGCCGGCCTCGATCGCCCGCAGCGCGTCGAGCTTGGCGCGCACCCCGAGCAGGTCGGCCGCCGTGGCGGTCACGCCCAGGGTGAGCGTCTGCGGCAGGTAGCCCACATCGCCGGACAGCACGACGCTGCCCGTGCTGGGGCGCAGCTGGCCGGCGATGAGGCGCAGCAGGGTGGACTTGCCGGAGCCGTTGGCGCCGACCAGGCCGGTGCGTCCCCGGCCGAAGGCGGCGGAGAGACCCGTGAGGGCCGCGGAACCGTCGGGCCAAGTGAGGCCCACATCCGTCAGAACAATGGTCGAGGCGTGTGCAGGTGAAGTGTGTGTCGCAGCCATGGGGCTCCCCGTCGTCAGTGAATGCACTGACCCCGGATGCCGCGGCGCGGCCGATCGACAGGGTCAGCGCGTGAGCGCGAAAACGGCGAAGAACTTCACTGGCTGAACCTGACTCTGGGGAATGGGACCGCTCCAGTCTGCCACGGCCCGGGCGTTTGTGGCGAGCCGGGTCACCCCGCATCGGGCACGGCGACGACCTTGCCGTGCAGGTCGCCGGCGGCGGCCCGGGCGTGCACAGCGGGAAGTTCGCTCAGCCAGACGCGCTGCGAGACCTCGACGGTGAGTTCGCCGCTGTCGACGAGGGCGACCAGCTGGGCCAGCTGATCCCGGTCGGCACGGACGAAGACCCCAGCGGTGCGCACGCCGCGCTCCGCGTCGCCCGGTGTCGTCATCCAGGCGGTTGTGGCGACGACGATACCGCCGTCGCGCACGAGCGGGACGAGCGCGGCGAACTCCTCCTCGCTGATCGGCGCCAGGTTGAACAGGACGTCGACGGGCTCGGCGACGGAATCGAGGACCGCGGCGTCGGTGTGGTCGATGATCTCGTCGGCGCCTGCCGCCGCGACGGCGCGCCTGCTGCGCGGGCTCGCGGTGGCAATCACATAGGCGCCGGCCCGCTTGGCGAGCTGGATGGCGTATCCGCCGACCGCGCCACCGGCACCGGTGATCAGCAGCCGTTGGCCCTTCGTGAGCCCGCCCAGGTCGAACAGGCCCTGCCACGCGGTGAGTGCGACTGACGGCAGTGCGGCCGCGTCGGCGAGGGGGATGCTCGAGGGCGCTGTGACGATCGCATCGGCCGGAGCGACGACGAACTCCGCCGCCGCGCCATCCTCGACCATGGGAAGGAAGCCCACGACGGCGTCGCCGGCCTGGATGCCGGTGACACCGGTGCCGACGGCGTGGATGGTGCCGGACACGTCGTAGCCGGGCACGTGCGGCAGGGTCACCGGGAACGGCAGGGTTCCAGCCATGATGCCGTTGTCGGCCGGGTTGAACGCGGAGCCCGCCACCCGGATGAGCACCTGGCCCGCGGCCGCACGGGGCTGCGGGGCGTCTTCGTAGCGGAGGGCTTCGGGGGACCCGAACTGGTGGAAACGTACTGCCTTCATGGGAATTCTCTCTCTTTCGGAAAACGGCTATTGCTTCGACGTCGAAGCAAGTGAGAGAAAACGTAGCATTGCTTCGACGTCAAAGCAACTACGATGGGGGAATGCCAGAACAGACGCCGTCGCTAGACCCCGTTGAGCTGGGCGCGTACTTCGCGTTCATGGAAGTGGGCAGCCTGATTCGCCACGCGGTGGAGCAGCAACTCATGGACGTGGGCCGGCTCAGCTACGTGCAGTTCCAGATCCTGGCCCGGCTGGGAGACTCGCCGCGCGGCAGCCAGCGGATGACCGATCTAGCGGACAGCATCGTCTACAGTCGCAGCGGTCTCACCCACCAGGCGGGACTGCTCGAGAAGGCCGGTCAGGTGACCCGGGCGCCGTCCGTCGACGACGAACGGAGCGTCACGATCACCATCACCGACGCTGGGCGCTCCGTGCTGGCCGAAGTCTTCCCCGGGCACATCGAGGTGCTCAAGAACCTGTTTTTCGCCCCGCTGAGCCGCCCGGACGTGGAAGCCCTGGCCGGGTCGCTGACCTCGGTGCGCGACCATCTGCGCGCGGCCCCGCCCCGGTCGGCCGCGCCACGGCGCCGCAAGACCGGTTAAGACCCGGTGCCACCCGGCTCCCGAGAAGCACCTAGTCCACGATGAACAGCCGGGCGCCCGTCTGGGTGCTCGACCGGTGCGCTTCCATGCCGGTGGAGACCGTATAGCTCTCGCCGGCCGTCAGCAGCACGACGCGACCGTCGTCGAGTTCAGTGCGGAGGGCGCCGTCGAGCACCAGAAGCACGTGGCCGCGCGAGCACCAGTGATCGGCCTCGTAGCCGGGGCTGTACTCCACCATGCGGGTGCGCACGTCGCCGACCGTCACGGTGCGCCAGATCGCCTCACCGGTCGTGCCGTTGTGCACGGTGCGGGGCACATCGGCCCAGGTCGTGGTGAGGAATGCCAGCCCCGGCTCAAGCATCGGAGGTGCTCGCGTCGAGGAAGCGGGCCTCGAGCTCCGCGAAGAACGCGTTCGACAGGCTCTCGAACTCCGCGGCCGTGAGGCGGATGTCGTCGCCCACCTCGAGCTTCAGCACGGTCTTCGCCGGCACGTACTTCAGCACGGTGTCGCCGCGCAGCACGGCGTGATTTGTGAGCAGGGAGGCGGCGATCAGCTCCACCTCGTTGAGCGCATTGCTGTCGGTGCCGGTGATCGCGCGCACCCGGTGCACGAAGAACCTGTCGAGGGCCAGCACCAGGTTGTTGCAGAACAGCGGTTCGAAGTCATTCAACGCCGCCTGGGCGGTGTCTCCCGTCGTTTCAGCGGCGAGGGTGGCATAGGCGGCGAGCTGTTCCGCCACGCTGAACCGCGCGGCGTTGATCTCGTCGAGAGTGTAGGTCTTGCGCCCGAGCATGCGTACTCCTTCGAAACGGCTGCGCGATCGGATCGCTCTGCGGCAGCTCACAGTGTCAGGTCGAGACTAGTCAACCTGCCCGCGCTACCCTGAGGCCAAGCGAGAGATTGCGGGGAGTGCGGTGTTGGGATCGTTCTGGGTGTGGATCGTGCTGGGCCTGATCGCTCTCGGCTACGCGGCCGCCATCGGTTTCGCCACTCGGTCTCTGCTCGGCACCACGGTGGGATGGCTGCGCACCACCCTCGTGGCGGCGCTGGTGTTCATCGGCTGCTGGCCGTTCGCCTACTTCACCGCCACTCAGGCGCGGCTGATCACCGAGAACGGCGACCTCAAGGTGCCCGCGGTCGTGCTGGTGCTGTTCGTCGCGCTGGCCTTCGGCTGGGTGTTCGCGTTCGGCATGGCTCTCCTGGTGGCGACGGAGGCACTGTGGCCGACCACCGCCGCCAACCCCGTTGATGCGTTCCGGGCCGCGCTGCACCGGCGTCGGCGCACCAAGCGGTACCTGCAGATCCTCACCCTGCTCTCCCGGCACGGCATCGGCTGGATCGTGCAGGAGCGCCCCGGCGCCGCCGCGCGCCAGCAGCGGGTGGGCGGCCGGGCGCCGGAAGCCCTGGTCTCGGCCATCAACGACGCCGGCGTCACCTTCGTCAAGCTGGGTCAGCTGCTCTCCACTCGGCGGGACCTGCTGCCGCACAGCTACACGGTGGCGCTCTCGTCGCTGCAGTCGGGGGCCACGACTCTGCCGTGGCCGGCCGTGCGCGCCGTGATCGAGGCTGAGCTGAAGGCCCCGCTGGAGACAGTGTTCGCCACGGTGAACGAGGAGCCGCTCGCGGCGGCATCCGTGGCGCAGGTGCACACCGGCACCCTGCTCGACGGCACCGCTGTGGTGCTCAAGGTGCAGCGGCCCGCCGCGGCCGCCCAGGTGGCCGCCGACATCGACATCATCGTGCGGCTTGCCCAGCGGGTGGAGAACCAGACCAGCTGGGGCCGGGATTTCGGGGCGGTGTCGCTCGCGGAGGGGTTCGCCAGGTCGCTCCGCAACGAGCTGGACTACCGCATCGAATTCGCCAGCACCCAACAGATCGGCAGTGTCGTCGCCTCGTCGGCCGCCGCCGAGGTGCTCGTGGTGCCGCGGGTCTACTCAGAAGCGAGCACCCGGCGGCTGCTCACCATGGATCTCATGGACGGGGTGCCGCTGAACGCGGCGGGGGAGCAGCTCGACCAGATGTGGCCGGAGGAGCGCGCGGCGCTCGCCGCGGCGCTGCTCGACGCCGTGCTCGAGCAGCTGATCGTCACCGGCATCTTCCACGGCGACCTGCACCCGGGCAACCTGATGCTACTCGGCGACGGCCGGCTGGGCATGATCGACTTCGGCAATGTCGGGGTGCTCGAGCGCAGCATGCGGGAGGGCCTGGTCACCCTGCTGCTGGCCGCGGCCCACGACGACGACGTCGCCACGACGGATGCGCTGCTGCTCGTGGTCGAGGCGCCGGCCGACGCTGACATCAAGGGCCTGCAACGCGACCTGGGCCGCATGCTCACCCTCGCCCGGCACAGCGCCGAGGGCGAGGGATCGATCTTCACGGCCATGCTCGACATCGTGCGGGAACACCACCTGGCGATCCCGTCGACCCTCGGCCTGGCGCTGCGCTCGCTCACCACGCTCGAGCGCTGCCTGGCGATCCTGGACCCCAGCTTCGACATGGTGAGCACCGCATTCGAACGGGTGCCGCACTTCCTGCGCCGGCTGTTCACCCCGCAGTCGGTGCTCGGCTCGGCCCAGGCGCAGGTGGCCGTGCTGCGCACCACCGCCCGTCGGCTGCCGCGCCGGCTGGAGACTATCAGCGCCGCGCTGGAAAAGGGCACCTTCAGCGTGCGTATCCGCGCCTTCTCCGAACCGGACGACCGCTGGTGGCTGGGCTCCGTGGTCATCGAGACCATCGGCGCCCTCATCGCGATCGCCGCCGTGAGCCTGGGCGTGGTGCTCGTGGTGTCCGACGCCGGCCCAGACTTGGTCTCCGGGGTGCGGCTCTACGCCTTCCTCGGCGCCACCATCGGCCTGGTCGGCTTCGTGCTGATCATCCGGGCGCTCCGGCAACTGTTCCTGCGGCATCCGCAATAACGTCGCCTGCGGCACGCTGCCGGAACGCGACCATGTTCATCCGGTTGCCGCAACGGATGCTGCAGAACCGCTTCGACCCGTTGCGGGACAGGTCCACCAGCAGCCCGTCGCAATCCTCCGCCGCGCAGGCGCGGAGCCGGGCGCTCTCGTCGCTGCGGATCACGTCGACGAGCGCCAGCGCCACCTCCACCAGGATGCGTTCGGCCAGCGGCGCGGCCGGGTCGGTGGCGTGCAGGTGCCAGTCCATGCCGTCGTGCCGCATCAGCCGGGGGAGCGCCTGAGCGCTCTGCAACAGTCCGTTCACCTCCAAGGCCGCATCGTCGCGATCGAGCGTCCAAATTCGCCGCAGCCGCTGGCGGGTGGCTCGTACCTCGGCCAACTCGGTCTCGTTGCGGTCCAGGCGCCCGGAGAACCGGTGAGACTCGAATAACTGCACGACCTGGGCGGGGGAGATGAGCTCGTCGAGCCCGCTTTTGGTGGCTCCGGCCACGGTGTTGGCGAGGTCGACGGTGAAGGCGAGACTCGCCTCGGTGTCAGGGGCAAAATGCAAATTGACTCCTTACTCACGATCACACTATCTTCATGATTAGCGCCCCGGCAAGACCTCTGACCCGCCCGGCGCACAGGAGCCCCATGAACCGCTCGTCCACCTCGCTCGGCCTGGTTATCGCGGTCGTCGCCGCGGCCACGTTCGGCCTGTCCGGCGCCCTGGCCAAGCCGCTGCTGGAGAGCGGCTGGAGCCCGGCCGCTGCGGTCACCGCTCGGGTGCTGATCGGCGGGATCGTGCTGTCGCCGCTGGCGGTGCTGTCGTTGCACGGCAAGTGGGCACTGCTCTGGCGGGCGCGCTGGCGGGTGCTGGCGATGGCCCTGATCGGCGTCGCGGCCACACAGCTGCTCTACTTCGGGGCGATCGAACGCATCCCCGTGGGCACCGCCGTGCTCATCGAGTACATGGCGCCGTTGCTGCTGGTGGGCTGGGCGTGGGCGCGCAGCCGGCAGAGCCCCAAGGCCGTGGTGCTGATCGGCTCGGTCGTGGCCCTGGCCGGCCTGGTGCTCGTGGTGTCGCCGGGCGGGTCGGCCAGCTTCGATGTGCTCGGGCTGCTGCTCGCCCTGGGGGCGATGGTGGGGTGCGCCATTTACTATCTCGTGGCGGCGCATCCGAGCGACGGGTTGCCGGCCGTGGCGCTGGCCGGATTCGGCCTGCTGCTCGGCGGTCTGCTGCTGGGCCTCGTCGGGCTGTCCGGGCTCGTACCGTTCCGCACGTCCACGGCCGATGTGGCGATGTTCGGCGCCGAGGTACCGTGGTGGCTGCCGCTGATGATCATAGGCGTGGTGGCCACGGCCGTCGCCTACTCCACAAGCATCGCCGCCAGCGAGATGCTCGGCTCCCGGCTGGCGTCGTTCGTGGGCCTGCTCGAGGTGGTGGCCGCCACCTTCTACGCCTGGCTGCTGCTGGGCGAGCAGCTCACCGTGCCGCAGCTGCTCGGCGGGCTGCTGATCCTCATCGGCATCGGATTTGTGCGCTCAGAGAAGACGGATGCCGTGATCGAACCGGCATCCGTCCCCCTGGGAGAGCCCCTCGAAAGCGAGGGGCTGCCCGGCCGACCGGGCTAGTGGGCGACGACCGGCTCGGCATCCTCGCTCAGGTGCGCGTTGGCCAGGGACAGGCCGTGGCCCATCCGGCGGAAGAGCAGCGCCGCGATAATGCCGCCGACGGCGAAGAACCCGGCGCCCCACCAGTACGCGGTGGCGTAGCTGGTGACAGCGGCCTGAGCGGCCACCTCGGCCGTGGCCGGCAGGTGCGCGGCCACGTAGTCGGCCGCCGCGGTGGCCGCCAGAGTGTTCAGCAGAGCCGTGCCGATGGACCCACCGACCTGCTGGCTGGTGTTCACCATGGCCGATGCGACGCCGGCGAACTGGCGGTCGACGCCCAGCGTGGCGGTCTGCATCGAGGCGGGCATGATCGAGCCCATCGCGAAGCCCAGGATCAGCAGCGGCGGCAGCACGTTGGCCGCATACGTGCTGTCGAGGTCCAGGTTGGTGAGCAGGATCATGCCGATCATGCCCAGCCCCATGCCGAACGGCACCATGATCTTCGGGCCGAACCGGGGCACGAAGATGTTCGTCGACAGCTGCGCAGAAAGCACCAGCATCGCGATCATCGGCAGGAACGAGAAGCCGGTCTGCATCGGGGTGAAGCCCAGTGAGGTCTGCAGGTAGTAGGTGACGAACAGGAAGATTCCGAACATGCCCGCGCCGGCGATCATCACCGAGAGGTACGCGGCGCCGCGGTTGCGGTCGAGAACGATCGAGAGCGGCAGCAGCGGATGCGTGGCCTTCCGCTGCCAGAGCACGAACGCGACGAGAAGCACCACGGCGCCGCCGAGCATGCCCCAGGTCAACGGCGAGTCCCAGCCATCCGTCTCGGCGTTGGAGAACCCGTAGACCAGCCCGAAGAGGGCCGCGGAGACGAGGAGGGTGCCGGGGATGTCGAGCTTGGGGCGGGGCCCGGTGCGCTTGAGGGTGTCGACGAAGATCGCGGCACCGATCACGGCCACGATCGCGATGACGACGTTGATGTAGAGGTTCCAGCGCCAGTCGAAGTACTCGGTGAGGAAGCCGCCCAGCAGGAGGCCCACGGCGCCTCCCGCGCCGGCGATCGCGCCGAAGACGCCGAAGGCGCGTGCGCGCTCCTTGGGGATCGTGAAGGTTGTGGTGAGCACCGCCAGGGCGGTGGGCGCCAGCAGTGCGCCGAAGGCGCCCTGCAGGGCGCGGGCGGCCACGAGCCAGCCGAAGCTGTCGGCGGCACCGCCCAGCGCGGAGGCGATGGCGAAGCCGATGAGCCCGATGATGAAGGTGCGCTTGCGGCCGATCAGGTCGGAGAGCCGGCCGCCGAGCAGCAGCAGGCTGGCGAAGGCGAGGGAGTAGGCGGTCACGATCCACTGGCGGTCGCCGTTGGAGAAGCCGAGGTCGGCCTGGGCGGAAGGGAGGGCGATATTCACGACGGTGGAGTCGAGCACGACCATGAGCTGGGCGAGGGCCACCACGCTCAGGGTCCACCACCGGCGGGAATGGGGCACGGGGGTGCTCGTCGCGGGAGACGAAGCGGGGATCGTTTTAGACATAAACGCGACTCTATACGATACTGTGGAGTTCCGGATCTTAACAGTTCCTGAATTTACGCCCCGGTAACATGTGGAGTTGTACAGGGAAGGTCCGGTGCCTGCCGACGTACAGACTGGTGGCGCATAATTTCAGGACCCGGCAGGGGCCGGAATCAGGACCGACAGAATGGAGATCGCCGCAATGACGCAGGTCGAACCCGGTGCGCTGGAGAGTGTTGTGGCGGAGACCACGGTGGTCGAACCTACAGTGGTCGGAACCAAGCTCGGCCGCAAGCGTGACCACACCCGCGACCCTGAGATCCTCGCCGCTGCGCTCGAAATTCTCGCCGAGACGGGTTTCGACGGCATGACCATCGACATGGTCGCCACCCGGGCGAAGGCCGGCAAGGCCACCCTGTACCGGCGGTGGCCGTCCAAGAACGAACTCGTCATAGACGCGGTCGCGTGCATGAAGCAGGCCGACCTTGACCAGTCCCGGCTGCCGGACACCGGTACGCTGCGCGGCGACCTGGTGGCGATGATCAAGCCCCGCACGATCGATGACGCCGTCAAGAAGATGCAGATCATGGCCGGTGTCATGTCGATGATCTCGGCCACCCCCGACCTCGCGGACGCGGCCAACGATGCTCTCATCAAGCCGCGCGCCGCGGCCAACCGGTTTCTGATTCAGCGGGCGATCGATCGCGGCGAGGTCGACGCCGACTGCGACATAGACGCCCTGTGCCTCGTCACCCCCGCCATGGCCACCTACCGCACGCTCATCGAACGTAAGCCCGTTGACCGGGACTTTCTCATCTCGCTCATCGACGGCGTGCTGCTGCCGGCGCTCGGTCTGCGCGGCGGTGACACGGCGCGGCGCGGTAAGGTTGCGCCACCGGCCTCGTAGCCGGCGGAGTTCCATCTCGACGAAGAGAGCGTGTCATGTCCGGCAAGTATGAATTGACTGCAGACCGATCCGGTGGCTATGTCTTCAAGCTCAAGGCCCACAACGGCCAGGTGCTGATGACCTCGGAGAGCTACCAGACCAAGGCGGACGCCCTCAAGGGCATCGAGATCGTCAAGGCCGATGCCAAGGGCCGTGTCGTCGACCTCACCGAGCCCAAGTAGGCCCGGCCACCGCCCCTAGAGCTCGGTGTCGGCCACCGCGAAAGTGTCGCAGGCAGCGGCCCCGCCGGTGTAGCCCGTCTGGAACCACTTCTGACGCTGTTCGCTCGAGCCGTGCGTCCAGGTCTCCGGGTTCACCTGGCCCTGGGCCTTCTCCTGAATGCGGTCATCACCGATGGCCGACGCGGCGTTCAGCGCGTCCGCCATCTGGGCGTCGGTGATCGGGTCGAGCAGCGGGACGCCGTCGGCATCCGTGGTCTCGGTCGCCGAGCCCAGCCAGGCGCCGGCGAAGCAGTCGGCCTGCACCTCGAGGCGCACGGCGTCTGAGGTGGGCCCGGTCTGGGAGGTGTCGGCGCTGGCGAACGTGCCCGCGAGGTTCTGGATGTGGTGGCCGAACTCGTGCCCCACGACGTAGAGCTGGGAGAGCGGGCCGGCCGTGGCTCCGAACTGGCTGCGCAGCTCGTCGTAGAAGGCGGTGTCGAGGTAGATCTGCTGGTCGCTCGGGCAGTAGAACGGCCCCACCGCGCTCGTCGCCGAGCCGCACCCGGTGTCGACCGCCTGCTCGAACAGGTAAATCATGGGGGAGGCGTACCCGATGCCCATCGCCGGAGCCTGCTCGGACCAATAGGCGTCGAGGGAGTCGTAGGTCAAGCCCACCCGGCAATCCACGTCGGCGTTGGCGTCGGCACCGGTGTCGCAGTTCGTCAGGGCGGTGCCCTCGCTCTGACTGCTCGTGCCGCTCGTGCCGCCGCCCACGAGGCCGGTGAGGTCCACCCCGAGCAGCTGCGAGAGCAGCACGATGGCGACGAGGCCCAGGCCGCCGCCGCCGACGGCGAGGCCGGTGCGGCGGCCCGATTTGCGGACCCCGCGGCCGGAGTATTTGGCGTCGTCGTTAAAACTCATTCCTCGACACTAAGCGATCCTCAGTTCCGGCCGGTGTCGCCACGGCGCCGCGCGGCCGAATCCTGGCGGCTCGCGGGCCTCACGGCACGCCCCCGTAGGATCGGGTTCATGGCCCTCCTCCACACAGCAGACCTGACGCCCACCAAGATCGAACTGCTCAGCGGCTGGGTACCCAGTCAGCCGTGGTTTTCCGGTGAGGCGGATGCGCCGCTCGAGAACGTCGCCGCGTACCGCTTCGACGACCCAGACGGCGAGGTGGGCGTCGAGACCCTCCTCGTGAGTGCCGGCACCGGCCCGGCGCTGCAGGTGCCCGTGACGTACCGGAGTGCGCCGCTCACGGGCGCCGACGCCGCCCTCATCGGAACGACCGAGCACTCGGTGCTGGGCAAGCGGTGGGTCTACGACGGAGTCGGCGACCCGGTCTACCTCGCCGCCGTCGCCACGGCTGCGTTCACCGGTGGTCGCCAGGCCGAGCTGCAGATCGAGATCGACGGCCAAATGGTCCTCCGCGAACCCACGGCCGTGGTCGCCGGCAGCGGAGCGCCCGGCGGACCTGCCGTGACGCTGCCCGCCGTCGGCGAGATCAGCATCAGCGAGACATCGGGCGCCACCATCGTGACGGCCGGCCCGCTACGGATCGTCGTGGCCCGGGAGCTCGGCGACAACGACGTGCTGGCGGACCAGGTGCCCGACTCGGCCGTCCACGAGGTGCTCGCCGGAACCTGGACCGAGCAACCGAGCCTGCGCACACTTGTGCTGGTTGGGGTCGTCGCCGACTAACCCGGGCACCTGGACGCCCGGCACTGCTAGCGTCAGCCCATGGGGCTGTCGCGGATCGTTGTCACAGGCATGCTGGCTTTCCTGCTCTGCGGATGCGCGTCCGCGCCAGGCGGGGAGCTTGCGGCCTCCGAGACGCCCCCGCCGCCCACCCGGGCCGCGCCCGCACCGAGCGATCCCGTACCGACCGTGCCACCACAAACCACGCAATCTTCTGCTGACGCGCCCCTCACGTGTGCCGACCTCGTCGGTCAGGCGGACGTGGACGAGGCGCTTGGCTCGGCATCGGTGGCCAGCGATATCGCGACCGCCCAGCCCTACCTCGCCCCGGCCGATTTCGCCCCCACGGCCGCCGGAGGCATCCGCTGCGTCTGGCTGGCCGACGGCTCGGTGGACAGGTCCCCGATCCTGCTCGGCCCGCCCGGCGTGCCGTGGCTCGACGTGGAAGTGCTGCCGGGCGCTGCCGCACAATGGACGCCGTATATCGGAGGCGATGACCTGGACGGTGGCGAGTCCCTGCCGTTCGCCGGGTTCGTCGGCGCGCATTCCTGTGGCGATCCGGGGTGCACCGCGACCGCGGCGATCAATGATGCGTGGGTCAGCATCATCGTGCACGTGCCCAGCCAGGCCGGTGGTTTTGCGGGGATCGCCTCGACTTCGGAGGGGGTCTTCGCCAAGCTCACGCCGGCCGCGACGGCCGTGTTCTCCTCCATCGCGAATGCATCGGCGGCACAAATAAGCTGGCCGTCCAGTCCCGGGCGTCCCATCAACCCGGTTGTCGATATTTGTTCGAGCTTCCTGCAGAAGACCGACCTGTCGATGGCGCTCGGGGTGCCGGGCGGCGCCGAATACCAGACGCACGTCGAGGGCCCGAGCGACCGTGCGCCTTTCCGCCTCCGTGTGGCCGCCCTGGAACGAACGCACTTCGTGACCTGCACCGCCGATGCCGGCGACAACGCCAGACTGACCTTCACCCTGATGCTCGATAACGCCGCCCTCGTGAACGACATGGCCGAGCACCTGGCGCCCCCGGGCGCTTTGCATCTCGAGCCCCTCGAACTTCAGGTGAACGACGAAACCGCGGTGTCCAACTGCGTGGACGGGATTCCGGACTGCGACCTCTGGTTCACGCTCGGGAGTGATGCGATATACGTCGCCTCCACCTCGACGGACTCGAGAGCCGTCGCAGACTCGATCCTCGCGCAGGCCCGCTGACCTGCCGGACGCACCGGTCGGTGCGCGGCCCGCGAAACCGGCACACTGGAGCGATGGACGAGGACGGATTCGACGAGGAGGACCTCGAGCAGATCGATATCGACGAGCCCGGTCCGCCCTGCCCGGTCTGCGGCACCGAGATGACCGAGGATGGCGTTGACACGGCCGAGGGGCTCGAGTCCTGTCACCGCTGCCCGCGCTGCAAACTCGTGATCGTGATTCCCGGGCTCAGCGACAGGTAGCCGTATCGGCTCCGTCGGTGGAGAGCCTCGGGCGGTTAGCGTTTGCCGGGCGCTGGGAGCGGTATCGCGCGACCCGCTTGAGCCTGGGTCTCGACGAAGGTGTCGTACGCGGTGGAGTGCATAGCCTCGTCGTATGCGGCCATCGCGGCGCCGATCGCCGGTCCGGCGCTGCCGCGCCGAAGGCGGTGCGCGAGCAGACCAAGCGTCACCATCAAACCGGCCACGCCGGTGACGAGGAACAGGCCCACCCAGAGGTCAGTCATGGTCCGAGTCTACGTTCGAGCATGGTCATGCGGGACGGGCATCCTCCTGGGCCGGCGAAGGGCCCGCCGTGGCAGGCGCGCCGGAGCCCAATAACCGGCTCGTCAACCTGTCGCGACCGTCGAGCAGGGCCGTGAGCGCGCTATCGAGATCATCGTCCGTCGCCTCCCGTCCCGTTTCGGCACCGAGAAGCACGGTTCGGCGCATGAGTTCTTTGGCGAAGGCGCCGCTGACTCCGTCAGAGCGAGTGGCGGCATCCATGATCGCCGATGCCGACAACGGCAGGCCCCGCGCATACAGCTGGAACAGCTGGTGCCGTGCGCTCGCATCGGGCTGCGGAATCTCCACCGCAAGGTCAACCCGGCCCGGCCGGTCGGCCAGCGCATGTTCCAGGACCTCGACCCTGTTCGTGGTGAGCACGAAGGCCACATCGGCGTCCCCGTCCAGGCCGTCCAGGGCGTCGAGCATGGCAAAGAGCAGCGGCTGCGCGCCGTGCGACAGATTCCGGTCCTCGGCAATCAGGTCCACGTCTTCGAGCACCACGATCGCGGGCTGCATGGCGCGCGCGAGTTCGGCAGCCTCGGTGACGAACCGGATGCTGTTGCCGGCGAGCACCACCGCTGTCGTGCCGGGGGTGGCGCTGAGCAGATGGCGCACGGTGAGGGTCTTGCCCGATCCGGGAGGGCCGTAGAGCAAGACGCCGCGTTTGAGGTGTCGGCCGGCCGCGCGCAGCACGTCCCGGTGCAGACCGATCCCCACCACATGGCGCACAATGCTCGTGAGAACCCCGTCGGGCAGGATCACGTCCTCTGCCGGTACCTGTGGGCGCGGCAGGAAGTCCACGCCGGCCGCGCCGGCGCCGAAAGCGTTGCCGCTGAAGGAGAGCACCTGCCCGCGGAGGACACTGCGCAGGAGCATCAGCCGGCGAAGCGCGCCGAGAAGCGCCGCAGCACCACCCTCGTCTGCGGCCAGTATCTCGAGCCTGGCCGTGTTGAGACCACGGTCCGGTCTGGCATCGCGCTGCAGCACGGCCACCCGGTGCCCGTCGACGACGAGCAGCCGCACGCCGAACGACACGACCTGGCGCTCAGTGTCCGGGCCGGTCGCCGCCGAGATGTAATCGATCGGCCCTGGCGCGAACCGCATGTAGGGGTTGCTCAGCAATTCCGGGAATGGCGTGTTCTCGCGCTGCTGACCGCCGGTCACTCCGACCACCTGGGCGGTGGATGCCGCTCCCAGCTCGTCGAGGGCGATGTCAGCATCGACAAGGCGATGCGGTGGAAGATTTTCGGTGACCAGGGGCAGTGCGAAAACATCCGTCTGCAAGAAGTCCTGGACCAGATCCGCGAGCGGGGTGCGCATGTCGACCTGTGGCCGCGGAACGAGTATCAGCTCGTCCATGAAGCGGCGGAAGGTGTCCACAAAAGCTGTCTGCCGATCGTCCACGTCTACCCCCGCATCGTCGATGGTGCTGTTGTGACGAGGCTAGTGCCTACCGTTCCCTCCGGGTGCCTAGGCGGAGAGCGGCTCAGCCACGGCCAGTCGGAGTCGTTCCACGATGGCCGCCCGGGCCGCACGGCCCACCGCGGTGGGCAGCAGCGGGTAGACGTGCACCTGCCCGGTGCCCTCGTGGAACTCCAGGTCGACTCCGGCCGCGGCCGCCTTGTCGACCAGGAGATGGGCGTCGGGGTTCAGCACATCTCGAGTTCCGCTGAACATGGTCAGCGGCCCGAGGCCCGCCAGGTCGCCCATCAGCGGACTCACCACGGGGTCCAGGATGTCACTGGATCCCTTCCAGAGATCGGCGAGCACCTCACCGCCGGGGGTCGCCAGCCAGGGGTCGCTCGGCTGCACAGTGGGGATGAGCGGGTTGGCCCAGGTGAGGTCAAGAGCTGGGGAGATCAGGACGGTGCGGCGCAGCGTGAGGTCGTGTTTGTCCCGCAGCACGAGGGCGGCGGACAGCGCGATCTGTCCTCCGGCGGAGTCGCCGGCCAGGCAGGTGCTGCCGTACCGCTCCAGGTTGCCCCGCACGAGGTCGACGACGCCGGTGGCCACGGCCGCGGCGGTTCCGAACGGTACGAGCGGATAGATCGGCACGGTGACGGTGGTGTTCGCCTCCGCGGCGATCTGGGCCGCGAGGTGCCAGTGCTGCCCGGCGATCTGGTTCACCCAACCGCCTCCGTGCACGTACACCACGCTGCCGGTGGGGGTGCCGCCCCGGGGCGTGATCGTGTAGACCGGCCACGCCGCGCTGGACACCGTCACCTGAACGTCACGGCGCAGCCGGCTCGGCGGCCCGTACGGCGTCGGCCGAAGCTCGCGCTCGCGCACATGCCGGCGCGCTCCTTCCGCCGTGACGAAGACCCGGTTCGCGCGCATCAGTCGGAGAGCGGGAACGATGACGCTGCTCGGGAGAGTGACCATGCCTTCATTCTCGCGGACATCGGCGGACGATGTTCGGTCGCCCGATCGTCGCCGCGCGGCCTTCACCGGTTCACCCGGGGCAGGCATAATGAGGCCATGATCACACCGCTGCTCAGCGACTGGATGCGACACCTCGGGATGTGGTGCCTGGTGGTGGCGGTGCTGGTCTTCGTGGCCGCCGTCGTGGTCTTCGCCACCGGTTTCGAGCCGGCGTTCCTGGCGATGCTTGTCGCACTGGGGCTTTTCACCTTCGGCGTCGGCGCGGTCTCGGTGGGGCGCCGGTAACGCCCGACGACGCCACTCCCGGGTGTCGGGTGCCGCCCTTACCGCGGGGGCTTGACGGCCTGGAGCGTGTACGACAGCGGCGCGACGCCGGCCCGCGTGCTCAGCGCGAACTCCCCACCGGGCCGCTCGACCATCTGGCCGGGCAGCGCCTCCCACGGCACGCTGTCGTGTTCCACGAGCATCGTGAGCTTCAAGCCCGCGTTCAGGAGCGCGGTCACGATCTCACCCAGGCCGTGATTCCACTCGTAGGTCTTCGTGGCCGTCATCGGTCGGTCTGTTTGCACGTAGGTGGAATCGTCGTCCCACTCCAGCGGCGTCTCGTGCTCGAAGTACGGGAACCGCAGGTGCAAGTCGTCTCCCAGCCTCTCGTCCATCGCCCACAGAATCGGATGCCCCTCCCGGAGGAAGAGTCGACCGCCCGGCGCCAACAGTCCGGCCACGACGGCCGCCCAGCGGTCGATACTCGGCAACCAGCACAGTGCCCCGATTCCCGTGTAGACCAGATCGAAACCACCCGGTTCGAGTACGGAGAGTGCCGAGTACACGTCGGACTCGACGAAGTCCACCCTGTCACCGGTCTCGTGCACGAGGGTACGAGCCTCGGCGAGGGCCACCGGGGAGAAGTCCAGGCCGGTCACGTGGGCGCCGAGGCGGGCCAGGGAGAGCGTGTCGGTTCCGATGTGGCACTGCAGGTGCACCGTGCGCAGCCCCGTGACGTCGCCCAACCGGTCGCGGTCGAAGCGCACCACATCCGATAACCGCGCTGGGTCGTCCACATAGCGCTGCACCTGGTAACCGAGACCGGTGCGCGCTGCGTGAGCGGATGCCCGATCGTCCCAATTGGCGCGGTTGGTGTCCAGGAAATGCTGCATGGTGGTCCTCGTCCTGCCCGGGTTGGCGAGCCGACCAGACTAGCGCAGAGCGGGCGGTGAGGAATAGAGCGCGCGCCGCTCGGCGTTAACCCCACTGTGCCGATGAGACGCACCGCCGGGCCGGTTCCCAGGCCGGACCCGAGAAACGCCCAGCGGCACCTGCGAGACTAGTCAATTCATCTTTCGAGAACGCAAGGAGACCCCATGCCCACCATTGACGTCACCGAGACCACGTTCGGCGAGACCCTGGCGGCCAACGAGATCGTGCTGGTGGATTTCTGGGCCGACTGGTGCGGTCCGTGCAAGCAGTTCGCCCCCACCTACGCGGCGTCGTCGGAGCAGCACCAGGACGTGGTGTTCGCCAAGGTCGACACCGAGGCCGAGCAGCAGCTGTCCGCGGCCGCGGGCATCCAGTCGATTCCCACCCTGATGGCCTTCCGTGAAGGCGTGCTGGTGTTCTCCCAGCCCGGCGCGCTGCCGCCGGCCGCGCTCGAGCAGGTGGTCACGGCCGTGAAGGGCCTGGACATGGCCGACGTGCACCGCCAGGTGGCGGCGCAGAAGGCCGAGCAGCAGGCCGCCGCTCAGCAGGGCGCCGAGTAAGGCGACTTCGCACCATACGCCACAAAAAAGGTGGGCAGAGATTTCTCTCTGCCCACCTTGTGTGTTGGTGCAGGTGTTACTTGGCGGTCACCGTGATCAGCGCGTCTCCGACGGCGACGTGGCCGGTGGCGGCCTGGTCGATGGAGCCGAACTTCTTCGGGTTGGTCACGAGCACCGGGGTGACCAGCGAGTAGCCGGCCTCCTCGATGATCGCGCGGTCGAAGGTCACCAGCGGGGTGCCGGCTTCGACCCGGTCGCCGGCCTTGACCTTGACGTCGAAGCCCTTGCCGGCCAGGTTGACGGTGTCGATGCCCACGTGGATGAGCATTTCGATGCCGCCGTCGAGCATCAGGCCGAAGGCGTGGCCGGTCGGCTGAGCGACCAGGACCTTGCCGGCGGCCGGCGCGAAGACGGTGTCCCCGGTCGGGTCGACGCCAACGCCGAGGCCCACGATGCCCTTGCTGAACACGGGGTCGGGTACCTCGTCGAGCGGTACGACGATGCCCTCGACCGGCGAACCGATCGTGGCGAGGACTGTGGCGACCAGGGTGGCCGTGCCGGCGGCGGCGGGTGCCGTGGCGGTAGCCGTGCTGGATGCGACGGCAACCGGAGTCGCGACGGGAGCGTGCTTGGCCTCTTCCATCGCGGTGTCGGCGGCGAGCTGAGCGGCCGCTTCGGCCTTCTGCTCGGGCGAGAGGTAGCCGGAGAGGATCACGAGGATCATCGCGGTGAAGAACGACGCGGCAACGGCGATCGCGTACAGCGGGATGTTGTTGAAGGCCGGGATGGTCAGCAGCGACGTGAACACGAACGCGTTGGTCGTGACGCCACCGCCGAGGCCGATGATGACACCACCGACGAGGCAACCGACGAGCATGCGCGGGTAGATGCGCTTGAACCGCAGGTGGATGCCGTACAGCGACGGTTCGGAGATACCGCCGAGCAGGCCGGCGGCGAGAGCACCCGTCGCGGTCTGCTTCATCTGGCTGTTCTTGGCGCGGATAGCGAGGACGAGCACACCGGCGGTGGCACCGAAGCAGGCGAAGTTCCAGGCACCCATCGGGCCCTGGATGAAGTCATAGCCGAGGGACTGGATGTTCAGCAGCATGACGGCGTTCAGCGGCCAGTGCAGGCCCAGCGGAACCATGAACGGGTAGGCCAGCGGGATGACGATCGCGAAGATGAGCGGTGAGAAGTCGTTGATGGACTTGAGGAACTCGCCGATGGCCGCACCGCCGAAGACGCCGATCGGGCCGATGAGGAAGGCCGTGACGGGGATCATCACGAGCATGCTCAGGAACGGTACGAAGATCAGCTGGACGCTGGAGGGAATGATCTTCTTCAGGCCCTTGGTGAGGAGGGCGAGAACGGCCGCCATCAGCAGCGGCGGGAAGACCTGCGAGCTGTAGTCGGTGACGGTCAACGGCAGGCCGAAGATCGACACGATGGCAGCCTTGCCGTCGAACACGGTCTGGGCGCCGTCGGAGGCGGCCAGGGCCGAGAAGCCCGGCAGCATGACGACGGCCATGATGCCGAAGCCGACCCACGGGTCGGCGCCGAGGCGCTTGGAGGCGTTGTAGGCGACCATGAGCGGCAGGAAGACGAACACGCCCTGCCACATCAGGTTGATGAAGGCCCAGCCGGGTTCGAGCGTGACGCCCGGGGCGTTCCACGCGGGGATGACACCGAGGGTGGCCATCAGCGCCATGAAGGTGATGAAGAGCGAGGCGCCCAGCAGCGCGCCCAGGATCGGTCGGAAGGAGTCGGAGAGGACCTCGAAGAAGGTGTCGAGCCCGGCGAACTTGCCGCGGGGGCCCTTGGCGCGCTCGGCGGCCTTGATGTCGTCGGCGCTTTCGCCGGTGCCGACCTTCTTCATCTCGGGCAGCGCGAGGATCTCGTTGTACACGGTCTCGACGGCGCCACCGATGACGACCTGGAAGCGGTCCCCTGACTGGGGAACGGCACCCAGAACGGCTGGGATGGCTTCTACCTGAGCCTGATCGATTCCGGATGCGTCCTTGAGCGTGAAGCGCAAACGAGTCGCACAGTGGGTGAGGGCGACGACGTTCGACGCCCCTCCGATGCTTTGAATAATGTCTTTAGCGGGCGAGGTCGCCACCTGGATCTCCTTATGATGTGGATGCCAAACGCGTGGTTCCCGCCTGGCACAGCTCAGTACAAACCGGGTTGGCCGACTGAGAATATCCTGTCAAATTTCACACACCACTTGAAATTTACACTGTTTGGGCATCGAAATTTGGGTCGAAGGTCCCGGGAAAGTGTGCTCAGGGTAGCCGGCGGGCGCGTAGCACCACATCTTCGGTGTGGTGCGCCCCGGCGCCGCTGCTCACATGGCGGGGCCGAATCTCGTCGACCTCGACGATCCAGCTGCCATCCAGCCGCGCGGCAACATCCGCCGGACTTACGTAGTCCTGGGGGTGGAACCCGTGCGCGGCGGCCTGCTCCACGCTAGGCAGGGAGTGGTGCACGACGAGCAGCACACCATTCGGCGCCACCGCATCAAGCAGGGCGCGTTCGGCCGCGGCGTCGTCGGTGCGAAGCAGCGCGGGGTACTGCGCCGAGACCACGTCGAAGGACCCCGGAGCGAGTTCGGCTTCGACCAGGCCGGCGTGCAGCCAGTGCACCTGAAGGCCGAGGTCGTCGGCGCGCTCTGACGCCCGGGTCAGTGCCACCTGGGAGACGTCCAACGCCGTCACGTCCCAGCCGTGTGCGGCAAGCCAGAGCGCATCGGCACCCTCACCGCAGCCGACGTCCAGGATGCGGCCGGGCCGCATCCCCTCCAGTTCGGCCACCAGGGTCGCGTTCGGCTGCCGCTCCACAGGTTCTCAGCACCGGCGTACCGCTGGTCCCAGACGTCCTGGATGTCGTGGGGGTCCTGCGGCGTGTGAACGGCGGGGGTGTGGTCGCTGGTCTGGTCCATCACAGCAGCATGCAGGCTGGGCGGCTGGTGGCGAAATCGGCTTGCCGATCCGGCAACCCGGTGCTGTCAGACCGTGGGGCGGAGCCCGGTGAACAGAATCTCCAGGAGCGGGGCCCTGTCGGCGGGGGTGCCGAGTCGCACCGCGTGTTCGATGCCGCAGACAAGGTGCGAGACCTGGTCCACGGTGAGATCCGCGCGAACAGCACCGGCGTTCTTTGCGCCGTCCAGGAGGCTGGAAAAGGTGTCGAAAATCTCTCGCTTGGCTGCATGCACCACGTCTGACTCGTCGTCGCGTGAGAGGAGGACGGTTTGGAGGCCGTCGTCCTCGAGTTGCAGGGTGAGGGCGGAGCGTAGGTAGAGCGAGAACGCGGCGCCGGGCTCGGGTTCGGCTGCGGCGCGGCGGGAGATCTGCAGCATCCGCTCGATCGTGTCGGCGGTGAGGGCCTCGACGAGAGCACCCACGCTGCGGAAGTGCCGGTAGACCGTGCCGACGCCGACGCCAGCCTCCCGGGCGATGTCGTTGAGTCGGAGGTCGTGGGCATCGTGGGTTCTGGCGACCTCGAGGATCCGGGCGCGACTGCGGGCGGCATCGGAACGGAGCACGGTCATGCCGCCAGTCTAGCCGAAGTGGATGACTCATCCGTATTGTGCTAGCGTCCAATCGGATAATCAATCCACTTAGAGATGAGGACAGCAATGACCTGGAACCCAGAACACCTGCCCAGCCAATCCGGACGCACCATCGTGGTCACCGGCGCGACGGCGGGGATCGGCTACTTCGCCGCGGAGCAGCTCGCCGCGGCCGGCGCGGATGTTGTTCTCGCCTCACGCTCCGCAGTCAAGCTTCGCGTGGCGCGGGAGGCGATACTGGGTCGTGTCCCGGGAGCCTCGGTACGATCCGTCGTGGTCGAGCTGGGGTTGCTCGCCTCCGTCGACGCCGCCGCGGCGGAGCTGGCGGCATTGCCCCGGCTCGACAGCATCGTGCTCAACGGCGGCGTGATGAATTTCGGTCGGGGAGCCAGGACCACCGACGGACTTCCGATCCTTCTGGGCACCCACGTCGTCGCCAACTTTCGCCTGCTCGCCGGGGTGCTTCCGGCGCTGGCGGCGACGGCGACGGCCCACGAGACGGTCGGCCGGGTGGTGCACACCTCCACCGGGTTTGTCAGTCGATTCCGCTATGACCTCGACGATCTCGCGCGTGTTCCGGTGGTCGGCGTCGGCGCCTACACGAAGGCGAAGACCGTCACCGAGGTTGTCGCCTTCGAGCTCGACCGGCGGTTGCAAGCGACCGGCCTGCCGGTGCTGTCGGTCGTGACCAGGCCCGGCGTCGGAGTCGACGCGAAGACCCCGGAGCGACCCGGGATCCGGGATGCGACGACGCCGTACCAGCGCAACCCGTACACACCGTGGGCCCAGGGCAAGGACACGGCGGCGTGGTCGGCAGTGCGGGCGGTCACCGATCCGTCCGTGCGGGGCGGCGAGTATTACGCGCCGGCCGGAAGCCTGCGTGGTCGACCGGTGTCGGTGCCGCCCCTGGTGCGCACGGCCACACCGCCCGCCGGGATCGCCGACCAGGTGTGGCACCAGGTCGAGGCGCTGGCCGGAATCAGTATCCCCGGCCTGGTCGGCCAGGCAGCCGGGTAGGCCCCTCGCCGCGGGGAAGGTTACCGCCTCAGCGGCGGGAGTCGGCCTCAGGGCGCAGCCGGATCAGCCGCTGCGGGCCGTCCTCCTGCAGCTCGGCCACGTCGCTGCGGGACGAGAGGAAATCGGTGAACGACCGGAAGCCGAGCGGCTTCTCGTTGAAGGACGGGTCCATGCGGCGCATCTGGTTCTTCACGGTGCCGGTGTTGAGCCACTCGTCGGCGTCACCCTTGGCGTGACCGATCTGCAGGGCGCGCACGAGGAGTTCGGTGGCGAGTGACTGCGGGTCGATGTCATCGGCCGGTTCCAGGTCATCGAACTGCGAGTCCTCCGTGTGCGAGAACATCGGGATGGTCGTGAGCTTGCGGGCGGTGCTGGGGGGAGTGTCGGGCTGCGTCTCCGCGCGCTCCGACGAGCGACGGCCGGACTTCGGGCGCTCGGTGGAGGTCGCGGCGGCCGCTGCTGCGGTGGCCTTGTCGATGCCGGGGAGCGAGTCGTAATCCTCGAACTCGTCGCACGCGGCCGCGAGCGAGGTGCTCGTGGAGCCGGCGACGCCGATGCCCACGACGAAGCGGCCGAGGCGCTTCGACTTCTGGGCGAGGGCGATGTAGTCCGAATCGCCCGCGACGATGATCACGTGGGTGAGGTCGGGCAGCCGGAAGAGATCTTCGACCACGTCGACGGCCAGGCGGATGTCGGCGCCGTTCTTGGTGCCGCGGGTGGTGGTGGTGAACAGCTGGGTGAGGTCCACCGCGCGGCTCATCAGCTGACGCTGGTAGCTGGCGTTGACCGGCACCGACCAGTCCGCGTAGGCGCGGTTGACCACGAGGGTGCCGAACGAGGCGGCGAAGTCGATGATGGCGTTGAAGTCAACGGTGGCGGCGGCCAGGCGTGCGGCGACCTCCGGGTCGGCGTCCCGGCTGGTGCGGTCGAAGTCGCGGATGCCGTCGCGCTGGAACGCGTTGCGGCCGTGCAGCTGCTGGTAGCGCGAGATGACGATGTTGTCGAAGTCGATGTACAGGCCAACACGGGCATCGGTCGGTTCGGTCATGGTGAGCTCCTCTTGGCCGCAGGCGGAAGACTCAATAGCGATCCGGTATCTCCAGTCTGGTGCGCGGGGTGCGGCGAGGGCAAGTTGCGCACCCCCGGCGGGCGCACGCTCACCGACTCATGTCTCCTACCTGGGGCACCGATCCCGTCCAGCCGTAGCGCAGCAGAACGGCGCCCTTCTCGCTCGCTGCATCGGCGGCGAGCAGCGTCAGGGACGCGGGCGGCCCGTCATCGGGAAAGAGTCTCTTACCGGGGCCGACCACGATCGGGTACACCCAGAGATTCAGCTGGTCGAACAGGCCTTGGGCCACCAGGGTGCGGGACAGGTCGATGCTGCCGATCACGTGGATCTCCTCGTGCCGGTCGCGCAGGGCGGTCATTTCCGCGGCGAGATCGCGGCCGAGCAGGTGCGAGTCGCGCCAGTCCAGCTGAGGTCGGCCTCTCGAGGCGACGTACTTGGGTATCGCGTCGAACTTGCGCGCGATGCTGGAGTCGGCGCCCTCCAGCTGGTGGGGCCAGTAGCCGGCGAAGATGTCGTAGGTGCGGCGACCCAGGAGCAGGGCGTCCATGGCCTCGATACCCGCGGAGATCTGGGCGCCGTCGGTTTCGCCGATCAGGGGCGCCTGCCAGCCGCCGAACCTGAAGCCGCTGTCGGTGTCTTCGTCGGGCCCGCCGGGGGCCTGGGCGACGCCGTCGAGGGTGGTGAAGTGGTCGATGTGGATACGGCCGGTCATGCTGGGGTCTTCTCCTGGGCTGTGTCGCCGGGTCCGAAGCGGAGGTCGCGGCCGACGAGTTGTCGGGCCACCTGACTCAGGGGCAATTGGTGGGAGCGGGCGTGGTGCCGGATGAGGGCGAACGCTGCCTCGATCGACACATCGGCGGTTTCGGCGACCACGCCCTTGGCCTGTTCTATGATGATCCGGCTGGACAGGGCCTCCTGCAGCTGGTCGCGCAGCTTCGAGGCATCCCGGATCGTGCGTTCCTGCAGGATGCCGATGGTCGCGACATCCGCCAGGGCTTGGGCGGCCCGTATGTCGCGCTCGCCGAGTTCCCCACGTTCGTTTCGCATGAGGTTCAGGGTGCCGATCGTGGTCTCCCTGAGGCGTAGCGGGATGGCGTACACCGAGTGGATGCCCTGGGCGAGGGCGGTGGTGCAGAAATCCGGCCACCGGCCCGAATCGACGTCGATGTCCGGTACCGAAACGACCGAACGGGTGCGGAAGCACTTCAGGCACGGGCCCGCGTCAGCGTCCAACTGCATCATCTCCACGAGAGCGTTGGCCTCGCTCGTGGAGGCCACGACCTCCAGATCGTCGCTGGCGTTGGCCAGGAGAATGCCGGCGGAATCGACATCGAGGAGGTGGTGGCAGGTCTCCACCAGGGTTTGCAGCAGATCGATCACGTCGTAGCCGGCCACGAGGGTATCCGCCAGCGTGGCAAACGCGTCAAAGAGCCGTTCGATACGGGTTGTCTCATTCATGGGTGTTCCTTGCCCGGATCGGGTAACGCGGTGAATCGAATCCGCCGGTCGATGACGTCTTGGGCGATGTGGCGCATCGGGCGGTTCTCGGCAAAGGCGCGGGCCTGAAGGATCAGGTGGGCGTCCTCGGCGGTCGTGCCGAGTTGGGCCAGGACCATGCCCGTCGCCTGGTGGATCAGCCGTCGGGAGTACATCGTGGTCTCGTCGTCGCCGCCCTCGTCGATGATGGCGCGGCGCAGCAGGATGCGGCTGACGATGGCCGAGAGAACCAGGGTCTGCCGTTGTTGTTCGTCCGAGAGGGCGACGGGTTCGGCCGAGTAGAGGTCGACGGCGCCGATCTCGAGGGGGCCGAAGAGCAGGGGGAAGGCGAAGATCGCCCCGATCTGCTCGGCCTGGATGGCAGCCAAGAAGGCCGGCCACGACTCGGTGCCTGCGGCGAGGTCCGGGGCTAGAATCGGCCGACGCTGGGCTAGCGCGTCCCAGCAGGGTCCCTCGCCGAGATCGAATTGGAGCTCGTCCACCCGCCCGGCCCTGGCGTCCGTGGCCGAGACCGTTTCGGCCTGCAGGAACGCCCCGAAGGTCGACACCGACGCGCCCGAGACGGGCAGAAAGTGCAGGAACGGGCGCGCAAGCTCGGAGATCTGCCCTCGGCTATCAGAGAGGGCATCCGATGCGATCCGGAACGCATCCTGTGCCATCGCTACAACTCCTCCCTCGTTCTTCTACTGTGTGTGGGTGAGCTGCTGGACTTGCCAGTTGTGCACGTCGGGCAGCCATTCCAATGGCGCATCCGGGCCGACCCGGGGATCGTCGGTCGTCTTGCCGTCGCGCAGGTCCTGTACGTACGCGCGATCCTGCGCGATCCGTTCCTGCAACTGGTCGGCCCCGCCGATGGAGCCGTGACCGGGGATGACGACATCCGTTTGGCCGGCCACGTTCTCAAACAGCTGCAGCGCGGCGAGGTAGTCCTCGAGCGGTGTCTCGGCCGCCAGGTCGAGGAACGGCATCAGGGTATCGCTCAGCATGTCGCCCGCGACGAGCACTCGGCTCTCCTCGAGGACCAGCGCCGCATGGCCGACGGCATGGGCCCGGTGCTCGATGATGCGCACCGTCGGGCCATCCCAGGGGATCTGCGCGGCGCCGTCGGGCAGGCCCGACACCAGACCGAGCAGCTCCATCGGGATGTCCTCGGCGTGTTCCGGCGGGAGTCCTTCGGCGATCTGGTCCTTCCAGTCCGCGTTCGACAGGAACTCACGCATCACTGTCGCGTTGCGAGACGTGCCGTACCGGGGCGCGTCACCGAACTCCACGTGCCACAGCACATGATCCCAGTGCGGGTGGGTGGAGAATCCGGCAACGACGGGTTGGCCCAACTCGCGAAGGTCGTGTGCGATGGCTGCCAGCTCCTGGCGGGTGATGCCGGGATCGATGAGCAGCACGCCGTGCTGCCCCTGCACGACAACGCAGTTACTCTGCAGGAACTCGGCCTCGTGAACCAGAACGCCCGAGGCGACGCGCTTCAACATGCAGTGCCTTCCGCTTGTGGTGGTCAACAGCTTGTTGAGACGGTATTCCTGCTGGCGAACGGGTGCAAGCAATCCGGGCGAAGCGGCTGACAGATGGTCCGGCAGGTGCATGCCGCGCACCTTGCAAGAATGGAGCCATGGTCGGCGAACAGAACGAACTCAGCATCCGTCTCGCGGATCTCACGGGCGCCGATGCCGGGGCTGTGAGTCACCTCGTGGAGGCCTATCTGACGCACACCGAACTCGAGAAGGCCACGTACCTGGGCGGCGCGGGCGCCCGGCTGCCGGAGCGCTACCGCGCTGAGGTCGACGATCCGGCACGTGCCTACGAGAACGCGCGTGTATACCTTGCTCACCTGGCCGGCTCGCCGGTCGGAGTGGTGATTGTGCAGCACACGCCAACCGCGTACGAACTCAAGCGCGTCTGGGTCGATCCGGCCGCGCGTGGGCATGGAGTCGGCTCCGCCTTGATCGATGCGGCGCTCAGCCAACAAGACCTGCCGACCCGCCTGACGGTGTGGGAGTGGCGCGACGACGCCATCCGCTTGTACGGCCGTCGCGGGTTCGTCCCGGTCGCGTCATGGGAAGAACGGCCACGACTTCTTTGCATGGAGCGCGCTCAACCCTTGAGCGCAACTGGCGCCGCTCGTTAGAGAGCGGTGAGGTACCTCACTGTCTGGGGCCGCTCGGGCGCCGCGAGTGCCCGCGTGCGGTTCCCCTCGATAAGTCAGTTCTTCTGCAGCTCCTCGGCCAGCATCACGATGATGCCGCTGGGCCCGCGCACGTAGGTGAGCTTGTAGACATCCTGATAGGTCGCCACACCGCGTAACGGAAAGCATCCGTGCGTCGCGGCTATCGCGAGGGCGGCGTCGAGGTTATCGACCGAGAAGGCGATCCGGTGCATGCCGATCTCGTTGGGTCGGGTGGGCTCCGACTCAATCGCGTCGGGGCGGAGGTACTCGAAGAGTTCCAGACGTCCGTGTCCGTCTGGTGTCTGAAGCATGGCGATCTTGGCGTGGTTGCCGTCCAGACCGACAGCAGTGTCGGTCCATTCGCCACTCACTTCGTCTCTGCCCAGAACCGTGAGGCCGAGGTCTGTGAAGAAGGAGATCGTTGCTTCAAGGTCGCGAACTGCAATGCCGACATTCTCAAGCTTGATGGACATGCGGTTCATGTTATCGAGCGGGCCAGTCGCCCCCTAGGTTCCGCTACAAGTGTGATTTCTCTCGGCGGCTCACAATGAGCGCGGCAAGGATCAGCAGTACTGAGATGGAAAGACACCACACCATCAGGTTTGTTCGAGCGGTATCCACGCCGCCGGTGGCGAACAACAACGATACGGCGACGCCGCCGCCGGCGATGGCGAGCAGAAGAGCGCCACCGGCAAGAACAATGACGATCCGACGAGTAGTCATGTGACTCAACCTATGAGGTCGACGAGGTCCTGGGCGTTAACGTCTGCCGAGAGAGCGATCTGCACCTGGTCGTCGGTGGAGGCATCCATGACGCGGACCGCCGTTTGAAGCTTGTCGCCGATCCTGATGAGCAGGCGCGCTGAGTCCCCGGCATCGACGGCTTCCTCCGTGAGTTCCTGCCACACCTTCGCGCCGTCGCTCGTGAACTTGACGTCGACCGCACTCTGCTGATCTTCGGCGACACTCGAATCCTGAACGCCGACTTGTTGGAATGTGGAGGGGAGCACGACACTCTCGCCGTTGACCATCTCACACTGGGAATCCGCCTCCGTGGTGCACGTGTTCGAGACCGCCATCTCGATCGTTCCCCCGCTCCCCGTCGCTGCCTCGCCAGAACCGGCGGGGGAGGAGCAGGCGCTCAGAGCAAGCAGGGCGAGTGCGGCCAAAGTTAGCTTGGCGGTTCGAGAAGCCATGACTGTCCGTTCTCTGGGCGGCACGTGGGAGCCGAAACGACTCCTACCTGCGACCGTAGAGGACCCGGCAGACAAGCGCCAGCGTCTCGGGGCGCCCGCGGGCTCTCGGACCGCCCCACTTCGGGCGGCCGGATCGGCACAGCAGTCCTCACAGACCCCTGTTCCCCTGCGGGATCAGCACGCCCCAGGCAAACACGTCACGGAGCCTTACGCGCACGCCGTGAAGCAGAATGGTCCCATGACACTCATCCCCGGCATCGATTTCGACGCAGAGCTCCGGCAGGTTGAAGCGCACTGGACGCCGCGAGTGGTCGGGCAGGTGAACGATCAGTACGTCAAGGTTGCGAAGCTCCTCGGCGAACTGGTCTGGCACGCCCACGACGCAGAGGACGAGATGTTCATCGTCGTCTCGGGTCGGCTTCGAATCCAACTGCCAGACGACCAGGAGGTTGTGCTCACCCCTGGACAGTTCTACGTCGTACCCCGAGGAGTGCTGCACAACCCGGTTGCCGACGAGGAGGTGCACATCGTCCTCATCGAGACCGTGACCACCGCACACACCGGAGATGTGATCGTAGAGGGCACCGTGCCGCTCGAACGACAGTTAGGCAACCTGAACCTGCCCGGACTCGGCTCCTGAGTACCTAGCGGTCGATGCCCTGAGAAACGAGTTGCGCCGCTCGATCATTCTCGCCGCGCTTGGCGTCGTCAGGGCACCCGGCTGTTCCGTGGGCGTCGACGGAGATTGAACTTGTTTGTGTCGGGAGAGCAAGTACAAGTATGAGCACAGACAGCGACAGCGACGTGATCCGGTACTCCGCCGAGAACCCGGCGGTGTTCGGAGAGCTGTATGGGTGCGATTCTCATCGACCAAGCTGCCTGAGTAGAGCACCATCTCGCGTTGGTACCGAGAGAACATCGCGGTCGGTCCCTGCCGTCTCGAAGTTCGATCGGATTGAGGACACGAACGTACGATTCGTAGCCGGGTGGGATCACCGACGTCACCACGTCTCCCTTCGCGTCGAGCAGGTTTGCGATGGCCCCACTCATGGACGAAGACTACTCAGGCCCGATGGCCGAATTCAGAAGACGACGCTGTAAGGCTGGGCTACATTCACAGCATGCTGACGATCGAGTATTTCGCGGCCTTCGCCCTACTCTGCCTGGCGATGGTGGGCTTGGTTCTCGTCCTATCCGCAGAACAGAAAGCCCGAAGGGCGGCTACACAGCAACCGTCTCTGTCTCGGCACGGTCTGCACGTCGTTCTCTTACGGTGCGGGTGGCAACTACGGCGAGGACTGCAACAAGTCCGGTCGCGATTGCAGTGTTGATGGTCCAGAGCAGAGACTCATCGCCACCTGAGAAGACCACGAGCGTCGCCGCGTTCACCATCCAATGGAAGAACGTCGCAATCAGAACGCGCGCGGCGAAGGACCTCCCCGTGGTCAGAACCGCCAAGGTCACGGAGAGGCCGATCGCGGCGACGACAAATGCCAGATACACAACCACACCCGCCGCGAGCAGAACGTAGAAATGACCGAGACCGAACAGCGCGCCCGTGAACACCCCTGACCAGATCAACGAAAATCGGATCTCGAAAAGAGGCTGCACCACACCTCGCCACCCAACCTCCTCACCGGCCGCACCGAGCATTTGCAGAATAAGGATGAGCCCGAGCGACGTCGGCAGAGTTGACGCTTCGAGTGGCGACCACGCGCTGCCTTCGGCCCAGTTGAGAGCAATCAAGACAGCGATCGTCGCGGCAGCAAAGAGCACCGCCAGAACGGCAGCTCGCCTGGCGCTTCGTCCGGTCACTCGCGGAAATCTGAAGCTCTCGCGCCAATTCCACCACACAACAGCGGCCCCGATTGCTGTCGCGAGAGTGGGCAGGCGCAGGATCTCGGGGTCCAGCCCGACGACCCCTTGAAGCAGGGAAAGGAGTGGGGACGCTACTGTCGCAACCGCGAGGAAAGTAGCGAGCATTGCAACGATGCGCTTGTTTGTCATGCACTTCATCTCTGAGGAGAGGTGAGAACGAGACCGTTCCGGTTCGCCCTGACGCCGGCCCAGGTACGGGCCGTGGTGCGATGTGACTGATGTTGCGTGAGGCGGTTCCACTATGCCGTACGCCGGGGGTCGCTAGTTGGCGTCTACGTCGCATGAGCGACAACCGGACACACCACGTGTGCCTCAACAGCGCAGGGAGTCGAGGCATCTCATGGATGACCTCCGAGTTCGCGTCTCGAATCCCGTGCTTCACGAGACGCCAGGGTTCAAGGCCTTGGCTGCGGGCGACGGGCAGCGATCTGCTTGAGTAGCTCGTCGTTCTTCCAACCGGGTACGTGGTGTGTCCCACTCGGCTTCATGAACAGGAACCGAGCAACGATGGATTGAGAGTCATCGAGAATCTGAATGGTCTCGGCAGCGGTGCCAACTATGGCATGCACTGAAAGTGCACTCACATCGCTCCAACCCACGTCGAAGAGGACGGCTGACTTGCCGTAAAACCGAAGACCAGTCTCGTCCGCCCGTAGAACCGCCAACTCGTCATGAGAAGAACTCCCACCGCATATAGTGCGACAGTCAGTGCCGTCCACCGCGAGTCCCAGGGGCGTCGACTTACCAGCTGGAGAATCGGCACAGCGACTGAACTGATCACAACGAAGACGAGCGGAGATCTAGACAAACGAACTCGACTGAGTCTCACCCGCTCTGTCTCTGCTCTCTAAACGTGTTTGCGCGAGTTCGTTGGCTAACGAAACTACCGTCGAACTTGCCCACGTTCCACCGCGCCCAATGCTCATGAATGGGCGATTGCGACAGCAATCAGCTCCTCCTCCTATCAATGGCCTCGACCAGGCGTTGTCCGTCGTTCAGAGGAATCAGGGTGGTGCGGGCCAGGACGAAGCGCAGGTTGGCGGGTGCTGTCCGGACTTGCACGATGAGGACCCCTGGATTCCAACCACTTCTCTTGAAGGTGACCGACGAAATCTCTGGCCAAGGGATGAGATGAATCAGGTGCAGCGGGTGCGCCTGCAGCGGCCAGTAAAATTCCAATCCCGCATTGGTCCCAACTGCGTTCACGACTGACGGCGGAGCAGACCAGAGACTGGGGCTCGTGCTCCGCTGGGCAAGCCAGCGAAACGTCTGACCGTCCAGGGCGGTCACGAAAGAAAGTTCTGATGGGCGGAGGTCCGTGAGTTGAGCGAGTGTGATGCGCCGCGATCGAACGCGGAATGCGTACCCACCTGCTAAGGCCAGGACCAGGAGAGTCTCGCTCAGGACTGCACCGGGGAGCGTGGTCAACAGACCTGAGCGGGATGACGAGTCCTGCACGATAAAACTGACGGGGATCACGAGCAAAGCGGCGAGGAGAAGCCACCATCCGACCGCGTCGATCAAGCGCACTGCCCGATACATGAACATGTTCATCCCCTTCGGGTCGCCGAGCCACCGCGCTTCATCAGGCCAGAAAACTCGACTGGCCGGCTGTCGGCTCGATATTCCGGTGGCACGGGTCCGAGCCTACTCAGGTCGGAGAGCGCTGGATCGGCTTCCACTGTGGCGCGGGGCAGGATCGGGCACTGTCTCCGGCGGCACCCTTTGCATCTGGACTGACGACCGGAGGAACAAGAACGCTAACGCCGCACCCACCACCGCGTCACCGACGGCATTGGACGAGAGGTTCGTTGGCATGGTCACCGCCGAGCCGCGAATCTCGCAGCGCTATCTCGCCGCGGCGGTGCGGTTGCGCCGTGCGGGGTCGGTGAGGCGGTGCATCATTGTGACGGTTCCGCGTCGGCTCATCACTCGGCCGATGTTCGCGCCGACCCGGTTGGAGGAGCCATCGATCACACTCGGGCCCGGGTTGCGCCGGTCGAGGTGGGCGAGCGCGGTGGCCACGACGTCGTCCGGGGTACGCATCCGGGCTCCCGCGGTGGCATCGTCGGTGCCGACGACGGCGTTGAACTCGGTGCTCGTCGCGCCGGGCGAGACTGCGAAGATGGTGACTCCTGATGCGCGGGTCTCTGCCCAGAGGGACTCGGTAAAGCTCAGCACGAACGCTTTCGCCGCTCCGTAGACGGCCATCCTCGGGGTGGGTGTGTAGGCGGCCATACTGGCGACGTTGATCAGGAAGCCTGTGCCCGCCTTGACCATGTCGGGCAGGAACGCGGAGCTGATGTGGACGGGTGCGCTGATGTCGACGGCGATCTCTTGGGCAAGGCGGTCGGGGTCTTCCTTGACGAAGTCGCCGAATGTGCCGAAACCGGCGTTGTTGATGATGCCCGTGACATGGAGCCCTGCCGCTGCCACCGCAGCTGCGAGCTCGACGCCCACCGAGGGCGAACCGAGGTCCTGGGTGATCGCAGTGACGGTCACGCCGTGGGCCTGGGTGAGCTCGGTGGCGAGTGCATCGAGGCGATCCCCGCGTCGGGCGACCAGCACGAGGTTGGCGCCTCGAGAAGCCAAAGAGCGGGCAAAGGTCGCGCCAATACCGGATGACGCTCCGGTGATGAGGATGGTGTGGGTGGGATAGTCCAGTACGGGCACGAGCAGCTCCAATAAACGTGAGGGTGGCCGCGATCTGCGCCCGAGGAGAATGTATGCCTAACTGGCACTCAGTGTCAATCAGGCATTTAGGCTACGATGCTGACATGAGCACTGAACCGACGTTGTGGCAGCGATCGCGTCAGTCGGCCTATGCCGAGATCACGAGTATCGCTATGCGGCTGTTCCTGGATCAGGGTTTCGACCAGACGACCATTGATCAGATCGCGTCGACGGCCGGCATCTCGCGGCGCTCGTTCTTCCGCTACTTCGGCACCAAGGAAGACATCGTGCTGGGCGATCTGGCGAGCCAGGGCGAACTCATGCGGGATGCGCTCGAGAAGGTGCCGCAGGCCGTCGGGCCTTGGGAAGCTCTTCGGCAGGCATTGCACGCCGTGGATGCGCTCGAGGTCGAGCCCGGTGTCACCTGGAAGATCGCGACGATGATGTACGGGACGCCGTCGCTGCGGGCGCGCAGTATCGAGAAGCACCTGCATTGGCAGTCGCTGCTGGTACCCGACATCCGGAGGCGTCTCGGACTGGCCGACGACGACGTCTACGACCCGGCGCCCACCGCGATCGTCGCTAGCGCGATCACCTGCCTGGACGTGGCAGGGGAGATCTGGGTCGCTGGCGGCGGCGTGGGCGATCTCGCGGCTCTCTACGATCGCGCGGTCGCAGCCGTGCGCATGGGCTCGTGATCCTCACCGCGCAGCTTCCGGCTTCGGTCACATCGCGTTGTGACGTGCCTTCGTAGCCCCAGTCCAGTTCGATTCGAGTGTCCATGACTGGGCTACCCCTGGGTTAGATGCTCGTCGCCTGTTGTTCCTGCTATGGACAGCGAGTTCGTGCCCGAACTGGCATCACACTGGTGGTGTGAAAGACGTCCGCGGGGGAATTCGGAAGCGTGAAGGGTTTTCGTTGAACTACGCAGAACTGTTCGCCGTCGTCTCGGCAGGGCCGGCGCGGTGGGAAGTGCGGCACGAGGTGACCAATGAATTGGCTGGCATCATCCAGCGCACGCCTCGAGGATTCCTGCTCAGGGACGATCAGACGCACGCAATCGGCGTTTTTGACTCGATCACGAGCGCACTCGAGGGCCTATACGAGGTGGCCTGAAGCTCACCCGCCAGGCGTCGGCGTCGGCCCTGCTTCGGGGCGCACGGGTCAGGAGTTCCAGTGACCCGAAGCCGGTAGTGCAGCTCGGGCGGCCGCCACCCGCTCGTCAGGTAGTTCCTCAGTGTGTCTGCGCCCCGATTGCATTCCCACCCCCCGATTCATCGAGCCGATATTCGATCCACTCGCCCGAGCCAGGCGCGAAGCTCTCTGAGTAGCCCCCTGATGCGACGGTACGCACGGTCCACTCGAGTTGATCTATGAGATCCGGGACTGTGTCGTCACAGGCATCGCAGCCGCATGCTGGGCAATGGAAATCGTGGAGGGAACCCGCGTGGAGGAAGAGGCCGGGGAAGGGCGACGTCTAGCTGACGCCGTTGGATGCGTGCGAGCAAGCAGGGGCGGCCAATTGAACCCGCCCGGACAGTCCTCGTTAGGCTGACGCTTGTGATGCCTGACGCAGCTCTCCGCCCCGCCTCTGCCCTGGTCGGGATCTGCCGTGCCGGCAGCGGCATCGTGGTCGTCGCGGTTCTCGTCTACGGGTACTCCCTACGCATCGCTGCCGGAGACAATAACCTGTTCGACTACTTTGGATATTTCACCAACCAAACGAGCCTGCTCGCGAGCGCCATCCTCATCGTTACCGGAGTGCTCGCCATCCGCGGCGGACGCATCTCGCCTACGCTCACCCTCCTCCGAGGAATGGCCACGTCGTATCTGCTTGTCGTCGCAGTCATCTACAACCTGCTCGTCCCGGGCACAGGATCGGCGCCTCCCTGGATGAGCGCCCTTCTCCATGTGCTCTTCCCGTTCCTTGTTGCATGCGATTGGCTCTTCCTCGGCGACCGCGCGCCCCTACCGTGGGGAAGGCTCTGGCTGCTCCTTCCATATCCGGTGCTGTGGCTGATCACGGTCCTGATCCGTGGCGTGACCGACGGCTGGGTCCCGTACGGTTTCCTCCTCCCCGAACGCGGTTTGGCCTCCCTCGCCGTTCACATCGTCGGGCTACTTGCCGCCATCGTCGCCGCTGGAGCGCTCGTTTGGGCTGCCAGCAGATTACGCGGCATCGCCTTTGTGCAGGGACCGGGCCCGCAACAAGAGTGACTTTGGCACTCGCACCCCTGCGCGACAATCAGCGCTGCGAGCAAGCCTCCTTCGCGGGCATTCAAGCCCGGCCGCACTGTCGAAGATGGATCAGGCCCTGGGGATCTGTTCAGATGCCCGCTTGAAAGTCAGGACGGGATAGTGCCGCGCGGCATGACAACGATGAGGAACGTTGCGAGCGGACCTAGGACTAGAGATAGCAGCCACCAGATCAGTCGGCCGCGCCCCTTCGACTCGGCAAGGCCTGCATTGACGAGCGTGAGGGCGAACCACCACCCGCCGATTGTTGCTTGATTACCTATGTCCATGGACTCATGGTCGCAGATGCCCCACGGCTTCGGCGCATCCCTTCGAGGGTTCCGTGACGGGCCCTGGTTCTGTAGGCACTCAACTTCATTCCTTCCAGCCTTCAAGCGTTTCCCGGGCGTCCACAACACGAAGCACTCGTCCTGATCCTGACCATCTCCTTTGGTGACCCAACCGCATCATCGCCGTGCCCATGCTCATACTGACGGCATTCCAAGCGGACATCCGCGGGATTCAACCTCCGCAACGTATCGTCGGTAATTCCGTTCGGATGCATCGGCCCAGCCAACAGCGTCAAGTATTGATGCGAACAATTCCTCGGTAAGTGCCCTTGTCGTCGTCGCCGGCCAGTGGGGCCGGCGCGGGCAAGATCGTCTGGCGGTCCAGCTCTAGCTGCGCCTCGTGACGTATCGGATTGAATGCCTCATCGGCGATCGTCATTGACCCGCCTCGACGCTTCTGATTCCACGACAAGTCGACCCACCCCTTGCGCTGCCCGACAAACGCTACGACCGCGATCACGGTGACGATGCTTGCGAGAATTATCCAGTTCACCGCTCCAATCTAGTTTGAGTGTGTTCCGTAGTCCCGAAGTCCGCCTGTCACGGGCGCCACCGATGGCACTACCGTGGGCTGATGGTCATCGACTACGCGATCCGTCCCGCCGTGCCGGCTGACGCGCACGAGATGGCAAAGGTTCACGTCGGCACGTGGCGGGAGACCTACCGCGGTCTGATGAGTGACGCCACGCTCGACGATCCCGGTCTTCTGAACTGGCGCGAGGATTTCTGGTCCGCAGCACTGACCGATCCGCGTTTCCACCAGAACGTCGTCGCCGTGGCCTCGCACGCAGGCTCGCTGATAGGCATCGCGATGTCGGGCCCGTCGCTCGACGCCTCCGGCGTGCCGCAGCAGTTGTACGTGCTTTACACATATGCCGAGTTTCACGGCTCTGGGGTCGGGGCCGCGCTCCTCGACGCCGTCATTGATTGGAGTTCTCCTGCTGCGCTGTGGGTCGCCGACCCCAACCCGCGCGCGCAAGCTTTCTACCGAAAGCACGGCTTTCGCACCGACGGCAAGGTCAAGGTCGAAGACGGTGTGCGAGAGATCCGGATGGTTCGCGTGGCCCAGAGTCCATGCGATATGAGGCAGAGCGAGTTGCTCCTGCCGTAGCGTCATGTGGTCTGCTGGAAGCACATCCTGTCCCGATCCGAGAGGTTTGCCATGCGCCCGTTCCCTGAACCGCCCCGAGAGGTCCTGATCGGCGATGCCGCGGCGTTCGTCGGCGTCACTCCGCGGACGATCCGCCACTACCACCAGGTCGGCCTGCTGCCCGAGCGGGAGCGGGGCAGAGACGGCCGCCGCCGGTACGCCTACGCGGAGATCATCCGTCTGCTCTGGATCCGCCGCATGGCCGACGCCGGGATCGCCCTAAACGACATCCGGGACGCCTTCGACGGCGCCGCGCCGAGTGGCCCCGACGGCGAGGACGAGATCGCAGGCGTCCTCGCGCGACTTGAGGACGCCCTCGCCGTGCAGGAGGCCGAGCTGCAGCGGAAGCGCGCCTCGGTGCAGCGCATGCGGACCCTCGGCAGCCGACTGGGACTGCTCGACGATCTCGTCTCCAACCGCCTCGAGGGCGCGCCCGAGGGCTCGCTGCGCCAGGACGACCTGGACGTATTGCTGGTCACCGAACGAATCTTCGGTCCGCTCGGCGCCGTCATGCAGGCGGGCCGCTTCCTCACTCTGGCCCTCGATCCTGGGCTGCGCGCCGAGTCCGACCGCGTCGATGTCGCCGAGGAGGCGCTCGACGACACGGTCGCCGTCGACGACCCCCGGGTGGCGCAGGTGGCGGCTGAGCGGCACGCCTTCGAGACCGCGCTGATGCGCGTCATCGAGGAGTCCGGTCAGCTGGAGGAGGACGACGCTATCTTCAACGCCTGGGACGAGCTGCACCCGCCCGAGGACGCCGACGCGGCGCCCGACCCCACGCCGGCAAAGGGCTCACGCATCAGGAGTGCGGGCGAGATCATCCGGAGCATGCCCTACGACTTCTCCCCGGCCCGCCTGCGAAGCATGGAGCTGGCGGTACAACTCGGCGCGGCGGCGGCGCCGGCGCCCTAAGTGGGCCTGCAGCCGCGGGGATATGAAGCACTCAGGTTTTGAGGCCCCACGCGGCATCGGCTCATACCGGCGCGGCGAGACTTCAGAACCCTCGCTGGCCCCGCTCGATGTCGGCTCGCACGTCCGACATGGCTCGAGCGAGTTCTGGGTCGGAGCCTTGAAGATCCCGAGCAGCGGATGGGCTGAGCCGCCGCCGTTGGGCGGCGGAAGCGATCATCGTTGCCCAGCCGCTCCTCCAGATGTGGTTCCCAGAGCACATCGCTGTAGGTGCAGTCCGTACCCATAGCTTCTTTGTGGATGGTGCGTATCATCGTGGATCATGACCTCGATTCGACGTTTTCGCCCGGAGGACCTCGTCTCCAGCCCAGCCTTTAGCCACGTCGCCGTGATACCGCCTGGCGCGACAACAATCTATGTCGGCGGGCAGAACTCGGTCGACGCGAACGGCGCACTCATCGGTGTGGGTGACGTGGCCGCTCAGTCGACCCGTGCACTTGCAAACGCCAAAACAGCACTGCAGTCGGTCGGCGCAAGTATCGACGACGTCGTGCAGTGGACGGTGCTCTTCGTTGATGGCGTGGACGTCGCGGCCGCGTATGGAGCCATTGCCGCCGACCTGGCATCTGATGAACCACCGCTTGTCATCAGCGCGCTCGTTGCAGGGCTCGGCGTTCCCGGAGCCCTGGTCGAAATCGCTGCCATCGCCGCTGTCCTGCGATGAGTGGTTCCATCTTGAGTGTGCAGTGACTTCGTTCGTGGCGCTCCTGCGTGGAATCAACGTCGGCGGTCACAACCTGATCGCAATGAGCGACGTTGCGACGTCATTTCGAGCGGCCGGCTTCACGAAGGTCAGCACTTATGGCCAAAGCGGCAACGTCCTGTTCGCAGCAGACGGTGTGGGAATCGAACTTGAAAACTCGATCCAGGACATTCTCCACGACCGTTTTGGCCTCCCGATCCTCGTCTTGATTCGTTCGCACCAAGAACTGACCGCGACCGTCGCGCAAGCACCGACCAATCACGGCTCGGATCAATTGCGCAGCGACGTGTTCTTCCTCAAGCTTCCGCTCACGGCCGAAGCTGCTTTCGCTGGGCTACCCGAGCTGCGCGAAGGAGTCGATTCGGTTGCGATCGGCCCGGGAGCGCTCTACTTCTCCCGCGTCGCCGCTCTGGCGACCACAACCCGTATCCAACGGCTCTATGCAATGCCCATGTTCCAGCAGATGACCGTGCGGACATGGAGCGTCACGACCCGGCTTATGAAGCTACTCGACACCTGAGTTACGGGTCCCTGACATAGCCTGCTTTGCCACTGAGTGAACAAACAATCTGTCGGGCCATCCCTCGTCGGACGAGTGGGACAAAGTCGCCTTCTCCCGGCGGTGCCTCAAGGCTGTTACAACAAGCTCATTGATGTGACGCGGTGGGTTACTGCTGACATCTGTCGGCTAGATATCTGCCGCACAGTTGCACGAGGGATGAAGCGTTTCAGGAGACGCTGCAGGAACGCCACGAGGTTGAGGTCGAACCATCCCAGACATTGCCCCAGCGACGCCGACTGAGCCCAACGGAAGTAGGTGAGCCACGCGACAAACCCAATCGGAAGGACCAGCCACAAAAGGAATCCGCGGATCGTGAGCAGTACCAGCGCCGCTTCCGGAGGGATGCTGTTCACGTAGTCACGTCGAAACTTCAAGACATCCTCCAGAGGAAGGACGTGAGGCTCGTTGGCATGGAGAACGCGGAGTAGACGTTAGTGGCAGAACTGAGGACAAATAGCGAGCCAACAACGAAGCCAGATCGAGGCCGAGAGGTCATCCGCCACCGGGCGCGGGGTGCCGCGAGAGATTCGCCCGCACCTCGGAAGGATCGTGTTCCACCGCGAGCTAACAGGATAAGAAGTGCGATCACCCAGCCGGCCTGCCACGGAAGCAGGGAGACGAAAAACAGACCATTGAGCGCGAGCAAGATGCTGCTGGCGACAACGTACGCAATTTTCCAACGTGCCTGTCGAATGCGGAGCATGTCGTGAACCTAGCAGCGCCAGCGCCGCCAATGACGGAATGTATTGCGAACGAGCTCGAGAACGTCGCCCGGTGTCTCGAAACCCTAGGGAAACGAGACGCCCCGCCGTCGCAATTGGTCACCACGGGCCGTCACTCGTCTAGAGATGAGACGCTCGTGTGGCTGTCATCTGCATCGACACCACCGTCTCGTATCCCATGGGTTTTAAGACACGAGGATTACGAGACACGTGGGGGTGTCATAGATAACGTACCTCTAGGACCCATCACCCGAGACCGCCGCCCAGAAGTCGTACACCGCAGGCGCATGCATCAACTGACACCACGACCCTTCGAGGAAGATCATGAAGAGAACTTCTGCACTCTGCTCCGGAATAGCCGTCATTTTCTTTCTGACTGGGTGTGCTGGCCAGGTGAGCGGTGAGGCAGAGCCTTCGACGCCGTCGCCCTCTTTTGCTTCCGCTTCGCCCGAAGCGCCTGATCCAGTGGAGTCCGAGCCCACTGACGAAGCATCGGTCACCGCAATTGACCCGGATGTGACGCCGATCCCCGGCGAAGCCGCTGAGTGTGGCGGAGACGACCTGGATATCTCCATCGCCGCACAGCCGATGGCCAGCGGAGCCGGTTCGTTCTTCTCCGAGATCACGTTTACTAACACCAGCGGCGACGACTGTTTGGTTGAGGGACCGCCTTCCATCTTCAACCTCGCGGACAGCGCTACGGGGGCAGTCGTTGGGAAGCGCGCGGCGGACAGCGGCATGCCGGAGGTGGTGCAACTCGCTCCTGGAGCGTCTGCTTACAGCACCATCCATTTCAGCAATGCCGGAGCGTACGACTGTGCCACCGCCGTCGCCGATGTGGCCAAAGTGAGTCCACCCAACTGGGATTCGTCGCGGACCATAACGCTGGAAAGCCCCGTCACCGTATGCAACACCCCCGCTACCTACAACGTGTCGTGGATCAGCGCGACCAGCCTCTTCTGATCTAAAGGCACGGGCAGTGACTGATTACGCCTATGCCGCGAACGAGTAGCAACCGGATTTTATGCCGTCGGTCACCTGCTGTCAGAGCGGAACCAACGAGACAAGTCCTCGCCAGGCGGGCCGAGCCGACCCTGGCCGACCTCACCGCTTCAACCGGAAACCTTCCATAGCCACAGCGCCGCGTTCTGGCTCGCCTGTTGCAAGAACCGCTGTCTGTTCCGTTCCTCAAACGGTCATGACGCAGGGGCATTCTCGGCGAATTCTGAAGCGAAGGGTGACACGAGCGCAAGCAAGAAGGGATTTTGTACGTAGTAGAGCACCCCGTCGCGCCAAGCGAAGCCGCTGCCAAGTGTCGGGTCGGCGCCGGGCTTAGACACGTACACCCATCCTTGGACGATCTCATCGGCCACCTCATGACCGTCCTCGGTGAACTTGGACTGAGTCGCGGACCACTGATTCTCATCCATCGCCAGTTGGCCAATGACCACAGCGCCATCGGACATCACGGTTTCGTTGAGGAGGCCCCCGCAGGCTATGCCATCGGTAACCATTTTGTCGACGAGGGGGTCGACTGCGTCAGGCTCCTTTTCGTGGAGTTGCACGACCGTGGCGGATCTCCCGAAGAGGTCCTGAGGCAATTTTCCCGGCAGAATTTCGTCGCAGGTTGCCAATTCGTTCTTGGTG
This sequence comes from Cryobacterium soli, assembly GCF_003611035.1. Lineage (NCBI taxonomy): Bacteria > Bacillati > Actinomycetota > Actinomycetes > Micrococcales > Microbacteriaceae > Cryobacterium > Cryobacterium soli. The sequence continues at coordinate 1,495,766 of NZ_CP030033.1, read as the reverse complement.
CCCGTCTCGGGTTGAGTTGGAGCAACGCATCCGGAGAGACCGGTGACCAGAATCAAGGCAAGGCCGGCGGATGCGTAAGTCTGGGCGAGTGGTCTCATGATGTCGAGGGTATCGCCGCTCTGCATTCCGACGCCGCGCCTCTCGCGGCTCAGGCGAGGGCACTCTGTGTCTCACATGTCATGGGTTCCGACACGCTGAGGTTGCAAGACACGTCCGACTGACAGGGGCGCTCCGCTATGCGACAAGATATTGGAATGGAACGCGCCTCAAACCACCTCATCGCAGAGCTCGAGGAGCCATCGGGCACGCGCACTCGACTCCTACTTCGTCGGGCGTGGGCATTGGTTCGCGCAGCATGGGGTGACGTCGACGTCGATGCCGACCTTGTCATCCGCCGGCGCGCGGGCGGGGCCGAGGTTCTACGCACTGCCGCTGACGTCGGCGACCCCCACGTCCTCTTGGACACCGTGCGCCGCGACCTCGAAACCAAGACCGTCGAGGAGTTCGTACGCGAATGGCGCGTTCTCGACTGAGGTTCAGCACGCTGGGCGGCGGGCCACATCTCCCTAGGTAGCTGACCGGATCGGCCGCGTCAGTGCAGCTTTTGCGGTTGTCATGATCGAGCTCACTGGCTTGTATCCCACGTTACGAGAGAGATCGGCTACGAGACACCGGGAGTCTTAGTGAGGACCGCGCAGATGCCCGTTTGCCGATCCCCCCAGCGCGCACCGATGACAGGCACACTATTGTCTTTGACATGGTTGTGACCCGTCCTGTAACTGCTGCCGACTATGCGCGTCTTGTGGAGTGGGTGCCCGACGCCGCCGCGTTGTACCTATTCGCCGGTCCGAGCCTGGTTTGGCCGCCTACCGTGGGACAGTTCGAAGAGCTCGCAAAGAGACCAGGTCTGAGCGCTTGGATGGCAGCAGATGACGAACATCAGGCCGCGTGGGGACATTTCGACCTCACCATGCAAGGTCGTGCGGCCCGCCTGGGAAGGGTGATTATCGACCCCCGATACCGAGGACAAGGCCTGGGACAGGCTCTCACCCGGGCTGTAATCGAGAAAGCTCGGGGCCTCGGAATAAGCGAAGTCCGTCTGGCAGTCGTGACGGACAACGAACCTGCAGTGAAGGCCTACCGGCGAGCTGGGTTCAAAGAAATCCTTGATCCCGAGCGCCCTCATTTCACAGCGATGGCATATCCAATCTCCGACCGCCCGTAAGACGGTCGGCCACCGGGCGCCTCAACGTTGGTCGCGATGCAGTGCCCGCGTCGTTATCGGGATGCCCGTTTACCCCGCCCGAGTTATATGCCCGAAAGGGTGCCCTATCTACAGCACGATCTAGCGTGTCATGTCCCTACCGATGCGAGACAGGTCAAGATGTGAGACAAGTGAGGTGCCGCTCGTCGCAAGTGTGGGCGATTTCCCACGTCTCTTATCCCATCGTTTACGGGAGGCTTCTCCCGGGTGCGCTGCGCTGCGACCGTAAACGTGGCCCGTATCGAAACCGAGTTACCGAACGATCGGTTTCGGGGCGGAGTTTCGGCCCGTCTGCCAGTGCTGGCGGACTGCTGTGGCCCACTGCGGTTCGCTTTAAGTCACAGAGGCGCGGGGTAGATCGGTTCGGTCCAAGTACCTGACTTGAGGTCATTCATGCTTCGGCGCATGCCGAAGTAATTCGGACGTAGGTTCATCTCATGACGACGCATACATACGAAACGATGGTGGACTGGCGCGGCCGGACGCAGGATTATGACAGCTACGACCGGCGACACGATGTGACGGTCGCGGGGACGCGATTGGCGATGAGTGCGGACGCCGACTTCCGTGGCGACTCATCTCTGCCCAATCCCGAGCAACTGGTCGTCGCGGCGGTGAGTTCGTGTCAGCTTCTGTCGTTTCTCGCCGTCGCGGCTCTCGGCGGTGTGGACGTGGTCGAGTATCGCGGTAGCGCTGTGGGTGAGATGCCGACGAGTGGCCGGCCGATGCGCTTGACCCGGATCGTTCTTCGCCCGCACATCGTCGTTGCGGGTGCGAGCGTCGAGCGGGTGGAGCGGCTGGTCCACAAGGCGCACGCGCAGTGCTACATCGCCAACAGTCTGTCGACTGAGGTCATCGTTGAGCCCTCCATCGAGGTCGTGTGATGTTCGATATCGAAGTGATGGCGCCCGGCGGTGCGGAATCGCTCATGCAGATCGGGCACGCACTCGGTCAAGCCGGCGTCAGTCTCGAAGGGGGCGGCATGTGGTCGGGAGTGGCGCACTACCTGATCGAGGACGCTGACACCGCGGTTCGTGCCCTTGCGGACGCTGGATGGGGAACCGTCATCGTTCGACCCGTTGTTCTCGCAGAGTTGGATGCCGATGTCCCCGGAGCCTTGGGTCGAATGATGAAGCGGTTGATTGATGCGGGTGTCACGCTTCAGCTTCAGTACAGCGACCACGACAACCGGAAGGTGCTCGTGGTCGACGATCCGGTCCGCGCTCGTGAGGTGCTTGGGGCAGCATAGAAGCATGGATGGTGAGCCTGACGTTTCCGTGCCAGCGCGCGCGTTGGGTGATTCCGCTCGTGGGCTCATCGCCTCTGCTCTCCTCGGCAACCGGCAAATACCCGCGGGGGAGCTCGCACGCATCGCGGGGGTCTCTCCCTCGACAGCGAGCGAACACCTTCACGTCCTGATGGGGGCAGGTCTCATTGAGGTTGAGAATCGTGGGCGGAACAGGTTCTACCGCCTGGCGAACGAGGACGTCGCCCGCGCGATCGAAGCCCTGCAAGCGGTAAGCCCGACACGTCAGGTGCGTTCCCTTCGCCAGTCGACCATCTCGGCGGATCTTCGATCCGCTCGGACCTGCTACGACCACCTGGCCGGGGATCTTGGGCTGCGATTCACCGATCTACTGGTTGCCGCGGGCATCACGCCGACCCTCACCGTAGGCATCGTCGCAAATGCTCCGCAGCCGTTCCCGCACGGAGTTATCGTCGAAACGCTGGGATTGCGAGCACCGGAAGGTCGTCGCCCCTGGACGCGTGGCTGCCTCGACTGGAGCGGCAGACGCCCGCACGCGGGCGGGCAACTTGGAGCGCAGGTGCTAGAGGTTCTCGAGGCGAACAACTGGGTGGCAAGGATGGCCACCAGTCGAGCTGTCCGACTCACCCCGAGAGGCGAGGAAGCTACTCGTTCTCTGGAAGCTGACGCATCCACCATCATCCATTCCTGACGTCGTGATGGAATCGGAAGTTCAGCGCCGGCAGGGGCGCCGCTTGTAGGTTTCCGTAATCCCTCGAAACTGATCGTTTTCAATCGTTCCGCTGTCTCAGGACGGGGTCTTGAAATCAGGATGTAGCGGCCATAATTTGGGCGATACTGATCCCCACCGTAGGCAGGCTGCCCAATGCTGCGGCGAGCCTATTCTCCATATCGAGCGCAGCGTGGCTGCCACGTTGTTCTCTTAAGGGATGGCTGGTGGGGTCAATGCGCGTTGTCGTTGCCCATGACGTGTACCGCGTAGCCATAGCATCCGGCTTCGTCCCAGTGGTAGTCCGCGCCGCCGCCAGTGTCGCCGTCGAGCGCGAGGCGGGCTCCCGCTTGCTGGCTGTTCGGAAGCGTGCTCTCCCATGACTCTGGCATGACGCCGGGCGCTCTCTCCCAGTACGGTTCGAATGTGTAGGCGTATCCCTGGTCTTTCATGCAGGCGGCGGTGATCGTCTGTGTTTCTATCCAATCCCTACCGTTGGCCCGTTCGTCGGGGGTCAGGGCCATGAATTTGTCTGATGTAAATGGATCGGCGCTGTCGGCGACCTCGCTCGTTTCCCCGGCAGGTGCGGCCGGGGACACGGTCGGAGTGGGAACAACGTCACTAACTGGTGCCGGTGAGGTTTCTGGCGGCTGTGCGGATGGCGAGTTGGTGGCCGTGGGGTTCAGTGTCGCCGCGGCTCCCATCGCAAAGACCGTCAGCGAGAGCGCCAGCGATGTGGCTCCGATCAGGGCGAGTCCGAGTGCGAGTTTCTTTTTCATCGGGCCATCTCTCCAAGGGTTTTGAGTCGGGTGCCGGTGCTAGTGGGGGAGTTGCGCTGTTGGGGCCATGACCAGAGGGCTGCCGCGACGAAGAACAGGCTGAACGCGGCGATGAGGCTGTTGCTGGCGAGTTCCCAGCCCGGCATGGTGAAGGTCAGGGCTCCCACGGTGGCGCTGAGGGAGTACAGCTGGAAAAGACCCAAATGGACAAGGCCGATACTCGGAAGCACCATGATCATTGCGCCCAGAGCGCGTGTTCGTGAGCGGGATAGCAGCGCCACCCCACCGATGGCGAGGACGGTGAAGGCGGCGAGTGTTAAGGACGTGACTGAGTTCGGCCGGATCTGTTCCGCACCCACGGTGAGCGCAATCCGCGCGAGGACGAAGATCCCCCAACCCAAGACTGTGCAGGCCACGATCAGAACGAGCGCAGACACAACGCCGTCGACCCGCTTCACTCGAAAGCCGACCGGGTCGGCGAGGGCGAGTCTCCTGCGTTGTGCGCGACGCCAGGTTAGGTCTGCTGGCGCGCCTCTCACTGCGCGGCTGAGAATGGCGCGCGCCACCGACTTTGGTGTGGCCCCTACTTCATCGGCCCAGATAGCGTGTTCGTACAGGTCTGACGCAAGTTCATCCCGCCGGCTCTCGGCGGCCCGGGGATCAACGTGTCGGGTGTACCACGAGCACCAGCGAGCGACACGGGCAACAGCGTGGTGGTACGGCGCGGATGTGAGGACACTCATGCGAAGGTCGCCCCTGTCTGCGTGATTCGAGGTACCTGTGCCACTTGACGGCTCGTCTCCGCCTGAGCTTTCTCCAGTGCGCGTGAGCCCTCGGCTGTCACTGTGTACAGCCGACGTCGTGGCCGCCCTTCGATTTCAGCACGGGCTGGGTCTTCCCAGCTGGCCTCGAGGACACCTGCTTCGATTATCCGAGCGAGCGCTTTGTACAGCGTCCCGTGCCCGGTGAGGGCGGAACCATCACGGGAGGCGAGATGTTTTGCCAGCGCGAAGCCGTAGAAACTGCCCTCGCTCGCTTGGAGCGCGAGCCCGCTCTCGAGAATGTCAACCTCGATCGGAAACAAAGTGCCTGGTCGTCTGCGTGCCATAGGTGCAGCTATAGGAAGATAGCTTCCTATTCGCAAGTTCCCCACGGCGAGCCTGACTGCGGCGCTGAATCTGGGCAGTAGTCAATCCCGGGTCGGTTGGAATGCCGCGGTTGAGGCGTCTCGTAACCCTACGGATGCGAGACAGGTCCAAATGTGTCCGCGTTGGGCCATGGTTGATGACATGGATACAGAGCAGGCTCTGAAGATCATCTCGTCGTTACTCGAAGGAGGGTGGCTCGAAAGCGAAAAGGCGACGGCCGACGAGCTGTGGAGGCTGGGGTTTTCAATGCGTAACGGACCGGGTGAGGAGCTGTCACCTGGTGTGGTCCAGCGCGAGCTAGAGCCTCCTCCTGGGATAGATCAAGCATCCTTGTCGACATTAGACGGTGAGCCTACAGGAGTAGTTTTTTTTATAGCCTCGGCCGCCGATTCAAACAATGCGGAAACCAAGGAGGTGTATGAGTCGTTGACCTTTTCACTCTCTCAGATTCTTGGCTCGTCCGAGCGAGTTTGGGCAGACGAGCCCAGCCCCCTGCAGTGGTGCGGAGATGATCTCGATGTCGGCCTACAGCTGTTTGATCGTCGCGATAGCAGTGTGATGGTTTGGGTCGAACATCGCGGCCGAAGCCAGAAGGCCGAATTGCGTGCCCATTAGCCCTCTGATAATTGCGCACACTTCGCTCCGAAAGGAACGCAACTACTCGCAAACCTGACGGTTGACCAGTTTCGTTTCGCGGCGATTCGCAGCGCTGCTCTCACGGCAACGATCTGTGTCTCGCAACCCTACGGATTCGAGACAGGTCCAGATGCGAGACAAATGACCTGCAGCTCGATCGCCGCACAGGCGGTCTCCTTTGTCTCGAAACCCATGGGATACGAGGCACATAAGATACGAGACATCTCGTCTTAGTTCGTGCTCGGGCCAGATGACTTTTTTGTACGCTCAGCGAGGGTTTGCACATAGTGCGATGGCACGAGGAGGGTAGTGATTCGGTGGATCCAGTGGAGTCTCCCGTTGGTTCAGTTGTGTTCTGGCTCGTCCTCGCTATCTCATTGACCCTCACCCCGGCAATATTCACTTGGTGGCTTCTCGCCCAGCACATGAACAACCGCTTAGCAAACACCGAAACCCCACCACGCGGAGTCCTCTGGCATTTCTTGCGGTTCGGCCCGACCGCACTGCTCGTCTCCGCCACTGGGTTCTCATGCGGACTCTGGATATATTTAATGCCGGAGAGGAGCACTTTCAGTCCGTACCTGGTAGTGCCCGCGATGGGCTTGATGGGGAGTGGCGTTCTTGCGTTCATGATGAGTATGGTGCTGTGGGCATACTCCAACTCCCCACCAAAACGGGCATGGGACGCTGACTAGCTGCGTCACGTAACCCATGGGATATGACACACATGAGTAACGAGACAGTGCTTCAGATGTGCAGTCTCGACAGGACGACTGCCTGCCGAGCGCAGCGCGGCATCCGGCGGAGTCAGGATGCAGGAACGAGTGACCCGACCGTGAAGTCGGTCCAAGCATCGCCGCAGACCTGCAGATCGGCTGGCGCGTCGATGCCCGGGCCAGCACCGTCCGATGTGACGAGCACCCGGATGGTCGTCACGGTCGCCGGCGTGCAGTCGTACGTGGCGACGTACGTGAGGAGCGCTTCCACCTGGGCCGACTCGCCCGGGGCGAGCGTCCCGGCCTCCGGCTCGATGGGGCCCAATATCTTGTCGTCACGGCTGGCCAGATTGGTGCCGTCGGCGCCGAGCAACAGCACTCCTGGTCCCCCGTAGTAGGAGCAGGATTGCTCCGACACGTTCGTGAGCACGATCGCGAGCCCCTCCCGGGTCGCTGTAGAAAGCGCGGGACGCTCCACAAGCTCAGCGGCGAGCTGTTCGTCCTGACACCGGTCGTTTGGCCACACAGGTTCCGCCGCTTCGGCTTGGGGGGTTGCAGTCGGGGTCGAGCTCGACGCGGGTGCGCTGGCCACAGTGGGCTCCGGAGCCTCGGCGGCCCCTTCGGCGCATCCTACGAGCGCGAGAGTGGGCAGCATCAGCAGCGCGGTGAGGGCTATGCGGTCAGTCCGGGTCTTGAGCATGCGGCGAATCCTTTGAATGAACGGACAGAAGGTGCATCTAAGGTCTCTTTTGCCAGTCAGGCGATGGGGGCTGTCGTCCATTGACAGTGGCGCGGTGCCGGACAGTCAATAACCCTCGACGAACTTGCAAACATGACCACTAGCGGGTGTGGGCGATGATCGCTTCGGCGATAGCCACCGTGTCGCTGTTCGACGCGACCTGGTAGGCCGACTGGCCGAGTGAGAAGATCACGATGCAGAACGGTGTTATGTCGGAGCACATCTGCACGGCGTGCTCACCCTCGACCGCGCCCTTCAGCGCAATCGTCGGCAGGGCCTGGCTGTCTGGTGTGGAGACCATCGTGTCGACGAGTCCGGCCAGGTCGTAACCGACCGTGACCGACGTACCCAGAACCCCGGCGGCGATCAAGTCGACCGGGACGCCGTCGGCCTGCACAGCGCAGTTGAATACCTCGGACCGCTGCGACACGTAGTTTTCGAAGGAGGTCGAGCCGCTTGATACGGACCGGACTTCGTAGTCGAGCGAGTCGACGCCGAGGGCCGTGGCGATGCCCTCCGACCCGAGCGCGCGGGTGCAGTCCGGTTCGTGTTCGACCAGATCGACCGTCGGCCAGACCAACTGGCCGGGCTGAGCATCCGTCAGAGCGGTGAAAACGGATGCCGCGAGCGGCTGCATCTGCGCCAGGATCGCGTCGGGCGTCAGCCCGGAGAAATACCAACCGTCGCGTTGGATCCAGTTCGTGCTCAACACGATTTCGACCCAGGCATCGCCGACCGGCGCGCTGATGAAGCAGCCGGTGTCGTAGCCGCACCCGGTCGCCGCTTCAATGCCTCCGATGGTCATCGCGGTGTCGAAAGGGCCGTCGCCGACCGATAAGGCGTCGTCGCCCACCGTGTTGGGCGCCCAGGAGTCGGCGCCGCCGGGAACTACCTTGACGCTGACGTAAGCCCAGTCGAAATCGACGGGGTCGTACAACGGAGTGGTTGCCGCCGGGCCGACCCGCCAGGAGCAGGACAGACCGCCCAGGGCTGGCACGGCGTAGTCAATGAGGTTAAGCGCTGGCTGGATCGCGGCAACCGGGGTCGGCGCGGTTCCGTCGGCGGTGACGAAAACGGGTGCCACGTCATCGAGGGCGGCAATGTCGTCGCAGGTGTACACGCTCGCTGCCGCTGGTGTTGGTGCGACTGACGCTGACGGTTCTATCGGGCGCCCCGCGGTGCATCCGCTGAGGACCACGATGACGAGCAAAACACCCGGCGTGAGGGCGATGCGGCCAGTCCGGGTCGTGCGCATACGGCGAATCCTTTGAACGAAACGGACAGACGGGGTATCTAGGGTCTCTAGCCAACGACGCTGAACATGCCTAGTCGCCTGGCGAAGGTGCGCAGTCGATCCGCATCAGGTCCTATCCGCAGTTGCATTGGCGTTGGAACAACGGAGCGGGTCGTCTGATCGTCCTCCTCTGTCCGGGCGAAAGAACAACACGGCTCCTTTTGCGACTGTAATGGCAAGCTCCATCCACTTCTGGTCCCCGATCCTCGCGTTCTGCCCCCATTTCGGGATACTCGCCCGTATGCGCATCCGCGAGCGCACGGAATAGGTTCACTTCAAGGGCTCAGAGAAGGAGTCGGCGCCCGCACGCGGATACCCATACGCAACAACCCGGCACCTATACGCCGAACAACAGCCCGGCGCAGATGCACAGGACGACGACCAGCAGGAGCCCGCTGGAGCCCGATCGTAGTTGCGCCCATGTCAACCGCCTGGCGTGCTGGTGAAATCGAATGAGGCGCTGTCGCCGTCGAATGAGGCGACGGTGACTGTGTACGTGTTGCCTTCCTTGCAGTACACGACGAAGGCATCCGTAGCGGTGCCGCCCGGCTCGATGATCGAGGGGAACTCGCCGATTGCATAACCTCGGTGCTCCGGCGTCACTGATCCGGCGCGACCGCCAAAGGGAAGATCCCACTCGGTCGAGCTTGAGCCGTCGAAGACTGCAAGGTCGCTTTCGTTGAACTCGATCGGCGTGGGGCTGACGTTCTCGATTTTCACTCCGACTCCGCAGTAGCCGTCGAAGGAGTAGCTGATCTGATCAGCTGAGATCCGCAGGTTCGCTGTCTCGACCTCGTCGGGAGACGACGTCCTCAGCTCGAGGAGGCTGCACCCCGCCAGCAGCCACGCTGAAACGAGCCCGCCCATCAAGCCAACAGTTGTTCGGGTGGCTAGCGAAAATCTTCGCGACATGGCCCGAGCATATGCGACCTCCCGGAGCCGGTGGTCACGCACATCGATCATGCGATTGCCGTCCCATGTCCTAAGGTGTCAATCGTCGCGCATACGAGCACCTGCCACTCCGCACTCGACAGTCGCCGAAACGAGGAAATCAATGCCTAAGGGCGAAGAAACCGACGCGTGGGTTCAGCGAATCGGCTCGGAAGCAGCGAGAGTGCGCCGTAGGGCCGACCCGATCATGTTTGGGGCGGTGGCAGCGGGCATCGGAACCATCATGTTGGCTACTTTCGGAGGCCGTATGGTGTCTGCGCCGGAGCAGTACGGTGCTGCGCTACTCGTCGTCGGTTTCGTGGGAGTGCTCCCGGTCGTGATGGGTGCAATGGTCGTCGGAACAGTTTTGAAACGGCGTGCGGGAGCACTCGCGGCACAGCACATTGGCTTGAGCATGTACTCCACTTACAAGACCGTTCCCACGATGTACCTGGTTCGCCCGGACCGATTCGATGACTTCATGGTTATCGCAGGCGTCCCACAGCCCGGCAGCTACGTCGCCCACCCGTCACCTGTGGCCTTCGAAACTGCGAGACGACACAGTGACCGGATACTGACACCGCCGACGACGCTCCCGCGAGAGCCGGACGGATCCGGCCGCGATATCACTGCAGCAGGGACCTCTCGATCGGGGTTCTCTCGATCAGCTCGTCTTGGTGGTGCGCTCGTGTTGTGCGGCGTCGTTCTTGCCTTGGCTGGAGCGGTTGTTGTTCTCATTGGCACTTTCCAGGGGCACCCGCAAGGCGGCCTGGTAATGGCACTGGTCGGGAGCTGCATCCTGTGCTTCGTCGTTGGCACACCCCTGATGTATGTCCGTCGGACCGGCTAGCGTCCACTCTGAAAGGTCCAGTTGCTGCTGGAGTCGAAAAAAGTTCACCAGCGTCTCATAACCCTACCGATGCGAGACAGGTCAAGATTTGAGACAAGTCGCCTGCCGCTCGAGGCGTCGCAGGGCAATGTCCTATGTCTCGTATCCCATAGGTTTCGAGGCGCGCAGGTAACGAGGCACCATCTCGAGCGCAAGCGTCCAGAGCGGATTCTGCTACGGCCGATAACTCTCGCGGCGCGCGTAGGCCGACGTGGCGTTGTCGTGGTCGAAGGTCTTCTTCTCTGACATGCCGCCGATGGTCTTTGCGATCGTGAGAACCACCAGGCTAAGCGCACGTCCGACTCTGCGGAGGACTCTCATGACTACACCCTTCGTTGCTGGGAGCCTAGCCCCTCAGCTTCTGGACGCTCGGACTTTATGGGTGGATCCGCTTTTATCCCACCGATTGGCTCGCGCGGTGTCTTGCATCCCATGGCTTATGAGGCGCTTTGGTTTGGAGACGCTGCCTGCGAATATGTCGTGTAGTCGGATGAACCGAGAGCCCTCATGTCTACAGCGATGTGGTGACCGGGGTCCATTCTCGCTATATTCCGAGTTCGGGGCCGTTTGAAACTAATCCACTGGTTCAGGACATTAAGGGATGAGATGACTCATCCAGCGATTAGCCCCACGGCGGCTCCACAATAGGACCGGTGGCGATATGGATCTAGCCCTCCTAAGGGGTACAAGATGATGAAGTCCGCAAGGTGGCTTGCAGGCGCTGGAGTGGTCGCGCTTGGGCTGTCCGGTTGCGCAGCGTCCCCGACACCGCCAGCCAATTCCCCGCCAACCAGCCCCATCATGCTGTCAGCCAAGGTAATTCCTGACGCGCCCTACGAACCAATACCAGTGACCGGCACAATCGTTTTCGACGACTCCTGTGTCTCGATCTCCTTAGATGACGAAAGACCGCTCCAGTGGTTTGGCCGGAATTCGGGGTTCTTGAGGGTGCAGACCCGGTCGCACTCGTCTGGCCAAACGGCCAAGCCACAGTGGGACAACTCCTCAGCGAGTCGCACGGTTTCTATATGAAGGCCGGCACGCTTGACGACCGATTCAAAGTCGACGATATCCGCAGCTGCGTCGAGAACTCGGAATCAGACGTCTTGGTGATGACATCGGTAGCGGACATCATCTTCCAGCAGTAATTCGCTAGCGCTCTCAATCCCACTGTGGCTGGCATACGTGCTTGTCTCATAACCGTACCGATCCGAGACAGGTCCGGATGCGAGACAAGTCACCGTCGCCCGCCGCGGGAACAGTCGACCTCGAGCGTCTCGAATCCCATGGGTTATGGAGCACTCGGGTAATGAGACACATTGCGAACGGATCCAGTCCGGGCTCTCGGCAAGAAGCTGTTCGTCGAGAGGCGCAGCTACAGCCGTCTGTGGCGACGAAACTGAACGACTGAAATGATCAGCAGGACGACTGCCGAGAGGCCGATGACGATTGCTGCAACGAAGATCCCCGAGCCAACTGAAGCAAGCGCGGTGCAAGTCATCGAGACGATCAGGAGGCTGCTGCTAGCGATTTGCCATCCGTAGATGCTCTTTGATTGAGCACCCTTCGTTTCAGGAGTGGGGGTTGGGTCTGCCATATCTGGACCATACCTATGACCTGCCATTCTGAATACGGGAATCGACCGCAGGCTGCCCCTGTGCGGCGGCGAGGCGAAAATCTGGTGGCTGGCATGGCTACGTGCTGGCCTCACATCCCATACCGTCCAAGACGCATCGGTTTTGAAGCACCAGACGTTCCGGGCCGTGAGGAGGCAGCTTCTGATAGTCACGTCGGCAAGACCTACCGGATGTGAGCTGATGAGCATAGTTTTTGGACATGGCCTGAAGCACTAATCAAAGCGCGTCCGTGTATGCGACGACCCGCTAGTTACAGTCGCGCTCGGCTAGAAGGCCAATGAAGGAGGAGTGATGCGAGGTAAGACTCGAGCGCGCAAGGTTGTGCTCAGCCTCCTCATTCTGGGGGAATCGTTCTTCTTTCGACGATTTTGCTTGCGGGCTTCTTGCCAAGAGACTCTCTCGCGCTTTACTTGGGCCGATTTGCAGGACTCGGCCTCGTGGTGGCAGGGCTCTTGGTCTGGTTCCGAGCGAAGTCAAACGAAGAGCGCTAGAGCCTGGCTGCTTTGCTGCCCTACGCTCTCAGCCGAGCGATACGTCACCGGCACGATACAGCTGCTTTCTCGAAACCCTACGCACCGAGACCCCGGTGTCTCGTATCCCATGGGATATGCGGCGGTTAGGTTTCGCGACACGTTCCTCACTTGTCGAGGAAGGCAATGGTCAAGCTTCGGCGTTGCCAGTTGGGGGCATCCGTTAGCTACCTGGCGGAGGGCCCGTTCGTCAGTTCAGTGCCGGCCGTGATGCGTTCACGGGTGGGCCATACCACGAGCAGATATGCCGCCAACGGCCCCAGAAACAGCGTCAAGAGAAACCAGGTCCAAGCGGATCTGTTACGTGTGCGCGCATAGCCTCCAGCGAGAATAGCGACGGTTAACCACATTGCTCCAACGGCGGATGCATCCCAAGTCATTTCGCCAAGCTAGCACAAGGGAATATTCGATCTGATCTGATCTTTCACCTACCGACTGGGACGGAGATACTCGTCAGATTAGTCGCCACCGGCCGTCACGCGCCTAGGGATGAAACGCTTGTCCGGCTGTCATCGGCATCGACACCACCGTCTCGTATCCCATGGGTTATTAGGCGCTGCGGTTAGGAGACACCATCCCTTGTGGGAGCCAGCTATGCATGGTCGATTCTGTTACGTGCAGCGCGGAGTGAGCGTCCTGCCCAGATGATCAGGCCGATGGCTGGCGCATACAAGAGGACACCTGACAACCGCCACCACAGAGACTCCCCGTAGATCGAGAGAGCTACCCCAGCGACGAACCAGAGGATGGCCCGCACGAGCACTGCTGTTGCGGTTCGGGTTGTCATGCGGCCAAGCTGGTCCACCTTCAGTTTCCGGGGCATCGGAGGCGAGAAGCATCTTTTACGTCTCCCATCCCATGGGATACGAGGATTTCACCGCTATGCCCGGTCGTGGTATCACGCGACCAGACCATCGTCGCGCTGGGTGAAACTCACCCAGCGACAGCGCTATGTGCTCGCCTTATTTGATCTGTTGTGAATTGCGACGACCAAGAAAGGAGGTACGAAGACCAGGCTGAGTAACAACATAGCCGCCGGCCCCCAGTCGAGAAGGAGAAAGAATGCCCCGATACCAACAAGTAGCGTGGCAGCCACGAGCAGGAGTGAGCTGGCCAATGGGCGTCGATACCCCGTCGGATTCTTCCACAAAGTGACCTGCAGCCCGCTTGCAGCGCGTGCCTCGACAACCCCTGAAAATGTAGATACAACCAGTCCCGCGACCACCAACAGCACTCCCATCAGAATGGTCAACATAACCTCCGCTTCGAAGCCGAGTCGGCTCGTGTTCCGTGACTGTACGCCCAATCCTCTGAGCTGCAGGTGCTTCCGTTGTTTCCGACTACGCTCACGGATTCACCCGAGTTCGTCGCGCGACCATAGCCGAGGATCGCTGCTACGGTGCCGGCGCACCAGCCTTTCATTCCAGGCCCATTCAAGTGCGAATTGTGTCTCGAAACCCTAGGGTTTCGAGACATCTCCAAGCCTTGATCTGGGCTTCCTCTGAAATTATCTCCATGTTGGGCGAGTCGAATCTCGTAACTACGTCGCATAACCGTTGGCTTAAATTGCGGTGCGCAGTATCAGTTATGAGACAACGAAGGAGTGCTGTGATCAAGCTGATTGGATACGCCCGAATCTCGACTCGGCAGCAAGCCACGGACGGACAGCGGGCCGAACTCTTGGCGGCGGGCGTGCGGCGTGACGACCTATATATCGATCAGGGGAGTTCTGGAGCACGGGCACCTCGTCCTCAGCTTGATCTCGCTGTCATGGCGCTTGAGCCTGGCGACACATTCGTGATCGTGTCTTTAGACCGGCTGGGCAAATCGACGCAGAATGTGCTTGCCTTCGCCGAAAGCCTGAGCAGCCGCGGGGTTGAGCTTCGAGTCCTCGATTTTGGCGGCGGCGACGTCGACACGGCGACACAGCCGGGATCCATGCTGTACACGACCATGGCTGCTCTGGGGCAGATGGAGCACGAAATCAAGCGCGAGCGCGTGCTCGACTCGATCGACAGGCGCCGCAGGGCCGGCAAGAATCTTGGTGGCCGGCCACGAAGAATCACGAACCGACAAATCCGTAACGCCAACCGACTCATCGAAGCCGGAGAGCCGACGGCACAGGTAGTGCGCGATTTCGGGATGTCCCGCGCCACCTTCTATCGTCGCGCCCGCACCCTGGGACTGATGTCAGATCAAGCCGGGGGAGAGACAGCGGAAAGCGAGGACGCCGACTGATAGGCACCGAGCGGCGTGGCCCCAAGAAGTGTGCCCCCAGGCAGATTCGAACTGCCGCCCCTGCCTCCGGAGGGCAGTGCTCTATCCCCTGAGCTATGGGGGCCCAGGAAACTCTAGGTTAGCATCCCTGGGCTGCGGTGTTGGCCCCTCAGAGGGGCGGGGGAGCGGAGACGCACCGGGTGCGCGGATGCGGGCTAGAAGGGCGGGGTCTCGTCGGGCTCGGGAGGAGGCCCAGAAACCGGTAGGGAGAGGGGTGGTGACATGGTGGTGGGTGTCGGCCCGGCTATCTTCGGCGGCTTTGTCTGTGCTGGTTGCCCGGGCGGCTGCGTTGTCGCGGGCGGCTGGAGGGCGGCGCGGACGAGGTCGTGGGCGCGGGGGTTTGTGTAGGTCTTGCCGCCGGGGCTGGTCCAGGTGAGGGTGCCGTCGGGGGCTTGTCGGGTGGTGAAGCTGCTTTGGTGTTTGAGCCGGTGGTCGGGTCGGCAGAGGCTGACGAGGTTGGTGGCGCTGGTGGGGCCGCCGGTGTTCCACGCCTGGGTGTGGTCGATCTCGCTGTAGACGGCTTGGCGGTTGCAGCCGGGGGTTTGGCAGGTGTTGTCGCGGATCTGCACGTACCGGCGCAGATCCGCCGGCGGGTTATGCGACTCCCGGTCGACGGAGAGGACGCAGCCGGTGGTCGGGTGGGTGAGGATGCGGGTGAAACTCGTCGCCGTACCGGTGAGGCGCCGGGCGGTCTCCAGGTCGATGGGCCCGTAACCGTCGAGGATCGCCGGTTGGTCGCTCTGGCCGAGCAAAGTGAGCACCGGGACGGTGATGTGCACGGTGCCGCGGATACCGCGGCCGAGTTTTCCGTCGGGGCCGATACCGTCCAGCAGCAGGTCGCGGTAGGCGTCGGCGCGGCGCTGGTCGCGGGAGCGGCGGACGGTAGCGTCGGGCCGCGGCGCGGTGAACGCAGCGCCGGGCGCAGCGCCGGGCGCGGCGCCGGTGGTCTCGCTGGTCGTGACGTCGGCTTCTGCGTCGTCGTTGAGGGTTTTCGCGATCTGGGTGAGGCGTTCGTAGATCGCCTGGGCTTCGTCGGCCTTGAGGTACGCGTTCAGCCACGACATCCCGTTGATGTCGGGGCGGAGCACCACCCGGCGTTCGCGGATGCCGGCGTTGACCCGCTCCTGCAGCGGGATCGGGTGGAGGGATTCCAGGAGTTCCCGGGCGACCTTGCCGAACTTGCCGGGAGTGAGTTTCTCCGCCGCCGTGAGCGTCATCTGTTCGAGCTTCGGCAGCACATGGTCGGGCAGGTCGACGGGGAGGGCGGCGGTGACGTCGAGCATCTTCATCACGTGGCCCCAGCCGATCCGGCCCTCCGCCAACGCCCGGTGGAACCGCGGTAGTTGCTCCGTGAGCCGGGCGGCGTCGAAGATCATCATGCCGGCGGTCTGGAAATGCATCCGCAACGCACAACCGACCTCGGCAGCCATCGCCCGACGGGCCAACTCAACGTCGTCCCACGCCGGGCCGTGTTTCTGGGTGTCGGGGTCGCCCCGGCCGGACTCGATGGGGTCACCGCAGAGGCCGGCGATGATCCTCCGGTCGTGGCCGAGCCGGTCCAGCTCGGCCAGGAGCCGAGTGCGCTCGGCGTACCCCGCTGCGATGGCCTTCTCGTTCTCGATCAGCGGGTCGATGACCGCGCTGATCGCTTCCGCGACCGGATCCGCATAGTCGTCCGGCTCGTCGGTAACGCCGGCCGTGGCGGAGTGTCCGGTGAGGCGTTCGGCATCATCCGGGGTGTGATCCGGGGTGCTGTCTGGTGTGGCATTCGAGGTGGCCATAGGGACAGTGAAGCACCAGCCACCGACACCCTGCATCCCAATGAATCAGCGGTGGAGAACCCGAAAACACGACCGCCTGTGGAGGAGCGGCGACCCCCGCGAGATGCCCTACAGGTTGCCGAGAACCGTGCCCACGATGCGCTCGGCGTCGCCGGGCTCCACCATGCCGGGGGAGGCGACGGCTACCCAGTAGCCGTTGGTGAAGACCTGGGCGGTGCTGGCGGACTGGCTGAAGTAGCCCTCGACCTCGGGCGCGGTGCCGTAGGTGGGAACGATGTCGCCGTTCGCGAGTGCCGCATCCTTGAGCGCATTGGTGAGAGTCTCGTTGGGCAGCGCCAGCGAAACCTCGATGACCTCTCCGCTCGACTGGTTGATCCACCCGCAGGAGACACCGTTGTAGGTGGTTGCGGTAACGGCGGTGTCGCTCGACGGGGCATAGCCCGGGTCGACGCTGTAGTTGGGGTTGAGTGCGTAGACGTCATCGGCGGTCAGGATGCTGTCGCAGGTCTTGTCGACGGCGGTGCCTTCGGCGACAGGCGCCGGAGGGGCCGACTCGGTGGGCTCAGCGGTGGACGTGGCCGACGCAGTGGGCGTCGGAGTGGCCGAGACGCTGGGGGTGGGCGTGGCCGACGACGCGGAATCACCGGCCGGCGCGCATCCGGCCAGGGCGATCAATGCGAGAGCGGCGCCGGAAAGGGCGAGTCCAGCGCGCAGTCGGCGGCCGGTGGCGAGGGAAGACGTGCTGGAGTGGGTCACGCGTTGACCTTACCAAGAGGGACGCCGGGTAAGCTTGTTCGCCGTGACCCCTGCCGAACTTTCTCAGTCCCTGCTCAACCTCGTCAACGACCTGGTTGGGCGACGACGCGGGGAAGGCATCGAGGTCGCTGACCTGTCTCTGAGCCTCGCCGACGTGTCCCTGGAGCGCCCGCGCAACCGTGACCACGGCGACTGGGCGTCGAGCGTGTCCATGAAGATCGCCAAGCCGCTGGGCACCAACCCGCGCGCCGTGGCCGCCGAGCTCGCCGCCGGCCTAGAAGCCATGCCCGAGATCGCCTCTGTGGAGGTTGCCGGCCCCGGTTTCATCAACATCCGCCTCGAGGCATCCGCCGCCGGAGCCCTCGCCCAGACCATCGTCAACGCCGGCGAGGTCTACGGCACCGGCCACATGTACGACGGCATCAAGATCAACCTCGAGTTCGTTTCGGCCAACCCCACCGGCCCCATCCACATGGGCGGCGTGCGCTGGGCCGCGGTGGGCGACAGCCTCGCTCGCGTGCTCAAGGCCGAGGGCGCGGATGTGACGCGCGAGTACTACTTCAACGACCACGGTTCGCAGATCGACCGGTTCGCCCGCAGCGTGCTCGCGGCCTACCTGGGCGAGCCCACCCCCGAGGACGGCTACGGCGGAGCGTACATCGGCGACATCGCCGCCAAGGTCGTGGAGATCTACGAGGGCGACATCGCCGCCCTGCCCCGCGAGGAACAGCAGGAGATCTTCCGCGCCATCGGCGTCGACCTCATGTTCACCGAGATCAAGGAGAAGCTGCACGGCTTCGGCGTCGACTTCGACGTCTTCTTCCACGAAGACTCCCTGCACGAGTCCGGCGCTGTCGACAAGGCCATCGCGCGTTTGCGTGAGCTCGGCCACATCTTTGAAGCGGATGGCGCCATCTGGCTGCGCACCACTACCTTCGGCGACGACCGCGACCGCGTCATCATCCGTTCGAACGGTGAACCGGCCTACATCTCGGGCGACCTGGGCTACTACCTCGACAAGCGCGAGCGCGGCTTCGACCAGAACCTGATCATGCTCGGCGCCGACCACCACGGCTACATCGGCCGCATGATGGCCATGGTCGAGGCGTTCGGTGACGTGCCCGGCGTCAACCTGCAGATCCTCATCGGCCAGATGGTCAACCTGCTCAAGGACGGCGAGCCCGTGCGCATGTCGAAGCGCGCCGGCACCATCGTCACCCTCGACGACCTCGTCGACGCGGTGGGCGTGGACGCCGGCCGGTACGCGCTCGTGCGCTCCTCGAGCGACTCGCAGCTGGACATCGACCTCGACCTGCTCGGCAAGCGCACCAACGAGAACCCGGTCTTCTACGTGCAGTACGCGCACGCCCGCACCTGTTCCGTGGGCCGCAACGCCGTGGATTCCGGTGTGGACCAGAGCGCGTTCGCCCCCGAACTGCTCACCCACGACAGCGAATCGGCGCTGCTGGGTGTGCTGCAGGAGTACCCGCGCGTGGTGGCCCAGGCCGCCGAACTGCGTGAACCCCACCGCATCGCCCGCTACATCGAAGAGGTCGCCGGCTACTACCACCGCTGGTACGACAACTGCCGCGTCATCCCGCTGGGCGAGGAGCCGGTCACCGATCTGCACCGCACCCGCCTGTGGCTGAACGACGCCACCGGCCAGGTCATCCGCAACGGCCTCGGCCTGCTCGGCGTCTCGGCGCCCGAGCGGATGTAGGCAGTCGCCCGCTTGACTGCCACGCCGCCGAAACGACGCCGACCCGCCCGCCGCCTGCTGGTGGCGGTCGTGGCGGTGCTCGCGCTTGTGGGTATCTTCTTCGCCGTCGACGCCGGGCTCCGCGGCTACGCGCAGAACCGCATCGCGAGCGAGATCGACGCCAACCTGCCGGAGGGCGTCACGGGTGACGTGAACGTGGCCATCGGCGGAACCTCGGTCATTGTCCAGTACCTCACCGGCAGTTTCGAACGCGTGCAGCTGACCGCGCCGGCGCTGGCCGTGAACGGCGTGCCGGCATCCGTGTCGATTGACGCCATGGATGTGCCCACCGACACCAGCCAGCCCATCGGCCACGTCGATGGTGCCATCGAACTCGACCAGGTCGCCCTCAACGCGCTGCTGCAGACCGCGCTGGCCGATGCGGATGCCGCTCCCGAGGCGCGCGACGCCCAACTCGAGCTCGGCACTGACGAGGTCACCTACACGGGCGAGCTCAGCATCTTCGGCGTGACCATCGGCTACCAGGCCACGGCCGCGCCGAGCGTCACCCCCGACGCCCTGGTGCTCACTCCCACCGGCGCCGAGGTCACCGCGGGCTCCGGCGGCCTGGACGTGAGCCGGCTGATGGACCTGGTGCTCGGCGGTGAACCGATCAGCGTGTGCGTGGCCGACTACCTGCCCCAGGGGGTCACGCTCAGCGACGTGGAGACAACGCCCGAGCGTGTAACCATTACGCTGGAGTCGAGCACATTGACGCTCACCGAACAGTCGCTCACCACCCTGGGCAGCTGTTCCCCCGCTTGATTCGGCGTGCGCAACTCGCAGTCGCTAGAATTCCGGTAGATTCCCGCGCCCCTTTCGGCGCGTCTCTTCGCTGGCTTCAGGGACCAATCCGGGTTCGCTCGCCACTTCGTGAGACACCCACTTGACTCCTGTGAGGTTTTCACCCGTGGCCCATAACCCACTCGCCCCCGAGTGGCTCAGCTCCCCAGCTGATGCCAACACGCTCACCGACGCCCTCTGGCCGTCCTCGGCCCGGCGCACCGACGGCGGCGCCATCACGATCGGCGGCGTCACCGCCGTCGACCTGGCCGCCCGATTCGGCACTCCTCTCTATGTGATCGACGAAACGGATGCTCGCACCCGCGCCACCGAGCTGCGCGCGGCGTTCGACGCCGAGTTCGCCCGCATCGGCACCACCGTGCGCGTCTACTACGCCGCCAAGGCGTTCCTCTCCACCGAGGTGGCCCGATGGATGGTCGACGCGGGCCTCAACATCGACGTGTGCAGCGGCGGTGAACTCGCCGTGGCCCTCGCCGCGGGCGTCGCTCCCGGCCGCATCGGCTTCCACGGCAACAACAAGTCCCGCGCCGAGATCGACGACGCCACCCGCGTGGGCGTGGGCACCATCATCATCGACAGTCCCATCGAGATCGAGCGGGTCGCCGAGGCCGCCGGCCGCCACGGCCTGGTGCAGAACGTGCGCCTGCGGGTCAACAGCGGGGTGCACGCGCACACCCACGAGTTCCTCGCCACCTCGCACGAAGACCAGAAGTTCGGCGTGGTCTTCGAGGACGCCCCGGCGCTCGTCGCCGCGATCCGCGCCCAGCCGAGCCTCAACTTCCTCGGGCTGCACTGCCATATCGGCTCGCAGATCTTCGGCGTCGACGGTTTCGCCGAGTCGGCCTCCCGGCTGCTCAGCCTGCAGGCCGACCTGCTGGCCGGCGGCCCGGTGCCCGAACTCAACCTCGGCGGCGGCTTCGGCATCGCTTACACCAGCGTCGACGACCCCAGCCCGGTGGCCGACCTGGCCGCAGCCCTGGCCGACATCGTGGCCGACGAGTGCGCCCGCCGCGGCATCCCGGTGCCCGTAATCGCCATCGAACCCGGCCGCGTCATCATCGGACCGGCCGGCGTCACCCTCTACGAGGTCGGCACCACCAAGCCCGTGCGCATCGGCGAGAACACCAGGCTCTACGTGAGCGTCGACGGCGGCATGAGCGACAACGCCCGACCTGCCCTCTACGGCGCAGAGTACTCCGTGCGCATCGCCGACCGGGTCTCGGATGCCGCACCCGCGCTGGTGCGCGTGGCCGGCAAGCACTGCGAGAGCGGCGACATCGTCGTGGACGCCGATTACCTGCCGGGGGATGTGGCTCCGGGTGATCTGCTCATGGTGCCTGCGACCGGCGCGTACTGCTGGTCGCTCGCGAGCAACTACAACTATGTGGGGCGGCCCGCCGTCGTGGCGGTCGTTCACGGAGAAGCCAGGGTCATCGTTCGCGGGGAAACGATTGACGATCTGCTGGCGCGGGACGCGGGGGTCTCGACACGCTCGACCAGCGAGGCTGGCTCGACCAACGACATGAAGGAAAGCACCCGATGATCGAATACCGCAATCTGCGAGTCGCCCTGCTCGGAGGTGGATCCGTCGGCGCCCAGGTGGCCCGGCTCCTGCTCGAGCACAGCGACGAGCTCGCCAACCGGGTGGGTGCGGGCCTCGAGCTCGTCGGCATCCTGGTGCGCGACCTCGACGCCCCGCGGTCGGCTGACCTGCCCCGGGAGCTTCTCACCACCGACGCCGACTCGCTGATCCTCGGCGCCGACATCGTGATCGAGCTCATGGGCGGCATCGAGCCGGCCCGCGGCTACATCCTCACGGCGATCAACTCCGGCGCCGATGTCGTCACCGCCAACAAGGCCTTGCTGGCCGAACACGGCGCCGAACTCTTCGAAGCCGCCGACCAGGTGGGCGCCCAGCTCAACTACGAGGCCGCCGTCGCCGGTGCAATCCCCATCGTGCGTCCCCTGCGCGACAGCCTCGCGGGCGACACGGTCAACCGCATCCTCGGCATCGTCAACGGCACCACCAACTTCATCCTCGACCGGATGCATGTGGCCGGCGACACCCTCGAAGCGGCCCTCGCCACCGCCACCGAGCTCGGCTACGCCGAAGCCGACCCCACGGCCGACATCGGCGGGTACGACGCCGCACAGAAGGCCGCGCTGCTGGCCAGCCTCGCGTTCCACACCCACGTGCCGCTGGAGAAGGTCTACCGCGAGGGCATCACCGGCGTCACGCCGCAGCAGATCGAATCGGCGACCAAGGCCGGTTATGTGGTCAAGCTGCTTGCCATCTGCGAACGCCTGATCGACCCGGAGACCGGCGAAGAGGGCGTCTCCGCCCGCGTCTACCCGGCGATGGTGCACCACAGCCACCCGCTCGCCTCGGTGCACGGCGCCAACAACGCCGTCTTCGTCGAGGCTGAGGCCGCCGGCCCGCTGATGTTCTACGGCGCCGGTGCCGGGGGAGTGCAGACCGCATCCGCCGTGCTCGGCGACCTCGTCTCGGTGGCCCGCCGCCACGTCGTGGGCGGCCCGGGATTCGCCGCTTCCATCCACGCGGACCTGCCGGTGCTCGATATCGGCAAGGTCACCACGCGGTACGCGGTCACCCTCGAGGTGACCGACGAACCTGGCGTGCTCGCCACGATCGCGGGCGTGTTCAGCAAGAACGAGGTTTCGCTCGCGCTCGTCGAACAGTCGATGACGCCCGCAGAGCCCGTCAGCGGCAGTCACGCCGCCGTGTCGGGCACAGCTACCCTAGTCATTGGAACGCACGAGGCCACGGAGGCTGCGCTTGCCGCGACCGTGATCGACCTTGCCGCC
This sequence comes from Cryobacterium soli, assembly GCF_003611035.1. Classification (NCBI taxonomy): domain Bacteria; kingdom Bacillati; phylum Actinomycetota; class Actinomycetes; order Micrococcales; family Microbacteriaceae; genus Cryobacterium; species Cryobacterium soli. The sequence continues at coordinate 1,473,025 of NZ_CP030033.1, read as the reverse complement.
AACAGTGTCGTCACCAATGTCGCATCCGTATTAAGAGTTGAAGGAGTCTGATGTCCAGCGAACGAGAGACCGGTCAGCACCAGATGGTGAAAACCCAGTCCCGTCAGTGGCGGGGTGTGCTCCGCGAGTACGCCGACCGGCTGAACATCAGCGATGCCACCCCCATCGTCACGCTCGGTGAGGGCGGCACCCCGCTGATCCCCGCCGCCGCGCTCTCCGCGCGCACCGGCGCCAAGGTGTGGGTGAAGTACGAAGGCATGAACCCCACCGGGTCGTTCAAGGACCGCGGCATGACGATGGCCATGTCCAAGGCCGTCGAAGACGGTGCGAAGGCCGTCATCTGCGCCTCCACCGGCAACACCTCGGCCTCCGCCGCGGCCTACGCCACCCACGCGGGCATCAAGGCCGTCGTGCTGGTGCCCGAGGGCAAGATCGCCATGGGCAAGCTCAGCCAGGCCATCGCGCACAACGCGCAGCTGCTGCAGGTGCAGGGCAACTTCGACGACTGCCTCGACATCGCCCGCGACCTGGCCAAGAACTACCCGGTGCACCTGGTCAACTCGGTCAACCCCGACCGCATCGAGGGCCAGAAGACCGCGGCCTTCGAGGTCGTCGAGGTGCTCGAAGACGCCCCCGACATCCACATCGTGCCCGTCGGCAACGCCGGCAACTACACCGCCTACTTCCGCGGCTACAGCGAAGAGCTCGCCCGCGGCGCCACCACCAAACTGCCCCGGATGTTCGGGTTCCAAGCCGCAGGCAGCGCCCCGATCGTGCTCGGTCACCGCGTTGAACACCCCGAGACCATCGCCAGCGCGATCCGCATCGGCAACCCGGCCTCCTGGGACCTCGCCCTGAACGCCCGCGAGGTGAGCGACGGCTACTTCGGCGCCATCAGCGACGAAAAGATCCTCGAGGCCTACCGCATCCTCTCCGCCGAGGTGGGCATCTTCGTCGAGCCGGCCTCCGCGATCAGCGTCGCGGGCCTGCTCGAGCGTGCCGACGCCGGCCAGATCCCGGCCGGCTCCACCGTGGTGCTCACCGTCACCGGCCACGGCCTGAAGGACCCGCAGTGGGCCCTCCGCACGGCCGACGGCAGCGACGTGAAGCCCACGATCGTGCCCGTCGACACCTCCGCGATCGCCGAACTCCTGGGCCTGGGCCAGAAATGACCACCGCGCTCCCCGTAGCGGGACGCAACGCGCTGGCCGGCCGTTCGGTCGTCGTCAAGGTTCCGGCCACCACCGCGAACCTCGGCCCCGGTTTCGACACCCTGGGCCTGGCCCTTGCCCACTACGACCACCTGCAGGTGGAAGTGTTGGACGAGCCCGGCGTCTTCGTCGAGGTGCACGGCATCGGCGCGGGCGAGGTGCCCACCGACGAGAGCAACCTCGTGGTGCGCGCCATCGCGCACACCTTCGCCGCCTACGACATCCCGATGCCGGGGCTCAAGCTGATCGCCGAGAACGTGATTCCGCACGGCCGCGGCATGGGCTCATCCGGTGCCGCGATCGTCTCGGGCATCATGGCCGCCAAGGGTCTGCTCGAGGGCATCGTCGACATCGACTCGGACGCGCTGCTCGTGCTCGCCACCGAGATGGAGGGGCACCCCGACAACGTGGCGCCCGCCCTGTTCGGCGGACTCACCATCGCCTGGATGACCCCGGAGGGCCCGAAGCACAAGAAGCTCATGGTGCACCGTGGCGTCTCCCCGCTGGTCTTCGTGCCCGTGCACGCCATGTCCACGGCGCTCGCCCGCAGCTTGCAGCCCGAATCGGTGCCGCACGAAGACGCCGTCTTCAACCTGTCCCGCTCCGCACTGCTCATCGCGGCGCTCATCCAGAGCCCGGAGCTGCTGCTCGCGGCAACGGAGGACAAGCTGCACCAGAGCTACCGCGCCGCCGCGATGCCCGAGACCAACCGGCTGATCACGCTGCTGCGCGAACACGGCTTCGCCGCTGTGGTGTCGGGCGCGGGACCGTCGATCCTGGTGCTGGCCAGCGACCCCGGCCAGCGTCTGGTGGCCGCGGAACTCGTGGCCGAGAAGAGCGAGACGCCCTGGCAGACGCTCATGCTGGCCGTCGATTTCAAGGGCGCCACGGTCATCCGTACCGACGTCTGACCGATGCCTGAGTAGAGAGCCCCTTCCCGGCACCGGGACGGGGCTCTTCTCATGTTTCGGTGCAGAGCTCACCTGATCCGGGCGCCCGAACCTGCTAGAGTGGTTGCGCACCCGATAGAAACCGCCTGCGCGGATCTGTTCTCTGGTGTATTCCCTGTAACTCACTGCTATTGCGTATTTGTGCGTGGCTGTGTGTGTTCACTCCAATCCGCCACTGCGTGGGACTGGATCACCCGCAGCCCACCTGCGCTGCAACATCTTCTCTGGCCGGCCAAGAGGCGCCAGGGGAAAGGACAATACTTCGTGACCAACGTCAATCTCCACACCGATGGTGTGGATATCTCACGCCTTGCCACCCTTCGCGTCGCCGAGCTTCAGGCTCTGGCGGGCGAACTGGGTATCCAGGGCGCATCAAAACTTCGTAAAGGAGAGCTCGTGGATGCAATCACCGCGAACCAGTCCCAGACGACCGAGCCCGCCGCGGCCGACGCTATCGTGATCGACGCCCCCGTCGAGGTCGCCGCCGCGCCCGTCGAGAGCGCGCCCGTCGCCGAGGCGCCCGCTGAGGCCGCGCCGAAGAAGCGCGTCTCGCGCCGCGTCACCACCGCCACCGCGGCCCCCGCCGTCGCCCACGTCAACGCCGACGGCGACCTGGGTCTCGGCCTGATCCTCCCCGAGGCAGCCAAGACCCGCAAGACCACGGCCCCCACCACCTACGCCGGCGCCACCGAGGGCGACATCGTCGCCGATGCCCCCGTCGTGGAGAAGCCGGTTCGCCAGGCCCGCAAGCGCGCCAGCACCGCCACCATCACCGAGGCCGCCATCTCCGAGGCCGTCGCCAAGGCGAACGCCGCCGAGGCCGCCGCGCCCGCCGTCGAGGCGCCCGCCGCCAAGACCGGCCGGCAGACCGCCACCCAGCAGTCCGCTCCGGAGCAGTCCGGCACCGAGCAGGCCACCGAGCAGTCCGGCACCGGCCGCAACCGTCGCGGCAACGGCCGCAACGAGGCGCGCACCGAGGGCCGCGGCGACAACCGTAACGAGGGCCGCAACAACTCTCGCAACGGCGGAAACAACCGCAACAACAACAACGCCTCCACGGCGCGCAACGCCTTCGACGCCCGCGCGCTGATCGAAGCCCAGAACGCCGAAGACGGCTACGAGGCTCCCGCCGAGGAGACCACGACCGCAGCGGCCGAGGCCGACGTCGTCGAGGCCGAGAGCACCGAATCCCGCATCCAGCGCCCCGAGGGCGTTGTGCGTGCCGAGCGCAACGAGCGCGGCGGACGCCAGCGCAACCAGCGCGGTGCCCGCACCGAGCGCTCCGAGCCGGCCGAGCAGGCCGACGCCCAGCAGAGCGACACCCAGCAGGCCGAGACCGTGCCCGCCGAGACCGAGTCCGCCGACAACGCGCAGGCCGGCGAGACCGCCGAGGCGGCCGACTTCGTCGAGCAGCCGCGCCAGGGCCGCAACCGCAACCGCAGCCGCGGCGGCGACCGCAACCAGGGTGACCGCAACCAGGGTGACCGTTCGACGCAGTCCACGGATGACCGTGGCAACGACGAGCAGGGCGACCGCCAGGCCAACCAGCGCCAGCAGGGCAACCGTGGCCAGGGTCAGCAGGACCGTCAGAACGACCGCCAGCAGAGCGACCGCGCCCAGCAGGAGCGTCAGGGTCAGGACCGCAACCAGGGCCTTGACCGCAACTCCGGCCCCGAGGATGAGCTGAACGGCCGCAACAACCGCAGCCGCTTCCGTGACCGCAAGCGTCGCGGCGCCACCACGAACGACGACTTCGAGCCCGAGCTGACCGACGATGACGTGCTCATCCCGGTTGCCGGCATCCTGGACGTCCTCGACAACTACGCCTTCGTGCGCACCTCCGGCTACCTGCCCGGCGCCAGCGACGTCTACGTCTCGCTCGGCCAGGTCAAGAAGTACAACCTGCGCAAGGGTGACGCCGTCGTCGGCTCGATCCGTCAGCCGCACGAGGGTGACCAGAGCGGCCGCCAGAAGTACAACGCGATCGTCAAGGTCGACTCCATCAACGGCCTGACCGTCGAGGAAGCCGCGACCCGCGTCGAGTTCCAGAAGCTCACCCCGCTCTACCCGCAGGAGCGTCTGCGCCTCGAGACCGAGCCGGGCAAGCTGACCCAGCGCATCATCGACCTCGTCGCCCCGATCGGCAAGGGCCAGCGCGGCCTGATCGTCGCACCGCCCAAGGCCGGCAAGACCATCGTCATGCAGCAGATCGCCAACGCCATCGCCACGAACAACCCCGAGGTCCACCTCATGGTCGTCCTGGTCGACGAGCGTCCCGAAGAGGTCACCGACATGCAGCGCACGGTGAAGGGTGAGGTCATCGCCTCCACCTTCGATCGTCCGGCCGAGGACCACACCACGGTCGCCGAGCTCGCCATCGAGCGCGCCAAGCGCCTCGTCGAGCTGGGCCACGACGTCGTCGTGCTGCTCGACTCGATCACCCGCCTCGGCCGCGCCTACAACCTGACGGCCCCGCCGTCGGGTCGCATCCTCTCCGGTGGCGTCGACGCATCCGCGCTGTACCCGCCCAAGCGGTTCTTCGGTGCTGCCCGCAACATCGAGAACGGTGGCTCGCTCACCATCCTCGCCTCCGCTCTGGTGGAGACCGGGTCCAAGATGGACGAGGTGATCTTCGAAGAGTTCAAGGGCACCGGCAACATGGAGCTCCGCCTGTCGCGCCACCTGGCCGACAAGCGCATCTTCCCGGCCGTCGACGTCAACGCATCCGGCACCCGCCGCGAAGAAATGCTGATGAGCGCCGATGAGGTCAAGATCACCTGGAAGCTGCGCCGCGCGCTGGCCGGACTCGAGCAGCAGCAGGCGCTCGAGGTCATCCTGGGCCGGCTGAAGGAGACCTCGTCCAACGTCGAGTTCCTGATGCAGGTTCAGAAGTCGATGCCGACCCCGAACGGGTCAGACAAGGATCACTGATGTTCGAGTCTGTCCTGACTCTGCAGGCTGAGCACGACGAGCTGCAGTCCCAGTTGGCGGACCCGGAGTTGCACGCGAACCCCGCCCGTTCCAAGAAGGTCAACCGTCGTTACGCCGAGCTCAGCCGCATCATCGCCGCGTGGAACGAGTGGAAAGAGATTGGCGACAATCTCGAAGCCGCTCGTGAACTCGCCGACGAGGATGAGTCCTTCGCCGACGAGATTCCCGGGCTCGTGGACCAGCTGGAGGACGCAGCCGAAAAGCTGCGCCGCCTGCTGATCCCGCGTGACCCGCTGGATGCCCGCGACGTGATCATGGAGATCAAGATGGGGGAGGGTGGTGCGGAGTCCGCACTGTTCGCCGCCGACCTCCTGCGCATGTACCTGCACTATGCGGAGTCCAAGCGCTGGAAGACCGAGATCATCGAGCAGACAACGAGCGACCTCGGCGGCATCAAGGACATCCAGTTGGCCATCAAGGGCAACTCGGCCGACCCCGCTGAAGGCGTCTGGGCGCACCTCAAGTACGAGGGTGGTGTGCACCGCGTCCAGCGGGTGCCGGCCACCGAGTCGCAGGGACGCATCCACACCTCGGCGGCGGGCGTTCTCGTCTTCCCCGAGGTCGATGAGCCCGAAGAGGTAGAGCTGCACCCGAACGACCTCAAGATCGACGTGTACCGCTCCAGCGGCCCCGGCGGCCAGTCGGTCAACACGACCGACTCCGCCGTGCGCATCACCCACCTTCCCACCGGGATCGTGGTGGCGATGCAGAACGAGAAGAGCCAGCTGCAGAACAAGGAAGCGGGTATGCGGGTGCTCCGCGCCCGCGTCCTCGCCCGGCAGCAGGAAGAGATCGACGAGGCCGCCTCGTTGGTGCGCAAGGGCCAGATCCGCACCATGGACCGGTCAGAGCGCATCCGCACGTACAACTTCCCGGAGAACCGGATCGCGGACCACCGCACCGGTTACAAGGCGTACAACCTGGACACCGTGATGAACGGCGCCCTGGATGCCGTCATCGACTCGTGCATCACCGCCGACGAGGCCACCCGCCTCGCCGAGATCGGCGACCACGACTAGCTCCTGCTCCACCTGAAAAGGCGCCCCGGCTTCGGCCCGGGCGTCTTTTTCTGTGCCGCTAGGATTTCAACCATGCCCGGGCTCACCTTTGTCACCACCGACCCGGGCTCGCCCGCTGCCGCGGCCCTGCTGAGGGAGTACTACGACGACATCGTCGGCCGGTACTGGGGCCGGGCCGCGCTGCCCGCCGAGGTCGACTCCGCGATGGCGGATGAGCCGAGCGACGACCTGACAGGCGACACCGGCGTGCTCGTGATCGGGATGCTGGACGGCGACCCGGTGGCCTGCGGCGGGGTGCGCTTCGTCGGCCACGGCGTCGGCGAGCTGACCCGCGTGTACGTGGCGACCGCGGCCCGGGGGAGCGGCGCCGGCGCCGGGCTGCTCGCCCACCTCGACGGCCTCGCCGTGGCGGCGGGCCTGAGCACTCTCCGGCTGACGGTGCGCAGCGATCTCGTCGAGGCCCGCCGTCTCTATGCCCGATCCGGCTACGCCGAGGTCGACCCGTTCAACACCGAACCGTATGCCGAGCACTGGCTCGCGAAGGAGCTGTCCTGATCATGGTCACGTTACCCGCCGTCATCGGCATGGCCCTCGTGGCCCTGGGCATGGTCCTCACCCCGGGCCCCAATATGATCTACCTGGTCTCCCGCAGCATCGGGCAAGGCTGGCGCGCCGGCATGGTATCGCTGGCCGGCACCCTGGTGGGATTCCTCGTCTATATGACCATGGCCAATGTGGGGCTCGCCGCGGTGTTCCTACTGGTGCCGTGGCTTTACACGGCCGTGAAGATCGCCGGTGCGGCGTATCTGCTCTACCTGGCCTGGAAAACCCTCAAGCCGGGCGGGCTGTCGCTGTTCGAGGCCAGGGACCTGCCGGTGGATTCCCGGGCGAAGCTGTTCCGGATGGGCCTGGTCACCAACCTGCTCAACCCCAAGGCGGCCATCATGTACCTCGCCCTGATCCCGCAGTTCGTGACGCCCTCCGCGGGAAACGTGATGCTCCAGGGCTTCATCCTCGGCGGGGTGCAGATCACCGTGAGCATGCTGGTGAACGCTGCGATTGTGCTGGCGGCCGGCGCCATCGCGGTGTTCCTGCGCAGCCGGCCCACCTGGCTGGTCGTGCAGCGCTGGATCACCGGAACCCTGCTGGGCGCGGTGGGCGTCAAGCTCGCGCTCGACGCCCCCGCTCCCGCGGCCTGACCGCTAGGTGAGCAGGTCGGCGTGGTGGATGGCCGCGACGTCGGGGTGCGCGCGCATTCGGCTCTTCAGTGAGTTCTCGCCGTAGGTGGCGAAGATCGGGTTCTCCGGGTCCACGGTGATGCCGGGGGCGTGCAGTTCGTCCGGCAGCGTGAGCACCGGGATGGTGGCGTCCAGCGCCGGGCTGTAGAAGAACGGGATGGAGATGCGGTCGGTGCCGATCAGCGGGGAGATCACCCGGTGCACGGTGGCCTTGAGGTAGCCATCCGTGGCCACCTCGAGCAGCTCGCCGATGTTCACCACGAACGCGCCGTCGAGCGGGGGAGCGTCGATCCACTCGCCGTCCTTCTCCACCTGCAGGCCGCCCTTGCCGGGCTCCACGAAGAGCAGCGTGAGCACCCCGGAGTCCTTGTGCGCCCCGACGCCCTGCTTGGGAGTGGGGTCGGACTTGCCCGGGTAGCGCACGATCTTGATCAGGGTCGAGGGCTTCTCGGCGAATGCCGCGTCGAAGATGTCCTGCGGCGCGCCGAGGGAGAGCGCCCACGCCTGCATCAACCGGAGGGCGACGTCATTGAGCTCGGCGCGCCACTGGGTCATGACCTCTTCGAGGGCGGGCAGGTTCTCCGGCCACTGGTTGGGTCCCTCGAGGCGCAGGTAGTCGGCGTCGTCCGCCGTGAGCTCCAGCGCCGGGCGCTCGGGGCCGATGTCGATCTGCTCGCGCCAGTCCACCTTGCCCTGGGTGAGTTCGCCGCCCACCCGGGTGTAGCCGCGGAAGTGCGGGCTCTGGAGGTTCTCGATGGCCATCTTGTCGCCTTCGGGGAGGTTGAAGAACGCGCGGGACGTGGTCATGACTCGTTCGATCAGCTCGGCCGGAACGCCGTGGCCGGTGAGGTAGAAGAACCCGTACTCGTGGGTCACCTCGCGCAGCTCCGCACGGAACGCCGCGGCTTCCTCTGGGCCTGCGTCGAGCCTGGAGAGGTCCAGGATCGGCAGGGAGAGAGCGGCGGTGGGGGCGTCGGCTGAAGTTGTCATGACAACTATTCTGCCAAGAACAGACACAATCCGGCCGGGTGTTACAGCGGATTGCCGGGCTCGAAGATCCTGCGGGACGGCATCCGTTGTGCGCGGCCGTTTCGCAGAAAACGCGGATCAGGCGGGTTCAGGCGTCGAACTGAGCAGGCAGCGCGCGGCCTTGATGTCCTCGGCCGTGCCCGGCTGCACGCGGGCGGGGATTCCCAGCAGGATCGAACGCGCCGGAGCATCCTTGGTGACCACGGCATTGGCCCCCACGGTGCACCACTCACCCAGGGTGATGGGGCCCAGAATCTTGGCGCCTGCTCCCACCGTCACCCCGTCGTGCAGCAGCGGATGGCGCCGGGCGCCTGCCACGACCCCGTGCCGGCTCTTCCCGCCCAGGGTGACCCCGTGGTAGAGCATCACGTCGTCACCGACCACGGCGGTCTCGCCGATGACCACGCCCATGCCGTGGTCGATGAACAGGCGACGGCCGATGCTCGCACCGGGGTGGATCTCCACCCCGGTGAGGAAGCGGGCGAACTGCGAGAGCAACCGGGCCGGCAGCCGGTAGCCGCCGAGCCATAGCCGGTGCGTGATCCGATAGGCCCAGACGGCGTGCACGCCGCTGTAGCCGAGGACCACCTCGGCCTTGCTGTGCGCGGCGGGGTCGTGTCGCTGCGCCATCGCAATGTCTTCGCGAACGCGGGCGAACACTCCCATACCGGGCACCAGTCTTCTCGTCGGTCGGATGGAACGGAGGCCTAGTCGACCAGGTCTTCGTACAGCACGGTGCTGATGTACCGCTCGCCGAAGCCGGGGACGATGACGACGATGGTCTTGCCGGCGTTCTCGGGCAGCTTGGCCTGCTCGAGGGCGGCCCAGACCGCAGCTCCGCCGGAGATACCGGCGAGGATGCCTTCCTGGGTGCCGAGGGCGCGAGCGGTGGCCACCGAGTCGGCGAGGGTCACATCGGTGACCTCGTCGTACACGTGGGTGTCGAGAACGCTCGGCACGAAGTTGGCGCCGATGCCCTGGATCTTGTGCGGGCCGGGTGCGCCGCCGTTGAGGATGGGGGAGTCCTTGGGTTCGACGCCGATCACGCGCACCGAGGGCTTGCGCTCCTTGAGCAGCTGGCCGGCTCCGGTAATGGTTCCGCCGGTTCCGATGCCGGCGACGAGCAGGTCGACGGCTCCGTCGGTGTCGTCCCAGATCTCCACACCCGTGGTGGCCTTGTGGATGGCCGGGTTGGCCGGGTTGTCGAACTGACGGGCCCAGATCGCACCGGGCGTCTCGGCCACGATCTCCTGCGCCTTCTCGACGGCGCCGCGCATGCCGGCGGCCCCCGGGGTCAGAACGAGTTCGGCACCGTACGCGCGCAGCAGGATCTTGCGCTCCTTGCTCATGGTCTCCGGCATGGCCAGGATCACCTTGTAGCCGCGGGCCGCGCCCACGAGGGCCAGTGCGATACCGGTGTTGCCGCTGGTGCCCTCGACGATGGTGCCACCGGGCAGCAGTTCCCCCGAGGCCTCTGCGGCGTCGACGATGGCAATGCCGATACGGTCCTTCACGCTGCTGGACGGGTTGTAGAACTCGAGCTTGGCCAGCACCGTGGCGGTGGAGTCGCCGGTCAGTCGGTTGAGCTTGACCAGAGGGGTGCCACCCACCGTCTTGGTAATGTCTGAGTAGATCCGTGCGGACATCGGTAGACCTTTCCTGGGGGCTCACCTGGAGCCCGACTTGTGCGGACGTGCCGCGGGGAGTTAGCGCCGCCATCGGGGACTTCTGTTGTGTCCCTCGTTCAGCCTAGAGCCAGACGATACCCAGAGAGTTGCGTAAGATTCCACTTTGTGACAGCTCCCAGCAACACGCCAGCCCAGCCCTCCCCGAATCCGACGACGGTCACCCGTCTGCGCGAGCAGGCGACCGCCACGCTCAGCCAGTCCGGAATCGCTGACCCGGAGGTCGACGCCGATCTGCTGATCGGCTTCGTGCTCGGCCAGAGCCGGGGCCAGGTGCAGGCTGCCGCCATCATGGGCAATGCCCTCAGCGACGCGGATGCGACGAGCGTCCTGGCCCTCGTCGAGCGCCGCGCCCGCCGCGAACCCCTGCAACACATCACCGGACGGGCGCCATTCCGGGCGCTGGAACTCAATGTGGGCCCGGGCGTCTTCGTGCCCCGCCCCGAGACCGAAGGGGTGGCGCAACTCGCCATCGACGCCCTGCGCTCGATGGCCGACCCCGAGCCGATCGGCGTGGACCTGGGCACCGGCAGCGGTGCCATCGCCCTGGCGCTGGCCACCGAGGTGCCGCACGCCCGGGTGTTCGCCTGCGAGAACTCGACCGACGCGTTCCCGTGGACCAGCCGCAACTTCGCCGAGGTTGCCGCCCCCAACGCCCGGTTGGTGTTCGCCGATCTCGCCGAAGCCTTTCCAGAGCTCGACGGCACGGTGTCGGTCGTCGTGTCGAACCCGCCGTACATCCCTGCCGACGCGATTCCGCGTGACCCCGAGGTGCGCCTGTTCGACCCGGCCCACGCCCTCTACGGAGGACCGGACGGGCTGGACGTGGTGCGGCTGGTGTCGCAGACGGCCCTCCGGCTGCTGCGCGCCGGCGGCGTGCTCATCATCGAGCACGGCGAACTGCAGGGCGCCGAGATCCGGGCGCTGCTGGATGCCGACGGCTGGCGGGCCACCGCCACCCACCGTGACCTCACCACCCGCGACCGCACGACGACGGCGCTGCGGCCGTGACCGCATCCAGGCGGCCGGACGCTGACGCGGCGGCGGCGGCGGCCCTGCGCCCGCTGACGTCGGATGAACTCGCGGCCTGGCTCGCCACCAGCACGACCGACTACGCCGACGACCTCGAGGCCGCGGGACTGAGCCGCGCCGCGGCCGAAAGAAAAGCGGACGAGTCCACCGCGCGCGAGTTCCCGGGCGGTATCCCCGCACCGGGGCAGCACGTCTACGCGGTGACGGTCTCCGGTGAGCATGTCGGTGTGCTGTGGCTGGCCGCCGGACCGGCCGACGACCCCACCAACTGGTGGATCCTCGACATCGTCGTGTTCGAGCCATTCAGGGGCCACGGCCACGGCCGCCGGGCGATGCTGCTCGCCGAGACCGAAGCCGCCCGGCTGGGTGCCGCCAAACTCAGCCTCAACGTGTTCGCCCGCAACGCGGCAGCCCGGTCCCTCTACGCGTCTCTGGCCTACGAACCCACCAAGATCTACCTGGAAAAGACGCTCTCTTCCCGCGAACGGTGAAACGGGCCGCACCGCCAGCCGCCCGGGCCTCCCAGGCAGGCTGCACTAGAATCGTGCCCGATGACACGTATCTATGATTGCTCGGTCGACGCAGAACTCGCGACCGGCATGCGACTGGCACGCTCGGCGATCGGCCGCGGCGCGCTCGTTGTCATCCCCACAGACACCGTCTACGGCATCGCCGCTGACGCCTTCAACCCCGAGGCCGTGCAACGGCTGCTGGATGCCAAGGGCCGCGACCGCCAGTCGCCGCCGCCGGTGCTCATCCCCGGCATCCCCACCCTTGACGCCCTCGCCACGGATGTGCCCGAGCCCGTGCGCGCGCTCGTGGCGGAGTTCTGGCCCGGCGGCCTCACGGTGGTGCTCAACGCCCAGCCCTCGCTGGTCTGGGACCTCGGAGAGACCCAGGGCACCGTGGCTCTACGAATGCCGCGCAACCAGGTGGCCCTCGACCTCCTGTCCGAGACCGGCCCGCTGGCCGTCTCGAGCGCCAACACCAGCGGCCTGCCATCGGCCATCGACGTGATCGGCGCCGAAGACATGCTCGGCGAGAGCGTCGCCGTCTACCTCGACGGGGGAGTGGCCGGTCTGGACTACGACGCCATCGGCGACCGCCCCGGCGACACCTCGTCCACCATCGTCGACGCCACCGGCTTCGCCGACAACGGCGGCAAGCTTGTGATCGTGCGGAACGGCGTGATCTCCCGGGCCGCCATCGAAGCCGTGATCGGCGACGCGCTCGCCCCGGTGGCCGAGTAATGACCCTTTTCATCCTCCTGGCCCTCGTCTCGGCCGTCGTCACGTTCCTCATGTCGATCGTGGTGCTCAAGCTCACCCACAAATACCGGCTGTATCCCAAGATCCGCGAACGCGATGTGCACACCCGGCCCACACCCCGGCTCGGCGGCATCGCGATGTTCCTGGGCATCCTGGTGGCTTTCGGGGTGTCCTACCTGGTCGCGTCGCAGTTCGCGCCGCTGCGGCTGATCTTCGCCGACCCGCACCAGATCATGGCCATCCTCGGCGCCGCACTGCTGATCGTGCTGCTCGGCGTGGCCGACGACATCTGGGACCTCGACTGGATGACCAAGCTGCTCGGTCAGTTCATCGCCGCCGGCCTGGTGGCCTGGCAGGGTGTGCAGGTGTTCTCGCTGCCCATCGGCGGGCTCACCGTCGGGTCGTCCTGGATGTCGATCGTGATCACCGTGATGGCGATCGTGATCGTGATGAACATGATCAACTTCATCGACGGGCTCGACGGCCTGGTCGCCGGCGTCGCCCTCATCGCCAATGGCGTCTTCTTCATCTACAGCTACCTGCTGGTGCGCGACACCTCGCCCACCAACTACTTCAACCTCGCCTCCCTCATCGCGGCCCTGCTGATCGGCGCCTGCGTGGGGTTCCTGCCGCTGAACTGGCACCCCGCCAAGATGTTCATGGGCGACGCCGGCGCCCTGCTGGTGGGCCTGCTGATGGCCACCTCCGCTATCGCGATCACCGGCCAGGTCGACCCCACCTCGATGAACCGCGCGCAGCTCTTCCCCGCGTTCATCCCGCTGATCCTGCCCGTGGCTATCCTCATCATCCCGCTGCTCGACTTCGGCCTGGCCGTGTTCCGGAGAGTGCGTGCCGGTAAATCGCCGTTCAGCGCCGACCGCAAACATCTGCACCACCGGTTGCTCGACATGGGCCACTCGCACCTGCACGCCGTACTGATCTTCTACGGCTGGACCGCCGCGGCATCCGTGGGCTGCCTGCTCTACTACGTGCTGCCGGTGTTCTTCGGTCTGCCCACCTGGTGGGCCACCGTCTTCCTGGTGGCCGCCCTGGTGATCTGCACCGTGGTGACGCTTGCCCCGCTGAGCCGACGCAAGGCCATCGAAGCGGCCAGCCAGCTCGCGCCGGTGACCGATGCCATCGGCATCCCGACCATTGCCCGGCTTGATCCCCTCGACGAGGCGTCTGACGCCAAGGAGACCGTATGACCCCCGCACCCAGCACCCAGCCCACCTCGATCCCTGTCTTCCGCCAGGTGCTCGTCTACGGCGGTGTGCTGGCCCTCACGATCGCCGTGATCGGCATGGTCGTCGGCGGCCTGACCGTGGGTGGTGTGGGCGTGCTGAGCGCCCTGATCGGCACGCTGATGGCGGTCGTGTTCATGGGCATCACCGCGGCCAGCATTCTGTTGGCCAATCGTTATGCGGGCCGGGAGTCCGCCATCGGCGCCTTCTTCGGCATCGTCATGGGCGGCTGGCTGCTCAAGTTCGTGGTCTTCCTGGTGCTGTTGATCCTGCTCAAGGACCAGCCGTGGATCAACCCGCTGGTGCTCTTCCTGAGCATCATCGCCGGTGTCGTGGGGTCCCTCGTGGTCGACGCGATCGTACTCTTCAAGAGCCGGATGCCGTACGCCAGCGACGTCGTGCTCCCGCCCGCGCCGCACGATGACTGAGGCTGACCTAACTCGCGACTCGCCGCAGGGGCCAATCAGGCACTGAGCCGGGCCCACCCGATTCGTAAGCTGGGCTCGTTTATTGCTAGGGTTATGAGCGATTCACCCCGGTCCGACGTTGCCCATGCTGGCGCGAGGGCCGGCATCTATATTCGTCGTTGCGAGAGCAGAGCTCCACGCCCCGAACCAGGAGAAAGCGCTGCTAGAAACCGCCGTAAACCTGCTCGTTCCGTTCGCGTCCGACGACGGTGAATTCCACGGTCCGACGATCAACGAGTTCTTCCCGCCCGCGATCTTCTTCCCGGACACCCCGTTCGAGATGAACCGCATCATCCTCATCCGCTTCATCGCGGTTGCCGTGATGATGCTGCTCTTCTGGGCCGGTACCCGTCGTATGAAGATCGTCCCGACCCGCCTTCAGAGCCTGGTCGAAATGGGCCTGGACCTCGTGCGCGTCAACATCGCGGAGGACCTGCTCGGCAAGAAGGACGGCAAGCGCTTCCTTCCGCTGATCACCACGATCTTCTTCATGGTTCTGTTCATGAACCTCACCGGTGTGATCCCGTTCCTGAACATCGCGGGAACCTCGGTCATCGGTGTCCCACTGGTGCTCGCCCTGGTCGCCTACGCCGCGTTCCTCTACGCCGGCATCAAGAAGCACCCCGGCAAGTTCTTCCGCAACTCGCTCTTCCCGCCCGGCGTGCCCCCGGTGCTGTACATCATCGTGACGCCGATCGAGTTCGTTTCCACGTTCCTGATCCGCCCCGTCACGCTGACCCTGCGGCTCCTGATGAACATGGTCGTCGGCCACCTCCTGCTGGTGCTGTTCTTCGCGGCCACGCAGTTCTTCTTCTTCACCGCTGACGGCGGCTTCAAGCTGTTCGGTGTCGGTACCCTGGCGTTCGGATTCGTGTTCACGCTGTTCGAACTCTTGGTGGCGACGCTCCAGGCGTACGTCTTCGCATTGCTCACCGCTGTCTACATCCAGCTCGCGCTGGCTGACGAGCACTAACCTCGCATTCGGCGCTCGCCGGATACGTCACTACGGAAGGAAACACACGTGGACGCAGTTACCGTTCTCGCGGAAATCAACGGCAACATTGCCACCGTCGGCTACGGCCTGGCGGCTATCGGCCCGGCAATCGGCGTTGGTATCGTCGTTGGCAAGACCATTGAGGGTGTCGCACGTCAGCCTGAGCTGGCCGGCCGTCTCCAGGTACTGATGTACATCGGTATCGCATTCACCGAGGCGCTCGCGTTCATCGGTATTGCCACGTACTTCATCTTCGTTTAGTCCTCTTTTCTACAACTAGTTAGGAGGCACGATGCTTCACTCAGTGATTGCAGCCGCCGCAGAAGCGGAAGAGGCGGTCAACCCGCTCATTCCCGCGATCTACGACATCATTTGGTCGTCCTTCGTCTTCGTCATCATTCTGTTGTTCTTCTGGAAGCTCGTTCTTCCGCGGATGCAGAAGCTCCTCGATGACCGCGCAGAGGCCATTGAAGGAAACATCGCGAAGGCCGACGAAGCTCAGCGCAAGGCGGAAGCTGCCCTCGAGCAGTACACCGCTCAGCTCGCTGCGGCGCGCGTCGAAGCCGGCCAGATCCGCGAGCAGGCTCGCACCGACGGTCAGCAGATCGTCGCCGAGCTTCGTGAGCAGGCGTCCAACGACGCCGCCCGGATCATGGCCACGGCCAAGACCCAGATCGAAGCAGAGCACCAGGCCGCCATCACCTCGCTTCGCAGCGAGGTCGGCACCCTGGCTCTCGACCTGGCCTCCGGTGTCATCGGTGAAAGCCTGACCGACGACGCGCGCGCCAGCGCCATCGTCGACAGGTTCCTCGCCGACATCGAGTCCTCCGAGAACACGGCCCCCTCGGCCGGAAAGCACTAGACACATGGGAAGCGCCACCAGAGAAGCCTTGGCCTCGTCGCGGACGGCCCTGGCCGCCCACGCCGACTCGGCCGATCTGGCGACGGGCGAAAGCCTGTTCGACGCCGGCCGGGTCATCGGCGACTCCTCTCAGCTGCTGGCCGCCATCGGCGACGCCTCAGCCGATGCGACCGCCAAGGCCGCCCTGGTCAAGGCTGTCTTCGCTCCGACGCTGACACCGGCAGCCCTCGAGCTGCTGCAGTCGGCTGCGGCAGCGCGCTGGTCGAGCCACCAGGACCTGCTCGCAGGGATCGAAGAACTCGGCCTGCGTGTGACCGCCGCGTCCGCTCCGGCGGACGTGTCGATCGACTCAGAGCTGTTCACGTTCGGCGCGGCGGTTTCTTCCGATGCCGAACTCGAACTGGCGCTGACCAGCAAGCTCACCCCGGCCGCGGCCAAGGTCAGCCTCGTCGACGCGTTGCTCTCCGGCAAGGCGAGCGCGCAGACCCTCGTCATCGTGCGTCACCTCGTGCAGCAGCCCCGCGGCCGTCGCATCGGTGAGCTGCTCGGCGACGCCGCCGCGATCGTGGCCGACCAGGCCGACACCATCATCGCCACCGTCATCTCCGCGACGCCGTTGCACAGCACTCAGCTGGACCGACTCGCGAAGAGCCTCTCGGTTCGATACGGCCGCAACCTCACTATCAATCAGGTCATCGACGCATCCGTCGTCGGCGGGCTGAAAGTACAGATCGGCGATGACGTCATCGACGGCAGCATCGCCACTCGTCTCAAGGACTTGAGACTGCAGCTTGCTGGGTAACCTTCGGGTTTCCCAGAACACACAAACCTCGAGACGGTAACGTGTCGAAAAGACAAAGCCTGTACTGCTGTACAGAAAAGGGAAGATGATGGCAGAACTAACGATCAGCCCCGATGAGATCCGTGACGCTCTCCAGGACTTCGTCAAGTCCTACGAGCCGAACAAGACCGCAACGACCGAGGTCGGCTACGTCACCACCGCGGGCGATGGCATCGCCCACGTTGAGGGTCTCCCCGGCGTCATGGCCAACGAACTCATCAAGTTCGCCGACGGCACCCTGGGCCTCGCGCTGAACCTCGACGAAGACGAGATCGGTGTCGTCGTCCTCGGCGAGTTCGCCGGCATCGTCGAAGGCATGGAGGTGTACCGCACCGGCGAGGTCCTTTCCGTGCCCGTCGGCGATGGCTACCTCGGCCGCGTCGTCGACCCGCTCGGCGCCCCCATCGACGGTCTCGGCGAGATCAAGACCGAAGGCCGCCGCGCCCTCGAGCTTCAGGCGCCCGGCGTCATGCACCGCAAGAGCGTGCACGAGCCGATGCAGACCGGCATCAAGGCCATCGACGCCATGATCCCGATCGGCCGTGGCCAGCGCCAGCTGATCATCGGTGACCGCCAGACCGGTAAGACCGCTATCGCGGTGGACACCATCATCAACCAGAAGGCCAACTGGGAGTCCGGCGACACGAACAAGCAGGTTCGCTGCATCTACGTCGCCATCGGCCAGAAGGGCTCCACCATCGCTTCGGTGAAGGGTGCTCTCGAGGACGCCGGCGCGATGGAGTACACGACCATCGTCGCCGCTCCCGCGTCCGACCCGGCCGGCTTCAAGTACCTCGCCCCGTACACCGGTTCGGCCATCGGCCAGCACTGGATGTACGCCGGCAAGCACGTCCTCATCATCTTCGACGACCTGTCCAAGCAGGCCGAGGCCTACCGTGCCGTGTCGCTGCTGCTGCGCCGCCCGCCGGGACGCGAAGCCTACCCGGGCGACGTGTTCTACCTGCACTCCCGTCTCCTCGAGCGTTGCGCCAAGCTCTCCGACGAGCTGGGCGCCGGCTCCATGACCGGACTCCCGATCATCGAGACCAAGGCCAACGACGTCGCCGCGTACATCCCGACCAACGTGATCTCGATCACCGACGGCCAGATCTTCCTGCAGTCCGACCTCTTCAACGCCAACCAGCGCCCCGCTGTCGACGTGGGAATCTCGGTCTCCCGAGTCGGTGGTGACGCACAGGTCAAGTCGATCAAGAAGGTCTCCGGTACCCTCAAGCTCGAACTGGCGCAGTACCGCTCGCTCGAGGCGTTCTCCATGTTCGCCTCCGACCTCGACCCGGCCAGCCGTCGCCAGCTTGCTCGTGGCGCCCGCCTGACCGAGCTGCTCAAGCAGCCCCAGTACTCGCCGTACCCCGTCGAGGACCAGGTCGTCTCGATCTGGGCCGGCACCAACGGCAAGCTCGACGAGGTTCCCCTCGAAGACATCCTGCGTTTCGAGCGGGAACTGCTCGACTACCTGGGCCGTAACACGGGCATCCTCACCACCCTGCGCGAGACCAACGTGCTCTCGGACGACACCGTCGCCGAGCTCACCGCGGCCGTCGACACCTTCAAGCGCGAATTCCAGACCGGTGAGGGCAAGGCACTCGCCTCCGTCGGCCGCGAAGAGTTCGTCGCCACCAAGGCAGAAGACGTCAACCAGGAAAAGATCGTCAAGCACAAGCGCTAGCCGCTGTACGGTCCGCGCCTCCCCAGGAGGCGCGGACCGGATTGCTCGACACCCACCGACACGACAGACAAGTAAGCACAGGAGACACATGGGAGCGCAACTTCGGGTCTACCGGCAGAAGATCAAATCTGCCCAGACGACCAAGAAGATCACTCGGGCCATGGAGCTGATCTCCGCCTCGCGCATCCAGAAGGCGCAGGCGAGGGTTGCTGCGTCCACCCCGTATTCGCGTGCGATCACGCGCGCCGTTTCAGCCGTCGCCACCTACTCGAACATCGAGCACGTGCTGACGACCGAACCGGAGACCATCAACCGCGCCGCGGTCGTCATCTTCGCCTCGGACCGCGGTCTGGCCGGAGCGTTCAGCTCCCAGGTCCTCCGTGAGGCCGAGCAGCTCACCGAGCTGCTGCGCAGCCAGGGCAAGGACGTTGTCTACTACCTCGTCGGCCGCAAGGCGCTCGCGTACTTCAGCTTCCGCCGTCGTGTCTCGGAGCGATCCTGGACCGGCGCCACCGACCAGCCCGTGTTCGACACGGCGCAGGAGATCGGCGAGGCCCTCCTCGAGGCGTTCCTGCGCGGAGCCGACGACGGTGGCGTGGACGAGATCCACATCGTCTACAACCGCTTCGTCAGCATGGTCACCCAGGTGCCAGAGGTCGTTCGTCTGCTGCCGCTCGAGGTCGTCGAAGGCGAAGCCTCCGACGTGGCCAGCGTCCTGCCGCTCTACGAATTCGAGCCCGAGGCCGAGACCGTTCTCGACGCCCTGCTGCCGGTGTACATCGAAAGCCGCATCTTCAACGCCATGTTGCAGTCCGCCGCTTCCGAGCACGCCAGCCGACAGAAGGCGATGAAGTCGGCCAGCGACAACGCCGACAAGCTCATCAAGGACTTCACGCGGCTGTCCAACAACGCGCGTCAGACCGAGATCACGCAGCAGATTTCCGAGATCGTGGGTGGGGCCGATGCGCTCTCATCCGCCAAGAACTAACCCAGAGAAGAGAGAGCAATGACTGACACCGCAATCGCGCCAGTCCTCGCGGAGGACACAGCCGGCGCTGTGGGCCGGATCGCACGCGTTACGGGACCCGTCGTGGACATCGAGTTCCCGCACGACTCGATCCCTGGTATGTACAACGCGCTCAAGACGACCATCGTCATCGGCGACGAGTCGACCGAGATCACCCTCGAGGTCGCCCTGCACCTCGGCGACGACCTGGTGCGCGCCATCGCCCTGAACCCGACCGACGGACTCGTCCGCGGCCAGGAGGTCCGGGACACCGGCTCGCCCATCATGGTTCCGGTCGGAAACGTCACCAAGGGTCGCGTCTTCAACGTCATCGGCGAGGTGCTCAACGCCAAGCCGGGCGAGAAGATCGAGATCACCGAGCGCTGGCCCATCCACCGCAAGCCGCCGCCCTTCGACCAGCTGGAATCCAAGACCCAGCTGTTCGAGACCGGCATCAAGGTCATCGACCTCCTCACGCCGTACGTCCTCGGTGGAAAGATCGGCCTCTTCGGTGGTGCCGGTGTCGGCAAGACCGTCCTCATCCAGGAAATGATCCAGCGCGTCGCGCAGGACCACGGTGGTGTGTCGGTGTTCGCCGGTGTCGGCGAGCGTACCCGTGAGGGCAACGACCTCATCGGCGAGATGGAAGAAGCCGGCGTCTTCGACAAGACCGCCCTCGTATTCGGCCAGATGGACGAGCCGCCGGGAACGCGACTGCGCGTCGCGCTCTCCGCGCTGACCATGGCCGAGTACTTCCGTGACGTCGCCAAGCAGGACGTGTTGCTCTTCATCGACAACATCTTCCGCTTCACCCAGGCCGGTTCTGAGGTGTCGACCCTGCTGGGCCGTATGCCGTCCGCCGTGGGTTACCAGCCGAACCTCGCCGACGAGATGGGCATCCTTCAGGAGCGCATCACCTCGACCCGTGGCCACTCGATCACCTCGCTGCAGGCCATCTACGTGCCTGCTGACGACTACACCGACCCGGCTCCGGCGACCACCTTCGCGCACCTCGACGCCACCACCGAGCTCTCCCGTGAGATCGCATCGAAGGGCCTCTACCCGGCCGTCGACCCGCTGACCTCGTCCAGCCGTATCCTCGACCCCCGCTACTTGGGCGCCGACCACTACAACACGGCCGTGCGCGTCAAGGCGATCCTGCAGAAGAACAAGGAACTCCAGGAGATCATCGCGATCCTCGGTGTTGACGAGCTCTCTGAAGAAGACAAGGTGACCGTGGCCCGCGCCCGGCGCATCCAGCAGTTCCTGTCGCAGAACACCTACATGGCGAAGAAGTTCACGGGCGTCGAGGGTTCGACGGTGTCGCTCAAGGACACCATCGAGTCGTTCACGGCCATCGCCAACGGTGACTTCGACCACGTGTCGGAGCAGGCCTTCTTCAACGTCGGTGGCATCAACGACGTCGAAGAGAAGTGGGCTCAGATCCAGAAGGAGAACGGCTAAGCATGGCTTCGGCTCCGCTTTCCGTGAGTGTCGTCTCGGCGGACCAGCAGGTCTGGTCCGGCGAGGCCACCATGGTCGTGGCGCGCACCGTGGAAGGCGAGATCGGTATTCTCGCCGGCCACGAGCCGTTGCTGGCCATCCTGTCCAGCGGTGAGGTTCGTCTGACCCTGCTGGACGGCACCAAGGTCGTCGCCGAGGCGGCCGACGGGTTCCTCTCGGTCGAGAACGACACCATCACCATCGTGGCCCGCAAGGCCGCACTCGTTTAGGAACTGCCCGCTAGGACACTGTGTTTGTATTGCTACCGCCGTCGGAGACGAAACGCTCCGGCGGCGGTTTTGCGTCCCTGGACATCGACTCGCTGGCCTTCCCCGAGCTGACCGGCCGCCGCCGCACTCTGGTCACCGCGCTGACTGCCCTGGCCGGCGACCCGGATGCCACGGTGCGCGCCCTCAAGCTCGGCCGCACCCAACTG
This sequence comes from Cryobacterium soli, assembly GCF_003611035.1. Classification (NCBI taxonomy): domain Bacteria; kingdom Bacillati; phylum Actinomycetota; class Actinomycetes; order Micrococcales; family Microbacteriaceae; genus Cryobacterium; species Cryobacterium soli. Next base: position 1,451,562 of record NZ_CP030033.1, on the reverse strand, counting down.
GCCGAGGTCGAGCGGAACGCCACCATCGACTCGTCCCCGACGACCCCGGTCATCGACCGCTACACCGGCGTGCTCTACGACGCCCTGGCCGCCGACACCCTGTCCGCTGAGGCTCGCGCCTTCGCCGGACGGCACCTTCTCGTGCACTCCGCGTTGCTCGGGCCCGTGGCCGGCCTTGACCTGGTCCCCGCCTACCGGCTCTCGCACGACTCCAGGCTGCCCGCGCTGCCGCTGAAGAAGCATTGGGCCACCGACGTGTCCGCCGTGCTCGAGGCGGCGGAGGGGCTGCTGCTCGACCTGCGCTCCGAAGGGTACGTCGGGCTCGGCTCCGCGGCCGGGCACCCGCAGCGGTACTTCCTGCGGGTGGTCACAGAGGGCGCCGACGGCCGGATGCGGGCGCTGAACCACTTCAACAAGAAGGCGAAGGGCGAGTTCACCCGTGCCCTGCTCGAGAACGCACGGGATTTCCATGCCGTCGACGAGCTCCTCGAGTGGGCCCCGACCGCCGACCTCACTCTCCGGCCCGGTGCCCCCGGAGAACTCGAACTGGTCGTGAACTCGCACGCCTAGGATGAAGGCGTGCAGAGACAACGAGTAAACGTCACCGTCACCGGCGCCGGAGGCAACATCGGCTACGCCTTGATGTTCCGCATCGCCTCCGGCCAGCTGCTCGGGCCCGATGTTCCCGTGGCCCTGCGGCTGCTGGAAATCCCCACGGGCATTCGCGCCGCCGAGGGCAGCGCCTTCGAATTGCAGGACAGCGCGTTCCCGCTGCTCCGCGACGTGATGGTCACGGATGACCCGGGTCAGGCGTTCGACGGAACCAACGTCGCGATCCTGGTCGGCTCCCGGCCTCGTGGCCCCGGCCAGCAGCGCGCCGACCTGCTCGAGGGCAACGCCCGGATCTTCGGCCCGCAGGGGGCCGCCATCAACGCCGGGGCCGCCGACGACATCCGGGTGGTCGTGGTCGGCAACCCGGCCAACACCAACGCCCTTGTCGCGTCGAGCCACGCCCCCGACGTGCCCGCCGACCGGTTCACCGCCCTCACCCGGCTGGACCACAACCGGGCGGTGGCCCAACTGGCCGCGAAACTGTCGGTGCAGGTGACCGAGCTGAACGGCGTGATCGTCTGGGGCAACCACTCCGCCCTGCAATACCCCGACGTCTCCCACGCCACCGTCAACGGTCGGCCCGTACGCGACCTCGTCGACGAGGACTGGATCACGAATGAGTTCATCCCGCGGGTGGCAAACCGTGGGGCAGAGATCATCGCCGTGCGCGGCGCCTCATCCATGGGCTCCGCCGCCAGTGCGACCGTCGACCACGTGCACGACTGGGTGAACGGCACCGGCGGCGACTGGACCAGCGCGGGGGTGTTCTCTGACGGCTCCTACGGGGTGCCGGAGGGGCTGGTGTCGTCGTACCCGGTGCGCTCCCTCGGCGGCCGTTGGGCCGTCGAGCCGGGGCTCTCGATCGACGAGTTCTCCCGCGCCCGCATCGACGCGTCCATCGCCGACCTGGTGTCGGAACGCGACGCCGTCAGCGCGCTGGGGCTGCTGGGACCCGGGCGGGCCTAGACGGAAGAGTCCCCACCCGACGACGGCGCGAGGTGGCAGCCGGCCACGTGGTCGTTCACCAGCCCGCTGGATTGCATGAGCGCGTACATCGTGGTGGGCCCGACGAAGCGGTAGCCGCGGGAGCGCAGTTCCCTGCTGAGAGCCTCGGATTCCCGGGTGATCGCCGGGACGTCAGCCAGACCGGGGAGTGGCTCCGGTCGGGCGGTGGGAGCGAAACCCCAGATCAGCTCGGTGAGGCTCCCGTCGAGGGCAACCGTGGCCCTGGCGTTGCCGATGGTGGCGGTGATCTTGCCCCGGTGGCGGATGATCCCCGCGTCGGTCAGCAGGCGCTCCACGTCGTCGTCGGTGAAGGCCGCCACCGTCGGGACGTCGAACCCGGCGAACGCCGCCCGGAAGGCCGGCCGCCGCTTGAGGATGGTGATCCAGGACAGACCCGCCTGGAACCCCTCCAGGCAGAGTTTCTCGAACAGGGCCCGGTCGTCCCGCAGCGGGCGTCCCCACTCCTGATCGTGATAGCGCCGGTATTCGGGATCGGTCCCGACCCATCCGCACCGGCCCACGCCGTCGTCGCCGATCAGGACGGAGGGTCGTTCGGTCATCCGACGTACTCGATGCTCTCGTGCCGCAGCAACCACTGTTTGGTGGGGATGCCCTCGCCGGCGCTGAAGCCCGTGATACGTCCGTTGGACGCGAGCACGCGGTGGCAGCCGACCAGGATCGGCGCCGGATTGGCACCCACGGCGCCGCCGATCGCGCGGCCGGCTCCGCTCTTGCCGATCGACCGGCCCAGCTCGCCGTAGGAGAGGTGCGCGCCGAACGGAATCGAGGCCAACCCCTGCCAGACGCTCCGCTGGAACTCGGTGCCGCGGGACAGCCGCACGGGCACGTCGAAGTCGGTCCGCGCGCCCGCGAAGTACTCGGTGAGCTGTGCGGCCGCGCGGCGCAACAACGGGTTGGGGGCCTCGGGGAGACCCTCGAAAGGCAGGTGGCCGTTCCGCACGATGGCCAACGACCAGACCTCGCGGTCGTCGCCGGTGAGTTCGAGGTCGCCGAGCGGACTCGAGAGGCGAATCAGGTTCGGGGGAAGGAGGGTTGGGCTGCTCATACTGCGACTGTAGTCGGCGGGCCCGGGCGGAACCGGCGGATTTCGGACACTGGAATTTCCGGCCGGACGGCGGGCTGTGGAGGAGGGGCGGAAGGCCCTCATTCTGGCGCCGGAGAGGAATAGTCTGGAGCAATGGCTCAGATCGACTATCGCACTCTCGGCAACTCCGGACTCGTCGTTTCGACTATCGGGCTCGGCTGCAACAACTTCGGGCGGTCGGGCACGACCACCGAGACCCAGGCGGGAACCTCCCTGGTCATCGACGCTGCCATCGACACCGGCGTCACCTTCTTCGACACCGCCGACATCTACGGCGCTGAGCGGGGCCTCAGCGAGACCCTGATGGGGCACTCGCTGCGCGGCAAACGCGATCAGATCGTGCTGGCCACCAAGTTCGGCATGGACATGAGCGGTGCGAACGGGCCGGACTGGGACGCCCGCGGTTCCCGGCGCTACGTGCGCCTGGCCGTCGAGGCGTCGCTGACCCGGCTGCAGACCGACTGGATCGACCTGTATCAGCTGCACCGACCCGACCCCAACACGCCCATCGAGGAGACCCTGTCGGTGCTTGACGACCTCATCCGCGAGGGCAAGATCCGCTACATCGGCCACTCCAACCTGGCCGGTTGGCAGATCGCCGAGGCCGAGTTCACCGCGCGCGCCGGCGGGCATCCGGCGTTCATCTCGGCGCAGAACGAGTACAGCCTGCTCGTGCGTGAAGCCGAGGAAGAGGTGCTGCCCGCCGTGAACGCCTACGGCCTGGGCTTCCTGCCGTTCTTCCCGCTCTACAACGGCCTGTTCACCGGCAAGTTCAACCGCGACGGCGGGCCGGCCGACAGCAGGATTATGATGGTGCGCCGGCACCTGCTCGACGACGCCCCCTGGGACACCATCGAGCGGTACCAGCAGTTCTGCGACGACCGCGGCGTCACCATGCTCGCCGCGACGCTGGCCTGGCTGCTGGCCCAGCCCGGCCTCACGAGTGTGATCGCCGGGGCCACCAAACCCGACCAGATCGTGCAGAACGCCGAGGCCGCCACCAGCTGGCGGCCCACCGACGAGGATGTCGCCTACATCTCGGCCCTCTTCGCCTGACCTGCCCGCACCCGGCTTCACCCCGACGCTCCACCCACACCCGCTCCATTCACACCTCGCTCCACCCCACACCAAGGACACCGGATGCTCTGGAAATTGCTCGTACGCTACCTGCGGCCGCATTGGCGGCTGCTGGTCGCGGTCGTCGTGTTCCAACTCGCCCAGTCGATAGCGTCGCTCTACCTGCCCTCGCTGAACGCCGACATCATCGATGAGGGTGTTGCGACGGGCGACACCGGGTACATCATGCGCGTCGGCGGGGTGATGCTGCTGATCACCCTCGGTCAGATCATCTGCGCCATCATCGCGGTGTACTTCGGCGCCAAGGCGGCCATGGCCCTCGGCCGTGACCTGCGTGGCGCGGTGTTCACCCGGGTGGGTGAGTTCTCCGAGCAGGAGGTCAGCCGGTTCGGCGCCCCGTCGCTGATCACCCGCTCCACCAACGACGTGCAGCAGGTGCAGATGCTGGTGCTCACCACGTGCACCCTGCTGGTCTCCGCACCGATCCTCTGCGTCGGCGGCATCATCATGGCCATGCGCCAGGACCTCGAGCTGTCCTGGCTGATCGCGGTCAGCGTGCCCGTTCTGCTGGTGGCCGTCGGACTCATCATCGTGCGCATGGTGCCGTTGTTCCGCGTCATGCAGGTGCGCATCGACACCGTCAACCGGGTGCTGCGCGAACAGCTCACCGGCATCCGTGTGGTGCGCGCGTTCGTACGCGAAGACGTGGAGACCCGCCGGTTCGGCCAGGCCAACACGGATGTCACCGCAACCGCCCTGCAGGCCGGCCGGCTGATGGCGCTGATGTTCCCGGTCGTCATGCTGGTGCTCAACGTCTCCAGCGTGGCCGTGATCTGGTTCGGCGCGTTCCGCATCGAAGACGGGTCGATGCAGGTGGGGACCCTGATCGCGTTCCTCAGCTACCTCATGCAGATCCTGATGGCCGTGATGATGGCCACCTTCATGGCCGTGATGATCCCGCGGGCCACGGTCTCGGCCGACCGCATCGGCGAGGTCCTCGAGACACCGTCCAGCGTGCGGCCGCCGGCGAACCCGGTGAACGAGACGATCGGGCGCGGCGAACTCGAGCTGCGCGGGGTGGGCTTCGCCTACCCGGGCGCCGAGCAGCCCGTGCTCAGCGACATCAGCTTCGTGGCCCGCCCCGGCTACACCACCGCGATCATCGGCAGCACCGGCTCGGGCAAGACCACCCTGGTGAACCTGATGCCGCGCCTGTTCGACGCCACCAGCGGCACCGTGCTCTTCGACGGCGTCGACGTGCGCGAGCTCAACCCCGACCTGCTCTGGGGGCACATCGGCCTGGTGCCGCAGAAGCCCTACCTGTTCTCCGGCACCGTGCGCAGCAACCTGCTCTACGGCAAGCCTGATGCGTCGGAGGCGGAGATCTGGCAGGCGCTGGAGACCGCGCAGGCGCGAGACTTCGTCGAGAAGCTGGAGGGCGGCCTCGACGCCCCGATCTCGCAGGGCGGCACCAACGTGTCCGGCGGGCAGCGGCAACGTCTCGCCATCGCCCGGGCGCTCGTGAAACGACCGGAGCTGTACATCTTCGACGACTCCTTCTCGGCCCTCGACCTCGCCACCGACTCCCGGCTGCGCGCGGCGCTTGCCGAGGACGTCTCCGACGCCACCATGATCATCGTCGCCCAGCGGGTGTCGACGATCATCGACGCCGACCAGATCCTCGTCGTCGAAGACGGCCGGATCGTCGCCAGCGGCACCCACGAGGAGCTCCTGGAGACCTCGACCACGTATCAGGAAATTGCGGCATCCCAGCTGGCAGCGGAGGCCACCAAATGAGCGACAGCACCGACGACGACGTGAAGGTTCCCGCCCGGCCGCCGCGCGGCGGCGGGCCCTTCGGCGGCATGAACATGCCCGCCGAGAAGGCCATGAACTTCGGCCCGAGCGCCAAACGCCTGATCGGCAAGCTCCACCCCGAACGGCTCTGGCTGGTCCTCGTGCTGGTGCTCGCCGTGGTCAGCGTCACCTTCTCGGTGATCGGCCCGCGCCTGCTCGGCGAGGGCACCAACCTGATCTTCTCCGGCATCGTGTCCAAGACGCTCCCCGCCGGCATGACGCAGGCCGAGATCATCGCCGGGCTGAACGCATCCGGCGACACGGCCAAGGCCGACATGCTCAGCGCCATGACGCTCACGCCGGGCCTCGGCATCGACTTCGCGGCGCTGTCCAGCGTTCTGTTCTGGGTGCTGGCGCTGTACATCCTCGCCTCCGTGTTCAGCTGGCTGCAGGCCCTGGTGCTCAACGCCGTCGTGCAGCGCACCGTCTACCGGCTGCGCGAAGAGATCGAGGCGAAGATCAACCGCCTGCCGCTGGGCTACTTCGACACCGTCAAGCGCGGCGAGCTGCTCAGCAGGGTGACCAACGACGTCGACAACATCTCGCAGAGCCTGCAGCAGTCGCTCAGCCAGGTCGTCACGTCGCTGCTCACCGTGGTGGGCGTGATCGTGATGATGCTCCTGCTCTCGCCGCTGCTCGCTGTGATCGCACTCGTGACGGTGCCGCTGACCCTGGTGACCACCGTGCTCATCGCCAAGCGCTCGCAGAAGCTCTTCGTGGCGCAGTGGACCCACACGGGCGAGTTGAACGGCCAGATCGAGGAGACCTTCTCCGGTCACGCCCTGGTGAAGGTCTTCGGCCGCCAGAAGGAGGTGGAGCAGCGCTTCACCGCCAAGAACGCCGAACTCTACGAGGCCAGCTTCGGTGCCCAGTTCGTCAGCGGCATGATCATGCCCGCGATGACCTTCATCGGCAACCTGGTCTACGTCGGCATCGCCGTCGTCGGCGGTCTGCAGGTGGCCTCCGGCGCCATGCAGCTCGGTGACGTGCAGGCGTTCATCCAGTACTCCCGCCAGTTCACCCAGCCGCTCGCGCAGCTGGGCTCCATGGCCAACCTGCTGCAGTCCGGTGTGGCCAGCGCCGAGCGGGTGTTCGAGCTGCTGGATGCCGACGAGCAGACGCCCGACGAGGAGCCCGCAGAGACCCCCGTCGAGACGCACGGGCGCCTGGTGTTCGAGAACGTGTCGTTCAGCTACAGCCCGGACAAGCCGCTCATCGAGAACCTCAACCTGGTGGCCGAACCCGGCCAGACCGTTGCGATCGTGGGCCCCACCGGGGCAGGTAAGACCACCCTGGTGAACCTCATGATGCGCTTCTACGAGATCGGCGCCGGCCGGATCACCCTGGACGGCGTGGACATCTCGAAGATGACCCGCAACGACCTGCGCAGCCGGATGGGTATGGTGCTGCAGGACACCTGGCTGTTCGGCGGCAGTATCCGCGACAACATCGCCTACGGGCGACCGGACGCCACCGAGGAGCAGATCCTCGAGGCGGCGAAGGCCACCTACGTGGACCGGTTCGTGCACTCGCTGCCGGAGGGCTACGACACCGTGCTCGACGACGAGGGCGGCAACGTCAGCGCGGGGGAGAAGCAGCTGCTCACCATCGCCCGGGCGTTCCTGGCCCGGCCGAGCGTGCTGATCCTCGACGAGGCCACCAGCTCGGTCGACACCCGCACCGAGGTGCTCGTGCAGCACGCTATGAGCGCGCTGCGGGCCGACCGCACGAGCTTCGTGATCGCGCACCGCCTGTCGACCATCCGGGATGCCGACCTGATCCTGGTGATGGAGGCCGGCCGCATAGTGGAGCAGGGCAACCACGACCAGCTCCTGCTCGCTGACGGCGCCTACCGGGCCCTCTACGATTCCCAATTCGCGGCGGCGATCGAGTAACCCCACCGCCTTGAGGTGTGAGAAAAGCCCCAGAAACGTGGCGGTTTCCAGTGGTCGTTGCAACACCGGATGGTTTAGGTACTGAAAAGTAGATCACGTAAGCGCTCGGCTGGGGTATCCCAGTCGAGCGTTTTGCGTGGGCGGGCGTTGAGTTCTTGGGCGACGTGTTCGAGGTCTTCGGGGCCGTAGATGTTCAGGTCTGTGCCTTTGGGGAAGTATTGGCGCAGGAGCCCGTTGGTGTTCTCGTTCGTTCCGCGCTGCCAGGGGCTGGCGGGGTCGCAGAAGTAGACGTTCATACCGGTGTCCGTCTTGACCGTCCTGTGGGCGGCCATTTCTGATCCTTGGTCCCAGGTCAGTGATCCGCGCAGGTGCTCGGGCAGGGTGCCGATCGTGCTGATCAGGGCGTCGCGGACGGACTCGGCGGTGTGGTCGTGGGGCAGGTGGAGCAGCATGACGTAGCGGGTGGTGCGTTCGACCAGAGTGCCGATCGCGCTCTGGTTGAGGGTGCCGGTGATGAGGTCCCCTTCCCAGTGCCCGGGAACGGCCCGGTCCTCGACTTCGGGAGGACGCTCGGAGATCATGACCATGGGGTCCACGAAACGAGGCCGGCGGGCGTCGCCGGTGTTCTGCGTTTTGCGGCGGGCCCGGCCGGTGCGTAACGCCGCAGTAAGTTCCCGGCGTAATCCACCGCGGCCTTGGAGATACAAGGCTTGGTAGATCGTCTCGTGGGTCACGCGCATCTCCTGATCATCGGGATAAGTCTTGATCAGAGTGTGGCTGATTTGTTCTGGTGACCAGTGGAATTGCAGTCCCGTCGTGACGAACGCGCGCAGTCGGGGTGACGTTTCCAGCTTCCGGGGCTTGGGTCGGGGCCGTCGGGTGGCAGCGGCGCGGTGCGCCGCATAAGGCAGGTAGCCGCGCTCAGGCACGGTATTGCGCGCGATTTCCCGACTGATCGTGGATGGCGACCGGCGCAACACCGCCGCGATCGACCGCAGCGACGCACCTGCCACGGTCATGTCGCGGATCTTCTCCCGTTCGAGCAATGACAAGTAACGAGCATGGATCGGGTCAGCCAGCGCCGCCGGCACCGAAGGAACAATCGTGGTCACACCACTTGTGTAGTCGATCACCCGTCCGTCAGGGTGAATTCTCTTGTGCCCCGACTGTCGGATCCCACGGTCCCAGTCATGGGCGGTGCGAACATGCACGCCGACCTGCCGTGCCGCTTCTGAACGACGGATACCCGCAGCACGCAACTGGAGGTACTCGTCCTTGCACGGGTGTGGCCCACGACCAGGGACGCCTTTGGTCGGATTCCAGCCATAACAGGTGCGCTCGTTGAAGCCGAGCTCAGCTGCCGCTGCAGCCCGGGTTCCGAGCCTGGCGACAGCGGAAAAGAACGCATCTCTATCCGCCTGCGAGTACCTACGATTCTTCGAAACTCTCTTGCCCCAAGACACGGTCGTTGCAACTCCCAGATATGCGGGGTGTTGCAACGACCGCTAGAACCCAAGCGTCGAGTTTCTGGGGCTTTCTCACGGTTCGCGAGTTACTTGGAGGGCCAGACGGGGAGGACGGCGCGGCCGGCGGTGGAGTTGTAGACGACGGCGAAGGAGCCGTACCAGGCCAGCAGCGCGGTGAGGATGCCGAACCAACCGCCGAGCTGGTGAATGGCGGTGATGCCGGTGAAGGCGCCGATGGCCAGCAGAACGAACGTGATCGACAGGGCCACGAAGACCGCGAAGATCGAGCCGTTGGTCTTCTTGGCCGCCACGGTCATGTACACCGTGAAGATGGCCCAGGCGAGCAGGAAGGTGCCCATGCCTGACGCTCCGGCGGCGATGTTGCCCCCGGTGCTCTCGAGGTACCAGAACGCCAGCCAGAACGTGCCGAACGAGGTGAACGCAGTCGCGCCGAACGTGTTGTGGTTGCGGAACTCCCAGATACCCGCGATGACCTGGGCGATTCCGCCGTAGAACAGGGCAAGGCCGAGCACCGCGGCGCTGGAGGGGACGATGCCCGTGTTGGACATGCTGAGCACGAAGGTGGTGAGTGCGAATGCGGCCAGGCCCAGCGCGCCGGGGTCGGCCAGGGCGGAGTGGGACGGTGCTGCGAGTGCTGGTGCGGAGGGTGCTGTCGCGGACGCCGGGGAAGCATCCGGAATAGTCATATTATTCTGAGTCATTTGTTCTGAGATTATCAGCCGCCGGGACCGGCGCCCGGGTCGTTGGCCCTGTCATGCACAGGCCTGCACAGTCGTGCACGGGGCTGTGGCGGCGGATGCACGGTCGTGTGCACGGCCGTTGCACAGTCGTTATCCACAGGCGGGGGAGCACGGCGAAACTCTGCACAGCTTCGGCGGCGCCCGGTGGGGGTGCCTAATGCGGGCGCACGGTGGTGCGCATGCAGAAGACAATCGTGAAGACCCCGACTCCCCAGGACTTTCTCGCCCTCGTGCCCCAGCTTGTGGGGTTCCTGCCGGAACGCAGCCTCGTTCTGGTCGCCTTCCGCGGCAACCGCACCTGCGGTGCGCTGCGGTTCAACCTGCCCCACGAGCACGCCGGTGTGACCGAGCTGCGCCGCATCGCCGGCACGCTGCTGGGCACGCTGTGCAAGATTCCCGGTGTGGACGCCCTGGTGCCGGTGCTCTACACCGACGAGGAGATCGGCGACGAGGCGGTGGGTTCCGGTACCGGTCTGCCGGAGGGCGCGTTCCTGCGTGCCGTCCTGGCCAGGGCCGCGCAGTCCGGCTTCCTGGTGCGGGATGCGCTCTGCGTCGCAGCGGATGGGTGGGCGTCCTACCTCGACCTCGAGCAGGTTCCGGGGCAGACGGGACCGGTTCCCGGGGATCGGGGTCGCATGCTGCGGCATCCGCTCAGCGACATCGCGGAGTCGACCGTGACCGAGGTCGTCCCGCCGGGTGACCGCCGGGAACTCGCCCGGCTGCAGACCGGCGCCGAACTGCCCAAGGTGGACCTGCCCACGCGGGAACGCTGTGCGCGCAGGCTGGCCCGCTACCAGCGGCTCGGCCCGGACATGGGGCCCATCCCTGAACTCGTCGAGATGGTGGGCGACATGCTCGACCCGGTCGGCACCGCCGAGACCGCGCTCGGGCTCACCCCGGCAGAGCTCAGTATCGACGAGGCCGCCGTGCTGCTCTTCCTCGTGCAGAGCCCGGCCACCCGCGACCAGATGATGCTGCAGTTCGCCTTCGGTGCGGAGATCGGCGCGCGCAGCCACGCGCTCAACCGGCACTACGCCCAACGGCAACGCGAAACCGGTCTGAGCATGGACGACCTGGTCGAGGCGGAGATGGCCACCGGACGGTCCTTCCAGGAGACGCCACCGACCACCGGCGACCTGATGCTGGGCCTCAGCCGCGAACGGCCGGATCCGGAGCGGGTGGCCCGGGGCATCCAGTTGCTCAAACTCCTTGTGGCGATGGCCCCGCGGTCGGCCCGGCCGGCTCCGCTGTGCATGCTGGCCTGGCTCTGCTGGGCCCTCGGCCAGGGCTCGGTCGCGGGGATCTACATCGACACGGCCCTGGACATCGAGGGCGACTACGGCATGGCGCTGCTGTTGCATCAGGTGCTCGGCAGCGGCCACCTGCCGGAGTGGGCGTTCGACGTGCCCAGGGAGGTGGACGCCTGATGCGGCTAGAGGTGCTTCGGCGCCTCCGACAGCACGCCGTGCAGGATGTCGCCGATCTCGCGGATCTCGGCGGGTCCGATCGTCAGCGGCGGGGCAAGCTGCACCACGGGGTCGCCCCGGTCGTCGGCCCGGCAGTACAGGCCGGCTTCGAAGAGGGCCCCGGAGAGGTAGCCGCGGAGGAGGCGTTCGGACTCATCGTCGGAGAACGTCTCCTTGGTGGCCTTGTCCTTGACCAGTTCGATGCCGAAGAAGTAGCCCTCGCCGCGCACATCGCCCACGATCGGCAGTTCGAGCAGTTTCTCCAGCTCGGCGCGGAACACCGGAGAGTTCTCCCGCACGTTCTCGTTGAGCTTCTCCTCCTCGAAGATGTCGAGGTTGGCCAGTGCCACCGCGGCCGAGACCGGGTGCCCGCCGAAGGTGTAGCCGTGATAAAACGCCGTATCGCCGTGCTTGAACGGCTCGTAGATGCGGTCGCTCACAATGGTGGCGCCGATCGGGGAGTAGCCGCTCGTCATGCCCTTGGCGCAGGTGATCATGTCGGGTTCGATACCGAAGGTCGTGGAGGCGAACATATTGCCGATCCGCCCGAACGCCGTGATGACCTCGTCGGCCACCAGGAGCACGTCGTACTGGTCGCAGATCTCTCGCACCCGCTTGAAGTAGCCGGGCGGCGGCGGGAAGCAGCCGCCGGAGTTCTGCACGGGCTCGAGGAACACCGCGGCGACGGTCTCCGGACCCTCGAACTGGATCATCTCCTCGATGCGGTTCGCGGCCCACAGGCCGAAGGCCTCGACGTCGTCACCGTGCCCGGAGCCCATCTCGTCGGCCCGGTAGAAGTTGGTGTTCGGCACCCGGAAGCCGCCAGGGGTGACCGGTTCGAACATCTCCTTGAGGGCGGGGATGCCCGTGATCGCCAGGGCGCCCTGCGTGGTGCCGTGGTAGGCGACGGAACGGGAGATCACCTTGTGCTTGGTGGGTCGGCCCTGCAGCTTCCAGTAGTACTTGGCGAGCTTGAACGCCGTCTCCACGGCTTCGCCGCCTCCGGTGGAGAAGAACACCCGGTTGAGGTCGCCCGGCGCCTGGTCGGCGAGCCGGTCCGCGAGCTCGATCGCGCTGGGGTGCGCGTATGACCAGAGCGGGAAGAATGCCAGCTCCTCGGCCTGCGCGGCAGCGGCCTGGGCGAGGCGGGTGCGACCGTGCCCGGCGTTGACAACGAACAGACCGCTCAGGCCGTCGATGTAGCGCTTGCCGTGAGAGTCCCAGATGTGGTGGCCCTGCCCCTTGGTGATGATGGGCACGCCCGCGCCGGATTCCATCACCGACTGCCGGGCGAAGTGCATCCACAGATGGTCCTTGGCCTTCTGCTGCAGATCCGCGTTCTCGGCGTCGGAGTAGACGCGTGGTGCGCTGGCCGGCGCGGTCGGTGCCGTCGGCTGGTCGGTCGTGGTCTGTTCTGTCGTGGTCATGTCGGTCACCGTGTTCCCCAGTTGTACAGCTGCTTGTGAAGCTTCAGGTAGACGAAGGTCTCGGTGGACGAGACCCCCTCGAGGGCGCGTATCTGCGAGTTGAGCAGGGCGATGAGCTCGTCGTCGTTCTCACAGACCACCTCGGCGAGGATGTCGAAGGAGCCCGCGGTGAGCACGACGTAGTCCACCGCCGGTATGGCCGCGAGCTGGTCGGCGAGCACCCGGGTGTCGCCGGTGGCGCGGATGCCGATCATCGCCTGGCGGTAGAAGCCCAATTGCATGGGATCGGTCACCGCGACCACCTGCATGACGCCGGCCTCGGTGAGCTTCTGCACCCGCTGGCGCACGGCGGCCTCGCTGAGCCCCACAGCCTTGCCGATCTCGGCATAGGAGCGGCGGCCGTCGACCTGCAGCTGTTCGATGATCTTCTTGGACACGTCGTCCAGCTGTGCCGGTTTGCCCGCACTTCCGCGTGTATTGCTGCTCATCGTCCGATTGTGACAGCCGAATTGCACTGCGGCAAGCGAATCAGTTGTTTTCAGGCTGTTTCACAACTGATTACCGTACCCCGCTCGCGGGTGTGCGTGCCCGGGGCCGGCAGGTCTAGCATCGAAGGGACGAGGGAGCATCATGCAACTGGGACGGGTCGGGGGACAGACGGCGCCGGGGGAGAGTGCCGAGTGGACCTTCGTGGTCGGCCGCGGATTCCTGGTGGTGCTGCCCGTCGGCACGCCCACCCCTGTCGTCGCCGCCCTGCACGGTCTGGCCGCCCAGACAATTGTGCCGATCGAGGACCTGGTGGCCCTGATCCCGCTCGGCAGCCCGGACGACGTGGACTCGTTCGCGGTGATCGTGCCCGGTGTGCGGCCGGAGAGCACGCCGGCACCCGACGGGCCGCCGCACGACGGCATCCCCGTGCACGCCCTGGTGCGCGGCGCCATCGCCGTCGACGTCTTCTCCATCGGCGGGTCGCGCCGGTTCACCGATCGCAACATCCGGCCGTGGCTGTTGGCGGAGTTCCAGGCCGTGACCGGGCTCGTGATCGGCTCGCCACTGGCCGCGGTCGCCCGGTCACACCAGCTCGGCGCCGGACGGGTGCTCGGCGAGGGCATCGACGCCGGCGACACGCTGTTCTGGTCGGTCGCCGGCCGCGGCGCCGGGGCGGCGGACACCGTCTTGCGCCCCCGGAGGATCGTGGACGACACCGTGCTCCTCACGCGCACCGGCGACCCCGACGAACGACGGGCCGCCGCCCCCCTCACCGGCACCGGCGACGAGGCGGAGACGCACGACCCAACCGTCGGCCCAACCGCCGACCGAACCGTCGACAGCAGCGCCGATCCGGCTGCCGCGCCGACGGGACCCTGCGGCATCCGCCTGGCCACCGGCCGCGAGGCCAGGCTCGACCGGGTGTACCGGATCGGGCGGAGCCCACGCACCCGCCGCATCCTGGCCGGAGAGGTGCTCGAGCTGGTGACGGTGGACTCGCCGAACGCTCTCGTGTCGGCCAGCCACTTGGAAATCCGTCAGGCAGGCACCGCCGTGGTGCTCACCGATCTCGGCTCCACCAACGGCACTCTCGTACGATTCGCCCGCGGCCGCACCCAGAGACTCCGCTCCGGAGCCTCCCTCACGGTGCTGCCCGGTACGACGGTGGACATCGGGGAAGGTAACCTGATCGAGATACTGCCAGCGGGTTGAGCGTCTCTCGTTGACTAGCCGCACGTTCGCATTCGGAAGGCACCACCCGTGACCCAGATAGGTCAAGGCTCTCCCAGCCACACGATCGCGCTCCCCGCGGTGAAGAAATCAGTCACCCTGGCGTGGTCCGCGCTCACCGACGTCGGTCACCGCCGCGAGGTCAATGAAGACAGCCTGGTGACGGCGTGGCCCGTGTTCGCGGTCGCCGACGGCATGGGCGGCCACTCGGCCGGCGATGTCGCCAGCAAAGCCGTGGTCACCCGGCTCGCCGAACTCGGCGGTACCCCCACCACCACGGCGGAGTCGCTCAACCAGGCCCTCGCCCTGGCCGTGGACGACATGAAGGCCGGTGAGGGCGTCACCGACCTCGGCACCGGAACCACCGTCACCGGCGTGGCCCTGGCCATCGTCTCGGATGCCGCGCAACTCATCGCCTTCAATATCGGCGACTCCCGGGTCTACCAGCTCACCTCAGGGGTGCTTGAACAGGTGACCATCGACCACTCCGTGGTGCAGGAACTCGTAGACGCCGGCCGGATCACCCGCGAAGAAGCGGATGTGCATCCGCACGGCAACGTGATCACCCGCGCCGTCGGCTTCCACGAACCCCCCGTGCCGGACTACCGGATCCTCCCGCTGCACGAGGGCCTGCGCATCCTGGTCTGCTCCGACGGCCTCACCAAGGAACTCACGGCATACGGCATCCGGCACTTCCTGATGTCGAACCCGAACGCCGACGACGCCGTGGCGGCTCTCGTGACCGCCGCGCTCGAGAACGGCGGCCGCGACAACGTGACCGCGATCGTGCTCGACGTGCTGGCCGTGGACGACATCACCGACGACGCTCCGGGAGCCTGAATGCCCACGGCCCTAGAATTGACCCGGGTCGTCGTTTACCCGTGACGACGCCCGACACACCGTAACCGGCAGGCAATCCGGCGCGCGAGCGACCGGCCGACACGAATCACGGGAGGCGCCATGGCAGGACGACTGCCGTCGACGCCCCCGGCCCTGCCGGGATTCTCCTATCTGCGTCTGCTGGGTTCCGGCGGATTCGCCGATGTGTTCCTGTACGAACAGAACCTGCCGCGCCGCCAGGTTGCCGTGAAGGTGCTCCTCGCCGAGGTCGTGAGCGACCCGGTGCAGCGCCTGTTCCAGGCCGAGGCGAACCTGATGGCGCAGCTGTCCGCGCATCCGTCCGTGCTCACGGTCTTCCAGGCCGGGGTGTCGGCAGACGGCCGCCCCTACCTGGTGATGGAGTACTGCTCCAGCGCCCTCGACGAACGGTACCGCTCCGGCCGGCTGCCCGTGTCCGAACTGCTCCGCATCGGCGTGACGATATCCAGCGCCGTGGAAACCGCCCACCGGGCCGGCGTGCTGCACCGCGACATCAAACCGTCGAACATCCTGATCACCGCGTACGGGCATCCGGTGCTGGCCGACTTCGGCATCGCGGCGACGCTGGGCGAGGTGGAGGCCGCCGACCAGGTGGGCCTCTCGATCCCCTGGTCGGCTCCCGAGGTGCTGCTCGAGGACTGTGCCGGTTCGGTCGCCGCGGAGGTCTGGTCGTTGGGCGCGACCCTGTACACCCTGCTGGCCGGCCGGTCACCGTTCGAGCTACCCGGCGACCAGAACAGCCCCGCCCAGCTGATCTCACGCATCGGCAAGGCGGCGCTGCCGGCCATCGGGCGGGCGGATGTTCCCCCGCGCCTCGAGCTGCTGCTGGCCAGGGCACTGTCCAAACGAAGCGAACGGCGGCCGGCGAGCGCGCTCGAATTCGCCCGGGAACTGCAAGCCGTGGAGGCCGAGCTCGGGCTCCCGCAGACCCCGCTCGAGCTCGCCAGCGCCGAGTGGGAGGCGCACGTGGCCGGCGATGCGGTCGACCAGACCCGCATCACCGCCCTCGTGGGCGTGGCCGCCCGTCCCGAGCGGCGCCGGCGCCGCGAGCCCGGCCCCCGCCCGGCCCCTGCTGCAGTGGCAGTCGTGCCCAGGCGGCCACGGCGACTGATCGTCGCGGGCATCACGAGCGGACTGCTCGCGACCGGAGTGATCGCCGGGGTCCTGCTCATCGCCCCGTTGCTCACCCCGCCGGCGGCGAGCACCGGCACGACCGGGATCCCCCGGGTGAGCGACGTGGCCGGCAGCAGCTCGGCCGGCACCGTGGTGTTCAGCTGGGCCGACCCAGGCACCCTGCCGGACGACAGCTACCTGGTGCGCCTGGGCACCGGCGAGACCAGCCTGCAGCGCGGCACCGAGTTCACCGTGCAGACCGACACCGTGCAGACCGACCAGACCCAAACCGCCGCCGGCCAGACCGAACCGGTCTGCGTCACCGTGAGCGTCAATCGGGACGGCCGCACCGGGGCCGCCAGCACCGAGAAATGCGTCGACCCCGGCGCGTTCGATCGATGATGCGCGCCTGGCTCGCCGGCCACCGGTCGCTCGCGGCGACCGTCACGGGCGGCGCCGTCGTGACCGCCCTCGTCGCGACCCTGGCCGTGGTCTCCGGCGGCTATTCCGCCCAGAAGGTCGACCTCGGCGACGCCGCGGTCTGGGTGGCCAGCGAGACCCGGCAGCTCGTGGGACGGGTCAACACCGAGATCGCCGAGCTGAACACCGTGGTGCCTGTCGAGTCCGGCACCAGCACTGTGGTGCAGAGCGGCGGCACCGTCCTCGTCGTGGACGGCGGCACCGGCACCCTCGGCATCCTCGACCCCGCCACGGCGACCCTGGCCGACAGCGTGGCCCTGCCGCCGGGTACCCCCGAGGTGCAGCTGGCCGGCGACCTCGCCGCGATCTGGTCCGACGGCGACCTGTGGACCACCACACCCGACACGCTGGCGGACTTCGACGGCACGGCGGCACCCGCTCTCACGCTCGGCGGCGGCACCCTGTTCAGCCTCGCGCCCTCCGGTGAGCTGTTCGCGTTCACTCCCTCCACGCAGACCCTCGTGCGCATCGACCCCGGCCACGCCGACGCCGTGGCCGAGACGACCACGCTCACCGCGGGCGACCCCGACGACGCCTACCAGCTCAGCCAGGTGAACGGCAGCTGGGCCCTGCTCAACACGACGACGGGTACCCTGCTGCTGCCCAGCGGCGCCATCGACCTCTCCGAACACCTCGGCGCGGATGCCGAGTCCCGGCTGCAGGACGCGGCCGCCGGCGGCGACCGGGTGCTCATCGCCCACAGCGCGGGCCTCCTCGCCGTGCCGGTGGGCGGCGGGGCGGCCACGGAACTCCTCGCCGGCGGCGCCGCGGCGGGCACCCCGGCCCGACCCGCCGTCTCCGGGCGGTGCGCCTATGCGGCCTGGGCCGACGGCACAGCCTGGCAGGCCTGCGGCATCGGGTCCCCGGCCGGCAGCACGGCCACCCTCGCCGGACTCAGCGGCGACGCGCGCCTGGACTACCGGCAGAACGGCAGCCGGCTGCTGCTGAACGACTCCCGCAACGGCACCACCTGGAACGTCCAGGACGGCAACACCGTCATCGACAACTGGGACGACCTGATCGACCCGGTCTCCGACCGGCAGGTCGTGACGTCAGCCGCCGACGACAGCCCGCCGGAGTACGAGGACACCCAGGCGCCTCCCGTGGCCGTCGACGACGAGTTCGGCGCCCGCCCGGGCCGCACCGTCACCCTTCCGGTGCTGCTGAACGACTACGACCCCAACAACGACGTGCTCGTGATCGACACCGTCAGCCAACCACCGGCGAGCCAGGGCCGGGTGGACCTCGTCGCCGCCAACCAGCAACTCCAGCTCACCCTCACGGCCGAAGCAACCGGCGTCCTCACCGTCGACTACACGATCAGCGACGGACGCGGTGGCAGCGACTCCGCCCGGGTGACCGTGACGGTGCACGGCCCCGACGAGAACTCGCCGCCGCAGCAGCAACGCCCGACCCGCGCAACGGTCGAGGCCGGCGGCCGGGTCGAAAGCCAGGTGCTCGGCGACTGGGTCGACCCGGACGGCGATCCTTTCTATCTCACCGCCGCCACCGCCATCGCCCCGGACACCGCCACCGCCACCCCGCAGGGACTCGTGGTGTTCACCGACGGGGGCGACGGGGGCAGCGGGGCGCAGGTCGGCCTGACCGTGTCCGACGGCAGTCTCACCGGCACGGGCACCCTCGACGTGACCGTTCGCCCCGCCGGCACGGTTCCGCTCGTCGCCGACGGCTTCGCCGTGCGCGCCACCGCGGGAACCGAGGTGACGGTGTCCCCGCTCGAGCATGCCCGCGGCGGGGCGGGACCCTTGCGGCTCGGTGCCGTGCCGGCCCGGCCCGACGTCACCATCACCGCCGACTTCGCCGGCGGCACCTTCCGTTTCCACAGCGACACGGTGGGGGTGCACTACCTCGACTACGCCGTGACCGACGGGGTGGCCACGGCCACCGGCATCATCCGGGTGGATGTGGCCCCCGCGCCGGACAGTCCTGGGCGGCCCATCACGGTGCCGCACACGGCCTTCCTCCGCGCCCAGCAGCCCACCGTGATCGACGTGCTGGCGACCGACATCGACCCGGCCGGGGGAGTGCTCCTGGTCACCGGGAGCAGCAACCAGCCGGCAGTCAGCGGTCTGACCGTCGAGATCCTCGACCAACACCTGCTGCGCGTCACCCTGACCCGGCCGTTGCCCTCCGGCACGACGGGCTTCGACTACACGGTGAGCAACGGCCTGGCGGAAGCCACCGGCACGGTCACGGTGATCGAGATTCCGGCGGCCGCCACCCGGCAGCCGCCCGTGGCGACCCCGGACACCGTCTCGGTGCGGGTGGGCGACACCGTCGACATCCCGGTGCTCGCCAACGACACGCATCCGGATGGCGATGACCTCACCCTCGACCCCGCACTGACCACCCCGCTGCCCGATGGCGCCGGGCTGCTCTTCGCGTCCGGCCGGGTGCTGCGCTACCTGGCGCCGCTGACCGCGGGCAACTT
This sequence comes from Cryobacterium soli, assembly GCF_003611035.1. Taxonomy (NCBI): domain Bacteria; kingdom Bacillati; phylum Actinomycetota; class Actinomycetes; order Micrococcales; family Microbacteriaceae; genus Cryobacterium; species Cryobacterium soli. The sequence continues at coordinate 1,432,248 of NZ_CP030033.1, read as the reverse complement.
CACCGCGGTCTACCGGGTGAACGCGCCGGACGGCCAGTTCGCCAACGCCGAGGTGCGCATCTCCGTCCGTGAAACCGACCTCGCCAGCAACAACCCGCCGCGGCCCACCACGGTGACCGCCAGGGTTCTCGCCGGCGACACGGTGCGCATCCCCATCCCGCGCACCGGCATCGACCCGGACGGCGACTCCGTGCAGCTGCTCGGCCAGGAGACCAACCCGGAGAAGGGTGCCGTCATCTCCTCCGACGCTGACTCGCTCAGCTACCGCGCCGGGGAGTACTCGGCCGGAACCGACACCTTCACCTACGCCGTCATCGACGCCCTCGGCGCCCGCGCCGTCGGAACCGTGCGGGTGGGCATCAGCCCACGCCCGGACGGCGCCCGCAACCCGGTGGCCGTACCCGACGAGGTCACGGTGCGGCCCGGCTCCCGGGTCTCCGTGCGGGTGCTCGGCAACGACTCCGACCCCTACGGCGGCGCGCTGACGATCGCGGGCGTCGACGGGACCGGCACCGGAGACACCGCGGCCGGCACCGCGACCGTCGACGGCGACCTCATCGTGGTGAAGGCCCCGACGATCGAGGGCCGGTTCGGTTTCGTCTACGAGATCCAGAACGACCGCGGCGGCTCAAGCTCGGCGTTCCTCACCGTCGTCGTGGCCGCGAATGCCCCACGCGCCTACCCGGAGGCCGCCGACACGAGGCTCAGCCTGTCGGAGGTGCTCGGCCGTGCCACCGTGGACGTCGACGTGCTGGCCCGGGTGTTCTTCGCGGAGGGTCCTGCGCGCTCGCTGACCCTGGCGGTGCTGCCCGGCAATGCGGGGGCCGGAGCGGCGAGCGTCACCGACACCCAGCGCATCCGGGTCACGGTGGCACAGACCAGCCAGATCATCCCGTTCAGCGCCACCCACCCGCAGGACCCCGGGATCGTGTCCTACGCGTTCGTCTGGGTGCCCGGCACCGATGACGCCCTCCCGCAGCTGCGCGCCGGCGCGGCCAAGCTCGTCGTGGCCAGCGAGGCGACGCTGAGCATCGACATCAACGACTACGTCGTCGCCGTGGGGGATGCGCCCGTGCAGCTCACCGACCGCAACACCGTGCGCGCCACCCACGCGAACGGCGCCGACCTCACCACCGGCCCCCGCACCCTCAGCTTCACCAGCGCCGACCAGTACTTCGGCCCGGCCTCGATCTCCTTCGAGGTGACCGACGGCGCCACCCCCACCGACCCGGCCGGCCGCACCGCCACGATCGTGCTGCCCATCACGGTGACCCCGCGGGAGAACCAACCGCCCTCCTTCGACGGCGCCCTGATCGACTTCGAACCCGGCCAGGAGAAGGTCATCGACCTGGCCCGGCTCACCTCCTACCCCTACCCGGACGACCGGGACGAGCTCGCCTTCACCGTGCTCGACCCGCAGCCCACCGGTTTCGACTACTCGCTGGCCGGCAGCCTGCTCACCGTGCGAGCCCTCGAGGGCACCGGCAAGGGCAGCAGCAGCTCGGTCACCATCGGGGTGCGCGACGCCCTGGCGACGGGCAAGGCCGGCCGGATCGTGCTCGGCGTCGTGGCGTCGACCCGGCCCCTGGCCGTGCCCGTGACCGATGCGGCGATCGCGCCGCGCGGGCGCGGCACCGTCATCGACGTGCTCGCCAACGACGGCGCTGCGAACCCCTTCCCCGCCGTGCCGCTGCGGGTCGTCGCGGTGCAGGGCCTGAATTCCGCCGCTCTGCCGGCCGGGGTGTCGATCAGCCCGAGCGCCGACAACAGCCGGCTCACCGTGCGGGTGTCCGGCGAGGCCCTGCCCACCGACACCACCCTGCGATACCAGGTGGCCGACGCCACCGGCGACCCCGACCGCTACACCTGGGGTCTGGTGCGGATCTCCGTGCAGGACGTGCCAGAGCCCGTCACGGGGCTCCGCGCCACGGGCTTCGGCGACGGCAGGATCACGGTGGCCTTCAACCCCGGCGCCGCGAACAACGCCCCCATCACGGGCTACCAGCTGAGCACCGTCGACGCCGCCACCGGCCGAAACCTCGGTGCCACCTCCTGCGCCTCGACCTCCTGCACGCTGAGCACCCCGGGCAACGGCCAGGCCAACGCCGTGCGGGTCGGCGTCACCGCCCGCAACAGCATCGGCGACTCGTCCGCCACAACGCTGGCCCAGACGGTGTGGTCCGACGTGATCCCGGCCGCGCCGACCGGGCTCACTGCGGCGCCCCTGGACGGCGGCCTGCTGCTCGGCTGGAACGTGGTCGCGCCGACAGGCGGGGGCACCGGCATCCGCGGCTACCAGGTGAGCGTCGCCGGCGCGATCCAGCCCGAGGTGAGCGCGGCCGGCGCGCTCTGCGACAACACCCGGTGCTCCCTCACAGTGGGTGGCCTGCAGAACGGAGCCAGCGTCGAGTACACCGTCAGCGCCCGGAACGACGCTTACCCGGCGCTGTCCAGCTGGAACAGCAGCGCCGCCGCCGGGCAGCCGTACGGTCCAGCGCAGGCGGGCGGCATCACCGCCACCGCCGCCGACAGCACGGGCGCCGTGACCGTGGTCTGGGACGGTTTCGCCGACCGCGGCGACGCCATCGCCGGGTACTTCGTGCAGCGCATCAGCGGCGACGCCGTACCCACGGGCGCGCAGGCCTGCTCGGTCGGAGCCCCGGCCCCCGGCACCGTGACCGCCCCACGCGCCGGCGGCACCGTGCTGGAGCAGAAGAGCCTGCCGGCCGGGGCGCGCAGCGCCGTGTTCGACGGGCTGCTGGCCGACAACGGCACCTATTCGTTCGTGGTGTGGGGCTACAACCGGGCCGGCTGCGCCGCGACCGCGGTGGCAACCGTGCTCGTGCGGCCGGCCCCCGCCGCGATCGACGATGTGCGCGGCGGTATGGAGCAGAAGGACGACGTGTGGGACTACCACCTCACCTCGGTGGGCCCGTCGGCGGGGGTCGACCATTACGACCTCCGCGCCGGCGACGGCGGTGGCTCGGTGCAGACCATCACGACGCCCAACGCCTGGCCCCGGGAACTGCTCGGCCTCCCGTTCGGCTCCGCCGTGTCGTTCCAGTTGCGTGCGTGCACGGTGTGGGGCAGCTGTGGGCCGTGGTCCGCCGCGACGACCGCGCCGGAGGCATCCGTGAGCTTCACCGTCACCGGGCTGGACTACGACGCGGCGGCGGGCCGGTTCTCCTGGACCGGAGCGCCCGACAACGGCGCCCTGCCGGCCGGTTTCGCCTGCGCCGTCGCCGGTTCGACGGCGACGGCCGCCGAGAGCAGCACGACCTGCACGCTGCCCGCCCCGCTTCCGGCCACCGGGGCAGTGGTGCTCACCGTCACCGTGGACGGCCACTCCTTCGACCACACCCGACCGATCCCGACGAAAGCGATCACACCATGACTCTGACCCCCGATCGTGTGAACCAGGGACGCCCGTCCGCGCTGCCCGGCGGCGCCGACCTGATGACCGACGAGGAGGCCACCCAGTTCGCCACCCTCTTCGACAGGCTCGTGCGCGGCGTCGAGGACGTCGTGCTGGGCAAGCAGCACGTGATCCGGCTCGCGTTCACCACCTTGTTCAGCGGTGGTCACCTGCTGCTGGAGGACGTGCCGGGCACCGGGAAGACCTCGCTGGCGCGCGCCGTGGCGCAGAGCGTGCGCGGCACCAGCAGCCGGGTGCAGTTCACCCCCGACCTCCTGCCCGGCGACATCACCGGGGTGAGTATCTTCGACCAGCGCACGGCCACCTTCGAATTCCACCGGGGGCCGGTGTTCGCCAACATCGTGCTCGCCGATGAGATCAACCGGGCGAGCCCGAAGACGCAGTCCGCCCTGCTCGAGGTGATGGAGGAGGGACAGGTCACGGCCGACGGGATCACCCACCGGTTGAGCGGCCCGTTCATGGTGATCGCCACCCAGAACCCGATCGAGCAGGCCGGCACCTACCGGCTGCCGGAGGCCCAGCTGGACCGGTTCCTGATGAAGACCTCGATCGGCTACCCCGACCACGCCGCCACGGTGCGGATCCTCGAGGGCGCCGGCCGGGCTGCCGGCGACGCCCAGGTGGCCCCGGTGCTCTCGGCCGAGTCCGTCGTGGAGGTCGCCGCCCTTGCCCGCACCGTATTCGTCGACGCGACCATCAACGACTACGTCTCCCGGCTCGTCGACGCCACCCGCTCCAGCCCGGAGGTGCGCCTGGGCGCCAGTGTGCGCGGCGCCCTCGCCCTGGTGCGAACGGCCAAGACCTACGCAGCCTCGCAGGGCCGGCACTACGTGCTGCCCGACGATGTGAAGGCGCTCGCCGAACCCGTGCTGGCCCACCGGATGCTGCTGGACGCCGAGGCCGAATTCGACGGGGTCACCGCTTCGAGCGTGATCGGCCGGATCCTGGTGGAGACCCCTCCGCCGCGGAGCGCGGAGGAGCGGCGGGCGGATGCGCTCTAAGACCCGGATGCTCCGCGCGGTCACACCGCTCGGCTGGGCCGTTTCCGGGTGCGCGCTCGCAGCGCTCTGGGCCGGATACGCCCTGGGCTGGGCCGAACTCGTAAGCCTCGGCTGGGCGGCCGCCGTACTGGTGGCCGTCGCGCTGGCCTACCTGTTCGGCGGCACCAGCCACAGCATCTCGCTCAGCCTGCCCGTCGACAGGGTCGTCGCCGGGGACCGGGTGCCCGGCCAGGTGGACGTGCAGAACCCGACCGGCCGGCGGCTGGGCGCGGTGACCGTGCAGGTGCCAGTGGGCGCCGGGGGAGTGGCCGAGTTCCCGGTGCCGTCGATGGCGGCCCACACCGCCCTCGACGAGGTCTTCGTTGTGCCGGCCGAACACCGCGGCATCATCCCGATCGGCCCCGTGCACACCGTGCGTGGCGACCCCGTCGGGCTGGTGCGGCGTGAGACCGTGCTCGCCCAACGCATCGACCTGTACGTGCACCCGCGCACCATCGCCATCCCCAGCATGAGCCAGGGCTTCGTGCGCGACCTGGAGGGCACCCCGACCCGCGACCTCACCGCGAGCGACATCGCCTTCCACGCGCTGCGCGAATACCAGCCAGGCGACGACAGGCGCAGCATCCACTGGAAGAGCACCGCACGGACCGGACGGTTCATGGTGCGCCAGTACGAACAGACCCGGCGCAGCCACCTGCTCGTGGCGTTCAGCCTGGCCCCGGACGACTACGCCGGCGACGACGAGTTCGAACTGGCCGTGAGCGCGGCCGGGTCGCTGGGCGTGCGGGCGATCCGCGACGCGCGCACCGTGTCGGTGCTGGTGAGCAGCGGACCGTTGGCCACGGTGACGCCCGCCCGGCTGCTCGACGGCCTGAGCGGCGTGGACCGTGCCCCCGCCGCGGCGGGCCTGCGCACCCTGGCCCGGCAGGCCGCACGGTCGGTGGCCGGGCTGTCCGTGGTCTTCCTCATCTCCGGTTCGTCGACGCCGCTGGCCGTGCTGCGCGCCGCGGCAGCCGGTTTTCCCCTGGGCGTCGAGGTCGTCGCCGTGGTCTGCGACCCTGGAGCCCAGCCGGGGCTCCGGCGCTCCGGCAACCTGAGCCTGGTCACCATCGGCTTCCTCGACGACCTCAAACAGAGCCTGGCCAGGGGAGCCGCGGCATGACCGCGCCGGACACCCGCTGGATCCTGGGCAACACGGCGGCCATGCTTGCCGCCACCGCCGTGGCTGCCACCGCGCTCTGGCCGGTCTACCAGACCGGGGCCTTCGTGCAGCTGGTGGCCGTAGCCGCACTGCTCGGCTGCGGCATCGCCGTCGCGGGCGCGATCGGTCGCTGGCCGGCCTGGCTCGTCGCCGCGGCGACCGTGGCCGGCTATCTCCTTGTCGGGGTTCCCCTGGCCATTCCCGGCCGCGCGCTGTACGGCGTACTGCCGACCCCCGCCGGCCTCGCCGAGCTGGTACCGGCCACCGCGCTCAGCTGGAAGCAGCTCGTGACCATCGTGCTCCCGGTCGGCTCCTATCAGGCCCTGCTCGTGCCCGCCCTGATCCTCGTGCTGGTCAGCACCGTCATCGGCCTCACGGTGGCGCTTCGCAGCCGGGCCGCCGAGACCGCCCTGCTGGCGCCCGCGCTGCTCGTGGTGGCCGGCATCATCCTGGGCCCGGTCACGGCCGAGTCGTCGGGACTCCGGGGGCTGGCCCTGTTCGCGGTACTGCTGCTCTGGCTGCTCTGGCTGGGCCACGAACGCCGGCGGCGTCGCCTCGCGGTCGGCGGCCGAGCCCGGCTGCTCGGCGCCCGCCGACGTCCGGCCGCCCTCAGGTTCGCAGCCCTCGCGACGCTGTCGCTCCTGGTAGCGGTCGGCGCCGCCTCGCTCGCCACCGCCGCCCTGCCGCCGACGGCGGCCAGGGACGTGCTGCGCACGCGGGTGCAGGCCCCGTTCGACGCGCGCGCCTACCCGAGCCCGCTCACCGGTTTCCGCGGCTACCAGGCGGCCGACCGGGCCGACGCGGTGTTGTTCGAGGTGTCCGGTCTGCCCGCGGGCGGACGCATCCGGTTGGCCACCCTCGACGACTACGACGGGGTGGTCTACGCCGTCGGCAGCGCGGATGCGGCGTCCGGCACCGCCGACTCGGGCACCTTCACCCGTCTGCCGTACCGTCTCGACCAGAGCGCCGTCGCCGGTGACGAGGTCACCCTCACGGTGACGGTGCAGGACTACTCGGGTGTGTGGGTTCCAGGGGCCGGGGCGCTGGAGCGCATCCGGTTCACCGGCCCTGCGGCGTCTGAGCTGCAGGACTCGTTCGTCTACAACGACATCGGAGGCACCGCCGCCGTGGTCGCAGGGCTCGGACGCGGCGACGGCTACACGAGCACGGCGATCGTGCCGCCGGCCGCCGGCGACCTCGCTGACGCGCGGCCCGGCCCGGCCGTGCTGCCGCCGATCGGGGTGCTGCCCGACGGGGTCGACGAGACTCTCGCCGGTTACCTGCGCCCCGGCGACAGTGCGGGCGAGCGGCTGCAGGCCATGCTCGACGGCCTGGCCAAGGACGGGTACGTCAGCAGCGGGGCCGCCGGGGAACCGGCGAGCCGGTCCGGCCACGGTGCCGACCGGATCAGCGAGCTCCTCGATGACCAGCCGATGCTCGGTGACGCCGAGCAGTACGCCGTGACGGCCGCGCTGATGGCCAGGCAAATCGGCTTCCCCGCACGGGTGGTGCTGGGATTCGCCCCCGACGGCGACGGCGGCCCCACGGCCGTGACCGGGGCCGACGTGTCGGCCTGGATCGAGGTGCAGACGCTCGCCGACGGCTGGGTGAGCGTGGACCCCACACCGCCCGTGCGGGACATCCCGGAGAGCCAGCCGGACGATCCCACCCAGGTGGCCCGCCCGCAGACCGTGCTGCCACCGACGGTTCCGGACGAGGCCGACCAGATCGACCCGGCCCCGCCGGAGAGCAGCGCGGCGGACGACCCTGACGCCGCGGATCCGTTCTGGGGCGTCGTGCGTTTCGTCGTCGCCGTCGCCGGCTGGTCAGCGCTCGGCCTGCTCCTGCTCGCCGCCCCGTTCCTCGCCGTGATCCTGGCCAAGTGGCGCCGGCGCCGACGCCGACGGCTGGCCCCCGGCGCCGTCGACCGAGCCGTCGGCGGCTGGCAGGAATTCGCCGACACGGCGATCGACTACCGCATCGACGTGCCGGGTCAGGCGACACGCGCCGAACTGGCGAGGTCCGTGGGCGGTGTGCGCGCCTCGTGGCTGGCGGCGGAGGTGGACCGGGCGGTCTTCGCGCCCGACGGGGCGACGCAGGCCGACGGTGACGCCGTCTGGGTGTCGGTTCGGGAGCTGCGCACCAGCCTGGGCGCGGGGCGCACCCGTCGCGAACGGATGCGGGCGGCAGTCTCGGTGCGCTCGTTCGGTCGCTACGCTAAGAGGACGGCCTCGCGGGAGGGTCGACGCAGGCGCCGGCCGGGGGGAACCGGGGCGAGCACGAAGGGAACGGGCACGTGAACTGCCAGATTTGCGGTGCACACCTGCCGGAGGGCGCCATGTTCTGCGGCGGCTGTGGGAGTTCGACCACGGCCACCCCGCTGACCCGCAAGCGCGCCGATCCCCGGCCCAACGACACCACCATCATCCAACCGGTGGCGCCGCGGTCCACGGTGATCTCGGTCCCGCTCTGGCCGGCCGGAAGCCTGCAGGCCGGCACGGCTTCAGCGCCCGCCCCGGTCTCCGCGGATGCAGCTCCGGACCGTGCCGGCGCTCCCGCACCCGTCGCCGCCGAGCGGTACACCCTGCAGTTCAGCACGGGCGAGACCGTCTCGGTGCGCGGCACCGGACTGATCGGCCGCCGGCCGCTTCCCCAGCCGACCGAACGATTCGACCACCTCATCCAGATCACCGACCTGGGCATGTCGGTGTCCAAGAGCCACCTGGAGTTCGGCCAGCACGACGGCGAGTTCTGGATCAACGACAGGTTCTCCGGCAACGGCACAGTTGTGCGCCGGGCGCCGGCCCCCGCGCTGCGCTGCGAACCCGGCCGCCGCTACCTCGTCGGGCGTGGTTCCCGAGTGGAGATCGGCGACCAGTTCTTCATGGTCCTCTGACCGGGACCGGTCCTCCACAGCCCGCTGACGACCGCAGCTCTTCACAGAACCGCGGCCCGGACGGGCACGGCAACGCCGGCCGGCTGTGCTGGAGCCATGGCCACCATCGCCCCGCTGCTTCCGCCGGCCGACCCGATCCGGTTGCCGGCCCGGCCGGCGACGCCCGACCGGGCCGCGTTCCCCCTCATCGCCTGTGTGGCGCCGCTGATCACCGCGGGCCTGATCTGGTGGATCACCGGATCGGCGCTGGTGCTGGTCGTCGCCGTGCTCAGCCCGGTGATCGCCGTGGCCGGGCTGGTCGACGGGCGGCGGGCAACGGCACGCCGACGCCGCCGGGACGCCGCCGACTATGCGGCCGCGATGACCGAGGCCGCGGATGCCGTGGACCTGGCCCTCGAGACCATGCGCGCCACCGCCTGGCGGGAGGCGCCCTCCGTGCACGCCATGCTCGACAGGCCGGACGAGCCGGGCCGGTGGGCTGACCCGGCCGAAGCATCCGTCGTTCTCGGCGCCGGCACCGTGGCCAGCGGACTGCGCCTGGGCGGCGGCGGCGACGCCGCCGAGCACCGGGAGCTGCGGGCGCACGCCGCCGAGCTCGTGCGGGCGCCCATCGTGGTCGACCCCGCCGGCGGCATCGGGCTGATCGGACCTGGGTTGCTGCTGCGGGCGCTCGCGCGGAGCCTGGTGGTGCAGCTGACCGGGCAGCTCAGCCCCCGGAGCCTGGGTCTGCGGGTACCTGACGATCCCGACTGGGAGTGGGCGGCCCGACTCCCGCACCACGGTGCGGAGTTCCCCGCGGAGTGGCTCACGGTGCTCGACACCGATCAGGCGTCCCCGTCGCCGCACCGGCCCGGCGACGGGCCGTGGGTCGCGTTGGCCGGAACAGGGGCAGGCCTGCCGCCGGGGTGCGCCACCGTCGTGCGGGTGCACGGGCCCGCCGGGGCGGAGATCGTGCGGCTGGAGGGCCGCCCGGCCGCCGTACCCGTGGCGCCGGTCCTGGTGGCGGCGAGCCAGGTGGCCGGGCTGGGGGATGCGCTGAGCCGTGCGGCCGAAGCGGCCGGGCTCTGGAGCCACACCGGCGCCCTGCCCGACACTGTCACCTTCGCCGCGCTCGGTGCCGCGCTCGGTGACCCGGCGGAGACGGCTGTGGCGGGCCGCAGGGCGGCCGGGCCCGTGACGGAGCTGAGCTGCGCCGTGGGCCGGGGCGAGCACGGGCCCCTCGTGGTCGACCTGGTATCCGACGGCCCGCACGCCCTTGTGGGCGGCACGACCGGCAGCGGCAAGAGCGAGCTGCTGGTGACCTGGGTGGCGGCGCTGGCCGCCCGGTACGACCCCGGCCAGGTCACCTTCCTGCTCGTCGACTTCAAGGGCGGCGCAGCCTTCGACCTGCTCCGTGCCCTGCCGCACTGTGTGGGGCTGATCACGGACCTTGACGAGCGGGAGGCGCACCGCGCCCTGGCGAGCCTCGCGGCCGAGTTGCGGCACCGGGAGCGGGTGCTGCGGGACGCGGGTGCCCGCGACATAACGGACCTGCCGACCGCCGCCCTCGCGCGACTCGTGATAGTCGTGGACGAGTTCGCCACCATGCTGGCCGCCTTCCCGGCCCTTCACGCCGTGTTCGTCGACATCGCCGCCCGCGGGCGCTCCCTCGGAGTGCACCTGGTGCTCTGCACGCAGCGTCCGGCCGGCGTGCTGAGGGACGCCCTCCTGGCCAATTGCAGCCTGCGGATCTCCCTGCGGGTGAACAACCGGGCCGATAGCCAGGCCGTGCTCGGCTCCGATGCCGCCGCCTTGATCGACGCCGCCCGCCCCGGGCGGTGCGTGCTGCTGCGCGGGTCGACACCGGGCGAGGCCGGGCAAGTGGCCACGACGGGTGACGCCGACATCCGGCAGATCACGACCGATCGGGCGGCCGCGCCGGACCTGCCCCGGCGCCCCTGGCTCGACCCGCTGCCGCGCCGGGTGACCCGGGAGCTGCTGGCCGCGGTCGGCGCCGCGCCGCCGGGGCTGTTGCTCGGCCTGCTCGACGAGCCGGAGCACCAGCGCTACCGGGTGGCCGGCTACGACCCAGGGGCCGACGGCAACCTGCTGGTGGTCGGCGGGGCGCGCACCGGTAAGTCCACGTTGCTGACCGCGCTCGCGGAGCAGGCGCCGTCCGGGGTTCGGCTGGTGCCGGCCGACGTCGAAGGCACCTGGGACGCTCTGGTGCGGGCTCGCGCCGAGCTGGACGGCCTCGATCGCACGGAACGGGAGCCGGGCGGCGCCCATCGCAGGGAGGGCGCTCCGGAGAGCCGGCTGCTGCTGATCGACGACCTGGACGCCCTCCTGGCGCGCTGGGGCGACGAACACCGGGCCGCCGCCATCGACCTCGTGACCGGTCTTCTCCGAGACGGCGGGCCGAGCGGGCTGCGGCTGGTCATCACCGTTCAGCGGCTCACCGGAGCCCTGCAGGCGCTACCCGCCCTGTGCCAGAGCCGGCTGGTGCTGCGGCTGCCGGGCGTGCACGAGCACCAGACTGCGGGGGAGCCGGCGGCCACCTACGACGAGAGTCTGCCGGCCGGCGGCGGCCGGTGGCGGGGCGGGCGCATCCAGCTGGTGCAGCCGGAGAGGGCCGGTGCCGCCGCGCCGAACCCGGTGCGACGGCACGACGCTGCACCCTCGGCGTCACAGCCGGCCTCGGATGCGGCGGGCACCCGGCCGGTGCTGCTCGTGGTCGCCGGTTCGGTCGCCCGGTCGGCGGCGGCCTTCCGCACGGCGGGCCGGGCCGGCTCCCGCGACGTGGTCGAACTGGCGGCCGGGCCCGTCGCCGGGGCGTCGGGTGGCCGGGTGGAGGTGTCCACTGTGGCCGCCGGCACCGTTCTGGTGGGCGACGCCGACGCCTGGCAGGCGAACTGGTCCCTGCTCGCGGGGCTGCGCGGAGTGGCGCCGCTGCTCTTCGACGGCGCCACCCTCGCCGATTTCCGCCTGCTGACCCGTCGGCGCGACCTGCCGCCGCCGTTGGCGCCGGGCCGTTCGCGGGGCTGGCTCGTCGAGCCGGACGGCACCGTCCTGCGGGTGACGGTGCCCTAGCCGGCCGGTGCGGCGAGCACCTCGGCCAGGGGAGTGAGCGGCAGGGCGTGGGCCGTGGCGACCGGGGCGCTGGTCAGGACCCCGGCGAAGGTGTTCAGCCCCAACGCCAAAGCCGCGTCGGCCCGCAGCGCATCCGCCCACCCCCGGTTCGCGATGGCGCGCACATAGGGCAGCGTCGCGTTGGTCAACGCATACGTCGACGTGCTCGGCACGGCGCCCGGCATATTGGCCACACAGTAGAACAGCGAACCGTGCACGGTGAAGGTGGGCTCGGTGTGCGTTGTCGGGTGGGTGTCGGCGAAGCAGCCGCCCTGGTCCACTGCGATGTCCACGAGCACGCTTCCGGGCTTCATGCGCGACACCAACTCGTTGCTCACCAGCTTGGGCGCCCGGGCGCCGGGAATCAGCACCGACCCGATCACCAGATCGGACTGCAGCAACGCGGTCTCGATCTCGAAGGCGTTCGACGCGATCGTCTTCACCCGGCCGTAGTAGAGGGTGTCCAACTCGCGCAACCGGAAGAGATTGGTGTCGAGCACCGTGACCTCCGCGCCCAGCCCGATCGCCACCTGCATCGCGGCGGTTCCGGCGACACCGCCGCCCAGGACGGTGACCCGGGCCGGATGCGTGCCCGGTACGCCGGGCACCAGCAGACCAGGGCCACCGTTGGGCTTGAGCATGGCGTTGGCCCCGACGATGGGCGCCAGGCGTCCGGCGACCTCGCTCATGGGCGCCAGCAGGGGCAACGCCCGGGTCGGCAGCTGCACGGTTTCGTACGCGATGGCGGTGACTCCGGCGTCGAGCAGCGCCCGGGTGAGGCCCGCCTCGGCGGCCAGATGGAGATAGGTGAAGAGCACCAGGTCGGCCCGGAAGTGCGCGTATTCGCTCGGCACCGGTTCCTTCACCTTGAGCAGCAGCTCGGCCGCCGACCAGGTGGAGACGGCATCGGGCAGGATCGTGGCGCCGGCCGCTGAGAACTGGTCGTCGGTGATCGACGACCCCAGCCCTGCGCCGGTTTCGATGAGCACCTCATGGCCGTGCAGCACCAGGTCGTGCACCCCCGCTGGCGTGATCGCCACCCGGAACTCGTTGTCCTTGATCTCTTTCGGTATGCAGATCCGCATGGGGCTCCTTTGCCTGTGCGGGCGTCCCGGGAGAGGCACACGCCCGTGGCCACAGCATACTGGTGCGGCCCTACGAGGCCCGAGTGCGCTTTCGAACGTGTTCAGGGCGCCCCACCGACGGTATCCGTCGAAATCGCGTCGAATGTTAACGTTTTAGGCATTTTATGGCGCGTCTCGTTCCGTCTGTGTCAGGATCGGTCCACTCGTCACCCAGCGGACCGCTTCTCGAAGCAGCGGCGGCTGAAGAATGCAAGGAGACCGATATGACGCCCAGGCCCCTGCCCGCAGACCCGATGATCCGTCAGCTCGTGCAGCAGGCCCAGCGTGCCCAGATGGGGCGCCGCGCTCTCCTGGCCGGTGCGGGTGCCGGCGCGGCCGCCCTGGCGCTCGCCGCCTGTTCCACCGGCAGTGCGGCCAAGCCCACCGCGGCCACCGACAAGTCGGCGAGCGAGAAGACCCTGCGCTGGGACAACTGGGCGCTCTACATCGACGTGGACGACGCCGGCAACTACCCGACCCTCGAGGCGTTCACGGCGGAGACCGGGATCACGGTGAACTACACCGAGGCCGTCGATGACAACAACACCTACTACGGCAAGGTGAAGGACCAGCTGGCCCTGGGCAAGGACATCGGCGCTGACACGGTGTGCCTCACCGACTGGATGGTCGGCCGGCTTGCCCGGTTCGGTTACCTGCAGGAGCTCGACCACGCCAACATCCCCAACCTGGCCAATCTGCTGCCGGGCCTCAAGGACGTCGACTTCGACCCGGGCCGGGAACTGTCGGTGCCGTGGCAGGGCGGCTTCGCCGGTATCTGCTGGAACAAGGAGAAGTTCCCCGACGGCATCACGTCCGTCGAACAGCTGTGGAGCACGCCCGAACTCAAGGGCCGCGTGGGCGTGCTCTCCGAGATGCGCGACACCATGGGCCTGATCATGCTGGACGCGGGCGTCGACATCTCCGGCGACTGGGGCGACGACGACTTCACCGCCGCGATCGAGGTGCTCAAGAAGCAGGTCAGCGACGGCCAGGTGCGCAACATCAAGGGCAACTCCTACAAGGAAGACCTCGTCAACGGCGACAGCCTCGCCGCCATCGTGTGGTCGGGCGACATCGTGCAGCTCAACGCCGAGAACGGCGACAAGTGGGGGTTCGTGGTGCCCGAGAAGGGCGGCACCATCTGGAACGACAACTTCGTCGTGCCGGTCGGCTCCGCGCACAAGGCCAACGCCGAAGCGCTGATCAACTACTACTACGACCCCGCCGTGGCCGCCGAGGTCGCCGCGTACGTCAACTTCATCACCCCGGTGGCCGGCGCCAAGGAGGCGGCCATGGAGATCGACCCCGAACTGGCCGACAACCCGTTGATCTTCCCCGACGATGCCACCCTCGCCAAGGCCAAGGTCTTCCGCACCCTCAGCGGCGCCGAGGAACAGACCTACGGGGCAGAGTTCCAGAGCATCCTGCTGGGAGCCTGACGCGTGGCCACCGGAGCTTTCGCCGACCGCGGCGCCGACCTCGAACTCATCGGCATCCAGAAACGGTTCCCCGGCTTCACCGCCATCGAGCACCTCGACCTGGTCATCCCGGCCGGTTCGTTCTTCGCCCTGCTCGGCCCCTCCGGCTGCGGCAAAACCACCACCCTGCGGTTGGTGGCGGGCCTGGAAGAACCCACCGGCGGGCGCATCCTGATCGGCGGCCAGGACGTCACCGGGCAGAAGGCCTACCAACGCCCGGTGAACACCGTGTTCCAGAGCTACGCACTGTTCCCGCACATGACCGTGCTCGAGAACGTGGCGTTCGGGCTGCGCCGCCGCAAGATCGCGGATGCCGTGGCCAAAGCCCACGAAGCGCTGCGGCTGGTAGAACTCGACCACCTGGCCGCCCGCAAACCCGTGCAGCTCTCCGGCGGGCAGCAGCAGCGGGTGGCGCTGGCCCGCGCGATCGTGAACCGGCCGGCGCTCTTGCTGCTCGACGAACCGCTCGGCGCGCTCGACCTCAAGCTCCGCCGCCAGATGCAGCTCGAGCTCAAGACCATCCAGGAGGAGGTCGGCCTCACCTTCCTGCACGTCACCCACGACCAGGAGGAGGCCATGACCATGGCCGACACCATCGCGGTGATGAACAAGGGCCGCATCGAACAGATGGGCACCCCCGAACTGCTCTACGAACTGCCGCGCACGGCCTTCGTGGCCAACTTCCTCGGCCAGTCCAACCTCTTCACCGGGGCCGTGGTGGGGGAGACCAGCACCTCGATAGCCGTCGACGTGGCCGGGCGCAGCATCGTGGTGCCCAAGGCCCGCTCGCACCGGCACGCCGGTGATGTCACCGTGGGGGTACGGCCCGAGAAGATCACCCTGCACCGGCAGAAGCCGGAGCCCGACTCCGCCCACAACATCATCGGCCCCGGCCGGGTGACGGATGTGTCGTTCACCGGAGTGAGCACCCAGTACCTCGTCACCGTACCCGGCGTCGGCACCATCATCGTGTTCGAACAGAACCGCTCCTTCGGCCCCGTCGAGGGCGAGGGCGACGAGGTCTGGATGACCTGGAACGTCGAGCACGGCTTCGGACTGGACGACGACCCGGCAGGGCCGGACCCCAAGTTCGTCGCCGACACCACCACCAAGAGCATCGCGGCCCAGCGCCGGGCCGCCCTCGTCACGGAGCTCGAGGAGGCCTAGGAATGGCCTTCGCCGCGTTCTCCAGCACGGCCGCGCCGCCCGCCGACGCGCCGCCGCGCCGCCGCAGCAAGGTGGCGCTGCTCCTGCTGCTGCCCGGCATCCTCTACCTGGTGCTGTTCTTCCTGGCCCCGCTGGTGTCGCTGATCCTCACGTCGCTGCAGGCGCCGACCGAATTCGGCGACATCGGTATGTACAGCTACGCGTTCCGGTGGGAAAACTACGTGGCGGTGGTCGAGCAGTACTGGCCGCACATCCTGCGATCGTTCGGCTACGCCATCGTCGCCACGGTGCTGGCGCTGGCGTTCAGCTACCCGCTGGCGTACTTCATCGGGGTCACGGCCCGCAAATGGCCTCTGCTGCAGAGCCTGATGCTGGTGCTCGTGATCGCACCGTTCTTCATCAGCTTCCTGCTGCGCACCCTGGCCTGGAAGCAGATCCTCTCCGACGAGTCGTTCCTCGTGACATCGCTCAAGGCGGTGTCGCTGCTGGCACCGGATGCGCATCTGACCGGCACGGCGTTCTCGGTGATCTTCGGGCTGACCTACAACTTCATCCCGTTCATGACCCTGCCGCTGTACACCACCCTGGAGCGGCTGGACCTGCGCTATCTCGAGGCCGGCAACGACCTGTACGCCAGCGGGTTCCACACCTTCCGCACCGTCACCATCCCGCTGTCGATGCCCGGCATCGTGGCCGGCACGCTGCTCACCTTCATCCCCGCCGCCGGCGACTACATCAACGCCAGCCGGGACTTCCTCGGCGGGGCGGATACCCAGATGATCGGCAATGTGATCGAGGCGAACTTCCTCGTGCTGTTGAACTACCCGGCGGCCGCGGCCCTGTCCATCATCCTGATGACCGTGATCCTCGTGATCGTGGGCGTCTATGTGAAGAGAAGCGGAACGGAGGAACTGCTGTGAGGCGTCTCTCGCTGGGCACGTGGCTCCTGCCGGTCTATTCGGCGCTCGCGCTGATCTTCCTGATGATCCCGATCGTCTACACCTTCGTCTTCTCGTTCAATGACTCGCTCAAGTCCAACATCACCTGGCGCGGCTTCACCTTCGACAAATGGCTCAACGTCTGCGCGGTGCAGAATGGCGCGGTCTGCGAGGCCTTCGGCAACAGCCTGATCATCGGGGTGGTGGCCACCGTGATCGCCACGACCCTGGGCACCATGATCGCCATCGCCCTGGTGCGCTACAGGTTCAGGTTCCGGGCCGGCACCAGCCTGCTCCTGTTCCTGCCGATGGCGACCCCCGAGGTGGTGCTCGGCGCCGGCCTGGCCGCGCAGTTCCTGTCGCTGGGGGTGCCCAAGGACATGCTCACGATCATCCTGGCGCACACGATGTTCTGCATCAGCTTCGTCGTGGTGACCGTGAAGGCCCGCGTCGCCGGACTCGACCCGGCGCTGGAGGAGGCCGGGCGCGACCTGTACGGCTCGCCCGCGCAGGTGTTCGCCCGGATCACCTTCCCGCTGCTGCTGCCGGGCATCCTCGCCGCTGCGCTGCTGTCATTCGCGCTGAGCTTCGACGATTTCATCATCACGAACTTCAACTCGGGGGCGGTGACCACGTTCCCCAAGTACATCTACATTTCGGCGTCACGTGGTATCCCCGCCGAGGCGAATGTGATCGCCTCGATGGTGTTCATCCTGGCCCTGGTGATCGTGGTGACCGCGCAGGTCTCCGCGGGCGCCCGGGCCAAGCGCCAGGCCCGCCAGGGCTAGTCTCGGCCGCGGTGCGGCCCTGACTGTTCCCCGTGCGGACAATTGCGTCCGGTATGCCGGCAACAGTTGTCCGCTTCGGGAACAGTGAGCAGCGGCCCCGGCGGGATCAGCGGGCCAGGTCAGACGTAGCTGGCGCGGATCTGGCCGATGGGCTGGCCGCCGCCGAAGACCGCGAGCTTGAGCTCGGGGACGATGGCGTCGACCTCGGAGCGGGGCACCGCGCCGGCGTCCGCCAGCAGGCTCAGCGCCACGATGGTGGCCGCGCGCAGGTTGCCGTCCAGGATCTTCAGCGCCACGGTCATCCCGTTGTCGGCCGAGGCCACCATGATGCCCTCTGCGCCGCCCTTGACGAACAGGCCCAGTCGCTCGATCGCGATCGAGTCCGGCAGTCCGGGGCCGGCGATGACCCAGCCGTTCTCGCGCACGGCCTCGGCCAGGAAGCCGGCCTCACGGTAGATGGCGAAAGGCGAGGTCGACTTGGACGTGGCGATGCGGGCGATACCGCGGGCCAGCGCTGTGAGCGACAGCGCGTGCACGGGGGCGCCGCACCCGTCGACGCCCGAGGCCGTCGGGCGTTCGCCGGTGAACCGCTCCACGACGTCGAGAATGCGCTTCTGCAGCGGATGCTCCGGGTCGAGGTACCCCACGATCGGCCAGTGGTTCTGCACGCAGGCGACGAGCATCGCCGCGTGCTTGCCTGAGCAGTCGGAGTAGATCGGGGCGGGGCCTGCGCCCTGGCGCACGAGGCCGTCCCGGGTGGCGGAGTCCCCAGGCCAGGTGGGCGTGCAGCCGAGGTCGGCCTCGGAAAGACCGGCGCGGGCGAGCAGCCCACGCACCAGGTCGGTGTGCTTCTGGGTGCCGGAGTGGCTGGACGTCGCGATGGCGGCATCCTCCCCGCGCAGTACGACACCGCTGGCCATGACCGCGATGGCCTGGAACGGTTTCATCGACGAGCGCGGGAACACCGGCGCGTTGACATCGCCGAGCGCGCGCAGCACGGCGCCGTCACTGCCGAGCAGCACGGCCGCGCCGGCGTGCCGGGACTCGATGAAACCGGACCGCTCGACGACGGCGAGCTCGACCGAGTCGATGACCTCGATGGTTCCCGCGCTGCCCGAGGGGCCGGCCGCCCCGAAGGCGGCGGAACTCGTGGTGCTCGTCACGGCTACAGTGTCGCCATCGCGTCGTCGATGACCGACAGGGCGTCGGCCAGGAGCGCATCCGACACGGCCAGGCTCGGCAGGAACCGCAGCACGTTGCCGTAGGTGCCAGCGGTGAGCAGCAGCACACCGTGCTGGGCGGCGTAGGCGGCGATGGCGGTGACGGCGGCGGCGTTGGGCGTCTTGTCGGTGTCCTGCGTGCCGGGCTGCACGAGCTCGATGGCGATCATGGCGCCGCGACCGCGGATGTCGCCGATGATGTCGTACTTGTCGGCCAGCGCGGACAGGCCGGTGCGGAGGGTTTTCTCGATGCGCTGGCCGGCGGCGAGCAGGTCGTTGCGTTCGATGGCCTCGAACACGGCGATGGCGGCGGCGCAGGCGACGGGGTTGCCGCCGAAGGTGCCGCCGAGGCCGCCGGGCTGGGAAGCGTCGAGGACCTCGGCGCGGCCCGTCACGGCGGCCAGCGGCATGCCGCCGGCGATGCCCTTGGCCACGAGCACCAGGTCGGGTTCCCAGCCGAAGTGCTCGCTGGCGAAGTAGGCGCCGGTGCGGGCCATGCCGCTCTGGATCTCGTCGGCGATCATCACGACGCCGTTGGCGGTGCACCATTCCTGCAGCAGCGGCAGGTAGCCCTCGGCGGGAACCATGAAGCCGCCCTCGCCCTGGATGGGTTCGACGACGAGGCAGGCCAGGTCGCTGGCTCCGATGACCTTCTCGAGGTAGGCGATGGTGCGGGCCGCGGCCTGCTCGCCGGTGAGGCCGTCGTGGTACGGGTAGGAATTGGGGGCGTGGTACACATCGCTGGCCAGCGGGCCGTAGCCGGTGGCGTAGGGCGCCGCCTTGTAGTTCATCGCCATGGTGAGCACCGTGCGGCCGTGGTAGGCGTGGTCCAGCACGGCGACCGCGCGGCGGCCGGTGTACTTGCGGGCGATCTTCACACCGTTCTCCACGGCCTCAGCGCCGGAGTTGATCAGCACGCTCTTCTTGGCGAAGCTGCCGGGGGTGTGCGCGGCGAGCAGCTCGGCCACGCGCACGTATTCCTCGTACGGGGTGATGGTGAACAGGGTGTGCACGAAGTCGCCCAGCTGGTCGGTCGCTGCGGCGACGACGCTGGTCTCGGAGTGCCCGACCGTGGTCACGCCGATGCCGGCGCCGAGGTCGATGAACTGGTTGTCGTCGAGGTCGACGACGATGGCGCCGCTGGCCTTCTTGATGTATACGGGCAGGGCGGAGCTGACGCCCGTGGACACCGCAGCGAGACGTCGCTGGTGCATCTCCGTGGAACGCGGACCCGGGATCGCGGTGACGATCTTGCGTTCCTGGCTCACCGAATACACGGGAGCCGGGGTGGAGGAGGAGGCAGCGGAGTCAGTCAACGTGTCAGTCATGATGGGGCCAGTTTACCGGCCGGTTCCCCCGCGGCCACGATGATTCCCTGCGAGAATTGACAGTGACGCGTTTATCCCGAAGGAGTCGCCATGATCGGTGCACATCACTACGCCGTGCAGACCCGGTGGACCGGCAACAGGGGGACCGGCACCAGCAGCTACCGCGCCTATGGCCGGGAACACACCCTCACCTCCGCAGGCAAGGAGCCGATCGCCGGTTCGGCCGATCGCACCTTCCACGGCAACGCCGACAGGTGGAACCCCGAGGAGCTGCTCCTGGCCGCCCTCAGCCAGTGCCACATGCTGTCCTACCTGCACGTGGCCGTGAATCACGGGGTGATCGTGGTCGACTACTCCGACGATGCGATCGGCACCATGGCGCAGACGGCGGATGGCGGCGGTCACTTCACCGCCGCGACCCTGCGTCCCCGGGTCACCATCGCCGACCCGGACCAGGCCGAGCTGGCCGAGTCCTTGCACGCCGAGGCGGCCAAGGCCTGCTTCATCGCCGCGTCGGTCAACTTCCCGGTGGGCCACGAAGCGGTCACCATCATCGCCGAACCGGCCTCGTTGCTCTAGGCCGCGTAACCCGGTCTGCGGTCGGTTCCCATCTCGTCGGTCGAGCTTGTCGACGCTGCGCTGAGCTTGTCGAAGTAGACCCGGTGACCCGGTTTCGACAAGCTCAACCAGCGAACTGACCCTACTTCTGGGCGGCCTGGAACAGCGTGAAGGCCTCTTCGAGCACCGAGGCGGCATCGTCGATGAGGGCTTCGGAGATGACCACGGACGGCATGATCCGCAGCACGGAGTCCCAGCTGCCGGCATCCAGTGCGATCACGCCGTTGGTGGTGGCGTGCTTGAGCACGAACGACAGCGCCTCGGGGAACGGCTTCTTCGTGCCGGGGTGCACGAGCTCGACGCCGAACATGGCGCCCTTGCCGCGCACGTCGCCGACGATGTCGAATTTGCCTGCCCAGTCGCCGATGCGGGCCCAGAGAGCCTTCTCCACGCGCTGCGCTTCGCCCAGCAGATTGTCGCGCTCGATGATGTCGAAGACCGCAAGGGCCGCCGCGGTCGAGACCGGGTTGCCGCCGAAGGTGCCGCCGATACCACCGGGCTGCACGGCATCCATGATCTCGGCGCGGCCGGTGACGGCGGCCAGCGGGAAACCGCCGGCGATGCCCTTTGCCGTGGTGACCAGGTCGGGCACCACACCGTGGTGCTCGATGCCGTACCAGGCTCCGGTGCGGGCGATGCCGGCCTGGATCTCATCGGAGACGAAGACGATGCCGTTCTCGGTGCAGAACTCGCTCAGCCGCTTGAAGTAGCCGGGGGCGGGGATGACGATGCCGCCGTCACCCTGGATCGGCTCGACGAAGAAGGCCGCGATCTCCGAGGCGCCGATGTGCGTCTGGATGTAGTCGATGGTCTTCTCGGCCGCTTCCTCGCCGGACAGGCCGTCCTGGTACGGGTAGCTGGTGGGCACGCTGTAGATCTCACCGGGGAACGGGCCCATGCCCACGCGCTCCGGCCACGGGCGGTAGGTCATCGCCATGGTGAGGTTGGTGCGGCCGTGGAAGGCGTGGTCCAGGCTCACGATGGCGCGGCGGCCGGTGTACTTGCGAGCGATCTTCACCGCGTTCTCCACCGCCTCGGCTCCGGTGTTCACCAGGATCGAGTGCTTCTCGAAGTCACCCGGGGTGATCTCGGCGAGCTTCTCGGCGACGCGCACGTAGTTCTCGTACGGGGTGACGGTGAAGAGCGTGTGGGTGAGCTTGCCGGCCTGCGCGGCGGCTGCGGCGGCCACCTCGGGGTGGGCGTGGCCGATGGTGGTCACGCCGATGCCGCAGCCCAGGTCGATGATCTGGTTGCCGTCCACGTCGACCAGGATCGCTCCCGCGCCGTGGTCCATGTAGATGTTCGCGAGGGTGCCCGCGCCGGCGGACACGGCGCGAACGCGTCGTTCCTGCAGCGCGATTGACCGGGGGCCCGGAAGGGCGGTGACGAGCTTGCGCTCCTGGCTGACCGAGAAGGAAGAAGACATGGCTCCAGCTTACGGATGTCGGCTGGGGGCTCGCCCCGCCCGGCTGCACGGATGCCCGTCGCCGGCTGCCGACGCTGAACGCGGGCTGGCGTCAGGCGTCAGCCTGGCGACGCATCCGCACCAACCCGATCAGGTAAATGCCCACGATCAGGGCGATGATTCCGAGGGTGGCCAGAAGCAGTGCCGCCCAGGCCGACACGAACGCCAGGGCGATGGCTGCGACACCGATCAGTACCAGGACACGGCCCGCCGGGCGATAGATCGGCCCGACGGCGTCCTGCAGGCGCACTACGAAGGGCGGCAGAGACACGTCTTCGGGGCGAGCGAGGGGAAGCGCGTTGCCGAACAGAACGAGGATCAGTCCGAGGCTCGCCGCCATCGCCTCGTTCATCGGGAAACGTGTTCCCGCGAATGCGCTCAGGAGTCCGAAATGCGACACCGTCATCGCGATCGCGACGCCCGAGAGCAGATATCCCAGAACGCGCGCCCCGTTCTTGGGATTCGGTGCGGGCTTCTGCGAAATCGCCGTGCGAAGCTTCCGATCGAGTGCGGGCGTCGCCCCCAGTAGTGCAGAAAGAACGAGAAGGAAGAGTGGGAATGCCCCGACGGCGAACCAGCGTTGAACCACGCTTTCGCCGTGCCGATCGTTCGCGGCCCGTGTCACGAGGGACTCCGCCATTTCCGGCCAGTAGACAACCGACGCGACGATCATCGTCACGCACGCGACGACCACGACGATGATCGCCGGTCGCAATGCTCGCAGCTCGGGTGACAGTCTCAGATTCGGCATGAGTCAGCTCTCTTTTCCTCGAGTCGGTGGATCCTGTGGTCCGTCATCACGACGCAATCTCGACAGGGCGACGATCGCTTCTTCAATCACCGTCAGGTTTGCTCGGTAGTGAATTTCCGTTCCCTGCCGCCGGGAGACCACCAGGTCGGCGTGACGAAGCACCTTGAGGTGGGCAGAGAGCGTCGAGTGTCCGATCTCCAGATCGCGGGCGATATCGCCGGCGCGTACGAAGTCCTTGTCACGGAGGAACTGCAGAATGCGGCGGCGGTTGCTGTTCGCCAAGGCATCGAAGATCCCCTCTTCGTTATTTCGTGACATAGCGAAATAATAGCACCGACCGCTCCGATCCGCACGGGACAACGTGTCCACCGCGACACCGGCTCTGACGGGCCGATACTGTGTCCCTGATGTGCACGTCCTGAGGGGGGCCCAGTGAGTAGACAGTCCATCATTCTTGCGTCGTTCGCAGTGGTCGGAGCTCTGCTCGGCGGAGTGGTACACCGGCCAGGATGCGCTGTCTGCAGCGTGCACCGAGGCCGGCTCCGAGCTGGCCGATGAAAGCTTCACAGGTGGATGAGGTGAACTCGTCAGAGCTGATGAGCATCGCCGGGGCCCAAGCTGACGTCCGCCGGATCTATCGCGGCGGCTATAGCGGTCCGCTCGTCTCCGTCATCCTGTGGGCGGCGGCCAACACCGTCTACTTCCTTGTGTCGCCCGGTGCGGCAATGGCTGTCCTCTTCTTCGCGGGCATGCTGATCTTCCCGCTGTCCGCCGTGATCCTCAGGCTCACGACAGGCTCCGGGATGCTGCCGAAGGGACATCCGTCGACAGCCTTGGCCATGCAATCGGCCTTCACGGTCCCCCTGGGACTTCTCGTTGCCCTAGCGCTCGGGTCCTACGAGCCGATGCTGTTCTTTCCCGCGTCGCTGATCGTCGTGGGCGCGCACTACCTGGTCTTCATATCGCTGTACGGCATGAAGGTGTACGCGGTTCTGGCCGCGGCGCTCCTGCTGGTCGGAACGGCGGGCATCTTCGTTGTGCCCGAAATCGGTGCGATCAGCGGGTGGATCGGTGCCGTTGTCTTTGCGGTCTTCGTTCCGGTGCTGTACCGCACAGGCAGGGACCGCACAGGCGCGACCGACCGACGGGCATAGCCGGGAGAACGCCGCCGGTGAATGACACGGGAGCGCGCTGCGAGGGCGGGGCATGGCAGGGTGGGGTCATGGGGATTCGACGTGGTGGGGGACTGGCGGGAACTATCGTGGCGGCGGTGCTGCTCGTGAGCGGCTGTGCCGGGTCGGCGCCCGAGGCGACGCCGAGTCCGACGCACACGACGCCGCCGCGCATCGAGGATCTCATCACGCCGACCCCGACCCCGACGCCCACCGCTACGGTGCCGGCGACGGCGGAGCCCGTGGCAGAGACCGTGGACGCCGGTGTCGTGGCGGAGGGCACCTCCGCGTCGGCTTCCGGGAACGGGCCCTCGAACGTCGCCTATCAGCGCCAGGGCGAATTCGCTGTCGTGATGCATGTCGACTGCTCGGCCTGCACCGGCACGACGACGGTGACGGAGCCGGGGCGCATGTCTCCATTCGGGGAAATGGCGGCGCCGATGCGCGGCTCCTTCCTCAAGGACGTCTTCACGAGCGACCCCGTCGACCAGACGCTCATCGTGCTCGCCGACGGGCCGTGGACGGTGACGCTGCAGAGCTGGAATGACATTCCCTCGGTCTCCGGCGCGCAGTCGGGTGTCGGGCCGGCCGTGTTGTTCTTGTCTGACGACGTGCCCCGCCTGACGGTCGATTATGCGCCGGCCTCTGCCGACGACTCGTTCTCCGGACGGGTGTTCACGACCTCCGACTCGCCCAAGTTGTTCGGAAACACCGAAGCGTTCTCCGAGGTGTACGACGTGGACCTGCCGGGAGTCATGGCGATCCAGACCAACGGCACCTGGACGGTGACGCCGACACCGTAGCCGGGTGCGCCAGACTGAGCTCATGCCCGATCTCACGTTGCACGGTGGCGTCGGCAGCCAGGTCTCGGCCGAGATCGACGTTAAACGATCCAGATTCCTCTGCCGGGTGGTGAGGGTCGACACCGAGGATGCCGCGCGTAACGCCATCGACGCCGCGCGCGCCGAACACTGGGCTGCGCGCCACCACTGCTCGGCCTTCGTGGTCGGGCCGAGCGGCACTCCCGATCAGGTGCGCCGGTCCAATGACGACGGTGAACCGTCTGGGACGGCGGGCCGGCCCATGCTCGAGGCGCTTTCGGGCCGGGGGCTTGTCGACTGCGTCGCCGTCGTCACACGCTATTTCGGCGGCACACTCCTCGGCGCCGGCGGTCTCGTGCGCGCCTACTCTGAGGCCGTTCTCACCACGATCGACCTGGCAGAATCTCGCGGCCTGCTCGTGGCGCGCGAACGCCGCGAACTGTTCACGCTCGCGCTCTCCCATGCGGAGGCAGGTCGTATCGAGGCCGAATTGCGCCAGCGTGGGGTGCTCATCCTGGGTACGACTTACGCAGAGACTGCCGTGCTGAGCATTGCCGGCGACGACGCCGAGTGGCTGGGCGCGATCGTAGCCCAGGTCACAGCCGGGGCGGCCGAGCTGGAGGCCGTCGGGCACGAATGGGTCGACGTTGGGCGCGAGTCACACCCCTGAGGTCACGTCACGAAAAGAGGATGTCGGGACTTTGGCAGGACGAAATCCCGGATTCCGTCCTTCCTTGCGCACGATGTCCTCAGGAACGTGCGTCGTGTTCGACGAGTTCGGCGAGTTGGCGGATGACGGTGCCCCAGCCGTCGTGGAAGCCGAGCTCCTCGTGCTGGTCGCGGTCGGCTCGGTTGCGGTGCATCGCCGTCGCGGTGTATTCGGTGCCGTCGGGGTGGTCGGTCATGGTCATCACGGCGGTCACGAATGAGGCCTCGGCGGGGCGCCAACCCGCGACCAGCGCATCCGTGAACACGATGCGATCGAGCTCGTCAACCGCGAGGAAACAGCCGGTGATGTGCGGGCCGAACTCGAGGCCGTCGTCGCTGATCTCGGTGCGGAAGGAGCCGCCGGGGCGCAGGTCCATCTCGCGCACGCGGCAGATCGTGGGCGCCGGAACCCACCACTGTTCGAAGCTGGCCGGGTCGGCCCAGGCGTTCCACACCGCTGCGCGCGGGGCCCGGATGATGCGGGAGACCGTGAGGTCGAGTTCGGGGTGAGCGGATGCGGTCATGCGGGGGTCTCCTTGTCGCGGCTGGGGTCGGTGGCCGGGTCGGTGGTGGGGGAGGTGGGGGAGGTGGCGAACCGGTCGAGACGATCGGTGCGGCCCTCCCAGATGCGGCGCTGCTCGTCGAGCCAGCTCTCCATCAGGGTGAACGTGTCGCGCTCGATCGTGCAGATGCGCACCCGCCCGGTCTTGCGGGTGCGGATCAGGCCGGCCCGTTCGAGGTAACCGATGTGCTTCATGAACGACGGCAGGGCCATGTCGAAGGGCGCGGCCAGCTCGCCGATGCTGGCCGGCCCGGAGCCGAGCCGGCCCAGAACCGCCCGGCGGGTGGGGTCGGAGAGGGCCTGGAAGACACCGTCGAGCGCGGAGAAAAGCTGAGCCATGCGGCTAAGTTAGCCGAGGCCCATCACTGAGCGCAAGGGCTAAGTGTGAAGCCGGCGGGGCCTCTACTAGCGCCGTTCGCGCCACCAGATGGCGCGCTTGACGCGCTGGGCCACCGTGGTCGGCGGCGACTCGTTGTAGCTGTGCGCCAGTTCCTGCCCGGTCAGGCCGTGGATCGCGGCCATGATGTCGTCGGTGGCCTTGCGGCGGGCCCGGCCGGAGTCGGCGGTGCCGTGCACGCTCACGTCGATCGGCTCGCCGAACTTCACGCTGATGCGGCGGATGCGCGGCATCTTCGAGCCCACCGGCATGATCTCCTGCGTGCCGATCAGTCCGACGGGCACGACCACGGCGCCGGTGGTGAGGGCCAGCCAGGCCACGCCGGTGCGGCCGCGGTAGAGCCGGCCGTCGAGGGAGCGGGTGCCCTCCGGGTAGATCGCGAAGGCGCCGTCCACGTCGAGCACCTCCTTGCCGGCGTCGAGGGCCACCTGGGCGGCCTGGCCCGCGCCGCGTTCCACGCCGATGGCGCCGATCGAGGTGAAGAACTGGCGTGACACCCAGCCCTTGAACCCGGTGCCGGTGAAGTAGGTGGACTTGGCCAGGAACTGCACCCGGCGTGGCGCGGTGAGCGGGATGACGATGCTGTCGATGAACGACAGGTGGTTGCTGGCCAGGATCACCCGGCCCTCGCGAGGGATGTTCTCCTTGCCGGTGATGCGGGGACGGAAGACCAGGCGCGCGATGGGCGCCATGATGCCGTAGCCGAGGAAGTAGACGAACCCGGGCCGCTTGGGCTTGGCGGTCAGCTCGACGATCTCGTCGGCGGCCGGCACCTGTTCGACGGGGGCATCCGGCGCGGTTTCGGGCTCGGATGCTGGGTCGTGCTTTGCTCCGGTCACTCAACGACCCTACAGCGCGGGTCAGTCGCGGCCCGGCATATGTGAGCGGTGCGCCTAGCATGGGCTCGTGCAGCGAATCATCATTCTCGGGTCCACGGGCTCGATCGGAACCCAGGCGCTCGACGTCATCAAGGCCAATCCCACCCGCTTCGAGGTGGTCGGCCTGTCGGCCGGCAGCAACCGGGAGCTCCTGGCCGAACAGGCCGCGGAGTTCAACGTGGACGACACCGCGGTGGGCGCCGCCGAGGCCGAACAGCTGGTGCGGGATGTCGACGCCGACGTCGTGCTCAACGGCATCACCGGATCGGTGGGGCTGGGCCCGACCCTCGCCGCGCTCACGGCCGGCCGCACGCTGGCGTTGGCGAACAAGGAATCCCTCATCGTGGGCGGCGACCTGGTCAAGGCGCTCGCCGCGCCCGGCCAGATCGTGCCGGTCGACTCCGAGCACTCCGCCATCGCGCAGGCCCTGCGCTCCGGCACCGCCGACGAGGTGCGCCGCCTGGTGCTCACGGCCTCCGGCGGACCGTTCCGCGGCCGCTCCCGCGCCGAACTGGCGAACGTGACCCCGCGGGAAGCCCTCGCCCACCCCACCTGGGACATGGGCCTGGTCATCACCACCAACTCGGCCACCCTGGTGAACAAGGGGCTCGAGATCATCGAGGCCCACCTGCTCTTCGACGTGCCCTACGACCGGATCGACGTCGTCGTGCACCCGCAGTCGCTCATCCACTCGATGGTCGAATTCATCGACGGCTCCACCATCGCCCAGGCATCGCCGCCGAACATGCGTCTGCCCATCTCGCTGGGCCTGGACTGGCCGAACCGGGTGGCAGCGGTCGGCGTGCCCATCGACTGGACCACGCCGCACACCTGGACGTTCGAGCCACTCGACGACGACGCGTTCCCTGCGGTGGAGCTCGCCAAGCAGGTCGGCCGGGCACGCGGAACCTACCCTGCGGTGTTCAACGCGTCGAACGAGCAGGCCGTGCTGGCCTTCCACGCCGGGCGGATCGGCTACCTCGACATCGTCGACACCGTGCAGCGGGTCGTCGAGGCCCACGAGACCCAGGGCGAGCTGACCCTGGACTCGCTCGCCGAGGCTGAGCGGTGGGCCCGCGCCTCCGCCGACACCATCATCGACGCCATCGGCCGCTGACCGAGCCCGGCTGCTGAGCCCGGCTACCGGGCGCGGTAGCTCTCCGCCACGGTGACCAGCGCCTCGTCCCATGGCGTCGCGCGGATGCCGAGTTCCCGCTCGGACTCGGCCGAATCGATCACGTACGGCACCAGGAACTGATAGCTGGAGTGGTACACCTCGCGCATCAGCGGGCTCACCGCGCCGAGCGAGCGCAGCATCCACTGCGGGTACCCGGCGACCGTGCCGTGCGTGCCGTAGCGCGCGTTGAGCTGGGCGGCGATATCGGTACGGCTGTATGCCCCGCTCGGCACGTGCCAGACGCGTCCCCACGAGCCCCTATAGTCGGCCGCGGCGACCATGGTGGCGGCGATATCCGGGATGAAGCTCCAGCTGTGCACGAGGTCGGGCCGACCGACCCCCCTGGCGGTCTTCGAGGCCAGCACGGCGCTGAAGAACGCCTGGCCCAGATGGGCGGTGCCGCGCACCCCGGCGCCGAAGTAGTCGCTCGCGCGCACCTCAACGGCCCGGATCTCGCCCCGTTCGTGCGCGTCGAGCACCCGGCGCCAGCCGTCCCGGCGGATCATGCCCTTGGTCTCGGTCGTGGTCTCGGGGGAGTGCTCGGTCATCGCTCCGGCGGGCGAGCCATAGGGGTAGAGGTTGCCCATCACCACGAGGTTCGCGCCCGACACGGATGCCGCCGCGATCGCGGCCGCGAACACCGGCGGCCAGCGCCGGGCCCAGTCCGGGTAAGGCGGGTTGGTGCACAGGAAGATGGTCTGGGCGCGCTCGGCCGCCAGGCAGAAGGCCACCGGATCGGAGGCGTCGAGGGAGCGCGCCGTGGCACCGGCGAGGGCGGTGCCCGAGCGGGTGGCGACAGTCACGTCATCGCCACGAGCCACCAATTGGCGAGCCAACTCGCTGCCGATCCAACCGGCTCCGACGACAAGGTGCTGGGGCATGAGAATCCTCCTGGCTGTGGGGTCGGACGTGTGGGGCGTGGACCACGATCAGGTGCTGAGGACTGTCTAGCAGGTGCGGGCGTCTTCTAGTCGCACTTGCCCTTCTTTTCGCAGGCGCCCTTCTGAGGCTTGTCCGGGCCGGAGTCGTCGGATTTGTCCGGGCCCTTGGGCCCCTCAGGCGCCTCCTCTGGATCGTCGTCGGTGCTCACGGGCTCCGGCGCGGTGGTCTCGACCGGGGTGGTTTCGACCGGGGCGGTCTCGACCGGGGTGCTCGCGGCGATGGACGATGCGAGGTCGGCCGCGACGAGGTCGATGGCCGCCTGGATCTCTGCGGCCCGCGCCGCCGTGACGGTGTCGGCAGCCGAGGCGTCGGCCAGGCTCTCGCGCAGGGTGTCGAGGGCGGTCTGCGCCGAGGTGTAGTCGCCCGCGGCGGCGGCCGTGCTGACGGCCAGAACGCCGCTCTTCAACTCGCTCGCGGCATCGGCGTGCAGCGCCGACGGCGCCGCGGCGCACCCGGCGAGCATGCCGCAGGCCAGGCCGACGCCGGCCAGCACGACGACGAGTCTGGGCAGGAATTTCCGGGTGGCGCTCATGGGGTCACGCTCTCCTGGAGCTGCTGCAGGTGGGTGCCGAGGTCGCCGTCGACAGCGGGATAGGCGGGCGGTTCGGGTGCCGGGTCGTTCGGCTGCACCAGGAAGACCAGGGCGAGAACCGCGGTCAACGTGACCACGGCCGCGATGATCAGCAGGCGGGGACGCCGGGCGGCGCTCCGGAGTGCGGCACGCGGCCAGGTTGAGGCTCGAGCGGCCGGGGCGGACTGCTGGGGCCGATGCCCCGCGTTCGGCCTGAGCTCGACCGTCGTCGCTCCGGTGTCGGACGTGCCGGCCGAGCCGACCGCGGTGAACGCCCGGGTGACATCGTCGCCTCCGGATGCAGGCAGACGGCGGGTGGGTGCATCCACGGCCTGGGTGCGCTCAACGGCCTCCGTGCGCTCGAGGAGTTCCGTCTGCACCTCGGTTGCCCCGTCCGTGGGCGCACCGGTCGGCGCCGGGGCCCAGGTGGACTCTCCAGCCTCGAAGGTCTCCAACGGGACCAGTTCGCGCAAGCGCACCGCAGCATCCGCTGACGACATGCGGTCGGCGGGTTCGCGGGCCGTCATGCCGGTCAGAACATCGTGCCACGCGGCGCCGAGTTCGGCGGGGATCTCGGGTTGACGCTGCAACCGGGCCATAGCCGACTCGATGGCCGTGCCCGGGTAGCTGCGCACACCGGTGACGGCCTCGAGCAGCACCAGACCGAGGGAGTACACATCACTGGGCGGCCCGATCGGGTGGCCCATCGCCTGCTCCGGGCTGAGGTACCCGGCGGTGCCGAGCACGGCCCCGGTGCTGGTGAGGTGGGTGGCGTCGATCAGCCGGGCAATGCCGAAGTCGGCCAGCTTGGCGTGCGAGACCCGGCCGGGAAAGTCGGACGGTGCCAGGAGCACGTTGGCGGGCTTGATGTCGCGGTGGATGATTCCCCTGGCGTGCACATAGTGCAACGCCTCGGCCAGGTCCGCGCCCATCCGGGCGACCTCGGCCGCGGGGAGCGCACCGTCGGCGATGCGGCTGCGCAGGTCGGAGCCGTCGACGTACTCCATCACGATGAACGACCGGCTGACACCGTCGAGCTGTTCGGTGCCGGCGTCGAACAGGGTGACCAACGCGAAGTGGTTGAGGCTGGCCAGCACCATCACTTCGCCGCTCTGCCGCTGGGGCCCGGAGCCGTCAGCGGTGTCCATCCGGAACAGTTTGACCGCCACGGTGCGGCCCAGGGAGACATCGGTGGCCTGGTAGACCGTGGCCATGCCGCCGGTGCCGATCAGCCTGTCGAGGGTGAACCTGTCCGCCAGGGTCAGCCCGATCAGGCTGTCGGATCGTGACTCGTCACGAAGCGGCTCGGTCGGTGCAGACAGGGAAGGCCTCCAAGAGGGCGGGGAGCAAGCGGGTACGGAGCAATTCTTGACGCAGGGACCGGTGCCAGTCAACGACCAGCCGCCTTGCAGCTAGAAAAGGCTAATGTACGGATGTGGAAACCGTGCTGTTGTACATCTTGGGCGTAGCCGTGGTCGTCGTGGGCCTCGCGCTCTCCATCGGCCTGCACGAGATCGGGCACCTGGTGCCGGCCAAGCTGTTCGGGGTTAAGGTCACCCAGTACATGATCGGGTTCGGCCCCACCATGTGGTCCAAGAAGAAGGGCGAGACCGAGTACGGCGTCAAGGCCATCCCTCTCGGCGGCTACATCTCGATGATCGGCATGTTCCCGCCCGCCAAGGACGGCTCCGCGCGCAACAACAGCACCGGCTTCTTCAACCAGCTGGTGCAGGAGGGCGAACCGGCCCCCGCCGCCCGCAGCACCATGGCCGCTGAGGCCCGGCAGGCCAGCGCCGACACCATCGGCGAGGGCGAGGATCACCGCGCCTTCTACCGCCTCCCGGTCTACAAGCGCGTCATCATCATGCTCGGCGGGCCCACGATGAACCTGCTCATAGCCGTGGTGCTCTTCGCGGTGCTGCTGATGGGCTTCGGCACCACCCAGGCCAGCACCACCGTGGGCAGCGTCAGCGCCTGCGTGCTGCCGGCCACCAGCGACCGGCAGACCTGCGCGGAGGGCGACGAAGCCGCTCCGGGAGCCGCCGCCGGCCTCAAGCCCGGCGACCGTCTGGTGAGCATCGACGGCACCGCCATCACCAGCTGGGACCAGTCCACCGCGATCATCCGCGAATCTTCCGGCACGCCGCTGCAGGTCATCGTCGAACGCGACGGCGCCCAGCAGACCCTCGTGATCACCCCCAAGCTCACCGAGCGTTACGTGACGGATGCCGACGGCAACGTCGTCACCGACGCCGGCGGCGCTCAGGAAACCACCGAGGTCGGCTTCGTCGGCATCGGCCCGGCCGGCGAACTCGTGCCGCAGCCGGCATCCGCTGTGCTGCCCGCCGTCGGCGAGAACATCTCCGGCGTCTTCCACATGATCCTCAACCTGCCGCAGCGCCTGATCGACGTGGCCAACGCCGCGTTCGGGCCGGGGGAGCGCGACCCGAACGGACCGATCAGCGTCGTGGGCGTCGGCCGGGTCGCCGGTGAGATCGCCAGCGTCGACACGATCCCGCTCGCCAGCAAGGCCGCCAGCCTGATCGGGCTGCTCGCGTCGCTGAACATCGCCCTGTTCGTCTTCAACCTGGTGCCGCTCATGCCGCTGGACGGCGGCCACGTGGCCGGCGCGCTCTGGGAAGGCATCCGCCGCTGGTTCGCGAAGCTGTTCAAGCGCCGCGACCCCGGGCCCGTCGACACGGCCAAGCTGATGCCGCTGACCCTGGCGGTGGCCGTGGTGCTCGGCGGCATGACGCTGCTGCTGGTCTACGCCGACATCGTCAAGCCGATCAACCTCTTCGGCTGACCACGCGCCGGTCTACTCCCACGGGAGTACCCGGCCGCGGCACTGCGCTCCCCGGGGCGAACTCGTCACGGCGCGAGCGGACGTAGCATCGGAACATGTCATCGTCCGCGGATCCGACGGGGTACGACTCGGGCTGGCCGGAGCGCCGCCGGGGTTGGCCTGGCGAGCGGCTTCCGCCGTCCGCGCGTCTCTGGCTGCCTGTCGTGGTCTCGCTGCTCGTCCAGGTGCCGGCGACGGCGTTCCAGCTCTGGCGGGGGAGGTGGAACCTGCCCGCGGGCGGGGAACCGTTCGGCAACCGGCGCTGGGCGGAGTCGCTGCCCGGTGCCGGTGAATCCGGCCTCACCGCCGCCGCGCTGCTGGTCTTCGCGCTGGCCTTCGTCGGTCCGCTCGCGCTGATCATGGCTCGACGGTTTCCCGGCCCGGTGGCCATGATCTGCGCCATCGCCGCCGCGGCACCGATCCTGATCCTGCCCACCGTGGTCACCCCGTTCGCCGCTCTGGCCTTCGCCGTCGTCCTGGGAATCGTGCGGGGCGCGCGGATCTGGGTGTACGCATCCGTCGCGCTGGCCTGGGTGGCCACCATCGCGCTGGCCGGACTCTGGGGGATCAGTTTCAACCCGTTCCGGATCGCCGGCACCACGTTCGTGCTGGTGCTGCTGATGGCCGCCGGCGAAGCGCTCCGACGCCGCCGGGAGACCATCCTCGAGCAGCGGCGCAGCGCAGACGACCGCCGGCTGTCGGCCGAACAACGGGAGCGGATGCGCATCGCCCGTGAGCTGCACGACGTGCTGGCGCATTCGCTGTCCCAGATCAACGTGCAAGCCGGAGTGGGCCTGCACCTCATCGACAGCCAGCCGCAGAAGGCCGCGGACGCCCTCGCGAACATCAAGGCTGCAAGCAAGAACGCACTCGACGAGGTGCGCACAGTGCTCGGCATCCTCCGTTCAGACCCCGCAGAGGCTTCCAGCGCGCCGTTGACGCCGGAGCCCGACCTGGCCGGACTCCCGGCGCTGATCGACTCGTTCCGCGCGCAGGGCCTCGACATCGCCTACGTGAACGCGCTGGAGGTGGAGAGCGCCGCGCCCGCGGCGACCCAGCTCGCCCTCTACCGGATCTGCCAAGAGGCGCTCACCAACGTGTTGCGCCACTCCCGGTCGCACCAGGCATCCGTGTACCTCGGCATCGACCGGGGCGCCTACCTGCTGACCGTCACCGACACTGGCGTGCCAGGGGAACAGCTTCGGCCGGCCGAACCGGGCGGTGGCCTGCTCGGCATGCGGGAACGCGCCGAACTGCTCGGTGGCACGCTGCGCGCCGGGCCGACGGACTCCGGTGGTTTCCTGGTCGAAGCGCGGCTCCCGCTGCCCGCCGGCCGCGCCGGGCAGAGCGAGCGGGGCAGCGGATGATCCGGGTGGTCGTGGCCGACGACCAGCAGCTGATTCGCGCCGGGTTCAGGTCGCTGCTCGAGTCCGAGCCCGACCTCGACGTGGTGGCAGAGGCCGGAACCGGCCGCGACGCCGTGGCTGCGGTGACCCGGCTGCGTCCAGACGTCGTGCTGATGGACATCCGCATGCCGGACGGCGACGGCCTCTGGGCCACCGAACAGATCGTGCGCGACGCAGACCTCCGGAACACCCGGATCGTGGTCGTCACCACCTTCGAACTCGACGAGTACGTGGCGCGGGCCATCCGCGCCGGCGCGAGCGGGTTCCTGGTGAAGGACACCGAACCGGCCGAGCTGATCCGCGCGGTGCGGGTCGTTGCGGCGGGGGAGGGCCTGCTCTCGCCGAGCGTCACCCGGCGCCTGCTGGCCCGGATGGCGTCAGGGCAGACCGAGCCGCGGGACGACAGTGCCCTCAGGGCGCTCACCGAGCGGGAGAAGGAGGTGCTCGGCCTCGTCGGCCGGGGGCTGACCAACACGGAGATCGGCCAGCGACTGTTCCTCAGCCCGCTGACCGCGAAGACCCACGTGTCCCGGATCATGGGCAAGCTGGCCGCCCGCGACCGGGTACAGCTGGTCATCGCCGCCTATGAGGCAGGCCTGGTCGCTCCCGGCCGGTAACGACATCGCCGGGTGCTCCCGCGGGTGTACGGCAGGTGACTCCTGCGGGCAGATTCGCCCGCTGCCCCCGGTGGGCACGCTGGAGGCACCGGTTCACACCAGAGCCCCCGACGAATGGAGACATCATGCTGACCACTGCAGTTCTCACCGGGCTCGCCGCCCACCCGGGCTGGGGCATGGGCGGCGGCGGATTCGGTTGGCTGTTCCTGCTGATCCCGCTGTTCTGGATCGTGGTGGTGGTGGCGCTCTTCGCCATCTTCGGCCGCCGCTGGCGCCGGGGCTGGAACGGGCAGGGCCCCTACGCCTACCCGAACGGCCCGTATGGCGCCGGCCAGGCGGATGCGCGCAGCGCCGAGAAGACGCTGGCCGAACGATTCGCCCAGGGCGACATCGACGAGGTCGAGTACCGCGCCCGGCTCGAGGTGCTCCGCGCCAACCGGGACAGCTCACCGCCAGCCGGCTGACCAGGCGTAGGCCGGCCCGTCCGCCGTCGCCGACGGGCGGGCCCGGCTGGGCGTTCAGGCGGATCTGAGCCAGGCACGCGTAAGCTACATTCGTGGCCGCAATAAACCTGGGTATGCCCAAAGTCCCCGAAATCCTCGCTCCCCGACGCAAGTCCCGCCAGATCAAGGTCGGCAAGGTCCTCGTCGGCGGTGACGCTCGCGTCAGCGTGCAGTCGATGACAACGACACCGACGACGAACATCAACGCGACGCTGCAGCAGATCGCCGAGCTCACCGCCTCCGGCTGTGACATCGTGCGGGTCGCCGTGCCCAGCCGCGACGACGCCGAGGCGCTGCCGATCATCGCCAAGAAGAGTCAGATCCCCGTGATCGCCGACATCCACTTCCAGCCGAGCTACGTGTACCAGGCCATCGATGCCGGGTGCGCGGCCGTGCGGGTGAACCCGGGCAACATCCGCAAGTTCGACGACCAGGTGGGCAAGATCGCCGCCGCGGCCAAGGCTGCCGGCGTCTCCATCCGCATCGGCGTCAACGCCGGTTCCCTCGAGCCCAGCCTGCTGCAGAAGTACGGCAAGGCCACCCCGGAGGCGCTCGTCGAGAGCGCCGTCTGGGAAGCCAGCCTGTTCGAGGAGCACGACTTCCACGACTTCAAGATCTCGGTCAAGCACAACGACCCGGTGATCATGGTCAAGGCGTACCGGCTGCTCGCCGAACGTGGCGACTGGCCCCTGCACCTCGGCGTGACCGAGGCAGGCCCGTCCTTCCAGGGCACCATCAAGAGCGCCACGGCGTTCGGCATCCTGCTCGGTGAGGGCATCGGCGACACCATCCGGGTGTCCCTCTCCGCCCCGCCCGCCGAGGAGATCAAGGTGGGCCTGCAGATCCTGCAGTCGCTCAACCTGCGTGAGCGCAAGCTCGAGATCGTCTCCTGCCCCAGCTGCGGCCGGGCCCAGGTGGACGTCTACAAGCTCGCCAACGACGTCACCGACGGCCTCGAGGGCATGACAGTGCCGCTCCGCGTCGCGGTCATGGGCTGCGTCGTCAACGGACCCGGCGAGGCCCGCGACGCCGACCTCGGTGTGGCCTCCGGCAACGGCAAGGGCCAGATCTTCGTGCGCGGCGAGGTCATCAAGACCGTTCCGGAGTCCGAGATCGTGGCGACCCTGATCGAGGAGGCCAACCGCATGGCCGCCGAGATGCCGCCCAGTGAAGACTCCCTCGGCGCCCCCGTCGTGACGGTCGGCTCCCGCTAACCTTCCCGCCATCCGCTAACTGTTCCCGCAACGGACAATTGCGTCCGATATGCCGGGCGCAATTGTCCGCATGGGTAACAGTTGCTGCGGCGGTGAGCTGACCGCGCAGACGGGCGACCTGCTCGCGCCGTAAAGTAGGGGCGTGCCTATTCGTATGTCGAACTACTTTCTCCGTACCCTCCGCGAAGACCCCTCTGATGCCGAGGTCACCAGCCACCGCCTGCTTGTGCGGGCCGGCTACATCCGTCGTCAGGCGCCGGGCATCTTCGCCTGGCTGCCGCTGGGCCTCAAGGTCAAGGCCAAGATCGAGACCATCATCCGCGAGGAGATGGCCGCGGCGGGCGCGTTCGAGGTGCACTTCCCGGCCCTGCTGCCGCGCGAGCCCTACGAGGTCACCGGTCGCTGGGACGAGTACGGCGACGGCCTGTTCCGCCTGCAGGACCGCAAGGGCAGCGACCTGTTGCTGGCCCCCACCCACGAAGAGGTCTTCACCCTCATGGTGAAGGACCTCTACAACAGCTACAAGGACCTGCCCCTGTCGATCTTCCAGATCCAGGACAAGTACCGCGACGAGGCCCGCTCCCGCGGCGGCCTGCTACGCGGCCGCGAGTTCACCATGAAGGACGCCTACTCCTTCGACTACACGGATGCCGGCCTCGACGTGAGCTACCAGGCCCAGCGAGATGCCTACGAGCGCATCTTCACCCGGCTCGGCCTCGAGTACGTCGTCGTGCAGGCGGATGCCGGCGCCATGGGCGGCTCCAAGAGCGAAGAGTTCCTGCACCCCACCCCGGTCGGCGAAGACACCTTCGTGCGTTCGGCCGGCGGCTACGCGGCCAACGTGGAGGCATTCCGCACCCTGGCACCCGAGTCGATCGACTTCACCGGCTTCCCGGCCGCCGAGGTGCACGACACCCCGGACACCCCCACCATCCAGACCCTGGTGGACAGTGCCAACGCCAACCACCCGCGCCCTGACGGGCGCGAGTGGACCGCGGCCGACACGCTCAAGAACGTGGTCCTTGCGCTCGTGCAGCCCGACGGCACCCGCGAGATCGTCGTGATCGGTGTGCCCGGCGACCGTGAGGTCGACCTCAAGCGCGTCGAGGTCGCCTTCGCTCCCGCCGAGGTGGAGGCCGCGAACGACGGTGACTTCGCCAAGCTCGACAAGATCCCCGGCCGCCCCGGCCTGGTCAAGGGCTACATCGGCCCGTGGTCCGCTACCGGCGCGATGCTGGGCGCGGAGTCGGCCACCGGCATCCGGTATCTCGTCGACCCGCGCGTGGTCGACGGCACCGAGTGGATCACCGGCGCCAACGAGGCCGGCCGTCACGTCTTCGGCCTCGTCGCCGGCCGTGACTTCGTCGCCGACGGCACCGTCGAAGCCGCAGAGGTGCGTGCGGGCGACCCCGCCCCCGACGGCTCAGGCCCGGTGGAGCTGGCCCGCGGCATGGAGATCGGGCACGTCTTCCAGCTCGGCCGCAAGTACGCCGAGTCGCTCGGGCTCAAGGTGCTCGACGAGAACGGCAAGCTCGTCACCGTCACCATGGGTTCATACGGCATCGGCGTCACCCGCGCGCTGGCCGTGATCGCCGAACTGAACAACGACGCCAAGGGCCTGATCTGGCCCGAGGCCGTTGCCCCGTTCGACGTGCACGTGATCGCCACGGGCCGCGACGAGGTGGTCTTCGAGACCAGCGAGGCCGTGACCGCGATGCTCGAGGCCTCCGGCCGCGACGTGCTCTACGACGACCGCCGCAAGGTGTCGCCCGGCGTCAAGTTCGGCGACGCCGAGCTGATCGGCATCCCCACCATCGTGATCGTGGGTCGCGGAGCGGCCGATGGCATCGTCGAGCTGTGGGACCGCCGTTCGGGCGAGCGCACCCAGGTGGCCGTGACCGAGCTGGCCGCGCACTTCGCCTAGCCGGCAACACACGAAAGCGGTCATACGGTTGCCTCAGCGACGCTGAAGCAACCGGATGACCGCTTTCGCGTGTCAGGGGCGAACTAGAGGCGGGCGAACCGGGCCCGGAAGAAGCAGTACACGCCGTAGGCGATCAGGCCGAGCCCGACCAGCACCAGGATCGCGACACCGAACGGCAGCTCCACGAGCGAGCGCAGCGCGCCGTCCAGCCCGGTGGACTCGCTCGGGTCCACGGTGAACCCGGCCACCATCACCAGGATGCCCACAACGCCCACGGCGATTCCCTTGGCGATGTACCCGGCGACGCCCAGGCCCACCGTCACGGTGCCCAGGGTGCCGGAGGGCACGGCGAGGTCCTCGGTGAACTTCTGAGCGACCCCCTTGTAGACGAAGTATCCGCCGATGGCCAGAACGGCCAGCCCGGCGATCATCAGCAGCACCGGCCCGCCGGGCAGGGCGAGCACGGATGCGCTGGCCGACGAGGTGCTGCCCGACGAGTCCGCAGACCCCGTCAGCGCCACCGTCAGGGCCGTTCCGGCCACGAAAAGGTAGGCCACACCCTTCCCGATCTCCTTGAGGCGGTTCGCCCACACCTTCTTGGGGTCGCCGCCTTGCACCAGGAACGCCTGCAGAACCTGCCAGAGGCCCAGGGCGGCCAGCCCGACGACGATGGTCCAGATCACAAAAATGCCGCCGGGGGACTGC
Source organism: Cryobacterium soli (assembly GCF_003611035.1). Lineage (NCBI taxonomy): Bacteria > Bacillati > Actinomycetota > Actinomycetes > Micrococcales > Microbacteriaceae > Cryobacterium > Cryobacterium soli. The sequence goes on along the minus strand of NZ_CP030033.1, from coordinate 1,393,287 downwards.
GCGAGCTGACCGAGGGCGCCGGACTGGTCGGCGCTCTCCCCGCCGGCGCCGATGGCGAGGCTGATGGCGATGGCGCCGATCAGGCCGTGCAGCAGCCCGTTGACCGCGTAACCGACCTTGGCCAGGGTCTTCAGATGCGGGTTGTTTCCGGCACTCTGGGCGGCACGTCCGGCCGATCGGGCGCCGGACTCTGCGGAGGATCGAGTATTCATCGGGTTATCGTACCCGCGCGGGCCGCTTCGAGCGCCCGAGCGCACCTGGTGAGTCCCGCCGGCGGCACCGGGCGGGTGACGGGGCCGCCGGTATTCCGGTACCGTAGGGAGAAGCCCGCTGCGCGGTTTCGCGGCGGCAAGATCTGAATAGAGGAGGCCGGCCATGGACATCGACCTCAGCGTGTTGCGGCTGATGGAGCGCGAGAAAGAGATTCCCTTCGAGGAACTCGTGCAGATCATCGAGCAAGCAATTTTGACGGCCTACCTCAAGCACACCCACCAGGGTGAGCCACTGAAGCAGGCTGCGGAAGAAGAACCCGGAGCTCGCGTCGTCCTCGACCGCAAGTCCGGTCACGTCGACATTTACATTCCTGAGCACGACGAAGAGGGCAACATCATCGGCGAAGCCGTTGACAACCCCGACGACTTCGGTCGAATTGCCGCATTCGCGGCCAAGCAGGTCATCAACCAGCGTCTTCGCGACATCGCTGATGACGCGGTGCTGGGCGAATTCAAGGGCCGCGAAGGCGAGATCGTCGCCGGCGTCATCCAGCAGGGCCCCAACCCCCGCATGATCCACGTCGACCTCGGCACGATCGAAGCGATCCTGCCGCCCGAGGAGCAGGTGCCCGGCGAAAGCTACGTGCACGGTTCGCGCATCCGGGTGTATGTCACGGCTGTCGGCCGCGGCATGAAGGGCCCGCAGATCACCGTGTCGCGCACCCACCCGTCGCTCGTGCGCCGGTTGTTCGCGCTCGAGGTGCCCGAGATCGCCAGTGGCGTCGTGGAGATCGTGTCGCTGGCCCGCGAGGCCGGCCACCGCACCAAGATCGCCGTGCGCGCCACCGAACCCGGCGTCAACGCCAAGGGTGCCTGCATCGGCGAGCTCGGCCAGCGCGTGCGCGCGGTGACCGCGGAGCTCAACAACGAGAAGATCGACATCGTCGACTACTCGCCCGATCTGGCCACCTTCGTGGCCAGCGCACTGTCGCCGGCCAAGGTCACCAGCGCCTACGTCATCGACGAGTCGATCAAGGCCGTTCGGGCCCTCGTGCCCGACTACCAGCTGTCGCTCGCGATCGGCAAGGAGGGCCAGAACGCCCGCCTCGCCGCCAAGCTGACCGGCGCAAAAATCGACATCCAGCCGGACAGCATTCTGGAGGATGACGAATAGGGGGTACGATGGAACCCGTTAGAACGTGCATTGGATGCCGTTCGCGCGCCTCACGCTCCTCACTTCTGAGGGTCGTCGCCCAGAATTCGCTCCTGGTGGTCGATAAGACCGCCACCCTGCCTGGGCGCGGTGCGTGGATTCATCCCACCATCGCGTGCTTTCAGGAGGCCGTCAAGCGGCGCGCTTTCGGGCGTGCCCTGCGTGTGACCAGCCCCCTGGACGCAAAACAACTAGAGAACAGGCTGACTTGGCTAATGGATAACTAATGAGCGGCTCGAAATGAGAACCGTCCGTTACTAACGGTCTGCCCCTTTCCGGGTGCAGGCCCGGAACAGGAGAATTGTGGCTGCGAAACCACGCGTACACGAGATCGCAACTGAGCTCGGTGTCGACAGCAAGGTAGCCCTTGCTAAATTGAAAGAGATGGGCGAGTTCGTCAAGGGACCGTCCAGTAGCGTTGAACCCCCCGTCGCCCGGCGCCTCCGCGCCGCGCTCGAGGCCGACGGGGTCGCCACCGGCGGCGCCGCTGCCACCCCGGCGGCACCTGCCGCCGCGAAGCCGGCCGCGGCCACAACCGTCAAGCCCGGCGTCCGTCCGGGCCCGGCGCGCCCCGCCGCACCGGTGCCCGCACCTGTCGTCGAGGCTCCCGCAGCGGATGCACCGCCGATGCCGGCCGCGCCGCTGACCGTCGCCGAGCGTCAGGTTCAGGCCGCCGAGAAGGCCGCAGCAGCCGAGAAGGCCGCAGCGACCGAGAAGGCCGCCGCCGAGGCACCCGCAGCAGCGGGCACCGAAGCCACCCCCGCGGCTCCCACCCCTGCGGCAACCGCCGGCGGCGAGACCGCCACGGCCGCCAAGCCCGGTGGAACCGTGCCGCGTCCGGGCGCCCGCCCGGGCAACAACCCCTTCGCCAGCAACCAGGGCATGGGCAAGACCCCCACCCCGCGTCCGGGGAACAACCCGTTCGCGAGCGCGCAGGGCATGGGACAGCGTCCGCCGTCCTCCGCCTCGCCCAGCAACATCCCCCGCCCTGCCGCACCCCGCCCCGGCGCCCCGCGCCCCGGTGGACCCGGCCAGGCACCCCGCCCGACCGGCTTCGGCCAGCGTCCGGGTGGCTTCCAGCGCCCCGGTGGCGCTCCGGGCGGCGCCGGTGGCGCTCGCCCCGGCTTCACCCGTCCGGGCGCCCCTGCCGGCGCACCCGGCTTCGGCCCGCCCCGCCCCGCCGGTGGCGGCGGCGCCGGCGGTCGTGGCCGTGGCCCCGGCGGTGGAACCGCTGGTGCATTCGGTCGCGGTGGCGGCAAGAACAAGGCTCGCAAGTCCAAGCGGACGAAGAGGGCCGAGTTCGAGCTGCGCGAGGCCCCGTCGCTGGGCGGCGTCAGCGTCCCCCGTGGCGACGGCGGAACCGTGGTGCGTCTGCGCCGCGGTGCCTCCATCACGGACTTCGCCGACAAGATCGACGCGAGCCCGGGCAACCTGGTGACCGTGCTGTTCCACCTCGGTGAGATGGCCACGGCGACCGAGTCGCTCGACGAGGCCACCTTCGACGTGCTGGGCAGCGAGCTGGGTTACAAGATCCAGATGGTCTCGCCCGACGACGAAGACCGCGAACTGCTGCTCGCCTTCGACATCGACATCGACCAGGAGCTGGCCGACGAGACCGACGAAGAGCTCGAGGTCCGTCCTCCCGTCGTCACCGTCATGGGTCACGTCGACCACGGTAAGACCGCGCTGCTCGACGCCATCCGTAACGCCAAGGTCGCTGCGGGCGAAGCCGGTGGCATCACCCAGCACATCGGTGCCTACCAGGTCGTCACCGAGCACGAGGGCATCGAACGTGCCATCACCTTCATCGACACCCCCGGTCACGAGGCGTTCACCGCCATGCGTGCTCGTGGTGCGCAGGTCACCGACATCGCGATCCTCGTGGTCGCCGCCGATGACGGCATCATGCCGCAGACGATTGAGGCGCTCAACCACGCACAGGCCGCCAACGTGCCGATCGTGGTCGCAGTGAACAAGATCGACAAGCCCGGTGCGAACCCGCAGAAGGTGCGCCAGCAGCTCACCGAATTCGGCCTCGTCGCCGAAGAGTACGGCGGAGACGTCATGTTCGTCGACGTGTCGGCGAAGAACAAGGTCGGCATCCAGGAGATCCTCGACGCCGTCCTGCTCACCGCAGACGCCGGACTCGACATGCGCGCCAACCCGAACAAGGATGCCCGCGGTGTGGCCATCGAGGCCAAGCTCGACAAGGGTCGCGGTGCAGTTGCCACCGTGCTCATCCAATCGGGAACCCTGCGCGTCGGTGACTCGATCGTCGCCGGTACCGCCTACGGCCGCGTTCGTGCCATGGCCGACGAGAACGGCAACCCCGTCCTCGCAGCCGTGCCGTCCCGTGCCGTTCAGGTGCAGGGCCTCTCGAGCGTTCCCCGCGCCGGTGACACCTTCCTCGTCATCGAGGAAGACCGCACCGCGCGTCAGATCGCCGAGAAGCGTGAAGCCGCCGAGCGCAACGCCCTGCTGGCCAAGGCCCGCAAGCGCATCAGCCTCGAGGACTTCACCCGTGCACTCGAAGAGGGCAAGGTCGAATCGCTCAACCTCATCATCAAGGGTGACGTGTCCGGTGCCGTTGAGGCCCTGGAAGAGTCGCTGCTCAAGATCGAGGTCGACGACTCCGTTCAGCTGCGCATCATCCACCGCGGTGTCGGTGCTGTCACGGAGAGCGACGTCAACCTCGCCACCGTCGACAACGCCATCATCATCGGCTTCAACGTTCGCCCCGACACGAAGGCGCGCGAACGTGCGGCTCGTGAAGGCGTGGACGTGCGTTTCTACTCCGTCATCTACAACGCGCTCGAGGACATCGAGTCTTCCCTCACCGGAATGCTCAAGCCCGAGTTCGAAGAAGTACAGAGTGGTATCGCCGAGATCCGCGAGGTCTTCAGCTCCTCGAAGTTCGGAAACGTCGCCGGTGTCATCGTGCGGTCGGGAACGATCACGCGAAACGCCAAGGCACGGGTCATCCGCGACGGCATCGTCGTGGGCGACAACCTGGCCATCGAGTCGCTGCGTCGCTTCAAGGATGACGTCACCGAGGTCCGCACGGACTTCGAGGCTGGTATTGGGCTTGGTAAGTTCAATGACATCCAGATCGGCGATGAGATCGAGACGATCGAATTGAAGGAAAAGCCCAGAGGTTAGTAACTTCTAGTGGCAAGGGGTCTCCGCTTGATCCCCCCTAAAAAGGGAAGAGAGCGGGGACCCCTACCCCGATTCCCTTTTTAGGGGGGATCAAGCTACGACCCTCACTTCCCGAGGCATCATCCGTCAATTCGATGGTGGGGGGAGGGCTGAAGAGCGTTGAGAAGTACCCCGAAATTTATAGGTTCATTGGAGTAGATCATGGTAGATCCGGCACGCGCTATGAAGATGGCGGACCGCATCAAGGTCATCGTGGCCAAGCGGCTCGAACGCGGCATCCGCGACCCGCGACTCGGCTTCGTGACCATCACCGACGTCAAGGTCACCGGCGACCTGCAGCACGCCTCGGTGTTCTACACGGTCTACGGCTCCGAAGACGAGCGCAAGGACAGCGCCGCAGCCCTCAAGGCCGCGACGGGCATGTTCCGCAGCGAGGTGGGCAAGAACATCACCGCCCGCCTGACCCCGTCCATCGAATTCATCGCCGACGCGATCCCCGAGAACGCCGCGCTGATCGACGACCTGCTGCGTGAAGCGCGTGAGCGCGACACCCAGGTCGGTGAGATGGCCAAAACGGCCGTCTACGCCGGCGACGAAGACCCGTACGTGAAGCCGCGCGAGTACGCCGCAGACGATGCCGAGGATGACGACGACACCGACGAGGACGAGGTCGCTCCGGCACCCACTGGCCGCCACGTCGCTCCCACGGAGCCCGACACTCTGTAACTCTGACTGCGCGAGATGCGGCATAAGACCCCCTGACCGTGTGTCAGGGGGTCTTTTGCTGCATCTCGGCGGGCTGGGGTCAGGCTTCGGTGGCGGCGATGGTCCAACTCGCGGAGTGGGTGGCGCCGGGAGCCAGGCGCACCAGGTCCTCGCCGGTGGAGAAGGCGTCGGGCGGGCAGGTCATCGGCTCGACGGCCAGGCCGATGCGGCTTCGCTCGGGCGCGGGGCGGTCTGCCGTGTGCACCTGCAGCCAGGGCAGCTCCGGGCCGAAGGCCAGGCGCACGCCGGTGCCGACCGGGCTCGTCAGCGTCACCGTGGCGGTCGCATCCGTGTCGCGGGCGATGGCGGTGAAGGCGTGGTCGATGAAGGTGTCACCGATGACCCGCGGGGTGCGGAAGTCGAACTCCGGGGTGCTCTCGATCGGGGCCACGGACACGGGGCTGAGCCGATCGGGTGTCACGGTGAGGTAGCTCGCGGCCGGGAACTCCAGGGTCCAGTCGTCGACGGTGCCGGGGCCCGCCACGAGGTAGGGGTGCGGGCCGGTGCCGTACGGGGCGGTGCTCGCACCCACGTTCTCGGCGGTCACCGTGGTCGTGAGGCCGCCGTCGCCGAGGCTGTAGGTGGCCAGGAGAGCGATGCGGTGCGGGTAGCCGTCGCTCGGCACGATGGTGGTGCCGAGAGTCACGGAGTCGGACGAGCGTGCCTGCAGCGACCAGTCCGCCCAGCAGACCAGGCCGTGCAGGGCGTGCGCCCGGCTGGGCTCGGTGAGCGGCAGCTGGTAGTCCACGCCGTCGAAGGTGTAGCTGCCGTCGACGACCCGGTTCGGCCAGGGCGCTAGCACGGCGCCGCGGTAGCCGGGGCGCACCTCGTCGGCGGCGAACGGAACCACGAGATCGCGGCCCGTCCAGGTGAGACGTCGCAGGCTCGCGCCAACGCTCGCGATGGTGGCCGAGTAGCCGTCGTGCTCGATCGTGAACTGCAGCCCGGAAAGCGGCAGCACCGACGCATCCGTGCCTGCAGCGGTCTGGGTCGTGGTGGCGTCAGTCATGGGGGAGGACTCGTTTCAGGTAGGCGTTCTCGAAGCGGCCGGCGGGGTCGACCCGTCGCACGTGGGCGGCGAAGTCGCCGAGTCGGGGATAGGCCCGGCGCAGCCCGGCCGGGGACATCGTGGAGACCTTGCCCCAGTGCGGCCGGGGCGCGAAAGGCTCCAGGGTGTGCTCGATGAGAGGGAGCACGGCCAGGATCTCGGCCGGCAGCGGCTTCCAGGTGAAGTGGATGGCGAGGGAGTCCCTGGCGTAGCTGGGGCTGAGCCAGGCGGTGTCGGCGGCGACGCTGCGCAGTTCGGAGATGTGCAGCAGGGGCGCGATCCGGTCACCGATCGCCCGCAGCGCGGTGATGGCGGCGACAGCGTGCTCGGCGGGGATCAGGTACTCGGACTGGATCTCCTCGCCGTGGCTGGGCTGGAACTCGCTGCGGAAGTGCGCGAGGCGCTCGTTCCACGGTCCGGGTTCGCGCAGCTGCTCGGTGACGCTGTCGGCGGCGACGCCGGGAAGCGGATGCAACGCCACGGTGGCCTCGGTGGCGCCAAGGGCGGCGAGGTCGAATTCCGGCCCGTCCACATCCAGCCGGCGCTTGGACCAGACCTGGTGGGTGTTATCGCCCTGGAACGTGGTGAACACGCTCACGCTGTAGCCGCTGGACATGATGGCCGGCCAATGGGCGAGGGCTGCGGCCCAGGACAGTCCCTCGTGCACGTACTGGGAGATCTGGTAGTGCGGCTGTACCCGGAGGGTGACCGCGGTGACGATGCCGACGGCACCCAGGCCCACCACGGATGCGGCGAAGTCCGCGTCGTGCTCGCTCACGGTGACCACCTGGCCGTCGGCCCGCACGATCTCGAGGGCCAGCACCGAGGATGCCAGCGAGCCGTTGCGTACCCCGGAGCCGTGGGTGCCGGTCTGGATGGCACCGGCCACTGAGATGTGCGGCAGCGAGGCCAGGTTCGGCAGCGCGAGGCCCTGCCCGGCGAGGTACCGGCCCACCTGGGCATAGGTGCTGCCGGCGCCGACACGCACGCTCACCGGCACGCCGTCATGGCCGGTCTGTATCGAGGGCTCACCGGCCAGCAGGTCAAGGGCAACCAGGGTGCCGTCGGTGTCGGCGATGGTGGAGAACGAATGCCGCGAGCCCAGCGCCTTCACCGGTCCGGATGCGGCGGCCACGATCGCGGATACCTCGGCCGTGCTGGTGGGGTGCCTGATGTCGTCGGTCGAATACTCGACGTTGCCGGCCCAGTTCTTCATCGAAACCATTTCTGTGAGGGTGCGCAGTGTGAGGTGTGCACAGGGGAGTCACCCCTGGGAAAGAGCGTACATCCCGGTGTCCACGCACACGGCGAGGCCGTCGGCGAGCAGTCCGGCCAGGGCGCGGTCGCGCTGCACGGCATCCGGCCAGAGGCCCTCGATCTCGGCGGCCGTGACGGGGTGGTGGGTTGACCGCAGCTCGGCCATGATGAGGCCGCGCACCTGCCGGTCGCTGCCCTCGAACTTCTTCTGCACGGCCTTCTTCGGTCCCGCATACTCCGGGTAGCCGGCGGCGCGCCAGGCGCAGGCATCCCGGATCGGGCAGGCGTCGCAGCGGGGGCTGCGGCTGGTGCAGACGACGGCGCCCAGCTCCATGATCGCGGCGTTGAAGACCGCGGCGGCCACGGTCTCCTCCGGCAACAGCTGCTCCATGGCCTCCAGGTCGCGGGTGCGGCTCGGCGGCGCCGGTTCGGCCTGGCCGGCCACGGCCCGCGCGATCACCCGCCGGGTGTTCGTGTCGACCACCGGATGCCGATGGCCGTAGGCGAACGCGGCGACAGCTCTGGCGGTGTAGTCGCCGATGCCCGTGAGGGCGAGCAGGTCGTCCACGTCGTGCGGCACCACACCGCTGTGGCGTTCGGTGATCTGCACGGCCGCGGCGTGCAGCCAGAGCGCGCGGCGCGGGTAGCCCAGGCTGGCCCAGGCGCGTACGGCCTCTCCCGGGGGCACGGCGGCGAGGTCGCCGGGGGTCGGCCAGCGTTCGAGCCACTCCGCCAGACGCGGGATCACCCGGTTCACGGGGGTCTGCTGCAGCATGAACTCGCTCACCAGGGTGCCCCAGGCGCTGAAGCCCGCGCGCCGCCAGGGCAGGTCGCGCGCATTCTCGCCGAACCAGGCGCTGATCTCGGCGGCCAGCCCGGCGGTGGCGGCGTCTGCGGTGACGGTGGTCGTGCTTCGGGCTGTGGCGTTCATCGGTTCTAACCTAGGCTCGATTCATGAAGCTTGTTTCCACACCGCGCGTCGAGTACCTGCGTACCCTCGCGGCCGAGATAGTGAACCTGAACGGTCGGGGCCGGGTGATCGTGGCCGTCGACGGCGCCGATGCGGCGGCCCGAACGGCCTTCGCCGACGACCTGGCCACAGTGTTCGACGAGGCCGGGACGGCCGCCTTCCGCGCCTCCCTGCCGTACTTCAGGCGATCACGCCAGGAGCAGGCACGGTTCGGCGCCGACACCCCCGAACGGCTCTACCGGCACGGCTACGACTATTCGGCGTTGCGCCGGGTGCTGCTCGAGCCGTTCCGGCTGGGCGGCAGCACGGCGTTCGTCACCCAGGTGATCGACCCGGAGCGGGACACCTGGATCGAACCGGACTGGACCACGGGCCCGGCCGACGCGATCCTGGTGCTTGACGGCGAGTTCCTCAACCGCGCCGAGCTGCGGGACGGCTGGAACTACCGGATCCTGCTCGAGAGCGAGCCCACCAACGAGGCCGACTACCTCTACCAGAAGGAGGAACGCCCCAGGCAGTGGGTGTCGGCCGTGATCGACCTGAGCGATCCCGCCCTTCCCGCCCGGGTGTTCAGCGACTCCTGCTGAACCGCTCCAGCACCTCGGCGGCCGTGAGGAACGAGCCGCGCTGTTCTACCTCGTGCACGAGCGCGGTGAGCCGGGAGTTCACCGGTGCCGCCGTGCCCGCGAGGCGGGCCTCGCGGACGACGACGCCGTTGAGGTAGTCCACCTCGGTGCGTTGGCCGCGCCGCACCGACTGCAGGGTGGAGCCGAGGTTGGGCACCGTGCCCATGCGGGCGCGCATCATGAGCGGCAGCGCCTGTCCGGCCCAGGCCGGCAGCAGGGCGAAGACGCGCAGCCGGCGGTGCCCGAGCGCCTGCATCGAGCCGAACCGGATGCCGCGGCGAAGGCCGACCCGCACGGCCTCGCGCATGCTCAGGGTCATGATCCGGCGCAGGCCCGGCTGTGCCACCACGGTCTGCACGCTCAGTCCGGTGATCGCCGGCAGGGCGTTGAGCATGTTGACCACGAGCTTGGTCCACTGGGCGCCGACGAAGTTGTCGATCACCTGGGTGGGAACGGCTTCGGCCAGCACCGTCTGCCAGCGCCGGGTGGCCTGGTCGGCCGGCCCGCTGCCCCGGCCCAGGTAGGTGGGCGCGGCCGTGGTGACGGTGACCAGGCCCGGCTCGGTGTAGTTCGCGGCGATGATCGAGAGGGCGCCGAAGCAGTCGGAGCCGGGCAGCAGCCGCCGGGCCGTTTCGACCCCGTCGAGGCCGTTCTGGATCACGATGACCGCGGCCCCGTCGAGCACCGCGGCGTTGTCGCTGATCGCCGCCTCGGCATCCTGCGCCTTGGTGCAGACCAGGGCCAGGTCGGGCGTCTCGGTCAGCCGTTCGAGAGCCGTCGGATGGGACTGGCCCAGGCCGAAGCCACCCTCCAGCCGGATGCCGCGCTCCCGAATGGCGGCCAGTCCGGCACCGCGGGCGGTGACCGTGACGTCGTGGCCGGCCTGGGCGAAGCGGGTGGCGAAGGTTCCGCCCAGGGCGCCGGCACCGATCACAGCAATTCGCATGAGCTCAGCCTAGAAGTTCGCCGGGCGGGCCGTTCACGTGAGACGGCTTGTGCGGCGTTCCCGCCTCGGTGGTCGAGCCTGTCGACGCCGTGCTGAGCCTGTCGAAGTAGACCTGGTGACGCACCTGGGTCTCGACGGGCTCGACCAACGTGTTGGGCTCGACCAGCGGGTCCGGTTCGCCGGCGGCGTGGGATCGGTCAGCGGAGTGTCGGCGTGCGGCGGCCGGAGGGCAACGCCAACGCGATGACCGCCGCGACCGCGAGCACGCCGGCTCCCACCATGACCGCGGGGATCGCCGCATCCACGTACCCGGTCGGGGTCAGCTCGCCACCGTTGCCCGTGAACACGGCTGTGAGCACCGCCACGCCCAGGGCCACGCCGATCTCCCGGAAGGTGGAGTTGGTGCCGGAGGCCTTGGCGTGATCGTCCGGCGCCATGTTGGCCAGCACGGCGGTAGAACTGGGCGCGAAGACCAGCCCCATGCCCAGCCCGGCGAGGATGAACGGGCCGACCAGTTCGCCGTAGGCGACGTCGGCCGACATCGTCGACGCGAGCCAGAACATCGCCGCGGCCAGGAAGGCCAGGCCCAGCACGATCGGCAGCCGGGTCCCGGTGCGTGGGCTGAGCAGCCCGGTGAGCGGGGCCACGACCATCGGCGCGAGCGTCCACGGCATCGTCATGACGCCGGCCTCGAGCGGGCTGTGGCCCTGCACGATCTGCAGGAACTGGATCAGCACGAAGATCGACCCGAAGATCCCGAAGCTGAAGGTGATGCCCACGAGGTTCGCCACGGCGAAGCTCCGGTCGCGAAACAGCCGAAGCGGCAGCAGCGGCGCGGAGGCCCGTCCCTCCCACCAGACGAACGCCAACAGGAGCAGGGCGCCGCCGCCGAGCCCCGTGAGCACCTCGCCGCTGGACCAGCCGGCCTCGTTGCCCCGCACGATTCCGTAGACGATGCCGAAGACACCCGTGCCGGCGAGCACGAGGCCGACGATGTCGGCGCGCAGCCGGGCGCCGAAGGTGTTGGGCAGGGCGGCCAGGGCCAGGGGGACCGAGAGCAGGCCGAGCGGCACATTCAGCCAGAAGATCGCCTGCCAGTTCCAGCCCTCCACCACGGCGCCGCCGATGAGCGGGCCGAGGGCGACACCGAGTCCGGCGATGCCGCCCCAGATGCCGATGGCTGCGGGCCGGAACCTGACGGCCACCGATCCGACGAGCAGGGTGAGCGAGAGCGGCATCAGGGCCGCGGCGCCCACCCCCTGCAGCGCCCTGGCGGTGATGAGCAGCCACGGTTCCAGGCTCACCGCGCACAACGCGGACGCCGCCGTGAACAGCGCGATCCCGGCCAGGAACACCGTGCGGCGTCCGAAGCGGTCGCCGATGGCGACGGCCATGAGCATGAACGTGGCGAAACTGAGCGAGTACGCGTTCACCACCCACTGCAGCTCCTCGATGGTGGCGGAGAGGTCCGCGTTGATCACGGGCAGGGCGCTGGTGACCACGAGATTGTCGAGGGTGGCCATGAACATGGGCAGTGACGCGGCGACGACGGCGAGCCACACGGGCACCCGCCGCAGCCGGGCCGTCTGGCTGCCGCCTGCACCGGGCTCGGCGGGGCGGCGGGCTGGGTCGGCGGACTCGACCAGGTCGGCAGGCGGTGGGACGGTCATGGTCAGACCCCTTCATCGTATGTTGTAATCGAATGATTACAAGATGTGAGATTAGTTATCGGCTGATAACCTGTCAAGTGTGACGACGACATCCGAAGCTGAGGCATCCAACACAGCGGCATCCAGCACGGCCTCATCCAGAACTGGGGCATCCGACACCGCGGCGGCGCAGCCCACCGAGCGCATCCCCGCGGCGGAACGGCGGGAGCAGATCCTGGCCGCCGCCAGTGTGGTGTTCGGCGAGCGGGGATACTCCGGCGCCACCACCGACCAGGTGGCCAAGGCCGCGGGCATTAGCCAGCCCTATGTGGTGCGGATGTTCGGCACCAAGGAGAACCTCTTCCTGGAGGTCCTGGCCCGGGCGCTCGATCGCCTGATCACGGGCTTCCGGCTGATCATCGCCGAACCTCGCGAACACGGCCCCGACGAGGCGGAGATTTTGGCCGCCCGGCTCGGCGCCGCCTATGTGGACCTCATCGAGGATCGAGGCATCCTGCTCTCGCTCATGCAGGCCTTCATCAGCGGGAACAACCCGGTCGTCGGCGCCAAGGCCAGGGCCGGCTTCCTCGAGATCTACCGGATGCTGCGCGACGAGGCGGGCTTCCCGCCCGACACTATCCGGGAGTTCCTGGCCGACGGCATGCTGTTCAACACCCTCCTGGCCATCCGGCTGCCGGACATCTTCGACGATGACCCCGCCGCCGAGGAACTCATGCGCTGCACATTCCGTGGCAAGCTCGACGTTGTGCTCGGCGCCACCGCCGCCGGGAACGCACCTGATTCCAGCCCGAAGGACCGCACGTGAACGCCCCGAGACGCAAGCCCGCCAGCACGACCAGCGGACTCGTGCTGATCGACAAGCCCCAGGGTTGGACCAGCCACGACGCCGTCGCCCGCACCCGCCGCCTGGCCGGAACGCGCAAGGTCGGCCATGCCGGCACCCTCGACCCCATGGCCACCGGCCTGCTGATCCTCGGCATCAACAGCTCCACCCGGCTGCTCACCTACGTGGTGGGGCTCGACAAGGAGTACCTGGCCACCATCCGTCTGGGCGCTGCGACGACCACCGACGACGCCGAGGGGGAGGAGCTCACCCGGGCCCCCGCGGAAGTCGTCTCCGCCGTGAGCGCGGAATCGATCGCCGACGGCATCGCCGCCCTCACGGGAGCGATCAGCCAGCGGCCGAGCGCCGTGAGCGCCATCAAGGTGGACGGCAAACGCGCCTACGCCCGCGTGCGCGCCGGCGAGGACGTGGAGCTGCCCGCCAGACCGGTCACCGTGAGCGAGTTCGAGCTCGTGTCCAGCACCGCCGCCGACGGCTTCCTCGACCTCGAGGTGCGCGTGGTGTGTTCCTCTGGCACCTACATCCGCGCGCTCGCCCGCGACCTCGGCGACGCCCTGAGCGTGGGCGGCCACCTCACGAGCCTCCGCCGCACCCGCATCGGCCCGTTCGGCATCATCGATGCCGATCCGCTCGACGTGCTCGATGTGAGCCGCGCCCTGATCGGGCCGGCGGATGCGGCGTCCCGCCTCTTCGACCGGCTCGACCTCGACGCGCAGCAGGCCATAGACCTCGGCCACGGCAAGCGCATCGACGCGCCGGCCGGAGCGGGCGACGCCGGCCCGGTGGCAGCCGTCGACCCGGCCGGCCGGCTCATCGGGCTCGTCGAGTACCGCGACGGGCGTGCCAAGTCGATCGTGAACTTCCCGCCGGACGAACAGCCGGTGCCCGCTGCGGATCCTGCCGCGGGCTCAGAGCCCGACCCCGTCCCGAGTCCCGAGCCCGTCCCCGCATCGCCCACAGAATCCGAGGACGCCAAGTGATCGAGTGGTTCGCCTACCTGCAGCTGGCCGTCGCCGTTCTCGCCGGTCTCCTCTGCCTCGGTCTCGGCCTGGCCGGCCGCACGCCCACCGACCTGAGCATGGGCGCCACCCTGCTCGTGGAGGTGCTCCTGATCGTGCAGCTGGTGGTGGCCATCGTGGCGCCCTTCGCGGGCAACGAGGCCACCGGCAGCGTCCTGGAGTTCTACACCTACCTGGTCAGCGCCATCCTGCTGCCGATCGGCGGGGGAGTCTGGGCGCTCATCGAGCGCAGCCGCTGGAGCACCGTGATCCTGGGCGTGGTCTGCCTGTCGGTGGCGGTCATGCTCTACCGAATGCTGCAGATCTGGACCGTGCAGACCGTCTGAATCACACCGGCCGCGCCCGGCACCGGGGCACCCGAAGATGCTGCGATAATTACTGAGCGATGAATGAGCTCAAGACCGATTCCGGAGACAACGCCACCGGCACCACGCCCCGCCGGGTGACCGGCATCGGTCGTGTGCTGATCATGGTCTACGGGGTGCTCGCGCTCGCCGCGACCGGCCGCTCCTTCGTGCAGATCGTCGGCAAGTTCGACCAGGCACCCGTGGCATACACGCTGTCCGCGCTCGCGGCCGTGGTCTACATCGTCGCGACGGTCGCCCTGATCAAGCGCGGTGCGTTCTGGTATCGCGTGGCCTGGATCACCATCGGCTTCGAGCTGCTCGGCGTGCTCGTGATCGGAACCCTGAGCCTGGTCGATCCGCAACTCTTCCCGCACGACACCGTCTGGTCTGTCTACGGGCGAGGCTACGTGTTCATCCCGCTCGTGCTGCCGATCCTCGGCATGTGGTGGCTGGCCCGGCACGCCCCGGAGCGGGCCGGCCGGAACGGTGCCGCAGCGTGACCGGCGCCCAGATCACTCCCATGAAGGTGCTCGACGGGGTCGCGGCAGTGCCGGCCGACTGGCCGGAATCGGCCGTGAGCATCGGTAAGTTCGACGGCGTGCACGCCGGGCACCGTGCCGTGATCGCCGAGCTCAACAGCCTCGCCCGGCGCGAGGGCCTGGCGTCGGTCGTCGTGACCTTCGACCGCCATCCGCTGGCCCTGCTGAATCCCGCGAAGTGCCCCACGGAGCTCGTGAGCGTGTCGCAGAAGCTCGACCTGCTCGCCGAGACCGGCATCGACGCCACTGTCGTGCTCACCTTCGACCACGCGCTGTCCTCGCTGCCGCCCGAGGACTTCGTGCGCGACATCCTGGTGGACACCCTGCACGCGAAGCACGTGTCGGTGGGCCGGGACTTCAGGTTCGGCGCCAAGGGTGCCGGCGACGCCGACCTGCTCACCGAGCTCGGTCGGCAGTACGGTTTCGACGTGCGACTGATCGACGACGTGATGCCGCACGGCGAACGCCGGGTGTCCTCCACCTGGATCCGGGAGCTGCTCTCCACCGGCGATGTGCGCTCCGCCACCCGGCTGCTCGGGCACCTGCCCACCGTTCGCGGCGTGGTCGTGCACGGAGCGGCGCGGGGCCGCGAACTGGGTTTTCCCACCGCGAACCTGTCCCCGGACTCCGAGGGCCTGATCCCCGCCGACGGTGTCTACGCCGGCTGGCTGACCGACCACGGCGCCCGCTACCCGGCCGCCATCTCCATCGGCAACAACCCCACCTTCGACGGCGTGCCGCAGAAGCAGGTGGAGGCCTACGTCCTCGACCAGGAGATCGACCTGTACGACCATGTCGTCGAGGTCGCCTTTGTGGAGCACATCCGTGGCATGGTGGCCTTCACCGGCATCGAACCGTTGATCCGCCAGATCGAAGACGACGTCGTGAAGACCCGGGCGATCCTGCACCGCCCGTTCGACTGACCCGTTCGACCAGCCCGCCCGGCTCAGCCTTCCGGGGCACTGCCCGCGTCGTCGGATGTCCGGTCTGCCTCGCTGGGCAACGGTCCGCGGCCGAACAGGAACAGCAGCAGCTGGCGCGCCGTGCCGGGCAGCGGCGTGCCGTGACCGACGCTCCAGTCGGCATCGGTCGCTTCGAGGCGGCGGATGCGCAGAACGGCTTTGATCTCGGTGGGGGCGATCAGGCTGCGGCGAAGCGCCACCGCGCCACCCGCCGTGGCGTGCACCGGCAGGGGGAGGCCGAGGGGCTCGGCCACGTCGAGGCCGTGCACCACGGCTTCGCTGAGTTCGATAATGCCGCCACGGCCCACCCCGGCGGCGCGCTCAGCGGCTATCTCGCGGAGCCTGGACACGAGCGCCGCGGGTTCGGCCTCGGCTGCGGCCCGGCTCACGGCGTCGATCGCCTTGGCCGGACGCAGGTGATGACCCAGGTAGGCGCGGGCGGCACTGCCCAGAAGCTGCCTGCGGCTGCTGCCCAACCGCCAGACCAGGTGCCCGGCGACATCGCGCACCCGCCACCCGCCGCACAGGCTCGATGATTCCCACTGCTCGGGGGTGAGGGCGTCGAGCAGGTCGGCGACGGCCGTGAGGGTGGCCGCGAGGTGCCCGGACCAGCGGGCGTTCACGCCGGACTCGTTGCCGACGCTGCGGAGGCTCAGGGGGAGGTCGCGCGCGAAGTTGGCCATGTCGTCCAGCCTAGACTTGCACGGTGTCAGTGAGCCCGCCCCGTCCCCTCTGGTCCGGCCGTGCCCTGGCCCTCGTCGGAATCGTGCTGGTGGCCGCGAACCTGCGCACCGCCGTTGCCGCCCTCTCGCCCATCGTGGGGCAGATCAGCGCCGACATCCCACTGAGCTCGACAGCCATCGGCGTGCTCGGCATGCTGCCGCCGGTGTGCTTCGCGGTGTTCGGCATCTTCACCCCGGTCTACACCCGCCGCCTGGGCCTGGAGAACGTGCTGGTACTGGCCCTGCTGGCGATGCTCGCCGGCCACGTCACGCGCGGTCTGGCCGGGTCGTTCGGGATGCTCGTTGTGGGCAGCGTCATCACCTTCGCCGGGCTCGGCGTGGGCAATGTGCTGCTGCCGCCGCTGGTCAAGAAGTACTTCCCCGACCGGGTCGGCCTGGTCACCTCCCTGTACGTGACGGTGGTGTCGCTGAGCACCCTGATCCCGCCGCTGATCGCGGTTCCGGTCGCGGATGCGGCCGGCTGGCGGGTGTCGCTCGGCCTGTGGCTGGTGCCGGCCCTGATCGCCCTCGTGCCGTGGGTGAGCATGTTCGTGCGGCACCGCGTCGAGTCCACGCCCGCCGCGCTGATCGACGAGGCCCAGCCGGCCATGCTCGGCCAGATCTGGCGGTCCTCGATCGCCTGGGCGCTCGCGGTGGTCTTCGCCGCCTCCTCGCTCAACGCCTACGCCATGTTCGCCTGGTTGCCGCAGCTGCTCGTCGACAACGCGGGGGTGACCCCGGCCCAGGCCGGCACCCTGTTGTCGGTGTACGCGGCCATGGGCATCCCCTGCGCACTGCTGATTCCCTGGCTGACGGCGCGGATGAAGAACGTCGCCGTGCTGGTCTACGTGGGCGTCGTGGCCTTCCTGCTCGGCGACCTCGGCCTGCTGCTCGCCCCGGCCACCCTCACCTGGCTCTGGGTCGTGCTGGCCGGGCTCGGCCCGCTGTTCTTCCCGCTGGCGCTCGTGCTGATCAACCTGCGCACCCGCACCCACGAGGGGTCTGTGGCGCTGAGCGGCTTCGTGCAGAGCGTTGGCTACACCCTCGGCGCCCTCGGGCCGCTGAGCGTCGGACTGCTGCACGAGCTCACCGGCGGCTGGACCGCCCCGCTGATCTTCCTCATCTGCACCGCCCTCGCGGTCACGGTGGCCGGCGCCGTGATCGCCCGCCCGCACCTGCTCGAGGACGACCTGGAGCGCCACCGGGGCCGTTGAGCCGGCCAGCTCAGATGAGCGACCTCGCCGACAAGAGTTGTTCCGGCCGATCAGGTCCACTTACGCTGGGGGGACGTGGGAAGGCACCAAGCTGATGACTGACATCGATGAGCTCCTGTCCATCCGGGCCGCGGAGCTGTACTACGAGGAAGACAAGACCCAGGACGAGATCGGCACCATCCTCCGGCTCACCCGCTGGAAGGTCGGCCGGTTGCTGGCGCAGGCCAAGGCCAAAGGATTCATCCGCATCGAGATCGTGCATCCGCGCGCCCGCCGCCTCGGCCTTGAACGCCAGTTGCGCCAGGCCACGGGCCTGGCCGACGTGGTCGTGGTGTCGACAGCCGGCGTCGTCGACGAACTCGACCTGCAGAAACGCACCGCGCAGGCGGCCGCCGACTACCTCACGGCACTCCGCCCAGTGCCGCGCACCCTCGGCATCAGCTGGGGCCGCACCCTGCACGACATCTCCCTGCAACTCAAGCCCGGCTGGGCCAGCGGCGTGAACGTCGTGCAGATCAACGGCGGGGTGAGCCTGAACGCCCGCCCAGGCACCGCAGCGGCCACGGCCGTGAGCATCGCGCAGAAGGGTGCAGGGCAGTTCACCCTGCTGCCCAGCCCCGCCATCCTCGAACGGGTGGAGACCAAACAGGCCATCGCCTCCGACCGCTCGGTGGCCGGGGTGCTCGAGATGGGGGCGGCGGCCTCCGCCTACCTGTTCAGCGCGGGGCAGGCCGACGAGGATTCGGCGCACGTGGACAGCGGCTACCTCACGCCGGAGCAGATCGCCGAACTCGTGCGCAAGGGCGCGGTGGGGGACGTCGTCGGCCGGTTCATCGACAGCGACGGGCAGATCGTCGACCCTGCGTTGGACGAACGCACCTTCGGGATCTCACTCGACCAGTTGCGCAGGTCCCGCACGGCGATCGCCGTGATCGGCGGACCGCGCAAGCACGCGATCGCCAGATCCGTCGTGCTGTCCGGCCTCTGCACGGTCCTGATCACCGACGAGGATACGGCGCACGCGCTCCTCGGTCCGCGAACCGTGAGCTAAGCCCCGAAAAACGCGCTTTCGGGGCTTAGGTCACAGGTCGCGGGAGGGGTTACGCCTCGTGCGGGCGATCGGGGTTGTCGTCGCGCAGCAGGTCTTCGAGGGCCTGGTCCACCTCGTCCAGTACGGGAGCCTCACCCCTGGCGGTGCTCGTGAGGCGCGCCACGAGGGCCTGCGGGTCGTCGAGGTCGGCCGAGGTGGGCAGGATGTCCGGGTGCGCCCACAGGCCGTCCCTGGCTTCGTTGCCCACGGCATCCGTCACGGCCTGCCACATCGCGGCGGCCTCCCGCAGGCGCCGCGGGCGCAGCTCGAGGCCCACCAGGGTGGCGAACGCGGATTCTGCGGGTCCGCCGGAGGCGCGGCGGCGCTTGACGGTCTCGTTGATGGCGTCGGCGCGCGGCAGGCGGCTGGTGGCCTCCACCGTGACCACGTCGACCCAGCCCTCGACGAGGGCCAGCATGGTCTCGAGCCGGCCGAGGGCGGCCAGCTGGGCGTCGGTCTTGGGCGGGATCAGCGAACCGTTCACCATCGCGTCTCGCAGTTCCTCGGGGTTCGACGGGTCGAAGCCCTCGGCCAGTGACTCGAGACGGGAGGTGTCGATGCTGATGCCGTGGGCGAACTCGGTGATCGAGGTGATCATGTGCAGGCGCAGCCAGCGGGAGTGCCGGAAGAGACGCGCGTGGGCGAGTTCGCGCACCGCGAGGTAGATCTGCACCTGGTCCATGGGCACGTCGAGGCCCTCACCGAACTCGGCGACGTTCTGGGGGAGCAGGGCGGCCTGCTGGTCGCCGAACAGTGGGATGCCGATGTCTCCACCGGAGACGACCTCGCTGGAGAGCTGGCCGACGACCTGACCCAGCTGCATGGCGAACAGGGTGCCGCCGAGGCTCCGCATCATCTGGCTGGCTCCGGCGAGCATGCCCTTGAGCTCCTCCGGCGCCTGTTCGCTGAGCACCGAGGTGAGCGAGTCGGAGATGCTCGTCGCGACGGGCTCGGCCAGCTGGCTCCAGAGCGGCATCGTGGCGGTGACCCATTCCTTGCGGGTCATCAGGCGCGGTTCGACCGTGAGCTCGGCGACCGAGATCACGTCGTCGAGCCAGAGGGCCGCGATGTGGAAGGCCTGCTCCAGCTCGGCGCGCTGGGCCGGCGTGGTGCTGTGTGCGCCGGTGGCGGCGCGCTCCTGGCCCTGCTGCAGGGCGATGTCCCAGTTGATGCCGCCGTCGCCGCCACCGGCGCGGAGAGCGCCCTGCAGCTGGTTCATCAGAGCGGCGACACTCGCCGGGTCGTTGGGAAGACCGGCCGCGCCGGCCAACTGGCCGGGGTCGATCGACGATTTACCCGAGAGGATGTCTCGGAGCATGTCCCGGAATTCATCTTCGGGGTTCTGACCCTCGTCGGGTCGGGAGTCATCGGCCACTTCAGGCACCTCTCAGTTGCTTGCCTCTACGCTAGCCCGAGAACCCCGGCCAGAACTGGGAAATGACCTACGCTGGGTCCTTGCGGTGTCCGCCTGTCGCGAACACCGCTCACGACCCCGTTCACCCCTTTAAGGAGCCTGGTGGCCCTCTTCACCGATGATTCGTCCCTAGGCTCCGCCCCCCGCCGCCGCGGTTCCCGCACCGGCTGGGTGGTGCTGGGCATCGCGCTGGTCACGGGCCTCACGCTCGCCGTCGTTCCCTCGCCGTACGTCGTCGAGAAGCCGGGCCCGGTCTACAACACGCTCGGCTCAGCGGACTACGAGGGGGAGAAGAAAGACCTCATCACCATCCCCGACGAGACCGTGTACCCCACCGAAGGCAGCCTCGACCTGCTCACGGTGTCGGTGCTGGGCAACCCGGACAACCGCCTGAACTGGCTCACGGTGGCCTCCGCCTGGCTCGACCCGAGCCAGGCCGTGGTTCCGCTCGAGTCGGTCTTCCCGGCCGACGTCACCACCGAGGAACGCGACGAGCAGAACCAGGTGGCCATGGTGAACTCCCAGCAGGACGCCATCGCGGCGGCGCTCACCAACCTCGGCTATGACTATCCGACCGAGTTGAGCGTGGTCTCCCTCGCCGACGACGCCCCGGCGACCGGCCTGATCAAAGAGGGCGACCTCATCGAATCGGTGAACGGCCAGGCCGTCACCGACATCACCGCCCTGCGCGCCGCGCTCACGGAGAGCGGCGCAGACACCCCGGTGACCATCGGGCTCAGCCGCGACGGCGCCGAGCAGAGCGTCGAGGTCACCCCGGCCGACATCAGCGGCAACGTGGTGCTGGGCATCAACGTCAAGTCCGAGTACCAGTTCCCGTTCGACGTCGACATCCAGCTCGACAAGGTCGGCGGCCCCAGCGCCGGCATGATGTTCGCCCTGGGGATCATCGACAAGCTCACCCCCGGCTCGCTCCAGGGCGGGGCGGATGTCGCAGGCACCGGAACCATCGACCAGTCCGGCACCGTCGGGCCCATCGGCGGCATCCGCCAGAAGCTCTTCGGCGCCAGCAACGCGGGCGCCGACTGGTTCCTCGCCCCGGCCGCCAACTGCGACGAGGTCACCGGCCACATTCCGGACGGGCTCACAGTCTTCGCCGTGAGCACGCTCGACGACTCGCTCGCAGCCCTCGACGCCATCCGCACGGGCGCCGACACGAGCGCCCTGCCGACCTGCCCTGCGGGCTGATAGCAGCGCCTCTTCTGGGTGAGCCCTCAGCGAACTGGGGGTTTGCCCCGAGACTCGCTGCATAGAATGAGGGTCTGACCCCCGATCTATCAGAGCAAGAGGCCAATTCGTGACTTCATCATCCGCCGGAAGCGCTCCACGTCGGAGCCGTGCCCCGCTAGCCATCACGGCAGCGATCATCGCAGGGCTGGTGATATTGTTCTTCATCTTCGCCGGGCTGTACGCGGATGTGTTGTGGTTCGACCAACTCGGCTTCCTCAGCGTCCTGACCACCCAGTGGGTCGCCGGTGCCGTGTTGTTCGTGGTCGGCTTCCTGGGCATGGCGATCCCGGTCTGGGTGAGCATCCAGCTGGCCTACCGCCTGCGTCCCGTCTACGCGAAGCTCAATTCGCAGATCGACCGCTACCAGCAGGTCATCGAGCCGCTGCGTCGCCTCGCGATGTACGGCATCCCCGCCCTGCTGGGCCTGTTCGCCGGCGTGGCCGCTGCCACGCACTGGCAGACCATTCTGATGTGGATCAACCGCACGGATGCCGGCACCACGGATCCGCAGTTCGGCTTCGACGTCTCGTTCTTCCTCTTCGACCTGCCGTTCTACCAGTCGCTGCTCGCGTTCAGCTCGGCCGTCGTGCTGATCTCCGCCCTCGTCGCGCTGGCCACCTCCTACCTCTACGGCGCCATCCGCATCACCGGCCGCGAGGTCTACGTGGCCAAGGCCGCGCGGGTGCAGATCGCCGTCACCGCCGCCGTCTACCTGCTGCTGCAGGGCGTGAGCATCTGGCTCGACCAGTACTCCACCCTCACCCAGGCCAACGACCTGATCACCGGCGCCGGCTACACCGACGTCAGCGCGACCATCCCTGGCCGCGCCATCCTCGCCGGCATCGCCGTGTTCGTCGCGATCCTCTTCATCGTCACGGCCTTCATCGGCCGCTGGCGCCTGCCCGTCATCGGCACCGCGCTGCTCATCGTGTCGAGCCTGCTGATCGGCTCGCTCTACCCCTGGGTCGTCCAGCGCTTCCAGGTCGACCCGAGCGCGAAGACCCTCGAGGCGCCGTACATCCAGCGCAATATCGACCTCACCCGCGACGCCTACGGTGTGGCGGACGTGGAAGAGATCCCCTACACCGCCACGACCGAGGCCGAACCCGGCGCCCTGCGCGCCGACGCCGAGACCACGGCCAACATCCGTATTCTCGACCCGGCCCTGGTCAGCGACGCGTTCGCGCAGCTCGAGCAGTTCAAGCAGTACTACCAGTTCCCGTCCAACCTCTCGGTGGACCGGTACACGATCGACGGCAAGTCCCAGGACACCGTGGTGTCGGTTCGTGACCTCAACCTCGACGGCCTGAGCAGCGAGACCTGGGTCAACTCCTCGGTCGTCTACACCCACGGTTACGGTGTGGTCGCCGCGTACGGCAACCAGCGTTCGGCCGACGGCCAGCCGGTCTTCCTCGAATCGGGCATCCCCACCTCGGGTGCGCTCGGCGAGTACGAGCCGCGCGTGTACTTCGGTGAGACCTCGCCCACGTACTCCATCGTCGGCGCCCCCGAGGGCAGCGACCCCGTCGAGCTGGACTACCCGTCCGGCGAAGACGGCGCCCAGCAGACCTACACGACCTTCTCGGGCGATGGTGGTCCGAGCCTGAACGGCCCGTTCAACAAGCTGATCTACGCGCTCAAGTTCCAGTCCGAGCAGATCTTCCTGGCCAACGCGGTCAACGACGAGTCGCAGATCCTCTACGACCGTGACCCGGTCACCCGCGTGCAGAAGGTCGCTCCGTACCTCACCCTCGACTCCGCCCCGTACCCCTCCGTGGTGAACGGCCGGATCAAGTGGATCGTGGACGGCTACACCACCAGTGCCAGCTACCCGTACTCCACGGCCGTGAGCCTGAGCAACGCGATCGCCGACACCGAGACGCCCGAGCAGCCGTTCGCGCTGGACAACATCAACTACATGCGCAACTCGGTCAAGGCCACCGTCGATGCTTACGACGGCTCGGTGACGCTCTACGCCTGGGACGAGAACGACCCGCTGCTGCAGACCTGGCAGAAGATCTTCCCGTCCACGGTCGAGCCGATGAGCGAGATGTCCGGCGACCTGATGAGCCACGTTCGCTACCCGGCGGACATGTTCAAGGTGCAGCGCGCCATCCTCGGCAAGTACCACGTGACCGACCCCGGATCCTTCTACTCCGAGGACGACGCGTGGACCACGCCGAACGACCCCGTGTCGCCGAGCACCAACACGACCCTGCAGCCGCCGTACTACCTGACCATGCAGATGCCCGGCCAGGAAGCACCGTCGTTCTCGCTGTACTCGACCTTCATCCCCAACGCGTCCGGGGAGACCAGCCGCAACGTTCTGACCGGTTACCTCGCGGCCGACGCGGATGCGGGGGCCACCGATGGTGAACGTGCGGATGGCTACGGCAAGCTGCGACTGCTGACGCTGCCGAACGACATCACGGTACCCGGCCCCGGCCAGGTGCAGGCGAAGTTCAATGGGGACCCCACGATCTCCGCCGAGCTCAACCTGCTCAAGCAGGGTCAGTCCACGGTGCTCAACGGCAACCTGCTGACGCTGCCCGTCGGTGGCGGCCTGCTCTACGTGCAGCCCGTGTACGTGCAGTCCACCGGTGAGACCAGCTATCCGCTGCTGCAGAAGGTCCTCGTGGCCTTCGGTGACCAGATCGCGTTCGAGGACACCCTCGACACCGCTCTGAACGTGCTCTTCGGTGGCGAGTCCGGTGCCAATGCCGGCGACACCGATGTGCCCGCCGTCACCACGCCGGAGGGCGAGACGCCCACCGACGGCACCACGGTTCCGTCTACCGAGACCGGCAACCCTGAGGTCGACGCCCAGCTGAAGACGCTGCTGGCTCAGGCCAAGCAGGCCATCGCCGACAAGCAGGCAGCGCTGGCCGCCAACGACCTCGCCGCCTTCGGGGTCGCCGACAAGAAGCTCTCCGACACCGTCGCGAGCATGCTCACGCTGATCGGCCAGTAACGACCGGTTGAGTCCAGACGCGGGCGGTGCGCCGGGGAAACCCGGTCGCACCGCCCGCGTTTTGTCTGTGTCCGGGGCCTGCAGAAGCGGATGCCGCACCGACTCGGGTGCGACTCGCCCGGGGGGAGCGCTCGATTCGAAGGGCTTGGGGAACTGTGGTAACTTAGTTCTTGTAGCGCGGGGTGGAGCAGTTCGGTAGCTCGCTGGGCTCATAACCCAGAGGTCGTAGGTTCAAATCCTGCCCCCGCAACAGAAACAAGAGTCCCGGTCTCGAAAGAGACCGGGACTTTTGCGTTAAGCCTGTGCCCGCCGTCGTGGCCTCAGCGCAGGGCGCTGAGCTTCTGCGGATTCAGGACGAAGAAGATCCGGTTGATGCCGTGCTCGCTCACTCCGATGCTGCAGACGATGTAGGGCTCGCCGTCCGTGCGGAAGACGAACGCGTCGGAACCGTTCAGCGCGGTGAGCTCTAGCTCCACGTTGCTCTGAAGCTTCTGCAGCGTACCCAGCAGGAACCGCCCGACATGATCGCGACCCTCGACCGGCCGGCGAGCTGCGGACACGATCCCGCCGCCATCCGAGTAGAGCACGATGTCGTCGGTGAGGAGAGTCTGCAGGCGCTGCACGTCTCCGCTCTGAGCGGCGGCGAGGAACGAGCGCAGCAGCCTGTTCTTCTCGGCGACGGTCACCCGGGTGCCGCTGCTCTCGGTGAGGTGTTGGCGGGCGCGCCTGGAGAGCTGGCGGGCATTGGCCTCTGTGGTGCCGATGACCTCCCCGATCTCGCGGTACGGATAGTCGAAGGCCTCATGCAGCAAGTACACGGCACGCTCCATGGGGGTGAGCCGCTCCATCAGCAGCAGGATCCCGACCTCGAGTGCCTCGGTATTCTCGGCCCCGAGCTCCGGATCGGCACCGGTGAGCACGGGCTCGGGGAGCCAGGGGCCGATATAGGTCTCCCGGCGCAGGCGAGACGAGGTGGCCACATTGATCGAGAGGCGGGTCGTCATGGTCGTCAGGAAGGCGGCGGGGCTGCGGACGCCTGTACGATCGGTGCCCTGCCACCGGATCCAGGCATCCTGGACGATGTCCTCGGCCTCAACCGTGCTGCCGAGCATCCGGTAGGCGATGCCGAAGAGCCGGGGACGCAGTGACTCGAACTCGTCCGCCACGTCGTCGATCTCCGATGCGGCGGCGTCGCTCCGGTTGCCTCGCATCGGCATCCCCTCGTCGTGTGGGCCGGGATTGTGAACGGTTTTCAATGTACTCCGCCCCTGGGCGCTGCCGTGTCACGTTTGCGCGGTGGCCGCGGTCAGTACTGATAACGCGCAGTACTGGCGGAGCGCAGTTATCGACAAGGAGAACGAATGAGCACACCTTTCGACCAGACGGTCCTCGTCATCGGGGCCGGCTATGCCGGCATCCTGGCGGCCAACCGGATCCAGGCCTCGCTGACGCCCGAGGAGGGCCGCCGAGTGCGCGTGCGGCTGGTCAACCCGGCACCGCATTTCATCGAACGGGTGCGCCTGCATGAGGTGGCCGCCGGGGTGCGTGTGACCGCGGCGATTCCCCTGGACGAGATGCTCCACGCCCGGGTCGAGGTCGTGCTGGGGACGGTCCTGCGTATCGACGCGCCGGCCCGTGTTCTCAGTGTGGCGACCGACACCGGGGTGACCGACGAGCCGTACGACATCCTCGTCTACGCGGTGGGGAGCGTCGCCGCGCTCGGTGCGCCTGGCGCCGAACTCTACGCGCACCTGCTGAGCAACGTCGAGGGTGCGGAATCGGCGCGCCGGGCCATCGCCACGGGCCCGGCCGACCAGCGCATCGTCGTGGTCGGCGGAGGTGCGACGGGCGTCGAGGCCGCGGCGGAGTTCGCGGAACGGCACCCGGGAGCATCCGTCACCCTGGTGTCGCGGAGCGAGGTTCTCGGGCACCTCCCCGCGGCGTCCCGGCGGTCGGTTGCCCGGTCGCTGGCGAGGCTCGGCGTCGAAGTGCGGGAGTGGGGCGACGTGCGCCGGGTGCAGGCCGACGCCGTCGAGCTGTCCGACGGCACGCGGATTCCCAGCGACGTCACCGTCTGGACCGCCTCGTTCGCCGTGCCCGATCTCGCCCGTCGCAGCGGCCTCGACGTCGACTCCATCGGCCGGTTACTGGTCGACGAGGAGCTTCGCACGGTCCGGCACCCGGAGATCCTCGGTGCTGGGGACGCGGTACGCCCGCCGTCCTCCGTCGGCTCCCACCTGCGCATGGGCTGTGCCATCGCCATGCCCCTCGGCGCCCAGGCGGCGGACAACGTTCTGGCCGTTCTGCGCGGTGAGACCCTGACGATACTCAATGTGGGGTTTGGTGCCCAGTGCATCAGTATCGGCCGAAGAATGGGGCTAATCCAGCTGCTCACCGCAGCGGATGAGCCGCGCCCGCTGCGGATCACCGGCCGGGCCGGCGCGCTCGTCAAGGAATTCGTCTGCGCCGTCATCGCCACAGGGTCGCCGCGACGCGAGCGCACACGTCCCGGGTCTCTGATGCTCCCGGCCGGGCCCAAGCGCAGGCCCGTGGACTCCAGGAGTTGAGCGTCCGCTGCGACGGCTCCGGGGGAATCGCCGGGCGTCGCGTACCTGGGCTAACGGGAGACCAGGGTCAGGGTCAGGGTCGAGAGATAGACACCAGCCGGCCTGTCGGCCGGCGAGATCAGGGTGATCTCACCACCGAAGACCGAGGTGCCGGCCAGACCGGTTGAACCGGCGGAGGCGAAGCCGGCCGGATACTGGGCGTGTCCGGCGATGTGAGCACCCGCTACGGCCACAGCGCTGCCCGTGGTGCTCACCAGTGTGGGCCGGAGGCCCAGCTGGCGCGCTGCGATGGTGATCGTGGAGTCTGCGGCGTTCCGGAAGTCCGCGACGCCGGCGGTGATGTCCCAGCCCGGGTGGGAGAGAAGCCGCCCATCGGTGACGACGACGTGCGGCAGCACACCGACGGTGGTGGAGAGACCGTTCACCCGGGTGGGCGACTCGAAGTCCGCCACGGTGTCCGCCGGCAGTTCGAGACTCAGTGCAGTGTCCTGCACGGCCATGGTGGCGGGGCAGAGCGCGACAGCTCCCGCTGCCGAGCCGGCCGCCGGTTCTGAGCAGACCGTTGTGGAGCGGCGGTCGCTCTCCGGAGGCAGGGGGGCCGTTCGGAGCAGGACGGTACTCGACGGTGAGTCGTCGGCCTGGAAGGTGGGGTTGTCGCAGGAGCGGATGTCCGCACCGGCGGGGCTCGCCCCGGGAACGCGAGCGATCTGGTCGAACCCGGCGAGCACAAGGTTCATCGGCAGCGGCGCGTAGCCGAGGTCGGCGGCTTGATGTTGCCCTGGGCAGAGCGTGTAGGTGGCGAAAGCGCCGAGCGTGGCGCCCTTCCTGGCGGTGAACACGCCGCCCACCTCGGTGGGCACGATCAGGTAGGTGTAACCCGAGAGCGGGTAGGCGCGTGGGTCGGCACTGTTGTAGACACCATCGAGTACCTGGGTGAGGTAGTTGGGCCCTGCGGTCTGGTCGATCTGTGCCGTGGACAGTGCCACGGCTACGGCGGCGGCCGTGGGTGCGACGTAGTATCCGGCCTGGTTGAGTACTTTGGCGACGGGGAAGCCAGCCTCGACGGCGGCCGAGTGCTCCACGTAGGTGATGGCACCCTGCCCATAGTCTTGGCTGACGTAACCGGCCACACCGGAAGACCCGCTCAACGCCTTCGCGTTGCCGGTGACGGGATACAGCGAGACCGCGCCGCACGGCGTCGCGCGCCCGACTGAAGCGCAGAACGCGTTCCACAGGGCGGGGTCCTGTGTTGACATCCACTGGCTGAATTGGGCGGTGGAGCCGGAGCCGTCGGAGCGGACGACGGGGACGATGCGCGTGCCCGGCATGGCCAGGCCGGGGTTGTCGGCCCGGATGGCGGGGTCGTTCCAGGTGGTGATGCCGCCCGTGAAGATCTTGGTGATGACCTCGCCGCTCAGCCGCAGGTTCGACACCCGCGCGCCGTTGATCGTGAGGTTGTACATGAACGAAGTGGCGCCGGCCATACTGGGCAGATAGGCGTAGCCTCGGCCCGGGGCTTCAGGCTCTGAGTCGACATCGGAGTCGGTCTGGAACGGGAGCTCGCTCACGGCGAAGTCCACGGTGCCCGTGGCGAAGTCGCGCCGGCCGGCCGAGGAGCCGACACCGGAGTAGTTCACGGTCATGCCGTAGTCGGCGGCCACATCCTCGCGCCAGTGGTCGATGGCGTTCTGTGACCAGGTGGAACCCGTACCGGTTATCGGCTCGTAGCCGGCGGCCTGGGCGGGCGCTGTCGTCGTCAGTGCGGAGACGACGATGAATGCTGCCGCGGACCACGCGCGCGCGCGACGAAACGGAGACCGGTTCCTGGGCATGCTGCACGGTAACGCCGTCTTGGAGACGGCCGGTGAACCCCGGCTGAACCACCGGCTCTGCACATCGGTGCGCCCCAAAAAAAACGGCCCCGCACAGAAGTGCGGGGCCGTCAGGGTGGTGCAGGTCGAACGGGTGCTGCTGTGACGCGTGGAGCCTACTTGCCGGCCTTGCGGGCCGGCTTCTTGGCGTCCGCGGCCGGGGCGGCAACCTCTGCACCGGTCTCGAGTGCCGCGTCGCCGACGGCGGTGCGTCCGGCGCGGACCTCGGCGAACGAGGTGCCGTAGTACGCGGCTTCCATGAGGGTCTTCATGTCCTCGAGCATCGGCATCCGCGGGTTGGCGGGTGCGCACTGGTCACCGTAGGCGCCCATGGCGAGCGAGTCGAGGCGGCTGATGAAGTCTTCCTCCGGCACGCCCTGCGCCTGGAAGGACGGCTTGATGCCGACCTTGTCGCGCAGCTGCTCGACGGCCTGGGCGTAGGACTCGACGCCCTCGGCGGGAGTCGAGGCCGGCAGGCCCAGGTGCTTGGCGATCTCCTGGAAACGCTCCGGGGCGATGTAGTGCTCGTACTTGGGCCAGCTGGTCAGCTTGGTCGGCACGGTGCCGTTGTACCGGATCACGTGCGGCAGGTAGGTCGCGTTGACCCGGCCGTGGATCAGGTGCAGCTGGGCGCCGGTGACGTGGGCCATGGCGTGGACTATGCCCAGGAACGCGTTACCGAAGGCCATGCCCGAGATGGATGCGGCGTTGTGCATCTTCTCGCGGGCCTTGATCACGGTGTCGTCGGTGCTGCCGATCGATCCCTTCACACTGAGTTCGATGTTCTCGAAGATCAGCTTGATCGCGTGCAGGCAGAGGCCGTCGGTGAAGTCGTTCGCGTACACCGAGACATACGCCTCTGTGGCGTGGGTCAGGGCGTCGAAGCCGGAGTCGGCGGCGAGGAACGACGGCATCATGGCCGTGAGCACGGGGTCGATGATCGCGACGGACGGGATCAGCGCGTAGTCGGCCAGCGGGTACTTGACGCCGGTGACCTCGTCGGTGATGACGGCGAACGGGGTCATCTCGCTGCCGGTGCCCGAGGTGGTCGGGATGCAGACGAGCTTGGCGAGCTCACCGAGGTCGGGGAACTTGAACGCGCGCTTGCGCACGTCGAAGAACTTTTCCTTCATGTCGGCGAATTCGATTTCGGGGTGTTCGTACAGCAGCCACATGACCTTCGCGGCGTCCATGGGGGAGCCGCCACCGAGGGCGATGATGGTGTCCGGCTTGAAGGCGCGCATTTCCTCTGCGCCCTTCTCCACGGCGGAGACGGTGGGCTCGGGGAGCACGTTGTCGATGATCTGCAGGGCGACACGGCCCTCGCGGCGGTTGAGCACGTCGAGGATCTTGTCGACGAAGCCCAGGCGGGTCATGGTCGAGTCGGTGACGATGGTGACCCGGGTGACGTCGCGCATGTCGGCCAGGTAACGGATGGCGTTCGGCTCGAAGTAGGTCTTCGCGGGGATCTTGAACCACTGCAAGTTGTTGTTCCTCCGGCCGATGCGCTTGACGTTGATGAGGTTGATCGCCGACACGTTGTTCGAGACGGAGTTGTGTCCGTACGAACCACAGCCGAGCGTGAGCGACGGGATGAAGGCGTTGTAGATGTCACCGATGCCACCGAGCGAGCTGGGGGCGTTGGTGATGATGCGGACGGCCTTGACGCGCTTGCCGAACTCCTCGATGATCGCGGGGTTCTCGCTGTGGATCGAGCCAGAGTGGCCCAGTCCGTCGAATTCCACCATCTGCTCGGAGAGCGAGATGCCCTCTTCGGCGTCCTTGGCGTGCATGACGGCGAGCACCGGGGCCAGCTTTTCGCGGGTCATGGGCTCGTGCGGGCCGACTCCGCTGACCTCGACCAGGATGATCGACGTGTCGTCGGGAACACTGAAACCGGCCTGCTGGGCGATCCACACCGGCGACTTGCCGACGACGGTGGGGTTCAGCTTGGCGCCGGCGCAGTTCTCCGAGTTGGCGGTGACGCCGAAGATGAATTCTTCGAGCAGGGCCTTCTCTTCCTTGGTGGTGAGGTAGGCGTGCAGGATCTTGAATTCTGCCATCGCCTCCTTGTAGAGGGGCTCTTCGATGATGACGGCCTGCTCCGAGGCGCAGATCATGCCGTAGTCGAAGGACTTGGAGAGCACGACGTCGTTGACGGCACGCTTGAGCTTGGCGCTCTTCTCGATGAAGGCGGGCACGTTTCCGGCGCCGACACCCAGGGCGGGCTTGCCGCAGGAGTACGCGGCGCGGACCATGGCGTTTCCACCGGTGGCGAGGATGGTCGCGACACCGGGGTGGTTCATCAGCAGGGTGGAGGCCTCGAGCGAGGGGGCTTCGATCCACTGGATACAGTTCTCCGGGGCGCCGGCCTTGATGGCGGCGTCGCGCACGACGCGGGCTGCGGCGACGGAGGACTGCTGGGCTCCCGGGTGGAAGCCGAAGATGATGGGGTTGCGGGTCTTCAGTGCAATGAGCGACTTGAAGATCGCGGTCGAGGTGGGGTTGGTGACCGGGGTGATGCCGCAGATGACGCCCACGGGCTCTGCGATCTCGGTGATGCCGGTGATCTCGTCGCGGCTGATGATGCCCACGGTCTTGAGGTTCTGCATCGAGTTGGTGACGTGCTCGCACGCGAAGAGGTTCTTCACGGCCTTGTCTTCGAAGACGCCTCGGCCGGTTTCGGCGACGGCGTGCACGGCGAGTTCGGCGTGCTTGGACAGGGCTGCGACGGAGGCCTTCTTGACGATGAAGTCAATCTGCTCCTGGGTGAAGTTCGCGTATTCCTTCAAAGCGACGGCGCCGGCAGAGACCATGGTGTCGATCTGCGCGGCGATTGGAGTGGCGACTGGTTGGTCTGTGATCGTCATAGTTTTCCTCCTGGACAACCCGATCTGGGATCTTTGTCTCTGGTTCAAACTTAGGACTCGTCAGGGACCGAAACACGTGCCAAAGGTCCCACTCGGGTGGCATTTCCGCGGGCGACTGGGTTCGCCGTCGCGCCGCCGCCAGTGCGCGCCGAACCGGCCCGCACCAGCCCAAATGGTGCCGCACCGGACATCTGCGCCCGGTGTGCCCTGAGTGTCAGCCTGTGGTGAGACAAATCATCGTTTCATCACGGGCCGGCAGAGGGCGGGGAAGAGGACATCCAAATGGAAATGTCAGAAGTCCAAACCCGGCTTACTCGGAAGCATCATTTCACGTCTGCTGAGCGCCTCGCGATTCTTGCGCAGTGGGAGCAGTACGCGTCGACGGGCGCGGAGGTCGGCGCGAAGTCCGCGTTCTGTCGCCGAGTCGGGATCGACGTTAGGTCGCTGTCGCGGTGGAGTCAGGAGAAGCGGCAGGGCCTGCTGGTCGAGACGGAACAGCGGCAGACTAAGTACGTGTTGACGAAACAGGAGCGGATCGAATTTCTGCGGCTGCAGAAGGAAAACGCGATCCTCAAAGCCCAGTTGGAGCAGTCCGAGAGCGCGGTGGAGGTGTTGGGAAAAGCCTCAGAGCTCTTGTCCGCGCTGGCCAAGAGCTCACAAATCCGCACCCCGCCGCTGCCGGACGAGCCAGCGATCCCGGCCGCGTTTCGGAAGCCGAAACCCACCGAGTAGCGTTCGAAACAGTCGTCGACCTGACTGCTGTGGGGATGCCGGTGGTGCGGGCCTGCGCGTTGGTCGGCTACTCGCGGGCATCGTTCTATCGGCACCGCAGCCCCCGCGCCCGCCTGGCCGCGCCGATCCCGCAGAAGGACCGGCACCAGCCAGCCACGCTCTCCACTGCGGAGAGCGCGCAGATCCTGGCGCTGATCAACACCCCTGAGTATGAGGGCTTCTCGATCTGCCAAGCGTTTTACCGGGCCTGGGATGCGGGTGTTTACCTGGCGTCGAAGTCTTCCTGGTACCGCGTCGCCCGCGCGGCCGGGCAGGTCCACGAGCGCCGCCGGCAGGCTGAGGGGTCGCCGAAGAAGATCCCCGAGCTGGTCGCGACCGCCCCGTCACAGGTGTGGTCCTGGGACATCACCAAGCTCAAGACCACGATCCGGGGCCGCTACTTCCACCTCTACGTGATCATGGACATCTACTCCCGCCGCGTCGTGGGCTGGCGGCTGGAGGCCTACGAGGATGGTGACCTCGCCGAAGAACTGATCCAAGAAGCGGTCACCGCGAACCACGGCGTCGCGCCGAACTATCTGCACTCGGATAACGGTGCGGCGATGGTGAGCACACCGGTGTCCTTGCTGCTGGAGAAACTCGGCGTCGATAAGTCCTTCTCACGGCCCAAAGTCTCCAACGATAACCCCTACAGCGAAGCGTTATTTAAGACCGCGAAATACGATCTCGCATTCCCCGAGATCTTCGCCACGACCGATGACGCCCGCGCCTACTTCGGCTGGTTCTTCCACGAATACAACCAGAACCACCGCCACTCCGGCATCGCCTGGAACACCCCCAACGACGTTCACTACGGCCGCACCGACCGAGTGACCCGTCGCCGAAGCCAGGTCCTCAACACCGCATTCAGAACGCATCCGGAACGCTACGCCCAACACCCCAAGCCCCCGGCCCTACCGGGCCGGGTATGCATCAACGACCCCCGCCAAAAACCCAAACCCAACCTGTCTCAAACAGGTTGACAAATACCGTGTGCCGGCACCATTTGTCCGATTGGGAAACAGTTGCAGTCGTCGTGCGGGGGCGGGCGCGGCGGGGTGGGCGGGGCCGGTCAGGGAGCGAGGCCGCGCACTGCGGCTACGGCCTCGCGCACCCGGGTGGCGGCCTCGGTCAGGTCCGCGGCGGTCGTGCCGGCCGAGAGAGTGAAACGCACCGCGGTCTGGGCGAGGTCGGCGGGGACGCCCAGCGCCGTGAGCACATGCGACGGCTCGTCGCTGCCGGCGGCGCAGGCCGATCCGCTCGAGCAGACGATGTCGAAGCGCTCGAGCTCGAGCAGCACGGCCTCCCCGCCGGTGCCGGCGAAGGTGAACGAGGCGTGGCCGGGCAGCCGGTGCAGCGGATGACCCGTCAGCGCGGCCCCCGGGGTGCTCTCGAGCACAGCTGCAACGAAGGCGTCGCGCAGCGCGGCCAGGCGCGGCGCGAGGTCGACCCGCTCGGTCTCGGCCAGGTCGAGGGCCGTGGCGAGGCCAACGGCTCCGGCCACGTTCTCAGTGCCGCTGCGCTTGCCGCGCTCCTGGCCGCCGCCGTGCAACACCGGCTCGACCGGCAGGCGGCCGCGCAGGTACAGCGCGCCCACGCCCTGCGGGGCACCGAGCTTGTGGCCGGAGATGCTCAACGCGTCCACGCCCAGCTCCGCCACGTTCAGCGGGAGCCAGCCGGCCGCCTGCACGGCGTCGGTGTGCATCGGCACGCCCGCCGCCAGGGCGATCGCGGCGAGTTCCCGGATGGGCTGCACGGTGCCGATCTCGTTGTTGGCGTAGTGGATGCTGACGAGGGTGCTGTCGGGTCGGATGACCCGGGCGAGGTCGGCGGGGTCGACCCGGCCGGTGGCATCCGTGGGCAGCAGGGTGATCTCGAAGCCGTGCAGCCGGTGCAGGTAGTCGCAGGAGTCGAGCACCGCCTCGTGCTCGAGGGCCGTGGTGATGATGTGCCGGCCGCGCGGGGCGCCGAGCGCGAGGCCCTTGAGGGCGAGGTTGTCGGCCTCGGTGCCACCGCTGGTGATGGTGATCTCGCCGGGCCGGCAGCCGAGCACCCTGGCGATGCGCCCGCGCGCTGTCTTGAGCGTCGCAGCCGCGGCCTCGCCCACCCGGTGGTGGCTGGACGGGTTGCCGAACCCCTGCGTGAGGATCGGCCAGATGGCCTCGGCCACCTCGCGGCGGAGCGGCGCGGTGGCTGCGTTGTCGAGGTAGATCATGGCTTCTCTCCAGAGAACGGGTCCGGGCGGCGAGGCTCGTGGGCGGGCTACTCGGGGAGGACGGCCTCGGGCAGGATGACGACGTCCAGTCCCAGGTCGAGCGAGCGCACGCTGTGGGTGAGGGCGCCGACCGAGATGACGTCGACACCCGACTCGGCGATGCGACGTACGGTCTCAAGCGACACCCCGCCGCTGGCCTCCACGATGGCGCGGCCGGCGACCTGCCGCACGCCCTCGCGCAGGGCCTCGGCGTCGAAGTTGTCGAGCATGATGGTGTCGATGCCGGCCGCGAGCACGGGCTCGATCTGCTCGAGGGTGTCCACCTCCACCTCGAAGTGGGTGGTGTGCGAGAGCCGGGCTCGCACGGCGAGCAGCGCCTCGGTGAGGTCGGTGCCGTCGGCGCTGAGCACGGCCAGGTGGTTGTCCTTGGCCATCACGGCGTCGGAGAGGCTGAAGCGGTGGTTGTGGCCGCCGCCGTCCCGCACGGCCTGGCGCTCCACGGCGCGCAGCCCGGGGGTGGTCTTGCGGGTGTCGACGATGCGGGCGCTGGTGCCCTCGGTCTCGGCCACGTACTGTGCGGTGAGCGTGGCGATGCCGCTCATCCGTTGCACGAAGTTGAGCCCGATGCGTTCGGCGGTGAGGATGCCGCGGGCCGGACCGGACGCCTCCGCGAGGAGGTCGCCCGCGGCGAACACGGTGCCGTCGGCGACGTGCAGGTGCACGGTGATGCGGGCGTCGACCAGGCGGAACGCCGCGGCGAACACGGCGCCGCCGCTGAACACGCCGGCCTCCCGTGCCACGAGCTGGGCAGTGGCGACGGCGTCGGCGGGGATCAGCATCTCGCTGGTGAGGTCGCCCCACGGGGCGTCCTCATCGAGGGCGGACCGCACAACGGTCTCGATGGCGTGAGTGGTCAGCATGCGATGCCCTCCGAAGCGATGGATGAAGCGGTTACCAGTGCGCGCGCGTCCTGGCGCACCGTGAAGCGTGGCCGGGCCAGCTCGTGGCGGGTGTCCGGGCAATCGGCGCGGTGGTGCGCCCCGCGGGACTCGGTGCGGGCGAGGGCGGCGGCCACGATCAGCCGGCCCAGGTCGAGCATATTTCCGGTCTCCAGCTCCGCGGCCGTGGCTTGCGCCCGGTCCGCGGCTCTCCAGCCGGCCAGGGTCGCCGCCGCGCCGGTGAGGTCGGCGCCGGAGCGGTGCACTCCGGCGGCCTCCCAGAGCAGGTTCTGCAGGGCGCCGCGGTCGACGAGGCCGGGGGCAAAGACAGTGACGGATGCGTCGGCAGCGTCGGCCAGGTCGCCCATGTCGTCCGGCCCGGTGCCCGGGTAGCCGGCGATGTCGGCATCCCGGCCGGAGTCGGCATCGGTGTCGGTGGCGAAGTATGGCGCGGGCTGTTCGGCCTCGTTCAGCGACCGCACGGCGCGGTCGGCGAACACGGCGGCCTCGAGGAGAGAGTTCGAGGCCAGCCGATTGGCGCCGTGCGCGCCGGTGCGGGCGGCCTCGCCCACGGCATACAGGCCGGGCAGCGAGGTTCGGCCCCAGCCGTCGGTGGCGATGCCGCCCATCCAGTAATGCGCGGCCGGGGCCACGGGGATCGGTTCGGCGGCCCAGTCCAGCCCGTTCGCGCGGCAGGCGGCCGTGATGGTGGGAAAGCGGCTTTCGAGCAGGTCGCGGCCGAGGCCCGTGGCGTCGAGCAGCACCGGGGCGCCGCCCTGCGCCTTCATCTGGGCGGCGATGCTGCGGGCCACGATGTCGCGGGGCGCCAGCTCGGCATCCGGGTGGATGGCGGTCATGAAGCGTTCGCCCGTGCTGCTGAGCAGCACGGCGCCCTCGCCGCGCACGGCCTCGGAGATCAACGGTGTGCCGGGCACCGCGAGGGCGGTGGGGTGGAACTGGTAGAACTCCACGTCGGCGACGGCCGCGCCGGCACGCCAGGCGGCGGCGACACCGTCACCGGTGGCGATGGCGGGGTTGGTGGTGTGCCGGTACAGGGCGCCGGCGCCGCCGGTGGCCAGGATCACGGTGTCGGCGGCCACGGTGTGCCGGGTGTCGTCGGGGCCGAGCAGCACGGCGCCGGTGACCCGGCCGTCGATGACCGTGAGGTCGACGAGCATGGTGTGTTCGTGGATGGTGATCTGGTCGCCGCCCAGCGCGTGGGCGCGGGTGGCGCGCTCCTGAACGGTGGCCACCAGGGCGGCCTCGATGGCGGCGCCCGTGGCGTCGCCGCCGGCGTGCAGCACTCGGGACCTGGAGTGCGCGGCCTCCAGTCCGCGGGTGATGCCGGACTCGTCGCGGTCGAAGTCGACCCCGAACCGGATCAGGTCGCGCACCCGGGCCGGGCCTTCTTCGCAGAGCACCCGGACCGCGGCGGGGTCGCACAGGCCGGCGCCGGCACGCAGGGTGTCGAGGATGTGCGCGTCCACCGAATCGTCGGGGAACAGTGCGGCGGCGATACCGCCCTGGGCGTAGCGGGTGTTGCTGTCCGAGAGGGCGGCCTTGGTGACCAGGGTCACCCGGTGGCCGGCATCGGTGGCCCGCACCGCGGCGAGCAGGCCGGCCAGTCCGCTGCCGACGACGAGCACTCGGGTCATGGTCAGGCTCCGGTGCTGACGCTTGCCACCGGTGCAACGGGACCGGCCGCCGGCGGCTTGGCCGCGAGCATCCGTTCGAGTGCCACCCGGGCGTGATCGGCCACATCGTCGGCCACTGTGATGCGGTTGAGCACCTCGGCGGGCACGCCGTCGCCGCCCACGAGCGCTTCGAGCACCCAGGCGAGGTAGCCCGAGTGGATGCGGTACATGGTGGAGCAGGGGCAGACCACCGGGTCGAGGCAGAAGATGGTGTGCTCCGGGTACTGGGCGGCGAGGCGCTGCACGAGGTTGATCTCGGTGCCGATCGCGAAGGTGGAGCCGGCCGGGGCAGCGGCGATGGCCTTGGCGATGTAGTCGGTGGAGCCGTATTCGTCGGCGGCGTCGACGACCGCCATCGGGCACTCGGGGTGCACGATCACGCGCACGCCGGGGTGCTCGGCGCGGGCGGCGTCGATCTGGTCCACGGTGAAGCGGCGGTGCACGCTGCAGAAGCCGTGCCAGAGAATGACTCGGGAGTCCTCGAGCTCGGCCTCGGTGTTGCCGCCCAGGGGCTTGCGCGGGTTCCACATCGGCATCTGCTCGAGGGGCACGCCCATGGCCTTGGCGGTGTTGCGGCCCAGGTGCTGGTCGGGGAAGAACAGCACTCGCTGGCCGCGTTCGAAGGCCCACTCGAGCACGGTCTCGGCGTTCGAGGAGGTGCAGACGATGCCGCCGTGCTCGCCGCAGAAGCCCTTGAGCGCCGCGGAGGAGTTCATATAGGTGACGGGGATCACGGGGACGCGCCCCGAGGCATCCGGTTCGGTGCCGTACAGCTCCTCGAGCTGCTCCCAGCACTCGGTGACGGAGTCGATGTCGGCCATGTCGGCCATCGAACAGCCTGCGGCGAGGTTGGGCAGGATCACGGCCTGTTCCGGCGTCGAGAGCAGGTCGGCGGTCTCGGCCATGAAGTGCACGCCGCAGAAGACGATGGCCTCGGCGTCTGGGCGGCTCTGGGTGGCCACGGCGAGCTGGAAGGAGTCGCCCACGAAGTCGGCGTGCTGCAGCACCTCTTCGCGCTGGTAGAAGTGGCCGAGCACCACGACCCTGTCGCCGAGGGTGGCCTTGGCGGCGCGGATCCAGTCGCCCAGTTCACCGTTGGAGGCGGTGCGGTAGCGCGCGGGCAGTTCGCCCTGGCGCGGAGACCCGGTGGGGATGACGTCGCCCATCGAGGAGCCGGGTCCGTACCCGGGTGTGCCGGCGTCGAAGTACCAGGGGTCCACGGCGAGGTCGGGGGTGCAGGTGCTTCCCTCGGCCTTGCCGGTGCTGATCAGGCGGATGGTGCGGTCGACCGATGCGATGGTCATGTCGTGCTCCTCGGGGAGTGCGGGATGGGTCGGAGGTACAAGGTTCAGCCCACCAGCGGGCCGAGCGGGCCCTGTTCGGCGAGCGTCTGGGAGTCGTTGTAGCGGTAGAGCCGCGGCGGACGGTGCGGCACCCCGGCCAGGCGCAGTCCCGTGTCGACGACGGTGCCGGAGGACTCGATCATGCGACGGAAGTTGGCCGGGTCGAGCGCGCGGCGCAGCACCGCCTCGTGCACGTCGCGCAGCTGGGCCAGGGTGAAGGTCTCACCGAGGAAGGCGTGCGCGATGCGGGAGTACTCCACCTTGGTACGCAGGCGCCACAGAGCGTATTCGACGATGTGGTTGTGGTCGAAGGCCAGGTCGGGTAGGCGGTCGGCGGGGAACCACTGCACGTTGTCGTCGACGGCGGCCGCGTCGGCCTCGCCGGACTGTACGAGCGCCCAGTAGACCACCGAGACGACCCGGTTGCCGGGGGAGCGGCCGAGGTCACCGAAGGTGTACAGCTGCTCCAGGTATTTGGGGGTGAGCCCGGTGGTCTCCCGCAGGGTGCGGGCGGCGGCGGCGGCGAGTTCTTCGTCGGCCGGCAGCCAGCCACCGGGCAGCGCCCAGAGGTCGAGCTGCGGCTCACGGGTGCGGCGCACCAGGGGGAGCCAGAGGGTCATGAAGCCGGATTCGGCGTCCGGCCGGAGGGCGAAAATGACCGTCGACACCGCAAGCACGGGCGGGTGGGACTCGGTCATCTGGACATCCATCGACTAAAGGTTAGTGTGACTCTAACTGAGACCCATCATATAGTCACGATGACCGGAAGTGAAATTCCTCATGCCCGTCCCTTGAGCCGTGAGAAAAGCCCCCGAAAACGCCCCGAGGCGTGCTTACCTCACAGCTCACGACCGTTGGTCGCCGGGGCTGGCGCCGGGTTCGCGTGCCGTGCTCCGCGGCCGGTCAGGCCCCAGATCGTGACCCGGCCCATGGCCTCGAACACGATGTTGCCGCTCATCTTGGAGTTGCCGAGGGTGCGTTCGATGAACGTGATCGGCACCTCGACCACCTTCAGCCTGGCGCGCACGGCGTGCAGGAGCATGTCGATCTGGAAGCAGTAGCCGAGACTGTCGACGCTTTCCAGCTGCATCCGTTCGAGCGCATCGGCACTGTAGACGCGGTAGCCGCCCGTGACGTCGTGCTGCGGCAAGCGCAGCATGAACCGGGAGTAGAGCGAGCCGCCGCGGGAGAGCATCCGGCGGTGCCACGGCCAGTTCTTGACCTCGCCGCCGGGAATCCAACGGGACCCCATCACGACATCAGCGGTGCGTGCGGCGGCCAGCAGGGAGGGCAACTGCTCGGGCTGGTGAGAACCGTCGGCGTCCAACTGCACGAGGTAGTCGAATCCGCGCGCGCGCGCCCAGTCGAAGGCCTCCAGGTAGGCCGCCCCCAGACCGTTCTTCTTGCTGCGGTGCAGCACGTGCAGCCGGTCGTCGGCAGTCGCGAGGGTGTCGGCCAGGGCGCCGGTGCCGTCGGGTGAGGCGTCGTCCACGATCAGCACATCGGCGTCGGGCACGCTGCTGCGCACCCGGCCGACGATGCTGCCGAGGTTCTCGCGTTCGTTGTACGTGGGAATGATGACCACAGTGGATGGCATGTAACTACCTTGTCAGTTCGGAAAGGATCGTGGGGTTGACGGTGAGTGAGGAGTGCACGGTGAAGCCCAGCTGCTGCAGCACGCCGATATCCGTGCCCGACACTGTGTCCCGACTGCCGACGTTGTGCAGTACCCAGACCCGGTCGGTGCCGGCGAGCCTCGAGGTGGCTTCGGCGAGCGGGATCGTGGTGTCCCACAGCCAATCGACGTCCTGATACGACCGGTTGAGCGTCACGTCATCCAGCCCGACGAAGCCGGCCGGGTAGAGGTGCATCGCCAGCCGCGGGCGCTGCGACGGCTTGGTGCTCTCGTCGAACACCACGGCGTCACCGGGGCGGGCCTCGGTGCGCAGGATGTCGGATACCTGCCGCCAATCGCTGCCCCCGTCTTTCGCGAAGTCGGTGCGCTGAGCGAGGTAGCCGGGCGTGGCGAGGGCGCCGACCAGGAGCACGGCGACGACCTGGGTCCACCGTGGACGCAGTGCGGCGATGCCCACGGCCACGGCCAGGGCCGCCGCGGGAATGCAGATCGACAGGTAACGCAGCGAGTACATCGGTGTGATCAGCTGGGTGCCGATGAGCAGCACGGCGCTGGGCACAATGGCCCAGGCGAGCACCACGAGAAGTTCGGCCCGCGGTGCCCGACCGCGGGCGCGGAAGCGGGGCACGAAGGTAGCCACGGCCCCGATCGCGATGAGCGCCCAGGCGATGCCGGCAAGGGCCGGCGTGCCGAACCACTGGTGCACGGCGGCGTCGAGCACACTGACGGTCGGCCGCCGGGCGAGGAACGAGATCTGTTCGCGCTCGCCGACTCCCCAGTAGAAAACCGGCGAGGCCAGCAGCAGCCCGGCGGCGGCGGCCGCCGCCCAGGCCAACAGTGCTCCGCGGCGGCGTCGGGAGAGCAGAGCCACGGTGAGGGCGTGCACCGGAATCAAGAGGGCCGTGTACAGGAACATGTAGGCGCTCAGGGTGACCATCAGCGCATACGCCGCCCAGAACGCCAGGCGTAGCAGCGGGGCGCCGGCCCGAGCGCGCACGATGTGCACGAGGAGCACGAAAGTCCACACTGCGAGCATCGTGGCCAAGGCGGTGGAGCGTGCCTCAGCGCCCATGTAGGTAACCCGGGGGAGCACAGCGAAGACCACGCCGGCGATCACGGCCACTCGCGTGTTGACGAGCATCCGTGCCAGCAGCACGGTGCCGGCCGTCGCGAAGCCGATGGCGAGTGCGCTGGGGAGCCGGGTGGCCAGTTCGGAGGCGCCGAAAATCTCGATCCAGCCGTGCAGGAAAAGGTAATAGCCGCCGTGTACGGCGTCGATGTTGCCCAGAACCCGAAACAGCGACGGCAGGGAGCGCTCGGCCGACATGACACTGGCCGCCTCGTCACCCCAATACGACGGGATCCAGGAGCCCGCGAACGACAGGATGAATCCGAAGAGGCCGAGCAGGCCGGCGGCACCGGCGAATTCACGTGACGATGTGGTCGCGAGCCGGGTCGGCTCGACGCGGGGAGAACTCAGTAGTGTCGTCACATTCCGACCGTATGACCCCCGGGTTAACGTTTACTCCCAGCGGGCGGAGGGGTGGCCTGCGAAATCTCACAGACTTTGACTGGTGCGGATGACTTGGGCTCTGATCAGCGGATGTGCCGCGGCAGCCGAATCTCGACGGCCAGCCCGGTGCCGGTGTTCCGGAGCTGCACGCTGCCATGGGCGCGTTCCACGATGGCGTGCACGATCGCCAGGCCCAGCCCCGAACCGCCCGAGTGGCTGGACCGGGAGCTGTCGGGTCGGGAGAACCTGTCGAAGGCGAGCGGGATGAACTCGTCGGGCAGGCCTGGCCCGGTGTCGACGACGGCGATGAGGGCGCCGGTGCCCGAGCGCGTGAGCGAGACGGTGACGCTGCCGTGGCCGGCCATGGCAGTCACCGCGTTGGAGATCAGGTTGTCGAGCAGTTGGCCCATATTGGTGCTCGAGATGCCGTAGTACCCGTCGGGGTCGTCACCGTCGATGCGGTAGACGACATCGAGCTCATGGCCTTCCCGCACGATCCGGGCCCGGTCGACGGATGCCGTGACCTCGCCGACGAGGCCGGCCCAGTCCGTTTCGGGCGGTGACTGCTCGCTCTCGAGCTTGCTCAACTCGAGCAGGTTGGTCGCCAGCCGGCTGAGCCGGCCCGCGGTGGCCGACGCATCCCGAATGTCACGCTCGAGAGCCGGGGCGTCGCCGGAATCCAGATGGGCCAGTTCGAGTTGCGCCTGGAGCACCGCGAGCGGGGTGCGTAGCTCGTGGCTCGCATCCGACACGATTTGTTTCTCGCGGTCGACGCCGCGCCGGAGCCGTTCGATGAAGTCGTTGAGGGTGCGGGCGAGCCTGCTGACCTCGTCTTTGCCGGCCGGAACGCGCAGCCGGGCCGAGGACCCCGTGGCGCTCAGGCTCTCCGCCTCCTCGCGAAGCCGGGTCACCGGGCGTAAGGCGGCGCCGGTGAGCAGCCACGAGGCCAGCCCGAATCCGATGGTGAGAATCAGGGTGCCGAGGGTCAGCACCCCGGTGAGCTCGTCGAGCAGCAGCGTGGGCGCCTGCTGGCTTCGGGCGGCGATGACCAGCCAGTCGCCCGAAGGCACGGTGACCGTGGTCGCCGAGACCAGATAGGTGGCCGCGGGAGTGTTGACCGTCTGCGGGTCGGGACCCAGATCGGACAGGGTGGTGATCTGCCGGTCGAGGCTGCGTGGCAGCGACGACTTGCGGACGACACCGTCGGGGTCGATGATCGCCAGCAACTGGCCCTCGCTGGGGCTCTCGATGGCGTCGGTGGGGTTGGCGGCGAGTTCGCCGATCAACGGCTCCGCATCATTGCGCAGCATGGTCTCGTTCGTCGCGGTGAGGATGGACTGCACCTCGAGGCGGAAGAAGAAAGCGGCCGTGCTGAACAAGACCGTGGCGACGAGCAGGCTGCCTACGGTGATTCGCGCCCTGATCGAGAGCGCGGGCAGCCAGATGCGGCGCAGCCGGTTCACCGGGCGCCCCGCCTCACTCGACGAGCTCCACCGCATACCCCGCGCCGCGCACGGTGACGATGCGCACCCCGGCGGCCTCGGTGTCGATCTTGCGGCGGAGGTAGCTGATGTATTGGTCGACGATGTTCGGGTCGATGTGGCTCGTGCCGTTCCAGATCTCCTCGAGGATCGTGGTGCGGTCGACCGTGGTGCCGGCGCGACTGCAGAGCAGGCGCAATAGGGCGACTTCCTTGGGGCTCATCGAGACGGCCCGCCCGGCCACGGTCACGCGAAGGTCACGGGAATCCAGCACGAGGTTGCCGATCTCCAGGGTGAGCGGGGCGCCCATCGAACGCCGCCGCAGCAGAGCGCGCACTCGGGCGGAGAGCTCCGCGAAGGCGAATGGCTTGGTGAGGTAGTCGTCGGCGCCGCTGTCGAGCCCGAAGACCCGGTCGTCCACGGTGTCCCGAGCGGTGAGCAGCAGTACAGGCATGGTGCTGCCCGATTCGCGGATGCGCCGGCAGATCTCGAAACCCGACATCTGGGGCAGCATCAC
Source organism: Cryobacterium soli (assembly GCF_003611035.1). Classification (NCBI taxonomy): domain Bacteria; kingdom Bacillati; phylum Actinomycetota; class Actinomycetes; order Micrococcales; family Microbacteriaceae; genus Cryobacterium; species Cryobacterium soli. Next base: position 1,349,635 of record NZ_CP030033.1, on the reverse strand, counting down.
GTCGATGGCCGCGAGGCTGAAACCGTCCCCCGAGATGGCGATGAGTGCGTCGATGCCGTTGGATACCCGTGCGGTTTCGTATCCCTCGGCCTGGAGCCCCCGTTCGATCAGGGCGCCCATCTGGTCATCATCCTCTACGACCAAGATCTTCATGCCGTCACCCTTCGCTCGGTCAGGTTCTCATGCTGGCACGTTGCGCGCCGCTTCGCGCGCGACCTGCCGCCTCTGAAGCTGGGAAGCCGCCGCTAGGCTGACGGCATGGTGGATGCGCTGTCAACGGAAGAACTCGGAGTGGCCGTGGCGCAGTTCGCGCCGGGTTCCGACCAGGAAGCCAACCTGGCCACGATGCGCTCACTCGCCGAGATCGCAGTCACCCGGGGTGCGAGGATCGTGGTCTTTCCGGAGTACTCGTCGTTCTTCGAGACCCGGCTGGGCGATGCATCCGTTGCCGCCGCTGAACCTCTGACCGGACCGTTCGTTGTGGCGCTCGGCCGGCTCGCCATCGAGCTCGGTGTGCACGTCGTCGCCGGCATGCTGGAAACCACCGCGGACGCCGACCGGGTGCACAACACCCTCGTGGCGATTGACCCGGCCGGGAAGATCGTGGCGAGCTACCGCAAGCTGCACCTCTACGACGCCTTCGGCTCCCGCGAATCAGATCGGGTGCTTGCCGGACCCATTGAGGAGCCGGAGACCTTCCAGGTGGCCGGCATCACCGTTGGGCTGCAGACCTGTTACGACGTGAGATTTCCCGAGGTCACCCGGCGCCTCGTTGACGCCGGAGCCGAGCTGGTGCTCGTGCCGGCCGAGTGGGTGCGCGGGCCGCTCAAGGAGCAGCACTGGCGCACCCTCCTGACTGCGCGTGCGCTGGAGAACACGATCTACCTGGCGGCCGCCGACCATGCGCCACCCAGCGGCGTGGGCGCGAGCATGGTGGTCGACCCGATGGGTGTCGAACTGGTGACGATCGGTGAGACGACGGATGTGGCGGTCGGCTGGATCTCCACGACCCGGCTAGCCGAGGTGCGCCGCATCAACCCGGCTCTGGCCCTGCGCCGCTTCACCGTCGCCCCCCGCTGACCCCGCGAGCCCGCCGCGCCCCGTGCCGCGGCGCCCGTCGGTCGAGCCCGTCGAGACGCCTCAACCCTGTCCGTGGTTCGCACCCATCTCGCTGGTCGAGCCTGTCGAAACCCCGCAACCGTGTCTGCGGTTCGCGTCTACCCTGTTGGTCGAGCCTGCCGAGACCTCGCAACCCTGTCTGCGGTCCCCGCCCATCTCGCTGGTCGAGCCCGTCGAGACCCCGCAACCCTGTCCGCGGTCCCGCCCATCTCGTTGGTCGAGCCTGTCAGTGATGATGGGTGTGGGGTCGGGTTGGTCTGACTCAGAGCCTGTCCGACGCCTTGGCTGTCTTTGTCTCGATGCGTCGACTGGCCTGGCCCTGACATCTAATGTCGCGTTCAGGATGCCGATCATGACCTGATAGGAGCCTGGCTAAAGTCTCTTCACTGACCTGTCTGCCGGCACCCTGAACGCTGACCCTTACGAAGAAGGGCTGTAACCAGAATGACCGACAACCACCAAAAGATCATCATCGGCGTCGATACGCACAAGGATTTCCACCACGTCGCGGTGATCAGCGCACTGGGCGAATCCCTCACGGACCGTAAATTCGATGCCACCCCGGACGGATACGCGGCCCTGATCGCATGGGTCACCGGCCAGGGCGACGTGCTCCGCGCCGGTGTCGAGGGCACCGGCTCCTACGGTGCCGGCCTCACGGCGCGACTGCGCAGCGCAGGCATCGAGGTGATTGATGTGTTGGCGCCGGATAAGCAGGAACGCCGGTTGCGGGGCAAGACGGACCAGATCGACGCGTACTCTGCTGCCCGTGCTGTCTTGTCCAAGCGGGCCACGACGGTGCCGAAGATCCGGAACGGTGAGGTCGAAGCGATGCGGATCCTCCGCACGTCTCGGCGCCTGGTCGTCAAGCAGCGCACCGAGATCATGAACCAGCTGCACAGCCTGCTCGTCAGCGCCCCGGAAACTCTCCGCGCAAAGTTCGCCGGTCTCAAGGCCAAAGACCTCGCGAAAGCCTGCGCGCGCTTGCGGGAGCTGGCCGGCGATGATGTCGTCACCGCCGCGACGAAGGACGCCGCGAAGTCTTTGGGCCGCCGTCACGTTGAGTTGAGCCTTGAGGCTGACCGGTTCGAGGAGAGCATCCGCGCCCTCGTCACCGCTTACGCCCCGGAACTGCTCGCCGTTTATGGGGTTGGACCGGATGTTGCCGCGACGCTGCTGACCGTCGCGGGCGAGAACGTGGACCGGATCGGCACCGAATCCGCCCTCGCTCACTTGGCCGGGACCGCACCGATCCCGGCGTCGTCAGGGAAAACGAACCGGCACCGGCTCAACCGTGGCGGCAACCGGCAAGGCAACGCCGCGTTCCACCGCATTGTCCTGGTCCGTATGAAACGCCACCCCGAGACCCGCGCCTACGTCGAGAAGACCCTGGCGCGCGGCAAGACCAAACGCGACACCATGCGCCTCCTCAAGCGCTACCTCGCCCGAGAGATCTTCCCCATCCTCATCGCCGTCCAAGAACGCCACGCAACCACCCAAATCGCCGCTTGACATCAATAGGAGCATCGAGACCCGGTGCCCCGGTCTGCGGTACCTGCCCATCTTGTTGGTCGGGCCGTCGAGACTGGTGCGGGTGGTGGGGTCAGTGTTGGTGGGGTGTTTTGCTGGGCATGTCGATGAGGGTTTGTCCGGGGTCGATGGTGGCGGGTGGGCGGAGCCAGTAGCGGCCTTGGTTTTCGAAGATTTGCCAGCCTTGGTTGTGCAGGAGTCTGTGGTGGGGGTTGCAGAGCAGGATGCCGTGGCGGATGTCGGTGCTGCCGTGGTCGCGGAGCCAGTGGTCGATGTGGTGGGTTTCGGTGAAGGCGGGTGGTTTGTCGCAGTCGCCCCAGCGGCAGCCGCCGTCGCGGGCGGCGAGGGCGATGCGTTGGGCGGGGGTGAAGAGGCGCACGTCTCGGCCGAGGTTGAGGGGTTGGTTGTCGGTGCTGAAGGTGATGGGCAGGCTGCCGCTGTCGCAGATGAGCCGGTCGAGGGTGGGTTGGGACAGGGGTGCGGGGTTGCCCTCGAGGTATCCGTGCGCGGTGAGGTCGGGCAGGGGTGCGAGGATCTCATCCGGTTGCCGCAGCAGCAGGAGTCCCGACCCCGGCAGGATCACCGGGTCAGGACGGGCCGGGCCGTCGACGTGGGACGTCGAGCCCGGCGGTATGAGCGGGTCGGGCCGAGCTTGGCCGTTGACGTGGGACGTCGGGCCCGGCGGGATGATCGGGTCGGGCCGTGTTGGGCCGTTCAGGTGGGGTGCCGGGATCGGTGTTGCTGCGGTGGAGAAGGTCCACGTGGGTGTTGAGGTGCCGGTGGGGGTATCCGTCCCGGTGAAGGCTGAACTCCCCGCGGGGGCAGTGGTTCCGGTGTCGGAAGGGGTGCCGGTGCGGCCGGGGTTCTCGGTGGCGGCAGGATTCGCGGTGCGGTTCGCGGTGCTCGTGGGGTTCTCGGTAGTGGCATGGGTGCCGCTGCCGGGGGCGGTCGGCGTCGGGGTGGGCACCTCTCCGGGGGTGGTCTGGTGGGTGATGATGCGGACGGAGGGTTGGCGGCCGCCGAGGATGCGGTTGGGGTTGATCTCGGTGCCGGCTTTGAGGAGGGCGAGGAAACCGTCCGCGGCGATCTGCTCGGTGCTGCGCGGGTCATCGCGCACGCTTTGGGCCCACTTCGCGCGGGCCGGGTCGACAAAGCGCACCCCGCCACGGCGGGGACTGGTGAGGCTGTCGTAGGCGGAGAGGACGAACGCGCCCTGCTCGGGCGGGAACACCCCGTGCAGGTGCACCTGGCCGGACGGGTTCGTCCACACGCGCAGGGAGCGGTCGTCCCACGCTTTTTGTTCTCGCACGATGATCCCGGCCGCGTCGAGGGAGTCCCGGGTGCGGCGGGCCCGTTTGAGCAACTGATCCACGTTCAGGGTGCGGGTATCCCGGAGCAACTCGTCCACGGCGGTCGCGAGGACCGGCCCCGTCACGACGGTATCGATGTCACCGAGCCCGGTGCGGATCGCGTGGGCGGCCGCCACAGACAACGCCCCGCAGGTCACGGCCTCGGAGATCTTGTGGTGCCACGGCAGCTGCGCCGGATCAATCGCCGGGCCACCGACTCCGTCCAGCCCGTTCCGGCCGTTCAGGCCGTCGAGCTCGTCGAGGCCGTCGAGCCCCGTCAGCTCCGGGTCGCCACCGGAGCCATCAGCATCGCCAGCACCGTCGAGCTCGTCCAGGAGCCTGCGGGCGGCCTCAGCTGCGGCGGCGGCCTCAGCTGCGGCGGCGGCTTCGGCCTGTGCGGCGGCGGCCTCGTTGTCGGCGAGCATCCGGCCCACGTCCACGAGCCGGCGCGCGTCGGCCTTGGTCGACCCGGTGAGCTTTTGGATCAACCCGTCCGGGTTCAGATACCCCTGCTGCGCCGCCAAACCGGACTGGCCCAACTCCGGCCGGGACCGGTGCGCGATGGTCTTCGCCACCCACACCTGCCGGGTTCCGACCGTCTCCGAGAGCCGGGCGATGTCGCGTTGGCACGCGAGAGCATCCGCATCGGACAGGGCGTCATAATCTGCGCTGCACGACCCCCAGCGGGCGACCGCGGCGACCACGTCGGCCAGCGATCCCGCCGGGCCCTCCGGGCGAACCTCGGCCAGAACCGGCACCGCAGCCAGCGCCGACGGCACCGTCTCGGAGACCGGACGGGCCGGCTCCGGAACGGTGTCGGGGGCGAAGATTGCTGCGAGGCTGGACATGCAGTGAGAGTATCCCGATCTCGTAGCTTTGTGTGCTCGAAAACAAGGTTGTGGATAACTCTCTTTGGGCTCTACAAACCTCCTTGGGTCGTCTCGTGAATCTGCGTCAGAGCGCTATTCGGGGGCCGCTATCGACGACTTCGGCAGCGCCGTCGCGGGCTTCACCGCGAACGAGACATCGATTCCCCCTGAGTGCCCGGATGCCACGCACCGCTCCTCGCTGGTGGCGACGAGCCCCTGGGAGCTGTTCGCCGAACGGGTGAGTTGTGCGATCCAATCCGGGTTGATGCTCGGGGTGTGTCCGCCGGTGAACTTGAAGTACAACGGGATCGCCGGATTCATCCACGCCGAACTGCGCCCGTCACCCACTTCCATGGCGTTTCGCCAGGAGAACAGGAAGCTTTCGCCTCGGCGCAACTTCTGCACGATCACGATCTGCAGGTGCGTCAGGATTCGGTCGTCGAATTCCACGACGACCCGGTCATAAGACAGCGTGCCCATGAGTTTTCACTTTCACTTCCAGTTGGCTACGCGTGAGGCCGGAAACGGGTGTAAGTGAGAGTGGAGCACTAACAGAAGAACCGGAGTAATCTTCAACTCTCCTCGGTGTTCTGGGAAAGGGCAAGCGGTTCCGGCAACTCGGTGTGCGGTCAGGATTGTCCGTCGGGAAGGGTGAGTCCTCGCACCAGAAGCTCTATCTCCGCCCGCAGAGTGCCGGGGAGATCGGCCGCGACCTCACGACCGAGCCCGGTGCGAATGATCTCCATGTGCAGGGCCGAGAAGATGCTTCGCGCGGCCAGCATCACGTCCACTTCGGGGCGAAGTCGGGGTCCCGCGCCGGGTCCCGCCAAGTGGCCCAGAACCGTGGCGATGGATGCCTCCAGCCGGTCGATCAGGTGCAGCGCTTCGCCGCGGAAGGCGCCATCCGGGTCGCCGAAGAGAATCTCGCGCTGATAGACGGCAAGGTTCTCCCGGTGTTGGAGGCCGGCATCGAGCAGGGGGCCGAGCAGCCGCATGATCTGGTCGGTGATGGCGCCGTCAGCTTCGGTGGTGGACATGCCCCGGGCGATGCCGTCGCGCAGTGTTGTGTTGTAGACCATCGTGAGCAGTTCCGGCTTCGAGGTGGCGTAGCGGAAGAGGGTGCCGATGGCTACGTCGGCCTCATCGGCGACGTCCTGTGTGGTCACGGCCGAATAGCCGCGCTCGGCGAACAGCTTCGCCGCTGCGGCGTGGATGCGCGCCCTCTTGTCGTGCTTGCTGCGTTCACGGCGACCCGCCGGTCGGGGCTCCACGGGCGAGGAGTTCCGGTCGGTGCTGGCTTTCGGCGTGGTGGTCATCCGGATCATTATCCCGCCTGCGTCCCCCGTGACCCGGGTCGCCCGGCTCGTGCGACGAGACCGGATCGGATTTCCGACATAACGGAGTACGCTCAGTTTTGAGTGAACTATTAGTTCACGTTGAATTCGTTCGAAGGACGGAAATCATGGGTCGGGTAGAAAACAAGGTTGTTCTCATCAGCGGTGGCGCGCGGGGCATGGGTGCCGCGCACGCGCGGTTGCTGTTGTCGGAGGGCGCGAAAGTGGTGCTCGGCGACCTGCTGGATGACGAGGGTGCGGCGCTGGCCGCCGAGCTGGGGGAGTCGGCCAGCTACACGCATCTCGATGTGACCAAGTCGGAAGACTGGGCGAGTGCCGTTGCACACGCCGTGGACAAGTTCGGGGGACTGGACGTTCTGGTCAACAACGCGGGTATCGCCAACGGCGCACCGATCACCGAGTTCCCGGTGAACGTCTGGAACAAGACAATCGAGATCAACCTCACCGGCACCTTCCTGGGTATCCAGGCCGCGGTGCCCGAGCTGGCCAAGAGCGCCAGGGGGCCGTCGATCATCAACGTGTCCTCTGTCGAGGGCCTGCGCGGCAGCGCCGGACTGCACGCCTACGTGGCGTCCAAGTTCGGGGTGCGTGGATTGACCAAGTCCGTGGCTCTCGATGTGGCGGCCATGGGAATCCGGGTGAATTCTATTCACCCGGGCTTCATCGTCACGCCGATGACGCAGAACCTGTATCACCACATGCTGCAGATCCCACTCGGTCGCAGCGCCCAGCCCTCCGAGGTGTCGCAACTCGTGCTTTACCTGGCCAGTGACGATTCCAGCTACTCAACGGGCTCGGAGTTCGTGGTCGACGGCGGCCTCACCGCCGGCATCCCGGTCAACAAGAGCTGACCGGCGCCCTGCTCGCGGCAGCACCGCGAGCAGGGTGTCGAACGGGCGCTCCACATGCGCGAAATGGCCCGTTCCCTCGAGTACCGTCATGTCGAGATCGTCGATGACCGCGGCCATCCGGTCGTCGTCGTGGGCGTTGACGAAGACGTCGCGGTCGCCGTGCACGGACCGCACCGGGCAGGTGATGCCTGCCCACGCGCCGGCGGCGTCGTACCGGCCGGCCCGGTCAGCAGCCAATGCGAACGAGCGAGGCCGGGCCTCGGCGCCGAGAGCCGCGACCACGCTTGAATCGATCTCGGACACCCGGCTGAACAACGGGCTGACCAGCGGGCGCAGCAGGCCCAGCCGGTCCAGAGTGCGCACGAGTCCCGTGCCCACCCGGCCAAGGCCGCTCAGCACCCTCATGACGCCGAGCAGCATGGTGAAGCCTGGCAGCACCGAGAACCGGGTGAGCGGATGCCGCACGCTCTCGATCACGCTGAAAGTGGTCGCCGACACCAGGCCAACGAAGCGAGTGCGCCGGGGCTCGGTGGCCGCGAGTTCGAGCGCCACGACGCCGCCGAGGGAGTGCCCGAGCACCTGCCAGCGCTGGTAACCCAGGGCCTGGGCGATCTCGGCCACGGCAGCTGCAAGGGACTCGATGGTCTCCGCGGATTCATCGGCGGCCAACGGGGTGTCCCCCCAACCGGGCAGATCAGGGATGATGAGGTCGGTCAGCGGGGCGGCGCCCGCGCGGTCGGCCGCGGCGATCAACGGCGTCCAGGTGCTCCACGACCCGGCCGCACCGTGCAGCAGGATGGTGGCACCCAGCCCACCGGTCGCGGGCCCCGGCCGGGTGCGCCGGCCGTGCCGCACGGTCACTGCACCGAGCGCGGTGTCGATCCGGCTGGTGATGAGGCCGAGCCGCTGCTCAGCCGTCGTCAACGGAAACGGGGCGTATCGAGGGTCGGAGCCGGGTGCTGTCGCGGCTCCGGGGGTGTTGGTCATGTCAGGAGTTCGTCGCCGACCGACGGCCGGATTGGCCGTACGGGAGGCTGGGCACTAGCTGTGCAGGTCGCCGACCCGGAATAGCCCGTGCCCGCGCACTGTTGCGTCCTCGGGACGCAAGAGCACACCGCCAACAGAGTGGCGGGTCGCGGCGTTCGCACCGAAACAGAAACAAGGAGCACTACGTGAGTCTTTTCACCCCGCTGAACCTGGGCGCCCTCGAGCTGCCGAACCGACTGGTGATGGCACCGCTGACCCGGATGCGCTCCGGCGTCGACGGCATCCCCGGTGACCTGAACATCGAGCACTACAGCCAGCGGGCGACTCTCGGGCTCATCGTCACCGAGGGCGTCTACCCGGACAAGGCCGGTCAGGGCTTCCCGGGTCAGCCGGGCCTCGTCACTGACGAGCAGGTCGCCGGCTGGGCCAAGGTCGCCGACGCCGTTCACGCCGCGGGTGGACGCATCGTGGCCCAGGTCATGCATGCCGGCCGGGTCACCCACGAGGAGACCAACGGCGGGCTGCAGGTCGTCGCCCCCAGCGCCATCGCCATCAACGGCGAGAGCCACACCTACAAGGGCAAGCTGCCTTACCCGCAGCCGCGCGCGCTCACGCTCGACGACCTCCCGGGCATCATCGACGGCTTCGTGCAGGCGTCCCGCAACGCCATCGAGGCCGGCCTCGACGGCGTCGAGATCCACTCCGCCAACGGCTACCTGCTGCACGAGTTCCTCTCGCCGGCATCCAACCAGCGCGACGACATCTACGGCGGATCGCCCGAGAACCGGGCCCGTTTCGTGATCGAGGTCACCACTGCCGTGGCCGCAGCCATCGGAGCCGACCGCGTGGGCATCCGCATCTCACCCGAGCACAACATCCAGGATGCGCTCGAAAGCGACCCCGCCGACGTGCTGGCCACGTACGGCGCGCTGGTCGACGGACTGGCCCCGCTCGGACTCGCCTACCTGAGCGTTCTGCACCGCGACCCGGCCGGCGAACTCGTTCCCGCCCTGCGCTCGCGTTTCGGCGGCCCCCTGCTGGTGAACACCGGTTTCGGCGAGGTCACGACCCGCGCCGAGGCCCTGGCGCTGCTCGATGACGGTCTGGGTGACGGCGTTGTCGTCGGCCGCGCCGCGATCGCCAACCCCGACCTGGTGCGCCGCTGGCTCGAGAACCTGCCGTTGAACGAGCCCAACCCGCTCACGTTCTACGGCCCGGATGCCGTGGGTTACACCGACTACCCGGCCTACGCGAACTAACCGTCTGACCACACAGAACACCCCCGAGGCCATCAGGTCTCGGGGGTGTTCTGTGTGTGGCGTGACGGAGGGAGTTACAGCCGGGCGAGCCGGCTGGCCGCCTCTTCGAGCACGTCGACGCGCTTGCAGAACGCGAACCGCACGAGCGAGGCGTACTCCGGTTTGTGCTCCGGCAGGCAGAAGGCCGTGATCGGGATGCCGACGACCCCGGCCAGATCGGGCAGTGACCGGCAGAATTCCACGGCGTCCGGGTGCCCGAGGGCAGCGGCATCCGCGACGATGAAGTACGAGCCCCGCGGAGCGGTGAGGGTGAATCCGGCCGCCGTGAGCCCGCCCGCCAGCAGATCGCGCTTGGCCTGCAGGTCGGCGGCGATGCCAGTGTAATAGGAGTCGGGCAGATCGAGGCCGACGGCTGTCGCGGGCTGGAACGGGGCGCCGTTGACGTAGGTGAGGAATTGCTTGACCGCCAGGATCGCCGTGACGATTGCCGCCGGTGCGCTGAGCCAGCCGATCTTCCAGCCGGTGGTGCTGAAGGTCTTGCCGCCGGAGGAGATGGTGACGGTGCGTTCGCGCGCGCCGGGCAGCGTGGCCACGGGCAGGTGTGCGGCGCCGAAGGTGAGGTGCTCGTACACCTCGTCGGTCACGATCAGGGCATCGTGCTTGTGTGCCAGGGCCACGATCTGCTCGAGAGTCTCCCGGCTGAAGACGGTGCCGGTGGGGTTGTGCGGGTTATTGATCAGGATGATCCGGGTGCGGTCCGTGACGGCCGCCGCGAGTTCGTCGAGGTCGGGCTGAAAGTCGGGGGAGCGCAGCCGTACCGTGCGATGCACACCGTTGGCCAGGGCGATCAGCCCGCCGTAGGCGTCGTAGAACGGCTCGAAGGTGACCACCTCGTCACCGGGTTCGAGCAGCGCGAGCAGCGTCGCCGAGAGCGCCTCGGTGGCGCCGGCGGTCACGAGCACCTCGGTGGCCGGGTTCACGGTGAGTCCGTAGAACCGTTGCTGGTGCCGGGCGATGGCTTCGAGCAACACCGGCATGCCACGCCCGGGCGGGTACTGGTTGACTCCCGTGGCGATGGCATCGCGGGCGGCCTCGAGCACGACGGCCGGGCCGTCCTCGTCGGGGAAACCCTGCCCGAGGTTGATGGCGCCGGTGCGCATGGCGAGGGCGGTCATCTCGGCGAAGATGCTGGCGGAGATGGTCCCGTCGGCACCGAGGAGGCCCGCGCCCTGGGCGGTGCGACGCCAGGCGCCGGTGATCGTCATGTGGTGACCTGCATACCCCCAAATTTACGACATCCAGCACCCCCCATTTTCCGCGCTTTCTGCGTCATGCCGCCCACCCGTGTCCCGCTCGGACGGGCAGCGGATGAGCACAGCTCCTGCAAATCTCTCCCCGGGAGGCCCCGCCGCCGCGAAATGTCGGGATTGCGACGGGGCCAGCGCCAGGGATTGCAGGAGTTATGCAACCGCCGCCCCCGATATCGACCTGTGGATAACTTGCACACGCGAAGGGCGTGCTGTTCTACGGTGGCGGCATGGGGATCGTGGGCGGTAGACGACGAACAGTCGGGCGGATGGTGATGGCGGCCTGCGTGGGCAGCCTGCTGTTGGGTGCAGCGGGCTGTACGGCTCCCTCGCCCTCAGAGCCCGCACCGACGTCGAACCCGCCCACGGTCGCCCCAGTTTTTGCCTCCGACGAGGAGGCCCTAGCCGCGGCCACCGAGGCCTACTCGAACTACTTGGCGACATATGACGCCTCGTGGGCTCACGGTCCATCGCCGATGGACGAGTATCTTGCACTTTCTATTGGTGAAGCGCACGAAGATGAGGTCCAGTCGCTGGCCGGATGGGAAGCGAATGGATGGTACGCCACCGGCACCACGACCTTTGACTCCATACGTCTCCAGGGTGTCGAACGCAGATCTGGCGTAGTGAACATATCGACCTACCTCTGCCTGGACATAAGCAAGGGCGATGTCGTCGATGCAAGTGGAAGCTCAGTTGTGAAGACCGATCAACCAACAAGACTGCCTCTGGAAGTCGAATTTGAAACGACTCCTCCCAGTCCGACCGATTTGAAGATATCGAGGTCCGAGATATGGTCCGGCACCGACTTCTGCTGAGTGCACTCCTTGTCTCATTCTTTTCACTTCACCCCGTCAGTGCAGCCACCTCCGCAATTCGGCCGGCGTTGGACGGCTGCAGCGTCACGGGGAGCCGAACTGGCCAATGCGAGGTGGAGGCCGGCGCGTCTGTGGGGGACGGCGGGGTGGACGTCAGCGCCGGGAGGGATGAGGTGACCCCCGGAGCCCAGGGCACTGGCTCCGGTGCCGACGGCGGCACCGGCGGTGGGCAACTTCCCGACGGGGTCTCTTATGTCCCGGGCGGGGTGGCCGTGGACCAGGGCGATGCCGCAGCTGGTCCGTTCATGCCGCCGCGCCGTGGCCCCGTGGTGGTCCCGGCCGTCCCGGCGTGCCCACCGCAGACGCCCTGCGACCCCGACCTGATTGTGCGGGTGAGCGATCTGGTCAGCATCCGTGCCGATCACCCCACGCAGGGGATGGAACCCGACGGCTGGGCCGTTGTGGGAGTCCCGGCCAACTTCTTCGCCACCGCTTCCACTCACGTGCGCACGGGTCTGCTGCTCGGCGCACCGGCAGAGGTGAGCTTCACCCCGGTGCAGTACCGCTGGGACTATGGCGACGGAACATCGAGAACCGCGGAATCCGGCGGCGGAAGCTGGGCCGGCCTCGGCCTTCCAGAGTTCTCAGACACCCCGACCAGCCATGTCTTCGAACAGACCGGGACGCTCGTGATCGGATTGACGGTGTCGTACGCTGCAGAATTCCGCTTTGCCGGCGGCGCCTGGCGCCCGGTGGTCGGCCTGGTCGAAGTTCCAAGCGACCCGATCAGTGCGCTTGCCGACCTCGCGGGCACGGTGCTGGTAGCCAAGAATTGTTCCGCGAACCCCCGAGGTCCCGGCTGCTGAACAAAGCCGTCGCATCCAGCCGGGATTCCACTCGAGTCCTTGCCGGGCAAGGTCACGGCTTCATCATTGACTGCTCCCAGTCTGCGCATATCAAACGCTCAGCTTCAAGCGAGAAGCTATCTTCGCTTGGAAGGAGCACATCATGACTGACAGCACTGAGAACTCGGGCAACACCCCCGACCAGCCCGACCAGCCGAACAACGCCACGCCCATCGAGGTGAACTCGACTGGTGAGGCCGTGACCGGGCACCCCACCGTTTCCAACGTCCCCAACGACAACTCGACCCCGCAGGCCACGGCCCCGCTGCCGCCGGCACCTGCTGCTGACGCCACTTCCCACAACACGGCAGCCACCGCGGCGGGCGGAACCCCTGACAACTCCGCTCACAGCGCCGCCGCCGCGAGCGCAGTCGCCCACAGCGCCGCCACGCACCCCGCTGCCGCCCACCAGTCCCACCAGCCGCACCAGGCCCAGCAGACGCAGCCGACCCAGCCCTACGGTCAGCCCGCCGCCTACCCGGCCTACCCCACGGATGCCTTCGGCCGCCCCATTCCCGGCCCCGACGGATCCACCCCGATTTATGCCCCCACGCCCGCTCAGCAGCAGGCCTACGCCAACGGCGCCGGCTACCCCGCGCAGCCCATCAGCGGCGCCAAGCCGCCCAAGGACCCGAACCGTCGCAAGGGCAGCATGGCCCTGGTGGCCGCTCTGGCCATCGGCGCACTGGTCGGCGGCGCATCCGGTGCGGGCGCCTCGGCGTACTTCTACTCCACTCAGACCAACGGCACCCCGGCCAGCCAGGCTCAGGGTCCGAGCACCGTCGTGGTCAACAACACCGACAGCGTCAACGAGATCACCGCGGTGGCCGCGAAGGCCTCGCCCAGCGTGGTCACCATCGAGGTCGCTTCGGGCGAATCCGGCGGAACCGGTTCCGGCGTCATCCTGAGCAAGGACGGCTACGTCCTCACGAACACCCACGTCGTCACCCTCGACGGTGCCGCCGCCGACGCAAAGATCCAGGTCAAGTCCAGCGATGGCAAGCTCTACTCCGCCACGCTGATCGGCACCGATCCGGTGTCGGACCTCGCCGTGATCAAGCTCGACGACGCGAAGGACCTCACGCCGATCACCTGGGCCGACTCCAGCGACCTCAACGTCGGGGACACCGCCATCGCCATCGGCGCACCGCTCGGCCTGTCCGGCACCGTCACCAACGGCATCGTCAGCGCCCTCAACCGCAGCATCACCGTGGCGTCCTCCGCGGCGCCCACGACGCCCGACGAGACCACCCCTGACGGTGGCGACGGCAATTACTTCAACTACGACCTGCCGGGCAACACCCCCGACAACCAGGCCGCCCAGAGCAGCATCTCGCTCTCGGTGATCCAGACGGATGCCGCCATCAACCCGGGCAACTCCGGCGGCGCGCTGCTCAACAGCAAGGGTGAGCTGATCGGCATCAACGTCGCCATCGCGAACGCCGGCGGCAGCTCCTCGTCGAGTGCGGCCGGCAGCATCGGGGTCGGCTTCTCGATCCCGGCCAACCTGGCCAAGCGTGTCTCCACCGAGATCATCGACAGCGGCTCTGCGTCGCACGGTCTGCTCGGCGCCAGCGTCACCAGCGCCACCAGCACCGACAGTGCCACCGTCGGCGCCCTGATCAGCGAGGTCTCCTCCGGGGGAGCCGCCCAGAAGGCCGGGCTGAAGGCCGGTGACGTCGTCACCAACTTCAACGGCGTTCCGATCACCGACGCCACCGACCTGACCGCTCAGGTGCGCACCCTGGCGGCCGGCGACACCGCCGACCTCACCTACGTGCGCGACGGCCAGTCGGTCACCGTGTCCGTCACGGTCGGCGAGCTCACCAGCTAGCCCTCCGCTGCTCCTTCCCGCTGCGCCGCCGGTTCTCAGACCGGCGGCGCATCGCCGTTTAACACCCGTGGAGCGCCCGGCGAGAACCGGGCGAAAAGGCTCGGCTGCTAGGCTCAGGCGATTGTCCGAATGAGTGGAAAGATGGCCAGCCCAGTGCAGGAGAGCGCAGACACAGAGCTGATCGGTGTCTCGTACATCATGCCGGTGCTCAACGAGGCCAGCCATGTGCGGGCAGCGGTGCACAGCCTGCTGGAGCAGGATTACGACGGCCCCTTCGAGGTGACCCTGGCCCTCGGCCCGAGCATCGACGGGACCACCGAGCTGGTGGAGGAGATGGCAGCGGTCGATCCGCGCATCCGAGTCGTGGCCAACGAGGTCGGGTCGACGCCAGCGGGTCTCAACATCGCTATTCGCGCCTCCCGCTACCCCGTCGTGATCCGCGTCGACGCGCACTCGGTGCTGCCCCGCGATTACGCCCGCATCGCCGTGGAGACGTTGCAACGCACGGGCGCCGACAACGTCGGCGGCATCATGGATGCGCAGGGCACAGCCCCCTTCCAGCAGGCCGTTGCACGCGCCTATGGCAGCCGCATCGGCCTGGGCGGTACTCCGCTGCATGTCGGCGGGGCAGAGGGCGAGGCCGAGACGGTGTACCTCGGCTGCTTCCGTCGCGACAGCCTGTTGCGCGTGGGCATGTTCGACGAGGGCATCAAGCGTGGCCAGGACTGGGAACTCAACCGGCGCCTGCGCGACAGCGGCGGCTCGGTGTGGTTCACCCCCCGACTCAAGGTGATCTACCGTCCGCGTCCGAGCCTGTCCCGGCTGGCCCGCCAGATGACCTCCACCGGACTGTGGCGCGGCGAGCTCGCCCGCCGGTACCCCGCCTCCAACGGGCTGCGCTACTTCGCGCCACCGGTCATGGTGCTCGGCGTCACCGCGGGCACACTGCTCGGTCTGGCCGGCCTGGTGCAGGCCCTGCTCGGCGCCCCAAGCTGGCTGCTACTCGGCTTCCTCGCCCCGGTGGCCTACCTGCTCATCGTCCTGGTTGCCGCCGCGACCGCGACGCGGCCCGACGGGTTACGTGTCTCGCTCTGGTTTCTCGTAGTCTTGCCCTGCATTCACTTCTGCTGGGGTGTTGGTTTTCTGCTCGGATATCTCAAGCTCACCACCAACATCTCGGCACACACGGGAAGACATCAATGACGTCAGGTTCGCCCAACACGGCTCGGCCCTCTTCGATCGCCGAGCTTCGTGCCGTCGCGCAACCTCCCGAGGTGCGGATGCGCGCCAACGCTGAGCACTGGACGGCCTCGCTGTACCTGCGCGACCTGTCGCCGTACCTCACCTGGATGCTCCTGAAGACGCGGATCTCGGCGAACGGCGTCACCGGCCTGATGATCCTCGTCGGCTGGTCCACGGCCGCCGCCCTGCTGATCCCCGGAATCTGGGGCGCCCTGCTGGCCCTGATCCTCGGCCAGCTGCAGATGCTCGTCGACTGCTGCGACGGCGAAGTCGCCCGCTGGCGCAAGACCTCCTCCCCAGCCGGTGTCTTCCTCGACAAGGTAGGCCACTACACGACCGAAGCCCTGATTCCCATCGCGCTGGGCATCCGCGCGGCCGCCTACCCGTTCGAGGCCCCAGCCGACTTCCTGTTCACCACCCTCGGCCTCGCCCTGGCGCTGCTGATCGTGCTCAACAAGGCCCTCAACGACATGGTGCACGTGGCCCGGGCCAACGCCGGCCTGCCCAAGCTGGCCGACAACAAGGGGGAGAAGGTTCCGCAGGCCGGCCTGATCGCCACTCTGCGCCGCCTCGCCCGGTTCCTGCCGTTCCACCGCCTGTACCACTCAGTGGAAATGACCATGGTGATCTTCGTCGCCGCAGTGATCGGCCTCATCGCCGGCCAGCCCGCCACCGACCGGTTCTTCCTGGCCGTACTCGTGCCGCTGGCCTTCCTCGCTCTCGTCGGCCACTTCCTGGCGATCATGGCTTCGAAGCGCGTGCGCTCCTGAGCCCGGACAGCCCGATGCCCGCAGCGTCCCCCTCAGCGCCGCCCACCATCGGCGTCGTCGTGCTCACCCAGGGCCGCCGGCCCGACGACCTCGACCGCGGCATCCGTAGCCTGCTCGCCCAGCAGGATGTGCGGCTCGACATCGTCTGCGTCGGCAACGGCTGGGAGCCCACGGGCCTGCCCGACGGCGTCGCAGCGCTCGCGCTGCCAGAGAACCTGGGTATCCCGGCCGGCCGCAACCGCGGGGTCGAGCACGTCACCGGGGACTACCTGTTCTTTCTCGACGACGACGCGAGCCTGCCCGACCCGCGCTTCCTCATCGACGCCGTCGGCATCCTGCGCGCCGACCCGAGCATCGGCCTGCTGCAGCCGCAGGTCGTCGATCCCGCCGGCCTCACCGCGCCGCGCCGCTGGATCCCACGCATTCGCAAGGGCGAAGCCGCGCACTCCAGCGCGGTCTTCTCGGTCTGGGAAGGCGCAGTGCTGCTGCCGCGCCGCGTGTTCGACGCCACCGGGGGGTGGGCGGAACCGTTCTTCTATGCTCACGAGGGCATCGAACTGGCCTGGCGGGTCTGGGACCAGGGCCTGCGCACCTGGTACGCGGGCAACCTCGTGGCCAATCATCCGGTGATCCTGCCCACCCGGCACGCCGACTTCTACAGGCTCAACGCCCGTAACCGGGTCTGGGTCGCCCGGCGCAACCTGCCCGCAGCGCTGATGCCGTTCTATGTGGGCTCCTGGACGGCCATCCAGGTGCTGCGCGGCGCCCGCAACCGGCCCGCCCTTGCCGCCTGGTTCCGGGGCTGGTGGGAAGGCTGGACCACCGCGCCGGGTGAACGACGCCCCCTGCAGGCCCGCACCATCTGGCGGATGACCCGCGCCGGCCGCCCGCCCGTCATCTGAGCGCCTAACGATTGGCTACCGTTGCGTCCCTCGACCGCACCTGCAGGGCATCGCCCCGATCCCGGTAGGTAGGGTGGAACAGTGGTAAGCAGCAAAGACATCCGACTCGCAGCAAAGCTGGTCAAGGATGTGCTCGGCTCTCGCAAGGCCCAGCGCCTACTGACCGAGCGACTTACGGCGCGTGGACCGCTGCCCGCCCACCGCTACAAGATCGCCGTGTACTTCGCGGATGGGCCGGTGAACCTCTACCAGATGCGCCAGTGGTACAAGCCGCTGGCCAAGCTCGCCGAGACCTGGCCCGTTGTGGTGCTCAGTCGCACTGCCGGCGGCACCATCAAGCTCCTCGACGAGAGTCCAGTGCCGGTCGCCTACGTGCGCAAGATCGTCGACCTCGAGCGGTTGATCGCCGAGCAGGACATCCGCATCGTCCTCTACGTCAACCAGAACTCCCGCAACTTCCAGATGATGCGCTACGGGCGCCGCTGGCACGTTTTCATCAACCATGGTGAGAGCGACAAGATGTACATGACGACCAACCAGTTCAAGGCCTACGACTACTCGTTCGTGGCCGGACGGGCGGCCGTGGCCCGGCTGGGCAAGGTGCTCTGGGACTACGACTTCGACAAGCGGGCAATCACGATCGGCCGGCCGCAGGCCGACCACTACTCCGGCCAGTTGCCCTACACCCCCGACGAGCGCACCGTCGTGCTCTACGCCCCCACCTGGGAGGGTGACAGGTCCGCCGCCGCCTACGGCTCCGTCGCCTCCCACGGCGTTTCCCTGGTCACGGCTCTGCTGCAGAGCCCCCGGCACCGGGTGGTCTACCGGCCGCATCCGCGCAGCGGTGTCGTCGACCACGCGTACGGCCAGGCCAACAAGCAGATCAAGGCCGCGATCGCCGCGGCGAACGACCGGGATCCCGGCGCCCAGCACATCATCGACACGGGCGCTGACCTGGGCTGGCAGCTCTCGGCCGCCGATGTGGCGATCGTCGATATCTCTGCGATGGTCTACGACCGGCTCGCATCTGGCCGTCCGCTCATGGTCACCCGCCCGCAGAATCCGCTGGCCGCCATCGACACCAGCGGCTACCTCTCCGATTGCGAGTGGCTCACCGCCGCCGACACCGCCGGTATCGTCGAGACCCTCGACGAGCTCATGAGCGACGACACCGCCGAGGCACGCCTGCGCGGCTGGGTCGAACAGTACTTCGGAGACCCCACGCCCGGTGCGGCCACGGCACGCTTCCACGGCGCGATCGGGCACCTGCTCGAGGAGTGGGACCGGTTCGCGGCGCTGCACGCCGACGACGCCGACGTCGACGGCGTGGCCGATTTCGAGGACGTCAGCGAGATCGAGGAGATCTGACCGACCACGGGGCCGTCCGGCCTCCGGTGGTCCAGCCGTTCGTCGGTCGAGCTTGTCGAGACCCCCAGCGACGTACGTGTGGGTCCCGCCCCGTTCGTCGGTCGAGCTTGTCGAGACCAGGCGAGCCGACCTCGACGGCGCGACCCCCGGTCTATTCGCCTGCCGGTGTGACCGTTTCAGGTTCGACTGCGCCGCTGGCCGGTCGACGCCGCAACGGCCGGGGGAGCGCCCGCAGCGCGCCATGGCCGAGCTGGGTCAGCCTATTGGCGGGTACCACCGCGCCGTCGCGCAGGGTGATGGTTTGGGCTCGTGGGTCGAGCTCGGCCCGGAACTGGGCAGGCGCCTGGCCGAACGCGAGCCGGGACGACCCGACAACACGCTTGCCCAGGATGTGGTTGCCCATACCGCCGATCACGGCGCCGATGCCGAACGGCACGGCCTTGCCGATCAGACTCGCCCCGCCCTTCGCGGCGAACTGCCGGATGAAGGACCGCTTGAGCTTGTCGGTCAGCGGCCCCATGATGGCGCGGGGCAGGCTGGTGGTCACGAGTTCGCCCCAGTACGCGGTGCGGGCGACGCCGCCGCCGGTCACCTGGCCGGCGAGCTGCCGCACGAGATCGGAGCCCTCGTGGCCGAGCATCATGGTCATCACCAGGGCGCGGGCCCGTTCGGGATCGTCGACCGTGATGCCGTGCACCTCGCTCACGGACTGCGAGAACAGAGCCGTCGCCTCGAGGAACCCGGCGGTCTCCACACCGGAGAGGGCGAGGGTGATTCCGGTGCCCACGCCGGGGATCACCGCGGTGGCGCCGACCGCTGCGCCGCCACTGGTGACAGCGGCCAGGTAGCGGCGCTCCAGGATGCGGACGATCTGGTCGGGGGTCGCTTCCGGGTGACGGTGGCGGATGCTGCGGATGTGCGCGAGCACGGCGGGGCGGTGGATCGCCATGACCCGGTCGAACCCGGTGGCCACGCTGGGTGGCAGCTGCCCGCCTCGTGGCATGCCGCCGGTGGGTGAGAGCAACGGTGTGGGCTTCTTCTTAGCCATGATGCAATCCTCCTCGGGTGCGCAAAGCACGAGTTTACGGGCCGAAACTGGGCATCCTCGATGGAATTCCCAGCAGAACAGTGCCCATCGGGCGTGACGAATCGGGGTCGGTTGACGTCTGGAATCAGGCCGGCTTGACGCCGTATTCGGCGTTGTACCGATCCAGGACCTCGTCGATGGGACCGTCGAGCACCAGGGCGCCCTTGTCCAGGTACAACCCCCGGGCGCAGAACCGTCGCAGGTCGCGTTCGTTGTGCGAGACGAAGAAAAGGGTTCGTCCGCCGGCCAGCAGCTCTTCGATGCGCCGGTAGCACTTCTCCCGGAAGGCCTTGTCGCCCACGGCCAGCACCTCGTCGACCAGGATGATCGGCTCCTCGAGTCGGGAGATCACCGCGAACGCGATGCGCACCTTCATGCCGCTGGAGAGGTGCTTGTACGGGGTGTCAACGAAGTCGGCGATCTCCGCGAAGGTGATGATCTCCTCGAAGCGCTCGTCGATCTGCTTGCGCGTCATACCGTGCAGGCCGGCCGTGAGGTACACGTTGTCGCGCACGCTGAGGTCGTCGACGAAGCCGCCGGTGATCTCGATGAGCGGCGCGACGCCTTCAATCACGTCCACGATGCCTTCGTCGGGCAGTACGACGCCGGTGACGAGCTTGAGCAGGGTGGACTTGCCCTGGCCGTTCCGGCCCACCACGCCGATCGCCTCGCCGCGCTGCACCGTGAACGACACGTGCTGCAGGGCCCAGAATTCGCCGGGGCGGCTGCGGCGGCGGCTGCCGGCGAACAAGTCCTTGAAGTTACGGCGACTGCGCCGGTTGCGGCGGAACCGGATGCCCACGTCGTCGAGGGAGATGACCGTCTCGCTCATCAGATCTCCTTCAACACGGCGCGCTCGGTGCGGGTGAAGACCAGGAGGCCGATCGCGAGGAAGGCCACCGACATGGCCGCGCCGACGCCCACGATGAACCAGTCCAACTCGCCAGGGAAGAAAGCGGCCCGGTACAGGCTGAAAATGCCGCTGAGAGGGTTGAACGCCGCCCAGAAGTGCAGCTCTTTCGGCAGGTCGCTGGTGGCGTAGATGATCGGCGATGCGTAGAACAGGAAGCGCAGAATCAGCTTCACTGCGCGCTCGAGGTCGCGGAAGAACACCACCAGGGGTGCCACGATGAGACCGATTCCGGCTGTGAGCACGGCCTGGATGAGGATGGCCAGAGGGAAGAAGACGGCATCCGCATTGATCGATGCGCCGGAGAACACGGCGAAGAGCACGAGCACGGGGATGGCCGCGAGGAACTCGATTCCCTTGGACAACACAAGCCGGTTCACCCAGATCGTGCGGGGGATCCGAGTGGAGCGGATGAGCTTGGCCTCGCGCAGGAAGGCCCGGGTGCAGTCCGAGATGGCTCCGTTGAACCACATCCACGGCAGCAGGGCCGCGAGGAGGAAGACGATGTACGGGTCTTCGCCGACGGACCGCTGGAACACGACCGTGAAGACGAACCAGTAGATTCCCGCCATCACGAGCGGGTCGAGGATCGACCAGAAGTAGCCGAGCACCGAGGTCGAGTAGCGTACCCGGAGGTCGCGCTGGGTCAGCAACCACAACGAATGACGGTAACGCGCAAACGGGGTGCGCTGTTCAGGACGCACCTGAGCGTAACTACTCACGCGCTCTATCGTATGGGAGCCGGTTGGGGTGCCGCGCCACAGGCGACGGCCCCCCACCGATCTGCGAGGGTCAGACGAAGAGGTTCGCGCGCTCGAGGTCCTCGGCGAAGTCGACCTCGACCGCGTAGAAGTCCGAGATGTCGACGGGCTCGACGAGCATGCGGTTCTTCTCGATCGCGAGCTCGATGCCGCGCTCGAAGTAATCCTGGTCTTCGACCTTGCTCAGGTGGTGGATGAGCATCGCCTTGTCGGCGGCCGAGACGTAGTTGATGCCGACGGCCTCGCCGAGACCGTTCTTCACGGTCTTGGAGAGCTCCTTGATGTAGCCCTCGGCGCTGGTCGTGTACTTGACTTCTTCGTCGGACACCTTGGAGGTGTTCACGGTCACGAACGACTGGTCGCGCTTCATCATTGAAGCGGCGCGGTCGAGGATGGCCGGGTCGAACACGACGTCGCCGTTCATCCACAGCACGCCGCCGGTGGCGGAGGCGCGCAGGGCGCGGAGCAGGCTCTTGGACGTGTTGGTCACGTCGTACTGCTCGTTGTAGACGAAGGATGCCTGCGGGAAAGCCTCGATGATGTGCTCGAGCTTGTAGCCGACGACGATCGTGACCTTGGTCTTCTTGCCGAAGGCGTGCGCGATGTTGTCGAACTGCTGCTGCATGATTGTGCGGCCGTCGTTGAGCTCGGTCAGGGGTTTAGGAAGCGAGCGGCCGAGTCGGCTGCCCATTCCTGCTGCAAGTATTACTACCTGGGTGGTCACGAATATCTCCTCAGAAAGATCTGGGTGGCCCCGCTTGCGGCACTGAATTCAGTCGAATTTGCCTGCGGTTCACCCTTAAGTTCACGTATAGACACTTCGTTATGCCACCTTCAGACTAGCTGAACACCCTGTTCCGGGGGAAGGGACCTTCGCATGCGTGTCCGGATCGTGACGATTCGTCCCGTTTCGTCGATCCCGCACGGAGTGGCACCGCAGTGAAAAACTTTGGTGGGAATCCGCCGCCCACGGCGGTGAGCCTCAGCGAGGTCGGATGGTCCTTGGTAGGTTAGCGAGGTGACTCCTGTGCCTCCGAACTCCGAGCCAGACGAGCAGACTCCGGTCTTGCGCGTTCCCGATACGGAGCCGGAACGCGAGGGTATCGCCGTCGAAAGCGGCACCCCAGCGGACCGCCCCCCTCAGACTGCTTCTGCGACGAGCGCCGCGCCGAAAATCGCGCCGAAGACCGCAGCCAAGCCACCCCGTAAGGCCCCCGTCCGTAAGCCGAGCACGCCCGAGTCCGCCACCGCGGGGTCCGGTTCGGCCACATCTGCGTCTGACGAGGCGGCTCCGGCCAAACCCGTGCGCAGTACTACGCGCGCGCCGCGCAAGCCGGCTGCACCGCGAGCCGGCACGGCTGCACGCAGCTCTGCCGCCGCGAAGACGTCCTCGACGGGTGGCGCCCGGCCGCAAACATCGGGCTCCGAGACCTCGGCTCCCGCGTCGACGGATTCTGCGTCGACTGATTCTGCACTGACTGGCTCTGCAACGACTGACTCTGCAACGACGGGCGACTCGGCGACCAACGCGCCGGCCACTGCAGCCGAGCGCGTCACCGTGACCCGCACCCCGGCCGCGCGCACGTCGCCGGTAGCCAAGGCCACCCGGCTGCCGGCAACCACCACGTCCACGGCCGACACTGCTGAGGCTGTTGCGGCTGCGGCCGAAGGCACCGACGACGGCCCGGCGAAGGCGTCCGGAGCCGCGGCAGGGGAGCCCGCCGCCACGAAGCCCAAGACCACCCCGGCTCGCACCACCTCCGCCCGCACGGCGGCGTCGAAGGCTGCCGCAGCCAAGGCCGCGGCAGCGAAGACCGAGTCGGCGACCAAGGCCGGGGCCGCCCGCACCGCGGCCACCAAGGCCGCCGCTGCGAAGTCGGCTGCGGCGCGCGCCGCTGCCACCTCCGCTCGCACGGCCGCCGCGGCTGCCGCGCGTGCCGCCGCTGTTGCGGCTGCCGGGACGGACGATTCCGACCCCGCCGGATCCGGTGAGTCGTCGACCGCAACCGGCAAGGCGTCGACGGCCGCCGTACCGGCCAGCGAGGCCCCTGCCGCTGCCGTTCCTGCCGCTGACTCAGCCGCAGCCGCAGCCACGGCCCCGGAATCCACATCGTCCGCTGTGAGTGAGCCGGCTACCGTGCCCGCCGTTGGCGGGACCGACGACCCGCCCGGCGCCGAGCTGTCCCAGGAAGACCCGCCCTCCGTCGTGCTGTCGGACCTGACGGACTCTGCGTCCGACGACGACGCCACCCGCATCCTCAGTGTCACCCCCGACCCGGCCGACGAGGAGAGCGTCGAGGTCGTGCGAGCGCCCGTCGCCGACGCCGCTTCGGCACCCGCCGCGCGCCGCCCGTTCTGGCGGCTGCCGCGATTGGGCGGCAGGGATGCCGCCGTGACCCCCGCCGAAGCCCCTGCTGCCGCTGCCGCTTCCGCTGCCGTCACTGCTGCCGATGATGCCAACGCAGAGTCGGACGCCGCCGGAATCGCCACCGATACGTCGTCGCCTGTCGATCTCGCACCGGCGACCGGTGCCACCCCCGTGAGCCTGGTCGACGCAGCCACGACGCCCGCGGAGAAGCCCGCAACGACTACTCCGCGCGTCGCGCCCGTGCTGCGCAAGCCCCTGCCGCCGCGCACCGGTGCCACGATCGTCAGCGACTCCGCTCCCGTGGAGATCGCGGTGAGCGGCCTCAACAAGCGCTTCGGCCAGAACGTCGCCGTGGCGGGAGTAGACCTTGAGGTGCGGTCGGGCTCGTTCTACGGCATCGTCGGCCCCAACGGAGCGGGCAAGACCACGACACTGTCCATGATCACCGGGCTGCTCCGGCCCGACTCGGGCTCCATCCATGTGCACGGCATCGACGTGTGGGCCGACCCCGTCGCCGCCAAACGCACTATCGGTGTGCTGCCCGACCGGTTGCGCCTCTTCGACCGCCTCACCGGCGCCCAGCTGCTCTACTACTCCGGCGTGCTCCGGGGACTCGAGAGCGAGACGGTGCGCACCCGCTCCGCCGACCTGGCCGCCGCCTTCGGTCTCGAGGGCGCTCTCAACCGTCTGGTGGCCGATTACTCGGCCGGCATGACCAAGAAGATCGCCCTGGCCTGTGCCATGATCCACTCGCCGCGCGTGCTGGTGCTCGACGAACCATTCGAGTCGGTCGACCCGGTTTCAGCGGTCAACGTCACCGAGATCCTGCAGCGCTACGTCGCCGCCGGGGGCACGGTCATTCTCTCCAGCCACGGCATGGATCTCATCCAGCGGGTCTGCGACCACGTGGCCATCATTGTGCAGGGCTCGGTCCTCGCTTCGGGAACGATCGACGAGGTACGTGGCAACGTGTCGCTCGAAGAACGTTTCGTCGACCTGGCCGGCGGACGAAAGGTTGCGGAGGGCCTGGAGTGGTTGCACAATTTCTCGGACTGAAACTGAGGCTCCTCGCCAATCTCTTCCGGCGTAGCCCGTGGCAGGTCGTGGGGGTCGTGCTTGGCCTGATCTACGGGCTGCTCGTGGCGGCGGCCCTCGTGGCAATGCTCGTCGCGTTCCGATTTGTCGACGATGTGGGCACCATCCGTGACGGGCTCATCGTGGTGGGCTCGATAGTTGTGCTGGGCTTCATCCTCGTGCCGTTGGTCTTCGGCGTCGATGACAGCATGGACCCGCGCAAGTTCTCCACCTTGGGCATCCCGACCAAGGACCTGTCCCTGGGGCTGGCCATCTCATCGCTGGTCGGCGTACCGGCGACCACTCTGACTCTGGTGCTTCTGGGCACCATCGTCACCTGGTCGCGTGGCGTGGGGGAGACCCTGTTCGCCATCATCGCGGCGGCACTGCTGTTGGGCACCTGCATGCTTGCGTCCCGGGTGAGCACCTCCATCGCCGCCTTCCTGCTCTCCACCCGCCGGTCGCGGGAGTTCACCGGCATCGTCGGCATCCTGCTGATCGTCATGATCACGCCCGTCGTGGTGCTGCTGGTCAACGTGGACTGGAGCAAGTACGGCCTCGACCTGCTCGGCGGGTTCGCGGCCATCCTGGGCTGGACGCCGCTGGGCGCCGCGTGGGCCGTGCCAGGCGACGCAGCCGCCGGGGACTGGGGTACGTCATTCCTCCGCCTCCTGATCGCCGCAGGCACCCTGTACGTGATCTGGCTGGCCTGGCAGGGTCTGGTGGCCCGGATGCTCGTGAGCCCCGGCCGGGAGGCTCAGGCGAGGGCCTACGGCGGCCTGGGCTGGTTCGACCGTATGCCGCACAACCCGGTCGGGGCGATCGCCGCCCGCAGCATCACCTACTGGGGACGCGACCCGCGCTATTGGGTGTCGCTGATCATGATTCCGATCGTGCCGGTGTTGGTGATCCTGCCGCTCGCGTTTGCGGGGATGCCCATCGAGTACCTGGCCCTGGTGCCTGTGCCGCTCATGTGCGTCTTCCTCGGCTGGACGTTGCACAACGACGTCGCCTACGACCACACCGCGATCTGGCTGCACGTGGTCTCCGGACCCCGCGGGTTCGCCGACCGGGTCGGCCGCTTGGTGCCCGCCTTCTTCGTCGGCATCCCATTGATCGGGCTCGGCTCGGCCATCAGTGTCAGCGTCTACGGCGACTGGGCGGTCCTGCCCGGTGTGCTCGGCGTGAGCACGTGCATCCTTCTGGCGGGCCTGGGCTTCTCCAGCTTCACCTCGGCCCGGTTCCCGTACCCGGCCACGAAGCCCGGCGACAGCCCCTTCGCGCAGCCCCAGTCCTCCGACACCGCAGCGGCGGTCATCCAGTCGCTCACCTTCGTCGGATCGATCATCGTCGCGTTGCCGGCCATCGTCTGTGCGGTGCTGGGAATCTTCGTCGACCCGCTCTGGAACCTGCCCGCGCTGTACTGGGGCCTCGGTATCGGCTTCGTGATGCTCGTCGGCGGCGTCTGGCTCGGCTCACGGACCTTCGAACGTCGTGGGCCGGAGATGCTCTCCTCCGCTTTGCGCGCGTAGCTGCATACACTTGATTCCATGACACACGACATTCGAGCGAGCATCGCAGAGCCCGGCCGGGGCCCCGGAACCGGTGGCGGAACGTCCACCCTCGACCGTGAACTCGAGGAACTGCTGGGCCAGGAGCAGATCGAACCGGGTGACCACGAACGTTTCTCCCACTACGTTCCCAAGGACAAGATCCTCGAGTCCGCCATGACGGGGAAGCCGGTCAAGGCGCTGTGCGGCAAGAAGTGGCTGCCGGGGCGCGATCCGGAGAAATTCCCGGTGTGCCCCACCTGCAAGTCCATCTACGAGAAGATGAAGCAGGACTGACCCGCCGCGCGGGTCGTTTGGTGCTCAGCCGAAGACCGTCGGGATCACCGCGTCACCGCGGCCCAGCCTGAAGGCGTCCACGGGCAGTTCCCGCATGGCCGCGGCGTTCTGTTCGCGGGCCAGCCGGGTGCCGGATGCGCCCAGGTACCGTTCGTCCACCACCCCGGCCTGCATGAGCGGCACCAGTAGCGACCGCTCCGTGGCACTGCCGGGCCGGGCGGCGGCATCCGTCGCCGCATCGGCCGAGGGAGCATCGTCGTCCACCAGCACCACTTCTTCCTGGGCGATGCCCGCCGCGTCCAGGCGGCGCAGGGCGTTCTTGCGGCCGCCGACCGAGGCCTTCGACGCTGACGTCTTGGCCACCGACACCCACTCGTCGTCGGCGTTCTTGTGCGCCACGAGCTTGTAGACCATGCCGGCGGCCGGGGCCCCGGAACCGGTGACGAGCGAGGTGCCCACTCCGAACGCATCCACCGGTGAGGCCGACAGCGCGGCGATGGAAAACTCGTCGAGGTCGCTGGTGACGGTGATGCCGGTGTTCACGGCGCCCAGCGAGTCCAGTTGGGCGCGGGCAGCCGCCGCGACAGTCGGCAGGTCGCCGGAGTCGATGCGGATCGACCCGAGGCCCGTGCCGGCCACCTGCACCGCCAGCTCGATGCCGCGCTCGATGTTGTAGGTGTCCACGAGCAGTGTGGTGGAGGCGCCGAACGCGTCGACCTGGGCGCGGAAGGCGTCCTCCTCGCTGTCGTGCAGCAGGGTGAAGGAGTGCGCGGCGGTGCCCATGGTGGGGATGCCCCAGCTGCGGCCGGCCTCGAGGTTGCTGGTGGCCGCGAACCCCGCGATGTACGCGGCTCGGGCGGCAGCCACGGCCGAGTATTCGCCGGTGCGACGGGACCCCATCTCGGCCAGCGGCCGGCCCAGGCTGACCGACACCATGCGGGCGGCGGCGCTGGCCACGGCACTGTCGTAGTTGAGCACGCTGAGGATCAGGGTCTCCAACACGACGCACTCGGCGAAGGTGCCCTCGACCTGGATCAGCGGGGAGCCGGGGAAGTAGGCGTCACCCTCCCGGTAGCCCCAGATGTTGCCGCTGAACGAGTAGTCCGCCAACCAGTCGAGGGTGGGCGGGCGCACCACGTTGTTGTCGCGCAGCCAGTCGAGCTCGGCGTCGCCGAAGCGGAAGTCGCGGACCAGGTCGAGCAGCCGGCCGGTGCCGGCGACGATGCCGTAGCGCCGGCCCGCGGGCAGCCGCCGGGCGAAGGCCTCGAACAGGCACTCCCGGTTCGCGGTTCCGCTCTGGATGGCGGCATCCACCATGGTGAGCTCGTAGCGGTCGGTTCGTAGCGCAGAAGACTCGGTCACGCGGGCAAGCCTAGCCGCCCGGCCTGCCCGGCCGCCGGTCTGCCCGCCTGCCCGCCCGCCTGCCCGCCCGCCCGGCCGCCGGTCTGCCCTCCCGCCCGGCCTGGGCGCCCGCGCGCCGCTCCACTCCATCCGCCTTGGTGGTTTGCCGGAAAGTGCCCCGTCTCGGCCTTCAGAAGGGCATCTTCCGGCAAGTCGGCGAAGGAAATCTCACTGACTTGCCGGAAAGTGCCCCTTCGTCGCCTCCGAAAGGGCGTTATGCGGCAAGTCGCGGCGGCCGCAGCCGGGGGATGCAACGAACGGAACGGCCCCTTCACACGATCTGAAGGGGCCGTTACGGCGAGTCTGGCCGCCCGGAACGGGCGACCCTCGGGCTACCGGAGGCGGCTTAGAGCGCGCCGAAGGCGACGATGCAGTTCTGGCCGCCGAAGCCGAACGCGTTCACCAGCGCGTGCTTGATGGGCTGGATCCGCGCGGTGAGCGGCGTGTAGTCCAGTCCGCACTCCGGGTCGGGTGTGCGCAGGTTGATGGTGGGCGGCACGATGCCGTTCTTGATCGACAGCGCGCCGATCAGCGCGGACAGCGCCCCCGCCGCACCGATCATGTGCCCCGTCATCGACTTGGGCGCCGTGATCGAGATCTTGTCGGCGAAGTGCCGCAACGAGTGACGGATGGCCAGAGTTTCGGCCTTGTCGTTCGCCTGGGTCGACGTGCCGTGGGCCACGATCATGTCGATGTCGGCCGGGTTGAGCTTGCTCCGGTCGAGGGCCCGGGTGATCGCCTGGCTGGCGTACTGGCCGGACGGGTCGGGGGCCACGATGCTGAAGCCGTCGCTGGTGAGGGCGCCGCCGAGCACTTCGGCGTAGATGCGGGCGCCGCGGGCCGTGGCGTGCGAGAGCAGCTCCATGACGAACACCACGGCGCCCTCGCCGAAGACGAGGCCGTTGCGGTTGGCGTCGAACGGGCGGCTGGCTTCGGTGGGCTCCTCATTGTGGGTGGAGGCCGCGTGCATGGCATTGAGGCCGGCGAACATCACCGGGGTGATGGCCGCTTCGACGCCGCCGGCGATGACGACGTCGGCGTCGCCCATGACGAGCATGGTGCGGGCCTCGAGCAGAGCGTAGGCGCCACTGGCGCAGGCCAGGGCACTCGCGTTCACCGGGCCGTGCACGCCCAGGTCGATGGCGATCTCACAGGCCGCCATATTCATCAGGGACGACGGCACGAAGCGGGGAGAGATGCGTCGGGGGCTGCCGGCGTTGACGTGCTCGGTCGCATCCTGGATCTCGGCGTAGCCGGAGACCGCACTGTTGACGATGACGGCCGTGTGGATGCCCTCCATCGACGGACCGAAGCCGGCGTCGGCGACGGCCTCGCGGGCCGCGGCGATGGCCATCTGCGAGGCGCGGGAGGCGCGCTTGGCCTGCTTGACCGACATGCGGGTGACGGGGTCGAACCCCTTGACCTCGCCGGCGATCTGAGTGGGCAGGTCCGTCGCGTCGAACTGCGTGATGCGAGCCACTCCGCTGCGGCCGTTGGTGAGGCCGTCCCAGGTCTCGGTCCACGAATTACCGAGCGGTGTGAGGGCCCCGAGTCCGGTGATTACGACGCGATCAGTCATGACGATCATCTCCTCAGACGGCACGAGGGACGTCTTACGGTGCGGCTCTGCCTGGTTGGCCTGGCCCATATGCCGAGTGTAGTTACGGGTATATGCAGCCCCACGTACGTTGGAGCGTTCTGGGCATATGGCGGTGTCACGCATGGTGAAATGCCGAACCCGGTTAGGCTTGATTGTTGTGACGGATGCACCGATTGGGATTTTCGACTCCGGCGTCGGCGGGCTCACCGTCGCCCGGGCCATCAAGGACCAACTGCCCAACGAGTCCATCCTGTATATCGGCGACACGGCGCATTCGCCCTACGGGCCGAAGAAGATCGCCGACGTGCGCGAGTACGCGCTCGAGGTTCTCGACGACCTGGTGGCCCAAGATGTGAAGTTGCTGGTAATCGCCTGCAACACCGCATCGGCCGCCGTGTTGCGCGATGCCCGGGAACGCTACAGCGTCCCCGTGATCGAGGTGATCCAGCCCGCGGTGCGCCGTGCGGTCGGCACCACGCGGAACAAACGGGTGGGCGTGGTCGGCACAGCCGGAACCGTGAACTCGCGCGCCTACAACGACGCGTTCGCCGCGGCCACCGACATCCAGCTGTTCTCGCAGGCCTGCCCGCGCTTCGTCGAGTTCGTCGAATCCGGGGTGACGACCGGAGCCGAGGTGTTGCGGGTCGCCGAGGAGTATCTCGCCCCGCTCAAGGCCGCCGACGTGGACACTCTCGTGCTCGGCTGCACCCACTACCCGTTCCTGCGCGGCGTGATCTCCTACGTGATGGGCGACGCGGTGACGCTGGTCTCCAGCCACACCGAGACCGCGAACGACGTCTACCGCACGCTGGTGGGCCAGCACCTCGAGCGGGTTGAAACCGCACCGCCCAGCTATCGCTACGAAGCCACCG
This sequence comes from Cryobacterium soli, assembly GCF_003611035.1. Taxonomy (NCBI): domain Bacteria; kingdom Bacillati; phylum Actinomycetota; class Actinomycetes; order Micrococcales; family Microbacteriaceae; genus Cryobacterium; species Cryobacterium soli. Next base: position 1,319,250 of record NZ_CP030033.1, on the reverse strand, counting down.
GTGACAGCGCCGACGACTTCCTGCGCCTTGCCCACCGCCTGCTCGGTCCGGAGATCTCCAGGGTCGACCTCGTCGCCACGGGCACCATCAGTCTCAGCGAGGTGGCCAGACTGGCCGCATCGTCCACCACCCCGCGTCTTTTCAAGGAGAACCCGTGACCGACATCCTGCGTGCCGATGGCCGCACCAACGACCAACTGCGTCCCGTGACCATCGAACGCGGTTGGAGCGAGCAAGCCGAAGGCTCCGCCCTCATTTCGTTCGGTCGCACCAAGGTGCTCGCCACGGCGTCGTTCACCAACGGTGTGCCCCGCTGGATGGCCGGCAAGGGCAAGGGCTGGGTCACCGCCGAGTACTCGATGCTGCCGCGCTCCACGAACTCCCGGATGGACCGAGAATCGGTCAAGGGTCGCATCGGCGGCCGCACCCACGAGATCAGCCGCCTTATCGGCCGGAGCCTCCGCGCCGTGGTGGACATGAAGGCGCTCGGCGAGAACACCATCGTCATCGACTGCGACGTGCTCCAGGCCGACGGCGGAACCCGCACGGCAGCCATCACCGGCGCCTATGTGGCTCTCGCCGACGCCCTCGAGTGGGGCCGGGAGAAGAAGTTCATCGCCCAGAAGGCCCAGCCGCTCACCGACAGCGTCGCCGCCGTCTCGGTGGGCATCATCGCCGGGGTGCCGATGCTCGACCTGGCGTACACCGAAGACGTGCGCGCCGAGACCGACATGAACGTCGTCGTCACCGGCCGGGGCAAGTTCATCGAGGTGCAGGGCACCGCCGAGGGCGCCCCCTTCGACCGCAACGAACTCGACTCGCTGCTCGACCTCGCCCTCGGCGGGGCGATCACGCTCACCGACCTGCAGAAGACCACGCTGGGCCGTTGATGCGCGTCGTTCTCGCCACCCATAACGCCCACAAGGTCGAGGAACTCCGCCGCATCCTCGCCCCCATGCTCCCGGGCCTGGAGGTTCTGGCCTACGACGGGCCGGAGCCGGTCGAGAACGGTGCCACCTTCACCGAGAACGCGCTGATCAAGGCGCGCGCCGCCGCCGTGCACACCGGGCTGCCGGCCATCGCCGACGACTCGGGTATCTGCGTGGATGTGCTGGGCGGCGCGCCCGGCATCTTCTCCGCCCGCTGGGGCGGCCCCGCCAGGGACTCGGAGGAGAACCTGCGCCTGCTGCTCTGGCAGATCAGCGACATGGCCGACGAGCACCGTGCCGGGCACTTCACCTGTGTGGCCGCGTTGGCCCTCCCGAACGGTGTGGAGCGCTCTGTCACGGGGGAGTGGCCGGGCCGCATCCTGCACGCCCCGGCCGGCGGCGGCGGATTCGGTTACGACCCGATCTTCCAGCCTGACGGCCACGATGTCTCGGCTGCCGAGCTGCCGGCCGACGTGAAGAATGCCGAGAGCCACCGTGCCATCGCGTTCGCCGCGCTCGGCCCCGTTCTCACTGAGCTTTTGGGCTGATCCGACTCGCAATTCGCTCGGGACCGCCGACCGGTCTCGGCCAGCTGAGAACGGCACTCATTCCCAACTAGCGGCGGGGCTCGCTTTCGCCCCGGCAGGCTCGTACCGTGGAGGCATGGGCCACGATCACGCATCCTCGTCAACGCGCAATCGGTCGCGTCTGTCGATCGTGATCGGCATCGTCAGCGTGGTGCTCGTGGCCGAGGTCATCGGCGCGTGGATCACCGGCTCCCTTGCCCTGCTGGCCGATGCCGGCCACATGTTCTCCGACCTCGCCGGCCTCATCATCGCGCTCACGGCCACGGTCGTCGCGGCCCGCCCGGCGACCGACCGGCAGACGTTCGGCTACCAGCGCGCCGAGGTGTTCGGGGCCATGCTGAACGGCCTCATCCTGCTCGTGGTCGCCGGGTTCGTCGTCGTCGGTGCGGTGAACCGGCTGGTGCAGGGCGACCCGCCCGAGGTGTTGGCGATGCCGATGCTCGTCGTCGCCGTGATCGGCCTGCTCGCCAATGTCGTGGGCATCCTGCTGCTGCGCCCGGCGGCTGCCGGCTCCATCAACATGCGCGGCGCCTATCTCGAGGTGCTCGGGGATGCTTTGGGCTCGGTGGCCGTGATCGTCGCGGCCGTGCTTATCCTCACCACGGGATTCGCGCAGGCCGACTCCATCGCCTCGCTCGTGATCGCCGCGATGATCGTGCCACGGGCGATCGGCCTGCTGCGCGACGTGGTGCGGGTGTTCAGCGAGTCGACGCCCGCCGACACCGACGTGCAGGAGATCCGGCAGCACCTGCAGGACACCCCTGGGGTCGTAGCCGTGCACGACGTGCACGTCTGGGCCATCACGTCGGGCTCGCACGTGTTCAGCGCTCACGTGGTCGTCGAGCCGGAGTTGCTCGCCTCAGGCCGGGCGGGAGAGCTGCTGAGCGAGCTGTCCGAGTGCCTGTCGCATCATTTCGACGTGGAGCACTCAACGTTCCAGCTGGAACCGGCCGACCACGCAGCGGATGCGGACCACACGCTGCACTCGCACCGCTGACCGGCCGGGAGGGGCTCAGGCCTCGTGCTTGCCGTCGTTGTTGGTGTCGAAGGTCTCGGGGTCGAGCACGAGCTTCTCGCCGTCGACGACGCCGGCGCGGGCCTCGCGGCGGGCCTTCACCATCGACTGCACGTAGTGGTAGATGGTGGGCAGCAGTGTGAGCACCACGGCGCCGAGCAGGATCAGGTCGATGTAGGCGCGGACGAAGTCCGCCAGCGGCGGGATGTAGCCCAGGAAGTAGCCGAAGAAGGTGAGCCCGGCTCCCCAGATCATGGCGCCGATGAAGTTGTACAGGCTGTACTTGCGGTAGTCCATGTGCCCCACTCCCGCGGCGACCGGGGCGAAGGTGCGCACGATCGGCACGAAGCGGGCGGCGATCACGGCGAAGCCGCCGAACCGTACAAAGAAGGCGTTGGTGCGTTGCACGTTCTTGACGCTGAAGAGCCCGGATTCCTTGCGCTCGAACACCCGCGGGCCGAGGCGATGGCCGATCAGATAGCCCACCTCGCCGCCGACGAACGCGGCGCCTCCGATGGCCAGGGCGACCCACCAGATATCGATCTTGATGATGTCGAAGAAGACGAACAGACCGGTGATCACCAGCAGAGTGTCGCCGGGAAGCAGGAATCCGATCAGGAGGCCCGTCTCCGCGAAGACGATCGCGCAGACGCCCAGCAGAGCCCACGGCCCGAATCCGTTGATAAGGATCTCCGGGTCGAGCCACGGGATGAGTGCGGTGTTAATCACGAAGAAAACTCCAGTCGTCGGCGGCTAGATCGGCCAGTCGGCGGTGATCGCATGCGTCGCTACAGGTTATCGCGTAAACCCGGCCGGAAACCCTGATCAAGGGGTGGGCTAACCCCCCAAAGTGTTGTGAGGACCGGTACTGGTCTGAGCCTCGAGCCGGGTCTGGGCGCGGTCGGCCAGCCACGTGCGCAGGCCGAAGACGATCGACGCCGTGATGAAGAACGCGGCGATCACATACGCCGCACTCTTGACCCCAGGGATGGCAGCGGCGTAATAGCCGGTCAGGGTGATGCCCACGCCCCAGGCCAGCGCTCCCACCACGTTGCTGGTGAGGAACTTGTAGTAGTTCATCCGTCCGACGCCCGCCACGACGGGCACGAACACCCGCGCCCAGGGCATGAAGCGCGCCACCACCACGGCCCACCAGCCGTACTTGAGGTAGAACGACTCCGTCTTCACGATGGCCAGCTGGGTGCGGCGTCCGCCGCGCCGGTCCAGGTATCCCCGGCCGTAGCGGCGGCCGAGCAGGAATCCCACCTGGTCGCCGAGGAACGCGGCGATTCCGATGCCGACGGCGAGGACCACGATGTTGAGGTTCGAACTCGACGCCGCCACCAGCCCCGAGCCGAAGAGCAGGGAGTCGCCCGTGATGAACGGGATGAAGACGCCCAGGAACAGGGCGGTGCCCGCGAACACGAGCGCCCAGACCAGCAGGTAGAACAACACAACGCCGGTACTCGCGAGGAAATCGCTGAGCTGGCCGTCGAGTGCCGCCGTGCGCAGCATCGGTTAGTTCGCCAACCCGTCGAAGACCGCGCCGTTATAGGTGAACGCCGCATCGACCTCGGCGACGAGGGTGTCCACGTCGGCGGGCGCCAGCGAGAGGGCGTTGAGCCGGTCCCGGTACGCACGCTTGTACTGCACGATGTTGTTGATCGCGTCGAACCTGTAGAAGCCGAGCTGCTCGGGCTCCGCGCCATAGTGCCGGGCCACAAGCGAGGCGATGGCCTGCCCGCCGGAGAGGTCGCCGAGGTAGCGGGTGTAGTGGTGCGCCAGGCAGCGCACGCTGTCGGCATTGGTGAGCGACTGCAGGTGTTCGATGTACGCGGTCGTGGCCGGCAGCGGCGGATGTTCGTGGCGCCAGTCCCGCACGCCGAGTGCGGCAAGGTCGCTCTCGATGGCGGGCAGCCGCTCAAGGTCGGGATCGAAGAGATCGAGATGGTCGATCTGGGACACCCTGTCGACGAGTTGTTCGAGCGCCTCATAGACCCAGGCGTATTGGCCGAGGTAGCGCGTGTAGTCCTCGAGCGAGAGGTGGCCGCTCATCAGCTCGGTGATGAAGGACCGGGTCTCGGTGTCGCGGTGCTGACCGCTGGAACTTGCCCGGAGGTACTCGGCCAGGCTGGGCTGCTGGTCCAGGGTGTGCGGGGTGGTGCCGTGGGTCGCGGTCATGGGAACCGATCTGCTGGAGGACGAGTAAGGCAATCCTAACCTAAGCAGAATCGAGTGGCCAGAATTGAGAATATTTCTCGGTGGCAGCGGAGCCGTTCAGCTCCTGTGTGCTGACGCCGACGCCCGTCGGTGCGGGAGAAGGGACTTGAACCCTCACGCCTTCCGGCACAGGTACCTAAAACCTGCGTGTATACCAATTTCACCACTCCCGCGAGTGCGGCTCCAGTCTAGAGTGCCCGCTGTTTCGGTGCTGAAACGGCCCCTGTGGATAACTCGCACGCGCCTCGGGGCTTCTGCAGCAGGATGCCTGTATGAGCGAGGCCGTGCGCATCATCACCGAGCAGGTGCGGCTCCGCGTGCGCCGCGACGGCGTCGATCTGGCCGGCGACGGCACCCTCACCGACCAGTATGTGCGCGACGAGGTGCGCCGGTACAGCGAGCGCGCCCTCGGCGGGTCCGCGCCTCTGCTCGCCGACGAGTTCCAGGCCGCCCGTGAGGTGGTCGCCGCCCTCACCGGGTTCGGGGCGCTGCAGCCGTTCCTGGACGACCCCGACATCGAGGAGATCTGGATCAACGCGCCCAGCCGGGTGTTCGTGGCCCGAGACGGCGTTCCGGAGCTGACGACCATGGTGCTGACGGAGCGCGAGGTGCGCGACCTCGTCGAACGGATGCTGCAGGCCTCTGGCCGCCGCGTCGACCTGTCCTCCCCGTTCGTCGACGCATCCCTGCCCGATGGGTCGCGCCTGCACGTGGTGATCCCGGACATCACCCAGCGGTTCTGGTCGGTGAACATCCGCAAGTTCACCCGGCGCATCCGCGATCTCGCCCAGCTCGTGGCCCTGGGAGCCCTGACTCAGCCGGCCGCCGAGTTCCTTCGAGTGTGCGTGCGAGGCGGGCAGAACATCCTGGTTTGCGGGGCGACACAGACCGGCAAGACCACCCTGCTCAACGCGCTGCTTGCGGCCGCGCCGCGCACCGAACGCATCATCACGGTGGAGGAGACCTTCGAACTGAGCGTGGCCGCCCGGGACGTCGTGGCCATGCAGTGCCGGCAGCCCAGCCTGGAGGGCACCGGCGAGATCACCCTGCGCCGGCTGATCAAGGAATCCCTGCGGATGCGGCCCGACCGGCTGGTGGTGGGCGAAGTGCGGGAGGCCGAGAGCCTCGACCTGCTCATCGCGCTGAACAGCGGCCTGCCGGGTATGTGCTCCATCCACGCCAACAGTGCACGGGACGCGCTGGCCAAGCTGTCGACGCTGCCGCTCCTGGCCGGCCGCAACATCGACTCGTCGTTCGTGCTTCCCACCGTGGCCGGCTGCATCGACATCGTCGTGCACTGCGAGATGGACGGGCGCGGCCGGCGCCGGGTGACCGAGATCATCGCGCCGAGCGGCCAGCTCAGCGGCGCCACGATCGAGGCCAGCCCGCTGTTCCAGATGACGAATGGTGTCCTCGAGCACACCGGCGGTTTCCCCACCAAGCTCGCCAAATTCCGCGCCGCCGGTTTGGACCCGGCCGACGTGCTCCGGAGGGGAGCGGCATGACCCTTGTGCTGGGCAGTCTCCTGGGTGCCGGACTCGTGCTGCTCAGCGCGCCGTTCCTCTGGCCGTCCGCCACCACACGCCGGCGCGGCAACCGGCTGACGGATGGCTGGCGGGCCCGACTTGCCCAGGCCGGCCTGGGCGGGCTGCCGCTGTCGGTGTTCGCGACGGTTTCCTGGGTTCTGGCGGTGGCGGCCGCGGCGCTCGCCGAAGCGATCCTCGGGGTGCGGGCTCTCACCGTGGTGGCCGGGGTGCTCTGGCTGGTCCTGCCCAGTCTGATCGTGCTCTGGCGGGCGCGGGCCCGGCGGCGGCTCAACCGCACGGTGTGGCCCGATGTCGTGGACCACCTGGTTTCCGCCGTGCGCTCGGGATTGGCGCTGCCCGACGCGGTGAGCAGCCTGGCGCAGTCCGGTCCGGTGCCCACCCGGGTGGCGTTCGCCGAGTTCGAACGCGATTACCGGGCCACCGGCAACTTCGGCTATTGCGTCGACACGCTCAAGTCGTCCCTCGCCGACCCGTTCGCCGACCGGCTGTTGGAAACCCTCCGTATGGCGCGGGAGGTGGGCGGCAGCGACCTCACCGTGGTGCTGCGCAGTCTGTCCAGCTGGTTACGGCAGGATGCGGCGGTGCGCGCCGAGGTGGAGGCCAAGCAGTCCTGGGTGGTGAACGCGGCGCGCCTCGGGGTGGCGGCCCCGTGGATCGTGCTGGTTCTCATCAGCACCCGGCCGGAGGCGGCGCAGGCGTTCAACACCGCGGCGGGTACCGTCGTGATCCTCGGCGGCCTCACGGTCTCGGTGCTGGCCTACCGGGTGATGCTCGCGCTGGGCCGGTTGCCCGAGGAACGGCGGTGGTTCCAATGACCGCGCTGGCCTGGGGTGCGTTCTTCGGCGCGGTGCTCGGCATCGGGCTCTGGTCGCTGGTGAGCCTCACGCCCCGGCTGAGCCGGCCCCGGCTCGCCCACAGGTTGGCCCCGTACCTTCTCGATGTGTCCGGGGAGGCTCGGGTGTTCGTCGGCCGCCGTTCCATCGACCCGATTCCGGTGCTGGGAACGCTCTTCTCGCCAGTATTCGGGTCGCTCGCGCAGGCCCTCGCCAGCGCGTTGGGTGGCGCAGACGCCGTGGAGCGCCGGCTGCGGCAATCCGGGTCCACCCGCACTGTCGATGCGTTCCGGTCGGAGCAACTCGCGTGGGCCCTGATCGCCGCGGCGGGCGCGCTTCTCGTGGTGGTCGGCACCCCACTCGGCCGCGGGTGGCCGCTCATCGTGCAGGTCGCTGCGCCCGTCACGGCGGCGGCGGCGGGTGTCGTGCTGCGCGACACGGTCCTCAAACGGGCTGCCACGGCGCGCCTGGCCCGCATCGACAGTGAACTGCCCACCATCCTCGAGTTCCTGACCCTGTCGCTCGCGGCCGGCGAAGGCATCCTCGACGCCCTGCGCCGGGTGTCCGGCAGCACATCGGGGGAGCTGTCGCGGGAGTTCGCCGGGCTGATCAACGACGTGCACGCGGGCGTGTCCGTCACCACGGCGCTCACCGAACTGTCCCGGCGGATGCGGCTGACCTCGCTCACCCGTTTCGTGGACCAGGTCGTCGGCGCGATCGACCGCGGATCTCCGCTCGCCGAGGTACTACGGGCGCAGGCGCAGGACGGCCGTGAGGAAGCCAAGCGCACCCTACTCGAGGCCGCCGGGAAGAAGGAGGTGGCCATGATGGTGCCGCTGGTCTTCCTGATCCTGCCGATGACCATCCTGTTCGCGATCTTCCCCGGCCTTTTCGTGCTGCAGGCAGGTTTCTAGACGTTTCTGACCCGAACCATCCCGTTCCGTTCGTGCACCACCCCAGAGAAAGCAGGACACCGTGAGCCTCACCACCCCGCTGTACAACCGTTTCCGCGCCGGACTGCACGACGACCGGGGCGATGTGCCCGGATGGGTCTTGATCACATTAATGACGGCTGGGTTGGTGATGATCATCTGGGGTCTGGCCGGGCCCGCGCTCAGCGGGATCTTCGAGCAGGCCATCAACCGGGTCAGCGGCATCTGACCGGCGTCATGATCGTGCGCCGCAGGATCCGTGGCGCCGCCCGGGGTCCTGCCGAACGTGTTGGCGCCGACCGTGGCGCGGCCCTTCGTCGAATCGCTCGGCGGGGCAACGCCGAGCGTGGAACGGCGGTGGCCGAGTTCGTCATGGTGGGCGCCCTGCTGACGGGTCTCACCCTGGCGGTGCTGCAGCTGGCGTTGGCGTTGCACATCCGCAACACCGTGCTGGATGCCGCGGCCGAGGGCGCCCGGTACGCCGCCCTAGCTGACAGCGGCCTCGGCCAGGGCGCCAAGCGCAGCCGGGACCTGATCACAGCGGCACTCGGCCCGGACTACGCCGCCCACGTGACGGCCGATTTCGCGACGGTCGCGGGTCAGCCGGGCGTCCGCGTGCGGGTCGTGGCCCCGCTGCCGTTGTTCGGGCTGTTGGGTGTGACCGACGGGCTGGAGGTGGAGGGGCATGCCGTCGTGGAGGGCTCGGTTGGCGGGTGAGCGCCGATCGGTGCTCACGGACGAGACCGGCTCGGCCTCGCTGGAGTTCATCACGGCTGGTCTGATCCTTCTCGTTCCGCTGGTCTACCTGATTCTGGCGATGTCGGTGCTGCAGGGCGGGGCGTTCGCTGTGGAAGGCGCCGCACGACAGGCCGCCCGCGTGTACGTGCTGGCGCCCACTCCGGCCGACGCCGTGGCGCGCGCCGAACGTGCCGTGCTGGTGGGCCTGGCCGACTACGGGATCGACGCTGACGCCGCAGAGGTGAGCATCACGTGTGGGGCCGGGGGAGACTGTCTGTTCCGGCGCAGCATGGTGACCGTGACGGTTCGGGTGCAGGTGGACCTGCCGTTCACGCCCGGGGTGCTCACACGGTCTCGCGGCGGAAGCATCCCGCTGGAGGCATCGGCGACCCAGACCGTGTCCCGGTTCTGGCATGAGGGGTGAGGCCGGTGCGGCGACGGGGGATGCGACTGCGGGGGCCACGGAGAGACCCGAGCCGACGATTCCTGTTCCGGGCACACACGCTCGGGCGGCAGACGATCCAGCTCATCCGGGGTCAGCGCGGCGAGGAGGGCTCCACACTGCTGCTCACGATCTTCTACGGGGTCCTCGCCCTTGCGGTGGTGCTGATCGTCGTGGCGGCGACCAGTCTCTACCTCGAGCGCAAGCAGCTCTTCACCCTGGCGGATGGTGCGGCCCTCGCCGGAGCCGAATCGTTCGACCTCGACGCGGTTGCGATCGAATCCGGTGAGTTGCACGCCGCGCTGACCAGCCCCGAGATCCACGCCGCCGCTACCGGATACCTCGCCGCCGCCAGCCACCCAGGGCTGGAAGACCTGACGCTGACCCGCGCCGCCACGGTGGACGGCCAGAGCGCCACGATCACCTTGCAAGCCTGGTGGCGCCCGCCGGTGCTGACCCTGTTCGTGCCCGACGGCCTGCCCGTGCAGGTGACCGCCGTGGCGCGGTCGGTGTTCGGGTGAGCCTCGGCCGGATGCCGGAGCTGGGAAACGAAGCAGCCGCAGTGGCCTGATCGGTGGGCAGCCTGTGCGGCCGGGCCGGTATTCTCGTCAGAGTGCCGCATCCGGCGGTGGGGGAGAACAGTGACAGCCAAGCGTGACCGCCTTACCGGCGCCGGAGCCCAACTCGTCACCGAGGTGAGCATCAACTACGGCTCGTCCCTGGCCGGGCTGCTCATCCCGATGGTCGGTTCCCCGGTCGTCGTGGCCGTGCGCCAGCTCGTGATGGCCGTGGCCGTGCTGCCGTTCTACAGGCCCAAGTTCGTCACCTTCACCTGGGCCCGAATCTGGCCGGCGCTGGCCCTCGGTGTGGTGCTGGCGGTGATGAACCTCACCTTCTACGAGTCGGTCGCCCGGCTCGGACTGGGCGTGGCCGCCACCATCGAGTTCCTCGGCCCGTTCGCGGTGGCGCTCGCCGCCTCCCGCCGGGCGCTCGACTTCGTCTGCGCCGCGGCCGCCGCCGGTGGGGTGTTCCTGCTCACCTGGTCGGATGGCACGCTCGACCCGTTCGGCATCGCCCTAGCGCTCACCGCAGCGGCGGCCTGGGCCGGCTACATCCTGCTCACCCGCCGGGTGGCCACCCAGCTGCCCGGCCTGGAGGGCATCACCATCGCCAGCCTCGTCAGCCTGGTGCTGCTCGTTCCGGTGGCAGTCGTCACCGTGGACTACTCGAAGCTCGACTGGGGCGTCATCGGGCTGCTCGTGGCGGTGGGGCTGCTGTCGTCGGCGTTCCCGTACACGCTCGACACGTACATTCTCCGGCGCATCACCCCGAGGCTGTACGCGATCATCACGAGCTTCGGACCCGTCGTTGCGGCGATCTTCGGCGTTCTGGTGCTCGGCGAGGTGCTCCTGCTGCAGCAGCAGCTGGCGATCCTCGTGGTGTGCGGAGCGGCCGGTGCCGCGATCGCCACCCAGCGCGAACAACCGGTCTCCGACATCGAGCGCACCGCCCGCGCCATCCCGTAGCGGCGCAACACTGGGCTGGGCCCGTCGTTCGAGGGAAAGCTCAACGTCGAGTTGCCGCAAAGGTCCCCGTCGGCACCGCTGAGAGGGCACTTTGCGGCGACTCGTGAGTGAGTTCCTCGGTGACTCGCGGCAAGATGCCGCTTCGGGGACGCGGAGAGGGCAATTCGCAGCAACTCGCGACACACCCGCACGGCGCCCGAGGGCCCGGCCGCGCGGTGAGTTGCGCCGGCGCGGGGGTGCCCAGCGGCTCAGTCCCGGGTGGGGATCGCTTCCAGCGCGTCGGTCTCCAGCGCGGCCACGAACTCGTAGGCCACGAGCTCCCGGGGCGCCTCCTCGATGCCCACCAGCGGCGCGAGCACCTTCGACTCGTCGAGGGCGTTGAGCTTGCGGGCGGTGGGCAGTACCTGGCGTTCCATCGAGCCGACGAAGCCGTTGTAGTCCTTCACCGTGCGCTCGATGGCGCGGCCGAGCTTCTCGATGTGCGTGGCGGTGGTGGCCAGTCGGGAGTAGAGCTCGCGGCTGAGGTCGAAGAGCACCTGCGCGTCGTGGGTGAGCACATCCTGCTGCCAACTGAAGGCCACGGTCTTCAAAACCGACCAGAGGGTGACGGGGGAGGCCAGGGCGACGCGCTTGCTGAACGCGAACTCCATCAGCGACGGGTCGGCCTCCAGCGCCGACGAGACGAGCGATTCGCTCGGGATGAAGGCGATCACGAGTTCGGGGGAGGCGTCGAGCCCCTGCCAGTACGCCTTGCTGCCCAGCGCCGTGACGTGGTCGCGCACGGCCTTCACATGCGCCTTCATGAAGACGGCCCGCTGGGCGCCATCCGCACCGGTTGCGGTCGCCGGGATCTGGCTGGCCTCCAGGAACGCGGTGAAGGGCACCTTGGCGTCCACGGCGATGTTCTTGCCGCCGGGCAGGTGCACGACCATGTCGGGCCGGCCGGCGCCGGCATCCGAGTGGATGCTCGACTGCACGTCGAAGTCGACGCGCTCGATGAGCCCGGCCGCCTCGACCACGCTGCGCAGCTGGGTCTCGCCCCAGACGCCGCGGGTGTTGTTGGCGCGCAGGGCTGAGGCGAGGGATTCGGCGGTGCTGCGCAGACGCTCCTCGGATTCGGTGGCGGAGCGCAGCTGCTCGGTGAGCTCACCGTGCTGCAGGCTGCGCTGCTGCTCGAGCTCGGCGACCTTCTGCTGCATGGTCACCAGGCTGTCCTTGACCGGGGCGAGGGCCTGCAGCACCTGGCTCTCCTGCCGGTCCCGTTCGGTGCGGGCCGCCTGGTCGTCGCGCTGCCGGTCGGTGATCTCACGGTACTGCCGCTTCTGGTCGGCGATCTGGTCGCGCAGACCGTCTGCGGTGGCCTGCATCGACGCGAGTTCTTCGCGGAGCAGCGACTGCACGGCCGCCTCCCGGGCACGGGTCTCGGCGAGCACCACCTGGTGCCGGGCCTCGAGCACGGCGGGGTCCTCGCCCGCCGGGGTCATCGACCGGCGGCGCTGGAGGAGCATGGCGCTGACGAGGGCGCCGACAACCGCACCGAGAACGAGACCGAGGAGAAGCGCGAGGGGATCCATGCGGCCAGTCTGACAGCGGCCACCGACACGGCTGTGAGGCGGTGCGCGCGTCGCCGGGTGAGTCGTGCCGGTCGGCGCGCAGCCGCGGATGAGGTGAGGCTAGTTAAGCGCCATCGGGCCGTGGGTGGCGCGGTGCTCCTGGGTGGCGACCGGGCCGATCACGCCCACGTTGACGCCGCAGATGCGGGCCAGGTCCTCGATGGTGTCCGCTCCATGCCGGTCGGCGGCGTGGATCATGATGGCGGCGCAGGCCTCGGAGTCCGCGAGGGCATTGTGGTGCGAGAAGTCCTCGAACCCGGCGGCCATGGCGGCGACCGGCAAGCGGTAGGAGTCCAGGTGGTACGTCTTACGGGCCACCTGCAGGCTGCACACGTAGCGGAAATCGGGCACCGTCATGCCGGTGATCGTCGAGGCTGTCTTGATGACGCCCAGGTCGAAGCCCGCGTTGTGCGCAACGAGCACGTCGCCGTCGGCGAAGTCCACCAGATCGGGCAGCTGCTCGGACCAGCTCAGCGCGTCCACGACCTGCTCGGGGTAGATGCCGTGGATCCGGATGTTCCACTCCAGGAACGCGTCGTGACCCAGCGGCGGGCGGATGAACCAGCCGATCTTGTCGACGACGACGCCGTCGCGCACCTTCACCAACCCCACGGAGCAGGCCGAGGCGGCCGAGGAGTTGGCGGTTTCGAAATCGATGGCGGTGAAGTTGACGGGCACGCCTCATGTTCTCACGCGCCACCGACGCTGCCGGGCGCGCTGCGCGGGCCGCCATGGAACGTGCGCTTCCCGCTCGGCGCCCGCCGGCACATCCGCACACCGGTTGTGCCGCGAAAACATGCGGCAGAACGGCACACAGGCAGAGCCGGTACGATGGATGCTCGTGGCTCTTACTATTGCAATCGTCGGACTGCCCAATGTCGGCAAGTCCACCCTCTTCAACGCGTTGACCAAGAACAACGTGCTCGCGGCGAACTACCCGTTCGCCACCATCGAGCCCAACGTTGGCATCGTCAACCTGCCGGACTCGCGCCTCGCCAAGCTGGCCGAGGTGTTCGGTAGCGAGCGCCTGCTGCCCGCTCCGGTGTCGTTCGTCGACATCGCCGGCATCGTGCGCGGCGCCAGCGAGGGTGAGGGCCTGGGCAACAAGTTCCTCGCCAACATCCGTGAGGCCGACGCCATCGCGCAAGTCATCCGCGGCTTCGCCGACCCGGACGTGGTGCACGTCGACGGTGCGGTCAACCCGGCCGGCGATATGGAGACCATCAACACCGAGCTGGTGCTCGCCGACCTGCAGACGCTGGAGAAGGCGATCGTGCGGTACGAGAAGGAGACCAAGGGTCGCAAGCTCGACCCGAGCGTGCTCAAGACCGCCCTCGAAGCTCAGACCTTCCTCGACACCGGCAAGCCGCTGTCGGCATCGAAGATCGACGTCGAGCCCATCCGCGAACTCGGCCTGCTCACCACCAAGCCGTTCATCTACGTCTTCAACGTCGACGAGGCCGTGCTGCAGGATGCCGAGAAGCTCGCCGTGCTGGCCGCCCTCGTCGCCCCGGCGCAGGCCGTGTTCCTCGACGCGAAGCTCGAATCCGAACTCGCCGAACTCGACGAAGAAGACGCCGCCGAGATGCTGGCCTCCACCGGCCAGGAGGAGAGCGGGCTCAACCAGCTCGCCCGCATCGGCTTCGACACCCTCGGCCTGCAGACCTACCTCACCGCCGGCCCCAAGGAAACGCGGGCCTGGACCATCCACAAGGGCTGGACCGCCCCGCAGGCCGCCGGAGTCATCCACACGGACTTCCAGAAGGGCTTCATCAAGGCCGAGGTCTTCGCGTTCCAAGACCTCATCGACGCCGGTTCGGTTGTCGAAGCCCGCGCCAAGGGCAAGGCCCGCATCGAGGGCAAGGAATACGTCATGCAGGACGGCGACGTCGTGGAGTTCCGCTTCAACGTATAGCCGTTTGGGCTCGGGCTCACGGCACAGAAACGGTGTGGGCTCGTGCAGATCATCCGATTCTCGTCGGAGTCACAACCTGGCCAGAGGATGTCGGCAGTCGAACGGTCAGGACCCGGCCGAGACAAGAGGAAGACATGCCCCGGTACTGGTACGGATACGCAACTGACGTGTCCGCCGACACCGTCACCATCCACGCGTACACCACCGAAGAGTGGGGGCTCGGCGGCAATCACCCCGCCGGCGGCAACTACCGGGCGAGAACCCTCACCGGCCTCGGCCTCGTCACCGCCCTCATGACGATCCCGGCCGTCCTGGCCCCGCTGGGGTTGCTTTTCGGGATCGTCGTACTCGTGCGTTCCATCGCTGACGGTCAAGACATGTTCATGGGCCCGACCATCATCGTGGCATCTCTCGCATGCACGGCACTGTTCAGCGGTGGCTGGCTGCTCGGGGTCAGGGCACTCCGTCAGGAGTGGCGGGCACGACGGCTTCGGCACGCCAAGGGCCTGCCGCGGCCCAGCTACGCCGTAACAGACGACCAAGCCCGCACCTGGTTTGAGAGGCACCCCGGAACCGTCGAGATCACGCGCGACAACTTTCCGCACAGCGCCCGCCCTTTCCCGGGTGAGGCGAGCTACGTGGCACCGGCCGGCGCCCGGGACGCGTAAGACCTCCCGCGAACTCGGCCTGCCCACCACCAAGCCAGGACGGCGACGTCGTTGAATTTAGATTCAATGTGTAGTCGATTTCCGGCCTAGCGCAGCCTCAACTGGTGGCCTTGCCCCTCTATGTGCTCGGGCCGGATCCACGCGGGCGTTTGAACTTTTCGGCCAACTGGCGGGCCTTACCCTTGGCTTCGTTCTCGACCCGGGTTGCCAGTTCGTGCAGTTTGCGCAGCGGTTCCATCGCGCCGGCTTTCCCGCTGTAGGACTCCTCGGCAGTTTCGACAAAGGGCACGACCCGCTCCACGCCTGCGACGTTGACGACGAACGCGGAGTCGTCCGGATTAAGGGCGATGCTCACCGGAACGGCGTCCCCGGTGTCAGGATCGATGGCTACGGCGTCGATCGCCAGGTCGACGTGGTCACCGTCCACGACCTCCACGATGGCTATTTCAGTAAGCGGCCCGGACGTGACTGCCAGGACGAACTCCTCCTCGGCGGCTGACCGGCTCTGGTCATTGTTCATGATCGTCTCCTTGGTATCTGACCAACGAAACTCTACGCCGCGGCCGTTGAGTTGGCTACGGACCGATCTCTCATCCCGCACCGCCGACGGCCGCACCGATCCGGAGCCCGCCGCGGACGGCACTCCGGCGCTGCCGGAAGGAAGAGGATGGTACGGCCGCTGGTTCACAAACTGACGGCCAACGGAAGATCTTCGGTCCGGAGGATAGCCGTGTTTGACGCTCGCGCTGGTCGAGGAACTCGTGACTCTTCCCCCGAGGCGCGACGTTTGGAGACTTCGGAACGTGGTGAAATTCCGCTGCAACGTGTAGGAACGTTTGATAGTCCATCACCTGCACGCACTCGAAGAACGCCTTCGTCGCGTGCGCACAGTCACGTGTCTACGTCATGACGAATTGGCCGGGAGGGGTATCTAGGTCAATCCCAGCGACATTAGTTCAGGACTGGACCCCGACCACGAAGCCTGCCTCTTTAGCTGTTGCTGCGATGACAGTTTCACGTGACATGCGCTTTGCTCCAGTCCTTCAGTTTCTTTGAGGTGCGAAACACATTTCTGAATTCGCGCATGTTTGCCCACACAGAAATCTAGAGGGAACGAATGCAACCAAGAGACCCACGAACGGAATTGAACCGTCGACAGTCCCAGACCTGAACCAACGTTTGGTTAAACGGTACTGAGTCCGCAGCGAATCCGCAAGGGGTCTGCAGACCAATAAGGGGTCTGCAGACCAATCACTCCCTGCGATCGGTGACAACCACCAGAACCGCGGAATCATGCGGGAGTCGCCTTCTCCCAGTGTGCGTTCCAACGCCTCCCTCCCCGCCTGTGAGGGGCTCGGTCTTCGGTTCGCCTGACCGCTGAGGTTGCCCGGTGACGGAGCGCGGGAGAGTTCCTCCTCAACAACTAGGTCGTTGAGGAGATGTGATGTCAGGTGATCGGCCGATCTCGAGCCGCGCCGTGTTCGAGTTCGCGTTTCAAAACAACTGACGTTTCGGCCCTGCCCCGCATTCGGCCACGTCCACCGCGTGCGAGTCGCAACGACGGATGTCACCGTCCGCCACCCGTCGCTGGCAGTAGAGCGGTAGCCTGAAACATGGGCATTGGCGATCGACGGTCATCCGCGGACGAAGCCGGGCGTCGGGTGCGCAAGCGTCTACCGCGGCGGAGTTTGGCCGAGCTGGTCCTTCCCGTCGACCGGGATCCCCTCGGCATCCTTGAGGAACAGCACGCGTCGAGACTGAAGGACCTCGTGCCTGTGCGGGTCGGACGGATGCTGCAATCCCCGCTCTCGTTCTACCGGGGCACGGCGGCGGTCATGGCGGCCGACATGCGCGGGGCACCCACCACCGACCTCGAGGTCGTCTCCTGCGGGGACGCCCACATCTCAAACTTCGGTTTCTTCGCCTCGCCCGAACGCGCGCTCGTCTTCGACCTCAACGACTTCGACGAGGGCGGTGTCGCACCGTGGGAGTGGGACGTGCGTCGGCTCACCGCGAGCGTGCACATCAGCGGACGCGACATCGGCTTGGGCGAGGACGCATGTCGCGCCGCGGCCTTCGCCGCGGCCGACGCCTATCGCAAGACGTTGCGGGCATACTGCCGCCTCTCGACTCGGGAGCGCTACTACACCCGGGTCGACACGTCCGTGGTCGCTCGCCACCTCGGGGAGAGAGGAGAGCAGACGGTTCGCAAAGCGGCCAAGAAGGCCCGCGCACGCACCTCCGAACGGCTCCTGCATCGCCTGACGACCATTTCGGTCGACGGCGGCATTCGCATAGTCGATCAACCTCCCGTCCTGCGCCACGTCGACCACGCGACCATGGGTGAGGTCACCGATCTCTTCACCCAATACCGCGCGACCCTACGCGAAGATATCGCGTTCCTATTGGAGCAGTACCGCGTTGTCGACTTCGCCCTGCGGGTCGTGGGTGTCGGCAGCGTCGGCACCCGCTGCTACCTCATCGCCGTCGAAGGCCCCACTGGCGACATCCTTTTCCTCCAAGCCAAGGAGGCTCCGCCCTCCGTCTTGACGACGTATGGGGGCCGCCGGTCGGTCATCCCGGGTCGCCCCGGCGTGACGGACTTCATCGAGGGTCACCGCGTCGTCGCCGCCCAGCGGATACTGCAGGCCAATTCCGATCTTTTCGTCGGTTGGATGCGCGGCTGGGCCGGTGACTCCGCGGACCGGTACCGGGTGGACTACTACTGGAGGCAGTTCCGCGACATGAAGGGGTCGATCGAGCCGGCCACGCTCGACGCCGACCAGTTCTGCTCCTACGGTTCGCTGTGTGCCGCGCTCCTGGCTCGGGCGCACGGGCAGTCCCCTGCCTCGGCCGCGGTCGTGGGCTACCTTGGCGGATCCGAGGAGTTCGCCGAGGCGACCGCGGCATGGTCGGCCGCCTACGCCGATATCGCCGAGGCCGATTTCGAGCAGCTACGTCGGGCCGTCGCGTCCGGACGCCTCCAGGCGGAGACCGGCGTCTGACCCGGACCCGGGTGGCGGTGGCGCAGTACTTCACGCACGATGGCGACGTGGTGGAGTTCCGCTTCAACGTGTAGTTCTTGCTGGACACTGACGCAGCGCAGCGGGTTACTTCGGCTGCGCTGCGTTTCTCTGTAGCCGCAGCACCGACAGTCCGTCATGGGCAACTGGCTGGTCGTGGTTGAAGCAAAGTCGGGTGCACCCGGACTCAAATCCGATCACACGGCAGCTGAGAGCGACACGATGTCTGGCTGCCCGCGGGCTAGCGGCTCTCGAGGCGATAGCTTCTGCCGTCGTTCACAGCTCGTCGAGCGCAGCCGAGCGCCCCGTGAACCGAATGGTTCTCGGCGGACATGCCTCTTCTGACGGGGGATTCCTCCCTCGTCAGAAGAGACAGGAGAACCCATGGGTAAACGGAACTTGCTCACGGCGGCCGGCGTACTCTCGCTGCTGCTCACGATCCCATTCGGGGCGGCACCCGCTGCCACTGCGGCGTCGGCCAAGGAGGCATCCGGACCGCACTGCGCAGTCGAGGTGCATCCGACCGCGACGCCGGAACCGTCCGGAGCACCGGTGTGCTTCGACACTGAAGTTGAAGTCGCCGGGTACTTGGCGAGCATCGGCGTAGCGAAGACCTCGGCCCGAGGTGCCGCGGCGGCCAGCACCGTGGTCGGCACCGTCTACCAGGACACCAACGGGTCCGGGGCGAGCCTGACGTTCTGGGGTGCAAGTGGGTGCTCGGGCGTGACCTTCGGGTTCCCCTCCCTGGCATCAGGGTGGAACAACAGCATCAGCTCGGTCCGCGCATCCAACGGGTGCTGGGTCACGGCCTATACAGCGACAAGCTACGGCGGCAGCCGGCTCAACTGCACGCCGTACTGCGCCTCGATCGGGACATGGAACGACAACGTCAAGTCGCTGGTCTTTCGCCCCAACGGCACGTTCGGGTGAGTGGCCTGCTAGTCAGCTGGGCGCGTAGTCAGCCGAGTCCTTAGTCGGCAGATTCTTCAAGAGGCGCCATGACGAGCGACTGGCACACAGACGGTTTGTCGCTCGGAACGACGGCGGCGGTCCCATCGCGCATAACGCAGACCTGCAAAGCGGGCACGGTCACATCGCCCGGGACCTGAGTCGGTGCGGTGGGATCGACACTCGGGCTCAGCACGCCTTGATCCCACATCTGTGTGCACAGGGCTAGGGCATCCTCAACGCGGCCAGGGCCGTCGCCGTTTGCGATCGTCGCAGAGGACCCGGGATACGAGCCATCGGCGCCGACGGTGGTGGAGCTCAGGCAGTGCACGATGGTCTTGTCCGTGACGGGAGCTTCTCCGAGGATGATCGTGGCACCGGTGGTGAGCGCGGCCACGGTGGCCAGGCCCGCTCCGCTCCAGATCGCGACTCGTCGGCGACGGTGGCGCTGGACGCTGGGCTCGCTGCGGACACGCTCGGCGAGGACCTTTCTCATTGCCTCGGTTCGTGCGTCTGTCATCTCTGGTTCGTCAGGTTTCATGTCAGCCTCCACTCGTCGGCGTTCGACGTCCGTGGATGCATTGACATGTCCGGACCTTCCAGTTTGGTTCGGAGCTGACGACGCGCGCGGTTCAGTCGGGACTTCACAGTGCCGATGGGAAGATTCAGCACCGAGGCCGCGGCCGCCATCGAGAGTTCTTCGACCAGGCATAGCTCGACCACGGCGCGATCTCCGGGGGATAGAGATTCGATGGCATTCCTTAGCGCTTCTCGGCGATCACGACCATCGAGTCGCTCTTCGACGTGAGGGGAGTGGTCTTCTTGCTCCAGCGGAGGGGGCAGTTGCGCGATCATTCGTGAGTAACGACGCTGCGCTCGAGTGAGGTTATAGGTCACCCTCGTCGTCACGGCCAGTAACCATGGAAGCAGAGATCCATCGACGATGCGCACTCGCTTTCGCAGACGCCATGCTTCCAGGAACACGATCGCGACAACTTCCTCCGCCTGGCCGATGTCCGCAGTACTGCGATAGGCCGCACGAAATATCCGGGCCCGGTAGCGGTCGAAGATGATCACGAACGCATGCTCAGTACCCGATAGCGCCTCTAGCCACAGGGCCGCATCCGACTCGTCTTCCCGCATGTCGATCCCCCCCCCGTGCTCAGCATACGAATATGTCCCTCGGCTCTCTCCGCCCCAGCTGGGGGTCACACCCTTCAGATTCATGTGGGCGCTTCGTGCGATCTCGGCGAACTCGACACCGTGAACCTTTCCAGGGCCGTCGGACATGTCATAGCAAGCCGGGTCAATCCGTCCCGGCCTAATCACGAATTTGAGTGACGAGTACCCTAGCCAGGCGCGTCGATCTGTAGCTCAGAAGCCAATAGACACAATCAATCGAAGGAGATTCATGTCCGGTAAAACGGCGCGACGCGCCCTTTCAATTTCGGGAGTGGCGGTGCTGGCACTTGTCACCGTTTTCACTCCCCAGGTAGCTTTCGCAGACACGCAACAGGAAGAACCACCTCAGACCGTCAGCGCCAGCATGCCGATGTCGGTCCACAGCTACGACGCGGCGATCGCAGAAGCCAACGGCTTCGAGATCGTCACCGACGAGTCAGGTGAAGCCCGTTCCATCCCGGTCACCGACGAAGCAAAAGCACTCGTCGCCGCGGCCGAGGCTGAAGCTGAGGCCCCGGAAGTTGGCGCGCGCGACACCGTCGTGGGCAACTGTGGCCAGGCCTGGCTCAATGGGAGCAAGGGTGCAAACAACAAGGTGAGCTTCACGACGGGCTACTCCGTGCGGCTCCCGGTGCAGCTGCACCAGTGGCGGGTATCAGCCATCGGCGCCATCACCTCGGGCGAGCAGAATTACGCCCAGGGCGCGGGCGGCGCGGTGTGGAGCAAGGCCGGATCGACCACGGCAATCGGCCCAGGCTGGGCTCTGGTGCCCCCGCTGAGTTCGGTGGCCATGGTCAAGCTCGTTGACGGAGCGACCTGCTACTCGGGCGGACCGAGCTTCACATTCGGATAAGCCGTAACCGGATGTAATCCGAACAGAGAAACATGGAACAGAGCAACGCAGAACACCATTCGGGGGCTGAGGAGTGAATCTCGGTCCCCGCATGGCCGTTCACAGCGATTCCACCAGCACAGGTATCCAGGAAGGACCCAAATACTATGCAGCCACTCGACCCAGAGGTCGGCAATTCCTGGCCGGCCAGCATGATGATCACCATTGAGAACAGCGCCTACTCTCTGCTGGAGCTTCTCTGGCTGCGTGAGGCCTGGCAACTCGGGCCATCCGGTGAGGACGTCCCACCTCTGTTGGAAAACCCACCGACCACGCTGTCGGGTGTTTCTGGAGAAGCCGGAGCGGGACAGGTCAGCGTCGACCAGATCAAAGCCTGGGAAGACGTGTGGCCGTCCCTGTGGAGAGCGTGC
Organism: Cryobacterium soli; assembly: GCF_003611035.1. Lineage (NCBI taxonomy): Bacteria > Bacillati > Actinomycetota > Actinomycetes > Micrococcales > Microbacteriaceae > Cryobacterium > Cryobacterium soli. The sequence continues at coordinate 1,297,870 of NZ_CP030033.1, read as the reverse complement.
CTGGATCACGTTGCGCAAGGCTCTGACCCGCGTCTCTTCGAGAAGCTTCAGGCCACCAAGGATGGCTCAGTCGAGCGCGCTGAGTTGCTCAGCAAGCTCTCCGGACCGAGTTGGCGAGAGGCATTTGGACCAGACGCCTTCGCCGAGTCATATGGCGAATGGTCACAGGCCTGGTATGAGTCCCTGGGCAGGAAGAACGCCGTACCGCTCGAGGAGACGCCAGAGCGGCGTGCGCTGAGCGCGTTGGTGCCTGCATGGGAGGCAGGACTCGAAATGGTCGTCACGATCCCGTGCAAGGGTGACTTTACGCGGGTGCTCGGAAGGTCGGCCCTGTTGGTCACGGCGAACACACGCGAGGATCCAACACGGTATGCGGCGGCGCTGGAGCTCTTCAGGAAGGCTTCCGGCGCGTAGGTGCAAGACCACCACGTTCGCGTCGCGCTCGGCGATCGTGACCTTGTGATGGCTCAGGTGGACGGGCTGAAGGCGATGCTGGATGGGCTGGATTCGCGGCGACCTGCCGCAACGACGTAACAGGTGCGCCGACGGCTTCAGACCGGCCGCCGTGCGCAAGGCCGACTGGAGCGCTCGAGCCTGGGGAACGTCGTGCTTGCTGTTCATCCCCTCCGATGACCTGTACCCCAGCCTTTGTCGCCTGGTGGCCGTCGAGGAAGGCGAAGACAATGACTGAAGGCGTGCATCCGTGACGTAATGCGGTCGGGGAATGACTTCATCAGGTGACTCTCGGCCTCGTTGTACCCCGAAATCCACCTTATGTCCCCCGAAGGGGGGAGTGTGTTCCCCCGTTCGGGTCACTACTCTTTCGACGAGGCAAAACGTCAGTTGATCGTTGTGCACCGCGCTGACCGATGCCACCCGGGAGAGAACCATCACCGAGAACGACCCTTCCGGCTACGAGTCTTCGCCGATCGCGACTGAAGCAGAAGAACGCCGTCGAGGCATGTCCCGCCGGAGCCGAGCGGCCCTCGCTGGACTGATCCTCATCATCGCGAGTGCTCTGGCCTGCTGGGCGCTGGTGAGCGCCGGCGCAGTACGCCCCAGCATCGTGCCGGGCGAGGCTGCGGAACCCGCAACCTCGTCGACGTCCGGTCCAGAAGCCCGGGACGCATCGACCAGCACCACGGATTCCGCCGGCCAGGTTTCGCTGCTCTACTCCCTGAGCGCCGGCGCGGGCACGCTGACGCCCCTCGCCGGGTCGTCGGACGAGTACACTCTCGAGCTTTCCCACACCGACGCGCACGTGCTGTGGTTCGCAGTCCAGCCGTCCCGAAAAGCGGGCGTGTTGCCGACGAGCGGCTTCGCCAGCGAGTGGGCCGGATTCGGATTCGCCGAGGACCCGCCCAATGTCGCTGTGATCCTGCAAGATGCGGCGGAGGAGGAAGACACTGTCGTCGCGGAGATGCAGACACCTGCCTTCGACGCAGACACCGGTGTTTTCAGCGCGACCCTCCGTGTCCTGGAGCAGGTTGAACAGGATGGTCTCGCCGGCACGCTGGCGCAGCACTCAGCGAAGGCGGACCCGGCCCTTCCCGCATCCTTCACGGCAGTATCGCTCTTCATCGACGACGTGACGGGCGCGGTCGTGAACGGCTGCCTGCTCCAACCGTTCACGGTGTGCGTGGGCGCCGACCTCGCCGGAGCCAAGCTCGCGGGAATGAACCTCACCGGCGCTGATTTCACCGGAGCAGACCTGTCCGGAGCAGACCTCAGTGGGGCGAAGCTGCTGAACGCCAACTTCACCGGCGCGAACCTCACGGGAGCCAACCTGCTGGGTGCCGACATCACGGGCGCGATCTTCCTGGGAGCGACCATGACGGATGCGCAGCTGCCGGTCATACCGCCCGCAGCAGAGGTGACCGCCTCGCCGTTCTGCTCCAGTGCGAGCGTGGGCGCAGTGGTACTGGCAGACGGCCTCATTGCCACGAGCTTCAGCGCTCCCCGCCAACAGACAAGGGGTTTCGTCCGGCAGTCAATGGGTGATGTCACCCTCGTCGGCCCAGACGGCCTCACGCTGGACGCCACTTTCACCTGCACCAACCCGGCGGCGGCCCCGTACACGGAAGCCCGGGCGCGGGGATGGACCCTCACCATCAACGCGGTTCGAGGTGGCTCGAGTGCGCTGGAAGCGCTCACCCTGCAACCCGGTCGCATCACCGGCACGATCGTCAGGCATAACGCGGGCGCCACCTGGGCAGTGACCGTGCCGGCGAAGCTGTCAGCCGAGCCGCTCGACACCACCGGCGCGCTCACCATCACCGGCCCGCGCGACTGGACATTCGCCGCATCGGGCGTCGCCGGGGTGCTGCCGGACACCGATAGCGGAACCCTGACCGCGTCGGCCGCATCGGGCTCGATCACCTATGCGTCCGGAACGATATCGGGCAACGTGCGCGTCGCATTCGGCGGCACACACAAGTTCGTCAGGTCGCTCCCGACGAATTGGACGAAGTCCACAGCCATCAACCTGGGGTTCTCGAGAGTCGCCGGTGACGCGTCGTCGGTGAATCGAAGCGTCACGCTGTCGGTTGCCGCGAGCTCCGGCTCCGACTCACTGACGGTTTCCGGCCCCTGGACGCCAACCGGATACACCCTCGCAGGCGGCGGCGTGCTGCACATGAACGGCACGGCCGTTGCGATGACGGGCCTGTATCAATCGGGCGGCACCAACGCCCAGACGGGAATGAGCCAGACGGATCCCGAGTGGAAGCTGACCGGATCCCTCAGCGGGGTCTCGCTCGACGGCGGCGCCACGATCGCCACGGGCAAGGTCACAGTCTCAAGCGAAGAATCCGGTATTTTCGGAACCGCCAGGGTGCAGCCCCAGGCGAACAACGCCTTCACCCTCCAGGCCGAGCTGGATTACTTCGGTCCGGCCAACTGGACCCTCGCGATCGACGGTGAGGGCTCCGCGAAGGCGTGGGCGCCGGCCGGCCTCTCCGGAATGAACATCAAGACCGAGAAGGTGTCGGGCAGCATCGCCAGCACACCGCAGGGCGGATTGGTGTGGGCGCTCTCCGTCCGCGGGGCGAGCGGCACGCTGGCCAAAGGTGTCTCTCTGGCCGGGACCCTCACCCTGACCAACACCTGCCCGTTGACCCCGACCACTGACTGCGGCACGACCACGGGAATCTTCTTCGGGTTCATCGACGGCAAACTGGGGCTGCCGGCGCCGATGCATCCCGTGCCGGCGCAGGGCGCCATCCGCATTGACGGCTCGTGGGCGTTCATCCAAGCGGATGCGGGATCAACCACTTTCGTCGGACCAGGCGGTGCTGACGTGAGCCTGACGAACGCGGACCTCACGATCTCGAAGGGGAGTCAGAACCCCGGCACCATACCCGGCCTGGGGATGCCCGACCTGAGCGCCGAGAACAGCGGCTTCGAGGTCGAATTCTGTGGTGATCTCGACATGAGGATCCCCGCCATCGACTCAGGCAAGTCGTCGGGCGGCTGCGTCGACTGGACACCGAACGGGATTGCCGTCGGCATGGTCGGACTCGACGGCAGCACCCCAGGCGGTAACGCAACCGCCGGTTCCGCGGGTAGTGGCGGCACCGGCGTGGCCGTGGGCCCCACCACCTTCACGGGGTTGGGCTGGACCAACCTCACCTCTGCCCCGCAGATGACCCTGAACGGGGCGCAGGTCACCCTCACGAAGGGAAGGAGCACCCTCGCCGGTACCGTGGCGCTGCCCGGCGCGCTCCTGGATGCGGTCGGCAAGTCCGGAGTCAACGCCGCAGCACCGGCCATCGGCACGCTGTCCGATGCGAACTTCTCCCTCGCCAAGGCCAGCTTCACAGTCGATGCCCGACTAGCCGTCGGTTCCACAGGCCAGGGATTCGCGCTCAACGCGGTCACGGTACACCTCGCCCGGACCGCCACAAGCGCCGATATCTCTCTCGGCGTCGACGCGTCCTACTCGGTGGATGGCCACACCTACCCGGTCGTTCTCAAACTTGCTGCGGGCAGTGGGAGCGGACTGACCGTCTCGCTGACAGCGACGGGAACCCCCACGACAGCACACTCCTGTGACCCGACGTGTGATGGCGTGAGCGTGCCCCTGGCGACACCCCAAACGGGTTACGCCTATCTGACCAATGCTTTCGGTGGCGTCCCAGGCGTACATCTCTGGAGCGTCACCGGCCAGGTCGAGGTCACCGGCGGCACGCCTGGCTTCGGTGTCGGTGCCACGGTGTACCTCAACCCGCAGGATGTTCCCAACCTCTTCCACGGCACCACCTGGATGAAGGGTGACTTCTACGTCAACGTGTCGGACGTGACCCCCTGCTTCATGTTCGACTTCGGCAGTAGCGACCCCCAGACCTACCTGCAGGTCAAGGGCGGGGTGCTCAAAACCTCGAATTTCCAGCTCGCCATCGCCCCTCAGGGATGCGAAATCGGCACCCTTGGACTGCCCGCGGGATCGAGCTTCATCTTCGATGCCACCCTGGGCACGGAGGCGGAGGTTCATATCGACCTCGCAATCGGTCGGGACGCGAACGGCGCGCCGACGTTCACCTCAAGTACCGAGGTGCAGAACGTCAAGGTTGGCGCGATGACGGTTATCGACATGAGGCTGACCATCTCCCTCACCGCTGCCGCACAGAGCGTGACCTTCGTCGGGAACTTCACTCTCACAGTGGGCAGCATGCACTCCAGCTTTGATCTGACCGCGGCCGCCGGAGGTGGTGTGCACTTCGATGGAGCCGTGTCGCTCGTCGACTGGACTCTCAGCGAAAGCGGCGGCTCGAGCGGTTTCGACATGGAGTCATTCAGCTTCCAGATGACCTTCGACACCTCAACGACAGCGTGCGGCAGCTTCAGCGCGGACACGAGTGGAAGCCTGTCAATGGGTAAGAAGACTCACATCGAGTTCGACGGGACGTTCAGCGAGACGTGCGGTGTCCTCCACACCCTCACCATCGACTTCGACTACTCGCACAACAACCAGACTTACGGGTTTGATATCGCCTACTCTCAGGACACCGGGATGCTGTCCGGGGCACTGGACTGGAGCTTCAGCCACAACAGCACCCACAGGTTCACGCCTGGCGGCTACAAATACGAGCGGGGAGCATCGATCGCGATTTTCCTCGAGTTCTCGCTAGACACCAACCACCCCAGCGTGGCCACCTTTGGCTTCAGGGGGACGGTGACCGGGAACAACGTCAGCGGCAGTGTCGAGTGCTCACTGAGCACCACCGGTGACGATTCGTGTTCGGCAAGCATCCATGTTGAGATCCCTGGACACGGGCACTTCGGAGCCTCGGCGACATGGTGAGAATGCACACGAAACATCGCAGGAACAGCGGGAGATCGCAGATGACATCCACTTCACCCCTTACCGGGACTCGAGTTCCCAGGACTCGAGTTCCCGGGACTCGATCCCGCGCCCGACTCGCCCTCGGTTTCGTCGTGGTCGGTGTGCTGACTCTGGGGCTTGCGGCCTGCACCGCAGCGGGCACGCCTGCTGTCGCACCCTCGAGCCCCGTAGCGGACGTTGTGGTGCCGTCACCGACGTCTTCCCCCGCGGAAGCGATATCGGTGCTGTACACGCTCTCGGCGGACACCGGCGCCCTGACGCCCGTCGAGGGGTCGGCGACCGACTTCACCCTTGTCCTGTTCGCAGCAGACCGGCACACAGTGTGGTTCTCCGACCGGCCCGCGCGTCTCTCCGGCACCCTCGACACGGCCGATCTGGTCGACGACTGGGCAGGATTCGGGTTCGTCGCCGACCCCCCGACGGTCGCCGTTGTTCTGCACGAGGCCGGCGGCTCCGCCGACACTCTTGTGGCGGAGGTGAGCGAGCCGGCCTATGACGCGTCAACGGGTGACTTCTCGGCCACCGTGCGGGTCCTCGATGAGCTGACGGGTCAGGGTGCCGATGCATTCGAGCACTTCTCCAGCACCGCGGATGCCGCGCTTCCGCCCAGTTTCGCCGGTGTCAGCATCTTCGTGAACGACGAGGTCGGCGAAGTGGTCGACTGGTGCATCGTCGCTACACATCCCACCTGCTGAACCGGGTGGACCACGTGGGGGCCATCCGGCGCGCTCCGTCTATCGTGAGGGTATGAGTTCCGGCCAGAGTGTGCGCCTCGTGCTGCCGCACCAGCTGTTCGATCAACACCTCGAGGCAGCCCGCGGTACCGTGTTCGTTCTCATCGAGCATGACCTGCTCTTTCGCCAGTACCGGTTTCACTCGCACAAGCTCGTGTTGCACCGCGCGTCGATGGCCCGCTTCGCCGGCCGCCTGCGCGAGCAGGGGTATGAGGTCGTCCAGCTGCAGAGCGATGGCGAGCGGAGTTCCCACGACCAGCTCGCCGAGTTCGTGCGACACCGCGACCCGGCACGAGTGCGCTGGTTCGACGTGGTCGACGACTGGCTCGACAAGGACCTGTTCGCCGCGCTCGCCGCCGGCGGGTACCTGATGCGCCCGGACGACGTGCTGGAGACCCCGAACTTCCTCACCGACCGGGCAGCGATCGACGACTGGTTCGCCCACAACGGCTCCCGGATGCAGGACTTCTACGTCTGGCAACGCCGACGGCTGGACATCCTCGTCGACGACGGCAAGCCGGTCGGCGGCAAATGGTCGTTCGACACGGAGAATCGCAAGAAGCTGCCGCGCGGGTACACGCCGCCTGCGGTGGGCCGATTCGCGGGCCATCCCACCCTTCAGAGAGAGGGAACCTTCGACTTCGACGCGCTGCTGCACGACACCGCCCGCACCCTGGTGCCGCGCGAGGTCGAGCGCGCCATCGAGTGGGTCAGCGCCGAGTTCCCGGATGCTCCGGGCGACCCGCAGCTCTTCGCCTGGCCGACCAGCGCCGATGAGGCCAGGGCGCACCTGCAGGAGTTCGTGCGGGAGCGCCTGCACGATTTCGGGCCCTACGAAGACGCGATCTCGAACACGCATCCGTTCGTCAATCACGGCCTGCTCACCGCGGCGCTGAACATCGGCCTGCTGGACCCGCGCGACATCGTGCAGGCGGTGCTCGACGGCGCCGGCCACGACACCCCGCTGGCCTCCGTGGAGGGGTTCGTGCGCCAGGTGATCGGCTGGCGCGAGTACATGCGCGCCACCTACCGAACCAGCGGGCGGCGGATGCGCACCGCCAACCGGCTCGACCACCGGCACGCCCTCGGCGCCGGCTGGTGGGATGCGAGCACCGGCCTGCCGCCGGTGGACCTCGTCATCTCCCGCGTCCTCGACACCGGATATGCGCACCACATCGAACGGCTGATGGTGCTCGGCAACGCCATGGCGCTCCTGCGGATCCACCCGGACGCGGTCTACGAGTGGTTCATGGAGATGTTCATCGACGCCTACGACTGGGTGATGGTGCCCAACGTCTACGCGATGAGCCAGTTCGCCGCGGGAGACGAGATCACCACCAAGCCCTACGTGTCGGGGAGCAACTACCTGCGGAAGATGTCGGACCTGCCCGCGGGCGGCTGGACGGCGGACTGGGACGGTCTGTACTGGACGTTCATCGATGACCACCGGGCGGTCTTCGCAGCGAACCCGCGCACGCGGATGGTCACCTCCCTGCTGGACACCATGGACCCGGGCACTCTGGAGCGGCATCGGCGTCGCGCGGAGGCGCTGCTCGACGCCGGGCGCGCCCGCTGACGCTGGGCACGACCCGGCGCGCCCACGGTCAGCCCTCGGACGGCACGGAGGCCGCCTCGAGTGCGCGCAGCTCGGCGCCCAGCGATTCGACAGCCGTGCGCTCGCCCTGCGCGGCGCTGACGGATGCGTCCAGCTGAGCCTGCCGCCCGGCCAGCTCCGACTCCGCCGCCGTGATCTCACTGGTTCTGCGCGAGAGATAGGCTCCCCACGCCTCGTCGCCCAGGCTGCCGTCGGCGTTCAGCACGACCAGTCGGGACTGCTCTTCTGCGGTCAACGCGTTGTACTGGCTCACCTGATCGTTGTGCAGGGTGAGCTCGGCCTCCAGCCGTGCTCGGTCGGCCTGCGCCTGCGCAGCCGCGTCGGCGTCGGCCTGTTCGTGCCCGATGAGGGCGTCCGTCTGCGTCTGATAGTCGGCCCAGAGCCCGGCCCACAGGGAGTCCAGCGCGCTGTCGATCGCCACGAGAGCCTGCCGGTCGGCGAAGTAGGGGGCGTAGAAGGCCTCAAGTGCCGGGTCGCCCGCATCCGCGATCTCGGTGCCGAGATAGGCGAACTGCTCGGTCGCGCGGTTCTCGCTGGCTGTCCCGACCGAGGAGGCCAGGCTGGTCTGCACCGGATCGTCGACGGGAACCGAGGACCAGCGTGCCTCCAGCAGGGGGTCGAGCCGGTCCCGCTCGCCGGGCTCGAGCCGGGCGTACGCGGCGTGCAGAAACTCGTGGGCGGCGGTCACAACGACCTGATCGGCGAGGCGTTCATCACCGGGGCGGAAGATCGCCACCCGGCCGGATTCGCCGCCCATCCCGTAGTAACAGCCGACCACCGCCCAGCGACCATCCTCAGAGCTTTCGGAGGTGCTTCCGCAGGCTTCGCGAAAATCCGCGCTGTCCAGCAACTCCGGCCGCGTGTCGGTGAATATGGCGCGGCCCTCGTCAGTGAGCCCGATCCGGCCGCTGACCTGCTCCATCTCTGCCGACAAACTCGTTGCAGCCGGGTCCCACGGCGGTCCGGACGGCAGAATCGTCAGAGCGAGCAGCCCGGCCGCCGCCAGCGTCGGCACGAGGATGATCCAGGTCACGACCGAGCGCCGCGCCTGGACGCGGGAGCGGGGCGGGCGCGGTTCGCCGTGATCGGATTCGAAGAGCGTCACCGGCGAAGTATGGCACGGGTGCGGGGCCGACCGGCGTCGGCTCCGTCGCCGGTGGAACGAGTCGGGCGGCGCTCAACCGCCGAGCCGGTATTCCCAGTCCACGGGCACGCGGCCGGCCGGCCCCGGCACGGGCTGGCTCGCCGGGTGGCTCTGCGGGTCGGCGAGCCGGGGCCCGGTCACGAACTCGTTCAGTGTGTAGTTCCAGAACCAGTCCTCGCCGGGTTCGAAGCTCTGGATCACCGGGTGACCCGACGCAGCCGCGTGCGCCGTCGCGTGCCGGTTGAGGGAATCGTCGCAGCACCCCACATGCCCGCAGGCCGCACACCGGCGCAGGTGCAGCCACCAGGAGTCCGTCGACTCGCAGTCGACGCAGCCCGGCCCGCTCGGCGGAATGGTGGGATCGATGTTGGGTGTGGTCATGCTCCTGCTCTCTCAGCGGGTGACGAGAGGTCAAGCGTCCGTCTCATCAGGATGCGCGGAAAACCGCCGGACACGGACGTGGTGTCGGCCGCCTTGGTGAACCCTGCGTGCTCGAACATGGCGCGGGTACCCACGAAGGCCATGGTGAGGTCCACGCGCTGCCCGGCGTTGTCCACCGGGTAGCTCTCCACCGCCGGTGCACCTGAGGCCCTCGCGTAGTTCACGGCGCCATCGATGAGCGCCGCGGTGACGCCCCGCTTGCGGAAGCCCGGGCGTACCCGCAGGCACCAGAGCGACCAGACCGGCAGGTCGTCCACATGCGGGATCTTGCGGGACGTCGCGAACGGATGCAGCTCCGCCCGTGGGGCGATGCCGGCCCAGCCGGCGACCTCCCCGTCGAGGTGGGCGAGAACGCCCGGCGCGATCGGGCGGGCACAGAGCTCGCGCACCTTGTCGGCCCGCTGCGTGCCCGCCAAAGCCCGGTTCTCGGTCGAACTCAGCCGCCAGGACAGGCACCAGCACACCGACGACTCCGGGTTCCTCGGCGCGAACATCGTGGCCACGTCGTCGAAGTCGTGCGCCGGGAGTACCTCGAATGTCATGTGAACCTCCGTGGCTGAAGGATAGGCAGCGGGCGCCACCCGCCGCAAGGGCATTCGCCGGTCAGCTGGGGCCAGATCGGACGATTGCGCCCGGCGCACCGGGACCACATGTCCGTTTCGGAAACAGTCGCGAGCACGTGCGTGGGGGAGCGGGCAGGCTACTCGCCGGAGAGCGCCAGGTTGACGAACGCGCGCACGGCGGCGGAAGCGCGGCGTTTGCGCGACGCCGCGAGGTACACGGTGAAGTCGGGCACATGCGCCACCGGGATGCGCCGCACATTGAGGGCATCGTGTGCGGCGAACTCGGGCAGCAGCGCCATCCCCAGCCCGTTGGTCACATACTCGGCGGCGGTGCCGATGTCGGAGACCTCGATCATCACCCGGCGCTCCACCCCGGCCGCGGCGAACGCGTCGTCCACGATCTGCCGGCTCGCGTAGCCCGGCGGCAGGTCGATGAACTCCTGTCCCGCCAAGGCAGCGAGGTCGACGGTGGGCGAGGCGGCGAGCGGATGCCCGGCCGGAACCACGAGCACCATCGGGGAGGAGGCGATGGGCACCGCGGAGAGATTGGCGGGTACGGCGCCGCTGAGCGCCAGGAAGGCCAGGTCCAGTTCGCCGCTGGCGAGCTCCTCGACGAGGTCGGCCGACCCGCGTCGGGCGGCCCGCAGCCGCACCCCGACCCCGGGGTGACCGCTGCGGTAGAGCCCGAGCAGCCGCGGCACGTTCACGAGCGTGACCGAGGTCATCAGGCCGATCACGATGGAACCCGTGATGGCGTGGCTGGACTGTTGCGCCACATCCCGCACCTCGTTCACGGCATCGAGAGCCTCGCGCACCCTCGGCAGCAGCAACTCACCGGTGGAGGTGAGACGGATCTGCCGGCGGCTGCGGTCGAACAGCTCCACCCCGAGTTCGCTCTCGAGTGACCGCACCCCGGCCGAGACCGCCGATTGCGCGATCGTGAGCCGCTCCGCCGCCCGGGTGAAGTTGAGTTCGCCGGCGACGGCGCTGAAGAATTCGAGCTGCCTGAGATCCATGCGTCAATGATCTCATCCACAGATCGTTGCCATCGACTATTGGCGTTGTTTGCAATCGGTCGCGGCGGGATCATTGAGGAAGGCGCCGGTTCGACCCGTCGTCGGAAGGACATCATGGCGCACACCAGCCCCGCCCAGACCACCGTCGCCACGGCGACCAGCGCACCCGAAAAGGCAACCGCCTTCGGCCTTGGCGCCCTCGGCTCACCCCGCCGCTCCGCAGACCGGGTGGTCGAGTGCCTCGAGGCCTACGGCGTCAAGTGGGTCTTCGGCGTGCCCGGCGCCAAGATCGACCCCGTCTACGACGCCCTGCTCGACGGCGGCCCGCAGATGATCGTGGTGCGCCACGAACAGAACGCCGCGTTCATGGCCGCCGCCGTCGGCCGCCTCACCGGCGAACCGGGTGTGGTGCTTGTCACCAGCGGGCCCGGAACCGCCAACCTCGCCACCGGGCTGCTCACCGCCACCACAGAGGGCGACCCGATGGTCGCCATCTGCGGCGCCGTCTCCCGCGGCGACCGGCTCAAGCGCACCCACCAGTCGATGGACGCCGTCGGCATGCTCTCCGCCGTCGCCAAGTCCGCCGGTGAGGTCAGTGTCGCGAACAATGTGCCGGAGGCCATCGCCAACGCCTTCCGCCAGGCGGTGCAGGAACCCAAGGGCGCCGCCGCCGTGGTGCTGCCCTACGACGTCCTCACGGACTCGACCACGGTGTCGATGACCACCCCGCACTGGGTGCCGCAGCTCGGCGCCGCCCCGGCCGCGAGCATCCACGAGGCCGCCGACCTACTCCGCACGGCCCAGTTCCCGGTGATCCTCGCCGGCGCCCGGTCCGGTTCCGACCGGGCCGTCGCGGCCCTGCACCGGCTGCTCGGCGCCGCCAAGCTCCCCGTCGTCGAGACCTTCCAAGCCGCGGGTGTCATCTCCCACGACCTCGAGGAGCACTACCTCGGCAGGGTCGGCCTGTTCCGCAACCAGCCCGGCGACGTGCTGCTGCACAAGGCCGACCTGATCCTGGCCATCGGCTACGACTTCGTCGAATACGAGCCGTCCAAGTGGAACAAGGACCACCTGCGCCGCATCATCCACCTCGACGAGCTGTCGGCCGACCTGGACGACTACTATCGCCCCACCGTCGAGCTGCGTGGCGATGTGGCCGAGACGATGGATGCGCTCACCCGCGAGATCGACGGCCTCACCCTGTCGGTATCCGCGTCGGCCGTGGTCGCCACCGAGCGCGCCCGCCTGGCCGAGGCCGACCTGCCCGTGCACCGCGACGACGAGTCCGAGGGGGTGCACCCGGCCGAGCTGACCCTGGCGATGCGCGCTCTGCTGCCCGACGACACCACGGTGCTGTGCGATGTGGGCTCGCACTACATCTACATGGCCCGGCACTTCCGCACCTATCACCCCCGCACCCTGCTGTTCTCCAATGGGCAGCAGACCCTCGGGGTGGCCCTGCCCTGGGCGATCGCGGCGACGCTGGTGCGCCCCGGCACCCCGGTGGTCTCGGTGTCCGGCGACGGCGGCTTCCTCTACTCCGCCATGGAGCTGGAGACCGCGGTGCGGCTCGGCTCCAAGTTCACCCACATCATCTTCAACGACGGCACGTACGACATGGTCGCGTTCCAGCAGCAGGGCAAGTACGGCCGCACCTCCGGCGTGCAGCTGGGCGACTACGACGCCGTGCAGTACGCCGAATCGTTCGGCGCGCACGGCTACCGGGTCACTCACCTCGACGACTTCGCGGCGGTGCTCGAGCAGGCCATGAACGACGACGGCCCGAGCATCATCGACGTGCGGGTGGACTACCGCAACAACCGCGACGAACTCATGGCCGACCTGGAAAGCGACGTGCTCCTGTGAACACCCCCGCACCCGCCTTCACGGTGTCGCGCCACGAGATCTTCCAGACCAGCCTGATGAGCGCGCTGCTCGACGGCGTCTACGAAGGCGAAATGACGGTGCGCGACCTGCTCGGTCACGGCAGCTTCGGCATCGGCACCTTCAACGGCCTGGACGGCGAGATGCTCATCGTCGACGGCAGCTGCTACCAGCTGCGGGCTGATGGCGGGGTGACCAAGGCCGACCTCGGCGCGTACACGCCGTACGCCGTGGTGACCAACTTCGTGCCGCACATCGAGAGCGCCCTGCCCGACAACGTGGTGCGCTCGGAGGCCTCGGCCTTCATCGACCACATGACGGCCTCCGAGAACTACATGTACGCGCTGCGCATCGACGGCGACTTCGAGTGGATCCGGATGCGCACCGTGGTCAAGCAGCAGAAGCCGTACCGGCCGATGGTGGAGGCCACCGATGAGGACGCCATCGTCGAGCTCCACAACGTCTCCGGCTCCCTGGTCGGCTTCCGCACACCGCTCTATGAGCAGGGCATCGGCGTGCCCGGCTGCCACACCCACTTCATCACCGACGACCGCACCGGCGGCGGCCACGTGCTCGACTTCAAGCTGAAGAGCGGCAGTGCTGCGCTCTGCCTGGGCACCGATCTGCGCCTGCAACTGCCGCTGACGGATGCATTCCGTGACGCCAACCTGTCCCCGGACGACCTGGCCCGGCAGCTGGCCAAGACGGAGCAGCACGCCTGACCACCGGTGCTGCCGCCGGGCCTCGGCGACCGTACCTAGCTAGGAGCCGTACCTAGCTAGGAGCCGTACCTAGCTAAGCGACCGTACCTAGCTAGGCGACCGTGTCCTGGTCGACCGCGTACACCTCGATCCAGCTGTCGCCGCCGAAGTGCACGGTGTTGCGGCACAGGTACGGCGGCGCGGGCAGGTCGAACTGGGCGTACCCGTCGGCGGGGCTCATCCGCAGCAGGTCGCTTCGACTGGCGATGTCCAGTCGCAGCGTCTCGCCGGGACCGAGCAGGGTGGGAGCCGGGGTGAGACTGAACCGCAGCGTCACCGGCTCCCCGGGAACGAGAGGCTCCCTCCGCCCGGCATCGATCACGATCTCGTTCGCCGTGGAGCGCTCCGGCTCTTCTGTGCGAGCCGCCGGCCGCACGGCTCCCATCGAGAGTTGGTGCCGCGCGCCGTCGTCGCCGATACGCGACAACCGGGCGATCAGGTAGGAATCGATCTCGTTGCAACTGAACCGGAGGTTCGCGGTGACCGCACCGGCCAGGAGGAGAGGGCGGTCCGCCCGGAACTCGAAGCCCAGCGACTGCGCGGCGACGTCGTCGAGGCCGCCGAGTGTGGGCAGGCCGAGCGGAACGGCGACCCAGGTGTTTTCCCCCGCCGCGGCCGGTCCGGTGCCCAGCCGGTGGGTGGCCTCGTCCGGGCCGCCCGAGGAGAGGTTCAGCCGCAGCACTGCACCCGCGGCGGGTGGGAACGTCGTCGCCGTACCGAAGCGCTCGGCGCCGTCGATCCAGTAACGCACCCGGGGCTGCTGGCCGTACCCGTTGTCCACGCCATGCAGCAGGTGGTCGAAGAACGCGAGCGCCTCCTCCTGCCAGGCGTAGACGGGCAGGTCGAACTGCGGGGCTCCGAGGATCATCCACCGGTCTTGGGCAGCCGTGCCGGCATTCTCGAACAGGTCGTAGCTGCCGTACTGGTGCAGGTTGAAATAGCCGAGGTTCTGCACCACCACGAACGGCACATCGATGTCGCCGAGCAGCCCCGTGGACCCCTCGGGGATCGTCGAGGTCTGGCGGGTCTTGCCGTCGAAGATCCAGTTGGCGTACATCCGTCGCACCGTTTCGACCGGCGTTCGGGCCATGAACGAGTCGAACATGCGGCTCACATTGCGGTGCACGATCTTCTCGAGCAGCGGATGCAGCATGCTGTTGGTCACGTGGCTGATCAGAGCCCGCCGGTCGGGGGAGAGCCTCTCGTCATAGTTCCGCTCGGTGAAGTTCGCGCCCATCCAGAGGTTGAGGAAGAACAGGGCGGGGACCCCGCCGAAGGCCACGAGATGCCGGTAGAAATCGGTGCACATCTCGTTCGCGAAGAAGCCACGCAGCGCCGGAGGGCGGCGGGCCGCCACGAGTGGCTGGGTCATGCCGTAGTACGAAGTGCCGAAGAGTACGACATCGCCGTTGCACCAAGGCTGTCCGGCCGCCCATGCGATGACTGCCTCGTGGTCGTCGACATCTCTTGGATCGAAGAACACCACCTGCTCGCCGGTGGATCGTCCCATCCCGCGCCTCTCGACGATCACGGGGCAGTAGCCGCGGTCGGTGAACACCGGCGGCGAACCGATCTCGTTGGAGCCGGTCGGGATGCCTGCCGTGTGTTCCTCGGTGCTGTACGCCGCGAAGGCCACCACGGCCGGATACCGACCAGGCGCCCGCGGCACATACACGTCGGCGTGCAGGCGGGCCCCGTCGGAAACAGGGACGAATTGGTCGGCCAGCGTGCGTGACCCGAGCCCGTCGAACGCTCGCGCTGTTGGTGTCCACCCTGCATACTGCCGACCGAAGGTCGACCCCTTCAGCGGGATGTGCGGGTGGTCGTGCCTGTCCATGGAAGACCTCCCCGAGCGCGTCAGATTCTCTGCTGGGCATGTTAACCGGATGTGAGCGCGACGGGCAGTGCCGTGACGCGATGGCGGGAATCGAACCCGCGTACACAGCTTTGCAGGCTGCTCCCTGGCCACTCGGGCACACCGCGATGGGGTGGTTCACACGACCCGGTCGGCTCGTGTTCAGAGCCAGTCTGACAACCCGTCGATCGGTCGACGGGTATGTGACGAAGGAAGACGAGATCGCGCCCGGCGGCCCGCGCCGAGGGCGAAAAGCGGGCCCGGCGGCTTTGTTGCGCTTCCTAACACTTCGCGACGCCGCGTGACCTGAGGGACGTTCGGCACCGGCCGAGGGTGCCTATATTCGGACCCACCCCGTGCCCAACAGTCACAGCCGTCACCGAGGAGTTCCGTCTTTCATGTCTCGTACCCGCAGCACAACAACAGCCCTGATCACGCTGGGCGTGGTGTCCGCCCTCAGCCTGTCGGCCTGCGCATCCGCCGCGCCCGCCAGCACGGCCACCCGCGTCGACGGCGGCACCATCGTCTACGGCCACCAGCAGGAACCGGCCTGCGTCTTCGGCGGTTGGATCGAGCAGGCCTACCTCTCGTCCCAGGTGCTCGACGGCCTGGTCTCGCTCGACGAGAACCACCAGGTCGTGCCGTGGCTGGCCGACTCCTGGAGCGTCTCGGACGACCAGCTCACCTGGACCTTCACGCTCAAGGACGGCGTCACCTTCACCGACGGCACGCCGCTCACGGCCGCGGTGGTGGCGTACAACTTCGACTACTGGCTCGCCGGCGGCAACAGCACGGCGAGCGTGTGGCTGGCCGGCTACTACGCCTCCGCCCAAGCCGTTGACGAACGCACCCTCACCGTGAACCTCTCCGCGCCCTACCCGCGCCTGGCCGACAACCTCACCCAGGGCTACTTCGGCATCCAGTCTCAGCAGGCGCTGGAGACCCGCACCGACGAGGAGAACTGCGAGGCGCCGATCGGCTCCGGCGCGTTCGTCGTGGACCACTGGAACCGCGGCGAGGAGATCGTGCTGGTGCGCAACGAGGACTACACCTCCCCGCCGGCCAACGCCAAGCACACCGGCGCCGCCTATGTCGACCAGATCGATTGGAAGTTCGTGGCCGACCCCACGACCCGGGCCGCCTCGCTCAGTGCGGGCGAGACCGACGTCATCTACGACGTTCCCGCCGTGGCCTGGAAAACCCTGGAGAGCGGGGGCTTCCAGTTGGAGAAGTACATCACCCCCGGCCGGCCGCAGCAGCTCACTTTCAACACCTCGACCGGACCGTTCGTCGACGAGTTGGTGCGGCAGGCGTTCGCCTACAGCCTGGACCGCAAGTCCCTCGTCGAGACGATCGGGCAGGGCGTCATCCCCTACGAGGGCAACGGCGGGGTCAGCCAGGCCACCCCCGGTTACAGCCAGAAGGCGGCAGACCTCTACAGCCTCGACACCGACACGGCCGACGAGCTGCTGGATGCCGCGGGTTGGACCGGTCGCGACGCCGACGGCTACCGCACCAAGGGCGGGGAGACGCTCGATGTCGTACTGCCCTACGGCGCCGGCTCCATCGTGAACGCCGACGGCGCATCCATCCTGCAGGGCCTGCAGGAGCAAGCCAAGGCCACCGGCTTCAAGGTCGAGCTGATTCCGGTGCCGCAGAGCGCCCTGTTCGCGGGCGAGTACTCGCAGCCCGACGAGAAGGACATCACGGTGGGCTACTGGACGGCCGTGACCAGCGGCATCCTCGCCATCAACTGGAAGCAGAGCACCCCGGAGGCGCCGAACTACAATAACGCGTCCTTCACCAACTACCCCGAGCTCGAGAGCATCATCCTCGAGGCCAACTCCACCGTCGACACGGATGCGCAGAACGCCGTGTACGAGAAGGCGCAGGAGTACATCGCCGAGCACGCCCTGGCGATCGGGGTCTACGACCGGCTGAGCACGCTGGCCGTGTCGCCGACGCTCAAGGACGTCTGGCAGGAAAACGCACAGGGAGGACCGATCTTCTATGACGCGTACTTCGTCGAGTAGCCCGCCCCGCCCGGCTCCGGCCATTGGCCCGGCCGTGCCGACCCTGCGGCGGGCGCCCATGCTCACCGGGCCCCGGCTGCGCCGGATCGTCGAGAAGATCGGCGGCGCAGTGGTGGTGCTCTTCGGGGCGGCCACGGCCGCGTTCGCCGCCCAGGCCGCCCTGCCGGGGGACCGGGCCACGGTGATCCTCAACATCCGCGCCGGCCAGGCCATCGAGCGCACCCCGGCGGAACTGGCGCAGATCAATGAGCAGTACGGCCTGCAGAACCCCCTGGTCGTGCAGTACCTCGACTACATCCGCGGACTCCTCGTCGGTGACCTCGGCATCTCGTACCAGCAGTACAAGCCGGTCAGCGAGGTGATCCTGCAGCAGATCGGCCCGACCGTGGCCCTCACGCTCACCGCGATCGTGCTGTCCTGGCTGATCATGATCGCCTGGGTCACCCTCACGGCCGGCCGCACCGGGCGGCTGGCCGGGGCGGGGGCCGTGGTCGACACCACCGCGGCCGGGCTGCCGCACTACTGGCTGGGCATCATCCTGCTGCTCGTCTTCTCGCTCGGCCTGGGGTGGTTCCCCGTCATCAGCGGACCCTCGGTAATCGGCATCGTGCTGCCGGCCCTCACCCTGGCGATCCCGCTGGCCGGGTTCATGGGCCAGGCCACCCGCACCGAGTTCGAGCGGTCGCTGGAGCAGCCGTTCGTGATCTCGGCGCGGATGCGCGGCATGGGCGACACCGGGGTGCGGCTGCGGCACGTGCTGCGGCACTCCGTGCTCCCGGCGATCACCCTGTCGGGCTGGGCGCTGGGCGCCACGATCTCCGGCGCCGTGGTCGTGGAGACCGTGTTCTCCCGGCCCGGCATCGGCAAGGTGCTCGTCGGCGCCGTCAACTCCCAGGACCTGCCCGTTGTCACCGGCATCGTCATCCTCATCGCGGCACTGTACGTCGTGGCCAACCTGCTGGTCGACGTGGCGTACACCCTCGTCGACCCGAGATTGAAGAGCGCATGAGCACCATCGAACGCCAGACCCCGCCCACCGCCGGGTCGGCCACCGCAGGCGCTCCGACCCCCCGGGCCCGGAGGCGCGCTGCCCCGCCGGCGGGCCTGATCGTCGCGAGCGGCGCCCTGCTGCTCTTCGCCACGGCCCTGGTCGCGCCGGGTCTGCTCGCCACCCACGACCCCTATGCGCTCAACCTGGCGGATGCGTTGCACCCGCCGTCGCCGGAGTACTGGTTCGGCACCGACGAGGCCGGCCGCGACCTCTTCAGTCGTGTGGTCTACGGCACCCGGGAATCCCTGGTGATCGGGCTCGGGGCCACGGCCGTGAGCCTCAGCGCCGCTCTGGCCCTTGGAGCGCTGGCCGCGCTCGGCGGCCGGTTCACCGCCGGAACCGTGAACCGGGTGATCGAGGTGCTCCTGGCCTTCCCGACCCTGCTGTTCGCGCTGCTGCTGGTGGCCATCACGGGCCCGTCGGCGCTGTCGCAGGTCTTCGCGGTGGGCGTGGGCAGCGCGCCCGGCTACGCCCGCATCATCCGGGGCCAGATCCTCTCGGCCAAGAACAGCGGGTACGTCGAAGCGGCCGTGGCCCTCGGCCACAGCGACGGCCGGATCCTGCGGCAGCACATCGTGCCCAACGCGGTGCGGCCGCTCGTGGCGATCATCGCCCTGTCGGTCGGCCAGTCGATCGTCTGGGCATCCAGCCTGTCGTTCCTCGGGCTCGGCGTGGCCCCGCCCTCGCCGGAATGGGGCGCGCTGCTCGACGCCGGCCGGGTCTACATCACCCAGGCCTGGTGGCTCACCGTCATCCCGGGCCTCGTGATCGTGGCCCTGGCCCTCGCGGCCACCAGCCTCGGCAAGCACATCCAGAACACCTTGGAGAAAGGCGACACATGACCTCCACGATCGACAGTGTGCAGGCCCCGGCCGCGCGCACCCCGACGCCACGGGCGGATGCCCCGGCGCCGAAACGCGGGCGTCTGAGCGTCGCCAACCTCTCCGTCGGTTTCCGGCGGAACGGCATCCTGCACCAGGTGGTGCACGACGTGAGCTTCAGCCTCGAACCAGGGCAGTGCGTCGCCATCGTCGGCGAGTCCGGCTCGGGCAAGAGCGTCACCGCACGCAGCATCGTGGGGCTGACCGGCAAGAACTCGGTCGTCGACGCCCAGTCGATCCTGCTCGATGGCGACGACCTGCGCGCCGCGACCAACCGGCAGTGGCGGCAGATCCGCGGCCGGCGCATCGGTTTCATCCTTCAGGACGCCCTCGTCTCTCTCGACCCGCTGCGCCCGGTGGGCAGGGAGATCGCCGAGGCCCTCGCGCTGCACCGCTGGGGCACCCGGCGGCAGCGGGCCGCGAAGGTCGTCGACCTGCTTGGCGCCGTGGGGGTTCCCTCGCCGGAGAACCGGGCCAGGCAACGCCCGGACGAACTGTCCGGGGGCCTGCGCCAGCGGGCGCTGATCGCCTCCGCCCTGGCCCTTGACCCGGAGATCATCATCGCCGACGAGCCCACCACGGCCCTCGACGTGACGGTGCAGGCGCAGGTGCTCGCGCTGCTCGCCGAGACCAAGGAACGCGGGGTATCGGTGATCCTGATCAGCCACGACCTCTCGGTGGTGGCGCACCTGGCCGACCACATCCTGGTGATGAAGGGCGGCCGGGTGGTGGAGAGCGGCAGCGCCGACCAGGTGCTCAACGACCCGCGGCACGAGTACACCCGCAGCCTCATCAACGCGGTGCCCAGCGAGGCGACCCGCGGCCAGCGCCTGGGCGCGCAGGCGCACGCACCCGTGCCTGCCACCGCGCCCGCTCCCGAGCCCCGCGGCCACAGCGGCCCTGTGCTGCAGGCGGTGGACCTGGTCAAGCGATTCACCACTCCGGACGGCACCGTGACCACGGCCGTCGACCACGTCTCGTTCACCCTGGAGCGGGGCAGCACCCTCGGCATCGTGGGGGAGTCCGGCTCGGGCAAGAGCACCACCGCCCGGCTCGCGCTGGCGCTGACGTCGCTGGACTCCGGCACCGTCACCCTGCTCGGCCAGGACTGGTCGAGCCTGCCCGAGCCCCGCCGCCGGGCGCTGCGCCGGGAGATCTCGGTGGTCTACCAGGACCCGCTGAGCTCGTTCGACCCGCGCTGGAACGCGGAGCGGATCCTCCTCGACAGCCTCACCGACGCCGCCGGCCTGTCCACGGCCGAGAAGAAGGCCCGGGTCGCCGAGCTCGCCCGCCAGGTGGGCCTGCCGCAGGAGATCCTGCAGCGCTTTCCGCTGAACCTCTCCGGCGGACAACGCCAACGCATCGCCATCGCCAGGGCGCTTGCCCCGAACCCGTCGGTGATCGTGCTCGACGAGGCCGTGTCGGCGCTCGACGTGTCGATCCAGGCGCAGATCCTCGACCTGCTCGTCGACCTGCAGAAACAACGCGGGCTGAGCTACCTCTTCATCTCGCACGACCTCGGCGTCATCAGCCACCTCAGCGACCAGGTGCTCGTCATGAAAGACGGCGTCGTCGTCGAACGCGGCACCCCGGACGACATCTTCAACCGGCCGGCGCATCCATACACCCGCGAACTCATCAGCTCGCTGCCCGATCACCCCAGGAGAACCCCATGAGCCAGAACCCCACCCACCCACCCAAACGGCTCATCCTCAACCTCTTCGAGATGAACTGCGTCAGCCACATCACCCACGGACTGTGGCGGCTGCCCGGCAACAACCGGCAGCGCTTCAACGACATCGACTACTGGATCGAGCTGGCGCGGCTTCTCGAGGCCGGCGGCTTCGACGCTGTGTTCCTCGCCGACGTCATCGGCGCCTACGACGTGTTCCGGGATGGCCCGGAGACGGCCCTGCGGGAGGGGCTGCAGATCCCGAGCAACGACCCGCTGCTGGTGATCCCCGCGATGGCAGCGGTCACCACACACCTCGGCTTCGGGGTCACCTTCTCCACCAGCTACGAACCTCCCTTCGCGTTCGCCCGCCGGATGAGCACCCTCGACCACCTCACCAAGGGGCGGGTGGGCTGGAACATCGTCACGTCCTACCTGCCCAACGCCGCGCGCAACTTCGGCCACGCCGACCAGATCGACCACGACCACCGCTACGAGATCGCGGATGAGTACCTCGACGTGCTCTACAAGCTGTGGGAGGGATCCTGGGACGACGACGCCGTGGTGGCGGATGCCGAGAACCTCGTCTACACCGACCCGGCGAAGGTGCGCTACATCAACCATGTCGGCGAGCACTTCTCGGTGGCCGGGCCGCACCTCTCCGAACCGTCGTTGCAGCGCACCCCGGTGCTCTTCCAGGCCACGGCGTCGAAGGCCGGCACCGCCTTCGCCGGCAAGCACGCCGAGGTGGTGTTCACGGGCGGGCCCACACCGGCCGGAGTTCTGGCGGGGATACAGGCGATGCGGGATTCGGCCGTCGAGCAGGGCCGCGCGGCCGGCGACATCAAGTTCATCGTGCAGGCCGGCGTGGTGGTGGGGCGCACCGAGGAAGAGGCGGCCGAGAAGCTGCGGGCCTACCGGGAGCTGGCCAGTGTGGAGGGTCGGCTCGCGCACGCGTCGCTGCCCTTCGACCCCACGGCCCACCCGCGCGACATCACTGTGGGTGAGGCCCTGGCCCGCGAGGGCAAGTCCGATGCCCCCGGAGCGGCCTACCTGCCCCAGGACCAGAGCGTGGGGGAGTTCCTCGACGCCATCGCGACCTCGTGGGACGAGCAGTTCTTCGTTGTGGGCACGCCCACCGTCGTGGCCGACGCCATCGAGAGCTGGCTGGACGATATCGGCATCGACGGGATCAACCTGCGCCAGTACCACTCCTTCGGCACGGCGCAGGACTTCATCGAGCTGGTGGTGCCGGAGCTCCGCCGCCGCGGCCGGCTGCGGGAGGCGTATGTCGACGGGGAGACCCTGCGGGAACGTATCTTCGGCGGGCCGGCGCGGCTGCAGCCCCCGCACGTGGCGACCCGCTATCGCGACGGACGGAACCTCGACGAATCCGCCCTGCTCGAGACCACGTCCAGGGTGTGACATGGACTGGGCAGGGGGCGCGACAGGAGCAGGCCACGACGGGGAGGAGGTGCGGGGGTTCGGTTTCTTCGTGCGCCTTGACGGCCACGTCGCTCCACGGGAGGCGCTCGCCGCAGCGCTGACCGACGTCGTGGCACGGCTGGCCCCGGATGCCCAGGTGCACATCGAGCCGGAGCCCGGAACCGGCGCGGCTGCCGGCGGCGAGGCGGCTTCCGGCGGCGGCCCTGCTGCGGGCCAAGGCATCCTCATCGACGTCGGCCGCCAACTGCTGCTCGTCGACGGACTGCCCGTGCAACTCAGCTACCGCGAGTTCCGGTTTCTCTGTTATCTGGTTCTGCGCCCTGGCGTCACGGTGGGCCGGGCCGAACTGATCGACGCCCAGCGCACCTGGTCGCGGGTCACCAGCCCGCGCACCATCGACGTGCACATCCAACGCCTGCGCGTGAAGCTCGGCGGCTACGGCGACATCCTGCGCACCGACCGCGGCACGGGGTACCGGTACGACGCGCACGCTGACGTGCGCATCCGCCGCTGAGCGGGCTACCGTGGGGGCATGAGCTCACACGACGACAGGGCTGACCCGGCGGCGGAGGACGCGGTGCGCGCCCATCTCGACACCGTGACCGGGGCGACCCGGCGGCGGGATGCGGAGACGCTGCTGGGGACGTTCGGGCGCATCACCGGGGAGCCGGCGCGGCTGTGGCCCGGGTCGATCATCGGCTTCGGCCGCTATCACTACAGATACGAGAGCGGTCGGGAGGGTGACGCCGCGGCGGCCGGCTTCTCGCCGCGTAAGGCGTCGATGTCGATCTACTTCGCCGACGGGCTGGGCGCCTATGCCGGGGAACTCGCCCGGCTCGGCCCGCACAAGACCGGTGTGGGCTGCCTGTACCTCACCGATCTGGCGAAGGTGGACCTCGCCGTGCTCGAGGAGATGGTGACGGCTTCGTACCGGGCGGTGACCGCGGGCGACTACTACGGGCACCGGGCCCGGGAGTCCGATGGCGGCCGCCCGGAAGCGCGTCGGCCGGAGTAGCCCGCTCGCCCGCTGCTGCTGCCCGCTGCTGCTCGATGCTGCTGCCCGCTGCCGACTTGCCGCAAACCGCCCCTTCCCGGGCGCCGAAGGGGCGTTATGCGGCAAGTCGGCGAGGATTTCCACCGCGAGATGCCGCTTAATGCCCTTTGCGGGGCGCTCAAGGGGCATTTTGCGGCAAGTCGGCGCATCCGCTGGGCCGTGCGCGCAGCCGCTGGGCCGGCGTCGCTGTGGATACGGCGGATGCCTGCGCTGTCAGTGGCCGCGGGCGAGCCAGTCGGGCAGATCGGGGGCCTCGGCGCCGATCGTGGTGGACTCACCGTGCCCGGTGTTCACGACGGTCTCGGCCGGCAGGGTGAGCAGCTTGCCCGTGATCGACTCGATGATGGTGGGGAAGTCGCTGTAGGAACGTCCGGTGGCACCCGGCCCGCCGTGGAAGAGCGTGTCGCCGCTGAACAGCGTGCCGAAGGTGGGCGCGTACAGGCAGACCGACCCGGGGGAGTGCCCCGGCGTGTGCAACACCAGCAGTTCGATCCCGGCCACGGCGATGCGCTGCCCGTCGGCGAGGTCGCGGCCCGGTGCGGCGTTGGGGTAGACGACGTCCCAGAGCATCCGGTCGTCGGGGTGCAGGTACACCGGCGCGCCCGTCGCCGCCGAGACGGCGCCGGCCGCGCCGATGTGGTCGTTGTGCGCGTGCGTGCTGAGGATGCCCAGCAGCGTGCGGTCGCCGACCGCCGTGAGAATCGCCTCGGCGTTGTGGGCGGCGTCGATGACGACGCACTCGGTGTCGTCGCCGACGATCCAGACGTTGTTCTCCAGCGCCCAGCTGCCGCCGTCGAGGTCGAAGGTGCCCTCGGTGACGAGGTGCTCGATGCGCGCGTTCATCAGAGCACCACCACCGAGCGCAGCACGTCGCCCGAGGCCATCTTGGCAAACGCCGCCTCGATCTCGTCGATGCGGATGCGTTCGCTCACGAAGTCCGCCAGCGGCAGTCGGCCTTGAAGATAGAGCTCGGTGAGCATCGGGAAGTCCCGCTCGGGCAGGCAGTCGCCGTACCAGGAGCTCTTGAGCGAGCCTCCCCGGCCGAAGACATCCAGCAGCGGGATCTCGAGCATCATGTCGGGGGTCGGCACGCCGACGAGCACCACGGTGCCGGCCAGGTCGCGGGCATAGAACGCCTGCCGCCAGGTCTCGGGGCGGCCGACCGCGTCGATGACGACGTCGGCGCCGAAGCCGCCGGTGAGCGCCTGCACGGCTGCGACGACCCCGTCCTCGTCGAGTGCCGAGGAATCGATGGTGTGCGTGGCGCCGAACTCGGTGGCCTTGGCCAGCTTCTTGGGGTCCCGGTCGATGGCGATGATCCGGGAGGCTCCGGCCAGCTTCGAGCCGACCACCGCGGCGTCGCCGACACCGCCGCAGCCGATCACGGCCACCGAGTTGCCGGGCGAGACGTTGCCGGTGTTCATGGCGGCGCCGATGCCGGCCATGATGCCGCAGCCGAGCAGTCCGACCGCGGCGGGGTCGGCATCCGGGTTGACCTTCGTGCACTGGCGCTCGTGCACGAGGGTCTTCTCGGCGAACGCGCCGATGCCGAGCGCCGGGCTGAGCTCGGTGCCGTCGACCAGTGTCATCTTCTGGGTGGCGTTGAAGGTGTTGAAGCAGTACCAGGGCTCGGCACGGGTGCAGGCCCGGCACTCGCCGCAGACGGCCCGCCAGTTGAGCACAACGAAGTCGCCGACGGACACATGGGTGACGCCGTCACCGATCACGCTGACCCGGCCGGCGGCCTCGTGGCCGAGCAGGAACGGGAAGTCGTCGTTGATTCCGCCTTCCTTGTAGTGGAAGTCGGTGTGGCAGACGCCGCAGGTCTCGATGTCGACGACGACCTCGCCGGGGCCAGGGTCGGGAATGACGATCTCGGTGAGCTCCACTGGGGCCCCCTTCGAGCGGGCGATCGCGCCTGTGACGGTGATGGGCATGGAGCTCCTCGTGGGTTGCCGGGGCAGCCGATGTGGCCGGAATCCAACCTATCGAAGCATCCTGACCGGGCGCAGGGGCCGGTCTGCCCGGGCGTGGCGGCGGAGGCTCACTGGCCCGCGCGCGACCAGTCCAGGAGCCTGTCGACGGGCCAGGTGGTCACGATGCGGTCGGGCGGCACACCAGAGGCCGCGGCCCGCTCGGCGCCGTAGGAGAGGAAATCGAGGTGGCCGGGGGCGTGAGCGTCGGTGTCGAGGCTGAACAGGCACCCGGCCTCGATCGCCCGCCTGATCAGGTCTTCCGGCGGGTCCTGGCGTTCCGGCCTGCAATTGATCTCCACGGCGACGTCGTTCTCGGCGCAGGCGGCGAACACCCGTGCGGCGTCGAATGTCGACGGCGGGCGAGTGCCGCGGGACCCGGAGACCAGGCGCCCGGTGCAGTGGCCGAGCACGTTCGTGTGCCGGTCGCGGATGCCCGCCAGCATCCGTCGGGTCATGGTGATCGAGTCCTCGCGCAGCTTCGAGTGCACGCTGGCGACGACCACGTCGAGCCGGTCGAGCAGCTCGGGGGCCTGGTCGAGCCGGCCGTCCTCGAGGATGTCGACCTCGATGCCGGCCAGCAACCGGAAGTCGTCGTCGGCCGCGGTGTTCACCGCGGCGACGACATCGAGCTGCTCCCGCAGACGGTCGGCGCTGAGCCCTTGCGCCACGGTGAGGGAGGGGGAGTGGTCGGTCAGCGCCAGGTAGTCGCGGCCGAGCATCCGCGCCGTCGACACCATGAGGTCGATGGGAGTCGTGCCGTCGGACCATTCGCTGTGGCTGTGCAGGTCGCCGCGCAACGCGACGAGCAGGTCCTGGCCGCCGGATGCCAGCGGATGCCGGCCCTGCTGGCGGAGGTTGTCGAGGTAGTCGGGGAGGCCGTACAGCGACTGGCCGATCACCTCGGCCGTGCGACCGCCGATGCCCTTCATCGCCCGCAGCCTGCCGTCGTGCACCCGGTCGGCCAGCTCGTCTGCGTCCAGGCCCGCGATGAGCGTGGCGGCCCGGCGGAAGGCCTGCACCTTGAAGGTGGGGGCCAGGTCGCGCTCCAACCAGAAGGCGATCTCGGAGAGGGCATCGACGGCATCCATACCGCCATGATCGGCCCGGACGGGTGAAAAAGGGAGGGGCGGATGCTCCGTCACGCCACGTCGAAGTGTGCCACGGTGAGCTCCCTGTCGATGAGGAACCCATCGTCGGCCGGGTAGAACACCGCCATCTCGATGTCCTCGCCGGCGAAAGCCACGATGTCGGCGTGGGTGCGCCAGAACGAGATGGTGCGCACCTCGCAGCGGCCGTCCGGCAGGTCGCGGAACACGGTCGCGGCACCGAGGTTGCCGGGAGTGGAGCGGTAGTCGGCCAGCCCGGTGCGCTCAAGGTACGCGGTGTAGGCGGCCCGGTCCTCCGGCCGGATCCAGCCGGTCCAACTACGCATCACGCTGCCCGCAGGCACATCGAACATGACGGTCCTCCTCCTCGCCGGTCACCCGCTCGCCGGGTCACCCGGCTCAACTGTTCCCGTTCCGGACTTCTGCGCCCGGCGTGCCGGGTGCACTTGTCCGTTGCGGGCACAGTAGCGCGTCGGCGAGCCTGCGGGGCGAGCCAGCGGGGGAGGGCCGGCGGTGCGAGAATGGGCCGATGACGCTGCATCTCACCGGCGATACCGCCGCAGACTCCCTTCTCAGCGACGACCCGTTCGCGCTCCTCGTCGGCATGCTGCTCGACCAGCAGATCCCCATGGAGACCGCCTTCGCCGGTCCGGCGAAGATCCGCGACCGGCTGGGCACCCTCGATCCGGCGGCCGTGGCCCGGTTCGACCCCGCCGAGTTCGTCGAGGTCTTCAAGCAGACTCCAGCGGTGCACCGGTTCCCCGGTTCAATGGCCGGCCGGGTGCAGACCCTGGCCGCGGTGGTCGCCGAGGACTGGCATGGTGACGCTGCCTCCATCTGGTCCGCCGCGGATGGCGACGGCACGGCGCCGGACGGTGCCGAGGTGCTGCGCCGGTTGAAGGGGCTGCCGGGCTTCGGCGAACAGAAGGCCAAGATCTTCCTGGCGCTGCTCGGCAAACGGCTCGGGGTCGAGGCTGCGGGGTGGCGGGAGGCATCCGCCCCCTACGGCGAGGAGGGTTCGCTATGCTCGGTGGCCGACATCGTCGACCCCGAATCGTTGGCCAAGGTGCGCGAGAGCAAGCGTGCCGCGAAGGCTGCGGCCAAGGAAGCCGCGAAGAAGTAGCGCGGCCGGGGGCGCCCGTAGCCGGTACCGCAGCCCGGGTTTAGCATGGCCGCGTTCGTACCACCCCGACGCGCGGAGGAGTCCATCATGAGCACGGGCAACCCCGAGACCCCGGCTGATTCGCTGCACGAGGTCGCGGGCATCCAGAAATATGCCATGCAGGTCGGCCAGGTGGCCGACGCACTCTCCAAGGGCGACGCCCTCACCAAACGTCTCCTCGACGCCGTGCACAGTGGCGACAGCCTTGCCGTGCAGAAGGTCTTCACCGACGTGGGCGTCGACACCCAGGTGACCCTCAAGACCGTGGACGCCATCGACGTCACGCACACGCAGAGCGCCGGCCAGCAGAGCACCGTGAGCGCCAGGGCCCAGGCTCCCAAGGTGCGAACCGTCACCGTCACCATCGGGATCGGGCCGATCTCGATCTCGGTCACCGTGACGAAGAAGTCAGGCTGATCGCTGCTGGGTGAGAGCCGGGGCGAGCCGCGGGAGAATGGACGTACGCGTTCGACACGAGTGCGCGTGACAGAGCGTGACAGAGAGTGAGCGTGCGGGTGGGCCCCCATTTCAGCGAGCAGACCTTCGATTTCCTCGAGGAACTCGAGCACCGCAACAACCGCGAGTGGTTCGAGGAGCACAAACCCACCTACGAGGTCGAACTCAAGGCGCGGATGCTCGAGGTCATCGACGCCGTCAACGCCCGGCTGGAAACGTTCGCGCCCGAGCACCTCAGGCCCGCGCCCAAGGCGATGTTGCGGATCTACCGTGACGTGCGTTTCTCCAACGACAAGACGCCGTACAAGACCCACCTGGCGGCGAACTGGCCGCGTCAGGGACTGGAGAAGACCGGGGGAGCCGGGTTCTTCCTGCAGGTGGGCGTGCACGGGGTGATGGTGGCCGCCGGCGCTTGGTCGCCCGGTTCTCCCCAGCTCCGCGCCATCCGCGAGTATCTCCTGGATCATCACGACGAGATGCGGCAACTGCTCGCAGCCGAGCCGGTGACCAGGTTGGCCGAGCCGCTGGACGGGCGCCCGCTGCTCCGGGCACCCCAGGGTTTCCCGGCCGAGCACCCCGCAGCCGACCTGCTGCGGGTGCGCAGCTGGGCGCTGATCTCCCGGCTCCCCGGGGACGCCGCCCTCGGCGACGATTTCGTCGACGCCGTCGCCGAGCGGTTCCGGGCATTGGCGCCGCTGGTCGATTTTCTGAACCTGCCGCTGTCCACGGTCACCCCGCTCGAGCGGGAGGCATCCGCCGGTCGCCGGAATGTCACGGTCGGCCGATAGTCCGCCGCAGCGACTCCCGCCGTTACCCGACCGTGCCCTGGGGTGCGACGGCGCGGACCGGGAATGCACGAGAATGGGACAGAAGAGTGGTCGCGGCCGAACCGGTCCAACGGGCCCTCGAAGGAGCAACACAGTGACCGACCCTCGAGCCAAGATGGAGGGCAATCGCCTCCTCGCACTCGGTGCGCCGCAGGCGGACTGGACGAAGGCGCCCGGCCGGGTTCCCGGCTTCTGGGTGGCGCTGCTCGGTCTGGTCGTCTCGCTCGTCTTCCCGCTTCCCGCCCTGTTGGTCGGTGCCGTCGGGCTGCTTTTCAGCCTGCAGGCCTATCGCGTCATCCCCGCAGGGGCCAGAGGACGACGCCTCACCTTGGCCGCCCTGGCCCTGGCCGGAGCCACCCTGGTCGTGGTGGTGCTGCAGATCGTGTTGAGCCTCATCTTCTGACCGGGTTCTTGTGACCGGGACGTCACGACCGGGCCGGTTTGGCTCAGGCTCTGGCTCGTGTGCCCGTCGCGTCGCTAGAGTCGAGTCCCGGTGCAATTCGGTGCCCCGATCAGTCCAAAGGGGACGAGACCATGTTTCTTGCCGAGCTCAACTGGCTGGCCGTCCTGGTCGCGACGCTGGCGGCCTTCGTCGCCGGGGCCGTCTGGTTCGGCCCCAAGACCTTCTTTCCGCTCTGGTGGAAGCTCATGGGCAAGGGGCCAGGAGAGGAACCGGGCACCGGCAACATGGTGGTGCTGTTCGGGTCGACCTTCATCGCCGCGCTTGTGGAGGCGACCGCCGTCGCCTCCGTCATCCACTTCGTGGCCGCCACGGATGCGAGCTTCGGCTCGCTGCAGGGAGGGCTCACCGGCCTACTGCTCGGGATCGGTCTCGCGGCGGCGTCCTCGCTTTCCCACCGACTCTTCGCCGGACACGGCTTCCGGGTCTGGTTGATCGAAGTGGGCAGCGACGTCCTCAACCTCACCATCATGGGCCTGATCCTGGGCGCCTGGCGATAACCTGCCCGGTCTGCCCGAAGGCGTGCCAGAAAAGCTCCTGATAGACGCGCTTTTAGGCCTTGTGTTGGGGGTAATGCGGTCGTCTCCTTGCTGTTAGCGTTCGACCTATGAGAGCGCGTTCAGGATCCCGACTTACCGTGCTGGCGATTGTGGCACTCTGCGCGCTGGCAACCTCCGGATGCGCAGGGTCGATCGCACAGACACCGGCGGCATCAGCAACCCCGGGAGCCCAGGAATCCGCCACCAGCGTCCCGGTGCCCTCCCCCAGCGACCAGCCTTCCGCCACCGGCGTCCCAGCATCCGACGCGGTAGCCGAGCCGCTGCACGCACCCGAGCAAATTCTGGGCGGCGACTGCTCGGCCCTCTTGTCCACCGCGGACGTGAGCGCACTACTCGGCGCACCGGTCGCTCCGGTGACCGGTCGCAGCATGAGCCCCCTCCATGCTGCTGTGGCCGCCATGGGCGGACTTTCCTGCTTGTGGTCGGAGGGGGACGGGCAGAACATGGCAGCCCTGAGCACTGTCGTCGAGGCCGCTACCGCGTACGACGTCCGGGGAACGGGCCCGGTCGACGACGGCGTCTGGTGCTACGGCTCACTGCCGGCCATGGAATGCTCGTTCAGCGTCGTGTCCGGGCCGCTCTGGATGAGCGGTCACGTCTACACGGCTGCGGGTGAAAACGAGGCTGACGCCCGGGCAGCGGTGACCTCGCTGGGCGATGACTTCCGTGCGCTTGAGCTTGCCGAACCGGCTCGCGAGGCCGCCCAGGCAACGGCTTGGTCGCTCTCGGATTGCTCTGAACTCGACGGGACGGTCGATGTCGGCGCACTCCTGCAGAGCCCCGGATTCCGGGGCAGCACATCTGACGTCGTACCCGGGGACATCGATGGGGGGATATACGCAGCGGTTGACACGTTGGGCGTCTTCGGCTGTGACTGGTACCAGCAGACGGACGTCCCCGAGGGCGACTTGGGCGGCTTCTCCGTGGTCGCACTGCCCGGGGGTGCCTGGGTGAAGGCGCAGGCGTTGGCCTGGCCGGGTGCGACCGAAATCGACCTGCCAGGGGTGGAGCTCGCGGTCCTGGTCCCGTGGGATCCGGCCGTGCCGGATCAGGAAAGCCTCAACGTGTTCGACGGGGTCAACTGGCTGCAGGTGACCAGTCGGCAGGACGTCATGGCGACCGTGCCGGTCATCCCCACGCTCGTGGCGGCGCTCAACGGTTTGTGACCGGGGCCGCTGCTCTCTGACTGGGGCGGGGTGGAACTGATCTGAGCCCTATGTCCGGCTGTCGTGTGGACGTGCGGTCGTAACCGTCGGCGCCGCATCGAAGGAAGTCTCCTTCACGATGTGTCCGGTGCGGTCCCAGGTGCGCCAGACGCCGACCTGGTCGCCGAGGTGGAACTCGCCCGAGCGCATGAGGGTGCCGTCGAGCCTGAACCATTCCCAGTGGCCGTGCAGCCTGCCGTCCAGTTCGAACCCGCTGGCCTTGAGCGTGCCGTTCGCGAACCGGTCGTGTCGCGGAACGGGCACGCCGGGCGTCGGCCCGGCTGACTCGGGCGTGGGGGCGGGGGAGGGGGGATGCATGCCTCCATGCTGCCCCGGAAAGACTCGCCGCTCTAGCGCCAGGGTCAAGGATTTCCCGATGGGGCGCCGGAGGCCTCCCGAACGGGTGAAGCACTGGGATGCGCGGCCATGGCGGGACGCCCACGGTACCCGCGTGGCGGGGCAGTGTTACTTCCGGGCCGGAATCAAGGCGTAGGGTGTAACCCAAACGGGGGTCAGTTTGGATGGGGGGCGGCGTGATGCCACCGATCCGGCCCTGTGGGCGCAGTACCGGCTGACAAACCGTTCCCGGCCTGATGGCGTGTCGGTGAACGCGCGGCCGCGCATCCGGACGTCTCCGGACGCACTCGCCCGAGCATCGATTCAACGCGCAGGGGGCACCAGCCATGACCGACTCTCACAGTGCGCCAGCGGGATCGCCAGGCACGGCGGAGCATGCCGTCGTGGCGACCGCGTTGCGCAAGAGCTACGGCCGCGGCGAGTCGGCCGTCGCCGCCCTCGACGGGGTGTCCGTGGCCTTTCCACGCGGCCAGTTCGCGGCCGTGATGGGACCGTCGGGATCGGGCAAGTCCACCCTGATGCAGTGCCTGGCCGGACTCGACACCGTCACCGGGGGCACCGTCTGGATCGACGGCACGCCCATCACCGGGCTGCGTGACCGGGGTCTCACCCGGCTGCGCCGCGACAAGATCGGGTTCGTCTTCCAGGCCTACAACCTGGTTCCCACCCTCACGGCCCGGCAGAACATCACGCTGCCCCTTGCGCTGGCCAGGCGCCGAGTGGACCGGGCCTGGTTCGACGAAGTGGTGCAGACTCTCGGACTGACCGGGCGCCTGAAGCATAGGCCCCATGAACTCTCCGGCGGCCAGCAGCAACGTGTGGCAGTGGCGCGCGCCCTGCTCGGCCGGCCGGCCGTGATCTTCGCCGACGAACCCACCGGCAATCTCGACTCGGTGGCCGGCGCCGAGGTTCTCGCGCTGCTGCGCACCAGTGTGAAACAGTGGGGCCAGACGGTCATCATGGTCACCCATGATGCCGTAGCGGCCTCGTGGTCGGACCGGGTCGTGCTCCTGGCCGACGGCCGCATCTCCGGTGAGTTGCAGGACCCCACGGTCGACACCGTGCTCGCCGCACTGCACGGCGCACGCCCGGCACCTGCCCGGTCGCTGGCGTGATTCGGGTTCTCCTCTCGGGGCTGCGGGCCACGCTGGCGCGATTGCTCGCCACCGGACTGGCGGTGGCGTTGTCGGTGGGATTCGTCGTGGCGACGCTCACCCTGTCGGCCACCTTCACGCGAACCACGGCCGACTCCCTCGCCGCGAGCATGGCCAAGGCCGAGGTCTCGGTCACACCGGAGGCGGCCATGGTCGCCACCTCCGACCCACGGCACTCCACCGATGTGCTCCTCGACCTGCTACCCACCGTGCAGGGACTGCCGGGCGTCGCCGGTGCGGATGTGGACCGGTTGGCCTATGTGGACCTGAGGTTCGGTGAGACCCGGAGCGTGGCGCAGCTCAGCGTCGTGCTCAACGATTCGGTGCGCTGGCAGACACTGGCCTCTGGGCGTTGGCCGCAGAGCGTCACCGAAGCGACCCTCGACCAGCCCGCCGCGCAATCGATCGGGCTGACGGAGGGCGACACCGTCACCGTGGCCGCGGTCGGCTCGGGAGTGAGCGCCGGCACCGTGACTGTCGTCGGCATCACCGCGCCGCAGGCGGCGGGCGTCGACACCGGTACGCCCACCCTTCTGATGCCGGCCGAGGCGCTCGCCGATCCCGGCCTTTTCGCGCTGTCCACCTCGATCCTCGTGGCAGGCGTGCCAGGGGCCGACACCGACACCGATGCCGACGAGCTCGCCGCCGCCGTGAGCACGGCTCTCGCCGGAGCATCCGGCATCGTGGTGCAGACCCGGGCCGAGGCAGTGGGCGACCAGACCGCCCAGCTGTCCGGCAGCGCCACCGTGCTCACCAGCATCCTGCTGGCGTTCGCGACGATCGCCCTGTTCGTCGCCGCCATCGTGATCGCCAACACCTTCCAGGTGCTGGTCAGCCAGCGCACGCGGGAACTGGCGCTGCTGCGCTGTGTGGGCGCCAGCGCGGGGCAGGTGCGCCGGCTGGTGCTGGGCGAAGCGCTGCTGCTGGGAGTGGGAGCGTCGGTGCTCGGGGTGGGCATCGGCCTGGCTGGGGCGACGGTTCTGGCCGAGGTCAGCCGGGACAGCGCATCCGGCCTGCACCTGGGGCAGCTGGTGATCGACCCGGCGCTGCTGGCCATCGGGTTCGGTGTCGGCGTGCTGCTCACCGTGGTGTCGGCCCTGGCGCCCGCGCACCGGGCAACCCGGGTGCGTCCGATCGCGGCGCTGCGGTCGGTGTCCGCCGGCGCCGGCGTGCGCCGCGGCCTGATCGGTTTTGTGCTCGCCATCGTGCTCGTCGCGGGCGGCGGCACCGGGCTCTACCTCGGAGCGACGCGGTCGGGGCTGGCCCTGGCCGTGGTTTCCGGGGTCGTCAGCTTCCTCGGCATCCTGCTGGCGTCCGCATTGTTCATCCCGTGGATCGTGCGCGCGGCCGGCGCGACCATCGGGTGGACCTCGGCGCCCGCCCGGCTCGCCGCGCTCAACGCCACCCGCAATCCGGCCCGCACGGCCTCGACGGCCGCCGCGCTGCTCGTGGGGGTGACCCTGGTGACCATGATGGTCGTGGGCGTGACTTCTGTGCGGGAATCGATCGGCGAGCGGATCGACCTGAAGCGCCCGGTGGACCTCACCGTGCAGTCGGCAGACCCGTCGGGTTTCAGCGCTGAACAGCAATCCGGCATCACCGACATGACCGACGTGGCCGGCTCGACGTCGGTGGATTCGGCCCGCGTCACGATCACGGCGGACTCCACGACACCCGTGATCCTGGCCGCGCGGGGTCTCGACCCGGTTCGGGTGCAGGATGTCGCCCGCTCGAGGGTGATCGTGCCGCAGAACGGGCAACTGCTGCTTAATCCCGAGGATGCCGGTGCGCTGCACGACGGTGACCACGTGACGGTGACCGGGGATGCCGGCAGCGCCGACCTGACGGTGGCGCTGGAGGCGACCGCTCCGCGGAAACAGGCCACGCTCACCAAGTCCGACCTGCTCGCGCTGGTGTCGACGCCGGTCATCCGGCAGATGCAGCTGCGCCTCACCGACGAGATCACCAGCAGCCAGGTGCAGCAGTTGAGCACCGACATCCTCTCGGTGAGCGATCAGTTCACCGTGGGCGGTGGTGCGCCGGAGCGGACCTACTACGAACAACTGCTCGATGTGATGCTGCTCATCGTGCTGGCCCTGCTCACCATGGCGGTGGTCATCGCCTGCGTGGGCGTCGCCAACACCATGGCCCTGTCGGTCTTCGAGCGGCGCCGCGAATCGGCCCTGCTGCGTGCCCTGGGCCTCACTCGCGGCCAGCTGCGGCGGATGCTCGGTATCGAGGCGACCCTGATCACCGTGGTGGCCGCAGCGTGCGGCATCGCGCTGGGTGTGCTCTACGCGTGGGCGGGACTGTCCGCGGTGTCGCTGCAGGCGCAGAAGCTCGGGTTGGCGGTGCACCTGCCCTGGCCGCAACTCGGGCTGGTGCTGCTCGGCGCGCTGGTGGCGGGGCTGATCGCCACGATCGTGCCGGCCTCAGGCGCGGCCCGCCGGTCACCCGTCGAGGGGCTCATGCACGAGTAGCGGCCGCTCCACGGCATCCGCTCGCCGGCATCCGCTCGCCCGATCTGGCCTGACGGTCAAGAGTCCCGGCCCGGGTCGTCGGGGCCGAGGTCGTCGGTGTCGAGGTCGCCCTCATCGAGGTCGCCGGGGCCGGGAAGCCGGAAGGCATCGGCGGCCGCCTCCGTGTGATCGAAGATCGCTCGCAGCAGACCGGCCATCGTGGTGGAGCGCAGCATGTCGACCTGGTCGAGCGGGCCGACCGGAGCGATGCCGGCCAATTGCCAGGCGGCCTCAACGGGGTCCTCGGAGAGCGCCACATCGGCCGACCAGGCGTCGTCGGTGAACTCGCTGGCCAGCGAGAGGGTGCGGCGCACGGTCTGCTCGGCCAGCACCCGCAGGGGCTTCAGAGCCTCATCCCAGACCAGGGGAGGCAGCTCCCGCACCACGGCCTGCGGGTAGGGAGTGCCGCCGCTCCACTCGACGACCTCGATGCGCCGATCGCCCTGGGCCACGAGGCCGACAAAGCCCTCCGGGGCCACGAGCTCGATCACCTGCGCCACGGTCCCGGTGCTGAAGGCGTGCTCGCCGCCGCCCACCTCCTGGCCGCGCTCGATGAGCACCACGCCGAATTCGGCCGGCTCAGATTCCAGGATGCGCGCCAGCATCATCAGGTACCGTTCCTCGAAGACCCGCAGCTGCAGGGGCATATAGGGGAAGAGCACCGACCCGAGCGGGAACATCGGCAGGCCGCCGGGGTCGGCCGGCGCGCGCGTGTCAGGCGAACGGTCCGGTGTGCCGGGCTCGTCGGGCGTGTTCCCTCGATTGGACATGTCCCCAGCGAAGCACGCTCGTGGCCCAATTCCAAGCGTTACGGCGGGTCGGCCCGCAACTGCCGGACCGGCCCCGGGGTCGGTCGCCGTTCACACCTGGTCGGTGTGGATCGGTGGCAGCCGGTCGGCCCACGGCAGCGCCTGCTCGAGCTGCGCCGCCGCCTGCAGCAGCAGGTCGTCGCGGCCGTACGCCGCCACGAGCTGCACCCCGATCGGCAGTCCCTCGCGACTCTGGCCGAGCGGCAGGCTGATCGCGGGATGTCCGGAGATATTGAACGGCGCGGTGAACGGTCCGAACTCGAGAATGCGGCGGATCCACGACCGGGCCGTGTGGCCGGCCTCGTTGTAGTCCAGGGTTCCTACCCGCAGCGGCAGCTGGGCCACGGTCGGGGTGAGTAGCAGGTCGTACCTGGTGAAGAACAGGCCGATCGCCCGGGTCACCCGGTGTTGGGCGTCGATGGCGGCCGCGACATCGAGTGCGCTGGCCCGGGCCGTCTCGTCGAGCACCACCCGGGAGACGGCCTCGAGCCGAGCCGGGTCCGGGCGGCGCGGGGCACGCAGCAGGGCGGCGCCGCTGGCCAGCACGGCCAGCATCTCGGCCTCGACGATATCGTCCGGATCGATCTCGGGTCGGGCGTCGGCGACCGAATGCCCGATCCACTCGAGGGTGCGCCCCACGGCTATGGCCGCGGCGGCGACCTGCGCGTCCACCGGCACCCCCGACCAGGCCTCTGTCACCAGGGCGACGCGCAGACGGCCGGGATCCTGCCGGTGCGACCTCGCGAACGGAACGATCGGTGCGGGCAGGGTGTATTTCTCCCCGATGCTGGGGGAGCCCACGGCATCGAGCAGGTGGGCGGTGTCCCGGATGCTGCGGGTGAGCGCGAATTCGCCGATCAATCCGAAGCCGGCCTCACCGGCCAGGGGACCACTGGGCGTGCGGCCCCGGCTGGGTTTGAGGCCCACGATGCCGCAGCAGGCCGCGGGCACCCGGATCGACCCGGCGGCGTCGTTGGCGTGCGCGAGCGGAACCGCTCCTGCGGCCACGAGCGCCGCGCTGCCTCCGCTGGAGCCGCCGACCCCGCGGTCGAGTGCCCAGGGGTTCACGGTGGGGCCGGTGCGCACAGGTTCGGTGGCGAAGTTCAGCCCGAATTCAGGGGCGGTGGTCTGGCCGATCGCCACCAGTCCGGCGGCGCGGAAACGCGCCATCAACTCATGGTCGGCGCCGGCCGCGACCCCCCGGATGCTCCGGCTGCCCAGCGCGAACTGCACACCGCGAGCGAACGGCCCGCTGTCCTTGATCAGGAAGGGAACGCCCGCGAACGGGCCGGTCGCCTCGGCCGCCAGCGCGGGGTCGAACAGCGGGCGGGCCAGGGCGTTCAGGTCGGCGTTGACCGAGTCCACGGCATCGCGGGCGAGTCGCTCGACCTCGGCCGCCGACACCGCACCGGCGCGGATGGCGTCGCGGAGGCCCACAGCATCGTGCGAGGCGTATTCGGCGAGGTCCACGGGGTGGCTGCCGCTCAGTCGAGCCGTTTGGCGAGCACGCGCACGTCGGCATCCGCGTAGCCGAGCCGGTCGTAGAACCCGGTGACGGCCACATTGGTCTGCCGAACCATGAGCTGAACTTTCACGGCGCCATGGTCGACGAGCCAGGCCTCGGCCGCGTCCATCAGCATCCGGCCCAGGCCCGTGCCCTGCTCGGAGGGGGCAACGGCCAGGTAGTAGATCCAGCCGCGATGGCCGTCGTGGCCCACCATCACGGTGCCGAGGAGTGCGTTGCCCTGGCGCTCGGTTGCCGTGATCTCGGTGCCTGCGTTCTCGGCATCTGCGAACACCCCCAAAACCGTGGCGGATTCGGTGCCGAGCGCCCGCTCCAGGTCGGCGGCCGGCGGATTCCACGGGCGGGTGAGCCCGGTGGTCTCCCAGAGCGCGATGACGGACTCGAAGTCGGCTGTGGTGATGGCGGCGATCTGCATCGATCCATTGTGCCCGGCTCACGCGCCGGCGGGCATCCGGTCGGTCGACCGGCGGGTGATCGCGCGCCAGCGGGCCGCCGACGAGACGCCGTCGCGCGCTGGCATGCTGGATGGATGACTGACGCTCTTTTCGACCTTCCCGGCGGCCCGTTCACCTTGCGACCGGCGCTCGCCGGGGACATTGCCGCCATCGTCGGCCTGCTGGCCGACGACCAGCTCCGAGCCGCCGAGGAGTCCACGGAGGACCTGGCGCCCTACCTGGCGGCGTTCACGGCCATCGACGCCTCGCCGGATCACCACCTCGTGGTCGTGGTCGACCCGGCAGGCCGGGTCGTGGCCACCGAGCAGTTGTCCCTGCTGCCCGGCCTCGCCCGGGCGGGCTCCACCCGGCTGCAGATCGAGGCGGTCCGGGTGAGCTCCGGCCTGCGCGGCAACGGCCTGGGCAGCGCGATGATCGAATGGGCCGTCGAGTACGGCCGCGCCCACGGATGCCGGCTCGTTCAGCTGACCTCGGATGCCTCCCGCGTCGACGCCCACCGCTTCTACGAACGTCTCGGCTTCGCTCCGTCCCACCTGGGTTTCAAGCTCCACATCTGACCCGGCCCCTCGCTGGTGGAGTCGGTCGAGACCCCGTGAGTCGTGTCGCGGACTGGGGGTTTAGAACGGTGGGTGCACGACCTTCCGCGCCTTCTTGGTGACCTTGTAGTGGTCTGCCCCGAAGGAGAGCAGCGCCCCGGTCTCGGGGTGGATGAGCAGCCGGGTGAAGCCGGGTGCGGTGCCGGCGATCTGGCGGGCGGCGTCGGGGGAGATGGGGCCGTAGCCTTCGAGGGTGGCGGGTTCGTCGGAGAGTCCCATCAGGGTGAACACCGGAACGGTGACCATCACGGTCCCGCGGATACCGGCGCCCCATCCCGGACGGGGTGACTCCGTCGAGCAGCAGGGCCGCGGTGACGTCGGCCCGTAACTGCTCCAGGGTGCGCTGGGCGGAGCCTTGATCTGTGGCGGGCTGCGTGCCGAGACCGAATGCTGCACCGGTCCCGGCCGAGCTGGCTCCGCTCACACCTTCCGCTGCACCTCCGCCGAGCGCCGCATCTGAGCTGGCCGCTCCAGGGGCTTCGCCCGTGGGGAGCGATGGCACGGTCCTCGGCCGCGACCAGAGACCCGTGAGAAAGCCCCGGAAATCGGGGGTCAAGTCAGGCGGTGGGAGCAACGCCGGGGTTGTGTCTTCCTCTGTCAGAGGTCGCGGGAGAGGGAGGGCGCGGCGGGCGGGGCAAGTTACGGGGGCGTTAACTCTGGGGCGGGGCGGGGGAACCCATAGGTCTGTAGGGAGGGTGGTCGGTTAGACTACACAGCAGTAGGAACCAACTGAATACTGGGCCACACGATCGATGCGGGAGAGTTCGACGTCAGAAGACGAGCGAACACCGAAGGAGCAATCCTCCCCGACAATCTCTCAGGTACTCGTACCGCATCGAACGGGCCACTCTGAAAAGCGGATGTGCACAGCGCGTCCGGGTCTCGCTTCGCGGGATCCGCACGGCACGGGCCACATCCCGCCCATGGTGAAAGCCGGGAGCGCACACGCGCCCGGCGAAGCTCTCAGGCCTGACGACAGAGGGGGAGTTCCCACCGGGGTTCGAACGAGCCCCGGAGCACCTCACCGGGCACGCGCCCGGCGATGAACCGGAGAACTCATGACCTCGGCCAGCCCAGACCAGACCAGCACCGACTTCACCAGCACCGACTTCACCAGCACCGACTCGACCAGCACAGGCCCGACCGGCCCGGAGCAGCCCGGCACGGACGCCGCCGCGACCGAACGGTTCTCGCCGCTGCACGCCGCCCACGTGGCCGCCGGCGCCAGCTTCACCGACTTCGCCGGCTGGCAGATGCCTGTGCGCTACTCCAGCGATCTCGCCGAACACCACGCCGTGCGCAAGGCGGCAGGCCTCTTCGACCTCTCGCACATGGCTGAGATCCGGGTCAGCGGCCCGCAGGCCGGCGAGTTCCTCGACCACGCGCTGGCCGGGCAGCTGTCGGTCATCGATCTCATGCAGGCCAAGTACAGCCTGCTGCTGAACTCCCGCGGCGGCATCATCGACGACCTCGTTGTCTACCGCACCGGGGAGACCGAGTTCCTCGTCGTGGCCAACGCCGGCAACCACGACCAGGCCC
Organism: Cryobacterium soli; assembly: GCF_003611035.1. NCBI lineage: Bacteria > Bacillati > Actinomycetota > Actinomycetes > Micrococcales > Microbacteriaceae > Cryobacterium > Cryobacterium soli. The sequence continues at coordinate 1,257,670 of NZ_CP030033.1, read as the reverse complement.
TCGAGGCCCTCACCACCCGGTCCGCCCGGTTCGACGTGACCGTCACCGACGAGAGCGGCGACACCGCGCTCATCGCCGTGCAGGGTCCCAACGCGCTCGCGATCGTGCAGGCAACCGCTGGGCTCCGCGTCGACGGGGACCTCACCGGGCTCCGCTACTACCGCGCGCTCACCGCCGGCTTCAATGGCGCTCCGGTGCTCGTGGCCCGCACTGGCTACACGGGTGAAGACGGTTTCGAGCTCTACCTGCCCAATGCGGATGCCCTCGCCCTCTGGGACGCCCTCGTTGTCGCCGGCGCCCCACACGGGCTGGTTCCGGCCGGGCTCGCCAGCCGCGACACCCTGCGGCTCGAAGCCGGGATGCCGCTCTACGGCCACGAGCTGACCACCTCCACCTACCCCGCCCAGGCCGGGCTCGGCCGCGTGGTCAACCTGGCCAAGCCCACCGACTTCGTCGGCCGCACCGCCAGCGAGGAGGGTCCGTCCGGCGAGGCTCACGTGCTCGTCGGCCTGGTCTCGGCCGGTAAGCGCGCCGGCCGCGCCGGCTACGAGATCTTCCGCAGCATCGACGCCACCGAACCCGAAGGCATCATCACCAGCGGAGCACTCTCGCCCACCCTCGGTTACCCGATCGCCATGGCGTACGTCGCGCCGCCGCTGGCCCGCCTCGACACCGAGGTGTTCATCGACGTGCGCGGCACCCGCGCCCCGGCCACCGTCATAGCACTGCCCTTCTACAAGCGCGCCAAGTAACTCAAGAAACGCCCGGCCCGGCCCGGGCATCCGTTCGCGCGGCGTCTCACGCTTCGCCCCACAACCGATCAGCTCCACCGATCCACCCCGTGATCTACCCTTTGAGAGGAACCCCCATGGCCGACAAGACCGAACTCCAGTACACCGCAGAGCACGAATGGGTGCTCGTCGACGGCGACACCGCCACCGTCGGCATCACCGCCTACGCCGCCGACAAGCTCGGTGACGTGGTCTTCGTGGAGCTGCCCGAGGTCGGCAGCTCCGTCGCCTCCGGCACCGTCGTCGGCGAGATCGAGTCGACCAAGTCGGTCGGCGAGCTCTTCGCCCCCATCGACGGCACCGTCGCCGAGGTCAACGACGCCGTGGTCGCCAGCCCCGAACTCGTCAACAGCGACCCGCTGGGCGAGGGCTGGCTCATCAAGGTCACCTTCGAGACCCTCCCGGCGCTGCTGAGCTACGCCGAGTACTCCGCCATCATCGGCGAGTAACAGCCCGGCCCACCGCCCCTCGCCGCACGCCTCACCTCGCACGACCGAATCAGACCCCGGAAAGAGCCTTCCCCCATATGTCGCAGCCCTTCACCCAGCGTCACATCGGCACGGATGCCGACGCCCAGTCCCACATGCTGGCCGTCCTCGGCCACGACAGCGTCGAGGCGCTCGTCAACGCGGCCGTCCCGGCGTCGATCCAGGTCGAGCAGTTCCGCACCAGGGGAGACAGCACCCTGCCACCGGCCGCCACGGAGCGGGAGGCCATCGCTGAACTCCGTCTCCTGGCGGACAAGAACGACGTGAAGCGCTCCATGATCGGGCTCGGCTACTACGACACGATCACCCCCGCCGTGATCAAGCGCAACGTGCTGGAGAACCCGAGCTGGTACACCGCGTACACGCCGTACCAGCCGGAAATCAGCCAGGGCCGCCTCGAGGCGATCATCAACTTCCAGACCATGGTGGCCGACCTCACCGGCATGGCCACCGCCAACGGATCGATGCTCGACGAGTCCACCTCCGTCGTGGAGGGCATGCTGCTGGCCCGCCGGGCATCCAAGTCGCCGTCGAACCGGTTCATCGTCGACGCGGATGCGCTGCCGCAGACCCACGCGCTGCTCGGCAACCGCGCCCACGCACTCGGCCTCGAACTGGCCGTGCTGCCCCTGGACGAGAACACCACCGCAGATGACCTCGGCGACTACTTCGGCATCTTCGTGCAGTACCCCGGCGCCTCCGGCCGGGTCTGGAACCCCACCGCCGTGATCGCGCTCGCGCACGAGAACAAGGCCCTGGCCGTGGTGGCCGCCGACCTGCTCGCCCTCACCCTGATCACCTCGCCCGGCGACCTCGGCGCCGACGTGGCCGTGGGCACCAGCCAGCGCTTCGGCGTGCCGATGGGCTTCGGCGGACCGCACGCCGGCTACCTCGCCGTACGCAAGGGCCTCGAGCGCCAGATGCCCGGCCGCCTCGTGGGTGTGAGCGTCGACGCCGCCGGCAACCCCGCCTACCGGTTGGCGCTGCAGGTGCGCGAGCAGCACATCCGCCGCGACAAGGCGACCTCCAACATCTGCACCGCCCAGGTGCTGCTGGCCGTCATGGCCGGCATGTACGCGGTGTACCACGGGCCCGACGGCCTGAAGAAGATCGCCTCGTCGGTCGCCTGGCACGCCGACCGCCTCGCCGGGTACCTCGAGGAGGCCGGCGTCGAGCTTGTGCACGCCGACTTCTTCGACACCCTCCAGGCCCGCGTGCCCGGTCGCGCCCAGGCCGTGGTCGACGCCGCTCGTGAGCTCGGGGTCAACCTGTGGCTGGTCGATGCGGACACCGTCAACGTCTCCGTCGACGAGACCACCACGCACACCGACATCCACAGGGTCGCCCAGGCCTTCGGCGGCCCGGCATCGCGCAACTTCGCCTTCGTGGCGAACGACAACAACCGCCTGCCCGAGGCGATGGCCCGCACCAGCGAGTACCTCACCCACGCCGTCTTCAACACGCACCGCTCCGAGACGAGCATGATGCGCTACCTCAAGCGCCTGGCCGACTACGACTATGCGCTGGACCGCGGCATGATCCCGCTGGGCTCCTGCACCATGAAGCTCAACGCCGCCACCGAGATGGAGGCCGTCACCTGGCCCGAGTTCGGCGGACTGCACCCGTTCGCGCCCAAGGCCGACGTCGAGGGCTACCTCGAACTCATCCGCCAGCTCGAGACCTGGCTGACGGATGTCACCGGCTACGACTCCGTGTCGCTGCAGCCCAACGCCGGCAGCCAGGGCGAACTCGCCGGGCTCCTGGCCATCCGCGGGTTCCACCTCGCAAACGGCGACGTGGACCGCACGGTCTGCCTCATCCCGTCCAGCGCGCACGGCACCAACGCGGCCTCCGCCGTGCTGGCCGGCATGCGCGTCGTGGTCGTCGCCTGCGACGAGCTCGGCAACGTCGACCTCGACGACCTCCGCGCCAAGATCGCCGAGCACGCCGACGCGCTGGCCGCGCTGATGATCACCTACCCGTCCACCCACGGGGTGTACGAGCACGAGGTCGGAGCGATCTGCGCCGCGGTGCACGAGGCCGGCGGCCAGGTCTACGTCGACGGCGCAAACCTCAACGCCCTGCTCGGCTTCGCCCGGTTCGGCGACTTCGGCGGCGACGTGTCGCACCTCAACCTGCACAAGACCTTCTGCATCCCGCACGGCGGCGGCGGCCCCGGCGTGGGCCCCGTCGCGGCCAAGGCGCACCTCGCGCCGTTCCTGCCCGGTCACCCGCTCGCGCAGAGCGACGAGCACTACCTGCTCGGCGCCACCGGCACCGAGACCGTCGTGCACGGCGGCGGCCCGGTTTCTGCGGCGCCGTACGGCAGCCCGAGCATCCTGCCCATCTCCTGGGCGTACGTGCGCATGATGGGCGCCGACGGCCTCAAGCAGGCGACCGGCGCGGCCGTTCTCGCGGCGAACTACGTGGCCAAGCAGCTCAGCGACCACTACCCGGTGCTCTACGCCGGCGACAACGGCCTGGTCGCGCACGAGTGCATCCTCGACCTGCGCCCGCTCACCGCGGCGACCGGGGTCACCGTCGACGACGTGGCCAAGCGCCTGGTCGACTACGGTTTCCACGCGCCCACCATGAGCTTCCCGGTGGCGGGCACCCTCATGGTCGAACCCACCGAGAGCGAAGACCTCGGCGAGATCGACCGGTTCATCGAGGCCATGATCGGCATCAAGGCTGAGGCGGATGCCGTGGCCGCCGGCACCTGGCCGGCCGACGACAACCCGCTGCACAACGCGCCGCACACCGCCCAGAGCGTGATCGAGGGGGAGTGGACGCACCCGTACGACCGCGAAACGGCTGTGTACCCGGTGCGCACGCTCATCCGCAACAAGTACTGGGCGCCGGTGCGCCGCATCGACAACGCCTACGGCGACCGCAACCTGGTCTGCGCCTGCCCGCCGCCCGAGGCCTTCGAGTAAAAACCCCTCGCGAACTGGAACTAGGAGGTGGGGGTGAGCAGAGCGGGCCACCAGAGCACCGCGAGGGGGTAACCGACGAACGAGAGGATGTCGAGCACCCAGTGCGCGATCACCAGGGGCATCACCCGGCCCCAGCGCACGTAGCACCAGCCGAACACCACTCCCATCAGGGCATTGCCCACGAACGGCCCGATGCCCTGATAAAGGTGGTAGCTGCCGCGCAGCAGCGCCGCCGAGACGATGATGGTCCAGGTGTTCCAGCCCAATTCCTTCAACCGGGTGAACAGATACCCCACCACGATGAGTTCCTCGCTCAGGGCGCTACGGAGCGCCGAGAACACCAGGATCGGGATGGTCCACCAGAACGTGTCCAGCGGCGACGGCACCACCGCCACGGTGAAACCCAGCGCGCGGCCGGCCAGGTACAGGCCGAGCCCAGGGATGCCGATGAGCAGGAGCAGCCCGCCGCCGCGCAGGAGGTCACGGCGCGGTTCGGTGAAGTCCACCCCGAGCCGCCGGAAGGCGCTCCGACCGGGTTGCCACAGCAGGTAGAGCACCAGCGCCACGGGGAACAGGGCGAAGACGATGCCCAGGAACTGATAAGTGAAGTCGAGCCATTCCCGGGTGGACTGCGAGCCGTTGATCGTGGCGGACTGATCGCCCAGCGCCACCTCTTCGGTGAGCCTGGCGATGATCGAGACGATCGAGTACACGGCGGATGCGCCCAGCGACAGCCCGAGCACGATGACGATCTCCCAGCGCAGCCGAACACGCGAGACGTCGGGGGCGCTCGGGGCAGTGCCGCCCACGACCCGGCTGCTCACGAGGCGCTCGGCATCCGGCACGCCGGGGTGCCGCCCGGCAGCCGGTATCGGTAGCGGGCCACGAGCCGGTATCCGGCCGAGGCGGCCCATGACCACGGCGGTACGGTGGCCAGTGTGCCGAGTACTCGCAACGCACGATTCGGTTGTCCGCGCAGGATCGCTGCCACGGCCGCGGCGCCGCCGTACTGCCGTTCGCCCGAGACGAACCACACTCGCGCGCGAGCCTGCTCCTCGGTGAGGCCGTAGCGGGCCAAGTCGGTCCATTGGAACGGAGCGGTGGCCGGGACCCTCGGCAGGGTGCGCTGCATCCAGAGGACAGCGGTGGTACAGAAGCCGCAGTCGCCGTCGAAGATCAAAGTGGCGGGGGAGGTGCGCGCGATGGTCGGCATGCCTCTATTTTGCGCCCCCGCGGGCGAGCGTCCTTCCGGCTGGCCGATGGCCGCCCGACCGGCCGGTCGCACCGGCATCGTGCGCCGGCTGAAACCGCTTGCACAGCCTCTCGGGACCTTAGTCCCAAGTATCGTGAGAGATCTTCGCATGGGTCGCAGATAAGTGTGGATAAACGCATCGTTGCGCAAGAATCGTGCGCCGTAAGTTACTCCTGTGTAACGTTTACCGCCACGTTTTGCACCTGGACTCAGACAAACCTAGGGTTTTGGTAACTACGCACCGCTATGGCCACAAACCGTGCGCGATGCCAACCCTTTGCACAGGAGGAATTTTGAAGAGATCCCGTATGGGCCTGAGCGCCCTCGCGCTGATTTCGGTGAGCGCGCTCGCGCTCACCGGTTGCGCGACCTCGAACGACGAACCGGCCGCCTCGACCGGCGACTCGTCCGCGATCATCAGCACGAACGGCAGCGAGCCGCAGTTCCCGCTGATCCCGACCAACACCACGGAAACCGGTGGTGGCAAGATCCTCACCTCGATGTTCGCCGGTCTGGTCTCCTACAAGTCCGACGGTTCCACCGAGAACGAGGTCGCCAAGTCGATCGAGTCCGATGACGCCACCAACTGGACCGTCACGCTCAACGACGGCTGGACCTTCACCAACGGTGAAGCTGTCACGTCCTCCTCCTTCGTGGACGCCTGGAACTACGGCGCGCTCTTCAGCAACGGCCAGGCCGCAGCATACTTCTTCGACGACATCGCCGGCTTCAACGCCGAGGCGGACAGCGAACTGACCGGCCTCAAGGTCGTCGACGACACCACCTTCACCGTCGAGCTGGCTTCCCCCGAAGCCGACTGGCCGCTGCGCCTGGGCTACACGGCCTTCATGCCGCTGCCGAGCGCCGCGTACGACGACATGGCCGCCTTCGGTGAGAACCCGATCGGCAACGGCCCGTACATGCTGGCCGAAGAGGGCGCCTGGGTCCACGACGAGGGCATCAACCTGATCACCAACCCCGACTACAAGGGTGTTCGCACGCCCGTCAACGGTGGCCTGGACATCATCTTCTACGCCACCCAGGACGCCGCGTACGCGGACGTGCAGGGCGGCAACCTCGACGTGCTGGACGCCGTTCCGGACTCCGCCTTCGAGACCTACGCTGACGAGTTCGGTGACCGCTCGGTCAACCAGCCGGCCGCCATCTTCCAGGCGTTCAACATGCCGTACTACCTCGAGCACTGGAGCGGCGACGAGGGCAAGCTGCGTCGTGCAGCCATCTCGATGTCGATCGACCGCGCTCAGATCACGGACGTCATCTTCCAGGGCACCCGCACGCCGGCCACCGACTTCACCTCCCCGGTCATCGACGGCTACTCCGACGCCCTCAAGGGTGCCGACGTCCTCGAGTACAACCCCGATGAAGCCGTGAAGCTGTGGAAGGAAGCCGACGCGATCGCTCCCTACGGAGACACCACGTTCGACATCGCCTACAACTCCGACGGTGGCCACCAGGCCTGGGTCGACGCTGTGACCAACAGCATCAAGAACACCCTCGGCATCAACGCCGTCGGCAAGCCGTACCCGACCTTCGCCGCCGCGTTGGACGACCGCAAGACCGACAAGCTGACCGGTGCCACCCGCGCCGGATGGCAGGCCGACTACCCGTCGATGTACAACTTCCTCGCGCCGCTGTACCAGACCGGTGCCGGAAACAACTACGAGGGCTACAGCAGCACTGAGTTCGACACCCTGCTCAAGGAGGGTGCCGCTGCTGACAACGTCGCCGACGCCACCAAGAAGTACCAGGAAGCTCAGGAGGTTCTGCTCAAGGACCTTCCGACCGTCCCGCTGTGGTACTCCAACGTGGTCGGAGTCTGGGCTGACGGCGTCAACGACGTCACGTTCGGCTGGGACTCGGTTCCGCTGTACTACCAGATCACCAAGGGTTAATTCCTAGTTCACACCGCAGTGCAATGTCCGGGGCGTCAAGCCCCGGACATTGCACTGACTAGACTCATTCAGTGATTGCGACCCTCATGTATAGAAGATTTACGGAGCTCACCTGATGCTGTGGTACACAGGCAGGCGCATCCTCCAAATGATCCCCGTGTTCTTCGGGGCCACTTTTCTTATTTACTTCATGGTGTTCTCGCTCCCGGGCGATCCCATTGCCGCACTATTCGGTGATCGCCAGCCATCGGCGGCGGTCCTCGAGCAGCTTCGAGCGCAGTACAACCTCGACAAGCCGTTCATCGTGCAGTACCTGCTGTACATCGGGAACTTCTTCCAGGGTGACCTGGGCACGACCTATTCCGGTCGAGCAGTGTCCGACGTCATGGCACACGCCTTCCCCATCACTTTCCGCCTGGCCATGCTGGCGCTCGCGTTCGAGGCCTTCTTCGGCATCCTCGTCGGCCTCATCGCGGGCCTGCGCAAGGGCAAGCTGTTCGACGCCAGTGCCCTCGTCGTCAGCCTGCTCCTGATCAGCGTTCCGACCTTCGTGGTCGGCTTCGTGCTGCGGCTGGTGTTCGGCGTGCAGCTCGGCTGGTTCCGCACCACGGTCAGCGGAGAAGCCCCCTGGGGCGAGCTCGTGCTGCCGGCCATCGTGCTCGCATCCGTCTCGTTCGCCTACATCGTGCGCCTCACCCGGGCCAGCGTCGCCGACAATCTCAATGCCGATTTTGTTCGCACCGCAACGGCCAAGGGCCTGTCCCGCCGCCGGGTCGTCACCGTGCACGTGCTGCGCAACTCCCTCGTTCCCGTTGTGACCTTCCTGGGCGTGGACCTCGGTTCGCTCATGGTCGGTGCGATCGTGACCGAGGGAATCTTCAACATCAACGGAGTCGGCGGCACGGTCTTCAAGGCCATCAAGCTCGGTGAGAGCACGACCGTGGTGTCATTCATCGCGGTCATGGTTGTCATCTTCGTGGTGGCCAACCTGCTCGTCGACCTGCTGTACGCAGCTCTGGACCCAAGGATTCGTTATGCAAAATAAGCCTGGCCAGGCCCACTTCGTCGCGGCACTGGAAGACACCCCGGTAGCCGCAGTCGACCGTCTCGACGAGAACGAGAAGGCACGCAGCACCTGGGCGGATGCCTGGGAGTCGATGCGCCGCCGTCCCACCTTCTGGGTATCGGCCGTGCTGATCCTCCTCATCGTGGTCGTCGCGCTGTTCCCCACGATCTTCACCCAGGTCGACCCACGTGCCTGCGACCTGAGCAACAGCAACGGCGACCCGGCTGCCGGTCACCCGTTCGGGTTCAACCGCCAGGGCTGCGACGTGTACTCGCGCACTATCTGGGGAACCCAGGCCTCGGTCACGGTGGGACTGCTCGCAGCCAGCATCGTGACCCTCTTCGGCATCATCGTGGGAGCCCTCGCGGGCTACTACGGTGGCTGGCTCGACGCCGTCGTCTCGCGGATCGGCGACATCTTCTTCGCCATCCCCACCGTGCTCGGCGCCATCGTGCTGATGTCGGTTCTGCCGACCGCGACGCCCACAACTGTGGCCTTCGTGCTGTCGGTCTTCGCCTGGCCCCAGATCGCCCGCATCATGCGCGGTGCGGTGCTGTCGGCGTCGAACTCCGACTACGTGATGGCCTCCACGGCTCTCGGTGTGTCGAAGTTCCGCATCCTGCTGCGCCACGTCGTGCCGAACGCGATCGCCCCGGTCATCGTCATCGCCACGGTGTCGCTCGGTACGTTCATCGTCGCCGAGGCGACGCTGTCGTTCCTGGGTATCGGACTGCCGCCGAGCGTCATGTCGTGGGGTAACGACATCGGCACGGCGCAGACCTCCATTGTGACCAGCCCGCAGGTGCTCCTGTACCCGGCGGCCGCCCTGTCCATCACGGTGCTCGCGTTCCTGATGCTCGGCGACATTCTGCGCGATGCGCTTGACCCGACGGCGAGGGCGACTCGATGAGCCAGACACTTCTTGACACCACCCCCGAGAACGTCGGCAAGGACGAGCAGCCGCTGCTGCAGATCCGCGACCTCGAGGTCGCCTTCCAGACCCAGCGCGGCCTGGTTCCTGCCGTGCGCGGCGTGGACCTCACCCTGTACGCCGGCCAGACGCTGGCCATCGTGGGGGAGTCCGGTTCGGGCAAGACCACAACCGCACAGGCGATCATCGACCTGCTCCCCGGAGCCGGCAAGGTCACCGGCGGCCAGGTCCTGTTCGAGGGCCGCGACCTCACCAAACTGAGCGCCAAGGAGATCCAGGCCGTTCGCGGAAACCTGATCGGCTACGTGCCCCAGGACCCGATGTCCAACCTCAACCCGGTGTGGAACATCGGCTTCCAGGTGGAGGAGGCCATCAAGGCCAATGGCCTCGCCCAGGGCAAGGAAGCGCGCGCCCGCACCATCCAGGTGCTGCAGGAAGCCGGCCTCAGCGACGCCGCGGATCGTCTCAAGCAGTACCCGCACCAGTTCTCCGGCGGCATGCGCCAGCGGGTGCTGATCGGTATCGGGCTCTCGGCCCGCCCCAAGCTGCTCATCGCCGACGAGCCCACCTCGGCGCTCGACGTGACCGTGCAGCGTCAGATCCTCGACCACCTCGGCACCCTCACCCGCGACTACGGCACCAGCGTGCTGTTCATCACGCACGACCTCGGCCTCGCCGCGGAGCGGGCCGAACAGCTCGTCGTGATGTACAAGGGCAAGGTCGTCGAATCCGGCCCGTCCCAGGAGATCCTCGCCAACCCGCAGCACCCGTACACGCAGCGCCTGGTGTCCGCGGCGCCGAGCCTGGCGTCCCGCCGCATCCAGTCGGCCAAGCACGCCGGTGCCGACGACGCCGAGATCTTCGGCGGCGGCTCGCTCGACGACACCCTCGTCGCCCGGGCGGCCGAACGTGAGAACGCTGCCCCGGTCAAGGACCTGATCTCGGTCAAGGACATCTCCAAGGTGTACCGGATCCGCAAGAAGGGCCTGCGCACCGACGAGCTCCGCGCCGTCGACGGCGTGTCCTTCGGCATCCAGAAGGGCACCACCACGGCTCTCGTGGGCGAGTCCGGTTCGGGCAAGTCCACCGTGGCGAAGCTCATCCTGCAGCTGGAAAGCATCACCAGCGGCGCGATCGAGTTCGACGGCCAGGATGTCGCCGGCCTCAAGGGCAAGGAACTGCTCAAGTTCCGCCGCCGTGTGCAGCCTGTGTTCCAGGACCCGTACGGCTCCCTCGACCCGCAGTACAACGTGGGCAACACCATCGCCGAACCGCTGCTGGCGCACGGCGTGGGCACGAGCAAGGAACGCCAGGAGCGGGTCAAGGAGCTGCTCGAGCAGGTCTCCCTGCCGTGGGCATCCAGGTACCGCTACCCGAGTGAGCTGTCCGGTGGACAGCGCCAGCGCATCGCCATCGCTCGGGCACTCGCGCTCAAGCCCGATGTGCTCGTGCTCGACGAGGCCGTGTCGGCTCTCGACGTGCTCGTGCAGGGCCAGGTTCTGAACCTGCTCACCGAACTGCAGACCGAACTCGGCCTGACCTACCTGTTCATCACGCACGACCTCGCGGTGGTGCGTCTGGTGGCCGACAACGTGTGCGTCATGCAGAAGGGCCGCATCGTGGAGGCCGCGTCGACCGACGCCGTCTTCGACAGCCCGCAGCAGGCCTATACGCAGGAACTGCTCGCCGCCATCCCCGGCGGTAACTTCCAGTTCGGCCGCTAGGCCCGGTTGGTCAGCACTGCCCCTCGGCTCCGGCCGGGGGGCAGTCGTCGTGAAGGAGAGGACCGACCGTGAGCCGGAGAGTGCCGACGCCCCGCCAGGGGGTCGTCCTCCGCGCCCGGACGTCCGTCGGGGTGGGCCTGGCCCTTCTTGCCCTTGTCGCGGTGCTGCTGGCGGATGCGCTCCTGCGCGGCCGCTGGGACGTGGCCGTCCTGGCGCTGCCCGCCCTGGTGCTCGTCACCTGCCTGGCCGTGGAGGTCTTCCTCCGGCCGGGCATCCGGCTGCACGCCGGCGGCATCACGGTGGTCAACCCGCTTGTCACGTACGAGGTGCCCTGGGAGCTGGTCGCCGACGTGACGGCGCGATTCCTGGTGGCCGTGGAGACCGCGGACGGGCGGCGCATCCGGTGCTGGGGCGCGCCCACCGCCGCAGAGCCGCGGGGCCCAGCGGCGGTCGATCGGAGCGGCCGGCCCGCGGCGCGGCGCGGGAGCCGGCCACCCGGAGTCACGGTGGCCCACCGCGTGATCGAGGCGCACAGGGCGCAGTATGCCGACGCGGCGCGCCGGCCGGCGGATTCGTCGGTCACGGCCCGGCTCGACCGGAAACCGCACTGGATGACGCTGGGTCTCGCCGCGGCGATGGCCGTCGCCGCGCTCAGCCAGCTTCTCTTCACTGGTTAGTCCACGGGCAAACGGCGGATACCGTCCGTGTTCACGAAGATTTCATGCTCAATCCACCGAAACGCGGCAATTTCGTGCGAAAAGAACGTTTGCTGCGAATTCGCCCTGAACGCACGCCTAGGCTCTCCTCAACACCTGCGGAGCATCGGCGCTCTGGTCTGCACTGTGCTTCTCCTGGGGGGAGCTGAGGGGAACATTGTGATTCGCACCAGCCTTTTTTCCGTGTCCGGCGCATCCGTCGCTGCAACGCTCACATCGCATTCTCTGTGCGCACTCCGGCGGTCGGCCCGGCTGTAGCGGCAGGTACGGCCTGACATGGTCTTCTACACCCTGCGTCGTTTCGTCAATTACTTCATCCTCTCCGCCATCGCGACCTGCCTCGCGTACGTGATCGCCAGCCTCGCGCTCGACCCCGCGGCCAAGTACTACGGCCGTAACCCGCAGCCGAGCGCGCAGGTCGTCGAGAACATCCTGAACGGCCTGGGCGTGAACCCCGATGTGCCCGTTCTGGAGCGGCTGTGGCACTGGATCGTCACGCTGGTCACCCAGGGGTCCCTGGGGGAGACCGTCGGCGGCCGGTCCGTCGTCGCCGAGATCGTCACGCGCTCCGGGGTCAGCCTGCAGCTGCTCCTGCTCGGGTCCATCCTCGGCGCGATCCTCGGTGTGGTGCTCGGCGTGTGGGGTGCGGTCAAGCAGTACTCCCTGAGCGACCAGGCCGTGACCTACGGGTCCTACCTGGTGTTCGCCACCCCGACCTTCGTGATCGGCGTGTTGCTCATGATCGGGGCGACGATGCTCAACGGCGCCGTGGGCCAACAGCTCATCACGTTCACCGGTTCGTACTCGGCGGGGCTCACCGGGTCCTGGTGGGACCTGCTCGTGGACAGGGGTGTGCACCTGCTGCTGCCGACCATCGCCCTAGTGCTCACCGGTGCCGCCAGCTACTCCCGGTACCAGCGCAGCGTGATGCTGGATGTGCTGGCGTCCGACTACATCCGCACCGCGCGGTCGAAGGGCCGCTCGCGCAACTCGGCGCTGGTGCGCCACGGGGTGCGCGTGGCGCTCATCCCCATGTCGACGTTCTTCGCCTACAGCTTCGGCACCCTGGTCTCGGGCTCGATCATGCTCGAGATCGTCTTCTCCTTCCACGGCATGGGCGAGTTCACTCTCCAGGCCATCACCCAGAGCGACATCAACGCCGTCGCCGGATCCACCCTGTTCCTGGCGGTGCTCGTGCTGTTCTCCTCGACCCTGTCCGAAATTCTCTACGCAGCACTCGACCCCCGGGTGAGGAACTGAAATGTCGATTGCCGAAGGCGCCAGCGCCACCCTCGCCGCCGGACCCGAACCCGAACCGACCACCGTGTCCCTGGCCCCCAAGCCGCTCTCGCGGGGCCGGCTGATCTGGAACCGTCTGGCGCACACGCCCCGATTCTGGATCGGCGCGATCGCGATGACGGCCATCGTGCTCTGGGCTGTGCTCGGGCCGTTGCTCTACCCGGTCGACGCGTTCAGCCGTGACCCGCTCAACATGGGCATGGGACCCACCCAGCTGCACTGGTTCGGCACCAACAACATCGGCCAGGACATCTACGCCCAGACCCTCATCGGCCTCCAGAAATCCTTGGTCATCGGCCTCATCGCCGGGCCGCTCGGCACTCTCATCGCCGCCGTGGTCGGATCGGTGGCCGGCTACGTGGGCGGCATCGTCGACGGCGTACTGGTCTGGCTGATCAACCTGCTCCTCGTGCTGCCGTCGTTCATCCTGCTGGTCATCCTGAGCCCCCTGTTCAAGGACCTCTCCTGGGTGTTCCTCACGGTGTTCCTCGCCGGATTCAGCTGGATGATCATGGCCCAGGTGGTGCGGTCCCAGACCCGGTCGCTGCGTGGCCGCGACTTCGTGAAGGCGGCCCGGTTCATGGGCGTGCCGATGCGCACCATCCTGGCCCGCCACATCATCCCGAACGTGGCGTCGCTGCTGATCATCGACGCGACCCTGGGCGTGGTGGCGATGATCATGGCCGAGACCAGCCTGAGCTACTTCGGCTTCGGCATCCGCGCCCCCGATGTGTCACTGGGCACGCTCCTGTCGGAGGGCACCGGTGCGGCCGTCACCCGGCCGTGGCTGTTCGTCTTCCCTGCCGGGGTGCTCATCGTCACCCTCTTCGCCGTCAGCCTGATCGGCGACGCGCTGCGCGACGCCGTCGACCCCACCTCGGGAGTGAACCGTGACTGAACCCGTGACCCCGTCCGTGTCGGCCACTGCTCCCGTGCCCGCCGCCGACCGCGCCGGGCCCGCCCGGCGCGGCAGTCCGCTGCTGCAGGTCCGGAACCTCTCGGTCACCTTCCCGCAGCGGAGCGGCCCGCCGGTGAATGCCGTGCGCGGGATCAGCTACGACGTGCACGCGGGCGAATTCCTCGGCATCGTGGGGGAGTCCGGTTCGGGCAAGTCGGTATCGTCCCTGGCGCTGATGGGACTGCTGCCCAGTTCGGCGGTGATTTCCGGAACCATCGACTTCGACGGCCACCGGCTGCTGGAGATGAACGACCGCCAGCTCTCCGGGCTCCGCGGTCGCGACATCTCGATGATCTTCCAGGACCCGCTCTCGGCGCTCACCCCCGTCTACACGGTGGGGGACCAGATCGCCGAGGCCCTGCTGCTCCACGACTCGGCGCTGAGCAAGCAGGCTGCCAGGGCCCGCGCCGTCGAGCTGCTCACCGTGGTCGGCATTCCCGCGCCTGAGCGCCGGGCCAAGGCGTTCCCGCACGAATTCTCCGGCGGGATGCGCCAGCGCGCCATGATCGCCATGTCGATCGCGAACGACCCCAAGCTCATCGTGGCCGACGAGCCGACCACCGCCCTTGACGTGACCATCCAGGCCCAGATCCTCGAGGTGCTCGAGAAGGCCAAGGAGCTCACCGGGGCCGCCGTGGTGCTGATCACCCACGACCTGGGCGTCGTCGCCGGCCATGCCGACCGTATCGCCGTGATGTATGCCGGCAAGCTGGTGGAGAACGGCAGCACGGCCGATGTGTTCTCTGAGCCGCACATGCCCTACTCGATCGGACTGCTGCGCTCCGTTCCCAATATGCAGACCGCCGGCACTCAGCGGCTCGTCCCCCTCGAGGGGCGACCGCCGTCGCTCACCGCGCTGCCGCCCGGATGCCCGTTCGCCGCCCGCTGCCCCATCGCACTCGACGTCTGCCGCGAGGTGGAACCGTTGCTCGCCGCGCACGGCGCGTTCGTCAGCGGCACCACAGTGCCCGTGGCGGTGCCGCCCGGCACGGACCCGGAAGGAGTGCTGCCGAACGGCGGCGCTCACGTGGCCGCCTGTCACCGTGCTGACGAGATCGCCTCAGGGCGGCTCACCCGCGCCGACGTCTTCCCCCGCCCCGAACCACTGGACGTTCAGCACGCCGTGCGGCCGGACGCGCAGGCTCCTGTGCTCGAGGTCACCGGCCTCAAACGGCACTTCCCGCTCACCAACGGCGGTCTGTTCTCCCGGCGCATCGGCACGGTGCGGGCCGTCGACGGCGTCTCGTTCTCGATCCAGCCCGGCCAGACCCTCGGCCTGGTCGGCGAGTCGGGGTGCGGCAAGTCCACCACCATCCTCGAGATCCTCGAGATGGCCAAGCCGCAGGCCGGGCGCATCCTGATCGACGGCACCGACATCGGCACGGCGAGCCGGGCCGATCGCCTGCGACTGCGCAAGGACGTGCAGATCGTCTTCCAGGACCCGATGGCCGCGATCGACCCCCGGCTGCCGATCGGCGAGGTGATCGCTGAACCGCTCACCGTGCACGGGGTCGGCCGGGCCGACCGCCGCGCCCGGGTGCAGGAACTCCTCGACCTCGTCGGGCTGGATCCGCAGATGGCCGACCGCTACCCGCACGAGTTCTCCGGCGGCCAGCGGCAGCGCATCGGCATAGCCCGCGCCCTGGCCACCAACCCGCGGCTCGTGGTGCTCGACGAACCGGTGTCGGCCCTGGACGTGTCGATCCAGGCCGGCGTGATCAACCTCCTCGAAGACCTCAAGGAACGGTTGGGCCTCTCCTACCTGTTCGTGGCGCACGACCTGGCCATCGTGCGGCAGATCGCCGACACCGTGGCCGTGATGTACCTCGGCCGCATCGTGGAGTACGGTCCCGTCGCCGAGGTGTTCGCGCACCCGCGGCATCCGTATACCCAGGCGCTCATCTCGGCGGCGCCGATCCCCGACCCGGAGATCGAACGCAGCCGCACCCGGGTGCTCCTCGAGGGCGACCTGCCCAGCCCCACGGAGGAGATCACCGGCTGCAACTTCCGCACCCGGTGCCCGCTCTACCGGGTGCTCGATCCGGCCGCTCAGTTGCGCTGCGCCACCGATGACCCGCCGCTGGTCGCCCACCATGGCGTCGAGACGGCCTGCCACCACGTCGACCGCAACACGATCGTCGACTCGGCCTTGGCCGTCGCCCCCTGAACTTTTCCGACCGTCCCACCCGCACGAACACACAGCAAGCACAGCCCGTCACCAAGATAAGAAGGAGAATCGCTATGCGTCGTAGAAACACCGCATTGGCGGCAGTCGCCGTTCTGAGTGCGTCTGCCCTACTGCTCACCGCCTGCGCACCAGGCAACACCGCCACGGACACCTCCAGTTCCGGCCCCGCCGAGGAACTGCCCAGCACGGCCTGGACCGTTGCCGACGCCGCGGACGTGTCCGACGGCGGCACCCTCAACCTGGCCATCAACGCCATGCCGGTGAACTGGAATACCTACGAAGTCGACGGCAATGAGGTCGACAGTCTGAACACCATCCTGCCGACCACCGGTGGGCCGTTCCGAATCGCCGAGGACGGTACTCCCGAGCTCAACCCCGACTACGCGGTCTCGGCAGAGGTCATCAGCGACGACCCCCAGGTCGTGGAGATCAAGCTGAATCCCGACGCAGTGTGGGAGGACGGCACCCCCATCACCTACAAGGACTGGGTCGCCACCTGGCAGGCGATGAACGGGAGCAACGAGGAATATCTCCCGGCGTCCACGGCTGTCTTCGAGGACATCACAGCCATCGAACGCACCGACACCGACTTCGACTTCACGGTGACCTTCGACAAGATCACCGCCGACTGGCAGTCCATCTTCGTCGGTGAGCCCGGCGTGCTCCCCGCAGCCGTGGCCGCAACCCCGGCAGCGTTCAATGAGGGCTACACCAGTGCGCCGCTGCCGTCGTCCGGCCCGTTCATGATCTCCAACATCGACACCTCAGGCCAGGTCGTCACGCTGGTGCGCAACCCCGTCTGGTGGGGCGAGACGCCCAAGCTCGACACCATCATCGTGAAGGTCATCGACGGCGGCACTCAGGCCACGGCCTTCGGCAACTCTGAGACCGATGTTCTCTACATCTCGTCCAACGCCGATGCCTACCAGACCGCCAAGAAGCGCACGGATGCCGAGATCCAGGCATCCGGCGGTCTCACCTGGACGCACGTCACCATGAACGGCTCCAAGGGCCCGCTCGCCGACGTCAAGGTGCGCCAGGCCATCGGGCACGCGGTGAATCGGGAACTGATCTCCGAATCGGCTAACACCCCAGTGGGCGTTCCCGCCACCACGCAGGGCAGCTACATCTTCATGCCCGGCCAGAAGGGTTACGAGGACAACGTGGGTGCCGCCATCGGCTTCGACGTGGACGCCGCCGGCAAGCTCTTCGACGAGGCCGGCTACAAGCTCAACGACAAGGGCCTGCGCGAGAAGGACGGCAAGGCACTGACCCTGTCGATCACCGTTCCCGCCGAGACCCCGACGAACAAGCAGCGCGCCGTGCAGGTGCAGGCCGACCTCAAGGATGTGGGCGTGACCGTCGAACTCGACGAGGTTCCCGCCGCCAAGTACTTCTCGGACTACATCATCCCGGGGGACTACGAGATGACGAGCTTCTCCTGGCAGGGCACCGCGTTCCCGATCTCGTCGACCGAAGCGCTGTTCTCCCCGGTCGACTCCGAGTCGAACTTCACCGGCATCACCGACGACTCGCTGGCCGACCTGTTCGACCAGGCCAACGCCGAACTCGACCCCGATGCCCGGCTGAAGATCGCCGACAAGATCGACAAGGTGCTCGCCGCCTACGTGCCGATCGTGCCGCTCGCACCGCTGCCGAACGTCTACGCCGTCAAGGCCGGACTGGTCAACTACGGTGCCAAGCAGTTCCAGTCGGTCGACTGGACCGTGGTGGGCTGGGCCGAGTAAGCAACAGGAGCGGCAGCCGGCGCCAGCCGGCATGTGCCTGAGGATGGGGCGTGGCCGAGGCCGCGCCCCATCCGTCATTGGCCGAGTCTGTCGAGACCCGGCGGCCCGGTCTGCGTCAATTCGCCGGCGGTTCAACAGCCCGGCACGCACTGTATAGAGGAGTGATCGGCCCCCGCCCGACGGGAACAGGGCCGAGTACGGTAGCATAGACCCTTGGGTCCATAGTGACCCCACTCATCCACTCTGCGCCGCATGCGATTTTCCGCGGCATCCATTCTTCGTAAGGATCTATTTTTATGGCGATTGCTACCCGCAATAACCTCCGGAATGTTGCAATCGTTGCCCACGTTGACCACGGCAAGACGACCCTGGTCGACGCGATGTTGCAGCAGACGAACTCCTTCGCCGAGCACTCGCACACCGAAGAGCGCGCGATGGACTCCAACGAGCTCGAGCGTGAAAAGGGCATCACGATCCTCGCCAAGAACACGGCGATCTCGTACAAGGGCATCCACGCCACCGACGGCCCCATCACCATCAACGTGATCGACACCCCCGGCCACGCCGACTTCGGTGGCGAGGTCGAGCGCGGCCTGTCCATGGTCGACGGTGTCGTGCTCCTCGTCGACGCGTCCGAGGGCCCGCTGCCGCAGACCCGCTTCGTGCTGCGCAAGGCGCTCGAGGCGCACCTGCCGGTGATCCTCCTGGTCAACAAGACCGACCGCCCCGACGCGCGTATCGATGAGGTCGTCGAAGAGAGCCAGGACCTGCTCCTCGGCCTCGCCTCCGACATGGCCGACGACGTGCCCGACCTCGACCTCGACCTGGTCCTGAACGTGCCGGTCGTCTACGCCTCCGGCCGCGCCGGCGCTGCCAGCCTGAACAAGCCCGACAACGGCGCGCTGCCCGACAACGACGACCTCGAGCCGCTGTTCGAAGCGATCCTCCAGCACATCCCCGCTCCCGTCTACGACGACGAGCACCCGCTGCAGGCCTGGGTCACCAACCTCGACTCCTCGCCGTTCCTCGGCCGCCTCGCACTGCTGCGCATCTTCCAGGGCACCATCAAGAAGGGCCAGACCGTGGCCTGGGTCAAGCACGACGGCACCGTCTCCAACGTGCGCGTGACCGAGCTCATGATCACCAAGGCCCTCGACCGCTACCCGGCCGAGAGCGCCGGCCCCGGTGACATCGTCGCCGTCGCCGGATTCCCCGACATCACCATCGGTGAGACCCTCGCCGACCCCGACGACGTGCGCCCGCTGCCGACCATCACGGTCGACGACCCGGCCATCTCGATGACCATCGGCACCAACACCTCGCCGCTCATCGGCAAGGTCAAGGGCCACAAGCTCACCGCCCGCATGGTCAAGGACCGTCTCGACAAGGAGCTCGTCGGTAACGTCTCGCTCCGCGTCCTCGACATCGGCCGTCCGGACGCCTGGGAAGTCCAGGGCCGTGGCGAGCTCGCTCTCGCCATCCTGGTCGAGCAGATGCGTCGTGAGGGCTTCGAGCTCACCGTCGGCAAGCCGCAGGTGGTTGTCAAGCGTGTCGACGGCAAGATCCACGAGCCGTACGAGCACCTCACCATCGACTCGCCCGAAGAGTACCTCGGTGCGATCACGCAGCTCCTCGCCGCCCGCAAGGGTCGCATGGAGAACATGGCGAACCACGGCACCGGCTGGGTCCGCATGGAATTCATCGTTCCGTCGCGCGGCCTGATCGGCTTCCGCACCGAGTTCCTCACGGACACCCGCGGTACCGGTATCGCCAACGCGATCTTCCACGGCTACGAAGCCTGGGCCGGCACCATCAACACCCGCACCAACGGCTCCATCGTGGCCGACCGCGCCGGTGTTGTCACGCCGTTCGCGATCATCGCCCTGCAGGAGCGCATGCAGTTCTTCGTGAACCCGACCGAAGAGGTCTACGAGGGCATGGTCATCGGCGAGAACTCGCGCGGCGACGACATGGACGTGAACATCACCAAGGAGAAGAAGCTGACCAACATGCGTCAGTCCACCTCCGACACGTTCGAGTCGATGACGCCGTCCAAGCAGCTCACCCTTGAGCAGTGCCTGGAATTCGCCCGCGAAGACGAGTGCGTCGAGGTCACCCCCGCCGTCGTTCGTATCCGCAAGGTCGAGCTCGCCGCATCCGCTCGTCAGCGCAACGTGTCGCGCCTGAAGAAGCAGGACGCGAACTAGTCCACAGCATCATCTGACCGCAGGCATCCTGTTCCGGCTATCCGGCGCGGGGTGCCTGCGGTTTTTTCATGAGCCGTACCGGCCCATCAGGGGCACCGACGAACACGAGGACACGAATGAGCACTGGAACCACGACCATGACCAGGCCGCTGCGGATGGCGCTGGCCTTGGCTGCGCTGCTGGCCGTCGGCCCGGCGCTGGCGGGCTGCTCCGACGCGTAGGTGCAGGATGCCGTGAACGGGGCCGTGCAGGGTGCCACCGACGGTGACGTGAGCCTGGGCGGTGCGCTGCCGGACGGCTGGCCGGAGGAGATCCCCGTGATCGATGGCGAGATCAAGTTCGGTGCGGGGAACACCACCAACGGCGACCAGGGCTGGGTCGTCACCATCGCCTCCAGCGCGAGCGACCCGCTGGCCGACGCGAAGCAGATGCTCGTGGACGCCGGGTTCGAGGCTGACACCAGCACCTCGGCGAACGTGGGCGACGTCGGTGTGGAGTCGCTGAAGAACGCCTCGTTCCGGGTGACCATCGCCGGCACCCCCGACGGCGTGCTCTACACGGTGGCGCCCGCCTGACTCCCGGTCAGGCGAAGAGGGGCGCTCCCACGTAGCTGCCCGTGGCGGCGCCGGGCGGCACTGCGAAGAGCGCCGAGCCGACGTGCTTGAGGTACTCGTTCATGGCGTCGTGCCTGGCCAGGTTGAGCTGCACGGTCGAGAAGCTCTGTGGCGTGCGCTGGAAGCTGATGAAGAACAGGCCCGCGTCCAACCGGCCGAGCGAGTCGTTGCCGTCGACGAAGTTGTACCCGCGGCGGAGGATCCGGATCCCGTCGTTCTGGGTGGGGTGCGCCAGCCGCACATGTGAGGCCTCGTCGATCAGCGGCAGGTCTCCCCGGCCCGCGATCTCGAAGTCGGGCTCGGTGAACTCGGTCCCTCCCGACAGCGGGGCGCCTTCGCCTTTGGTGCGGCCGATCACCTTCTCCTGCTCGCGCAGGCTGCTGCGGTCCCACGTTTCGATGGTCATGCGGATGCGCCGCGCCACCAGGTAGGAGCCGCCGGCCAGCCAGGCGGGTCCGTCCGTCGAGCCCACCCAGAGGTGCTCCGTGGCCGCGGCGGGTTCTTCGGCCTTGATGTTGGCGGTGCCGTCCTTGAAGCCGAAGAGGTTGCGCGGGGTGGCCTGGCTGGTGCTTGTGGACGAGGTGCGCCCGAAACCGAGCTGGGACCACCGCAGCGCGGCCCGGCCGAAGGCGATGCGGGAGAGGTTGCGGATGGCGTGCACCGCGATCTGCGGATCGTTGGCGCAGGCCTGGATGCACAGGTCGCCGCCGCTCCGGGCGTCGTCGAGCATGTCGCCCGGGAAGTGCGGGAGATCCACCAGGTCGGCAGGCTGCCGGGCGGCCAGCCCGAACCGGTCGACGCCGGCCGCGGTGCGGAACAGGCTGGGGCCGAACCCGAAGGTGATCGTGAGGCCCGCCGCGGGGAGACCGACGGCCTCGCCGGTGTCCTCTGGCGGGGCGTCGTACGGGCCGCTGACCGCGCCGTAGTCGCCGATGTCCAGGCCGGCGGTCATCGCCGCCGCCGCGACGCTCCAGTCCTGCAGCAGTTCGACCAGGTCCGCCCGGCTGGTGCCGTCGGTCACGTCGAACGCGGCGAAGTGCAGCCGGTCCTGCGCCGGGGTGAGGATGCCGGCCTGGTGCTTCCCGTAGAACGGGTACACGGCCGTCGCCGCCGTCTCGGCGGCGGAGGCCATGGCCGCGGTCACCGCCCGGTCGCCGGCGAAGCCCAGGCCGAGTCCGGCGACGCCAGCCCCCGCGAGGCCGAGCAGGCCGCGCCGGGACAGCCCGCGGGGTGCCGGCGCATCCGGTGTCTGCGCATCCGGTGTCAGCTGAGGGGAGTCGGTCATCTGCTGGTCTTCGTTAGAGGACGAGCGTAGCGGTGAGCTGGTTGAGCGGCTCGCCCAGGGCGTTCACCTGGTCGGCGAAAGCCTTGATCTCGGCAGGGCTCAGGTCGGTGTACAGAGTGAAGCCGTCGCCGACGCGCTGGGCGTCGAGGAGCTTCTGCAGTGAAGCGAACTCGGTGTCCAGCTTGGTGGCCAGGTCGGGGTCTTCCTCGACCAGGATGTCCCGCACGCCGTCGTAGAGCACCTTGGCGCCGTCGATGTTGGCCTGGAAGTCCCAGAGGTCGGTGTGCGACCAGAACTCCTCCTCCCCGGTGACCTTGCCGGTTGCGACCTCGTCGAGCAGCCCGATGGCGCCGTTGGTCTGCTGCGACAGCGTGAAGCTGAGGTCCTGCACCTTCTCGTTCAGTGTGGTGGTGTCGGCCACGAGCAGGTCGGCCAGATTCCGGCGCTGTTCGGGCGTGTAGGCGGCGAAGCCGGCCTCGGCCTCGGCAGGCCAGAGGTCCTTCTCGATGGCGTGCCAGCCGGTCCAGTCCTGGCCCTCTTCGAGGTCCGCTTCGCGGAGGTCGAGCTGCGGGTCCAGGTCGCCGAACGATTCGGCCACGGTCTCCACGCGCTCCCAGTGCGCCCGGGTGGCCGCGTACAGGGCACGCGCCGTGTCGTCGTCGTTGGCGACGTAGGCGTCGGCGAAAGCCTGGGTGCCGGTGAGGAGCTGGGCGACCTGGTCGCGCACGTAGGCCGCGTAGTTGGTGTTGGCGACCTCGACCTGGGCGTCCAGGTCGGCGTCCACCACCACATCGTCGCCGGAATCGGTGACGGTGAACGTGGTCTTGTCGATGCCGTCGCCGGTCATGCCGGGCTTGCAGCTGGTGATGTAGCTGCCGGCGGCGAGCTGCACCACGAGGTCGCGGCTGAGGCCCGGGCCGATGTTCTCGGCCTCTCCCACGATGCGCAGGCCGTCTTCGGCGAGCAGGTAGAACTCGGTGACCTGGTCGCCCGAGTTGGTGACCTTGAAGCTGACGTTGCCCGCGGGCGCTTCGGCGGCCGACACCGTGCAGGCATCCGCGCTGCTGTCGACGGTGAGGGCCTGGCCGGAGCCACCGGTGGAACCGGCGTTGGCCACGCAGCCGGTGAGGGCGAGCAGGGCGCCGGCGGAGGCGGCGACGAGGGGGAGGAAGCGGGCGCGCATGGGTGTCCTTAGGAGGGAGGGCAGGGGAGGGGTCAGTGGGCGGCGACCGCGGAGGCGGTCTGCCGGGGGGCCGCGGCGCGGGCCGGGGTCGTGGTGCGGCTCTTCACGATGAAGAGCGTGAGCGTGGGCACCAGGTAGGCGAGCCACGCGGCCAGTTCGAGCCAGGTGGTGGCCGGCGAGAAATTGAGGGTGCCCTTGAGCAGGGTGCCGTACCAGCTGTCCGGCGGGATCACGGCCGAGACGTTGAACGCGAGGGCGTTCAGTCCGGGCAGGATGCCGGCTTCCTGCAGGTCGTGCACGCCGTAGGAGAGCACCCCGGCGGCGACCACGATGAGAATGGCGCCGGTCCAGGTGAAGAACCGGCTCAGGTTGATCTTGAGCATGCCCGCGTAGATGAGCCAGCCCAGGCCGACGGCCGTGAGGATGCCCAGGCTCGCGCCGATCAGCGGCAGGGTCGTCTCGCCGGTGGCCTGCACGGCCGCCCAGATGAACAGGGCGGTCTCGATGCCCTCGCGGCCGACGGCGAGGAAGGCGACGAGCACCAGGCCCATGCCGGTGCCGACCAGGTGCTTGTCGATGCTGCCGTGCAGGTGGCCCTTGAGGTCGCGGGCGGTGCGCAGCATCCAGAACACCATCCAGGTGACCAGGCCGGTGGCGATGATGGAGAGCAGTCCGCCGATGGTCTCCTGGGCGGCGAAGCTCAGCCCGTAGGTGCCGAAGGTGAGGATGGCGCCCAGCAGGAGCGCCAGCAGGACGGCCAGGCCGACACCGGTCCAGAGACGGGGCAGCACGTCGCGGCGGCCGATCTTGACCACATAGGCGATCAGGATCGTCACGATCAGCGCGGCTTCGAGGCCTTCACGCAGGCCGATCAGGTAGTTTGCGAGCACGGTGCTTCCCGGTCGTCGAGGATGAGTTGGAATGTCGAACGATGGTAAGGCTTACCTTACCCACTCACTCTACGGAAGATGCACGGGCGTGTCCAGCTAGGATTTTCACAGAATCACGGCCGGCGTTCTGCACCGTACGTTGTCCCCGTCCGCCGGCGTTCCGCGCCCGTTTTGTGCACAGGAGTCACCCATGGTCATGTCCGGAAGCGGCGAACGGGTGGTCTTCGTGGTGGATGCCCCCGGCGACGAGGCCCTGCTCACGGGCGGCACGATCGCAAGGCTCCTCGACGACGATGCCGAGGTGACGGTTCTGTTCGGGGCGGTGCTGGCGGAGCGCGTGCCGGATGCCGCCGCCGTCACGGCCGCCCGCACCGCGCTCGGCGAGACCGACCCTGCGCGGTGGCGGGTGCTGACCGCCCGGCCGGAGGTGGACACCAGGGACGTGCTTGGCGCGGCCCTGACAGAGGCGCAGGCCACAGCCGTCGTCGTCGGCGCCGCCGACCGCGACCTCCGCCAGGCAGCCATCGATGCCGCGGGGGACCACGGGGTGCCGGTGTTCCTCAGCAGCCGGGTCTCCCAGTCGACGGGGCACCGCCTCACCGCGGTCGACGTGAGCGACCAGGTGGACCGCAAGCTGCACGCGCTGGCCGCCTACCCGAACCGCTGGGCCGTCGACGGTCGCGTTGTGTGCCCCGGCGATGGCAGCGAAGTGCTCGTCACGGGCACCGAGACCTTCCTGCGGGGACCTGCGGTGCCGCATCCGTCCGACCCGGAGCCACCCACCAGGGCCACGCGGGTGCTCGCCACCCTGATGGGGCTGGCCGCCGGTGTGCTCTTCGGGGTGCTGGGCACAGTGGCCCACCAGACCACGTTCTCGCTCGCGTCGGTCACGGTGCCGATCGGGCTGGTCCTGGCGTTGCTGGCCGCGGGTTCGCTGCTGCTCGGCCTGCGCCTGGTGGTCGGTGACCGCCTGGTGGTGGGCGCGGCGGCTGTCGGCCTGCTGCTCACGGTCTTCCTGCTGTCGCTGCGCAGCACGGGCGGCTCGGTACTCGTGCCTGCCGGGGTGCTCGGCTCGGTGTGGACGATAGTTCCCGCACTGGTCGCCGCGCTCGTTCTCGCGTGGCCCCGAATTCCCGCCAGAGCACCGACGGCGTAGACTGGCCACTTAGTTCGTGAAGGGAATTCCGCCACTGTGACGTATGTGATCGCCCTGCCCTGCGTGGACGTTAAAGACCGTGCCTGCGTCGACGAATGTCCCGTCGACTGCATCTACGAGGGTGAACGCTCCCTCTACATCCACCCCGACGAGTGCGTGGACTGTGGGGCCTGCGAGCCCGTCTGCCCCGTCGAGGCCATCTACTACGAAGACGACCTGCCCGAGCAGTGGGCCGACTACTACAAGGCCAACGTCGAGTTCTTCGACGACATCGGCTCGCCCGGCGGCGCCGCCAAGGTGGGTGTGATCGCCAAGGATCACCCGGTGATCTCGGTGCTGCCGCCCCAGGTCCAGCACTAGACGTGCTGAAGCCGCTTCCCGACTACCCGTGGGACCAGATGCTGCCGTTCGCGCAGCAGGCCAGGTCCCACGCCGACGGAATCGTCGACCTGTCGATCGGCTCGCCCGTCGACGCGACCCCGCCCGTCGTGCAGGCCGCCTTGGCCCACGCGACGGATGCGCACGCCTACCCGCAGACCACCGGCACCCCGGCCCTGCAGCACGCCATCATCGACTGGTATGCCCGCCGCCGCGGTGTGGCCGGGCTGACCGAGCAGAACGTGCTGCCCACCATCGGCTCCAAGGAGCTCGTGGCGCTGCTGCCGTTCATGCTGGGACTGGGGGAGGGCGACACCATCGTGCACCCCAGGGCCGCCTACCCCACCTACGCGATCGGCGCGGCGATGGCCGGGGCGGATGCGTTGGCGTCCGATGACCCCGCCGAGTGGCCGGCGACGACGAAACTCGTCTGGTTGAACAGCCCCGGCAACCCCGACGGACGGGTGCTGAACGTCGCGTACCTCCGTGCCGCGGTGGCGCGCGCCCGGGAGCTGGGCGCCGTGATCGTCAACGACGAGTGCTACGCCGAACTCGGCTGGGACGCGCCGTGGGACGCCGAGGCGATCCCCAGCATCCTGGACCCTCGCGTGACCGACGGCGACAACCGCGACGTCGTGGCCATCTACTCGTTGAGCAAGCAGTCCAACATGGCCGGCTACCGCGGCGCGTTCGCCGCCGGCTGCGACGCCGTGCTCGGCCGTCTGCTCACCGTGCGGAAGCACGCCGGCCTCATGCTGCCCGCCCCGCTGCAGGCCGCCATGGTGGCGGCCCTCGGTGACGACGAGCATGTCGCCAGGCAGCGCCGGCTGTACCGGGCCCGCCGTGAGGTGCTGCTACCCGCGCTCACGGCCGCGGGCTTCACGATCGAGAACAGCGAGGCAGGCCTGTACCTCTGGGCGACAGCCGGCGTCGACGCCTGGGACTCGATCCGGCAGCTCGCCGAGCTGGGCATCCTGGCCGGCCCCGGCCCGTTCTACGGCGACTTCTTCCCCGAGCACGTGCGGTTCTCCCTCACCGCCACCGACGAACGCATCAACGCTGCCGCCGCCCGTCTCCGCGCCTGGGCTGCGTAACTCCCGCAATTCCCTGGGCGGGCACCCGGCGGATACCGTAATTCCGCTTGCGATGACCCACCCCGGTGGGATTCTGCTGGAGTTGTGCTCACCGCCGGGCTGCTTAGGCTGGGGGCATGGCTGACAGCATCGAGCTGGACGGTGGCGGCGTACCCGTCGACGCGTACGCCGCAGGCGTCGCGGCCCTGTACGACCTCGTCTCCGAGCTGCCTGCGCGGCCTCCCGTGACCCAGGGGCGGATGTTCAACGGCGACGGCCTGCGGGTGCGCGGCCGGATGTTCGCCTTCATCGGCCGCAACGGCGACCTCGTCGTCAAGCTTCCCGAACCGCGAGTGCGCCATCTGGTCGACCAACACGCGGGACGACCCGTCGTGATGGGGGCCCGCACGATGCGCGAGTGGGCGCGGTTTCCGGCCGAGGCCGGGGTGGGCCGATGGAGTGAGATGCTCGAAGAGGCCTACGGCTACGCGCTCGCTCTCGCCCAGGCCTGAGACGCCGACGACCGTGGTTGGGGCCTTTCGGCCCTAGCGATTTTCGATGCGGCAACGCGCCCGCGCGCGTAGTGTCCGCGGGGCGGTCCGGGCTGTAGCGGAGTGCCAACAGGAGCGGTGCGATGTTGGCGGATGCAACAGTATGCCCCTCGGCGGAATAGGCTGTAGGCGGGTTATCGTTGCCAAGCACCACGAGCGTGCTGCGGCGGACCGCCACAGACCAACAGCCGAAAGGCTTTGAAATCCAGGGAGGCGCCGTGAGCGACGTCGCGCAGCGAACACCATCCAATGAGCCGCAGTTCATCGACCGGGCCGTACAGGGCCCGCAGACGGCCACTCTGACCTATCCGGGTGGATCGGCACAGTTCCCCATCCTGGGCAGCACTGACGGCCCGTCCAGCATCGATATCGCGACGCTGACCAAGCAGACCGGTTTCACCACGTTCGACTCCGGATTCGTGAACACGGCGGCAACGAAGTCAGCCATCACGTACATCGACGGCGAGCACGGGATCCTCCGCTACCGCGGCTACCCGATCGAGCAGATCGCCCAGAACTCGAGCTTCCTCGAAACCGCCTGGCTGCTGATCTACGGCGAGCTGCCCACCGAGAGCGAACTCAGCGGGTTCGACACCCGCATCCGTCGGCACACCCTGCTGCACGAAGACCTGCGCCGCTTCTACGACGCCCTGCCGCACAACGCGCACCCGATGTCGGTGCTCTCCGCCGGCGTCTCGGCCCTGTCGACCTACTACCAGGACTCGCTGGACCCCAAGGACCCCGAACAGGTCGAGTTGTCGATGATCCGCCTGCTCGCCAAGCTGCCGGTGATGGCGGCGTACGCGCACAAGAAGAGCATCGGGCACGCATTCCTCTACCCGGACAACTCGCTGAGCTTCGTGGACAACTTCATCAAGCTCAACTTCGGTACCCTCGCCGAGCCGTATGTGGTGAACCCCGTCGTGAGCAAGGCGCTCGAACGCCTGCTGATGCTGCATGAGGACCACGAGCAGAACGCCTCCACCTCGGCCGTGCGCCTGGTCGGCTCCACCGAGGCCAACCTGTTCGCCTCGGTCTCCGGCGGCATCAACGCCCTCTCCGGCCCGCTGCACGGCGGCGCCAACGAGGCCGTTCTCACCATGCTCAGCGACATCAAGGCCTCCGGCGAAGGCGTGCAGAAGTACGTCGAACGCGTCAAGAACAAGGAAGCCGGCGTGCGCCTGATGGGCTTCGGCCACCGGGTCTACAAGAACTACGACCCGCGCGCCAAACTCGTCAAGGAGAGCGCCGACGCCGTGCTCGAGGCCCTGGGCGTGAAGGACGACCTGCTCGACATCGCCAAGGAGCTCGAGTTCATCGCGCTCAATGACGACTATTTCAAGGAACGCAAGCTCTACCCCAATGTGGACTTCTACACCGGCGTGATCTACAAGGCCATGGGCTTCCCGCCGCGGATGTTCACGGTGCTGTTCGCCATCGGCCGGCTGCCCGGGTGGATCGCGCACTGGCGCGAGATGAACCTGGACCCGACCACCAAGATCGGTCGCCCCCAGCAGCTCTACACGGGAGCGGTCGCGCGCGACTACCCCCGCGCCTAGCCTCGCGACCTGCCAGAAAAGCCCCAAGAATCTCGGATTCTTGGGGCTTTTCTCGCAGTTCGCGGAAGGGATCAGGCGTGCAGGGCCGCGTTCAGGGTGATGCCGCTGCCGGCACGGGGCAGCACCTCGACGGCGCCGGTGAGCGAGTTGCGGCGGAACAGCAGGTTCGGCACGCCGGAGAGGTCCTTGGCCTTGGCCGTGCGCGGTGCGCCGTCGGCGGTGCGGGTGCCGTCCAGCAGCACGACCTTGGTGCCGGCGGTCACGTACAGGCCCGCCTCCACGACGGAGTCGTCGCCGATCGAGATGCCGATGCCCGAGTTGGCGCCGAGCAGCGCGCGCTGCCCGATCGTGACCCGCTGGGTGCCGCCGCCCGAGAGCGTGCCCATGATGGATGCGCCGCCGCCGACGTCGGCGCCGTCACCGACCACGACGCCCTGCGAGACGCGGCCCTCGACCATCGAGACCCCCAGGGTGCCGGCATTGAAATTGACGAAGCCCTCGTGCATGACGGTGGTGCCGGGGGACAGGTAGGCGCCCAGGCGCACCCGGGACGCGTCCGCGATGCGCACCCGGTCGGGGGAGACGTAGTTGAGCAGCGGCGGGAACTTGTCCAGGCCAGAGGCGCTGATACCGTGCCGCTGCAGCGACGGCCGGAGCCTGTCGAAGTCGGCGGGCAACACCGGGCCGGCGTTGGTCCAGACCACGTTGGGCAGGTGAGAGAAGATGCCGTCGAGGTTGATCGAGTTGGGCCGGACGAGCAGGTGCGAGAGCAGGTGCAGCCGCAGGTAGGCATCCGAGGTGCCCGCGGGAGGCGCCTGCAGGTCGATCTCGACCGTGACGGCCTCGAGGCGCACGTTGCGGCGGGCGTCGGGGCCTGCGGCCTCCTCCAGCTCGGTGGGCACGATCCAGCGGTCCCGGTCCCGAGGCAGCTCGCCCAGCGCCGGCGCCGGGAACCAGGTGTCGAGCACGGTGCCGTCACCGGCGATCGTGGCCAGGCCGTACCCCCAGGCGTGCGTCGCCGTCTGTGCGGAGGGATCTGACAGGTGTTCGGGGGGAAGGGCGGTGACCATGGCTCTAGATTAGTAGGGTGCCCAACGACCTCACCGATTCCGCCGAGACCGCCCTCACCCTCGACCTCACCTCGTCGTCGATCGAGCTGACCCGCGCCATCTGCGATGTGGAGTCGGTGTCGGGCAACGAGACGCCGCTGGCCGACGCCATTGCCACCGCGCTGGCCGGCT
Organism: Cryobacterium soli; assembly: GCF_003611035.1. NCBI lineage: Bacteria > Bacillati > Actinomycetota > Actinomycetes > Micrococcales > Microbacteriaceae > Cryobacterium > Cryobacterium soli. The sequence continues at coordinate 1,227,523 of NZ_CP030033.1, read as the reverse complement.
CCGCGCACCTCGAGGTGATCCGCGACGGTGACACCATCGTGGCCCGCACCACCCTGGGCCGCGCCCAGCGCGTGGTGATCGCCGGGCACATCGACACCGTGCCGCTGAACGACAACCTGCCCACCCGCTACGAGACCGTCGACGGTGTCGACTACCTCTGGGGCCGCGGCACCGTGGACATGAAGGCCGGCGTGGCCGTGCAGCTCAAGCTCGCCGCCGAACTGACCGACCCCAGCGTCGACGTGACCTGGATGTGGTACGACCACGAAGAGGTCAACGCCGACCTCAACGGCCTGGGCCGGCTCGCGGCGAACCGCCCCGACCTGTTCGAAGGCGACTTCGCCATCCTGGGCGAACCGAGCAACAGCCAGGTCGAGGGCGGCTGCAACGGCAACGTGCGCATCGAGGTGCGCACCTTCGGCACGCGGGCACACTCCGCCCGGGCCTGGGTAGGCGAGAACGCGATCCACAAGGCCGCCCCGATCCTCGACATCCTCGCGGCCTACACCCCACGCGAGGTGGAGGTGGAGGGCCTGGTCTACCGCGAGGGCCTCAACGCCGTCGGAATCTCCGGCGGCATCGCCGGAAACGTCATCCCCGACGAATGCATGGTGCACGTGAACTACAGGTTCGCGCCCAGCCGCACGGCCGCAGAGGCCGTGGCCCACCTCGAAGAGCTGTTCGCCGGCTTCGACATCACCGTGGTCGACCTGGCAGAAGGCGCCAGGCCCGGCCTGGACGCGCCGCTGGCGATCAAGTTCCTCGACGCCGTCGGCGCCGAACCCCGCCCCAAGTACGGCTGGACCGATGTGGCCCGCTTTTCGGCGCTGGGCATCCCGGCCGTGAACTACGGCCCCGGCGACCCGCTCAAGGCACACGCCGACGACGAACGGGTGGCGCTCTCCCAGATCACCGACTGCGAAGACTCCCTGCGGGCCTGGCTGACCGCGCCGATCGGCTGACCGTGACGCCCACCAGCGCCTCCCCGGCCCCGGTGCGCGCCCCGGCCGACCGGGCGCTGCCGGCGCGCTGGCTGGCCCGCTACCGGATGGTGCCGTGGTGGCAGAAGGTCATCGTGATCTGGCTGCTCTCCCGGCTGGTGACCACGACCCTCGTGCTGGCGCTGGCAAGCGTGCAGGGGCAGAACCCCTGGACGACGGCGAAGCCCGGCTACACGGCGTTCGCAAACATGTGGGATGCGCTCTGGTACAACATCGTCGCCGTCGGCGGCTACCCGTCGGTGCTGCCGGTCACGGTGGACGGCCACGTGGGCGAGAATGCCTGGGCGTTCATGCCCGGCTACCCGGCCGTGGTGCGGATTCTCATGCTTGTCACAGGAGCACCCTGGGCGACCATGGCGGTCGTGGTGTCCGTCGCGTGCAGCCTGGGCACCGCGCTGCTGTTCTACCGCCTGATGCGCCGGGTGCAGCCGCAGTCGACGGCCCTGTTCGCCGTGCTGCTGTTCTGCGTGGCGCCGCTGTCGCCGCTGCTGCAGTTCGGCTACGCGGAGTCCATGCAGTTGCTGCTGCTCACCCTGGCCCTGCTCCTGGTGCTGCAACGCCGCTACCTGGTCCTCGTGCCCGTGATCGCGCTCATGGCACTCACCCGGCCGAGCGGCCTGGCCTTCGCTTTGTTCCTCGCCCTGCACGTGGGGTACCGCTGGTACAGCCGGGCCAGAGACCCGTTCCCCGCCCGCGAAGCGGTCACAGCATCATCCGTTGCGGTGTTCAGCGGTCTGATGGGGTTGGCCTGGCCCGCCATCGCCTGGGCCGTGACGGGGTCGGCCACCGCCTACACCGACACCGAACTGGCCTGGCGCTCCGCGTACATCGGCTACCAGGAGCTGGTGCCCTTCGCCGCCTGGTTCCAGAGCGGCGTCTGGTGGCTCGGCCAGCCGCTGGGCATCCTCGTGGTGGTCGCCCTGATCCTCGGCTTCGCGGTGCTGATGTTCACCCCCGCGGTGCGAAGCCTCGGAGTGGACCTGCGGCTGTGGGTGGTGTCCTACGCGCTCTACCTACTGGCCGTGTTCTTTCCGCAGTCCAGCGTCTTCAGGCTGCTGATGCCGATGTTCCCGCTGCTCGGCGCGCTCGCCCGGCCGCGCAGCATCGTGTACCGCGTTGTGGTCACACTGCTGCTCGTTTGCGGCCAATGGGGCTGGCTTCTGCTCTGCTGGGGCGTCGACGGGGCCGATTGGACCCCGCCCTAATTACTGTCTGACGGCCGAATGGTCGATAATAGGACTACGACTACGAATGGAAGGGGAGTTCATGGCGGCCATGAAGCCACGGACCGGAGACGGGCCAATGGAGGCTGTAAAGGAGGGGCGCCTTATCATCGTGCGTGTACCGCTCGAAGGTGGAGGTCGACTCGTCGTCTCTGTGAACGACGCCGAAGCCAAGGAGCTTCACGATGCGCTCGCCGGTGTAGTCACCCCGGCCGTATAACAAGTTTCAACCGATCGGCTGTGCGGTTCTCCGCACAGCCGATTGCTGTATCCATCGCCGGCACACGGCAGCGGATGCTCCCGCCGTGATCGCCCCCGGCGCCGAAACGGTCAGGCGCGCAGCTTGGTGATCTGCAGCAGGCCGTCGCCCACGGGGGAGAGGGCGCTGATGACGGCCTTGGATCCGGCGATCTCGTTGAGCAGGGTACGGAAGCCGGTGGCGACCTCGTCGCGCTGAGCGGGGTCGGCCACCCGGCCGCGCCACAGAGCGTGCGCCACGAGCACGGTGCCGCCCGGCCGGGCCAGGCGCAGGCCGTGCTCGACGTATTCGATGACCGACTGCGGGTCGGCATCCACGAACACGATGTCGTAGGAGTTCTCGTTCATGCGGGGAAGCACCTCGGCGGCGCGGCCCGTGATGAGCCGCACCCGGTTACCCGGGATACCGGCCTCGTGGAAGTTGGCCTTGGCGTGCTGCTGGTGGTCGACCTCGATGTCGATGGAGGTCAGCGTTGCCGCGGGGGCGCCCGTGAGCAGCCAGATGCCGGAGACGCCGGCCCCGGTGCCCACCTCGAGGATGCTGCGGGCACCGGTCGCGGCGGCGACGACGGCCGACTGCGCGCCCACCGAAGGGGCGATCGCGTCGATGCCGAGTTCGAGGGACTGCTGGCGGGCACGGGCCAGGGCGTCGCTCTCCACCACCGAGTCGTCGGCGAATTTCCAATTCAGATCTTTGTCAGACATTCCGCAACTCCAGTAGATGTATGGGATAAGCCTAGGGCCGCGCTGCCCCTGGTGCGGGGATGCCTCGCCGGGGGGATATTCTGAGGGCATGTTTGGTCTGACGTTCGAGAAACTCCTGCTTGTCGGGATCATCGCCGTCTTCCTGCTCGGTCCGGAGAAGCTGCCGCACTACGCCGCCCAGCTCGGCCGCCTGGTGCGCCAGCTACGGGACATGGCCAACGGCGCCAAGGACCGGATGAAAGACGAGATGGGGCCGGAGTTCGACGATGTCGACTGGAAGAAGCTCGACCCGCGCCAGTATGACCCGCGCCGGATCATCCGGGAAGCCCTCACCGAGGACGAACCGGTCAAGCCGCAATCTGCCATGATCTCCCGCGCCGGGGTCAACCCGGACAGCGCCTACCTGCAACGCAAGCGCGCCCGCGAGGGTGCCCTGACCGGTCCCGCCCCGTTCGATTCCGAGGCCACCTGACACTCGGCCTTCGGCATGATCGCGGCCGACGATCCCGCAGGGCGGGAGTCCTCGGACTGGGGGACCCGCCGGAACGGTGACCTGAGTATCGTCAAGGGTGAGTGCGCACCTCTGGCGCGCACCGGCAGGGGAGAGGTCGAACCATGAGCGGAAGCACACGTCGTCTGATAGCGCTGGGTTTCGTCGCGGGAGTGGCCACGGTGTCCCTCGGTGTGGCGGCCTATGCTGCCGGGGTCGGGCAGTCGTTAGCGACAGCGGCGCCCGCAGCGCAGTCCACGGCGCAGCCCCTCGCGCAGCCCACACGGACCCCCGTAGCAACTCCGGCGCCGACATCGGTCGCCACCCCCGCCCCGACGCCTGTGGTGGCCGCATTCGACGAGGCCGCGGCTGACGACGACTCATCCGCCGACACCAACGACAGCGCCTCCGACGTCCAGCCCGCCGACGGCAACGTCGTCGAGGTGCGCACCCCCAACCCTGACGCCGTGCCCAACACCCCCGCGGAGTACGCGTACTTCTACGGTTTGATCACCGAGTGCATGAGCGCGGCGGGATACGACTGGCAGGGAAACTGGCTGAGCTCCGAGGGCACCTTCTACAGAGGGGACATGACCCAGGTCGGTGATGTCGAACCGGACCGCCAGGCAGGCTTCACTCTCGCCCTGGATGGCGACACGGGCACCGGCGACTACTACCACTGGGCGGATGCCGGTTGCTGGGGCAACGCGGTGCACGTCACCGGTAACGACGGGAACAACTAACTGGCCGAGCCTCTTGCGGTGACGGGGTCGGCTGCGAAACGCGGAGATGGTCGTGGGGTCTCGACGATCTTGACCACCGAGTGGGCGCGGGGTATCGACAGGCTCGACCACCGTTAACGACGCGGCCCCGACCACTGGTTGAGCGTGTCGAAACCCGGTGAGACGGCCCGGGCTGGGATGGGAGGGCTAACGCCGACGAGCCGCCTTCAGAGTGCGGGCGAGCAGCACCATGGGCCCCACCAGTCGCGCGAACTCCGTGCCGGTTCCGGGCAGTCGAAGCACACCGGTGGCCAGGGAGATGGTGACCGGGTCCACGAACCGCTTGAGGCCCTCTGGTCCGTTGCGACGGCCCAGGCCTGAGCTCTTGACGCCGCCCATGGGCGCGTCGACGGCGGAGAACGAGCCGCGGTAGCCCTCGTTCACGTTGACGCTCCCGGCCTCCAGCGCGCCGGCCACGCGCAGGCCTCGCCGGGCGGAGCCGCTGAGCACCGCCGCGTTCAGCCCGTAGGCGCTGTCGTTGGCGGCGAGGATCGCCTCCTGCTCGGTGTCGACCACCGACACCGACACCACCGGTCCGAACGTCTCGTCGGCGAAGCAGAGCATGGCCGGGGTGACGCCGGTGAGGATCGTGGGCTCGAAGAAGTACGGGCCGAGGTCGGGCCGGCCCCGGCCGCCCGCGTGCACAGTGGCGCCGTGGGACACCGCATCCTGCACGTGCCTGGTGACCCGGTCCAGTTGGTCCTGCGAGGTGAGCGAACCGACGTCCGCCCGGTAGTCCAGGCCGGAGCCGAGCAGCAGGGCCCGGGTGAGAGTGCTGAACTCCTGCAGGAAGCGCTCCGCGACCGCCCGCTGCACGTAGATGCGCTCGATCGACACGCAGAGCTGCCCGAGCGACGAGAAGCAGGCGTACGCGGCCTGGGCTGCGGCGCGGTGGGGGTCGACGTCGTCGAGCACGATCATCGGGTTCTTGCCGCCCAGCTCGAGCGACGCCCCGATGAGGGTGCTCGCCGCCTGTTCGCCCACCTGGATGCCCGTGGGTGTCGAGCCGGTGAAGCACACGTAGTCGGCGCCGGCCGTGACCGCGCTGCCGATCTCGGAGCCCGGCCCGGTCACGACGGCCCAGAGGTCGGCCGGCACCCCGGCGTCGATGAACGCCCGGCGCAGCATCAGGATGCTCAGCGTCCCCTGGTTGTCGGCCTTCTGCACCACTCCGCAGCCGGCGGCCAGCGCGGGGACGACGTCCATCGCGGCCAGGCTGAGCGGGAAGTTCCACGGGGTGATGACCCCGGCGACGCCCTTGGGCCGGTAGCGCACCCGGGTGGTCACGAGCACCGGCAGGCCGGACCTGCGCCGCTCACCGCCGAGCACCCGCCGGGCGGCGAGGGCGTTGTACCGGGTGACCCCGGCGGCCTGGAAGACCTCCTCGAACGCCTGCCCGCGGGTCTTGCCGGTCTCGGTCTGCAGGGTGTCGAGCAGGCTCTCGCGCCGGCTCAGCAGCAGGTCGTGGGCCTTCAGCAGCACCGCTCGGCGGTGGGCGAATCCGGCTCGGGCCCAGCCGATCTGGGCGAGGCGGGCGCGGGCGTAGGCATCCGTGACGTCCTGCGGACTGCTCAGCGGCAGCGCGTGCAGCGGTTGCCCGGTGAAGGGGGCGATGACCGTGACCGTGTCACCGGAGGTGGAGCGGATGTCGCGGGCGAGTTCGGCGATGAACGGGAGTTCCAACGTGGCGGAAGTCATGGGGGCAGTCTAGACACGTGTGCCGCAGCGCACGCGCGAGGGGGAGGCGGCTCGCGGGGCCGGGTCAGCGCGGGGAGATGCCCAGGCTCAGCCCGGCCAGGCCGCGTCCGCGGGTGGCCAGCCGGTCGGCGATGGCCTGGATGGCCGCCGCCGCTGGGTCGGCCGGGTCGCCGAGCACCACCGGGATGCCCGTGTCGCCGCCGCTGCGCAGGGCGACGGAGAGCGGTACCTGGCCGAGCAGCGGCACCGGGGTGTCCTGACCGGCGGAGAGCCGGGCGGCGACCTCGGCGCCGCCTCCGGAGCCGAAGATCTCCAGCATGGTGCCGTCGGGCTGCATCAGCCCGGACATGTTCTCGATGACGCCGTAGATCGACTGGCCGGTGTGCCGGGCCACGGCGCCGCTGCGCTCGGAGATGTCGGAGGCGGCCGGCTGCGGGGTGGTGACCACGATGACCTCGGCGTGCGGCAGCAGCTGACCCACCGAGATGGCGATGTCGCCGGTGCCCGGCGGCAGGTCGAGCAGCAGGATGTCGAGGTCGCCGAAGTAGACCTCGGTGAGGAACTGGGTGATGGTGCGGTGCAGCATCGGGCCGCGCCAGGCGACGGCCACCGAGGTGTCGTCGACGAACATGCCGATCGAGATGACCTTCACGTCGTAGCCGATCGGCGGCAGGATCATGTCGCCCACCTGGGTGGGCTTGACCATACCGGACTGGCCGCCGGGCGTGGCCGGCGGGGTGACCAGGCCGAGGAGGCCCGGGATCGAGAAGCCGTAGACATCGGCGTCGACGATGCCCACGCGGAGGCCCCGCGCGGCCAGGGCGACGGCCAGGTTGGCGGTGACGGTGGACTTGCCCACGCCGCCCTTGCCGCTGGTGATCGCGTAGATGCGGGTGAGCGAGTCGGGGGAGAACTGCAGGCTGCGGGCGCCCTGGCCGCCGCGGAGCTTCTCGGTCATGGCGCGGCGCTGCTCGGGGGTCATCACCGAGACGACCACGCGGGCCAGGCCCTCCCCGACGACGGATTCGGTCGCCTCGCGCACATCCGTCTCGATGCGGGTGGCCGCCGGGCAGCCGGCGATGGTGAGCCGGATGTCCACGGTGGCGCCGCCGTCGGCGTCGATCGTGACACCCGACACCATGTCGAGCTCGGTGATGGGTTTGCGGATCTCCGGGTCGATGACGCGGGCGAGGGCGGCCAGAACCCGATTCTCAGTCAATCGGGTGCGCCTCCTGGGCGCTGCGGCGATCGGCGGCGGCACGGCTGATGCTGCCCTCGCGTTCCCGGCTCTCCAACTCGCGGCTCTCGCGGTCGCGGGCGGCCTCGCTTTCGCGGCGCGCCTGCTCGTCACGCTGGTCGAGGTTGTCGAGCATGGCGCGCAGTTCCGCGCGGAGGAAGTCCTTGGAGGCGAGGTCCTTCATGCCCAGGCGGAGGGCCACGACCTCACGGGCGAGGTACTCGGTGTCGGCCAGGTTGCGTTCGGCGCGCTGCCGGTCCTGCTCGAACTGCACCCGGTCGCGGTCGTCCTGCCGGTTCTGCGCGAGCAGGATCAGCGGAGCGGCGTACGACGCCTGCAGTGAGAGCACCAGGGTGAGCGCGATGAAGCCGAGCTCGATCGAGTCGAAGCGCAGGCTGATCGGGGAGAGCGTGTTCCAGCTGATCCAGAAGACCGTGAAGAGGGTCAGGCCCAGCAGGAACCAGGGGGTGCCCATGCCGCGGGCGATCGCCTCAGTGAGCCGGCCGAACCTGTCGTTGCTGCGTCCGTTGCGCTTGCGCCCGACCAGGTTGGTGGTGCGCAGGCCCTTGGGCGTGTCGAGGCGGAGCTCCGACTTGTTAGCTCGTGCCATTGTCGTGCCTCCGTCCACCGGGTAGCGGGATACTGCCTGTCATCAGCTGGGTTCTGGCCGTGGCACGTTTACGCACCTCGTCGTTGCCGTCGTGACTTCGCCAGTCGTCCGGCAGCAGGTAGTCGAGCACGTCATCAATCGTCACCACCCCGACGAGTCGGTGGTTGTCGTCGACGACCGGAACGGAGACCAGGTCGTAGCTGGCCAGGATGCGGGTGACCTCGGCGGCCGAGGTGTCCGCGGTGACGGGCTCCAGACCCAGGTCGAGCAGCGTGCCGAGGCGTTCGTGCGGCGGGTAGCGCAGCATCCGTTGGAAGTGCACCATGCCCAGGAACCGGCCGGTGGGCGGCTCGTAGGGCGGCAAGGTGACGCAGATCGCGGCGCCCAGCGCGGGCGCCAGGTCGTGCCGGCGGATGAGTGCGAGGCCCTCGGCCACGGTGGCGTCGGCCGAGACGATGATCGGTTCGGTGGTCATCAGACCGCCGGCGGTGTCCGGGGCGTAGGAGAGCAGGAACCGCACGTCGTCGGCTTCCTCTGGCTCCATCAGGTCGAGCAGCTGCTCGCCGCGCTCCTCCGGCAGTTGGGCGATGAGGTCGGCGGCGTCGTCGGGCTGCATGTGGTCGAGCACCTCGGCGGCGCGCGAGTCGCCGAGGCGGGTGAGGATGCCCACCTGCTCGCTCTCGGGCATCTCCTCGAGCACGTCGGCCAGCCGGCCGTCGGGCAGCTCCTCGGCCACCTCGAACATGCGCTGCCTGGGTAGGTCGAGCAGGGTGTTCGCGAGGTCGGCGGGCTTCATGTCCGAGTAGGTGGCGATGAGCTGCTCGGCCGACTGGGACTCGCCCGCGGTGACCTTCTCGTAGACCTCGTCCCAGTTGGCGAAGGCCGTAGCGCCCTTGGCGAACAGTGACGAGCTGGCCTTGGGGCGGCGCACGAACAATTGGCTGATCGCCCAGTCGCCCTGGGCGGACTCCTCGATCGCGACGTCTTCGATGGTGGCCTCGCCCGAGCCGTCGTTGAACGCGACCCGGCGGCCGAGCATCTCGGCGATCACTCGCACCTCACCGCCGCGCTGCTCGAAGCGGCGCACGTTGATCAGGCCTGTGGTGATGATCTGGCCGCTGCCGATGCTGGTGACCCGGCCGATCGAGACGAACACCCGGCGTTTGCCGGGGATTTCGACGATCAGGCCGACCACGCGGGGCGGGTCGTCTTTTCGGTAGACCACCAGCACGTCGCGGACCTTGCCCACGCGGTCGCCCGCGGGGTCGAAGACGTTGCACCCGGCCAGTCGGGCGACGAAGACTCTGGTGTTTGCCACACCTCTAACTTAGCTTGTGCGCGCCGCACGGCACCCGTGGCACCGCGCTGCGTCAACTGCAGTCGACGGCCGGCGTGTGGCCGGTGTTGGAGCCCTCATCGGGGCATTCTCCCACTGGATGCACAGCGGCCCCTGCTGGTATCCGGGCGGATCGTGGAAGAATGGGGGCATGTCCTCTCAGAGCCCCTTCGGCGGCCGCGCCGCCGCACTGTATCCGGTCCTGCCCAAGGGCGAGGTCGTGGCGACGTACGAGACCTACAACGAGGCCCAGCTGGCCGTGGACGTTCTCGCCAAGGCCGACTTCCCCGTGAAGCAGCTCTCCATCGTGGGCAACGACCTCAAGACCGTTGAACGGGTGACCGGCAAGCTCACCTGGAGCCGGGTCGCACTGGCCGGGGCGGCATCCGGAGCCTGGCTCGGGGTGTTCTTCGGGCTGCTGTTCTTCATCTTCTCGCCGGATGGCGCCGGCCTGCCGTTCGTGTTCGCGGCCGTGCTCATGGGCGCCGGGTTCGGCATGCTGTTCGGGCTGGTGAGCTACGCGCTCAACCGCCGCCGCAAGGACTTCACCTCGACCATGCAGGTGATCGCCGGCAACTACCAGGTGATCGTGAACGTCGAACTGCTCAACAAGGCCCGCAACCTGCTGGCCGGCCAGGCCGAGCCCGCCGCTGCCGCGGCTCCGCACCCGTCCGACCCGCCGCGCTCGGCCCCGGAGCCGCCCGCTGCCGGCGGACCGACTCCGCCGTCGAACCAGCCGCCCGCATACGGCGAGACCGGGCCGACCGAGCAGCCCACCGCGCCGCCCGCGTACGGTCAGCCGGCGCCTCCCGTGTCGGCCCCGCCGGCCGCCGGACCGCCGCCCGTGGCCGAGCCCCCGGTTTCCGGCCCGGTCGACCCCGCCCGCTAAGCAGCCGCGCTGTAGCCGAGCGCCAGCTGCAGAGAGCCGAGCCGACCCCACATTCCGCGCTGCCACAGCCGCTCGGCGTTGCGTCGCGTGTGTGCTCAGCCCGAGTGTGCCCGAAGCGGACATCTGCGCCCGGCGTACCGGGCGCAGAAGTCCGGACGGGGAACAGTTGCGGGTGGTTAGGCCTGCAGGGCGGCCATCCAGGCCTCGACCGCTGCGGAGTCCCGCGGGATGCCGGCCGAGAGGTTCTCGGCGCCGGTCTCGGTGACCAGGATGTCGTCTTCGATACGCACACCGATGCCGCGGTACTCGGCGGGCACAGTGAGGTCGTCGAGCTGGAAGTACAGGCCGGGCTCGATGGTGAAGACCATGCCGGGCTCGATCACGCCGTCGATGTACATGTCGCGGCGGGCCTGGGCGCAGTCGTGCACGTCGAGGCCGAGGTGGTGGCTGGTGCCGTGCACCATGTAGCGGCGGTGCTGGCCGTTCTCCGGCTGCAGCGCCTCCTCGGCGGTGACCGGCAGCATGCCCCAGTCGGCGGTGTGCCGGGCGATCACGGCCATCGCGGCCGCGTGCACCTCCCGGAAGACGGCGCCCGGCTTGGCGACCAGGAAGGCCGCGTCGGCGGCCTCGCGCACGGCATCGTAGACGCGGCGCTGCACATCCGTGAAGGTGCCGGTGACCGGCAGGGTGCGGGTGATGTCGGCGGTGTAGTAGCTGTCCACCTCGACGCCCGCGTCGAGCAGCATCACATCGCCCGGCACGACGGGGCCGTCGTTGCGGGTCCAGTGCAGAATGCAGGCGTGCGGGCCGGAAGCGGCGATGGTGTCGTAGCCGACGGTGTTGCCGTCCACACGGGCGCGGGTGTTGAAGACGCCCTCCACCAGGCGCTCGCCGCGCTCGTGGGCGCTGGAGCGGGGCAGGTCGCGGATGACGTCCTCGAAGCCGCGGGCGGTGGCCGCCACGGCGAGGCGCATCTGGCCGATCTCGTAAGCGTCCTTGACCAGGCGTAGTTCGGACAGGTCGCGGGCGAGGATGGCATCGGCGTCGTGTTCGCTGTTGATCTCGATGCTGAACGGGGCGTCGGACGCGTTGGCCGTGAGCATCCGCTCGGCGGAGTTGCGGAGGCGGGCGTCGTCGACCTGGCCGGTGAGGAACGGGTCGGCCTCGCGCACGAGCAGGGTCTCGCTGTCGACCCGGCCGAGAACCGCGGCGAAGTCGTCGATACCGCGCACCGTGACGGCGAGGTCGCTGGCGACCTGGGCGATGGAGGGCCGCGGGCCGATCCAGAACTCGCCGATCTCGGAGTTGGCGTAGAACTCGTCGGAGTCGCGGCCGGCACGCTCCCGGAAGTACACCGTGGCCTCGTGGCCTGTGGCGGTGGGCTCGAAGACGAGCACGGCACCGGGCTCGGAGTCGCTGCCCCACCCGGTGAGGTGGGCGAAGGCGGAGTGCGCGCGGAACGCGTAGTCGGTGTCGTTGGCGCGCTGCTTGAGCCGGCCGGCCGGAACGATCAGGCGCTGACCCGGGTAGAGCTTGGAGACCCGCTCGCGCCGGGCGGCGGCGAACGGCGCCTGCTCGCGGGCCGGCGGCAGCTCATCGGTGCGCTCGGCCCAGCCGCTGGAGATGAACTCCTTGAACCCTTCCGAGCCGGGCGTGGTCGACCGGTTCTCGTTCGAGCGGGCGGCGGGGGCAGGTGCGGTGTCGGTGGAATCAGCCATGCCCCCATTCTCCCACCCGTACCGCACCGGATGCGCGAGGGCCGGGTCGGGGCAGGTCGGCCAGGGTCAGCCCGCGGGGGAGAGCGTCGCGACGACCGGCCGGTGGTCGCTGCCGGCGGCGTCTTCGGTCTGGATCACGCTCATGGCATCGACCTGCCAGTTGGCCGTGGCCAGCACATGATCGATGGGGGAGCCGAGCAGGGTGGGCGCCCAGGCGGGCCAGGTGCCCACGCCGGCGGAGCCGGCGGTCAGCGCAGCATCCCGGCAGGATCCGAGAGCGGCGCCCTCGGCATCGGCCCGGCCGGCGAAGTGGTCGAGGGTGGCGTTGAAGTCGCCGGCCATGATCACGCCGTTCGCGCCGGAGCCGGCGCCGTCGCACTGTTCGGCCAGCCAGTCCAGGTCGGAGCGCCAGTTGGTCATCTCCCACTGGATCGGCGCGACGGCGTGCACGGCCACGATCGTGGGGCCGCTGCCGTCGACGGGCTCCGCCACCACAGTGGGCAGCACATTGGTGTTGCCGGGCGGTCCGGATCCCTCCGCGGACGTGACCGCGTAGTCGCCGAGGTCCGGGCTGATCAGTAGGGTCGTCGACCTGGCCTTGGAGATGAGGTCGAACGACACCGTGTGCACCCACATGGGCCGGCCGGCGGCGCGCATGGCCTCCGCGATCAGCACCCCGGTCTCCTCCGTGGTCTCGGGCAGGGTGACCACGTCGGCCTGTTCCGCCAGGGCGAGCGCGGCGATGGCGTCGGCGCCCGGCGCGTCCCCGAGGGTGTTCCAGCTCAGCACGGTGATCGACGCCGTCGCCTCGGTGCCGGTGTCGGCCGGAGCGTCGGCCGGCGCATCCGCGGCCCGCGCCGGGGCGGGCAGGGCGGATGCCGCACCCCGGTGCAGCAGGACGCCCACGTTGACCGCGCCGAACAGCGCAAGGAACACCATGAGAACTGCCGTCGTACCGCGGAAGGACCGCCCGAGAAGGAACACAATCGCCAGCAGTGCCAGCAGTGCGGCGGCCACCACCACGGCGAGGCCGCGCAGAGAAACCGCGTGCGCCACCACCCAGGTGTTCTGCAGGCCGAAGAGCTGCGGCCACGCCAGGACGGTGAGGCACATCAGTGCCGCGACGACGATCAGGGTGCGGAAGAGGAAAGAGAACATAGATGAGTCACTGTAAGCGACCAGGCTGGATTCCGCGGCCAACTAGCATGGGGGAATGGCAGTCGAACGGCGTTCCACGGGTCCGATCGACCTGCACACCCACTCCAGCGTCTCCGACGGCACCGAGACCCCGTCGCAGCTCGTGCGCGCCGCCGCGGCAGCGGGACTGGGCACTGTGGCACTCACCGACCATGACTCCACGGCCGGCTGGTCGGAGGCCTCGGTGGCGGCCCGGACCGCGGGGATCACCCTGATCCCTGGCATGGAGTTCAGCACCCGCGTCGGGCACGCGAGCATCCACCTGCTCGCCTACCTCTTCGATCCGTCGGATGCCGGGATCGTCGCGGAGACCGCGCACATCCGCAAGGCCAGGCTCACGCGGGCGGAGCAGATGGTGGCCCGGATCGGCGCCGACTACGAGATCACCTGGGACGACGTGCTCGCCCAGACCACCACCGGCGGAACCGTGGGACGGCCGCACATCGCGGACGCCCTCGTGGCCAACGGCCTCGCGCTCACCCGCAGCGAGGCGTTCGCGGGCATCCTGCACTGGGAGGCGGGCTACTACCAGCCGCACTACGCGCCGGACCCGCTACGAGCCGTGACGCTCGTCCGTGCGGCCGGGGGAGTTCCCGTGATCGCGCATCCGGCCACCCGGGGCGTCGCCGACGTGATGGCCGAGAGCCGGCTGGCGGCGCTTGTGGGCGCCGGCCTGTTCGGGTTGGAGCTGCGGCACCGGGAGAACAAGCCGGAGGCCACCGCGCGGCTCACCATGCTCGCCGAGAAGTACGGTCTGGCCATCACCGGGTCCAGCGACTACCACGGGGAGGGCAAACCGAACCGGCTCGGCGAGAACACCACAACGCCCGAGGTTCTGGAGCGCATCGTGGCCGAGGGCCGCGGCTCGGCGCCGGTCACCCCCGCCTAACCCGGCTGTCCAACTGGGTCGCCCTACCGGGCCGCCCGGTGAGTTGCCAGTTGGCGCCCCTTCGGCAACGTTCAAGCGGCCGGAACTGGCAACTCGGCGGTGGCCCGGAGCCGTCTGTTCAACTGAGCTTGGTCTCCTGCGAGACCCATACCCGGGAGATGACGTCGAAGTACTCCGGCAGACAAGCGTCCGCCGGGGCCTGGATCAGGGCGAGGGCGTCTTCGTTGGCGGCCTCGACGGAGTACTCGAAACCCAGCTGTTGGCCATTCTGGGTGATCTCGGACGCTTCGGCGCCCGCGGCAGCGACGCAGCCATGCCAGTCGCTCATGGCTTGCCGGTACTCGGCTTCGTCGACGACGAGGTCCGCCAGAACCTCCTGCTGGTAGGCACTCGCGCCGTCGCGCAGATCGATGCGTTGCTCGTCGCTCAGCACGTTGAACGGTGAGACGCTGCACCCGGCGAGAAGGACGATGGCGCCGAGAACCGGGACGAGCGCCCAGGTGCGCATCAGTCAGCTTTCAGCCGTGACATCGATGTCCATGGTGTGAGCGTAGTGCCGACCAGTCGCGAGGTGCCGCTTAATGACCTGTTCCTGGCGCTGAGGGGGCGTTTTGCGGCAAGTCAGCGCGGGCGGGCACGCTGAGATGCGACAAACGGCCCCTTCACGCGAGGTGAAAGGGCCGTTTGCGGCAATTCGGGGTGCGTTACGCCGTGGGCGCCTGCGGGGAGCGGCGACGGGTGCGGCTGCGACGGCGCGGAGCGCTGTTGCCGTCGTGGTGCTCGGCACCGCCGCCATCGTGGGTGCCCGCTGCCGGGGTGGCGGCGGGGGCATCCGGGTTGGTGGTCGTGCCCACGCGGGTGCGCGGACGGCTGGACTGCTCGCCGGAGCGGCCGGCACCGGAGCGACCGTCCGAACGGCCGTCGCTGCGCCCACCGGAGCGGCTGTCGCTGCGACCGCCGCGGCCTCCGTCACGACCGGAGGCGGCGCCCGGCACGGTCTCCTTGATCGGCGTCGCACGCAGGCGACCCTTCGAGCCGGCCGGGATGTTCAGGTCCGTGTAGAGGTGCGGCGACGAGGAGTAGGTCTCCTGCGGCTCCGGGGTGCCGAAGTCGAGGGCCTTGTTGATCAGGGTCCACTTGGGCATGTCGTCCCAGTCCACGAAGGTGACCGCGATACCGGTCTTGCCGGCGCGGCCGGTGCGGCCCACGCGGTGCAGGTAGGCCTTCTCGTCCTCGGGGATGGTGTGGTTGATCACGTGGGTGACGTCGTCGACGTCGATGCCGCGCGCGGCGACATCCGTGGCGATCAGGATGTCCTTCTTGCCGGCCTTGAACGCGGCCATGGCGCGCTCGCGCTGCTCCTGGTTGAGGTCGCCGTGCACGGCGGTGGCGTTGAAACCGCGGTCGCCGAGTTCCTCGACGAGCTTGGCGGCGGCGCGCTTGGTGCGGGTGAAGATGACGGTCTTGCCGCGGCCCTCGGCCATCAGGATGCGGCCGATGACCTCGTCCTTGTCCATGTTGTGCGCCCGGTAGACCAGGTGCTCGATGTTGGCCTGCATGAGGCCCTCATCGGGGTCGCTCGCGCGGATGTGGATGGGCTTGGTCATGAACCGGCGGGCGAGGGCCACGATCGGGCCGGGCATGGTGGCCGAGAAGAGCATGGTGTGACGGGTGGACGGTGTCTGCGAGAAGAGCTTCTCGATGTCGGCGAGAAAGCCGAGGTCGAGCATCTTGTCGGCCTCGTCGAGCACCATCTCGCGCACATTGGCGAGGCTCAGCAGACGCTGGCTGGCCAGGTCGAGGAGGCGCCCGGGGGTGCCGACGACGATCTGCGCGCCGGCCTTGAGCTGCTCGATCTGACCCTCGTAGGCCTTGCCGCCGTAGATGGAGACGATGGTGGTGCCGCGGTTGCCCGCTGCGAGCTCGAGGTCTTCGCTGACCTGCACGCACAGTTCGCGGGTGGGAACGACCACGAGGGCCTGCACGCCGGGCTCGGGGTTCAGGCCGAGGCGCTGGATCAGCGGCAGCCCGAAGCCGAGGGTCTTACCGGTTCCCGTCTTGGCCTGGCCGATGATGTCCTGGCCGCTGAGGGCGAGGGGGATCGTCTGGGTCTGGATCGGGAAGGGCTCGAGGATGCCCTTGGCGGCCAGGGCGTCGACGATGTCCTGGTCGATATTGAGTTCGGTAAAGGTCACTTTTTTGTTTGCCTGTCTTGCTCGAAGCGGGATGCGCCCGTCTTCTGCTTCAGGCGCAAGTCCACCGATCCGACGCCGGTGAATGACACCAGACTATAGGTGCGGCCTGGGCAACGGCCGCTGACACCCTCGAACCGGTGCGGTTTCCGGTCACGCCCGGAGTGCGGGCAGCGGCGCCAGGGTCTCCTCGGCCACCTTGACGGTCGTCATGGGGAAGGACACCGTTCCGGCCGGGTAATAGGAGAAGGTGTACTCCTGGGCGATGTCGCGCCTGTCGACGAGCACCTGTTCACGTACCAGTACGGGCGAGCCGGTGGGGATGCCCAGCATCCGTGCGGTGGCCGGGTCGCAGGCGCCGGCATCCACCACCGACCGGATCTCGGCCAGCGGCGATCCGTAGACGGCCTCGAAGGCATCCGCGAGGCTCGGGCAGCTCTGCCACACCGGCGGTTGGGAGTAGCTGCGGCGGAAGTACGCGATCCGCACGCCGACGGCCACGGCGTCGTCGAAGAAGCAGTGTTCCACCAGGCCCACGTAGTCGTCGGTGGTCTGCAGCTTGGCGGCCACGGTGGGCGTGGTCTGCACGGTTCGGTAGTCGGTACGGATCACCGAAAAGCGGGTGGATGCCTTCCACGGCAGGATGTCGTCGATGGGCAGTTGCAGCACCGCCCGGTTGAGCCGGGTCCCGCTGCGCCGCTGCCGGCTGACCATGCCCTCCTCGCTCAGCTGCTGCAGTGCTTCCCTGATGGCCGTGCGGGTGATGCCCAGGGAACGGATCAGGGTGTCTTCCACGAGCTTCTGGTCGACGACCACATCGCCGGACCTGATCATCACCCGCAGCAGGTCGTAGGCGCGGCGGGTCTGGTTCGTCGACGTGCCGGTGGCCGTTGCAGGCTGGTCGTCTGGCATGGCAGGTTCCTGTTCGGCGGATGCGGCCCGGGGGATTCCGGACCTCTCGCCAACGTAACAATCCGCCGTTTCATCCGTGTGACCAATCGTCGACAATGCCGCGACGGCTGCCCGTGAGTTCACCGGACCGGGGCGTGGTAGGTCTGCATCAGCGGCATGACGTTCTCCGCGAACCGCACGACGTCGCCCGTGTAGTCGGCGAAGGTGAGGACGGCGCTGGCCACGCCGGCCTCGAGTTCCAGGGCGTCGAGATAGGCGGCGATACGCCGGTAGGAGCCGACGATGTGCGGGGAGTACCAGCAGGAACCCTGCAGGAACGCGGCCCGGTCCGGGTGGTCGAAGACGACCGGCGGTACGCCACCCTCCTGCCGTTTCAGACCCACGTTCACGGCGGTTCCGGTGCGGTCGTTGCGGGCCGCAGCGGCAATTCCGGCCTGGGCGCCCAGGTCGACGCCGGCCATGTAGTGCTGCGCCTCGGCCACGGCTTCCTCGTCGGTTTCCGCCATGATGATGCCCAGCAGCACGGCACTCTCACAGTGCCGGCCGAGCCGTTCGCAGCGTTCGGCGAGACCGGCAGCGGCCTGCGCGAGTTCGTCGATGGGCCCGAGGATGAAGTTGACGTCGGCGTGGGCCGCCGCCACATCCAGGCTCGCGGGTGACTGGCCCGGCACGATCACGGTGACGCCGTGTTCGGGCGTGGGCTGCACGAGGCAGTCGTCGAGGGCGAAGAAATCGCTCCGGTGGGTGAGCCTGCCGTGCTTCCAGAGCCCGCGCAGGATGCTGATGAACTCGGCACTGTAGGCGTACCGGTCGGTGTAGTAGTCCTCGGACGGCCACAGGCCCATCTGCTCATATTCGTAGCGGTTCCAGCCGGCGACGATGTTCACGCCGAACCGGCCCGCTGAGGCGTCGTCGAGGGTCGCGCTGAGGCGGGCGACCATGGCCGGGTTCACCGAGGGCACCCCGACGGATGCCCAGAGTTTGATGGTGCTGGTCGCTTCGACCAGCGCGGCCATGAGCACCGTCGACTCCACCGCGTGGTTCCAGTAGTCGGTCTCCCCGCCGAAGCCGCGGTACTTCACCATGGAGAGGGCGAAATCGTAGCCGTGCTTCTCGGCATCCACCGTGATCTGCTTGTTCAGCGCGTAGGTCGGCTGGTATTGCGGAGCGTTGGTCGAGTAGATGTAGCCGTTGTTGGCCGTGGGCAGGAACACTCCGCACTTCATCTCAGAACTCCAAGAGGTGATCGCGGAGCGTCGTGCCGGAGTAGCCGTCGCGGATCAGGCCGCGGCGCCGCAGAGCCGGCGCCAAGCCATCGGCGACCTCAGCCATGTTGCGGCGGGTGGTGGGCAGGTAGAGCAGGAAGCCGTCACCGCCGACCTCCTCCATGATCTCGCCCATCTTCGCTGCGACGGTGTCGGGGCTGCCGACGAGGCCGAGGTCGGTGATCTGGAAGGAGCTGGCCACGACGTCGCGCAGGGTCTTGCCCGCGCTGTCCTGGAAGATGGCCGCGACGGAACTGTGTTCGCCGTTCTGCCGGCTGAAGTCGATGTCGGACACCAGGGTGTCGGGGTCGATGGCACCGAAGTCGATTCGGCCGCCGCTGGTGTACGACATGTTCCAGAGGTTGTACTCGATCGCGGCGTCACTCGCGCGGCCCGCGAGAGAGGCCGCGGCCAGGTCCCTGGCCTCCTGGTCGGTGGCGGCGATGACCGGGGTGACCAGGAACAGGAACTTGACCTTGTCGGGATCCCGGCCATAGGAGGCGACCCGGCGGCGCATGTCGGCGCGGTATTCCTTCATCTCCTCGACGGTCTTGCACATCGACATCATGGTGTCGTCGTAGCGTGCGGCCATGTCCCGGCCGGCCTCCGAGCCGCCGGCCGACGCCACCGGCGGGCGGCCCTGTGGCCCGGGGATGGTGTTCAACGGTCCGCGGGAAGAGAAGTATTTGCCCACGAAGTCGATCGGTTCGACCTTGGTGTGGTCGGCGTAGATGCCGCTCTCGAGGTCGGCGAGAACCGCGCCGGGCTGCCAGGAGCCCTGCAGCTGCTGCACCACGTCCACCCATTCCTGCGCCATCAGGTAACGCTCGTCGTGGTCGAAGTGCTGCGCGAAACCGTAGTTCTGCGCCACCCGGTCGGTGACGCTGGTGACCACGTTCATGCCCACCCGGCCCTCGGTGAGGTGGTCGAGGGTGGTGAACAGCCGGGCGGCGAGGTACGGCGGGTACTGGATGACGGAGGCCGTGGGGATGATGCCGATGTGCTTGGTGCGCTGGGTCATCAGCGGCACGAGTGGCATCGGATCGTTCTTCGGGGCCATGAACCCACGCCGCAGGCTGGTCTCCGCGGTGCCCTTGTAGCTGTCTTCCACCATGGCCGTGTCCTCGATGAGGATGTAATCGAAGCCGGCGCGTTCCATCGAGGTGGCCAGGTCGACGTAGATGTCGGGCTTCATCCAGTCAGTGACGTTCGAGCCCACCCAGGGGCCGTCACCGCCCTTCGCATTCCAGGGCTGAATGCCGAAACCGTTGCCGAGAAACCAGCCGAGGTGGAACATGGGTGCCTCTTTCTGAAGGATGTCGTTGGGGCAGTGGTGGGTGCACCAGGTCAGCGGGCGGCGAGGCGCTCGCCGAAGGTGCCGGGGCCGTACCCGGTCTGGGCGAGGCCGCGGCGCTGCAGTTCGGGGACGAGGCCGTCGAGCACCTCGTCGAGGTAGTGCCGGCTGATCAGCCCGCCGCCGCCGTGGAAGAGCAGGAAGCCGTCGCCGCCGACGACCTCCATGGCCTCCTCCATCTGGTCGGCCACGGTCTGCGGGGTGCCGACGAGGCGGAGCGAGGTGGACTCGCCCTTGCCGGCCATGGCCTGCCGCAGGCTCGACCCGCGGGTGGCGGCCTTCATGGCGTCGAGGATGCTCTGCGCCCCGTTGGTGGTGGCATCCTCGGGGATCGGCCGGTCGAGGTCGTACTGGGCGAAGTCGATCTCCGAGACGTTGGAGAGCTGCACCAGGCGGCGCAGGAAGTTGTCACCGTCGGCCGAGTACATCCGGGCTTCCGTGGCCTCCGCCTCGGCGACGGTCTCGCCCAGGATCGGCGTGACCATGTAGAGCACCCGGCAGGAGTCGGGGTCGGTGCCGGCGCGCTCGAGCCGCTGGCGGATGCCGTCCCGGTACGCCTTCATGGCCGGCAGGCCGGTGGGCACCGACACGATCAGGTCGGCCCAGCGGGCCGCGAAGTCCATCCCGGCGGAGGAGCCTCCGGCCTGGCAGAGCACGGGGCGGCGTTGCACCGGCGGCAGGGCGGACGGGGCCGCAGCCGCGTAGTAGTCGCCGTCGAAGGCGACCCCGTCGGCGCCGGTCCAGAACTCGTCGACCAGGCTCACGTACTCCTCTGCGCGGGCGTACCGCTCGTCGTGTTCCCAGAGGGTGTCGAGGCCAACGTTCTGCGCGGCCAGGTTCTCGAACGAGGTCACGATGTTCCAGCCCGCCCGGCCGTCGCTGAGCTGGTCGAGGGTGGCCTGCAGCTGGGCGAGGCGGTGCGGCGGGTACAGGCTGGTGCTCATGGTGGTGACGATGCCGAGCCGCTCGGTGGCCTGGGAGATGGCCGCGGCCAGGGGCAGCGGGTCGTGCTTGGGCGCCTTGGTCGTGGCTTTGAATTCAGCCGCCATGCTGCTGCCGAAGTTCTCCGGAACCACGCTGGAGTCTTCCAGCATGACCAGGTCGATCGAGGCGCGCTCCAGGGCACGGGCCATATCGAGGTAGAACTCGCCGTCGGTCCAGCCGGTGGGCGTGCTGCCGGCCCACGGCCGGTTCCAGGCTGTGGGCATGTAGTTCACGAACCAGCCCAGGAGCATCCGGCGACGCTCGTCGGGGCTGGTGGTCGGGGGAGTGGGCTCGGCGTTCATGCGGGGTCCTCCGTCGTGGCCGAAGCTGTACGTGCAGGGGCTGTGCGTGCGAGGGCCGTGGTGGCCGGGGTGGGGGTGGGGTCGGCCCAGTCGAAGTCCGGAGCGGGCAGGCTCAGGCGCTCGCGCAGCAGCCCGCCGCGGCCGCGGTGCGGCAGCAGCCCCGGCAACACCGTGTGCACGACCTGGCCGTAGAGCGCGGGGTCGGCGATGCCGGAGAACAGGTACCCGTCGGCCGTGGTCTGCGGCGGCGCGGTCGCCGCGGTACCGGTCAGTTCGAGCAACACCGTGGCGGCGTGGAGCCTGGCCGCGGCGACATCCGCTTCACCGCGCACCACCAGCAGGTCGGCGGCGGCGCTCGCCGCGTCCGGTTCCGTGGCGCCCTGCGGCCAGCGGGCCACGATGACCGGGCGGCCCTGCGGCGAGCGGGGCATGTTGAGCGGCCCGCGCACGGCGAAGAACTCGCCGCGGTGGTGCGGCACGTGCACCCGGGCCGGGTCGACGTACTGGCCGGCATCCACGTCGGCGATGAGGGCGCCGGGCTCCCAGGAATTCCAGAGGGCGGCGGTGGCGGTGAGGTAGTCGGCCGCGGCACGGTCGAGCTCGGCAGGGTCGGTGACGCCCGAGGCGTTCCAGCGGGCGGTGTCGTCCGTGGACGAGAAGGGGGCCGGCCCGGCGTCGACCAGCCAGCCCGCCCGGCCGCGGGTGAGGGCGTCGAGGGTGCCCAGCGCCCGGGCCGTGTGGAACGGCGGCTGCAGCCACGGCGACAGGGCGACGATCAGGCCGATCCGCGGCGCACGCCGGCTGGCGGCGCCGGCAAGCAGGATCGGGTCGGCGGCGGCCAGCGAATCCTGGGCGAGCAGCACGGCGTCGACGCCGGCGGCGTCCAGCTGGGCGATCGTGTCGAGGCGGCGGCGCAGGTCGCCGCCCGCGACGCTCCAGAACACCAGGGGCGAGGCGGTGGTGGGTTCAGCTGACGGCATGGGAACCTCCGGAGGGGGCAGGGGACTCGGCCGGGGCCACCTCGCGCGGCACCGACGCGACGCGCTGGAGGAACCGAGCGTAGGGACCGGAGACGAGAGCGGGCTGTTGATCGAGCAGGTACGCTCCCGCGGCGAGTTCATGGAACTCGATGTCGCTCCGCGTGGCCAGGGTCGCGGCGGCGTAAGGGTGCAGCACGTCGGCCACGCCGCTGAACAGCACGGTCGGGCAGACTGTCGACGCCAGCTGGGCGCCGAGATCGGTGCGGAACACCGTGAGGTAGGCCTCGTGCCAGCGCTCGCCGGCGGCCAGCTTGTCGACCGTCTCCCGCTGGCGCAGCGCCAGGTCGGGCGGGTAGGCCAGCGGGTCGCCGTCGATCGTGGCGACCTGCCGCCAGACCGTGGCCAGGTGGCTGCCGGCCTCGTCGACGACCAGGCCGGCGACGGATGCCTCCCACTCGGCGCGTTCCGCGGGCGAGAGCACCAGCGGGCCGATCATCGCCAGGCTCGACACGCGCTCCGGCGCCGCCGCGGCCACCGCGATGGCGATGGCCGCGCCGGTGTGGTGCCCGAGCAGGTGGAACGAGTCCGTGCCCAGCGCATCCGCCGCTTCGAGCACGACCTGGGCCCAGTCGGCCAGGTCGTAGGGGGCCGTGGGCCGGTACGACATGCCGAAGCCGGGGGTGTCGAGCGCCACGAACCGGTGCGTGGCGCCCAACGGGCCGGCGGCGAGCTCGCCGGCGAACTTCTCGAACATGACCGAGGACGCGGCGGTCTGGTGCAGCAGGAGCACCAGGGTCTCGCCCGCGCCGCACTCGCGCAGGTGAACCTGCCCGCCGGCGAGGTCGAGGTAGCCGCGGCGCATCAGCTGAACGAGTTGAGGTTGCCGAGCAGGGTGTCGTGCGCGTAACCCGTGCGCAGCAAGCCGCGCCGCTGCAGGGCCGGGGCCACGCCATCCGTCATCTCGGCCACGTACTGCCGGCTGATCGGCTGGCCGTAGATGAGGAACCCGTCGCCGCCGACCTCCTGCATGAACTCGTCCATCTGGCTCGCGATGCCGTCTGGCGTGCCGACCATCTCGGTGGTCTGCACGCGCATGCCGCTGAAGCCCTCACGGATGGTCTTGCCGGCCAGCTGCTTGCGCCAGATCTCCAGGGTGCTCTGGTGGCCGTTCGTGGACACGTCGTCGGGGATCGGCTGGTCGGGGTCGTACGGCGAGAAGTCGATCTCCATGGTGGCCGCGAAGTGGGTCATCTGCACCTCGAAGTTGTGCTGCTTGCGCGCATACCAGGCGGCGTTCTTCTCCTCGGCTTCGCGGGCGGTCTCTCCCACGATCGGGTACACCACGGAGAAGACCTTGATCTCGTCGGGGTCGCGGCCGATCAGCGCGGCGCGGCGACGGATGTCGTCGCGGTATTCCTTGGCACCGGCGGCGCCGTTGGGTATGGCGAGGATGACGTCGGCGTGCCGGGCCGCGAAGTCCCGGCCGCGCGGGGAGCCGCCGGCCTGGCAGATCACCGGACGGCCGTTCGGCCCGGCCGGGATGTTGAGCGGCCCGCGAGTCTTGTAGTACTCGCCCTCGTAGTGAACGGGCTGCACCTTCTCGTAGTCGGCGTAGTAACCGCTCTCGGCGTCGGCGAGGATGGCGCCCTCGCCCCAGGAACCCCAGAGGGCCTTCACGGCGGCCATGAACTCCTCGGCCATGTCGTAGCGCAGGTCGTGCTCCGGCAGCTTGTCGAGGCCGAAGTTCTGGGCGGCCCGGTCTTCGCTGGAGGTGACGACGTTCCAGCCGACTCGGCCGCCCGAGAGGTTGTTGATCGTGGCGAACTGGCGGGCCAGCTGGTACGGGTGCGAGAACGTGCTCGACGCGGTGGCGATGATGCCGATGTGCTTCGTGGCGCGGGCGAGCATGGCGGCGGCGACCACCGGGTCCATCTTGGGGGCGTACCGGGCGTGTTTGAGTTCGATCTCCGCGGTGCCCTGGTAGATGTCGGGCACCATGAGCGAGTCCTCGAGCATGATGAAGTCGAAGCCGGCGCGCTCGAGGTTCTGCACCATGTCGACGTGGAAGTCGCCGTTGAACCAGGTGAGCGGGTCGTTACCGCGGTACGGCGTCTTCCATTCTGGGGCGGTGAGGTTGCCGAACCAGCCGAGGCGGAAGGGGTCTGCGGACATGGGTGTTCTCCTTGCGTATGGTGCGGGTAGTGG
The DNA here is from genome assembly GCF_003611035.1 of Cryobacterium soli. Classification (NCBI taxonomy): domain Bacteria; kingdom Bacillati; phylum Actinomycetota; class Actinomycetes; order Micrococcales; family Microbacteriaceae; genus Cryobacterium; species Cryobacterium soli. The sequence continues at coordinate 1,203,296 of NZ_CP030033.1, read as the reverse complement.
GGGAAGGTATGTGCCGACCGGTCAGGCGGCGATGGAGATCTCGCTCGGGGCGGCCTCGCAGGCCTCCAGCAGGGCGTGCTCGGTGAGGCTGTCACGGCCCAGCTCGGCGATCACCTGGCCGTGGTGCAGCACGATCACCCGGTGGCAGATGGCCGCGAGCAGTTCGTGCTCACCCGAGAACACGACGACGGCGCTGCCGGCTGCTGCGGCATCCATCGCATCGTTCAGCAGGGCCTTGGCGGCGCCGGGGTCGACACCCTGGGTGGGTTCGTCGAGCAGCAGCACCCCGGGCTCCAGCTGCAACCACTTGGCGAAGACCACCTTCTGTTGGTTGCCGCCGCTGAACCCGGCCATGGCGTAGTCGGGCCGGTTGGGTGACACGTCGACCTGGCCCATCAGCTCGAACGCGCGTTGCTGCACGGCCGTGGTGCGGATGCCGAACAGGCCGAAGAACCGGTCGATCACGGGCAGGGTGACGTTCTCCTCAGCTGTGCCGGCGATCCAGACGCCGTCGCGCAGCCGGTTGCCGGGCACCAGGGCGACACCCGCACGGATGGCCGCGGTCGGCGAGGCGAACCGGGCCGGCACTCCGTCGACCTCGATGCGCCCAGCGGTGGGGGAGTCTTCGCCGAAGAGCAGGAACGGCAGCTCCTCCTGGCCCATCCCGGCCAGCCCGGTGACGCCGACGACCTCGCCGGCGTGTGCGCTGAAGCTCACCTGCGACACCCTCTCGCCGCTGAGGCCGTCGACCACGAGGCGGGCGGCGCCGCCGGTGAAAGTGGGCGGGGTGGGGAAGAAGTCGTCCATCCGGCGGCCGAGCATGTGCGCGACGAGCTCGGCGCGGCTGGTCTCGCTCACCAACACCTCGACGATGTCACGGCCGGCGCGCATGACCGTGGCACGGTCGCAGACCTCCATCACCTCGGAGAGCCGGTGGCTGACGAAGACCACCCCGGCGCCGAGGTCGGCGACCCGGCGCATCAGGTCGAGCAGACGCGCGGCCTCGGGCTTGGACAGCGCGGCGGTGGGCTCGTCGAGGATGAAGAGCTGCTCGGTGCTGTCGCCGTCCATCAGGCGCATGGCGCGGGCCACCGCGAGCAGCGCCCGTTCGGCCGGGCTGAGGGTGGAGACCTCGGCGTCGAGGTCGAATTCGACGCCCAGGCGGTGCATCAGATCGGTGTAGATGGCACGTTCCTTCTTCACGTTGACCGGGCTGAGCAGGCGGGCGCCGTAACGGGCGTTGATGCCGAGGTTCTCCAGCACGGTCATCGAGTCGACCAGGCCGATGTCCTGGTGGATCACGGCGATTCCGCGGGTGTGCGGGTCGGTGGTGGGCATGTGCAGCGGGGAACCGAAGACCTCGACCTCGCCGGCGTCGGGGATGACGACCCCGGTGAGGCTCTTGATCAGGGTGCTCTTGCCGCAGCCGTTCTGGCCGAGCAGGGCGTGTACCTCGCCGGCGCGCACCGTGAGCGACACGTCCGCCAGCGCGATGGCGCCGCCGTAGTGCTTGCTGAGGTTCTGCACGGACAGGGCGATGCGGGCATCCGTGCCGGTCGGGCCGGCGGTGCGGGCGCTCATCGGGTGTGCCCGCCGCCGCGGCGGCTGCCGGCGAGTTTGGCCGCCGTGACGGCCACCATCAGGGCGACGCCGTAGAAGACGTTGGAGACCCAGGTCTGCGCGCCGAGCAGCTGCAGGGCGGTGATGCCCACCGTGAGCAGGTAGAGGGCGGCGACGGTGCCGAAGGCGTTGAACCGGCCGACCGCGATGGCGGTGGCGCCCAGGAATGCGGCGGCGAACGGCTGCAGCATGTACTGCGAGCCCACGCTCGGGTCCACGGCGCCGAAGTAGCCGATGAAGCAGACGCCGATGAAGGAGGCGAGGAGGCCCGACACGACGTAGGCGCCGGTGCGGATGCGGTTGACCGGTACGCCGGACAGCCGGGCGGCGTTGCGGTTGCCGCCGATGAAGAGGGTGTACCGGCCCAGCGGGGTGCGCTGGTAGACGTACCAGAGCACGATCACCAGGGCCCAGGCGTACCAGCTGATCAGCGGGATGCCCAGCAGCTGGGAGCGGGAGAAATTGACGAACTCGTCGGGGATGCCCGAGATGATGCGGCTGTTGGTGATCAGGTAGGCGAACCCCGACAGTGCGGTGAACGAGCCGAGGGTGGCGACGAACGAGTCCACGCCCACCCGCACCACGAGGAGCGCGTTGATGAGCCCGACGGCCACGCCGAGACCGAGGCCGACCAGCACAGCCAGGCCGGAGGGCACGCCCATCTTGGTGAGCTGGGCGACGAGGGCGCCGGTGGCGACCATGGTCTGGGCGACCGACAGGTCGAAGTCGCCCAGCCGCAGCACCACGGTGGCGGTGAGGCCGAGCAGCAGCACCAGCGACTGCGCGTTCACCATGGTGGTGAACAGGGAGGCAGTGCGGAATTGGGGGAAGATCGCCATGCAGATGAGCACGAGAACCAGCAGGCCGCCCACGAGCGCCCACCGTTCGGTGAAACCGCCCCAGTTGAAGGGTTGGCGGGCCAGAGCGGTGAAGTCATGCTTCCCGAGGTCCGGTTCGGAGGTGCGGGTGGGGGTTGCCGTTGTCATGGAGTCACCTGTCAGTCCTGGGTCGTGCGCGGTCGTGCGGGTTCGAGCGGAAAGCTGGAGGGGCCGGTGCCGGGCGGGCCGTGTGCAGCGGCCCGCCCGGGTATTTGAGGCTGCGGGTCAGCCGGTCCAGGCGTCGGTGAAGGCGGTCTCGTAGTCGACGTACTCGGGGAAGAGCGCGGCGGCCGAGCCGTCACCGATGGTGGTGGAGTCGATGATGCGGGTCGGGATCACGTAGTCGGGCACCTCGGCGCCCGTGGCGGCGCGGGCGACGCTGTCGAAGGCGATCCAGCCGATCCAGCTCGTGGTGGGCATGGCGATCGTCATGGCCTGGCCGTTGTTGTCGGCGATCATGGCGAGGTTGGCTTCGAGGCCGTCGCGGGAGATCACCTTGGCCGTGGAGTTTGCGGCGCTCATCACCGGTGACACGAACGGCACGGCGCTGTCCCAGACCGGGTAGACGTAGTTCACGCCCTGGTCCTGCTGCAGCGCGGTCTGCAACTGGCTGCCGATGTCGGTGCTGACGTTGGCGATGTCCACGTTGAGGGCCTTGAAGCTGCAGTCCTCCGGGCAGTACTCGTCGAAGACGGATGCGGCGCCGTCGGCCATCTTCTGCCACACCCCGACCGAGCTGGAGTAGAGCGAGACCATGTCGGCCTGGCAGCCGGAGTCGATCAGCGCCCACTTGGCCGCGGTCTCGCCGTCACCGGTGAAGTCGCTGGTGAGGTTGGTGTACATGCCTTCAGGCACCTCGTCGGTCGGGTCGCCGTTGAGGGTGTTCTGCACCGGGATGCCCGCAGCGGCGGCCTCGGACAGAGAGCCGGTGACGACGGTGGGGTCGATGCCGACGAGGATGATGCCGGCCGCGTCCTGGGCGACGGCCTGCGAGATGCCCTCGTTGAAGCGGTTGGCCAGGCCCTGGCCGTCGTAGGTCACGAGCTTGACGCCCGCGGCATCCGCCGCGGCCTGGACGCCCGTGGCCATGTCGGTGGAGAACTGGTTCATCGAGACGGTGATGAACCAGACCGTGCCGCCGGACAGGGCGGCGAGGTCGAGCGGTTCGCTGGGGGCGACCAGGGCCGTGGCGGCGGTGGCGGCGTCGACATCGGCCTGAACGGCAGCGACGCAATCCTGCTGGGCGGAGGTGAGGTCTGCTGTGCTGGCGACATCCGCCGTCTTGGCGGCGTCGGTGGCCGATGTGCAGCCGACGAGGGTGAGTGAGGCGCCCAACGCGAGGGCTATGCCTGCGGCAGTCTGGGTGATCTTCATGCGGAGCTCCAAGGATCGGGGGGAGAGGTGCTGGAGGGGTACGTCAATTCGACGCACCAGCGGTTTCCACCCGATATCGGAAGAGTTAACGCTCTATTGCGCATCGACCGATTTGTTTCGTCACGCGCATAGCAGAAGAAAATGCTGATCAGGACGATGTCGGCGGCGCGGTATGCGTGTCGGTGACCCGGCGGGACGGAATAACGCCGCCGTTGGGCCACACCCGGCGACGGCCTCCAGCGCCCTCGGCCGGGTCGCCGAGTAAGCTGAGCGCGTGATCTCGTGGTTAGGTGAACGTCCCAAACGGGCAGAGACGCCCCGGCTGTCGGTCAGGGCTGAGCGTCGCGCCACGACGAAGGTCGACATCACCGAACTGGTGCCCGACCTGCTCACCTATCTCGGCCAGGCCGCGTATTTCGAGCTGGGCATGTTCGAGAGCCTGTCCACGGCCGTGATCACCGCGCCCAGCCTCGCGGCGAAGGAAGGCCTCAGCCTGGCGGCCGGGCGCGCACTGTCGAAGCACCACGGCCTGATCGACGAGATCCGCCGCCGGGACGGCGAACCGGCGACCGTCATGGGCCCGTTCGTTCCCGCGCTCGACAGTTTCCGCACGGCCACCGGCGGCGAGGACTGGCCGGAGCTGCTGCTCAGCTGCTACCTCACCGGCGGTCTGCTCGACGACTTCTTCATCCGGCTCTCCGACGCTCTGCCCGGCGATGTGGGGCCGCGGATCGCCCACCTGCTCGGTGAGCACGGCGGCGCCGACGTTCTCGTGCACGAGCTGTCCGCGGCCATCGCCGCGCAGCCCGCGCTGGAGTCCCGACTGGCCATGTGGGGGCGGCGGCTGGTGGGGGACACACTGCTCGTGGCCAGGTCCGCCATGGCCGTCAGCCAGGATTCCCGCATCGAACCGGTCTTCACCGAGCTGATCGCCGCGCACACCCGTCGCATGGACGGCCTCGGCCTGACCGCCTAAGTCCAGTCGGCGACCGCCGATCTTCGAAGTGGCGTGGCTGATCTTTCCCCGCAGCACGGGCTTTACGGGGAGCTAACAAGGCCCACTCTCTGTGACTCGAACGTTGAAAATCGCAGGCGGTGACAGTCGGCATGGGTTGTTCCGCTGAGGGCATTTCCTTCGCTGACTCACGCTCAGCGACGGCTATGAGAGCTGCTCTTCTTGACGACGCTACGGGCAGGGAGGATATCCCGCCTCGGTGCTGCGAGAAGCTCGTTAGGGCCTGAGTCCTCCTGGATAGAGCATGTTGCATCCGCGGTAGCCTTCAGCATGGGCAACCCCTCAGCGCCAATCTCGCCAAGCCCAAGTAGCGGTAGAAGGAGAAAGATTGGGCGCGGTACCCGAGCCAAGCTCGTCTACCACTACACCGATGCAGCCGGTTTGCTCGGCATTCTCGACAGCGGAACCCTCAGGGCGTCGTCGTTTCATTCGTTGAATGACTCGTCGGAAATCGCCTATGGTGTTGGCGTGATCAGGGAAGTGTTCAGCACCGCGGCGCTCGAGGGAGATCCTGCCGCAATAGCTTTGTTGAACAACTTCATTGAGAATATTGACGATCATCTGCTGGAGCGTGACTACTTCATCGTGTGTGCTTCCCGCGATCGAGATTCTCTCAACCAGTGGCGCAACTACGCGAATGGAAACGGTTACGCCATAGGACTGGATATCGGCGTATACGCTCAGGTCATTGACCCGCGTCACCATTTTCCGCAGGCAGCCAAGCGAGACCCACAGAGCGTCCCGATATGGGTGGACGTTATCTACGGACGGGATGAGCAGCAAGCAGCCGTGTTGCGGGTGCTCCAGGACCTTGTGGGCGACGCGGGCTCTCTCCTTGGCTCTGCTGCCACCAATGGGGAGGATCCGACGGACTCCTTGTTGATGCAGGTCGGGAATCTAGCGGCCACCCTGAAACATCCGGCGTTTGCCGTCGAAGAAGAGGTTCGGCTGCTAATGGACAGGGTTCGGTTTGCTCGTCCCGAGTTTCACGCTGGCCGAGCTGGGATTGCGCCTTACATCGAAGTTGGAAGGCCCCGAGCCACCCCGGGTACAGGTGGGCGCGGATTCGCAATGGCCTGCGAGAGGTCTGGCCTGGAGCAACTGCCTATTCGAGAACTTATTTGCGGTCCTGGAGAAGAGTCCGGACGAAAGCGGCGAGAGCGGGTCGCCAGAGCGCTCCTCCATCGCCATCGGTTCGAGATCGAGGTTGCTGTGTCGATGATTCCTCTGATTGCCTAGACCAAGCAAGGTCCAATTTGCGCGAGTTAGAACATCCGTAGCCGCGCGCGAAAACACCCCGTCGGGAGCGACGGGGTGTTTTCGAGAAATGATGTGCGACTAGGTGCACTAGGCCGGCAGTCCGGTCTTGCTGATCCTGTGCAGAACCTCCAGGTCGGCGGCCTCGCGGCGACGGCCGACGATCACATCGACCACGACGGATGCCACGGCGGCGGCCGCGAACGACACCCACCAGATCCAGCCGCCGTCCCAGGCCCAGCCGAGCCAGGTCAGTGCGACCCAGACCAGGCTGGCGACGCCCGTGCCCACGGCCGGCACGAGCACTGAGCCGTGCGTGTGGCGGCGGGGAAGCGCATACCGGGCTGCCAGGCCGAGGATCGCGCCGCCGAGGGCGACGAAGAGGAGTTCCATGGAGGGTTAGGCCACGAAGCCGACGCGGCGGGACTCCTCGGAGCCCAGCTCGACATAGGCCAGTCCGATGGTGGGGACGATGTACACGCGGCCCTTCTTATCGCTGAGCTTGAGGTAGCCGGTCTGCCCGGCGAGGGCGGCTGCGACGGTCTCTTCGACCTCGTTGGCCGGCTGAGTCGTCTCGAAACTGATCTCCCGGGGGGAGTTGAAGATACCAATGCGGATGTCCACGGATGCGCCTTTCGGTTGCCTACCCGCTCAGATTACGACATGCCCGCCGGTCGGCCCGCCACGTTCACTGTCGGCGCAACCCGTTACCGTTGGACCGTGATGAACCCGGTGACCGAAGTAGAGCCAGCCGCCCCGGTGCGGGCGGGCGACAACGCCGCCGACCGGCCGCCGGTAGACCTGGATCCCTCCCAGCGGGCCGTGCTCGAGCTGCGCGTGGGCCGCTCGGCCGCCGTGATCGGCGCGCCAGGCTCCGGCAAGACCCGTACCCTCGTCGAATTCGTCGCAGACCGCGTGCTCCGCCTGGGCATCAGCCCCAGCGAGGTGCTGGTTCTCGTGCCCACCCGCACCGGCGCCACAGCGTTGCGGGACCGGCTGGCGCTGCGCCTCCGGGTGCCCACGAACGGTCCGTTGGCCCGCACCGCGAACTCGGTGGCCTTCCAGATCGTGCGGGACGCCGAGGTGGCGGCCGGACGCACCAGCCCGACGCTGCTCACCGGTGGCGAGCAGGACCAGATCATCGCCGAGATCCTGCAGGGCGACATCCTGGAGGGCACCGGGCCGGCCTGGCCGAGCCCGCTCGACGCCGAGGTGCGGGGCCTGCGCGGTTTCCGCACCGAGCTTCGCGACCTGATGATGCGCGCCGTGGAATACGGTGTCACGCCCGAACGGCTGAGTCGGCTGGCCGCCGACACCGAACGACCGGAGTGGGCCGCCGCGGCCCAGTTCATCACGGGGTACCAGGAGGTCAAGGACCAGAGCCGCCCAGGCCAGTTCGACTCCACCGAGCTCGTGCAGTTCGCCGCGGCGATCGTGCAGGCCGCCCCGCGGACCATCCCGCGGAACGGAGCCGTGCGATCCGCCTCGGCCACCGCTGTGAGTGCCGGCAACCCGCTCGGTCCGCTCGGCGACCTCAGGCTGATCGTGCTCGACGACGCCCAGGAGGCCACCCAGTCCACGCTGGCGCTGCTGGCCCAGTTCGCCGCCCGCGGCGTCACTGTCGTCGCCTTCGGCGACCCCGACCTCAGCACAGGGTCGTTCCGCGGCGCCCACCCGGACGCCCTCGGCCGCCTCGCCCACTACCTGGGCCTGCCCGAGGTGGCCACGCTCACCCTCGACACCGTGCACCGGCACGGCCCCGAGCTGCGCGCCGTGATCCGGGAGTTCACCGGCCGGATCGGCGCCGCCGCCGCCGGAACCCAGCGGGCCGCCGGCACCGTCGTCGGTGCCGCAGCCACAGGGACGGACGAGGCCACCGGGCCGGACACCACCGCAGCCGGGACCGACGCCGCCAGCGGGATGGTGCAGACCGTCGTCACCGCGAGCCCGGCCGACCAGCTCGCCGTGATCGCCCGCCGGCTGCGCGAACGGCACGTACTCGACGGGGTGCCGTGGGGGCGGATGGCCGTGATCGTTCGCACCGGCGCACTCGTGCCCGCCCTGTCCAAGGGTCTGGCCGCGCTCGAGGTGCCCACCCAGGTGGCCGCCTCCCAGGCGGCGCTCCGCGACGAACCGGCCGTGCGCGCGTTCATCCTGGCCCTCGATGTGACTCTGGGGCGCCGCCCGCTCGACGCGGATGCCGCCGTCGAGCTGCTGCGCGGCCCGCTCGGGGGCCTCGACCCGATCACCCTGCGGCGGCTGCGTGCGGCGCTGCGCCAGCAGGAGCTGAGCGAGCCGGAACCTGCCGACCCCGACGGAACCCCCGTCACGGGCCGCACGCCCGATCCCGCGCGCACCGCCGACGAGCTCCTGGTGGAGGTCTTCACCAACCCGGCGCTGCTGGAGAGCATCGACAACCGCACCGCCCGGCGGGCCGCCTCCTGCGCCAAGAACCTGCGGCAGACCCGCACGGCGTTCGCGGCCGGCGCCACCATCGAAGAGCTCCTCTGGGGGCTCTGGCAGCGCAGCGGACTCGCCCCCGCCTGGGCGGAGCAGTCCACCGGTACCGGCATCGACGCCGACGAGGCCAATCACAACCTCGACGCGGTCGTGGCCCTTTTCTCCGCCGCCCAGCGCTTCGTCGAGCGCACCCCCGCCGCCCCGCCCGTGCTCTTCGTTGAGCACCTCGTCGACACCGACGTGCCCGAAGACACCCTCGCGCCGCGGGCGACGGCGGAGTCGGTGCTCGTCTCCACCCCCAGCGGCACCATCGGCCGGGACTACGACGTCGTGGTGCTCGCCGGGGTGCAGGAGAACGTCTGGCCAGACCTGCGCATCCGCGGCTCGCTTCTCGGCGCCGGCGACCTCGCCCTGCTCGCCGCGGGGGAGCAGCCCGACCCGGCCGGTGCCCGCACCGGCGTGCTGCACGACGAGCTGCGCATGTTCGCCCAAGCCGCCTCCCGCAGCACCACCGAACTGCTCGTGACGGCCGTCGACAACGACGAGAACCAGCCATCGGCGTTCCTCAGGCTGCTGCCCGAACCGGACCCCGCACCGCTCACCCGCTACCCGCTGTCGCTGCGCGGCCTGGTCGGTCGCCTGCGCCGCGACCTCACCCAGACCCTCCGACCCCGGCTCGCTCCGGCGGCCGACCCGGTCGGCGCGCTGCCTGCCGTGCTGCCGGCCCGGGCCACCGATGCCGCGGCCACGCTCGCCCGCCTCGCCCGCGAGAGGGTGCCCGGCGCCTCACCCGAGGAATGGTACGGACTGCGCCAGGCCAGCACCGTGCGCCCGCTCAACGATCCGGAGGCCGGCGACGGCCCGGTGCGGGTCTCACCGTCGCGCATGTCGGCGTTCGAGACCTGCCCGTTGCACTGGCTGATCGGCCAGATCGGCGGCGGCGATTCGAGCACCGCGGCCAACCTCGGCACCATCATCCACAAGGTCATGGAAGACGCCACCGACCCGAACGTCACGCCGGATCCGGCCCTGATCACCGCGGATGCCCTCTGGGCCGGCGTGGAGGCCCGCTGGGGTGAGCTCGTCTTCGACGCCGACTGGCAGTCCAGGGTGCAGAAGACCCAGGCCCGCGAACTCACCGACCGCCTCGCCGCCTACCTCGGCGACGGCGCCCGCGACGGCACCCGGCTGCTCAGCGCCGAGGGCCGCTTCGAACTGGAACTCGACGGCGCCGTGCTCTCCGGCACCATCGACAGGGTGGAACGGCTCCCCGACGGACGCGCCGTCATCGTCGACCTCAAGACCGGCAAGGGCGACCCCACCAGCGACAGCGGCGTGGCGGAACACCCCCAGCTCGGCGCCTACCAGCTGGCCTTCGCCGCGAACGTCATCACCGGCCTCGAACCGGGCATGGAACTCGCCGGTGCGCGCCTGGTGATCGTGTCGTCCGGCACCCAGAAGCAGAACTACCGCAACCCCACCCAGCCGGCCTTCACGCCCGACGAGCTCGCGGCCTTCAGCGCGCGCGTCACCGCGGACGCCGCCGGAATGGGCGGCGCCACCTTCGTCGCCGAGATCGCCGACCATTGCCTCGACCCCCGCTCCTACGGCTCGTGCCGTATCCACGTCATCAAGCAGGTCAGCTCATGAGCCCCCACGTCACAGACATGAATACCGAAGCCCTCCAGACCAGATCCGTCTCGGCGCTGGACATCGCCGAGGCGTTGGGCATGTTCCTGCCCACCAGCGAACAGCAGGCCGTGATCGAGGCGCCGCTCAGCCCCACCCTCGTGGTGGCCGGCGCCGGAAGCGGCAAGACCGAGACCATGGCGAACCGGGTGCTCTGGCTGCTGGCCAACGGCCACGCCCGGCCCGACCAGATCCTCGGCCTCACCTTCACCCGCAAGGCCGCCGGCGAGCTCGCCGAACGCATCAACGGGCGCATCCGGCAGCTCGGTGAGGCCGGGTTGATGCCCACCGGCGACGGCACGGCAGACCCCGTCACCGGCCTGGCCGTCGGGCCAGACTCCGCCGACCTGTTCAACGCGCCGGCCGTGTCCACCTACAACTCTTTCGCCAGCCGGCTCTTCACCGACAACGCGCTGCTGCTCGGCCGCGAACCCGAGTCGGTGCTGCTCAGCGAGACCAGCGCCTGGCTGCTCGCCCGCCGGGTGGTCGTGGCCCACGGCGACGGCCGGCTCGTGAGATACGGCAAGGGCGTTGACGCCGTGACGGATGCCGTGCTCTCGCTCAGCCGGGCGCTGGCAGAGAACCCGCCGCCGTTCGTGCCCGGCGAGGACCCCGAACCGCATGATCTGGCCCGCTTGGCGAACAGCTTCGGTTACCTGGCCGACCTGCCCTACGGCAACCCGCGCAAGAAGAAGCCGTACGACTCGGTGCTCGAGGCCATCGCCGCCGTGGCTCCGCTGCCCGTGCTGGCCGAGCTCGCGGATGCCTATGGGGCTGAGAAACGCCGCCAGGGCCTGATCGAATTCTCCGACCAGGTGGCGCTGGCGTTGCAGGTCTGCCGCAAGGTGCCCGCAGTGGTGGCCCGCTACCGCGAGCAGTACCGCATCGTGCTGCTCGACGAGTACCAGGACACCTCGGTGCTGCAGACCGAGCTTCTGCGCACCCTCTTCGCACACCACCCGGTGATGGCCGTCGGCGACCCGCACCAGTCCATCTACGGATGGCGCGGCGCCAGTTCGGCCAACCTGCTCGGCTTCTCCACCGATTTCGCCGAGCTGGCCAACACCGAGGCGCCCTCGATGTCCCTCTCGTACACCTGGCGCAACCCGGTGACCGTGCTCGACGCCGCGAACGCTCTTGTCGCACCGCTGAGCGCCCAGTTGCGCGCCCGGCCCAACGGCATCCAGGTCGAGACCCTCAAGGTCCCAGCCGGCAAGGCCGCGGGTCGGGTGGAGGCCGCGATGTACGAGACCATCGCCGACGAGGCCGCCGCCATCGCCCGGTGGTTCGCGGCACGACTGGGCAGTGAGACGTCGCCCGCCGACCCCGACGCCGAGCCCCGCTCGGGGGCGATGCTCTTCCGTGCCCGCCGCGACATGGAGTTCTACGCCGAGGTGCTGCGGGAAAACGGCGTGCCCGCGCATGTGCTGGGCCTCGGCGGCCTGCTCTCGACGCCGGAGGTGGCCGATGTGCTCGCCGTGCTGCGCGTTGTGCACGACCCGTCCGCCGGCAGCGACCTGATCCGGCTGCTCACGGGTGGCCGGTGGCGCATCGGGGTGCGCGACCTGCAAGCCCTGTCCGGCGTGGCCGGCTGGCTCGCCACGCACGACTGGGCGCAGAAGGCCGTGTCGGACGAGCTCAAGGCCAAGCTGCGCGCATCCGTCGCCACCGAGGAGAGCCGCTCGCTCGTTGACGCCCTCGACTTCGTCGCCAGCGTGCCGGAGACCCACGGCCAACTTGCCGCGTTCAGCGACGAGGGACGCCAGCGCCTCCGCCAGGCCGGCCGGCAACTGGCCTGGCTGCGGAGCCGCGCGGGCCTTGGCCTGCTCGACTTCGTGCGCCTGATCGAGCAGGAGACCCTGCTCGACCTCGAACTGGTCGCCAACGAGAGCCACGGCCGCGCCTTGGCCAACCTCTACGCCTTCCACGACGCCGTGTCGGCGTTCCTCGACAGCGACGAGCAGGGCACCCTGGCCAGCTTCCTCCGCTGGCTGGCCCGGGCCGAACGGCAGGACGACCTCGGCCCGCGCGGTGAGGCAGCCGAACCCGGCACCGTGCAGCTGCTCACCATCCACGGGTCCAAGGGCCTCGAATGGGACTTCGTGGCCATCCCGGGGATGACCGAGAAGAACCTGCCGGCGCCGAGCCGGGAGGTGTCGGGCTGGTTGCGGTTCGGCGAGTTGCCCTATCCCTGCCGGGGAGACCGGGCCGAGCTGCCGGAGCTGCGCCGGCTGGGCCACGAGACCCAGCTGTCGTTCGACATCGACTTCGAGCTGTACAAGCAGGAGCTCGCCGACCGGCACGACGCCGAGGAGCGGCGGCTGATCTACGTGGCCACCACCCGGTCCCAGCAGCAGTTGCTGCTGACCGGGGCGTTCTGGGGCGGCGGCACCACCGTGCGGAAGCCCAGCAGGTACCTGCTCGAACTGGCCGAGGCCGGGCTCATCCCCGAGTTGCCGGAGGGCAGCGAACACGACGAGAAGCCCCTGACCGACGAGGACACCAGCGAGGTCTGGCCGTTCGACCCGCTCGGCACCCGGCGCCCGGTCGTGGAGGCGGCCGCCGCGCTCGTGCGCGCCCAGGGCGGCGACGCCGGAGGCGCCGGCGAGGACGGCTCGGCCGCGGACGAGCCGGACACGCCCTGGTCGCGGGAAGTGACCCTGCTGCTGGAGGAACGCGCCCTGCGCCTCGCGGGACCCGCCGCGCTCGACGTGCCCACGCGCATCCCGGCGTCGCGGTTCAAGGATTACGTCGACGACCCGGCGGCCGTTCTGGCCCGGCTCCGGCGTCCGATGCCCGAGCGGCCCTACCGGGCCACGCGGCTGGGTACGCTGTTCCACTCCTGGGTAGAGCAGCGCTCTGCCGGCGGGTCCTCGGGGGATCTCCTCGATGCGAGCCTGGATGAACTCGACCTGGATCTCGAGGGCGACGATGAGTCCGTCGGCTCAGGACCGGGCATGCCCGTCGAGCTGGACCAGCTGGAGCGGTTCAAGGCCACCTTCGAACGCTCGCCCTGGGCGAACCTGGCGCCGGAGGAGGTGGAGATCGAGATCCACCACGTGCTGGGGGAGCAGGTCTTCATCTGCAAGCTCGACGCCGTGTACAAGACCGAGACCGGCTATCAGGTGGTGGACTGGAAGACCGGCAAGGCGCCCAAGGATGCCGCCGACCTCGAGCTCAAGCAGACCCAGCTGGCGTTGTACCGGCTGGCCTACGCCACCTGGAAGGGCATTGACCCGGCCATCGTCGACGCGGTGTTCTACTTCGTCGCCGACGACACTATCGTCGCCCCGGAGCGGCTCTACTCGGAGGAAGACCTGGTGCGGGCCTGGTCGTCGGTGGCCGGCGCATCCGCCGTCGTGGAGATCGGGCCGGTGGCGTCGTCGGTGTAGTCGGTGTCTGAACCGGTGGTGCCGAAGCCCGTGCCGTCGAAACTCGTGACCCGGGAGAACGACCCCGTCTCGGCGAAGTCGCTGGTGCCGTACTCGGAGCTGTCGTCGCTGTTGCGTCCGGCGGACCCGTTCGTGGGCGTGCGCGGGGTGTCCTCGAGCATCGACTCCACATCGGACACGCTGAGGATCGGCCCGGTCTCCGGCGACAGCGACTGCATGGTGTGGCTGTGCACGTTGTCGACCAGACCGTCGAGCATCGACACGGCGTCGTCGATGATGGCCTCGTTGTGGATGTCGACCCCGTGCAGCAACCACCGGGCCAGTTCGAGCTCGGCGTAGAGCATGGCCCGCTGGGCGATCAGAGGGTCGTTGCCCTGCCGGGTGGCGGTGTAGGTGGCGATGGCCGTCTCGGCGGCGTCGCCTCGGGCGGCGAGCAGCCAGTTGAGGTCGCGGGCCGGGTCGCCGACGCAGAGCGCCGACCAGCCGAGCACGCCGCACACGGCGTCGTCGCTGATCAGGAAGGACTCGGCGGTGAGCGAACCGTGGATCACTGTGGGTGCGAACTGCCAGAGCGAGTCGTCGTCGGTGGCGAGTTCCCAGCGGCGCAGCAGAGCCGCCGGCAGCTTTCCGGTGTTCGACGCGCGGTCGATCAGGTCGATGGTGGCGGTGCGGCAATCCAGCGCGCTCTGCTGCACGAGTCCGGCGTCACCGATGAAGGCCGTGGGCAGACCGTGGATGGCCGCGATGGCGCGACCGATCGAACCGGCGACCCCTTCGTGCCCGGTGAGCGCGTCGGCGTCGTAGGACGCGCCGGGCAGGCGTTCGTACACCACGGCCCTGGTGCCCTCGAAGGGCGCCTGACCCACGAAAACCGGCACGTCGAAGGGCAGCCGGCTGCGGTTGCCCATCGTGAGCGCGCGCAGCGCCACGAGGTCCGCCGACTGCTCGGTTTCCGCCGCCTGAGACGTGGGAACCCGGATGATCAGCTCTGTGCCGTCGCGGGTGATCAGCAGCGCGGAGTCGAACAATCCGTTCGCGCCGAGACTGTGGTTTCGGGCGTGGGCGACGTCGAGCTCCGGAACTGCATTGGTGGCCAACGCGGCTAGAGTGAGATGGGATCTGGCCATGCCTTCTAGGTTAGGTCGAGTTCCTCCCGGTGGGGCCATTCGCCACGCCTGCAGTCCACTTCGGCACGAGTTGCCCGAGCTTTGAGGGGCCTTGAATGTCGTTCAGGTTTACGGCAAGGCTGCCGCTTTCCCGGCACGCCGTCGATCGCGACAACGATGCCCGCGCCCGCACCGACCTGTTCGAGACCTTGTGGGCGGATGCCGGCACCCGGCTGCTGCCCCTCTGGCACGGCAAAGCGCTGCTCGCCGAGCCGCTCACCGAACCGCGTTTGCTGCTGCTTGCGCCGGCAGAGCTGGCGGATGGGCCCGGCGCATCCGGCCTGCAGGTCTACCTGGGCCGGTCGCTCGACCCCGACGCCACCGAGCCGGTGGGCACCCCGATCATCGCCGTGCCGCTCGACGACGAGCAGGCCGAGGCGCTCGAGCCCGATGAAACCCTCTGGGTCGGCCTGCGCGACTACGCCACCCTGCTGTCCGACCGGGACACCGGCATCTTCACCGAGTCCCTCGGCATTCTGCACTGGCACGAGTCGCACCCGCACTGCCCGCGCTGCGGCGCCGCGACAGACGTCACCACGGGCGGCTGGGTGCGGCACTGCCCGGTCGACGGCAGCCAGGTGTTCCCGCGCACCGACGCGGCCGTCATCGTGCTCATCACCGACGATCAGGACCGCGTGCTGCTCGGCTCCAACGCCATGTGGGAGGCCAACCGGTACTCGTTGCTGGCCGGCTTCGTCGAACCCGGCGAGTCCTTCGAGTCCGCCGTGGTGCGCGAGGTCTTCGAGGAATCGGGCCTGCGCGTCGCGGACCCGGTCTACCACGGCTCACAGCCGTGGCCCTTCCCGGCCTCGATCATGGTGGGCTTCACGGCCCGGCTGGCCGACGGCCAGCACTCCTCTGGGCTCGTGCCGGACGGCACCGAGATCCTCGACCTGCGCTGGTTCAGCCGGGCAGAGCTCTCCGACAGCGAGAACGGGATCATGCTGCCCGGTGCGTCGTCCATCGCCCGCGCCCTGATCGACGACTGGCTGGCCCGGCCGGCCACGGTGTCCCCGGGTGTCTGAACCGTTGACCCCCACCGCCGAGTCCCTGCTCACCGGGCTCGACGAACAGCAGCGCGTCGCGGCGGAGGCCCTGATCGGCCCGGTCTGCATGCTCGCCGGCGCCGGCACCGGCAAGACCCGCGCCATCACGCACCGCATCGCCTACGGCGTGATGAGCGGCGCCTATTCGCCCACCCGGGTGATGGCGCTCACCTTCACCGCCCGCGCCGCCGCGGAGTTGCGCGGCCGGCTGCGACAGCTCGGCGCCGGTGGTGTCGCCGCGCGCACTTTCCACGCGGCCGCCCTCTCGCAACTCAACTACTTCTGGCCGCACGTCGTGGGCGGGCAGGCGCCGCGCATCCTCGAGGGCAAGGGTCGGCTGCTCGGCCATGTGGCCGAGGTGCTCAAGCTCAAGCTGGACACCGCCACGCTGCGTGATCTGGCGGGCGAGATCGAGTGGCGCAAGACCTCCGGGCTCAGCCTGGAGCAGTACGCCACGGCCGGCCGGGCGCTACCGGGCCGGCTGGACATCGACCAGGCCCTGGACATGCAGGCGGGCTACGAACGGCTCAAGGACGACCGCAAGCAGATCGACTTCGAGGACGTGCTGCTGGCCATGGCCGGCATGATCGAGGCCGAACCGTCGGTGGCGTTGCAGGTGCGGGAGCAGTACCGGTTCTTCGTCGTCGACGAGTTCCAGGACGTGTCGCCGCTGCAGTACGACCTGCTCAAGCTCTGGTTGGGCGACCGGCGCGACCTCTGTGTCGTCGGCGATGCCAGCCAGACCATCTACTCGTTCGCCGGCGCGCGCAGCGACTACCTGCTTGATTTCCCCAAGCACTACGAGGATGCCACCGTGGTGCGCCTCGAGCAGAACTACCGCTCGACCGCGGCCATCGTCGCCACCGCCAACCAGCTCATGCGCGGCCGGCCCGGCGCTCTCTCGCTGCACGCCGCCGTCGCCGAGACCGGCGTGGAGCCGGCGGTGCGGGAGTATCCCAATGACATGGCCGAGGCCAGGGGAGTGGCGCAGAGCATCGCCGAACTGGTCGCCGCCGGCACAGCCCCCGAGAACATCGCGGTGCTGTACCGGGTCAACGTGCAGGCCGCGTTGCTCGAGACGGCGCTGGGGGATGTGGGTGTGAGCTACCAGATCCGCGGGTCCAAGCGGTTCTTCGACCTGCCCGAGGTGAAGCAGGCGGTGATGTCGCTGCGCGCGGCATCCGTGTCGATCATGGGCGAACCACTGTTCAAATCGGTCAGCGACGTGCTGCGCGGGTTGGGCTGGAGCCAGACGGCGCCGGAGACCCGCGGCGCGGTGCGGGACCGGTGGGAGGCGCTCAACGCGATCATGGGACTCGTCGACCAGGCGGCCCCTGGTACCACGTTCCGCCAGTTCACCGACGAACTCATGGAACGCCAGGCCGGGCAGCACGAGCCCACCGTCGCGGCCGTGACGCTGGCCACCCTGCACTCGGCCAAGGGCCTGGAGTGGGACGCGGTCTTCGTCGTCGGGCTGAGCGAGGGGCTCGTACCGATCAGCTACGCGGGCACCTTCGAGCAGGTCGATGAGGAACGTCGCCTGCTGTACGTGGGCGTCACCCGGGCGCGTAAACGGCTGTCGCTCAGTTGGTCCGTGGCCGGAAGCCAGCAGCGTTCCCCGCGAGAACGATCACGTTTTCTGGCAGAAATCGGCATCCGCACCGCGCGTGCGGCCGGTGCGCGCGGCGCCTGACCGACAGGCTGATCGCGTCGATCGCCAGCGACGCGGCGGCGAACTCGTTCGAGGCCGCGAACAGTCGCTCGTGCACGATGCCGGCCACCGTGGCGGCGGCCTCGATACCGAGCCGCGGCGTCTCGGTGGGTGCCGTCCGGTGGAGCAGCTGGCAGGCGATGGCGGGCCAGGCCGGATCCTCGTCGACCCGGTCCAGCTCCAGGCAGGTCAGGCAGGGGCCGGCGCCTGGCTCCACGAGCGGCCCGACGCGCACCTCGGCGTCGCTGAACAACACCGGCAGATGAGGAATGTCCCGGCGCAGCCAGCGGCCGTGCCGCTCGGGAGCCAACACGAAGTGGTCGACGATCACCGCCAGGTCGGGCAGTCGCGGGGGAGGGACAGCACCGGTTGCGGCGAGGACCTCGGTCGTCACCACGGTGATGCTCAGCTCACTCAGCAGGCTGCGGATGCGGTCGGCCGTGGCGCCGGCGCCGTCGACGCACACGACCGGGCGGTGGCCAGCCAGGGCCCGGCCGGCCGTCATGCCGCCGGAAGCGGTACCGGGCCGGGTGCTGCCGTCGGGCCCGGGCTCGGCGGAGCCCGGCAGGGAGCCATCCGCGGCATCACCTATCCCCGGCGAACCGTCTGCCGCGGCGCCGGCGTCCGCCGCCGTGTCGCCCGTTCCGGACACGTGAACGGCCGAACCTCGCACCAGGGCGGGACCCAGGGCGCTCAGCAGGGCGGAGGTCGCCTCATCGGTTGCGCCGGCCTGCCGCCCGAGCATCAGCGCGCCCGACAGGGGTACGCCGCCCCGGAGTGCCGCGATGACGCCCTCCAGCGGTGCCGTCACCCCCGGAACGATCGCCAGCGGCCGGTCGACGCCCAGCTGGATGGTGTCCGGAGTGCGCCAGACGAGCGGATACCGCGGGTCGAGTCGAAGAATCATCCGGCGATTGTCCCCCGCGGGCGGCACAGCGCGCGGGATCCATCCACAGGCGCAGGAGGCAGTTCCGCACACCCGGCCGGCGCGGCGCACGCAAAACCGAAATCGCCCCGATGACGGCCTTTTCCGCAGGCGCAGTCCAGACTCTGCGCCTAGGCTGACGCAATGACAGAGCGAACAACTTCTCCGCGGCGAGTCCTCGTTACCGGTGCCACCGGATACATCGGTGGCCGGCTGGTTCCCCGGCTCCTCGAGGCAGGGCACGACGTGCGAGTTCTCGTGCGTTCCCCGCAAAAGCTCACCGATGTGCCATGGGCCAAGGACGTCGACATCGTCGAGGGAGACCTGGGCAACGCAGAATCGCTGGCCGCGGCGAGCACGGACATCGACGTGTTCTACTACCTCGTGCACTCGATGGGAGCCAAGGGCGACTTCGAGCAGACCGAGCGCGAGGCCGCCCGGAACGTCGCCACGGCCGCTGCCGCAGCCGGGGTCTCCCGCATCGTGTACCTCGGTGGACTGCACCCGGACACCGACACCTTGTCGCCGCACTTGCGATCCCGCGCCGAGGTCGGCCGTATCCTGCTGGCGTCCGGCGTGCCCACCGTGGCGTTCCAGGCGGGCGTGGTGATCGGGTCCGGCTCCACCTCGTTCGAGATGATCCGACACCTCACCGATGTGCTCCCGTACATGCCCGCGCCCAAGTGGGTGCGCAACTTCATCCAGCCGATCGCCGTGCGCGATGTGCTGTACTACCTGCTCGCGGCGGCCGACGTGCCCGCCGAGGTGAACCGCACCTTCGACATCGGTGGGCCGGACGTGCTGCGCTACGGCCAGATGATGAACGGCTACGCCCTCGAGGCGGGCCTGCACCAGCGTCCCATCGCCGCGCTCCCGGTGCTCACGCCGTGGCTGGCCTCGCAGTGGGTCAACCTGGTCACCCCCATCCCCAGGAGCCTGGCCATCCCCATCATCGCCTCGCTTCAGTACGACTGCGTGATGCACGAGCACGACATCGATGCGGTGATCCCGCCGCCCGCCGGCGGCCTCACCACGTATCGCCGGGCCGTTCGCCTGGCGCTCGGCCGCATGCGTGACGGCGACGTGGAGACCAGCTGGCAGAACGCGGCCACCGAGGGCGCGTCGAGCAACCCCCTGCCCAGCGACCCCGATTGGGCCGGCCACCTCGTCTACACCGACCTCAAGGAGAAGAAGACGTCGGCCAAGCCGGCCGACCTGTGGCGTGTCATCGAGAGCATCGGGGGCGAGAACGGATGGTATTCCTTCCCGCTGGCCTGGGCCGTGCGCGGCTGGATGGACAAGCTGGTCGGGGGAGTAGGGCTGCGACGCGGCCGGCGTCACCCCGATCGTCTGCAGACCGGTGACGTGCTCGACTTCTGGCGCGTGGAACGCATCGACCGGGGCAGCTTCCTGCGCCTGCGGGCGGAGATGCTCGTTCCCGGACGTGCCTGGCTCGAGATGCGGGCAGAACCCACGGCTGACGGCGGCTCGATCTACCGGCAGCGCGCCGTGTTCTTCCCGCGCGGCTTGGGCGGCCGGCTGTACTGGTTCTCGATCCTGCCCTTCCACGGCGTGATCTTCAGCGGCATGGCAAACCGCATCACGGCCGCAGCCGAGTCCGAGGCCGCAACCGTGCACGCGGAGACCGCCGAGGCTGACTCCGCTGGTGCCCTTTCCGCCACCGGTGCGCCGCCGGAAAGCCCGGAGACCGCCGAGGCCGCCGCCCTGACGTAGCAGCCGATCAGATCGGGTGAGCCGTCCGGCGGAGGGGGCGTTCCAGGCGTCAGCAGGTTCGGCCGCTGTCGGTGCACAATCTCTCCGCTCGGGTTTGTCGAACCCGGTGACCCGCCCTGCGTTGGGGGCCATGCCCCTCTGTTCCTGGCATTGTGAGCAGTGTCCCGGTGCACAATCTCGCAGCACGCGCGCACGGAAACACGTGATTCCGATCTCGGGCTAAATGGGCAGGCTCGGGCTCAAAAAGAGTTATCCACAGCCTTGGTTTTGGGCACACAAAGCTACGAGATCGGGATACTCTCACTGCATGTCCAGCCTCGCAGCAATCTTCGCCCCCGACACCGTTCCGGAGCCCGCCCGTCCGGTCTCCGAGACGGTGCCGCCGGCGCTGGCTGCGGTGCCGGTTCTGGCCGAGGTGCGGCCTTCGGGCCCGGCGGGATCGCTGGCCGATGTGGTCGCCGCGGTGGCCCGCTGGGGGTCGTGCAGCGCAGATTATGACGCCCTGTCGGATGCGGATGCTCTCGCGTGCCAACGCGACATCGCCCGGCTCTCGGAGACGGTCGGTACCCGGCAGGTGTGGGTGGCGAAGACCATCGCGCACCGGTCCCGGCCGGAGTTGGGCCAGTCCGGGTTGGCAGCGCAGCAGGGGTATCTGAACCCGGACGGGTTGATCCAAAAGCTCACCGGGTCGACCAAGGCCGACGCGCGCCGGCTCGTGGACGTGGGCCGGATGCTCGCCGACAACGAGGCCGCCGCTGCGCGAGCTGCGGCCGCAGCTGCTGAGGATGAAGCCGCCCGCAGACTCCTCGACGAGCTCGACGGTGCTGGCGGGACGGACGGTGCTGGCGGTACTGGCGATGCTGATGGCTCCGGCGGGGACCCGGAGTCGACGCGGCTTGACGGCCTCGACGGCCAGGACGAACTCGACGGCCGGAACGGGCTGGACGGGGTGGGCATTCCGGCGATTGATCCGGCGGTGCTGCCGTGGCACCACAAGATCTCCGAGGCCGTGACCTGCGGGGCGTTGTCTGTGGCGGCCGCCCACGCGATCCGCACCGGGCTCGGTGACATCGATACCGTCGTGACGGGGCCGGTCCTCGCGACCGCCGTCGAGGAGTTGCTCCGGGATGCCCGAACCCTGAACGTGGATCAGTTGCTCAAAAGGGCCCGCCGCACCCGGGACTCCCTCGACGCGGCCGGGATCATCGTGCGAGAACAAAAAGCGTGGGACGACCGCTCCCTGCGCGTGTGGACGAACCCGTCCGGCCAGGTGCACCTGCACGGGGTGTTCCCGCCCGAGCAGGGCGCGTTCGTCCTCTCCGCCTACGACAGCCTCACCAGTCCCCGCCGTGGCGGGGTGCGCTTTGTCGACCCGGCCCGCGCGAAGTGGGCCCAAAGCGTGCGCGATGACCCGCGCAGCACGGAGCAGATCGCCGCGGACGGTTTCCTCGCCCTCCTCAAAGCCGGCACCGAGATCAACCCCAACCGCATCCTCGGCGGCCGGCAGCCCTCCGTCCGCATCATCACCCACCAGACCACCCCCGGAGAGGCGCCCACGCGCCCCACGACCGCGACCGGCGCGGATGCTCCTCCCGCCACCGGGAACCCCGCCAGCACCGCGAATCCTGCCGCCACCGAGAACCCCGGCCGCACCGGCACCCCTTCCGACACCGGAACCACTGCCCCCGCGGGGAGTTCAGCCTTCACCGGGACGGATACCCCCACCGGCACTTCAACACCCACGTGGACCTTCTCCACCGCAGCAACACCGATCCCGGCACCCCACCTGAACGGCCAAGCGCGGCCCGACCCGCTCATCCCGCCGGGCCCGACGTCCCACGTCAACGGCCAAGCTCGGCCCGACCCGCTCATCCCGCCGGGCTCGACGTCCCACGTCGACGGCCCGGCCCGGCCTGACCCGGTGATCCCGCCGGGGTCGGGACTCCTGCTGCTGCGGCGACCGGATGAGATCCTCGCACCCCTGCCCGACCTCACCGCGCACGGTTACCTCGAGGGCAACCCCGCGCCCCTGTCCCAACCCACCCTCGACCGGCTCATCTGCGACAGCGGCAGCCTGCCCATCACCTTCAGCACCGACAACCAACCCCTCGACCTCGGCCGAGACGTGCGCCTCTTCACCCCCGCCCAACGCATCGCCCTCGCCGCCCGCGACGGCGGCTGTCGCTGGGGCGACTGCGACAAACCACCCGCCTTCACCGAAACCCACCACATCGACCACTGGCTCCGCGACCACGGCAGCACCGACATCCGCCACGGCATCCTGCTCTGCAACCCCCACCACAGACTCCTGCACAACCAAGGCTGGCAAATCTTCGAAAACCAAGGCCGCTACTGGCTCCGCCCACCCGCCACCATCGACCCCGGACAAACCCTCATCGACATGCCCAGCAAAACACCCCACCAACACTGACCCCACAACCCGCACCAGTCTCGACGGCCCGACCAACAAGATGGGCGGCTTCCGCAGACCGGGGCACCGGGTCTCGCCAGGTCTCGACGTGCTCGACCGGTGGGGGCGAGCGGAGGACGCAGACGGAGGGGTGGGGCGACCGCGAGGCTGACGGGAGCTTGTCAGGTTGGACCCTAGCCAGAGGCCAGCCGGGGGCGCATCATGGTAGGCAAGCGTTGGGGAGGCGACATGTCCGGAGTGGTGGTATTCGTTGGCGATGGTCTCAGCGCCGGCGCCCGCTGGGAAGAACGCTTCGGCGAGTTCGAGGTCCATAATCTCGGAGTGTGCGGCGACACGACGGATGAAGTGATCGCCCGGCTCGACGCCGTCGTCGAGATCGACCCCGATGCCGTCGTGCTACAGGTGGGGACGAACGACGTCGGCTGGCATCGCTCCGACGAGTACATCGTGCGCAACATCGAGACCATCCTGTGCACTCTGCGCAAGAAGCTTCCGGGCACCAGGCTGCTCATCCAATCCGTGCCACCGCGCGAGCACGACGCCGTTCACGTGATCCGATCCATCAACCGCCACCTGCGCCAGTTCGCTCCCACGGTCAAGGCCCGCTACCTCGACCTCTGGCCGGCGCTGGCGGATGCCGAGGGCGCACTGAGTGCCGAATGGTCCACCGACAGCCTGCACCTCACCGAAGCCGGATACGTCGTGTGGCTCGCTGAGCTCCGGCCGGTGCTCATCGACATGCTCGAGCACCCGGCTACCCTGCCCATCAGCACACAGCCCGCCTGATCTGCACTTCTCCTCCACACGTCGGCGGAGCGAGTCACCCTGGTCGGTGGCTAGCATGAAAGCATGCGCAGACCTGCACGTCGCCTTCTCAGCACTTTTCTCGCCGCTACCGCTCTTGCTGGAGCCGTGGGGCTGACCGGACTCACCGGTGTCAACGCCGCCGCCGCCGACTCGGCCTCTGTTGCCGCCGCTCAGCTCGACCCTGGCTCCGTCTCGGTGCTCCCCGTCGCGCAGATCCAGCCGACGGGCGTCGATGACTTCAGCTTCGTGTCCCTGCACGCCGACTATCAGCTCGGCCGTGACTCCGAAGGCCACTCCACCCTGGCCACCACCGAGACGTTCGTTGCCCGGTTCCCCGACACCGACCAGAATCGCGGCATCCGGCGGGAGATCCCCACGCACTACCAAGGCCAGCCCACCGGGCTGACCATCGACAGCATCACCGACGAGACCGGCCAGCAGCGCGACACCGCCACGGAGACCATCTCCGACGACACCGGGGCCGAATATGTCAGCGTCACCATCGCGGCCGACGACTACGTGCACGGCGACCAGACCTACGTGATCAACTACCACCAGACCTACGTCACGTTTTCTCCCGATGACACCGCCGACCAGGAGTTCTACTGGGAGGTCAACGGCACCGGCTGGGCCCAACCGTTCGGCGCGGTCTCGGCCACCGTGCATGTGGCGCCAGACCTGGTGCCTCAGCTCACCGGCCAGACGGCGTGCTACCAGGGCGGATCGGCATCCGGCACCGAGTGCGATGCCCTCGACAGCGTCGCCGTGGGCGACGGCTGGGTCGTCGACGCCGAGGCGCGCAACCTGGGCCCGCACGAGGGACTCGCCGTGGCAGTCGGGTTCGATGACGGCACCTTCGTGCCCCGCGACGACTCCTTCACGGCCAACCCCTTTCCCACCATCGCCCTCCTCGCCAGCATTGCCGCGCTCATCGCCGCCGCGATCGCGGTTGTGCTGCGCACCACCCGGTGGCGCAACCAGCCGGGGCGACCCACCATCATCGCCGAGTACCTGCCACCGGCCGGGGTGAACCTGCTGCAGTCCGGGGACGTCCTCGGTGCCCGCGCCTCAGGCAAGGCCATGACCGCCCAGTTCCTGCAGTTCGCCGTGCGCGGCAACCTGCGGGTGCTCGAGGGTGACGGTAAGAACCACTACTTGCTCGAGCTTCGCAGCCGTGAGGGTCTCGACGCCACCGAGAGCACCGTGCTCAACGCCCTGTTCCCCTCGAACCGGCCCATCGGTTCGGTGCGCGACCTGAAGAAGAAAAGCACCACGCTCGGCACCGCCCTGCAGAAGGTGCGCCGAACGGCACGCAAACGGATGCTTACCGACGGCCTCCGGGAGAAGAAGGGCGGGGCCGTCCGCCGCTGGCTCATCGCCCTGGCGATCGTCGCCGGTGTCGTGGCCGTCGTGGTGAGCATCATCACCTTCGCCACCGAGGTCGCCGGCGCGTGGCCGCTCTTTTTCCTGGTCGGTGGGCTGGCCGCCGCGATTGTTACGCTTGCCGTAGTCGGCGACGTGCGACCGCTCACCGCGAGCGGCGCGGAACTCCGCGACTACCTGAAGGGCGTCACAGTGTATATCTCGCTGGCTGAAGCAGACCGGCTCCGGGTGCTGCAAAGCCCCCTGGGCGCGCTGCGCACGCCATACCGACCGGATGGTGCCGGCACCGTCTCGACCGAGCCCGTGCAGGTGCTCAAGCTCCACGAACGGCTGCTGCCCTACGCGGTCCTCACGGGCGAGGAAAAGCAGTGGTCGAAGGTTCTCGGCGACTACTACGACGGGACGCGCGCACAGCCGGACTGGTACGTCGGCACGGCTCCGTTCAACGCCGCCTACTTCGCGACGGGTGTCGCCGCGTTCGCCACGTCCACGTCGTCGGCCTGGTCGGGCAGCGCCTCGAGTTCGTCCAGCTCCGGTTCCGGCGGGGGCGGTTCCGTCGGCGGCGGCGGCGGCGGCGGCGGGGGAGGGGGCGTCTGATGGGCACTCCGGCTGAACCTACCTATACCCGCTCGGCCCTGGCGCCCGGGCTACTCGGCGCCATCGCCCTCCTGGCCGGGCTCGCTCTGCTCGATGTCGACAGTTTTGTCATCATCCGCTACGTCGTCAGCATCCTGGCCCTCATCATCTGCGTCTTCGTGATCCAGGCGAAGTCCTGGTGGTGGCTCATCGGCCTGGTGCCCATTGCTGTGCTGTGGAACCCGATCGTGATCATCGAGCTGCACGGTCAGGGTTGGGTGTCCGCCCAGTTCATCGCCGCCCTGGTCTTCATAATCGTCGGCATTCGTACTAAGGTCCCGACTGCGGTGCACCGCTGAGAACAGGTCCGGGCATAGACTGAGTACGCGTCTGGAGAACCTGGTTAGTGTCACGACCGTTGTCCTGCGTCGATCAGCACCTTCGAGGCTGCCCGATGCCGGTCACGTTGCTTGTTTCTGGGGTTCGGCGTATCGATCGCACAGGCATCCACGGATGCTCAACACGACGAGCGCGCACTGTGTGCCGCGCTGGTGTGAAGTGGAGAAAAATGGCTTACACCCGCCCTCAGGGAGCGGGCCGTGCTGGTGCCAGCAGCGGTCGAACCCGGCAGCGCCCACGCTCGCGTGACGACGACGCCCCCATCATCCCGATCCTCGCCCGCAAGGTGCGCGAGGTCGAGGCGAAGGCGCAGAGCGGCACCAAGCTCGGCCCCACCAACCGCACCAAGTACCAGGTCATCGCCCTGCTCATGCGCGAAGAACGCGCCCGGGTCAAGGCCGACGGCGAGCTCACAGACGCGAACCGCGCTGAACTGCTCAAGCGCCTCGACGGCATCGCCCAGATCCTCGCGAAGACCGCCGCCCGCGACACCAGCCTGATCACCCTGCTCGAACCGGATGCGGGTGTCTCCACCGTCGCGCAACGCTTCCGCCGCGACTGGCTGCTGGAATCCGGCGCCGAGCTCAGCCCGGACGAGCTCATCATCACCCGCGAACCCGAGGCCAAGCCCGAGGTGCTGCAGAACCAGGTCATCCCGCAGTCGGTGCGTGCCCGCCAGCTGGCAAACCCCTTCCTCGCCCCCGACTTCAGCGCCGTGCAGGCCGCGCCGGTCTCCTCGGCCCGCCGCCTGGCCAACTGGGAACTGCTCGGCCCGCTGTTCAAGGCGTTCGAATACGGTTCAGGCGGCCAGGCCGCCAGCATGGACCTGCCCGAAGCCCCGAACGTCGACAGGTTCTCCCCGCGCGGCATGGAGCTCATGCGGCACCAGGCCCGCTTCATCGAAAGCGCCCGCCTAGGCCACCGCAGCTACCTCCTCGCCGACGAGCCGGGCCTCGGCAAGACGGCGCAGAGCCTGCTCGCCGCATCCGTCGCCGGCGCCTACCCGCTGCTGGCGATCGTGCCCAACGTCGTGAAGATGAACTGGGTGCGCGAGGTCGAACTGTGGACGCCGCACCGCCGTGCCACCGTCATCCACGGCGACGGTGACACCCTCGACGCCTTCGCCGACGTCGTCGTGGTCAACTACGACGTGCTCGACCGACACCTCGCCTGGCTCGGCACCCTCGGTTTCAAGGGCATGGTGGTCGACGAGGCGCACTTCATCAAGAACCTGCAGTCGCAGCGTTCCAAGCACGTGCTCAGCCTCGCTGAGCAGATCCGCCGCCGCACCCCGGGCAACAACCCGCTGCTGATGGCGCTCACCGGTACCCCGCTGATCAACGACGTCGACGATTTCCGTGCCATCTGGCAGTTCCTCGGCTGGATCGACGGCGACAAGCCCACCGCCAAGCTCATGCAGCGGCTGGAAGAGACCGGCCTCACGCCGGCCGACGCCGGCTTCTACACCGCCGCCCGGGCCGCCGTGATCGACATGGGCATCGTGCGTCGCCGCAAGGTCGACGTGGCCGCCGACCTGCCCGCCAAGCGCATCGCCGACCTCCCGGTGGAGCTCGACAGCGAGCTCGGCCGGTCGATCCAGAAGGCCGAACGCGAACTGGGCGCCCGCCTGGTCAAGCGCTTCAAGGCCCTCGTCGCCGCGCGTCACCCCGGCGTCAAGGCACCCGTGCTCACCGAGGACGAGCGGGCCGCGTACATCCGCGCCGTCGCGCACGCCGATCTCGAGGAGTCCAAGGGCACCACGACCGGCGAGAACGTGTTCACCATGGTGCGCAAGATCGGCCAGGCCAAGGCCGGGCTCGCCGCCGACTACGCGGCCCAGCTCGCGCACTCGGTGGGCAAGGTCGTGTTCTTCGCCAAGCACATCGACGTGATGGATGCCGCGGAGGAGATCTTCGCCAAGCGCGGCCTGCGTACGGTGTCGCTGCGCGGCGACCAGAGCGCCCTGGCCCGCCAGGCCGCGATCGACTCGTTCAACTCCGACCCCGAGGTCGCCGTTGTGGTGTGTTCGCTCACCGCCGCCGGCGTGGGCGTGAACCTGCAGGCCGCTTCCAACGTGGTGCTGGCCGAACTCAGCTGGACCGCGGCAGAGCAGACCCAGGCCATCGACCGGGTGCACCGGATCGGCCAGGCCGAACCGGTGACAGCGTGGCGGATCATCGCCGCGCACACCATCGACGCGCGCATCGCCGAACTCATCGGCAGCAAGCAGGGCCTGGCGGCCCGCGCGCTCGATGGAGCCGACGAGGAGCTGTCGCCCGAGGATTCGGTGCAGGCCAGCGCGCTGGTCTACGTACTCACCCAGGCGCTCGACGGAGAGCTGTAACACCGGGCCGGAAGTCCCTACCCCCGAGCAGCGCCGCCGGTGTTGACTTGATCCAGGCCAGAGCGCGCCACCATGATGGTGGACGGGCAATCTGCCGCAACAATATGCATGCACTAAGGAGTAGCCAGATATGAAGATCGGTATCCTCACCAGCGGTGGAGACTGCCCAGGCCTCAACGCAGTGATTCGGGGTGCTGTTCTCAAGGGAGGCCGCGCGTACGACTCCGAGTTCGTGGGCATCCGCAACGGCTGGCGCGGGCTGGTGCAGGGCGAGTTCATGAAGCTCGACCGTCACAGCGTCCGTGGCCTCTCCCGCCAGGGTGGCACCATCCTCGGCAGCTCCCGCACCAACCCGTTCGAGGGCGAGAACGCGGGCCCGGAGAACATCCAGAAGACCATGGACGCCGAGGGTATCGACGCCATCATCGCCATCGGCGGCGAGGGCACCCTCACCGCCGCCCGCCGTCTCACCGACGCCGGCATCAAGATCGTCGGCGTGCCGAAGACCATCGACAACGACCTCGCGGCCACCGACTACTCCTTCGGCTTCAACACCGCCGTGGAGATCGCCACCGAGGCCATCGACCGTCTGCGCACCACCGCCGACTCGCACGGCCGCTGCATGATCGTCGAGGTCATGGGCCGCCACGTGGGTTGGATCGCCCTGCACTCCGGCATGGCCGGCGGCGCACACGCCATCCTCATCCCCGAGCAGCCGCAGACCATCGAGCAGATCTGCGCCTGGGTCGAGAGCGTCCGCGACCGCGGCCGGGCACCCGTGCTCGTCGTGTCCGAGGGCTTCCTTCTCGCCGAAATGGGCGAGGCCCACTCGCACAAGGGCCTGGACGCGTTCAACCGTCCCCGCCTCGGCGGCATCAGCGAGCTCATCGCCCCCATGGTCGAAGAGCGCACCGGTATCGAGGCTCGCGCAACGGTCCTCGGCCACACCCAGCGCGGTGGCGCCCCGTCGGCCTACGACCGGGTGCTCGCCACCCGTCTCGGTATGGCGGCCGTTGACGCCGTCGTCGAGGGCAAGTGGGGTTCGATGGTCTCCCTCAAGGGAACCGACATCAACACCGTCAGCATCGCCGACGCCACCATGGACCTCAACCGGGTCACCCAGGCGCGCTACGACGAAGCAGCCGTGCTCTTCGGCTAAACCCGAGCCGGCACAGAGAACTGCCCGGACGGCTCAGGCCGTCCGGGCAGTCGTGTGTCCGGGTCGCGCGCGCCCGGTTCGTGAAGGCGCGTGAGAGAGGGGTGTCAGGCCGCGGGTGCGAGCTTGGCCTGCACCTGCGCGAGCGACGGGTTCGTCGCTGCCGAGCCATCCGGGAACAGCACCGTGGGAACCGTGCGGTTGCCCCCGTTGAGGCTCATGACGAGCTCGGAGGTGCCGTCGACCTCTTCGACGTTCACCTCGGTGTAGCCGATGCCGACCTTGTCGAGCTGGGTCTTCAGCCGCGAGCAGTAGCCGCACCAGGTGGTGGTGAACATCGTGATAGTTCCGGTCTGAGGCACAAAATCCATGCGTACAGCGTAACCGAGGTTTCCGGGAATCCGCGGGGCACGGTCGGTGCCGGGGCGCTCGCTACGATTGAGGCCATGACCGACCTGCCCGAGGTGTGCGTGTGTTACCTCACCCGACTGTCCGAGTCCGGCGCCCCGCAGGTGCTGCTGGGCCGCA
Organism: Cryobacterium soli; assembly: GCF_003611035.1. Taxonomy (NCBI): domain Bacteria; kingdom Bacillati; phylum Actinomycetota; class Actinomycetes; order Micrococcales; family Microbacteriaceae; genus Cryobacterium; species Cryobacterium soli. Next base: position 1,173,405 of record NZ_CP030033.1, on the reverse strand, counting down.
AGAAGAAGGGTCTGGGCCTGGGCAACATCGTGGGTCTCGGCGGCAAGCTCGAGCCGGGGGAGTCCGCCCTTGAGGCCGCCGTACGCGAGGTCCAGGAGGAATCCGGGCTCATCGTGTCGGCGGATGCGCTCACCGCGATGGGCGTGCTCACCTACCTGTTTCCGCACAAACCCGCCTGGAGCCAGCGGTCGAACGTCTTCGTCACCGACCGGTTCACCGGCACCCCGCGCGAGTCGGACGAGCTGAACCCGGTGTGGTTCACCATCGCCGACCTGCCCGTCGACGAGATGTGGGACGACGCCAGGCATTGGTTGCCCGGGGTGCTGGCCGGTGTGCCCGTCGAGGCCACCTTCACCTTCGGCGAGGATCTCGCGACCGTCGTCACTCGCGGCTGAACGCCAGAAGTACGGCTTCTGAACAGCTTCTGAACAGCTCCTGAATTGACCTGCCTGCCTCGGGCTGTCAGGATCAACGAGGCCCGGTTTCGAGCCAGCCAGTTCTCCTGGCGTGCCCGGGCCTTGGTCCAGTCGCGGTCCGGGACGAATCACAAGGAAAGACGCCGGTGGATCTCACCCTTATCGTCGCGCTGGTCATCGCACTGGCACTCATCTTCGACTTCACCAACGGGTTCCATGACACGGCCAACGCCATGGCCACGCCGATCGCCACCGGGGCCATGAAGCCCAAGGTCGCCGTCGGCGTCGCAGCAGTGCTCAACCTCGTCGGCGCCTTCCTCTCCACCGAGGTGGCCAAGACCGTCTCCGGCGGCATCATCAAGGAGGGCGACGGCGGCATCCAGATCACCCCAGAGATGATCTTCGCGGGCCTGATCGGCGCCATCGTCTGGAACCTGATCACCTGGCTGCGCGGACTCCCGTCCAGCTCCAGCCACGCCCTCTTCGGCGGGCTGATCGGGGCCACCATCATCGGCGTCGGCGCGCAGGCCGTGGCCTACGACGTGGTGCTGGCGAAGGTCATCCTGCCCGCGCTCATCGCGCCGATCACCGTGGGCATCGTCGCATTCATCGCCACCCGGCTTGCCTACGCCATCACCCGCCGCGACGTGGGCAAGCCCGACGGCCGCGGCGGCTTTCGCTACGCGCAGATCTTCTCGTCCTCGCTGGTGGCCCTCTCACACGGCACCAACGACGCACAGAAGACCATGGGAGTGATCACCCTCACCCTCATCGCCGGGGGTTACCAGGCCGTGGGCTCCGGCCCGCAGTTCTGGGTCATCGCCTGCTGCGCCCTGGCCATCGCGATCGGCACCTACACCGGTGGCTGGCGCATCATCCTCACCATGGGCCGCGGACTCACCGAGATCAAGCCCGCCCAGGGCTTCGCGGCCGAGACCAGCACCGCCGCCACCATCCTCGCCTCCAGCCACCTCGGCTTCGCCCTCTCGACCACTCAGGTGGCCTCCGGGTCGGTCATCGGGTCCGGCCTCGGCCGGCGCGGCTCCACGGTGCGTTGGGGCATGGCCGGGCAGATCGCCCTCGGCTGGCTGCTCACCCTGCCGGCCTCCGCCATCATGGGCGCGTTCGCGGCGGGGCTGGCGTTGCTCGGCCCGATCGGCATTCTGCTCGACGTCGTGATCGGCACGATCGTGGTCTACGTGCTGTTCCGCTGGTCCAAGCGCGACCGGGTGTCACACGACAACCTGCACGACATCGATGATGCCGGCCACGTGGTGAAGATCAAGAAGACCCCCCGCAAGCCGTCCCGCAAGGACCGAGAGAAGGTTGCACTGTGATCGACTGGGCCGCTTTCCTCGTTGTCGCCGCTGCCTCGCTGGTCTCCTCGGCCGTCGTCGTCTCGCTCTACTCCCTGGGCCTGCGGATGCTCACCACTGCGGGCCGCATCCCCACCGTCGAGCCCGCCGAATTCACCGGCGCCATCACCGTGCTGAGTCCGGCCCGCGCCGCCAAGGACGCCAAGCGCGCCAAAAAGGCCCGCAAGGCCAACCCGCTCACGGACGGCCAGAAGCGCCTCGCCCAGTACACCGGTTACCTCTGCTTCGGCGTATGCGGCCTGATCGTGCTCTACGGCGTGTACCTGATCGTGCCGGCCCTGCACAAGTAACCCGCGCCCCAGTTCCGCGAACCGTGAGTTGAGCCCCCCAAGGCGCCTCCCGGACGTGCTCGGCGCGCAGTTCGCGGGAGGGGCGAGGGGGCTTAGGCCGTGCGGCGGAGGCGGGTGATCCAGGTCATCAGGTGGTAGATCACGATGGCGGCCAGGGTGCCCAGCGCGATGCCGTTGAACGTGAGGGTGCCGGCGCTGAAGGTGTAGTCGGCAATGCCGATGATCAACGCGGTCGCGGCCGTGAACTGGTTGACCGGCTTGCTGAAGTCCACCTTGTTGTCGAGCCAGATCTTCACGCCGATGACCCCAATGAGGCCGTAGAGGGCCGTCGTAACGCCGCCGAGCACGCCGGCCGGGATGGTGCTGATGACGGCGCCCACCTTGGGGGAGAGGCCCAGCAGCACCGCGGTGATGCCGGCGACCCAGTACGCGGCCGTCGAGTAGATGCGGGTGGCGGCCATGACGCCGATGTTCTCACCGTAGGTGGTGGTACCTGAGCCGCCGCCGAAGCCGGCCAACACGGTGGCCAGGCCGTCGGCGAGCAGCGCCCGGCCGGTGAGCTTGTTGACCGAACTGTCGGTCATCTGCGCGACGCCGCGGATGTGGCCGACGTTCTCGGCGATGAGCACCAGCACCACGGGCAGGAAGGCCGGCAGGATCGCCCAGACGGCGGGGTTCTCGAACGGGTTGGTCGGCAGGGTCAGTGGCGGCAGGCCTACCCAGGCGGCGTCGCCGACCTTGCTGAAGTCCACCTCGCCCTGGATGAGCGCGGCCACGTAGCCCACGATGACGCCGAGGAAGATCGACAGGCGGCCGAGGATGCCCCGGAACAGGACCGTGCTGAGGATGACGGCGGCGAGGGTGATCACGGCGGTCAGCGGTGCGTCGCTGAAGTTGTCCCTGGCGACAGGCGCGAGGTTGAAGCCGATCAACGCGACGATGGCGCCGGAGACCACGGGCGGCATCAGCGCGTCGATCCAGCCGGCCCCGGCGACCTGCACGATGCCGCCGACGACCGCCAGCAGCACACCGACCGCGAGGATGCCGAACAGGGCGCTGCCCATGCCGGCCGTGGCGACGGCGGCCGTGATCGGGGCGATGAACGCGAACGAGGACCCCAGGTAGGACGGCAGCTTGTTGCGGGTGATCAGCAGGAAGAGGAGCGTGCCGATGCCGGAGAACAAGATGGTGGTGCTCGGCGGGAAGCCCGTGATCAGAGGCACCAGGAAGGTGGCGCCGAACATCGCCACGACGTGCTGGGCGCCGATGCCGATCGTGATGGGCCAGTTGAGACGTTCGCCCGGGGCCACGACGTCGGTCGCGCCGAAAGTCTTACCGTCGCCGTGCAGGGTCCAGGGCAGTGCCATTCGAGTCTCGTTTCTGTTCAAGCCGGTCGGCCGCATCCGGGCGGCCCTAGCTGAGCGTAGTGCTCCACCGCAGCCGTCACCGAGTTTGCCCGGGGGTCAGCGGACCGGATTAGGATCACCCCATGACCTCGCATGCCGGCACCCGCGCCCACGATCCCCTCGAGGTCACGGTGTCCGGCGGCACGGTGCGGGGCGTGCGCGAACGCGGCATCCGGGCCTGGCGCGGCATCCCCTATGCGGCTGCTCCGGTCGGCGCGTTGCGGTTCCGGGCGCCAGAGCCGGTTGAGGCCTGGCCGGGGGTGCGTGACGCCGCCGAGTTCGGCCCTGTCGCCACCCAGAGCCACAAGGGCCAGTTCATCGGAGCGCACCCGCGCATCCCGCAGAGCGAGGACTGCCTCAACCTCAACGTGATCGCCCCCGACGAACCCGCCGACGAGGCGGCGTTGCGGCCCGTGATGGTGTTCGTGCACGGCGGCGCGTACAGCGTGGGGTCCTCGCGGGAGAATCCCCGGCAGGGCGAGGGACTGGTGCGCCGCGGCGGCATCGTCTACGTGGGCATCAACTACCGGCTGGGGGCGTTGGGCTACCTCGACTTCAGTCGCTACTCCACGCCGGAGCGTCCGTTCGAGAGCAACCTGGGGCTGCGCGACCAGGTCGCGGCGCTCGCCTGGGTGCGGGCCAACATCCGTGCATTCGGCGGCGACCCGGATGCCGTGACCCTGTTCGGCGAATCTGCCGGCGGCAACGCCGTGACCACCTTGATGACCGTTCCGGCAGCCGCCGGGCTGTTCCAGCGGGCCATCGCCCAGAGCGCCCCGCCGAACGCGGTGTACCCGCCGGAGCTCACCGCCGAGTGGGCGGCGAGCTTCGTGCGGATCCTGGCCGACCAGACCTCGGGGGCGCCGACACCTGCCGCCACCGTGGAGCCTGACGAGCAGCGCATCGCCGACGAGCCGCGGGGCGAACCGCCCATCGTCTCCGGCCTCACCGATGCCGAGGCCGTGCGGCTGCTACTCGAGGCCGAGCCCGCCCGCCTCGCCGGGGCCACGACCACCCTCACGGTGCGCTCGCCCGATCTGTACCCGGGCACGATCCCGCTCTGCCCGGTCATCGACGGCGACTTCCTGCCGGAGCGGCCGCTCGACGCGTTCAAGGACGGCCGGGCCCACCGTATCCCGCTCATCATCGGCACGAACGAGCGGGAGGGCTCGCTGTTCAGCGGCCGCATCGACATTCTGGCGTCGACGCCGCCGCGCATGCGGGCGGTCTTCGCCAACACCAAGAAGAAGGCGAGGAAGGCGCTCAAGGCGCAGTACCCGGGCATCCCCGCGCCGCGCGCCGCGCTCGACTTCGGCGGCGACTACTCGTTCTGGTACCCCAGCGTCAAGGTGGCCGAGCGGCACTCCCGGTACGCGCCCGTGCACTTCTACAGGTTCGACGCCGCACCCAGGCTGCTGCGCCGGATGGGACTTGACGCCACCCACGGCCTGGAGCTCTTCCCGTTGTTCGACAGGCTCGACGGCTGGTTCGGCCGGGGCATGACCGTTCTCGGCGGACGCCGGGCTTTCAAGGCCATCGGCGCGCGCATGCAGGTCTGGTGGCTCGGTTTCGCCCGAACGGGTACACCGGATGCCGCCTGGCCGGCGTACACCGAAGCCGACCGGTTGACCCTCATCATCGACACCCGGGACCGGGTGGTGTCGGATCCGCACGCCGAACGGCGGGTCGCCTGGGGAGCCTTCGTCCCGCACGTTTGACCAGGGCGGTTGGGCTGATTTCCACAGGCGGCGACCCTGGTCGTAGACTGAGTCGTTTGGCGCGCCGCCGACCGTCTATCTGGAGAGCATCATTTCCGCATCAGAGCACCAGCCCACAGTCTCCGCATCCGCCACCCCCGGCGCTGAGCCCACCGGCCCGGCGACCTCGGGCGCCGGCCCGACAGGCACCGAGCCCACGGGCACCGGGCCGATGTCGGCGATCAACCGATACTTCGAGATCACCCGACGCGGCTCCTCCTGGGCTCGTGAGGTGCGCGGCGGCCTGGTGACCTTCGTCACCATGGCGTACATCGTCATCCTCAACCCGCTCATCCTCGGTGGTTTCAGCGCCGATCAGGCCGCGGTGGACGTGGCCGGCAACTGGCTGCCCAACGGCCAGGTCGCCGCCGTCACCGCCCTGACCGCCGGCGTCATGACGATCCTGTTCGGGATCATCGCGCGCCTGCCGTTCGGGTTCGCCGCGGGCCTGGGCATCAACTCGTTCCTCGCCGTCAGCGTCGTGGGCCAGGTCACCTGGCCCGAGGCCATGGGCCTGGTCGTCATCAATGGCCTCATCATCGTGCTGCTGGCTTCCACGGGCTTGCGCGAGATGATCTTCACGGCCGTACCGCGCCAGCTCAAGATCGCCATCACCGTGGGCATCGGCCTGTTCATCGCGTTCATCGGCCTGGTCGACTCCGGTTTCGTGCGTGCAAGCGGCGTCGCATCCCCGCCCGTTCAGCTCGGTGAGGCCGGCTCGGTCGCCAGCCTGCCCACCGCGGTGTTCGTGATCGGGCTGCTGCTGATCGGCGTGCTCGTGGCCCGTAAAGTCAAGGGCGCCCTGCTGATCGGCATCGTCGGCACCACCGTGCTCGCCGTCATCCTCGAGGCCATCTTCAAGGTCGGCCCCTCCCTCGGTACCAACCCGGCCGGCTGGAACCTCAACGCCCCCGTCCTCCCGACGAGCATCGTCGCGCTGCCCGATCTCTCCCTCGTGGGCCAGGTGAGCTTCGGCGCCTTCGAGCGCATCGGCGTGCTCGCCGCCGTGATGCTCGTCTTCACGCTCGTGTTCACCAACTTCTTCGACGCCATGGGCACCATGACCGGGCTCTCCAACGAGGCCGGGCTGGCCGACAAGAACGGCAACTTCCCCCGCCTCAAGTCCGCCCTGATCGTCGAGGGCGTCGGTGCGGTCGTCGGAGGGGCCACCTCGTCCTCGTCCAACACCGTCTTCATCGAATCCGGTGCCGGCATCGGCGAGGGCGCCCGCACGGGATTCGCCAACGTCGTCACGGGGCTCTTGTTCCTCGCGGCGATGTTCTTCACCCCGCTCACCCAGATCGTGCCGCTCGAGGTGGCCGCCGCCGCCCTCGTCATCGTGGGCGCCATGATGGTCTCCCAGATCCGGTTCATCGACTTCTCCGAGTTCTCGATCGTGCTGCCGGTGTTCCTCACCATCATCGTGATGCCGCTGAGCTACTCGATCGCCAACGGCATCGGTGCCGGTTTCATCAGCTGGGTCATCGTGCGTTCACTCTCGGGCAAGGCCCGCGAGATCAGTCCGCTGCTCTGGATCGTCGCGGTCGGCTTCCTGGTCTTCTTCGTGCGCGGTCCCATCGAGGTGCTCTTCGGCGTCTAGCCGTACCTCTGGCTGTGCTGCGTTTTCTTGCAACGAACCGCGTCGGGGCGGCGCTTCGCTGCGCCTGGCGGGCGAAATGTGCGGCTCCCGTGTGGGGGCATTGTGCCGCGATAGAGTGAATCGGTTATGAGCCACAAGCTCGTCCCCGACGGCAATGGAGCCAGCGTGCACACCACCCCCAGCAACCTGTCCACGATCACCGATGCGACACTCAGCCCGACACCCACCCACCCCACTCGCTCCTCGCCGGCAGCGCCGCCGGCCCCCGAGCAGATCGCAGCACCGGAAGGCACCCCCCTCATCGACTCGAACAGCCCCGCAAGCACTCTGAAAAACGCCGCCGTGACCGACAGCGCCGAAGCCACCCCCGGCTTCCGTATCGAACGCGACTCGCTCGGCCGCGTCGAGGTGCCGGCCGAGGCCTACTGGGGAGTGCACACCAAGCGTGCCCTGGACAACTTCCCCATCGCCAAGCGTCCGATCTCGGTGTACCCGGACTTCGTGGTGGCCCTCGCCTCGGTGAAACAGGCCTGCGCCCGCGCCAACGCTGAGGTCGGCGCGCTCAGTCAGGAACGGGCCGACTGGATCGACGCCGCCTGCCAGGAGATCATCGAGGGCAAGCACCACGACCAGTTCGTCGTGGGTGTCATGCAGGGTGGAGCCGGCACCTCCACCAACATGAACGCCAACGAGGTCATCTGCAACCTGGCCCTGGAGAACGCCGGCTACGGCCGCGGGCGTTACGACATCCTCAGCCCCATCGACCACGTCAACCGCAGCCAGTCGACGAACGACACCTATCCCACCGCGATCAAGATCGCGCTGGCCTTCTTCCTCAAGCACCTGCTGCGTGAGCTCAAGGCCCTGCAGGGCTCCTTCTCGGTCAAGGCCGAGGAGTTCGGCCAGATCCTCAAGGTGGGTCGCACCCAGATGCAGGACGCGGTGCCGATGACCCTCGGCCAGGAGTTCCACGGCTTCGCCACCACCCTCGGCGAGGACTACGACAGGCTCACCGAGACAATCTGGCTGCTCGCCGAGGTCAACCTGGGCGCCACCGCGATCGGCACGGGCATCACCGCCGATCCCGGCTACGCGGCCGCGGCCATCCGGCACCTGAACATCATCACCGGGCTCAACCTGGAGACCGCGCCCGACCTGATCGAGTCCACCAGCGACGCGGGCAGCTTCATGTCGTTCAGCGGCAACCTCAAGCGCAGCGCGATCAAGCTGTCCAAGATCTGCAACGACCTGCGCCTGCTCTCCTCCGGACCGCAGGCCGGTTTAGGCGAGATCAACCTGCCGCCCCGGCAGGCCGGGTCCAGCATCATGCCCGGCAAGGTCAACCCGGTCATCCCCGAGGTCGTCAACCAGGTGGCCTTCGCCGTCGCCGGGGCGGATGTGACGGTGACGATGGCCGCGGAGGGCGGGCAGCTGCAACTGAACGCCTTCGAACCCGTCATCGCGCACTACCTGTTCCAGAGCCTCACCTGGATGACCCAGGCGATGTGGACCCTGCGGGTGAACTGCATCGACGGCATCACCGCCAACGAGGACCGTCTGGCGGCGATGGTCGGCTCCAGCGTGGGCGTGATCACCGCGCTCATCCCGCACATCGGCTATGCCGCGGCCGCGGCGCTCGCGCAGACCGCGTTGCTGACCGGGCGGAACGTCGCCGACCTCGTCGTGGAAGCCAACCTGATGACCCGGGAAGACGTGATGCGCGAGCTCGAACCGGCCCGGCTCTCCGGCATGGAGCCGGACACCGGCACGTCGTCGATCCCCATCATCGAGTAGGCGGCAGTCCCGACACGCAGGGGCGCAGGGCGCCACACCGGGTTACTCTGGTGCCGTGTCCCTGCGTGTGAGGCCGAGCGGTCGCCGGCACGAGCCGATCCACCTCGATCGGCTCGCGGCGCTGGACGCCGCCCTGCCGGACCTGGACTGGACGGTCCTGCCCCCTGGCACCCAACGGTACAGTTTCTCCGCCCCCAGCGGCCGTTTGGCCGCGACGGCGCTGGGCCGGCCGGGCGACCCGCGGGTGGTCCTCGTGCCCGGTGCCACAGGGTCGAAGGAAGACTTCGCGCTGCTTGCCCCGCTCCTGGCCGGCGCCGGGTACCGGGTGGAGAGCTTCGACCTGGCCGGCCAGTACGAGTCGGCCGCTGCGGGCCCGGTGCCCGGCGCGGCCTACGACTACGGGCTGTTCGTCGACGACCTCATCGCCGTCCTGGAGTCGGGCCGCACACCAGTGCACGTGCTCGGCTATTCCTTCGCCGGGCTCGTCGCCGAGCTCACCCTGGCCCGCCGGCCCGACCTGTTCGCCTCGCTGGTGCTGCTCACCACCCCGCCGGACCCCGGTCAGACCTTCCGCGGGGTGCGATGGCTCGGTCCGGTGAGCCGCATGGTGCCGCCGCATACCATCGCCTCCCTCATGGTCTGGGGGATCGTGACCAACCGCAACCACACCCGTCCTGGACGTCTCGCCCTCGCCCGGATGCGGTTCGGCTACACCAGCCGCGCGAGCCTTGACGAGATCATCCGCCTGATGAAGCACACCCCGGACGTGCGCCGGGAACTGGCCGGCAGTGCGGTGCCCACGCTCATCGCCGTCGGCAACCGCGATCTGTGGAGACTGCGCCTGCACCGCCGCTTCGCGCGGCGCATCGGCGCAGAGTTGCGCGTCTATCCGGCGGGGCACAGCCCCTGCGAGACCACACCGAACCAGCTGGCCCAGGACATGCTCGCCCTCTACGCCCGGGGGCGCTGAACCCGTCCGGCGCTACCGGATCGGGGTCGGCGACTGCCCGCATTGCGGCGGATGCGCCACGGCGCGTACTCCGGCCAGCCGGCGAACAGGGTGCGACCGGCCCAGGCCACCCGGCGGCCCAGCCCCCGCGGGGTTCCGAACGGCCGGGCGGAGATGCCCACGCGCAGACTGCGGTCGAGCGTGACCGGGTGATCCGCGCCGAGGTGCATGCTGAAGTCGAGGTCGTCGTGCACGGTGTCGCTGTCCCGGCGCACCCGGTCCCTGGTCGCCGCCCAGACCTCCCCGCGCATGGCGAAGTTGGAGCCGAACAGCGGCGGATGGCCCAGCCACAGCCCCATCCAGAGGAAGTAGCCGCCGATGTACAGCCGACGACCGAGCAGGGCAGTGATCGGGCCGCAGCCGTAGAAGTCGCCCGGGCCGGTGTACACGAAGAGGCCGGGCTCGGCCTGGAAGCGCTCCGCGATGCGCTCGACCCAGTCGACGGGCGGCACGGAATCGGCGTCGAGCCGGGCGATCACGGCGCCGGTGGCCGCGTCGTAGCCCGTTGCCGCAGCGGGCCAGATACCCCGGTGCGGCTCGGTGACCACTCGCACTCCGGCGGCGCGCGCAATGGCGGCCGAGGCGTCCGTGCAGGCGTTGTCGACGACGATGATCTCGTCGGCAGGCCGGCGTTGCTCGGCCAGCGCGCGCAGGCAGGTGCGCAGGAAGGCGGCGTCGTTGTAGACGGGAATGACCACCGAGACGGTGATCGGCGTGCGGGGCGGCGCGGGGTCAGATTTCACGGCAATGGGTCGTCAACAAGCCGATGCGGTCGATGGAGACGGTGACCGTCGATCCGTCCTTGAGGAACACCTGCGGTTTGCGGCTGTAACCGGCGCCGCCGGGGCTGCCGGTGGAGATGAGCGTGCCGGGCAGCAGCGTGGACGTGAGGGACAGGTACGCGATGATCTCGGCCACGGTGCGCACCATATCGCCGCTCGACGCATCCTGCAGGATGCGCCCGTCGACGTGGGTGGTCAGCCAGAGGTTCTGCGGGTCGGCGATCTCATCGGCCGTGACGACGAGCGGGCCGGTGGGGGTGAACCCGTCGAACGACTTGCACCTTGACCACTGAGCCTCGGAGAACTGCAGGTCGCGGGCCGTGATGTCATTGACGACCGTGTACCCGAAGACATAGTCCAGCGCGTCACGCACCGAGACGTTGCGGGCCGGGCGGCCGATGATGACACCCAGCTCGGCCTCGTAGTCGACCTGGCTGGTGAGGTCGGCCGGCCAGGAGATGACGGCCTCGTGGCCGGTGAGGGAGTTCGGCCAGAGCGAGAACACGGTGGCCGCGGTCTCGCTGCGCAGCTTGAGCTCGGACGAGTGCGCGGCGTAGTTGGCGCCGATCGCGATGATCTGCGGCGGGCGCAGCACGGCGGAGGAATGCCGGAGGTCGTCGACCGGGGTCAGGCTGGCCCCGTGCTGCAGCGCGTGGGTGGTGAGGGCGCGCACCCGGTCGAACTCGGGTGCGCCCTTTTCGATCAGGTCCTGGAGATCGCGCGGGGCGTCGTCGATCACCTCGTCGAGGAAGAGCGCCTCGTCTTCCACCACGATGGCGAGACGGGGGGTGGACTGGCCTTCAACTCTGAGGTGCGCAAACTTCACTTTCTCAGCGTAACGGGGCCGCGCCCATCTCGCTGGGACCCGGGGAACCGGCCGGTCGCGGAGCCGACCCGGCCGCACGCCACAGGTGCATGCCCGCGTAGCTGCGCCACGGCGCCCAGCGACCGCCGTGGCCGGCCAGGTCGGAGGCCCGGGCGGGCAGGCCGAGCCGCTCGGCGCCCTGCCGCAGCGCGAGATCGCTCGTGAGCAGGATGTCGGGGCTGCCGAGCACCCGCATGGCCACGTATCCGGCCGTCCAGGGTCCGATGCCGGGCAGGGCGGTGAGCCGGGCCTGGAGGTCATCGCGGCTCTCTCCGACGTCGAGCCTGAGCTCGCCGGACGCCAGTGCCTCGGCGACCCGCACGATCGTATCGATTCGCGCGGCGGGTCCGCGCAGCACCTCGCGGCCGTGCTCGGCGATGCGGGCGGCGGTGGGGAACAGCAGAGCCGGTGCGCGCGCGGGATCGACCGGCGCCGGGCGCCCGGGTGCCGTGCCGTCGGGTCCGGGGCCCTCGGATGCGGGATCTGCCGGCTCGGCGCCGCCCGGCAGCGGGTCGCCGAGCGCCGCGCTGAGCCGGCCGAGCGCTGTGCGGGCCGACGCGACCGAGACCTGCTGGCCGAGCAGGGCGCGGAACAGTGTCTCGTCGGGATCGAGGCTGCCCGGCACCCGGATGCCCGGCGTGCGCCGCACCCACTCGGCCAGGGCCGGATCGATGACCAGGGCGCGGTCGATGGCCTGGGCATCCGCGTCGAGGTCGAAGAGCCGGCGCACCCGGCTCACCAGCGGAGCCAGGTCGGCGAGGCTGCTCAACCGGGCCGTGCAGGAGATGGCGGGGGAGCCGGCGGTGCCGGCCAGTGCCAGCTGCAGGGTTGCCCAGCCGTGCGGGAGGCGCAGGGTGCGCTCGTACCCGTCCGCCGTGCGGCGCTCGACGCCGGCCACGGCGCGCACGCCCAAGAAGTCCAGCAGGCCCTGCCCGTCGAAGGGCGCGCGGGCGGGCAGCAGCAAGCTGATCCGTGAGCCGGCGGCATCCGCCTCACCGGTCGTCGTGCCGGCTCTCTCGCCGACCCGCTCGTGGACTCTGGCGGTGGCCGTGGCGTCAACCCGGGCTCCGACCCCGGCTGTGCTGGAACCGGAGCCCGAGCCGGCCCGCGCGCCGGGCGACCGCGCACCGGCGCGCAGGGCCGACGGGGTGCGTTCGTAGACGGCGGCGATGGTCTCGTTGAACTGGCGGATACTGCCGAAGCCCGCCGCGAACGCCACATCCGTGATGGGCAGTTGCGTGCTCGTGAGCAGCACCCGGGCGGTCTGGGCCCTGTGGGCGCGGGCCAGGGCGAGCGGGCCCGCGCCCACCTCGGCCACGAGCACCCGGGTGAGGTGGCGCGGGGTGTAGCCGAGCCGGCCGGCCAGCCCGGGCACGCCCTCCCGTTCCACAGTGCCGTCGCCGATCAGCCGCATGGCCCGGGCGGCAAGGTCATCGCGGATGTTCCACTCCGGGGAACCGGGAACGGCGTCGGGCAGGCAGCGCTTGCACGCGCGCAGTCCCGCCTCATGGGCGGCGGCCGCGGTGAGGTAGAACGAGACGTTGCCCGGCTTGGGCGTCATGGCCGGACAGCTCGGCCGGCAGTAGATGCCCGTGGAGTGCACCCCGGTGATGAACTGGCCGTCGAAGCGGGCATCCCGCGACGACATGGCGCGGTACCGTTCGGCGAAGACGGGGTCGTCGCCGTGCTGTGCGGGGGTGAAGGTGGGTTCGGTCACCCCTCCAGACTGGCAGTATCGCGGCGCAGACGGTAGCGGGAATCGGACACCGCCGTGACGGTCCGGCGCCTCGGCCGGAAGCCCGGCCGGATCCCCGTCAGGAGTGCACGGGTCATCGTAAGCTGGCGGCATGACCCTCGACCCGGCCGGGCAGCCCTTCCCGGTGCCCGCTCAGAGCCCCGTACCCGCCCAGAGCCCCATCCCCGCCCAGGGCGCGCCCATCCAGAGCGCGGTCTGGAGCACTCCGGTGCGCCGCACCAACGTCAGCACGATCGTGTGGGCGACCATCGGCATCGTCCTTGCCGCGCTGGCCCTGATGCTGGTGCTGGTCTACCTCTCCACGTTCCTCGGCCCCGGCGCGCTGCTGGTCTGCCTGGTGCTTGCTCTGGTCCCGCTCACCCTGGTGATCCTGGCGGTGCGCTGGATCGACCGCTGGGAGCCGGAGCCGCGCCCGGCGCTGTGGTTCGCGTTCCTCTGGGGCGCCGGTGTGTCGATCGTGACGGCGCTGGTGTTCGACCTCGGCGTGCAGATCGTGGTCGCCACCAGCGGCGTGGCCCGTCCGGAAGGCGACTTCGCGGCGGCCGTCATCCAAGCCCCGCTCGTGGAGGAAGCCGCGAAGGGTTTCGGTATCCTGCTGCTGTTCTGGGTGATCCGCGGGCAGTTCAACGGGCCCATCGACGGGGTTGTCTACGCGGCCATGATCGCCGCCGGGTTCGCCTTCTCCGAGAACATCCAGTACTTCGGTGTGGCGATGCTCGACGGCGGCCTGAGCGACCTGGGCGTCACGTTCCTGCTGCGCGGGGTGATCTCCCCGTTCGCGCATGTCCTGTTCACCGCGTGCACGGGCCTGGCCATCGGGTTCGCCGCCCGCCGGGCGAGCGGGTCGCGTTATCTGGCCCTGGTCTTCCTCGGCTTCGCGGCGGCCGTGCTGCTGCACGCGATCTGGAACGGCGCGTTCTACTTCCTCACCGACGATGCCTCCCTGGTGGGCTACTACTTCCTCGTGCAGGTTCCGCTGTTCATCGGCGCGATCCTGGTGGTGGCCATGCTGCGCCGCCAGGAGGAGCGGCTCACGCTGCGGCGCCTCGGGGATTACGCCGCGGTCGGCTGGTTCACCGCGGCCGAGGTGGAGATGCTGGCCACCCCGCGGGGCCGTCGGCAGGCGCGCGCCTGGGCAGCCGCACAGCCGCAGGCCCGCCGGCTCGCGATGAACCGCTTCATCGTGGATGCGGCCCGGCTGGCCTCGGTGCGCCAGCGTCTGGTGAGCGCCGAAACGCTGGCGCACCGGCGGGCGACCGCACGGGCGATCCGCCAGGGGCCCGGCGCCGACACCGCCGAGGAGGCCCGGCTGCTCGGCCTGCTGATGCGGGACCGCGCCGAGGTGATCGGCTGACGTAGCCGCCGACGGCGGGAACGAGAAAACTCGCCGCCCGGTGGTGTGGCACTGCCGACAACTCTCCCGGTGCGACGAGTTTCTATGGGATAAGCATGCGCCCCGGCGTCGCGTTCGCGCAAGGGGGAATTTCTCGGTGTGCGTCCGGGCCCGGAATCCGATTGGATGGACTTATGACTGATCTGAACTCCAAGCCCGAACTCGACTTCCCGGAGGGCCCCGCGCCCGAACAGCTCGACATCGTCGACATCGTCGTCGGTGACGGCGCCGAGGCCGCTCCCGGCGCGACCGTCGACGTGCACTACCTCGGTGTCGAGTACGACACCGGCGAAGAATTCGACTCCTCCTGGAACCGGGGCCAGTCGATCAACTTCCCGCTCGGCTCCCTCATCGCCGGCTGGCAGCAGGGGATCCCCGGCATGAAGGTCGGCGGACGTCGCAAGCTCACCGTTCCCGCGCACCTGGCCTACGGCCCCGCCGGCTCCGGTCACCGCCTCTCCGGCAAGACCCTGATCTTCGTGATCGACCTGCTCGGCGTGAGCTAGGACCTCTCCACCCGCACCTGCTTGATTCGTGAGTGGTGGCCCCGGAGAATGCCGACGGCGCTCCGGGGCACCCCGAAATGCTTGGCGAGCAGGCGCACCAGGGCGTCGTTGGCGGCGCCCTCCACCGCCCGCTGCTGCAGGTAGACCGTGAACACTCCGGTGCCGGCGGGGTCGGCTTCCACCAGCGGGCCCTTCCTGCTGCCCGGCTTCACGTGCACGTGCACGATCTCTGCCGATACCGTCATGACCTGCCATTCTGCTGGAGCTGGCCGACCGGTGTGAGTACCGGCTGACGCTCGCGTTCCACGGTACCGCGCGCCGATAATGGGGCATGATCACAATCGACTGTGCCCGGGCTCTGCAGCAGGCAGGGTTGCGCTGGCACCCGGCATCCGGCGACTCCTTCCGCATCGAGCGGCCCGGCTTCGATTCCGAGGTCTTCACGGTCAGCGAGATGACCATCGAGGCCCACGAGTTCGACACCGGAACCATTCTGGGCTTCAACGGCACAACGGAGTGGGCGCTCGATTCCCTCGCACTCGAGGACGCCCTCTGGCTGCCCCGCGAGGACCAGCTCCGGTCTCTGCTGCGCGGAACCTTCCGTTCCCTGAACCGCCTCGACGACGACCGATACCGGGTCAGCGTGCACGTGCGCGGTGCCGACGAGGTGTTCGAGGCGGCAACGGCGGCGGATGCCTACGGCAACGCGGTGCTCATGCTCATCGGGCTGTCGGGGGCGGGGACGGCCGCCCCGGCCGCGGCCGGCGAGCCCGGTGGAGACTCGGGCGACTGAGCGACGGCCGGTCAGTAGCGCTCGGGCTCGGGCTCCAGCGCAAAGCGGCGCCCGGACACCTCGGTGGGAGTGACCTCCACCCAGATGTATTTGAAGGTGGGCACCAGGGGGCGCAGCGGCAACGCGTTCGCGGCGTCGATCTCGGCCTGCGTGTCGAGCACCCGGGCGATGCCCTTCACCACGACGCTCCAGGCGTCCGTGCGGCCGATGGCGTCGGTTTCCAGGACGACCTTGTTGTTCACGGTGAGGGCGAGCAGCTTGGTGCCCTCCGCCGTGCGGAACAACAGACGCTGGTCCGCCGCGACGAAGTTGAGCGGAAAGATCTCGATGTCGTCGGCGACCGCCGCCGCGAGCCGGCCGAAGCTCGAGGAGATCAGCAGCTCCCAGCACTCGTCGTTGCTGAGAACCTGAACCGGGTCAAGGTCGTTGTTGTCCATGCTTCATAGTCCCACTTTGCGGTCCACTCGGCGAGTGCCGCCGAGTGGACCGCGGCGTGTCGCCCTAGCCGAGGGGCGTGGGACGCTGAGCGACGGCGGCGTGGCTGCCGGACCAGTCTGAACGGCGGCGCAGCAGCATGATCCCGAGGAGGATGCCGCCGATCAGCAACGCTCCACCGGCCACCAGGAAGACCGGCAGGGCATCCGTGCCGGTGGCCGCCAGTTCGCTGCCGTTGCCCGTGCCGCCGCCCGGGGGAACCGGCAGCAGCGGGCTCACGGGGCTGGTCGGGGTGGGCGTGGGTGTGCCGGAGGTGGGCGGGGTTGTGGCCGGCGGGGTGGCCGGCGTGCTCGGCCCCGGTGACGGCGTCGAGGTGGGGGTGTCGGTCGGGGTGTCAGTCGGAGTGTCGGTCGGGACGTCGGTCGGAGGCAGCACCGTGCCCGCGGGGTACAGGTTGTGCGTGAGCGAAGCGGAGCAGGTGATGTACGCGCCGTCGCCGTTGGCCGAACCGATGCACTGGTTGATCGAGACCGGCAGGGCCGTGCTCGCGGTGGACGGGGTCACTGTGCAGGTCACGCGGCCAGGTGCTCCGCCGCCGCGGCCGGAGGAGTTGCACTGGGTGATGGTGGCGCCGGTGGTCTGTTGCACGGGAGTGCAGTTGAGGGGGAGCTCACCTCCGCCGTCGCCGGCGTTGTCACCGCACTGGTTGACGGTGGCGGCCGAGAGCGTCGTGTCGCCGATGATGTTGTTGACCACGGTGACCCGGCAGACGACGGTGCCGCCGCCGCCGTTGCCGGAGCCGTTGCACTGGTCGATCACGGTCGTGGCGGTGGGGAAATTCGTGGGGAGCACGGTGCAGAGCACGGCGTCGTTCGCGGCGCCGGTGCAGGTGCGCACGACGATGGTCGAGCTGGAGACGCCGGTTGACACATCCAGGGTGTTGGTCACGGTGACATCGCACTCGATGCCCTGGCCGCCGACGTTCTGGATGCCGTTGCACTGGGTGACCGAGCCGGGGATCGGGGCCGCAGAGGCAGGTGCCTGGGTGGTGCCGAGGACCGCGGTCGCGGCGAGCAGCAGGCCGGCGGCGACGGTGATGCTCAGGCGAAAGATGCTGCGGCGTCGGCCGGGGTCCTGGTGGGCCGGCGCCGAGGAGACGCTGACGTCGATCTCGGATATGAGTGAACGGGATGATGATGACGCAGCCATAATGGCCCCCCTAGGACCAGGGGGAATGAGATCCCCCCGTTATGGTGACTGTACCAGTGCGTCGAGCAGCAACATATTACGGAACTCTGACGTTCTGGCGGGCAGGGCCTCAATCGGGTCGGCGGGAGCGCCACCACGTCGTCGGGTCCTCGATTGCGCGGTGACTCTCAGCGTTCGCTGGCGGCGCGGACCCGGTCGACGAGGTCCTTCCACGCGCCCTGGACCTGGGGTTCGGCGAGCACGACCTCGTGCGGTGCGCAGCGGATGCGGTAGACATAGCGGTCGGGCTCCGGGGCGATGCCCTCGGCTTCGTCCCAGGGCAGGGCGTCGAGGAACTGCACCCAGGCCGCCGCATCCGGTTGTTCGTCGACCTGCACGTCCCAGGTGACCCGGAGCCCGGCGATGCCCCCACTGCGTGAGACGACGACCTTCATGGCCCTATGGTACGTCCGGGAGCGCCGCGGCAGGGGATTTCGGGCCGATCGGAAGGGGCTTCCCAGCGGCGCTGCGGACTGCGGCCGGACTGCGGCCGGACTGCGGCCGGACGGTGCCCGGTTCAGGAGGCGGCTCGCAACGGACCGAGCGTGACGCCCACGCCGTCCCAGCCGGCCAGCACGGCGTCGTGTTCGACCGATCCCTCGCCGTAGCGGGCGGAGGCCGCCGTGGCCGTGGCGCGGGCGAACCCGGCGAAGTCGATCGTGGAGGTCAGGGCGGAACCGGTCAGGGTGTCGTACCAGATCTGGCCAGGGGCCTCCCAGGCGTTGCCGCCGAGCGCCTCGGCCACCAGGTAGAAGGCCCGGTTGGGGATGCCCGAGTTCAGGTGCACCCCGCCGTAGTCCTCGTCGGTCTCCACATAGCCCGACATCGACGACGGCTGCGGGTCGGTGCCCAGAACGTCGTCGTCGTACGCCGTTCCCGGCGCCTTCATCGAGCGGAGCGCCTGGCCCTGCACCTGCTCCGTGAACAGGCCCGCCCCGATCAGCCAACTTGCCGTTGCGGCATCCTGACCGGCGGCGAACTGCTCGACCAGGGCGCCGAACACGTCGGAGACCGACTCGTTGAGGGCGCCGGACTGGCCCTGGTAGGCCAGGTTCGCGCTGAACTGGGTGACACCGTGGGTGAGCTCGTGTGCGATCACGCTCAGGGAGATGGTGAACCGGTTGAACACCTCACCGTCGCCGTCACCGAACACCATGCGCTCGCCATCCCAGAACGCGTTGTCGTACTCGCGTCCGTAGTGCACGGTGGCGTCGAGCGGCAGGCCCCGGCCATCGATGGAATCGCGCTCGTACCGGCGCCAGAATAAGTCGTGGGTGTCACCGAGGCCGGCGTAGGCCTCGTTGACCGCCACATCCGCGACGGGCGGCTGGCCCTCGGTGCGCACCACCCGGCCGGGAAGCGTCTGCAGGTGCAGCGCATCGCTGATGGTGCGGTGGGGGACACCGGGAACGGCCGGAGCCGGAGGCGTGGGCAGGGCGCTGGTGCGGCGCTCGCTCAGGCGCAGGCCGCGGAGCGGGGCGTCCAGCCCGAGCGACCGCTTCGCGGCTTGGGAAGCGGTCGAGAAGCGCGGGTCGTCGGCCTCGGCCAGCCGGGCGAGAATGTACGGCGGAACGATGCCGCAGCGCACCGGGGGAATGAACGGGACGGGGCTCTGAGTGTGGTCTGTGCCTGTCATGCGGAGAGTCTGCCAGCACGGACCGACATTCGCATCAATCGGTGCGAAGGGGAGGTCACATCGCCGCCCAGCCGCCGTCCGAGGTCAACACGATGCCGGTCACGTTGGCCGAATCGGAGCTAGCCAGCCAGGTGATGGCCGCCGCGAGCTGATCAGCCGTGGCCACCGGCGGCAGCACGTGCTGGAAGACCGGGCCGAGCACCGAGCCGGCCAGGGCCGAGAGCATCGGGGCCTCGATATTGGTCTGCACCCCGCCCGGCGCCACGGCGTTGCACCGGACGCCCTGTGCCGAGTACATCACCGAGGTGTTGCGGGTGAGGCCGATCACGGCGTGCTTGGACGCCGTGTAGGCCGCGCCGGCAGCGCCTCCCCGCAGGCCCGCCTCCGACGAGACGTTCACGATCGACCCGCCGCCGCCGGCGACCATGACCGGCAGGGCCGCCCGGATCAGCCGCATGATCCCCGTGACGTTGATGCCGAACACGCGCTCCCAGGTGGCGTCGTCGACTTCTCCGACGGGCAGGAAGCCGTCCATGATGCCCGCGACGTTCGCCACGACGTCGATGCGCCCGTTCGCCGCCGCGACCAGTCGGGTGGCCGTGTCCTCGTGGCTGATGTCGCCGTCCACGGTGACGATGTCGAGGTCGGCGTACTGCTCGACGAGCTCCTGGAGCCGTGCAGGGACCACGTCGCCGGCGATCACCCGGGCGCCCTCCTCCGCGAGTCGCACGGCCGTGGCCTTGCCGATCCCGGAGCCCGCTCCGGTGACGATGGCGGTCTGGCCGGCGAACCGGTCCGGGGTCAGTGTGGAAACCATCGGGTGCTCCTTCGCAATCCGGGAAACGGCCGACTGGCGGCCGAGATGGTGCGCTCGCAGCCGTGCCGCGAACGCACCATTCATAGCACCGTCCGCCCGGCACGGCGCGGGGTGGGCGGATGCGGGCGGCGCCGCTGTCCGGGCCCCTTTGTAGACTGCGGGTATGCGCTACGGAATCGTCATCCTGCCCCAGTACGACTGGTCGGAGGCCCGCCGCCGGTGGCAGGGCGCCGAAGACTACGGGTTCCAGCACGCCTGGACCTATGACCACCTGTCCTGGCGTAGCCTGGCCGACCAGCCGTGGCACGCCACCATCCCCACCCTCACGGCCGCGGCCGCCGTGACCGAGCGCATCCGCCTCGGCACCTTCGTGGCGTCGCCCAATTTTCGGCACCCGGTGCCCTTCGCCAAGGAACTCGCCACCGTCGACGCGATCTCCGGCGGACGACTGACCCTGGGCGTGGGGTCGGGCGGCACCGGTTTTGATGCCCTCGTCCTCGGCCAGGAGGCGTACACGCCACGGCAGCGGCACGAGCGCTTCGCCGAGTTCGTGACCGATCTGGACGTGCTGCTGCGCCACGAGGAGCCGGGGGCGGGCGGCATCAGCTTCGCCGGAGAGTGGTTCACGGCGGTCGATGCCCGCATGGTGGGCCGCCCGGCACAGACCCCGCGGTTGCCGTTCGTGATCGCGGCGAACGGGCCGAAAGGACTCAGGCTCGTGGCCGAGCACGGCGCCGGTTGGGTGACCACGGGAGCCGACGGTGCGACCGGCGAGGAATGGTGGAGCGCGGTCGGCGCTCTGGTGCACCGGCTCGATGACACTCTCGCCTCGGCTGGGCGCGACGCGGCCACGGTGGACCGGTACCTCTCGCTGGACAGCGGCGGCTCGTATTCGCTGCAGAGCGTCGGCGCGTTCGACGATGCCGTCGGTCGCGCCGCCGAGCTCGGTTTCACCGACGTGATCAGCCACTGGCCCCGGTCAGATGGCATCTACGCCGGCTCGGAGTCGGTTCTCGACGAGGTCGCCGCCCGCCTCGCCTAGCCCCGCCGATTTGCCTCAAAATGCCCTCTCAGCCTTCGCGAAAGGTGCTTTCTCGGCATCTCGCGCAGGGAGCGGCTCGCCGACTTGCCGCTAAGTGCCACCTCGCCGCCCGGGACAGGGACTTCTTCGGCACGTCGCGCTGGTCTGGCCGGCCTCCAGAGGGAGCTAGACGTCGATGCGGTAGCCACGCTTGATCACGGTGGCGACCAGGGTGGGCACCGGCAGGGCCTGGCGCAGGCGGCTGATGGCCACGTCGACGGCGTGATCGTCCTGGATCTCCGGCAGAGCGGCCGTGAGATCGGCCCGGGAGAGCACCGACCCGCCGGCGGCGAGCAGGGCGCGCAGCAGGGTGAGCGAGGTCGGCGCCAACAGGGCGGATGCGCCGGCCACCGACACGCGCCGCCCACGGAGCTCGACCAGGCCGTGCCGGCTCTGCAGACGCATCACGCGTTCATCCTCCAGGTAGTCGCAGACGAGCTTGATCAGCGCTCCCATCCGAAACCGCTCCGGCACGATCGGCGTGATGCCGGCCGCCACCAGGGGAGCCGCCGTGACGTGCCCGACCGCGGCGGCCACCACCGGCCCGCGCAGGGCTTCCTGCAGCGCCTCGAGGCGGCTCACGCCATCCGCGGCACCGAACAGCGCCTCGACGGCGGGGGCGCTGGTGAAGGTCACGGCATCCAGCGAGCCCGTGCAGACCGCGTCGATGAGCTTCTGCACCCTGCTCGAATCCTCCGGCAGTAGCCACCGGTAGGGGGCGACCGTGAGAACCGTGGCGCCGGCCTCGCGGAGCCTCTCGATCTGCGACTCGTCGGTGAACCCGTGCAGCTGCACCGCCACGGTGAGTCCGGCGGCGCCTTCGGCCAGGACCTTGTCCACCAGGGACCGGGTTGTCTCTTCGGCGCTCATGCCCGAGTCGTCCAGGTTGGCGGCCCGGATCGCCCCGCGCGCCTTGGGCCCGCGTACGAAGATGCGGGTGTGCTCGAGGGTCTCGGTGAGTTCGTGGCCGAGACCCGCCGCATCTGCCGCCTCGAACCAGCGGCGTACGCCGTACGACGTGGTCGCGAGCAGGATGTCGGGGCGGCCGGCGATGATCGCCGCGGTGTCCGCGGTGATCCGGGAGTCGTCCGCGGCGGCGGCGATGCGGATGGCAGGGGCGTGCAGCACGTCGGCGCCGCGCCTCTCGAACGCGGCGATCAGGTCTTCGCTGCGGCGGTCGGAGGTGACGCCGATGCGGAACCCGTCGAGTTGGTCCGGGCGGAAGCCGGGCAGGCCCGCTTCTGATCCGATGTCGTTAACTGGTGTCTCCGATGGTTCTGGGGGCTTTTCGTTACCTCTGGCCTGAGAGTGTAGCGGCGTTTGCGAGCACCGCAACGGCCGCGGCGTCGTCGCAGCCGGCCAGCCGCACGACCTCGCCGATCACGAGGACGGCGGGGGAGCGGGCGCCGACTTCCCCGGCGACCCGCACCACGGTGTCGATGTCGGCGACCGTGGTGCGCTGCCGGTCCGAGAAACCGCGCTCGATGATGGCGACGGGCATGTCGGCTGCCATGCCGTGGCGGGCCAGTCCGCTGGCCAGGTGTGGCAGGGTTCCCACGCCCATGAGCACCACGATGGTGCCGCCGAGGCCCACCAGATGGGCCAGTTCCTCGTCGCTGAGCGGCACATGGCCGCTGAGTACGGTGAACAGCCGGGACACCTCCCGGTGCGTGACCGGGATGCCCGCGAGCGCCGGCACGGCAATGGCGCTCGTGACCCCGGAAATCACGGTGACGGGCACGCCGGCGGCGCGGCAGGCGGCCATCTCCTCGCCGCCGCGGCCGAACACGAACGGGTCGCCGCCCTTGAGCCGAACGACGGTGAGGCCCGAGCGGGCGCTGGCCACGAGCATCCGTTCGATCTCGGCCTGCGGCACCGCGTGGTGGCCGGGGTGCTTGCCCACGTTCACCAGTTCGGCGCCGGGCGCCCAGTCATCGAGCAGTTCGTGCGGGCCGAGCCGGTCGTAGTAGACGATATCGGCGCCGGCAAGCGCCCGGCGGGCGGCGACGGTGAGCAGCTCGTCGTCGCCGGGGCCGCCGCCGACGAGGGTGACGTGGCCGGTGCGGGCCACCGGCGCGGCAACCTCCCGGGTGAGCCACACCGTGCGCTCAGCGCAGGCGGCGGCGAGGAGCGGTTCGGCCGGGGCCGGCACATCGACGGCGACAACGAGGTCGACGGCCGCCACCAGGTCGCGCCAGTTGGCGGCCGACTGCGGCCAGGCCACCGCGCGCACGAGCGGGTTGGGCACCTCGTAGGTGTCGGCGGCGAGGTACACGACCGCGCCGGCGGCCCGGTAGCGGGCGATCACCCGGCGTGCGGGCCGGCTGCCGCCGATGACGAGCACGCGGCGGCCCGTCACGTCGAGGCTGATGTCCAGGGACTGCGGCATGGGCCTATTCTCCTTGTTCTGTCGCCGAGCCGGAATGTGCGTGACGCGGGGCGTCACCCGGTGGGCGGAGCGGGATCCGCGGGCCGGACAGCATCACAGGCCCGGTGGCGGGGTCGTCCTCGTCCGACGGTTCGTTGACGCTGACGCCGATGTACTCGGCCGGGCGGGCGCTCCGGGGCGAACCTGAACCGTCAACCGGGGCCGCGGCCGCGTCGCGTTCCGCCGGCCAGGCCGGCCGCGGCTGGCCGCGTTCGAGAACCTGCACGATGGCCGGGTCGGGGGTGGTCGGCGCGTTCACGAAGGAGCGGAACCGGCGCAGCCGCTCCGGATCCTTGAGTGTGGCCGCCCACTCGTCCTCGTAGCTGCCCACGTGGGCGGACATGGCCAGTTCGAGTTCGGCGGCCAGGCCCAGGCTGTCGTTCACGACGACATCGCGCACGTGGTCGAGGCCGCCGGGCAGTTCCTCCTGCCAGCGCGCGGTGCGCTGCAGCCGGTCGCCGGTGCGGATGTAGTACATCAGGTAGCGGTCGATGTAGGCGATCAGGGTGTCGTCGTCCAGGTCCTGGGCGAGCAGCTGTGCGTGTGCCGGCTGGAAGCCGCCGTTGCCGCCCACATACAGGTTCCAGCCCTGATCGGTGGCGATGATGCCCACGTCCTTGCCCCGGGCCTCTGCACACTCGCGGGCGCAGCCGGAGACACCGAGCTTGAACTTGTGCGGCGACCGCAGACCCCGGTAGCGCAGTTCGAGCTGGATGGCCATGGAGACGGCGTCCTGCACGCCGAAGCGGCACCAGGTGCTGCCGACGCAGCTCTTCACGGTGCGCAAGCTCTTGCCGTAGGCCTGCCCGGACTCGAAACCCGCGTCCACGAGGATCGTCCAGATCTCGGGCAGCTGCTCGAGCCGGGCGCCGAACATGTCGATGCGCTGGCCGCCGGTGATCTTCGTATACAGGTTGTACTGCTCGGCCACCTTGGCGATCACCTTGAGCTTGGCCGGGGTGATCTCCCCGCCCGGGATGCGCGGCACGACCGAGTAGGTGCCGTCCTTCTGCATGTTGGCCAGGGCGCGGTCGTTGGTGTCCTGCAGGCCGCCGCGGCCGGCATCCAGCACGTAGCCGTTGGTCTGCGACGCCAGGATCGACGCGATGACCGGCTTGCAGATGTCGCAACCGAGGCCGCTGCCGAATCGCTCCATGATGTCGTCGAACGAGGTGAGCTGCAGGATGCGCACGCTCTCGAACAGTTCGCTGCGGCTGAACGCGATGTGCTCGCAGAGGGCCTTGGAGACCTCGATGCCGGCCTTCTTGAGCTCGGTCTCCAGGATCTTCTTGACCAGCGGAACGCAGGAGCCGCACTGGGTGCCGGCGCGGGTGCAGGCCTTGAGCGGGCCGAGCTCGGTGCAGGCCTCGCCGTGATCGCCGCGGATGGCCGCACGCACTGCGCCGACCGACACGTTGTTGCACGAGCAGAGCTGCACGTCGTCGGGCAGGTCGCTGTTCGCCGGCGGTTCGGCGCCGGCGGCGGAGAGGTAGGCGCCGGGCTCTGCCGGAAGCTCGCGGCCGAGCAACGGACGGAGCGAGGTGTACGGCGACGCGTCACCGACGAAGATGCCGCCGAGCAGGGTCTTGGCATCCCCCGTGACCACGATCTTCTGGTATAGACCGCGCGCGGGATCGGCGTAGACCACCTCGAGGGCGTGTTCGGTGCGGCCGAGGGCGTCGCCGAAGCTGGCGACTTCCACGCCGGAGAGCTTGAGCTTGGTGGCGTCGTCGATGCCGGGGAAGAGCGCCTCGCCGCCGTGCAGCCGGTCGGCGGCGACCTCGGCCATGGCGTTGGCCGGGGCGACCAGGCCCACGCAGACACCGTCGATGCTGGCGACCTCGCCGATCGCCCACACATCGGCGGCCGAGGTGCGGCAGTCGTCGCCGATGGCGATGCCGCCGCGCGGGCCCAGCTCGAGGCCGGCGGCGCGAGCGAGTTCGTCGCGCGGGGTGATGCCGATGGAGAAGACCACGAGGTCGGCGTGCAGCTGCGTGCCGTTGGTGAGTGCCACGCCGAGCACCCGGCCGGTGGGGGAGCGCAGGATCTCGGTGGGCCGGGTGCCCAGCGCCAGGGTGATGCCCTGCGCGCCGATCAGCCGGCCGAGGGCCTGGCCGGCGCCCTCGTCGAGCTGGGCGCTCATCAGCCAGGCTCCGGAGTGCACGAGAGTGGATGCGGCGCCGAGCCGGGCCAGGCCGCCGGCGGCCTCGAGTCCGAGCAGCCCGCCGCCGACCACGACGACGTTGGCGGGGCGGCCCAGGCGTTCCCGCAACCGGGTGATCTCTGCCACCAGGAAGTCGACGTCGTCGAGGGTGCGGTAGACGTGTCCGGCCTCGGCCCCGGGGATGCCCGGCACGGTGGCGGCGGACCCGGTGGCGAAGACCAGGTCGTCGTACGGCACCCGTTCGCCGTCGGCCAGCGTGATGGCCTTCTCACGGGTATCGACTCCGGCGACAGCGCTGCCGCCGCGGTAGCTGATCGTGCCGGAGTTCCACAGGGCGGTGTCACCCAGGGTGAGGTCTTCGGAATCGACCAGTCGGCGGGACAGGGCCACCCGGTCATAGGGGAGGTACGGTTCCTCGCCGAACACCGTGACGGTGTGGCCGACGCTGCCGGCGGACTCGCCTCGGGATGTGGCGCGGGCGGCCATGGCCTCGGTGAACCGGTGGGCGGCGGGGCCCCCGCCGATCACCACGACGCGTCGGGGCGTGCCGGATGAATCCGGGGCGGGAGTGACGTTGTCCATGGAGGGCCTTTCCGAGTCGTGAGCTGTTCCGCCAGCCTAAAAGTCGGCGATTTCTCTGCCGTGTCCCCGACGTAACGGAGTGTGACGGGCGCCTCACGTCGGTGTGAGAGGCCTGAGAGGTCTTCGTTACGCGATCGTCACGGCCTCGCACGATGACCGACACGCGGGCTGCCTACCGTTGACACCAGGAACCGATTCCACCCCGTTCCCGACACCCCGCTCGCGCTCGACCACTGGAGGATCCCGTGCACACACCCACCGACTCGCACGACTCCGCCGGCCGCACACCGGAGTGGACCAGCGTCTGCGCCCTCGAGCGGCTCGAGCCGCTGTGGGCCGAGGCCGCACTCATCGACGGCGTGCAGGTGGCGCTGGTGCTGCTGCCCGACGGCAGCCTCTTCGCGGTGTCCAACCAGGACCCGGCGACAGGCTCGTTCGTGATGAGCCGC
This sequence comes from Cryobacterium soli, assembly GCF_003611035.1. Classification (NCBI taxonomy): domain Bacteria; kingdom Bacillati; phylum Actinomycetota; class Actinomycetes; order Micrococcales; family Microbacteriaceae; genus Cryobacterium; species Cryobacterium soli. The sequence goes on along the minus strand of NZ_CP030033.1, from coordinate 1,146,822 downwards.
GGCATCGTGGGCTCCCGCGGCGCCCGCCCCACCCTGGCCTCACCGCTGCACAAGCAGGTCTACGACCTCGAGACCGGCGAATGCTTCACCGCGGCCGAATACGCCCTGCGCACCTTCCCGGTGCGCATCGACCACGGCACCGTGCAGATCCTGGTGCGCGAGCAGGTCGGGTCGCGGCAGCAGGCCGAGAGCATCGACGCCCGGTTCGCGGCCGCATGATGGGCATCCCGGTGCCCACGACTCCCGTCCGCACCGCTCCGATCGGCACGGCTCCGATCGGCACGGCTCCGATCGGCACGGCCCCGGTCGACGCCGTCTCCTCGAGCGCGGCGCCGGCGCTGCTGGCGACCTCGCACGGCACCAGCGATCCCGCCGGGCAGCGCGCGGTGCTGGCCCTCGTCGCCGCGGTGGCCGCCGCGGCACCGCAACTCACCGTGCTGGGCGGGTACGTCGATGTGCAGAGCCCGGATGTGCCGACCTGCCTCACCGGCATCGCCGCTGAGACTGCCGGCCGGCCGGTCGTGATCGTGCCGTTGCTGCTGTCGGCCGGCTACCACGTGCGCGTGGACCTGGCCGAGGCCGCCGCCGAGGCGAGCCAGCCGGTGCGGGTCACCGGCGCGCTCGGCCCCGACGCCCGGCTCGCCCGCATCCTCGCCGACCGCCTGCAGGAGATCGGACTATTCCCGGACGACACCGTCGTGCTCGCCGCGGCCGGTTCCACCGACGCCAACGCCGTCGCCGACTGCCACAGCACGGCCGGCCAGCTGGCCACGGTGCTGGGTCGACCCGTCACGGTCGGGTTCATCTCCGCCGCAGAACCCCGGCTGGCCGACGCGGTTCGCGCCGCCCGTGCCGGGGCGCCCGGCCGGGTGGTCGTGGCAAGCTACCTGCTCGCGCCCGGTTACTTCGCCGGTCTCGCCGACGGCTGCGGGGCCGATGCGGTGAGTCGCCCACTGCTGGTCGACGGCGAGGCACCGCCGCAGGGCCTTGTCGACGTGATCGTCGACCTCTACACCTCCACCGCCCGCCTCGACCAGGCCCTCGCCGGGCTGCCCTGGTCGTTCAGCGCGGTCCGGTCCACGACAGGCGGACCAGCGCGCTGACGGAAACGCCTGGCGGTGACACTCGGCGAAAGCCGCCGATCCGGTGTCGACACGCCATCCACTCGGCGCCTGTGATCAATCGATTGCCCTTCGATAGGGAATGCTGGAACCAGTCGCTCGCGCGGGGTCTTGCGATTAACATCACACGTATGATGTAATCGTTCTTGCCCACCCGGGCGACAAGTCGTCAACGACGCCGACCAGTAAAGGACGTTCCATGTCAGAGCACTCATCGTCTTCATTCCGCCGCGGCACACGCCTGTTCTCCCTCACCGCAGCGGCCGCCGGCCTGCTGCTGGTCAGCGGGTGCACCGGCGGAACGTCCGCAGCGGTCAACGACGAATACGGCTTCGCAACGGCTGAACAGGTGGAGGGCGACCCGATCACCGTCTGGGTCGACGCCTCCCGCGAACCGGCCGTCACCGCCTTCAAGGCGGCGCACCCCGACATCCCCATCGAATACGAGACCTACGACGGCAACGCCGGCGGCTCCGGTTCCTTCCAGACCAAGATCGCGCTGCTCGACCAGTCGGGCGAGGGCTGGCCCGACGTGGTCTTCTCCACCCAGCAGAACGACGCAACCTGGGCGGCCAGGGAGAACAACGGCGTGCAGGCCTTCGCCGCTCCGCTCAACGAGGGCTACCTCGACCAGGACTTCCTCGACGGCTTCGCACCCGGCGCCCTCGACCCGGTCACGGTCGACGGCACGGTCTACGGCCTGCGCAACGACCTCGCCCAGGTCGTCACCTACTACAACCAGAAGCTGCTCACCGAATTCGGCTATGACGTTCCGGAGACCTGGGAGGACTACGAGGCGCTCGGCGTCAAGCTGGCCGCCGAGCACCCGGGCTACATCCTCGGCAGCGTCGGCGACAGCTGGATGCCCTACGTGTACTACTGGGGTGCCCAGGCGCCGATCTTCCAGACCGACGGTGACACCTTCTCCAGCGACACGGCCTCGGATGAGTCGGTGGAGATCTCCCGCATCCTCGACACCCTGATCGACAACGGCACCCTCGTGCAGGACAGCTACTTCAGCTCCACTTTCGCCGAGACCTACGCCGACAAGGTCGTGGCCCTGCCCGGACCGGTCTGGTACACCGGCGCCATCTTCCAGACCGCGCTGCAGGTGCCTGCCGGCGAGATCGGTGTGGGCGCTCCGCTGCACTGGGAGGGTGAAGAGGTCGCGACCGGAAACGTCGGCGGCGGCATCTGGTACGCCTCCAGCCACAGCGAGAACCTGGATGCGGTCGAGACGTTCCTGGAATTCGTGACGAGTTCCGACGAGTTCCAGGTGGAGCTCTCCTCCGGTTACCCGGCGTACTCGTCGGCGGCAGAGGGCTGGCTGGCCAAGCAGGCCGACGCCAACTACTTCCTGGACGGCTTCGACGAAGAGATGATCTCCGCCGGTGCGTCGGTCTGGGACGGCTGGGGCTACGCCCGGTTCAGCCCGGAGACCGGCTGGGCCACGGTCATCGTTCCCGGCCTTGCGGCCGGCACCTCCATCGAGGAGATGCTCCCGGCCTGGCAGGAAGCGATCACCAACGACGCGACCGTCAATGGCTACACGGTGAAATAGCGTGACAGACACCAGATCCATCGTCACAAAGGCCGGTGTCGACCGTCGTGGTCGGCGCCGGCCGGCCCGGCTGTCCGGCGCCTCCGCCGGCGGCCGGCAGACCCGATTCGGCTACGTGTTCGTCAGCGGCTACACGCTGCTGCTGCTCGGCTTCGGGTTCATCCCGATGCTGTACGCGATCTACCTCGCCTTCACCCGCAACGGCCAGTTCGCCGGTCTCGACAACTTCGTCAAGGTGTTCGCCGACTACAGGTTCCTGCCCGCGGTCGCCCATGTGTCGATCTACATCCTGTTCTGGCTGGTCAGCCTCATCGTTCTCGTCGTGGTGCTCGCCCTCATCGTGCACGGCATCTCGGCCCGCTGGCTGAGCGGGTCGATCCGGTTCCTGTACTACATCCCGGGCGCGATCGCCGGGGCGTCCAGCGTCATGCTCTGGCTGTTCATCCTCGACCCCACGGTGAGCCCGGTCTCCTGGCTGCTCAAACTGTTCGGGCTGGACAGCTTCGTGCAGGTGCTGGCCCTGGACAACCTGCCCATCATCTTCACAGTCATCGCCTTCTGGACCGGCGCGGGCGGGTGGATCGTGATCATGTACGGCGCGCTGAACAACGTCCCCCGCGACGTCATGGAGGCCGCGAGGATGGACGGCGCCGGACCGGTCAACACGGCCTGGCACGTGCAGCTGCCCATGCTCACCAAGTGGATCTCCTACATGGGCATCATGTCGCTCGCCGCCGGCACCCAGTTATTCGTCGAGCCGCGCATCCTGTCGCAGGCCTCCCGGGGCGTGGTGCCGGAGAACTACTCGCTCAATCAGCTCGCTTATCTCTACGCCTTCAAGCAGAACGACTTCTCCGGCTCCGCCGCGATCTCGCTCATCCTGTTGATCGTGGCGCTCGGGCTGTCGACCATTTTCATTCTCAAGGGGAAGCTGTTCGAACGTGAGTGACACCCAGACCACCTCCCGCCGGCAGCTGTCGGCACCGCCGCCGCCCGCCACCGGCCCCCGGTCCCGCCGCGGCACCGAGACCACTCCCCGGCAATGGATAGCGCGGGCGTTCGTGGCTGCCGTGCTGATCGGCTTCGCTGCGTTCTTCATCCTGCCGATCATCTGGCTGATCCTCTCGCCCACCAAGACCGCCAGGGAACTGCTGCTGAGCGCGCCGTTCAGCATCGGCTCCCTGGACCAGCTGGCGGCCAACTGGAACTCGCTGATGGCGTTCCAGGACGGTATCTTCCTCACCTGGCTCGGTAACTCCACGCTGTACTCGTTCGGTGCGCTGGTGATCACTCTCATCGTGAGCATCCCGGCCGGGTACGCGCTGGCCCTCGTCGAATTCCGCGGCCGACGGGTGCTGCTGCTCACGACCCTGATCGTGATGCTCGTACCCAACACCGCCCTGGTGCTGCCGATCTTCCTCGAGCTGAGCGCCCTGCGGCTGCTCGGCACCCCGCTGGCGGTGATTCTGCCGTTCTCGTTCTTCCCGTTCGGCGTCTACCTCACCTACATCTACTTCTCGACCGCGGTGTCCAAGGACCTGCTCAACGCGGCCCGGATCGACGGCGCCGGCGAGCTGCGGGTCTTCGCCCAGATCGCGATGCCGCTGGCGACGCCGGTGATCGCGCTGGTCGGCTTCTTCAACTTCGTCGGCAACTGGAACAACTACTTCCTGCCGTTCCTCATGGTCGGCGGCGACAAGGTGCCCGTGCAGGTGGGGCTGGCCAATATGCTCTCGGTTGTTCCGCAGTTCAACCCCACCACCTCCGGCAGTGTCGTGATCGAGCTGCCCACCCTGGCCCTGGCCACGCTGCTGTCGGTAGCGCCGGTCCTGCTGATCTTCCTGTTCTCCCAGCGATTCCTGGTCGAGGGCATGACCGCCGGCGGGACGAAGGAGTGAGCGCGGTGACCCGGCACGGGTTCGTGGTCAACGTGCGGCCGGAGAAGCGCGAGGAATACCTGGCGCTGCACCGGGCCGTGTGGACCCGGGTGGAAGAGGCGATGAGCGAGCAGGGGATCCGCAATTACACGATCTTCATCCTCGACGACACCCTCTTCGGCTACTACGAGTACGCCGGAGACGACTACGAGGCCGACATGGCGAAGATCCAGCTGGATGCGACGAGTCAACAGTGGTGGGAGCTCACCGGCCCGTGCCAGACCCCGTTCGGCACGCCAGCCCCCGGTGAGCTCTGGCGGGAAATGACCCCGGCCTGGCACCTGGACTGACCGGCCGGGCGCCGCTCAAGCCTCGGTGATGCGGCGGCGCTCCCAAGCCAGCGTGATGTGTTCCCGCATCGCCTGGGACGCCGCATCGGCGTCGCCGGCGGCGATGGCGTCCAACACCCTGGCGTGCTCCTCGAGCGTGAGCCGGGGTGCTTCCGGCCCCGGAGCACCGTAGAACCTGGCGTTGTCCCTGGCCCGCTGCACGAGCGTGCGGGAGATGCCCTGCGCCAGGCGCTGGCCGGAGATTTCCATGATGCGGGCGTGGAAGTCGATGTCGGCCGCGGCGAACTCGTCGTTGTCCTCGACGACCTCGTGCATGCGGGTCAGTGCGGCCCGCAGCGACTCCACGTCGGCGTCCGTGTGCGTGCCGGCGACCGCGCCGGCCATGACAGCTTCAAGGGCGCTGCGCACGACGGCAAGTTCGTCGAGGATGCCGAGGCTCGCGTCGTTCTCGATCAGGGTGGAAATGACGACCCGGTCGAGGATGTTCCACTCGGCACTCGGTGTGATCGCGGTGCCGCGGCCCTGGGCCACCGTCACCATGCCCTTCTCCTCCAGGCGCTTGACCGATTCGCGCACCACGGTGCGGCTCACCCCGAAATGCTCGCTCAGCACGGTCTCCGGCGGCAGCAGTTCGCCGGGCTTCACCTCACCGGTGACGATCGCGGCGACCAGGTCGTGCACGACCAGGGTGCCCAGCCGGGTGGCCGGAGCGCGCTTGCCGGTTCCGCCCAGATAGGACGCACCCGCTGTGGTGCCGGGGCCGGCCGCGACGTTGCTCAATGGGCTCATCCTCAAAGTGTATAGACGGCGCCATCTTTCCCGACGGTCTAGACGCGGCGCGCCGTGGTAGTTGTATGATGTATGTTGAATACAGGCCGCGTGACACATCGAGGATGATATGAAAATCACCGGGTATCGCACCCTCAGTACCTTTCACCAGTGGAATCGCTCGATCGGCGATGCCAACGGCCGCATCCCGCAGGCGGTGACCGAGGTGCCCATCGTGATCCTCGAGACCGACGAGGGCCTCGAGGGCGTCGGCATCGGATCGCACTGCGACATCGCCCGGCTCTTCCCGGCCATCGAGGGGGAGGACCCGCGGGCCGTCTCGTCGCTGTTCGACCGGATGCTCGCCCAGGTGTTCAAGTCCGGGCACGGCGGCGCCACCTACGGCGGCATCGCCACGCTCGACTCGGCGATCTGGGACCTCAAGGCCAAGGCCGCCGGGCAGCCGCTCTGGCGCCTCCTCGGCGGCCGGGACCGCTTCGTTCCCGGCTACGCCTCCGGCCTCGACATCGCCCTGAGCGACGAAGAGCTGGCCGCGTTCTACCAGGGGTACGCCGACCGCGGCTTCGTCTCGGCCAAGCTCAAGGGCGGCCTCGACCTCGACGCCGACCTGCGGCGCCTCGGTATCATCTCCGAGGTGCTGGGAGCCCGCAGCAACAACCCCGGCCTGATGTTCGACTCGAACGAGTCCTGGAACCTCAAGCAGGCCGTGCGATACGTGGGCGCCCTCGAGGCGCATTTCGACCTGCTCTGGGTCGAGGAGCCGCTGCGACGCTGGGACGCGGTCGGGCACAAAAGGCTGAGCACGGCCATCCGCGCCGCCGTGGCGACGGGTGAGAACCTCACCGGAATCGACCAGTTCCGGCCCTTCTTCGACCTGGGCGCCATGGACATCGTGCAGGCCGGCGCCATCTGGGGCGTGACCCACCTGCACCGGCTCGCGCTCGCCGCCGCCGCCCACGACCTGCCGGTCAGCCCGGTGGGCTACAACGCCAACCCCGCCGTCGCCGCCGTGATGACCGCCGTGCCCAACCACCTCACCACCGAGGTGCAGGATGTGCGCTTCGCCGACGGCCTCGACGTCGACCAGGAGATCCAGGACGGCGGGATCGTGTTGGGCGACCGGCCCGGCAACGGCATCGCCGTGGATGAGGCCCTCATTGCGGCGGCCCTCGGCGGGGACGGCTGGGCGAACCCGGCCGGCCCGCACATGCGCCCGGCCCGCGCCGGGCTGCGGGTGCTCCTCGACGGCGTCGAGCGTTAGGCTCCGGATGACTGAGCTCAGGCCCGGCCTCCACCGCATCGAGGCCCCGCTGGGCGAGCGGTTCGTCGCCCTCTACCTGCTGGTCGGCAGGGAGGCCGCGTTGCTGGTCGACACGGGGATCCGCGAGAGCGTGACCGACGTGTTGCTGCCCTACCTGAAACGGACCGGCATCGACAGGCACAGCATCCGTTGGGCTGTGAACACGCACTGTGACTTCGACCACACGGGCGGGAACGGCGCGCTCCGGGCCGCGGTGCCCGACGTTCAGATCGTGGCCCACCGGCTGGATACGGCGCTGACCGAAGACCTGCAACTCCTGATCGACGAGCGCTACGGCGAGTTCCGCGACAGTGACGGTTTCGACGACCCGCCGGAGACCACGGCCTACCTCAGGTCGGTCTCCGACCTGGTGCCGGTCGACAATGTCGTGGCGGGCACCGAGGTGTTCGACCTCGGCGACCGGGTCGTGCGGCTGCTGCACGTGCCCGGCCACAGCCCCGGGCACCTGGCGGTGTACGACGAGTCCAATCGTGCGCTGCTGATCGGGGACGCCACCCTGGGTTCCGGTGTGCTGACTGCCAGGGGGGAACCGGCGTTCCCGCCGACCTACCGTGACGTCGACCCGTACCTCGCGAGCCTCCGGGCGTTCAGGGACCTCGATGTGGACCTGCTGCTGACGGCGCACTATCCGGTCTACCGGGGCGCGGCCGTGGCCCGGTTCCTCACCGAGAGTGAGGACTACACGGCTCACATCGACCGGGTGATCTCGGCCGAACTGGCCGGCCGCACCACGCCGGCGACCACCCTCGAACTGGTGCGCGCGGCCGGCAGCGCGCTGGGCGCGTGGAGTTCCGCGGCCACCGACTACGCCGTGTTCCCCGTCACGGGCAACCTCGAGCGGATGGAACGGGCCGGGCTGGTGAGCCAGGACCGGCAGGACGGACGGCGTCGCTGGCGCTGGCTCGGGACGCAGTGATCTCCACCCTCGTGATTTCGACCGCGTGATCTCGACCTCCTGAGCTCGACTCCCGGCCTACAGCCTTCCGATCTCACCCCTCGATTCCCGACCCGCACGAAATGGAGACGGCAATGACGCCGACCGCGATACCACCTGCTGTGCCGGAGCAACCGGCGACGCCGCCCGTCCGCAGGGTGCGTCTGGGCGCCGTCGGCGCCGGCTGGTGGGCCACGAGCAACCACTTCCCGATCTTCGCCGCGCGCGACGACGTCGAACTCGTGGGCGTGTGCGATCCGGGCCCCGACCTGCTCACCGTGCAGCGGCAGTTCGGTTTCCAGCACGCCACGGCGGACTACGAGGAGCTGCTCGCCCTGGACCTCGACGCTGTGGTGATCACCACACCGCACGACCTGCACTACGAGCAGGCGGTGCGGGCCATCGAACGCGGCCTGCACGTGCAGGTGGAGAAGCCGGTGACGCTGTCGGCAGAACGGGCCTGGGACCTGCACACGCGGGCGGAAGCCGCCGGCGTGCATTTCCTGGTGCCGTACGGCTGGAACTACAAGCCGTTCACCGAGGCCGCCAAGAAGCTGGTCGACGAGGGCCAGCTGGGGCAGATCCAGCACGTGGTCTGCCAGATGGCCTCGCCCACCCGAGGACTGTTCGCCGGGGACCCCGACGACATCCGTGCGCTGTGGGATTCGGAGACCGCCGGCCCGCAGGCCAGCACCTGGCAGTCGCCCGAGCGCGGCGGCGGGTACGCACACGGCCAGATCACCCACCTCAGCGCGCTGCTGTTCTGGCTGAGCGGGCTTCGGGCGCGCACCGTGCAGGCCAGGGTCGCCACCGCCGGGGCGCGGGTCGACCTGTTCAACGCCGCGGTGCTCACGTTCGACAACGGCGGCCTCGGCTCGCTGTCGGGCGCCGCGACCCTGCCCGACGAGAACCCGTACCAGGTCGACATCCGCCTGTTCGGCAGCGAGGGGGTGCTGCTGCTCGACACCGAGCGGGAACGCGTCTCGCTGCACCGTTACGACGGCAGACGGTGGGACCTCGACATCGAGCCCGGCGCGGGTGCCTACGAATGCCTCACCCCGCCCAACAGGTTCATCGAGCTCATCACGGGCGCGAGTACCGAGAACAATTCCGACGCGGGCGTCGCCGCCCGCACGGTGGAACTGATCGACGCGATGCTGCGCTCTGCCGCCGACGGCGGCCGCGAGGTGCTCGTGCACGACGACAAGGAGACCCCATGACAGCCGCCCCGCCCGACACCCTGACGGATGCCGCGCCTGACACCGGGCCGGCCGGCATCCTCACCGGGTACACGGTCATCGACTGTTCGATCGCCATGGCCGGCCCTTTCGCCGCACAGCGCCTGGGCGACCTGGGTGCCGACGTGATCAAGATCGAGCCCACCACGGGAGAGTGGCAGCGCCACGCCGCCGCCGGCGGGGCGAACGGCACCGAGATCAACGTGTCGTTCCTGTCGCTGAACCGCAACAAGCGGTCCGTGGCCGTCGACCTCAAGAACCCCGACGGCAAGGCAGCCCTGATCGAGCTGGTGCGCACCGCCGATGTCTTCCTGCAGAACTACCGGCCCGGCGTCGCGGGCCGGCTGGGCGTGGACTACGAATCCCTGCGGGCCATCAACCCGGGCCTGGTCTACGTCTCCATCTCGGGGTACGGCGAAGACGGGCCGTACCGCGACCGGCCCGGGCAGGACCTGCTCGTGCAGGCCATGTCGGGCGCGATGCTCTCGGCCGGCCGCGACGGGGACGACCCGGCCCCGGCCGGGCAGTACCTGGCCGATGCCATCACGGCCTCGACGGCGTTCGAGGGCGTTCTCGCCGCGCTGCTACATCGCGAACGCACCGGCGAGGGGCAGCTCGTGACGGTGAACATGCTCGACGCGCTCACCACCCTGCAGATGCAGGAACTATCGGTGTTCACTGTGGGCAAGAAGCCGCAGCAACGCTCGGCCGAACCGCACGCGCACGTGTACATCCGCGCTCCGTACGGGGTGTTCCGCACGAGTGACGGGTTCATCGCGTTGGCCTTCGCCGACCTCGGCGAGCTCGGCCGCCTGATCGACGAGCCCCGCTTCGCCGGCTGGAAGAGCGAGGTAGAGGGCTGGAGCCGCCGGGACGAGATCTACGCCTGGACCGAGGCGAAGCTGCGCGGCCGGCCCGCGGCGCACTGGCTGGAGGTGCTCGGCGCGGCCGGGATGTGGGTGGGCCCCGTCTACGGCTACCAGGACCTCGTCGACGACCCGCAGATCGCCCACAACGGCACCTTCATCGAATACGAGCACCACACCGAGGGTCGGGTCAAGACGCCCGGGTTCCCCTACCAGTTCGCCAAGACCCCCGCCCGCCTGTACCGCGGGGCGCCCCGCGTGGGCGAGCACACCCGGGAGGTGCTCGCCGCCGCGGGATTCGACGAGGAACGCATCACCCGCCTGCTGGCCTCCGGGGCGGCCGCGGAACCGCCGCCCTCTCCCGCCGTGCCGACGTCGAGCGGCGCCCCCGATTCCGGCCGGGCCGCCACCGCGGCTTCCGTCCCTGAGGCGGCCTCCGCATGATCGAGACACCCAGCGAACAGATCCGCCTGAGCATCACCAACCGGGTCGCCACGATCACCCTCGACCGGGCCGAGAAGCTGAACGCGGTGACCCCGGACATGTCCGCCGCCCTGGTGGAACTGATCGACGCGCTCAACGACGACGACGAGGTGCGGGTGCTCATCCTCACCGGGGCGGGGGAGCGATCCTTCAGCGTGGGCAGCGACATCCGCAGCCTGGATGCCTATGCGACCCCCTGGGACTTCGGCAACCGTGCCGATTACTGCGACGCGATCCGTGCGTCGCGGAAGCCCGTGATCGCGGCCGTGAACGGCTACGCCTTCGGTGGCGGGCTGGAGACGGCGCTCAGCTGCGATATCCGCCTCGCGTCGACCACGAGCAGTTTCGCCGCACCGGAGATCAAGCTGGGCTGGATCGGCGGCGGCGGCATGTCCACCTTCCTGGCCCACGCGATCGGGCCGGGCAATGCCGCTGTGATGCTGCTCACCGGAGACCCCGTGCCGGCCGAGCAGGCGCTGGCCTGGGGCCTGGTGAGCGAACTCGTCGAGCCGGCCGGACTGCTCGGGCGGGCCCAACAGCTCGCCGCCGTGATCGCCACCCGGCCGCCCATCGCCGCCGAGACCGCCAAGGTGAACCTCCGGGCCGCCTACAACCTGCCCCAGGATGCGGCGATCCGGTACGAACGCGACCTGCAGACCATCAGCTTCGCCACCGACGACGCCCGGGAGGGCCGAGCGGCCTTCGCCGAAAAACGGCCCGGCACCTTCCACCGTCGCTGAGCCGGCGTGGCCGGCGTGACATTCCCGAGCGTGAACCCTCAACCAGCAAGGAGCAGCACCATGGCAACGAGTGAGAACTGGCCGGTCGGGCCGGGCGACATCCTGCCCGCAGACGGCGTGGCCGGCGCGCTCGCCGGGCGCGTTTGGAACCCCGCTGTCGGCGGCCCCAGCGTCGTGGCCGTGCGGACGGAGGGTGTGGTGGACCTCAGCGCCCATTTCGCCACCATGCGGGAGCTGTGCGAAACGGATGACCCGGCGTCGGCCCTCAGAGAGGCCACCGGTCCGGTGCTCTGCACCCTGCAGGACCTCGTCGCCAACACCCCCGCTGAGCTCCGCGACGACAGCCGGCCCTGGCTGCTCTCGCCCATCGACCTGCAGGTGGTCAAGGCCGCCGGGGTCACCTTCCCGGTGTCCATGATCGAGCGCATCATCGAGGAACGCGCCCGGGGCGACCAGGCCGCCGCGGCGGGCATCCGTGCCGAGATCACGGATGCTGTGGGCGGCACCCTGGCCACCCTCAAACCGGGCTCGGAGGAGGCCAGGCAACTGAAGGAGCTGCTCATCGCCCGGGGCTGGTGGAGCCAGTACCTCGAGGTGGGCATCGGGCCGGACGCCGAGATCTTCACCAAGGCGCCCGTGCTCGCCACCGTGGGCGGCTGCGTAGACGTGGGGGTGCTCTCGTCGTCGCTCTGGAACAACCCCGAACCGGAGGTTGTGCTGGTGGTCACCTCGGCCGGCACCATTGTGGGGGCAAGCCTCGGCAACGATGTGAACCTGCGCGACGTGGAGGGCCGGTCGGCCCTGCTGCTCGGCAAGGCCAAAGACAACAACGCGTCGGCGGCGGTGGGCCCATTCATCCGTTTCTTCGACGACGGGTACGGTCTCGACGACCTGCGCACGGCCACGGTCACGCTGGAGATCCTCGGACCGGACGGGTTCCACCTGACCGCGACCAGCCCGCTCGACCAGATCAGCCGGGACCCCCTCGATCTCGTGCGCCAGGCCATCGGCCCGCAGCACCAGTACCCGGACGGCTTCGTGCTCTACCTGGGCACCCTCTTCGCGCCCGTCGACGACCGCGGCGAGGCCGGCCGCGGCTTCACCCACGCGCTCGACGACGTCGTGCGGATCGCGGAACCCCGGCTCGGCGCCCTGGTCAACCGGGTGCAGCACAGCGAGCAGGTGGCGCCGTGGGAGTTCGGCATCGACGCCCTCTACCGCAACCTGGCCGCCCGGGGCCTGCTCGAGGGCTGACGGCGGGGTGACGCCTCCTCCTGCCTGGATTCTTCGCACCCACCCGTTCCATTCCTTGTTCCGTGTTCGACCACCGACGAAAGACACCACGATGACCCTGCTCACGACCACCGACCCCCGCACCGGGGTTTCCCGTGCCACCGCCATCGAGGCCACGACAGCCGCTGAGGTCCACGCCCTCGTGGATGCCGCCGTCGGGGCGTTCCAGAACTTCCGTTGGTCGAGCCGCGTGACCCGGGCCGCGCTGCTGGATGGCTTCGCCGATGCCCTCGAGGCCAATCGCCCTGAACTCGTCGATCTGGCTGACGCCGAGACCGGCCTGGGGACAACCCGGCTCACAGGGGAGGTGGGCCGGTCGGCGTTCCAGTTCCGCCTGTTCGCCGAGGCGCTCCGGGAGGGCAGCTATCTCGAGGCCACCCTCGACAGCGCGGGCGATACCCCGCTCGGGCACGGCCCGGACCTGCGCCGGATGCTCGTGCCGATCGGCCCCGTCGCCGTGTTCGGGTCGAGCAACTTTCCCTTCGCCTTCTCGGTGGCCGGCGGCGACACCGCCTCCGCCGTCGCCGCCGGCAATCCCGTCGTGCTCAAGGCGCACGGATCGCATCCGCTCACCTCGCAGCGGTCGTTCGAGGTACTCGCGGACGCCGCCGCCGCGCTCGGCGCGCCGGCCGGCCTGCTCGGCATCGTCTACGGGCTGGAGGCCGGCCGCACGCTCGTGGCCGAGCCGGGTATCACGGCCGTGGGATTCACCGGTTCGCTCGGAGCGGCGGAGGCCCTGATCGGCATCATCGGCACCCGGGAGCAACCGATCCCGTTCTTCGGCGAACTGAGCAGCCTCAACCCGCTCCTGGTCACCCCGGCCGCGGCCACCGCACGCGCCGACGAGATCGCGGCCGGGCTGTTCGGCTCGTTCACCCTGGGCGCCGGCCAGTTCTGCACTAAGCCGGGCCTGGTCTTCGTGCCCACCGGTGCGGCGGGCGACCGTCTGGTCGCGGGCATCGTGGCGCGGGCGGATTCGGCCGAGGGGGCCGTGCTGCTCAACGAGCGCATCGCGAACTCCTTCGAGCAGATCAGCGCCCGGCTGGTCGCCGACGGCCACGGAACCGTGGTCGCGCGGGGGAGTGCCGCGGAGGCGGGGTTCGGCGCCGCTCCCACGGTGCTGCTGTCCACGGCCGTCGAGCTCACCCCGGCCCTGACGGAGGAGGCCTTCGGCCCGCTGCTCGTGATCGTGCGCTACGACACGCTGACCGAGGTGTACCGGGCGCTGGATGCCGTGCCGGACTCCCTGACCGCCACCATCCAGCACACCGACGACGACGATCTCGCCGAGATCGTGCGCCAGCTCGCCCCACGGGCCGGCCGGCTGGTCTTCAACGGCTACCCGACCGGCGTGCGCGTGTCCTGGGCCCAGCACCACGGCGGCAACTGGCCGGCCACCAACACCCAGCACACCTCGGTGGGGGTGTCCGCCATCCGCCGGTTCCTGCGGCCGCTCGCGTTCCAGGACGCTCCCGCCGCGGTGCTCCCGGCCGAACTGCACGACGACTTCACCGGCATCCCGCGCCGTATCGACGGTCGCCTGCACCTCCCCCCGGCGGTGGCATGACTCCTGCAAGTCCCCAGAAACGGATGCAGAACTGCCGGCTGACCGGGCCGGGCCGGGATTCTGTAGGAGTTATGCGCCCCGGCCGGGGCGGGGCGGGCACGCCATGTGTCCGTCATGTAACACGGGCCTATCAGTGAGGGCGTGCGGGTGTGAGTACACGGTGATCGAACGGTAACTGGGGCATCGGCTGTCGGAAACACGGTCTGCGTAGCGTCTGTCGTACGCACTCACCGCGCACGACTTTCTCTCAAGGAGAACCTGATGACCCCGACGACCCTCACTGAAGCGGCCTCACCGGTCGCGCTCGTCCCCTCCGCCGACCTGGTGCACCGCCCTGGCCGCTGGATCGACAACTGGAACGCCGAGGACCCGCAGCAGTGGGCGGGCGGCGGCAAGGCCATCGCGTCGCGCAACCTCAGATGGTCGATCTTCGCCGAGTTCCTCGGCTTCGTGATCTGGCAGCTCTGGAGCATCGTGGTGGTGCAGCTGCCGAACGCCGGCTTCACGTTCGACACCGGCCAGATCTTCTGGCTCATCTCGATCCCCAGCCTGGTCGGCGCCACCCTGCGCTTCCCGTACACCTTCCTGGTGCCCAAGTTCGGCGGCCGCAACTGGACCATCATCTCCGCGGGCCTGCTGCTCATCCCGTCCATCGCGCTGGGCTTCGCGGTGGGCAACCCCGAGACGCCGTTCCCGGTGATGCTGCTCATCGCCGCGCTCGCCGGACTCGGCGGCGGCAACTTCGCCAGTTCGATGTCGAACATCACCTACTTCTACCCGCAGAGCCAGAAGGGCTGGGCGCTCGGCCTCAACGCCGCCGGCGGCAACCTCGGCGCCGCAGTGGCCCAGCTGGTGGTTCCGATCGTGATCACACTCGGTGCCCTCGGCACGCTCAACCTGCCGCTAGCCGGGTTCTTCTGGGTGCCGTTCATCCTCCTCGCCATGTTCGGCGCCTGGAAGTACATGGACAACCTCTCCAGCGCCAAGGCCGACTTCGCCGGTTCCATCGCCGCCGTCAAGGAACCGCACCTCTGGATCCTCGCCTTCCTCTACATCGGCACCTTCGGCTCCTTCATCGGCTTCGCCAGCGTGTTCCCCAAGCTCATCGCCGACCAGTTCCCCGAGTTCTCCACCTTCCACGTGGTGTCGGCGTCGCTGTCGCTGGCCTTCCTCGGTGCTCTCACCGGCTCGCTGGCCCGCCCGTTCGGTGGCCGCCTGGCCGACCGCTTCGGTGGCGCCCTCGTCACGGTCGGTGCGTTCGCAGTGATGTCCATCGGCGCCGTGCTCGTCAACGTGGTGCTGCCGCTGGGCAACTTCTGGCTCTTCCTGGTCACGTTCCTGCTGATCTTCGTGGCCACCGGCGTCGGCAACGGCTCCACCTACCGCATGATCCCCAGCGTCTTCGCCGCCCGGAGCGGTGTGAAGGATGCGCACAAGAATTCGGGTGACGTCAACACCCAGCGGAAGACCGCCGCGGCCCTCGGCCTCATCTCCGCGATCGGCGCCTACGGCGGGTTCATCATCCCGCAGGTGCTCGGCTTCTCGAAGACCTCCACGGGTGACTACTCCAGCGCGATCTACGCGTTCGCCGGCGCCTACGTGGTGATGATGGCCGTCACCGCGTTCGTCTACCTCCGCCGCGGCTCCTCGGTGGCCGGCCACCGCATCTAGCTCCACCTCGCGCATCGCGCATCCCGCGAAAGCGGTCGTGTGGTCGCCTCAGCCAGCTGAAGCAACCACATGGCCGCTCTCGCGAACTTGCACCCCCACGAAAGGCACCATCCCCGTGAATCCCGTCGACACGCACTGCCCGTACTGCGCCCTGCAGTGCGCGATGACGCTCACGCCCGCGCCCGCGCCCACGCCCACTGGTACGCCCACCCTCGCCGCCGGCATCCCCGCCGCTGCCGCGACGCCCGCCCGGCCCGCGGATGCGATCAGCCTCCCGGTCACCATCGCCGGCCGGGCCTTCCCCACCAACCGGGGTGGCCTCTGCAAGAAGGGTTGGACGGCGGCCGAACTGCTCGACCCGGCCGAGCGCATCCGGGAACCCATGCGCCGCCAGGGCGACGGCAGCTTCGCCCCGATCTCCTGGACCGCGGCGCTCGACCTCATCGCCGACAGGCTCCGCACCGGCCGGGCCGAGCACGGCGCCGACTCCGTGGGCGTCTTCGGCGGTGGCGGGCTCACCAACGAGAAGGCCTACCAGCTCGGCAAGTTCACCCGGCTGGCGCTCGGCTCCTCCCGCATCGACTACAACGGCCGGTTCTGCATGTCCAGCGCCGCGGCCGCCGGCAACCGGGCCTTCGGGCTCGACCGCGGCCTGCCGTTCCGGGTCGAAGACCTCGACGTGGCCGACACCATCCTGATGCTCGGCTCCAATGTGGCCCAGACCATGCCGCCGTTCATCGGCCACCTCGACGGTGCCCGGCAGGCCGGCGGGCTCATCGTGGTCGACCCGCGGCGCACCGCCACCGCCCGCCTGACCGAAGACGGCGCCGGCATGCACGTGCAGCCGGCTGCGGGCACCGACCTGGTGCTGCTGCTCGGTCTCACCCACCTGGTTCTGGCCGAACGCCTCGCCGACACCGACTACCTCGCCCGGCGCACCACCGGGTTCGATCAGCTGCGCTACAGCGTGGCCGGCTGGTATCCCCAGCGGGTGCAGGAGCACACCGGGGTACCGGTCGGGCAGCTGCGCGACCTGGCCCGTCGGCTGGCCGCCGGCCGGGGCACCTACATCCTCACCGGGCGCGGGGTGGAGCAGCACGTCGACGGAACCGACACCGCCACTGCGGCCATCAACCTCGCGCTCGTACTCGGCCTCGTCGGCACGACCCATTCCGGCTACGGCACCCTCACCGGCCAGGGCAACGGGCAGGGTGGCCGTGAGCACGGCCAGAAGTGCGACCAGCTGCCCGGCTACCGTAAGATCACCGACCCCGCCGCCCGCGCACATGTGGCCCGGGTGTGGGGAGTCGAGCCTGCGCAGATCCCCGGTGCGGGCATCCCCGCCGTCGAACTGCTGGGCGCGCTCGGCCGGCCGGGCGGCATCCGCACCCTGCTCGTGCACGGTGCCAACGTCGTGGTCTCGGCGCCCGACGCCGACAGCGTGCGGCAGGGGCTGCAGGGCCTCGATTTTCTCGTGGTCTGCGACTTCTTCTTCTCTGAGACGGCCGCGCTGGCCGATGTGGTGCTGCCGGTCACCCAGTGGGCGGAGGAGGAGGGCACCATGACCTCGCTCGAGGGCCGGGTGCTGCGGCGCCGTCGCGCGATCGACCCGCCGGCCGGCGTGCGCAGCGAACTGTGGATCTTCCAGGAGCTGGCCCGGCGCCTGGGCGCTCCCGGCGTCTACAGCGCCGACCCGGGCAAGGTCTTCGACGAGCTCTGCCGGGCCTCGGCAGGCGGAATCGCCGACTACTCCGGGCTCGACTACGCCCTGCTGGATGCGGGAGAGCCGGCCCACTGGCCCTACCCGGTCGGCTCCACGGGAACGCCGCGGCTCTTCCTCGACCGGTTCGCTCACGACGACGGCCGCGCGCGCATCGTCGCCGTCACAGCCCGAGCCGTGGCCGCGCCCGCTCAGACGCAGGGGGCACTCACGCTCATCACCGGCCGGCTGCTCGAGCACTACCAGTCCGGCGCCCAGACGCGGCGGGTGCCCGAGCTCGCCGACGCCCAGCCGGAGGCGCGGATGCAGGTGCACCCGGCCACGGCCGCGGGCCTTGGCGTCGTCGACGGCGCCTGGGTGGAGCTGGCCAACGAACGCGGCATCGTGCGCTGCCGCGCCCAGCTGAGCGCCGACATCCGGCCCGACACCGTGTTCCTGCCCTTCCACTTTCCCGCCGACCAACGCGCCAACCTGCTCACGGCCGCAGCCACCGACCCCATTTCGGGCATGCCCGAGTTCAAACGCACGGCGGTGCGGGTGCGGGCCATCGAGCCGCCCGACCTGCCGGTCACCGACACCGAGAGGGTGATGGCGGATGCCTGACCACACTTCTGCCGGCCTGCCCGGTTCCGCAGGCCTCCCCGGCGGGCGCGGCGGCCCCGAGCGCATCGTCGTCGTCGGCTACGGCCCGGTCGGCGCGCGTTTCGTCGACGAGATCCTCCCGCTGGTCGAGTCCGGCCTGGCCAAGCTCACCGTCGTCGGCGCCGAACGGGAGCACGCCTACAACCGGGTGCTGCTCGCCGACTTCGCCGTGGGCCGCACCGACCGCGACACCCTCGACCTCACCGACGGCAGCCGCGCCCGCGCCGCCGGCGCCACGATCCTCACCGGCACCAGCGTCACCTCCGTGAACCGCAGCATCCGCACGGTGTCGCTCGGCGACGGCAGCACCTTGCCATACGACAGGCTCGTGCTCGCCACCGGCGCCCGCGCCAACGTGCCCACCCTCGACGGCGTGAAACGGGTGCGACGCAGCCTTATGAAGCCCGGCCCGGATGCCGCCGGCCTCGATACCCAGGACGCACCGCTGCCTCGCGGGGTGAGCGCGCTCCGCGACCTCGCCGATGCCGCGACCGTGCTCGCCGCGGTACGGGCCGGGCAGCGCATCGTGGTGCTCGGCGCCGGGGTGCTCGGCATGGAGATCGCGGTCGCTGCGGCCGCGGCCGGGGCGCAGGTGTGCGTGGTCTACCACGGCGAGATCCCGATGAACCGCAACCTCGACCGCGGCGGAGGCTCGGTGCTCACCCGCGCCGCCCGGCAGGCCGGTGTAGCCATGGTCAACCACGCCCGCGCCGAGAGCGTGCTGTTCCACCATGACGACGACGGCGCCGAACGTTTCGAGGCCCTCATCTGCGCCGACGGCAAGCAGATCGGCGGCGACCTGCTGCTGCTCTCCTGCGGCGTCGGCGCCCGCACCGAACTCGCCCACCTGGCCGGGCTGCCCGTGTCGACGGGCGTGCTCGTCGACGAGTCGCTGCAGAGCTGGGCGGATGCATCCATCCACGCCATCGGCGACTGCGCCCACGTGGCCGCCCGCCCCGCCGACGCCGACCTCGGCGCCGCGTGGAATGGCGCCCGGATGGCCCCGGCCGGCGGACCGTCCGGCCTGATCGGCCCGGGCTGGCGCCAGGCCGACCGCCTCGCGGCCCGGTTCACCGCCCAGATCAGGGCGGGCATTCCCTCCGATGGCTCGGCCACCGCCACGGCGGAGCCGGTGGTCGTGGCCGAACCCGGCGCATCCGTCGTGATGCTCAAGGCCGAGGGAATCGATGTGGTCGCCGCGGGCGACACCACGGCGGACCCGTTCGACGCGGCGCTGGCCGATGCCGACGCGCACGCCCACGGCTGCGCCTCCGGTGACCCCGCACCGCTGGCCGTGGCCCAGTGGGCCGACCCCGAGCATGGTCGCTACGTGAAGATGGTCACCCGCGGCGGCATCCTCACCGGGTTCGTCTGCGTGGGCATGCCCCGCACCGGAGCAGAACTCACTCTGCTCTTCGAGCGCGGCAGCGAACTGCCCGCCGACCGGTCGGTGCTGCTCCGGTTCGACGGCCCCGACTACGACCCGGCCACCGCTGGCGACGCCTTCGCCCCGGAATCGACGGTGTGCTGGTGCAACGGGGTGACCGTCGAGGCGATCACCACCTCCGCAGAGGCCGGCAACGACACGGTGGCCTGCATCGGATCGGACACGCGCGCGGGAACCGGCTGCGGCGGCTGCAAGGGCCGCATCGGCGAGGTGCTCGAGCGCTTCACCGCCCAGAGCCTCGCCTGAGTTCCGGCCGGCAAGAAAGGCCTCCCCGCCCCTCGGGTTCCCGCCTCCGCGAGTTGCCGCAAAGTGCCCGCTCCGGGCATCCGGGAGGGGAGTTCGGCGCAACTCGGGAGTCGCCGCCGGCGCGTCAGAGCCGGCGTCCTACCCTGAGTGTGCCCTGAGCCGCCGGGAACTCTTGCCTTCGGTCGGTGATGCTGATAGCCCTGAAGGGGTAACTCCAGTGATGTCCGGGCACCGACGCACGACGGTCGTCTGGTCCCGACCGGCGAAGGGATGCCCACGATGAGCCCCAAGAGAATCACCCCCAACCCCGAGGCCAACGGCGCCAGCCCGGTCGAGCTGGACGACACCGACGAGGCCGGCGAATCCACCCTCGAGGTCGGCTCGCCCAAGTCCTGGGCGGCCGGCGTCCCCGGGGTGCTGCACTCCACCATCCCGGCGCTGGAGCACATGGGCATCACCCGCAGCCGCAAGACGCTGCTGGCGATGAACCAGAAAGACGGCTTCGACTGCATGAGCTGCGCCTGGCCCGACCCCACTCACCGCAAGACGTTCGAGTTCTGCGAGAACGGTGCGAAGGCCGTCACCTGGGAGGCCACGCCCGTCACCATCGGCTCGGAATTCTGGGCGGAGCATCCAGTGAGCGACCTGCAGGGCCGCACCGAGTACTGGCTCGGCCTGCAGGGCCGGCTGATCGAACCCGTCTACAAGGCCGCCGGCGACGACCACTACCGGCCGGTGAGCTGGAGCGAGGCGTTCCGGGTCATCGCCGACAAGCTCAACGGCCTCGACTCGCCCGACCAGGCGGCCTTCTACACCAGCGGCCGCACGTCCAACGAGGCCGCCTTCGCCTACCAGCTGTTCGTGCGCGCCTTCGGCACCAACAACCTGCCGGACTGTTCCAACATGTGCCACGAATCGTCCGGCTGGGCGATGGGCCAGACCATCGGCATCGGCAAGGCCACCATCACCTACGACGACTTCGGCCAGGCCGACCTCATCATCGTGATGGGCCAGAACCCGGGCACCAACCACCCCCGGATGCTGACCGCCCTGGAAGAGGCGAAGGAGAACGGCGCCGAGATCGTCGCGGTCAACCCCATGCCGGAGGCCGGACTCAAGCGCTACAAGAACCCGCAGCGGGTCAAGGGCATCATCGGCCACGGCACCGACATGGCCGATCAGTTCGTGCAGGTGCGTCTCGGCGGCGACATGGCGTTGCTGCAGGCCGTGTCGAAGCGGGTGCTCGCGGCAGAAGCCGCGAACCCGGGCACGGTGCTCGACCACGAGTTCCTGCGCGAGCACTGCCAGGGCCTCGAGGAACTGACCGAACACCTCAACCAGGTCGACGAGAAGGCCGTGCTCGAGGCCACGGGCCTCCGCGCCGCCGAGATCGACGAGCTCGCCGCACGCTATCTCCGGGCCGAGAAGGTGATCATCACCTGGGCGATGGGACTCACCCAGCACAAGAAGGGTGTCGCCACGATCAAGGAGATCATCAACCTGCTGCTGCTCCGCGGCAACATCGGCAAGCCCGGCGCGGGTGCCTCGCCGATTCGCGGGCACAGCAACGTGCAGGGCGACCGCACCATGGGCATCTGGGAGCAGATGCCGCCGGCGTTCCTCGACAGCCTGGAGCGGGAGTTCGGCTTCGCCCCGCCCCGCGCCCACGGCACCGACTCGGTCGACACGATCAACGGGCTGCGCGACGGCCGCATCAAGGTGTTCATGGCGCTCGGCGGCAACCTCGTGGCCGCGATCAGCGACACCCAGGCCGCCGAGGCGGCGATGCACGGCGCGGAGATGACCGTGCAGGTGTCCACCAAGCTCAACCGGTCGCACGCCGTGGTGGGCGAGGAAGCCCTGATCCTGCCGACCATGGGCCGTACCGAGATCGACCGGCAGGCCACGGGCGTGCAGTTCGTGTCGGTGGAGGACACGGTCTGCGCGGTGCATCCGTCGTGGGGTCAGGTGGCGCCGGTGTCACCCGACCTGTTGTCGGAGGTGGCGATTGTGAGCCGGCTGGCCCGGGCGGTGCTCGGCACCACGGTGGATGTGGACTGGGTGGGCTTCGAGCGGGACTACGACCTGATCCGGGAGCACATCTCGCACGTCGTCGCCGGCTGCGAGGACTACAACACCAAGATCCGCCAGGACGGCGGCTTCCTGTTGCCGAACGGCCCGCGCGACTCTCGCACGTTCCCCACGCCCACCGGGAAGGCCATGCTCACCGTCAACGACCTCGAGTACCTCGACCGGCCCGACGGCACGCTCATCCTGCAGAGCCTGCGTTCGCACGACCAGTTCAACACCACGATCTACGGGCACGACGACCGGTACCGCGGCATAAAGAAGGGCCGGCACGTGGTGTTCGTCAATCCCAACGACCTCGTGGAGCTGGGCCTGGCCGACGAACAGCTGGTGGATGTCCATGGCGTCTACCCCGACAACGTCGAGCGGGTGCTGCGCGGGTTCCGGGCGGTGTCCTACCCCACAGCGCGCGGCTGCGCGGCGGCGTACTATCCGGAGGCCAACGTTCTCGTGCCGCTGGACCACCTCGCCGAGGGCAGCAACACCCCGGTGTCGAAGGCCGTCATCGTGCGGCTGGAACCGGCCCGCACCGTCGAGGAGGTGCTGCTCGGCTAGGTGCACCCGGCCGGCGAGACCAGCCCCGTCAGGAACGCGAGGGCGGCCGACTGGACACGCCTACTGGGCGGTGTGCGCCCAGCCGTCCTCGACCCCGCCGTCACCGGTCTTCTCGGTCGCCTGCCTGGCCACCCCGACGGCGCGCTCGACGGCATCCGTCGCCGCCTGCGTGCCCGAGGTCGACGTCATGCCGGCCGCATAACCCACCAGGAAGGTGCTGATCGGTCCTGCATCGGGTCCCACCGCCCGCGACGTGTCGGCCGCCAGGCCGAGCAGCAGGGGATAGTCGACCTCCAGATCCAGGATCTGGAGCGCCTGGGTCAGGCGCCGGGTGATGTCGTCGAGGGAGCGGTGGTCGTTGTCCGGGCTGCTCATGGGTCTCCTTGCGAACGGGTGCGTCGATGAACTCGTGGTTCAGGAATATCACCTGAACGGCAGCCCGGCAATTGGTCGCGGGTCCCACGATCGCGAATCTGCCACCAGCGGGCCTGCCCGTTCGGGGTGGGGCGACAGCAGCTGCGGCCTTCCTCACCCGTGGCAGCGCCCGGCCTCGGCGAGGTGCCGGCGCTGCCGGGGCATGATGAGAGCATGCGCAGCATCGAGTTGACCTTCGATCCCGCCGCCGAGTCCGCCTTCCGGGCGGAGTGGGCGGCCCTGCAGGAGGCGGGGTTGCCCAATCTGGGTCGGCATCCGGACTCGAGCAACCGCCCGCACCTCACCCTCGCTGCTGGTCCGGGCCTCGAGCTGACCGACGGCCTGCGTGCGGTCTTCCAGACTCGTGCAGACTCGCAGCCGCCTGCGCAGCCGGCCGAGCGGTCCACCTCGCTGCCCGTCGAGCTCAGAGTCTCCGGGCTGGTGCTCTTCAGGGCCGGGGCAGGCCGGTTCGTCCTCGCCCGGCCCGTGGTGATGACGGGGGCGCTGCTGGAGCTGCATCGGCGGGTACTCGAGCACGCGCCCGGCGCCGCGGAGCTGACCCAGCCCGACCACTGGACGCCGCACGTCACGCTGGCCCGACGCATCAGCGCCGATCAGGTCGCCCGGGCACTCGAGATCCTCACGGACCTGCCGCCGTCCGGAAGGTGTGTCGCGGCACGATTCTGGAACGGCGAGACCAAGACGCTGACGCCACTGCTGTGAGGCTGACGAGCGCACGTGCCTGAGGCCGATGCGGAAGGCCGGGCTGAGCCCGGCCCGAACCCATCGGCCGGCTACCAGGGCAGCGGAAGCGTGGCGACCTGCTCCGGCGCACATGCGCCACCAGGCGGAACCACGGCCACGCCGTCGGCCTCAGCGAGCCCCCGCAACATGCCGGAGCCCTGGCGTGCGGTCGGCACGGCCCCCTCTTCCGTGTCCCGGTACGCCACCAACCGGGTCGATCCGCTCAGGTTGGCGATGTCGTGCGCCAGAGTGACCCGGCCGAGGCCGGCCAGCGGGCGACCGAGCATCCCCTCGATCAGCGGCATGCCCAGGCTGACCAGCACGAGCATCGCGGCTAGCGGGTTGCCGGGCAGGCAGAGCATGAGGCGGCCGTCGACGAGCCTGGCGAGCATGACGGGGTGACCGGGGCGCATCCGCACGCCGTCGATGAGCACCGTCGCCCCGAGGGCGGCGAGGGCGCCGCGCACGTGGTCGGCCGGCCCGCGGGCGCTGCCACCCGTGCTGATCACCAGTGCCGCCGTGCTGTTCCGGATGGCCTCGACGGTCCGGCCGAGGTCGTCGGGCAGTCGCCGCACGGCGCTCACCCTCAGGCCCAGTCCGGTGAGCAGGGCCGGGAACTCGGGGGAGTAGGCGTCGCGCACCTGCCCGGGGCCGGGGATGCCGGATTCGATCACCTCGGTGCCGAGCAGCAGCAGCTCCACGGCGGGCGACGCCGTCACGGTGAGGGTGTCGTGGCCGGTCACGGCCGCCAGCGCCACGCGCGGTGCCGTGAGCAGGCAGCCGGGCTCGAGCATCCGTTCGTCGAGTCCGCACTCTTCGCCGCGGGCGCGCACGTGCTCCCCGGCTGCCGGCTCGCCGGCGCCGGCCCGCGGCGAGCGGGTCAGGGTGGCGGGCCCGCCGACGTGCGACGGGCCGACGAGGCCGTGCTCCGAGCGCAGGATGCCGTGGGTGCCGGCCGGCACGCAGCCGCCGGTGGCGATGGGGCGGGCGGTTCCAGGGGCCAGAGGAGTATCGGCCGGCGGGTCTCCCGCCAGGATCGGGGTGCCGAGCGCCCACGGCTCGTCGCCGTTCACGGCCCAGCCGTCCATGGCCGAGGACGCGAAGCTCGGCAGTGCGGTGAGTGAGTGCACCGCGGCGGCGAGAGTGCGGCCCACGGCATCGGCGAGGGGCAGGGTTTCGGTGGCGCGGGGCATCCGGGCGCCGAGCTCGTGCGCCGTCGACCGGGCCTGCAGCCACTCCATCAGCGGCACCCGACGGCGAGGCGGGCTGCGCCGCCCGGCAACAAACGGCCGGTGTGGCTGCTGGACATGGCGGGCTCCTCGGTAATCGTCGACGGGGATGCCGTCTGGGTCAAGGCTAGCCAGTCGAGCGGGAGGGCGTCGTCGTCGGGCCGCTAGGGCCTGGCGCTGTCGTGCGCTGGGCCGAGGTCAGCGTCCGCTGTGTCGTGCGGAACCTCGATGCCGAGCCTGGCGGCATCGGCCGGGGTGTCGACGTCGGCGCCAATCTCGTCGGGCAGGCTCGTCTCCACCAGATCGAGCGGGCCGATCAGGCCGATCACCGAGAGATTGTCGGCCGGACCGAAGGCGGCCACGGCCGCGTGCAGGGCCTCACGCCGGTACACGGCCAGCAGCGGCTGCCGCCTACCGTCACGGTCGACAGCGATCAGGCCGTCCCGAGCGGCCCGATCGGTGCAGAGGTGTTCGAGCTGTGTGAGAAGGACGGCCACGGCGGCGTCCGCTCGAACGAGGTCGGCTGCGAGCACCACTATCCAGTCGCTCGCACACTCTCCCGCATCGTCGCTGTCGACAGTGAGCATGTCGAGTCCGGCCACGATGGCGGCGGCCGGTCCTGCCCAGCGTGGCCGTTCCACGGTTCGCAGCACCGATGCCGGCAGACGGGCATCGGATCCGACCACGCAGACCCGCCGGGCGCCCCTGGTTGCCGATAACACGCCGTCGAGCAGGCTGCGCCCGCCCCAGATCAACGCCGTCTTGTCGATACCACCCAGGCGCCTGGCCCGACCACCGGCCACGACGAGGGCGTCCCAGGGCAGGTCCGGGTCGGGTTCGTCAGAGAGATCCATGGAGTCCTCGGGTGGTCGACTGGGAGGCGGAAGGCAATGCGTGGGTGACCTCAGGTTATCCGCGGATGGTGCCGCCCCGAATTGCCGCACAGTGCCATCCCATGCGGCGCGAAGGGCACATTCGCCGCAAGTCGGCGAAGCGATATCGCCCGGCGCCTAATTGGAATCCGGCACGGGGGAGGCCTCACGAGGTCCGGGACCGAGCCGCTCACAGCGACTCGATCCCGGATGTGGTGTGCCGTCGAGCGGTCCCTATTGAGACCGCTCGACCCGACCGGCTCAGTCCTTGAGGTAGCCGTTCGGGTTGAGCACGTACTTCGTCGCCGCACCCGCGTCGAACTCGGCGTACCCGCGCGGGGCATCCTCGAGGCTGATCGGCTGGGCGTGCACGGCCTTGGCGATCTGCACCTTGTCGTGCAGGATCGCCATCATCAGCTGCCGGTTGTACTTCATCACCGGGCACTGGCCCGTGGTGAACGACAGCGACTTGGCCCAACCGGTACCCAGGCTGATCGAGAGCGAACCCACCTTGGCTTCCTCGGTGGACGCCCCGGGGTCACCCGTGACGTAGAGCCCCGGGATGCCGAGCGCTCCGCCGGCCGCGGTGATCTTCATCAGGGAGTTCAGCACGGTCGCCGGCTTCTCAGTTCCGGCGTCCTTGCCGTGCCCGTGCGCCTCGAACCCGACGGCGTCCACCGCCGCATCCACTTCGGGCACGCCGAGGATCTGTTCGATCTGATCCTGTGGTTCGCCCTTGGTGAGGTCGACGGTCTCGCAGCCGAAGCTGCGGGCCTGCGCCAGCCGTTCGGGGTTGAGGTCACCGACGATCACGACGGCCGCGCCCAGCAGCTGGGCGGACACGGCCGCGGCCAGGCCCACGGGTCCGGCGCCGGCGATGTAGGCCGTCGAGCCCACGCCGATCCCGGCCGTGAACGCACCGTGGAACCCAGTGGGGAAGATGTCCGACAGCATGGTGAGATCGAGGATCTTCTCCAGAGCCTGCTCCCGGTCCGGGAACTTCAGCAGGTTCCAGTCCGCGTAGGGCACCAGCACGTACTGGGACTGCCCGCCGACCCAGCCGCCCATGTCGACGTAGCCGTAGGCGCTGCCCGGACGGTCCGGGTTGACGTTCAGGCACACACCGGTCTTGCGCTCCTTACAGTTGCGACAGCGACCGCAGGAGATGTTGAACGGAACCGACACGATGTCGCCGACCTTGATGAACTCGACGTCCCGGCCCACCTCGACGACCTCGCCGGTGATCTCGTGACCGAGCACCAGGCCCTCCGGCGCTGTCGTGCGTCCGCGCACCATGTGCTGATCCGAGCCACAGATGTTGGTCGTGATGGTTCTCAGGATGACGCCGTGCTGTACCTGGCGGCCGATGTTGGCCGGGTTGACGCCAGGTCCGTCCTTCAGCTCGAAGGTGGGGTAGTCGATGTCGATGACCTCGACCTTGCCCGGACCTTCGTAGGCAACTGCTCTGTTTCCTGCCATTTTGTATCCTCCTTGATACCTGTTGTGACACCTGAACCGGTCGGTTCGCGCTTGTGGCGCTCGGCATCCTCAGTGGTGTTTCTCGGTGGTTCGGCCGCAGCCGACACACGGCTGGGACACCCTCCATGGCACTACACGAGACTGGGAATTTCAAGGGTGTATGGAATCCAAAAGGTGTGTATCGTATGTGCGCCGACCGTACTCATCCCGGCACCCGTTTGACCGCCGGGCGGCGGGTTTTCGAGCTCTGTCGCGTCGGGTTGTCTAGGGTTGATCCATGCGAACCCCAGACAACTCCGGTGCCCGCCTGTCCGGTGCCCAGCCCGACGGTCCCACCACGTTGCGCACCCTGCTCACCGACAAGCTGGGCTGGCTCGGCCTGCGCAGCGCACAGATCCTGCTGGCACTCGGTCTCGTGGCCGTCATCGTGTTTGTCCTCGTGCAGGTGAAGCTGGTCGTGATCCCGGTGCTGATCGCACTGATCCTGGCCTCCGCGCTCAGCCCCGTGATCGGATGGCTGCGCCGCCGCGGCCTGTCGGCCATGCTGTCCACCTGGGTCACCCTCCTCACCGCCATCGTGGTCTTCGGCGGCATCATCACCCTCATCGTCCTGGCGGTCGAGAACCAGTGGAACGACCTGGCGACCAGCGCGTCGGACGGCATCGACGAACTCTCCACCTACCTCACCGAGGGCCCGCTGGGGATCGACGCGGCGCAGATCGAGGCGGCCCGCAACGCCGGGGTGGACTTCCTCACCAGCAGCCAGTTCGGCTCCGGCGCGCTCGCCGGGGTCTCCGTGGCCACCGAGATCATCACGGGCGCCGTGCTCGTCGTCGTGATCCTGTTCTTCTTCCTCAAGGACGGCGACGTCATCTGGAAGTTCTTCCTGCGCCCGTTCAAGGGCGAGC
This sequence comes from Cryobacterium soli, assembly GCF_003611035.1. Taxonomy (NCBI): domain Bacteria; kingdom Bacillati; phylum Actinomycetota; class Actinomycetes; order Micrococcales; family Microbacteriaceae; genus Cryobacterium; species Cryobacterium soli. The sequence continues at coordinate 1,118,667 of NZ_CP030033.1, read as the reverse complement.
GCCTGCAGCGCGGCCGCCGCATCGGCACCACCACGGTGCGGGTCCTCGGCGGCTACGTGCGCGGAACCGCCATCGTCGCCTTCGTCGACGCCGCCGCGATCGGCATCGGCCTCACCATCCTGGGCGTGCCGCTCGCGCTGCCCCTGGCCGTGATCATCTTCCTCACCGCGTTCATCCCGCTGATCGGCGCCACGATCGCCGGCATCCTCGCCGCCCTCGTCGCGCTCGTCGCCAACGGCTGGGTCGTTGCGTTGATCGTGGTGGGCATCGTCGTGCTGGTCAACCAGCTCGAGGGCAACTTCCTGCAGCCCGTGGTGATGGCGCAGTCGCTCAAGCTGCACCCCCTGGTCATCCTGGTCGCCCTGACCGCGGGCACCATCGTGGCCGGCATCATCGGCGCCGTGCTCGCCGTGCCGATCGCCGCCGTAGGCTGGGCCATCGTCAAGACCTGGAACGCGCCGCCCGCGCTCAAGGACCGGCCGCAGCTCGCCTAGCCCCCTCGGCGCGGCACCGGTCCCGTGGGTGCCGCGCCCACGTGCATCCGCTCATCGCGGTCGCGGCGCAGGAAGAACCTCGCGGCGCAGGTTAACGGGTCCGCTAACCTGCGCCGCGAGGTCAAACCTGCGCCGCGACATCGAAGGTGCACCTCGATTACGGATGCGTCCCGCGTCCGCCTGAGCACGTCGCGAGCACTAGGCGGGGCGGCTCAGCTCTCGAGGCGCTTGGGGGAGCCGGCCTTGAGCGCGGTCTCCTCCACATCGATGAACGCCAGCGCCGAACGGATGGCCGGCTCCTGGTAGCGTCCCTCCATGCGGGCGGCCAGTACGGCCTCGCGCTCTGCCTCGATCATCGCCCGGCGCAGGCGCGTGTAGGCGGAGGGGAGCGGCTCGGCGTCGTCGGGCGCCGGGTTGTCGAGCGCATCGGCCAGGAACCGGGCATTGGTGCGCAACCGGCCGATCACCCGCTCCTCGTCGGCGTCGGTCACTTCCGCATCGAGCCGGGCCAGGCCGGCGGTCTGCGCCTCGGCCAGCAGCATCTGCGCCTCGATCCGCTCCTGCGACCGGTCCGGCGGCGGTAGCCGCAACCGGCGGATGATCCACGGCAGCGCCAAACCCTCCAGCAGCGTGCCGACCACCACGATGAACGCCAAGAGCTGCAGGAACTCCCGTTGCGGGGTCTCCGGCGGCAGCAGGAACACGGCCGCGAGGGTGACCACCCCGCGCATCCCCGCGAACGAGACCGCGATCCCGGTGCGCCAACTCCAGCCGCGCTCCCGCAACCGGCGCGGACCGTGCCGATAGATCCACGTGGTGACCGCCATCCAGGCGAAGCGGGAGACCAGCAGCGACGCCAGGATCGCCAGGGAGATTCCCACGGCGGCCCAGAACCCGGGCCCGTTCGTGATGGCGCCCTCGAGGATCGCCTCCAGGTTGAGCCCGATGAAGAGGAACACGGCGTTCTCGAGCAGGAACTGGATGGTGCGCCAGTTGATCGACTCGGCGATCCTGGCCTCCGCCGACTGGATCACCGGGGCCCGGTAACCCAGGAACAGTCCGGCGACGACCACGGCCAGCACCCCGGACCCGTGCACGAGCTCACCCAGGATGAACGCCAGGTACGGGGTGATGAGCGACAGGCTGGTGTCCAGCACTGGCGCGTGCAGTTGCTTGCGGATGACCGACAGCAGCCACCCGACGGCCAACCCCACGCCCACGCCGCCGACGACGGCGACGACGAAGTCGCCCGTCACCGACCACGGGTTCACGGTGCTCAGAATCGCCGCGATCGCCGCGTTGAGGGCCACAAGGGCGGTGGCGTCGTTCAGCAGGCTCTCGCCCTCGAGCACGGTGACGACCCGCCGAGGCAGGCCCAGCCGGCCGGAGATCGCGGTGATGGCCACCGCATCCGTCGGCGCCACGACCGCGCCGAACGCGAAGGCCGCCGCCAGCGTGATCGCGGGCACCACCAGCCAGGCCGTGAGCCCCACGACGACCACGGTGAAGGCGACCAGCCCCACCGAGAGCAGCAGGATGCCGTCACGCCGGGCCCGCACATCGACGATCGACGTGCGGATGGCCGCCGCGAACAACAACGGGGGCAGCAGCCCGTAGAGCACGAGCTCGGGGTCGATCTGGATGCGCGGCACCGACGGCAGGAACGAGGCCAGTGCGCCGACGACGACGAGCACGAACGGCGCAGACCAGCCGATCCGCCGGGAGAACCCGGTCACGGTGACCGTGACCACGACGAAGGCGACAATCCACTCAATGGTGCTCACGGGGTCCATAGCGACAATTATGCGCATGGCGGGCGGGCGGCCGCCTGGCAGGCCGCCATTGCCGGTTACGTCGTTCGCGCCTACCATCCCCAGCAACACGCCCCAGCAACACGCAAGGAAGCGAGGCGCATCACATGGCCGTGAGCACTCTCAAGGAGATCGTCGATCGCGCCTTCGCCGAACGGTACGGTGTTCCGGCGATCAACATCGTGAACGATCTCACGATGGAGGCGGTCCTGGCCGGGGCCGTGGAGGCCCGCTCGCCCGTGATCGTGCAGACCTCGGTGAAGACGGTCAAGTCGATCGGCTCCGAGGTGTTGTTCGCCATGTGGTCGGCCATGACCGCCGGCATCGAGGTGCCGGTAGCCCTGCACCTTGACCACTGCCCCGACCGGGCGGTGATCACGGAGTGCCTGCGCCGCGGCTGGAACTCGGTACTGTTCGACGCATCCACCCTGCCGGTGGAAGAGAACCAGCGGCAGACCATCGAGGTGGTTGCCGAGGCCCGCACCTTCGGCGCTCATGTGGAGGGCGAGATCGAATCGATCACCGGCGTCGAAGACGGGGTGGGCAGCGACACAGAGGCGGCCAGGCAGAGTCTCGCCGTGTCACTGAAGTTCCTCGAGGAGACCGGCGTGGACGTGTTCGCGCCCGCGATCGGCAATGCCCACGGGGTCTACAAGCGCGAGCCGGTGCTCGATTTCCAACGGGTCAGCGACCTCGTCGCCGCCCACCCCATCCCCATCGCGCTGCACGGCGGCAGCGGCATGACGGATGCGCAGTTCACCGACCTCATCGCCAGGGGCTGCGCCAAGGTGAACATCTCCACGGCGCTCAAGATCACCTTCATGAAGTCGAGCCTGTCGTACCTCACGGATGCGCAGGCCCGCGACAAATGGGACCCGCCGTCGCTGTTCGCCAAGGTGCGCACCGACGTCGTGGACCTCACCCGCGGGCTGGCCGAACAGTTCGGCAGCGCGGGGAAGGCCTGAGATGCCGGCGTTGATCTTCGACTGCGACGGGGTACTCGCCGACACCGAACGGGACGGCCACCTGCCGGCGTTCAACCAGACCTTCGAGGAGTTCGGTGTGCCCGTGCACTGGAGCGACGCCGACTACGCCGAGAAGGTGAAGATCGGCGGGGGCAAGGAACGCATGCGGAGCATCCTCACCCCCGACCTCACCCGCCGGCTCGGCCTGCCAGACGACCCCGCCGCCTGGGCGGAGACCGTGCAGTCCTGGCACCGGCGGAAGACCGCCATCTACACCGACCGGGTGGCCGCCGGCGTGCTGCCGGCCCGGCCGGGGGTGCGCCGGATCACCGAGGAAGCCGTGGCCGCCCGCTGGACCCTCGCTGTGGCGTCCACCTCGGCTGAGGCGTCGGTGCGGGCGGTTCTCCAGCACGCCGTGGGGGAGGAGCTGGCCGGGCGGTTCGCGGTCTTCGCGGGGGACATCGTGCCGGCCAAGAAACCCGCGCCCGACATCTACCTGCACGCCCTCCGGGAGTTGGGCGTCAACCCGGCCGAGGCCCTCGTGATCGAAGACAGTGCGAACGGGCTGCAGGCCGCGCTCGCCGCCGGCCTGACCACGGTGGTCACCGTGAGCAGTTACACGGTCGACGAGGACTTCGCCGGGGCCGCGCTCGTGGTCTCCTCGCTCGGCGACCCGGGCGGCCCGGCCACAGAGGTGCTGAGCGACCCGGCGGGCATCCGGCCCCAACCGTACGTGCGGCTCGAGCACCTGGCCGCGATCCTGCAGACCGCATCGGGCGCATCCGCCGCCGCCGAGACAGAAAGCGAGACGCCATGACCAGCAGCCTGGCCGACACCGAATTCGTGGTGCGCAGCATCGCGCAGACCGCGGTCGACAACGAGAAGGAGTTCGGCGACCTCGATGCCGTCGTCGGCGACGGGGACTTCGGTTACTCACTTGCCCGCGGTTTCGAGATCGTGCTGGCGGACTGGGACAGTTTCGACCGCTCCAGCGCGAGCGCCTTCCTGCAGAAAATCGGCATGGTCATCTCCGGGCGCATCGGCGGCACCTCTGGACCGCTCTGGGGCACGGCGTTCCTGCGGGCGTCGATGGCCGTCAAGGGCAGGGACGAGGTGAGCGGCGGCGACGTCGTCACGATGCTGCGTTCGGCGATCGACGGCATCAAGGCGCGTGGCAACTCGGATGTGGGCGACAAGACCCTGCTCGACGCGCTGGTCCCGGTGACGGATGCGCTCGAGGCGGAGGTGCGGGCCGGCAGCCTGGCGCCCGTCACGCTGCACCGTCTGGCCGAGGTCGCCCGGCAGAGCTCCGACGCCACGTCGATGATGCAGGCCCGCCGCGGCCGGGCCAGCTACACGGGGGAGCGCAGCATCGGTTCGCCCGACCCGGGGGCCGTGGCCATCGCCGTGATCCTGGAGCGGCTCAGCACCGAATGGGATGCCAGGGAGGAGTCGGGAACAGGAACGTCGACAGGCGCATCCAGCAGCACCCCAGCCGGCACCGACCGGCCATCCAGCCACACCGACTGAGCCATACCGACCGAGCACATCCGTTTCGCTGTCCGACCGACTTCGTACCGCCAGAGACCGAGCACCGCCATAGACCGAGCACCGCCAGAGACCGAGCACCGCCTTCGACCGAGCACCGCATCCGACCGAGCACCGCCTGTCACGAGAGGGAGCCATGAAGAAATTCGTCAACGACCCGAAGCAGTACGTTCCGGAGATGCTCAAGGGCATCGCGCTGGCCAACCCGGACACGTTGAAGTATGTGCCCGCGTACAACCTGATCATGCGCTCAGACAGCCCCAGCCCAGACCGGGTCTCGATCATCCAGGGCTCAGGCTCAGGGCACGAGCCGGCCCACGTGATGACGGTGGGCCGCGGCATGCTCGACGCCGCGTGTCCGGGCGACGTGTTCTCGGCCCCGCCGATGGACTACGTCTACGAGACCACCAAGCTGCTGGCCTCGCCCAAGGGCGTGCTGCTGCTGGTGAACAACTACACCGGCGACCGGATGGCGTTCGAGATGGCCCAGGAACTCAGTGCCGCCGACGGTGTGAACGTGAAGACCCTGTTCATCGACGACGACGTCGCCGTGCAGGACTCCACCTACACCGTGGGCCGGCGCGGGGTGGCCGGCAACTTCTTCGTGATGAAGGCCGTCGGTGCCGCCGCCGAGCAGGGCGCCGACCTCGACGAACTCGTGCGCATCGGCGAGAAGGTCGACAGCGTCACCCGCACCATGGGCATCGCCCTCACCTCCTGCACCCCGCCCGCCAAGGGTTCGCCGCTGTTCGAGATCGGCGACGACGAGATCGAGGTGGGCGTGGGCATCCACGGCGAACCCGGCCGGCGGCGCGCCAAGCTCACCACGGCCAACGAGATGACCGACGAGCTTCTGGATGCGGTGGTCAACGACCTGCCGTATGTGGCGGGCGACCGGGTGGCCCTGATGATCAACGGGCTGGGCGGCACTCCCATCAGCGAGCTGTACATCCTGTACGGGCACGCGCACGAACGGCTCACCGAGCTGGGCATCACGGTGGGGCGCAGCTACGTGGGGGAGTACTGCACCTCGCTGGACATGGCCGGTGCGTCGCTCACCCTGGTGCGGCTCGACGACGAGATCGAGGCCCTGCTGGAGGCGCCCGCCGAGATAGCGGCCCGCATTTTCTGACCACCGGCTCCGGCATGACGTTACTCTGTGGCCATGAGTGAGACTCGCACGGACTGGTCAGAGACGCTTTTCGCCTTCGACGCCGCCACGAGGTGGTTTGTGGCGGTGACCGCCGGCATCGCCGAACGCGCGGACGGCGAGGAGGGGGTCTGGACGGAGGTGGGCCTGGGCGAGTGGAGTGTGCGCGACCTCGTCGGGCACACCAGCCGGGCACTGTCCACCATCGAGACCTACCTCGACATCGCCGCAGAAGAGGATGCCGCGGGCGTGGCCGCCAGCATCACGGTCACGTCCCCGGCCGCCTACTACGAGCGCGCCCTCGCGGCCGGCACCCCGGAGGTGATCGCCCAGCGCGGACGCGAGACCGCCGCCACCCTCGGCGCCCGGCCGGCCGAGGCGGTGGCGGCGCTCGCCGCCCGGGTGCTGGCACGGGTCGGTACCCTCACCGGCGCCGAGCCGGCCGACACCCCAGCCGGGCGCATCCGTATTGCCGAGTACCTGCCGTCGCGCACGCTGGAGCTCACGGTGCACACTAGCGACCTGCTCCAGAGCCAAGGGGTGCCGGCCGCCGAGCAGACCGTGCCGGAGCCCGCCGCCGCCGCGACCCTGCACGTGCTAGCCGACCTCGCCGCCCAGAAGGGCGTCTCCGCCCCGCTGCTGCGCGCAGCCACCGGCCGGGCGCCGCTCCCCGCCGGCTTCACCGTGCTCTGAGACACCGCCAAGCTCAGACTGGCCCGAATTCGCTAGTGCGCGGGCCGTGCCGACTAGCGAAAGTGGGCCAGTCTTGGTGGTGCCTGGGGTGACTGGCCCGAATTCGCTAGTGCGCGGGGTGTGCCGACTAGCGAAAGTGGGCCAGTCTTGGTGGGGGCAGCCGTGCCATTCAGGCCAGGGCGGCAGCCTCGTGCGCCTGTCGGGCGGCATCGAGGGCGGTCAGCTTCTCGTCCAGGCGGTCGAGCACCGCGCCCTGCTCGCCGAGCCACTCGGGCATCCACACGCGTTCCACCGCGGGCCAGCCCATCAGCCGGGAGAGCACCTCGACGGGCAGGCCGTCGCGGTCGGAGACCGTGCGGCGGGCCGCCCACGTGGGGCCGTCGAGCAGCACGGCCATCACCGGATGCCCGGGCGAACCGGCCGTGGCCACGCTGAGGTCCACCCGGAAGTCGGACAGGCCCACATCCGTCTGCACGGCGAAGCCGCGCTCGCGCAGCGCCTCGGCGATCTGCTCCCGGTGCCGGTCGAGCGCGCCGGACTGGCGCAGCGGGCTCGCGAGCCCGTCGGATCCGCCGGCGGCCAGGTCGAGGTAGGCGCGCAGGTCCTTCACCCCGGCCGAGATGGTCTCCTCGGCGCGCAGGTCCTGCGGGTCGAAGCTGCTGAACACGATCACCTGGCGGCGGGCCCGGGTGATCGCCACGTTCAGCCGGCGCTCGCCGCCCGGCAGGTTCAGGGGGCCGAAGTTCAGCGGCAGCCGGCCGGACGCATCCGCGCTGAACGCCGTGGAGAACAGGATGGTGTCGCGTTCGTCGCCCTGCACATTCTCGAGGTTCTTCACGAACAGACCGTCGGTCTCGCTCTCGAGCGCGCGCACGATGCGATCGTCGCCGCTGTCACGCAGGCTTCCCTCGATGAGCGCACGCTGCTGCACGTTGAACGTGATCACGCCGATCGACGGGATGCTGTCGGGCTCGGCGGCGAACCGGGCCAGGATCTCGGCCACGATCGCCTGCGCCTCCACCGGGTTGGTGCGGAGGTCCTTGCCCTTCCCGCTGCGGAGGAAGGTCCCGTCGACCCGGCGGAGGCTCACGCCGTAGCCGGCCACGCCGGGGACCGGCTCGGTTGCTGTGTCGGCGTCGGCGAGCGTGCCGGATGCGGCAGCCACCGGGCCCGCGCCGTGGTGCGGCGCCGGGAACGATGACAGCCGGTCGCGGTAGTACGCCCGGTTGCTGAAGGCGATGAGCGATTCGTCCTGGCTGCGGTAGTGCCAGGACAACCATTTGCCGGGCACCTGGGCCTGGACGCACTCCGAGAGGATCGACTCCTCGTCGCGCACGAACTCCAGGGTCTCGCCGTCCTCCTCGCCGGAGCCGATCGCGGACTCGGCGAACGAGGTGGGCGGCATCTGTTTGCTGTCGCCCACGACCACCACCGAGCGGGCCCGTCCCATGGCGCCGACGGCGTCGGACACCCGCACCTGCGAAGCCTCGTCGAAGACGACGATGTCGAAGAGCCCTGCCTGAGCGGGGAAGAACCGGGCCACCGACTCCGGGCTCATCAACATGCACGGCAGGATGTCGGTGATCAGGTCGCCGAACTCGTGCATGAGCTCGCGCACTCCCATGCCGCCGCGCTGGCGGTCGAGCTGACGCTTGAGCAGGCCCAGCCTCGCGGCGGACTCGGCCGACTCGGACGAAGACCCTGACCCGGCGGCACTGGCGGCCTCGGTGGGCGCGCCCGCCCCGCCGATGCTGCGCCGCCGAAGCACGCTGTACGGAATGAACGTGGGCAGGTGCCGGCGCACGGCGCCGGACGCGGTGGTGAACCGGGTGATCGAGCGGTTCTGGGCGGCGGCGTCGAACTGGGCCAGGGTGGTGGCCTGGCCGCGTTCGGCGACGGAGGCGGTGGCAAGCCCCTTTTCGAACGCCAGCCCGGCGTCGTCGGCGTCGACCTCGCCGCGGAGCACCGCCGTGTGCGCCGCCGTGAGGCCGAGAGAGCGGAGCGGCTCGAGGTGCTCGAGCAGGGCGACCCACCGGGTGAGGGAGGGCAGCCCGGGGGCCTGCGCGTCCCGCTCCTCGGTGCCGCGGGACCAGACGGCCACGAGGCCCCCGCCCGCGGCCCAGGCGGCGACGGCGGCCGGACCGGCGCCCGTTGCGGTCATCACGGACTGCAGGGCCAGGAGGGCCCGGTTCAGTGCCGCGGCCAGGTCGGCATCCGGTGCCGGGGTGCTTTCGAGGTAGTCGCGCAGGGCGGCCACGAAGTCGGCGCCGAGCTCCCTGTGGCCCGGGGCGACGGCACCGCCGGCCCAGCGCAGCCAGGCCAGGCGGGCGCTGAACTCGTCACGGCCGGTGTGCCCGGCGGAGCCGACCAGCGGATTCCAGTCGTCGGCGAGGGTGACACCGTCCACGAGGCGCACCCGCGCGCGCAGGGCCTGCAGCTGCGCCTGGCTGTCGGCCAGCTGGCCGGTGACGGTCGAGAGAGTCTTGAGGGGCACGGTGTTGCCGGGAATGAGCTCCGCGGCCAGGCGCGCGAGCACGGCCTTCCGCCGGCCGCGGCGGCCGAAGAAGCCCGCGGCATCCGCTGCTTGCGCGTCACGGTGCAGGGCGGCGGCATCGAGCCGCAAGGCCTCCGGCTTGAGCACGGCCAGCGCCGGATGCGGCGCCTGCGTGAACCGGGCGGTGGCCGTTTCGGCGTCGGCGGCGGCGGCCGCCCAGGCGGGGGAGCGGGTGCCGTCGAGGGTGGTCAGCGGCACCCGCTCGGCGGCGGCGAGGCTGCTCAGGGTGACGAACTCGGTGGGGCTGGCCGCACTGGACACGGCGGCGGCGGCTCGGTGACCGGCCGCCGCGGGGTCGGCGGCAGCGTCCGTGGACGCCAGGCTGGACCCGGCGACGGGCAGCGCCGCCAGCGCCTCGTCGAGCGCGGCGGCGGCCCTGGCCACGGCCGGCAGGTCCAGCGGCGCGGCCGGCGGCGCGGTCACGAACGCCCACGGATGCTGCGGCCGCGGCCGCACCGGATCGGTCACGTCGGGCAGGTCCCGCAGCATCCGGCGCAGCTGGTCCAGCTCGTCGGCGGTGATCCGCGCGGGCAGATCGGCTGGCACCGGCAGGGCCCGAACGTCGTCGTCGGCGGTGAGCTGCGCGGTGCGGGCGGAGTAGAACGACAGCCCTGCGCTGTTCTGCTCGTGCAGCCTGTCGGTGTACCGGGCCAGGCTGCGCCGGGCGGTGCCGAGCACGTCGAGGTCGTTCTTGAGGCCCTGCCCGTCCACGGTCACCTCGTGCTCGAGGGCCTGCCGGATCTGCGCGCGCACGGCGGCCGGCTTGGTGGCCAACGCGTGCAGGTCGAGCGCGAACGGCCCCATGCCCACCTCGTTCAGCCGGGCCTGCACCACCTGCAGGGCCGCGCGTTTCTCGGCCACGAAGAGCACCTTCTTGCCCTCGTACACGGCGCGGGTGAGCAGATTGGTGATGGTCTGCGACTTGCCGGTTCCGGGAGGACCCTCGAGCACGAAGGTGCGCTCGGCGATGGCCTCGGCCACGGCGGCGAGCTGCGACGAGTCGCCCGGAACGGGGCATTCGGCGCCGAGAGCGTCCAGGTCGGCCGGCTCCGGCAGCGGCACCGGGTCGACGAACGGCTGGGTGGGCGTGTGTACGAGGTGGTTCACGAGCGAGTTCTGCGCCAGGGTCTCCCAGTTCTCGTCGAGGTCCTTCCACAGCCGGAACTTCGCGAACTGCAGGATCGACAGGTCGAGGGTCTCCTCCACCCGGAACGGCAGCCCGGCGGCCAACAGGGCCTCGCGGGTGGCACGGAAGGCGCCGGCCAGGTCGATGCCGGAGGTGTCGGTGCGGGACGCGTCCTGCGGGTTCTCCAGCCCGGGGATGCTGAGCCCGTGCAGCTGGCGCAGCTTCTCGAGCAGGCAGTAGTTGGGCGTGGAGGCGCCGGCCTCGTCGAGCCGCACCCTGTAGTCGCCGCCCCGGCCGGCCGGTTCGAGCACCACGGGAACGAGCACCAGGGGGCTGCGCAGTTCCCGGTCATTCGCGGTCCAGACCAGCGACCCGAAGGCCAGGTAGAGGTTGTTGGCGCCGGTCTCCTGCACCACGGTGCGCGCCTTGTACACCAGCGCGCGCAGCTTCGTGGCATAGGCGGCGTCGGTGACGTCGGCGTAGACGGCCTTCTTGCCGGCCAGCAGGGCGGCCAGCTGGTCGGTCGGCAGGTCGCGGCCGAAACGGATGCCGCGCTCCTTGTCGGTCGAGGACATCCGGTCCGCCGGCAGCAGGGTCAGCCCGGTTCCGCCGGTGACGAGGTCCTCCAGGTCGGCGAGGTGCCGGTCGGGCACGGTGAGGGCCAGGGCGCCTCGCTCGGTGAAGTTGATCAGCCGGTTGCGCAGGCTGAGGTCGAGCAGGGCGTTCTTCCACTGCGTGATCCGGGGCGGGGCGAGGCGGGTGGGTGCGCCCGAGTCCACGACGCCCGAGTCCGCGGCCGCCGCGTCGGACGGCGCATCCGTCACGATCGCAGCAGGCACGCCGGACCCCGGCGAACCCGGCCGGTACTCGGTGACGAGTACCGTGCCGTCGCCGGTGACGGTGCGGGCGGGCAGCGGCAGGATGTGCGTGCGCCGCGCCTGCACGACGTCGACGACGCCGATCACACTGCTCAGGTCGGCGAGGCGTTCCAGGTAGGGGGAGCGCTGGGCCTCGGCGAAGTCGGCCGGCCGGCCGGCGCCCTGGTCGGTGACCTGGGTGGTTTCCACGAGCCGGATCAGGTCGAGGTCGATGAGGTTGATCACCTCGGCCACATCGGTGAGGGCCGGAGCCCCCAGGGTCTCCTCCTCACGCCAGTAGCCCAGGAACGCGTGCCCGGTGACGATCCAGAGCAGCGGGTGCAGGCCGGCCTGCTCGAGGGCCGCGGCCATCACCACGACGGTGTCGAGGCAGGTGCCCACCCCGCCCTTCGCACTGATCGCGCCGGCCGCGCCGGCGGCGCCCGCGGCGTCGACCCCGCCGGAGCCGAGCACCTCGCCGGGGGTGCGCACCTTCTGGCCGTCGTCGGCCCAGCTGGCCGGCGGTGTGGCGTAGCGGATGCCGCGGGCGCGCATGGCCTCGAAGACCGCTTCCACCACCTGGTCGACCCGCTCCGGTCCGGCCTGGTAGCCGGGCATCGAGGCGGATCCGGTGCGGGCCGCCAGCAGCACGGCGGCTTCACCGAGCAGGGTGGCGACGGCGGGATGGTTGGGGAGCACGTGCGCCGAGAGCATCTCCAGGGCCAGGTCCACCGGCCGGGCGACCCACTGCTGGGCGGCCAGCAGCTGGATCGGCTCGTCGGCCTGCGCGGCGACGGCGCCGTCGATCAGCAGGCTGGCCCGGATCGTGGCGGGCCGCTGTTCCTCGACGAGCAGCATCGCTGCGGGATCGACGGTGAGAGAGACATCCGTGAAGGTCGCGGTGCGGGCGGCGGCGAGGTCGACGAGCAGGTCGCGCGCGCTGCCGAGGGTGTCGCCGGCGCTGACCACCTCGAGCCGCAGCACGGCTTCGCGCACGGCCGCGCCGCGATTGTCGACCTCGACCCGGCCCACGACGTTGATGCGGTTGTGGGCCAGGGCGTAGCTGAGCACGGGCGTCACGGTGAGGGCGATGGTGAGGTTGTGGTCAGTGGGGACGACGGGCTGGGGGGTGCTCGAGTCGTGTTCGGTCGATTCCACGTGATTCTCCTCGTCGTGCCGGATTCCGCTGTGCGTGACCCTCGAAGAGGGGCACCCAGTCAATCATCGGTGACGAGAGGAACCCTCTCGACCCGCCAGAGGGGAGCGAACTCTGCTAGTCTCTTGAGGTTGCCGTTCAACGGCCGCGGATAAAGAGAGCTCAGGCATTCTGCCCCGAGCACCGCGCAGTGAGAGAAAGGGGATCCCATCTATGGCACTCGAAGCTAATGCTAAGAAGGCGATCATCGAAAAGTACGCTACCCACCCGGGCGACACGGGTTCCCCCGAAGTCCAGATTGCAATGCTCACGCAGCGCATTCTCGACCTCACGGAGCACCTCAAAGAGCACAAGCACGACCACCACTCGCGTCGTGGCCTGCTCCTCCTGGTTGGTCAGCGTCGCCGTCTGCTCGGCTACCTGTCCGACGTGGACATCAACCGTTACCGCTCGCTCATCGAGCGTCTCGGCCTGCGCCGCTAGGTAGTAGCCGAAAGGTTCGCTGATAACGCGATCTTCTTCGAAACGGGCCGTCACCCTTCGGGTGGCGGCCCGTTTTGTGTACCCGGATGCCGGTGGTGCCGCGGCCGGTATCAGGCGGGGTCGGCCGGGATATCGAGCTCCCGGGTGTAATACCCCCAGGGGAAGGTGGTCTCCCGCACCAACCGCCAGCCATCGGCCTCGAGGTGGCGCCTGGCCGCGTTCCCCGGTGTCCACGGCATCCGCCGGTGTTCCCACTGCCGCTCGGAGGCTTCCAGCACATGGGACAGCGTGCCGTAGTCCACGACGTGCCAGCCCCGGCGGCCCTCGTCGGCGAGAATGGCCATTTCGTCGAAAGCCGTGACCGGGCTGATCACCTTGCGGGGCGGATGCCCGGGCTCGGCGCCTGCGCCCGGCACCTGCGCCGGCGCTGAGAAGCGCTGTTGGGCGGCCTGCCGGCTCACGCCGAGGAGCCGGCCGAGGGTGTCCCAGCTGTGCCCGGCGGCACGGGCCCCGTTGATGGAATCGCGCAGCAGCCGGCTGGTCTCCTCGGCGGCGGTGCGGCTGGCGCTGACCAGCCGGAGGTAGGCATCCGGGTCGGTCTCCAGGTCCGCCCGCAGACCGTCCGGGGTGCCGAGCACGGCCTCGGCGACCGCATCCCGCACGGCGTTCGCTTCCGCAGGGGTGAGGGCATCCCGCAGGCGACCACTGGCGCCGGCCATCATCGTTCGTCGCCGCGGTCGGATTCGGTGGCGGCCCGCAACGGTTCGAGATCGTCGAGCGCCGCCGCATCGCGCCTTCTCGCCACGATGTGTCGGACGACCTCGGTCCAGGCCACCAGGGCGATCAGGAGCGTGGCTAAGGCTCCGGTGAAGAAGCCCAGGACGGAGTCCGCGGCATCGTCGTCGACGACGAGGGCGCCCACGGACAGGGCGGCGATGCACAGGACGGCGGCCCCGATGGCGGGAGCGTACCAACGGGGGCGGGTCGGGTCGGTGGTGCTGCGCGTTGTCGTGTTCATGTGTCAAGGATGTCTTGACGGTGGAAGAATGTCAAGAAAATCTTGACGACGTCGATGTCGCCACTGTCGTCCACAGGGTGCACACCCGATACCTGAGGTGCCCGCACAGCTTGCTCATAGCGAGCGCATAGTTGCCGGTCGCAGAGTGGAGTCATCGAGAGCGGCGGCCGGCACCCGGATCGTCGCCCACCCTGACCTGCGGAAGGCGGCACGGAAGATGAACCTGCACGAGCGAGGCACGAGACTGGCCACCATCGTCACAAGCACGGTGGGCCTGGCAGCCGTGATCGCCGCGTCGGCGCTCGGCCTGCACGAGTGGGCGGACACCGAAGCCACCAGCGTGTCGGGGACGACCTCGACCACCACGACAACGGATGCCGAGAGCACCGACTCGTCGGCTTCCTCCGGCACGGGCTCGTCCAGCACAGATTCCTCGGACACCGCCACGAGCAGCACCGACTCGGGTAGTACTGAGTCGTCCGGCACGGGTTCGACGGGCACCGGTTCGTCGAGCACGGATTCGTCGAGCACCGGCTCCAGCTCGGCGGTCAGCCCCGCCACCGGCACCACCTCCGACGCGACCTCGAGCGGATCCTGACATGACGCACACACCGACCCGCGGCACCCCACTGACCCCGGTGTCCGACCTCACCCCTGGCCCGCTGCCGACCGTCCCGGCCCGCACGGCATCCCGCGACTGGACGCTCTGGAGCACCAGCGCCCGTCTTGTCGTGACCGACCCCGACCAGATCGGGCTGGCCGCCACCCTGGCCGACGCCCTACTGGCCGACGTCGACCGTGCCGCGAGCCGGTTCCGGACCGATTCCGAACTCCAGCTGGTCGCGGGCCGGCTGCACGCCGGCGTCGAGGTGAGCAACACCCTGGCCGACCTCGTGCGCCAGGCCCTCGCCTCGGCGGCACTCACCGACGGTGACGTCGACCCCACCCTCGGGTACGCGCTCGACGCCGTCGGCTACGACCGCGACATCCGCCTCGTCGAAGACCACGGCGTGCCCGTGCGGGCCGTCGTATCCCGCCGCCCGGGCTGGAAGAGCGTGTCGCTGGTCGGCAACCGGCTGCGCGTGCCGGCACATCTGGCCCTCGACCTCGGCGCCACCGCCAAGGCCGTCGCGGCCGATTGGACGGCCACGGTGATCAGTGCCGCACTCGGCTGCGGCGTGCTCCTCAGCCTCGGCGGCGACATCGCCACCGCCGGCCCCGCGCCCGAGGGTGGCTGGCAGGTGCGGGTGCAGGATGCGCCGGCCGACCCCGCCGCGACAGTCACCCTCGTGCCGGGCATGGCCCTGGCCACCTCGAGCACCCAACACCGGCGGTGGACCATGGCCGGTCAGACACAACACCACATCCTGAACCCCCGCACGGGACGCCCCGCCGAACCGGTCTGGCGCAGCGTCACCGTGGCCGCCTCGAGCTGCCACCGGGCAAACACCCTGAGCACGGCCGCGATCGTGCGGGGCACGGCCGCGCTGCCGTGGCTCTGCCAACTCGGGACGGCCGCCAGGCTCGTCGACGTCACCGGCTCCGTCACGGTGCTCGGCGGCTGGCCGGCCGAACCGGAGCCGGAGCCGACCCGGGGCGAACGGGCATCCGCCCACACCCTCGAGGTGCGCCGGCCCAGCGACCGACCGGCCCGCTACCAGGACGGCACCCCCATCGGGCACGAGCGCAGACGGGTCGTGGCCTGATGGACGAGGCATTTTGGGCCCTCGGCCGCGGCACCGGCGTTGTGGCCCTCGTGCTGTTCACCCTGTCGGTGCTGCTGGGCATCCTCACCCGCAGCGGCCGGCCGCTGTTCACGTTGCCGCGTTTCTCCATCACGCTCATCCACCGCAACGTGTCGTTGCTCGCGACGGCGTTCATCGTCATCCACATGCTCTCGCTGCTGGCCGACTCCTACGCCCAGCTCACCCTGGTAGACCTCGTGTTCCCGTTCCTCGGCGCCTACCGGCCGTTCTGGCTGGGCCTGGGCACGCTTGCGGTCGACCTCCTCCTCGCGGTCGTGGTCACCAGCCTGCTGCGCCGGTACGTCGGGCAACGGGTCTTCCGCGTGGTCCACTGGTCGACCTACCTGATGTGGCCGATCGCCCTCGCGCACTCCCTGGGCACCGGCACGGATGCGGGCGAGGGCTGGTTCCTCGCTCTCGCGGTGGCCTGCACCGCTGCGGTGCTCGCCGCGGTGGTCTGGCGCATCACCGCCGGGTTCGTCGAATACCGCGGTGAGCGCCGCGCCGAGCGGTTCGTCGGCGAGTTGTCCGCCCTCGCCGCCCACAGCGGCCAGTCCATCGGTTCGCCGCCGTCAACCCGACCGGCCAGTTCCACCGACTCCACCGTGAGGTTCACTGCCGCGGGGTCCGTCACCGAGGTCGACCGTCGGTTCACCGCCGCCGCCGACCCGGGCACCGCGGCCGGGCAGGGTTCAGCGCGGCCGACCATCCCGCTCGACGCACACCGATCCCCGCACCACCTGAGCTCACCGGTTGGGAGACGACCATGACCACCGCCAGCAGCGCGGCCGCCCAGGCGATCAGCGCCCCGGCCTTCTCTGCCCGGCGTTCCCGCGCGGCGGAACACGTTCCGGCCCCGCTCGGCACTGCCCGGCTCACCCGGGCGCCCGGACCCGACCTCGCGCGGCACCTGACCGAATTCGGGGTCCTTCCGTCCGCTCCCGTGTCGGGCACGCTGTTGGAGACCGTGCGCGCCGCCGGCCTCGAGGGCCGCGGCGGGGCCGGCTTCCCCGCCTGGCGCAAGCTCGCTGCGGTCTCGACGGGCTCCGCAAACGGCCGGTTCGGCAGTCGCCGGCCTGTCGTGATCGGCAACGCCGCGGAGGGCGAACCGCTGTCGGTGAAGGACGCGACCCTGCTGGGCACGGCTCCGCACCTGGTCATCGACGGACTCCTCACGGTGGCCGCTGCCGTCAACGCGGCCGAGGTCTACCTCTACGCGCCGGCCGCGCTGCTGCCGATCGTGGCGTACGCCCTGGCCGAGCGCACGGATGCCGACGGTGTGGCCGTACGAGCCTGCGCGGAGAGCTTCATCTCCGGTGAGGCATCCGCTGTGGTCAACGCCCTCGCCGGGCGTCCGGCGCTGCCCGCCGACCGCAGCATCCGCCTCACCACCTCGGGGCTGGGCAAGCGGCCCACTCTGCTGCACAACATCGAAACCCTGGCGCACATCGCCCTCATCGTGCGGTTCGGCGCGGACTGGTTCCGCGCGCTCGGCACCGAGACCGATCCGGGCACCCGCCTCGTGACGGTGAGCCGGGGCCTCTGGGCCGGCGGCGTCTCAGCCGGGGTCTCCGCCGGCGCCACCGGCAGCGTGCCTGCCGGCGCGCCAGGTGCTGCGCCCGCCGGGGCCACCGCGACCGTGCTCGAGGTCATCGGCGGCAGCCGTATCGACGAACTCCTGCGCTTCGGCGGGATCGACCCGGCCGCGGTGCAGGCCGTGCTCGTCGGCGGGTACCACGGCGCCTGGCTGCCGGCCTCGGCCCTGCACACCGGCCTGGACCGGGTGAGCCTGGCGCCCTTCGGCGTCGGCCCGGGCGCGGGCATCCTGCTGGCCCTGGAGACCGGCCGCTGCCCGCTCACGCTGGCCGCGTCGATCGCCGACTATCTGGCCGGCCAGAGCGCCCGCCAGTGCGGGCCGTGCGTGAACGGCCTCCCGGCGATGGCAGCGGTGCTCAGCCGCCTCGCCGCGGGGGAGCGCCACCCGGGGCTGCCCGGTGAGGTGGCACGTCTGGCCGCCCTGGTGACCGGGCGCGGCTCCTGCCACCATCCCGACGGCACCGCCCGGTTCGTGCTGAGCACCCTGACGGTGTTCGCGGCCGACGTCGACGCCCACCTGCACGGCACCTGCGCGAAGGTACACGCATGAGCGCCCGGATGCTCGCCTCCACCGGCCGCCGCGCAGCCGGCGCCGCCGCCGCGGGCTCCGGTGCCCGCGCGGTGCTGCACATCGATTGGACGTCCTGCGACGGCCGGGGACTGTGCACCGAATTACTGCCGGAGCGGCTGCAGCGCGACGACTGGGGCTACCCGCTGGCGCTCGGCTACGGCTCGGACGTGCCGGTGCCCGCTCAGCTGCTCACCGCGGCCACCGACGCGGTGTCCCTCTGCCCCCGCCAAGCCCTCGCCCTCTTCCGCGAGCCATGAGTCAAGCCCCACTCTCGGGCCCGGACGCGTGCTTCTCTCACAGGTCGCGGAGGTTGCCGCGCGTCCCGTAGCGCCCAGCCGTGCAAACGGTCAGAGTGGAGGGATGAGCGACTTCGTCAATTCACCCGGCGGCGACCCTCGTGGGTTCGACAAGAGGCGGCACGGCGCACCGTCCGGGTTCTTCGAGGCCGAGGCGGCCGGGCTGGTCTGGCTCGCCGTGCCCGGGGGAGTGCGCACGGCGCAGGTCATCGATCTGGAGCCCGGCCACATCGTGCTCGAGACCATCGACGAGGTGCCGCCCGCCGCCGCCGCGGCCCGGGCGTTCGGCGCCCAGCTCTCGGTGACCCACTCGGCCGGTGCCGCGGCCTTCGGCGCACCGCCGGACAACTGGAGCGGCCCGCTGTTCATCGGCAACCGCAGCCTGCCCGCCGCGTACGAGGACACGTGGGGCGCCTTCTATGCCCGGTACCGGGTGCTGCCGTACCTCGACATCGCCCTCGACGTGGGCGGTGTCACGGCCCGCCAGTCCGAGGTCGTTCATGCGGCGTGCGCCCGTATCGAGGCCGGCGACTTCGATGACGGGGCGCCGGCCGCCCGGCTGCACGGCGACCTCTGGACCGGTAATGTGCTCTGGTCGGCGGACGGGGTGGTGCTCATCGACCCGGCCGCGCACGGCGGCCACCGCGAAACCGACCTGGCGATGCTGGCCCTGTTCGGCTGCCCCTACCTCGAGGAGATCACCGCCGGCTACGAGTCGGCGGCGCCCCTGCGGGCAGGCTGGCGGGCGCGGACGCCGCTGCACCAGCTGCATCCGCTCGCCGTGCACGCGGCCGGCCACGGAGCCGCCTACGGCCGGGCGCTCGAGCAGGCCGCCGAGGCCGTGCTCGAACTGCCCAACGCCCGGTGACCGATGGCCCGGTGACCGCGACAGGTCAGCTGGTCTGTCCGGCGTGGGCGCCCTCGGCGACCTCTTCGATGACCTTGGCGTTGAACGCCGGCAGGTCGTCGGGGGTGCGGCTGGACACAAGGCCGTTGTCCACCACGACCTCTTCGTCGACCCAGGTGGCCCCGGCGTTCTGCAGGTCGGTCTTCAGGCTGGGGTAGGAGGTGAGGGTGCGGCCCTCGATCACGCCCGCCTCGATGAGGATCCAGGCGGCGTGGCAGATGGCCGACACAGGCTTGTGCGCGCTGAAGAAGTCGCGGGTGAAGGCGATGGCGTTCTGGTCCATCCGCAGGTGGTCGGCGTTCACGACACCGCCGGGCAGCACCAGCGCGTCGAAGTCGTCCGCGCGGGCGTCGGCGACGGCCAGGTCGACATACTGCGAGTGGCCCTTCTTGCCGGTGATGCTCTCGGTGGCGGGGGAGACCAGCACGGCGGTGGCGCCGGCCTCGGTCACGGCCTGCCAGGGGCTCGACAGCTCGCTGTCCTCGTATCCGTCGGTGAGCAGGAAGGCGATGCGCTTGCCGGAAAGTTCGGTGGTCGTCATGGTTCTCCTTGTCGTCGGTCGAGTGAAGCGGATGGCTTCGGGCGGGCCGGACACGGCCGGCGTCGCCACATTCCACGCTAGTCACGGGTCGGCGCGCGTGCGCCCCTCCCCACCGAACATTGAGGATTCATTCAGCCGGCGCCCGCTGGACAGCCTCCTCCAGCATCGGTCGAGCGGGGGTGGTTGGGCGCCGCCGGGACCTTCGGTCTGCCGCTGGACGCCCGTCCGCCATAAACTTGAGCTTTACACGATCGGATACACCCATGAGTCTTTGGCGTACCAAGAGCATCGAATCGTCGATGGCTGATTCCCTCGAGAAGGGGCACAGCCTCAAACGCACCCTCGGCACGTGGGACCTGATGGTCATGGGCGTGGCCGTCGCCGTGGGCGCCGGCATCTTCTCAGTAGGCGCCAAGGCCGCCGGCAGCTACGCCGGACCGTCGGTCACCCTCGCCTTCGTGCTCGCGGCCGTCACGTGCGCCCTGGCGATCATGTGTTACGCCGAGTTCGCCTCCGCGGTGCCCGTCGCCGGCTCCGCGTACACGTTCACCTACGCCACGCTCGGCGAGCTGCTCGCCTGGATCATCGGCTGGGACCTGATCCTCGAGATGCTCACCGCCGCCGCCGTGATCGCCAAGTACTGGGGCATCTACCTCAGCGACGTCTTCGAACTCTGGAACTGGAACATCCCGGACACCATCAACGTGCTCGGCCTCAACGTGAGCTGGGGCGCGTTCGTGATCGTCGCGATCTTCACCACCCTGCTGGTGCTCGGCACCCAGCTCTCCGCCCGGGTCGCCAGCGTGTTCACCATCGTCAAGGTGGCGATCGTGCTCTTCGTCATCGTCGTGGGCGCGTTCTTCATCAACCCGGCCAACTACTCGCCGTTCATCCCCGAGTCCGTGCCCACCACGGATGGTGTCGGTAGCGACGTGTGGACCCAGTCGCTGTTCTCCTTCATGACCGGTGCCGCCCCCGCCCAGTACGGCATCTTCGGCCTGCTCGCCGGTGCCTCGCTGGTGTTCTTCGCGTTCATCGGCTTCGATGTGGTGGCCACGAGCGCCGAAGAGGTCAAGAACCCGCAGAAGACCCTGCCGCGCGGCATCTTCGCGGGCCTGGCCATCGTCACGGTGCTCTACGTGGGTGTCAGCCTGGTGCTCACCGGCATGGTGCCGTACACCGTGCTCGCGGACGCGAAGGATGCCTCGCTGGCCACGGCGTTCATCGCCGTCGGCGCCGGCTGGGCCGCCCAGGTGATCTCCATCGGCATCCTGGCCGGCCTCACCACCGTGATCATGGTGCTGCTGCTCGGGCTCTCCCGGGTGCTCTTCGCCATGAGCCGGGACGGCCTGTTACCGCGCTGGCTCAGCGTCACCTCGGAGAAGCGCCGCACGCCGGTGCGCATCCAGATCATCACCGGCGCCGCGGTCGCGCTCATCGCGGGCCTCACCGATGTGGGTGTGCTCGAAGAGATGATCAACATCGGAACCCTTTCGGCGTTCGTGCTCGTGAGCATCGCGGTGGTGGTGCTGCGCAAGAAGCGCCCCGACCTCAAGCGCTCGTTCAAGGTGCCGCTGTCGCCGTACCTGCCGATCCTCTCGGCCGCGCTCTGCCTCTGGCTGATGCTCAACCTCACCACGCTCACCTGGGTGCGGTTCCTGGTCTGGCTGGTGCTCGGTTTCATCGTGTACTTCGCCTACGGACGTCGCCACTCGCTCGTGGGCATCAACGCCAAGCTGCTCGTCGACGCCACCCGGCGCGAGGAGATCGAACGCGAAGAACGCGCCGTCCGCGGCGAGTAGGTCCGCACAACTGTTCCCCGAACGGACTTCTGCGTCCGGCGTACCGGCCGCAGAAGTCCGCTTGGGGAACAGAAGTGGCGTGGGTCAGAGCCGGTAGAGCCTGGCCTCCCAGGGGCGGAGCGCCGCGGCGCCGTCGCCGGGGTAGTTGCCCAGCAGCAGCTCCGCGCCGGAGATGTCGTCGGGCAGCCACTCGCCCTGCAGGGTCAGCGGGGTGTCCGACGCGTTCGCGAGCACCAGGAGCACCTGGCCGTCGAGGGTGCGGGTGAACGCGTACAGCTGTTCGTGCTCGGGTTCGAGCAGCTCGAAGGCGCCCAGCGCCACCACCGGGTCGTCGTGCCGCAGCGCGATCAGCCGCTGGTAGAACCGGAAGACGCTCCGCTCGGCCGCACGGTCGGCCGCCACGTTGATCTCGGTGTGGTTCGGGTTCGCGGCGATCCAGGGGCTGCCGGTGGTGAAACCGGCGTGGGCGGACGCATCCCACTGCATGGGAGTGCGCGCGTTGTCGCGGCCCATTGCATGCACCCCGGCCAGCACGCTCGCGGGGGACTGGTCGAACTGCTCCACGGCCTCGCGGTAGTGGTTGAGCGACTCGATGTCGCGGTAGTCCTCGATGCCCTCGAACCGAACGTTCGTCATGCCGATCTCTTCGCCCTGGTAGATGTAGGGCGTGCCGCGGTGCAGGTGCAGCACCAGGGCCCAGAGCGTGGCCGACTCGTAGCGCCACGAGGTGTCGTTGCCGAACCGGGACACCAGGCGCGGCTGGTCGTGGTTGTTCAGGTACAGGCTGTTCCAGCCCGTCTCGGCCAGGCCGTCCTGCCAGCGCGCCAGGCTGCGCTTGAGTGCGACCAGGTCGCGCGGCAGCGGATCGAACTTGTGCACGCCCTGGTCGAGCGAGACGTGCTCGAACTGGAAGATCATGTCGACCTCCGCGCGCGCGGCATCCGTGAAGAGCACGGCGTCGTCGATGCTCACCCCCGGCATCTCGCCCACGGTGAGGTGCTCGCCGGGGCGACCGGCGAAGACCTCGCGATGCATCTCCTGCAGGTAGTCGTGGATCTGCGCCCCCATCGGGGAGCCGCCGTCGGAGGCAGCGGCCGGCCCGCTGACCAGGTCGAGCTGCTTGGCGATGAAGTTGATCACGTCCATCCGGAACCCGTCGACGCCGCGGTCCAGCCACCAGTTCATCATCGAGTAGACGGCCTGGCGCACCTCGGGGTTCTCCCAGTTGAGGTCGGGCTGCTGCTTGGCGAACAGGTGCAGGTAGTACTCGCCTGTCGTCTCGTCCAGGGTCCAGGCCGGGCCGCTGAACGCGCTGCCCCAGCCGTTCGGTTCGGCGCCGGCCGCGCCGGGCTGACGCCACCAGTACCAGTCGCGCTTGGGGTTGTCGGTTGACGACCGTGACTCGACGAACCACGGATGCTCGTCGCTCGTGTGGTTCACCACCAGGTCCATCACGATCTTGATGCCGCGCTCGTGGGCCTCCGCGAGCAGGGCGTCGAACTCCTCGAGGCTGCCGAACACCGGGTCGATGTCCTGGTAATCGCGGATGTCGTAGCCATTGTCGTGCTGCGGGGACGGGTAGACCGGCGACAGCCAGATGGCGTCGACGCCCAGTTCGGCGAGGTGGTCGAGTTTGGCGCGCACCCCGCCGAGGTCACCGATGCCGTCGCCGTCGGAATCGGCGAAGCTGCGCGGATAGACCTGGTACACCACGGCCGTGGTCCACCAGGGGGCTGCGGCGGGCGCGTGCCCGGTGGTGGCGGCGGGTGCCGCGGGGGTTCGGGGCTCGACTGCGGTCACGGGGTCCTCCCTGGCCGGAGAACCAGCGCACAGGCGCTGGGAATCCGGTGCTGAACGAATTGGTTTACCGATAGAAATAAATCGTCCGTCCAATGTAGCGTCCGCCGCGTGAGTGGCACCACTCCGGGGGACGTCCCCCGCCTCCGGCCGCCGCGGCGGGCCTCGCGCGGCGCGGGCGCCAGGCCCCGCTCAGGCAGGCAGTGCCTGGCACGCAACGCCGGGGACACGAGGGCGTCGGCGTCTATGTCAAGATGAGTGCCAACCCGTTTATGGGGGACAGGAAGGCGCACGCCATGCACGGGAGCTACGAGGCCCTGCCACCGCTCGGTGAGTCAGCGGTCAGCCTGGCGCGTGCCGTGCTCATGCATGGCCCGATCTCCCGCGGCGAGCTGGGCCGTCGTCTCGGCCTGTCCCCGGCGAGCCTCACCCGGTTGAGCAAGCCATTCTTCGACCGCGGCTTGTTCATCGAACTCAGCGATGATCAGAGCGGAGGGGTCGGCCGTCCGACCCGACCGCTCGATGTGCGGGTGGACGGCCGACGGTTCGTCGGCGTGAAGCTCACCGCCGACGACGCCTTCGGCGTCCTGACCGACTTGCGTGCCAAGGAGCTCGCCGCCGGCCAGCGCTCGCTGAGCGGCCGCGATGAGGACACCGTCGTGGCACACCTCGCAGACCTCATTCGCGAACTTGCCGATGACGGGGCGGAATCCGGATCCCTGGCCGCCGTCGGCGTTTCGGTCGGCGGCAAGGTCGCCCGTTCCCGGGTCGTCACCCGCGCGCCGTTCCTCGGCTGGCGCGACGTGCACCTGGCGACGGCGCTGGAAAAGGCTCTCGGTGTGCCGGTCTTCGTGGAGAACGATGTGGCGGGGCTGGCCGCAGCCGAGCAGTGGTTCGGTGCCGGCCGCGGCACATCGACGTTCGCCGTGCTCACCATCGGCGCCGGAGTGGGCTACGGCCTTGTCGTGAACGATCAGGTCATCACCACGAGCGACAGCGGGCTGGGCCTCGGCGGCCACGTTCCGCTCGACGAGAACGGACCGCTCTGCGACTCCGGGCACCGCGGATGCTCCGACGCCATGCTCACCGAGCCCTCGATCCGGTCGGCGGTCGGCCGGCTGCTCGGCCGGGAGGTCACCTACGACGAGGTGCTCGCGCTCGGCACGGCCGGCGACCCTGCCGCCCTCGAGGTGCTGCGGGCGTCTGGGCGGGCACTGGGGCGTCTGGTCGCGCTCATCGCCAACCTCGCCATGCTCGACACCGTGGTGCTGGCCGGTGAGGGAATCGGGCTCTGGGCGGTCGTCTCCGACGAGGTCATCGGTGCGGCCCGCAGCGGCCGGGACCCGGAAGCGACCCCCCTGCAGATCAGCATCGACGACACCGGCGTCTCCTCCTGGGCCCGGGGAGCGGCCGCCGTCGCGATCCAGCACACTCTGGCCGGGCTGACCGTTCCGGAACCATCCAGCGAAACCCGGGTTGCCACACCCATAATGGGTCGGGAATAGGATCGGCTTTTCTGCCGTTGACACCGGTACATGCAAACGCATTGAGTCTTGGAGGCTGAAAATGCAGTTCGGAATCTTCACTGTCGGCGATCTCACCACCGATCCCACCACGGGGCAGACCCCCACCGAGCACGAGCGCATCAAGGCCATGCTCACCATCGCTCAGAAGGCGGAAGAGGTCGGCCTCGACGTCTTCGCCGCGGGCGAGCACCACAACCCGCCCTTCGTGCCGTCGTCGCCGACCACCATGCTCGGCTACATCGCGGCCAAGACGGAGCGGATCATCCTCTCCACCGCCACCACGCTGATCACCACGAGCGACCCGGTGAAGATCGCCGAGGACTTCGCGATGCTGCAGCACATCGCCGACGGCCGGGTGGACCTCACGCTGGGCCGTGGCAACACCGGCCCGGTCTACCCCTGGTTCGGCCAGGACATCCGCCAGGGCATCCCGCTCGCCCTGGAGAACTACGCGCTGCTGCGCCGGCTGTGGCGCGAGGACTTCGTCGACTGGGAAGGCCAGTTCCGCACCCCGCTGCAGGGCTTCCAGTCCACTCCGCGCCCGCTCGACGGCGTACCTCCGTTCGTCTGGCACGGCAGCATCCGCAGCCCCGAGATCGCGGAGCAGGCCGCGTACTACGGCGACGGCTTCTTCTCCAACCACATCTTCTGGCCCGCGTCGCACACCGCCAAGATGGTCAAGTACTACCGCAACCGCTTCGAGCACTATGGCCACGGCAGCGCCGCGCAGGCGATCGTCGGCCTCGGCGGCCAGGTGTTCATGCGCAAGAACTCGCAGGACGCCAAGAGTGAGTTCCGGCCGTACTTCGACAACGCGCCGGTCTACGGCAACGGACCGAGCATGGAGGACTTCACCTCGCAGACGCCGCTCACCGTCGGCAGCCCGCAGGAGGTCATCGACCGCACGCTCGGTTTCCGTGACTACGTGGGCGACTACCAGCGCCAGCTCTGGCTGATGGACCACGCCGGTCTGCCGCTGAAGACAGTGCTCGAGCAGCTCGATATCCTCGGCGAGGAGGTCGTGCCCGTGCTCCGCAAGGAATTCGCGAAGAACCGCCCGGCCGACGTGCCGGACGGGCCCACCCACGAGTCCCTGGTGATCGCGGCCGAGGCCGCGCAGGCTCCGACCGTGGTCGCATCCGCTCACCGTGACGACCTGGACACGGCCGCAGCGATCGCGCCGCACCGCAGGGCGTCGGGAGCCGCGTTCGGCCTGGCCGGCGCAGGCAAGACCGGAGCGTAGAGATGACCGAGCGCACTCTGGCGGTCGTCTCCGCCGGGCTCAGCCAGCCCTCCTCCACCCGGCTGCTCGCCGACAAGCTCGCCACAGCCACCGTGGCGCGCTTGGCCGACGAGGGGGTCGCCACGACGGTCGTGACCTACGAACTGCGCGACTATGCGCAGGACATCATGAACAACATGCTCACCGGGTTCGCCAACCCACGGCTGGAAGAGATGATCGAAGCCGTCACCTCGGCCGACGGCCTGATCGCCGTCACCCCGATCTTCACCACCAGCTACAGCGGCCTGTTCAAGACGTTCTTCGACGTGATCGACAACCGCAGCCTCACCGACCAGCCGGTGCTGATCGGCGCGACCGCGGGCACGGCCCGGCACTCGCTCGCGCTGGACTACGCGCTGCGACCGATGTTCACCTACCTGCACGCCGTGGTGGTGCCCACGTCGGTGTTCGCCGCGTCGGAGGACTGGGGTACCGGCGACAGCGGCGGCCGGATCGACAGCCGCGTGGCCACCCTGCCGGCACGCATCGAGCGCGCCGCGGGGGAGCTGGCGGCCCTGGTCGCCCGCTCCGACCGGTCCACCCGGGTGCGCGACCCGTTCGAGCTCCCCGCCGGCTTCAACCCCGCCGGCATGTTCCCGCCGCGCTAGTTCTGTTCCACGGAAGCGGTCGTGTGGTCAGCTCAGTTCGCTGAGGTGACCACACGGCCGCTTTCGCGTGCCCACCCGGTGCCGCGTCCGCTGGTCGAGACCTCGTGACGTGCGTGTGTGTCGCGCCCATCGTGGGTCGCGCTGGAGAGCGACTCTCGCTCGACAAGCTCGACCAACGGGACTGTCGCGTACCGCGCCGAAGCCCGCGTGTGCGCCGGGACCTTCGGCTCTGCCCGGCCCGCGCGCCGGGCGGCAGACTGAAACGCAGTGCGCTGGAGAGAGTGCTTCCGCAGAGACGGAAGCCGTGACAACCGCGTAGACAGACAGGTCTTTCATGGTCGCCCTTCGCGAGGGACCCGTATTTCCGGATGCCCGCGCCGCGTTCTTCGCCGCCGGCCCCGAACCGCTCGACCTGGCGGTTGACCTCTCAATGCGCATCGGCACCCTCACCCTGCGCACCCCGGTGATGCCCGCATCCGGCTGCTTCGGCCCCGAGCTCGGTGCGCTCATCCCGGTAGCTGAACTCGGCGCCACCGTCACCAAGACAGTCTTCGGCTCCGCCCGCGGCGGCAACCCGGTGCACCGGCTCACCGAGATCCCCGCGGGCATGGTGAACAGCGTGGGCATCCCGAGCCGGGGCCCGGCCGGCTATCTCGCCGAGCTGCACCCGCGCTACGCCGCCCTGGGTGTGCCCACGATCATCAGCGTCGGCGGGCACCGGCCGGGCGAGTACGCCCCCGTCGTCGAGGCGCTCTGCGAGCACGGCAGCGCGTTCGAACTCAATGTGTCCTGCCCCAACCTCGACCGGGACGGCACCGACATCGGCTCCGACCCGGCGGCCATCCGCGCCGTGGTCGGCGCCGTGCGGCGGGTCACCGACAAACCCATCATCGTGAAGCTGCCGGTGCTGGTCACCTCCATCGCGGACTGCGCACGGGCCGCCGAGGAAGCCGGCGCCGACGCCGTCTGCGTGGCCAATTCGATCCCCGCGATGCCGCTGGATGCCGCCACCCGCCGGCCGATTCTCGGCAACGTCATCGGCGGCCTGTCCGGGCCGTCGATCAAACCGATCGTGCTGCGGCTGGTCTGGCTCGCCTCCCGCGCCGTGCAGATCCCCGTGATCGCCTGCGGCGGAGTCGGCACTGTCGACGATGCGTTGGACTACTTCTCGGTCGGAGCCAGTGCGGTGCAGGTGGGCACAGCGAGCTTCGGTCGGCCGTTCGCTGCCGTGGAGATCGCCCGGGGGTTGGGGCACCGGTGCCGCGACGCCGGGGTCGGCAGCATCCGCGAGCTACTCGAACTGGAGTCCGCACTGTGAACCCGAACCCGTTCTCGGAACGCAACCCGTCGTTAGTCGACGAGCTCGACGGGCGGAAGGGGCTCGACCAGCGGAGAGAGGTTGACGCCGCCCGGCGCGCGGCCGCCGCACGCCAGCGCGCGTTTGCCGAGGCGGATGCGGCGGCGCTCGACGGGCTCATCTCGGTGCGCCCGCGCTCGTTGGTGCCGCGCCCGCAACCGGTCTGGGACGACGCCGAGGTGCTCGTGCACGAGCCGGCGGGGGAGCGCTACCGCCGCCTGGTCCTGGCCAGCGACGCCATCGCCGCTGCGGCCCAGGCCGGCCAGTTCCTCATGATCACGGTGCCGCCCAACGGCGGCGACACCGTCCTGCTGCCCCGGCCGATGGCGATCCACCGACGCCGCCTGGCCGCTCCGGCACGCCCCGCCACCGCGGACCAGCTTGCGACCGTGGCAATCGCCGGCACTGTCGAGCTCATCTACGGCGTCGTCGGCCGCGGCACCCGCGCCCTGGCTGCCGTTCCGGTCGGCGGGAGCCTGCAGGTCACCGGTCCGCTCGGCCGCGGGTTCGAGTTCCCGCGTGGCACCCGCACCGCCCTGCTGATCGGCCGCGGCGTCGGCATCTGCGGCGTGATGGGCGCCGCGGAGGATGCCGCGGCAGCGGGCATCCGCACCACCATGGTGCTCAGCGGCCAACGCCCCGAGCAGTTGCTCGGCCGAACCGACTGCGCCGAACTCGGCGTGCGGGTGATCGAGGCCACGGATGACGACGGCTCGAGCGGGCTGGACACCCTCGGTGCCCGGCTGCGCGCCGAGTTCGACGGCTCCACGCCCGAGGCCACCCCACCCGACGTTGTCCTGGTCTGCGGGGCCGGCGTGCTCGCCCGGCTCGCCGCAGAGCTCGGCGCGCACTGGGGCGTGCCCGTGCAGGCCTCGCTCGAGGCGCACATGGCGTGCGGCCTGGGCTACTGCCACGGCTGCGCCGCCCCGGTTCGCACCGACCCGAGTGTGGAAGGTCCGTTGGTCTGCGCCGACGGGCCGGTCTTCGACGCCCGGATCCCTATCGATTAACCCCTGTTCTGCTAGGCTTGGGCAGGTAGTTCTTCGGATCTACCCGCTTTACCCGGAGCAGACCGGCAGGACGCTGGTCCTCGGTGGTGGTTTCCCAACGCGACAGTGTTCACAAAACACGAATGCCAGGCACGCGACGTTGGTGAATTTCTACTGGTGGCCAGCAACGTCGGCGCCCAACACATGTTCGGCAGCCATGTTCTGCCTGATCCTGCTCCGATGTCCCACTCGCGCGCCACACGGGCAAACGAGTCTAAACAAAGGAGAGAACCCCCATATGGAGGGTCCAGAAATCACGTTCGCCGAGACCGTTATCGACAACGGCAAGTACGGCAAGCGCACCATCCGTTTCGAAACCGGGCGTCTCGCCCAGCAGGCGCAGGGCTCAGCCGCCGCCTACATTGACGAAGAGACCATGCTTCTCTCCGCCACGAGCGCCAGCAAGCAGCCGAAGGACAACTTCGACTTCTTCCCGCTGACCATCGATGTCGAAGAGCGCATGTACGCCGCCGGCCGCATCCCGGGCAGCTTCTTCCGCCGCGAAGGTCGCCCGTCGACCGAGGCGATCCTCACCTGCCGTCTGATCGACCGGCCGCTGCGCCCGTCGTTCGTCGACGGACTCCGCAACGAGATCCAGGTTGTCGTGACCGTTCTGGCCATCGCGCCCGACGAGTACTACGACGTCCTGGCCATCAACGCCGCGTCCATGTCGACCCAGATCGCCGGCCTGCCGTTCTCCGGCCCGATCGGTGGCGTCCGCGTCGCCCTCATCCCCGACGACAACGGCTCCGGCCAGTGGGTCGCCTTCCCGAAGCACTCGCAGGTTGAAGAGGCCGTGTTCAGCATGGTCGTCGCCGGCCGCGTTGTGACGGATGCCGATGGCAGCGAAGACGTCGCGATCATGATGATCGAGGCCGAAGCGACCGACAACGCCTGGACCTTGATCCAGGGCGGCGCCATCAAGCCGAACGAAGAGGTCATCGCCGAGGGTATCGAGGCGTCCAAGCCGTTCATCAAGCAGCTCATCGTCGCCCAGCAGCAGGTTGCCTCCGCGGCATCCAAGCCCACCGGCAACTACCCGCTGTTCCCGCCGTACACCACCGAGGTCTACGACGCTGTCGCAGCCCTGGCGTACGACGGCCTCAAGGACGTCTACGTCATCGCCGACAAGATCGCGCGTCAGGATGCCGACGACGTGCTCAAGGCATCCGTCAAGACCGCCATCGCGGCCAAGGTCGAAGCCGGCGAACTGCCCGCGACGGCCAACAACCAGGTCGGCGCGGCGTACAAGTCCGTCACCAAACTCGTCGTGCGCTCGCGCGTGCTCAACGAGGGTGTTCGTATGGACGGACGCGGCCTGGCCGACATCCGCCCGCTCGACGCCGAGGTCGCGGTCATCCCGCGCGTGCACGGTTCCGCTATCTTCCAGCGCGGCGAGACCCAGATCCTGGGTGTCACCACGCTGAACATGCTCAAGCTCGAGCAGACGATCGACTCCCTGAGCCCGGTCACCAAGAAGCGTTACATGCACAACTACAACTTCCCGCCCTACTCCACCGGTGAAACCGGTCGGGTGGGCACGCCGAAGCGTCGCGAGATCGGCCACGGAGCGCTCGCTGAGCGTGCCCTGGTTCCCGTGCTGCCCACGCGTGAGGAATTCCCGTACGCCATCCGTCAGGTCTCCGAGGCGCTCAGCTCCAACGGATCCACCTCGATGGGTTCCGTCTGCGCCTCCACCCTGTCGCTGCTGAACGCCGGAGTGCCGCTGCGCGCCCCGGTCGCCGGCATCGCCATGGGCCTCATCTCCGACACCGTCGACGGCCAGACCCGCTACGCGGCCCTGACCGACATCCTCGGTGCCGAAGACGCCCTCGGCGACATGGACTTCAAGGTTGCCGGCACGAGCGAGTTCGTCACCGCGATCCAGCTCGACACCAAGCTCGACGGCATTCCCGCGTCGGTCCTGGCCGGCGCGCTGACGCAGGCGAAGGATGCTCGCACGACGATCCTCGCCGTGCTGAACGCCGCGATCGACAAGCCCGACGAGATGGCACCGACCGCGCCCCGCGTGATCAGCGTGCAGATCCCCGTCGACAAGATCGGCGAGCTCATCGGCCCGAAGGGCAAGATGATCAACTCGATCCAGGACGAGACCGGCGCCGACATCTCGATCGAGGAAGACGGCACCGTGTACATCGGCGCCGTCGATGGTCCCTCGGCCGAGGCCGCGCGCATCATGGTCAACTCCGTCGCAAACCCCACCAACCCCGAGGTTGGCGAGCAGTTCCTCGGAACTGTCGTGAAGATCGCCGCTTTCGGCGCCTTCGTCTCGCTCCTCCCGGGCAAGGACGGCCTGCTGCACATCTCTGAGGTGCGCAAGCTCGCCGGCGGCAAGCGCGTGGAGAACGTCGAAGACGTCCTCGGCGTGGGCCAGAAGGTCCTCGTTGAGATCACCAAGATTGACGACCGTGGCAAGCTTTCGCTCGCCCCGGTCCTCGCCGATGAGGCCGACACGCAAGGTCGCGACGCCGCATCCGAGGGACCCGAAGCTCCGGCCGAAGGTTAGTCACTAGTTCTGCCGGCCACCTCTCGCCAGGTGTGCCGGTCAGACGGAAGGCCCGTCCTGCTTCGGCAGGGCGGGCCTTTTCGCGTGCGCCGTCAGACGGTCTTGGGCTGGATGCCCCGGTCGAGCAGCGGAGTCACCCGGTACGGGATGAGCTCGCCCATCGCCAGGGACGTCTCGGTGCGTTCCACACCGTCGCAGGCCAAGATGGTGCGGTCGATCCGGAAGAGGTCCTCTGCGTCGGCGCAGGCCACTCGCACGAGGAGATCGGCTGCGCCACTCATGCCGTGTGCCTGCACGATCTCGGGGATCAAGACCAGTTCGGCGATGATCTCCGCGGCCTTCTTCTGTGCGATGTACACCTCGATGAACGCCGTCAGGGGGTAGCCGAGCACGACGGGGTTGATCCGCCGGTCGAAATCGAGGAACACCTTCGACTCCTCGAGCCGGGTCATCCGTGCCTGCACGGTGTTGCGGGAGAGCCCGAGGGTCTGCGCCAGACCCACGTAGGTGCTGTCGGGCTTGGCGCAGAGGGCTCGGAGCAGCTCGAGGTCGACTCGGTCCAGGTGGTGCATAGTGCCTGACCGTAGCACGCGGGTTACCCCCTGAACAGGGCACACTGCCCACCGTGCCCGAATCGAGCCGTGCGAACCGCACGGCCGGCGCCGCAGCGTCTTTGGCTCGCCTCGCTCGGGTTGACCGGGTCGGCTGGGCGCGGAAGAGTAGGCGCATGGCTGACACGCGCGACACCCTGACCCCTGCCCAGACCCACACTGTGCTGGCCGGGGGCGACTTCATCCACCTGGAGGGCACCCTCTACGCCAGCTACCGCACCGACGACTTCGCGACAGCCGTGCGGCTGGTCGACGCGGTGGCCGCCGACGCCGAGGCGCTGAACCACCACCCCGATGTCGCCCTGGCGTGGGGAGCGGTGGAGTTCCGGCTCAGCTCCCACGATGTGGCCGGGGTCACCCAGCGTGACCTGCGACTCGCCCTGCGCATCCAGGAACTCGCCGCGAAGCAGGAGGCCCGGGCCACCCACCTGCTGCCGACCAGAATCGACGTCGCCATCGACTGCGCAGACGCGGATGCCGTGCGCCCGTTCTGGCGGGTGGGGCTGGGCTACGCGGAGTCGGGCGAGCCCGGTGAGACCGAACTGACTGACCCGCGCGGCGTGGGCCCCAGGGTCTGGTTCCAGCACATGGACCTGCCCAGGGTGGAACGCAACCGCATCCACCTGGATGTCTACGTGCCCGTCGCCGATTGCGAGGAGCGCGTGCAGGACGTCATCGATGTCGGGGGAGTGCTGCTCACCGACGAGCACGCCCCGGACTGGTGGGTGCTGGCCGACCCGGAGGGCAACGAACTCTGCGTGTGCAGTTGGGATGCCTGAGCTCTCAGGCCGCGGTGCGGGCCAGGGACTGCTCGATCGCCGCGACGAGCTGGGCGGACTCCGGCTCCACCGTTGACGCGAACCTGTCGACGATCACGCCGTCGGAGTTCACCAGGAACTTCTCGAAGTTCCACTTGATCAGGCCGGGCAGCACGCCCTTCTTGAATTTCGTCAACTCGGCGTAGAGCGGATGCTGATGCTTGCCGCGCACGTCCACCTTGGCGGTGAGCGGGAAGGTGACGCCGAAGTTGAGCTCGCAGAACTGCTGGATGTCCTCTTCGGTGCCGGGTTCCTCGCCCATGAACTGGTTGCACGGTAGGCCGAGCACTACCAGGCCGCTGTCGGCGTAACGCTTGTAGAGCGCCTCCAGCCCTGCGTACTGGGGTGTGAAACCGCATTTGGAGGCCACGTTGACCACGAGCACGGTCTTGCCGGCGAAGCGGCCGAAGGTGGTGGGTGTGCCGTCGATGAGGGTGAGCGGGATGTCGTAGAGCGGGGAGGCGGACATGGGCAACAGATTACTCCCGGCACCTCGGAACAGGCCGGACCCGGCGGCATTTCCGGCCGATCGGGGGGTAATCCCGAACGTTTCGGTAACGCTTGCCGCGCGCCCCCAGCGGAAATCCAGGATCGGGTTATTCTCGGCTGTACAGGGGTCGGCGCCGAAAGAGCGCCACCCGTTCGAGGGTGGTGACGGTATGAGTGGCAGCGCGGGGACAGGCAGCGTCCGGATGGCTCGCGGCACCGGTGAATCCCGCTCCGAGACGACGAGCGCGGCACTGGAGGCCCTGATCCTGCAGACCCGTCCGGTGCAGGTGCAGCACACCGGCCCCGTACGCCTCCCCGCTGGTTCGACCGGCACGGCGACGGCGGTGCGGCGCACCCTCGGCGACACCGATCTGCGGGTGCACCCCCTGGCGCTGGGCTGCAGCGTGTTCGGCTGGACCACCGACGGCGACACCGCCATGGCGATCCTGGACCGGCACTTCGAACTCGGCGGCAACCTGCTCGACACCGCGGACAGCTACGCCGCCGGCCGCAGCGAGGTGCTCATCGGGTCGTGGATGCGCACCCGCGGCGTGCGAGACGACATCGTCATCTCCACCAAGATCGGCCGCAACCGGGACAACCCCGGGCTCTCCCCGCGCAGCATCGTCGGCGCCGTGCACGCGTCGCTCGAGCGTCTGGGCACCGACCGGATCGACCTGCTGCACTTCCACTACGACGACCTCGACGTTCCCCTCGAGGAGAGCCTCGGCGCCATGGAGACCCTGATCAGGGCAGGCACCGTGCGGTACATCGCCGCGTCCAACTTCACCGCCGAACGGCTCATGGAGGCCCGGGTGCTCGCCGCCAACGGACTGCCCCGGTTCGCCGCCATCGAGACGCCGTACAACCTGATGAACCGGGTCTCCTTCGAATCGTCGCTGGCGCTGGTCACCCGAGCGCAGGGTCTGGCGGTCATGCCGTACTTCGCCCTCGCCCACGGTTTTCTCACGGGCAAGTACCATTCCAAGGCCGACCTCACCGACACCATCCGGGCTGGGCGCGCATCCGCGTACCTCAACCGCACCGGGCTCAAGGTCCTGGGCACCGTCGAGCGCATCGCTGAAGACCACGGGGTCGCACCGTCCTCGATCGCGCTGGCTTGGCTGCTGGCCCGGGACGGCGTGGCAGCCCCGGTGGCCAGCGCGAGCCGCCCAGACCAGGTTGATGCCCTCGTGGCGGCCGGCTCGGTGCGGCTGGGACGCGCCGACATGGTCGACCTCGACCGGGTCTCCGCCTGAACCAGCGCGTGACGGTGGGCGGTTCGCTGCGAATCCGGTGTGCGGTCGGTGACGGACCCGGCTGCCAGGCCGGCCCGCGCGCAGGGGTGTCGTAAGGTTGAAGCGATATGAACGGCGCCGTTGAATTTCCCCTTGACCTAACCGAACTCTCGTTTCGGGCCGCCGGTGATTCCCTGGTGCGACGGACCGTGCTACCCAGCGGTGTGCGCATCGTCTCCGAACAGGTGCCGGGCAGCCGCAGCCTCACGATCGGCTACTGGGTGGCGGTGGGATCCCGCGACGAGCAGCCCGGCCACTTCGGGTCGACGCATTTCCTCGAACACCTGCTCTTCAAGGGCACCAAGCAGCGCACGGCACTGGACATCGCCATCGCGTTCGACGCCGTGGGCGGCGAGCACAACGCCATGACGGCCAAGGAATACACCTGCTACTACGCCAAGGTGCAGGACCGCGACCTGGCCATGGCCGTCGATGTGCTCACCGACATGATCACCTCCTCGGTGCTCGACCCGGCCGAGTTCGAGACCGAACGCGGCGTGATCCTCGAAGAGCTCGCGATGGCCGACGACGACCCGGCCGACGTCGCCAACGAGCGGTTCTTCGAAGCCGTGATGGGCCGGCACCCGTTGGGCCGCCCGATCGGCGGCAGCCCGGACACCATTCGTGCCGCCACCCGTGACGCCGTCTGGGAGCACTACCTGGCCAACTACCGCCCGCAGGACCTCGTGGTCACCGTGGCCGGAGCCGTCGACCATGACGTTCTTGTGGCCGCCGTCACCCGCGCGCTGCTGCAGGCCGGCTGGGACCTCAGCGTGCCCGCCGCGCCCGTCGGCCGGCGCTCCGGCACGGCCGCTGTGATCGAGCAGGGCCGGCCGGTCACGGTCGTGCACCGCCCGCTCGAACAGGCGAACCTGCTGCTCGGCGCGCCGGGCCTCGTCGCCAACGACGACCGCCGGGTGGCGATGAACGTGCTCACCTCGATCTTCGGCGGCGGCATGTCGTCCCGGCTGTTCCAGGAGGTGCGCGAGAAGCGCGGCCTGGCCTACTCCGTATACTCCTTCGCGCCCGGCTACTCGGATGCCGGTCTCTTCGGCATGTACGCGGGCTGCACGCCGGCGAAGGCGGGGCAGGTCGCCGAGATCATGATGGCCGAGCTGCACCGGCTCGCCGACCACGGCGTCACCGCCGACGAGATGACGCGAGCCTCTGGGCAGCTCTCCGGCGCATCCGCCCTGGCCCTCGAAGACTCCGACACACGGATGTCCCGGCTCGGCCGGTCCGAGATCACCCTGGGCGAGTTCGTCGACCTCGACGAGGCGCTGCGCCGTCTGGCCCTGGTGACAGCCGACGACGTGCAGCAGCTTGCCGCCGAGATGGTCTCCCGGCCGTTCTCCATCTCCGCTGTCGGTGCCCTCGCCGACGACGCCTTCGATGGGATCTTCCCCCGCGACTCCGTGTCGCTGCCCGTGAACTGACTGCTCGAAGGACCCACCGTTCCACGTTCGGCCCCAGACCCGGCCGGACGCCTGCACCAGCTCAACCGAAAGGGCGACGATGCCCCAATATCTCTACCTCGTGCGACACGGCGAGCAACAGGACGCCGAATACGGCCTGCCGGACGGCCCGCTGTCTCCGCGGGGCAAACGGCAGGCCCACCTGATCGCCGAACGACTGGGTGGGGTGCCGTTCACGGGAGCCTGGCATTCACCGTTGCAGCGGGCCGCGGAAACCGCCGCCATCATCGCCGACCGGCTGCCTTCGCTCACCCCGGAGGCGTCACCGCTGCTGTTCGACTGCGTCCCGTCGGGCCGCGCGCCCGAGATGCCCAGCTCCTACGCGCCGTTCTTCAACGCGATCTCCGACGAGGAGATCGAGGCCGGTCGGGCACAGATGGAGGACGCCGTCGCGGAGTTCCTGCACCCGCACCGCGGCCCCCGGCACGACCTGCTCATCACGCACAACTTCGTGATCGCCTGGTTCGTCCGGGAGGTGCTCGGTGCCCCGGACTGGCGGTGGATCAGCATCAACCAGGCCAACTGCGGCCTCACCGTGCTGCAGCAGAAGCCCGGCCGACCCTGGTCCCTTGTGACCCACAACGACCTCGGCCACCTGCCGGTCGAGCTCCGCACCGGCCTGCCCGACCCGCTGCTGTTCTAGCCGACCCGACCCGACCCGACCCGACCCGACCCGTCAGGGCCGGGCGTCGGGGTTGACGATGAGGAAATCGCTCAGTCGAGTCCAACCATCGGGGACCGGATCTTCCCGTTCCACAATCGTGGCCCCTCCGGTCTCGCTGCCCACGGTCCGGAGCTGCTCGGCGGGTCCGCACGCCGAGTTCGCGAACTCGGTGCCCGTGGCGACCAGGATGAGACAGATGCCGGGAGTTCCGGTCTCGGGCTGGACATACTCGGCCAGGTAGTAGCTGGTGCCGTCCAGTGAACCCGCCAGACGGGTCGACTGGTCGTCCATGCCGGGCGTCCCGGTGCTCGAAGGAAGTGTGTCGTCGGGCTGGCGGTCGCCGGCCAGGAAGTCTCGCACCAGGGAGGTGGAGTCCGCCGCACAGCCCGTCAGCCCGAGGCAGCACACCACCACCACTGCCGCTGCGGTCCATGCCATGCCCGGCGTTCGTCGACCTGTCATGAGAGCCCCCGCTTCACGTCCGTTGTCTGTGGCCGAAATCTAGCAGTTCACCGGGAGGAACGGGGCAGCCGGGCCGGATTCATCCACCCGGCCAGCACGGCCGGGATCGGCGGCGGGTTCGACCGGAGAGAGTCAGAGGAGGACCTTGCGGTACCAGTTCGTGGCGTTGGGGTTGTCGTTGTACGGCGGCACGTCAGCGTACCCGGCGCGCTGGTAGAGCCGGCCGGCCGCCTCCAGGCTGGCATTGGTGTCGAGCACCAGCTCTGCCGCGCCGAAGTCCCTGGCCCGCTTCTCGAGCTCCGCCAGCAGCAGGCCGCCCCAGCCGCGGCCGCGCACCTGCGGCTGCAGCCACAGGTGCTTCGCCTCGAAGCGCACCGCACCATCCGCACCGTCCTCGATGCGACGAATGCCGCCGCAGCCCACGAAGATGCGCGACTCGGGTTGCTCGCTCACGAGCAGGAACTGCCCGCGGGGCGGCACGAACTGCTCAGGGGTGGGGAAGGTGGTGCGATAGCCGCCCGCGCGGGGAAAGGTGGACGCCCGGTCACTGAAGTACTGGGTGAGTAGAGCGATGGATCCCGCATCCGTGACGGACACCTCGGTGAATTCAGGCATGCCCCTAGGCTACGTGCCGTCGCGCCGGTGGCAACGCCCGCGCTTGGTAGATTGGCAGCATGACAACACGGGTGGCCGTCATCGGCGCAACGGGCAAGATGGGGCGCCTGGTCTGCGACCTGGTCGACAACGATTCCGACTACGAGCTGGTTGCCAGGCTCGATTCCTCCAGCGCCCTCTCCGAGATGCTCGGCGCCGATGTGGCGATCGACCTCACCGTACCGGCGGTCAGCCAGGGCATCGTCGACTATGCGCTGGACAACGGCATCCGGGTGCTCGTGGGCACCTCGGGCTGGTCCCAGGCCCGGATCGACTCGCTGCGCCACCGCATCCAGGGCCGCGACACCGTGGGTGTCGTCATCATCCCCAACTTCTCCCTCGGCTCCGTGCTCGGCACGGCCCTGTCGGCCCTCGCCGCCCGGTTCTTCGACTCCATCGAGATCGTCGAGGCGCACCAGTCCAGCAAGGTGGATTCCCCGTCCGGAACCGCCGTTCGCACGGCCGAGCTGATGGCGGCCGCCCGCGCGGGGCTGGTGCCCGTCGCCGCGCCGCACATCGACCAGCGCGCCCGGGGGCAGCAGATCGCCACGGTGCCCGTGCACAGTCTGCGCATGGCCGGGGTTCTGGCCCGCCAGGACGTCATCTTCGGCGGCTCGGGCGAGTCCCTCACCATCACGCACAACACGCTCTCCGCCGAAGCCTACGAACGCGGCATCCTCGTGGCCCTGGCTGCCACACGCGAGTGCGTGGGCGTGACCGTGGGACTCGACCAGCTCATCGACCTGGGCCTGTCCGGCCCGGCGGCCGACGAGCCGGCGACTGCCGCCATCCCGCCGGCTGGTCCGGAAGAGGCCGAGATGGAGCCCGGCGAATGAAGGGACGCATCGCCGTTGTCGTGATGGCCGCGCTGCTGGTCTTCTACCTGGTGCTGGTCGGCTGGCGCGCGGTGCTGTTCATCCAGAGCGGCGACCCCGTCGGCATCCTCATCGGCGTGGCCCTGATCGTGCTGCCGATCATCGGCGCCTGGGCCCTGGTGCGTGAGATCGTCTTCGGCGCCCGCTGCGAACGCCTGGTCAAGCAGCTCGAGGCCGAGGGAGAGCTCCCGGTCAACGACCTGCCCAGCCGGCCGAGCGGCCGCCCCTACCGCGAGGCCGCCGACGCCCAGTTCCCGCAGTACCGTGAGGCCGTGGATGCCGCGCCCCAGGATTGGCGTGCCTGGTTCCGGCTCGGTCTGGCCTACGACGCCTCCGGCGACCGGCGCCGCGCCCGCGCCGCCCTCCGCACCGCGATGTCCCTGGAGAAGTCCGCCGCCTAACCGGTTGCTCCGGTGGCACGCATTCCCCTTCCCGCTCCGCGCCTCGCGTGCGGTCCCGCCCGGGCGAGTTCTCCGCGGAGGGGCGCCTGACCCGCGCTCGGGCTTGTCTCCGCGTTAGGTGCCGAGTTCCGCGGGCAACGCGCCGTTTCGCCGGTGGCGCGCCCGCCGCGGACCGGCGCCTGACCCGCGAACCGTTCGGAGGGGGCCCCTGACTCATCGGTCGAACAGACGGGGATGCCCGGGGATCACCCCCAGGTTCGCCAGTCGATCGGTCAGCCGGGGCACGCTCATCCCCGTGGCATGATCCCATCGAACGAAGCCACGCACTTGCAGCCGGATCATGTCCTCGCGCACCTTCTCGTCGTACACCACCTGTTCCGCCGTGCGACCATCACGCATCACGGGGTCGAAATACTTGACCCGTCCGTCGCTCTCGCCAATGCCCTGCTCGCGCGGAAAGAAGAAGTCGCTGAAGACCGTGCGGCCGTTGATCACGAACGGATGCTGGAGCTCGGGTTC
Source organism: Cryobacterium soli (assembly GCF_003611035.1). Classification (NCBI taxonomy): domain Bacteria; kingdom Bacillati; phylum Actinomycetota; class Actinomycetes; order Micrococcales; family Microbacteriaceae; genus Cryobacterium; species Cryobacterium soli. Next base: position 1,078,942 of record NZ_CP030033.1, on the reverse strand, counting down.
CGGAAAGCCGGCCAACGCAATACTCACCCGGCTTCCCGACTCGCCCGGTGAACCAGACAGTGGCGTAGCGAAGTCGATCACGGTGCGTGCTCGGACAGATCCGCGAAACGGCAACATTCGGTGCCACGTGTCCAGGAGGGTCTGGCGGTCGGTCAGGGGCGGGACACGACCAGAGCGGTCCCATGCCAGGGCCCGGTCGGTTGCGGCTACCGCCGACCTGAGGTCAACCACCGTGGCGAGGTCGATCACGGTTCGCGCCACCGACGTGACGAGCACTCCATCCCGCACAACCACATCGGCCTCATCGAAGCCCACGGCGTGTTTTCGGACGCCGGGATCCGATCGACCTCCACTGGCCCTGGCCTGCAGGAAGTGCACGTCGGTCGGCCAAGGCACCAACAACGGGAGTTGCCAGAGCACGGCGGCCGAGTGATGCGACAGCGGCAGTTGTTCTGCTCGGGCGAGGGCCGCCGCCCGCACCACGAGCGCGTAGCGCTGGTCGCGGTTCAGGGCGGCCCATGTTGCTGCGCGGCAGTATCGGCCCCAGCCGATGCGGTGCAGTTGACCACGTTCGGCGCTCCGACGAAGTCGGAGGTCGGCGCCGAAGGCTCGCCGGAAGTCGGCGGCGAGCAGGATTTCGGGCGGGAAGGCCGGTTCGTCGTGAGGTTCCGTCATAGGGCGAGGATGCATCCGACCGACCCGCGGTCCCTGCTGTCGCCTGCACTGGGTGACATTTTCGATCTCGCGGAACCTGTGGAGGAGCGCCCGTTGGAGCCCCGGGTGCCGGGGGCGAACTAGCGCGGGGCAGGCGCCGCTGCGCGGGTGGCGTGCCGGGGGCGAAGTGGCGCGGGGCCCGCGCGTGGCCCGAGTATGACGGGGAGGAACCGCGAAGTGGCGCGTGACCCGCGCGAGTCGCACGAGGTCGAGCCAGAAGGGGCGGCGGCCGTGGCCGCGCGCCCCTCCTGCTCAGACCGCTCGAGCCGGGGCCCGGCGAGGCCCGGCCGCGGCCCGGGTCAGCGCAGCATCCAGGTCACGGCCTCGGCCGCGGTCTGGTGGGTGAAGCGGAATCCGTCGGCCTGCAGCGTGGCCGAACTCACCCGCTGGTCGGCGAGCAGGAGCTGGCGGGCGGCATCCTGCAGCGCCAGGGTGAGTACTTTCTCGGGCACGGGGAGGAAGAACGGCCGGCGCAGCGCCGTTGCCACGGCCCGGATGATGTCGTTCGCGGTGGCCGGGGTGGGTCCGGCGATGTTGACCGGTCCGCTGAGCTCGGAGCCCAACAGGTGCACGATGGCGGCGGCTTCGTCGTGCAGGCTCACCCAGGGCCAGTTCTGGGTACCGCGGCCCAACGGCCCGCCAAGGCCCAGGCGCACGATCGGCATGAGCGGCTTGAGGGCGCCGCCCTTCGCCAGCACCAGGCCGGTGCGGGCGAGCACCACGCGCGTGACCGCCGGAGCGAGGTTGGCCTCGTCCTCCCACGTTGATACCACGGCGGCAAGAAAATCGGTTCCGGGCTTGGAGTCCTCGGTGAGCTCCTCGCCGGGCCGGTTACCGTAGATGCCCACAGCGGATGCGTTCACGAGCACCGCGGGCGGCGTGCTGCTGCGCCGCATCGCGTCGGTGAGGGTGCGGGTGGCCTGCACGCGCGATTCGACGATCTCGCGCTTGTACGAGGGCGTCCAGGGCAGGCGCCCGATCGAGGCGCCGGACAGGTTGACCACGGCGTCGACGCCGTCGAGCACCGTCGGGTCCAGGCTCAGCGTCGCCGGATCCCAGCGGAATTCCGAACTGCTGCGCGTGGGGCGGCGCACGAGGCGCAGCACGGTGTGGCCGGCCGCCTCCAGCTGCCGGGACAATTCGGTGCCGATGAGCCCTGAGGCCCCGGAGATGAGTACGCGCATGAGGTCTACCCCGGCCCGATCAGGCCAGCTCGGCTTCGATGGTGATCGCGATTCCCGCGAGCGCCTGCGAAATCGGGCAGTTCACTTTGGCGTCCTGCGCGAAGGCCTCGAATTCGGCCTCGGTGACCCCGGGCACGTTCGCACTCACGAGCAGGTGACTGCCCGTCACCCCGGTGCCGGGAACAAAAGTCACCGCAGCGGTGGTCTGAATGTTGGTCGGGGGGTGGCCGGCCGTGGCGAGGATGTTCGATAGCGCCATCGAGAAGCAAGCCGCGTGGGCGGCGCCGAGCAGTTCCTCGGGGTTGGTCGTGTTCGCCGTGCCTTCCGCGCGCGCCTTCCAGTTCACCGGGAATGATCCGGCGTGGGAGGAGTCGAGCGTGACGGTGCCTGATCCGGTCATCAGGTCGCCGGTCCATACGGTGGTTGCTTCGCTGGTCAGGGCCATGGTGTTACCTCCTGGAAGTGGATCACCAGCCTACCCACGGCGCCTGGACCGTTCCCAGGGAATCGGGAAGGAAAACTCCAGAGAACGCCCAGGCTGCCTCCAGCAGGGAACGTGGCCGGCCGTCCGTCTCAGGAGGTCGCCGCGCCCCGCCCGATGATGCGGGCGCGCACCAGGAGAAGGTACAGCTGGCAGCCCAGGCAGTAGTCGAACACCGCGTTCAGGAAGGCCGCGACGAACGCGGCTGCCGCGGCGATCGGTACTGCCGCCGGAATGCCGGCCAACCCAAGGACCACGCCGACGACCGACACCAGCAGGCCCACCCCCTGAGCGAATGTGGGCGGCGCCGGGTCCTCGAGGGCGGCCGGCGGGCCGAGCCGGGAGCGCAGCAGCGCCTTGTACACGAGCCCATAGGGGTGCCGGGCCACGCCGGCGAAGGCGCCCCAGGCGAAGACGGCCGTCTGTAGGGCGAGCAGGGCGAGGGCCGGGCCGGATGCGCCGACCAGCGCCAGGAAGATCACCACCAACAACACAACGGCAGTGATCCCCGCGCCGAACCGGGGGCCGCGCGGGTCGATGCCGGGCCGCGGGGCGGTGGAGGGATCGGAGGGGGACATCTGGACTCCAAGGGTATGAGGGGAGCGGGCTGTTCAGGGTGCCCTGAGGTGCGCGGGGAGGGCGGGGTGGTCTGCTCCGGCGACAGCCTGCGCCCCGGGCGGACCCGGCGCAGGTCTTCAGCCGGTGCGGGCGAGATCGTCCAGACGGGAGTGCAGGGCGGCCCGGTCCGGAATCCCGCCCACGCGGGCCCGGACGGCACCGCCAGAGTCGAGCACCAGGGTGGTGGGCGTCTGCAGGATATTGAACCGCCGGGCCAGGTCCGCCCGGTGCGTCAGATCCACATCGACATGGGTCACGCCGGGGCGGTCTGCGGCCAGCTGACGCAACAGGACCCTCGTGCCCGGGCAGCGGGAACAGAATTCGGTGGAAAACTGCAGCAGCGTCGCCTCCCGGCCGAACTCGGGCGGGGCATCCGCCCCCGTCAGACCCAGTTCAGCGGCCGTGACGGTGACCGCTCCCGTGCGCCCGGGGGCATCGGCGGCACGTTCGGCGCCGGTGCCGAGCACCGTCACCGTGCCTTGCCGACGGCGCCAGAGCAGCCCCAACCCGGTCGACAGCGCGACCAGCACCACCAGGACGAGCAGTGCGGCGGCCGGGGTCATGCAGGCGAGATTACGCCGCGACCGGCGGATCGGTGCTCGTGTGACGGCAGATTACGGCCGTCACCCTGGGTGCCCTCCCCGACACCGGCGCGCCGACGGATGGCCTCTGCCGCCCCGTCGACGCGCGCGAGAGGACACGCGGAGGCGCAGGACGGCGCGCTAGACGATAACCTGTAAAACGTGTCTACTCCTTTCAACCCTTTCGGGCAGGTCCTTGTCGCCCTGGTGACTCCGTTCACCGCAGACGGAGAGGTCGACTGGGCCGGCGTCGAGAAGCACATCGACGACGTCATCACCGCCGGAGCTGACGGCATCGTGGTCACCGGCACCACCGGGGAGACCTCCACCCTCACCGACCCGGAGAAGATCCGGCTGGTCGAGGTGGGCAAGGATGTCGCCTCCGGCCGCGCCAAGATCATCACCGGCGGCGGTTCGAACGAGACCGCGCACGCCATGCAGCTCGCCAAGCAGAGCGAGAAGGCCGGCGCCGACGGCAACATGATCGTCACCCCGTACTACAACAAGCCCACCCAGGCCGGTGTGCTCACGCACTTCCGCATGATCGCGGATGCCACCGACCTTCCGGTGATCCTGTACGACATTCCCGGCCGTACGGGCATCCCGATCACCTATGAGACGATCCTGCGCGCCGCAAAGCACCCCAACATCCTCGCCGTGAAGGACGCCAAGGGCGACCTCGCCCAGGTCAGCCGGGTGCTCAATCAGACCGACCTGCTGTACTTCTCCGGCGACGACCCCAACGTGCTGCCGCACCTGTCGATCGGTGCCACCGGCCTGATCGGCGTCACCGCGAACATCGCCGCCACCCCATACCGCCAGATGGTGGATGCGGTCAACGCCGGCGACCTCAAGGCCGCCACCCTGGCGCACCAGCAGCTCGAACCGCTCGTGCGCGCCGTGATGACCCACGTGCCCGGCACCGTCGCGGCCAAGTACATCCTGCACGGGTTGGGCCGCATCGGCAGCCCCCGCGTGCGCCTGCCCCTCGTCGGCCCGGAGGAATCCGAGGCCGCCATGATCGAAGACGAGATCGACCTGGTCCGCAACATCCCGGGCGTCGACTTCACCAACTTCCGCCCCGACCGCAACGCCGCCGCCGGTGGTGCGCTGCCCAAGGTCGCCGGAACCACACGCTAAAAGAAACACCAACGCCCCACAAACTCCAGCACCACCAACTCCACATATAGGAGGGCTTATGCCCAACGACGTATACGCACCGCCCGCGCTCCCCAAGGGGACTCTCCGCGTCACGCCCATCGGCGGACTCGGCGAAATCGGCCGGAACATGACCACCTTCGAAATCAACGGCAAGATCCTGATCGTCGACTGCGGCGTGCTGTTCCCCGAGGAACACCAGCCCGGCGTCGACCTGATCCTGCCGGACTTCACCCCGATCAAGGACCGCCTCAAGGACATCGTCGGCGTCGTGCTCACCCACGGCCACGAAGACCACATCGGCGCCGTGCCGTACCTGCTCAAGCTGCGCCAGGACATCCCGCTGATCGGCTCCGGCCTGACGTTGGCGTTCATCGAGGCCAAGCTCAAGGAACACCGCATCACCCCCTACACCCTGCAGGTGAAGGAGGGCCAGAAGGAGCGCCTCGGCCCGTTCAACCTCGAGTTCGTCGCGGTGAACCACTCGATCCCCGACGCCCTCGCCGTGGCCATCAAGACCGAGGGTGGCAGCGTGCTGCACACCGGTGACTTCAAGATGGACCAGCTGCCGCTGGACAACCGCATCACCGACCTCCGCGACTTCGCCCGTCTGGGCGTCGAAGGCATCGACCTGTTCCTGGTCGACTCCACCAACGCCGACGTTCCCGGGTTCACCCCGAGCGAGCGCGCCATCGGCCCGGTGCTCGAAGACGTCATCGCCCGCGCCCCGCGCCGCGTGGTCATCGCCAGCTTCTCCAGCCACGTGCACCGTGTACAGCAGGTGCTCGACGCCGCCCACGCCAACGGACGCCGCGTGGCGCTGCTCGGCCGCTCGATGGTGCGCAACATGACCATCGCCGCCGACCTCGGCTACCTCAAGGTGCCCGACGGTGTGCTCATCGACTTCAAGAAGGCCGGGAACATCCCGGACAACAAGATCGTCTACATGTCCACGGGTTCGCAGGGCGAGCCGATGGCCGTGCTCAGCCGCATCGTGAACAACGAGCACCAGATCGAGGTCGGCCCCGGCGACACCGTCATCCTGGCCTCCAGCCTGATCCCCGGCAACGAGAACGCGGTCTACCGCATCATCGACGGCCTCACGAAGCTCGGCGCCAACGTGGTGCACAAGGGCAACGCCAAGGTGCACGTCTCCGGACACGCCGCTGCCGGCGAGCTGCTCTACGTCTACAACGTTCTGCGACCCAAGAACGTGCTGCCCGTGCACGGCGAATACCGCCACCTGGTGGCCAACGCCAAGCTCGCCGTGCAGAGCGGGGTGCCCGTCGAGAACGCGATCCTCGCCGAAGACGGCACCGTGCTCGACCTCCGCAACGGCAAGGTCACCAAGGTCGGCCAGCTCGACCTCGGTTACGTCTACGTCGACGGCTCCACCGTGGGCGAGATCACCGAAGCCGACCTCACCGACCGCCGCACCCTGGCCGAAGAGGGCTTCATCTCGATCATCGTCGTGGTCGACAAGTCCACCGGCAAGATCATCACCGGACCGGAGATCCACGCCAAGGGCTTCGCCGAAGACGATTCGGTGTTCGACTCCGTGCGGCCCAAGATCGAGGCCGCACTGGCCGAGGCCGCCCAGAGCGGCAGCCACGACACATACGCGCTCACGCAGGTCGTGCGCCGTACCGTCGGACGCTGGGTGCAGGCGTCGTTCCGCCGTCGCCCGATGATCGTCCCGATGATCATCGAGGCGTAGCCCTCGGCACACCGCACCACCCGCAACCCCCGGCCGCCTCGGCGCCGGGGGTTGCGGCGTTCGCACACGAGGGACACCCCCAGAACCGGGTGTCATCCTCCAGGAGGATATTGGCTGTTCGCCGCCCGGCGGGGCGAGGATTTCCCCTAGGCTCTAGCCAGCCGACACCGTTGAGGTGCGACCGAGCCTGGGGGAAATCAGTTGAACGTCATGCGTAAATGGGTCTTTCCGATCCTCCGGATCCTGGTAATCGCGGCCATAGCCGTCGCCCTCGTGAAGCTGGCGTTCTTCGCCGACAACGCGGAGGCCCTCGACCCGGCCCAGCCGACCGGCCAGGTCGTTGAGCCCCAGGTGCCGGTGGCCCTAGGCACCATCACCAACGACGTGACGCTGCCCGGCACCGTGGCCGCGGATGCCGCCGTGCCGGTGAAGGCCGTCGCCATCGGCACCGTCGACGAGATCTTCTTCACCGCCGGTCAGAGCGTCGCCGCGGGCGACAAGATCTACGACATCAAGGTCGAGACGGTCAATGACCCGGTCGAGACGACGGATGCCGCCACAGGGCTTGTCACGGTGAACCAACCCAAGCCCACCGTGACCTACGAGAAGGTCTTCGCGCCGGCGGACGGAGTGCTCAGCGCGCTGACCGTCATCCACGGCCAGACCGTGGCCATCGGCGACATCACGGGGCAGGTGGCACCACCGACCTACTCGGTCAGCGGTTCGCTCAGCCCCGAGCAGCAGTACCGCCTGGTCACCCAGCCGACCGAGGCATCCATCGCCATCACCAACGGGCCCGCACCGTTCACCTGCACAGGCCTTCGGATCACCACCCCGCTTGCCGGGGCGGATGCCGGCGGTACCGGGGGAACCCCCGGCGACAGCGGCACCGGCGGCACGGGCGGCTCCGGCACCACAGTGAGCTGCGCCATCCCGGCCGAGGTCACGGTGTTCCCGGGGCTGGCTGCCCAGATCACCATCGCCGGCGGCAAGGCCGAGAACGTGCTGGTCGTGCCCACGACCGCCGTGAAGGGCTCCGCCGAAACCGGTGTCGTCTGGTTCGTGCTGCCGGACGGCAGCACCGAGGAACGCCCGGTGACCCTGGGCATGAACGACGGCACCTCGGTGGAGGTCCTCACCGGTCTCGCGGAAGGCGACCTGATCAACCAGTTCGTGCCCGGCGCCGTCGCCCCGTCCTCCGATGGCTGCTCGATCGCCCCCGACGGCAGCGAGGTCTGCGTCGACACCGGAATGATAGCTCGGTGACCCTCCTACACCTGGCCGGGGTCACCCGCACCATCCAGCTCATCGACGCTCCGCCCCTGACGATCCTGTCCGGCGTGGACCTCGACGTGGCGGTGGGGGACCGGGTCTCCATCGTCGGCCGCAGCGGCTCCGGGAAATCCACCCTGCTCAACCTCCTCGGCCTGCTCGACAACCCCACCTCCGGCGACCTCGAGTTCGACGGCCGGCCGGTGCGGTCGTTCTCCTCCGCGGAACGCGACCGGGTGCGGGGCCGCGACGTGGGGTTCATCTTCCAGCAGTTCAACCTGCTGCAGGGCCGCACCGCGCTGGAGAATGTGATGACCCCGCTGCTGTACGCGCAGGGCAAGCAGTTCTGGCAGCGCGCCCGGATCGCCACCGAGATGCTCGACCGGGTGGGCCTCGGGCACCGCCTGGGCGCCATGCCCGACAAGCTCTCCGGCGGCGAACAGCAGCGGGTGGCCATCGCCCGCTCGCTCGTGCGCGGCCCGCGCCTGATCCTGGCAGACGAACCCACCGGCGCCCTCGACCTCGAGACCGGCGCCGACGTGATGGCGCTGCTCGATGAGGTCGCCACCGGCTCCGGCGCCGCCCTCATCACCATCACCCACGATCCCGCCATCGCCGCGCTGGCGACCCGGCACCTGCGCCTGGACCACGGCGTGCTCACCGTCGCGAGCACAGGCCAGGCGGCGCTGGACGCGCCGCCCGCCCCGCACGACGACGAGCGCGAGGCGGTGCCGGCATGAACCGGCTCATCAGCAACGTTGTCGGCTCGTTCGTCGAGGCCTGGCAGGAACTGCGTATCCACAAGACCCGGGTGATGCTCTCACTGATCGGCGTCGCCGTCGCCGTCTGCGCCATCACCACGGTCGTCGGCCTGGGCGCCGTCGCGCAGCAGTCCATCGTGGAACAGAACGAACGCAACGGCGGACGCTCGGCCACCCTGTCGCTGTACGTCTCGTCCAACGACGGAACCCCGGTCGACGCCGACGTCATGCAGGAGCTCTGGGCCAAGGAAATCGAACGGTACGGCATCGACTACGCGAGCCGGGTCATGTACGGCACCCAGACCGTGCAGTTCACGGATGGCGCGGCGCCCGTGCAGGCCATCGGGGTCGACCAGCCCTACGGCACCATGCACCGCGTGAAGCTGAGCGACGGCGTCTGGTTCACCCCGGACGACGCCGAACGGCTCGCCCCGGCGGTGTTGGTGAACGAGGTCTTCTACGACCGCATCGGACGGCCCGACCTGAGCACGCATCCGACCACGACTCTGCTCGGCGCCCAGCCGACCACCGCCGTGATCACCGGCGTCTACCCGGTGAGCACCTGGGAGACCGAGCCGGCCATGTACGTGCTGATGGACACCCTGATCGCCCTGACGCCGCCGGACCAGATCGCGCAGGGCGCGATCATGCCCAACTACGAACTGTGGGTGCCGCCGGAAGCCAGCGACGACATCATGGCCGCCGTGCAACGGGACATGGAAGGCGCGCTCGGCGCCGGCACCCAGGTGTCGGTGAACCGGCAGGACTACGCGGCGTACAACGAGGACCCGTTCGCGTCGATCAAGCTCCTTGTCGGCGGGGTGGCCGCCCTGGTGCTGCTGCTCGGTGCGCTGGGCCTGGTGAACATCGCCCTGGTCACGCTCAAGCAACGCATCCGGGAGATCGGCGTGCGCCGCAGCTTCGGCGCCACGGCGGGCCGCGTGTTTTTCGCCGTGATGATGGAAAGTATTGTGGCAACCCTGGTGGCCGGGGTGGCGGGGGTGATCGGTGCCGTGCTCATCGTCACCAACCCGGCCATCCAGGGCTTCATCGCCCAGGGTTCGGTCACCGACTTCCCGCCCTTCCCGGTGGAGGCGGCCCTGCTGGGGCTCGCCTGCGCCACCGTGGTCGGTGCCCTCGCCGGTCTGCTGCCCGCGCTCGTGGCGGTGCGTGTCAAGGTGATCGACGCGATCCGCTATTGATCGCTCACGATAGCGGCCGCATGGTCGCCTCGGCCCCCGCGAAGCAGCCGCATGGCCGCTTTCGCGGGATCGGGGCGCGGTCAGGCGCGGGGGACGGGGAGCGCTCACGCTCAGCTAAGTGGGCGTGGGCTCACGCCGATGTCGGCGCTCGGCGGTACCGTGGAACACATGGCTACGAGCACTAAGTCGACCGGGCGTGCCCGCAGCACCCCTGCGCGCGGCACCGGAACGACCCCGCGCGGTAAGGCCGGCAGCACAGCGACCCAGAAGACCGTCAAGTTCGCCCCGACGGAGACCAAACCGCCGATCGCCGCGCGCATGTGGATGGGCCTGGCGCACGTCGCCGGCGGCGCCGCGCGCGCCCTCGGCCCGGAGCAGCTCTCCAAGGAGGAGCGCCGCGACGGCCTGCCCTTCTTCCTCGTGCTGCTGGCCGTCGCCGGCGCAGTGATCGAGTGGTTCCTGATCAACGACCCTGTGGCCCAGACCCTCGACGCGTGGACCTTCGGCGGACTCTTCGGGCGGGTCGCGTTCGCTCTCCCGGTGATCCTGATGCTCTTCGCGATCTGGCTGTTCCGCAATCCGAGTTCGGTGCACGACAACGGTCGCATCGGCATCGGCCTGTCTTTGCTGCTGGTCACGGTGTCGGGCCTCTGCCACATCTTCGGCGGGCAGCCGACACCGAGTCAGGGCGTGGAGGTGCTCGCCCTCTCCGGCGGCGTCATCGGCTGGATGATCGCGGCCCCGCTGATCTTCCTGATCACCACCGTGGGCGCGGCCATCGTCGTCATCCTGCTGCTGATCCTCAGCCTCTTCATCATCACCAAGACCCCGCCGAACAAGATCGGCGAACGCAGCCGGGAACTCTACGCCTGGCTCTTCGGCGCCCCGCTGCCGGCTCCCGAGGAACGAGCGGCCGCCAAGGAGGCGCGCCACGACCGCATCCAGGCCCTCAAGACCAAGCAGATCGAACTCGACGGCCTTGAGGCCGAGAACGACGACGAGACCGACGAGGCCGCGCTGCCCTGGTGGCGGCGTAACACCAGCAAGCGCGAGGAAGACCCCGACTTCTCCAGCGCCATGTCGAGTGAGTCCGACGAGCCCGCCCCGCCGGCCGCCGATCCGCTCAGCACCCTGCTCAATCACGGGGCTGATGCGGCCAAGGGCGGCTTCGACTCGGCCCTGGAGTCCCCGAAAGAACCGGTTCACCAGGACCACTACGGCACCGAGGTGCTCGAGGACCTGCTCAAGGCCGAGGAAGCGATCAAGCGCTACACCGGCGAGGTCGACGCGCTCCCACGTGCCACCGGCCTGGCCTCCGACGACCCCGAGGGGCTCACCGAGGTGATCCCGGCCCTGGACGAGCTCGACCAGGCCGCCACCGCCGTGGACCGCAGCGTCGACGACTACGAATTCGGCGAGCAGCCGGCGCTGCCCTATGTGCTGCCGTCCGCCACAACACTCACCGCCGGCCCGCCGGCCAAGGCCCGCTCGGCCGCCAACGACGAGATCGTCAAGTCGATCACAGAGGTGCTCAGCCAGTTCTCGGTGGATGCCCGCGTCACCGGTTTCTCCCGTGGGCCCACGGTCACCCAGTACGAGATCGAACTCGGCCCGGGTGTCAAGGTCGAACGCGTCACCGCGTTGAGCAAGAACCTCTCCTACGCCGTCGCCTCCAACGAGGTGCGCATCCTCTCGCCCATCCCGGGCAAGAGCGCCATCGGCATCGAGATCCCCAACACCGACCGCGAGATCGTCACGCTCGGTGACGTGCTGCGCTCCACGACCGCCACCAACAGCACCCACCCGATGACCATCGGCGTGGGCAAGGACGTCGGCGGCGGGTTCGTCATCGCCAACCTCGCCAAGATGCCCCACCTCCTCGTGGCCGGCTCCACAGGCTCGGGCAAGTCCAGCTTCGTCAACTCGATGATCACGAGCCTGCTCATGCGGGCCAAGCCCAGCGACGTGCGCATGGTGCTCATCGACCCCAAGCGCGTCGAGCTGGCCGCCTACGCCGGCGTCCCGCACCTGATCACGCCCATCATCACGAACCCCAAGAAGGCCGCCGAAGCGCTGCAGTGGGTCGTGAAGGAGATGGACATGCGTTACGACGACCTGGCCAGCTTCGGGTTCCGGCACATCGACGACTTCAACAAGGCCGTGGTGAACAACGAGATCGTGCTGCCGGCCGGCAGCGCCCGCAAGCTCAAGCCCTACCCCTACCTGCTCGTGGTGGTCGACGAGCTCGCCGACCTCATGATGGTGGCCCCGCGCGACGTCGAAGACTCGATCGTGCGCATCACCCAGCTCGCCCGTGCGTCCGGCATCCACCTGGTGCTGGCCACCCAGCGCCCCAGCGTGGACGTCGTCACCGGTCTGATCAAGGCGAACGTGCCGTCCCGCTTGGCCTTCGCCGTCACGAGCGTCACCGACTCCAGGGTCATCCTCGACCAGCCCGGCGCCGACAAGCTGATCGGCCAGGGCGACGCCCTGTTCCTGCCCATGGGCGCCTCCAAAGCCCTACGGGTGCAGGGCGCCTGGGTCAACGAAGCCGAGATCGAGAAGGTCGTCAAGCACGTCACCCAGCAGGCCCGGCCCGACTATCGGCCTGACGTCTCCGCCGAGGCGCCGCGTAAGGAGATCGATTCCGACATCGGCGACGACCTCGAGGTGCTGCTCGCCGCCGCTGAACTCGTGGTGTCCACCCAGTTCGGCTCCACCTCCATGCTGCAGAGGAAGCTCCGCGTGGGCTTCGCCAAGGCCGGCCGCCTGATGGACCTGCTCGAGTCGCGGGAGATCGTCGGCCCGTCCGAGGGCTCCAAAGCCCGCGACGTGCTCGTCACGGCAGAACAGCTGCCGGCCGTGCTGGCCAAGCTGCGCGGCTCGGATGCGGAGCATCACGCCGCCACCGCACGCACCCAGTTCGAGGAGTCTCAGCGGGCGCAGGCGCACGAGCAGCCCGAGCCCGACCCTCGCTACGCCGACGACCCGGTGGCGAAGATGAGTGAAGGGTACGCTGAGGAAGAAGGCGACTCGGACGAGGACGCCTGGCAACTCACCGACAGGGACTGATCATGGCGAACACCACCGGTGGAAGCAACTGGAACCTGCCCAATCTCATCACCATCGTGCGCATCCTGCTGGCGCCCGTATTCTTCTGGATGCTGCTGGCCGACAACGGCGCCGACGAGGCCCTCCGCTGGTGGGCCGCCGTGCTCTTCATCGTGGCGATCGCCACCGACGGAGTGGACGGCGCCATCGCCCGCCGGTACAACCTGGTCACCGACCTGGGCAAGCTGCTCGACCCCATCGCCGACAAGATCCTCACCGGCGCGGCCCTGATCGGCCTGTCGATCCTCGCCGAGCTGCCCTGGTGGGTCACCGTCATCATCCTCGTGCGGGAAATCGGCATCACGGTGTTCCGCTTCGTCATGCTCAGCGACCGGGTCATCCCCGCCTCCCGGGGCGGCAAGCTCAAGACCATCATGCAATCCGTGGCCATCTCACTGGCCCTGCTGCCGCTCTGGCTGGTCTTCGGCGACTGGATCCACTGGGTCAACGGCATCGCCATGACCATCGCTGTGGTCCTCACCGTCTACACGGGCGTCGAGTATCTGGTCGCCGCCCGCCGGGAGAACCGGCAGCCCAAGTCCTCGACCCAGGCCTGATCGCCCGTGTCGCCCACGCCAGAGTCGTCCGCGCGCACCGAGCCCACCGGTGACGCCGACGTCGCTGAGTCCGCTGAGTCCGTGCAGACCGACGCCGCGGCCGCACTGGTTGCCCTCCTGACCTCCCGCCACCTCACCATCGCTGTCGCGGAGTCCCTCACCGGTGGCCTGCTCGTGGCCGAGCTTGTGCGTATCCCGGGCGCATCCGCCGTCGTGCTCGGGGGAGTGGTCGCCTACCAGACCGCCCTCAAGCACACCCTGCTGGGCGTCGACGACGAGCTGCTGGCCGGCGAGGGCGCTGTGCACCCCGAAGTCGCCCGGCAGATGGCCACCGGTGTGAGGGACGCCCTGGCGGTCGACGGCCGTGCGGCCGACATCGGTCTGGCCACCACGGGGGTCGCCGGCCCCGACGAGCAGGATGGCCGACCCGTCGGCACGGTCTATCTGGGAGTCGCGATCGGGGATAAGGTGCGGGCCATACCGCTCCACCTCACGGGGGACCGGGGTCAGATCCGCGCGCAGACCGTGTATCGCGCACTTGAAGCTGTGTGTCAGCTGATGGAATCTGGAAAGCTGGAATTCACGGAATAGTTAGTGTTACCGGTGGGTTACAGAACACATATTCACAAGAAAAGTCCAGTCATCCTCGGTAATCTCGAGGTGTCGGATGGATAGAGTACTGTTGGCCATCCGCCACACGAAACTGACCGGTTGAGTGGGCCCCAGCAGTTCAGACAGCACGAAGAAGGAGGTTCCGATGATTCTTGTTCGTCAGGAAATCGGCGATGTGCTCAGGGACTTCCGCCTGCAGAAGGGGCGCACGCTGCGTCAGGTTGCGAGCAAGGCCAGTGTGGCCCTGGGCTACCTGTCCGAAGTGGAGCGCGGTCAGAAAGAAGCCTCATCTGAGATTCTGGCCTCCGTTGCAGAGGCGTTGGAGACCCCGATCTCAGTCATCATGCGCGAAGTCGGCGACCGTTTGGCCGTGATCGAGGGAATCGATAGGTTCCCCGACACCGTGCCCGACGAGCTGGTCGCCAAGTTCGACGCCAGCATGATGGTGCGCTGAATCGGCCACCATCGGTTGACCCATCCAGAGCGTATTAACCCAGAACAGCAGAGCGCGCCATGCGATTGAGCGAATTCCGCCAAGCCCTGAAAGACGAGTTCGGCGAGAGCTATGGCCGGGTCCTCACCAAGGACTTGGTGCTCGGTCCGCTCGGCCGCACGGCTGACCAGGCCCTCGCGGGCGGTGTCCCCGCCCGGGACGTCTGGTTGGCACTCTGCGACGAGACGGATGTGCCGCCCGCCCGGCGCCACGGTGCCGGTCTGCCGCCGGCCCGTAACTGAGCTGCGCGACGCACTGCCCTCCGGCAGCGGCACCCACCCACGGCAGCGACATTATGAACCTCGAACGGCCCGGACCTCCACCCGGGCCGTTCGTCGTTTCGTCGGGCGGCCGGGCGCGGACACTAGGGATTGGAACACCAGGGATTCGAACACCGGGTATCCGACACGCCCCACGAGCGTCGAATACCTGTTCGGTTGTTGGTAGGCTCCTCCACAGTAGAAGTCGAGGACGGGTTATCCACCGTCGCGGTGTAGCCCGGCCAATGTCGGAGGCGCCGCGTACAGTCGGGCTCGTCAACGACCTGCGCACCTGCCTTGTCGAGGACGGTCGCCGGGTTTCTCCCGGTGAGCGAAACGACAGCCTATAGGCGCCACGCGCACGACCCAAAGGAGCACACCATGGCATCAGCAGCAGACCGCGAGAAGGCACTCGACACCGCCCTCGCCCAGATTGACCGCCAGTTCGGCAAGGGCTCGGTCATGCGCCTCGGCAGCGACGAGCGCGCACCCGTCGAGACCATCTCTACAGGGTCGATCGCACTGGACGTCGCTCTCGGCATAGGCGGGCTGCCCCGTGGCCGCATCGTGGAGATCTACGGCCCGGAGTCCTCGGGTAAGACCACCCTCACCCTGCACGCCATCGCCAACGCGCAGAAGAACGGCGGTATCGCCGCGTTCATCGACGCCGAGCACGCCCTCGACCCCGAATACGCCAAGAAGCTCGGCGTCGACATCGACGCCCTCCTCGTCTCCCAGCCCGACACCGGTGAGCAGGCGCTCGAAATCGCCGACATGCTCGTGCGAAGCGGCTCGATCGACCTCATCGTGATCGACTCCGTGGCCGCCCTGGTTCCCCGCGCCGAGATCGAGGGCGAGATGGGTGACTCCCACGTGGGTCTCCAGGCACGACTGATGTCGCAGGCCCTCCGCAAGCTCACCGGTGGCCTCAGCCAGACCAACACCACCATGATCTTCATCAACCAGCTGCGCGAGAAGATCGGCGTGATGTTCGGCAGCCCGGAGACCACCGCGGGTGGAAAGGCGCTGAAGTTCTACGCCTCCGTGCGTCTGGACATCCGTCGCATCGAGACCCTCAAGGACGGCACAGAGGCCGTCGGTAACCGCACGAGGGTCAAGGTCGTCAAGAACAAGATGGCACCGCCCTTCAAGCAGGCCGAATTCGACATCATCTACGGCGTCGGCATCTCACGCGAGGGCAGCCTGATCGACTTCGGTGTCGACCAGGGCATCGTCAAGAAGTCCGGCGCCTGGTACACCTACGACGGCGACCAGCTCGGCCAGGGCAAGGAGAACTCGCGCAACTTCCTGCTGCGCAACCCCGACATGGCCAACGAGATCGAGACCAAGATCCTCAACAAGTTGGGTGTGGGCGCCGAGGGCAAGGCTGCCAAGAAGGCCACCGACGACGCTGCCACCGCAGCGGCCGCCGCCGAGGCCGCGGCCAATGGTCTGGCCACGGGAACCGACGGCGCCAAGGTCGCCTCCATCGCGCCCAAGGCTGGCGCGCGGAAGGGCGCCTAGCCACCATGGTGCACTTCGAAGCCTCACCTGAGCGCTCCGCGGACCGCGGTCCCGATCGTGACGGTCTGGCCCCGGTGACCTATCTGCCGGGCGCCAGCCCCACCGATCAGGCGGATGCCGCCGCGGACGACGCGGCCGACGAGCGCGATCACGCCGAGAAGCTGCTCCTGCAGCGGCTGCGCGGACGGTCCTTGTCGGTCGTCGAGGCGGAGAAGCTGCTGCGCTCCACCGACATCGACGAAGAGGCCGTGCAGGAGATGCTGGAGCGGTTCACCGAACTGCACTACCTCGATGACGAGAAGCTCGCCGACCAGATCATGCACAGCCACCACGAGCGCAAGGGGCTGGGCCGCAGCGGCGTCTCGGCCGAAATGCGCCAGCGTGGGCTGGGTGCCGAGCTGATCGCCGAGAAGCTCGAGGAGATGCCCGATGACGAGGCGGAACGTGCCACGGAGCTCGCGCTCAAGCGCGTGACGCAGCTGGACCGCTTCGACGACGCGACCATCGACCGCAGGCTCACCGGCTTCCTGATGCGTAAGGGCTACGCCTCGTCCGTCGTGCGCGACGCCGTCAAGGCCGCCCTGGCCTCCCGGCGTGGTTCCGGCCGGGCCTCCACGGTGCGCTTCCGCTGATTCGGCCGGCCGCGCGCAAGCGTAAGCTGAGGGAACTATGAGCAGCGTCACCGCACCATCCCTGGCCACCCCGTCGTCCCTCGACCCGTCGCCGCACACGACGACAGTCATCGCTCCGTCGGCGGCGGCGAGGGACGACGCCGGCCGGGCGCGCACCTATGAGGTGCGCACCTTCGGCTGCCAGATGAACGTGCACGACTCCGAACGGCTGAGCGGCTCGCTCGAGGCGGCCGGCTACGTGTCCGCGGCCGGCGCCGAGGCCGACATCGTGGTGATCAACACCTGCGCCGTGCGGGAGAACGCCGACAACAAGCTCTACGGCAACCTCGGCTATCTCGCCTCGGTCAAGCGCAAGCACGCGGGCATGCAGATCGCCGTGGGCGGCTGCCTGGCTCAGAAGGACAAGGCCACCATCCTGGCCAAGGCCCCCTGGGTGGACGTGGTGTTCGGAACCCACAACATGGGGTCGCTGCCCAGCCTGCTCGAACGGGCCCGGCACAACGGTGAGGCGCAGCTCGAGATCCTCGAGTCCCTGGAGACCTTCCCGTCCACCCTGCCCACCAAACGCGACTCCAGCTACAGCGGCTGGGTGTCCATCTCGGTCGGCTGCAACAACACCTGCACCTTCTGCATCGTCCCGGCCCTCCGCGGCAAGGAGAAGGACCGCCGCCCCGGCGAGATCCTCGCCGAGATCCAGGCGCTGGTCGACGACGGCGCCATCGAGGTGACCCTGCTCGGGCAGAACGTGAACTCGTACGGCGTCGAGTTCGGCGACCGGCTGGCATTCGGCAAGCTGCTGCGCGCGGCCGGGCAGATCCAGGGGCTGGAGCGCATCCGTTTCACCAGCCCGCACCCCGCCGCGTTCACCGACGACGTCATCGACGCCATGGCCGACACCCCCGCCGTGATGCCGCAGCTGCACATGCCGCTGCAGTCCGGCTCCGACCGGGTGCTCAAGGCCATGCGCCGCTCCTACCGGTCCACCAAGTTCCTCGGCATCCTCGAGCGGGTGCGCGCCCAGATGCCCGATGCCGCGATCAGCACCGACATCATCGTCGGCTTCCCCGGCGAAACCGAGGAAGACTTCCTCGAGACCATGCGGGTTGTCGAGGAATCCAGGTTCGCCACCGCCTTCACCTTCCAGTACTCGATCCGCCCGGGTACCCCGGCGGCCACCATGGCCGACCAGGTGCCCAAGGCCGTGGTGCAGGACCGCTACGAGCGGCTCATCGCCCTGCAGGAGCGCATCTCCTGGGAGGAGAACAGCAAGGTGGTCGGCCGTGAGGTCGAACTGCTCGTCGCCAACGGTGAGGGCCGCAAGGACTCCGACACTCACCGGCTGAGCGGGCGCGCACCCGACAGCCGCCTCGTGCACTTCGATGTGCCCGCCGGCTCCGAGCTGCCCCGCCCCGGCGACATGGTCACCGTCACGGTCACTCAGGCCGCGCCGTTCCACCTCATCGCGGACTCCCTCGACGGCGCGCCCCTGCGCATCCGCCGCACCATCGCCGGCGACGCCTGGGACCGGCAAGAGGCCGAGTCCTGCGGCGTGCCCACCCCGGCCGGCTCCACGGGCGGCGCCGTGTCCCTCGGCCTGCCCACCCTGCGGGTCGGCGGCCCGGCCGGCGCCGGCCTGAACCTCAGCAACCTCAACCAGCACGGCGGCGCCACGACCATCCCGATCTACCCGGTCGACGACGCGGAACGCTGAGCCGCGTGCTCGTCGTCATCGTCGGCCCAACGGGTACCGGCAAGTCCGACCTGTCCCTCGACCTCGCCGAACGGCTGCGGGAGGCCGGGCGGCCGGCCGAGATCGTCAACGCTGACGCCATGCAGCTCTACCGGGGCATGGACATCGGCACCGCGAAGCTCCCCGTCACCGAACGGCGCGGGATCCCGCACCACCTGCTCGACGTGCTCGAGGTATCGGACGAGGCCACGGTGGCCCGCTATCAGGTCGAGGCCCGGGCGGCCATCACCGGCATTGTCGAACGCGGGGCCGTGCCCATCCTCGTCGGAGGATCCGGCCTCTACGTGTCCTCGGTGGTCTACGACTTCCAGTTCCCCGGCACCGACGCCGCGCTGCGTGCCCGCCTGGAGGGGGAACTCACCGCCCAGGGCCCCGGGCTGATGTACGAACGGTTGAAGGCTGTGGACCCCGGCTCGGCCGCCCGCATCGGCGCCAGCAACGGCCGCCGGCTGGTGCGCGCCCTCGAGGTCGTCGAACTCACCGGTGCGCCGCAGGCGGCTGTGCTGCCCGGCGACCCGGCCTACTGGATGCCGGCCGTCACCCTCGGCCTCCGCCTACCCCGCGAGGTGCTCACACCCCGGCTGGACGCCCGGGTCGACCGGATGTGGGCCGCCGGACTCGTCGACGAGGTGCGCGGCCTGCTGCCGGCCGGGCTGGAGACCGGCATCACGGCCAGCCGCGCCATCGGCTACGCCCAGGCCCTCGGTCAGCTGGGCGGCACCCTCAGCCAGCCTGAGGCCGTCGAAGCCACCCAGCAGCTGACCCGGCGTTACGCCCGGCGTCAGGTGAGCTGGTTCAAGCGCGACCCGCACACGCACTGGATCGACGCCGACGACGCCGACCGGGTCGACCAGGCCGCCCGCCACCTGCCCGCGCTCTGACGGACCGGACCGGCCGAGTCCCTAAACTGATCAGATGAGCATCGATCTCCACTTCACCAAGGGCCACGGCACCGGCAACGACTTCGTACTCATCGCGGATCCGGACGGCGCCCTCGACCTCACCCCGGAGCAGATCCAGGGCATCTGCGACCGCCGCTTCGGTGTGGGCGCCGACGGCATCATCCGCGCCGTCCGCTCGGCCAACCTCGAGGCCGGGGCCGCGGCGCTGGCCGAGGACGACACGGCCGAGTGGTTCATGGACTACTGGAACGCCGACGGCACCGTGTCGGAGATGTGCGGCAACGGCATCCGCGTCTACACACGCTTCCTGCTCGAGCAGGGCCTCGCCGAGCTCGCACCCGGTGAGACCCTGCCCATTGGCACCCGCAGCGGCGTGCGCGACCTGCAGCGCAACGCCACCGGCTACCAGGTGGACCTGGGCCGCTGGCGTCTGGAGCCGGGGGAAACCCTCGTGCGGGCCAAGAACCTCGCCGTGGCCCGGCCGGGCCTGGGCATCAACGTGGGCAACCCGCACATCGTCGTGGCTCTCGCCGATGCCGACGAGCTCGAGAGCGCTGACCTCACCTTCATTCCCCAGCTCGACCCGGAGCCCGCCGACGGCGCCAATGTGGAGTTCGTCCTGCCGCACGACCCGCTCGTGGTCGACGGTGTGGGTCGCATCCGGATGCGCGTGCACGAACGCGGGAGCGGCGAAACCCTGTCCTGCGGAACCGGCGCCGTCGCGGCCGCTCTGGCCACCCGGCATTGGGCCGGCGCCGGCGCTCCCAACCAGTGGCGCGTCGAGGTGCCCGGCGGTGTGCTGGGTGTGCGTATGTTCCCCACCGAGGACGGCGAGCACGTGTCGCTCTCCGGCCCCGCCGAGCTGGTCTTCGACGGCACCCTCCACCTCGGCTGACCCGCGCGTCTCCTCCCGCGAACTGTGAGTTAAGCCCTAAAAACGCGCGTTTTGGGGTGCTTCAGTCACAGCTCGCGGAAGTAGATCGCGGGGAGGGACCGCTGGGTTAGGGGAGGCGGTGGGTACGCAGGATGCGGAAGCCCTTGTCCATCGCGTAGCGGGAGACCTCGAGGGTGTCGGAGAACTCGTCGGCGAGCCAGCGCTGCAGGGAGTCAGAACCGAGGTTGCGCTGCACGACGAGCCAGGCATCCGTGCCCGGGGTCAGCCGGGGCAGCCAGTGGCTGAGCATGGCGTGCAGTTCGGCCTTGCCCACCCGGATGGGCGGATTCGACCAGATGCCGGCGAACGACACCGACTCGGGAACATCCTCGGGCAGCACGGCGTTGACATTGGTGAGCCCCAAGTTGGTGGCGTTCAACCGCACCAGTTCGAGGGCTCGCTCATTGACGTCCACGGCCCAGACCGTGGCCGACGGATCGGCGAGGGCCAGGTGCAGGCTGATCGGACCCCAGCCGCA
The DNA here is from genome assembly GCF_003611035.1 of Cryobacterium soli. Classification (NCBI taxonomy): domain Bacteria; kingdom Bacillati; phylum Actinomycetota; class Actinomycetes; order Micrococcales; family Microbacteriaceae; genus Cryobacterium; species Cryobacterium soli. Next base: position 1,058,001 of record NZ_CP030033.1, on the reverse strand, counting down.
GCCGAGGTCCAGGATGTCGCCGCCACCGGAGGGTTCGGGAGCCTCGCGCATCAGCACCTTGGTGCCGGTGTCGATGTGTTCGGGTGAGAAGATCGCGTTCGCGGTCGTGACCTCGCGGATCGCACCGGCGATCTTCACGGTGATTTGCCGCAATTTCAGGTCGCTGCCCGGAGCCGACGAGAAATAGTGTTCGGAAGCCATACAACGAACTTATCGAAAGAAGAGGAACTAGAGTTAAAGCAATGACTGAATCAACCGCTCCACACGACGATGACGATGTAGTTGCGCGCGTGCTGGCCAGCGCCGAGAGCCGTTCGTCCGGCTACTCCCTCTTCGCCAGCGGATCGGCGCAGGCCCTGCAGGCCCGCCCGGCCGACGGCGGCTTCGACGGCGGCGACCACGACGGCGAACAGACCGAGCGTGAAGACCGCAACGCCCTGCGCCGCGTGGGCGGGCTCTCCACCGAACTCCAAGACGTCACCGAAGTCGAATACCGCCAGCTGCGTCTCGAGAACGTGGTGCTGATCGGCGTCTACTCCGCCCGCAGCCTGCTCGACGCCGAGAACTCCATGCGCGAACTCGCCGCCCTGGCCGAAACCGCCGGCGCCACCGTGCTCGACGGCCTGTTGCAGCGCCGCGCCACCCCCGACCCCAGCACCTACCTCGGCAAGGGCAAGGCCCTCGAACTGGCCTCCATCGTGGCCGCGCTCGGTGCCGACACCGTGATCGCCGACTCCGAACTGGCACCCAGCCAGCGGCGTGCCCTCGAAGACGTAGTCAAGGTGAAGGTCATCGACCGCACCGCCGTGATCCTCGACATCTTCAGCCAGCACGCCAAGAGCCGGGAGGGCAAGGCGCAGGTCGAACTGGCCCAGCTGGCCTACCTGCTCCCACGCCTCCGCGGTTGGGGCGACTCGATGTCCCGCCAGGCCGGTGGCCAGGTCGGTGGCACCGGAGCGGGCATGGGCTCGCGCGGACCCGGTGAGACGAAGATCGAACTGGACCGTCGCCGCATCCATACGAGGATGTCCCGGCTGCGCAAGCAGATGATCGAGATGAAACCCGCCCGCGAGGCCAAGCGCGCCAACCGCAAGCGCAACGCGGTGCCCTCCGTGGCCATCGTCGGATACACCAACGCCGGCAAGTCCAGCCTGCTCAACCGCATCACCAAGGCCGGGGTGCTCGTCGAGAACTCCCTGTTCGCCACCCTGGACGCCACCGTGCGCAAGTCCAGCACCGCGGACGGACGGCTGTACACCTTCACCGACACCGTCGGTTTCGTGCGAAACCTGCCGCACCAGTTGGTGGAGGCGTTCCGCTCCACCCTCGAGGAGGTCGCGGACTCCGACGTCATCATCCACGTCGTCGACGCGTCACACCCCGACCCGGCCAGCCAGCTGGCCACCGTGCGGGAAGTCATCGGCGAGGTCGGCGCCAGCGCCATCCCCGAGCTGGTCGTGTTCAACAAGAGCGACCTGGTCAGCGACGACGACCGACTCGTGCTGCGCGGACTCTCGCCGCAGGCGATCTTCGTCTCGGCGCGCTCCGGCGAGGGAATCGATGCCGTGCTCACGGCCGTCGAGACCATGCTTCCTCGCCCGGAAATCCGGCTCGACCTGCTCATTCCGTATGACCGTGGTGACCTCATCCCGATCCTGCACGGCCAGGGAAAGGTCCTCGCGCTGGACTACGCCGAAACCGGTACCCTCGTGACGGCGCTCGTGTCGCCCGGTATCGAGGCCCAGTTCACGCCGTTCGTGGTGGCACCTGCCGTCACCGCCTAGTACCCGTTCCGCCCGCCAGGCGGCACCCGCATCTCCCCGGAGACGCGAGTGCCGCCTGGCGGCGTTTAATGGCCCCATTATGGCCGCGAACGTAACATTCGGCTATGCGGATGCGCGCCGCTGAGGCCCGTTGTTAGAGTCATCTCATTCGTTGCCGGGAGCACCATCCGCCCGGCATGGAGCGACAGCCGAGCCCGGCACCCGCCCGCGATCGACCGCCTGGTTTTTCACGCCGGCGGTCCGCGGCCGCCCGGCCCTTCGAGTTGTACCGACCATGCCGAATGAGGAACCATGAGCGCAGCCGTTGCGTCCACATCTGCAGACCCTGCCTGTCCGCCGAGCACCCCGTTCTCGTTCGAGTTGTACCCGCCCAAGACGGATGCCGCCGCGACGGCCCTGCACGCCACCATCGACTCCCTGGCCGCGGCCGGCCCCGAATTCATCTCGGTGACCTACGGGGCCAGCGGTTCCTCCCGCACCTCGTCCCTCGACGTGCTGCGCTACATCCGCACGGCCACCCGGGTGGACCCGATGGCGCACCTGACCTGCGTGGGGTCCTCACATGCCCAGGCCAGCAGCCTGATCCGCGAGTTCCTCGACGCCGGCGTGCGCAGCTTCCTCGCCCTGCGCGGGGACCCGCCGGCGGGATCGACCGAGGATGACGCGTTCCTCGGCGACCTGCACAGCGCCGGCGAGCTCGTTCAGCTCATCCACCGGGTGCAGGCCGAACGGGTGCCCTACCAGGAGACACCGATCCCCGGACTGCCGCAGGCTCGCGCGGTCAAGACCGAACGCGAGCACGTGCGCATCGCCGTCGCCGCCTTCCCGAACGGGCACCCGCGCTCGCGCTCCACGGCCCAGGACATCGACACCCTGTTGGCCAAGCAGGCCGCCGGCGCGAACCTGGCCATCACCCAGCTGTTCTTCCACGCCGACCACTACCTGAGCTTCATCCAGCGGGCCAGGGAGGCCGGCGTCGAATTCCCGATCCTGCCCGGCATCATGCCGGTGACCAGCCCGGGCCGGCTCCGGCGCATCCTCGAGCTCTCCGGCGAGGAGCTGCCCGCCGAGCTGTCCATCCAGCTCGAAGTGGAACCCACCGTCGAAGGCCAGCGGGAGATCGGCATCAGCCATGCCGCCGCGCTGGCCGAGAAACTCATCGCGGGCGGCGCTCCCGGCCTGCACCTCTATGCCTTCAACCAGCACGAGACCGTGCTCGCCGTTCTCGACCGGGCGGGGGCGCTCGCGCCGGCCGCACCGGTTGCCGCATCCCAGTGCCCGCCCTCGACCTTTGCCTCCACCAGCCCCGCTGCCAGCGCCACTGCCGGTACTCACTCCACGAAGGACTACTGATGACCACCACCGTTTCCGCATTCCCCACCGGAACGATCCTCGGCTACCCGAGAATCGGGCGCCGCCGCGAACTCAAGAAGGCTGTCGAATCGTTCTGGGCCGGCCGGATCGACGCCGATGAGCTCGAGGCCACCGCCGCGGCGCTCCGGAACACCACCAGGGAACGGCTCGTCGGGCTGGGCCTGGGGCGCACCGACTCGTCGATCCCGGAGAGTTTCTCCTTCTACGATCAGGTGCTGGATGCGGCGGTCACCGTCGGCGCCATCCCCGCCCGGTTCGCCGACCTCGTCGACGCCGACGGTCACCTCGACCTGGCCGGATACTTCACCCTGGCGCGCGGCGCGGGAGAGAACCTGCCGTTGGAGATGACCAAGTGGTTCGACTCCAACTACCACTACCTGGTGCCGGAGATCGGCCCGGAGACCACCTTCTCGCTCGCCAGCGACCGCATCGTGCGCGAATTCGAGGAGGCAGTGGCCGCCGGATTCCTCACCCGCCCGGTCATCGTCGGCCCGGTCACGTTCCTACTCCTCGCCAAGCCGTCGAGCGACACCCCGGCCGGGTTCCACCCGCTCGACCGCCTGGACGACCTGCTGCCCGTGTACGCGACGCTGATCGAACGCCTTGCCGCTGCGGGCGCCGAGTGGGTGCAGCTGGACGAGCCCGGACTGGTCAGTGAGAGCATCGACATCCCGCGGGACACCGCCCTGGCGGCCCTCGCGCGGGCCTACGCTGTGCTCGGCGCCGTCCCGAACAGGCCCGCGCTGTTCGTGGCAGCACCCTACGGCAGCCTGGATGACGCGCTGCCCGTGCTGGCCGCATCCGCGGTCGAGGCGATCGGACTCGATCTCGTGCGCGGCACGGTGCCCACCAGCCCGGCCGGGCTGGGCGACACCGTCCTGGTCGCCGGCGTGATCGACGGCCACAACATCTGGCGCGGCGACCTCGCGGCGGCCTTCGAGACCGTCGGCCGGCTCAGCGCGCTGAGCGACAAGATCGCCGTGTCCAGCTCGACCTCCCTGCTGCACCTGCCGCACGACGTGACCGACGAGAGCACGCTCGGCGCGGACCTTGTCGGATGGCTCGCCTTCGCCGACCAGAAGATCGGCCAGATCGCCACCCTGGCCCGTGGCCTCACCAAGGGCCAAGCGGCCATCCAGGCCGACCTCGACGCCGCCACGGCCTCTCTCGCCGCCCGCCGGGTGTCACCGGGGGTACGCGACGGCGCTGTGCGCGCCAGGCTCGATTCGCTCACTCCGGCCGACTTCAGTCGCGGCGACTACGAGACCCGTCTGGCCGCGCAGGAGGCTGTGCTCGCTCTGCCGCCGCTGCCGACTACGACGATCGGGTCGTTCCCGCAGACCGGCGAGATCCGCCGCGCCCGCGCCCGCCTGGTCTCCGGCGAGCTCGCCCCCGCCGACTACCAGGAACTCATGCGCGCCGAGATCGGCCGGGTCGTGCAGCTCCAGGAGGACCTCGGCTTGGACGTGCTTGTGCACGGCGAACCCGAACGGAACGACATGGTGCAGTACTTCGCCGAGAACCTCGACGGCTTCGCCGTCACCGAAAACGGCTGGGTGCAGTCCTACGGCAGCCGGTGCACGCGCCCGTCGATCCTCTGGGGCGACGTGTCCCGCCCGGCGCCGATCACGGTTGAGTGGTCCAGCTACACCCAGAGCCTCACCGAGAAGCCCGTGAAGGGCATGCTCACCGGACCGGTCACCATCCTGGCCTGGTCGTTCGTGCGTGACGACCAGCCGCTGGGGGAGACCGCCCGCCAGGTGGCGCTGGCGTTGCGCGACGAGATCGGCGACCTGGAGGCCGCGGGCATCCAGGTGGTGCAGGTCGACGAGCCCGCCCTGCGGGAACTGCTGCCGCTGAAGAAGAAGGACCACGCCGACTACCTGGACTGGTCGGTGGGCTCGTTCCGGCTGGCCACGGCCGGGGTGGCCGACGCGACGCAGATCCACACCCACCTCTGCTACTCAGAATTCGGCGTCGTCATCGACGCCATCCGCAACCTGGATGCCGACGTGACCAGCATCGAGGCGGCGCGGTCGAAGATGGAGGTCGTGGCGGACATCCAGACCAGCGGCTTCGACCACGGCATCGGCCCGGGCGTCTACGACATCCACTCGCCGCGGGTGCCCGGCGTGGCCGAGATCACCGAGCTGCTCGAGCGGGCCCTCGAATCGATCCCCGCCCGCCAGGTCTGGGTGAACCCGGACTGCGGGTTGAAGACCCGCGGGTACGCGGAGACCGTCGAGTCGCTCCGCAACATCGTGGACGCCACCCGCGCCGTGCGGGCGACGCTGGTCTGATCCCGGCAGCGCACCCAGCGCACCGAACGCGAACAGGCCCGGCTCCCCGTGGGGGAGCCGGGCCTGTTTCGGGCAGGGAAGCTGCTTAGACCGACCGGAGCACGGCGACGACCTTGCCGAGAACCTCGGCGTAGTCGCCCAGGATGGGCTCGAAGTTGGTGTTGCGGGGCAGCAGCCAGGTGTGGCCGTCGCGCTGGCGGAACACCTTGACGGTGGCCTCACCGTCGAGCATCGCGGCGACGATCTCGCCGTTCTCGGCCGTCTTCTGCTGGCGGATGACCACCCAGTCGCCATCGCAGATCGCGGCGTCGATCATCGACTCACCGACCACCTTGAGCATGAACAGTTCGCCCTTGCCCACCAGCTGGCGGGGGAGCGGGAAGATCTCGTCGATCTGCTGGTCGGCCATGATCGGGATACCGGCGGCGATGCGGCCGACGAGCGGCACCATCGCCGCGTCACCCACCTGGATGCCGGCCTGATAGTCATCGGGTGCGCCGGGCACGACGTCGTCGCCTGACTGCGGCACCTCGATGAGCACCTCGAGCGCGCGCGGCCGGTTGGGGTCGCGGCGCAGGTACCCGCTCAGCTGCAGCTGGTGGAGCTGGTGCGTCACGCTCGACAGAGAAGAGAGGCCCACGGCGTCGCCGATCTCCCGCATGCTCGGCGGATACCCGCGGTCGCGCACCGAGCGCTGGATGACGTCCATGACGGCACGCTGTTTGTCACTCAGGGTCTTACGGCGCCGCGTGGTGCCTTTGTCCCGAGGTGTGCTCTGCTGGGCCACGTTGTCGCTCCTCTGCTTGGTCTGGCGGTGAGTAGGTCTGGCTGGTGAGCCCGGCCGGCCGGTGTTCATGGCTGGCCGGTGGGTCTCTCCGGCTGGTGATTCCGGCCGGCGATCTGCTGCTGATGAGGCCTGCTGGAGCCAATGTCGGAGGTCTCTGTTTGAGTACAGCTACCCAATCGAAACTGTAGCCAAACAGCGACGGTTTCTAGACATGCATTCGAGTGTGTTGCCGAATCCGTCTATATATTATCCGCAAACAGGGTTGATTGTTCGAACATTCGAAGTTATATTCGGAACATAGATTCGCATCCGGCCCTCCCGGCCGAGGGCCGGATGCGTTACCAGGAGGTCTGACATGAGCGCAGCATACGCACTAAAGCCCGGTTCGGGTACCGGAGGTTCGAACACTTCTCGCCCGAACGCCCCACGGCTGAGCATCGTCGGCGACAGCCGCGAGAACGCCACCCAGGTCGCATCCGCCCCGCGCACCCACCTGCGGCTCACCCGCCGTGGCCGGATCGTCTTCACGACCCTCGCGGCACTGCCGCTGGTGCTCGGTTCCATCGTCGTCGCCGTGAACGGCGGCGTCGCTGCCGCAGAGGGCACGACCGGAGTCGGAGCGGCGGCGTTCGACTACGTCACCATCGAATCCGGACAGTCGCTCTGGCAGCTGGCCGAGTCCATCGCCCCCACCCAGGACCCGCGCGACGTCATAGCCGACATCGTCAACCTCAACCAGCTCGCGTCCGACGCCGTGCAGCCCGGCCAGCGCCTGGCCCTCCCCGCCGGCTACTGAGCCGACACCTCCCGGCAGCCGCCGGGAGAGGTCCCCAGCGCACGCAACTAAGCTTGTTCGGGTGACCAGCCTCGACGACCTGCCCCTGCGCGCCAACCTCCGCGGACAAATCCCTTACGGTGCACCGCAGCTGCACGTGCCGGTGGCGCTGAACGTGAACGAGAACACCCACCCGATTCCGCCGAAGGTCGCCGCGGACATCGCCGAGGCCCTCGCCGCCGCGATCCTGACCGTGAATCGCTACCCCGACCGGGAGTTCACCCAGCTGCGCGACGATCTCGCCGGCTACCTCGGCCACGGCCTCACCCGCGACAACATCTGGGCCGCCAATGGCTCCAACGAGGTGCTGCAGCAGGTGCTGCAGGCCTTCGGCGGACCGGGCCGTTCCCTGCTCGGCTTCGCGCCGACCTATTCGATGTACTCGATCCTCGCCTCCGGCACCGATACCCGCTGGATCGCCGGCGGGCGGGACGCCGACTACGAGCTGTCGCCGGAGACCGCCGCCCGCTGGGTGCGCGAGACCTCGCCCGACATCGTGTTCCTCTGCTCTCCGAACAACCCCACCGGCACGCCCCTGTCGCTGGCTACGATCGAGGCGGTCTACGACGCCACCGACGGCATCGTGGTGGTCGACGAGGCCTACGCCGAATTCGCCCCCGCCGGCACGGAGAGTGCGCTCAGCCTCTTGCGCGGGCGTGAACGCCTGCTGGTCTCCCGCACCATGAGCAAGGCCTTCGCCTTCGCGGGGGTGCGCCTGGGCTACCTCGCCGCCGACCCGGCCGTCACGGATGCGCTCCGCCTGGTGCGCCTGCCGTACCACCTGTCCGCGCTCACCCAGGCGGCGGCCGTGGCCGCGCTCGCCCACACCGGTGAGATGCTCGCGATGGTCGATGACATCCGGGTGCAGCGGGACCGCCTGGTGACCGAACTGCGCGCCCTCGGTTTCAGCCCGCTGCGCAGCGGCAGCAACTTCGTGCTCTTCGGCGGGGTCACCGACCCGCACGCCACCTTCGAAGCTCTGCTCGCCGAGGGAATCCTCATCCGCGACGTCGGCATCCCCGGTCACCTGCGCGTATCGGCCGGCACCGAAGCCGAGACCAGCGCCTTCCTGACGGCCATCGCGCGGCTGCGCCCGGCAGCCGAATAAACTAGGCGCATGACCAACGTCACGCCCTCGCCTCGCCGTGCCCACCTCCAGCGCGAAACGAGCGAATCGAGCATCGACCTGTCGATCGATCTGGACGGCACCGGGGTGAGCGACATCCACACCAGCGTGCCGTTCTACGACCACCTGCTCACGGCCTTCGCGAAGCACTCGCTGACCGACCTCACCGTGCATGCCAAGGGCGACATCGAGATCGATGTGCACCACACCGTCGAGGACATCGGCATCGTGCTCGGCCAGGCCATCAAGCAGGCCCTCGGCGACAAGTCCGGCATCTCCCGGTACGGCGACGCCCTCGTGCCGCTGGACGAAGCGCTCGTGCAGGCCGTCGTCGACATCTCCGGCCGCCCCTACCTCGTGCACACGGGCGAGCCGGCCGGGTTCGAATTCCACCTCATCGGTGGCCACTTCACCGGATCGATGGTGCGGCACGTGTTCGAGGCCATCGCCTTCAACGCCGCGCTCACCGTGCACGTCACCGTGGTCGGCGGCCGCGACCCGCACCACATCGCCGAGGCGGAGTTCAAGGCCTTCGCCCGCGCCTTCCGCCAGGCCAAGGCGTACGACGCGCTGGTCTCCGGCATCCCGTCCACCAAGGGCGCCCTATGACAAGCGTCGTCGTGCTCGACTACGGCACCGGCAATGTGCACTCGGCCGTCAAGGCGCTCGAGCTGGCCGGCGCCGACGTCACCCTGACCGGTGACCGCAAGCTCGCGCTCGAGGCCGACGGCCTGCTGGTGCCCGGGGTCGGGGCGTTCAGCGCGGTCATGACGGCGCTCAACGATGCGCACGGCGGCGACATCATCGACAAACGGCTCTCCGGCGGCCGCCCGGTGATGGGCATCTGCGTGGGCATGCAGGTCATGTTCGAACACGGCGTCGAACGGGGCGTCGAGTCGGAGGGCCTCGGCGAATGGCCGGGAACCGTCACGGCGCTGCCGGCGCCGGTGCTGCCGCACATGGGCTGGAACACCGTCACGCCCGACCCCGACTCGGTGCTCTTCCGCGGCCTGGAGGAGGAGCGCTTCTACTTCGTGCACTCCTACGCCGCACAGGAGTGGACGCTCGACGTGATGCCGCCCTTCCCCGTTCCCCGGCTCACCTGGGCCAACCACGGCGCACCCTTCCTGGCCGCGGTCGAGAACGGGCCGCTGACGGCCACCCAGTTCCACCCCGAGAAGAGCGGCGACGCCGGCATCCGCCTGCTGTCGAACTGGCTCGGCACGCTGCGCGACTAGTCTTCCCACCCGCCGGCCGCCGACCATGCGGCCGCACAATCATGAAAAGGCACCACCATGAGCGAGTTCAACAAAACCCCGAAGCTGGTCCTCCTGCCGGCCGTCGACGTCGCCGACGGCAAGGCCGTGCGGCTCACCCAGGGTGAGGCCGGCACCGAGACCAACTACGGCGACCCGATGGATGCCGCGCTCGACTGGGCCAACCAGGGCGCCGAGTGGATCCACCTCGTCGACCTCGACGCCGCGTTCGGGCGGGGCAACAACACGAGCGTGCTCAAGAAGGTCATCAAGCAGCTCCGCGGTGTGAATGTGGAACTCTCCGGCGGCATCCGCGACGACGAGTCGCTCGAGGCGGCCCTGAACACCGGCGTCAAGCGCATCAACCTCGGCACCGCCGCCCTGGAGAACCCGGAGTGGGCCGCCAGCGTGATCGCGCAGTACGGCGACGCCATCGCCGTCGGCCTCGACGTGCGCGGCACGACTCTCGCCGCCCGCGGCTGGACGAAGGACGGCGGCGACCTGTGGCAGGTGCTCGAGCGGCTCGAAGAAGCCGGCTGCACCCGCTATGTGGTCACCGATGTCACCAAGGACGGCACCCTCAAGGGACCGAACATCGAACTGTTGCGTGAGGTCATGGAGCGCACCCACCGCCCCGTGATCGCATCGGGCGGCATCGCCAGCCTCGACGACATTGCGGCGCTCCGCGAACTCGTTCCGCTCGGCCTGGAGGGCGCGATCGTGGGCAAGGCGCTCTACGCCGGCGCCTTCACCCTCGCCGAGGCGCTGGATGTCTCCGGCGCATAACCTCGGCTCCACCGGCCGGCCGGACGGCGGGGCGGACTCCGCCGGTCAGCCCTGGGCCGGCCGGTCGCTCGACCACGCCGACTTCGGCGACGACGACGGTCTCGCGCCGGCCGTGCTGCTCGATGCGCTCGCCCGGTTCCGGGCCAGGGAACTGGGGGAGGAGGGCGTGATCGACGCCCTCAGATCGGCGCGCCTGCTCATCCCGCTGGTCACCGCGCTCGGCGCCGACGACGGGCAGGCCGACGCTGTCGGGGAGCACGGGCTGCGGGTCGACAAGACCCAGGAGCTCTCCATCATCACGGTGGCCGGACCGGACGGCCGTGCCGTGCTGCCGGTGTTCTCCTCGGCCGCCGCGATGCGCCGCTGGAACGCCGAGGCCAGGCCGGTTCCCGCCGATGCCGCCCGGGTGGCCCTCGCCGCCGCGCAGGAGGACACCGACCTTGTGGTGCTCGACCCCACCGCGGAGACCGAGTTCGTCGTGCGCCGGCCCGCGCTGTGGGCGATCGCGCAGTCCCTCCCGTGGACCCCCAGCTACGCCAGCCGCCAGGTTGCCGCCGCGTTCGAGGAATCGATCACGACCGAACTGGCCGCGCTCTCGGTGAGCCTCACCGCCGGGGACCCGCACGCCCGGCTGACCGGGCCGGAGCTGATCGTGCGACTGGAACTCGTCGACGGTCTCAGCCGCGCCGACCTCGACGCCACCCTGGCCCGCCTGGCCGCCCGCTGGGCCGCCGACGACGTGATCGCCACGGGCGTCGACTCCCTGCGCGTGCAGTTGGTCGCCTCCGCCTGACCCGCCCGCCGCGCCCCGCATCCGTCCCGCCGGCCAGGTAACTGTTGCCGAAGCGGACAATTGCACCCGGCGTGCCGGGCGCAGAAGTCCGCACGGGGAACAGTTGAGGCGGCATCGGCCGGTGTTGGGGGCGGCTTCCGGAGCGATGTCAGGGGTATCGGGGAGGATAGGGGGATGACGGAGATTCTCCAGCGCCTCTCACCGGCCACCCGCACGTGGTTCTCCGGCGCGTTCGACGCTCCCACCGAGGCGCAGCTCGGCGCTTGGGATGCCATCTCCCGCGGTTCGCACACCCTCGTCGTCGCCCCCACCGGGTCGGGCAAGACCCTGGCCGCATTCCTCTGGGCGCTCGACCGGTTGTACTCGGCCTCCACCGGTGAGGCCGCCGTGGTGGACGCCGCAACCGGCGTCGCACCTGCCTCCACTGATACCGGCACCCCGGCAGGTTCGGGGCCGGCCGAATCCGCCGGAGACGCATCCGCGCCGTCGGGGTCCGCTGCACGCTCAGCGTCAGCCACATCCGCGGCATCCGCAGCGCCCACCGGCACCCGGGTGCTCTACATCTCGCCGCTCAAGGCCCTCGGCGTGGACGTGGAACGCAACCTGCGCGCTCCGCTCGTGGGCATCGGCCAGGCCGCCGAACGGCTAGGCCTGGCACCTGTGCGGGTGACCGTGGGCGTGCGAAGCGGCGACACCCCGGCGGCGGACCGGCGCGCGCTCGTGAAATCGCCGCCCGAGATCCTCATCACCACCCCCGAGTCGCTTTTCCTGATGCTCACCTCCGCCGCCCGCGAGTCGCTGCGCGGCGTCGACACCGTGATCATCGACGAGATCCACGCCGTCGCGGCGAGCAAACGCGGCGCGCACCTCGCCGTCTCCCTCGAACGCCTCGACGCCCTGCTGGCCAAGCCGGCCCAGCGCATCGGCCTGTCCGCCACCGTGCGGCCGGCCTCGGAGGTGGCCCGGTTCCTGGGCGGCCTCGCGCCGGTGGAGATCGTGGCGCCGAAGAACGAGAAACGGTTCGACCTGCGGGTGGTCGTGCCCGTCGACGACATGACCCAGCTCGGCGCGGTGCCCGCTCAGGAGGGCGCCACCTCCGCCGCGGCCCCGCAGACCGGGTCGATCTGGCCGCATGTGGAGGAGGCGATCGTGGACGCCGTGCTCGCGCACTCGTCCTCGATCGTGTTCGCCAACTCCCGGCGCCTGGCCGAACGGCTCACCGCCCGGTTCAACGAGATCTACAGCGAACGGCTCGCCGCGGCCGACGAGGCCGAACTGGTGCTCGCCGGGGCCAGGGATGCCGATGGCGCGGCCGGCGCCGGCGCCCGCGCCGTACTCGCACCACCGGCCCGGCCGCCCGCCGAGCTGATGGGCGGCAGCGGTCAGAGCGAGGGCGCCGAGCCGCTGCTCGCCCGCGCACACCACGGGTCGGTCAGCAAGGAACAGCGGGCCATGATCGAGGACGACCTCAAGTCCGGGCGGCTCCGCTGCGTGGTGGCCACCTCGAGCCTCGAACTCGGCATCGACATGGGCGAGGTCGACCTGGTGGTGCAGGTGGAGTCGCCGCCGTCGGTGGCCAGCGGCCTGCAGCGCGTCGGCCGGGCCGGCCACCAGGTCGGCGAGGTGTCCCGCGGCATCATCTTTCCCAAGCACCGGGCCGACCTCATCCACGCCACCGTCGCGGCCGAGCGGATGGTGTCGGGCATGATCGAGTCGCTGCAGGTGCCAGCGAACCCGCTCGACATCCTCGCCCAGCAGACCATCGCCGCGGTCGCCCTCGAACCGATCGACGCCGAAGAATGGTTCGACGCCGTGCGGCGCAGCGCCCCGTTCGCGACCCTGCCGCGTTCGGCCTACGAGGCCACCCTCGACCTGCTCGCCGGCCGGTACCCGTCCGACCAGTTCGCCGAACTGCGGCCTCGCATCATCTGGGACCGCGACTCGGGCCTCCTCACCGGTCGGCCCGGCGCCCAGCGCCTGGCCGTCACGAGCGGCGGCACCATCCCCGACCGCGGCCTGTTCGGGGTGTTCATGGTCGGCGGTGACTCGGCCACCGGCCGCCGGGTGGGCGAGCTCGACGAAGAGATGGTCTACGAGTCCCGCGTCGGTGACGTCTTCGCGCTCGGAGCGACGAGCTGGCGCATCCAGGAGATCACCCACGATCGGGTGCTCGTGCTGCCCGCGTTCGGCGAACCCGGCCGGCTGCCGTTCTGGAAGGGCGACGGCCTGGGCCGGCCCGCCGAACTCGGCGCCGCCATCGGCGCGTTCCTCCGCGAGGTGTCCGCGCTCACGCCGGCGAAGGCCAGGGCGCGCTGCCTGGCCGTGGGCCTGGACGAGCGGGCGGTCACCAACCTGCTGGCCTTCCTCGACGAACAGCGCGCCGCCACCCGCTACCTGCCCACCGACCAGACCCTCGTGGTCGAGCGGTTTCGCGACGAACTCGGTGACTGGCGGGTCATCCTGCACTCGCCGTTCGGCCTCACCGTGCACGCGCCGTGGGCCCTTGCCGTGGGAGCCCGGGTGCGCGAACGTTTCGGCATCGACGGCGCCTGCGTCGCCAGCGACGACGGCATCGTCGTGCGCATTCCCGACACCGAGTCCGAACCGCCCGGCGCCGACCTCTTCGTTTTCGACCCCGACGAACTCGAGCAGTTGGTGACCGACGAGGTCGGCGGCTCCGCCCTGTTCGCCTCCAGGTTCCGCGAGTGCGCCGCCCGGGCGCTGCTCTTGCCCCGGTACCGGCCGGGCAGCCGCTCTCCGCTCTGGCAGCAACGCCAGAAGGCGTCGCAGCTGCTCGACGTGGCCCGCGAATACCCGTCGTTCCCGATCATCCTCGAGACCATCCGCGAGTGCCTGCAGGATGTCTACGACCTGCCAGCGCTCGTGGCGCTGACCAGGCAGGTGGCCAGCCGCGCCATCCGGCTGGTGGAGACCAGCACCGACTCGGCCAGCCCGTTCGCCAACGCGCTGCTGTTCGGCTACGTCGCCGCGTTCATGTACGAGGGCGATTCGCCGCTGGCCGAACGCCGCGCCACCGCGCTGTCGATCGACTCCGGCCTGCTGGCCGAACTGCTCGGCCGGGTGGAGCTGCGCGAGCTGCTCGACCCCGTCGTGATGGAACGCACCGACGCCGAACTGCAGCGTCTCGCCCCCGACCGCCGCGCCCGAGGGCTGGAGGGCGTCGCCGACCTGCTCCGCGGCCTCGGCCCGCTCACCGTCGCCGAGGTCGCCGCCCGGCTGCAGGCGGCCGGTGTGCCCGAGGCCGTCGCACCGGATGCGGGGGAGCCGGAGCCCGACAACACAGTCGGCCCCGACGCTCCAGGCGACGCCGACGCGACCGACGGCCCCGACGCATCCGCACCGGCCGAGCCGCCCGCTGCCACCGAGGCAGAGGCCCGTGGCCACCTCGATGCGCTCACCGCCGCCCGCCGCGCCCTCAAGGTCGGTATCGCCGGCGAGGAACGCTGGGCGGTGATCGAGGACGCCGGCCGGCTGCGCGACGCCCTCGGCGTTCCGCTGGCCCCGGGCATCCCCGAGGCCTTCACCGAGAGCGTGAAGGACCCGCTCGGCGACCTCGTCAGTCGCTACGCCCGCACCCACGGCCCGTTCACCACGGCCGACGTGGCCACCCGATTCGGGTTCGGCAGCGCCATCGCCCTGGGCGCCCTGCGCCGGCTGGCTGATGCCCGGCGCATCGTCGAGGGGGAATTCCGTCCGCACGGCAGCGGCAGCGAGTGGTGCGACGCCGAGGTGCTGCGGCGGCTGCGCCGGCGCTCGCTCGCGGCGCTGCGGCACGAGATCGAGCCCGTCGACCAGGCCACCCTCGGCCGGTTCCTTCCGGCCTGGCAGCACGTCGGCGGCAAGCTGCGCGGGGTCGACGGCGTGGTCTCCGTGATCGAACAGCTCGAGGGCGCCCGCATCCCGGCCTCCGCCTGGGAGACCCTGATCCTGCCCGCCCGGGTGAGCGACTACCACCCGGGCATGCTCGACGAGCTCACGAACGCCGGCGAGGTGCTCTGGGCCGGCGCCGGCACGCTGGCCGGCAACGACGGCTGGGTGAGCCTGCACCTGACCGACACCGCGCCGCTCACCCTGCCCGTTCCCACCGACCTGGAGACCACCCCGCTGCAGCGGGAGATCCTCGCCACCCTGGGCGGCGGCGGGGGCTACTTCTTCCGGCAGCTGGCCGACTCGGTCGGCAGCCAGGACGACGGCGAGCTCGTCGAGGCGCTCTGGGACCTGGTCTGGTCCGGCCTGGTGAGCAATGACACCTTCGCGCCGGTGCGCTCGCTGGTCTCCGGCGGCAAGTCGGCGCACTCCACCCGCCGGGCCGCGCCGCGCGCCCGCCTGCACCGCGGTCGTGCGCTGCCCCGGGCCACCATGCCCAGCCGACAGGGGCCGCCCACGGTCTCCGGTCGTTGGTCGATCGTGCCCGTCGCCGACACCTCCGCCACCCGTCGTGCGCACGCCCTGGGCGAGACCATGCTCGAACGCTACGGCGTCGTCACCCGCGGCGCCGTGATGGGCGAGAACGTGCTGGGCGGCTTCGCGCTGGTGTACAAGACTCTCAGCGGCTTCGAGGAGATGGGCCGGTGCCGCCGGGGCTACTTCGTCGAGGGGCTCGGCGCCTCCCAGTTCGCCACCGCGGGCACCATCGACCGGATGCGCGGCTACGTCGACCAGCGTGAGCGCGCCGAGCGCGGGGACCGTTCGGCGCCCACCGCGGTGACCCTCGCCGCCACCGACCCGGCCAACCCGTATGGCGCCGTGCTGCCGTGGCCCGCGCTGCCCGAGGGCACCGGACACCGGCCGGGCCGCAAGGCCGGCGGTCTGGTCGTACTCGTCGACGGGCACTTGGTGCTCTACGTGGAGCGTGGCGGCAAGTCGATGCTCGTGTTCGATCCCGCCGCCACTGCGCACGCCTCCGACACCACCACCGGTTCCGGCCCGGACACGGGTGCCGACGACGCCGGCGCGGATTTCACCGGTGGATCCCGGACACCGTCGGCACGCTCGGCGCCGGCGCCTGGGGCATCCGGCCACACGGGCGCTCAGCGGGCGGCACCATCGGAGACCGTGCTGGCGGCCACACGGTCCCTGGCCGCGACGGTCACCACCGGCCGGGTGCCCAAGCTCGCGGTGGAGACCGTCAACGCCGACTTCGTGCTCGGCACCACGGTGGGGGATGCACTGCGCGCTGCCGGTTTCACCGAGACACCGCGGGGGCTGAGGCTCAGTGCCTGAGGGCGACACCGTGTACCGCAGTGCCCGCAGCCTCGACGAGGCCCTGCACGGTGCCACACTCACACGGTGCGACATCCGGGTGCCGGCGTTCGCCACCGTCGACCTGTCCGGTCAGACGGTGCACGAGGTGATCAGCCGTGGCAAACACCTGGTGGCGCACGTGGGGGAGACCAGCATCCACTCGCACCTGAAGATGGAGGGCACCTGGCACCTCTACCGGCACGGCACGAAATGGCAGCGGCCGGCCTTCCAGGCCCGCATCGTGCTGGAGACCGCGGACTGGGTGGCAGTGGGGTTCGAGCTGGGCACCCTAGAGCTCTTTCCCACCGCGGAGGACGAGCAGCACCTCGGCTACCTGGGCCCCGACCTGCTCGGCCCCGACTGGGACGCGGAGGACGCAGTGCGCCGGCTACGTGCGGCCGGCGACAGTGCGGCGGGGGCCAGCCCGGCAGAGCCCAGCGCGGCGGGGGCCAGCGCGGCAGGGACCAACGCGGGCGGGGCCGGTGCGCCCATCGTCAGCGTGGGGGAGAAGCCTGTGGCCGTGGCCCTGGGCGACCAGCGCAACCTCGCCGGTCTCGGCAACGTCTACGTGAACGAACTCTGTTTCCTGCGCGGGGTGCTGCCGACCCGGCCGATCAGCGAGGTCGCCGACCTGGACGGCCTCGTCGCGCTGGCGCACCGGCTGATCACGGCCAACCGGGACCGCTCGGAGCGCACCACCACTGGCAATCTGCGCCGGGGGATGCGCACGTTCGTCTACGGGCGGGAACGGCAGCCCTGCCGGCGTTGTGGCACGCGCATCCAGAGCGGCGAGCTGGGCCGCAGCGAACTCGAAAAGCGGGTCACCTACTGGTGCCCGCGCTGCCAAACCTGACCGGCCCCGCCCAACTGTTGCCCGTCCGGACTTTTGCGCCCGGCGTAGCGGGCGCAAAAGTCCGATTCGGCAACAGTTGGGTGTCTTGCGGAGCTAGTTGACCGGGCCGGTGAACTTCTCGCCGGGGCCCTGGCCGATCGGGTCGGGGATGGCAGATGCCTCGCGGAACGCCAGCTGCAACGAGCGCAGACCGTCGCGCAGGCTCCGTGCGTGCATGTCCGAGATGTCCGGGGCGGATGCCGTGATCAGGCCGGCCAGGGCGGTGATCAGCTTGCGCGCCTCATCGAGGTCGATCTGGGTCTCGGGGTCGTCGGCGAGCCCCACCTTGACCGCCGAGGCGCTCATCAGGTGCACCGCGGCGGTCGTGATGATCTCCACCGCCGCCACATCCGCGATGTCACGCGTGGCCTGGCCGGATGAATCCTGGTCGATATTGTCGCTCACTGTTTTCCTCTGCTATGCTTACCCGGGCTCCGAGATGAAAGTCTCGGTACGAAAGTGGATAATCTCCCACCCGCGCTTGACCGCTTCATAAAGGTTACCGGGTTGTTTGCACTCCGCCGTCGCTCGCTGGTTTCCAGCTTGCACGGTAGATAGGGTGCCGTACGTGGTTGATGAGTGACAGAACAAGGAAATGTTCTGGAACTTAGGAATTGCGCGCGCGATTGTCTCCTCTTCGTCTCCGGACGACATCCGTTGTCAGGCTGTAGCCACGATGCTTGAGTAGAGGAGAGACGCATCAGCGATCCCCGTACAAATGACCGTATCCGCGTCCCCGAAGTCCGTCTCGTTGGTCCCAACGGCGAACAGGTTGGGGTCGTGGCGATTGATGTCGCCCTGCGCCTGGCACAGGAGGCTGACCTCGATCTGGTCGAAGTAGCCCCCACGTCCAAGCCGCCGGTCGCGAAGATCATGGATTACGGCAAGTTCAAGTACGAAGCTGCGCAGAAGGCGAAAGAAGCCCGGCGCAACCAGGCGAACACGATCCTCAAAGAGGTTCGCTTCCGCCTCAAGATTGATAAGCACGACTACGAGACCAAGCGCAAGCGCGCCGAAGGCTTCCTGAAGGCCGGCGACAAGGTCAAGGCCATGATTCTGTTCCGTGGCCGTGAACAGTCCCGTCCCGACCAGGGTGTACGTCTGCTTCAGAGATTTGCCGAGGATGTCGCGGAGTTCGGTTCTGTGGAATCGAGCCCGACCATCGACGGTCGAAACATGGTCATGGTGATTGGCCCGCTGAAGAACAAATCAGAGGCCAAGGCAGAGGCCAATGCACATAGAGCTGCTGACAAAGCAGCCAAACAGGAGGAAAAGAATGCCTAAGCAGAAGACCCACTCTGGGACAAAGAAGCGTTTCAAGGTCACTGGCTCCGGCAAGATCATGAAGCAGCAGGCCGGACTTCGCCACAACCTCGAGGTCAAGAGCACGCAGCGCAAGTCCCGCCTGAACCAGGACCAGGTTCTCGCCAAGGCCGACGTCAAGGCCATCAAGAAGCTTCTCGGCCACTAGGCCCCGTACCCCTAAAGGAATTAGAAAATGGCAAGAGTAAAGAGGGCCGTCAACGCCCACAAGAAGCGTCGCGTAATTCTTGAGCGCGCCGAGGGTTACCGCGGTCAGCGTTCACGTCTGTACCGCAAGGCCAAGGAGCAGGTCACTCACTCCCTCGTCTACAGCTACCGTGACCGTCGTGCACGCAAGGGTGACTTCCGTCGCCTGTGGATCCAGCGCATCAACGCCGCGTCCCGCGCGAACGGCCTGACCTACAACCGCCTCATCCAGGGCCTCGCCCTGGCCGGCATCCAGGTCGACCGTCGCATCCTCGCCGACCTCGCCGTCACCGAGCCCGCCACCTTCGCGGCCATCGTTGCCAGCGCCAAGGCAGCACTGCCCGCTGACACCTCCGCACCCAAGGTTGCGAAGTAGTCACACAGCTTTTCCTCAACGGGAGCGATCGCCAACGGCGGTCGCTCCCGTTTTGTATGCCCGGCGGGGCATTCTGTGGCCGGCGGGTGCGGCACCTAAACTGGGAGCATGCTAGATAACCCCCGATCTCCTCGCGTGCGTGCCGTCGCGAAACTTGCGAACCGAGCAGCCCGCTCCGAGACGGGACTGTTCCTGCTCGAAGGCCCGCAGGCCGTCTCCGAAGCCCTCACCTTCCGCCCCGAACTCGTCGTGGAGCTCTACGCCACCCCGACGGCGCTCGAGCGCTACACCGAGATCGGCGATGCCGCCGTCGCCGCCGGCGTGGACGTGGAGTTCGTCACCGAACAGGTGCTCGAGACGATGGCCGACACGGTCACCCCACAGGGCTTCATCGCCGTCTGTCACCAGTTCCCCACCTCGATCAAGAAGATCTTCGCCAACGAGCCCAAGCTCATCGCGATCCTCGAAGAGGTGCGCGACCCGGGAAACGCCGGCACCATCATCCGGGCCGCGGATGCCGCGGGCGCCGACGCCGTCATCTTCACCGGCCGCAGCGTCGACCTGTACAACCCAAAGGTGGTGCGCTCGTCCACCGGGTCGATCTTCCACCTGCCCGTCGCCGTGGGCGTCACCCTGGCCGATGTGCGCGAGCGGGCGAAGTTCGCCGGCATGCAGATCCTCGCCGCCGACATCAAGGGCGACGACCTGCTCGAGGCCCGCAACAGCGGCCTGCTCGCGGGTCCCACCGCCTGGCTGTTCGGCAACGAGGCCCGCGGTCTGACCGAGGAAGACCTGGCGATGGCGGACCGCGCGATTAGCGTTCCCATCTACGGAAACGCCGAATCGATGAACCTCGCGACAGCCGCATCCGTGTGCCTCTACGAGAGCGCTTTCTCGCACCGCGCCTAGCATCTTTGCCGGTCGGGCGTCTATTACGTTTGGGTTACCGACCGGCTTAATGGTGGCTCCAGCCTCAGCCCTAGCCTAAGTTGGGGGGTATGGAGCCAACAGAAACATCACCGGCGACGTCCAACATCACAGTCCGCCGGGGGGAACCCCTGGTCGTCATCACGGACGTTAATAAGCACTACGGGGAACTGCACGTTCTGAAGAACATCAACGCCACGGTCAACCGTGGCGAGGTGGTTGTGGTCATCGGCCCCAGCGGTTCGGGCAAGTCCACCCTGTGCCGGGCCATCAACCGGCTCGAGACCATCGACGACGGCTCGATCACGATCGACGGCAAGGAACTGCCCGCCGAGGGCAAGGCCCTCGCGCAGTTGCGTGCCGATGTCGGCATGGTCTTCCAGGCGTTCAACCTGTTCGCGCACAAGACCGTCCTGGAGAATGTCACCCTCGGGCCGATCAAGGTACGCGGCATGAGCAAGGCCGACGCCGAGACGAAGGCCATGGCCCTGCTCGAGCGCGTCGGTGTGGCCAATCAGGCCAAGAAGATGCCGTCCCAGCTCTCCGGCGGCCAGCAGCAGCGTGTGGCCATCGCTCGCGCCCTCGCCATGGATCCCAAGCTGATCCTGCTCGACGAGCCCACCAGCGCGCTCGACCCCGAAATGATCAACGAGGTGCTCGAGGTCATGGTGGACCTCGCCAACGAGGGCATGACCATGATCGTGGTCACCCACGAGATGGGCTTCGCCCGCCGCGCCGCCGACCGGGTCATCTTCATGGCCGAGGGCGACATCGTGGAGGAAACCACGCCGGAGAAGTTCTTCACGAACCCCCAAAGCACGAGAGCGAAGGATTTCCTCTCCAAAATACTTGCCCACTAACCGGTCGGCGAGACACACAGCACACAGGAGGAAACCATGAGACGCAACAAGGGTCTAATGATCTCAGCCATCGCCCTCGCCGGAGCGTTCGCGCTGAGCGGATGCACCGATTCCGGCGCCGGCGCCCCGTCCGCGGCACCCGTGGAAGAGGTGACCTTCGATGAGGGCACCACCATGGCCGCCCTGAACGAGGCCGGCACCATCACCATCGGCACCAAGTTCGACCAGCCCCTGTTCGGCCTCAAGGGCCCGGATGACAACCCGGTCGGCTTCGATGTGGAAATCGGCAAGCTCATCGCGGCGAAGCTCGGTATCGAGGCGTCGAACATCAAGTGGACCGAGACCGTCTCCGCGAACCGCGAGCCGTTCATCGAGAACGGTGACGTCGACCTCGTTATCGCGACGTACACCATCAACGACGCCCGCAAGGAAGTTGTCTCGTTCGCCGGCCCGTACTACGAAGCCGGTCAGGACCTGCTCGTGCTCGCGGGCAACCCCGCGAAGATCACCGGCCCTGAGGACCTCGCCGACAAGAAGGTCTGCACCGTCAGCGGCTCCACCTCGGAGAAGAACGTCGCCGCGTACACGTCCAACATCATCGCCACCGACCAGTATTCCAACTGCCTCGGCCCGCTGCGCAGCGGCGAAGTCGACGCTGTCACGACCGACAACGTGATTCTGGCCGGCCTCGCCGACCAGAACGCCGGTGAGTTCGAAGTTGTGGGCAACCCGTTCACCAAGGAGCCCTACGGCATCGGCCTGGCCAAGGACGACACCGAGTTCCGCATGTTCATCAACGACGTGCTGGAAGAGTCCTACGAGGACGGTTCCTGGGCTGCAGCCTGGGAGGCCACCGCGGGCTCCGTGCTCGAGACGCCGAAGCCGCCGGCGGTTGACCGCTACTAGCAAGACAGCACTATCCGATCGGGGCGGCCGCACCAGCCGCCCCGATCGGCAGTTTCACCCTGAATCATTACGGTCGTGCACTAACCGGGTCTTGTACCCGCAGAAGAGGAGGTGAGTCTTGGACGCAGTCATCGAAAACCTGCCGGTGTTTCTGGAAGGCTTCAAGAACACGCTCGGGTTGCTGTTGATTTCTGGCAGCGGAGCGCTCGTACTGGGCGTCCTGGTGGCGGCCCTGCGCATCTCGCCCGTGGGGTCCTTTCGCGCCTTCGCGACCGGGTACACCGAGCTGGTGCGCAACACCCCCCTCACCCTCGTTCTGTTCTTCTGCGCGAACACCCTGCCCTACCTGCAGTACAACCCGGGCTTCTTCACCTTGGCCGCGATCGGGCTGACCGTCTACACATCGCCGTTCGTCGCTGAAGCTCTGCGTTCGGGGATCAACGGTGTTCCCGTCGGACAGGCCGAAGCGGCTCGCAGCGTCGGTCTCACCTTCGGCCAGTCGCTGAGCTACATCATCATGCCGCAGGCCGTGCGCATGGTGATCCCGCCCCTGATCAACGTCTTCATCGCCCTCACCAAGAACACCTCGGTCGCCGGAGCCTTCTTCGTGTTCGAACTCTTCGGGGCCGGTCGCCGGGTCGTCAACGATCGTGGTGACGCCGTCATCGCGATTCTTCTCGCCGTGGCGTTCTTCTACCTGATCATCACCATCACGCTCGGGCAGATAGCTGCGCGAGTGGAAAAGAAACTGGCGGTGCTGCGATGAGTTCTGTTCTGTACGACGCCCCCGGACCCAAGGCCCGGGCCCGGTCTCGACTGATGTCGATAATCGGCAGCGTCCTCATCCTGGGATTGCTGACCTGGCTCGTTCTCGCCCTCGGTGCGCCCAAGGCCAGCGCCAACGGTGCCGTTCAGCCCGGCATGTGGGACATCACCCGATGGGATGTCTTCACCGACGTCCAGGTCTGGCGTCGCATCGGCTTGGGCGTGCTGGCCACCCTGAAGATGGCTGGAGTCGCCGCAGTCTTCGCGCTGGTTCTCGGCGTCGTGTTCTCGTTCGCCCGCTCGGCCGAGCACAAGCTGCTCCGCGTACCGTCCACCATCATTCTCGAATTCGTTCGGGGCATGCCCGTCCTGCTCATGATGCTCTTCGTCCTCCTGGTGTTCTCCACCGGGTCGTTCTGGGCCGGTGTGGCCGCACTGTCCGTGTACAACGGTGCGATCATCGGAGAGGCGCTGCGTGCCGGCATCAACTCCCTGCCGCGCGGGCAGCGCGAAGCCGGGCTCGCCATCGGCCTGAGCCCGATCTCGACCCGCTTCCGGATCGAGTTTCCCCAGGCCTTCCGGCAGATGCTGCCGATCATCATCGCGCAACTCGTCGTGTTGCTGAAAGACACCTCACTGGCCTTCATCGTCGGCTATGAGGAACTCCTCCGTATCGGCGTCTATAACCTGCCCAACTTCTTCGGTCAGCGTTACCAGTTCTCCTTCTTCCTCGTGGTGCTCGCCATCTACCTGGCGATGAACCTGTCACTGTCCTGGCTCGCGCGAATCATCGCACGGCGATCCGGGCCCAAAGCCGGACAACTGATCGACCCGTTGGCTCCCGAGCCCATTCCGGACACCTCGGTGGCCGGGGGAACGACTGCCGGCGGCAGTGCTACTGCTGGCGGTCCCGCCGGCTCCGCCGCCAGCCGCTGATCCCAGGCAGCACATCGCGCGGCCAGAACTTTTTTTGGGCCCGCAGTTCGGATGCTCGCGATGGCTCCTATGCATGAGCCTCTGGGCGGTTCGCCTGGTTGCATGAGCACCTCACGACGGGGCAGCGCACAGCCCGTTCACCAGCGGGCACGCTGACGACCGTCAGGCCTGTTCGACCCTGCACGACAGGGACGTGAGCGCATCCGGTCGGCCGGCGATCGTCACCGGATCCACTCTCAGGGAGTATTCCCGGCATCGCATACCGGCGTCATTTTCGCGGGCGAGAGAGTCGCCGGCGTTCCGGCTTTAGAGATCGTTTTTGCTGGTAAATGCCATATCTGGGATGTAGTGGATGCGTTGACATTCGCTGTGCTTGGGAGGAGGGTTCCCACCAACTCAAAACATGAAAGTGGGGATTCTGATGCGAAAGTTAATTCTCTGGCCCTCTGCAGTGGCACTGGGGGTCGTGCTCGCTGCAGGTGGTCTCGGGGCGACAGCGGCGCAGGCAGCTGCGTGCACGCCCAGTGCAAGTGCTTCCTCGTCCGGCGGGGTCATCACCGCGCACGGTGCCGCAACCTGCGCGATCGAAGAGGGGAACCGGTACCACGTGACCGTCGTCCTCTACATAGACGGCGAGAACGTTGGTTCCAGCTACACCGAATGCGTTGGCAGCGCACTGAGCACCTGCTCCGGTACGCCAGTCAGCTGGAACAGCTCGGACGATCGCTACTGCGCACGAACGTTGGTCGGCGCGAGGACCATGGGCGCGGACGAGTACACCTCGACGTCCACTGGCACGTACTGCCCGTTCTAGGAAAAGGAGACCAACCATGATGAAGCGTTCACTGGTAGCTATGGTCGCGATCGCGACCGCCTTCGCGAGCACCTTGATCGGCGCAGCCCCAGCTCAGGCAGCGGCAGCATCCTGCACCGTCAAGGTCAATTACGACATCGATGCGAATGGAAACCTGAATTTCCACCCTGTAGCTGTGTGCGATGGTGCCACACTCACCCTCGCGATATATGCCTTCAGCCCGTCGACAGGGACTGAGAGCGTCCTCTACACGGAAAGTCCAGCAGGATCCTATGCGGGTACCGGGTTGTCGATCCCCTATGCCGGCCCAGGGGAGTACTGCATCACGACCGATGTTGTGTGGACGGCTTTAGCCATCGGGAGTTCTAACGTGACGTCGAAGAATTGCGTGACTCGGTAGAAGATCACGCGCGTGGGCGCAGGTCGCTCGCCACCACGCGCACTGCAGCCACCGACACGAAGCTCAGGCCCGACGGGGGCCTGGCACTAAACTTGGGTCTCGTGTCTGCCCCCACTGAAATCACCGAACCCGTCGTCACCGCGGCCGTCGATGCCGCCCTCGCGGCGATCGAGTCCGCGACTGACTCCGCCGCCCTCAAGGCCGTGCGCTCGGCGCACGTCGGCGAGGCTTCCCCGCTGGCCGTCCTGAACGCCCTCATGCGCAGCGTGCCCGGCGACCAGAAGGCCGCCGCCGGCAAGCTCGTCGGCCAGGCCCGCGCCCGGGTCACCCAGGCGCTGAACGCCCGTGAAGCCCAGATCGTCGAGGCCGAGGCCACCGCCCAGCTCGCCGCCGAGACCGTGGACGTCACCGCCGCCGCCTCCACCTGGCGGGCCGGCGCCCGGCACCCGCTCACCCTGCTGCAGGAACGCGTCTCGGACGTGTTCGTGGGCATGGGCTGGGAGGTCGCCGAAGGCCCAGAGCTCGAGAGCGAATGGTTCAACTTCGACGCGCTCAACTTCGACGAGGACCACCCGGCCCGCGCCATGCAGGACACCTTCTTCATCGACCCGCCCGAGGCGCACCTGGTGCTGCGCACTCACACTTCGCCCGTGCAGATGCGCGCGCTGCTGGGCAATGAACCGCCCGTCTACCGCATCTCTCCAGGCCGCGTCTATCGCACCGACGAGCTCGATGCCACGCATACCCCGGTCTTCCACCAGATCGAGGGCATCGCCGTGGACAAGGGCCTCACCATGGCCCACCTGCGCGGCACGCTCGACCACTTCGTCAAGGCCCTGTTCGGCGAGGAGGCCAAGGTGCGCCTGCGCCCCAACTACTTCCCGTTCACCGAGCCGAGCGCAGAGCTCGACCTCTGGCACCCCACCTTCAAGGACGGTGCCCGCTGGATCGAGTGGGGTGGCTGCGGCATGGTCAACGCCAATGTGCTGCGCTCGGCCGGGATCGACCCCGAGGTCTACTCCGGATTCGCGTTCGGCGTGGGTGTCGAACGAGCACTGATGTTCCGCAACGATGTGAAGGATATGCACGACATGGTCGAAGGCGACGTTCGGTTCAGCCAGCAGTACGGGATGACCGTCTGATGCGCGTTCCTCTGAGCTGGCTCGGCGAATTCGTCGACCTCACCCCCGGCACCACACCCGAAGACGTCCACGCGGCGCTCGTGAGCGTGGGCCTGGAGGAAGAAGAGATCCACCGCTTCGAGTTGACCGGACCCATCGTGGTCGGCCAGGTTCTCGAGTTCGTCGGTGAAGAGCAGACCAACGGCAAGACCATCAACTGGTGCCAGGTGCGCGTGGCAGCGGATGGCGAACTCGCCGCCGACGGCGGCCCCGCCATCCACGGCATTGTCTGCGGTGCGCACAACTTCGTCGTCGGCGACAAGGTCGTCGTGACCCTGCCCGGCGCTGTGCTGCCCGGCCCGTTCCCGATCGCGCCCCGCAAGACCTACGGCCACGTGTCCGACGGCATGATCGCGTCGGCCCGGGAGCTCGGCCTCGGCGACGAGCACGCCGGCATCCTGGTGCTCGGCGACCTCGGTCTCGACCCTGAAATCGGCACGGATGCGATCAGCCTGCTGGGCCTGGACGACTCCGCCGTCGAGATCAACGTCACCCCCGATCGCGGCTACGCGTTCTCCATCCGCGGCGTGGCCCGCGAATACTCGCACGCCACCGGTGCGACCTTCCGCGACCCGGCCCTCGCAGTCACCGCGACAGCCTCCACCGAGGTCTTCCCGGTCTCGATCGACGATGCGGCTCCCATCCGCGGCCGTATCGGCGCGAGCGTCTTCGTGACCCGCGTGGTGCGCGGCGTCGACCCCAGCCGGCCGACTCCGGCCTGGCTGATCGCCCGGCTCAAGCTGGCCGGCATCCGTTCGATCTCGCTGATCGTGGACATCACCAACTACGTGATGATCGAACTCGGCCAGCCGATCCACGGCTACGACCTCGACAAGCTCACCGGCGGACTCCTTGTGCGCCGTGCACAGCCGGGCGAGAAGCTCGTCACCCTCGACGACGTCACCCGCACCCTCAACCCTGAAGACCTGCTGATCACCGACGGGTCCGGCCCCATCGGCCTGGCCGGCGTGATGGGCGGAGCGACCACAGAGATCGGCACCGGAACGACCAACGTGCTGATCGAGGCCGCGAACTTCGACCCGGTGTCGATCGCGCGCACCGCCCGTCGGCACAAGCTGCCCAGCGAGGCCTCGCGTCGTTTCGAACGCGGCGTCGACCCCGAGGTCGCCGCCGTCGCGGCCGCCCGTGTGGTGCAGCTGCTCGTGGAGCTCGCCGGGGGAGTGGCCGACGGACTCGGCTCGCTGCACGACGCGACCCCCGAGCGCGCCGCCATCGACCTGCCCACCGGTTTCGTCTCCGGCCTCATCGGCCTGGAGTACACGCGTGAGGAGGTGCGCACCTCGCTGGCCGAGATCGGCGCCTCGATGACGGAAACAACCGACGGCCTGGCCGTGACCGCGCCGAGCTGGCGCCCGGACCTGACCGACAAGTGGACCCTCGCCGAGGAAGTCGCCCGTATCGTCGGCTACGACCGCATCCCCTCGGTGCTGCCCGTCGCCCCGCCCGGCCGTGGCCTCACCCGCACCCAGCAGCTCAAGCGCTCGGTCGCGACGGTGCTCGCCGCCACCGGCCACACCGAGGTACTGGCCTACCCGTTCGTCGCCGAGAAGGCCAACAACCTCTTCGGTGACCCGGTAAGCACGACGGTGCCGCAGATCAAGGTGGCCAACCCGCTCGACGGTGAGGCGCCCTTCATGCGCACCTCGATGCTGCCCGGCCTGCTGCAGATCGCCCACCGCAACCTGTCGCGCGGCCTCACCGACCTGGCCATCTTCGAGCTCGGCTCGGTCTTCCGCCCCGTCGCGGGCGTCGGCTACGGCAGCGCCGTGGTGCCGCCGGCCGCCGTGCGCCCCAGCATTGAGGTCGAGGCCCAGCTGAACGCCGGCATCCCGCCGCAGCCGTTCACCGCCGGCATCGTGCTGCTCGGCAACACCGTGCGCCACCAGCCCGGCCAAGCGCCCATCACCGCGTCCTGGCAGGACGCCCTCACGGCCGTGAACCAGATCAGCCTGGCCGTCGGCCTGCCGATCCAGGTTCGTCAGGGCACCCACAAGGCCATGCACCCCGGCCGCACCGCCGAGCTCTTCGTGAGCACGGATGCGGGGGAGCTCTCGGTCGGCTACGCGGGCGAACTGCTGCCCGCGGTGGCCAAAGACGCCGACCTGCCCGCAGTGGTCGCGGTCGTCGAACTCGACCTGTCCGCCGTGTTCGCCCAGGTGACCGGTGAGCTGCAGGCCACCGTGATCGGCACCAAGCCCGCCGCCACCCAGGACCTTTCGCTCGTCGTCGACGCCCACGTCGCCGCCGGCGCCGTGCTGGACGCCGTGCGCGAGGGCAGCGGAGAGCTGTTGGAGAGCATCGAACTGGTCGACGACTACCGCGGTACCGGCATCGAGCCGGGCCAGAAGTCGCTCACCTTCGCCCTGCGCTTCCGCGCACCCGACCGCACTCTCACCGCGGCCGAGGCCAGCGACGCCAAGCTGGCCGGCGTGCAGCTCGCCGCCGCCCGCCACGGAGCGCACCTGCGCGAGTAGCGGCAGCAGCCCTCGAACGGCCCCGTTCCGGCCCGTCGTCCCGCCTGGCGGGCCGGCTCGCCGGCTGCGGGGCCGTTCTCGCGATTCTGGCGGGCGCGAGCAGCCGGGTAAGTTTGATCCATGGTCTTTTCGGTAGCGGTAGCCGGCGCAAGCGGGTATGCGGGCGGTGAGCTGCTGCGTCTGCTGGCCGCTCACCCCGATTTCGAGGTGCGCACGGTCACCGCGCACAGCAACTCCGGCCAGCGCCTGGTCGACGTGCAACCGCACCTGCGATCCCTCTCCCACCTCGTGCTGGGCGACACCGATGCCACGACCCTGTCCGGTCACGACGTCGTCTTCCTCGCCCTGCCGCACGGAGCCTCCGGCGCCTTGACCGCCGAGCTGCCCGCCGACACCCTCGTGGTGGACTGCGGCGCGGACCACCGGCTGGAGAGCGAGGCCGACTGGGCCGCGTTCTACGGCGGCGACTACTTCGGCGCCTGGGCCTACGGGGTGCCAGAGCTTCCCGTGGACGGCGGCCGCCAGCGCGACCGCCTGGTGGGCGCCCGGCGGATCGCGGCACCCGGCTGCAACGCCAGCACCGTGGCCCTCGCCCTGGCGCCGGGCATCCTGGCCGGCGTGATCGAGGCCGCCGACATCGTGGCCGTGCTCGCCGTGGGTCCCTCCGGCGCCGGCAAGAGCCTCAAGGTGCCCAACCTGGCCGCCGAGATCCTCGGCTCCGCCAACCCCTACGCCGTCGGCGGCACCCACCGGCACATCCCCGAGATCCAGCAGAGCCTGCGCTGGGCCGGCGCCATCGCCCCCACGGTGTCGTTCACACCGGTGATCGTGCCGATGTCGCGCGGCATCCTGGCCACCTCGACCGCCCGGCTCGTGCCGGGAACCAGCGCTGCCGCCGTGCGTGCGGCCTGGGAGTCGGCCTACGCCGACGAGCCATTCGTGCACCTGCTGCCCAGCGGCCAGTTCCCGCGCACCGCAGACGTGCTCGGTGCCAACACCGCCCTGATCGGCCTCGCGATCGACGAGGCCGCCGGCCGGGTGATCACGGTCACCGCCGTCGACAACCTGGTCAAGGGCACCGCCGGCGCCGCCATCCAATCCGCCAACATTGCCCTGGGGCTGCCGGAAACCCGCGGCCTCAGCACGAATGGAGTTGCCCCGTGAGCGTCACAGCCCCCGCCGGATTCGCCGCCGCCGGCGTCACCGCCGGCCTCAAGAAGTCCGGTGGCCTCGACCTGGCCATCGTGTCGAACCTCGGCCCGCTCGCCAACGCCGCCACGGTGTTCACCAGCAACCGCTGCAAGGCCAACCCGATCATCTGGAGCCAGCAGGTCATGCGTGACGGCCGGGTCAGCGCGATCGTGCTGAATTCCGGCGGCGCCAACTGCTACACCGGCACCATCGGTTTCCAGACCACGCACGCCACCGCCGAGGCCGTGGCCGACCAGCTGCAGGTCTCCGCCGGTGACGTGCTCGTCTGCTCCACCGGGCTGATCGGCGAACAGCTCGATCTGGGCAAGCTCACCGCCGGGGTACTCGACGCCGGCCTCGCGCTCCGCGACACCGCCGCCTCGTCCTCCGCCGACGCCGGGCTCGCCGCCGCCCAGGCGATCATGACCACCGACACCCGGCCCAAGCAGGCCACCCGCCTCTCCCCGGCCGGCTGGACCATCGGCGGCATGGCCAAGGGCGCAGGCATGCTCGCGCCCGGCCTGGCCACCATGCTCGTCGTGATCACCACCGATGCCGTCCTCACCTCGACGCAGCTGGATGCGGCGCTCCGCGAAGCCACCCGGGTCACCTTCGACCGGCTCGACTCCGACGGCTGCATGTCCACCAACGACACGGTGAGCCTGCTCGCCTCCGGCGCCAGCGGCGTCGACGCCGACCCGGCCGAGTTCGCCGCCGCGCTCACCGAGCTCTGCCGCGACCTCACCCTGCAGCTGCAGGGCGACGCCGAGGGCGCCTCGCACGACGTGGCGATCACGGTGCGCAACTCCGCGTCCGAGACCGAGGCCGTCACGGTGGCCCGCGCGGTCTCCCGCAGCAACCTGTTCAAGGCCGCGATCTACGGCAACGACCCCAACTGGGGCCGGGTGCTCGCCGCGGTGGGCACCATCCCCGAAGCGGATGCGGCGTTCGACCCCTACGGCATCGACGTGGCCATCAACGGCATCCAGGTGTGCACGGCCGGCGAGCCCGACCAGCCACGCGAACTCGTGGACCTCACCCCCCGGGCCGTGTCCGTGGTCATCGACCTGCACGCGGGCACCGCCGGCGCCACAATCTGGACCAACGACCTCACCCACGACTACGTCGAAGAGAACAGCGCATACTCGAGCTGATGAGCACCGACCTGCCCACCCCCTCCGCCGCTCCGGTCCCGCCGGTGCCCACCCTCGACGATGTCGACAACACGCCGGCCGAGGCCAAGGTCAAGGCCGCCACGTTGATCGAGGCGCTGCCCTGGCTCAAGAAGTTCCACGACGAGATCATCGTGGTCAAGTTCGGCGGCAACGCCATGGTCAGCGAGGAACTGCAGCGCGCGTTCGCCGAGGACATGGTCTACCTGCGCTACGCGGGCATCCGCCCCGTCGTCGTGCACGGCGGCGGCCCGCAGATCTCGGCGATGCTCGCCCGGCTCGGCATCGAGAGCGAGTTCCGCGGCGGCTACCGGGTGACCACCCCCGAGGCCATGGACGTGGTGCGCATGGTGCTCACCGGCCAGATCAACCGCGACCTGGTCAGCCACATCAACGCGCACGGCCCGTTGGCCGCCGGCCTCAGCGGCGAAGACGCCGGCCTGTTCCGCGGACGTCGCCGCGGTGTGGTCATCGACGGTGAAGAGGTCGACCTCGGCCTGGTCGGCGACGTCATCGGCGTGGACCCCGAGGCCGTGCACGCGCAGTTGAACGCCGGGCGCATCCCGGTCGTGTCATCCATCGCGCCCGACACCGACCAGCCGGGCCAGTCCCTCAACGTCAATGCGGATGCCGCGGCCGCCGCCCTCGCTGTGTCGCTGAACGCGGCCAAGCTCGTGATCCTCACCGATGTGGCCGGGCTCTACAGCGACTGGCCCAACCGTGACTCCCTTGTGTCGGTCATCGACGTCGATGCCCTCCGCGCCCTGCTTCCCGATCTCGAATCGGGCATGATCCCCAAGATGACGGCCTGCCTGGACGCCGTCGAGGGTGGCGTCGCGAAAGCGGCGATCATCGACGGGCGAGTGCCGCACTCGATCCTCGTCGAGATCTTCACCGGCAGCGGTATCGGTACAGAGGTGGTTCCCGCATGACCTGGCACGAACGTTACGACTCGGCGATGATGAAGACCCTGGCGCCCCCGCTGGCCGTGCTGGTGCGCGGTGAGGGCTGCTACGTCTGGGACGAGCACGGCACGAAATACCTCGACTTCCTGGCCGGCATCGCGGTCAACTCCCTCGGCCACGCGCATCCCGAGATGGTCGCCGCCGCGCAGAGCCAGATCGGCACGCTCGCGCACATCTCCAACTACTTCGCGTCCCCGTCGCAGATCGAACTGGCCGAGCGCCTCAAGCGCCTCACCGGTGCGGGCGACGCGGGCAGGGTGTACTTCTGCAACTCCGGCGCCGAGGCCAACGAGGCGGCATTCAAACTCGCCCGGCTCAACACCGCCGGCGGCCGCCGCAGCCGCATCCTCGCGCTGCACGACTCGTTCCACGGCCGCACCATGGGCGCCCTCGCGCTCACCGGTAAGCCACTGATGCGCGCCCCGTTCCAGCCCGTGCCCGGCGGTGTGGAGCACATCGACAGCACCATCGAGGCGCTCGAACGTGAACTCGACGACACCGTGGCCGCCCTGTTCCTCGAACCCGTCAAGGGTGAGGCCGGCGTCATCGACCTGCCCGACGGCTACCTGGCCCGGGCCCGCGAACTGTGCACCCAGCACGGCGTGCTCCTGATCATCGACGAGGTGCAGACCGGGGCCGGCCGCACGGGCACATGGTTCGCCTACGAGCACGCCAATGTGCTGCCGGATGCCGTGACGCTCGCCAAGGGCATCGGCGGGGGAGTGCCCATCGGGGCGCTGGTCACCTTCGGCGACACCAGCGACCTGTTCCTGCGCGGGCAGCACGGCTCCACCTTCGGCGGCAACCCGTTCGTGACCGCCACGGCCAACGCCGTGCTGGGTGTCATCGAGCGCGACGACCTCGTCGGCAACGCCCGTCGCCGCGGCGAGCAGATCCGGGAGATCATCGCCCGCATCGACTCGCCCCTCATCACCGAAGTGCGCGGCCGCGGACTGCTGCTGGGCATCGGCCTGGCCGAACCGGTGGCGCTCAAGCTGGCCGCCGCGGCCCTCGCCGAAGGCCTCATCGTGAACGCCGCGAACGAATCCAGCATCCGGATGGCGCCCCCACTGATCGTGGGCGACGCCGAGCTGGCCGATTTCGACGAGCGGTTCCGGGCCGCCCTGGCGGTCGTGACCAGTTCAGGGCTCGTCTCCACCAGCAGATAAGGTGGAGGAATCCCGCACGACACCGAAGAATCCAGCGAAAGTGACCCCGTGACCCGCCATTTCCTGCGCGACGACGACATCTCACCGGCCGAACAGGCCGAGATCCTCGATCTGGCCCTGGAACTGAAGCGAGACCGATTCGCGGTCCAGCCCCTGGCCGGACCGAAAACCGTCGCCGTGATCTTCGACAAGTCCTCCACCCGCACGCGCGTCTCGTTCGCGGTCGGCATCGCCGACCTCGGCGGCAGCCCGCTGATCATCAGCACCGCGAGCAGCCAGCTGGGCGGCAAGGAAACCGCCGCGGACACGGCCCGGGTGCTTGAACGCCAGGTCGCCGCGATCGTCTGGCGCACCTACGGCCAGGCCGGACTCGAGGAAATGGCGTTGGGCACCACGGTTCCCGTCGTCAACGCGCTCTCCGACGACTTCCACCCCTGCCAGCTGCTCGCCGACCTGCTCACCATCCGTGAGCACCGCGGCGACCTCGCCGGACAGACCCTCACCTTCCTCGGCGACGGCGCCTGCAACATGGCGCAGTCGTACCTGCTCGCCGGCGCGACCGCGGGTATGCACGTACGCATCGCCTCGCCGGCCGGGTACACGCCCTCCGCGCAGGTCGTCGCCGACGCCGAGGCCATCGCCGCCCGCACCGGCGGCTCTGTGGCCCTGTTCACCGACCCGGCCGAGGCCGTGACCGGCGTCGACGTGGTCATCACCGACACCTGGGTGTCGATGGGCAAGGAAGAAGAGAAGGCCACCCGGCTCGGCTCGCTCGGCGGTTACCGCGTCGACGCCGACCTGATGGGCCTGGCCAAGGCCGACGCCCACTTCATGCACTGCCTGCCCGCCGACCGCGGTTACGAAGTGACCGCGGACGTCATCGACGGCCCGCAGAGCATCATCTGGGACGAGGCGGAAAACCGCCTGCACGCCCAGAAGGCGCTGCTGGTCTGGCTGCTCGCGCGCAACGCGCGATAACCGCAGCCACCCACACGCACCACCAATAAACTTGAACCACGAACACTTTATAAAGGAGAACCATGGCTGAGCGGGTTGTACTGGCATATTCGGGTGGCCTCGACACCTCGGTAGGCATCGGCTGGCTGAAGGACGCCACCGGCAAGGAGGTCGTGGCCCTGGCCGTCGACGTCGGACAAGAGGGCGAGGACATGGATGTGATCCGTCAGCGTGCGCTTGACTGCGGCGCGGTGGAATCCATCGTCATCGACGCCAAGGACGAGTTCGCCAACGACTACATCGTTCCGGCGCTCAAGGCCAACGCGCTCTACCAGAAGCGCTACCCGCTGGTCTCCGCGATCAGCCGCCCGCTGATCGCCAAGCACCTCGCCGCCACAGCCCGCGCCCTCGGCGCGGACAGCGTCGCGCACGGTTGCACCGGCAAGGGCAACGACCAGGTGCGCTTCGAAGCCGCCGTCACGGCGCTGGCGCCCGAGCTCACCTCGCTCGCCCCGGTGCGCGACTTCGCCCTCACCCGCGACAAAGCCATCGAATACGCCGCGGTGCACAATCTGCCGATCGCGCAGTCGAAGAAGAGCCCGTACTCCATCGACCAGAACGTCTGGGGTCGCGCCGTCGAGACCGGTTTCCTCGAAGACCCGTGGAACGCTCCGATCGAGGACCTGTACACCTACACGCAGGACCCGTCGATCCCGCGCGAAGCCACCGAGATCATCATCACCTTCGACCAGGGCGTGCCCGTGGCCGTGGACGGCAAGCCGGTCACCCCGCTCGAGGCCGTTGTGCTGCTGAACAAGCTCGCCGGCGACCAGGGTGTCGGCCGCATCGACATCGTCGAGGACCGCCTCGTGGGCATCAAGAGCCGTGAGGTCTACGAGTCCCCGGCCGGTATCGCCCTGATCACCGCACACGAAGAACTCGAGAACGTCACCGTCGAGCGCGACGTCGCCCGCTACAAGCGCGGCGTCGAAGCCAAGTGGAGCGAACTGGTTTACGACGGCCTCTGGTTCTCCGGCCTGAAGAAGTCGTTGGACGCCTTCATCGAGGACACCCAGAAGTACGTCTCCGGCGACATCCGCCTCAAGCTGCACGCCGGCACCGCCGTCGTCACCGGGCGGCAGAGCAAGCAGAGCCTGTACGACTTCGACCTGGCCACCTACGACACCGGCGACTCTTTCGACCAGTCCATGGCCAAGGGCTTCATCGAACTGTGGAGCCTGCCCAGCAAGATCGCGGCCCGCCGCGACCAGGCCGCGAAGTAGGTCACGGTATGACCGGCGACAAGAGTGTGAACCGTGCGGGTGAGGCGGGCGCCCTGTGGGGCGGCCGCTTCGCCGGCGGACCGTCGCCGGAACTGGCGCGCCTGAGCAAATCCACCCATTTCGACTGGCAGCTGGCCGGGTACGACATCCGCGGGTCGCGCGCCCACGCGCGTGCGCTGGCCGCTGCCGGTTACCTCACCGAGGACGAACTGGCCGGCATGCTCGCGGGCCTCGACACCCTCGATGAAGCCGTCACCGACGGGCTGTTCCAGCCGGCCGCGACCGACGAAGACGTGCACTCGGCGCTCGAACGCGGACTCATCGACATCGTCGGCACCGAGCTGGGCGGCAAGCTGCGCGCCGGCCGCAGCCGCAACGACCAGGTGGCCACGCTGGTGCGGATGCTGCTGCGCGACCACGCCGCCGTCATCGCCCGGCTGCTGGTGGACCTCATCGACGCCCTCGCGGCGCAGGCCGAGGCCAACGAGACCGCCATCATGCCCGGCCGCACGCACCTGCAGCACGCTCAGCCGGTGCTGCTGGCGCACCACCTCTTCGCGCACTGCTGGCCGCTCGTGCGCGACCTGGAGCGCTTCGCCGACTGGAACAAGCGCTCCGACTTCTCCCCGTACGGTTCCGGCGCCCTCGCCGGCAACACGCTGGGCCTGGACGCCGGCATGATCGCCACCGAGCTGGGCTTCGGCGCCGTCGTAGAGAACTCCATCGACGGCACCGCGAGCCGCGACCTCGTGGCCGAATTCGCCTACATCACCGCGCAGATCGGCATCGACCTGTCCCGCCTGGCCGAGGAGATCATCCTCTGGAACACCCGCGAGTTCGGGTTCGTCACCCTCGACGACTCCTACTCCACGGGTTCGTCGATCATGCCGCAGAAGAAGAACCCCGATATCGCCGAGCTCGCGCGCGGCAAGTCCGGGCGCCTGATCGGCAACCTCACCGGGCTGCTCACCACCCTCAAGGGGCTTCCACTGGCGTACAACCGCGACCTGCAGGAGGACAAGGAACCGGTCTTCGACTCGATCGAGACCCTCGAGATCCTGCTGCCGGCGTTCACGGGCATGATCGCCACCATCACCTTCCACACCGACCGCATGGCCGAACTGGCGCCGCAGGGCTTCTCGCTCGCCACGGATGTCGCGGAGTGGCTGGTCAAACGGCACGTCAGCTTCCGTGACGCGCACGAGATCACCGGAACCCTGGTGAAGGTGGCCGAGGCCCAGGGTCTCGACCTGCACGAGATCGACGACGCCGGTCTCGCGGAGATCTCCCCGCACCTGGTTCCAGAGGTACGCGAGGTGCTCACCATCCAGGGGTCCGTCACCCGGCGCGACGGCCAGGCCGGAACCGCCCCGGTGCGGGTGGCCGAACAACGCGCCGCCCTCGTGGCCCGCGTGCACTCGCTGGCCACCGCCCTCGAGCGCTGAGAACCGCGCCCTCACCCGAAGCCTGCGGATGACCGTCGACCGTGACCTGTTCGCCCAGGACGCGGTCGGCGTCGCCCCGCTGCTGCTCGGGGGGCTGCTCCGCCACGGCAGCACGGTGCTGCGGATCACCGAGGTCGAGGCGTACCTCGCCGACAGCGACCCGGGCTCGCACGCCTTCCGCCGCCGCACGGCACGCAACGCCACCATGTTCGGCCCGTCCGGGCACCTGTACGCGTATTTCAGCTACGGCATGCACGTCTGCGCAAACATCGTCTGCTCACCGGAGGGCCAGGCATCCGCCGTTCTGCTGCGTGCCGGCGAGATCGTGGCGGGACTGGCCGACGCCCGCACCCGTCGGGGCCCGACGGTGACCGACCGGGACCTGGCCCGCGGGCCGGCGCGGCTGACCCGGGCCCTCGGCATCCGTCTCGACCAGGACGGCGCCGACCTCTTCGCCGAGCCGTTCGAGCTCACCCTGCCCGAGGAACCGCTCGTGGCGCTCACGGGGCCGCGCACGGGCGTGGCCGGTGCCGGCGGAGGAACGGACTACTCCTGGCGGTTCTGGATCCCGGACGAGCCGACCGTCTCGGCCTACCGACGGCACCCCGGCCTGCGCCCGGGCCCCATAGCCCACGACCCCGCTATTTAGATTGCGCACAACACAATCGTGCAAAACTCTGCTACGGTGGGGATATGGCCACCCCGCAGATCCTTCCCCCCGAGCAGCAGATCTGCTTCGCGCTGTACTCGGCGTCGCGGTCGCTCACCGGGCGCTACCGCGCCCTGCTCGCGCCGCTGGGCATCACCTATCCGCAATACCTCGTCATGCTGGTGCTCTGGGAATCCGGCACCAGCACGGTCAGCCGGCTGGGGGAGCGCCTGGAACTGGACTCCGGCACCCTGTCCCCGCTGCTGAAGCGGCTCGAGACCCTCGGCCTGGTCGTGCGCGGGCGTTCCGGGCGCGACGAGCGGGTCGTCGAGGTGGCCCTCACCCCCGCCGGCGATGCGATGCGCAGCCAGGCGCCGCACATCACCGAGCAGATCTGTGCGGCCACCGGGCTCCCTCCGGCCGAACTCATGGAGTTGCAGGGCCAGATCGCGGCCCTCGCCCAGCGCGTCCGCGCGCTCACCTGAACCTTCCCGTCCCGGCCAGCCCGTCTGGCCAGTCCCACCACAACAGAACGGAATTACCTATGCCCACTCGCACCGCGCGCACCGGCTGGACCGGAACCCTCGAAGCCGGAGAGGGCCAGGTCGAGCTGACCAGCTCAGGCCTCGGCACCTACGACGTCTCCTTCCCCAAGCGCAGCGCCGACAGCGCGAACGGCTTCACGAGCCCCGAAGAGCTGCTCGCCGCCGCGCACTCCGCCTGCTACTCCATGCAGCTCTCCGCAGAGCTGGCGGCAGCCGGCGACATCACCATCGAGGCCCTCGACGTGGCAGCCGACGTGACCCTGGGCGCCGACCCGGCGGGCGGCTTCCGCCTCACCGGCATCCACCTCACCGTTCGCGGTGAGGTCACCGGCATGGACAGCGAGACCTTCCTCGCCGCCGCAAACGCCGCCAAGCTGAACTGCCCGGTCAGCAAGGCGCTCACCGGCGTCGACATCACGCTGGATGCGGCGCTCGAAGCGTAGGCATCCGCACAACACACAGCCCGGCCGGCAGGATCATCCTGCCGGCCGGGCTGTGTCGTGTGTGGGCGCCGGTGTCGGACCGGCGGTGGGTCAGGACTGGGCGAGGCTGACCAGAATGGCGCAGGCGCACGCCCAGATGAGGCTCGCGAACGTGCCGATGATGAACCGCTCCCGGGCCTCGGACGAGGCGAGCTCGGTGAACCGGCCGACACCCTTGATGGCCACGACCACGGCGAGGGCCTCGGGGAAGCCGGCGAGAATGGCGCCGGCGACGGCGAGCCTCTCGAGCACGCCGATCGTGAGGCCGCCGCGCAGCACCTCGTGCACCGGGGCCGGGGGAGCCGCCGCGGCGGAGGCGTCGGTGTCGACGGCGGTCGGGGCCGGCGCATCCGTGCCCACCAGGATGCCGCCGTGGCTGCCCGGGGCCACCGAGTTCTTCGTGGCCAGCTGCAGGGCGAGCACGGCGGCCGGCCCGCCGCCGATGACGGCGAGGATCAGGCCGGCGAGGCCGATGACCACGCCGAACGCCACCGGGGCTGCACCAACGGGTACGGCGGCCAGCAGAAGCGCGGCCGCCAGGGCGCCGGCGGAGGCGATGGCGAAGGGCTGCTTGCCGAGCCGGAAGGCGAGGACCGCCAGGATCAGTGACGCCATGGTCACCAGGAGCAGGAGTACCCAGTAGAGGTAGAGCACGACGGAGAAGGAGTCCAGGATGTTCATTCGGTCGATTCCTATTCGCTGGTGCCGCGGTCGAGGTTCTGTAGCAGCCTAACGAGTGCCGGATGCGCGGCGCGCTCGACCTTCCATTGCGCGCTCTTCACCCGCTGGCTGACCGCCGCGGTGGAGATGCCGAGTTCACGGGCGATGGCGGTCTGTGCCAGACCGCGCTCGAGTAGGTCCACGGCCTCCCATCCCTCAGCGGTGCGGCGTTGGCGCAGGAGAAGCAGCATCGATACGAGCGCCTCCACTTCCGCGGCGGTCGAGCTGTCGGGGGAGTCCCCGTCGGCCTTTGCGGCCGGGCCGGGGGGAGTGGCCTCGACCGTCGTGGCCGTCGGGGTCTCCAGCGCGAACCGTGCCTCGGACCGTTTGGCCCGGGTCACCGCGGCCCGCGCCGCGATGAAGGCGTCGCCCGTCGCTTGCCGGGTGCTGGCCGGGAGGGGGGTGCGGATCCGGCCGATGCCCACGCCGATGCTCCAGAACCCGGTGCGATGCAGGTCGAGCAGCACGCTGAAGGCGTCCGCGGCGACGGGAACGAGCAGCTGGATCTCGTCGCCGGAGGTCTGGTCGGGCGGCAGTGCGAAGGCCGCGGCGTGCCGGCCCACGAGCTCGGCGATCATCTCGGTGGCACGGTCTCGGTCGTGGCGGCTGTCGATTTGATCGGCGGTAATCACAAACATGGGTTAAGTCTCCGTCCTAAATGCAGCCTAATCAAGGTTCAAGCATTAATCCAGTCTGATTCAGCCTCACGGCTTGATTTTGGAGAGAAATCCGGGGCGTCGCCACGCGGGTGAGCTCGGCCGCGCTGGTAATCTGGCTTCGTGTCAGACCCCAGCATCCTTGCCCAGCAAGCCAACGATCCCACCTTCGACGACGTCTGGGAGGAAATCACCTGGCGCGGCCTCGTGCAGGTCTCCACCGACCAGGAGGCCCTGCGCACTCTGCTCACCGGGGCACCGATCACCTATTACTGCGGCTTCGACCCCACCGCGGCGAGTCTGCACCTGGGCAACCTGGTGCAGCTGCTGCTCATGCGCCGGCTGCAGCTCGCCGGTCACCGGCCGCTCGGACTCGTCGGCGGATCCACCGGTCTCATCGGAGACCCGCGGCCCACCGCCGAGCGCACGCTGAACACCCCGGAGGTCGTCAACGAGTGGGTCGGCTACCTGCAGGCGCAGGTCACCCGGTTCTTGAGTGCCGAAGGCGACAACGCCGTGACCCTGGTGAACAACCTGGACTGGACGGCGCCGCTGTCCGCCATCGACTTCCTGCGCGACATCGGCAAGTACTACCGGGTGGGCACCATGCTCAAGAAGGATGCCGTGAGCGCCCGCCTCAACTCGGACGCCGGCATCAGCTACACCGAGTTCAGCTACCAGGTGCTGCAGGGAATGGACTTCCTCGAGCTCTACCGCAGCTACGGCTGTGTGCTGCAAACCGGGGGGAGTGACCAGTGGGGCAACCTCACCAGCGGCACCGACCTCATCCACCGGGCAGAGGGCACGAGCGTGCACGCCATCGGCACCCCGCTGATCACGAACACCGACGGCACCAAGTTCGGCAAGAGCGAGGGCAACGCCGTGTGGCTCGACCCCGCTCTCACGAGTCCGTACGCCATGTACCAGTTCTGGCTCAACACCGACGACGCCGACGTGATCGACCGGCTCAAGGTCTTCACGTTCCTCAGCCGCGCCCAGATCGAGGCGCTCGCGGAGGCGGTGGCCACCGAGCCGTTCAAGCGCGAGGCCCAGCGCACCCTGGCCTTCGAGGTCACGAGTCTCGTGCACGGTGTGACGGCAACGGATGCCGCGATCCAGGCCACCCAGGCTCTCTTCGGCCAGGGGGAGCTCGCCGATCTCGACCCGGCAACGCTCGAAGCGGCGCTGCGGGCGTTGCCCAAC
Source organism: Cryobacterium soli (assembly GCF_003611035.1). Classification (NCBI taxonomy): domain Bacteria; kingdom Bacillati; phylum Actinomycetota; class Actinomycetes; order Micrococcales; family Microbacteriaceae; genus Cryobacterium; species Cryobacterium soli. The sequence goes on along the minus strand of NZ_CP030033.1, from coordinate 1,017,197 downwards.
ACCACAACCTTCCCGCAGGCGCAGGTGATGCAGGTGCTTGTGGACACCGGTCTCACCAAGAGTCTGGGCGAAGCCCGCCGGGCGATCGGCCAGGGCGGCGTCTACCTCAACAACGTCAAGGTGACGGATGAGTCGGCCACCGTTGAGGGATCCGTTCTCGCCGGGGGAGTGGCCGTGCTCCGACGCGGCAAGAAGACCCTCGCCGGCGTCTTCGTCGAGTAGCCGCCCGGGCCCGGCCGCTATGTGACCGGGAAGTTACGCGGGCGTTGCGGGTGGATGTCGATTTGCGACACGCCCGGGATGCTCCCGGGATTGCGGGGTCCTGGGAACCCGCGTAATGTCATCTCTTGTCACCCCACAGGTGCGGAAAGCCGAAGAGCTTCCCGGCCTCAAGCGGGACCACTTCCAAGTAACGGTAGCGAATTCATTCGAACTAACGTGCTTGATGGCGTTTGATTCACTCCTATTCTGGAGCAGATCGTAACGACACGAAAACAGAATTACATCGAAGTGCCTCAGTGCAAAGGTCAATATGGCCGGCGGCTGGGTGCGTCCGATCCTTGAGAACTCAACAGCGTGCACAATGTCAAATGCCAAAAACCTCGGTCGTAGGGCTCCTTTCTAGGGGGTACCGCGGAAGAGATTCCTTTGGAAAACATTTAAACAACAAAGCAAGTCAGTAATGATTTGTTCTGTCAGTTTCAAACTTGCATCGTTGTCGCCTATTCCGGCGGCTCGGTGCACTAGATGTGACGCCAGCTTGCTGGTTAGTCAGCTAAACATTTACGGAGAGTTTGATCCTGGCTCAGGACGAACGCTGGCGGCGTGCTTAACACATGCAAGTCGAACGGTGAAGAGGAGCTTGCTCCTTGGATCAGTGGCGAACGGGTGAGTAACACGTGAGTAACCTGCCCCAAACTCTGGGATAAGCACTGGAAACGGTGTCTAATACCGGATACGAGCTTCAGCCGCATGGCTAGGAGTTGGAAAGAATTTCGGTTTGGGATGGACTCGCGGCCTATCAGCTAGTTGGTGAGGTAATGGCTCACCAAGGCGACGACGGGTAGCCGGCCTGAGAGGGTGACCGGCCACACTGGGACTGAGACACGGCCCAGACTCCTACGGGAGGCAGCAGTGGGGAATATTGCACAATGGGCGCAAGCCTGATGCAGCAACGCCGCGTGAGGGACGACGGCCTTCGGGTTGTAAACCTCTTTTAGTAGGGAAGAAGCGAAAGTGACGGTACCTGCAGAAAAAGCACCGGCTAACTACGTGCCAGCAGCCGCGGTAATACGTAGGGTGCAAGCGTTGTCCGGAATTATTGGGCGTAAAGAGCTCGTAGGCGGTTTGTCGCGTCTGCTGTGAAAACCCGAGGCTCAACCTCGGGCCTGCAGTGGGTACGGGCAGACTAGAGTGCGGTAGGGGAGATTGGAATTCCTGGTGTAGCGGTGGAATGCGCAGATATCAGGAGGAACACCAATGGCGAAGGCAGATCTCTGGGCCGTAACTGACGCTGAGGAGCGAAAGCATGGGGAGCGAACAGGATTAGATACCCTGGTAGTCCATGCCGTAAACGTTGGGAACTAGATGTGGGGACCATTCCACGGTCTCCGTGTCGCAGCTAACGCATTAAGTTCCCCGCCTGGGGAGTACGGCCGCAAGGCTAAAACTCAAAGGAATTGACGGGGGCCCGCACAAGCGGCGGAGCATGCGGATTAATTCGATGCAACGCGAAGAACCTTACCAAGGCTTGACATATAGAGGAAACGGCTGGAAACAGTCGCCCCGCAAGGTCTCTATACAGGTGGTGCATGGTTGTCGTCAGCTCGTGTCGTGAGATGTTGGGTTAAGTCCCGCAACGAGCGCAACCCTCGTCCTATGTTGCCAGCACGTAATGGTGGGAACTCATGGGATACTGCCGGGGTCAACTCGGAGGAAGGTGGGGATGACGTCAAATCATCATGCCCCTTATGTCTTGGGCTTCACGCATGCTACAATGGCCGGTACAAAGGGCTGCAATACCGCAAGGTGGAGCGAATCCCAAAAAGCCGGTCTCAGTTCGGATTGAGGTCTGCAACTCGACCTCATGAAGTCGGAGTCGCTAGTAATCGCAGATCAGCAACGCTGCGGTGAATACGTTCCCGGGCCTTGTACACACCGCCCGTCAAGTCATGAAAGTCGGTAACACCCGAAGCCAGTGGCCAAACCCGCAAGGGATGGAGCTGTCGAAGGTGGGATCGGTGATTAGGACTAAGTCGTAACAAGGTAGCCGTACCGGAAGGTGCGGCTGGATCACCTCCTTTCTAAGGAGCACAGCACCTCTCCTCTGTATACAGGGAGATCAACAGGTGCCAAGTCATACGAAGACGAATGTTCTTCGATGGCGCTCATGGGTGGAACATTGACATTGATGCGCAGAGTAATGGTCTGAACCAAGTACGCTCCTTCGGGGGTTGGAAAAGTTTGCGCCGGCATGAAACGCATATGCACGCTGTTGGGTCCTGAGGGACCGGAACGATCGGGGCAACCTGGTTGGACTTTTCCTCTGGACCTTTTCTTGTCAGCAGTCGTACTCTTCGGGGTCGCTGGCTTGGAGGGGTACCGCCCGTACTTTGAGAACTACACAGTGGACGCGAGCATCTTAAATTTGAACCCTTCGGGGTCAAATTACAAAGATCAACACACTTTTCGAAGTGTGTGATCATTGGTCAATTTCGGTCACGGACTTTGTTCGTGACACTTAATCGATTCAAACTCATGTGATTTCAAATTTCTAAGAGCAAACGGTGAATGCCTTGGCATGTAGAGCCGAAGAAGGACGTAGTAATCTGCGATAAGCCTCGGGGAGTTGATAAACGAACTGTGATCCGAGGATGTCCGAATGGGGAAACCCCGCCAGGCCCGCAAGGTGACCTGGTGACTCCCGCCTGAATATATAGGGCGGGTAGAGGGAACGTGGGGAAGTGAAACATCTCAGTACCCACAGGAAGAGAAAACAATAGTGATTCCGTTAGTAGTGGCGAGCGAACCCGGAAGAGGCTAAACCGATCATGTGTGATAGCCGGCAGGCGTTGCATGGTCGGGGTTGCGGGACTTTTCTGCTGCTTCTGCCGAACAGTGAGGGTTAGAACGTTGTATAGACGAACAGGATTGAAAGCCTGGTCATAGAGGGTGCGAACCCCGTAGTCGAAATGCAGCAATCGCCCGAAGAGTATCCCAAGTAGCACGGGGCCCGAGAAATCCCGTGTGAATCTGTCAGGACCACCTGATAAGCCTAAATACTCCTACATGACCGATAGTGAACAAGTACCGTGAGGGAAAGGTGAAAAGTACCCCGGGAGGGGAGTGAAATAGTACCTGAAACCGTTTGCTTACAAACCGTTGGAGCACCCTTTGTTGGTGTGACAGCGTGCCTTTTGAAGAATGAGCCTGCGAGTTAGTGATATGTGGCGAGCTTAACCCGAGAGGGGAATGCGTAGCGAAAGCGAGTCTGAATAGGGCGATTCAGTCGCATGTCCTAGACCCGAAGCGAAGTGATCTATCCATGGCCAGGTTGAAGCGACGGTAAGACGTCGTGGAGGACCGAACCCACTTCAGTTGAAAATGGAGGGGATGAGCTGTGGATAGGGGTGAAAGGCCAATCAAACTTCGTGATAGCTGGTTCTCTCCGAAATGCATTTAGGTGCAGCGTTGCGTGTTTCTTGCCGGAGGTAGAGCTACTGGATAGCCGATGGGCCCTAAAAGGTTACTGACGTTAGCCAAACTCCGAATGCCGGTAAGTGAGAGCGCAGCAGTGAGACGGTGGGGGATAAGCTTCATCGTCGAGAGGGAAACAACCCAGACCACCATCTAAGGTCCCAAAGCGCGTGCTAAGTGGGAAAGGATGTGGAGTTGCATAGACAACCAGGAGGTTGGCTTAGAAGCAGCCACCCTTGAAAGAGTGCGTAATAGCTCACTGGTCAAGTGATTCCGCGCCGACAATGTAACGGGGCTCAAGCACGCCACCGAAGTTGTGGCATTGATATTTTTGGTAAGCCGCACCCTTGTGGTGTTGGTTCAGCCGTGTTGATGGGTAGGAGAGCGTCGTGTGGCCAGCGAAGCGGCGGTGTAAACCAGCCGTGGAGGCTACACGAGTGAGAATGCAGGCATGAGTAGCGAAAGACGGGTGAGAAACCCGTCCTCCGAAAGATCAAGGTTTCCAGGGCCAGGCTAATCCGCCCTGGGTAAGTCGGGACCTAAGGCGAGGCCGACAGGCGTAGTCGATGGACAACGGGTTTATATTCCCGTACTGATGAAAAACCGTCCAAGCTAATCCAGTAATGCTAAGCATCTGAATCCTCTAGATGGATCCCTTCGGGGTGAAGCGTGAGGCCTAGCGTGCGACCCTATGCTGGTGCGGTTAGCGTATTAACAGGTGTGACGCAGGAAGGTAGCTGAGCCGGGCGATGGTTGTCCCGGTCTAAGGATGTAGGCCGAGAGATAGGCAAATCCGTCTCTCATATAAGGCTGAGACCCGATGGGTAGCCCGTAAGGGTGAAATCAGTGATCCTATGCTGCCAAGAAAAGCATCGACGCGAGGTTTTAGTCACCCGTACCCCAAACCGACTCAGGTGATCAGGTAGAGAATACTAAGGAGATCGAGAGAATCGTGGTTAAGGAACTCGGCAAAATGCCCCCGTAACTTCGGGAGAAGGGGGGCCTGAGGCGTGAAGGGATTTACTCCTGGAGCGTTCGAAGGCCGCAGAGACCAGTGGGAAGCGACTGTTTACTAAAAACACAGGTCCGTGCCAAGTCGCAAGACGATGTATACGGACTGACGCCTGCCCGGTGCTGGAAGGTTAAGAGGAACGGTTAGCCGTAAGGCGAAGCTGAGAATTTAAGCCCCAGTAAACGGCGGTGGTAACTATAACCATCCTAAGGTAGCGAAATTCCTTGTCGGGTAAGTTCCGACCTGCACGAATGGCGTAACGACTTCCCAGCTGTCTCAACCGCGAACTCGGCGAAATTGCATTACGAGTAAAGATGCTCGTTACGCGCAGCAGGACGGAAAGACCCCGTGACCTTTACTACAGCTTGGTATTGGTGTTCGGTGTGGCTTGTGTAGGATAGGTGGGAGACTGTGAAGCTTGGACGCTAGTTCAGGTGGAGTCATCGTTGAAATACCACTCTGGTCATATTGGATACCTAACTTCGAACCGTGATCCGGTTCAGGGACAGTGCCTGGTGGGTAGTTTAACTGGGGCGGTTGCCTCCTAAAAAGTAACGGAGGCGCCCAAAGGTTCCCTCAACCTGGTTGGCAATCAGGTGTCGAGTGTAAGTGCACAAGGGAGCTTGACTGTAAGACTGACAAGTCGAGCAGGGACGAAAGTCGGGACTAGTGATCCGGCAGTGGCTTGTGGAAGCGCTGTCGCTCAACGGATAAAAGGTACCTCGGGGATAACAGGCTGATCTTGCCCAAGAGTCCATATCGACGGCATGGTTTGGCACCTCGATGTCGGCTCGTCGCATCCTGGGGCTGGAGTAGGTCCCAAGGGTTGGGCTGTTCGCCCATTAAAGCGGTACGCGAGCTGGGTTTAGAACGTCGTGAGACAGTTCGGTCCCTATCCGCTGCGCGCGCAGGAAATTTGAGAAGATCTATCCCTAGTACGAGAGGACCGGGATGGACGAACCTCTGGTGTGTCAGTTGTTCCGCCAGGAGCACCGCTGATTAGCTACGTTCGGAACGGATAACCGCTGAAAGCATCTAAGCGGGAAGCCGGCTTCGAGATGAGATTTCCATCCCTTAGGGGGAGAGGCTCGCAGCTAGACTACTGCGTTGATAGGCCGGATGTGGAAGAGAGGACTAAAGACTCTTGGAGCTGACCGGTACTAATAAGCCGATAATTTGATAACACTCAGTTTGAATAAGCTGCTATGCGTCCACTATGTGGTTCTCGATGTACGGTCGAGAACAAACGCCCTCCACGCGGGGGCTCTATAACTAAAAATATAGATTCGATTCATCGGAAGATGTTTCGGCGGCTATAGCAAGAGGGAAACGCCCGGTCACATTCCGAACCCGGAAGCTAAGACTCTTTGCGCCGATGGTACTGCAGGGGGGACCCTGTGGGAGAGTAGGACACCGCCGGACTTAACTTAGAAACACACGAAATGGCCACCCCACACGGGGTGGCCATTTTGCGTTTAACCCCACCCCGCCCGAAGCCTCGACACGCTCGACCACCGATCGGACGCGGCGTGTACGCGTTCGCGACATTCTGCGCGCGGGCGGGGCCGGCGGCATCCGCGACCTGCGAGGTGAGCAACGGAATCGGCGTGGTTGTGGGGCTTTTCTCGCAGGTCGCGGGGGAGGCGCGGGCGGCCGTTCTCCTGTAGACTCGAGGGATCGAAGCTTGATGGTTCGAAACGACTTGATGACCGGCACCTGGTGCCGGGGCATCGCACATTGTTTCGGCGGCCATAGCAAGAGGGAAACGCCCGGTCACATTCCGAACCCGGAAGCTAAGACTCTTTGCGCCGATGGTACTGCAGGGGGGACCCTGTGGGAGAGTAGGACACCGCCGGACTTAACTTAGTCAAAATGGCCACCCATTCGGGTGGCCATTTTGCGTTAACGTACGCTGGAGATGCAGTCCGGTACGTAAGCCACACCTACAGGAGATAAACAGTGACCCCCACGGAACGCAACGGCAACGACGCACGCGATAACGGAAGCGGCGATCGTCGAACCGGCGGCTACCAGGGAGGTCGCGGAGGATCCGACCGGCCCCGCCAGGACGGCGCCCGACCGCCATACAAGGGCAACGCCGGCGCCGGCAACGACCGTCCGCAGCGTGACGGGGAACGTCCTCCGTACCGCGGCAACTCCGACCGCCCGCAGCGCGATGGAGAGCGTCCTCCGTACCGCGGCAACTCAGATCGTCCGCAGGGTGGCGACCGTGCGCCGTACCGCGGCAACTCAGATCGTCCGCAGGGTGGCGACCGTGCGCCGTACCGCGGCAACTCCGACCGTCCCCAGGGCGGGGAGCGTGCGCCGTACCGCGGCAACTCGGACCGCCCGGCGTACAACAGCGACCGTCCGGCGCGCGATGGCGATCGTCCGCCGTACCGCGGCAACTCTGACCGTCCGGCCTACAAGGGCAACTCTGACCGCCCGCAGCGCGATGGCGATCGTCCTCCGCACCGCGGCAACTCCGACCGGCCGCAGGGCGGCGAGCGTGCGCCGTACCGGGGCAACTCCGATCGTCCGGCGTACAACAGCGACCGCCCGCAGCGCGATGGCGACCGTCCTCCGTACCGCGGTAACTCTGACCGCCCGCAGCGCGATGGGGATCGTCCTCCGTACCGTGGCAACTCCGACCGTCCGCAGGGCGGGGAGCGTGCACCGTACCGGGGCAACTCCGACCGCCCGGCGTACAACTCGGACCGCCCTGCTTACAAGGGCAACTCCGATCGCCCGCAGCGCGATGGCGATCGTCCTCCGTACCGCGGCAACTCCGACCGCCCGGCGTACAACTCGGACCGCCCTGCTTACAAGGGCAACTCCGACCGTCCGCAGCGCGACGGCGAGCGTCCTCCCTACCGCGGCAACACGGACCGCCCTGCCTACAAGGGCAACTCCGATCGCCCGCAGCGCGATGGCGACCGTCCCGCGTACAACTCCGATCGCCCTGCCTACAAGGGCAACAGCGACCGTCCGCAGCGCGACGGTGACCGTCCCGCGTACAAGGGCAACAGCGACCGCCCGGCATACAAGGGCAACAGTGACCGTCCCCAGCGCGACGGCGACCGTCCCGCGTACAAGGGCAACAGCGACCGCCCGGCATACAAAGGCAACTCCGACCGCCCGCAGCGCGACACCGAGAACAAGCCGTGGCTGAAGGACAGCGCCCGCGGCGGCTCGCCGACCCGCGCCGGTGCGCCCCGCGACGCCGGTAAGAAGCTGTGGACCCGCGACGGCGCTCCGGCCCGTAACGACCGCGACGCCCGCGTCGTGGAAGAGGAGATGACCGAAGAGCAGCGCATGCAGCGCGAGCTGCGTTCGGTGCGTCCCCGTCACGACGACCCGGACCTGCCCGACGACATCACGGCCGACGACCTCGACCGCATCGCGCGCAACGAGCTGAAGACCCTCACCAAGGACAACGCCGAGGCCGTGGGTCGCCACCTGGCCATGGCCGCTCGCGTGATCGACGAAGACCCCGAGCTGGCCCACCGCCACGTGATGAGCGCCGCCCGTCGGGCCGGCCGCATCGCCGTCGTGCGCGAGAGCCTCGCCATCACCGCCTATGCCACCGGCGACTTCGCTCTGGCACTGCGGGAACTGCGCACCTACCGTCGCATCTCCGGCTCCAACGCCCAGCTGCCCCTGATGGTGGACAGCGAACGCGGCGTCGGCCGCCCCGACCGGGCCCTCGAGCTCGGCCGGTCCGTCGACCGCAGCACCCTGCCGGCCGGCGTGCAGGTGGCCCTGGCCATCGCGATGTCGGGCGCCCGCCTCGACCTGGGAGAGACCGAGGCCGCGCTGAGCGAGCTCGAGATCGCCCAGCTCGACCCCAAGACGGCGTTCTCCTACAGCTCCGAGCTGTTCGCCGCCTACGCCGAGGTGCTCGAAGAACTCGGCCGCACCGACGAAGCCGACCTCTGGAACGAACGCGCCTCGCGCGCCGACGCCGCCCTGAACGGTGACGTCGACGAGACCATCGAGATCGTCGAACTCGACGACGAAGAATTCGACGAGGACGAGGACGCGGACGACAGCGACGAGGAGTCCGACGAGGACGAGGCCGACAACGCCGACACTCCCGACGAAGACGAGGCCGACAACGCCGACACTCCCGACGAACTCGAAACCGCCGATCTGACCATCACCGACACCGAGGACATTGCCGCACCCGATGACGAATCAACCGACGAGTCCGAGTCAGCGACCGACCACGCCGAGGGCGTGGACGAAGATCCTGAGACGACGCCCGTTGACTGAGCCGGCCACGCCCCTGGCCGGCATCGACGTGGTGCTGGCAGACCTGGACGGCGTGGTCTACGCCGGACCCAACGCCATCCCGTTCGCGGTCGACAGCCTCAACCAGGCCGCCGAGAGCATCCGGGTGGGCTACATCACCAACAACGCCTCGCGCACGGATGCCTCCGTCGCCGGCCACCTCACCGACCTCGGTCTCCAGGTGGCCCCGTCCGACGTCGTCACCTCGCCCCAGGCGGCCATGCGGCTGCTCGTGGAGCAGGTACCGGCCGGCTCCCGCATCCTGGTCGTGGGCGGCGACGGGCTCGTCGACGAACTGCAGAAGCACGGTTTCGAGGTGACCCGGTCCGCCGAGGATTCCCCGGCCGCCGTGGTGCAGGGGTTCGCGCCCGACGTGGGCTGGACCCAGCTGGCCGAAGCCTGCTTCGCGTTGAACGCCGGCGTCACCCCCGACGGTGACTACTCAGGCATCCCGTGGATCGCCACGAACACCGACTGGACCATCCCGCAGGCACGGGGCATCGCTCCGGGCAACGGCACCCTGGTGTCCGCGGTGCACACCGCCGTCGGACGCCTGCCCCTCGTGGCCGGCAAGCCCGAGACGCCGATCTTCTTCGAGGCCATCAAACGCTTCGAGGCGACCGCGCCGCTGTTCATCGGCGACCGGCTCGACACCGACATCCTCGGCGCCAACCGGGCCGGAATCCCGGCCGTGCTGGTGCTCACGGGCATCGACAAGGCCAAGCAGGCCCTGGCCGCCGGCCCGGAGGAACGCCCCACGTTCATCCTCGAGGACCTGCGCCAGCTGCACGAGCCCTACCCGGTGACCGTGTTCTCCAAGGACAAGTCCCAGGCCACCGTCGACGGCGCATCCGTGCGCATCCACGGTGCCGACGTGGAGATCATGGCCGTCGGTGACGACGGAATCAACCTGCTGCGCGCGGCGTGCGCCGTGATCTGGGCGTCCGGCCGACCGATCTACGGGCTCAACGTTCCGGAGAGTCTCTATCTCGGACGGTAGCCTAGGAGGCGTGAGTGCAGACGGAGTAGACCAGGCACGACCGCCGGCCGGACCGACCCCGGGCCGCCCGGGGCCGCGCCCCACTTCGGCTGCCCCAGCCACCGGACCCGCCGACGTACCGGCCCCGCCCGTTCTGGACGGTGACCTCGACGCCCGCCTCGCGGCCGTCGAGGCGTTGCCGCTCGCGGAGCGGGCCGCGGCATATTCCGAGCTGCACGACAGTCTGCGCGACCACCTCGAAGGTGGAGACGTGCCCCGATCGAAGGCCGAATGACTACGCACAACCCGACCGCGCCAGACCCCGACCTGGGGACCGACTCCGAGCAGACTCCGGCACCGCAGCGGCCGGCCCCCCAACCCACCAGCGTGCCCATCCACACTCCGGCCCCCGTCAGTGAACCGGTGGCGCCCACGGGGGAGCAGCGCCTGGATTCGGCCCTGTTCGACCGCGGCCTGGTGCGATCGCGCACCGTGGCCGCCCGGCTCATCGCCGAGGGACTTGTGACCGTGGACGGCAGCCCCGTCGTCAAGGCGTCCGCCAAGGTGCGCGACAGCCAGGTGATCGCCGTCGCCCCCACCGACCACTACGTCAGCCGCGGCGCGCACAAACTCGTCGCCGCTCTTGACGCCTTCGAACTGCCCGTCGCCGGCCGCACCGCAATGGATGCCGGCGCCTCCACCGGCGGCTTCAGCCAGGTGCTCCTCGAACGCGGCGTCGGCCGGATCATCGCCGTCGACGTGGGCCACGGCCAGCTGTCGCCCACCATCAAGGCCGACCCCCGGGTCACCCTCGTGGAGGGCTTCAACCTGCGCTACGCCACCGCGGAGACCATCGCGGGCGCGTCCGGCATCACCGACCGGCCCGACCTCGTCGTGGGCGACCTCTCGTTCATCTCGCTCACCACGGTGCTGCCCGCCCTTGTGGCCACCGCCGCCGAGGGCGCCGATTTTGTGCTGCTGATCAAGCCGCAATTCGAGGTCGGGCGCGGCGGTATCCGTGAGGGTGTCGTGCACAACCCGGGCCTGCGCGCCGACGCCGTCTCCGGCGTGCTCTGGGCCGGCTGGGATCTCGGCCTGGGCATCAACGGCCTCATCGCGTCGCCGATCGCGGGAGCTGCGGGCAACCACGAGTATCTCGTGTGGATGCGAACCGGAACCGGCAGCAATCCGACAGAATGGATCGATCGGATAACCGTCCTGGTGGGAGCGTGACGAGCATGACCGCAACGCCCAGGCACATCCTCGTCGTGGCCCACACCGGCCGGCAGGATTCGTTGGAAGCCGCCGCGACGGTGTGCGAGCAACTCATCGCCGCCGGCGCCGTGCCCGTGCTGGCCGCCGAGGAGCGCAACGACCTGCTGGCCTCCTGCCCGCAACTCAACGGCAGCACCGCCGTGCTCGGCGAGACCGTGCAGGCCACCGACCTGGAGCTCGTCATTGTGCTCGGCGGCGACGGCACCATCCTGCGCGCCGCCGAGATCGTGCGCGGCTGCTCCGCCCCGCTGCTCGGCATCAACCTGGGCCACGTGGGCTTCCTCGCCGAAAGCGAACGTGACGACCTCGGCGAAGCCGTTCGCCGCGCCCTGCTGCGCGACTACCTCGTCGAAGAGCGGATGACCCTGTCGGTGCGGGTGAAGGTGGACCACGAGGTGGTCTACGAAACCTGGGCGCTCAACGAGGCCACCGTGGAGAAGGCCAGCCGGCAACGGATGATCGAGGTCATCATCGAGGTCGACGGCCGTCCGCTCTCCGCCTTCGGCTGCGACGGAGTGGTGCTGTCCACCCCCACGGGGTCCACCGCCTACTCGTTCTCCGCCGGCGGCCCCATCGTGTGGCCGAGCCTGGACGCCCTGCTGCTCGTGCCGCTCAGCGCACACGCCCTGTTCGCCCGCCCGCTGGTCGTGGGGCCCGATTCCTCGCTGGCGGTGGAGGTGCTGGCGCGCGGCGACAGCTCGGCCGTGCTCTGCGCCGACGGCCGGAGGGTCTCCGACCTGCCGCCGGGCGCCCGCGTGATCGTGCGTCGCTCCCCGGTGCCGGTGCGCCTGGCCCGGCTGCACAGCGGTCCGTTCACCGACCGGCTCGTGAACAAGTTCGATCTGCCGATCACGGGCTGGCGCGGCCCGGTCGGACGTGAGTGAGGCCTGGCCATGATCGAAGAACTCGTCATCCGCGACCTCGGCGTGATCAAAGAGGCCACCCTGCCGCTCGGACCCGGCTTCACGGCCATCACGGGGGAGACTGGCGCGGGTAAGACCATGGTCGTGACCGCGCTCGGCCTGCTGCTCGGCGAACGCGCCGACCCGGGCACCGTGCGCGCCGGCCAGTCGCAGAGCTGGGTGGAAGGCCGCTGGCTGGTCGACCCGGCCGGCCCCGTGGCCCAGCGGGTGCACGACGCCGGGGGAGACCTCGACGGCCCCGAACTGCTGCTCAGCCGCTCGGTGTCTGCGGAAGGACGCAGCCGCGCCGTCGTGGGCGGCCGCAGCGCCCCGGCCGGCGTGCTCGGCGACCTCGGCAGCGACCTCGTCGTGGTGCACGGTCAGTCCGACCAGGTGCGCCTGCGCTCCACCTCCGCCCAGCGCGGCGCCCTCGACAGGTTCGCCGGCGCCGAACTCGCGGATGCCCTCACCGCCTTCCAGCACGCCTACCACCGCTGGCACGCCAACCAGGCCGAACTCGACCTGCTCATCGCCGAACAGGACCGCCGCGCCCGCGAAGCCGAGGACCTGCGGCTGGCCATCGCCGAGATCGAACTCGCCGCCCCGCAACGCGGCGAGGACGACGAACTCAGCGCCCGGGCCGAACGGCTCGGCAACCTCGAGGAACTGCGCCTCGCCGCCGCCTCGTCACGCGAGCTGCTCTCCGCCGAGGACTCCAGCGACGACACCCCCGACGTGGTGGCCCTGCTCGACTCCGCCCGCCGACAGCTCGAACGCGCCGCCGAGCACGACCCCACCCTGCCGCCACTGGCCGAGGCCCTCGCCAACGCCGGGTTCGCCGTCGCCGACATCGCCGGGCAGCTCTCCAGCTACCTCGCCGGCCTCGACGCCGACGGTGCCCGGGAGCTCGAGGTGGTGCAGGAGCGCCGCGCCGAGCTGAGCGCCCTGTCGCGCAAGTTCGCCGGCGGCCTCGACGAGGCCATCGACTTCCTCGACACCGGCAGCAGCCGCCTGCTCGAACTCGACAGCGACTCCGACCGCATCGAGACCCTCCAGGCGGACACCACCGCCGACCGCGACCTCGTGCAGCGCCTCGCCGAGACGCTCACGGGCATCCGCACCACCGCGGCCGCCGCGCTCGGCGCCGCCGTGACCCGCGAACTGGCCGCCCTGGCCATGCCCGACGCCCGCCTGGTGGTGGAGATCGAACCGCTCGACGAGGTCTCGGTGACCGGCCTGGACCTCGTGCGGATCATGCTGCAGCCGCACGCAGGGGCCGAGCCGCGGGCGTTGGCGCGCGGCGCATCCGGTGGCGAACTCTCACGTGTGATGCTGGCGATCGAAGTGGTCATCAACGCCACCGACCCGGTGCCCACCTTCGTCTTCGACGAGGTCGACGCCGGAGTGGGCGGTGCGGCCGCCATCGAGATCGGCCGGCGACTGGCCCGGCTCGCCGAAACCGCGCAGGTGATCGTGGTCACCCACCTCGCCCAGGTCGCCGCGTTCGCCGGCAACCACCTCAGCGTCGTGAAAGACAGCAACGGCTCCGTCACCGCCAGCAGCGTGCGCCAGCTCACCGGCGACGACCGGGCCGCCGAGATGGCGCGTCTGCTCTCCGGACTGCCCGACTCCGCCAGCGGCCTCGAGCACGCCCGCGAGCTCATCGAACTTGCCCATACAACCAGCTCCAACGGAGAGGCCCACACTAGGTGATAGGATCGAAGCCCGTGGTGAACAATATAAACGCGGACAAATCAGACGACATTACAAAGCACATTTTTGTGACCGGTGGTGTCGTTTCTTCATTGGGTAAAGGCCTGACGGCGGCAAGCCTCGGCAACCTGCTCACTGCTCGCGGACTACGCGTTGTGATGCAGAAGCTCGACCCCTACCTCAACGTCGATCCTGGAACGATGAACCCGTTCCAGCACGGCGAAGTCTTCGTCACCGACGACGGCTCCGAAACCGACCTCGACATCGGCCACTACGAGCGCTTCCTCGACATCAACCTCACCCAGGCGGCCAACGTGACCACCGGTCAGGTGTACTCGCAGGTCATCGCCCGCGAACGCCGCGGCGAGTACCTCGGCGACACCGTGCAGGTCATCCCGCACATCACCGACGAGATCAAGCGACGGATGCGGCTGCAGGCCAGCGACGAGCCCCGCCCCGACGTGATCATCACGGAGGTCGGCGGCACCGTCGGCGACATCGAGTCGCAGCCGTTCATCGAGGCCGCACGTCAGGTGCGCCACGAGCTCGGCCGTAAGAACGTCTTCTTCGTGCACGTCTCCCTGGTGCCGTTCATGGCCGCCTCCGGTGAGCAGAAGACCAAGCCCACCCAGCACTCCGTCGCCGCGCTCCGCTCCCTCGGCATCCAGCCGGATGCGCTGGTGCTCCGCAGCGACCGGCCCGTCTCCGAGTCGAACAAGCGCAAGATCGCGCTCATGTGCGACGTGGACGAAGACGCCGTCGTGAACTGCAAAGACGTGCCCAGCATCTACGAGATCCCCGCCGTGCTGCACGAGCAGGGTCTGGACAAGTACATCACCGACGCGCTCGGCCTGCCGGTCAAGGACGTGGACTGGACCGCCTGGCAGCGGGTGCTCGACGCCGTGCGCGAGCCCAAGCACGAGGTCACCATCGGCCTGGTCGGCAAGTACATCGACCTGCCCGACGCCTACCTCTCGGTGACCGAGGCGCTGCGCGCCGGTGGCTTCGCCCAGCAGACCAAGGTGAAGATCGAGTGGATCGCCTCCGACACCTGCGAGACCCCCGAGGGCGCCGCCGCGATGCTCAGCGAGCTCGACGGCATCTGCGTCCCCGGCGGCTTCGGTGTGCGCGGCATCGAGGGTAAGCTCGGCGCCCTCAAGTTCGCCCGTGAGAACGCCATCCCCGTGCTCGGCCTCTGCCTCGGCCTGCAGTGCATGGTCATCGAGTACGCCCGCAACAAGGCCGGCCTCGAGGGCGCCTCCTCCAGCGAGTTCGACCCGGAGACCGAGTTCCCGGTGATCGCGACCATGGAAGAGCAGGTCGAGATCATCGCCGGCGGCGACCTGGGCGGCACCATGCGCCTGGGCCTGTACCCGGCCACCCTGGCCGACGGTTCGCTCGTCGCCGAACTGTACGGCGCCTCCGAGGCATCCGAACGTCACCGCCACCGCTACGAGGTGAACAACAACTACCGCGCTCAGATCGCCGAGGCCGGCCTGTGGTTCTCCGGCACCTCGCCCGACGGCCACCTCGTCGAGTACGTGGAGCTGCCCCGCGCCGAGCACCCGTTCTACGTGGGCACCCAGGCTCACCCCGAGCTGCGCTCACGCCCGAGCGACGCCCACCCGCTGTTCCGCGGCCTGATCGGTGCGGCGCTGGACCGCCAGCAGGCCAGCCGCCTGTTCGAGGTGAAGGAAGATGCCTGATCCCGCTCTCGCTGACGCGGCAGCAGTGAACCCGCTCGGTGCTCGCGCCGACGCGGACAGCCTGCTGCCGCCGATCGAGGACGAGCCGGCGCCGACGCCGCTGAACTCCAGCGCACTGCGCATGGAGGGCTACGTCTGGAACGTGCGCCAGGACGCCTTCGACTACAACGGCACCGAGATCGTGCGCGACTACATCGATCACCCCGGCGCCGTGGCCGTGCTCGCTCTCGACGACCAGGACCGGGTCCTGCTGATCCAGCAGTACCGGCACCCGATCCGGATGCGCGAGTGGGAACTGCCCGCCGGGCTGCTCGACGTGGACGGCGAACACGCCTACATCGGCGCGCAGCGTGAACTGGCCGAGGAAACCGACGTCGTCGCATCCGAGTGGAACGTGCTGACCGAGTTCTACACGTCCCCGGGCGGCAGCAACGAGGTCATCCGCATCTACCTGGCCCGCGGCCTGTCGCCGGCCACCGAGGTGTTCGAACGCACCGAGGAAGAAGCCGACATGATCACCCGCTGGGTGTCACTGGACGACTGCATCGACGCGATCCTCGCCCGCAAGGTGCAGAACCCGTCGCTGGTCGTCGGGGTGCTGGCCGCTGCGGCCTCCCGCGCGCGCGGCTGGGCGAGCCTGGGCCCGGCGGACCTGCCGTGGCCGCGGCATCCGTCGAACTGGGACCACACGGTGTGACCGGCCCCGTGTTCGTCGAGGAGGCCGTGCACTCGTATCTGCGGCATGTCTCGATTGAACGCGGGCTCTCGGCCAACACGGTCGCCGCGTATCGCCGCGACCTGGTCATCTACGCCGGCTGGCTGACGGATGCCGGTGTCACCGACCTCGGCGCCGTCACCGCCGTGCAGGTGAGCGCGTTCGTGCAGTTCCTGGGCGGGCGGGCCGAGTCGCCGCTGACGGCGTCGTCGGTGGCGCGGATCCTCTCCACCGTGCGCGGGTTCCACAGGTTCCTGCTCGAGGAATCCCTCGTGGACGCGGACGTCGCGCACGAGACGAAACCGCCCAAACTGGGCCTCAGACTGCCCAAGGCCATCTCGATCGAGCAAGTCAACCAGCTGCTGGCCGCCACCGACGGAGACGAGCTGCCGCAGTTGCGCGACAAGGCGCTGCTGGAGCTGCTCTACGCCACCGGGGCGCGGGTGTCGGAGGTGGTCAACCTCAACGTCGACGACGTGCTCGAGGAAGACGTGGTGCGCCTCACCGGCAAGGGCAACAAGCAGCGCATCGTGCCGGTGGGCAGCTTCGCCCGCACCGCGATCGACGCATACCTGGTGCGGGCCCGGCCGGTGCTGTCCGCTCGCGGCAAAGCCACCCCGGCGCTGTTCCTCGGGGTGCGCGGGCACCGGGTGAGCCGGCAGAACGCGTGGCTCATCATCCGCGCCGCCGCCGAACGGGCCGAGCTGGGCATCGAGGTGTCGCCGCACACGCTGCGGCACTCCTTCGCCACCCACCTGCTCTCCGGCGGCGCCGACGTGCGCGTGGTGCAGGAACTGCTCGGCCACTCGTCGGTGGCCACCACCCAGATCTACACGCTCGTCACCATCGACACCCTCCGCGACATGTACACCACCGCCCACCCCCGAGCCCGCTGACGGCCTGTTCAGCGGAATGGGTGCGTTCCGCAGGCCGCATCCCTGACAATGGGGGAGTGACCCGCACCTCCCCGCCCCCGCCGGCAGCGACGCCGGCCGGCCGCTTCGGCATCCGTCGCAACCTGCTGCGCCCCGACGACTCGGAGGCCGCCGACCGCGTCACCTACGTGGAGCTGTTCTTCGACCTGATCTTCGTCTTCGCGCTCACCCAGCTCTCCCGCTACCTCTACGAGAACCAGTCCTGGGAGGGTGCTCTCGAGTCGGCGATGCTCGTGCTCGCCCTGTGGTGGCTCTGGGTGTACACGACCTGGGTGACCAACTGGCTCGACCCGGCCAAGCTGCCCGTGCGCGGCGTGGTGCTGGGCCTGTCGCTCGTGGGTTTTGTGGTGAGCGTCTCGATCTACGAGTCGTTCGGTGACCGCGGCATCGTCTTCGCGCTCGCGTACACGGTGCTGCAACTGGGCCGCACCGCCTTCATGCTGTTCGCCGTGGCCCGGCATGACCCGGAGCTGCGCCGCACCTTCGTGCGGATCCTCGCCTGGCTGGCCCTGTCCAGCGTGTTCTGGATCGTCGGCGCGCTGCTGCCGCTGCAATATAGGTTGCCGCTCTGGCTGATCGCGCTGGCCATCGAGTACCTCTCCGCCGGGCTGGGCTTCCGGGTGCCCGGACTCGGCGCCTCCGGTGTCGACCAGTGGGACCTCTCCGGCGGGCACATCGCCGAGCGCAGTGCCCTGTTCGTGATCATCGCCCTGGGCGAATCACTGCTCGTCACCGGGTTCGCGTTCGTCGACAAGGAATCGTCGGCGGAGAGCATCCTGGGCATGCTGCTCGCGTTCGGCGCCAGTGTGGCCATGTGGTGGCTGTACTTCGACCACAGCGAACGCGCCGGCGCCAAGGCCATCGCCGCCGCGGCCGAGCCGGGCCGCATCGCCCGGCTGGCCTACACCTACGTGCACGCGGTGATCATCGCCGGCATCGTGCTCACCTCGGTCGCCGACAAGGAGGTGCTCTCGCACCCGCACGCCGGCATGACCCTGTCGACCGCCGTGGTGCTGGTGGGCGGTCCGCTGCTCTATGTGGCGGGGATGCTGCTGTTCCGGCTGGTCGTGGCGCGCGAGCTGCTCGTGTCGTACCTGGTGGGGATCGGGGCGTTGCTGGTGGCGTTCGCGGCCGCGTTTGTGTTTGCGCTCAACCCGCTGCAGCTGGGCGCGGTGACCACCGCGGTGCTCGTGATCGTGGCCGGCTGGGAGACCGTGGTGCGGGTACGCGCCGGCACCGACGACAAGAAGGCCGGCTGACCGGACCTGCGCGTGTGTCGGGCCCCATCGCTGGTCGAGCCCGTCGAGACCTCGTGACGTGCCTCGAGACCGGCGCACGGGGTCTCGGCAAGCTCGACCAGCGCAACGGTTGCGTTCCGCAGACCGGCTCACCTGGTCTCGGCGGGCTCGACCGTCGCGCGAACGGCAGCGAGTAGCGGCACACCGGGTATCTTGGCGGGGGCGGGCGTGGCGGCTCGGTAGAATCGACCAAGTGAATTGCATGACGGATCGAGGACAGCCCAGTGGCGCGTAAGACGGATAGCCGGACGCAGCTTCCCGGACTCGAGGAACTCCCCACCGGCGCAACCGGGCGACCGGTGCAGGTGTTCGAAGAACCTGCCCCGCTGAAGAGCCACGGGCCGGCGCGCATCGTGTCGCTGTGCAACCAGAAGGGCGGCGTCGGCAAGACGACGACCACCATCAACCTGGGCGCGGCGCTGGCCGGCTACGGCCGCCGGGTGCTCGCCATCGACTTCGACCCGCAGGGCGCCCTGTCGGCCGGTCTCGGCGTGCCCACCCACGACGTCACCACCATCTACGACCTGCTCCTGAGCGGCTCCAAGGACCCGCACGAGGCCATCCAGCACACCGCTGTCGAGGGCCTGGACATCATCCCGGCCAACATCGACCTTTCCGCCGCGGAGGTGCACCTGGTCAACGAGGTCGCCCGCGAGCAGATCCTCGCCCGGGTGCTTCGCAAGGTCTCCAACGACTACGACGTGATCCTCATCGACTGCCAGCCGTCGCTGGGCATCCTCACGGTCAACGCGCTCACCGCCAGCCACGGGGTGCTCATCCCGCTCGAGTGCGAGTTCTTCGCCCTGCGCGGCGTTGCCCTGCTCATCGAGACCATCGACAAGGTGCGCGACCGGCTCAACCCGGCCATCGAACTCGACGGCATCCTGGCCACCATGTACGACGCCCGCACGCTGCACTCGCGTGAGGTGCTGGAGCGGGTCGTCGACGCGTTCGGCGACCGGGTGCTCGACACCGTCATCGGGCGCACCGTCAAATTCCCGGATGCCAGTGTCGCGGGGGTGCCGATCACAGAGTTCGCTCCGGAGCACGCCGCCGCCAAGGCCTACAAGCAGGCGGCGCGGGAACTGATCCAGCGTGGCGCGGTCGCCTAAGCGGCTCTCGGCCGTTCCGGCCACCGCCGCGGCGACAGCCTCGGCCGCCTCCGGCACGGCCGGCACGCTGGTCGACGGCGGCAACGGGATGCCCACGCCCGGCTTCTCCGTGGCGCTGCAGAACTTCGAGGGCCCGTTCGACCTGCTGCTCTCGCTGATCGGCAAGCACGAACTCGACATCACCGAGATTTCGCTGAGCCGGGTCACCGACGAGTTCATCGCCTACCTGCGCGGCCTCGACGCGGCCGAGGAGCTCGACCAGGCCACCGAGTTCCTCGTGGTGGCGGCCACCCTGCTCGACCTCAAGCTGGTGGGCCTGCTGCCCCAGGGTGAGCTGGTGGATGCCGAGGACGTGGCGCTGCTCGAGGCCCGCGACCTGCTCTTCGCCCGGCTGCTGCAGTACCGCGCGTTCAAGACGGCGTCGGCGTGGTTCCTCGAGAACCTCGAACACGAGGCCACCCGGCACGTGCGCTCGGTGCGGCTC
The DNA here is from genome assembly GCF_003611035.1 of Cryobacterium soli. Classification (NCBI taxonomy): domain Bacteria; kingdom Bacillati; phylum Actinomycetota; class Actinomycetes; order Micrococcales; family Microbacteriaceae; genus Cryobacterium; species Cryobacterium soli. The sequence goes on along the minus strand of NZ_CP030033.1, from coordinate 997,077 downwards.
GAAGAGAAGTACCGCACGACGACTCCGGAGCTGGTCTGGACGCTCTCGCTCGCCGATTTCGGCGCGCTGGCCGCGCTGGCCCTCACGCCGCGCGAGCTGCCCACTGTGGGGCTGGAGCATCTGCACGCGCCGCTGGTGAGCATCCGGGAGCAGGCGGCGATCGTCGTGGCGATGCTGCGCGCGAATCAGACCCTCACGTTCCGGGAGCTGATCGTGGACTGCGCGCAGAAGGGGCAGGTCATCGCCCGGTTTCTCGCCGTGCTCGAGCTGTACCGGCACGGCGCCCTCACCTACGACCAGCTGGAACCGCTCGGGGAGCTCAGTCTGCACTGGGATGCCGACGGCTGGTCGGACGACAACCTCGCGAATCTCGGAGCCGACTATGACGCCTGATGCCAGCACTGCCGCGGTCGAGACATCGGCTCACGGGGTCCCGACAAGCTCGACCAGCGACGGGGGCGTGTCCGAGGGGTCGGCTCGCGGGGTCTCGACAGGATCGACCAGCGCAGGAGGCTCGGCGGGTGAGACGGGCGCGACCGGCGACGGGGGAGCGGGCGAGGCGCAGCCGATCGAGCGGCGGCTCGAGGCGATTCTGATGGTGGCGGATGAGCCGCAGAGCCTGGTGCACCTGGCCAGCGCGGTCGGGCGTCCGCTCGTCGAGGTGCGCGAGGCCATCCTGCGGCTCGTCGCCGACTTCGACGGCGTCGACGGCACCGTGCGCCGCGGCTTCGAACTGCGCGAGGTGGCCGGCGGCTGGCGCATCTACGTGCGCGCCGAACACGACCCCGTCGTAGCCGACTTCGTGCTCACCCAGAACCCCAGCCGGCTCTCCCAGGCCGCCCTGGAGACCCTCGCCGTGATCGCCTACAAGCAACCGATCAGCCGCGGCGCGGTAGCCTCGATCAGGGCCGTTAACGTCGACTCGGTGGTGCGCACCCTCCTGGGGCGCGGATTGATCACCGAAGCCTTCACCGATAGCGAGACCGGCGCGATCAATTACGCCACCACCGACCTGCTGCTCGTGCAGCTGGGAATCAACTCGCTCGACGAGTTGCCACTAATTTCGCCGTTGCTCGCCGACGGTGCGAACGGATTCGAGGATCTACCATGACCGACCACAACGACGGCTACACCGACACCAGCAGCACCAACCCGGACTTCGCGACGAACCCCGAGGCCGCCGCCGACGGCATCCGCCTGCAGAAGGTGCTCTCCGCCGCCGGCGTCGCCTCCCGCCGGGTCAGCGAAGAGATGATCAGCTCCGGCCGCGTGCGGGTCAACGGCAAGGTCGTCACCGAGCTCGGCCGCCGCGTGCACCCCGAGACCGACAAAATCGCCGTGGACAACGTGGCCGTGCAGCTGGACACCAGCCGCCGCTACGTGATGCTCAACAAGCCCGTCGGCGTGGTCTCCTCCATGCAGGACGAGAGCGGCCGCCCGGACCTCCGCCAGTTCACCGAGGGCTACGAGGAACGCCTGTTCAACGTGGGCCGCCTCGACGCCGCCACCAGCGGCCTGCTCATCCTCACCAACGACGGTGACCTCGCCCACGTGCTCGCGCACCCCTCCTTCGGCGTCGCCAAGACCTACATCGCCAAGGTCGAAGGCCGCGTCTCCGCGCAGACCATCGGCAAGCTGCAGAGCGGCATCGAGCTCGAGGACGGCCCCATCGCCGCCGACAAGGCCCGCATCCTCACCAGCCCTCCCGGCGACGGCTTCACCCTCGTCGAGCTCACCCTGCACTCCGGCCGCAACCGCATCGTGCGACGGATGATGGACGCCGTCGGCCACCCCGTCGTGGACCTGGTGCGCCGTCAGTTCGGCCCGCTGCAGCTGGGCACCCTCCGGGCCGGCGCCGTGCGAGACCTCACTAAGGTGGAACTCGGTCAGCTGCTCACGGTGTCCCGCGCCGAAGTGCAGAAGTAGGGCGCAGAAGTAGCCCCCGCAGCATCCGTTTCACCCCCTGTCAACCGCGCAAGTTTGGAGCCGAACGTGGTCGAGTCTCGCCTGATCGGGCCGGTGCGAGTCGTCGGCGCCGGGCTCCTGGGAACCAGCATCGGCCTGGGCCTCACCGCCCGCGGCCTCGACGTGATCCTCGCCGACGCGTCGCCGACCAACCTGTCGCTGGCCATCGACTACGGCGCCGGCCGCGCCGCCGCTGCCGGCGACGCCCCGCAGCTCATCGTCGTGTGCGTGCCGCCGGACGTGACGGCCGACATCGTCGCCCGCGAACTCGAAGCGTTCCCCGACGCGATCGTGACGGATGTGGCCAGCGTCAAGCTGGCCCCGCTCACCGAGCTGCGCGAACGCGGCGCCGACGTCTCCCGGTACATCGGCTCGCACCCGCTGGCCGGCCGCGAACGCGGCGGACCCCTCGCCGGCCGCGCCGACCTGTTCATCGGCCGCCCCTGGGTGGTCGCCGCGCACGACGCGATCAGCTACCAGCGCGCCACCGCCATCGACGACCTGATCCTCGACCTCGGCGCCACCCTGGTGGAGATGAGCCCGGAGGACCACGACAACGCCGTCGCCCTGGTCTCTCACGTGCCCCAGGTGGTGTCCACCCTGATGGCGCGCCGGCTCACCGACGCGCCCGGCTCCGCGCTCAACCTCGCCGGCGGGGGAGTGCGCGACGTCACCCGGGTCGCCGCGAGCGACCCCGAACTGTGGGTACAGATCCTCGGCGCCAACCCCGCCCCGGTGCGGCAGATCCTGCTGGCCCTCCGTGACGACCTGGACCGGTTCATCGACGCCCTCGCCGACCCCGCCGCCCCCGGCGCCCGCCGGCAGGTGGCCGAGGAGATCGCCGGCGGCAACGCCGGCGTGGCCCGGCTGCCCGGCAAACACGGTCAGGACCGCCGCTACTCCGTCATCACCGTGATGGTCGACGACACCCCCGGCCAGCTCGCCCGTCTCTTCAACGAGATCGGCGAGGTGGGCGTCAACCTCGAGGACCTGCGCCTCGAGCACTCCCCGGGAGCCCAGATCGGGCTCGCCGAGATCAGCATCCTCCCCGAGGCGGTCAGCCGCCTCACCACTGAGCTGGCCGCCCGCGGCTGGCGGATTGTCGGTTAGACGTTTGAGCAAGCACTCCTACCCCCTGTTCGTCGCGATTGACGGGCCCGCCGGCAGCGGCAAGTCCAGCGTGAGCCGTGCCGTGGCCCGCAAGCTCGGCTACGGTTACCTCGACACCGGTGCGGCCTACCGGGCCCTCGCCTGGCACGTGCTGGCGCAGAACATCGACGCGCAAGACGCGGATGCCGTCGCCGGCGCCCTCGACACCTTCGACTACACGATCGGCACCGAACCGGATGCCTACTTCGTGCGGGTGGGTCAGACCGACGTCACCGACGCCATCCGGGAGCCGCAGATCTCGGCCGTGGTCAGCGCCATCGCCCGGGTCCCCGCGGTGCGCACGCACCTCACCGAGCTGTTCCGCACGATCGCCCGGGCCGTTCCGCAGCCCGGTGTGGTGGTCGAAGGCCGCGACATCACCACCGTCGTGGCACCGGAAGCTGAGGTGCGCATTCTACTCACAGCGACCGAAGAGGCTAGAATGGCTAGGCGCTCTGCGGAAATATCAACCCAATCGGCCCACACCGTGGCGGAACAGTTGCGATCGAGGGATCGCGCCGACTCCCAGGTAGTGGAATTCATGAGCGCCGCAGACGGTGTGACCACCGTCGACTCCACCCATCTCGACTTCGACCAGACCATTGACGCGGTTGTAGAGGTCATCAATACCGCGAGGAACTCGCAATGACTAATCAATTCGACGACACGACGATCCCCGAGCTCGACCCGGAAATCGCATCGCGCCTGACCGACCTCGACGAGGACGACGCACTCATCTCGCAGCGCGCCACCGCGCTGCGCACCGGTCTGAACGAGTACGACCTCGACGACGAGGACTTCGACGTTCTCGACCACGTCTCCGACGACCCCGACGCCATCACGTACCTGCCGGCCCTGCCGGTCATCGCGATCGTCGGCCGCCCCAACGTGGGCAAGTCCGCGCTCGTGAACCGCATCCTCGGCCGCCGCGAGGCCGTCGTGGAGGACACCCCCGGCGTGACCCGTGACCGGGTCACCTACAAGGGCGAATGGCACGAACGCCGCTTCAGCCTCGTCGACACCGGCGGCTGGGAGCCCGACGCCAAGGGCATCGACGCGTCCGTCGCCATGCAGGCCGAACTGGCCATCGAGCTGTGCGACGTCGTCATGTTCGTCGTCGACTCCAACGTGGGCCCCACCTCCACCGACGAGGCCGTCGTCAAGCTGCTCCGCCGCAGCGGCAAGCCCGTCTTCCTCATCGCCAACAAGGTCGACGACATCCGCCAGGAGCCCGAAGCGGCCAGCCTCTGGGCGCTCGGCCTCGGCCAGCCCTGGCCGGTCTCCGCGCTGCACGGCCGCGGTGTGGCCGACCTGCTCGACGCGATCCTCGAAGAGCTCCCCGAGATCTCCAACGTCGCCAAGCAGGAAGTCGGCGGACCGCGTCGCGTCGCGATCCTGGGCCGCCCGAACGTGGGCAAGTCCAGCCTGCTGAACAAGGTCGTCGGCGAAGAGCGCGTTGTCGTCAACTCGCTGGCCGGCACCACCCGCGACCCTGTCGACGAGCAGGTCGAGCTCGGCGGCAAGGTCTGGCGCTTCGTCGACACCGCCGGCATCCGCCGTCGCGTGCACCTGTCCCAGGGCGCCGACTTCTACGCATCGCTGCGCACAAGCGCCGCGCTGGAGAAGGCCGAAGTGGCCGTCGTGCTCATCGACGTCACCGAGGTCATCAGCGAGCAGGACGTGCGCGTCATCGACCTGGTGCTCGAATCCGGCCGTGCCCTGGTTCTCGCCTTCAACAAGTGGGACCAGATCGACGACGACCGCCGCCGCTACCTCGAGCGGGAGATCGAGCAGGACCTGGCCCACGTGGCCTGGGCCCCGCGCGTGAACATCTCCGCCAAGACCGGCCGTCACATGGAGAAGCTGGTTCCGGCCCTCGAGCTCGCGCTCGAGTCGTGGGACACCCGCGTCGCCACCGGCAAGTTCAACGCGTTCCTCGCCGAGCTGGCCGCGGAGCACCCGCACCCCGTGCGCAGCGGCAAGCAGCCGCGCATCCTGTTCGGCACCCAGGCTTCCAGCCGCCCGCCGACCTTCGTGATCTTCACCACCGGGTTCCTCGACCCGGGCTACCGCCGGTTCATCCAGCGTCGCCTGCGCGAGGTCTACGGCTTCGCCGGCAGCCCGATCAACATCAGCATGCGCGTGCGCGAGAAGCGCAAGCGCTAAGCGCAGAGCGCTGCTGAAGAACCGCACGCCGCCACCTTCGGGTGACGGCGTGCGGTTCTTTTTTTGTGTGCCGGATGCGCCGCCCGGCACCCTCCTGACCCCCCGTTTAAGGCGCACAGCCCTAGTGGACGGCTCGCCAGCGGCGCGCCAAAACAGGTGGTTTCAGCGCAAGGTTTGCGCAAGATTGCCGCAAGACCCCCGCAAGCCGGACGCAAGAGCGCCCGGGTTCCGCGCGCGGATGCCAGTGCTGGCGCGGAAGTGGGCGGGCACCCGGCCCAGACCCCATCCGGGGAGCCCCCGGGGGAGGGGTCTTCTGTCGCCGCCGAGATTGTTCTAGGTTTTGAATGTCGGCAGAGTCCACCCGGCTCCACCGACCACCGCACGCCAACGGGCCCAACCCGGCCCGTGATCCACACCGAAGTGCACCACCCGACGTGCTCCACTCCTTTCGGGCTCCGGCCCGGTTCAACCCGCAGCACCCAGCATCCGCATCACCGGCCGGGCCCCGAAGCCCGGTCACCCACCGGGCCCCGAAGCCCGCGCGTCAGATTGCCGTCGCACCACCCGAAGGGTGCGCTTCTCCCTCCCGCAGTTCCCCAGCCCCCCGCTTCCTAGAGCGGCACTGGGTGCACCACGAAGCCTTCCGACATTTCCGCGTCCCCCGCATTTCGTTGCTACCTGGTCTCTCCGAGAACCCGAAACTCTCGACCGTCGATCCAACGAGATCCCTGGCCCTACCCCAAGGATGTAATTACTGTGCCTACGAAGTCCCTAGCTTCGCCTGCCCGCAAACGCCAGCTCGGTGCCGAACGCAGCACTCAGCCGCTCCCCACCGTGCACGAGATCCCCAGCGATTCCAAGATCACCTGGGGCCGGCTGGCCATCATCGCCACCGTCGTGGCCTGGTTCGGTTACGTCATCTACACGATCCTCCGCCAGTTCCTCAACAACGGTACCGAGAGCTTCCGGTTCACCACCGAAGCCGTCTCGTACTGGGTCGTGGTGAGCTTCCTCACCTTCTCCGCGCTGATGTACCTCATCGCCCGGCAGGGCGCGCTGCAACGCTTCCGCGACCACGTGCGGGTGCCCCGCGCCGAGCTGGACAGCCACTTCGCCACCCACCACGGCTCGCTCACGGTGCTGGTGCCCTCCTACAGCGAGGAGCCCGGCGTGGTGCGCGGCACCCTGTGGTCGGCGGCGTTGCAGGAGTACCCCGACCTGCGCATCGTGCTGCTGCTGGATGACCCGCCCCACCCCACCGACCCGGCCGTGGCCGCGCAGCTGCAGGTCTCCCGCAGCATCGCCCGCGACATCGAACGGGCCCTGGCCGAACCCAAGGCCCGGTTCACCGAAGAGCTGCTCATCTGCGAGCTGGAACTGGCCGGCAACGACCAGCCCACCGAACGGGCCGTGCAGCGCCTGGCCGACAACTACCAGTGGGCCGCCCGTTGGCTGCAGGCGATGGCCTCCTCCGAGACCATCGACGACCACGTCGACACCTTCTTCGTCGAGCAGGTGCTCGGCGGTCTCGCCGCCGAACTCTCCCTCACCGGAGCCGCGCTGGCCGCCGCCGCGAAGGAGGGCACCGCCCCCGCCGCCGCCCGGATGCTCGAGCTGCACCGCCGGCTGCTCTGGACGTTCTCCGCCGAGCTGGACACCTTCGAACGCAAACTGTTCTCGTCGCTCTCGCACGAGGCCAACAAGGCCATGAACCTCAACGCCTACATCGGCCTGATGGGTCGCCGGTTCCAGCGCGAAGACGGACCCGACGGCACCATCCTCCGCCCGGTCGAGGACGACGCCCCCGCCGACTACGTGGTGCGCGACTCCGAGTACCTGCTCACCCTCGACGCCGACTCGCTGCTGCTGCGCGACTACTGCCTGCGCCTGGTCTACTTCCTCGAGCAGCCCGACAACGCCCGCGTTGCCGTCACCCAGACGCCGTACTCCTCGTTCCGCGGCGCCCCCACCCGCATCGAACGCCTCGCCGGCGCCACCACCGACATCCAGCACATTCTGCACCAGGGCATGTCGTACTACGGCGCCACCTTCTGGGTGGGCGCCAACGCGGTGATCCGCAAGGTGGCCCTCGAAGACATCGTCGAGGTCGAGACCGTGGGCGGCTTCGAGGTGCGCCGCTACGTGCAGGACCGCACCGTGATCGAGGACACCGAGTCCAGCATCGACCTGGGCACGCACGGCTGGTCGCTGGTGAACTACCCCGAACGCCTCTCCTACAGCGCCACCCCGCCCGACTTCGGTTCGCTCATCGTGCAACGCCGCCGCTGGGCCAACGGTGGTCTGCTCATCCTGCCCAAGCTGTGGCGCCAGATGCGCGAACGCCGCCGTCAGGGCCACCCGATCAGCCTGATCGAACTGGCGCTGCGGGTGAACTACATGACCAGCATCGCCTGGGCCAGCTTCGGCCTGATCTTCCTGCTCGCCTACCCGTACGACAGCCGGCTGCTCAGCCCGGTCGTGGTGCTCGCCGCCCTGCCGTACTTCCTGGCCATGGGCAGCGACCTGCGCTACTGCGGGTACAAGTTCAGCGACATCTTCCGCATCTACGGGTTCAACCTCATCCTGCTGCCGGTGAACCTCGCCGGGGTGCTCAAGTCGCTGCAGCAGGCCGTGACCAGCAAGAAGATCCCGTTCGCCCGCACCCCCAAGGTGCGCAACCGCACGGCCGCCCCGCTCCTGTTCGTGGTGGTGCCGTTCCTCATCGTCGCCTTCTCCGCCCTCACCCTGTGGCGGGATGTCTCCAACGAGAACTGGGGCAACGCCGCGTTCGCCGGGTTCAACGCCCTGCTCGCCAGCACCGCGATCCTCACCTACATCGGCATCTGGAACTCGATCGTGGACGTCTGGCTGGGCCTGACCCAGTGGATGTTCATCGAACGGGCCCCGCGCCGCAAGGGCGCCCAGGTGGCCCTGCCGCAACCGGCTGAGCCCACCCTGGACTGGCGGGCCGTGATCTACCACGGTCACGTCGTGGGCGAACTGCCCAGCGACGTGGAACTGGTCACCGGACCGTTCGTCAAGCCCGTCGTCTCCAAGCGCGCCGCCAAGCAGGGCGTGCTCCGGTGACCGCCGTGAACCCGGGCGCGATGGCGCCCGTGACGACCGGCGCGCCCGGCAAGTCCGACCGGCCCCGCCGTCGCCTCTCCGTGGTGCGGGTGTTCCTGGGCATCGTGCTCGTCGTGGCGCTCTCCACCGGCGGCTACCTCGGCTGGCAGTGGTGGGGGTCGGCGCAGGCCGCCGAGGCCTACGACCCCTGGTTCGCCGGGTATGTCGACGTGACGGCCACCCCCACCTACGACTTCGAGGCCACGGCCGACCTGGCCGGCAACGACGTGGTGCTCTCCTTCATCGTCGCCGCCACCGACGACGCCTGCGCGCCCAGCTGGGGCACCCACTTCAGCCTCGACGAGGCGTCGGACGAGCTCGACCTCGACCGCCGCCTGGCCCGGGTGAAGCAGCTCGGCGGCCAGATCGTCGTCTCGTTCGGCGGGCTGCTCAACACCGAGCTGGGCACCGGCTGCACCGACAAGAAGGCGCTCATCGCCGCGTACGCCGCCGTGCTGGACCGGTACGACGTGACCACCATCGACCTCGACCTCGAGGGCGCCAACCTCACCGATTCGGCCGCGGCGACCCGCCGGGCCACCGCGATCGCCGAACTGCAGGCAGACCGGCGTGCGGCGGGGGAGGACCTCGCCGTGTGGCTGACCCTGCCCGTGGCCACCGGCGGGCTCACCGAAGACGGCACCAACGCCGTCTCGGCGATGCTCGACGCCCAGGTGGACCTGGCCGGGGTGAACCTGATGACCATGGACTTCGGCAGCAGCAAGGACGCCGACGAGACCATGGCGGAGGCCGCCATCCGCGGGGTCACCGCCGCGCACCGGCAGATCGGCACCCTGTACAGCCGGGCTGGCACCGAGCTGACGGATGCCACGGTGTGGCAGAAGATCGGCATCACGCCGATGGTGGGCCAGAACGACGTGGCGGGGGAGATCTTCGGCCTCGACGACGCGAAGGCGCTCAACACCTTCGCCCAGGAGCAGAAGGTGGGCCGGATGTCCCTCTGGTCGCTCAACCGGGACACCACCTGCGGGTCCAACTACGCCGACGTCAAACGGGTCTCGGACTCCTGCAGCGGCATCGACCAGGGCGACGAGAAGTTCGTGGCGCTGCTGGGCGACGGCTTCACCGGCCGCCCGGTTGCCGCTGCCGCGGCGGTCACCACCGACGAGGCCGACGAGATCGACTCGATTGAAGACGACCCGGCCACCAGCCCGTACGCGATCTGGGCGGCGGAGGCCTCCTACCTCGAGGGCACCAAGGTGGTCTGGCACAAGAACGTCTACCAGACCAAGTGGTGGACCCGCGGTGACCTGCCCGACAACCCCGTGCTCAACGAATGGGAGACGCCGTGGGTGCTGATCGGCCCGGTGCTGCCGGGGGAGACCCCCATCCCCAAGCCCACCCTGCCCGCGGGCACCTACCCCGAATGGCAAGGCACCGCCGTGTACGAGAAGAACGACATGATCCTCTTCGACGGCGTGCCCTACGAGAGCAAGTGGTGGAACCAGGGCGAGAGCCCGGATGCCGCCGCCGCGAACCCCGACGGCTCGCCGTGGGCGCCGCTCTCCGACGCCGAGGTCAAGACCCTCCTCGACGCCCTTCCAAAGTAGACAGGTTTTTGGGCGGCGAGGCCCAAACATAGATATGCCCGGGGTGGTGGTTAGGGCACCATCCCGGGCATTCCCCATCCGCACCGAAGCGCGTGGTGAGGGTGAGCTTAGCGTCTAGCGCGTGGCGTTGGGCTCTTCGCCCGACGGGGCGTCGGTCGGGGCGTCACCGGCCGGAGCGGCGGCCACCTCATCGGCGGGCACGGACGGTGCCGGCGTGAGGTCGGCGGGAGCGTCAGTGGCGCTGGCCGTGACGGTGCCGGTCTCGGCGGCGCGGGCCTTGACCGGGGCGGTCTCCTCGGCGTCGAAGTCGGTGTCGTCGTCGAAGTCGAAGTCGGGCTCGTCGTGCGCGGCATCAACCGGTGCAGCGGTGGCGGCGCTCTTGGTGATCGCCCGGCTCACCACGAGGGCAGCGAGGGTGATGATGAAGCCGATCACGCCGGCGGCGAGCAGGTTGGCGCCCAGGTTGCTGCCCGACTGAGCGGTGAAGTACGCCACGTAGTCGGAGGACTGCGAGGTGTAGAACTCGGCCTGGGTGGCGTTGGAGGAAGTGAGGATCAGATACCCCGCCACGGTCACAACCAGGTCGACCAGCCACAGCACCGCCAGGACGAGGTTGAACTTGGACAGGGGACGTGAGCTGTTCTGGGACATATCTTCCTTCGATTGATGAGCGGCCGGTGACGACCTCGCGTCACGCTACGCACCGTTCCTATGGACAACCTATGTACCACCAGGGAATCCCCCCACCCCGGCCTGTGTCCCCGCTTCGTTGGCCGAGCTTGTCGAGACCCCGCAACCTTTCGAACCCAACGCCCCCACACGTCGGTCGAGCCAGTCGAGACCCCGCCACCCTTCGACACCCAACGCCGCCACCCGCTGATCCAGCTTGTCGAGATCCGGAACCCCGTCTCCGGTAGACACTAAAACCCTCTCCACCAATGTCAACCTCCCCCCAACCCCCAAAAGTGAACGCAACCCCTCTCCCGACGCGGTAAGCTAGTCCAGTTGTCTCCGGTAGATCCCCTCGGGAATCCACCGGAACACGGCGGGCTGTAGCGCAGCTTGGTAGCGCACCTGACTGGGGGTCAGGGGGTCGCAGGTTCAAATCCTGTCAGCCCGACCAAATGTCCCGGAAACTCAAGGGTTTCCGGGACTTTTTTGGTTAAGAGATTTGATGTTCCCATCACTACCCCATCACTTTCAGCCCCTTTCCGCCGCTTTTTCGGCCCTGCCGTGCGGGGCGCTGAGGTCGGTTTCGGTCCTTCCCGATCGTCCGGGATTCTCGTGCGCACCTTCTGGGTATGAGCATTCACAACGAGAACCCAACCTCTGTTCCCACCGACGACTGGGGCTTGGAGCCCCTGATGGACGTTGCCGAGCTGGCCGCCTACCTGGGCATCCCGATCTCCACCGTCTACGACTGGCGGGTGCACGGCAAAGGCCCCACCGCCTACCGGTTCGGCAAGCACCTCAAGTTCGCCATCTCCGACGTGCGGGCCTGGATTGCCCAACAGCGGGACCCCTCCTCCAGCGCGGCGAGGCGCACCGATCGGCGGTGAGCTGAGATGCCCCGGCAGCGATTGACCCATCGGCACCTTCGGCGACATCAGCACCCGCCAGATGCCGAACGGACGCTACGAGGCACGAACTCGCTACCGGGACTGGGACGGCCACGCACGCCTGGTGCAAGGCACCGGCGGCACGGCCAAAGCCGCCGAACGGGCACTGAAGGCCAAGCTCGCCGACCGGGACCTGTTCCAGCCTGCTGACACGAGCTTGTCGCCGGACAGCTTGTTCCGCGACCTGGTGGTCTACTGGTTGGAGGACATCGACCTGGAGGATCGAATCTCCCGGACCACCCGCAACCTGTACGAGCGCAACATGCGCACTCTCGTCTCACCGGCCTTCGATCACCTGGCGCTGCGGGAGATCGGTGTGGCCCGGTGCGACAAGTTCATCAAGCAGCTCGCGAAGATCTCCTACAACCGCGCCAAACAGGCCCGGGTGGTGCTGCGGCTGGCGCTGGAGTTGGCGGTGCGGCACGAGGTCCTGCCGCGGAACCCCATGGACCACGTCGCTCGGCTGCACCGCGAGCCGCACGTCCCGGCCGCGCTCATGGCCCCCGAGGTCAATGTGATCCGCGCGGCGATCGCCCAGTGGGAAAGCGCCGTCAACCACACCTCCGGCCCCAAGCCCGACGGCCAGCTCGGCGCCATCATCGAGGTCATGCTCGGCACCTCAGCCCGGATCGGCGAAGTCCTCGCCATCCGCCGCCGGGACGTCGACATCACCAGCCCCGTGCCGTCCATCCGCCTGGCCGGCACCATCGTCAGCCGCAAGGGCGAGCAGACCTTCCGGCAGGACCACCCCAAAACCGCCAAGTCCACTCGCGTTGTCGCTATTCCCACGTTCACCGCCGACGCGGTCCGCCGGCGGCTCGCCAAAGTCGGCAGCATGGGCCTGGATGACCTGCTCTTCCAATCCCGAGACGGCACGCCGCTGACCACGGGGAACGTGCGCAGACAGTTGCGCCAGGTGCTCGAGGGAGCCGGCATCAACGGGGTAACCCCGCACATGTTCCGCCGCACCGTCGCCACCGCCGTTAACAACAACGCCAGCATCGAACTCGCCGCCGAACTGCTCGGCCATACGGACACGAGGGTCACGGTCATGCACTACGTCCAACGCAGCGAACTCGTGAACCCGGCCACCGCCGCGCTCCTCGACCGCGCGTTCGCGAAACATGAAGACTGAACGCGGTGCCGCCGCGGTGGTGGCACCGTCTAGTGTGAACACACTTCACTCCAGTGAGCCCGACCGTAAGCGCGCTCCTCGACCGGGAAAACGATATCGCAGTTTATCTCGACGCTGAAAAGACGCAGGTAGCGCTGGGCCATTTCGAGAAGCGCAAGCTGAGTGGCGAGCATCGTCGCGTGCAGGGCGCGACTCTTGAGTCCGTGGACGACCTCGATGAGGGATATGGGTCGGCGTGCATGCAACCAAGTTGCGTCAGTGCCTGCCGTTCGCTGAAGCGAGAGCACGGAGAGCACTAGCCTTAGCGCAGCGAGCTCGACCAGAGCGGATCGATTGGGGATTACGGGTGATCGACGTCTTTGCGTTGGCGAAAGGCCTCGCTGGTCTAAAAGGCCCCCTTGGATGGCTGTGGCGAACGTTGACGATAGAGATTTTTGTCGTCAGAGATGTCAAGCGCGCACTCAAAGCGCTTGATTTCGACATAAGTCAGAAGCAGCTTCGCGTGGTGCTAGTTAGTGGCAAATTCCGCTCGGCGATTGAGACGGACTCCTCGGCGACCAAGGCGGAGGCCTTTCGAGCATTCGGCGAAATGGTGACATCGGGCACACCGGGTGACGCGCGCGGAGAACAGGTCTTCCGACTCGTTCAGAAGTCGTATCTTCGCCGACTGCCTGTCGGGTCGGCGCTGGTATTGTCCAATGCCCAAGTAATCTCTACGGTCGATCAGAGCACCGCGGCTCTCGGAGCTCAGTTAGACGAACGCTCTACAGACGTCGCCCTGTTCGAGCATCGGCTCGAGAACTTGCATCCACTCAGAGCGCAGGAGGCGGCGTCCCTGCAAGCAAGTTGGCCGGGCATGGCAGAGGTGATAGGCCGGATGGACAGATCCGGTGGCATCCCCGAGCTTCTCCGCGGTTGGGCAACATCCACCCCCCGATTCCTGGAATCTGCTCCACCTGAAGTAAACGCTTGGCTCGGCCAGTACTCACAAGACCTGCGCGTTGACGAGGCGGCCGACACGTTTTACAAAGACGCAATAGACGATGGGGTGTCGTCAGCCGGCTACTGGACGGTCCGAAAGATGTGGATCAAGCCACACGATGAGAAAGCCGCGAGAGCAATTCTTGAAGGCGCATCACCACATCCGCTGGTGGATGCTGCCTTGGCGGACTTGGACAAGGATCGAGACAGAGTCGTCAGGATTGTCGCCGAATGGCGACCATTAACGAGCGCGGAGACTTCTGCCAAGTTAACAATCCAAGCCCGCATGGCCTGCCAAGACATGGATTTTGATGCCGCGATTCAGTTCGGACGAGAGGCTCTCGAAACATTCGGCTCGAGTTCGGGCGGAATGATCGCAGCAGAAGCTATGGTCTTCCGTGACGGGAATTCGGCATCGGCTCTCCGCTCGAACGATCTCTCTCAGGCGTTGGCCACATTGCTCACGGTTCGAGACAATCGGCGCCGATGGGGGTTCTCCAGCGGCGCGGCAGTAGCCAAGGCTATGCATGTAAGACGCCTGCTTTCCGACCCAGAAGGAGCGTCCAGTTTGGCAAAACTTCCGCCAAACGGAGAAGCGACGGAGGCTGAGGCAGTCGCGCCGGAGGTGCGGGTCCAACTTGCCATGATGGCCGCAGATCGAGGTGACGTCGACGAAGCGAAAGCACTACTTAAGGACACAACAGCGACGGCTTACGAGCGCACGCGAATTGACGCCCTGCTCGCGGAGCAGGATGGGGACAGTGATCTGGCTGCCGATCTTTGGAGAAAGGCACTCGCCTCAACCGACAACGGAAACGAGAAAGCGGACGCTTGCTTGCAGTTGGCGTTCCTAGGCATCTCCGATCCATACATTGCCGAGCTCGCTGTTGAGAACCAGAAGGTGGCATCGGAGCTAAGGACCATCGCAGCACTGTATTCAAAGGAGCAGGGGTCAGTTCAGCAAGCTCGGTCCTCGGCAGCATCATCAAGCCGCATGCTTATGATCCTGGTCCAATACTTCGAGAAAAATGGCGACAACTCGAACGCGGCCCAATTGCTTCGTGAAGGCGCTCAGCGATGGAATGACGCGGACCTTTGGATGCAGCTTGCCTGGCACACAAAAAAAGCCGGTGAGACGGCATCGGCGATCGACGCTATTAACTCGGCGCTGTTGGCTGCTACCTCCGGATGGGGCGGCCACAAGAGCGCGAATCGGCTCTTGGTCGAGTGCTACTCGACGCTGAAAGACTGGGAGGCAGCAGCGAGATCAGCTTCGAGCCTTGTCGAGCGTGAACCGCGAAATCCGTCCGCGATATGGGCACTTGTCATATGCCAGTTTCATGTTGGTGACAGGTCCGAGGCCTTGGAAACTTGGAATACGCACGGTCGACCGCACCCCACGGACGAGTGGCAGGTGATGGTCTGGATCGACCTCCTTGACGAATTCGGAGCCCAGGTAGGAACGGAGGCTGACCTGGTGGTGCTGGCATCAGAGTGGGCTCTTGAAGAAACAATTCGTCGACGAATCGTGACCGCCCTTCTCTTCCAAGCACCAACCGATCAGGACGAGGAAATTGACCAGCCGGCTGAGTCCAACTTCCTCGCTGAATACCTTAAGGACTTCCCGGACGCCGGATACTTCATACCTATCGAAGTCGATCTCGAGAATCCTATCGATTCGATAGTCCAGGCAATTGGGGAGCGGCCCGACACTTCCGAGTTCGATGCCAGGATTGCGTCTGGAGAGTTCCCGATCGGAGCATCGACTGAGATTCATGGTCGCACGTATGCGGAGACGATCGTTCTGCGCGCTTCTGGAGCCCGTTACGCGAGCGCGTGGAACGCAACGACAGAGCGCCGCGCTCTAGTAGCCGCAATGGGCGGCCAGCGCGTGGTCATTGACACAACCGCGGCTTTCACGCGGAGCCTTCTGCCCGACGACTTGGGCGCCATGATATTCGGCAGTATCCCCAGCCTGGTCGCAACAAACGAACAGTATTTGGACAGCCAACAAGGCCATAGAAGTTTGCAACGGGTTTCCGGACTCGCTTTCGTGCCCGCTCAGGCGGGGAGAGCGCCGCGGTTCGAGCTGATCGACGACGACGCCGCAGCTAGTCAGCTTCGACTAGCGCAACGAACTGTTGATGCCTTCAAGGCTGTCGTGAGGCTACCTCACACCGAGCTTGTGACTTTCCCTCGGACTGAGGACCACGACGCCATGGGGGTGTGGCTATCTGCGGTTGACATCGCGGCGGCGGACGGTTTGATTCTCTGGGCGGACGACACAGCATTGCGAAAGCTTGCGGATTCTATGGGGGTCCAATCGTTCGGGACCCTTGAATTGCTTAAGTATTTGCGCGAGGACCACGTGCTCGCCGAAGCGATGGTTGACGTCGCCGACGCGACCCTAGTCGCCAACTTCTATGTTTCTGTTCCCTTTTCCAAGTCAATGCTCGAGCTATCACTGACACTCCAGGGGCAGAAAGCGCACTCTGTTGCCGCGTCCTACTTGCACGCGACAGGGGACGAAGCAAGCGCGCGGGTGACTTTTGCGCTTGCGGCGATGTCTACTGCGTCCGGCAACCCGGATGCGATCCGAGACTGGGCATTTTGCCTCAGTGCTTGGATGGTGAATGTGACCAGCACCCCAGATGCACAAGAAAGCAATCTCGGACACCTAAGCAAATTGATTCTCAACGAGCCTTGGTTAACCGCTGACACGCTACCTTTCGTCGTTGAGGGGTTTCGTGCAGGAGTGGAGCATCGAGGCGTTGAGTCGCAGGCTCTCTTCGACGCTCTCCGATTGGGGTTTGAATATCTGGCACGAGCAACTCAGTTCGACCAAGCCGCTGAATACTACTTTCAGTTGGTGAGTAGTTTGAAAGAAGAGGACCGCGTGCGCTTCACTGAATCGATATTGTCCAGCCGCCCATGAGACTCACAGCTTCCGCTTTCGGACAGCGGATCCGCTCTGGGGGATGTGGCCGCTGGAAGCCCGCGCGGCGCCCCCTGACCTGCGATATCAAGACGGGCATGCGCCGAATGAAGCTATCTGAATCCACTTGCCCTGCCCAACCAGTGTCGCCTGTTGACGATTCGTACCGACTTCTTCGTAATCAGCCCCAGAAATGAGATTGCCGCTATGAGTGTTAGAAAACTGATGAAACGAAGCCAAGAATGCGGTGACTTCGAACGGCTTCGAGGGTCCGCGACGATATCAAATCGATGGGTTTATTGATGAGGCTGAGCTCTTTTCGAGTGGAGAACTTTCGCCGCTTGCAAAACGTACGAGTGTCGGTAGATCCGGAAACAACAATTTTCGTCGGTGCGAACAACAGCGGGAAGACGTCTGCGACTTACGCGTTCCGTCTATTCCTTTCCAATCGTGGTAGCAGGGACTTTTCCATCCACGACTTCAGCTCGGCGTGCTGGGCGCAAATGGATAGTGCAGGAAATGACCTGTCAGATAAGTCCCCGCTTCCGTCGATCACGCTGGACTTGTGGTTTGACATCGATGCGCAGGATCTGTACCGCGCAATCCCGCTGATCCCTAACCTCGACTGGGAGTCAGGCCCGCTGGGCGTACGGTTGTCGCTTCAGCCCGACAACTCAGACGAGCTTCTCGCTCGGTATCGCCACGCGCGAAGTCAAGCCCAGGAGGCAACGGACGACGCGTCTGACTTCCACCCATGGCCGACGTCGCTCAGTGACTACCTTTCACGCACGTTGCAGGAGGAATATTCAGTCAGCATCGCAACACTTGACCGGTCGTCCTTTGACGAGGAGTGGAATGAGGATCTCAGCCGACCTCCGCGGGCCTTGGCCGACACCTCTACACAGGCGCGCACAATTCTCGACTCGATAATCAAGGTCGACTTCATGGATGCTCAGCGCTTCCTCTCGGACTCTGAAGCGAGTGGCAAGGGGGAGCACCTCTCGGGGCGTCTTGGCCGCTTTTACAAGAACAACCTTGAACGCTATGACGACAACCACGGAGCAACGCGAGCGCTTGCTGATTCAGAGCGGCGGTTGAACGACCATCTTCTTCAAGTGTTCAAACCGACCCTGGACAGCCTTAACAAGCTTGGGTATCCCGGGTTTTCAAATCCGTATCTGTTGATCAGATCCGTCGTTGATCCAGAGTCCATATTCTCTAGCAAGAACACCAGCGTCCACTACTCATTGGACGATCCTGACACGCTCGATCCTGGCGTCGCGCCGGTGATGCTACCCGGTCGATATAACGGTCTGGGGTTCAAGAACCTGATCTATATGGTCATCGAGTTGTTGGATTTCCAGGAACGATGGGCGAGCATGCCGGTCCGTCCGCTTCTCCACTTGGTCATGATAGAAGAGCCTGAGGCCCACCTGCACGCGCAGCTGCAACAGGTGTTCATCCGTCAAATCCGTAAGGTCCTAGACGAAGAGGCCTCTTTCTTGACGCAGCTCGTGATCACAACACATTCGTCGCACATCATCTATGAGGCAGGGTTCTCGCCGATTCGCTACTTCAAACGATCCGCGGGAGTCCCCAACCAGGCGACCACAGATGTTTTGGACTTGGCAACGTTCAAGCGACCTACGGCGCCGCAGTCAGTCGTCTCCGGGCCAACGGCCACCGCTGCATCCGACGAGGGAAGCGGAGAAGCTGTAACGTCTGAGCGCGAACCTGACGTCCCAGCCGCTGCAGCGATCGACGAGGTAGTGACGCGCGACTTTCTGATTCGGTACATGAAACTCACTCATTGTGATCTATTTTTCGCCGATGCGGCGGTGCTTGTAGAAGGAAACGTCGAGAGGCTCTTGTTGCCGCTCATGATCGAACGAACTGCTCCGGAATTGAAAGCGCAGTATTTGAGCATCCTCGAAGTAGGTGGGGCGTTCGCGCATCGCTTCCGTGATCTTGTCAACTTCCTTGGCATTACCACTTTGGTGATTACCGACTTGGACAGCGTGGCTCTCAAAGGGGCTGCAGTGTCAACCCCAGGTGAGCCAGAGTCCTACGCGGAGGAATCGGCCATGAACGAAATGCCGAGTACAGGCCAGACTTCAAAATCTTTGTCGGTGTCGATGACCAACGTACCCGGTGCGCAAACCTCGAACGAAACGTTGAAGCAGTGGCTGCCGGGGCGATCCTCAATCCCAGACCTACTGAGCGCTTCGGAAGATCTGAAGATACAGGCGAGCCCTTGTTCGGTGCGAGTGGCCTATCAGGGCGTGACAGATGTCACTTGGAACGGCACGACGGTGAAACTTGCCGGACGCACATTGGAAGAGGCGTTCGCGTACCAAAATCTGCAATGGACCCAAGATGCGGGACAGAAGGATCTGCATCTCAGCGTCGTAAAGCGCAGCGAAGAGACTCCTGACATCAGCAACGTATTGGCACGAATTCACCACCGCGTCGCTTCGAAGAGTTTCAAGAAAACTGAATTTGCGCTCGCGGTGTTCGAAGCTGATCCTGAAGCGTGGGTTGTTCCGACCTACATCGATGAGGGACTGAAATGGCTTGAATCTCAGCTGACCCCGAATGAGATTCTGGTCCCTGTACTGAACGCGGACGCTTTGGCAGCGGATGACCTCGGCAAAGTTGCCTGATGACCAGTCGTATAGGAAGCCCCAATACTCCTGTCGATCTGGCACTCCACGCTCACCTGGATAGCGTGAGCCCCAGCGGATTCATCGTCCGAGCCGGAGCCGGTTCGGGAAAGACAACCTCGTTGATTAAGGCCCTCGCGCATCTGATCCAAAGCCAGGGAGTAGCTCTTGCGCGAAACCAGCAGAAGATCGTTTGCATTACGTACACCGATATCGCGCGAGAGGAAATCTCTCGAGATGTCGGGGAGCACCCGCTCGTGCACGTCTCGACCATCCACAGTTTTCTCTGGGAGCTATGTCGACCGTTTAAATCCGATATAGGCGTATGGGTGAGTCTGTCGATGCAGACGAAAATTGACAAGCTGAAAGACTTGCGCGCGGGTTTCGCGAGCAAGCCGCGAACCCGACCGGCGACCATACAGCGCAACCAAGAGGATATCGACCGAGCCGAGCGCCAACTTCAGGAGCTCGATGCCAACGTGTCGTACACCTACGGCATATCGAGTAACTACCAAAATGGCACTCTTGGTCACGACGACATTTTGAAGCTCGGGTCACAGCTGCTGACTACGAAACCTCTATTGGCGCAGCTCGTGGCTCAGAGGTATCCGTTCTTCTTTGTAGACGAGAGCCAAGACACCATGCCCGCCGTCGTAGAAGCGCTTAGTAAGGTCGCAGCGGAACACTCTGACCGCTTCTGTCTAGGTTTCTTCGGCGATCCGATGCAGCAGATCTATGCAACTGGTGTTGGCGATATCGATCTTCCGGAGGGGTGGGTCCAATTCGACAAACCTGAAAACTTCCGCAGCTCGCAGGCCATTCTTGCCGTTATCAACAACATTCGATCACGGTCGGATGACTTAGTGCAGACAGGTGGACGCATAGACAAATCAGTCACTCCACCCGTTCTCGTTCAAGGATCGGCGCGACTATTTGTTCTCCCGACCGACGGGAAGAGGCAAATGAATCTGGCGCGGGTGCGCCAGTGGCTTGCGGCTGAACACTCGGATCCGCTGTGGCAGAGTGCCGACGAAAACCGGGAGTTGCGCATCCTTGTAATCGTTCACCGGATGGCCGCAAATCGTCTTGGTTTCCCTGCTCTGTACAGCGCATTCAACGACAAGGTTCCGGACAAGTACGGCACGTCTTTTCAGGAGGGAGACGGTTGGCTTTTGGGCCCGATCACTAGGTTTGTTCTCCCTCTAGTTGGTGCTAGCGATTCGGGGGACAAGTCGGAGGTCATGCGAATACTCCGTGCGCACTGCGAGTTACTCAGTCAGGCTAACCTCGAGAATCGGTCCGACATCGCGGCTCTTTTTGCGCAGCTCGCCCATGCGGTCAAGGAACTTAGCAATATGCTGTCGCCCTCGTCCGGATCGTCTGTGCGAGACCTGTTCAAGGTGATTGCCGACAACAAACTCACGTCACTCGATTCACGGATCCTCGTTTCGTTATCCATACCTGCGACCGGACAAGCTGAGGTCCCAGAAGGAAATGGTGCGGATCCTGAGGACGCGGAATTAGTCGCTGGCATCGTCGAGCGCTACTTTTCCTGCGCGGCTATAGAAGTAGTGGGTTATGGCGAATACACGGCTCGCCGTTCACCTTACGCAACTCACCAAGGCGTCAAGGGCGCGGAGTTCGAACGCGTTGTTGTGGTTCTGGATGATGAAGAAGGTACGCACAATCAGTTTTCGTACGACAAACTACTCGGCCTGACTGCTCTATCGGATACTGATTTGCGCAATGTCGCGGACGGCAAAGAGTCGGTCATCGGACGTACGTCAAGGCTCTTGTATGTCTGCTGTTCACGAGCTCGTCGCGACCTTGCCGTAGTTCTCTACACAGCCGATCCGGCATCCGCTGTGGCCGAACTCAAGAACTCAGGCATGTTCGAGCGTGACGACGTCCTGGCGCTAGAGGACCTAGAAATTCGTTGATGGCACCAGGACGGGAGGACAGGCCCACCTCGAGTTTCCGTTGACCGGTCGCGATCTCGACGAGCCAGAAGCCAGAGCGTCGACATGAGCTTCACTTGGAAACGGCGCCTCGACTGACCTCGCGGAGAATCTCGAACTGAGTTAGATGTATTCGGACCTCGTAGCACAGGCGGCTAACGAACGGCTACTTCCCGAAACTGAGCTGGGGATCCTTAGAAGCATGGTTTCGGAAGCTCGGCCCATTTACGCCGGGGAGATAGCTGGTGAATTGAATGCCTCACAGCAACTTGTCGGGTGGCGGGCCAAACGCCTCGGCGAGCAAAACCTCATTGTTCGTGAGGCAGTCAAGGGTGGCCGGCGAACTTGCAAGCTCTCAAACGAGGCGCGACGCATCTACTTTGACAACAGGGCGGCATGGGAATTGCACCTTCCTGAAACTGGTGAAGGGGAGAGGTCCTTGTTAGCGATTTGTGAGTCCCGTCAACTATGAGCGGTTCTTCTTGTTACTCGGCGTGATTCATGATCAGCCGATGGGTTAAGTCTCAATTCTTGTGGGTGGGTTAGCACCGTCGCGAGCATAGAAGGCCGCTCCCGCCTCACGACGTCTTTCGACATCTTTGATGACGAAAGACGCAAAGTCTTTGTCACGGTCGTCGATCATGATGTCGTCGGCTGCCCTGGTAGGGGTTTCACCGGGCCACGCGATTTGGCGCGTAGGACGGTCGCGCTCGAGGCGGGTCCCGGATGCCCCCACCCAGTCGTGAAGACGCTGGCGGGCGTCGGCGAAGTCGCGGTGCCAGCCGAATGGTGCCGAGCCGTGTTGATCGGGGTCGTAGGCGCAGAGCCAATGTAAGTGCAGCGCAGAGAGCTCCCAGACAAGTTCTGGGTGGCGGTGCCAGAGAGGCGGCACGACGGAGGCTGGGAGTCCATACGTCCGACGTAGCCAATTCACCCACCGGTTGAGCTCGATCCATTCGACCTCGGCCTCTTCGGCGGTGAGTAGATTCCAGTTGATGGGATGTGGAGGCTCTGCAGTGAGCGGGCCGTCAAGATCTTCGAATGAGTCATCGACGAACTTGCCATTTCGATCATCCGGGACCCACTCGTCCAGTGGAGATGACATGGTGGCCCTCACGTCCCGAGTGCGGCAGAGCGGGCCTGGGCGAGCTGGGGTGCTCGTCGCATGACGTTCTGTACAGCGGATGCGTTCAGCTTCTCGGAGGGTGCTGATCGGCGGGCTCGGTCCACCTCATAGTTCGTGCGAGCGAGGTCGTGGCCGATCTTCTTCGCGACGAACTCCTCCCGGTCGATGACTTCACCGTCGCGCTCTACTTGGAATGTGCGTACGTAACCTTCGGCGACAAAACTGTCGCCCTTGGCAAACCGTGTGAGTGCCCGGTCGGCGGTAGCCCGGTACGCGACGAGGTCGTGGAAGCTTGGTTCGAGTGGGGTGAAGCCTCCTTCCTCGCGACGGAAATGGGGCTGGCCGACGCGCACGTAGAAGCGAGTGTCGCCATTCTCCGTGACTGAGTGTTGTGGCTCCGACGCGATGAAACCTGACAGCGACTGCTGCGTGTGAAGTGTCATGGGACTCAACCTCCTGTTACTGGGCGGACCGGGTTGATCCGCGCTCACTACTAGGTGTGCCGCCGCCTTCACGACGGAGGCGAGCGGGCAAACCACCTCAACCGCAGTACCCGCCGTTGCGACGCGATATGGGGCGACGCTGTCACTACGATTGGCTGGCCGACGGCTGCGCGGCAGACTCCGCAGGAGGCCTACGCATCAATGCTTCGATATCCGCCCGGTTGACGAGCAGAGTCTTCGCATCAGGACGCCCGGTCCACATCTGCAAGCTCGCGATGACGGGCGGGGCCGCGCGGAGCATGATCAGGCCCGTCCCGAAAGGGAGGGTGCGGATGGTGTCGGGCGGCATGACCGGGACCCGGCGGACGGAGCGCTGCGCTGAGCGTGAACCCCGGTCACCGACGGTGGTTGAGTCGGTGGACTCGTCGCGCTCGCCGATCAGGGTCGAGAGATCGTGCAGGTCTCGAGAGTTGGATGCTCCGCCAAGTACGACCTTGACGATCGACGAATCCCATATCGTGCCTGCTGCGTTCTCGCTCCACTTGGTTCGTGCCTGCGCGAGGGACTGGAGAACGGGCATGGTTGTTATGCCCGTGCCGCCGCCTTCCGCCATCAGGTTGGGAAGCGAGGGGAGGGGTGCCAAATTCCCGATTTCGTCGAGTGCTAGTAGCAGAGGCGGGTCGAGTCGAGCGCCCGCGCTCCGAGCGGCCAGGCGGCGGGCGGTCTCCACGAGGTCCTCGACGAAGGCTGAGACAAGCGCGGCGGAGTTGTTTGAGCCTGCACCTGTTGCGAGCAAGTACAGAGTGCTGTTGCTGCGCAGAAAACCCTCGGGGTCGAAGCTCTCACCTTCTCCCGGTGAGACGGCATCCAGTACTCGTGGGTCGGCGAGGGCGCCGAGCGAGAGGGAAACGCCCTGCCAGATTGAGTCGCGTGTCCGTGGGTCGGCTTCCAGCATTGCTTGCAGGGAGTCGCCCCATCCTGTGGCGGCTGCGGGAGTGCTGAGGAGGATGGCGACCGCGTCGTGAGCTGCAGCCGGGTCAAGGGTCCACCGGAAGAGTTCGGCGGGCGTGCGGTGGTCGAGGGCGGCGGCGTGTAGCAGCGCTTGCAGGGCAGTTCGTGTTTTTGCCTCCCAGAACCCGCCGCCATCGACGCCGCCGGCAGCCAGGCCAGTGCCGGCTGCCAATCCCGTTGCGCGGATCATCGCTGTGAGCGGATCTTCGCAGCCGCGGATCGGCGACCAGCGTAGGCCCGCGGGCACTCCGAGGGCGAGTTGTTGAGGATCGAACACAGCGACCGGGCCGGTCCGTTGGCGTGCTCGGAGTGTGGCCGTGAGGTTGTCAGGGCGGGTGGACGTGGTCACAACCGGCCCGGGGGAGTCGAGGATGGCGTTGATGACGATGTGTGCGCCCTTCCCGGAGCGCGGTGGTCCGATGACGAGGATGGAGTCCTCGACGCTGGCCCAAACATCGTTACCTCGTGATCGTCCGATGCGGTAGCCAACGTCCGTAGCCTTCGCGTTCGATAAGGCTGGGCGGAGATGCGCAGCGCGATGCATGAGCGCTTTGCTGGATGCCGCTCGCAGGACATCGTTCCGTGTCGCGATTCCGGGGATGCGGTACGGATCGATCCGTGCTGCCCGTTGCGGATCGTGAAGCTTCCGCCACAGCCAGGTCCCGGCCGCGCAAACGACAACGACCATGATGCTGGCCGTCAGCCAGTAGGCAAGCGGGTGCAGCGCGGGAGCCTGCATGGCGGCTGCTGGGTTGCCGGGGTCGAGGAGGACAGAGAGTCCGGTCTCGGGCCCGCCAGCCGGTTGCGCGATACCTGTCGCCCAGGCTGCGATGGTTCCCGACAGCCGGAGGAGGAGCGCAAGTACTGCTGAGCACATCAGGAGTCCGATGCCGAAGTTTGCGAGCTCGTCGCCGAGCGAGCCCTGAGTTCGTGGTGTGCTCACCGGCGCTCTCCCTTCATCTAGAGAAGGTCTAGAGGCGCAGACCAGTATCGGTTCGACTGAATCGTCGTGTGGGGGAGTAGGTGAACGTTCGGTCTCCTGAGAAGCCGGCTGAGGCGTCCAGCAGGTCCGTCACGTCTTGTGCGTCGACCACGAGACTTGCGACTCCCTCCTGAATAAGCCGGTGGCACCCTGCGCTCGCCGGGCTGGTGACAGGTCCAGGGACGGCGCCGACCGGTCGACCCAGGGAATGGGCTTGCGCAGCCACGTTCAACGAACCAGATCGGTGCCCAGCCTCAACGACGACAGTCGCGCCCGAGAGCGCTGCGAGGATCCGATTCCGTTGGAGGAAGCGCCACCGAGTCGGGGCGGAGCCGGGCGGAAGCTCGCTCAGGAGCAGTCCGCCGCTCTGTTCGATGCGCTCAAAGAGTTGCTCGTGGCCCGCTGGGTAGAGCCGGTCGAGCCCGCCGGCCAGTACGGCGACCGTGGACCCGGGACACGTCGCGATGTGGGACCGCGACCTTGGCGAGGCGTTCGTCAGTCAACATGTCGCGCTGGTCAAGCCGCATTCCCCCGAAGTGTCGCCTTGGCTGCGACTCGTCTTGATGGCGCCCTCAGCTGGACGAAGGCAGTTGCGTAGCTCCATTTATGGAGGAAAGCCCGGCCTCAACCTGTCCCAAGTACGATCTGTAACCTTCGCCCTCCCCCCTCTTGCCGAACAGCGTCGCATCGTTAGCAAGGTTAACGACTTAATGGCCGTTTGTGACGAGTTGGAGGTTACTCTCGCGCGGAAGCGGACTGAGCGATCCAGGCTGCTGATTGCGCTACTAGACGGGGCGTTGAACGGCGTAAACGAAAACAACCTGGTTGTCGTCTGACTGAGAATCACCACGATGCGGTTTGACGTCACTGGTCAAGCTGAACCGTTGGTTGCGGCCGATTTGCGAAAGTGGTGCGATCTGCCTTCGTGACTCCCTTTCAATAGTCTCAACTAGCGACCATTCGAGGGTGGGGCTGGGATGCTTGAATTGCTGAAGGGACGTGCCATGGACCGATCTGTAGGGGTGTTCTGTATTCGAGGCTTGGATCGGTGATCAGGTCCAATGGGCGATCGTCGAATCGGACAGCCCATCAGAACGAGACATCACTCGGCCATCATGCGATTGAGACGCCCCGGAAGGGTCCCGACGCTGTTCACGTGCTTCCCTACGAGGGGCACATGCCGCGGTCCTTCAAACGAAGTGCGCATTTCTAAGCTGGACGAGGAGCGAGGGGCGGGCGCCCCTCGCTAACGCTCGACCATGAGTTTGCGATGCTGGTGGCCAGCAGGGCAGCCGATGACACCGTCGATCGAGCGTCCTGCGCCAGTCGCTTAGCTGCGATGACCACCGCAGGATCCTGGCGGACTTGGTCTGCTCGATAAGCAGACTCGGTCACCAGGGAGAGTAGTTCAGCGGTGTTGATTCTTGCCATGGTCAGTTCCTCTGTTTGGGTTCGATGAGCTATTGAGAACCATAGGGCTAATAGTGAATAGACACAACACTTAGTGTCACTAATCGGCTAGGTTGGTCACATGGAGACAACAGCTATTGCGTTAGGCCTCGAGATCAAGCGTTTGCGCGAGCTAAGCCAGATGAATCAAGAAGATTTGGGTGCGCAAGCGGGTTACGGGAAGGGGGCTGGGGTGTCGATCTCGAGAATTGAATCTGGGACAACCCGACCCACCAAGGTGCGGCTTGCAGGAATCGCTTTGGCGCTGAAGGTCACACCGGAGCAGCTCGAGGACTTGGCGAAGCTTCGTGCTCTTGTTGGCGAGGACGCGGGTCAGAAGGCCGATGCGCGCGTTCGACCGCAAGCTGTCAAAGACCGTTTGAAGACTATTCAGGAGCGCACCAAGCTCCGCACCGACTGCGTTGAGGAGCTGGGTGCGTCATTCAACGATGCCCATGATCGAGCTCGCGATGCCTACTTCCTGCGGTTCGTGGATATTGCCAAGGGCATCGAGAATGCGCCCCTGCCGAAGATGCCGCCCCAGGACGAATTGGCGGGCTCCGATGACGACGCTAACGAAGCGCGAGCGACCGCCGCCGGTATGAGTTTCTTGTCTCAGAAGATCACCAGTGCCCTCGTGGGTGGTGCCGGCGGCGCCGCGACTGGTGCTGCCGTTGGAGGCGCCGCCGCGTACGCGGCGTTCACCGGGGCAGCAATGTTCGGCACTGCGTCCACTGGCGCTGCGATATCAGGGCTTTATGGGATCGCCGCGACCAATGCCACGCTGGCGGTGCTCGGAGGTGGGACGCTTGCCGCGGCAGGCGGTGGAATTGCCGCAGGGTCGCTCCTTCTCACCGGCATCGTGGCCGCTCCGATCGCTATTCTTGCCGCCGGAGGCCTATTTCTTGCTCATCGGCGGACCAAGACGCAAGAAGTGAAGCTCAACGCCCAACTTGACGTTGCGGAGGCCTCGCTTGACGCCACACAA
Organism: Cryobacterium soli; assembly: GCF_003611035.1. NCBI lineage: Bacteria > Bacillati > Actinomycetota > Actinomycetes > Micrococcales > Microbacteriaceae > Cryobacterium > Cryobacterium soli. Next base: position 969,810 of record NZ_CP030033.1, on the reverse strand, counting down.
CATGGGTTCGACCTCCTTGCGGACACTCTGGGCAGAGCGACAGCGATTCTTGAGTACGTCGGTGTCCACGCAGCCCATGCTCTCGAAAAATGGGAGCGAGGTCTTGGAGTGCGACCCACAACTTGGACGTCGCTGACCGTCGACCAGCAGCAGTCATACAGGGGCTTTATCGACATTGCTGCCTGTGAGCTCGCCGTAGACGGAATCGACGCTCCACAGTTCATGACGACCGAATCCGACGGGTTGGAGCGCCTTGCAAATGCAATTGGTGCGACGCTTGACCACGCCGAGTCCACAGTGCGCGCGCTTGTCTAGAACCAGCAATTGGCCCAATGCAATGCACTCGAGAGTGTCCCGATAATCGTCACAGACGACGCGCATTGGGCCCGAGGGCAGCGCTGACTGCCGACTGGGCCAATGGGGATAGGAAGCCCTCTATGTTGAGGTGATGGTCGCTACCGTGAGCAGCGTGCGGACGTGAGCGATCTGAGTGGCTGTGAGCGGATCCCATGATTTGCCCTTCGCGTGGTCGGGAAATCCTGCGCGGAGTACACGTCGTACCCCCCTATCGTCGAGGCCGAACTCTTGAGCGAGGTGGGAGACCGTCGCTGTGTTTGCCTCTGACGCACCGACCTGCCCGTCGGGGTTCAATGTTCGAGTGGGGCGGTGTGGGCGCAGCGCACCGGACGCGATGCGGTTCCAGATCGAATATGCCTTAAGTCTTTCGATCGCATCACTTTCGAGCGCGAGTGCGCTGGCTTGGGTCGCGCATTCCGCCCACCGAATCTCGACATCGAGCCATCGAATTGCGTCCTGTGCCCAATCTGAAACCCGTGTTGGATGCCCGGCGCGCACGGCATCGAGGTGTTCCTCGACGAACGTAGCGTCCGCAAGCGCCCGATCGAGGGCCGCCTCGCCAAACCCGCTCACCGCGCCTTTTCCGCGTCGGTAGATCGAAAGCCTGCCCCTAATGCCCTTGCCCTTGCGTTCGCCGGCCATGCCGACGTATACGATGACCCCGTCGCGCGTTCGCATCTGATACACGCCCGGTGTCAGCGGTGCAATGGGTGCCGCAGTTGCGAAGGGTGCCCAGTCAGACCAAGCTGCAAGATCATCGACGGCTATGTACGCATCGTCACGGTTCATGTACGCATCGTCACGGTTGGTGGTCACATGATCATTCTGGCGGCAAACGATGCGACTCACCGCCAGCTTCTTTGCCGCTCAGAGCGCATGTCCGCGCTTTCGGGGGGCAGGGCCATGGTGCGGCGACCTGACCCTCGAACGTCGGTCCGTCGCGACGGAGCGGCAAGCGTGCTAGGACAAATTACGTCTAGCCGGATCTTGAGTGGGCCGATACCGCACGGCGACTGCTCCGACGGGAACTCTTGGCGTCCCACGAGTTCGAGTTGGATATCCTCGCGCAGACCGGTAAGCAATGTCGGTCGTGTCCGGTGAGGATGGGCTGCACCAGGAACTCATACTCGTCGATCAGTCCAAGATCTGCCAACGCCAGGGGGAGCGTCACCCCACCGACCCACAGGCCCTCGCCTGGCTCCTGCTTGAGCGGCTGAATCGATTGCGCCGAAATCGCCATGCACCAGCTCGGTGTTCCAATCGACCCCACTGAGGGTGCTCGACACGACCTGCTTCCTCGCCTGGTCGATGGTTTCGTCGAAAGGCTTCTGCCAGTCCTCCATGCAGTCGGGCTAGGGTGACCGCCGAAGCGAAAAGCCAGTCCCGGGCCGCACGAGTTCCACCCCGGCTTCGCCGGCGCGGGTGTCTATGGCCTCGGTCCCTCCTTGAGACGCTTACGCACGACCTCTCGTTCCCCCGCGATCGAGATCTCAGCCCGAAGCTCGGCTCCGTAGAACATCAGCACCCGAGACTCATACTCGTCTCCCGCGAGATTCTGCACCAGGTCGGGACGGTTGCCGACAAGCATGTCTGACACGACGCTACGAATGTGAGCTCGGACTAGTGATCTAAGGGCATCCGAATCGCGATTGATGCTGGGTCTCAAGGCGTCGTCTGTTGATGCGGCCGCGAGCCGAACTGCAATCGCGCTGAACGCACCGGGCATCTTTGACCAAAACTTCTCTTTCAGGGCGATGTCGGCAAGGTGCTCGGCAATTTGAAGGTCCGCATTCGACCGCAACGCGATCATGGCCAGAACCCCCTCGCCGAAGTCGTCGAGGAGTATTTCGCTCAGATCTTCGATGGGTCGATCGTCGCCGTCGAGCAACTCTGCGTACGCCCAAGCAAGCCGGCTTGACACCGACGAGTCGTAGTCAATCCACAACATGGCCGAAGCCGTGACACGCCTAGCCATTTCTCGCCGCGATACGGGGCGAATTTCGGGATAAGCGAGTGCGCTGATTGCTAAGGAGCGAAGCAATTCGTGGGCCAGCTGAGCGCGCGCCAGGTTTGTCTCGTTGTCGAGCTGGGTGGAGGGGCTGAGGGATTCAAACGCAGCTCGGGTGTAATTATCAAGCAACTCGAGTAGGCGTGACACCTCTTGTTCACCAGCATCCTGATCGAGAGATGCGAGATAATCCGCACGAAACTGGTTCCTCAATCGGGTCCACTGAATTGCTGTCCAAAGTTCCGCAGGCAATGGAAGTAGTGACTGCTCGATAGCGCGGTGCACCCGCCCTAGCGTTGCAAGGAGGCTCTCAGCGCTGGCCTGCCGATATTTCTCCTTTTTGCGACCACTTGAATCCCAGAGAGCCGTCAGAATCGGCAGGACGTCGGCGTAACGCTCGTCCGACTGGAGGAGGGTTCGGGGACGTTTCATGTCTCGCAGGGTCGCCTCCAGCGCGGCGCAAGCGCTGTCGGCGATTCTATTGGAATCGTCCCGTTTTGCGTCGTACCAATCCCATCGGGTCGGCCGCGTAATTGCTTTCTCAACAATCTTGAAGATGTACTTCGGATCCACTTTGAGATAAATGGCATCGTTGAGGACGGCAATTGGATTGCCGCCCCTTTCATGGTCCAGAACTCGTATGCGTTCGAATATGTTCGCGGATTCTAGCGAACGTCCTCGATCGTACTCCCGCTGCATCGACTCAGCCACGGACAGACTTCTCGGAATCTCATCTCCTCGCGTTCGCAACACAGTTGCCACTTCGGACAGGGCCTGAGTGATCCCGCCTGGAAAGTGCAAACCCAACGTGCTTCGAGCGGCGACGCGGAACTCTCCTGCCTTGGGAGAAGAAAGGTCCGACAGAGTCAGACCGAGAGAGGACGCCCCGGAGGCCTCGCGCTCAAGTACCAGGACTTCCAATTGAGAAAGGATCTCCGAATGCGTCCGGGACCACCGTCTGGAAGCAGCAAGCCGATTTCCTTCATCTGAACCGCGCCGAGTCATAGCGTAAGGATAGGTCTCATTTGCGAATCGAACGGAATGTTCTTTCCAATGATGATTCGCAACCTTTCAGGGATGGTTCCGCCACCGTGGTGTGACCATGGTGTTGACAACCCACTTGGAGGAGACATGATGAACAAAATCAGCAAGCATGGGTGGCGGACAATTCAGTTCGCCCTAGAGTCTTGGGCGCGAACAGCGCGGCTTGCCATCCTTCTTGTGCTCGTGGTCGCCCTGCCAGCTCTGACCGTTCTATTCGTTAGTCGCTAGGGTGTGACTAATCCGTCTCGCAACCGCTGATCGAGTGGCACCATTGACTCGGCTCCGGTGTTCACGCCGGGGCGACCCGGGACTGGCCCCCCCTGCAACACCATGGGCAGACCAAGCTGTCCGCGCGGGCTTGAAGACTTTGGGGTGAATACTACGAAGCCGATCCTGAACCATGACCGTGCGGTCAGCGGGGTGCCGCCCGCGCCGTAACCCGACCCCGGAGCCGCGGGAGCGGCCAACGTGCCGGGACAGGGCGTGTCAAGTCGCAACTCGCGTGGGCCGGTATCGAACGGCGACGGCCCCCGACCGGAGCTCACGGCGGTCCACGAGATCTAGCTGCATGCGCTCACGCAGACCGGCAAGCAACGTTGGGCCGTGTCCGGCGAGGACCGGCTGTACAAGGAACTCGTACTCGTCGATCAGTCCCAGATTTGCCAGAGCAAGGGGGAGCGTCACGCCACCCACCCACAAGCCCTTGCCTGGCTCCTGCTTGAGCTGCTGAATCGCGTGCGCCAGATTGCCCTGCACCAGTTCGGCATTCCAATCGACCGCGGTCAGTGTGCTCGATATTACGTACTTCTTCACCTGGTCGATGGTCTCGGCGAACGGTTTCTGCCATTCCTCCATCCAGTCGGGCCATGCGCCCGTTGTCGGCTTCTGCCATGCTGACGCCATCATTTCGTAAGTCACCCGGCCGAAGAGTAGGGCATCGGCCTGCTCCATTTGAGCGGTCCAGTAGCGCATCGACTCCTCGTCCGGGGGGAGTCCTGCCTCGTGATGGCAGCAGCCGTCGAGCGTGACGTTGATTGAGTATCGGAGTGGTCGCATCTCGTTGCTCTCCTTTGATCCGCGCCCCGCGTTGGACTGGCTGTTCTCAATCGGTCAGATCGACGCACTAGCGCTCAGCGTATAGCGCCGTCGTGATACGAACCAGACCGCGGACCAAGCGCACGGTCGATCGCCATCACCGGCGGTGTTCGGTCACGCTCGGCGGCACATGGGGGAGAGATTGAGAGGGCCATAGGACCGCTGAAAGCGGCCTCCCAAATCCATCATTTACCCATCTAATTCATCTCTATTTGACCCAAAACGATGGGCTACACTCGGAGGCAGCGAATCGCCTGGTTCCCTGTAAACACAAGGGAATCCGAGGGTTTTCGGAGACATTCGGTAACGACTAAATTAAGGCCAGAACCTTCAGGGGGTCGCAGGTTCAAATCCTGTCAGCCCGACACTGCCCCCGCAACAAAGAAGGCCCGGAATCGTTGAGATTCCGGGCCTTTTGCCTTGCCGAAATGTGAACCCGCACGCCCTGCTCACACTCCTGGGTCTTGACCGGCTACCCGGGTTTGGCCGCCCCGCCCCGCGCAGGCGAGACGGCCATATCACCGGGCCTGACTGCGGATCCGGCATGGGATCCTCTGCTGCAGCTGTCCGTCAGGGCACGAGGATGGCCCGGCCGCGGACCTTGCCTGCATTCAGGTCGCTGATCGCTTTTTGGAAGTCGTCAAGCGCGTATTTTTGGGTATGAAGGGTGACGGCCCCGCGCGCAGCAAGGGCCATCAGGTCCTGCAGATCGTTGTATGAGCCAACCAGGTTGCCGATGATGTTGATTTCGGCAGAGACAATGTCGATGGTGGGAACGTTGATGTTCTCGCCGTAGCCCACCACGTAGTAGTTACCCGCTCGACGCAGCATTGCGATGCCCTGGGCGGTCGCCCCTCCTTCTCCGACAAAGTCGATGAGAGCCTCGGCGCCTTTGCCGCCAGTGAGCTGGAGTACCTGCTCGACCTGGGACCCGTCGGCGAGCACGCCCGCGTCCGCTCCGATCTCTTTCGCGAGGTCGAGGGCGGCGGAGCTGCGGTCGACGACAACGATGCGGGCCGGGGTGAGCGCCTTGAGAACTTGAATTCCGATGTGCCCCAAGCCTCCTGCGCCCAGGACCACACAGGTGTCCCTGGCTGTCAGCCGCGTGACCGCTTTGGCCGCCGCGTGATAGGCGGTCAGGCCGGCGTCGGCCAGAGCAGCGACATCGGACGGTTCCAGCGAGTCGTCGATCTTGACGACGGACCGGGCCGAGGTCAGGAGGTATTCGGCGTACCCGCCGTTGGTGTCGATTCCGGGGAATTTGCTTACGTCGCAGTGGACGTCATCGCCGGAGCGGCAGGCACGGCACAGGCCACAGGTGATCAGTGGGTGAAGGATGACCTTGTCTCCTTCCTTCACGTTGCTGACGGCGCTCCCGACGGCGTGCACCCAGCCGGCGTTTTCGTGCCCGATTGTGTAGGGCAGGTGGACGTGGGATTTCTCGGCCCACTGGCCCTCGAGAATGTGCAGGTCGGTCCTGCATACTCCGGCTCCGCCAATTCTGACGACGACGTCCCAGGGGCCGGTCACCTCGGGAACGGGCACTTCGGCCATCGTGAGCTCTTGGTGGTAACCAACGACCTGAACGGCTCGCATGGTGTTCATGAGTGAATCTCCTTGACTGTAAACGGAAGCAGGTTGTGGTGGTCGGCGGCTTCGGCGCCCTCGGGCCGGTCCACCTGTTCGTCGCCGGAGCCCTCGTAGCGTGTGCGCAGCAGACCGCGGCAGAAGTGGGCATTTCCGTCGATGGATATGCGCGTCGCGCGGGCGCGGCGCAACGCCATGGGGACGTCTCCGGGCGGGTAGGGACGGCCCTCGTGGTTGACGAAGACTATTGAGTCCGCGTCCCCGGGAAGTCCGAGGCCCGCCCGTCGGCGCAGCAGAGCATCTGTGTTCCTCCCCGCCGGAAGGTCCTGGAGGTGCACCGTTCCCAGGTCGGTTTCCGAAAGACCCGGATTCTCTCGCAGGAGGTCCGTGAGGCAACGCTCCATAGCGGCCGTGTGCGCCTTCCGGCGGAACGTCTGCCGCAGTTGATCCAGGCTGTCTTCGGCCTCGTGCCGAAAGGTCCCGCGGTAGCCGGCATCAGCGGCCAAACCGGCATTGATGAGGTCGGAATCGTGGTGGTCGTCCAGCTCGACGAGCACCTTCTCCACTCCTTCCAGCGCTGAAATGACGTCCTTGGAGTCGGACGCCATCAAGTAGGCAAAATTTGGCGAACAAAACGATGTGGGCAGCCGCAGGTGAACAACTGCCCGCGTCCCGTCCGGACCAGCGGAAACGGCCACCGAACGAACAAATCCAAGATCGGTGATCGGCTCGTCGAGTTCCGGATCGAGAACTGCGCCGAGTGCCCGGCGAATGTCCTCTTCGCTAACCGCGGCGTCGGCCCGGCTCGGACGCTCGATCTGGGTGGCGATCATCGGCTGGCCGCCAGATCGGCCCGCTCCGGCTGACGTGGGCCGGTTGTTGTCTCGTCGGCATCCGAGAGCCGGAGCTCTGCAGGCACCGGAATGTCATACATCTTCGCGGCGTTGAGTCCCAGGATCTTCTTCTTCTGGGCAGTGGTGAGCGGGCCGTACTCGGTCATGTCTTCCGGGATCTGGAAGTCGACGAACCGCTCAATCAGCCAGCGGGGTGACCAGATGGCGTAGTCACTGGAGAACTGGATCCGGTCCTCCCCGATCCAATAGATGAGCTCGCCGATGATCTGGGCGAAGTACCGCGGCCGCGTGTGCATGAAGGGCATTGCGACGGCCAGGCCGCCATGCACATTCGGCTCCTGGGTGGCGATCCAGCAAAAGTCCTCCAGCCGGGGCAGGCCCACGTGTTCGACCACAAAGTTGAGATCAGTGAAGTCCGACGCCGCGTGATCGACGTCGGCGACGTCGAAAGCGTCGCGGTCCAGCGGGCGGATAGTAGGACCCTTGTGGACGTGGATGTTCTTGATGCCGAGTTTGCGGCACTCCTCGAAATACCGGTAGGACCAGGGGTCGGAGAGCTTGTACCCACGGGAATCGCCGTGCCACTCGCCGGTGTAAAGCTTCACTCCTGTGAAGCCCATCTTTTCATGATCGGCACGCAGCCGGTCAAGGCCTGCCTCGCCGTCGCGGGGGTCATAACAGTGGTTGTACGTGAGCTTGCCCGGATTCGCCGCGGCCAGGTCGTACGCCTCCTCTACCTGTGCGAATCCGTTCTTGTAGAACTCGCCGAGATAGGCCGGCTGAAAGATCGCGTGGTCGACGTAGCCGTCCTCGAATAGATCCTTCATGAGGCGTTCGCCGCCCTGGTAAAGGAATTCTTCGTAGGACCAGTGTTCCTCGTCCGGGCCGAGGTTGCGGTGGTAGTCGTAGAAGCAATCGATGAACTGCTTGCCGTGAATGTTGCTCTGGTTCTCCGGCCGGGCGTCCCACAGTGCGATGTGGGCGTCAACGATGAAATAGTTTTCGCCATCTTTGCTGTACATGTCTGGTCTCCTCCTCGGGACTGCCATAGTCCCGACACCATCGAGGCTAGGTCCCCGGGGAGAGCGCCAACATGTGGTGCGTGTCTCATTTTGAGACAGTTTGAATGGTCGCTCACAGCCTGGGGCGTTACTCTCGAAGTACCGATGGCAAGGAGAACGGCGATGGTGCCGAACCAGGACGAAGGGCTCGCCAAGCTGGCCCGCGAGCCGCATGCAGGCCAGATCGCCCCTGCTGCCAGACGCCTTCTCGCGTCGTGGCAGCGAAGCGAAGAGTACGGTGTCTCGGCCGAGATCGTCGACCCGGCGTGGGCCGGCCCGGCCGCAAGCGACTCGCTGTTCTTCCACTGTGGACAAGAGGTACTCGCCGGCCTCCATGGAACTCTCGCAAACGAACCGGTGAGCCTGATGCTCACCGACGCCGACGGGCTGGTCCTCAACCGGTTCAGCGGGGACACCTCGCTGCTGCGGGCGCTTGACAAGGTGTATCTGGCGCCCGGCTTCGCGTTCTCGGAGCGCGAAGCCGGAACGAACGCGCTTGGGCTGGCGCTGGCGGACCGGACGCCCAGCCTCGTGCGGGCCGAGGAACACTACAGTGCCAGCCTGCGCACGTACACGTGTGCCGCCGTCCCTGTCCTCGATCCTCAAACAGGCCGTCTCGAAGGCAGCGTCAACATCACCACCTGGGCCCGGTCCTCGCCTGATCTCCTGCTGGCGCTGGCACAATCCGCCGCGGGCAACACATCAGCGCTCATGCTCGCCCGATCGCAGGGACACCGGAGCAGACCCGAGCCGAAAGGTGGGGTGTTCCATGTCCAGCGTGGACGGCTGGAACCGGGGTCCGGCACGTTGCGAGCCATGTCACCTGCGTGGACAGAAGCGCTCGATCGGGCGGCGCAGGCGCTGACCGCCGGCCGGGTGGTCGCCGCCGTCGGGGAGCAAGGGTCCGGACGCACGACCTTGTTGGGGCAGGCCATGCGTCAGGCCTGTCCCGGGAGCCGGATCCTCTGCGCGTCCGTTCCCGCACCCGAAGAAGTCGACTACTGGCTGTCCTTGTGGACGCCCGAGTTGTCCAAACCGGGAACCGCGGTCATCATCGAGAATGTCCATTCCCTGCCCGCATGGGCGGCTGAGGAATTACGCGCCCGTGTATCCGGTGCGCTGCGATCACTGCCGTCGCCCCCCACAGGAGGTCCTCCGACCCTCACGTGGGCGGTCACCGCAGAAAGGCTCGATGCGGTCCCTCCGCCGCTGGCCGCCCTGGTGGACACCGTGGTGCCCGTCCCCGCATTGCGCGAACGTGCCGCCGACGTTCTGCCACTGGCCCGGTACGCCGCCCGCCAGACACGCCTGCGTGAAGTCGACTTCACCGGCGCCGCTGAACACATGCTGACGAGTCATGATTGGCCGGGCAACATCGACCAGCTTTTCATCGCTGTACAGGCCGCGGCACTCCTCGCGGAAACCATCGACGTGCGGCACCTGCCCTCCACCCTGGTCGGACGACCAGGCCCCCACCTTAGCCGTATCGAGTCCGTCGAACGCGATGAGATCGTCCGGTGCCTGTCCCGCCCCGGCATCACCGTTGCTGCCGCAGCAGCAGAGCTGGGGATGGGCCGCGCGACCATCTACCGCCGCATGGCACGGCTCGGAATAACACTGCCCAAATAGGAGACCACGACGCCGCTCCTCGTAACTCCGAACCTTGACCCAGGGGATGTCGACCCCGAAGCGTTGAAACGCTTCGTTGTGAGCAACCGCAACTTAGTTGACCGCCCATAACCCAAGGGGTCGCAGGTTCTGTTTGTGGGCGTCAGTCTTCCCGGTGTTGCTTCGGGATTCGGTGCTTTCTCTGACATTTCAAAGGATGGTTGGCGTTTTCGTGCGCGCCGAATTGACTCTGATGCAGTCCGGCGTGCCGGAATGGCAGTAGACCCGAGGAGCGCAGGAGAGCTGGAGCGGAAGCACTCCGTTCGAAACGTGCCGCGCAGACCGTACCGGCCGATGTCTGCCCCATCTGATTAGATGAGCTCAAGCAGAAACGGGGCGATCATGACGGACGTGGCAGCGGGACTCGGCGGGAGTGCCAGCAGGGGATTCGTTGCCGCCTTCTCGGACGCCAGGCGCCGACACTACGAAGACAAGGTGTTCTCCGGCGTCAGGCGGCGGTGGACTTACTGTCCTGGATTCCCGAACTCCGTCGGCTGCTCATAGTGCTCGAAGCGGAGTGTGATGAGGCCGCGTGGAACGATGTGATGACGCGGGCGTACGCGTCGGTGCGCCGGGTTCGCGAGCTCACCCCGCGAGGGTGGGGCCATCGGGCACCCCACGTGCCGGGGCTGAGTCCCCGGATGAACAAGTCAGTGGACAGCTGTTTACGCCAGCAACGCGTTGGCAGGAAACTGGGGACGGTTCAACCCGGCCTGTGATTACGGTCATAGTGACCAGCGACTGTGTGTGGGGCTGCCCCATCAGCCCTGGCTGCTGAACACCGCGTCAAACGAAGTCGACGCTGGCGTCCAGAGCAATGTCCGAATGAAAGCAAGCGCTTCCGGGGCACCGCGAAGTCGGTCCATGCCGGAATCTTCCCATTCGACGGAAATGGGACCGGAATAGCCGATCGTGTTCAGAGCGCGGAAACTAGCTTCCCAATCCACGCTACCGTGACCCGCCGAGACGAAGTCCCATGAGCGTTTTGGGTCACCCCACGGTAAATGCGAGGAAAGCCGCCCCCGACGGCCGTCCTTCGGCAGCAAAATGGTGTCCTTGCAATCCACGTGATAAATCCGATCGGCGAAGTTGTGGATGAACGCCGCAGGGTCGATGTCCTGCCACATCAAATGTGAAGGGTCCCAGTTCAGGCCAAACGCCGGACGGTGTCCGATGGCTTCGAGCGTCTTCTCCGTCGTGTACCAGTCATAGGCAATTTCGCTGGGGTGAACTTCAAGGGCAAACCGCACACCATTGTCATCAAAGACATCCATAATGGGGTTCCAACGGTCAGCGAAATCTTCATAACCCGCCTCGATGACATGCTCCGGTACCGGCGGGAACATTGCAACATAGGGCCATATTTTTGAGCCCGTGAAACCCACCACGGTGTCGACGCCCAGCCGGCGAGCAGCGATGCCGGTGAGTTTGAGCTCCTGGGCGGCGCGCTGGCGAACACCCTCGGCTTCCCCGTCTCCCCAGACTCGCGAACCAACGATGGCCTGATGGCGAAAATCGATGGGATCATCGCAGACGGCCTGACCCTTGAGGTGGTTCGAAATCGCAAAGAGTTTCAGGTTGTGGCGCTTGAGAATATCGAGGCGGTCCTGAAGGTAGGCATCATCTTCTGCGGCGCGCCATACGTCGAGGTGTTCGCCTGAACAGGCGATTTCCAGGCCGTCGTAGCCCCACTCGCTGGCATACTTCGCGACCTGCTCAAGCGGCAGGTCAGCCCACTGACCGGTGAAAAGGGTGACGGGTCGAGACATGTGTTACTCCTTGGTGGTCAGTATGAATCTACTGAGTTAGGGCTGCATCGAGAACGGTGAGGCTGTTGTGCGTCACAGCAGTAGTCACCGCAGTGGGACTCGCCACGTCGACCCACCGGCCGGATTGTGCGGACGTCAACACTGCATCCGTGATGATCGCGGCCCGTAAACCGTCCACAAAGGTGGGAAGGCCGTCGACGTTTTGGCCCTGAAATGAGGCATAGGCATCCGCTGTAAAAGCGTTGAAAGCATCTTGATATCCCCTCGGGTGCCCGGCAGGAAGATGCGCCAGACTCTGGGACGACAGGGAGGCCAGCTCTGCGGAGCCCGAGTAGATTGTGCTCTCACTACTCTGGTTGGAGGCCGTGAACTTTCCCGGGCGCTCCTGGTTCCATCGGTAAGATTCCAGCTCCCCATCAAAGGAAAAGTGGAGCCGGTTCTTGCGCCCATGGGTGATCTGACTTGCGATGAGCGTGCCCGATGCGCCTCGATCTGTCTCAAACAAGATGGACGCGGCATCTTCGGTCGCCCCGCGTTCAGGATGCGATCGCGAGAGCGCTGAGACGAGTCGCGTAATGCGGTGCCCTGTCACGAACTCCATCAGGTCGCACCAATGAACGCCGATGTCAGCGAAGGCGCGCGACGAGCCGCCGACCGTTTCATCGACCCGCCAGTTTGTGGCTGTGGGCAGTGCGAGCCAATCCTGGAGATACGAGCCGTGAAGCAGATGCATCTCCCCGGCCGAACCGTCTGAGATCCGCGATCGTATCTCACGAACAGCGGGGTAATAACGGTAGATGAACGGAACCGCAGTCGGTGTTCCGGACATCCTGGCGCGGCTCACCAGCTCTTCCGCGTCTGACACCAGCGTCGCCAACGGCTTCTCGCACACGACAGGTTTTCCGGCCAGAAGAGCCAGGCCTGCCTGCTCAGAATGAAACGCATTCGGCGTGCAGACATGGATGACGTCCACCGCATCCGACTCGATCAATGCGCGGGCGCTTTGAGCGATACCGTGGATACCCAACCGGGCCGCAGCGCGAGCGGAGCTATCAGGCGACGAGCTCGCGATCAGCACAACCTCGGAGCCGGCTGCCCTGATTGCTCGCGCATGGACCTCTGCCATGAAACCACCGCCGAGGATGCCGGCGCGGAGTCGGGGCTGCATCAGCTTGAGGCCTTTTTACTCGACAAGGCAACGGCGACAATGATGATGGCGCCACGAACGACCTGCTGCTGACTCACTTCAAGACCGGCGAGAATCAAACCGTTGTTGACCAGGCCGATGAAAAGCGCACCGAAGAGCGATCCGATGATTGCGCCACGGCCGCCGAAGAGAGACGTTCCGCCCAGAATCACCGCAGCGATGACTGAGAGTTCATCACCGGTTCCCCATTGGAAGCGTCCGGACTGAAGGCGACCCGCGTAGAGCATGCCTGCGATGGCGGCCACGAGCCCGGAGAGGAGCAAAACGTAGAACTTGATCCGGGCGGTGTTGACTCCGGTAAACATGGCTGCCTGAGTGTTCCCACCCGTAGCCCGAACCTGGCGGCCGAATTTCGTCTTGTTCATGACGACCGCGCCAATGGCCACAACGACCACGGCCCAAATCAGAAGGGAGGGAATTGGGCCGACATTGCCGCCACCGAAGATCTGGATGAACGTGGCATCGGCGATCGGCACTGGTGCAGAAGCCGTGATCCAGCGGGCCACGCCCACAATGAGGCCGAGCATTCCCAAGGTCACGAGAAAGGAGGGCACTTTGAGCCATGCGACAAGTCCGCCGTTGACAGCACCGACAACGAGCCCGACCAGCAGGCCGGCGAGAATGCCCGGTACCAGCCCGTAGGAAGACATTGCCAGGGCAGAAACCACGGAGGATAGGCCGGCGACAGACCCGATACTGAGGTCGATCTCAGCAGTGGCGATCACGAATGTCATGGCCACGGCCATGATTGAAATGGTGGCCGTCTGGCGTGCAATGTTCAGGAGGTTGTTGGTACTCGTGAAACCGTTGTCGCCCAAGAGAACGGCGAAGAGGATAAACACCACCACAAAACCGACGTAAATAATGTTCTGGCGCCAGTCAAAGCGGTGAACAAAGTGAAGACTGCGGTTCATTTTCGTAGTCAGCGTGGACATTTATGCTCCTTGTACAGCGAGTTGGAGGAATTCTTCAGATGGGATGTCCGCCCGCGAAAGATCGCGAGCCACTTCGCCATCTCGGAGAACCAGGATGCGGTCGCTCACCGATAACAGCTCCGGGAGTTCGGACGAAATGATGATGACGGCCTTTCCGTCGTCGGCGATCTGGCGAACCATGGCCAAGATCTCTTTCTTGGTACCGATGTCTACGCCAGCAGTGGGCTCATCCATCATGAGGATGTCTGGATCAGTGCCGAGCCATTTTCCGATCACGACCTTCTGCTGGTTTCCACCCGAGAGCCTTGAGACATCCATTGTTTGGTCGGCGACCTTGATGGAAAACTTGCCAATGATCTCTTGTGCCCGGGTGGCTATCGTGGAAGAACGCAGGAGTGGCCCGCTCTTGAGTTCGTCGAGGAGGGGAAGGGTGATGTTCTCCTGCACGGAGTGCTCCAGCACCAAGCCCTGAGCTCGGCGATCTTCGGGGATCAGTGCGAGCCCGAGGGAGATCGCGTGCCCTGGATTGCGAATGGAAACGGTCTGGCCATTGATCGTGATCGTTCCGGCGGACGCCCGATCGATTCCGAATAGCGTGTTCACCAGTTCCGTGCGGCCACTGCCCATGAGACCCGCCAGACCGAGAATTTCTCCGCGGTGCAGGTTGAAAGTGACATCTGACAGACGTTTGCCGGAAGCCAGACCGGTCACCGTCATCACGGCATCCGTGCTGATTCTTGCGCTGCGGTCTTCGTAGGCCATGATCCCGGACATTTCTCGTCCAACAATGGCTGCGACAATCTGCGCCGGAGAGACATCGGAGAGTTTTGCGGTCAAAGCATTCTTGCCGTCGCGAAGCACGGTAATGCGATCGGCAACTCGGTACACCTCATCCATTCGGTGTGAAATGTAGATGATGGAGATTCCACGGGCCTGGAGTCGCTCGATGAGTTCGAAGAGCGCATTCGTCTCGTGCTTGGCCAGCGATGCCGTGGGTTCATCCATGATGAGCACACGGGCGTTCTGGGCCAAGGCTTTGGCGATTTCGGTGAGCTGCCAGAGCGCTGTGGGCATGTTTTCGAGCAGACTCGTGACGTCGACGCTGACACCCATGTCCACGAAAATGGCGCGCGCTTTCTCACGGGCGAGGGCATCATTGATGAGACCGAATTTGCCCATGGGTTCAGCCGTTAGGAAGATGTTCTCCCAGACGGTGAGGGTGGGGATCAGGCTGAACTCCTGGAAAACCATACCGATGCCTGCTGCCCGCGCAGCGAAAGTGTCGGTCAAAGAGGCTGTCTCACCCGCAACCTTCACCTCGCCGCTGTCACGCTGATAAACGCCCTGCAGGATCTTCATGAGAGTGGACTTGCCCGCACCATTTTCACCGGCAAGAGCATGCACTTCGCCAACGGCCAGTTCAAAATCGACCTCGCGAAGAACAGGTACTCCGCTGAAGGATTTGGTGATGCCGGACATCTCAACTGCGAGCACAGGAGTCGTGGACATCTGGTTTATTCGACCTTCCCGGTCTCGCGGTTGAGCTGAGGGACCTTGACCCACTGTCCGGTCGCTGCCGAGGTGAGAATGGCGTGATCCACCAAAGCAACCTGGTAGCCATCGCCGAAGTCAGGGCGAACAGGTTCACCACCGGCAATAGCGGTGAAAAGGTCGTGGGCTTCGATGATCTTCGTTTCGCCGTAACCGATACCCAACGCCGGGATGGGCCACAGGTTGGCGCCATTGGGGTGGTTGGGGCCGGTGTACACAGTGCGGAATCCGCGGCGGTCGTTTACATCGCTCTTGAAACAGACCTGAAGTTCGTCCCGGTTCTCATAGTTGAAGACGATGGACCCCTCTGAACCATGGATCTCGAGAGTGATGAAGTTGTTGCGACCCCAGGCATTGCGAGTTGCTTCGACGGAACCGATGGCTCCGCTGGCGAACTTCACCAGCGACAAGACCTCGTCTTCTACATCAACGGGTCCCATCGGTCCGCCATCAGCTTTGGAATTTCCGAGCGAGTCGGCACCAGCCTGCTGCAAGGGGCGTTCCGTGATGATGTTGGCCGTCAGACTGCTTACTTCGGTGATCTCACCGGCGAGGTAACGAGCCATGTCGAGAACGTGGGTCAGGATGTCGCCCACAGCACCCGAACCGGCAATTGACTTCTTGAAACGCCACGACAGGGGCGACTCGGGGTCGGCCGACCAATCCTGCAGATACGTCGCACGAACATTCAGGATGCGCCCAATAGCGCCTTCGTCAATATAACGTTTCGCCAGCGCGACAGCGGGGGTTCGGCGGTAGTTGAAGGCCACCATGTGCACGCGATCGCTTCCGCGCGAGGCCTCGTACATTCTCGCTGATTCTTCTACGGTGCGGGCCAGAGGCTTCTCGCAGATGACGTGCTTACCGGCTTCGAGAGCGGCGATGGCGATCTCCGCATGAAGATTATTGGGGGTTGCGATGTCAACGAGGTCAATCTCGGGATCATCGATGATGGAGCGCCAGTCACTTGTGGACTTCTGAAAACCGAAGCGCGCCGCAGCGTCCGAAGCCAGATCATCGGTGGCCTCCGCGATGCTGTGCTTGACCGGCATGATGTCGGTGGGCCAGTAAAACATGGGGACAGCAGAGTAAGCCAGCGAGTGGGCCTTACCCATGAATCCGCCGCCGATGAGGCCAACATTGATTTTCTTCATTGTGAATTCCTTGTCGTTTGAGGCGAAAGCCTGGGAAAGGCTGCAACCGGGCTGTGTGGGCAAAGCGTAAGGTGCGTGGGGCCGGCAGCAACAAGTGGAACGTCTGCTGCCGGCCCCACAATCGGAAGTGCGTTTTACTTCTTGTAGACGCTCGAGATCGAATCAGGTGCTTCGACCTGGTAGACCGTCTTCCACGATTCGAGGACGTTTTCGTGCGTCACCGGGAGGGCGCCGAGGGCGACGAAGTTCGGAATGTCCGCCTTGCCGATGAGTGAAGCTGCGCCCAGACGAGCCTCTGCGACGCCCTGGTCGTAGGGGCGCTGAGCGCCCAGGCCGACGATGAGTTCGTCCTTGGCCAGAGCAATAGCAACGTTGGTCCCGAGGTCTTCGGTTGCAATCTTCAGATCCGGGCGACCGGATTCACGGGCAGCAGCCATGATGCCTTCGGCAGGAACGTCCCAAACTCCCCAGATTCCGGCGAGGTTCGGGTACTTGGTCAGCAAGGCGGTGGTAGCTGCCTGCGCGTCGCCGGCGAAGTCGGGGCCGCCGATACCCTTTTCTTCAACAATGGTGATGTCGGGGTAGAGGGCAATCGTTTCTTTGAAACCCTCGTAGCGCTGGGCTGTCACGAAGAACTCCGCGTCGTGGAAGACGAGACCGATCTCACCCTGGCCGCCGAGAGCTTTGGCCAGAAGGTGAGCTGATACGACACCGTTGCCTTTGTTGTCAGCGGAGACAATGGAAACGTAGTCTTTGCCGCCAACAAAACCATCAGGAACATTGTCCATGAAGACGAGCTTCACGCCGGCGTCGCGAGCCTGAGCGTAGGCGGAAGCGGTTGCCACCGGGTCGGTGGGAATAGACACGATCAGGTCGGGTTTCAGCGCGAGCACGGTCTCCAGGTCAGAGACTTGCTGCTCAGGCTTGAAGTTGGCGTCTGTCACCGCAACGACTTCCATGCCCAAGCGAGTGAATTCTGACTCGAGCCCTTGCACCTGTGCGGTGGACCAGTCGTTTCCGGCGTAGTGCATAACAATCGCGACCTTGAAGTTCCCGGCCTTGACCTTGGCAACTTCGTCATCGGTCAGCGTCGTTGCATCGAAATCCGCGGGCGCTTCGCCGTTCGGACCAACGCTCAGCACCTGTCCCGACATTCCAGCCAGTGCCGCGTCTACCTGTGCCGACACATCAGCATTTTCCGTGCTCGCGGTTCCGGTGGTTGCTGTTGAGCATGCTCCAAGACTGAGCACCAACGCTGTGCCGAGGGCAAGCGCTGCAATTGATTTCTTCATTGAAACAACTTTCTTCTTGTGGGGGAGAGGGGATTAATCTCGAAGCGTGTTGCTAGTGGGCAAGAAGGTCATCGAGGTACCGCTTGCTGATGACGGCGGCATCGGTGGGGTCGCCGTCATATGAATCCAGTTCGACCATGAGCCAGCTGTCGTAGCCGGCTGATCGAACTGCTGCAATCACGCCAGGAAAATCGATGTCTCCCTGTCCGAGCGGAAGAAAATCACCGGTGGCGTATTTGTAGTCCTTGAGGTGCACGTGGGCCAGACGCTCACCGTATTTCTCGATCAGTTCCACCGGATTTCCACCGCCGGCAGTCAGGTGGGCGGTATCGGGGCAGAATTTGATTGTGGACAGACCCATCAGCCGTTCGAGGGCGTCGGGCCCCTCAACGATGGTTCCGAGGTGAGGATGGTAGGTGCAGTCCAGCCCAAAGGAGGCGGCAATCTCCACAACCTGGTCAAGGGCACGACCCAGCTTGGCCATGTCGTCTGGCTGTTCGCCTCGTGCGCGCTTGGCGCCCCCACCCACGACCAACCTGGTGGCACCGAATTCCGAGGCGAGCTTGGCCGACTGGGAGATTTTGTGAAGCTCATCTTCGAGGATGTCGTCATAAATGAAGTTGGCGCCGGTGTAGACGGCAACAAGCTCAAGCTTGGCCTTCTTCAAAGCATCGATCAGTACGTCTGGCCGATCCGCATATTCGGCGAGATCTCCATCGAAGACCTCCGTCCCCTGATAACCAGCGGATGCGATGTCAGAGATCGCCTCCAGGGTATCGCCATTCGCACGATAGAAGAGGTCTTTCACAGCCGTGACGCCGGAGGGATGCCCTACGACCCCGCCCCATGTAATGGCCGAGTAGCCAATCTTCATTGATGTGCCTTTCATAAGTGAAGCTCCACTGCCCTGTGGCATTGATCTCACGACGATTCTGTGAGTAGATCGATAATGACAGTAAACACTAGTCTTTCGTCGAAAATCAACATTACGTTACCTATCTGTTATCACCTACTGTCGATAACAAGCGGATCAGTGGGAGATCGTCGGATCTCCCACCAGTAAAATTGGGTATGGCCGAGATTCAAATCAAATTCAATGGCTTCAGTGCCGCAGCCCTTTTTCAGCTCTTACGAGATGGGCAGCCACGAACAAAGGCCGAATTGGTGACAATGACGGGCTTGGCTCGATCGACCATCCAGCTCCGCATCGACACTTTGCTCGAGCTGGGCCTCATTGCGCCTGTCAATGATGCTGTCTCTACCGGTGGTCGGCCCTCGGTCCAAGTGGCCCTCAACCCCAAAGCCCGTGTGGTTGCGGCCGTGGCCTTCGGGGCAACGCAGGCGAGCCTGGCTCTGACAGATCTTGCAGGCGAGATCCTTGGCCGAACATCGTCAAAAATCATCATTGCGGATGGTCCTGAAACATGCCTCGGCTGGATGGTTAGGACAATTCGCTCAGAACTGGCAGCTCTCCGCCTCAAAGAAGCAGATCTGATCGCCATCGGGATCGGTCTCCCCGGCCCCGTCGAGCACTCTACCGGCCGCCCTTCGAACCCACCGATCATGCCAGGGTGGGATGACTTTGATGTACCTGGCTTCGTTAATCACCATCTCAAAGCCACCGTCCTTGTCGATAACGACGTGAACATCATGGCGCTCGGCGAGCAGAAGTTCGCCTGGCCCGACATAGAGAACCTCATCTTCCTGAAGGCGTCCACGGGGATCGGCTCCGGAATTATCAGTAGCGGCGTCCTTCAACGGGGCGCCGAAGGTATCGCAGGAGATATCGGTCACGTGCAAATCGCCCGCGGCCAGAATGTGCCCTGTCGGTGCGGCAATAGCGGTTGTTTGGAGGCTATGGCCGCTGGACCAGCATTGGCTCAGCGACTAGCGCTCGCAGGGGTCGAGTACAACGGCAAATCCATCGCTGTCCTCAGCGACGTGGTGGCCGCCACGAAGGCTGGCGAATTGGCCGCTATTCAAGCAGTTCGACAGGCCGGCCGCGACATCGGTGAAGTCCTCACTACCTGCGTCAGCGTACTGAATCCCTCTGTCATCTCGATCGGGGGTTCCCTCGCATTCGCCGGGGAACATCTTCTTACCGGCGTTCGCGAAGTTGTCTACTCGCGCTCGATGCCGCTGGCCACGGAACATCTCACCGTGGCACAATCTCGGGCCGGTGCCGACGCCGGCATTATCGGCGCCAGTGTCATGGCAATCGATTACGCCCTCTCGTCCGCGAGCATTGATGCGATGGCTGCCGCGCTGGAGTCTGCAAACAAATAGTGGGCATTTCGGCAGGCAGTTCTCTCCAGGGGTGGTCACTGCCGCTCTGAAGAGAGCAGCGGACGGTGAAGCATCTCTCGCGGTCGCCGCCCATCAGCCGCTGAACTAACCTCGCTGGCTGGGCCCGCCAACCGCCCCGTCGGGAATACGACCGAGCTCCTTCACCTCAAGACACCCCGTCGCGCCACGACGGCTTAGATAGGTTTCGTTAACTGGAGGAAAATCCAGAAATCGTGGCGGAAAACGCCTACAGCGATCTTGTGCGATCCGCGCCCTGCTGTGTTTCGTAAACAGCCCACCAAATGTCCCGGAAACTCAAGGGTTTCCGGGACTTTTTTGGTTAAGAGATTTGATTGTGTCATCACTACGTCATCACTTTCAGCCCATTTCGACCGCTGTACCGGCTCTGCCGTGCGAGGGGCTGAGGTCGGTTTCGGTTCCTGCCGATCGTCCGGGATCGCCCGGCACACCTTCTGGGTATGAGCATCCACAACGAGAACCCAACCTCTTTTCCCACCGACGACTGGGGTCTGGAGCCCCTGATGGACGTCCACGAGCTGGCCGCCTACCTCGGCATCCCAATCTCCACCGTCTACGACTGGCGGGTGCACGGCAAAGGCCCCGCCGCGTACCGGTTCGGCAAGCACCTCAAGTTCGCCATCTCCGATGTGCGGGCCTGGATCGCCCAGCAGCGCGAACCCACCAGCGAGCCTAGGCGCCCCGATCGGCGGTGAGCCGAGATGCCCCGGCAACGGTTGACCATCGGCACCTTCGGCGACATCACCACCCGAAAGCTACCGTCCGGCCGGTACGCAGCACGCACCCGCTACCGCGACTGGGACGGCCACGCGCGTCTGGTGCAGGCCAGCGGCGCCACCGCCAAGGCCGCCGAACGGGCACTGAAAGCCAAGATCGCCGACCGGGACCTGTTCCAACCCGGCGACACGAGCTTGTCGCCGGACAGCCTGTTCCGCGACCTGGTGACCTACTGGTTGGAGGACATCGACCTAGAGGACCGGATCTCCCGCACCACCCGCAACCTCTACGAGCGCACCATGCGCACCCTCGTCTCACCCGCCTTCGACCATCTCGCGCTGCGAGAGATCGGGGTGGCCCGCTGCGACAAGTTCATCAAGCAGCTGGCGAGCATCGAACTCGCCGCAGAACTGCTCGCCCACACCGACACGAGAGTCACGATCATGCACTACATCCAGCGCAGCGAACTGGTGAACCCGGCCACCGCCGCGCTTCTCGACCGGGCATTCGCTAAGGATAAACACTAGGCACGATGCTGCCACCGTGGCAGCGGCGTAAAGCTGGGGTTTCGACAGAGTGCATTCAACTGGTCCCCGGAAGTTGGACTGGCTAGCTAAACCCCGCGCTACGAGGGATTGGGCCCGGTCTTCGACCAGCTCAAGCCCTCGCGTCAGCGGATCGCCGCGCTGGCCTCGGACTTGGTGACGCACCGGGAGAACCGCAGCGCCGGGATGGGCACGTTCATCGAGGCCAATGTGGTCTGCTCCGACACGCCATCCGACGTGCGGCCGGGGGTCAAGGAGCGGCTCAAGGATACGAACGACGAGCTGGAACTGGTGATTGTCGAGGACTCCCGGCGAGTTTCCCCTTGACTTCTCTGCTGACCGTCGTCAGTCTTTCCGACAACAGGAGGGGGCATCCGTCTGCTCCTAGCCCATTGGAGGCTACTGATGTTCGGTGCCACGTCGCTGATGCGTTCCGCAACCTCCGAAGACCGGGTCACGCGCCTTGAGCTATTCTTCGATCTGGTCTTTGTCTTCGCGCTATCGCAGCTGTCCCACCATTTGCTGGAGTATCCCTCATGGGTGGGGGCCGGTGAAACATTTGTGCTTCTTCTTGCGGTCTATAAGGTGTGGGTGTACACGACCTGGTCGGCTACATTGCTGGACACTTCGCGGCTTGAGGTGCAGTGGATGCTGCTGATCGTCATGCTTGTCACACTGTTCATGAACGCCTCAATCGGCTCAGCGTTTGGTGACTTCGGCTGGCTCTTTGCTGCGAGCTATCTCCTGGCCCAGCTGGGCCGGGGTGCGTGGATGCTCACTGTCGGACTTGACCGGACCACCCACGACCATTTCGTGCGCACACTGATCTGGGGGTGTTTGAGCGCCCCGTTTTGGATTGCCGGCGTCTTCTTCGCTCCGGGGCCGCGTTTGATCTTCTGGAGTGTCGCTGCCGCGATCGATCTGAGCGGCCATATGCTGGCCCACCGGTTGCCGGGCCGTAAAACCGAAGGAAGCCGGGTCCCGCTCACGGGAGAGAGGATCTTTGAGCGGTTCGGGTTGTTCTACCTGATCGCGCTCGGCGAGACGATCCTTTCAACCGGTCTGGCGATTGCAGGCAATCTGGAGGACCCCTTGATATTTCTGACCGGGACCGTAGGTTTGGCCGGAAGCGTCGCGATCTGGTGGTGCTACTTCCATGGCCTCGAACAGGAAATTCTGGAAAAGCTTGATTCTGTCGATGATCAGTTCCGGCCCGGCATTTTGGCGGGCAACACCTTGGTCATTTTACTGGCAGGCCTGATCCTGGTGGCGGTTGGTGATCAGCTCGTGATCAGCGATCCGGCCGTCCGCCCCGATCTGGCCACCGTTCTGTTTCTTTTTGGTGGGCCGGCTCTCTTCCTTGCCGGCCGGGGCTTTTTTATTCGACAGGTACTGGGCCAACGCCAACCATCTGATCTCGCCGGCATCGGAGCCTTGGTGCTGCTGGCAAATTTGAGCTTTCTCCTCCCGGCCTTCGTTGCCGCTATTGGGGCCGTTCTTCCCCTCATAGGCGTAGCAGTCTCCGACACCGTGAACCGCCGCCGCCGAACGCGACAGGGAGCCCCCTGACGGCCTATTGGATGCCAGGGAAGGTACCCTGGGCCTGCTTTGGGAGCCTAAGGAGGCTTCTGCCAGGCCCTCCCCTGACACGCGGGACGCGCGGCGACGCGCCAGACCGTCCTCTTTAGCTTCAGCCCGCGGCTGGTACAGGTGCCAAACCTACACGTGCCAAACCGACCCGGGGACCGAGACCGCGCCGGCTGACCGACAGCTGTCCGTGGAGGCAATGGCCTGCCGCACATAAACCGGCCGTCTCAACTAACAGCGATGTCACGGTTTTCGTTAGAGCTCCCTGATGATGGGCCCCATGAGTTAGGGGCCCAAGGGGAGTAGTCGTTAGACGATCGGCGTACGGCACACTCTCGCGGACCAACGCAGGCTGTCGCTAGTCGCTGTTGACGAGGATGCTCTTCTGTGCAGAGTCGTCTCTCCTTGCCCTGCGCCCGCGTTTGAGAGAGGTCAGAGCATTTCCAGCGGCTCCTTGCTAGACGGCGGTGGGAAGATCTGGTCGAGCTGTTTCAGCTCGTTGGTACTGAAGCTGATCTCTATCGCAGCGCGATTCTCCGCCACCCGTGCCGGAGTGGAGGCTTTCACGATGGCAAAGACTTCGGGAAGCCTAAGCACCCAGGCCAGCGCCAACTGAGCTGGGGTTACTTCCTTTGCGCCGGCCATTTCGCGGACCGTGGGGTGTTCGAGCAATCGGCCGTGGTCGACCGGGGAGTAGGCCATCAACGGAATCCCAGCCTGGCGGCATCTCGGAAGAAGGTCGTACTCAGGTCCGCGGCGGGCGAGGTTGTAGAGCACCTGATCGGTCTGCGCCCGCGCTCCGCCCGGCACCGAGGCCAGTTGGTCGAGGTCATCGGTGTCGAAATTGCTGACGCCCCAGCTGCGTATCAGCCCCGCCTGCACTAGTTCTTCGAACCCCGCCACCGTTTCGGCCAGCGGCACTCGTCCGCGCCAGTGCAGCAGGTACATGTCGAGGTAGTCGGTGCCCAACCGCCGCAGACTGGCCTGGCAGGCTTCCACCGTCCCTCGTCGTGTGGCGTGGCTGGGCACGACCTTGCTGACGAGGTAGATACTGTCTCGCTGTCCCGCGATAGCCTCGCTGACGAGCTCCTCCGCGGCGCCGTCGCCGTACATCTCGGCAGTGTCGATCAGCGTCAAGCCGTTCTCGATGCCTGTGCGCAGGGCGGCTAACTCCGTCGGGCGCCGGTCGGGTCGCTCGCCCATGTACCAGGTGCCCAGACCCAGGGCCGGGACGGTGCCTGCGTCGGGCAGAGACACGGCACGGATGGTTGGTGTACTCATGCGCCGGTGCCTCCGGGGTAGGGCGGCTAGCCCGGGACCTTCTCAGCGAGAATGTCGATCTTCTCGATCTGCGGTTCGGAGAACAGGACTCCAGTGTTCGGCCCGAGTGCTTGGCCGACACCCCCGGCGAGGTGGGCATCGCGCGCTTCGTCATCGGGGAAGACGTCGTACACGCCGAAGGTCGACGGGCCGAACTGGATGGCGAACCAGGCGACGGTGCCCGGCTCATCCATCACGATCGCACGTGCATTCTTGAGGAAGTCGGACAGTTCTAACTCCTTGCCCGGCAGGGCCTCGAGACGCACCAAGAGGGCTTTGGTCAACATGGACGGACTCCTTCACTGCGATCAGTGCGGCCGCGGAAGGACCAGCCACCACCTGAACGTACTCCCGTGAGTGAGCCGTGAACAGGGAGGTGCTGAGCGCCGGTATCTTCTGGCGACTGCTCCCGATCGGAACTCATCGTGATCCCCGTGCCTCGTGGCACAAGCCACTCCCCAGTCGTGTTGTCGCCGGACTCTGGCGTCCCAGCCTGACACGCAATCACTCGAACGTTATTAGCTGCCGCTCGGTACATGGCCCGACATGCCAGCCGCCGAACAGAGCTACGGAGGCGGCTCGGCTTAGTTGGCCGAAGAATCAACCGCCCCGCCGAGACCGTCCGCGATGTCATCCATGGTGGTTGCATACGCGTCCGCGATGTCGATGCCGAGCCGATCTGCGATCGTCATCACCCACCACATCGATTCGGCGAGCTTGTGTTCGAGCTGAGCGGTCACATCGCCGTCGATATCCCAGGTGCCATCATTCGCCAGGATGAGCCGGCCCACCGTGCCAACGTCGTTAGTAAACCCGAGCATCAACTCGTGCAGTGACCAGACCTTGCCATTAATCCGCCGTTCGAGAATCTCGTAGAGATCTCGGATTTCACGGGCCCGGTTCGCGGCGGTTTCTACACCGACGTGCACGGAGGATCGTTCAGGAGACATGAGTGAGTGCTTTCTTTCGAGGGCGGACAGGCAGCGCTCGTTGAGGTGGTTGTGGGAATCTGCGTCGAGCGATCGCTCTAGCTTTGCAGCGCGGGGCGAAACATGATCTCGTTGATGTCGACACCCGAGGGATGCCTGCTGGCTCCGGTGATGAGAACCACTCCGCTGGTGTTTGGTGAGGTCGTGCTCATGAGCGCTCCTTGAGTTGGGTCGAAAGGTTCTGCTGTGGTGATCGAGTGACGCAGGAGTAGGCGGCGGCCGAGGCGAGGAACACGGCGAGCCCTGTGCCCAAAGCCACCCATGTGAACGAGTTGAGGGGGTGCCCGACGCCGATGTGCTCGATGGCGCCGCCCATTCCCAGCGAGGCGAGGAGGATGCCGGTAACAATCCCGAAGTGCAGGTACGTTCCGATGGTCGCGGTCCTGATCCGGCGATGCCCCGTCAGGGCGTCGATGTGGTGTTCAGCGGTTTCGGAGAGGCGTCCGAAGTAGATCCACCACATGCCCAGGGCGATGCTGGCGGCCATCAACGATGCCAGGACGGCGCCCACGGACAGAGGCGCGTGAGAGGCTGCCAAGCCGATAGAGATTATCGATTCGCCGAGGGCGAGAATCACGACGAGGCCATGGCGCTCCGCGTAGTGCGCAGCGGACGGCAACTGCCAGTGTCCGCCCTGCGAGGTCACGAACACCGTCACCCCCTCGATGGCGACCGCGGCGAGCCAGAGAGCCAGCTGCGCGGTTCCGCCGAGAAGAGCTCCTCCGATCAGCGCCGCGGCGACGGGAACGATCGTGATGATCATGGTGCGAAGTACCTGGCCACGCAGAGCGGGATCGTGCCGGGCGGCCACCAAATTTGCGGCGGTGTAAACGAGGGAAAGCACGACGAAGCTGATTGAAAACAGCAGCGTCCCAAAAACGGTTCCGCCCTCGTCCGGGTACACCTCCGGAATCGCGATAGAGAGTACGAGAACGATAGCGATAGCAACGAGAATGCCGACTCTTACCGCTCCCCGGTCTGTGGCCTGCTGGTTCGCGAGCCAGGCGTGGGATGCCCACGACCACCACAGAACGCCAAGCACCGCAAGCCCACCCAGTATGCTCCGCACGTTTTCGCCCTCGGCCATGAGGTGCGTTACCTGGGTGAATGCGAACACGTAGACGAGGTCGAAGAAGAGCTCAAGCGGTGTTGCCCTGGTCGAATCGGCGTGACTGACAACGGTGGGTGGTGCTGTGGACATCAGTTCTCCTCGACGCCGTGCACCACTGTCGTGAGCTTCCAGTCGACGGTGGAGTGATCGATGGTGGCGTGCACGGGGGAGTGGGCCATCTCACCGCTGATGCCGGCAGCGCCTGCCCGGGCGTGCTCCATGCTGTCGTAGGCGACGATGTCGATGATGGTGCCGGCGCCGGTCTCGAGGATGCGGCGCCACTCAAATCCGGGCTGGCGCTTCAAGTACTCGTCGATGTCGGCATTCGCGGTGACGAAGTCAGCGGTGGTCAGGCCGGCAGCAGGACGGAGGGTGGTCACTTCGAGTGTCTGGGTCATCAGGTGCAGCTTTCTTGTCGGAGGGAAGGGTTTTCCCCGCTTCTCGAGTCTTCCTGCGGGCGCGGAATCGAAGAAGGACGAGTCAACCTAGGTGCGGGGCACCCTGTCGGAGGGGGATCTCCGGCATCAGTTCGAAGTCGGCTCTCCCTCTGACGACTCCATTGATCTGCACTTCGATGGCGTGGGGTCCGGGGTAGTAGCGCCGCGTCGTGATGGCGCGGAACGAGTGTTCCCGGGTGCGTTCGAGTCGCTCTCCCGGGGCGAGTGTGGCGGTGGTCAGCCTAAACGTCTTGCTGGTCTGGGTGCCGTTGGCCTTGCTGTGGTGAACGATGTAGTCGATGGCCAGCCTGGCGGGCGTGCTACCGGTGTTGGTGACGGCGATGCGGAAGCGCGCAACCCCGCCGAAGGACACGGAAGCAGAGTCGAGCGCAGGCCCGTCCACGGTGAGGTCGTCGGCCGGGGTGAAACCGAGCAGCGCGAGCGCCTGCGCGTTCCCGTGTTTGACGAGCGTGCGGAGCCCGTGGGTGATGAGTCGCACGCTGTTCTCGTCAGGCTCGTCCAGCCAGGCGCGGGCGGTCTCGATCACAACCTCCGGATCCTGGCGGCTCAGATCGTTGAGGTGGTTTGCGACGGAGCGCCTGACGTATTCGCTTGGGTCTCGGTACAACGCCGTGATGATGGGGAGCGTCGCCCGCGGACGGGCGAGCAGGCCCTTCACTCGCGTTGACCACGGCAGGAACGCACGGGTGCCCTCCGACGCGAGACGTCGAATGTCAACATCCGGCGAGGCCGTCCAGGTCTGGATAACGGCGAGAGCTCGGTCGAGGTCGTGGTCCAGAAGGCTGCGGATGGCGAATTCCGAGGTCAAACGCGAGGTGAGCTCGGCCAGCAGCGCTAGCGCGTCGTCGAAGGCCCCGTCGGTCTTCTCCTCGATGGCCTTCCGGGCGACGGCTCCGGTGACCGGCCAGATCAGCCAGCCGTTGAAGAGCATCGGTCCGTTCTGGGCGCTGCGGATGACCGTGGTGAACGAGTGGTAGCTGCCGGGCAGATCGTTCAGGAGCGCGTCGCGCAGCAGGTCGCTGCGCTCTCGCAGCGAAAGCGCGGTCAGGTTCATCGCGGCGGACTGGAGCCGGGTCAGGGCGCGCTCCGGTGCTGCGGCGTGGATGGCTCGAATCAGGGTGCTTGCGGTGTGTGGTCCGATGAGTTCTTCGGCGAAGGGCATGGGCGGCTCTTTCTCTGAAGAATGTTTATCCAGCGTCCGACTGCCGACGCACTTCCTGGAAGGACGCGGTGCTCCCTAGGTGCAGCGCACCTAGGGTGCACCGCGCCGCCGCGACTAGGTTGGATGGATGCAACTATCCACTGGCAACGCCCTGGGCGATTTTCTGCGAGCGAGTCGGGCCGGCCTGGACCCCGATGATGCGGGCCTCGTGGGTGGCCGCGGCACACGCCGGGTTGCCGGGCTCCGCCGTGAGGAGGTTGCTGTGCTGGCCGGAGTGAGCGCCGACTACTACGCGCGGCTCGAGCAGGGCCGCGAGCGCAGTCCGTCGGCACAGGTGCTTGATGCGATTGGACGCGCGCTGCACCTGGATTCTGACTCCCGCGGACACCTCTACCGCCTGGCCGGGATGAACCCGAACCTCCGTGCAGGCAGTTCGCGTGACCTCGTCGCCCCCGCCTTGCTCTCCCTGCTGGACTCGTTCCCTTCGGCGGCGGCCTACGTGCTCGGGCCGACATTCGATGTCCTGGCAACCAACCCGATCGCCGCTGCTCTGCTGTCGCCGTTTGCGACGACCGGGGATGAGGCGCCGTTGAATATGCTGCGGGTACTGTTCCTGCACCGGCAGGCAAAGTCCGTTTTCCTGGAGTGGGACCTGTTGACGCGAGCGACGGTGCATGCTCTTCGCCTGAACGCCGGCTTCGATCCTGGCAATCCAGCGATCCTGGCGGCTGTCGATGAGTTCAGCAGGATCGAGGCCTTCCGTGTTCTGTGGGAGGACCAGAAGGTGGGCGGCATGGCCCGGGCGTACAAAATCTTCATGCACCCCGCGGTGGGACGCATCGAGCTCACCTATCAGACGTTCGACGTCAAGGATGCCCCGGGGCAGGCACTGCTCGTGGGCACCGCCGCCCCCGGCAGCGCCAGCGCGGATGCTCTTGCCCTGCTCGGAAGCCTCCGCGCGACCCAATCTCAGGAGAGTTCCGTCTGAGCCGCCCGCTCGCCGTCAAGTGCGTTCGGTGTTGCGCATCTCGAAGCGGCTGCACAGGCCGGACTCGTCGAATGTGACGATCCAGACGTTGTCGAAGTCACCGAGCTCGGTGTACTGACCGACCCCGGTGATGACAACGGTCATCCCCTCGACGGCCGTGATGGACCAGTCGAAAGTCCACCCGCCCTGCTGCCAATCCCACCGACTGCGCCACCCCGCGATGATCTGGTCACGTCCCACCCAGTGGGTTTCGAATGGCGACTCGTGGTATTCGGCGTGGTCCGTGAACAGCGCGGCGATGTCCGAGGGAACGTTGCTTTCCCAGGCTCGAAGGTAGCCCTCTACCCAGTGGGTAATGGCCTCGGTGGTGACGGATGCTGAAGCGGACGGGGTAGAGGCGTGGAAAGTCATAAGAACAACCATCCGTGATGCCCGCCGGGACAAACAGGGCGCGGTACTCCTAGGCGCTCAGGACTGGTCGCACGATGTGGGGCGCACCGGACGTGCGCGGGACGAACTGGGCGCGCACGTCCGGAGAGGTCTCCGCCGGTTAGAGATCGATGAAGGCGCTGTCGCCGATGCTCGTCAACAGTTCCGGGCCGTATGCCGATGCCGGCGTTTGGAATCCCACGGCGAAGTCGCCGGCGAGGATGCGGGCGGCGATTTCCACCGCCGCGATCTGAGTAAAGCCATAACCGGTGGGGGTGTCGACGACGCCCTCTGCGATTGACCCGTCACGGCCGACCACCTTGGCGTACACGCGCGCCCGACCGATGCCACGATCGGCCTCATCCGGGCCGGCGGGAAGTGTCTTGCCGTCAGTAGCGGACGGAGCGGGAATCCCGCCTGCCACGAAAACCTCGATGTTCGGGATGCCCGTCGACTTCCATCCGGTGACGAGGTCCCCCATGGGCGCTGGCGATACCTCCTCGGGCCCGAACCCGAAATCGATCGTCGGAGTGGGCGTGTCCTTGCGTTGAGTGATGACGCCGTCCACCCGGACGGAGCCGGCATATTCTGCAAACCCGGCGGCGCTGGTGAGCGAGCCTTGGGAAAACAGCAGCGGTATCCGCTCACCCGGCGTTCCGACGAAGATCTTCAGGGCGAGCACGAGCGACACGGGATCTGTGACACGGGCTGCGGTGCAGGCAGCGAGGGTGTCACTGGGAACAACGTCCCATCCCGTTCCGCTCATCACCATCGTGCCGGCCGTCTTCGCGGCGGTGTCGGCAGCTTCCGACTGCAGGAACGAGCCGAGCTCCGCTGTCGTGTCGAGGTAGTGCACGCCCAGTGCCAATGCGGCATCGAGCAGGGGCGCTGAGGTGACCGCGAACGGGCCCGCCACGTTCAAGACCACGGAAACCCCGTCAAGCCCTGCGCGGGTGGCTTCGGCGTCGGCGAGGTCGAAGGCACGGCCTTCGGTGCCGAGTTCAGCCGCGAGGTGCGCCACCTTGGCGGCACTGCGGCCTGCCACCACGGGGCTGAGTCCGCGCCGCACGGCTTCGCGCGAAATGAGCTGCCCGGTGTAGCCAGTTGCTCCGTAGATCAGGAATTTTGACATCTTCACTCTTTCTGTAGTAATCACTACAGAAAACTGCGAGGCGGTGTTTTTATTCCCGGCTGACGAGAGATGGTGGCAGAGGAATTCAGCGGGAGAGGAGCGCGCGGAGCGCGATCTCCGCGACGACCCGCAGTTCGGCCCGGCCCACGCCGTCTGCTGCTCGCACGGCGATGCCGTTGCTGACGCTGGCGAGATACTCGGCGATATTGGCCGGCGTGGCCCCCTTGAGGTCGAATCCTTCGACGTCGCGGCCTTCTTCAATCCTGGAGGAGAGGCGCTGCAGGCCCGCAGTGCGCGCGGTGGCGACGAAGTCGCGCACTTCATTCCCCGTGGGCGTCAGGCCGGTGCGCGAGCCGCCGACCTGAACCGACATGCAGCCGTGCGGCCGATCGTCTCGCGTCATGGAGTCGACCGCGTCGAGGAGGTAGGAGTGGAAGACGTCCTCCAGTCGCGGCTGGTCGAGGGCGCGGGCGGCGTAGGCCATATCGACGGCAAGATAGCGTGTGAACGCGCGCTCGAACAGCTGGCGTTTGCTGCCGAAGGCCGCGTACAGGCTCGTGGCGGTGATCTCCATCGCTGCCGTGAGCTCCGCCAGACTTGCCCCGTCGTAACCTTCGCGCCAGAAAACGCCGATGGCGCGGTCGAGTGCGACATCCACGTCAAATCCTCGTGGGCGCCCCCGCGTCACACCTGCCGCAGTTGTTTCCGTCACCCTTGAGAGCCTAGGCGCAGAATGCGGAGCGCGGTGGATATGACCGTCGACTCCGTGCATCCGTTCGTACGGGAATAAAAGTCGGCCGGCTCGTGCTTTCCGTAGTGATTACTACAGAAAGAGAGCAATGATGACCAGCATGCGCTATACCAGCTTCGGCCGCCGCACCGGCCTGCGAGTTTCCGAGTACGCCCTCGGCACCGGCAACTTCGGAACGGCGTGGAAGAGCGGTGTCGACACGACAGACGCCCGTGCGCTCTTCGACCGCTTCGTTGACGCGGGAGGGACCTACCTCGATACAGCGGCGATGTACCAGGGCGGGCAGGCCGAGTCGATGCTTGGCGACATGCTGACCACTACGCGGGACGAATTCGTCATCTCGTCCAAGTACGGGCTCGGCAACCCGGAAAAGAGCGACCGCACCAACAACGGCGCTTCCCGCAAGGCGATGGTGGCTTCCGTGGACGCGAGTCTTCGGCGACTCGGGACGGACTACATCGACGTGTTCTGGGTGCACTTCCCCGACGCGTTCACCCCGATCGACGAGATCCTGCGCGGCCTGGACGATCTCGTCCGAGCCGGCAAAATCCACCACGGCGCTCTGTCGAACTTCCCCGCCTGGCGAGTCGCGCTTGCCGCCAAGGAAGCCGACCTCCGCGGCTGGTCCCCGATCGTGGGCATCCAGACGGAGTACAGCCTCGCTGAGCGAAGCGCAGAAAACGAGATCCTGCCCATGGCGGAAGCCTTGGGTCTTGCGGTGAACCTTTGGTCACCGCTGGCGGGCGGGCTACTGACGGGCAAGTACCGGAAGGGCGGCGAAGGCCGCAAGACGGACGCCAGCCGCTTCGTGTCACCCGAGTCCGCGCAGAGAACCGCGACCATCGATGCTGTGCTCGACATCGGCGCAGAGACGGGCGTGAGCGCCGCCCAAGTCTCCATGGCCTGGCTCCGCGAGCGGGGCAATCGGTCGTCCACCGCCGTCGTCCCCATCATCGGCCCCCGAACCATGGCCCAGCTCGAGGACTACCTCGGAGCGCTCGACGTCACGCTGACCGCAGACCAGTACGCCCGACTCGATGAGGTCAGCCTCCCAGACCTCGGCGTCTCGCCGGAGATCCAATCGATGACGCGCAACGCCATGCTCGACGGCGACCCGACGAAGTTCATCCTGCCCACCACGCCGGTGGCGTAACCCAGCAGTACCCGATGCTCGGGGCGGCACCAATCACGCCGCCCCGGGACCCGCAACAACCAGCCGAGGAACGCCATCTGGGCCCAAAAAGCGGTTCAAATGGTCATCATTCAGTCATCAGAATCAATTTCAGATGACCCGAATCGACCGAGTACGATTGGAAGCAGTGAACCGCCCGGTTCCCTGTAAACACAAGGGAATCCGCGAGTTTTCGGAGATTTTCGGCAGAACCCGAGTTAAGGCTAGAACCTTCAGCCGGTCGCTGGGTCAAATCTTGTCAGCTCATCGCGATAGCCCCGATAGAAGGCTGTTTTTTTCGGCGCGCGCCGGCGGCTCGACCTTGCAAGCGTCGGGGATACTCACCCGACGACCGCGACGAGGCTCGCTGGCAAGACAGAAACCAACCAGGTCCCGCGTCCTGGCTGCCATCCAGCAAACGGCGTATCGCAGCCCCGTCGACCGCGAGTCGCCGAGCCCGGCGCCGGTGATCGTAGCGCTGCTTGCCGGAATCGACACCATGTATTCGGCGACCGTCCTTCATGGCATCGTCAATGGGGCTGCAGCTCACGGTGTAGATGTTGTCGTGCGTTTCGACCTGAGGGACCTTGCAGAAGGCGCGGGCACCAGCACTCCGCAGAATTCCGGTCTACCGGCGGGCTGCATCGGCTTCGTCGCGGTGACATTCGGCATGCGTGGGTTGAGACTGTTCAACTCCCGCACCAGCCTTCCCATCGTCGTCATTGATCCCTCAGAACCACAGGAAGACAGCTGGATGACCATTGGGTCGACGAACTGGATGGGTGCGCGAGCGGCAACTGATCACCTTCTTAAACTCGGACATAGCAGGATCGGATGGATCGGGGGCCCCGGTGAATCGGGTCCGTCGATTGAACGACTGCACGGCTACCGCGCGGCCCTGCAGTCAGCAGGGATCCCCCTGGACGCCACGGTGGAGACTGAAGGTCAGTTCACCTTGGAGTACGGCCGACGCACGGCGATGGAGCTTTTGATGCTCGCCGACCCGCCCACTGCCTTCGTCGCGGCAAACGATGAGATCGCTATTGGCGCGATCCAGGGCGCAAAATCTCTCGGCTTGGACGTCCCGTTCGACGTATCCGTTGTGGGGTTTGACGACACACCTCAGGCCGAGTGGGCCACACCGAAACTGACTTCGGTGCGCCAGCCATTGGCTGACATGGGGCTCATGGCCGTCAGGCTGATCCTGGACTCGAGTTCGGGAGCGACACCTGAGTCGCGACACATCCAACTCGCCACCCGATTGATGGTGCGTGACTCCACCAGTGCCCGGACCCCGCTCGCGAAAAGGGCCGGTGATTCGCAGACAGGTGACCAGGCCCCGAAACACGACTGAAGAAGGGTGCAGTGAGGTGCGGCGCCTGCCGAAATCGGAGAATTCATGCACGTAGCGAACGGGACTCAGGGACGAGCCAGCAGGCGCGCAGGGTTTGAGACGAGCATCCGGTCGCATTGCTCCTCGGTGACTCCGCGCTCACGAAGCATGGGCAGGAAATTCCCGACCAGGTAGTTGTACCCCTGCTGGCCATGGGTGGTTGGATTCATCCATACCTCCGCTCCCGTGAGATCGCTGGCAAGGAAGATCGTCTCGCTGCGGCCATCGGCCACCAAGGCGGCGACCAGATCCGCCCGCTTCGAGTCCGCCCGGTGGAAGCTGTTCTTCACGAACTCGCCGTCCGCCGGGTCCTGCTCTGGCGGCCCCACGAAGAACTCCCAGGTCTGTTTGCCGATGGTGTCGATAGCCACGTTGGCCCCCCTGTCGCTCACCGAGCGGACGTAGTCGAGGCTCAGCTGTGTGTCCATGTGCCCGATCACCACCGTGCTGAGGTCGACTCCCTCCGAGAGCAATATGTCGATCTGCTCGTGCGCCATTGTGCCGTGTGTGGTGTGGGTCATGATCCCGAGGCCGGTTTCGCGTGCGGCTCGCGCGCTCGCCCTGAGACATTTCTCTTCGTGGGGGGTGATTTCTCCGAGGCTCGTCGCCTGCTCCCCGAGAACGCCGGCCAGCACTCCGGTTTCGCCGATACCGATGGTGGCGTCGGCGATGAAGCGGGCCGCGAGCTCCGGCAGGCTGGCGTCCAATGCCCAGCGCGGCGAGTACGCCTCGAGATAGACGGCCGTCCCGGACACGATATTCAAGCCGGTTCTCTCGGCGATTTCCTTGAGCAACGCGGCATTCGAACCGTCGTCGTTGCGACCGACCACACCGTAGGGACTGATGTCGACGACCGTGCCGACACCGACAGTGGCGAGTGATGACAGCGCGTTCACCGCTAGCTCGATGCGATCATCTGACGCGCCGCCGCTGAGCCATGGCCCAGGTACGAGCGACAGAAGGTGCTCGTGGACCATCACTCGTTTGAGAGATTCGGCGGGTACGGGGCCGAGTACGGTTTGAACGAACCCGGCCGCACTCTTTTTCGACACGTCAGTCATCTAGCGTGTCCTCGTGACCTTGTTAAGCCCCGCAGGCTGATCCGGGTTCAGTCCTCGTTCGAGAGCGAGTGCAAGAGCGAGGAGCTGCATGGGCAGGATCTCGATCAGCGGGACGAGTTCGGACGGAACGTTCAGCGCATCCAGTTCGGGAAGCGGAATCCGCGAGGGGGCCGTCGACAGGGCGCCGAGCTGATGTTGACCGATCACGATGAGGTACGCCCCCAGATCGGC
Source organism: Cryobacterium soli (assembly GCF_003611035.1). Lineage (NCBI taxonomy): Bacteria > Bacillati > Actinomycetota > Actinomycetes > Micrococcales > Microbacteriaceae > Cryobacterium > Cryobacterium soli. The sequence goes on along the minus strand of NZ_CP030033.1, from coordinate 934,858 downwards.
GGCCGCCCCGCTGAACGTGGCGACTGATTCGAGTCCGCCTGGGCTGGCGGCGAGCACGATCACGGGTGTTCCGGCAATGACCTGACCGAGGGGGCCATGGGTGGCGTCCGCCACACTCCAACCCGATGCCGCGATGGCGTTGGTCTCCATGAGCTTCAGGGCACCCTCCTTGGCGGAGGACATCGAGTACCCGCGCCCCACGACCAGGATGCGCTGTTGGTCTCGCAGCGTTTTCGCCAGTCCGGAGGTGGCGGTTGTCGACGCCAGGATTGTGCTCTCGCCCGCAGCCGCCACGGCGTCCACGTCGCTGTCGAGCTCGGCCCACTCCGTGCCTGCGGCGCGGGAGATCACCAGGTACAGCGCGAGGAGCTCGGCGGTGTATGTCTTGGTCGCAGCAACGGAGAGCTCGGGACCCGCCGTGAGGGGGACGTGCACCTGGCTCAGGCTCGCGAGGGTGCTCGCGTCGTTGTTGGTGAACGCGATGACCTTGACACCTGCGTCCTGCGCTGATCTCACTGTCTCCAGCAGGTCGGGCGACTCACCGGACTGGGATACGGCGAGCATCACCGATCGGGGATAGCTCAACGTCACTCCGAACGTGCTCGCAGTTGCCGGTGTGGCCAGCATCGCCGGGATCCGCAGCAGGTTGTGAGTGAGGTATTGGCCGTACTGGGCCGCGTGATCGCTCGAACCGCGCGCCGCAAACACGATCAGCTCTGGCGCCGCGTCGCGGATGAGGTCGGCCGCCGCATCGAGCGTCTCACGCTGGAGGGTGATCAGGTCGCGCCAACGGGCCGGTTGCTCCGCGATTTCGGAGCGCAAGTGTGATCCGGGCATCGTCGGGGGTACGGACGTGGTGGGGCTGGTCATGAGGCGAGTCCTGTGATCATTTTGACAAGTTCGTTGTGGGTGGTATCGGCGAGGGCGCGTGTGCCCACCTGGGTCCCGCGACGCAGCACGGAGACCCGGTCAGCGATCCGGAATACCTGGTCCATGTTGTGGCTGACGATCAGGATCGCTGCTCCGCGGGCCTTGAGCTTGAGAATGAGTTCCTCAACCTTTGCGGTCTCGGCCACACCGAGAGCGGCCGTCGGCTCGTCGAGCAAAACGAGGCTCGACGCCCAATGGGTCGCGCGGCAGATCGCGACGCCCTGGCGCTGTCCCCCGGAGAGATCGCTGAGAGTGGCTTTGGCCGACGGGATTCGAACGTCGAGGGCGTCCACGAGTTGTTGCGTCTCGGTCGCCATACGCTTGCGGTCGAGGATTTTGAGCGGCCCGGTCGTGAGCTCCCTGCCCAGGAACATGTTCATGTACACGGGCTGGTCCACAACGAGGGCAAGGTCCTGGTAGACCACCTCGACGCCCTTGGCGCGTGCGTCCGAGGCGTCGCGGATATTCGCCTCATGCCCATCGAGCCAGATCTCGCCTTCGGTGGGCTGATAGAGGCCTGAGATTATCTTGATGAGAGTCGACTTGCCCGCACCGTTGTCCCCGACGAGAGCGACGATCTCGCCGGCTTTCACTTCCAGGTCGAAATTCTTGATGGCAACGACGCCACCGAAGCTCTTGTGGATGCCCACAAGGCGCAGTGGTGTCTCTGCGGGGGTCCCGGAGTCCGTCCGGTCGGGGAGCACTGTTTCGCTCGGCATAGTCTTTTCCAATCTGGGGGAGTCGATCAGGAGTTCGGGAAGGTGAGTGGAGCGGAGCCGTCTGCGGCCCAGATCCCCTCCACTTTGTGGGTGTCCGTGCCGATGCCGGAGATGGCTGCGGTCGATGCTCGTGTCACGAACACCTGTGGGCGAAAACCGAAAATTACCGTGTCGCCGACGTTGACGTCGGTCCGGCCGTTCAGCGGGATGGTCGCGTAGTAGTCGATCGCCTCTGGTGCCGGCATTTCAACCGCGAGTGGCTCGAGATCTGCGATGCGTGCGGGTGCATGACCAGAGCCTCCGGTGGCCACGACGATGGCTGAGGTCTCCACACCACCCAGCACGGGATCCACGTAGAGGCCGCCGCCGAAGACGTAGGCGCGGTCGTTCCAGAGGTGAGACACCTCGCTCACGTAGGCGATCGCCGGTTCCTCCACGAGATCGGTGAACGCGTGGGCTGGAGTGGTTCCCGTGAGGCCGTGACCAGGCTCCACTTGGGTGGCACCGGCTTCAGCGAGGGCCTCCAGCACCGAGACCGACGTGGTGCCGGGGGCGTTCACCTGAATATCCGTGCGCCCGGCGGCTGTCAACAACTCGACGGCCGCAGCCAGCGTCGACCGGTTCGGCGTTGCCCTGACCGCTCCGTGCTCCGCGTCGAAGAGGGTGGCGGGAAACGTCGTGATGCCCGCGAACCGAACACCAGGGATGCCGTCGATCGTGTCCGCGGCCGCCACGATGCCGTCGAGTGGGAATCCCCCTTCGTGTCCGGTGTAGAAACGGTCGCCGTCCTGCACCACCCGCAGCAGCACGTCCTGCACACGACCCTGGCGCAGTGCGGCTGCGCCAGCCTCTCGGGCTTTTGTCTCGTTGAACACGGTCCAGTACAACGGCTCGAGCGCTGCCGCCGTGTCGGCTTCGTGCCGCGGGATCTGGACCAGGTGACCGAGGTGGCCTACTTTCAGACCACCGGATGCTGCAGCGATAGCGCACTGCAGGTCGACTCCGACGGCGTGGGTGATGCCGGATTCCACCAGCACCCTCGACACGTCGGGGTTGCGGCCGATCTGTTTGGTCATGGCGAATGCCTGCAGCCCGAGCCGTTTGGTCGCGACGGCGTACTCGGTGGCGTTGCGGCCGACCGCGTCGAGGTCGATCGGGTAGGTGTTCGCGGGCAGGGAACCGGCACGATGAAGTGTCGCGATGGCTTCGAGGAATTCGGGGTTGCGTCGGCGAAGGAGATTCAGGAACATCGGTTCTGCCCTTCTAGCTGTTCTTCTTGCCGCGGAGGGAGAACGACACCGCGATCAGGATTATGGCGCCGCGCACGATCATCTGCTGTGAGACGTTCAGCCCGGACAGGATGAGGCCATTGTTGATCATGCTCATCAGGAGGCTACCGATGAGTGCTCCGATGACGGTTCCCTTGCCGCCGAAGAGGCTGGTGCCACCGACGATGGCGGCTGCGATCACCGTCATGAGGTCCGTTTCACCCAACGTGTACCTGGCACCTTGCAGGCGACCTGCGTAGAGCAGCCCGGCGAGGGCGGCTGTCATTGCGCTGCCCACGAAGACCATCAGGCGCACCCGGTTGACTTTGATGCCGCTGACCCGTGACGCCGATGCACTGTTTCCCACGGCAAGCACGTGGGCGCCGTAGCGGCGCTGACGCAGCAGGTGCCATCCGACGAGGACCGCTGCGATCGTCCACCAGATCATGATCGGCAGTCCGAGGAAGTTACCTCCGCCGAAGAGCCACGCGAAGGTCGTGTCGGTGACAGGCACGGACTGCAGGTCGGTGAGCTGGCGGGCGAGGCCCGCGACGAGTCCCATCGTGGCAAGTGTCACGAGGAAGGAGGGGAGTCGGACCCACGTGATGAAGATGCCGTTCACGAGTCCGACGAGCGCGCCGACCGCGAGGCCGGCCACGGCGGCGATCCACCACTGATCAGTGGCCTGCAGCGCGACGGCGGCGGTGAGCGCCGAAAGGGCGACGGTCGAACCGATCGACAAGTCGATCTCGCCGGTGCTCAGCACGAAGACCATTCCGATGGCCATGATCGTGATCGGTGCGGCCTGGATCACGATGTTCATGAGGTTGGTGGCGTTGAGGAAGTACTGGGTCTGCGTCACGGCGAAGAAGACGAAGACCACCACGAAACCGATGTAGACGACGTAGTTGCTCCATTTCACCGTTCTCACCCGCTCGGCGACACTCGGGGCGGTTTGGGTTGCAGTGCTCATCGGGAAATCCCTTTCTGCGCCGCGGCAGCGGCTTCGATGGCGATGGTCAGGGCACCGATCACGGGTGCCAAATGACCGAGTTCGCTGACACGGATGGTGAGGTCTGGCTGGCCTAAATAGTTCAGCCAGGAGGTGATGCGGGGGAGCAGGTCGGCTCTGGTGCCGATGCCGCCGCCGAGAACGACGAATTCCGGGGCGAGCACGGCGTTGACGGCCACGATGCCGGCGGCCAACCAACGAGCTTCCTCGTCGACGGCCTTGACCGCTTGCTGGTCGCCGCTGGCCGCGAGAGCGAAGATCTCCTCAGGAGACAACGCCGATCCCGAACTGGACAGAAAACGTCCAGAGACGGCGTCACCGGCGGTCACCTCCTCGAGCGGTCCCCGAACGTGGTTCGCGGGGTCGAGTGGATCGCCACCGAACGGCAGGAAGCCGATCTCGCCCGCCGCACCTTTGGCCCCGCGGAGCAGCGAACCATTGGCGACGATCCCCATTCCAATTCCCGTGCCAACCGAGATGAAGACGAAATCGGAGTGCCCCCGACCAAGGCCGGCGACAAGCTCGCCGACGGCCGAGACGTTGACGTCGTTCTCGATCACCACCAGGTGGCCCAGGACTGCGCTGAGCTGTTCGGTGAATGGGATGTCACCGAGGGCAGAGAGGTTGGGCGCGAGGTCGAAGGTCGTCCCCGTCTTGTCAGGAACGCCTGCCCCGCCGACCGCGGTGGCCACGACGCGGTCGAGGGGGATCCCGATGGTGTCGCACAGGTCGAGCGCAAGCGAACGGATCTGTTCGATCACGTCGGACCCGTCGTTGCTGGTGTCCGTGCGTTTTTCGGCCAGGAGTTCCCCGAAGAGGGTGGCGATGCCCGCCCGGATCTTCGTTCCGCCGAGATCGATCCCGATCACGTGGTCGGGCACGTCGAAACTGTTCCCGTGGGGATCGCGCCCACGCTGTTCAGTCCGTGATTCCATGGATGTCATACCTGTCGGTTGCCGTTCTGTTGCGTTCGGGGCGGAATGTTCGACGTCGCGTGTCGACGCCAGAGCACATGTTCAGTGCCGTCGCGATATTCGTTGGCGGTGCGCTACTTGGTCGCGCTGGCTGGGGCTTTCGTGCCGTAGTCCTTCATCCACCCCTCATCGAGGTTTGCCTTGGTGACCGCAATAGGAGTGGACGCAACGAGCGCGGGGGCCTCCTTGTCGAGCAGGCCGTAGGCGCCAGCGATGGCCAGACCGGTCCCGATGCCGATGGCACCGTTTCCGACCATTCCGACAACCGGTCCGCCAGCGGCCATGTCTGCGGCCAGCGTGGCATCGAGGTCGTTGGTGACCACCTTGACGTCGGTGCGGCCTGCGTCACGGAGCGCAGAGAGTACGCCCTGCGCGGCGGTAGCCCACGGCACATAGATTCCCGTGATGTCAGGGTTGCGTGCGATCAGGGCAGCGGCGATCTCCTGGGTCTTCGCTTCGTCGGTGAAGCCCTCCTCCACCGTGATATCGATGTCGGGGTAGAGGAACGACATCCAGGCTTTGAAGGACTCATCGCGCTGGTTCGTGAACCAGAAATCCGCGTCGTGGTACATGTACGCGATTTTGCCGGTCCCACCGAGAGCATCGCCGAGGAGTTCCGCGTTGGCCTTGCCAGCCTCAGTGAGGTCCTCGGTGACGATCGAGACGAACTGGTCACCTGCGGTGTAGCCGGCGGGAGGGGTCGTCATGATCACGAGCTTGACGCCCGCGTCGACGGCGGGCTGGAAGGTCGCGGATGCCGACACCGCATCAACTGCCGTTGTCACGATGATGTCGGGATTCAACGCAAGAACGGTCTGGAGGTTGTTTGCCTGGGTTGCCGAGTCGAAGCCGGCCTGAGTGCTCGCCACCACGTCGATTCCCAGCTTGTCGAACTCTGCCGTCGCGCCGTCTTCCACGGCGGACACGAACTCGGACGAGCTGTGCCACACGAACGCGGCAGTGAACTTCCTGTCCTTGACGGTGGTGGTCTCCTCATCGGTGAGTGAAAGTTCGGAGAGCGCGCCGGGGGTCTCGCCATTGGGTCCGGCGAACTCGAGGCTGGGGTCCGCGGCGGGAGCCGACGAGGCGTCCGACCCGGCTGAGTTGGATGCACCTGAGCAGCCGGTCAGGGCCAGAGCAGTGGCGATGCCGACCGCGAGCAGTCGAGTGCGGGGCAGAGATGTCGATTGCATTGAGGGTTCCTATCCACGTGAGCGTCAGTCAGATCTGGAGGAGCCCGTGGGGCACCGTTGCCATTGACCTAGTAAACACATTTTGATTTCATGTAGCAAACAAAGTCAAGCACCAGTTTGTTACGGTTTCATTTCGGAAACACGTGCTTTTGTTGTGGGACTTGCCGAGACAAGCGCATTAGAATTCACGGTGCATTGAAAAAAAGTGATCTCGTCCAGCTGGGGGCGAGCGCTGGCTTCGCTTCGGGCCGACCGGAGCAACGACCGAGGAGGGCGTGTGGGCCAGGACATTCGAGAACTGAACCGAAACGCAGTGCTCACCGAACTGCTCAATCAGCGTCCGGCCACGCGCAAACAGATTGCGGAGTCGACCGGGATCTCCGCAGCTACCGTAACCCGGGCCGTGGATCAGTTGATTCTCGACGGAGTCGTGTGCGAGGTCTCCGAAGTCGTCGTCGAGAACCGCGGTCGCCGTGCGATCCTGCTCGACCTCGTCGCAGACGCCTCCCTGGTTCTCGGGATCGACCTCGGTGCATCGAACACCCGGATGATTGCGACCGACCTGCTCGCGAACCCGATAATGGCGATCGAGATAGCCACCCCGACCGAGCTAGGTCCCACAGAATTGGCGCTGTGGGTCGCCGATACGGCAAAGTTCGCGGTGGGAGAGCGCTGGGGTGCCGTGGCCGCGATCAGTCTTGGACTGCCGGGAGCCGTCAGTCAGGTCGACCGATCGGTGTCCAATGCCCCGAACCTCAGGCAAGTGGAAGATCCGACGTTCCTTAAGGTTTGCGAACTCGCGATCGGCCTGCCCTTGCACGTCGACAACGATGCCAACCTCGCCCTGCTCGGCGAACTGCGTTTCGGAGCAGCGAGGCACACCCCCTACGCCGCGTTGCTCAGCCTTGGCGCCGGTCTCGGTGTCGGAATCGCCATCGACGGGGTTGTCCTTCGAGGCCGACATGGACTCGTGGGGGAGTTCGGCCAGATCCCTATTGGTCCTCATGGCGAGCGTCTCGAGAGCTTCACAACCGGGCCTGGTCTGCTCCGCCATGCGGCCGCCGCCGGAATGGTGCTGGCGTCGCCAGCGGAACTCTTCGCGGATGGAGGTGGCGAGAGTAATCCCGGTGCCGGGAGCGGCACACCAGACGGAGTGAGGGCACAACTCCGAGCAAAGTTCGACCATGCCCTGGTTGCGGTACTTACCGCCATTGCGGTCTCGAGCGAGCCGGAGACAATCGTGCTGGGTGGCGGAATCGCGAAATCGCTTACCGACCACCTGGGGAGCTACCAGCTGCTTCTGGAACAGAACATTCGCATCGCCCCTACCCTGACCAGCGTCGAGCTCGGCGATTTTTCGGGTGCAGCGGGCGGCGTGGTCTCGGCCCTGCATGCGGTGTACCTCGACCTCGGTGTTCAGCCGTCGTCCCTTTCGGCGCTTCCCAAGTCGAACGCTCTGTCGCCGGAGAGTATCCGCGACATCGGTAGGGTCGCGGTCTGACCGTCTCGCGTCACCGAGACAGACGCCAGAGTCGACCACCCTTGCGGACGGGACTGTCCTCGGTCAGCGTGGCCCATTGCGGCCGGATCTCGCCGCTAGCGCGTGTACAGCACGAATCGTCGTGAGAGCACTCATCGCTGCTGTGTCGGGCGCAAAGTCCCGTTCACTGAGAATTTGAAGTGCCCTGGGACCAGGTCGCGAGGGAAGGCAAGGGGTTCCCCCGCCACGCGCGTATCGAAAGAGTACCGGGCTAGTTCTCGGCTCTATGTGTAGGCTTCGGAGATGAAGCCGATCCGCGTGGGTCTCGTGGCTGACCCGGCCTCGCCAACCAAGGTGGCGCGCGCGATGAGTGACCTCGGCCCGCTGGATGGCGATGATCCCGATGGCTGGGAAATCGAGGTGGTGAGTGAACCGTTCACCCTCGGGTATGAGGATGTCGAGACCGCACTGTCCCGGCTGCGGGCACGTGCCCAACAGCGCGAGTGGGACCTCGTCATCGGGGTAACCGAGCTTCCCCTTCGCGACGACAACGGTCGGTACTTGCTGGCCGCAATCGACCCGCAGCGACGCACCGCCGTGCTGTCGCTACCCGCGCTCGGCGGGCTGCGTGTCAACGCGCGCGCGCGGCACGCTGTGCGCGGCCTCGTCAGTGGAATGGCAGAACCCACCTCGCCTGATGAGCAGCGTGTGTCCCTCCCCGGTCTCAGCGGTCGGGGGCGGGTGCTGTTCGGCATGGTCCTCGCTAACCGTCCGTGGCTCCTCGCGACCGGACTCAAATCCGCGCTCGTAGCCGCCCTCGCAACCGGCGCGGTGGCCACCGTCGATTCTACGGTTTGGCTGATTGCCGGCTCCCTGTCGGGGTGGCGGCTCGGCGTCGCGACCATCGCCTCGATCGCGATCGTCGTGGGCTGGATTGTGATCGACGGAGAACTCTGGGACCACCCCGCCGACGACTCAGCTGAAGCGCGGGACAGATCCCGTCTCTACAACACCTCGACACTGTTGACTCTGACGATCGGGGTGCTCATCTGTTATGTGGCGCTCTACGTCGTGAACCTGGCATGGGCGCTGTTTGTCCTCGACCCTGCTGTAATGGGCGATTCACTCGGCACGTCGCTCGATTACGGCGATCTGTTCGTGCTTGTCTGGTTCGTCGCCTCTGCGGCGACCATCGGCGGTGCACTCGGAACCGGCCTGGAATCAGACGACGCGATCCGCGCGGCCGCGTACTCAAAGCGTGAGGAAGAGCGCCGCGCCCGGCTCGCGAAAGAGCGGACCTGAGAAGGCGCAACATGCCGTGCGAGTAGTCGACTTGGCCCTCCACCGCGTTGACCGCGACCTCAACGACGACGTATCGTTGGCAAAGGACGACGTTTGGTTAGCAAAATGGGGCCACGAGAAGGCGGTTCCCCGGTGAACGACCTGCTCATGGGAGTCCCTGGGGTCGGCGAGATTCATCCGGGGATGCACGTCTGCGCTCTGTTCTCGGGACCCGTCGAGAGAGACCGGCTGCTGGTGTCGTTCATGCAGGAGGGCCTTCGTCACGGCGATTCATGCGTCTGCCTCATCGACGAACTCGAGTCGGCGAGCATCCGACAGAGGGTGTACCCACCGGCAGGACTCAGCGACAGGCGTCAACACCTTGATGTCTACTCAGCGCCCGACGCGTACCTTCGGACCCGCGAGTTCTCCCCCCAGCAGTCGTTTTCACCCCTCGTCGCCAACTCCGGCTCGCCCACCGACGCGTTCCCACTCTTGCGCGCCGCCGGACAGATGTCTCGGGGGTCGCATGAGTCCGGCGCGAGGGAAGTCTCCATTTACGAGACTGCCGTCATCCACATCCTCGACGAGTTGCCCACCGTCTTCCTCTGTATGTACGACGTGCAGCGCTTCGGGGCGGGCATTCTCGCGAGCGTACTGAAAATCCACTCCATGGTGCTACTCGACGGCACCGTGCTCCACAACCCGCACAGCGTGGCGCCGCCGGACACCCCGGAACCCGCGGCGGACGCCGCCGTTCGATATCCCTTGGCCCGAAAGGGCCCAGGTCACGAGGCGTGGGTGGACGACTGGCTGTCCCTCAGCGGCGCCGAGGTCCGGGTCGCACAGCTCGTGGGCACAGGATTGTCGAACCGCGCGACGGCACAACAGCTGAGCGTGTCGCCCCACACCGTGGACGCCCACCTCAAGCACATCTACCAAAAGCTCGGCATTCACTCGCGAGTCGAACTCGCCGTGCTCTCGTTCCACCACGCGTCGCCGTCTGCCTGACCCTGACGCACCGTGTGCCGCTCGCCGCCGAGACAGGCCCAGGAACGGATGTCACCTGTTTACGGGATGCCGCCGGTCGTGTGCCGCGAAATCATGACTAGGGAGGGTATCGAGCGAAGGAGAAACGTCATGGGTAGGGCTGTTGGTATCGATCTGGGAACAACCAATTCGGTGATTGCCGCGATGGAGGGGGGCCAACCCCAGGTCATCGCCAATACCGAGGGAAACAGGACCACTCCATCCGTCGTCGCGTTCCTCGAAAACGGTGAACGGCTCGTGGGGCAGATGGCCCGGCGACAGGCGATCCTCAACCCCAAGGGCACGATCTACTCGGCCAAGCGTTTCGTCGGTCGGAACTACGACGAGGTGGAGAGCGAGCTCAACGCCGTCTCGTACGACGTCGTGTCCGGACCGGACGGCGCAGTCCGGTTCTCGGTCCACGGCAAGCTCTACGCGCCGGAGGAAATCTCGGCGCAGATTCTGCGCAAGCTGGCCGAGGATGCAAGCAAGGCGCTCGGGGAGCGGGTCACAGAAGCTGTGATCACCGTGCCGGCGCACTTCAATGACGCGCAGCGGCAAGCCACCAAAGACGCCGGCAAGATTGCGGGACTCGAAGTTCTCCGGATCATCAACGAACCCACCGCCGCAGCCCTGGCATACGGGATGGAGAAACTCGAGAACGAGACCATTCTCGTCTTCGACCTCGGCGGTGGAACCTTCGATGTCAGCCTCCTCACCGTCGGTGAGGGCGTTGTCGAGGTCCGATCCACGGCGGGCGACACCCATCTTGGTGGGGACGACTTCGACCGGCGCATCGTTGACTACCTCGCGGACGAGTTCAAGAAAGAGGTCGGTATCGACCTCCGCCAGGACCCTCAGGCACTGCAGCGCCTGTTCGAGGCGGCCGAGAAGGCCAAAGTCGAGTTGTCGTCCGTTACCCAAACGGCGGTGAACCTTCCCTTTGTGACCGCGGACGCTTCGGGCCCGAAACATCTCAACGTCAACCTCATGCGCTCGACGTTCGACCAGCTGACCGCGGATCTCGTTGAACGCTGCATGGGTCCGGTGAAGCAGGCCCTCGAGGATGGGAAGGCAACCCCGGACGACATCGACGAGATCATCCTCGTCGGCGGTTCTACGCGCATCCCCGCGGTACAGAACCTGGTCCGTCGGATGACCGGTGGCAAGGATCCGAACATGACCGTCAACCCGGACGAGGTCGTCGCGCTCGGTGCGGCCGTCCAGGCGGCGATCATCAAGGGGGATGTGAAGGACGTCCTCCTCCTGGACGTCACGCCGCTCTCGCTGGGGTTGGAAACGCAGGGCGGCGTGATGACCAAGGTCATCGAGCGCAACACGACTATCCCGGCGCGTCGCACCGAGGTCTTCAGTACCGCCGAGGACAACCAGCAAGCGGTGGACGTCGTGGTCCTCCAGGGCGAACGGGAACTCGCCAGCGACAACCGCGCACTCGCCCGATTCCGGCTCGAGAACATCAGACCAGCGCCTCGAGGTGAACCACAGATCGAGTTGACCTTCGACATCGATGCCAACGGCATCCTGCACGTCTCCGCGAAGGACAAGGACACCGGCGCCGAGCAACAGGTCACCATCAGTGAGACCTCGACGCTGACCAAGGACGAGGTCGAGCGGATGGTCTCGGATGCCGAGACGCACCGCAGCGAGGACGCCCAGCTCCGAGAACTCGTCGACGCGCGGAACGAACTCGACTCCGTGGCCTACCAGGTCCAGCGCGAACTCACCGAGGCCGGGGATGCCGTCCCTGAGCATGACCGCGCCCGGGCGGAGATCTTGACGAATGACGCGCGTACCGCACTCGACGAGCAGGCGCCGATCGACCGTCTGCGGTCGCTCACGGGTGAACTGCACCAGATGGCGCAGGCCCTGAGTTCCGCTGTCAGGAGCCAAGGCAGCGCTGGCTCCGCTGGCTCCGCTGGCCCGTCGGCCGGCTCCGGCGAGGCTGGAGCGGACGACGGCGACGATGTGATCGACGCCGAGTTCACGGCACACTGAGCGTCGACGTCATGTCCGGACAAGAGAATCCCGACCCCCAGGTCGCCGACGAGGGCGTTGGTGACAGCTCAGCCGAGACCGCGAAGCAGATTGCTGACCTCGAGGACTCATGGCGCCGTACCGCCGCCGAGCTGGAAAACCTCCGCAAACGATGCGCGCAGGATGTCGTCCGCGCTCGTCAGCAGGAACGAGCGTCGGTGGCCTCCCGCTGGTTGCCCGTCCTCGACAACCTCGAGCGCGCCCTCGAACATGCCTCCTCCCACCCCGACCAGATCGTCGATGGAGTGCGTGCCGTGCACCAGCAAGCACTCTCGGTCCTCGCCGACCTGGGCTACCCCCGGCGCGACGATGAAACCGGCAAAGCCTTCGACCCCGCTCGCCACGAAGCCGTCAGCACCCTCGTCGATGAGGAACTTGTCCCCGGTACCGTCGCGCACGTTATCCGGCCCGGCTACGGGCCTGACAACGAGATTCTGCGTCCGGCTTCTGTGGTCGTAGCGACCAGGAGCGAGTAATGGCTCGCGACTCCTACGAGGTCCTTGGCGTCCCCCGCGATGCCGACCAGTCGGAGATCCAGCGGGCCTACCGCAAGCTTGCGCGCAAACTTCACCCCGACGTCAACAAGGATCCCGGCGCCGAAGACAAGTTCAAGGAGCTCAGCGAGGCGTATGACGTGCTCTCCGACCCCGACCAGCGCAAGCGATACGACGCGTTCGGAGAAGATTTCCGGCGCGTCGGTGCCGACGTGGACCCGGAGGCCTACCGCCGGGCGCGCGCCTATGCAGGAGCCGGTGCCGGCGGCGGGCGGTCGGCCGGCTGGGGCGGGGCCGGTCCCTCTGGTGGTTTTCAGTACTCCGGTTCCGGCGACAATGTCGATCTGGAGGATCTGCTCGGCGGCATTTTCGGCTCACGCGGGCGAGGTCGCGGCGGATGGGGACCGGTCTCCGGCTCCGACCACGAGACCGAGGTGGAGGTGACCGTCGAGGAGGCCTACACCGGGACCAGGCGAACTCTGTCGCTCCGTGACGAAGACGGTCCGCGCACCATCGACGTCGTCATTCCCGAGGGGGTTGTGGACGGTCAGCGGATCAGGCTGCGCGCCCAGGGCGGGCAGGGGTCTGGTGGTGGCGAAGCGGGCGACCTCTACCTCATCGTCCGGATCGCAGCGCATCCTCGCTACCGGCTGGAGGGCCGTGACCTGCACGTGACGCTGTCACTCGCCCCCTGGGAAGCGGCGCTCGGTTCGTCGCTTCCCGTCGAGACTCCCGGCGGCCCGGCCACCGTCAAGGTACCTGCCGGTACCTCCAGTCACCGGCGGCTGCGGCTGAAGGGCCGCGGGCTGCCGAACAAACGAGGAAACCCGGGGGATCTGTTCGCCGAAGTCCAGATCAAGGTGCCCAAGTCGCTCTCCTCTGAGGAACGCAAACTGTTCGAGAAGCTCGCCAAGGTGTCCGAATTCGACCCGAGGAGCTCACCATGACCGAACCGACCGCCGGGACGAACTGGCCTCTGGCGCGCCCCTATCGCCTGAGTCTTGACAGCTACGCCCGGATCACCGGTGTGCACCCTGACATGGTTCGCCGGCTGGTCACGCTCGGGTTGCTCGAGATCACCCGGGACGCCGAGGGCAACCTCTGGTTCGCCCCGTCCCAGGTTCGGGAGATGGCGAGGATCCAGCGGCTGCACCTGCGGCTGAACCTGACTTATGCGTCGCTCGGCCTGGTGATGGACCTGCTCGACCGGATTGCCGCCCTCGAGAGATCACAACGCCGCTCGCGCTCAGATAGATAAGGGATTCCCATGGACCTGAACAGACTCACTCAGAAGTCGCAGGAAGCACTGCACGACGCCCAGACCAAGGCACTCCGGTTCGGCCACCAGGAGGTAGACGGCGAGCACCTGTTGCTGGCCCTGCTTGAACAGAGCGAAGGATTGGTGTTGCCACTGCTCGCCCGATCGGGTGCGGATGTGGACCAGCTGCGAGAAGACCTGACGAACGAGCTCGAGAAACGCCCTCGCGTCACGGGGTCCGGCGCCGAGCCTGGGAAGGTGTACGTCACCCAGCGGCTGAACCGTCTCCTCGAGGCGGCCGACACGGAAGCCCGCAGGCTCAAGGACGATTACGTCTCCGTCGAGCACCTGGTGGTAGCGCTCCTCGACGAGGGATCCAGCTCGGCAGCAGGTCGGATCCTCGCCCAGCACGGCGTGACGCGCGACTCGTTTCTGCAGATGTTGACCGCGGTGAGGGGATCCCAGCGGGTCACATCCGCTACCCCCGAAGGCACCTACGAAGCGCTCGCCAAGTATGGTCGGGACCTCGTCGCGGAAGCAGCCGCCGGACGACTGGAGCCGGTCATCGGCCGGGACTCGGAAATCCGTCGCACCGTCCAGATCCTGTCCCGAAAGAGCAAGAACAACCCGGTGCTGATCGGTGAGCCCGGGGTCGGGAAGACCGCCATCGTCGAGGGTCTGGCGCAGCGGATCAACAATGGCGACGTGCCAGAGGGACTGCGCGACAAGATCGTTTTCGCTTTGGACATGGGGTCCCTCGTTGCTGGTGCGAAGTACCGCGGCGAGTTCGAGGAACGGCTGAAGGCCGTCCTCAACGAGGTACTGGCTGCAGAAGGAAAGATCCTGCTGTTCGTCGACGAGCTGCACACCGTCGTCGGGGCCGGCGCGTCTGAAGGAGCGATGGACGCCGGCCAGATGCTGAAGCCGATGCTGGCCCGCGGCGAACTGCACATGATCGGGGCCACGACGCTCGATGAGTATCGCACCCACATCGAGAAGGACGCAGCCCTCGAGCGTCGATTCCAGCCGGTTGTGGTCGATGAACCAACCGTCGAGGACGCCCTGTCGATTCTTCGGGGACTGCGCGAACGATTCGAGGTCTTCCACGGCGTCAAGATCTACGACGGCGCGTTGGTGGCAGCGGTCAGCCTGAGTCATCGCTATATCTCCGACCGGTTCCTGCCAGATAAGGCCATAGACCTGGTCGACGAGGCCTGTGCGATGCTGCGCACTGAAATCGACTCGATGCCGGCGGAACTCGACGAACTCACCCGCCGGGTCACCCGGCTGGAGATCGAAGAGGCGGCAGTGGCCCTCGAGACGGATCCGGCCAGCCAGCGTCGCCTCGAGGAGCTGCGCAAGGAACTGGCCGACCTGAAGGCGGAGGCGGACGCCATGCGTGCCCAGTGGGAAGCGGAACGCCAGGCGCTCCGCGAGGTCCAGGCGCTGCGGCAGGAGATCGAGCAGGTGCGCCTGGAGAGCGAACGGGCCGAGCGGGAGTACGACTTGAACAGGGCGGCGAGCCTGCGCCACGGAAAGCTGCCCGAATTGGAACGGCGGCTCGCGGCGGGCGAGGAGCGACTCCAGTCCAAACAGGGCGGGAGGCGTCTGCTCCGTGAGATCGTCACGGCCGACGAGATCGCCTCAATTGTGGCCCGGTGGACGGGCATCCCGGTGAGCCGCCTCCAGGAGGGTGAGCGGGAGAAGATCCTCCGCCTCGATGAGGTTCTCCATGAACGGGTGATCGGCCAGGACGAGGCAGTGCAATTGGTGACCGACGCGGTTGTCCGGGCCCGCTCCGGCATCAAGAACCCGACCCGCCCGATCGGCTCCTTCGTCTTCCTCGGCCCGACGGGCGTGGGTAAAACCGAGCTCGCCAAAGCGCTCGCGCAAGCCCTCTTCGACAGCGAGGAGAACATCATCCGCATCGACATGAGCGAGTACCAGGAGCGGCATACCGTGAGTCGGCTCGTGGGGGCGCCTCCTGGGTACGTCGGATTCGAGGAGGGTGGGCAGCTGACCGAGGCGGTCCGGCGGAAGCACTATTCGGTGATCCTGCTCGACGAGATTGAAAAGGCCCACGTCGACGTATTCAACATTTTGCTTCAGGTGCTCGACGACGGGCGTCTCACCGACTCCCATGGTCGCACCGTCGACTTTCGCAACACCGTCATCATCATGACCTCCAACATCGGGTCGGAATACCTGCTCGAGGGAGTCACCCCTGACGGCGAGGTGAAATCAGAGGCGCGCGCCCTGGTGATGGGTTCGCTGCGATCTCACTTCCGGCCCGAGTTTCTGAACCGGATCGACGAGATCGTGCTGTTCAAGCCGTTGACGTTCGTCGAGATCGAGCGCATTGTCGATCTCCAGCTCGACGAGTTGCGGGAGCGGCTGGGGGAGCAACGGATTGCGCTCGAGGCCACAGAACGCGCCCGACGGTTCATGGCGGAGCAGGGATTCGACCCGGCATACGGCGCTCGTCCGCTGCGGCGTTACATCTCCCGCGAGGTAGAGACCCGGGTGGCGCGCGCGCTCCTGCGTGGTGACCTCCCTGAGGGCTCCACGATCGTGGTCGATCTCGTTGATGAGGAGCTCACCGTTGTTCCGATGCAGCCATCCAATGAGAGGAAGGCGGCAGCGTGAACACGATCGCGAAACACCCGGCCAAGGTTGTGGTGTGTCCGAATTGCGGCACGAAGAATCGAGTGCGTGCCGCCGCCGACGGAGCGCCCCGCTGTGGGAATTGCCACGACCCGCTTCCCTGGATAGTCGACACGTCCGATGCGGACTTCAGCACCGTGGCGGACGAATCGACCATACCGGTGCTCGTGGACGTCTGGGCCCCCTGGTGTGGTCCCTGCCGGATGGTCAGCCCGGTGCTGGAGCAACTGGCGACAGAACTCGCGGGCAAGCTGAAGCTTGTCAAGGTGAACGCGGATGAGGCGCCGGAGGTGAGCCGTCGCTTCGGAGTGCAGGCCATCCCGACGCTGGTCGTCATGCACCACGGCCAGGTGATTGACAAACAGATCGGCGCCGCGCCGGCAGGCGCCCTGCGGTCGTGGCTCACGGAGCACTTGCCCAACGAGGAGGTAGCGCCCGCCAGGGACAGCCACTCTTCAAGAGGGGAAGACCGGCAATGAACACGGTCTTCGGCCGGGTGGTCCCAGACGCGCACCTGCCGCTGGTGCGACCCGTAGGGCCGCCCAGAGCGCCCGGTTGTGAGGAATGCCTGCGTCTGGGCACACCCTGGGTGCACCTGCGGCAGTGCCTCACCTGCGGTCAGATCTGTTGCTGCGACTCCTCCCCGATGCGCCACGCGCGCGCTCACGCCGCAACGACGGGCCACGTCATCGTGCGTTCGATCGAGCCGGGGGAGAGCTGGAGGTGGTGTTATGCCGACGAGCAGTTCGTCTGACCTCCAACCCTCGGATCTGCCAGAGACCCCCGACACCACCGGCGCCTATCCGCGCCTCACCGACGAGCAGGTCATGCTGCTCTCTCAATACGGCGAGAGGAAGCGGCTGGCTGAAGGCTCCACGCTGTTCCGCGAGGGAGACCGCGACTGCGGTCTGTTCGTCGTGCTTGACGGCCGGGTCCGCGTTGTCCAGGAAGATCCGGACGGAGAGCCGCGCGTGATCGCCGTCCACGGGCGGGGTCGCTTCGTGGGTGACCTGTCGATGCTGACTGGCCAGGCCGTCTACGTCACCGCCGTCGCCCAGACCGACGTCGAGGTCTTGGAGGTTCCCTACGACCGGCTCAAAGAGGCGGTCGCCCAAAATCAGGCGGTGGGGGATCTGATCCTGCGGGCCTTCATCCTTCGCCGCAACATCCACGCCGGTCTCGGCGTCGGCCTCCGGATCATCGGTTCCCGCTATTCAGCCGAGACCCGCCTGCTGAGGGACTTCGCGAGCCGCAATCGCATTCCGTACCGCTGGGAAGACCTGGAGGAGGATCCCGAGGCAGAGCTCACCCTGCGGGCGTTCGGCATCCCACCAGACCAGACCCCTGTCGTGATCTGGAAGGGTCGGACGGTCCTGCGCAACCCCAGCAACACCGAGCTTGCCGAGGTCCTCGGCCTGCGGGAGGAAACGCCGCCCCGCTACGCATACGACATTCTGGTGGTGGGCGCGGGACCTGCCGGTCTTGCTGCTGCGGTGACCGCGGCCTCCGAGGGGCTCTCGACGATCGTGCTCGACGGGATCGCGACGGGAGGGCAGGCGGGGACGTCGTCCCAGATCGAGAACTATCTCGGGTTCCCGGCGGGCATCTCAGGCGCCGAGCTGGCCGACCGAGCGGTGGTCCAGGCCCGCAAGTTCGGCGCCACCTTCACGATCCCCGGCGAGGCAGAGTCACTTGCGCGCGTCGACGGACACTTCGTCGTGGGTCTGACCGACGGGGACCAGGTGGAGGCGCATACCGTGGTGCTCGCGACCGGTGTTCGCTACCGCCGCCTCGACATCCCCGGCATGGACCGGCTCGAGGGGCCCAGCGTCTACTACGCCGCCACCGAGTTCGAGGCGCGGCTCTGCCGCGGCGACCCGGTCACGGTCGTAGGTGGCGGGAACTCCGCCGGGCAGGCGGCCCTGTTCCTGGCGCGCAATGCAACTGCCGTGAACCTCGTGATCCGCCACGACGACCTGAACCGGGACATGTCCCGCTACCTCGCAGAACGGATCGTTGCGGCCCCCCGAGTGCAGGTCTGGCGCAACTGCGAGGTCTGCGAGCTACGAGGCGACCTTCGTCTTGAGGAGGTCATGGTTCACGATCTGAGGACCGATGAGCGCCGACCGCTCAGTGCGACGGCTCTCTTCGTGTTGATCGGGTCCGAGCCACACACTCGGTGGCTCTCGGGCGCGATCACGCTCGACGATCGAGGGTTCGTGGTGACCGGCGATGGAAACACGATGATGTTCGAGACCACGAGTCCGGGTATTTTTGCGGTCGGGGACGTGCGCAGTGGCTCGGTGAAACGTGTGGCGTCCGCCGTCGGCGAGGGCGCGGTCGCCGTTCGCCTCGTGTACGAGCACCTCGTCAGGACGGGCCGACGGTAATCGCTTCCCTGTCGCGTCCGTGGAGGGTCACCGAAAGCGTCACGGCTCGCCACATGAGCGCCTCCCGAGATCGGCCACCCCGCATCGTGATGACACTTCTCTCCAGACGGATGCTTCGAAAACTCTCTGCGGTAGGCCGCCGCAAACCTCCCGAGATGGACGAAGCCCCGCCGCGCCGCCACCTCGGTCACGCTAATGGTGCCCGGCGCTGCCAGAGTTAGCTCCTCGTTCGCCTTCTCGAGTCTGAGGTGTCGCAGGTATGCCATCGGAGTGGTGTCCAGGGATCGGCGGAAGCCCTCTTGCAAGCTGCGCACGCTGAGCGAAACCTCCGGGGCCAGTTCCGTCACGGTCCACGGATGCGCAGGGTTGTTGCGCATGAGTTCGACCGCGTGCGAGACCGGCAGCACGCCCGCGGCAGGCGCGGGTCTTGCAAGCGTGATGCAAACCAGACCGCAGATCGAGCGCCGGCGCAGCCAGGCTCGACTACCTGCGGAGAGCATACGGGGAATCTCTTGGAGGCCTCGGAGTGCCGCCAAAAGCGGTTCAAATGGTCATCATTTAGTCATCACATTCAACTTCATCTGACCCGAATCGACCGAGTAGGATTGAAGGCAGTGAACCGCCCGGCTCCCTGTAAACACAAGGGAATCCGCGAGTTTTCGGAGATTTTCGGCATAACTCGAGTTAAGGCTAGAACCTTACAGGGGGTCGCCGGTTCAAATCCTGTCAGCATGACCAAATGTCCCGGAGACTTGAGGGTTTCTGGGACTCTCTTGGCTTTGCGGATGCATCACATTCATCGAGATCTTCGCGGTCCACACCGAAGGCACGGCAAAGGCCCCGCGCCGTGTCCGGTTGGCAAGCACCTCAAGCTCGCTGTCCCCGACCTGCGGGCCTGGATCGCGCAGCAAGCGGAGCCGATCAGCGAGTCCAGGCGCACCCACCTGCGGTGCGCTGAGGGCGGCTAGCTTCTGCGGAACCAATTCACGCGCGTATCAGGCCGTGCTCAACGAGGGGAGTGGAGCTCGAGTCCGTGGACGACATCGTCGAACGCCAGATGACGGCGGCAAGAAGGTTTGAAACTCCTGCCCAGCGCATTTCGCGCCCTATATGCGAAGCCCCTCGATTCAATTCAGGTTGCGCAGCCGGACCGTGTCGGCAAATGGGGCGACCCGCGGGTGGGCCCATCCGACCCGATGGCTTGGTTGCCTCGTGTGAACAACTGGCAAGTGAAACAGCTCGCCCATTGCGAATAGCCATCCCCAGGTTTTGACGGGATTGGGTCGCCGCGGTCCAACATCCAGGCCACCACGACTGCGGTTTCCCGCGGGGCGCGGGGCCGAGCCGGTGATACACCGTCCGAAATGAATGAGCCGTGGTCGAGGCTCTCACTCAACGCAGTAGAAATCCTGAAAAACCGCAGTGCCGGCCGCCAAGTACGACTTGTCAGGGTCTGCCGGGTCGTAATCCTCCCAGATCTCGATCAGGGCGAGCGTGTCGTCATAGAGCTCCTGGGCATCGCTTCGGGCATCCGCCTCCTCGGCGAGGCCATTTAGCGCGTCGATAACATCCTCGGAGTCCTCCGCGAAGACCAGATCGATGGTCGGCGCACAGAGCGGGCTTTCGCGCGTCACCCTCACCTTGGCGGCGACCTGCGACTTGAACAGAGTCCATCTCGGATTCTGAACTGCGCTCTCCGCTGCCGTGGTCGCCGCCTGTCGGTATGCTTCTGAGTCCTTGGTGGCGCCGAGTAGGAAGTCTGCGGCGGCCCGCTCCCCATCGTCCGCGCCGCCGCGAATCAAATTCGCCGTAGCTCGGGCAGCATCGTCCACGCCGGTGCTAACGATCTTGCCCCCGGCGCCCCCGGCGCACCCGGAAAGTAGGACTGCAAGGATAACGGAAAGCGGGAACGCTCCTACCCAGACCCCTCTGTGCATACGAACACCCCTTGCTGAGCCCGGCCCAGGGGGTCGGGGCGGTTATGCCGTCGGCGTCAGTATCGGCCGCTGTCCAGGTGGCGTCAAGCCCTCTGCAGGGTGGACGAATTGCCGTCGCCGTCACCTGCTGGTCAGGACTCCCGTTCGCCCGCAATCGAATAGCTGTAGCCGCTGGACCGAATCCATTCCGGTTGAGCCCGCGGGCAGGGCCCCGAGTTCACCCCTCCGGCCTCGAACAACTGGCCCAGGCACGGAAACGGCGCGGAACCGAGGATGTCCTCGGATCCGCGCCGCAGGTCTGGATCAGATCGTGCGCGGTGCCTTCGCCAGGTTGGCCTCGAGCTCAGCGACGTTCTGTCGCGAGCCATAGGCAGGGCGGTCGCGCTCGACGCGCCAGCTCTCGGCGAGTGGGCCGATGTTCACGGTGTCGAAACCGAATTCGTCGTACAGCTTCGTGACGAAGTCGGAGGCATCCGTAAAGTCGGACGATGTAGCGAGCGCACGCCGTGCCGGGTCACCGGTCGGGAACGAGTCAGCAGTGATGTCGGCGGCCGTGATGTGGTTGAAGCCCTTCGCTACGCGCGAGGTCGGCAGGTGCTCCTGCAGCATGCCGCTAACGGTCGCCTCGCCGTTGTCGAGGGCCTCGATGTGGCCGTCGCGTTCGAAGTAGTAGTTGTTGGTATCGATGACGATCTTTCCGGCGAGCGGCTGCACCGGCACGTCCGCATAGGCCTTGAGCGGCACGGTCACGACCGCGATGTCGGCAGCCTGTGCCGCCTGCGCTGCGGTTCCGGCGGTAGCCTTCGGGCCGAGTTCGGCGACGAGCGCCGCGAGTGTCTCGGGGCCGCGGGAATTGCTGATCACGACGTCGTAGCCGCTTTCGATCGCCTTGCGGGCGACCTGGCTGCCAATGTTTCCTGCACCGATGATTCCGATAGTTGTCATGCTCACGACAACGGGCCCGGCATCGAAAATGTTCCAGACGCCAGGAGGCCGGCGTGGGAAAGGCGTTCAGGACCCTCCAGTACTCCTCATCGCCCGTTTGGCCCAGATAGAGGAAAACGCTCCCGCCACTGCTGGCGACGGAGCAGCTCCTCGCGCGGCACGTGGTCATCGGCGTAAACGCCGGAACTCTCGCCTGGAAGCCGCATCTGGTACAATAGTATGGTAGTCCACAAGGACAAAGACGACCTAGGAGTTGCTGCCGAGTGCTTTATTTGAATGACGACACCCTTAATGAACCAGGAAGCCTCTTAGAGGCGGGTATTGCCATCCCTGCGTTTGATCGTGAAAAAGTTGCGGAGCAGACATACCGACATCCTGTATGGATCCACTTCGGTGCCGGCAACCTGTTTCGGTGTTTCCACGCCGCACTCCAGCAGAAGTTGCTCAACGCGAACGCGGCCGACGAGGGCATCGTTGTCGTCGAGACATATGACGACGAGGTGATTGAAACTGTCTTCCGTTCGACGAACAATCTGACTCTCGCTGTCGTGATGAAGGCAAATGGCGAGATCGAAAAGGAACTGATCGCCAGCGTCACCGAGAGCCACTTCTATCCTGACCCGGCGAGCACGGTGAGAGTGCGCGAGATATTCGCGAACCCGTCACTGCAAATGGCTACAGTGACCATCACCGAAAAGGGATACAACCTGAAGAACCCGGATGGGACGCTTTCCGCCGTCGTCCGCCACGACATCGAGCAGGGTCCCGCCCAGGCGCAGCACGCCATGTCGGTGATGGCCGCTCTGTTATTCGAACGCTACGAAAATGGTGCGCACCCGATCGCCATGGTGAGCACAGATAACTTCTCCCGGAACGGCACAAAACTCGGTGACGCGATCCGCGAAGTCGCAACGCAATGGAAGACCAACAACTTCGTCGACCAAGGATTCATCGACTACCTCTCAGATCCACAGTCGGTCTCGTTCCCGTGGAGCATGATTGATCGCATCACACCTGGACCGTCGGTTGATGTAGCGGAAAAATTGCGGGTCAGCGGATTTGGCGACATCGACATTCTCAAGTCCCAGAAGCACTCCATCACGGCGCCCTTCGTCAACACGGAGGAGGTTCACTACCTGGTCATTGAAGACGACTTCCCCAATGGCCGGCCGGCCCTTGAAGACGCCGGGGTGTACTTCACCGACCGAGACACCGTCAATAAAGTCGAGCGCATGAAAGTGTGCACCTGTCTCAACCCGCTGCACACAGCGATGGCCGTCTTCGGGTGTTTGCTGGGGTATGAATCGATCGCCGAGGAAACCCAAGACCCTGAGATTTCCGGACTTATTCGGCAAATTGGTTACATCGAAGGCCTCCCGGTCGTGACTGATCCGGGGATCATCGACCCGAAATCATTCCTCGACGAGGTGATGAACAAGCGCCTTCCCAACCCGCGAATCCCTGACACGCCGCAGAGAATCGCGTCTGACACCTCGCAAAAAGTGGGCATCAGGTTTGGCGAAACCATCAAGCTCTATCAGGAAAGCGGACAAGCCGGCGACCTGCAGTTCATCCCGCTGGCAATCGCGGGATGGTGCCGCTACCTGCTGGGAGTCGATGATCAGGGCGAAGAGTTCGAACTCAGTCCGGATCCCATGGACGAGTTTCTCCACGAATACGTCGCGGAAATCGTCTTTGGCGACCCGACAACTGTCGCCGGCCACCTCCGCCCGATACTTTCCAACACCGACATTTTCGGAGTTGACCTCTATGAAGCGAACCTGGGCCAGAAGATCGAGGGTTTCGTCGAAGAGATGGTCGCCGGACCAAACGCGGTGCGACGCACCCTGCAGAAATACCTGAAATTGAGTGGAGAAGACACATCATGCAAATGACATTCCGATGGTTCGGCGAAGAGGACGACAACATCACGCTGAAACAAATTCGGCAGATCCCCAACGTCGAAGGGATAGTAGGGGCGCTCTACGACGTGCCGGTCGGAGAGGTCTGGCCGATGGAGAAGATCACACGGTTGAAGGCACAGGTGGAGAGCGCCGGAATGTCGCTGCAGGTTATCGAGAGCGTCAACATCCACGACGACATCAAGATCGGGTTGCCGTCGCGCGATCAGTTCATTGAGAACTACAAGGAAACGATCAAGAATCTCGCCTCGGTGGGAATCAAGGTCATCTGCTACAACTTCATGCCCGTTTTCGACTGGCTCAGGACTGAGCTGGCCAGGGAGCTGCCCGATGGCTCAACGACCATGGCCTATGACCAGCTGACCGCAGAGAAGCTGGATCCGCAGAGCATGATCGAATCCGTCGAAGGAGACTCGAACGGGTTCATCATGCCCGGCTGGGAGCCGGAACGGATGAAAGGTATCCGGGAACTCTTCGCAAAATACGAAGACGTCGACGAGGAAAAACTCTCGGCGAACCTCAAGTACTTCCTCGAGCAGATCATGCCCACGTGCGAAAAGTACGACGTCAAGATGGCTCTTCACCCGGATGACCCGCCCCGCAGCATTTTCGGTCTGCCGAGGATCGTCAAGAACTTCGCGGATCTGAAGAACGTGATTGAGATGGTTGACACGCCGTACAACTCGCTCACGTTGTGCACCGGGAGCCTGGGAGAAAATCCTGAAAACGATGTGCCGGCCCTCATCCGGTATTTCGGCAGCCGCGATCGCATTCCCTTCGCCCACGTCAGGAACATCAAACTGCTCGGCAACGGCAATTTTGAAGAATCGGCGCACCTTTCCAAGATGGGCTCGCTCGATCTCTACGAGATCCTGAAAGCATTCCACGACGTTGGATTCGACGGCTACATGCGCCCCGACCACGGGCGAATGATCTGGGGAGAGCAGGGCCGGCCTGGCTACGGTCTCTACGACCGAGCACTCGGCATCACCTACCTCAACGGTCTGTGGGAAGCGATCGTGAAGAACGCGAAGCAAGCCGCATAACAATTGCAAAGCGCGAGGCGGCCACCAGTGGAAACACCGGTGGCCGCCTCGCTTTTGCAACTCGTGCTCTTGGGCTAGTAGCGCTTGATGGTGGCGCCAGTCCAGGCCGGCGGTGTGTAACTCGCCGGACCACCGCCACCGCGGTTGGCGAGGTCGGCCGCGGTGTCGACGGCCTCGTCTAAGTCGAGCCGGTGCTCGACCACGAGTCGCGTGCGGCATCCGGCGTCGATCCGGCGCGGGAGGGTCTCACCCGGGGAGACCAGCTTGCGCGGGAGGTAGTGGTCGGGGACGACGAGGAGCTGGGCCGGCTCGACGAACGGCGCGTCGTCTCGAACCATTCGACGGGGACGTGCCGGTGCATGCAGACGATCGGCAGGTGCGCGACAGACTCGTAGATCTTCCGGTCGATCGGGCGCTCTCGCGCTGAATCAACGGGTGCGGCAGGTGCACACAACCAGCACCGGTCCGAGTCGCCAGGGGCGATACGGACCGGTGCTGAAACGGCAGGTTCCTAGGCGCTCACACGCACGCACGCACCAGTGGTGCTCGCCGTGTTGGTCACGGTTCAGCGCTACTGGTGCGTGCGGTGTTCGACGGGTGTGGGGCATCGAGCCCGTGTGCCGGTCAGCCCCCGGTGGAGACGGGCGCGGCGGTGGGGGAGATCGCGTCTCCGGGCCAGGCCGACTCGTACGGGTGGCCGGTCAGCTTCTCGACGACCGCACGGGTCTCGGAGGTGACGTCGTCCTTTGAGCCGCCGGCCTCGAGGCGGTCGATCTCGGCGCGCAGGACTGCGTGGCTCTGCGGGTCGAGGTACATGAACCGTGAGATGGCGAACGCGATAGCGATGAGGAGGAGCGGCCCGACGATGACGACAAGTGCGATGGTGTCCTGGGTGCCGGCGCTCTGCACGAGGGGGCAGGAGTCGATGCACGAGGTGTCAAGCTGCACGCCGCCCTCGCTGCCGGGCTTGAGGAAGCCACCCAGGTCCAGGAACCACGACACGATGAGGGTCGCGACCGCGCCTGTCGACTTGCGGCCGAAGGTCATCACCGCGGCGTAGATTCCGGCGCGGTCCTGGCGGGTCATAATCCGGTCGACGTCGGGGATGAACGGGAAGACGTTCCACGGCGTGAACTCGAGGATGGATCGTCCGGCCTGATACGCGAGGCCGACGATGACGAGGAGCACCATCGTCGAGGACGGCTGGATGAGGTAGATCGCGCCGAGGGCGAGCAGGCAGGCGATGATCACGGAGTAGGACATGGCAAACAAGTAGCGCGGGCCCTTCCGGATCATGAGGAATGCGGCGAGCACCGTGGTCGGCAGCCCGATGATGGACAGCGCCTGGAGGGTGAGGCCGAAAGACTCGCTGCCGTTCACGGCGTACACGACGAAGAACGTCAGCGCGGTGGCGAAGATGTCCTTGCCCGTAAAGGAGAAGAGATAGATCGCCAGGTGCTTGCGGAAGCTCGAGTTCTTGAACGTCGAGCCGAAGTCCTTGAGGTTGTCGGTAACAAGCTTGCCGACGGGCACCTTGGGCTGGGCGTCGAGCTCCGCGAGGAACTCCGGGGTGAGCTTGCGCTCCCAGGTGGTGAAGTACGTCGTGATGACGGCGCCGGCGAACAGCACGGAGAAGATGAGACCGGTGATGAGGTAGGCGTGCGGGTTGTTCGTCTCCTTGATCTGGGCCGGGATGAAGAAGACGAGGAAGGTGCCCGTGGCCGACAGGAACATACGGGTCGAGCTGAGCTTGGTCCGCAGCGTGTAGTCGTCCGTCATCTCAGTGGGCAGGGTCTCCCACGGGATGAGAATCATCGCCATGATCATCTCGACGGCCAGGTAGACGAGCAGGTAGTACCAGAAGCCCTGGTGCGAGATCCACAGCAGGGGGAAGATCACGAGGAGCAGGGGTGCGCCGATGAGCAGGAAGAAGTGGCGGCGGCCGAACTTTTTGCCTAGGCGGGTCCGATAGAAGTTGTCGGTCAGCGGGCCGATGATGAGGCTGGCAACCGCGTCGACGATGCGGGCGATGAAGAGGATCATGCCGGCTTGGACGGCGCTGACGTCCCCGTAGGTCGTGAAGAAGTACAGCATCAGGCCGCTGATGATGGTGTTCCAGCCACCGCCCATGAGGTCCAGGACACCGAAGCCCACGCTCCGGGCGAGCGTGATGGGTCGGGCCGTATACACGCGCCGGGTGGATTTATCAGTTGAGGGACTCACGTCGTTGTGCCTTCTGTGTCAGGGTCCCAGGTCCGTTCCCGAGACGTCTGCACACTACCATACAACTACACAAGTGCTTATAATCGAATCATGAGCACAGCGATATACGGATCCTTCCCTGTGCCGACACGACGCAACGCGCGATCTCTTGCGTTGGACACGATTCGGCAGAAGATAATCACCTTGGAACTCGCTCCCGGGGCGCAGCTGTCGGAGAATGTGCTCGCGGGGCAACTTGGACTGTCGCGTACGCCTATCCGGGAAAGCCTCATTCTTCTGGCCGAAGAGCGACTCGTTTTTGTCGTTCCCCAAGTTGGAACTGTTGTTGCTCCAATCCTGTTGTCCGAGGTGGAGACAGCCCAGTTCGTTCGAGAAGCCTTGGAACTCGCCGCCCTCAAGGAGTCCTTCACCCGCGTGACGCCTAAAGACATTGCGGAATTGAACACAATAATTGACGCGCAACGTATCGCTGAGAGCCGCGGTTCCTTGCCGAATTTCTTCGCGCTCGACGAAGAATTCCACTCCGCATTGATGGGAATCAGCGGACATGGGTCGGCCTGGCGATCTGTGTCGCAGGCCAAGGCGCACCTTGACCGCGCGCGACAGCTATCCCTGTCGTTCAATCACAGCGTCAGTCTTCTCATCAGTCAGCACCAACAAATCGTGGACTCGTTGGCTCAAGGCGAGAGCGAAGCGGCGGAAACTGCGTTACGCACGCATTTGCGCAAAATCTACGACGACATCGCAACTATCAGAGCGGAAAGTCCGCAGCTCTTTGGGGAAACGCCGGAGGGCAGCGAGCTTAGCGACTAGGTCCGGCTCAGCGCGTCATCATCGGCAGCAGCATGCCTTGGGGGTAGGGACGGCCACGGATTTTCTCTCGCAGATGCGCGTGTCAGACGGTGAAGAGCTGCAACTGCACTTTCTCACGAGAATTCGCCGTGGTGAGAGGGCCCAAGGACCCACTGCGTGCCGACGGGACCAGCGCGCGTGGGCTAACCCCGGCGCGCGGCAATCGAGTTCGCGATGCCCCACACGATGCACAGCACGACCACTTGTGCGCAGGCCAGTAGGACCAGCTGATCGAAGACTGTGGCCAGCACAACCTCGATGATCGAGAGGATCAAAGCAGCGGCGCCGACAGCTGCGAAGCCTTCCGTGGCCAGGACGCGGTCTCGTTCGTCTCGGTACTCGATGGCGTTGAGGCGGGTGATGTCGCGAGAGTCCGGGCGGCGCGCGTAGAGCGCAGCACCGAGCCCCGCAGCGCCGGCGGCGACGAGGATAAACGCGCTGAACCAGTTATGCATGAGAGCGGTCGCGATCGCTCCGGCGAGGAGCGTGCCGACCAAGACGATATTGACGATCGAGACGGGCAAGCGCTTAGTTGTCTTCAAAATAGAACACTTCCTCAACGGTGGACTCGAAGAATCGAGCTAGACGAACGGCGAGAATTAGCGACGGATCGTAGCGTCCGGTCTCGATGGCGTTGATGGTCTGGCGAGAAACGCCTAAGGCCTCACCAAGTGCGGCCTGGGAGAGGCCGGCGGCTTGACGCCTCACTCTTACCTCAGACTCCATATGACAAGCATGCTTGTCTATTTCGGTTGTGTCAAGCAGGCTTGTCACATCACGGAGGTGCATGACGCGCCGCGCACTTCTCAGCGACGAGATGTTGACCGTATCGGCGTCTTCCGAGGCGGCGTGAGCGGGTGTGAGCTCCGCGGTGTCGATGACGTGCGCTTCTTTGCTCAACCAGGACTGGAAGGCCTCGGCGTGGGGGGAGAGGTGGCTGAAACGAATTCCCGACGCCATGCGTGCCATTCAGCCATACGATCATCGGCCGATGCTAGCGATACCGCTCCCACGTGCCCGGAAGCCGGTCCACATCGCTCACCGTTCGCCGGCAGCAGGTTGCTCGTCTCGCTCGGGGTTCCATCTCCGGCGAGGCAGCGAGCTCAGCGACTAGGTCCGGCTCAGCGCTTCGTTATCGGCCGCAGCATTCTTCTGCACGGCGAACTGGGTCCGGTGCAGTTCCTCGTACCGCCCGCCCACAGCCAGCAGTTCCTCGTGCGTGCCGCGCTCGACGATCGAGCCGTCCTCGACCACGAGGATCAGGTCCGCGCTGCGGATGGTGGAGAGGCGGTGGGCGATCACCATTGCCGTGCGTCCCTCGAGCGCCTCGCTGAGCGCCGCCTGCACGGCGGCCTCAGACGTCGAGTCCAGGGCCGCCGTCGCCTCGTCGAGGATGACGACGCGCGGCTGGGCGAGCAGGAGCCTCGCGATGGTCATCCGCTGGCGCTCACCGCCGGAGAGCCGGTAGCCACGCTCGCCGACCATGGTGTCCAGCTGATCGGGCAGGGAGCGGATGAGCGGCTCGAGCCGCGCACGGCGCACGGCGTCCCACACCTCGTCGTCGGTTGCCTCCGGCCGCGCGAGGCGCAGATTGGAGAGGATGGTCTCGTGGAACAGGTGGCCGTCTTGCGTCACCATGCCCAGGGTGTGCCGCATGGAGGCGAACGTGACGTCGCGGACATCCGTGCCCGCTAGGCGCACGGCGCCGCTGTCGACGTCGTACAGGCGCGAGAGCAGCTGCGCAATGGTGGACTTGCCCGCACCGGACGATCCAACGAGGGCAACGGTCTGCCCCGGCTCGATCCGGAAGGACACGCCGTGCAGCACCTCCTCGCCGCCGCGGGTGTCCAGCGTGGCCACCTCCTCGAGAGAGGCAAGGGAGACTTTGTCCGCGGACGGGTAGGCGAAGCGGACATTGTCGAACTCGACGGACACCTGGCCCTCGGGGACGGCGACGGCGTCGGGCTTCTCCTTGATGAGCGGGTCGAGGTCGAGTACCTCGAAGACGCGCTCGAAGCTGACCACCGCGCTCATGATCTCCACTCGTGCGTTGGCGAGGCTGGTCAGCGGCGCGTAGAGGCGGGTGAGGAGGAGCGCCAGGGTCACCACATCACCGGTATTCAGCTGGCCGGCGAGGGCGAGGGAGCCGCCGAGCCCGTACACGAGTGCCAGGGCGAGAGCGGAGACGAGCATCAGTGCGGTGAAGAAGACGAACTGCAGCATTGCGGTCCGCACCCCGATGTCGCGCACACGGGCGGCGCGGACGCGGAACTCCTCGGCCTCCTCGTCGGGCCGGCCGAACAGCTTGACGAGGGTGGCGCCGGGCGCCGAGAAGCGCTCGGTCATCTGCGTGCTCATGGCGGAATTGTGATCGGCGGCCTCGCGGCGCAGCGCGGCGAGGCGGCTGCCCATGCGGCGCGCGGGGACCAGGAAGATGGGGAGCATGATCACGGCGAGAACCGTCACGAGCCAGGACGTGCTGAGCATGACGATGAGGGTGAGGATCAGCGCGACGAGGTTCGTGACCACGCCGGAGAGCGTGCCGCTGAAGGCCTGCTGAGCGCCGATCACATCGTTGTTGAGGCGGCTCACGAGGGCGCCTGTGCGCGTGCGGGTGAAGAACGCGATCGGCATCTTCTGCACGTGGTTGAAGACGGCGGTGCGGAGGTCCAGAATAACGCCTTCGCCGATCCGCGCCGAGTACCAGCGCGTCACGAGTGACACGCCGGCGTCGGCCACGGCCACGAGGGCGATGACGACGGCGAGCCACACGATGGTGCTGACCGCCCCCTGCGCGACGATCACGTCGACCACCTGGCCGGCGAGTACCGGCGTCGCGACCGCGAGAAAAGCCCCCACGGTGGAGAGGGTGATGAAGATCAGCAACTGGGACCGGTACGGCACCGCGAACGTCAGGATCCGCCGCACGGACTCACGGGAGAAGCCGTGCTTGCCGTCCCTGGCGCTCGAGATCTTGTACAGCGAGCTCCAGGCCGCGCCTTCCATGCTCATTGAGGTTCCTTCCGTGGGCAGACGGTCAAGCTTAGATGGCGAGGTGACCGACCTCGGCGCCCTCTCCGGCGCTGGCGAGCCGGGGGCGTTCGAGGGAACGGCCCGGCCGGCACCGGCCACGGTCAATGTGCAATCGGCACGGTGCGACCCACGTTGGTCTTCTCATGGTTAATTTGACTCCCAATTTGTAGCGCTATAAATTGGCGTAGCCGCTGCAATCAAGGGAGATGCCGCATGAGCCAAGGTTCCACAGGTCTCGGATTCATCAATCGCCGTTCGTTCCTCGTGGGATCCGGCGCGCTCGCAGTGCTCGGACTCGCCGCGTGCGCAACCGGCCAGGGGTCGACCGGAGCGACCACGAGCCTTCGCTTCTACGAGCAGAAGCAGGAAGTGATCGCGTACTTCGACAACCTGCTGCGGAGCTTCGAACAGGGTCGTCCCGGAGTCTCGGTCGTGCACGATTCCACCGTCGCCATCGCGCCGCAGTTCGTGCGGGGCAACCCGGCCGACGTCGGATGCTTCAACACGAACCTCGAGCTCGCCCGGTACATCAAGCGTGGCGTGCTGAGCGATCTCTCGGACCTGCCGTCAGCCGGTCGCATCCGGCCAGACATTGGCAGTCTCTCCGAGCAGTACGCGGTCTACCCAGGACGCACGAGCGTGCTTCCCTACTCCCTGGCGGCCGCCGGCGTGATCTACAACGTCCAGATCTTCGAGGATCAGGGACTACCCGTGCCTGAAACGTGGTCGCAGTTCGTCGATGTCTGCACAGCGCTCGACGCGGCCGGCATCACTCCCATCTACGCGACAGATCGGGACACCTGGACGCTGTGGCAGGGCCTCTTCGACTACTCGGTGGGTAGCCTGGTCGACACCGGATCGTTCTTCGCCCGCATGACCGAACTCGGCAGCGACGTCGGGCCGGATTCGGATGTCTCCTTCGAGAAGACCTTCGCCGTTCCCATGGAACGGGCCAAGACGATCTCGTCGTTCTTCAACCCTGACCATGCCGTGCGCTCCTATGCTGACGGCAACCTCGCCTTCGGCCGCGGCCAGGCGGCCATGTACCTGCAGGGCCCGTGGGCGCTCAGCCAGATCGCGCTGATCGACGAGAACCTCCGGATCGGAACCTTCGCGCTCCCGGTGTCGGAGAATCCAGACGAGCGGCAGGCCAGGGTCAACGTCGACCTCGGTCTGTACATCCCCGAATCGAGTCGACATCCGGACGAGGCCCGAGAACTCGTGGAGTTCCTCATGAGGCCCGAGAACATCGACGCCTACAACGCCGACAATCTGGCGTACTCCACCACGAAGGACGCTCCGCCGCAGAGCGACGAGCGCCTGGCCGGACTCCAGCCGTACATCGACGATGCTGCGTTCTATCAGGGGGCGGGAACGTTCGTCCCCACATCCATCCCGCTGGGCAACTACCTGCAGTCTGCGACGAGGAGCGGCAATTTCGACGGGATGCTGCGCCAGCTGGATGCGGATTGGCGACGCGTCGCCGGAAGGAACGCCACCGTATGACTTCCTCGACCCTGACCAGCCCTGAAGCGGAGCCACGATGACGATACACACGCTTCCTCCCGCAGCGACACCGCACCTCGAGTCCCGGCAGCAGCAGCGTTCGGTCCTCCGCGGCCGGCGGCGCGTCGAACCGATCTTCTACGTCTTCCTCGTGCCGGCGCTGCTGCTGTTCACAGTCGTCATCGTCATACCGGCGGTGATCGGCATCTTCTACAGCTTCACCGACTATGTCGGCTACGGCCAATGGCATTTCCTCGGCCTGCAGAACTACGCGACCCTCTTCACCGATCCGAGCATCATCGGTTCGTACGGGTTCACCCTGGGGTTCGCCGTGGTGACGGTCATCGTTGCGCAGGTCATCGCTCTGGCCTTCGCCGTCGGGTTATCGCGCACGATCCGGTTCGCCGGGCCCCTCCGAACCATTTTTGTCATTCCCATGGTCGTCTCGGGCATCGTGGTGGCATACGTCTTCAACTTCCTCTTCTCGAATTCGCTGCCGGCGCTCGCCACGACGCTCGGATTCGGCCCACTCGAGCAGAGCATCCTGGGCAATCCAGATCTCGCCTGGCTGTCGATCGTCATCGTCTCGGCCTGGCAAACGATCCCCGGGGCTCTGCTGGTCTACACGGCCGGTCTGACCTCGATCCCCGGCGACCTGTATGAGGCCAGCTCCATCGACGGCGCATCGAGCTGGAAGCAGTTCCGTTCGATCACGCTTCCGCTGATTTCCGGCTTCATTCTCATCAATACAGTGCTGGGCGTGAAGGGCTACCTGGGCGCCTACGACGTCATCGTCGGTCTCACGGGTGGCGGTCCCGGTACCGCAACCCGCAGCGTCGCCATGACGATCTTCAGCGGGTTCACGGGCGGAGATTATGCGTATCAGATGGCGAACGCGACCATCTTCTTCATCGTCACCGTGATCATCTCCATCATCCAACTCGGTGTGACACGAGGAAGGCCGGTCAGCCTGTGACCATCAATGTGACCCACGACGTCCACGACGAAACTGCGACCAGTCCGCAGCGCCAGCTGACGCCTCACCCGCAGCCCGCACGTCGGCGCCGTCGGTTGGGCCGCGCCAACATACCGTTGACGATCCTGCTCGGCCTGGCCACTCTGACCGTGCTGGCGCCCTTGTATGTCACCGTGTCGATGGCCTTCAAGACGAGCGAACAGTCGGTTGACGGCAACGCGTTCTCGCTGCCGTTCCCGTTCAACCCGAACAGCTTCGCGGAGGCCTGGGAGCTCACCAACTTCCCGGTGTCGGTCGGCGTCTCGATCCTGGTCGCCGCGATCGCGGTCGCGCTGACACTCTTCCTGAGCTCACTCGCGGCCTACGCCATCGTGCGCAATTGGGAACGTCGCTTCTTCCGCTGGTCGTTGTTCTACCTCCTCGCCGCGCTCTTCTTGCCGTTCCCCGTCATCGCGTTGCCGCAGATCCAATTGACGGCGCTGACGGGCCTGGACGGCCCGGTCGGAGTCGGCATCCTGCACGCCATGTTCCAGTTGTCGTTCAGCGTGCTGTTGTACTCCGCCTATCTCCGGTCGATCCCGATCGAGCTCGAAGAGAGCGCCCGCATCGACGGAGCAACCACCTGGCAGATCTTCTGGAGAATCACACTGCCGCTCCTGGCGCCGATGAACGCGACCGTCGGCATCTTCGCCTTCCTGGCGTCGTGGAACGACTTCATGCTCTCGTCACTCATCACGTCAGACCCGGCCCTGCAAACACTGCCGGTGGTGCAGAACATCTTCCAGAGCCAGTTCGGCACCAACTACAACGTCGCGTTCGCGTCCTACCTCATGGCGATGGCACCGACGATCGTGGTGTACCTCTTCGCGCAGCGCTGGGTGATCAGCGGGATCACTCAAGGTGCCGTGAAGGCCTGACCGCGACACACGACGAATCGACATTGATCGCAACAGCGCGATCACCACTCCCGAAGGAACCAGATGCCACACCCCCCGACCAGCACACTCAAGCGTTCGGCCATCCGTCCGCTGCCCGGCAACGCGCCTCACGCCGGGGCCGGGCAACAGGTGATCGGTGACGGCTGGCGCGTCACCGTGTTGGCCGACGGCCTGCTGCGCATCGAACGATCCACTCACGGAGGCTTCGAAGACCGCGCGTCGACGTTCGCGGTCCGGCGAGACCTTCCCGCGGCGCCGTTCACCGCCCTGCGCACCGGGAATGCCGTCGAGATCACCACTACGAGGGTTCGTCTGCGCTATGACGGCGCGGCGTTCACGGCCAACGGACTCATCGTCGAGACGCTCGGCGCCGACGCGCAGACGTGGCGTTACGGCGAGCCGACGAGAGACCTCGGCGGCACCGCGAGAACGCTCGACGAGGTCGACGGACGAATCGAGCTGGAGCCCGGGGTCGTCGCGCCAGACGGCATCGCGATCGTCGACGACTCGGCGTCGTTCCTCTTCGAAGACGACGGATGGATCGGCATCCGCGCCGCCGACCGCGAGGATCTGTACATCTTCGGCTACGGCCGCGACTACCAGGAGACGATCCAGGCGTTCTACGCCGTGTCGGGAGATCCCATGCTCTTGCCGCGCTGGGCGCTG
The DNA here is from genome assembly GCF_003611035.1 of Cryobacterium soli. Taxonomy (NCBI): domain Bacteria; kingdom Bacillati; phylum Actinomycetota; class Actinomycetes; order Micrococcales; family Microbacteriaceae; genus Cryobacterium; species Cryobacterium soli. The sequence continues at coordinate 900,067 of NZ_CP030033.1, read as the reverse complement.
GGCAACTGGTGGAGCCGCTACCACCGTTACAGCAGCGAGTCCTATCTCGCACTCATGGATCGATTCCGCGCGGAGCGTCTGCCATTTTCCGTCGCGGTGATAGACATGGACTGGCACCGCGTGGACTCCGTGCCACCGGAACACGGCAACGGCTGGACCGGCTACTCGTGGGAGCCGACTCTCTTCCCCGACCCCGCCGCGTTCCTCGCCGAGTTGCACCGGCGGGGGATGCGCACCACACTCAACCTGCATCCCGCCACCGGTGTTCGCGCGTTCGAGGATCGCTACCCCGAGATGGCGCGCGCCGTCGGCGTCGACTCGTCGACGGGTGAGGCCGTGCCGTTCAACGCGTCCGACCGGGTGTTTCTGGAGGCCTACTTCCGCGAACTCCACCACCCGCTCGAGCGGCAGGGAGTCGACTTCTGGTGGATCGATTGGCAGCAGGGTCGCACCTCGAACCAGGCCGGAGTCGATCCGCTCTGGGTGCTCAACCACTTCCACCACCTCGATGCGGCGCGCGACGGCGGTAGCGGCATGACGTTCTCGCGTTACGCGGGGCCCGGGAGCCATCGCTACGCCGTCGGCTTCTCCGGCGACGCGGTCATCTCGTGGGCGTCGCTCGCGTTCCAACCCGAGTTCACCGCGACCGCCGCCAACATCGGTTACTGCTGGTGGAGCCACGACATCGGCGGGCACACTACGGGAATCCGCGACGACGAGTTGGCGACCCGGTGGGTGCAATTCGGCGTGTTCTCCCCGATCATGCGGCTCCATTCGGCCAACAACCCGTTCATCCGCAAAGAGCCCTGGGCGTTCCCTCCCGCGCATCGCGCGGCGATGGACGACGCGTTACGGTTGCGGCATCGGATGGTGCCCTACCTGCACACGATGAACCACCGCGCCGCTGAACAAGGCATCCCTCTCGTGCGACCGATCTACCATGCGGAACCGCGCCGGCGTGAGGCCTACACGGTGCCCAACGAGTACGAGTTCGGGAGTGAGCTCATCCTCGCGCCGATCACGGAGCCGGCCAGCACCGTGTCGCTCCGGGGGAGAGTCCGGGCGTGGCTTCCGGCTGGGCTCTGGACCGATATCTTCACCGGAACCGTCTATCGGGGCAACCGTGCCGTCGAGTTGCACCGAACTATCGCGTCGATCCCCGCGCTCCTGCGGGCCGGCGGCATCCTTCCCCTTGATGCGAGCGGCGAGCTCGACGCCACGATTAATCCCGCCGAGCTGGACGTGCTCGTCGCCCCAGCGGCGTCAGGACACTTCGTGCTCGTGGAAGACCGAACCGACGACCAGCCGCCGGCAACGGCGCTCGGAGACGTCGCTCGAACGCCGCTGTCGTGGGACCGTGAGTGCAGCGAGTTTCGCATCGGGGCGGTTGCCGGTGCCACCGACGTCGTGCCGCAACAGCGCACCTGGACGATCACGATGCTCGCCGCACTTCCGTATGGAGCGGTCACCGTCGAGGCCGAACCGACGGATGCCGTCACGTCGACCGCCATCGCGCCTGAGCCGCTTGCCGTCACCGGCGAAGCCGGGCGGTGGAGCATCACCGTGCAGGTGCGCTCGGATGCCGGTGCGGTCGTGCGCTTCGGCACCGCACCGCTGCGGGTCGGAGGCGACCCGATCGAGAAGGCGCGCGTGCTCCTGGAGACCGCTCAGATGGGGAACCCGGAAAAGCTCGCGGCGTGGGAGATCCTCAGCACCGGGCGCAGCCCCCTCGAGCAGCTCACCGAACTCGGCGCCGCCGATCTGCCGGAGCCGGTCCGTTCAGCCCTCGCTGAGCTGCTCGGCGCGGTCAGCCTCGACGACGCTGTCTGACCCTGGAGCGCTCTCGCGGTAGACGATTCGATGCCCGACAGTCACGTGGCGGCCGGGTCCCGCGTACCCCTCGAGCCGCTCGAGTAAGAGGTCAAGAGAGCGTTCGGCGAGAGCACGCGTGTCGGGGGCGACCGACGTCAAGCTCGGCAACGTGCTCTCGCCGATGATGGTGGCGTCCCACCCCACGACGGCGACCTGCCCGGGAACGTCGACACCCCGTCGCTGGAGCGCCCGAAGTGCCCCGATCGCCGCCGGGTCGTCACGGCAGAGCAGGGCATCCACGACCAGCCCGCGGTCGAGCGCGTCGTTCACCGCGAGTTCGGCGCCGTGTGCATCACCCTGGTCTCGGGGCACGAGCAGATCTGCATTGTACGGAAGCCCGGCAGCGGCGAGAGCCTGTCGGTACCCATCGAGACGGAGCGCCGACGTGTTCGACAGCGCACCGCTCTCGTGGCCGAGGAAGCCGATGCGCCGCCTCCCCACGGTGATCAGATGTGCGACGGCGTCGCGCGCGGCCTGAACGTTGTCGATGGCCGTCTGGTCGGCACCGACCGGCTGGGAGCCCTCGCCGAGGAACACCACGGGCACACCGCCGCGCAACTCGTTCAGCTCGACGGCGGTCAGTGTCTGCGGGTGCATGACGAGCCCATCCACCGTGCCGGCCTCGCGATCCTGCAGCACGGATCGCTCGCCATCCGCCGTGCCGCCGGTCTCCATCAGAAGGAGGCGGTAGCCCCGTTCTTCGGCCGTTCGGGCGAACACATGGGCCAGTTCGGCGAAATAGGGCCAACGGAGGTCAGGGAACGCGAGGCCGATCATGCTGGAGCGCCCGGTCGCGAGCGTGCGTCCGGAGCGGTTGGGCCGATAACCGAGTTCATCGATGACGGCCTGAACGTGGGCGCGCATCTTCGGACTCACATGGCGGTACCCGCGCACGACGTTGGCCACCGTCCCCGCGGAGACGCCGGCGCGCTCGGCTACGTCCTGCAGTGTGGCCCTTTTCATGTCATCAGGCTACCGCTGGTGACAAGAATTTATAGCGCTATAAACTAGTCGCATGTCTGTTCCGACTTCACACGCCCTTGACCACAGCACCACGCCATCGAGCCCGACGCGCGCCAGCAGGCAGGACGGCAGCTATCCTCGCCCGCAGGTGTTGCGTGAGCGTTGGGCCAGCCTGGACGGGATCTGGTCGTTCCGCCACGATGACACCGATCGCGGTGTGACGGCGGGGTGGAGCGACGGCTTCCCGGAGCCGAGGGATATCGTCGTACCGTTCCCGCCGGAGTCACCGGCGTCGGGCATCGGGGAGCCGGGTTTTCACCCGGTGGTGTGGTACTCCCGCACGGTCACGAGCGACGACCTCGAACGCGCCGGCCGCTCCGAGAGCTCGCCCCGAGTTCTGCTGCACTTCGGTGCCGTCGACTACCGCGCGTCGGTATGGATCGACGGCGCCTTCATCGGCGATCACGAAGGGGGGCACACCCCGTTCACGTTCGACGTCTCCGCCTCGCTCACCGGAGCAGACGAGCACACAATCGTGGTGCGTGCCGAAGACGACCCGCTCGATCTGACTCAACCGCGCGGCAAGCAGGACTGGCACGAAGACGCGCACGCGATCTGGTACCGGCGCACGACCGGTATCTGGCAGACGGTGTGGCTCGAAGCGGTGCCGGACACGTCGATCCGATCCCTTCGGTGGATTCCGCTCGACCACGAACGCGTGTCGTTCCGGGCTTCGTTTAGAAACAAGGCCGCTGCGGGCAGCCGCGTGCGGGTGGCTCTTCACTGGGACGAGGCCGGCGAAGACCTCGGAACGACGGAGATGGTCGTGCCGACCGCGACCGACCACCTCGACCTCGTCCTGACCGTGCCGCGGCAGAGCAACGGCCAGGCCGAAGACGAGCTGCAGTGGACGCCGGAGAAGCCCCGGCTGATCGACGCCACCGTCACGTTGATCGACACGAGCGGAGCGGAGCTTGACGTCGTCGCGTCCTACCTGGGCTTGCGCACCGTCGGGGTCGACCGCGGTTCGTTCCTCTTGAACGATCGCCCCTACGACGTTCGTTCCGTGCTGAACCAGGGGTACTGGCCCGACTCCCACATCGCGGCGCCGTCAGCGGCGGCGCATCGTAGAGAAGTCGAGCTCATCAAATCGCTCGGCTTCACGGCCGTCCGCCTGCACCAGAAGATCGAGGATCCTCGGTTCCTCTACTGGGCAGACCGGCTCGGTCTGCTCGTGTGGGGCGAGGCCCCCGGCGCCTACGCGTTCACCCCGACCGCCGTGCAGCGCCTCATGCGCGAATGGATGGATGCCGTCGAGCGCGATGTGTCGCATCCGTCGATCGTCACCTGGGTGCCCGTGAACGAGAGCTGGGGAGTGCAGCACATCAGCTCAGATCCGGCCCAGCAGGCCTATGCCCGATCGCTCGCCGACGTCACCCGCGCGCTCGACCCGTCACGCCCGGTCATCTCCAACGACGGGTGGGAGCACGTTTCCTCCGACATCATCGGCGTGCACGATTATGAAGGTGACGGCGAAGTCCTCGCTCGTACCTTCGCCGACGCTGCGTCCCGCCAGGCGCTCCTGTCGGGCATGGGACCGGCCGGCCGGCGCATCCTCGTCGACGGTGCCGCTGATGTCGGCCAGCCCGTCATGCTCACCGAGTTCGGAGGCGTGAACTTTCAGCCCGGCGTTCGCCGGGAAGACGGTTGGGGCTACACGACCGCAAGCGACGGCGACGATTGGATCGACAGGATCGGCGCGCTGTACGACGCCATCCGCGCGAGCACGCTACTGGCCGGATCGTGCTACACGCAGTTCACCGACACCATGCAGGAGACCAACGGCCTGCTGACCGCCGATCGTGAGCCGAAGGTGCCCGTGGAGCTCATCCGTCGCGCGGTCACCGGTCGCGACTGACCGCCGGTGCGAAGTCTTCGACACTCAAGCGGTCCGCTCTTGAAACGATTGGTTTTCGACCACACACTAGCCTCGAGAAGGGCTCTACGTCACCGTCACCGATACGACCGGACGAGTCGCTGAGCCCTGCGTGATGAGAGATCGCTCGACGGAGAAGCCCACGTTGTTCGCGTCACTGTATCCTTCGCACCACTCCCCGTTCGTGGTGGCAAGCAGTGATCGCACACCAGACGAGGCGGGACGACATGAGGGTGAATCTGTCGGTCTCATACTCGCCATATGGCAACGGCTTCACTTTCAGTGGACCACAGAGACGATGCACGCCAGGATCGAGGTGGTTATCTCGGGAACGGGGGGTGTGCGTCGATGATCTCCAACTCTCCGTTCGGGAGGAGGTTGAGCGCATGCCAAGTCCTAACACCGCTCGGAGGCGCGGTTGGGCGAATTTCCAGGGGGCCCTCGCTGGTGTTGATTGTGATGACCGGCCGAGCTTCACTGATTGGGTCGCTGTCGTACACGCTCACCCATATCGCGAGAGTGTGCTCTGGAACGCTAGTTACCTCGAGGACTTGAGGATTTCCATCGTAAGTGTGACCATTCAGCCTGACATCCACGTGCGCTTGGTTTTCCCACCAGACGTGCACACCGGTCTTGGGCGCGAATGCGTGAAGATCAACGTCGTGTACGTGACTCGCCCAAGTTAGGGTCACGTCAAGCGGATATGTCAGCCGCCGAGCTTTCAGGTCTGGTAGGGCCTTGTTTACCTGGCGCGCGAATTCCTCTCTTGCATCGACGGCTGCGGGCCTGAGATGGCGGATGACGATAGCTCGGTCGGACTGCCCCTGCGGGATCGAATCCAGCACGTTCCGGCTGACCGGTCCGTAGGCCGCAAGGATCACCATCGCGTTCGGCAGGCCTCGGGTGTAGTCATCGAGTGCATGAGCGTGAACCGCCTTCGTTGACTTCGCATACTGTTTGGCTTCGATTGCAAGGTGCGTGGTATTGACGCGGTCGTTGACATCGGCTACGAAGCGATAGTCGGGTTGAATGGCGTTCGTGCGGCCTGTTCCTTTCGGTTTGACCAGGGAGGATCGCATTTCAGTCCACAGCTCTAACGGCCCGTCGACGGTGTCCAACGTGGCAAGTTGTGAGCCGCCGAAAGGAAAGCTGAGCTTGCCGTTGACAACGACGTACGTCAGCTTTCCGTCGACCGCCAAGTCGATCTGAGTCAAGAGCCACGCGGAATAGAGGGCATGACGTTTGCCCCACATCGGGAGCGAGAGGAGCGACTCTACGGCGGACATCAACACCGTTTCGGTCGCAGCGGCGAGCGGGAACTGATCTGCCCAATCGGCGAGTGCGTCGGCAATTTCCTGTTCTGACAACGACCGTTCCTTGATGACGGAGTCCATCCCGAGAACAGATGACGATACCCATTTGTCGGAGTGCAGTACGGAGAGAATGCCTCGTTCCGAGCCATTCACACCGAACTCACCAGGATGGCCCCGCCCGAATTCCTCGCGAGTCTCGCCGTAGCGACGGGTGGCCTTCAATACGGCGGAAATAATGGACTCTGCCTTGCGAATCGCGTTATCCAGCGCCAGATTCCCGGTTGGACTCTGGCGAGGAAAGTCGCCGTAGACAGAATCGTCAACGTAGCTTCGGCGCCACCTCTCAAGCTGCGGCTCGTCAGACACCTTCCAGCTGTCGGTCCGGTAAGGGAACTCCCAAAGAGATTCCTGGCTGACGTCAAGCCGGGTCACCTGTCGGACCACCCCGGTGAGCTCAGTCACGTCTCTTCTGAAGTTCGAAAGGAGGACGTCGACAGGATGACCCTCGTCAAATTCGTACTGAATGAGCAAACTTTCATCGTCGGCCTGTTTGGCCTCGATCTCCGAATACAGCTGCAAGAGGTCTTCGAGCATCTCTGAGATGGGCGTAAGAGCTTGCAGTAGTTCCCTGACTAGGTCTCTGGGAGTGAGCGCGGACTTGGTTAACTCGTCGATGAATTCCTGCATCGGGTCGAGCCCTAAGGATTCTGCCAGACCGGCAACCAGTTCCTTGTCATAGGTCCTTGGCTGAATGAGTCCGGCATCAACTAATTCTTCCCAGAGGGCTCTCGCCGTCACTATCGTCATGGCTTGATACTTCCAGAGAACTCGGGCTGCTCATATTGTTGCCTTGGTGGTGCATGTCTTCCGTCGGTGCCATGTGGGTTCGTGCGGGGGAGCGGGTCGCCTATTTGGGGTACAGGCCAGCTTGACGTCAGATCCTCCCGCACGCCTGCGGAGTCAAGCGGTGGCCGGCGGTCTTGATAGAGCGTTTCGGGCGACTGGACAATTGGCTGGAAGTCGAGCACATCCCAGAACATGTGACCCATATGCGTGCCCCCTGTTATAAGCTCCTTCCGCTGGCGTTCGCCGGTATGTATCTGCATTTTCCCGCCCAGCCGGGTGCCAACGATGCCGACGCAGCGAGTTGCTCGGGGGTATCAGTGTCTGCTGTGTTGTCGATGACGCGTCTGGCGCGGGTGACGGCGGCAACTGCCGCGGGGGCACTTGTTGCCGGTTCGGTCATGCTGACTGGAGGGGCTGCCCACGCTGGTGTACCCGGATACAAAGAGGCCGGATTGACCTTTGTCCTCGACGCGGGAACGCACACCGCGCTGGTCACGGGGTACGACCGGGTCAACCCCGATGTCGTCATCCCCGACGAGATCGTGGTGAATGGCGCGACGAGCTACGACGTCACGGCCATTGACGCCTACGTTTTTCTGGGCGCGGGCATCGAGTCGGTCACGATCGGTGCGAACGTGACCACCATCGGCGACGTCGCGTTCGCGGAGAACAGCCTCGAAACCCTGGTGCTACCGGAATCGGTGCGCACGATCGGATCCTGGGCTTTCGATGCCAACAACATCTCGAACCTCAGTCTTTCGGACTCAGCCATTGACGTGGGCTACAGCGCTTTCAGCGGCAATGACCTGACGCAGGTGGTGATCCCGAGCTGGATGACGACCATTCCCGAGAGCATCTTCGAGGGCAATCAGCTCGTATCCGTGACGATCCCCGACACTGTGACCGAAATCGCCGGCCACGCGTTCGGAGCGAACAAGCTGACCAGCGTCGACATCCCCGGGTCGGTTGTCACGCTCGGCGACGACGCCTTCGCGGACAATGCGCTCAGCGCGCTCACCCTGAACGAGGGGCTGAGCTTCATCAGCGGCTTTGCGTTCAAGAACAACAACCTGACCTCGGTGTCGATACCGACGTCGGTTGAGGTCATCGGCGAGGGTGCCTTCGACGGAAATCCGGGCCTGACCCGAGTGGAATTCGCCGGCGACGCCCAGATGACCTACATGGTCTACGCCGATGATGGCGCGTCCGTGCCGTCGCTTGGCCGAGCCACCGGCCTGACCGTGCACTACCTGTCTCGTTTCGCCGGCGACGGAGGATTCAGCTCTCCCAGCTGGCGCGGCTACGCGAGCGCGGCGGACGTGATCGTGTCGTTCGAACTGAACGGTCACGGTGAAGCGGTGGCAGCGCAGCGCATTGAGAGTGCGACCGCGCCCGCGGTTCCCAGCGTCCCGGTGGCGGCGGGGTGGGTCTTCGACGGGTGGTTCAGCGACGAGACCCTACTCGAACCGTTCGTGTTCTCCGCCGCCGTCAGCGCCGACGTGACCGCCTACGCGAAGTGGACGGCCGAGCCCGTGATTCCCGAGGAGCCGGTTGCTGCGAGCCTCGCGCTCGACCTGGATTTGGCCGTGGGGCAGGCTGTCGCCGGTGCCACGCTGACCGGGTCGGGCGCGGGCCTGCGTGAGGGATCCGAGGTCACCGTGATTCTGCGGCCGACACCGGTGGAGCTTGTGCGGGAGACCATTGCTGCATCGGGATCGTTCAGCGCCACCGCTGTCTTCCCGGCGGGGCTCTCGGCCGGAGCGCACACCGTGACGCTCTCGGGCGTGGCCGCCGATGGCACCGCGCTGTCGCGGATCGCCTACCTCACCGTCAACACGAACGGCACGGTGACGTACCTCTCCTATTTGGCAGCGGGGGCTATCACGCCACCAGACCCGATCACGCCGGTGGACCCGATCTCGCCGCCGGAGACTGTGCCGCCAGCGGCAGAGCCTGCTTCGCCGCCGGCCGGTCAAGTGCAGGTTCTGGCCCGCACCGGATTCGACGGAGCACCGCTCGGCTTCGCCGCACTGCTGGCGCTGCTCGCCGGCGGCGCGCTCGTGCTGATCCGGCGTCGGAGTGTTTCGTAGCGGCATCCGTTTGTCGGCCTGTTTGGGCCTCCGTCATCGTGGGCGCCGGCCGCCTGCTGCGGATCTGTGCCAGCAGGCAGGTTCTTAGGGCCGCATGGGGTCTCTGAGGATTCCTTGCGCATGGGGATGTATGCGCATACACTCTTCGGAACGTGCTTAGCGCGCCTGATTGGGCCCGGTCATCCGGTGATCGGTCACCCGGCGCCGACGCGGTCAATGACGACACGAAGGAACACGCTGTGAAACGAACACCAAAGATTGCCGTGCTGTGCGCCGCGCTGGTGGCGGGAACGCTCATCATCGCGCCGAGCGCCACCGCCGCCCCCGGCACCTCGACGGGGCCCACGTCGGGCGATCCGCGCGGAGCCAGCGCGGTCCTCAGGGGCTATGCCGTCGACACCTGGGCCTCCCTCGCCGCCATGACCGACAAGAAGACCGGGCTGCCCGCCGACAAGCTGCAGGGCGACCTGTCCGAACCGAGCGACAACACCAGCCCGACCAATATCGGCGGCTACCTGTGGTCGGTCGTCTCGGCGCGGGACCTCGGAATCATCAGCACGCAGGATGCCTTCAAGCGGATGAAATCCACCCTCAAGACTCTTGAGCGCATCGAGCGGCACGAGCCCAGTGGCATGTTCTACAACTGGTACTCGCCGAAGGACGGTCACAAACTCACGACCTGGCCGGGAAGTGACGACCCCGTCGACCCGTTCCTGAGCTCGGTCGACAACGGCTGGCTCGCCGCGTCCTTCCGTATCGTCGCCGAGGCGGAACCCCGCCTCGCCCGATCGGCCGATGCCCTCTACGCCAGCATGGACTTCGGCTACTTCCACGATCTCGAGGGCGGAGCGAACGCCGTCAACGGCGCCGGGCTCAATCGCGGCGGTTTCTGGGTGACACCGCCTCCCGGCTGCAGCGTTCCCGGCAACTACGGCGACGATGGCTCGGAGCTCTACTACACCTGCCACCACTACGACACGAGTGTGAGCGAAGCGCGCATCGTGAACTACCTCGGCATCGCCAACGGACAGATTCCTGCTGAGGCCTACTACGGAACCCTGCGCACCATGCCCGCTCAGGGCTGCGACTTCGCCTGGCAGGAACAGAAGCCCACCGGCGAGACGAGGGAGTACCTCGGGGTGCCCGTCTACGAGGGCGTCTATGAGTACCGGGGCATGAAGCTCGTTCCGGCCTGGGGCGGCAGCATGTTCGAGGCGCTCATGCCCGACCTGCTCGTGCCCGAAGCCGACTGGGGACCGCAGTCCTGGGCCGTGAACCACCCGGCGAGCGTGCGCGCCCAGATCGAGCACGGTCTCGACGAGGCCGGCTACGGCTACTGGGGCTTCTCCCCGGCGAGCGACCCCTTCGGCGAGTATGCCGAGTACGGAGTCGAGGGAGTGGGTATGAGCGCCGACGGCTACGCCTCCGACCGGGAGCGCACCAATGTCGATGCCGGCTACGACGGATGCCGCGAGGCCGGCAACCCGAACCCCGAGTTCGGCGATGGCGTCGTGACGCCGCACGCATCATTCCTCGCCCTTCCCTATGACAAGCCGGCCGTGCTGAGCAACCTCGCGGGGATCAAGAACGACCTGGGCGCCTACGGCCCCGGCGGCTTCTACGACGCCGTCGCGACGCAGAGCGGCACCATCGCGAAGCGGTATCTCTCCCTCGACCAGTCGATGATCATGGCCGCGATCGCCAACGACCTGCTCGACGATCGACTCAAGGACTACTTCGTCGACGACGATCTTGAGGCGGCCGTGCGTCCGCTCGTCGAAGCGCAGATCTTCGGTTCCAAGCTGGAGTGACCGGGCCGCCCCGCCCCGCCCCGCCCCGCCGGGTGGGGTGAGGCGGGGCGGGACCATTTCCAGCGAGCCAAAACGTGTGACCGCGGCGGCGGGTTGTGGGGCCGGTGGGGCGGTCGGCACTCTGCGAACGCATCCGTTGCGACGCCACGATGCCCTGCGTGAAAGCATGAAGCCTGGCCATCGCGGCCTTCCGCGAAGGAACAAGCCTCCCCACAGATCCACCCGCCCGGTTAGGTGGTCTCCCGGGGAACGATGCGGCAGGGGAGCGACTCAACCCCGGAGCGGGTGTCTCCGTTGATCGCGTCGAACAGCCGACGCGCGGCCAGCGCCCCCAGCGCCTCGAGGTTCATGTCGACACTCGTGAGCGGGGGCCGGGACCCGGTCGTGAAGACCTCCCAATTGTCGTAGCCCATCACCGACACCCGACCGGGAACGGCCCAACCGGCCTCCCTCGCCACCTCAAGCACGCCGCGGGCGATCTGGTCGTTCCCGCACAGAATGCCGTCGACTTCGGGATGCTGTTCGATCAGCTGGGCGGCGGCGTTGCGCCCCCACTGCTCTGTCCACGACCCGAACTGAGCCCCGCCGACGAGCGACAGTCCGTGCCGAAGCATGGCGGTCTCGATACCTTTCACGCGGTCCTGCGACGCCGCGTATCCGATTTCGCCGGTGATGTGGGCGATATGTCGCCGGCCGCGCGCCACCAAGAAGTCCACGGAATCCGCACCGCCCTGCACGTTGTCGGGTACGAGGGAGAGATCGTCTTCATCGGTCGAGGGGGAGTAGGCGTACACCACAGGCACCGGCAGGGTGCGCCCGAGTGAGGGCCGCGGATCGGTGCGTGGGCCCACGACGATCAGGCCGTCGACGCGGCGACTCAGCAGAGCGTCCAGATGGTACCTCTCCCGGATGGCGTCGCCGCGTGCATCGCAAAGCAGAACCGACATCTTGCCCTTACCGAACGCATCCTCGGCACCCATCAGGATGGGCAGCGAGAACCGGCCGTCGAGGTCGCCGGTAATCAGGCCGACGGTGCCGGTCTGACCGGCAAGTAACCCGCGGGCGAGCGCGTTGGGCGTGAAGGAGATCCGCTCGGCCGCACTGAGGACACGGGCGCGAGTATCCGGATGCACCTGGTCGCGTCCGTTCAGCGCTTTCGAGGCTGTGGCGACAGACACACCGGCGAGCCTGGCGACATCGCGCAGAGTGGAGCGCGGTTGCGGAGTATCTGTGGTCGCCATGGCGACGCCCCCTAGCTTTTTGTGCAGTGGATGCCCCGGTGGCCCGCCCCCGATCTCGGCGTCGTGCCACGAAAAGGCAAAAACCGAATATTTCGGTTGAGTCGACAATACATGGTTGACGTCACCTGTAGTTCGCTGCTACATTCGCCGAAAACCTTTTCGGCAAGTTTCGTGAAGGTCGTTAGCACTGCACCACCTCAATCAACGATGATTCCAGACAAGGAAGTCTCATGGCAGCGAAACCAGCGCGCACCCGCCGCATCCGCTCACTCACTCTCGCCGGCGGCGCAATCGCCGTTTCAGCGGCTCTCGCCCTCACCGGCTGTACGCCGTCGTCATCAGGAGGGGCCTCCGGCGACAGCGACACAATCACCGTGTGGCACTACTTCAGCGACACGAACCAGGTCAAGGTCATGACCGACTACAAAGAACTCTTCGAGAAGAACAACGAAGGGGTCACCGTCGAGAACGTCTTCGTGCCGTACGACCAGATGAACTCGAAGCTGATCACGGCCGTTGGCTCGAAGACCGGCCCCGACGTGGTCGTCTACAACGGCGCCGATGCCTCGACGCTCGCTCTGGGCGGTGCGCTCGCTCCCATGAGCGAACAGTGGAACGCGTTCGACGACAAGGATCAGTTCCCCGAGGGAGTCGTGCACTCGCTCGACGGCGATGTCTACGGCGTGCAGGGCTACGTCAACCTGCTCGCGCTCTGGTACAACCAGGACATCCTCGATGAGGTCGGCATCAAGCCGCCCACCACCATGGACGAGCTCGACGCGGCCTTGGCCGCTGTGACCGCCGCGGGCAAGGGCGGCATCACGCTCTCGGGCCTGCCCCAGTCGCAGGGGGAGTGGCAGGCGTACCCCTGGCTGACCAGCTTCGGATTCAACTACGACGCGCCCGAGGCCGCGCCGCTCGAACAGGCCTTCTCGACGATTCAGTCCTGGACCGAGTCCGGTGCCCTCACCCGCGAGGCCGTGACCTGGGACCAGACGGTTCCGTTCCAAACCTGGGCGGCCGGAAACGTGGCGTTCGCCCAGAACGGCAACTGGCAGCTCGGCACCGCCCGCAGCGACGCTGACTTCAACTTCGGCGTTGTGCCGCTCCCGGTCGGCGACAACGGTCAGGTCTACCTCGGCGGCGAAGGCCAGAGCATCGGAGCGTTCAGCACCAACCCCGAGCTGGCCTGGGACTACCTGGAGCAGACCTACTTCAGCGAGGAAGGGCAGGCCATCGCATTGAACCGTGTCGGCAGCATCCCGAGCCGTCTGGATGCCGCAGCTGCCCCCGAGGTGACCGAGGACCCGATCCTCGCCGCGTTCGCCCAGACACTTGAGAAGAACGGTGCGAACTACCCGGCACCGGCCGTGCCGGCGGCGTCCGTCGCCGACCAGCAGCTTGTGGTCGGACAGATCTGGAGCGCCGTGATCGGTGGCCAGATGACGCCGGCGGATGCTGCGGCGAAGCTGGTCGCCGATCTCGAGCCGCTGCTCGCGCAGTAGACCGACACCCGATAAGACGAGGCAGGAAGTTCCATGTCAATAGACCTCACGACCTCAGGGCTGGGGCGGCGCACCCCGGCGTCGTCCGGCCTGTCCGGGCTGCGCCGAAGCGCGACCAAACGCAAGAAACTCGCCTTTGCGGTGCCGGCAGGGATCTTCCTCCTCGTCTTCTCCTTCTTTCCATTGGCCCAATTGGGGCGCATGAGCGTCAGCGACGTGACGTCGCGCACACTCAACCAACCGTGGGAATTTGTCGGTACGGACAACTTCGTGGGCAGCGCAGCTCAGGGATCACTCTTTCCTGCACTGGGCAACACCGTCGTGTTCGTTCTCATCGTCACGGTCATCGGACTGGTCGGCGGCCTGGCCGCCGCCATCCTGCTGAGCACGAGCAATCTGCTTTCTGCCTTCGTGCTCGGACTCATGGTGTTCATCTGGGCGCTCCCGCCCGTGGTGAACGGCAGTGTCTGGAAGTTCCTCCTCGGTGATGCCGGCCTGATCAACTCCGTCATCACCGGAGTGGGGCTCTCCCAGGATGCCGTTCCATTCCTCTACGACGACAGGTTCGCACTCCTATCCGTGGCGATCGTGAACTCCTGGGCGGTGGTGCCGTTCAACGCTCTCGTCTTCCGGGCCGGCATTCTCGGCATCCCCGCTGAGACCTTCGAGGCCGCCCGCATCGATGGTGCCAGCCGCTGGCAAGAGATCTGGCACATGATCATTCCGGCCGTCCGGCCGACGACCCTCGTGCTCGCTGTGCTCACCATCGTGTACGCCTTCCGATCCTTCGACTTCATCTTCGTCATGACCTACGGCGGACCGGGGGTTGCCACCAACACGCTGCCATTCCTGAGCTATCTGCAGGCGTTCGTGCGGTTCGACTTTGGAATGGGCGCCGCGACCGCAGTCATCTCGGTGCTGCTCGTGATCGTGCTCGCCGTCATCTATGCCCGCAGCGTTCGAGCCGAGGAGGCCAACTCATGAGCATCCTGATCCCCACCCGGAGCGCAACCACCACACCGGCCGCCCGACGCCCGCGCCGCCGCAGCCGGCGGTTCCAACCCGTCGCCGGACCGTTGCGGGTGGTGCTTCTGCTCGTCTACGCCATCCCGATCCTGTTCATCGTGCTGACCTCTTTGAAGGACGCGCGCGACGTCATCTCCTCGCAGTCGTCGTTCCTGTTCACGCCCACCCTCGATGCATACACGGCCGTGCTGTCCAACCAGGGGCTGTTCGTGGCTATGCAGCAGTCGCTGGTGATCGCCGCGGGAACAACGGCGCTCACCCTGCTGGTGGCCATCCCCGCCGGCTACGGACTGTCACGAGTCGACTCGCGCATCACGACCATCGGCCTCGGCCTGCTGATCGTGCTGCAGATGGTTCCCCAGACGGCCAACGTCATCCCGCTGTATCAGATCTTCGGCGCCTGGGGCCTGCTCGACCAGAACATCGGCGTGATCATTGCCGACACCGCCCTGCTGGTGCCCTTCGCCGTGTTGCTCCTGCGGCCGTTCTTCCGCTCGGTCCCCGAAGCGCTCGAAGAGGCCGCATCCATCGACGGGGCAAGCACGATGCGTACCTTCTGGTCGGTCATGCTCCCGATCGCCCGCAACGGTGTTGCCACCACCGGCACGCTCGTCTTCTTGATGTCCTGGGGCGAGTTTCTCTACGCGGTCAACTTCTTCCTGTCGCCCGGCAATTACCCGTTGAGCGCGCTGCTGGCCCAACAAGTGTCGGCCTTCGGCATCAACTGGCCGGGGCTGATGGCGCTGGCCGTCATCACCTCAGTGCCCATCCTCATCCTCTTCGTTTTCACCTACCGCCTGCTGCGTGAAGGACTCACGCTCGGTGCAGTCAAATGACTCCCTTGTCGACGACCCCCTATCTGGAGACCACCATGCTCGCCCACACTCACACATCAGCCACAGCGTTTCCCGTCGACCCATCGACCGGAACGCTCCGCCCGCTCGCGCTGACGGAGGTGCGCATCGACGGCGGCTTCTGGGCCCAGATGCAGGAACTCAACGCATCGGCGATCATCGACCATTGCGAAACCTGGATGGAAAAGGTGGGCTGGATCGGCAACTTCGACGCCGCCGTTGAGGGGCGTCTGCCGGCTGATCGTCGCGGACGCGAGTTTTCCGATTCCGATGTGTACAAGCTTCTCGAGGCGATGGCCTGGGAAATCGGCCGTGCCCCAAACGAACGGCTCGACACCCGACTGCGAGCGCTGGTTCGCCGCATCGGCGCCGCCCAAGAAGCGGATGGGTACCTCAATACCCGGTTCGGCCGGACCGGCCAGGACCCGCGCTACTCCGACCTGCAGTGGGGCCATGAACTGTACTGCTACGGCCACCTCCTGCAAGCCGCTGTGGCCCGAGGTCGCACTGCAGGTGACGATGAGCTCGTCACCATCGCCCGTCGAGCCGCCGACCATCTCTGCGAGGTGTTCGGGGTCGGTGGCATCGAATCGGTCTGCGGGCACCCCGAAGTGGAAATGGCCCTGGTCGAGTTCGGCCGGTACACGGGGGAGAGCCGCTATATCGACCAGGCCCGGCTGTTCATCGACCGTCGCGGGCACGGTGTGCTCGGCGATATCGAGCTGGGCCAGAGCTACTTCCAGGACGAGACGCCCGTCCGCGACGCTGAGGTGATGCGCGGTCACGCCGTGCGCGCGGTGTACCTCGCCGCGGGCGCCGTTGACCTCGGAGTGGAGGACGACGACGCCGAGCTCATCCAGGCGGTCTCGGGACAGCTGGCGCGCACCGTCGCCCGGCGCACCTATCTCACCGGAGGAATGGGCGCCCACCACGAGGGCGAATCGTTCGGTGCCGACTACGAACTGCCCAGCGACCGCGCCTACTCCGAGACGTGCGCGGGGATCGGCTCGATCATGCTGAACTACAGGCTGCTGCTGGCAACCGGCGATGTTACCTACGCCGACATGATCGAGCGCACTCTGTACAACGTGGTGGCGACATCGCCCGCGGCCGACGGTAAGGCTTTCTACTACACGAACACCCTCCACCAGCGGGTGCCCGGTTCCGTTCCGTCACCGGATGAACCCAGCCCACGGGCCTCCTCCAGCCTGCGCGCACCGTGGTTCGACGTCTCCTGCTGCCCGACAAACGTCGCCCGCACCCTGGCCACCCTGGGGGCCTATTTCGCCACCTCATCCGCATCCGGTCTGCAGGTGCACCAGTATTCGACCGGCGACGTGTCTGCGGTGCTCGACGGGGGCACGGTCGCGGTGCACGTCGAAACGAACTATCCGGCCGACGGTGAAGTCCGCCTGGTCGTGACCGAGACCCTGGACGGCGAATGGGATCTGTCCCTGCGCGTGCCCGCGTGGGCAGAAACTGGGGCGCAACTTCGGGTAGGCGGAGAGGTCAGCGAGGTCCCTGCAGGCACAACCACCGTGCGCCGGGCCTTCACCGTCGGGGAAGAGATCGTGCTCAGCCTGCCGATGGTGGCCCGGTGGACCTCGCCGGACCCACGGATCGACGCGCTGCGCGGACAGCGTGCCGTCGAGCGCGGCCCGGTGGTTCTGTGTCTCGAATCGACGGATGTGCCGTTCGACGGCAGCGTGGATGACCTCCGTGTCACGGAGGAACTCAGCGATGTGGACGGGGTGGTGACCGTCAGCCTGCGTTCCATGGCAGCCCGGGACCTCGCCTGGCCTTACGGCGTGGACGCGCCCGAACTGTCGGCGGAGATCGCACGGGTACCACTTGTTCCGTACCACTCGTGGGCGAACCGGGGGCCGTCGTCGATGCGCATCTGGTTGCCGGTCGAGGTGGACGCCTTGGCCTCCTAGCCGGACTGAGCCGTCGGGTTGATGACAGCCGGGGCGAAACAGGGAGAGTGGGTCATCGTCGATGGCGGCCCGGTTTCGCATCCGGTGAGCGAGTGCGTCACTGCGCCTGCAGCTCCTCCGCGATCTGCTTGATCGTGGCCAGCCGGCGGTCCCACTGCGCCCCGATCAGGTCGAGCTGCCGAGCGATCTCCGTGAGCTGGCTGCCCAGCACACGGTACTGGACTTCGCGGCCCACTCGCACGGGCTCCACCAGTCCGACGTCCTGCAGCACGGCCAGGTGCTTGGCGATCGCCTGGCGTGAGACGGGGAGGATCTCGGCGAGGGCGGACGCCGACGCATCCGCCCCGCCGAGTGCTGCCAGGATGCTCCAGCGCATGCCATCGCCGAGGGCGGCGAAGACGGGAACAAGAGTGTGGTCACTCTGATCCTTCGAGGTAGGCAACCAGTTCATCAAGCTCGAAGTCCCAGCCACCGCGGTTGCTCTCCATGCCCGCAGACGGGTCGCGGAGGGCGTCGAAACGATTCGACGACCGTGAGCTGGGTGCCGGCCCCCACCGATTCGAGGGTGAAACGGAAGACGGTGGTCTCACCCGACTCGAGAGTGGATGCGGTGGCGTTGCTGTCCAGGCGTTCGTGATGGCGCGCTCTCACGCCGCCAGCTGCTGAGCGGCGTAGAGCACGCACAGGTACGCCGCCGGAAACGCCCAGACAAAGGTGTTCAGCCCCATCACACACGCACACGCGACATGGAAGGCCAGCCCCAGCGCCAGATACGCGATTGTGACTGGGGGCGCGGCGACAAGGGCGACCCAGAAGGTGCACTCGAACGCGACGACGCTCCACGATGCCGCTCTTCCGATCCAGACACTCCTATTCAGCACATGGGATGCGAAGGCGCGACCGTGCGCCTCGGAACCCATGATGATCGGCATCGCCTGACCACTTCGCCAGGCCGGTGAGAAAACCTTGGTCAGGCCTGCCGCCGTGTAGGCGAGGGTTGATTGGGCGGCGATGAACCAGACCGCGAACACCACGGTCACGTCGTGGTCCGGAGCGACAAGTCCCACGAGGGCGGCGAACAGGACCAACGTGGTCATCTGTTCAGCCCCGTCGCTGGCGAGCACGCGGCGCTGCCGCACCACAGCCTGCCCCGATAGCCCGACCAGGAGTGCTGGAACCGCGACGGGGGCGTAGGCACCAAATAGTACGAGGAGCGCCCCGCTGGCCAGGTTCGTCCACAACGCGATGGGAAATGCCCGCCGAAGGAGGACGTGCCTTTCGATGCCTCGCTTGTACACGCGTGCCAGGGCTTCAGAGAAGGGCCCGGCTGCGCCGAATGCGACGCGCCTGATAGCGAGTTGCTCCGCCGCAGAGATGCAGAAACCGATGGCCGCTATCCGAATCGCGAAATCGAGGGCGAATGCGGCGCTAATCGAGGGGATGCTCATTCGAGAGCACCGCTACCGTGAGCTCGCGTGCCGAGCCGTGACCCTCTGTCATGACAACCGTGAACTGGCGGGCGGTCGCCGTCGTATCGGCGCGTGGCTGCGCCATGACCCAGGTGAGCATCGCCAGGTAGGCCAACGACAGTTGGACGGCTCCCACCTCCTGATACGAATCCTTCGTCTTCGCGAATCCGTTCATCAGGTCGAGCAGGGCCTTTCGCTCGAAGCGACCGGGGTTCCAGATGCACTCCAGCCGTGTCCTCGGGGGATGGGAACCTCCACCCAGGCTCCCCAGTCATCGGCAACGCGGTCCCGGTAGACCACGTGGTTGCCCGCAAAGCCCGGGTCTGGCGCGAAGAAGCCCCAGTACGGCAGGAACATCAGGGGGTCGTACTTTGCTACGGTCTTCTCCCAGCGCGGCCAGTCAAGCTGGTTGAGGGCGCTGCCAGTCAGAATCGCCACGAAGACAGCGGCGACGATGCTCTCCCACACGGGACTCGACCTTTATTGAGTGCGCTCGTGTAGAAGCTGCCCTCTGATCTCGATCAGCTCACCGAGTGTCGGCGAAGCATCGAGCTCGTGCTCCAGACGGACGATCTCACGAATGATCTCGCGGTCGTGCTCGTTGAACACCAGCTTCCCCTTTGCCTCGCAGGTGATCGCCCCGCAGCAACAGACGTCGCTCTGGGCTTTGACGCTGTCTCCCAGCGTGAGGCCTTGTTCCTGCAGCAAACCGATCAAACCGTCCAAGTGGCGTAGTTCGCCGTATGAGAGTGGGGCGGTTGGCTTCTCCATCGGATCCTCCTCGGTTCTCGCGCGGCTGAGATACCGACAGTATGGACCTCATATTTCGATCGAGGAAGGATCTCCGGCGCCGCGCGGGTCCGGACTATTTCCGGTAGCTGCTGAGGTCGCAGGTGTGAATGGCGGTCGGATCCGACAGGAGTCGGTAGTTGTGGGCTGCGCAGTCTCGGAAGGTCGCGATACTCACCCTGCGACGGGATCGCTCGAGATCGCCTCGTGACGGTCCGTCCGAGCCGATTCCGGCCCGGTGGACCATCCATTCGATGTCCATGGCTTCGTCGGTCAGATAGCGCATGACCGCTTCATTGTCTTTGTGCTGACCGCTGTACCCGCGCGCGATCGTGTTTCTGATCAGCCACAACGCCGGCGACAGCTTCCGGTTCGGAGGTGCGCTGAGTCCGCCCGCCTGGTAGAGAAAGCGGCTGACGCCGTGGCGGCGCATGGCGGGCACCAGGTCGCGCACGAAGGTTGTGTTGATCTTCTGGGTCCTCTGCGCCTGGGCATCACCCAGCAGCGACACCACAACATCGGCGCCCTCGACGAGCCGGTCGAGATCGGGGGAGTCGGTGATCGACCCCTGGTAGATCTCGAGGTTGGGGATGGCGCCGTCGAGCTTGGCGGGGTTTCGGGCGAGAACCCGGACTCGGTGTCCGTCGTTCAGGGCCAGCGACAGGAAGTGCTTGCCGGTCTGTCCGGTTGCGCCGAACACGAGGAACGTCTGTCGGATGCTCACGGGGTGATGTCCTCTGCGGGGATGGTGACAACGAGCTTGGTCGCCGAGATGCCCTTGCGGAGAGCCGCCAGCGCTCGCGGCACCTGCTCGAGGCCGACCCCGACGATTTTCGGAGCGGGTGCCGGCCGGAACGCTCCGCTGCGGAGTGCGACCGGAAGGAAGTCCCGGAAGATGGCGGGACCGACAGGGGACTGCACGGGAGTGCCTCCCCAGATGCTCGTCACCCGGATGCCGCGCACACGTGCGAGGAGTGACCGCAAGCGGGTGAGCGGGTCGGGATAGGCGGACGCTATGTTCTTGGTGCCGGTGGTGCGGCCCGCGATGCGCAAAGCGTGGGTGAGCGCGCCTCCTCCGATCGCCATCGTGCCGGCCAGGTGGCGATGCCCGATCGCGTCCACGATCAGCCGGTCGACCTCGGGATCACGGTAGTCGAAGACCGCTTCCGCTCCCAAAGACCGCACGAAGTCGTGGTTTCGTCGCCCGGCTGTGGCGATCACCGTGTAGCCGCTGGCTCGCGCGAGCTGCACGGCGTTGCTGCCGACACTCGTCGAGGCACCCCACACCAGGACGACGTCTCCACGAGCCGACGGCGCGGAGGTCGGAAGCGGCAGAGCTAGCTGGTCCTTCTCGTACAGGCCTGCGGACGCGGTCGACACCCCGAGCGGCAGAACTGCCGCCTGCTCGAACGTCACGGTGTCGGGCAGTTCGGCGCAGACGCGCTCGAGAACCGTGACGTAGCGCTGGAAGCCACCCTCTTCGGAATTATTGCGCAGCCGCTCTTGCCCGGCCGCGTAGCCGACGACCCTCTCTCCCACCCGGAATCGTGTGCTGCCGCCGCCAACCGCGGCGATCTCACCGGCCACATCGCTGCCCAGGACGGTGGGATGCCGCACCCAGGGCGTAACGAGGCGACGGAATGGCCCGGTGATCGCGTCCACGGGGTTCACCGCTACCGCCCGAACTCGCACGACGACCTCACCTGGCCCCGGCGTGGGGAGGGTGGACGGTCGAACCTCAAAACGTCCTCCCGTGTCGAGAAGCCAAAGCGCTTCGTTCGCTGATCTCGCGTTGGTTCTACTCACGGGCGCAGGGCCGGCGGCTGCCGCGGAATCTGTAGGGTGACTGTCTACCGGTGACATGGGTGGCTCCTCGTGATTAATGACATCTCGTGTCATCATATGGGTCATTACACGTCATGTCATCACGTACACTCGTTTTATGCGATGGGCACCAGACGCACGCGGCCGTCTCCAAGGAGCGGCGCTTGAGCTGTTCTCCGAGCAGGGCTATTCGGCGACGACGGTTCCCCAGATCACCGCCCGGGCGGGACTGACGACGAGGACGTTCTTTCGCTATTTCGCCGACAAACGAGAAGTGATCTTCGGCGGCGACGAGATCCCGCGCCGCGCCGCCCGGCTGATCGCTGAGGCGCCCGAGGGCCTGGAGCCCATGGACGTCATCCGACTCGTGTTGCATCGGGTCGCAACCGAACAGTTCGAGGAGCATCGGAAGCAGACCGCGATGGTGCGCGCAATCATCCACTCGAACGACTCGCTCCGCGACCGTGATGCCCGTAAACGCGACGACCTCGTCCGTGCCGCTCGCGCCGCCTTCATCGCACGCGGCGAGGCACCCCTCAGGGCCACCGTCGTTGCGGAGCTGGGCATCCTCGTCTTCCAGGTGGCTCTCGACCAATGGGCCGTCAACGACGAAGCCCGATCGATGACGGGCGTCATCGATGACGTCATGACCATGGTCGCCGGGGTGTCTCCCTGACCCACCCCGGCGACTGGGTTCTTGCCTGAAGGTCAGCCGACGCGGGTGAAGACGCCGAGCCCGTTCGGCTCCTGGTCGGGCGCGGGAAACGTGTTGAAGTAGGTCAGGGTGACGCCGGTGATCTGCTCGCCCTCGCGGACGAAGACCGCTGAGGAGAGCGAGCCGGGGAGCGCATTCTCACCGGTCGGCACGAAGGACAGTGTGTCGCCGTCCCACGGATCGAGCTCGAACGTGTAGCCGCCGTCGGGGCCGAGGGCGCCGGTCAGGATACCGTTCTGCTCGCTCACGGTGAAGTCGCCGAAATAAGGGCTCGTGTACGTGCCGACGTAGTCCCCGGCCGGGCCTGTCGGCGCGGCATCCGTCGGTGGCTCCTCGCCGACGAGGTCGCCCGCCGGATCGGAGAATTCTGCGAACCTGGCCGGCCACAGGTCCAACCAGGGGCGCGTCTCCGCACCGAACTGGACGAGGTCGACGAACTCCGCGACGATTGCTTCTGGCACTCCGGAGGGTGCTCCGTTGGTGAGCACGACGATCCCCAGGTTCAGGTCGGGGATCATCGTGGCGTTGGTGGCGGCACCCCATCCGAATGCGCCCGAGTGGTTGATGTTGACGCGGCCGGTCACGGTGGCGCCGACGTTCGTGCCGAACCCGTAGTGCGAGGTGCGTGAGGTCAGGTTCTTGGCGTCGCCGCCGGTGATCGAATGGGCGGAATAGGTCTGTGCGAGCACGAGCGGATCGATGAATTGGGCGCCGTCGACCTCGCCGTCTGCCAGCACCATGGTCATCCACTTCGCAATGTCGCCGGCGGTCGAGGCGACGCCACCGGCCGGAGCCTCGGCATCCGCGTCACGGTCGAACAACTGCTCG
This sequence comes from Cryobacterium soli, assembly GCF_003611035.1. Lineage (NCBI taxonomy): Bacteria > Bacillati > Actinomycetota > Actinomycetes > Micrococcales > Microbacteriaceae > Cryobacterium > Cryobacterium soli. The sequence continues at coordinate 877,048 of NZ_CP030033.1, read as the reverse complement.
TACCGGCCGTCGCCGGTGCGCGCGTGCATGGCCGCGCGATCGTCGGCGGCGAGGTAGTCCTCATGGAGGGTGGTTGTCGACGTCATGCCGAGCGGTTCGAACAGCAGCTCCTGGGCGGTCTGCGCCCACGTTTGCCCGCGCGACGCCGCGACGGCCTCGCCGCCCACCGTCAGCCCGAAGTTGGAGTACTGGTAGGTGTCGCGGAACGACGCCAGAGGTACCTGGTCGAGGTGAGCCAGGATGTAGTCGGCATCGAAGCCGATGTCCTCGAGGTCATCGCCGGCACCGGTGGGGATGCCGGTGCGGTGCGAGAAGAAGTCGGCGATCTTGCCGTGCTCGGTCACGTACGGGTCGCGCAGCGTGAAGTCGGGGAGGTAGGCGACGACCGGATCGTCCCAGGACAGATCGGGGTCGTCGGTGATCGCTTTGGCCACAATGCTCGACGAGAGTGGCTTGGACAACGAGGCGATCTGAAACACTGTGTCGACGTCGACGGGCTCCTGCGTCGTCACGTCCCGCACGCCGTATCCCTCGTCGAACACGACCTGTCCGTTCGAGACGACCGCGACTTGCGCGCCGGGCACCCCGGTTTGGTCGAGCGCCTTCTCGACGAACTGGGGGAGCGCATCGACGGCGGCGGACACGGCCGTATCGCGATCCGTGTAGAGATCGACGACGTCCTGGTTGGGCGCCTCGCCGAGCGCGACAGCGAGACCGGTGGAGGACGACGGGTCAGCGGTCGCAGCCGCGGTGCACGCCGTGATTCCCAGCGTGAGTGCTGCCGCCATTGACACGGCGACAACGCGTACACGGCCCTTGCTGCTGCTCATGCCATTCATGTTGTTGGCTCCCGTCGTTTGTGAACTTCGGTCTCGATAAGGAGCAGTGTGCATGGACACAAGCGGACAACCAACCTCCGCTTGCGGGCATGGCCGCTAGAGGGCGTCCGGATGCGGTCACCTGCGCCATCATGGTGCTGACGCGCGCTCGGAGGCGAACATGGACGATAGGGCACTTCTCGAATTGATCTACCGCAGCCGCCCGGAGACCGTGGCGGCGCTGGCCATCACGGCGCACACGGATGCGGGCGAGGTCGCCGAGGCCGTTGCGCGTCTCGCGCGGGACGGTGCGATCTCGGTGCACGATGGCACGATCGCGTATGCGACGCCGGCACTGTGGACGGCCGACGTGGTGCAGCGCGAAGTGCGTGCGCTGCGGCAGACGGCGAGCGAAGCCGCCTCGAGAATCGAGATGCTCGTTGCCGACCTGCCGCCTCTGTTGCGGCACTGGGCTGTGGGCGAGGCATCTGGTGATCTCGTCCCCATTTTCGTGCGCCACGGGCCGCAGGCGGCAGAAGACCTCTGGTACGACATCGCGCGGGACGAGAGCGACACAGCCTGGGCGGTGCTTCCCGATCTCGCACGCTACTTGCAGAGCGACCCCGCGCGCGCCGGCCGATTCGCCGAGGTATTCGCCGGCATGCGATCGGTGCGAGCCCTGGTGCCGCGTTCGTTGGCGGAGGACGACCGGCTCGTGGCGATAGCCGCGCGTTACGCGGCCGTCGGGGTGGAGTTCCGCCTGCTCGACGACCTTCCCAGTTGGTTCTGGATCGACGGTGAGGTGCTGGCCTTACCGATCGAATGGGGCGAGGGATGGCCGACCAGTGTCGTCGGTGTTCGGAGCGCCGCCCTCGCCGAGCTGGGGCGAAGCCTGTTCCGCGAGCTCTGGCGTCGCGGCGAGCCGATCATCGGTGTCGAACAGCCATGGGCACCGCTTCTGGTGCTGATGAAGCAGGGCGTCACCCTCGACGCGGCATCCCGCAGGCTCGGGATCAATCCGCGTACGGGTCGGCGCCGCATCGCGGCGGCGATGGAGCAATACGGTGTGTCGACCTTGTTCGCCTTGGGCGTGGCGTGGGCCGCAGACGGGAAGCCCACCGCACGCTGACCGGTGCTGTCCACTCGACGAGGTCACGGCCCGTTGCCATTTTCGCCACGCTGGACGCTCCCTCGAATTGGGGGCGCGATACTACTGTTGCCGTATGCTCACAAACGATCCGCTGCCCAACCGCCCCGCCCCGGATAACCCCTCCGGGAAGCTGATTCTTCTGCGTCACGGGGAGACGGAGTGGTCGAAGAGCGGCAAGCACACGGGGCTCACCGATGTTCCACTCACTGCCAGGGGAGAAGACCTCGCTCGCGGAGCGGGCAAGTTGGTGGCCGATTACGATTTCACGCTTGTGCTGACCTCGCCGCTGCAGCGCGCGCGTCAGACTGCTGAACTCGCCGGCCTGGACGCCGAGGTCGATCCGTTTCTCGTCGAGTGGGACTACGGCGGGTACGAGGGGCGTACAACCCGTGAGATCCGCAAGGAACTCGGCTACAACTGGAGCGCATTCACCCACGGCGTGATTCGCGGCGAGACCCCAGGCGAGACCGTGGAAGAGGTCGCCGCCCGCGCATCCCGTGTGCTCACCCGGGTGCTGCCGGCGATGGAGAAGGGAGATGTCGCCCTGATCGCGCACGGCCACTTCCTGCGTATCCTGACGGCCGTGTACCTGAGGCTGGCCCCGCGCTTCGGCGCTCAAATCACCCTGGATGCCGGATCGGTCTCCGTGCTCAGCTACTACCGCGAGCAGCCGGCCATCCTGTCGTGGAACTACGGGGCCGAACTGCCCATGGAGCCGTCCGAGTCCTGAGGGGCAGCCTACGCCGGTGACCAGGCGCAAGGGTGGTCGGCGACGCGTCACCTATGGGGCCGGTTAGGCTCTGTCGCTCGTGTCGGGGTTAGCCGGTCGAATGGGAACGTCAGCGGCGGTACGCCACTCGATAAGGCTGAGGGCTTCAAGCCAAGTCGGCACCGCGTCCGTCAAGACGATCCCCAGTGTGACGAGCAGGTTCGCAACCTCAGCGCTGGGGCGAATGCTCATGTCCTCAAGGGCGCTGGACACGGCGGAGAATGTGGACCGTTCCAAGGGTCCGTAGTCGCGCTGAGCGATCGCGATCGCCGCCAGTGCCTTATCGCCCGACCAGTTCACGAACTGCAACCGCGCGCGCGCCGTCTCCACCTGAATTCCCACAGCAAGGCCAGAGCGGTACTTTGTCGCTGACACAATGGCGGGAATCGGTATCGACAGGATCCCCTTCAACCGGTTCAACGAGTGTGGTTGGAAGGCTATCCGAGCCGTGGTGATGTGCAAATGCCCGCCGATGGCTTCCCTGTTCGCCATCCCGATCAGCCCCAAGAGCTGTCCGGTAGCGAACTCAGAGAGGCCGTAGTCCGTCGGCACGATCACTGCGTTGGCTTTGCTTGTCCCCAGGAGGACTTCGCCCGGCAGCAGGTCGAGGGCCATCAGCGCACACCGCCGCCCAGGAGTCTGTAGTACGACGACACCGATGCAGACGGTTTGCGTGTCTGCCCGTTCATGGCCCGAACGTACATCAGACCGAGGCGGTGCCGCTAGGTGTGTCTGTCGGGCCCGATTCACGGTGGCGAGGCGCCCTAGTTCTGTCAGTGCGACGGGCAGCGGCTCGAGAACAGGGGTGACCAACCGAGTAGTAGCGGCGCAGTCGGTCGGAGCCGGGAGCACCGTGCAGCCGGTCGGCGTTATCAGGGAGCGACGTGCTCCAACTGGGTTTGGATTTCGGTGTCCGCGAAGCCTAAGGCCCGATAGAGCCGGATGGCCGGCTCGTCGGGGTCGGCCACGATGACGAGGGTCGTCGCCGCCAGGTGGTCGACGGCATAGTGGCCGGCGAGGTGGACCAACGTGCCGGCAAATCCCCGCTGACGGAAACGTGGGTGGGTATCGACCGATTGATAGCGTGCCGTTCCGCTTCCGTCGCTGAAGATCCCGAGTCCCGACACCATTTCTCCATCGAGGAAGGCACCGAACCAGGACCCGTGATGTGCCCGCTGCAGTGCGCGCATCGAGCCGAGTCTCTGCTCGGTGAACTCGGCGTACCCGGCGATGTCGGCGGCGTTGGATTGCCTGAGCGCCCCGGCCTGGGCCCAGTCGCCGTCGTCGTTCGCATCGAGCCGGCGGAAAATGGCATCTGGAGTGGCCCTGCACGGTCTAAGCGGCGCTTCCTCGGACAGCGTCAGGACGACGGACCTCGTGACCTCGAGGTGCGCCGCGGCCAGGTCCGCGGTGTCGCCCGCCGCGCCATCCGTGCCGTCGACGCCGATCGAAAGATGCGATGAGCCCTGAAACATGCGGCCGAACTGTGCAGGCCAGGCAGCGGCCACACCGGGAGCGGGCGGGCGGTCGAACAGCAGGAAGTTTCCCCAGTGAAAGTCGGGGTTCGCGGGCGTGCGGACGACCAAATGGTCTGCCTGCCGGGTGATCGTGCTGCCTTGCAGCGCCAAGAGCATGAGATCGGTGCGGAAACCTAGCGAGTGGGTGTGGAACATCTGGTGCCTACTTCCGGTCGCATCCCACCTGGACGACCTGGCTTGAGGTCACCGTGTCTAGGGAGCTCCATAGTCCGAGCTTGGCTGATCACCGGAATGATGACGGTATCAACTCGGCCCCAGAACCGGGGTGGGCGGACTCGTTGTCAGAGGTGCCCCCTAGCTTGGTGATGCGGCACCGCTTGGGTGCCCGGATATGGGGCGGACATGTCAAACCAACACTCCCTCGACGCGAGCTCGCTTCGTGATGAGATCAACGCGTTATTCGGTGTGCGGTGGGACACCCTGGTTGAGTGGAGTGTCATCTCGTGGCTGAGCATCTGGTTCTGGACAACAATGACCGAGTCATGGGTTTCGACACCGTTGAGAGGGCCACTCACCGGGATCAACGAGTTTTTGGAAACACTCGATGTGGCACCCCCGAGCTGGTACCTGGATACGGTGGGGTGGCTCACGGACCCCACCCGGAACTGGCTGACGATGCCCCTGATCGTGATCGCGGTTGTTGCGAGTGTGACGGCCGTCCGGAGTCACCGCCTATCGGGACTACGCACGCTCGCGCTGGTGTCGGTCGCAGTTGCGGCCGAGATCGAAGGGAGCGTTCAGCCCGTGGCCTGGGTCCTGCTTCTATCCGCGCTGCCAGCTGGCATTGCCCTCTCAATTGGCCTGACGAAGCAGAGGCGCAATGGGAGTACGAGCGACTCGTACCAGTATTACTTTCCGCAGAGGATCGTGGCCGACTTCGTCTCTCGGATTGGGTTCCTGTTCCTGGCGCCAATCCTCGCGCCTCTGCTACTCGCAAGTCAGCTAGTGATCAGCTTCCGTACGAACCTGCCGTATGAGCCTGCCGTCGAGCTGAACGCGGAAGTTGTTTCCGTCATTAAGAAGGGTGGCAGCGAATCTGCCGCGGATTCAGACATGCTTGCTGCTCTTGCTGCAACCGCGGCGATCCAACTCGCTGGCAATCCATCATCGGAGGCACGCCGCATCGTTTCGGATCTTGGATACGAGCTCCGGACCCGTCGCAAGACGGTTGAAGATGAAGCCCGCCTGAGGCGCCTACGTGAAGCGTCCGGCCTTGACTGTGATCAGAGTATCCGTCCTCTGGTTTCTTGAAGCAAAAACCCGGTATCGGCGCCGTCCTCTCGGTCGACTGAGAACCAGAGCGCGGCCGGTCTCAGCGACCTAGTCTGCAGCGCGCGGGCTATGGCTCCCGCCGGGCAGTGCGCCATAGCCCGAATGCGAGCGGCACCGCGAGCCAGACCAAGAGGGATACGGCCAGGCGGGGCCAATCATCCGCGGTCATCGCGCCCATCATCAGCACGCTCAGGGTCTGATTCACGTCGAGCCACTCCGCCGGACCGCGCAGCGATTCGATCGTGAGAGTCAGCACCGTCCACACGGTCGGCAGGGCGAGGTAGGCCACGATCGCCACGGGCGTGCTCAGGAACGCGAGCCCGAACGCGACGCCCTGCCAGACGAGCAACACGAGCGCGAGCCCGCTGCCGGCGACGACGCCCCAGTCGAGCGCCCACGACCCGTCGCCGCCCTGCCAAACGATGCCCACCAGGTTGAGCACGGCACTGACCGCGAAGGTCACCGCCATCACGATGAGGCCCAATGCGCCCGCCGAGGCGAGCTTCGCCAGATTCACCCGGGTGCGCCGGGGTTCGAGGGTGAACGTCGTCAGCGCGGTGCGCGCCGACCACTCGCTCGTGGCGGCCATCACGCCGATCAGCGGCAGCAGCAGCAACTGCCCGAGCGAGGCGGACTGGCTGAGCATCGTCCAGGTGAGGGCCGCCGCATCCGCGGTGAACAGGGTGAGTACGATGAACCCGCAATTCACCAGGGCGATCGCCACGAGGAGCCACACACCCGCCCGGGTGTCGAGCTGTTTGCGCAGCTCCACCCGGCACAGCCGCAGAAACGGGATGCCGCCGGAGGCGGGGCGGAGTCCGGCCGTCTGCCCCGAGGGTGGCGCGTCAATGACGGAACCTACGGCTTGGTGGGTGCTGCGATACGCGGTCATGCGGAGACATCCTCTCGCCCGTGCTGGGCGGTCATGGTGAAGAACAGTTCCTCAAGCCCGGCGTTCGCGGCCGGACGGAGGTCGGTCACGACGATGGCCGAGCCGAGGGCGATTCGCCCGACGTCGTCGACCGTCGCGGAGGTGGTGATGCCGGCGCCCGTGGTGGCCACGTCGAACCCGGCGGCGATCAAGGCCGCGCCGAGGCGGGCGTCGTCGCGGCTCTGCACCTGGGTGCCCGGCACCGCGAGCAGCTCGGCGGCGCTGCCCTGGGCGAGCACGTGACCCTGGCCGATGATGACAAGGTCGTCGGCCACCGCCTCCACCTCGAGCAGCAGGTGGGAGGACAGCAGCACGGTGCCGCCCGCGGCGGCAAAGGAGGTGAGCAGGCCGCGCATCCAGCGGATACCGGCCGGGTCGAGGCCGTTGGCGGGTTCGTCGAGGATGAGCACCTGCGGGTCGCCGAGCAGCGCGGCGGCCAGTCCCAGCCGTTGCCGCATGCCCAGGGAGTAACCGCGGATGCGGGTGCCGCCCTCGCTCGGGGTGAGGCCGACGAGCTCGAGCACCTCCTCCACCCGGCGAGCGGGCAGGTTCATCAGCTGTGCGGAGATCGAGAGCGATTCCCGACCCGTGCGCCCGTTGTGCTGGGCGGCGGCGTCGAGCAGCACGCCCACGTGCCGGCCGGGATTTTCCAGGGCCCGGAACGGCACGCCGAGCACGGTGCTGCTGCCAGCGGTGGGGGAGGCCAAGCCGCACAGCATGCGCATAGTGGTGGATTTGCCGGCACCGTTGGGGCCGAGGAACCCGGTGACGCGTCCGGGCGAGGCGGTGAACGACACGTCGTCGACGGCGACCCGCGAGCGGTAACGCTTGGTGAGGTGTTCTGCGGTGATCATGTGGTCCATGGTTGCGGCGGGCCGTGCCGCGCGGATCGCGCTCCCGTCTCATTCGTCTCCACCTTTAGTCGGAGGCGGAAGGGCCACAGGGTGAATGGATGCTGAGAGCGCGCCGTTTACGCTGGACACGTGACCGCCCGACTGAGCACCACCCCACTCGACCGTGCCGTGCCGATGCCGGCACCCCGGTTGCGGCTCTGGTCGCGCCTCTGGCGCTACCTCGTCGTGGTAGCGGTGGGCGTGCTGGTGCTCTTCGTCAACCTGGCGGAGTTCCTCGGGCAGGATCCCACCGCCCTCTCGGATGAGGCGAGCGCCCTCATCGGCGGCTTTGTGCTCCTCGACCTGCTGCTCGGCGTGATCGCTATCTGCCTGCTGTCGCTGCGCCGCCGTCGGCCCGTGCTGACCGCGGTGCTTACCGCCAGCCTGTCGGCCGTGTCGGTCTTCGCGGTAGGAGCGGCAGCCCTGGCCATCGTGTCGATGAGCACCCGCCGGCGCTGGAAGCCGGTGGTGGCGGTCGGCTTCGTCTGGGTCGCCGCCACGGCGTTCTACGAGTTGGTGCTTCGATCGAGCATTCCGGGTGTGACGGTCGATTCCGCTCTCAGTTGGGCATCCGGCGGGCTCGCCATCGCGATCTACGCGATCTGCGCGAGCACCGGGTTCTACATCGGAGCGCGTCGCGACCTTGTCGCCTCGCTGCGCGACCGGGCCGAGAACGCCGAACGCGAGCAGGCGTTGCGTGAGGAGTCGGCGCGGGAGTCCGAGCGCACCCGCATCGCCCGGGAAATGCACGACGTGCTGGCCCACCACATCTCACTGCTGTCCCTGCACGCCGGCGTGCTCACCTACCGCACCGATCTGACCCGGCAGGAAACGGTCGATGCGGCCACGATCATCCAGAACAACGCCCAGCTGGCGCTGACCGAACTGCGGCAGATTCTCGGCGTGCTGCGCAGCCGCGACGACGAGGAGGGCGCCGCCGGTTCCGGCCTCGCCGAGCCTCCGCAGCCCACTCTGGCCGAACTGCCCGCTCTGCTGGCCGATTCCCGGGAGGGCGGCATGCGCGTGTCCCTGGATGCGAGCGGTCTCGGTGACGGAGCGGCGCCGGTCGGCGGCGGTGAGCGTGCCGCCTCCCCGTCGACGGGTGGCCGGCCTGAGTTCGACGGGCTGTCCGAGTCGGTCTCCCGCGCCGCGTATCGCATCATCCAGGAGGCCCTCACGAACGCGCGCAAGCATGCGGCCGGCGCCCCCGTCACGTTGGAGATCGACCGGCACGGCGGCGAGCTGCTCGTCGTGGTGCGGAACCCGCTCGGCGGCAGCACGGTTGGGCCGGGCCTGAGTAGCGGCATGGGGTTGACCGGTCTGCGCGAGCGGGCCCAGCTCGCCGGCGGCAGCCTCGCGCACGGCACCGACAGCGACGGCGGCTTCGTCGTGACAGCGAGGCTGCCATGGCAGTGAACATCCGCGTCGCGATCGTCGACGACGACGCCCTCGTGCGGGCGGGCCTGCGCATGATCCTCGGCGGAGACCCGTCGATTGAGATCGTCGGCGAAGCCGCCGATGGGCGGGAGGCCCTCGACCTCATCGCCCGGGTCGGCCCGCACGTCGTGCTGATGGACATCCGGATGCCCCGCCTGGACGGACTCGAGACCACCCGATCACTGACGGCGCGCGGCGACCGCGCTCGGGTGATCGTGCTGACGACCTTCGACACCGACGAGCTGGTGCTCACCGCCCTGCGGCACGGCGCCGTCGGGTTCCTGCTGAAAGACACCCCGCCGGCCGACATCGTCGACGCGGTGCGCCGGGTCGCTGCCGGGGAGTCGACGCTGTCGCCGAGCGTGACGGCGCAGCTGATCGCCACCGTGACCAGCGGCAGCGACGGGCGGCGGCAGCGCGCGAGTCTGCTGCTGGAGCGGCTGACCGAGCGGGAACGCGAGGTGGCCGTCTCGGTCGGGCACGGGCTGTCGAACGCGGAGATCGCCGCGCAACTGTTCATGGGCGTGGCGACGGTCAAGACTCACGTCGGCCACGTGTTCGCCAAGCTCGAGGTGACGAACCGCGTGCAGGTGGCCCGTACCGTCCACGACGCGGGGCTGACGGGGGAGTAGGCGGCCGTCAAGGGCGCATCAGCGGCGGGCGTCGAATCGGTGCCGGTAGTTGGACGGCGTGCACCCGAACGCCGCGAGGAAACTCTGCCGGAGGGTGACCGGGTTGCCAAAGCCGCACGAGTCCGAGACCTGGTCGATGGACAGGCTGGTCGTTTCGAGCAGTCGACGCGCCTCGTCCAAACGGCGCGAGCGCACCCAGGCGGCCGGCGTGGCTCCGGTTTGTGCGCGGAATGACCGAGTAAAAGTGCGCCGGCTCATGTGGGCCGCAGCGGCGAGCCGGTCGACGCCGAGGTCGCCGTTGAGATGCGTCAGCGCCCACCCGGTCGCCCGTGCGATCGGATCGCTGGTGCCATTGTTTGACACGGGATGTTCGATGTACTGGGCTTGCCCACCTTCGCGGTGAGGCGCAACGACCAACGAGCGCGCCACCCGGTTGGCCGCATCGGCCCCGAGGCGTGAGCGAATGAAGTGGAGGCAGGCGTCCAGGCCGGAGGCGGTGCCGGCCGAGGTGAGCACATCACCGAGGTCGACGTACAGTGCCGAGGCGTTGACGGTGAGGTCGGGGTGGCGCGCGGCGAGGCGTTCCACCGCGTGCCAGTGAGTCGCTGCGGAACGGCCGGTGAGGAGTCCGGCATCGGCCACGGCGATCGCTCCCAGGCAGAGCCCGATAATCACCGCTCCTCTGGCGTGCGCGGCGTGCAGCACCGTGCGAAGAGCCGGACCCAGCGTGCGTCCGTCTTCCGCCCACGACGGGACGACGACGACGTCGGCGTCCGTCGCATCCGCCGCGCCGCTGATGCCGCTCAGCCGATAGCCCTCGGCGGTGCGGATGGAGCCGGCGCGGTCGGAGAACAGGACCGTGGTCCACTGGGCGATACCCAGCTGGGTGACTTCATCGAACACGAGCTGCGGCGTCGAGAGGTGGAACATCGTTACGCCGTCGAATGCGTAAATGGCGATCTTCACAAAAACTCCACCCGTTTGGCCTGAATCCATCGTATTGCGTCTTTTACGCCAATGGCGGGCGCTCGTCGGGCTCGCGACGATGGAGGAAGCACAACCGTTAGAGCCCCAACCTGAGGAGTCACTCACCCATGAACAGCCCCCGTCGTGCACTGATTCTTGTCGATGTGCAGCAGGACTACTTCAGCGGTCCGCTGGAGATCCAGTACCCGCCCCACACCGCCTCGTTGCCACGGATCACCGCCGCCATCGACACGGCTACCTCTGCGGGGATCCCGATCGCCGTCATTCAGCATTGCTCTGGCGACGCGGCACCGGTCTTCAACCCGACGACGGACGGCTTCGCGTTGCATCCCGACGTCGAGAACCGCCGGCGCCCCGAGTGGAAGTCTATGACGAAGCAATTCGGCACGGTGTTCGCCGGCACAGATCTTCTCGACTGGCTGCGAGAGCGCGAGATCGACACGATCACCCTCGTGGGCTACATGACGAATAACTGCATTCTCGCGTCGGCCGCCGAGTCGGAGACCCACGGGCTCGCCGCCGAGGTGCTCGCGGATGCGACCGGAGCCATCAATATCGCCAACGAAGCGGGCTTCGCCGATGCGAAGACCGTGCACATGACCCTCATGGCGCTGTTGCACTCGAACTTCGCCGCGGTCGCTACCACGGAGGCCTGGACCGAGGCCGTCGCTGCCACCTCCGCGCTGCCGAAGGGAGACCTCGGAAGCTCTGCCGTCCTCGGCGCGGCGTCAAGCCTACAGACCATTGGGAAAAACCTATAGGGTGTAGTTTGATGTGTTCGGTCGGGCGTTGCAGGTCGAACCCTCAACTCATCTGGAGGTATCGCCATGATCGTCACCCCGATCTCATTGCCGTTGGTCCACGGCGTCGCTGAACTGGAACCGACACAGAGGGGCATGCGTCCACACCGGCTTCCGGTCTGGGTGCGGGAGCAGTTTCCCGACCCGCAGTTGCTGTCCGTCGAGAGCCAGCCCTCCGGGGTGCGCCTCGTCTTCGACTCGGCTGCCGAACGCATGGAGGTCGTGGTGCACCCCACCCGATCGCAATACCGGGGAGTGTCCCGGCCGCGGGGTCGCATCGATGTCTTCATCGACGGCGAAATAGCAGTGAGCGACGAGTTGACCGGGGGAGACGTCCTCGAGGTCGACCTCCAGACCGGCGCGACCGCCCTGCATGCCGGGCCCTCGCACACCACCACTCTGAGCGGCGTGCCTTCGGGCACAAAACGGTTCGAGGTCTGGCTGCCGCACAACGAATCGGTCGAGCTGATCCACGTCCACTCCGATGTGGCCCTTCTCCCCGTCTCACCGGCGGGCGCGGTGTGGATGCATCACGGCAGTTCCATCAGCCACGGCTCGAACGCGACCGCGCCCAGCCAGATCTGGCCGGCGGTCGCCGCGCGGGCCGGTGGCGTCGAACTGCTCAACCTCGGGTTCGGCGGAAGCGCGATGGTCGACCCGTTCCTCGCCCGCGTCATGCGCGACACCCCGGCCGATGTGATCAGCGTGAAGCTCGGCATCAACGTCGTGAATGTGGACGCAATGCGGCTCCGGGCCTTCGTGCCCGCCGTGCACGGCTTCCTCGACACCATTCGGGACGGGCATCCGGAGACCCCACTCGTGCTCATCTCGCCGATCTTCTGCGGTATCCACGAGCACGCGGCCGGACCGGGGGCGTTCGATCCGGCGGCGTTGGCCGAAGGGAAGGTCCGATTCGTCGCCACCGGAACGCCGGATGACACGTCGCAGGGGCGGCTGACGCTCACCGTTATCAGGGATGCACTGCAGACCCTGCTCGAGCGACGCTCCGCCGACCCCAACCTGTACTATCTCGACGGCACCGAGCTGTTCGGCGCGACGGATGCGGCCGTCCTCCCGCTTCCCGACGGCCTGCACCCGGGGCCCGAGGCCCACCAGCTCATTGGAGAGCGCTTCGCCGCGTTCGCCTTCTCGCCTGCAGGACCGTTCGCGTGAGGTCGCTCGACCTCGGGCCGGATTCGACGTCGGCACGGCCGCGCTCGCTGAGCCCGCCCACCGCCGGCGTCGACGGAGACGTCCCGGTCGGGTTCGGGGCACACTGGTGGCGTCAGCGGAATCCCTTGGGTGCTGCACGTGGATCTCGACCAGTTCATCGCTGCGGTCGAGGTTCTGCGGCGCCCGGAGCTGGCCGGCTTGCCGATCATTGTCGGCGGGCGGGGTGACCCCACCGAACGCGCGGTCGTGTCGACCGCGTCGTACGAGGCCCGGGCGTTCGGCGTGGGGTCCGGCATGCCGCTGCGCATCGCGGCCCGGAAGGTGCCCGACGCGGTGATCCTGCCCGTCGATGCGGAGGAGTACCTCGCGGCGTCGGAGACCGTGATGGGAACTCTGCGCGGGCAACCGGGCGCCACCGTGCAGGTGTTGGGCTGGGACGAAGCCTTCATCGGCATCACCACGGATGATCCGGAAGGCTATGCCCGGCAGCTGCAGGCCGCGGTCTTGGAGCGAACCCGGTTGCACTGCAGTGTGGGCATCGGCGACACCCTGGTGCGCGCCAAGGTCGCCACCGGGTTCGGCAAACCGGCCGGAGTGTTCCGGCTCACGGCGGACAACTGGCTCGACGTCATGGGCGATCGGCCGACCCGCGAGCTGTGGGGCGTGGGAGCCAAGGTGTCGGGCCGGCTGGCCAAACTGGGCATCCACACCGTCGCCGAGCTTGCCGCGTGCGACCCGGCGGATCTGGTGCCGGAGTTCGGGCCCAAGATGGGGCCGTGGTACGCCGAACTCGGCCGCGGGGACGGCGCTAGCGTGGTCGACGACACCCCGTGGGTGGCCCGGGGGCACAGCCGGGAGATCACCTTCCAGCAGGACCTGACCGAGCCCGCCCAGGTCGACGACGCCGTGCGGGAACTGACCAAGCGGGTGCTGGAGGACGTCGTGGCCGAGGGGCGGCCCGTCATCGGGTTGACCCTCAAGATCCGGTACGCGCCGTTCGCCACCACGACCCGGGCGCGGAGGATTCCCGCCACCTCCGACGGAGCCGAGATCCTCGCCCGGGCCGTGGACCTCGCCGCCGAGATCGAACCGGGCCGTCCCATCCGGCTCCTCGGGTTGCGCGCCGAGATGGCGATGCCCGACGACGCCCGGCAGGGGCACACACCGACGCGCGGAGGATGGTGAGGGCGCCCCGGTTCCGGACGGCGTTGATTCGGCGGCCCTACTTGAAGAGGGGAGTGACGCGGGCGATCTCCGCGAGCGCGTCGGCGCTGGGCGGGGCGATGGCCATGCGGGTGGTGCCGCCATTGATCCCGAGCAGACGGTAGGCCGCCTTCATTCGGCCCATGTCACCGGCGATGGCTGAGACCACGGTGTCGACATCCGCCTGTGCCGCCGCGAGCCGGGCGGGGTCGCCGGAATCGGCGGCCGCGGCCAGCGCGCGGAACGGTTTCGGGAGCACCGAGGAGATTCCTGAGATGACCCCCTGCGCGCCGGCGTCTGCTGCCGCGGCGAGTTCGGCGTCGGCGCCGGTGTAGAGCAGGAAGCCCTCGGGCACGACCGCACGGTATTGCGCGATCAGTGCGAGGGGTTCCTCACTCACCTTGGCGCCCACGATGTTGGGCAGCTGGGCGAGTTCGGCCATCAGATCAACGCTCACGAAGTTGCCGCTGCGCTTCTGGTAGACGTAGATGTAGACCGCCAGCCCGGCGGATGCCGCGTCCACGGCGGTGAAGAACTCCCGGAGGGCGTCGTCGGTCGAGGGCAAGTAATACGGGGTGAGAACCGCGATCTCGGTGGCGCCGAGGTCGCGGGCCTGGCCGATGAGCCGCAGCACCTCGTACAGGCTCGGCGCACCCACGTGCACCACAACGCGCATCACCGGCGACAGCTCCTCCAGGCTGAGGGCGGTGAGTTGCCCGCGTTCCTCGAAGCTGAGGGAGGGGAACTCGCCGGTGGTGCCGAGCACGAAGGCGCCCTCGTTGCCGGAGGCGGCGACGTAGCGGAGGATGTCCCGGGAGCCTTCCAGGTCGAGGCGGCCGTCCTCGTGGAAGGCAACGGGCACTGCGGTGAGGATATCGCGGCGTGTCATGGGTTCACTTTCTGTTGGCGGGGCTGGGGGCCGGCTCAGTGGCGGGCTGCGCGGCCGCATGGGCGGCCGAGTACGAGGTGTTGCTGGTCGGCGTGATAACGAGTTCGTTGACGCAGACCCGGGCGGGCAACGCCGCCAGGTAACGCACGACATCACCGATGTCGTCAGGGGAGAGCATCAGCGCCTGTTCGGCATCCGTGGGCACGACCGGCCTGGTCTTGAGGATCTCCGTGCGCACCTCGCCCGGACACAGGTGGGTGGCGCGGATGCCGTGGTCGCGTTCCTGAACGTTGAGCGTTTCGGTGAGCACGCCCAGACCGGTCTTGCTGGTGGAGTAGGCGGCGCCCGCCGTGGGCGCGAAACGCCACGCGGCCCACGATGAGACGAGGATCACCAGGCCGTTCCCGCCGGCGCGCATCCCGGGCAGCACGGTGTGGATGGCGCGCATCGCCCCGGTGAGGTTGACGTCGAGAACCCGGGCGAAGTCCGCCGGGCTGGTGTCGGCCCAGTAGCGCTGGGGCGTGTTGGTGCCGGCCGAGTAGACGAGCGCGGTCACCGGTCCGTGCTCGGCGGCGATCTGCTCGTGGGCGGCGGCGAGGGCGCCCGGCCCGTCGGCGGCTGCGACATCGACGGGCAGGGCGATGATCCGGCCGCCCGCTGAGCGATCGCCCGCGGCGGCCACGTCACGCAGTTCGGCGTCGCGACGGCCGGAGACGATCACGGTGTGACCGGATGCCGCCAGCGCGAGAGCCGCGCCGGCGCCGATCCCGCTGCCGCCGCCCACCACCCAGGCGACGCGCGAGCCGGTGGCCACGGTCATCCCTTCGTCGCGCCGGCGGTCAGGCCCGCGACGACGTACTTCTGGGCGAACAGCGCCACGAGCATGACCGGGATGGTGATGACGACGGAGGCCGCCATCAGTCCGCCCCAGTCCACCGAGGCGTAGCTGGTGAAGTTCGAGATCGCGACCGGCAGGGTGCGGGTGTCCTGGTTGGAGAGCACGAGCGCGAACAGAAAGTTGTTCCAGCTGAAGATGAACGCCAGGATGGCGCTGGTCGCGACCCCGGGCAGCGCCAGCGGGAGAACCACCCGCAGGAAGGCGCCGACGCGGCTCGAACCGTCGATCTGGGCGGCTTCCTCGAGCTCTTCAGGCAGGCCTTCGAAGAAGCCGACCATGATCGCCACGACCAATGGCATGGTGACGAAGATGTGGGTGAGGATGAGCGCGGTGTAGGTTCCGACGAGTTGAACCTGGCTGAACAGGAAGTACCAGGGGATGAGGAGGCTCACCCCAGGGATCACCCGGGCCAGCAGCACGAAAGCGGTCGCATTGCGGATGCGGTACCGGGCGATGCCGTACGCGGCCGGAACGCCGAGCACCAGTGCGATCACCGTGGCCCCGATGCCGACGATGACGCTGTTCAGGATGAACGGGGCGAAATTCTGCGCGCCGAACACGGTGTTGAAGTTGTTCAGGGTTGGCGTGAAGTCGAAGGTGCGGGCCGGTGAGACGATGTCGAGGTTCGTCTTGAACGCGGCCATGAGCATCCAGCCCAGCGGCAACACGAAGAGGAGAACCACGCCGACGATCGCGACGGTGCGCAGGGTCGGCAGGAGAAGACGCTTGCGGCGCCGGCGCGACGCCGGGACCCGGTGGGACGGTGAGGAGGGAGTCGTGGGCGGCGCGGTGCGCTGTGCGACGGTCTCGGTGGTGGCATTCATGCCCGGTTTCCCTTCGTGCGCAGAATGGTGAGGGCCGTGAGGATGATCACGATGAAGAGCAGGAACAGCATCAACAGGGCGGCGGCGCTGCCGTACTGGGAATTTCCGAAGCTCTCGTTGTAGGCGAGCATGTTGAGCGTCTCGGCCTCGTTGTTGGATCCGCCGGTGCGTCCCTTGGTGGCGTAGATGATGTCGAACGTCTTCATGGCGTCGATGGAGCGCAGGATCGCGGCCGCCGCGATGGTCGGCATGAGCAGGGGCAGGGTGATGTGCACGAACCGTTGCCAGGCGTTCGCCCCGTCGACGCGGGCGGCCTCATCGGGTTCTTCCGGCAGGGTGGAGAGCCCGGCCAGCAGGATCAGCACCACCATGGGCGTCCACTGCCACACGTCGATGAAGATGAGCGTGTTGAGCGCGGTGTCGGTGCCCGAGAGCCAGAGCTGGGGTCCGAGGCCGAGCGACTTCATAAACACGTTCGCGAAGCCGATGGACGGCTCGAAGATGAGCAGCCACATCATGCCCACGGCGACCGGAGTGGCCACGAGCGGCAGCAGAATGAACACGCGCACGAGGCCCTGGCCGCGGAACGTCTTGCGCAACAGCAGCGCGATCGCCAGGCCCAGCACGAGTTCGACCACGAGGGCGGTCACGGTGAAGTAGGCCGTGCGGCCGGTGGCCGGCCAGAAGCGCTCGAAGTCGGTGAGCCAGCGGGCGTAGTTGTCGAGACCCACGAAGCGGAAGGGCCGGGTCACCGAACTCGCGGAGTCGGTGAAGGAGAGGAACACGGTGTAGGCGATCGGAAATACGATCAGGATCGCGACGAAGGCTATCGCCGGCGCCGTGAACACCAGCTTGAGGTGCCGGTCGATCCAGGTGGTGAGGCCGGTGCCCCGGCGGGGCTTGGGCGCCAGGTAGCTGGTCTGACTCGTGGTTGTCATGATCTGCTTTCGATGTCGCAGGGTGAAGCGAGGAGATGCGCCGGGCGGGTGCTGTCGCAGCCCGCCCGGCGTGGGAGACCGGCGGGGCCGGTCGGATGGGCTACTTCTGTTCGCCGTCGAGCAGCGTTTGGAAGTCGGTGTTCGCCTTATCGGCGACCGCATCGACGTCGCCGCCTTCGATCGCGGTGATCGCCGGTCCGCCGACGATTTCGCGGGCCAGGGCGACCTTTTCCAGTTGCGGGCGGTCGTGGCCGACCGTGCCCTCGCTGTTGCGCACGATCTCGACGAGTCCGGCCGGGAACCCGGCGGTCGCGGCGTCATCGGCCCACGCCGAGTCGCGGGCGCTGGGCACCGTCTCCTCGGAGAGCAGGACCTTGCTGTTCTCCTCGCTGGTCACCCACTTGATGAAGTCCCAGGCGGCATCCTTCTTCGTGGAGAACTCGTTGATGCCCACGGTCTGCGGCACGATGCTGTACGGGTGCGAGCCGGCCGGGCCGGCCGGGAAGGCTCCGTACGCGACGGTGTCGACGACAGCACTGCTGGCCGGGTCGAGGAAGGTGTAGGCCTGGCTGTCGGCGTCGAGGTAGAACGCGGCGTTTCCCTGCGCGAAGATCGCGGAGGCTTCGGGCCAGCCCATGTTGGTGGCTCCGGGAGGGCCGTAGTTCTTCAGCAGGCTGCCGTAGGCGGCGTACGCCTCCTTGGCCTCGGGGGTGTCGACCGTGGCGTTGCCGTCCTTGTCCTGGAAGTCACCGCCGTAGCTGTAAAGGAAGGAGGAGAACTGGGTGACCAGCGGCACCTTGGCGCCGCGCATGGCGATGCCGTAGAAACCGTTGTCGGGGTCGTTCAGCTTCGCCGCGGCCGCGTCGAGTTCCTTGAGCGTCGTCGGCACGGCGATTCCGGCGGCCTCGAGCAGGTCTGCCCGGTAGTACATGACGTGGCGCTCGGTCATCACGGGTACCCCGTAGACGGTGTCGTCGAGGGTGACGGCGTCACGGGCGGACTGCTGGAAGTCCTCCCAGTTCCACTCCGCATCGCTCTCGACGTATTCGGTCATGTCGGCGAGCCATCCGTTGCGGCTGAACTCGCGCATCACGTCTTGGACCTGGTAGCCGTACATGTCGAAGTCGCTCGACTGGGCGTTGAGCTTGACCTTGAGGGTGTCGTTCAACTGCTCGTTGCCGTAGAACTCGAGGTTGACCTTGATATCGGTCTCGTCCTCGTACTCGGCGGCGAGGGTCTTGAGACCCTCGGTCCAGGGGCTGTTCGCCGCGATCAGGGTGAGGTCGGTGACCTCCTCCGAGTCGCCGCCGCCGCTGGAGCACGCTGTCATGCTTGCGGCGAGGGCGAGAACCAGCGGCGCCGCGAGGGCGAAGCGGGTTCGTCGTGTGCGAGTGATCATCATTGATCCTTCCTAAGTTCCCATCCATGCGGGATTGGGAGGTGGGGGTTGGGTGGGTCGGGTGCGGGTTTTGGGGTTGGTGGTAGGGGTCGTGCGGCAGCGACGGGTGGTTAGTTCGCCAAGGCCTGAGGCCGGCGGCCGGAGAAGGTGTCGACGATTGCCTGGGCGGTGGACAGTCCGATGCGGTGGTAGGCCTCGAGACTGTCGGCCGCGGCGTGGGTTGTGGCCACGACGTTGGGGAAGGCCAGCAGCGGGTTGTGCACGCTGACCGGTTCGACCTCGAAGACATCCAGGCCGGCGCCGGCGATGTGTCCGCTGTGCAACGCGGCGACCAGCGCTGACTCGTCGATGAGGCCGCCGCGGCTTGTGTTGATCAGCACGGTTCCGGGGCGCATCGAGGCCAGCAGGTCGGCGTTCACGAGATGGTGGGTCGCGGGGATGTGGGGAGCGTGGACGCTGACGATGTCGACTTCGGAGACCGCGTCGGTCAGGGTGACGAGTCGCACTCCGAGCTCGTCCGCGACGGCGGCATCGCCGAAGGGGTCGTAGGCGACGATGTCCATGTCGAAGCCGCGGAGGCGACGGGCGAAGACCTGAGACGTAGCGCCAAAGCCGATCAGGCCGATCGACTTGCCGCCGACCTCCGACCCGACGTACCGGTCCCAGGTGCCCGCGCGGATGTTGTGGTTCATCGAAGGGATCTGCCGGCACACCGACAGGAGGAGCCCCAGGGCCAGTTCGGCGACAGCGATGGCGTTGCCGCCGGGGGCGTTGACAACATCCACGCCGCGGGAGCGCGCTTCGGTGAGATCGATGTTGTCGAGGCCCACGCCGAGCCGGGAGATGATCTTCAGGGCTGGCGCCGCCGCCAGGGTGTCCCGGTCGAAGACCTCAACGCCGCAGACCGAGGCGGATGCCGTGGGAAGCAGCGGGGCCAGGTCGGCCGCGGTCCACGGCGTCGACTGGTCGTTCTCGATGAGCGTGAACCCGTTCTCGACCAGGAGGGCACGGCCGGCGGGGCAGAGTTCCGCGTACCGCACCGGGCCAACGATGACCGAGTGACCATGTCCGACGGGGGAGGAGTGCGTCATTGCTGAGGTCGCTTTCTGAGACGCCCCGCAACGTACCGTGAGTCCGGAATGCCGCTCATCGTCATTGATTGAGTAATTGTTAGTTGTTAACAGTTAACCTAACTTGCGACTCAAAGCTTCGTCAAGAACTTTCTCTGACGGATGTTCGCGTTATTGCTGCCGGGCTCTAGGAGGCCTTCGGCTGCGCTGCGGCCGGTGCCTGTTGCAGCTCGATAACGTCGCGGATGTGCTGCTTGGCCCGCACAAGGTGGTCGTGCAGTCGCTGCACCGCGGCGTCGGCGTCTCCGCCGCGCACGATGTCGAGGAACTCCTGATGATCCACAACCGCCGCGGGCATGTCCGGGGTGTTGCTCATTTCGAGGAGCACCTCGAAGGTGCGTTGGTACGGCCGCCACGCTTCGGCGAGTCGCCGGTGCCCGGACAGACGGTAGAAGCTGGTGTGAAATTCCATGTCGGCCTGATCGAAGGCATCCGTGTCGCCCTCCCGGGCGGCGGTGGCCATGGTGTCGACGAATCGTTGCACGTCGTCCAGCCCGCTTCCGCCGGCCCGCTCGACGGCCAGACGCAACGCCATCGACTCGAGGTTCTCCCGCAGCGAGTACAGCTCTTCGATGTCCGGCAGTCCCCGGAAGCTCACGTAGAGCCGCTTCCGACGGTTCTCGACGAGACCCTCGCTCTCGAGCTGACGCAGGGCGTCGCGCACCGGGCCGCGGCTGACGTCGAACCGGGCCGCGAGGCTGTCCTCGGCGAGATGTGTGCCATTGCCGATTGCGCCGGAGATGATGTCGACACGCAGGCGGTGGGAGATCTGCTCGCCCATGCCGAGGGGCCGCGAGGGGTGGGAGGCGGCGGACATGATGCACCTTTCGTAAACAGTTGACAACACTGTACCGTTCACCCGGCGGTGGCGGTCGAGACCCGCCCGGTCGGCGTGACCGCTTCTCGCGTGAGGACGGGGGTCTCGAGTACACAAGAAATCGCCCCTGAGCTAGCCCAGAAGCGATTCCTTTGAGGTGGGTATCCAGCCAGGGAGTACTAGCCGAACGGGACGGAGCCGACCAGCACGCCGACCAGCAGCATCACCAGCGAGACCACGCAGGCGCGCCAGAGCACCTTCTTGTGGTGGTCGCCGAGGTTGACGCCGGCGAGTGAGACGAGCAGGAGGATGGCCGGTACCAGCGGGCTCTGCAGGTGCATGGGCTGACCGATGATCGAGGCGCGGGCCATCTCCACCGGGTCGATGCCGTAGGTCGCCGCGCTCTCGGCCAGCACGGGGAGGATGCCGAAGTAGAACGCGTCATTGGACATGAAGAAGGTCATCGGGATGGAGAGCACTCCGGTGATGACCGCCAGGTACTCGCCCATCGAGGCCGGTACGACCTGCACGACCCAGTCGGCCATGGCCGTGACCATGCCGGTGCCGTTCAGCACGCCCACCAGCACGCCGGCGGCGAGCACCATCGAGACGACGCCGACGATGCTGGGCGCGTGCGCGACGATCTCGTCGGCCTGGCTGCGGAGCTTCGGGAAGTTGATCACGAGCGCCAGCGCGGTGCCGACCATGAAGATGTAGGCCAGCGGCATGATGTCCAGCACCAACAGCACCATGACGGCGACGGTCAACGCGAGGTTCACCCAGATCAGCTTGGGCCGCAGTGTCGGCCGGTCGGCGCTGAGCATGGTGTCGGCCATCGCGGTGTCCCGCTCGTCTTCCAGCACCAGCTGCTCGGCCAGGGTGGTCTGCCCGGCCGGCGTCCGCTGGCCCGGGCGCACAGTGAGGATACCCGTGGTGGAGAGGGTGGCGGCTGCGCCGGGTCGCACATCCGTGCCGCGCACCAGGCGGTTGCCGCCGAATAGCTTGCGTCCGAAGCTCTGCGACGCCGACTCTGAGGCATCCGCCTGGGCGGCGGGGGAGTACTCGAGCGAGCCGATGCGCTTGCGCTCGCTCAGCCCGAGGAACCAGGCGAACGTCAGCGCGATGACGAGGCCCGTCGCCAGGGAGGGCAGCATCGGCACGAAGATGTCCGTCGGTGAGACGCCGAGCGCCGACGCGGCACGTACGGTGGGGCCGCCCCACGGCACGATGTTGAGCGTGCCGTTCATGAGCCCCGCCACGCAGGTGAGCACCACCGGGCTCATGCCCAGGCGCAGGTAGATCGGCAGCATCGCGGAGGTCGTGATGATGAAGGTCGTGGACCCGTCGCCGTCGAGCGAGACCGCGCCGGCCAGGATCGCCGTGCCCAGAACGACCTTGGCCGGGTCGTTGCCGAGGAAGCGGGTGATGAGCCGGATGAGCGGATCGAACAGCCCGACATCGATCATGATGCCGAAGAACATGATCGCGAACATGAGCAGCGCCGCCGTTGGGGCGAGGTCCCCGATCGACTCGATGATCATGTCGCCGAGACCCAGGCCGGCGCCGGCGAAGAGGCCGAAGATCGTGGGAACGAGGATGAGGGCGACCATCGGCGTGAGCCGCCTGGTCATGATGAGCACCATGAAGGTGAGGATCATGGTGAATCCGAGTATGACGAGCACATCGACTCCTTTGTCTATGTCTGGATGGTGCGTGTGTCTGGATGCTGCGGCCAAGCCGGGCGATCCCGCTCGGCGGTCTCCGCCGAAGCGGATGAGTGTGAAGCCTAGACAGGCCGCCCACGCCGCAGCCGGTATCTCGCTTTGCTGCACGTATTGCGCATATCGTTACTTGTGCGCATTCTGCTCGATGCGCCGCAAGGAGGCGGACGATGCGATTCTCAACGCAGATGCTGCTGCTCCAGCTCGCCTGCGTGACCGCCGTCGTCGCGATCTGCACCGGCGTGTTCGTGGGAATCGGCGTGCAGCAGCTGCGTGCCGAGGCCGAGACCTCTGCGCTGTCGATCGCGCGCACGGTCGCCGCCGACTCCGATGTGCGCGCCGGGGTGGCCCAGGCGTCGGCCGACGCCGGCACGCCGACGAACGCGAGCCTGCGGGGCGGGCCGCTCTCCGTTCTCGCGGCCGCGGCCGAGGCTAATACCGGCGCGCTGTTCATCGTGATCACCGACGACCATGGCGTACGGCTCGCGCACCCCGACCCCGCGATGCTCGGCGCTGTGGTGAGCACTGAGTTCGCCGAGGCCCTGGCCGGGCGCGAGACGGTGTCGTGGGAATCGGGCACTCTGGGCGCGTCGGCACGCGCCAAGGTACCCGTGCGTGACCCCGACACCTCGGTGCCGGTGGGGGAAGTGAGCGTCGGGTTCGCCCCGAGCAGCGTGTTCCAGGAGCTTCCCCTCCTGCTGAGCGGCGTCGCTCTGGCCGCCGGCGTGGCCCTCGCCCTGGGCGCCGTCGTGTCTTTCGTCATCCGCCGCCGCCTCGAACGCCTCACCCTCGGCCTGCAGCCCGAGGAGCTCTCGACGTTGGTGCAGAACCAGGCGGCGGTGCTCGACGGCGTGGGCGACGGGGTGCTCGCCTACGGCCCGGACGATGTCGTGACCGTCGCCAACACCACGGCCGCCCGGCTGCTCGGCATTACCGACCTGGTCGGCCGCCGCATCCACGACCTCGTCCTGCCCGGCCCGGTGATCGCGGCCCTGGCCGGTGAGCCGAGCGCTGCGTTGGCGGGGCGGCGGGCAGCGGATACCGCCGATCCCGTCGTGCTCGCCGATCACGTCGTCTACATCGACACCCACCCGGTGTCGCGCGCGAACCGGAACCTGGGCGTGATCGCGGTGATCCGCGACCGCACCGACGTCGTCACCCTCACGGACCGCCTCGAAACCGTGGCCTCGATGACCGAGGCGCTACGGGTGCAGCGGCACGAGTTCGCCAATCGGTTGCACGTGACGGCGGGTTTGATGGATGCCGGCCGGGTGCCCGACGCCCGGGACTACCTTGACGATGTGCTGGACACATCCCGCGCCCCCGGCGGCCCGTTCGCCGGTGAACATCTGACCGAGCCGTTCCTGCTGTCGCTGGTGGAGGCCAAGGCCGCGCAGGCCGGTGAACGCGGCGTGGCCCTGACGGTGGGGCCCGACTCGCTGGTGCGCGGGGTCGTGTCGGCGCCGGCGGATGTGGCTACTGTGCTGGCCAACCTTGTCGACAACGCCGTGACCGCGGCCGTCTATGGCGCCGAGCCCCGGTGGGTGGACGTGGAGCTGCTCGACGACGGCGACACCCTCGTCATCACCGTGTCCGACTCCGGTCAGGGCGTGTTCGATGACACACAGGTGTTCAGCGACGTGCCGCGCCCGGACGTGGACCCGGATGCGGTGCACGGGCGGGGGATCGGCCTGCCGCTGGTGCGCGACATTGCGGCGCGTCTGGGCGGCGAGGTGTGGCTGGCCGATGCCGGCGGCCCCGGCGGAAGTGGAGCCGTGTTCTGCGCACGTCTGCCCGGGGTTATGCGGGCACCGAACCATCCAGCACAAGGAGAAGAACGATGACCGACACCATTTCCGTGCTCGTCGTCGACGATGACTTCCGCGTCGGCGGTCTGCATCGCGACATCGTCGACGCGTGCCCCGGGTACACCGCCCTCGAGCCGGTTCGGGGAGTGCGCGCCGCACGCGCAGCGGTGCGCGACCTGCGGCCCGACCTGGTCATCTGCGATGTCTACCTGCCCGACGGCGACGGCATCGCGTTCGTCGCCGAGATCGACGTCGACGCGTTCATGATCAGTGCGGCCTCGGACGGCGCCACGGTGCGACGGGCACTCCGTGCCGGCGCACTGGACTACCTCATCAAGCCGTTCGAACCGGTCCGGCTCAGCGACCGGCTTGAGGCCTATCGCCGATTCCGCACCCTCGCCGCTGAGGACCGTCAGCTCGACCAAGATGCGATCGAGAAGGCGCAGCGGGTGCTGCACGGCCGGGATGGCCCAGCGGCTTCCGGCTCGCGGTCCACGACCGAGAAGTTGCTCATCGAGCTGCTCCAGGACGGCGAGACGTCGGCAAGCCTGATCGCCGACCGCGCCGGTCTGTCCCGCGCGACGGCGCAGCGGCACCTCGCCGCCCTTGCCACCCGCGGTGACGTGGACGTGACCCTGCGCTACGGCTCCACCGGGCGCCCCGAGCATCGGTACAGCGTGCGCCGCTGACGCTGACGCTGGTCGAGCTTGTCGAAACCCCGCGAGCCGGCCTGTGGACTCGCCCCGCAAGCGACCGAGAAACCGATGGGATGGGCGCGGCCCACAAGCAGCTCACCGGGTCTCGACAAGCTCGACCGACGAGAGGGGAGCGGCCCGTACGGACCTCACCGGGTGACTTCCTCCGGGCGGGTGGAGCGGGTGAAGGACCGCTGGACTCTGCCGGCCAACCGCACCAAGCCCTGGTGCCTGAGCTCGATCCACACGGCGCGGGCGGATGCGACCACGTCGCCGCGTTCGTCGAGGAGTGCGCTGGCGGTCTGGGTCGATCGGCCGTGAGCCTGGACTGTCCACCCGACCACAACGAGCCGTTCACCGATCAGCACCTCCCGGTTGCGGTGGACGGCAAGGGTGCCGAGGAGCCCGATCCGGCCGTCGAGCAGGGACATCGCCGGGTAGCTGGGGCAATCCAGAGCACCCCAGATGGCGGCCGGATGCACGACGCCGTCGGTGGCGTCCAGGTCACGTGGCACGAACGGGGCAGCGAGTATGTCGCTGCGGGCGGCGAGCGGCCCAGGCGTAACCTGTAGGCCGTCCCGACGCTCGGGCCCGCACACCACGCAGTTCGACAACAGGTGGCGGGCGCCGTGGAGCGGGCTTGCCGCACGCGCCGCCTCCGCGTCGTCGAACTTGGGCGCGACCGGAGGGATCATTGTGAAATGGTCGACCTGTCGAGCCTCGGCGACGAGTCGGTGGCGCGGGTCGACCACCTGGGTGCCGAGCCCGCCGGCATCCGCGTCGACTTCCAGTGCCGTCTCGAGGGGTACCGGCCGGATGAGCCGCACGCTCGCTGTGCCGCCCAGGGCCTGGGCGATCGTGCCGCAGGCGAATCCGCCGTTGGCGCTGCGGGGTGGGCCGTTCAGGCGAGCGTCGATCTGAAATGTTCTTGTTGTTGTTTCCATGCCACCAGGAAACATCGGGAGGCCTGCCATCCTCATCGCCGGATCGGGCCAACTCGGCCTGGCCGGATCGGGCCATGCCACTGACGCGACAAGCCCCGGATCGGGGCAGGCGTGTGGCGCGGCGCCGATGCTTGACAACCTGCGTGCGCTTTTTAGACTCCGGAATATGACGGCGGATGAGCAGATCGTGCGGCACGCGCGGGTCGGAGACCGCAGCGTGGCATGGTGCGCCGTCGGTTCGGGCTCGCCGCTTGTGATCGGAGGGTGGTGGGCCAGTCACCTGGCGGTGAACTGGGACGATCCGGCGTTCAAGAGGTTCGTGCGGGCGCTCTCCCGGCGGCACACCGTCATCCGCTACGACCGCCCCGGCACCGGTCTGTCGGATCGGGACGGACCTCCTCCCGTGAGCCTCGACGATGAGGTGGCGACTCTGGCTGGCCTCCTGGGGGCGATCGACGACTTTCCGCGAGCGTCGCTGATGGGCGCCTCGTCGGGATCCGCGGTGGCGGCGGCCTACGCCGCCCAGCACCCGGAGCGTGTGGACAGGCTGGTGCTGTACGGCAGTTATCCACGCGGCGCGGACATCGCCCCGCGGGCTGCGCGGGAGCAGCTGGTGTCGATCGTCGAACATCAGTGGGGCCTCGGCGCGCGTGTCCTGGCCGACGTGTTCCTCCCGAACGCGACGGGCGGAGAACGGGCAGAATTTGCGCGGTTCCAGCGACGATCCGCCTCACGGGAGACAGCCTCGAAGGCCCTGCGCGCTGTGTACGAGATCGACTCGGCCGCCTATCTGGCACGCCTGCGCGTGCCGACCCTGGTGCTGCATCGGCGAGACGACCGAGCCATCCCGTTCGCCCTCGGCCGCGAGGTGGCTGACACCGTTCCCGGTGCGACATTCGTCGCACTGGACGGCGACGATCACTTCCCGTGGTTGGGCGACAGCCTCGCCGTGGTCGATGCGACCGAACGCTTCCTCGACGGCCTGCCGCCGCGCCCGCAGGCAGCGCCGCACCACGCGGCTGCGCTCACGGTGCGGGAACGCGAGGTGCTGACGCTCGTGGCCCAAGGCTTGACTGACGCTCAAATCGCCGACCGGTTGTACCTCAGCTCCCACACGGTGCATCGGCACGTCGCCAACGCGCGTACCAAGCTCGGCGTACCCTCCCGGGCCGCCGCCGCGGCCTGGGTGCTGACCCATCCGCGCTGATCTCCCTGGCGGCCGTGGTCGCCGGGTGCGGGATGGTGCGCTCTGGTCTAGCGAACGCGCTCGGCCGTGAACTGCAGCCGGGGGTGAGCGTAGAACTCCTGGGCCTCGATGAGCTGGAGCTCGCGCTCACCCGACCGGTACGTCAGCTCGATCAGGTCGAACACGCTCGAGGCCGTTCGCTCCAGCGCCACTGCAGCGTCGCCGGTCGCGCGGTAGTGCGCCGAGAACAATGCCGCGGTGACGTCGCCCGATCCGTTCGCCTTGAAGGGCAGATGGGGCGTCTGCACGATCCAGGCACCGGCCTCATCAACGGCAAGCATCTCGATCGTGCCGGCCGCGCGATCGGGGCGTTCCACACTCGTCACGAGCACGGTCGACGGTCCCATCGCGCGGGCGAGATCCACCGAGTCGAGCGTCGATTCCAGGGTCGATGGGTCCGTTCCGGTCAGGAAGCCCAGCTCGAACTGGTTGGGCGTGATGACGTCGGCCACGGGCACCACCCGGTCCCGCAGCAGGACGGGGATCTCCGGGGCCACGAAGCACCCCGATTTCGCGTTGCCCATCACCGGATCGCAGGCGTAGATCGCCGAGGGGTTCGCCGCCTTGACCCGCTGTACCGCATCGACAATGACATCGCCGATGCCGGTGCCGCCCTGGTAGCCCGAAAGCACCACGTCGATCTCGCTGAGCACGCCGCGCTCCTCGATGCCGAGGACCACGTCGTGCACATCGTCGGGTGCGATGAGAGAGCCACGCCAGGCGCCATAGCCGGTGTGATTGGAGAAGTTCACCGTGTTGACCGGCAGCACTTCGATACCGAGGCGCTGGAGGGGGAACACGGCGGCTGAGTTTCCAACGTGGCCGTAGGCGACGGCGGACTGAATCGAGAGAATCTTCACGAGACCAATCTTCCTCCTTCGCTCGGCCCGCAAACGTCGGGAGGCTTGCGCGGCTCGTTTCCGGTCGCTAACATACAATCAAATGGTTGTATTAGAGCTTTCAGATCAGGACGTCAACCGCCTCTTCCGTGCCCTCGCGGATGCGACGCGGCGCGATATCGTGCGCCGCACGCTTATCACGGGTGTCACGGTGTCCCAATTGGCGGAGTCCTACGAGATGTCGTTCGCGGCAGTTCAGAAGCACATCGCAGTGTTGGAGGAGGCGAGGCTCGTGACCAAGGAGCCACGCGGGCGTGAGCGGATGGTGCGGGGCAACCCCGATCGCATCCGTGAGGCGCAGCGCCTGCTCGACAGCTTCGAAGAACTCTGGCGCTCGCGCATCGACCGGCTGGACGCTCTACTTGCCGAAGACGACGAACCCGCTCCACCCGACGTCTAACCGACTCACCGAAAGGAAAATCATGCCTGTCACCTCTGTCGAGAAAGACCTCGACCAGCTCACGCTCACGATCGTCGCCGACTTCTCGGCGCCCCTCCGTCGGCTCTGGGATGCCTACACCGACCCGCGCCAGATCGAGCGATTCTGGGGCCCGCCGACCTACCCCGCCAAGTTCTTCCGGCATGACGCCCACGCCGGCGGCCGGAGTGTCTATTCGATGACCGGCCCCGAGGGCGACGTGCACTATGGCTGCTGGGACTGGACCGCAGCAGACGCCCCCCATTCCTTCGCAGTCATCGACCAGTTCGCCGATGAGACGGGCGTGCCGAACACCGACCTCCCGGCCACCCGGGTGAACTTCGCCTTCGAAGGGACGAGCGGTGGGAGCCGTCTCACGACCACCTCGTATTTCGACTCGGTCGAGCAGATGCAGCAACTGCTCGAGATGGGCATGCTCGAGGGCACCCGCGAGGCGATGGCCCAGATCGACCAGGTCCTGGCCGATCTGGCGGCTTTCGCCACCGACCACGCGGCCCAGGCGGAGATCCTCACCGACACCCAGGTGCGCGTGGCCCGGGTCATCCGCGGCACCGTCGACCAGGTCTGGCGGGCGCACAACGACGCCGACCTCATGAAGCGGTGGCTGCTCGGACCGGACGGATGGTCGATGCCGGTCTGCGAGATCGCCACCGAGGTCGGCGACACGTATCGCTACGAATGGCAGCGGGACGGCGGCGACGAGCGCTTCGGATTCACGGGGGAGTTGCTGGAGTCGGCGGCACCGCACCGTGCTGTCACGACCGAGGCGATGATCGGAATGGACTTCCCGGCCACACTCAACGAGATGACCCTCACGGAAGTCGAGGGGGGCACCCTGCTCTCCCTCGTCATCACCTACGCGAACGCCGAGCAGCGCGACGCGGTGCTGGCCACGGGAATGACCGACGGCATGGAGACGAGCTACCAGCGTCTCGAGGGGCTGCTGCAGCCGGCTCGGGCGTAGGTCTGGATGCCCCCCCCGGGCGGCTTCACGGTGCTGTCGTGACTACGATCTTTCCGCGAAGCCCCGGTGCCGTGAAAGCCCGGTGGGCATCCTGGACGCGCTCGAGGGGGAACGTCTCGTGAACGAGCGCCCGGATGGAGTGAGTGTCGACGAAGCTGGTCAGGCCGTTGAGGTAACCCGCCGGTGGCTCGCCGGCAAATGTGCGGATGCGACCTCGCCCGAAGACTGACGAGGCCGCGATGGTGGCCAGGCCTGCGAGCGAGTCGAATGCGACGCCGACCATGCGTCCGCCGGGGGAGAGCACGCGGCGCCACGCCAGCAGGTCGGTCCCGACCGTGTCGAGAATCACGTCGGCGAAACCCACTGAGGCCGGCGCGGTCGTCGCGTAATCGAAGAACTCGTGCGCACCGAGGCTGCGGGCGAGTTCTTCGCCTCGTGCCGATGCCAATACGGCCACCCGGCCGCCGAGAGCGGCGGCGATCTGCACGGCGGCGCTTCCGACTCCGCCGGTGCCGCCGCGCACCAGGACACGCTCGCCCGGCTGTACGCGCGCAACATCGCGAAGCGCCCGCAGCGACGTGTATCCGCCGACGACGAGCGCAGCGGCCTGAACATCGTCGAGAGACTCGGGAGCTCTGGCCACATGCCGGGCGTCGACCGCGGCGTATTCTGCGGTCATCCCGCGCGCGTTTTTCATACTGAAGGCGCCGGCGCGGATGCCCCACACGCGATCGCCCACCTCGAGTCCCCTCACATCCGCGCCGACGCCGTCGACGGTTCCTACGACGTCAATACCGAGGCCCTGGGGCAACCGGCGTCCCGTCAGAACAGCGAGCTGTCCCGCGCGGTGGGCCGCATCGACGGCGTTCAGGCTCGACGCGCTCACGCGGACGAGTACCTCTCCGGCGGCGGCCGCAGGGACGGTCGTCTCGGCGACTTGGACTGCGCGCCAATCGCCGAAACGCGTGATTTGTGCAGTGCGCACGATGCCTCCATGGTGTGAGCTGGAAATGGAAGATATCTTCCACTTGCGGAGGCTAGCATTAAATGAAAGAAGTGTTCCACTTAGTTAGAATGGAGGAATGGAACTCCGAGTGGATGCGCGCGACAACCGGGAGCGAATCATCGACGCTGCCGAAGCTTTGTTCGCAACCCGGGGGATCGCCGTCCCGATGTCGGACGTCGCGAGGAGCGCGGGGGTGGGGGCGGCCACGCTGTCTCGCCGTTTTCCGACAAAGGATGCGCTCGTCGACGCTGTCTTCGCGCGCCAGCTGGGCTGGTGGTTGAGCGCGATCCAGGCGGCCGAGCAGGCAGAGGATGGTTGGCAGGCGCTGTCCACCCTCCTCGAAGAATCCTGCGTTCAACAGGCCCACGACAGGGCGTGCGCCGAGTTGGTCGTGCGCGCGTTCCTGCAGGGGAACACATTCGAAGCGGAGAGAAATTCCGCTCGAACGGCGGTGGAGCGGATCATCGAACGGGCGCAGCGGGAGGGTGCCGCGTCGTCGGACGTGAGGTGGGACGACGTGGTGCTGCTGATCGAAGCGAACGCAGGCGCAGCCAGTCTGACCTCGAGTGACCCCGAGGCTGGCGCGCGCCGGCTCGTGGGCCACTTCCTTCGCTCATTTGCTGCGCGCTGAGCGTAGCGGCCCAGCGCCGCGAGGCGAACTGTCTGCGATAGATCTTGAGCGAAAGAGTCATGCGCTGGGTTGATACTCGTGGCAAATTCTTCACGATAATGAATAAAAGCCTTGACTTCGCAATCTCAGTGAATAAAGCTGTACTCGTCCTGATCCGCAGTGCCGCAGTTGGAGGCGTGGTTTCCTCGAACGCTTCCTCCCGCACTGGAACAATTCCGCTACGAAGAGCCATGCGTAGCACGTCGGGCTCATACCCCCTCCCTTGGTGACGCCTGCCCCAGCGGCCGTTCCCGCAACCGATAGGCCTCTGTCACCGTGCCCAGTCACGGCGATGCAAGCCAGCACCCTCAGGCGCCAATGGCGGCGTCAAAGAAGGAATCAACATGCTCAGCACCACCGTTACAGACACTGTGCACCTGCCCCGGCGGCTCACTCCGGACGTTCGTCGGGGGCTTCTCGGCCTCGGCCTCGGAAACACGCTGGAGTGGTACGACTGGATGATCTTCGGTCTCCTCTCCGCATTCATCGGTCCGAAATTCTTCCCCTCCGAGGATCCGCTGACGGCCACCCTGAACGCCCTCGCCGTCTTCGCGGTCGGGTTCGCGTTCCGTCCGCTGGGCGGGATCCTTCTCGGCACGCTCGCGGACCGGATCGGCCGGCGCCGGGTCATGCTCATGTCCATCACCATGATGGCGACCACCACGGCAATCATCGCCGTCGCCCCGACCTACGATCAGATCGGCTCCTGGGCGGGCATCATCCTGCTGCTCTGCCGCGTGGTGCAGGGCGTCTCCACCGGTATCGAGGCGCCGCTGTCCACGGCTCACGCGGTGGAACTGGCCCCGGTCGGACGCGAGGGCCTGGTCGCCGGGCTGATGTCGTTCTACGTCAACCTCGGCATCCTGCTCGCATCACTCACCAGCTTCCTCACCAGCCTGCTGCTCGGCGGCGAAGTGATGGCCGACTGGGGCTGGCGAGTGCCGTTCGTCATCGGCGCGGTATTCGGCCTCGTCGTGGTCTATCTGCGCCGCTCCCTCCCCGAGACGATGTCGACCGATGAACTCGCGTCCAACACGCCGAAGAAGGTCTGGACCGACGTGCGCAAGCACTGGCTCAGCGTGCTCGCCATCATCTTCGTCGTGGGCGCAGCACAGGCGTACAACTACGCCTGGAACGTGGGCCTGCCCAGCACAGCCCGCGGTAATTTCAAGGAAGACCCCACCATCGTCTTCGCCCTCACCACGGTGCTCGGTGTCGTCCTGGTCATCGGCAGCTGGATCATCGGCAAGCTCGTTGACGGCAAGGCCATGTCCAAATGGTTCCTGGTCACCCGCATCCTGGCGATCCCCTCTGTGTTCCTGATGCTGCTGTACGTGCAGCCGGGCATCGTCGGCTTCGCCGCGGTGCTCCTCGGCGGATCGATCGTGCTGGTCCTCAACATGACGCTCTACAACGTCGTCTCTTCTTCCCTCATGCCCAAGAGTTGCCGCGGGACAGGCGTTGCGCTCGGTTACGGCATCGGCGTCGCCCTGTTCGGCGGCACCGCCTCGTACCTGCTCGTCTGGCTGCAGTCCGTCGACCTGAACTGGGTCTTCCCGGTCTACGTCGCGGTGCTCTCGATCCTCAGCATCATTTTCTACCTGCTCGCTCGCCGCTCCAACGGCCTGTTCGTTGGAAAGTAAGGACCATCTCATGACTACTCTCGACCTGCGCACCACCACGGCCGACCTCACGGCACCGGTCATCTCCCGTTCCGACATCCTCGTGGTCGGCGGTGGCCCCGCCGGCGTTGCCGCGGCCGTCACCGCAGCGCGAAGCGGCGCCAGCGTCACTCTGCTGGAGCGCTACTCCGCTCTGGGCGGTCTCGCCTCCGGCGGAATGGTCCTGGTACTGGACGACATGATCAACGGCCCGGAGATCACCGTCACCGGAATCGTCAGCGAGTACGTCGACCGTCTGGAGAGCATCGGATTGGCCGTGGTGCCGCCGGAAGAGGACCGCCACGCCTCAACCGACACATGGAACAAGTGGGGCCGATTCGGGCTCTTCGACTTCCACTCGCACAGCAACCCGAAGCCGATCTGCTACGCGGCTGCGTTCGACCCTGACGGCTGGAAACGGGTCTCCAACGACCTTGTCCGCGAGGCGGGCGTGAATCTGCGCTTGCACTCCTGGTTCTCCCGGCCCATCGTCGACAACGGCGTCATGAAGGGCGTCATCTGCGAAACCAAGTCCGGCCCGCAGGCGTTCATGGCCGACATCGTCATCGACACCACCGGCGACATCGACGTCGCCTCCCGCGCCGGGGCCAGCTACGCCCACGACAGCTATCTCACCACGCTCGTCTTCCGGCTCGGCGGCGTCGACACCGTCGCCGCAGAACTGTACGAACAGGAACACCCCAAAGAAGCGCGCGCAATCAACCGTCAGGTGAAACGCCTGCTTGGCGGCGCGTGGGAACTGTGGTGGCTGAAGACGCCCATTCCCGGCGTGGTGTGGTGCAACGCCCCGCACATGACCGGGTTCGACGGCGTCGACCCCGAGGACATGACGAAGGCCGAATTCGCAGCCCGCGACCGCATCACCGAAGCGGTCGATTTCGTCAGGGCCAACCTGCCCGGCTTCGAGAACACCTACATCGTGGACGTCGCCCAGCAGATGGGCGTGCGGCAGACCCGGCTCCTGCAGGGCGAATACGTCATGACCAAGGAAGACGTCACGTCGCGTCGCCACTTCGCCGACTCCGTCGCCCGCGGTCGCGACTACTACTATCCCTACCGGTCCCTGCTGCCCAAGGAGGTCGACCAGCTGCTCGTCGCCGGCCGGCACTATTCCGCCACTCCGGAGGCGCAGAAGATGTCCCGCGAGATCCCGCCCTGCATGGCCATGGGACAGGCCGTCGGTGCCGCCGCGGCACTCGCCCTGGACCAGGGCGTCCTGGTGCGCGACGTGCCGGCCGCCGATATCCAACGCGAAATGCACAAGCACGGTGCCGACCCGGGCGACATCCCCTCCGCGAACGCCAGCATCGACGCGGATGCGCTGGCCCAAGTATGAGTGCCGCCGCCACGATGCCGCTGCACGGCATCACCATCGTCGACTTCACCCAGGTATACATGGGGCCGAGCTGTACCCAACTGCTCGGTGACTACGGCGCCGACATCATCAAGGTCGAACGACCGGTCCTGGGCGATATCTCCCGCAACTCCTTCCCCGACAAGGACGGCCAGGACAACCCGATCTTCTTGGCGATCAACCGCAACAAGCGCAGCCTCTCCATCGACACCCGGAAGGAGGAGGGGCGCGAGGTCCTGCGCCAACTCCTGGTCGACGCTGACGTCGTCGTGAGCAACTTCCGGGCCGGAGTGATGGAGCGGATGGGCTTCGGCTACGACGAACTGAAGGAGAGCAACCCCGGCCTCATCTGGGCATCCGGTACCGGATTCGGCACCGAAGGCCCGTACTCACACAAGGGCGGCCAGGACGTGATCGCCCAGGCCTACTCGGGTGTGATGTGGCGGCGTGAATCCGCGGACTCACCGCTCTCGGTGTACCCGACCACACTGTGCGACTACACGACCGGGATGCACCTGATGCAGGGCATCCTGCTGGCCCTGCGCACCCGCGACGAATCCGGTGTCGGCCAGAAGGTCGAGGTCACCATGTACGACTCCATGCTGCACATGCAGATGCAGGAGGCGTGCATGCAGCTCAACCGCGGCTACGAGGTCAACTGGGGTGCGATGCCGCTCAGCGGGGTCTACGCGACCACGGATGGCGCCATCGCCATGGTCGGCGGCTTCACCCCGGATCCGCTCAGGCACATTTCGCTGGCCCTCGAACTCGACGAGGACCTGAGCCTGCGGTCCGAATTCGCCACGCTCGAGCAGCAGTTCGAACACAAGCCGGTCCTGCAGGGGATCTTCCGCGACAAGATCGCCACCAACAGCACGGCGTACTGGAGCGAGCGACTCGAAAGCGAGGGGCTGCTCAACGCTCCCGTGCACACCCTGGAGCAGGCCCTGGACGACGAGCAGACCACGGCGAACAACATGATCGTGGAAGTGGAGCATCCATCCGTGGGAACCGTGCGTATGCTCAACGCCCCCATTCGCCTGTCGGCGACCCCGCCGACCATCCGCCGCAGCGCCCCGCGCCTCGGCGAGCACAACGTTGAAGTGCTGCTGGAAAACGGCTACGACGCCGCGGCCATCGCCCGCCTGCAGGAGCTGGGCGTGCTGCGATGAGCGTGGTGCTGGAAGACGAGGTGGTTCTGAGCATCGTTGACCACGTCGCCACCGTGACCATCAACCGCCCGCAGGTGATGAACGCCGTCGACGAGGCCACCACGCACCGGCTGAACGAGATCTGGGACCAGATCGAGAACGACCGCGACATCCGCGTCGTCGTGTTGACCGGCGCCGGGGACCGCGCCTTCTGCGTCGGTGCCGACATGTCGGCCGCAGCGGTGGACAAGACCGGCCTGCAGTACTGGGCCGACCTCGACCCGAACGGCTTCGGCGGTCTCAGCCTGCGCACCACCCTGGATGTCCCCGTCATCGTTCGCGTCAACGGTTATGCGCTCGGCGGCGGCATGGAGATGGTGCTCGGCGCCGACATCGTCGTCGCGGCCGAATCCGCCCAGTTCGGCCTGACCGAACCGCGGGTGGGACGCCTGGCCCTCGACGGCGGAATCAGCCAACTCGTGCGCAAAATCCCCTACACGCAGGCCATGGGGCTGCTCCTCACCGGGCGCAGGGCCCCGGCCACCGAAATGGCGGCGCTGGGTCTGGTCAACGAGGTGATACCCGCCGCCGAACTGGACGCGGCAGTCGACCGTTGGGTCCAGCAGATCCTCGCCTGCGCCCCCACGTCTGTGCGGGCTGTGAAGCAGATGGTGACCCAGACCATGCACCTCTCCGCTCAGGACGCCCGCCGGGTTCGGCTGCCCGCCCTGATGGAGGCCCTCGACAGCAGCGACTCGGCCGAAGGTGTTCTGGCGTTCCAAGAGAAGCGGCGACCCGTTTGGCCCGGCAAGTGACCGGGCAGCAGGTCGCGCCGGTGCCCCGCACCCTCGCCTCCGGCGTCTGGGGCGTGCTCGCGACGCCATTGCAGGGCAGCACCTTCGACGTGGACGTGGACAGTCTCGCTCTGCTGGCCGAGCACTATGAAGCCATCGGCGCGACCGGGCTGACCGTGCTCGGAGTCTTCGGCGAAGCTGCCGCGCTCGCCGCGGCGGAGCGAGAGCTCGTGCTCGAGATCGTGACGGAATCCACGACCCTCCCTCTTGTCGTCGGCATCTCCGCCTTGGCCACCCAGCCGGCGATCGAGGAGGTGGCGGCCGCGCAGTCAGCGGCCGGCGACCGAATCGTCGCGGTGATGGTGCAGGTCAATTCCCCGAACCCTCGAGTCGTCGCCCGGCACCTGCAGGCCATCCATGAGGCCACCGGCGCCTTCATCGTCCTGCAGGACTATCCCCGTGCCAGCGGGGTGGCCATCCCGACACCGGCGCTGATCTCGGTGGCCACGTCCTGCCCGTTCGTGATTGCCCTCAAAGCCGAGGCGCCCCCGACCCCGGTGGCCATCGCCACCCTCACCGCGGCTCTGGACATTCCAGTCTTCGGCGGTTTGGGCGGTCAGGGGCTACTCGACGAGCTGCTGTCCGGCGCCGCCGGGGCGATGACGGGATTCTCCTACCCGGAGGCCCTCATCGCCTGTGTGACCGCGTGGACGGACTCGGGGTACGAGGCGGCGCGCGACGCTCTGCTGCCGGCCCTGCCGCTGATCAACTTCGAGCAGCAGCCCACGATCGCCCTGGCCCTGCGCAAGGAGTGCTTTCGCCAGCGCGGGCTGATCAAGGAATCCGGTGTGCGGCCCCCTGCCGCCGAGTATCCGGAGAGCCTGCGCGAGTCGATGCTCATTCACCTGCGCGAAGCCGCCACCGCATATCCCGGGAGGAACTGATGGATCTCAAGCTAACGGGAAAGACCGCCCTCATCGCCGCCTCCACCGGCGGCCTCGGCCTCGCCGTGGCAACCGCGCTGGCGGCCGAGGGTGCGAACGTCGTGATCACCGGCCGACGTGCGGACCGCGCCAGGGACATCGCGGGGACCCTGCCGCACGCCGTGGGCATCGCAGCCGACCTCGGCACAGAGGCAGGTATCGACGCGGCATTCAACGGGGCGGTGAACGCCTTCGGCCCGATCGACATCCTGGTGCTGAACGGGCCAGGACCTAAACCGGGGGCGGCGGCGGCGTTGAGCAGCGACGATATCGGGTCGGCCTTCGACCTGCTGGTCAAGCCGCAACACGCCCTGGTGAGCCGGGCGCTGCCCGGCATGCGCTCCCGGCGGTGGGGGCGCATCCTCGCACTCGGATCGAGCGGCGTCGTCGCCCCGCTGCCCAACCTGGCTGTCTCCAACATCGGCCGGGCGGCGCTCGCCGGCTACCTCAAGACTCTCGCGGCCGAAGTGGCCCTGGACGAGGTGACCGTGAACATGCTCCTGCCCGGCCGGATACAAACCGACCGTGTCGGTGAACTCGATCTCGCCGCGGCCAAACGGCGCGGCACCACCATCGACGCGATCCAACAGGAATCACGCAGCAGCATCCCCGCGCGTCGCTACGGCGACCCGGCCGAGTTCGGCGCCGCGGCAGCGTTTCTCTGCAGCGGACCGGCCTCGTACATCACCGGCGTGGCCCTGCGCTGCGACGGCGGCCTGATTCGCAGCCTCTAGTCATCGACACCAGAAGGAAGCACCATGAACAGCACAGCAATTGCCCAGAACCTGATCAACGGCGAATGGCTCGGCGGAAGCGACATTCACCGAATGAACCCCGCACGACCCGGTCAGGTCGCGGTCGTCTCGCCGAGCGGAACCCTGCAGGACCTTGACGACGCCATCGCCGCCGCCGAATCGGCGCAGACCGCTTGGGCCGCCATGCCGCTGCCCGCCCGCGGCGCCATCCTGATCACCGCCGGCACTCTGTTGCAGGAGCGCAAACGCGCCGTTGCCGAGGATCTCGTGCGGGAGGAGGGCAAGACCATCGCCGAGGCCATGGGCGAGGTGACCCGCGCCATCGACGTGCTTCGCTTCTTCGGATCGCTCGGCTGGGCGCCGACGGGGGACGTCTTGCCCAGCGGGCTGCCGAACACCTCGATCTACACCCGCCGTGAGGCCCTCGGCGTGATCGGGCTGATCACGCCGTGGAACTTCCCGATCGCCATTCCCGCCTGGAAGACCGCCCCCGCCCTGATCAGCGGCAACACCGTCGTGCTCAAGCCGGCCGAATTGACGCCGATGTCGGCCACTCACCTCGCCAGGGCGTTGGCAGACGCTGGCCTGCCCGCCGGCGTGCTCAACATCGTGCACGGTAAGGGACGCACGATCGGTGCGGCGCTGGCCCGCGACAGGCGTGTCGCCGGGTTGTCCTTCACCGGATCCACGGCCGTCGGCCTTGGCCTGCACCAGGTCATGAGCGAGCGCCGCGCCCGCGTGCAGCTCGAAATGGGCGGCAAGAACGGCGTGCTCGTTCTGGATGACGCCGACCCGCGCAAGGCCGCCCAGGTTGTCGCCGCCGGCGGCTTCGCGCTCACGGGGCAGGCCTGCACGGCCACGTCGCGGGTGTACGTCACCCCGGGCATCCGCTCCGCGTTCCTGGAAGAGCTCGTGGCCCAAG
This sequence comes from Cryobacterium soli, assembly GCF_003611035.1. Classification (NCBI taxonomy): domain Bacteria; kingdom Bacillati; phylum Actinomycetota; class Actinomycetes; order Micrococcales; family Microbacteriaceae; genus Cryobacterium; species Cryobacterium soli. The sequence continues at coordinate 838,517 of NZ_CP030033.1, read as the reverse complement.
CCGGGGGTTACTCGCCCGGCGACGGCCTCGACACCGCAACCACGATGGGTGTCGTGGTCAGTGACAGCCAGCTGGACCAGAACGAGAGTGCCGTGCGGGATGCGCTGGGGCGCGGAGCGACCGCCCTGCACGGCGCCCCCGCCAACAACGGGCTGCACTTCACCCCGACCGTGCTCACGGATATCGCCCACGATGATCCCGCCGTGCGCGACGAAATCTTCGGCCCGGTCATCGCCGCCCTGGAGGTTCCGGACTACGAATCCGGCCTCGCCGCCATCAACGACTCGCGTTACGGTCTCACTGCCGGGATCTGCACCGACAGCCTCGCCCGCTCCACCGACTTCGCCCAGCGTGCGCAGGCCGGCGTCATCAAGATCAACCGTCCGACCGCCGGCCTGGACCTCAACGTGCCGTTCGGCGGAGTCAAAGACTCCTCGACGAACACGTTCAGGGAACAGGGCCGCACGGCGCTGGACTTCTTCACCTGGGGCAAGACCGTCTACACCGGAGTGTGATTCGCCGTCATGACCTTCGTGATCGCTCAGCCCTGTGTGGACGTCAAGGACAAAGCCTGCATTGAGGCCTGTCCGGTCGATTGCATCTACGAGGGGGAGCGGTCCCTGTACATCCACCCGGGGGAATGCGTTGATTGTGGGGCGTGCGATCCGGTCTGCCCCGTCGAGGCCATCTTCTACGTTGACGACGTGCCGGATGAATGGGCCGGATATACGGTGGCCAACGTCGAGTTCTTCAGCGAACTGGGCTCTCCGCAGGGCGCCGCCCCGCTGGGCAACACCGGCCTGGATCACCACCTCATCGCAGCTGTGGCTCCCAGGCTGAACGAAGCAAAAGCCGCACGGTGACGATGCACTAAAATAATTCACGAAGGTAAAAATCTGGGTGGCCGGGCAGACAGTGACACCTTGGCACTCTTCATCCGACACGGGAGGGCCGATGTCCGAAGTCAAAGCGGGGGTGACACCAGCTTCTCTGAACGGACTCCTGGCGACTGTCGGTGTCCTGGTGCATTCCTTGCGCAAAGAGAAAGGCCTGACTCTGGCGCAGCTGGCCGAGACCGCCGGCCTGAGTCCCGCCATCGTCAGCCAGATCGAACGGGGCAAGGCGAACCCGTCGTTCACAACGCTCGCGCAACTGGCTCACGGCCTTGAGATCCCGGTTGGCCGCTTCTTCATGGGCCATGACGAACCGTCATCGCCGGTTGTACGTGCTGCCGCACGGCGCAACCTGAAAGGCGTCACCCGTGAGTCCGTCGGTGAGGCCATTCACGAGCTGCTCACCCCGGACCGGAGCGGCCTCCTCGAGGCCCAATGGATCGTGAGCCCTCCCGGGCACAACACGAGTTCCGCGCCGTTCCAGCACGGCGGGGAAGAGTTCGGCCTCGTCATCTCCGGAATGATCGACATCTACCTTGACGGAGAACGCCATGTCTTGGAGGCCGGTGATTCGATCACCTACGCCTCCACAGTTCCGCACTGGTACGTCAACCCCTATGACGAATCGTGTGTGGCTGTCTGGGTGAGCACCCCTCCCGACCGCTGAGGCTCCGTGAACGACGTGCCTCGCTACGGAGTGGGCTACGCCGTGTGGCGGCCGACGCGGCTGAGCGCGCCGTCCGTGATGTGCAGGATGCGGTCAGCCGCGCCCTGCACGGCCTGGTCGTGGGTGGCGATGAGCGCCGTGGCCGACTCGGCGTGCACCACGGCCCGAATGAGATCCATGATCGCGACTCCGGTCTGCGCATCGAGTTGACCGGTGGGTTCATCGGCGATCAGCAGCCGCGGCGAATTGGCCAGTGCCCGGGCGATGGCCACACGCTGTTGCTGTCCGCCGGAGAGCTGATCGGGCCTGGACCGGCCCCGGCCGCCCAGCCCCACCAGATCGAGCAGATGAGCCACCCGCTCTTCCCGACGATCGGGGTCCTCGCGCCGCAGCCGCAGCGGCAGCCCCACGTTCTCCGCGATCGACAGGTGGGGGAGTAGGCCGAAGGTCTGGAAGACGAACGCCATCGAGTCACGGCGCATCGCTGTGCGGGCCGCCTCGCCGAGCCCGGTCACCGGTTGCCCGTCGAGAAGCACGGAGCCGGAAGTGGGCACATCGAGACCGCTGACACAGTTCAGCAGGGTCGTCTTCCCCGATCCGGACCGACCCGACAGCGCGACAATCTGTCCACGTGGGACGCGGAAGGACACGTCCCGGAGGGCGGTCACGTCCCCGGCCGACGTGCGGAAAGTGCGGGTGAGGTTCTCGACCACGAGCACGTCGTTCACCGGCCCTCCTCCGCATCCGTGGCGGCACTGTGTTGGGGCCACACCCCGACATGGTCGCTCTCGAGCGTGAGCCGCACCCGGTCGTTGAGGCTCAGGGCATGCCGGAACTCGTTCGGTATCTGCAACCGGCCGACACGATCGAGCACCGCGAACTCTTCCTCCGACGAGGTCGCGACTCCCTCCGCATCCAGCTCGTCTCGCCGCAGTGTTTCGGAGGAGATCCGGCCGTCGCGGATGGCCACGGCCCGCCTCACCTGGCCGGCCACGGTGGCGTCGTGGGTGACGATCACCACCGTGCAGCCGAAAGCCTCGTTGACGGCGCGGAGGGCAGCGAAGACCTCGTCGCCGGTGCGGGCGTCGAGCTGGCCGGTGGGCTCGTCCGCGAGCAGCACCTGAGGAGAGCCGGCCAGCGCGACGGCGATCGACACGCGCTGCTGCTCGCCCCCGGACAGCTGCGCCGGTCGTCGTTCGGCTCGGTCCGCCAGGCCCATGGCGCCCAGCAGTTCGGCGGCTTTCCCCGCGCGTTCGCGCTTCCCCGCGCCGGCCAGCGCCAGGGGAAGAGCGACGTTCTCCCTGGCGGTGAGGTTGGGCAGCAGGTTGCGTGACGACTGCTGCCGCACGAATCCCACTGTCGAGCGGCGGTATCGCACGAGCTCCTCACCTCGCATTGTGGTGAGATCGTGTCCCGCTACGCGAGCGCTCCCGGCCGTCGGCACGTCGAGCCCGGACAGGATGCCGAGCAGCGTGGATTTGCCCGACCCTGACGCGCCGACGATGGCGAGCATGTCACCCTCCTGCACGAGAAGGTCCAGGCCTTGCAGAGCCTGCACTTCGACGCCGCCGCCACGGAAGACCCGCACCACGGAGTCGCAGGCGATGAGTGCTCCCGCCCCGTACTCGACTGCTTTGCCGTGAGAGAGTGCGCTGGTGAGCGTCATGTGTCTTCCCCTGTTCGCAGGATGTCGGCCGTTCTGACCCGGCGCGAGAGTGGTGTATCGATGGCCACGGCCAGTCCGAGGGCTACCGTCGCGGCCCCCGCCACCGCGAGCGGCAGCCATGCTGCAACCGTCAGGGGAGCGTCACCGCCGGCCAGGAGGTCAGAGCCGAAGGCGCCGCCCGCCAGGGTCAGCACCACGGCGGACGCGAGGCATCCGCCCACCACACCGCTCACCACGAGCGGTGCGAGCTCGCCGATGGCGAGAGCGATGCCCGCGCGTTTGGGCACGCCGAGCGCGCCGAGCAGGGCGAGGACCCGGCCTCGGCGCCGCACGCCGATGACCGTGGTGGTGAGGAGGGCGAGCAGCGCCAGCAGCACGGTGCCGAGGAGTGACAGGGTGGTGGCCGAGGCGACGCCGGCGACGAGCACGCCGCCGCGGAGCTGGGCGACCACGTCGCTGCGCAGAACGACCTCATCCGCCTCATCGACCGATCCCGCCGCCGGCCTGGCACCGCTGCCGATTGCCAGCACAGTTTCCGGTGGCACCGGCTGGGTGGAAGTCCCGGCGGGCGCCGAGGGGTCGACATTCGCGGCGAGGTACGCGTCGAGACGTGTTCGGTCGACCACTGCCGTCGGCTCGGTCGCGGTGAACGCGCCGATCACGGTCACCGGCACGAGAACGCCGTTGATGTCGAAAGTCGCACCGTCATCGCCGGCCAGAGCGGCCAGACGCCGGTCGGCGAGAACGGGCAGCGGGTCCTGGATCCCGCCGCCGGCCGCGCCCAGCAGCTGCCGCACCGACAGGGCGTCCGTGCTCGGCTGGGTACCGGGCAGCGCGGAGAGCAGGGCGGCATAGTCGTCGTCGACGGCGAGCAGGGTCGCGCTGGTTGTTGCCGTGCGGCCCTTCAACTGCACACCTTGGCGGTAGGTGACGGCCGCTGCCGTTGCGCCGGCGTCGGTGAACTCACGTACGAGCGCGGCCGGATCCGGCGCCCCCTCGACGCGAACGTCTGCGCCGACCGACCGCCACGACGCTGACTCCTGACCGGAGGCCACGGTGTGCAGGAGCACGAGCGATGTCACCGCGACGCTCACGGCGAGCGTCAGGGCGACGAGCGTCACGAGTGCGCGACCATCCCGTGCGCTCGCGCCGGCGAGGAGCGTGGCGGGTCCGCGCGTGCGAGCGGTGAGGGCCGAGGTGAACCGCAGCACCAGCGTGGGCAGCGGCGCCAGGGCCAGCGCCACGACCCCGGCGCAGAGCACCGGAGCGGCAAGGGACAGCGGGTCGATGTCGCCGCCGAGCCCGCCGGCGCCCGAGCGCAGCGCCACCACTGCGGTGACCGCGGTGGCGAGCAGCGCCGATACGCCGGCTACACGAAGAGCGCCGGCGCGTCGGGCCGACGGTGCGCCGAGAGCGTCGCTCCAAGCGCCCGCCACCGGGGTGACTGCGAAGATGCCGGCGGCGACAGCCAGCAGCAGCGGGGAGCCGGCGTGAAAGCCGAGCATGGCAGCCACCGCGACACCGAGGCCCGTGCCGAGCAGCGTCACCGCGATGGACTCGGCCGCCGCGTGACTCACGATGAGCGAGAGCGACGCTCCGCGCGAGCGCAGGAGTGCAATCTCGAACTGCCGGCGGCGCGTCACAGCGGTGCTGGCGAGAACCGTGACCAGAACCGCCACACCGAGCAGGCCCGCCGCGAGCGTCGATAGTTGGGCCCGCGCGGCCGCGGCGGCTGCCGGGAACGACTCCAACGCCCGCTCATAGTCACTAGACACCGCAACGCTGACCGGGGAGCCTTCGGTGAGGCTCGCCGACGACGTCTCAAGAGCGTCGATGCTCTCTCGTACGCGTTCGAAACGTTGAAGATCGAATCGGGAGGCATCGAACGACGTCCGCAAGGTGCCGACCGCGGTTTCGGGGAAACGCGCCGAGACCCGGTCGAACCCTGCGGCATCGGTGAGAACGGTGAACCTCTCGCCTGTGTGCACCCCCTGGGAGGTCAACGCCTGCGGGTCGAAGAGCCCGGGCAGGTCGGTCCACGCCTGGGCCGAGGGGTCGGCCGTATCGACCACCGCGACGACCGTGAGCAGGATGTCCTCGTCTGACGATGCCTCGCCGACGGTGAAGCTGTCGCCGACGGCGAACGCCGTCGCGTCGGCCGCAGCCGACGATATGACGACCGGCAAGCGATCCACGGTCTGGATGGGGTCGGTGCCCGCTGGCGGCAGTTCGCCGCTGACCACCTGGACCTGAGATGTGGCGGCCGGATCGAGAACACCGATCCGCACTCGCGCGGTGCCGACCATGCTCTGCCCGGCCACTTCGGGACCGAGGATGCCGACGCTCAGCTGCGACACCACCTCGGAGAGCGTCGTCGGCAACAGGTCGGGAACCTCGGTCGAGAATTCGAGCAATCGCTCCGCGGTGGTCGGATTGTCTCCCGCCGCGTTTCCGGTCGTGGCGAGCAGCCGCAGGTCCGCGTCTGCTCCAGCGGCCGCGACCGCCTCCCGGGCGGCGCGATCGAGTGTCGTGTCGATGTGTGACGGGACCGCCATGGCCAACACAGCGGTGATGGCGATAAGGCCGGCGATTCCCGCGACAGCGACCAGGTCGGTGCGGACCCGCCGGAGAACAAGCAGGGCCGACGCCCCGACCGCGCCGATCTCACGTCTGACCCGGTCGCCGCCGGTTCCGGCGGCGGAGCGGACGCGTTGCCGGGTCATCCGTCGGCTCCGGTGCGCAACAGGTCGGCGAGGGGCAGCCGCCGCTGCCCCACGGCGATGCCGAGGGAGATGACAGCCAAAGCACCCAACAGCCCGAGGGGCAGCAGCGTCACCGCGAGCCAGGGAACGACGAGTGAGGCGGCCGTCGCTCCACCGCCGGACGCGATACGAGGGCCGACGAGCGCCAGAGTCGCCAGGCCTCCCGCGAGACCGACGAGAATGCCCGCCGCGGCGATTGTGAGATTGTCGATCGCGGAGACTCCGACCATCCCGCGACGGGAGAGACCGACCGCTCGCAGTTGGGCTGCCTCCAGTCGCCTCGACCGGCTGACCGCCGCGGCTCGCGCACCGAATCCCGCGAGAGCCAGCAGAACACTCGTCGCCGCCGTGACGAGAGTTGCGGCGAGGATCTCGGCACGCAGGGGTGCCTCGAGCATCCTCTGCGCGACACCCGCGGAGGTGGTGACCGACGCGTCTACCGGAGCCGAGACGCCGGCTTCGGCCTCGTCCAGCCAGAACTCGTCAACCAAGGAGCCTGCCGCGGAACCCTGCACGAGGTGGTGGGCGAGGGCGCGGCCGTCCACGACGATTGTTGTTGTGCTCCGGGCGAGCGATGGCAGTCCGGCTTCGAGCGCCCGGAGGTCGCCGACCGTCGCTGCTCCGGGCATTGTGGCCGCGCTGCCGACAACGGTGAAATTCACGGTAGCGCCACTGAAAAAGCCGGTGAGCCTGGCGCCGTCAAGCACGTCGAGGTCGTCGGCCAACGCATCCGGTATCACGGCGGCGACGGATGCCCGCGGGTTCCACCCGACGGCCCCGAAGGTGATGGGCGCGGTGCCCAACTGTGCCGCGGCCGAGAGCCGAATCGTGGAATCGGACACCGACACGACCGGTGGATCCGTGAGTTCGCCATCGGCCGAACCCTGCCACTGGCCGGCGTCGGTCACCGGCACCGGCTCCCCGAGTGTTCCGTCCTGGTGAACGGCCGTCCATCCGGTCATCGACAGCTCAACAGACACCGGATCGGGGAGCTCCGCCGCGTCGCGCACCTGCATGGTGATCGCCACCAGGCGAGTGGCGCCGTCGCCGGTCGGGGGGAACCCGTCGGTGGAGGCGACAGTGGTGATGCCGGCGCTCACGGTGCCGAGCGGTACCACGGTCAACACTCCGATCCGGTCGGCCAGGACCATCGAGACCTCGGCCTCGACGCTCTCCGGCGCGGAGAACGTGACCTCGGCCCGCACCCCGGCGGTGCCGGGCTCTAGTGCGGGCCCGGAGTCCTCCGGGTCGGTGCGGCCCAGCTCGGTAACGACCGCGGACCCTCCGGCTGCAGCAACCGGACCGCGATCCAGCAGAGAACGCGCCCGGGCGTCGGGACCGAGCACCTGGACCGCCACTGCCGGCGAATCACCCGGCGCATCGGCATAGAACTTGCTGAGCAGGGTGTCCCGCCGGATGACCGGTGCCGCACCCTTGTCTGTCGAGGTGCCTGGGCCCGGAGCGATCCGGGTGGGCGCACCGACCGCCACGGCGCTGGTGTCACGCACCGCCTGCTGCCAGGTCGCTGCCGTGCCGAGGACCACGACGGACGCGCCAACAGCGAGCGCGATGAGCGTGATGCCTGCGGAACGACCTGGTGCGCGGGAGGCGAACCACCCGACCAACGGTGCCACGGCGCCGCGGCTGCGCCCGGCCAGGGCGGCGACCGGGTGCGCCGCCGTGGAGGCCAGGCGGCTTCCGATCAGGGCAGTCGCGATGAGCAGTACGGCCGGGGTCGCGGCGAGGAGAATATCGCCCGGCGGAGGTGCTGCCGCTGTTGCCCGCCAGACCAGTAGGCCGGACAGGACGATGACGGTGGAGCCGGCCGCGACGGCCACCGTTCCGGTCGGCAGGCTGCGTCGCAGCCGATGAGGCATCGACGCCGGAAGGCACAGCAGACCCGCCACGGTGACGGCGACCACGGCGGCGACGAGCCAGCTCCACGCATCCGGGGCGACCCACGGCTCAAGTCCCACAGCGGCCAGCGGCGGGACTCGCACCACGGTCGCGTGCAGCAGGACCCCGCCCCACGGGCTGACCGCGGCGATGATCACGGCGACCACGGCAGCGTCGAGTGCGACAGCGCTCGCGATCTGTCGCCTGGACGCCCCGCGGGCAGTGAGGAGTTCGAGTTCACCCGCCCGGGAGACGATGAGCAGGCGCGTGACCGCGGAGGCCGCCGCGGCGGCGACGACAAGCAGGATGAGCGCGATGATCAAGGCCACCTCCCTGGTCGCGCTGAGTCCCGCGGTCACATCGGCCAGTGCCGTTGCGATCTCCGTGTCGATGATGAGTGTCCCGTCGGGAAAGGAGATACCCCGTGCGATGCCCGTCTCGGCGTCGTCGATCCGGTCCTGCAGCAGCCCTAGCCCGGCCGCGTCGATCGCGGTGAAGGTCGGGTTCTCAACGACCTCCAGCTGAGCGGGGCGGATGCCGGACGCATCCACGCCGCCCCGGGCCACCAGCAGCGGTCCGATTCCGTGAACCGGGTTGAAGATATACCGGTCCGGCTCCGGGAAATTGAGGTCGTTGCCCGAAGCGGCGAGCGGGTCGTTCTCCCAGAACACGCCTGAGTCGGGATCTGCCTGGTAGAGCCCGTCGACGCGAAACGCGATGGGGCGCTCTCCCACAGCGGCGCTGAAGGTGTCACCGATGGTGAGCCCGAGGGAGCTGGCCGCGGTCTGTGGCATGGCCACGCCCTCCGGAGAGGTAGGCCAATCGCCGGCGACGAGGGTGGCCGCGGCGGCCGGGTCGTCGAGCTCCGCGAGAGAGGCGTAGACGCCCTCGGCAGTCGTCACCCACTCGCTCGTCACCCACCCACTGCTCGACCAATCCACGCCTGCTCCGTAGGCCTGCTCGGTCGCCCGGTCGATGTCGGCCCGGGTACCGGTGACCGGGGTTCCGGGGTTGAGGACGCGGACGGTGACGGCAACCCGATCCGCGGTCATCGACGCGAGGCTGGCGCGCACGCCGGCTTCCTCTGCCGACCGCACCAGCAGGAGCGAGCCTGTGAGGACGGTTCCGGCGATCACGGAAACGGCAAGCACGAGGGCGAAGAGTTTGGACTGGGCTCTCCACCGCCGAATGAGGAGGACGATGAGCCACGCTCGCAGCGACCCGGAACGGGAAATGGCCCTTCACCTCCATCAGTGAAACGCAGGCGGCAGCGCTGCAAGACGACTCTAGCGGTGAGCATGGGCCACCTACGGCTCCAGTTAGGTCGCTGATCGGTGTATTTAGGCGCCGGAAGGGCCGGGCCGAGAGTTCCCTTCGCCGCTGCCCGGCCGACGGAACGCGGTCAGTGCCGCAGCTGCGCCTCCGCCGTCGAATCCGGCGGGCCCTCAATCGGAACCGAGTCGGCCTGGTCGAGGTACTGCGCCGAGATTCGGCGGTACGACTTCGTGAAGAACGCGGCGATGGCCGCGAGCACCATGACGAGCCCGGAGATGAGGAAAACCAGCGCGATACCGCGCGCCTGGCCATCGCCCAGGAGAGCGCCGAAGTCGGCGCGGCCGGCATCCGAGTTCATGAACGGGATGATGATGAACTCCGCGATCGGCGCGATGAGAAACGCGGTGACGGGTGCCGCGGCCGACTCGAACGCAGCCGCGAACCCGAACACGCGGCCCTGCTCCCGGAACGGCACCACCTTCTGGATGACCGTCTGCTCGGCCGCCTCGACGGCGGGGATGAGGGTCATGTAGAGCCAGATACCGGCCGCGTAGAGCCACCACCAGTCCCGGATCGTGAACAGCGCGCCGAGCACACCCATCACGATCACGAGCAACAGCATCGTGCGGATCGGGTTGCGGCCGAGCCCGAATTTCGCGATCAGCAGCCCACCGACAATGAACCCGGTCGAGGTGACCCCGAGCACGATGCCCCACACCTCCACGGGGAAGAGCTCGAGGCCGTACGGATCCATCAACGCCATGTAGACGCCGCCGATGAAGTTGTTGAAAGTGGAGAAGATGATGAGCGCGAACAGCCCGGTGGCCGCGCGCACGGCCGTGATGCTGCCGCGCAGGTCGATGAGCGGACGTCGCTCGCCATCCTGCTGCGGTTGAGCCTCGGGGATGCGGAGAAACAGCAGGTGTAGCAGGGCCGCCGCCGACAGGCTGATCGCGATGAGCAGCGTCCACCCCATGCCGAGCAGCCCGATCGCGAGCCCGCTGAAGACGCTCGTGACCATGAACGCGAGCCCCTGCACCGTGCCGACGAGGCCGTTCGCGTTGGCATGGCGTTCGGTGGGGATCAGCAGGGTGACGACCGTGGACAGGGCGATATTGCGCATGTTCTCGATCACCGCGCCGAAGAGGATGATGCCGCTGAACAGCCAGAACCAGGGACCACCGAGGTCGAGCAGGGTGGCCTCCGGGAACACCAGGTACAGCCCGCCGCCGATGCTGAACGCGATCAGGGTGACTACGCCGGCGAACACCATCACGAGATGTTTGCGGTGCCGATCCACGATGGTGCCGAACGCCATGGAGAACACGGCGACGAGCAGCATGTACGCGCCGCCGATGATGCCCGTGGCGAGCACCGAGCGGGTCTCCAGGTACACCCAGAAGGTGAGCGCGAACCAGAGAAAACTCGTGGTGACGTTGGCGACAGCCGTATTGACCAGTACCTGCGCGAAGGTACGGGCCCCGCCGGGTGGAGGCTCGGTCTGAGACTCGGATGCGGCGGGCGCGTCGTCCGTGCGGCTCATATGGTCGTCCTCCCCGGGTGCGCTCGCGTGGCATCGCGAGTTCGAACGGCGCCGTTCGAATCACGGCCTCGGCCGAGCCGAGACCGTTGAATCAGTGTACGGAGCCGCCCCCGGCCTTGTCTTGCCCGATGTGCTTGACACGGTTTGCACACACGTTATTATAAAGCTTGTAATAAGTCCCGCCCACCTGCTGGCATCAAGACGACCGTCGCAGACGGCCACTTCCACAATCACCGCACTACTTGCACCGAGAAAGGGAAACCTCAATGAAGAGAATTCTGACAAAGGCACTTGCCCCCGTGGTCATCACGGGACTCGCGCTGAGCCTCGGCGGCTGCGCCTCCGACCCCAGCCCCACCACCGCCGCGGACGGACCGCTGACCGTGTGGGTGATGGGTGACTCGGGCGCCAACTTCGAATCCCTCGTCGCCCCCTTCGTCAAGGAGAGCGGGCAGGAGATCGAGGTCGTTGCCATCCCGTGGGACAGCATCGACGAAAAGCTGACGACCTCGGTTGCCTCGGGCGCCGGACCGGATGTGCTGCAGATCGGCCTCTCCAAGCTTCGGAGCTTCGCGGACGCGGGTGCCCTGCTGCCCCTGGACGATCTTGTCGCCGACTATCCCGGGCTCGCTCCCGAGAACTTTCCGTCTGGAGTGAGCGGAGACGCGACATCCGTCAACGGACAGGTCGTCAGCGTGCCGTGGGTCAGCGACACGCGCGTTCTGTTCACCCGCACCGACATCCTCTCGGAGAATGGGATCGACGCCCCTCCAGCGACCTGGGACGAACTACGCGCCGACGCCAAGACGCTGACGAGTCGGGGAAGCGGTCAGTACGGCTACTACATCCCGCAGTGGGACGCCCCGCTGCCGGTCGAGATGACGTGGAGTCTCGGCGGCGACGTCATCGATTCCGACGGCAATGTCGACTTCGATACCCCCGAATTCCAAGACGCGGTCGACATCTACACCGGGCTGTATGCCGACGGCAGTGTGCCGACCAACGGCGATTTCGACCAGACGCAGGGTTTCATCTCCGGCGTCGCGCCGATGCTCGTGAGCGGCCCATACCTGGGCAAGGCGATCACGGACGGCGCGCCGGAACTCGCGGGGAAGTGGCAGGCGAGTCTGCTGCCGGCGGGGACTTCGTCGACGTCGCTGTTCGCCGGTTCGAACCTCGGAGTGTGGGCGAACACCGACCAGCAGGATGCTTCGTTGGAGCTCCTGGAATACCTGGCACAGCCTGAGACCCAGCTTGAGTGGTACTCGCTCAGCGGTGAACTGCCCACGGTCAGCGCAGCCTTGGATGACGCGGACCTCAACAGCGACCCGAACGTGGCGGTGTACACCGAACAACTCGCGTCGTCGAAGGTGCTGCCGCTCGTGTCGAACTGGGACAGTGCCGTCGGCACCGAGCTGCTGAACGCGCTCAACGCGATCGCCCTCACTGGCGCCGACCGCGACGACACGCTGGCCGGCTTCTTCGCCAAGACTGCGGACCTGACGATCGACTAACGCGCCGCTAGAGGGCCGTCTCGGTGACGGGGCGGCCCTCGCGCGCCAGGCCCAGTCCCACAGTGAAAGGAGCGATCATGCGCAACCGGCTCTCCCCGTATCTTTTTGTCTCGCCCGCGATGCTCTTGCTGGTGACGTTCGGGGTGTTCCCGATTTTCGTCGCTCTCGCCGTCAGCTTCACCAACATGAATATCTCTGCGTTCGCCAACATCCGCAACGTCAAGTTCGTCGGCGTCGCCAATTACGTCACGTTGTTCGGCGACGCCGACTTCTGGCAAGCGCTCGCGAACACGGGCATCTTCGCCCTCGTCGGTGTGCCCGCCGTCGTCGTGCTGTCTCTCACCGTTGCGCTACTGCTCAACCGAAGCGATCACCCGTTCTTCCGGGCGCTGCGTTCGTTCTACTTCATTCCCGCTATCACCGCGATCGTCGCGATCTCGCTCATCTGGGGCTACCTCTACAACACTCAATTCGGCTTTCTGAACTACCTGCTCTCGCTCGCGGGCGTCGAGCAGGTGCAGTGGCTGTCCGATCCCGTGCTCGCCAAGTTCTCGGTGGCTCTTGTGGCAGTGTGGCGAGGCACCGGCCTGAATATCATCATCTTCCTCGCGGCGCTCCAGGGCGTGCCGAAGGATTACCTGGAAGCCGCGTCCCTCGACGGGGCCGGTGAATGGCGCAAGACCTTCTCGATCACCGTGCCGTTGCTGCGATTCGCCATCTTCTTCGTGACCGTCACCACGATCATCTCTTGGGGGCAGTTCTTCGACGAGCCGTTCGTGTTGACCGACGGTGGTCCGCTTGGCGCCACGACGAGCGTGTCGATCTTCCTCTATAAGGAGGGGTTCCGGATGAACCAGTTCGGTTACGCCAGCGCCGGGTCGATCGTGCTCTTCGCCATCATCGCCATCATCACAGTTTTCCAGCTCCGCGCGCGAAAGGCCGACGATGACTACTAGGAACCGCGCAATCCGTCTGCGTCTGCGGCGGACCGATCGTGCCGCCGCACGGAGGTCACGCCAGCTCACCGTTGTCATCGGAGTGCTGCTCGCCATCGGGGCCATCATCACGGCCTTTCCGTTCATCTGGATGCTGACCGCCTCGGTGAAGCCGCAGCGGGAGTCCACCGATTTCCCTCCGTCGGTGCTCCCGAAGGAGCCGACCTTCGAGTACTACCGGGTGCTGTTCACGGAACTGGACTTCGGACGCTATCTGGTGAACACCCTCGCCGTCGTCGCGATCGGGATGATCGGTCTGCTTCTGATGGCGATGGCAGGTTACGCTTTCGCGAAGTTCGAGTTCCGTGGCAAACGCTGGATGTTCTTCCTCGTGCTGGCGACGATGATGGTCCCGATCCAGGTGACGATGATCCCGACCTACCTGATCCTCAACCAGATGAAACTCACCAACACCCTCATCGGCATAGCCCTTCCGACCTTGGTCGGTGGATTCAGCATCTTTCTCTTCCGCCAATTCATGTCGACGATTCCCACCGAGATGCTCGAGGCCGCGAGGCTCGACGGTGCGACCGAGTGGCGCACGTTCTGGCAGATCGTGCTGCCCATGTCGAAGCCGATCCTCGCCGTTCAGATCGTGCTCACGTTCATCGCCGGCTGGAACAGTTTCCTGTGGCCGCTGATCATCGCGAGTGACCAGAAGCTGTACACGCTGTCGGTGGGATTGTCCCTCCTCAACCAGCAGCTGGCGGTCAACCCGTCGCTGCAGATGGCCGCCGCGTCGGTCATGGTCGTACCGATACTCATCGTGTTCGTCATCTTCCAACGCTTCGTTATCCAGGGTTTCGCCCTGTCCGGATTGAAATAGCCCATGGAGTCACCCATCGTGTTCCCTGCTTCGCCCATCGCGTATCCCACCGAGTTCTGCCGCCGCCCCGCATCGTTCGACGGCCTTGTGCACGCCAGAGACGCCCGCCTCTACGACGGCTCGGGTCACGAGCTGTTGCTGCGCGGCGTCGGCCTCGGCAATTGGATGCTGCCCGAGGGATATATGTGGAAGTTCGGGCCAGGCGCCGAATCTCCCCGAGAGATCGAGGCGCTGACCAAACGTCTGTTGGGGGAGGACGGTGCAAGTCGGTTCTGGGACTCGTTCTATGCGGGGTACATCACCGAGGCGGACATTCAGAGGATCGCCGAGAGCGGGTTCGACCACGTGCGTCTGCCGATCAACTCGAGGCTCATCCAAGGTGATGACGGTGCACCGCTTGAACAGGGCTATGCCATGATCGACCGGTTGATTGAATGGTGTCGGAAACACCAACTGTGGGTATTGCTCGATCTGCACGGCGCGCCGGGCGGTCAAACCGGCACCAACATCGACGACTCCCCGAATAACAAACCCGAGTTGTTCATGGACGAGGCCTATCGCGCGCTCACGGTGCGTCTCTGGCGAGACCTTGCCCGTACCTACGCCGACGAGACCGTCGTGTTGGGCTATGACCTGCTCAACGAGCCGCTGCCCAACGAATGGCAGGACGTGTACGCCGCGGAACTCGTGGAGCTCTACAAAGACATCACCGCGGCCATCCGGGAAGAGGATCCCGGCCACCTGATTGTCTATGAGGGCGTGCACTGGGCGACGAACTGGAGCATTTTCACCGAGGTCTGGGACCAGAATTCACTCCTCCAGTTCCACAAGTACTGGTCGTCGCCCGACACCGCGAGCATTGCGCCGTTCTTGGAGGTGCGCGACCGGCTCGGGCTGCCCATCTATATGGGGGAGGGGGGTGAGAACACGCTCGAGTGGTTGTACACGGCCTTCCGGATGTACGAATCGCACAACATCGGCTGGAACTTCTGGCCGTGGAAGAAGCTGGAAACAGCCACCTCGCCCGTGTCCATCACCGCTCCGGACGGGTGGGCGTGCGTCGTCGCGGCCGGCTCGGATCCGTCGCTCGTCGTGGCCGATGCCGCGCTGATCTTCGACGGGTTGCTCGCCAATATGTCGGTGGAGACGGCCCGGTGGAATCCCGACATCGTCGCGGCCCTCCTCGGTGAGCATCCTGTCGTCATTCCTGCGTGGGGATTCGGTGTTCGGGGTCCCGGCGAGTCCTATTCGTCCGCGTCCAGTGCCACGATCGACGGGATCCGTGCGGGCGACGCCGTCAACTTCGCCTGGGCGTCGTCGGGCCCGCATCCGGCCAACCCGTTCGAACAGACCGACGGCCGGGCCTATGCGCTCGAGGAGCAACTGGTGGTGAATTTGGAGCCGGGTGATTGGCTCGAATTCGAACTCACCCACGTCGACCCCGCAACCGTCCGGGTGCTCGGAGCGGAAGGCGGCACACGCGTGGAGCGGACCGAACGCGGAATCCGCGTCGTGGCGACGGCCGCATCGACGATCTCACGACTGGAAGTGGAATGATCAAGTTGATAGGTTCAGGACATATGACCAGCCGACCCCCCGCGACGAGTTCGTCTCCCGCGACGGTGAGCGATGTGCGACAGCGTAACCGGTCGCAGGCTCTGCGCAGCATCATCCTTGCCGGGTCGACGACCCGGGCGGAGCTCGCCCGAGAGTCCGGGCTGTCTGTCGCATCGGTGACGAACCTGGTCACGGAGCTCATCGCGGAAGGCCTCGTCCTGGAGGCAGGCACGGTGGCATCGAGCGGCGGTCGGCCGACGACTCTCATCGAGCCGAATCCCGCAGGCGCGTACCTGCTGGGCGCGGATGTCGGTGAACGCGGTGTGGCGATGGAGCTCTTCGACCTGTCGATGAACCGCATCGACACGGAGTTTCGCGGCGGACGCTCCGGCGAGCCGATCCAGGTCATCGGCCGGGATCTCGACGACGCGCTTGATGCGCTTCGCTCTCGCAATCCCGGCGCCTGGGACAGGATGGTCGGCCTGGGGCTCGGGCTGCCAGGGATCGTGGAGACCAGCCCTTCCGGTGAGCAGATGCTTTATGCCCAGAGCCAGGGCTGGCCCGCGATCGCGGTCACCGACCTGGTCTCGCACGATATCCCGATATTCGCCGAGAACGGCGCAAAAACCCAGGCCATGGCGGAGATGTGGAACGGTGAGGCGCGCGGCGTCGCCGAAGCGCTCGTGGTTCTGATGGGCCGGGGAGTCGGTCTGGGGATCGTCAGCGACGGTCAGCTCGCCCACGGGTCCCGAAGCAGTGCCGGGGAGTGGGGGCACGTCAAGATTGCGCACGGCGGACGTCTCTGCCGGTGTGGCAAACACGGGTGCGTTGAGGCCTACCTGGGTGCCGATTCGATCTTCGCGGCGTGGCGCGAAGCCGGGGGAGTGTTCGAGGGAAGCGGCTGGCGGGCCGTGGGAGACCTGCTCGCTGCGGCGGATGCCGACGACCCGATTGCCGCTTCGGTCGTAGACGAACTCGTCGCTATTCTCGGTTCCTCGCTCGGCGGACTGGTCAACCTCACCAATCCCGATCGAGTGATTATCGGTGGATGGGTGGGTCTGCGCTTGATGGAGACGCTCGCGCCGCGCATCGAGGCTGCGATCCGGGCCGAGGCACTGGATCGTCCCGGCTCCCAGTTCACCCTGTCGGCGAGCAAATTCGGCGGCGACACTGTGGCCCTCGGGGCCGCGATTCTGCCGCTGAACGCGGTGTTGAACCAGCCTCGCGCGACCCAACTCCCGGCATAGTCGTCGCTGGCGGGTCGCGCTCTTCGGCGCGCCCGCATTCTTTTGGCACTACTTATTTTAAACAGTAGACAAAGTGTTCTTCCTCTGGGAGGCTATCGCCGTGGACGAGCGTCCGCGTGAGCCGGCTCCCGACAGCGGTTGGCCGTGATCAAGGAGGATCATGAAGAAGAGGATGATAGTCGCGGCGTTCGTCGCAGCGGCGTTGGTGGCGACGATCACCACCCCACCGATGAAAGCGGAGGCGGCCGCGATCGGTGCCTCCGATTTCTTGAAGGCGAGCGGCGCGGTGCTCAAGAAGAGCTCGGGTACCGGCGCCACGGTCAATCTGCGCGGCACGAACGTCGGTGGGTGGCTCACCCAGGAAGACTGGATGTCGCCGCTGGGCGAATTCGCCGCGGACCGCGCCGGCTGGTCGGCCACCGCCTCTGCGGGCACCCCGGGCTCCGCCCTGGACGGCTCGTCGACCACCCGGTGGACCACGAGCGTCAACCAGGCCGGCTCGGAGTGGATCAGGGTCGACCTCGGTGCCCCGACGCTGTTCAACCGCCTGTCCGTGGACAACTCCAACAACGCGGGCCAGTACCCGCGCAACATCAACATCGAGACATCCAGCGATGGCGCCGCGTGGAAGAGCGTCGGCAACCAGCCCGGCGCCGACGGCGTGACGAGTGCGAAGTTCAGCCCCCAGGTGGCGCGGTACGTTCGGGTGTCCCAGACCGCGACCGCCGGCGCCCTGTGGTCGGTGGGTGAGATCAACCTCTTCAACGACCCGGTGCTGAACAATTCAACGCACACCGCGACGGCATCGGGCACAGCGGCCGGCACCACCCCCGGTCTCGCGCTCGACGGGGACGTCGCCACCGTCTGGCAGAGCGGGGCTGCCCAAGTCCCCGGCCAGACCTACACGATCGATCTCGGCCGCAACGTCGACATGGACAAGGTCCTGTTCGACTCCGGCGCCGCGACCGCGAACGATTTTCCCCGCATCTGGGACGTGTACACCTCCTACGACAATGTGGCATTCACCCACGTGGCGAGCGGATACGGCACCAACCGGGTCATCCAGGCCGACTTCCAAGGTTCCAAGGGCGGTCGATACCTGCGGATCGCTTCGAACGGCACGTCCGCTCAGTGGTGGTCGATCGCCGAGGTTGCCATCTCCTCCGGCAACAATCTCGACCGCGCCGGCTGGGCAATCACATCGTCTGTCGGAGCCTCTCCGGGGAATGTCGCCGACAACTCGAACGGCACTCGGTGGACGACCGGCGTGGCGCAGGCGAACGGGCAGACGCTGAGTGTCGACATGGGCGCGCTCATCACCCTGAACAACGTCACCACGGACACGGACAAGAACTCGTCCGACGAGCAGGACTACCCGCGCGGGTACAACCTGCAACTGTCCAAGAACGGTTCGACGTGGTCGACGGTGGCCTCCGGCGTAGGCACGCGTAAGGCCACAACCATCCCGTTCGTCGCGCAAGCCGCTCGGTACTTCCGCATCGTGCAGACCGGCACAGCCGCGCAGTGGTGGTCCATCGGCGAGCTGACCGCCGGCCTGTACAACGACGACTACTCATTGAACAACTCGCTGACGTCGCGGTTCGGCGCAGCCGGAGCGCAGACTGTCATAAACGCGCACCAGGACGCTTGGCTGGCTCCTGGCGACCTGGACAACATCGCCGCGACCGGGATGAACTTCATCCGCGTGCCCATCGGGTGGAACAACTTCCTCAACCTCGATGGCACCTGGAAGGCCAGTCCGTGGACCAAAATCGACTGGGTCATCGAACAGGCATCGGCTCGCGGCATGTACGTGCTCATCGATCTCCACACGGTGCCCGGCGGGGGATGCCCGTGGGGCAGTTGTGGACGCATCGGCCCGAACCCGAACGGGTTCTGGGGCAGCGCTACCTACCAGAACTGGACCGAGGACATCTGGAAGGCGATCGCCACGCGTTACAACGGCAATGCGGGAGTGGCCGGCTACGACCTCATCAACGAGCCCCTCATCGACTACGGCGAGGACGCGGACGACGTGGCGCAGAAGAGCGACTACTACGACCGGTTGTACGACGCCGTTCGGGCCATCGACTCGAATCACACGATCTTCCTGGGGGCGTTCTTCGGGCTCAACGCGATCGCGTCCCCGTCCACGTACGGCTGGACGAATGTCGTGTACGAGTATCACCCGTACGACATGCCCAATTCGAAGGACTGGACGGCCCAGAACCAACTCGTCAGCAACGAACTGGCCGGGTTGCCGGCCAAGCTCTCGAACCCGGGAGTGCCTATCCTGTACGGGGAGTACTCCCTGTACTACAACGACGACGTGTGGTCTCGCTTCATGGCCGGACTGAACGCGCAGTCCGTTTCCTGGTCAGCGTGGACCTACAAGGTCAAGGGGTCCGCCAACGACGGGTTCGCGTACTGGGGGATGTACTACAACAACCCCAACCCGGTGCCCATCATCAACAGTGACGACTCGGCCACATTCGTGTCGAAGGTGGGTAAGTTCAGCACCGCCAACTTCACGCAGAACACACGTTTTGTGGCGACCCTGTCGAAATACGCGGCGGGATCCGCCAGCTATTCACCCGTGGCGATCAACCACTCCGGGTGGACCGCCACGGCGTCGTCGACGGCGACCGGGACATCCACGGCAGGCGGCATCGACGGTGTCAACGCTTCCTCGTGGAGCAGCGGGCAGGCGATGGCGGGCGGTGAGTGGTATCGCATCGACATGGGCTCGAACAAGACCGTGGCGATGGTCACGGTGCAGACGCCCTCGGGATCGACGTGGGACTACCCGCGCGGGTTCGATCTGCAAACCTCCGTCGACGGAACGAACTGGACGACGGCTGCCACCGGCATCGCCTACGGCTGGAAGCGCCCCATCTCCATCACCCCGACCACCGCGCGGTACCTCCGGATCACCCAGACCGGCGTGGCACCCCAATGGTGGACGATCGACGAAGTGACTGTGAATTCGTCCTACTGATTCGACCGAGCACACCCCGGCCCGTTCTGGACCGGGGTGTGCCCGATCGTGCGCGTCACGGCCTCGATGCGTCGGCCAGCCGTCGACGTGCAGCGGCCAGCCGCCCCGCACGGCAGTTGACAGTGGCCGGAACCCCGGCGAATCATAGGACTACCCTCGTCCGCCCACCAAGGAGCACTCATGGTCGTTCGCGCTGACCTCAACATCTCTCTCGACGGCATCGGCGCGACTGCCGACCAGACGCCGGAGAACATCTTCGGCGAGGACTGGGGTCGTCTGGTCGCCCCCTATGTGGCCACCCGCACCTTCCGGGAACGGGTGCTGCACGACGACACCGGCGAGGGAACCACCGGGGTCGACGACCGCTATGCGCAGGCCTACTTCGAGGGCATCAGCGCCGAGATCATGGGTGCAGGGATGTTCGGCCTGCACACCTTTCCGGACAACCCCGACTGGCGCGGTTGGTGGGGCGAGGAACCGCCGTTCGCGTGTCCCGTCATCGTGCTCGCCCACTCTCCCCGTCCGTCGATCGAGTTCCCCAACGGCACCCGGTTCGACTTCCGCAGCGTGACCCCGCAGGAGGCGCTCGAGGAGGCGCGGGACCTGGCCGGCGACGGGGACATCCGGATCGGCGGGGGAGTGAGCGTGGTACGGGACTTCCTCCGCGCGGGCCTCGTCGACCGCCTGCATGTCGGGATCACGCCCATCGTCCTCGGCGTCGGCGCGCGCCTCTGGGACGGCCTGCATGGTCTCGAAGACGGCTACGAGGTGTCCTCCGAGGTCGCGGAGAGCGGTGTCGTGCACGTCACCTTCCGTCGCTGAGCCCGACGAAGACACGCAATGCACCGTCAGCAGCCTCCAGAACAGCTCACCCGCACCGCGTTGGTCCTGGGCGGTGGCGGTTCCACAGGCAACGCCTGGTTGCTCGGCGTGATCGCCGGCCTCGCCGAGGCCGGCCTGGATGTGACCCGGGCGGATCTGATCGTCGGAACCTCGGCCGGGGCAACCGCCGCGGCCCAGATCGGCGGACGGAGCCCCGCCCACCTGCTCGACGACATCCTCTCGGCAGCGCCGCCGCCCCCGCCCCCGAACCGACCTGAAACTGGAACATCCGACACCGCCCGGGCGCCGATGCGGCCGGTAGGCGAGCGCCTGGAGCGTACCAACCGGATCATCGCCGCCTCCGCGGATGCGGCCGACATGCGCCGTCGACTGGGCGCTGCCGCGCTCGATCTGGCTGGCATGGCAGGCGAGTCTGCTCAGACGCGGTGGCGCGCGACGGTGGCGTCCCGACTTACCCGCTCAGACTGGCCCGAGCGGCGCGTTCTTTTCACTGCCGTCGACGCCCAGACCGGTGAATCGGTCGTGTTCGGCCGGCACAGTGGGGTGGACCTGGTAGATGCGGTGGCTGCGAGTTGCGCGAGTGGTTTCGCATACGGCATCGGCGATCGCGCCTACATCGACGGGGGTTACCGGTCCAACGCCGATAACGCCGACGTGGCCGCCGGGTACGCGCGGGTGCTGGTGCTGTCACCCTTGGGCGGTCGATCTCGCACACCCGCTGCATGGGGCCTGCACCTCGCCGCCCAGGTTGAGACCTTGCGCGCCGGCGGCAGCAGGGTCGCGACGATCGTTCCCTCCACGTCCGCCGAGAACCTGTTCGGCGCCAACGCGATGGACCTGGCGCTGCGCCCGACGGCCGCGCGGGCTGGGCAGGAGCAGGGCGCGGCGATCGCTCTGCGACTCGCCGCATTCTGGCTCTGACGGGTTCAGCCTTCGCTGCCGGCGAGAGCGTCGAGATCTGGTCTCGCGCCGCCCGAATCGTCGAACGCGCCGCCCGACCTGCGTTCTCCGGGCGACTGTGCAACCATGGATGGCTGATGCAAATCGATTTGCATTCTTCATTTCAAGGAGTACTCAGCCATGCATTCTCTCCAGAAGCGCCCCCGGCGCCTCGTGGCCGCCGCGGGCACCACGGTCGCCCTGACCGCAGCCGCGCTACTCGGGCTGCCCTCCGCAGCCACGGCGCTGCCGGCCCTGCATGACGGCCCCGAGCCGACCCCACACACCCAGGAGGCCCACGCCCCTGAAGACGACTTCACCGCCAAGTGGACCCGCGCTGACGCGCGGCAGCTGCAGCGCGTGTCCGATCCCACGACGCCTCCACGCGAGAATTCGATGCCGGCATCGCAGACCATGCCCGAGGTGCAGCAGGACTTCCCCGACATGTCCAACGACCAGGTGTGGGTGTGGGACAGCTGGCCCCTCACCGACGAAGACGGCAATCAGTACTCGGTGAAGGGCCAGGAGATCATCTTCTCGCTGGTCGCCGACCGCAGCCTCGGCTTCGACGAGCGCCACCAGTACGCCAAGATCGGCTACTTCTACCGCGAGACGGGCGTGCCTGCCGACGAGCGGCCCGAGAACGGCGGCTGGACCTACGGCGGACTCGTCTTCGACGAAGGCGTGACGGATCAGATCTTCGAGGACAAGTCGTTCAGCCACCAAACCCAGTGGTCCGGTTCAGCGCGGGTGTTCAAGGGCGGCGAGGTGAAGCTGTTCTTCACCGACGTCGCGTTCTACCGCGACGCGCAGGGCCAGGACGTCAAGCCCTACGACCCGCGGCTCACGCTCAGCGTCGGCAAGGTGCACTCCACCGGAAAGGACGTGAAGTTGACCGGCTTCAACAAGGTTACGGAGCTGCTGCAGGCCGACGGTGAGTACTACCAGACCGGGCAGCAGAACCCGTCCTTCAACTTCCGCGACCCGTTTACGTTCGAAGACCCGGCCCACCCCGGCGAAACATACATGGTCTTCGAAGGCAACACCGCGATGCCCCGTGATGAGGCCTATTGCACCGACGAGGACCTGGGCTACCAGGCCGGCGACCCGTTCGCCGAGACAGCGGACGAGGTCAACGCGTCCGGCGCGACCTACCAGATCGCCAACATCGGTCTCGCTAAAGCGACCAACGACGACCTGACCGAGTGGGAGTTCCTCCCGCCGATCCTGTCGGCGAACTGCGTCACTGATCAGACCGAGCGCCCGCAGTTCGTTTTCAAGGACGGCAAGTCCTACCTGTTCACGATCACCCACCGTGGCACGTTCGCGGCCGGGAGCGACGGACCTGAGGGGGTCTACGGATTCGTCGGCGACGGCATCCGCTCGGACTTCAAGCCGCTCAACGGGTCCGGTCTGGCGCTGGGCAACCCGACCAACCTGAACTACCAGCAGGGTCAGCCCTTCGCGCCGAATGCCGACCAGCACCCGGGCGCGTTCCAGGCCTACTCGCACTATGTGATGCCCGGTGGCCTCGTGCAGTCGTTCATCGACACCATCGGCTCGCCCGATGACTTCGTGCGGGGCGGCACGCTCGCCCCCACAGTGAAGATGGACATCGAGGGCGACACCACGAGCGTCGACTACTCGTACGGAAACAGCGGGCTCGGTGGCTGGGCCGACGTGCCTGCAAACATCAACATCAACCCGGGTGGCCACGTGAAGCCGCTGCGCTGATCCCACCTGCCCCGCCGTGGGTGCCCCGTTCCGATCCCGGTCCGGGGCACCCACCCACCGTGCCTGGCACGTCGTCCGCTTCCGCGGACACGCGCCGACCTACCCGAAGGACTTCTCTGTGACCGATCAGGATGCCTCCGCTCCCGCCGCCCCGCGGCGGAAGCCACGCCGCCGCACGCTCGTGGTCTCCGCCATTGTCGTGGTCGCGCTGATGGTCGCCGCCACGGCAGTGACCCTCTCCGTCCTCGGGGGGAACGCCACGGGTCCAGCCCCGCGCCCCACCGAGTCCGCGCCCGCCCCGTCGAGCCCGTTCCAGCGCCCGGCCGACTGGTCGGCCAACCGCCCGGCGGTGCACATGACCCCCGAGACAAACTGGATGAACGACCCGCAGAAACCGTTCTTCCTCGACGGCGTGTGGCACTACTACTACCTCTACAACGCCGATCACCCCGACGGGAACGGCACCGCGTGGTACCACTCGACCTCAACCGACCTTGTGCATTGGGAAGACCAGGGCGTCGCGATCGACAAGTACACCAACGGTCTCGGCGACATCTGGACGGGCACCGCCGTTGTCGACTCCGATGACACGGCGGGGTTCGGGGCGGGTGCGGTCATCGCCCTCGTCACCCAGCAGGTCAATGGTGTGCAGCGTCAGTCGCTCTTCGCCTCCACGGATGGCGGCTACTCGTTCGAGTCCTACGAGGGCAACCCCGTTCTGGACAATCCCGGCGTCACCGACTGGCGAGACCCGCGGGTGTTCTGGGATGAGAGCGCCGGGCACTGGGTGATGGCCCTCGCCGAGCACGATCGCATCGGCTTCTACACCTCGCCCAACTTGCGCGACTGGACCTACGCGTCCGACTTCGTCACGACGGGCCTCGGCGTGCTGGAGTGCCCCGACCTCTTTCCGATGGCGGTCAATGGCGATCCGACTGACGTGCGTTGGGTGCTGCTCGCCGGGGCGAACGGCACCGCCGAGGGGATGACGACAGGCACGACATACTGGGTCGGCGACTGGGACGGCACGACGTTCACCGCCGATGGAACCGGGCACCAATGGCTCGACCATGGCGCCGACTACTACGCCGCCGTCACGTGGGATGACACCCGGCAAAGCGCCCAGGAGCGGCTCACCTCGCGGTACAGCATCGCGTGGATGAACAACTGGGCCTACGCGGATCGCTTCCCGACCAGTGACTGGCAGGGCGGCTCCGACTCGGTCGTGCGCAGCATCCGGCTGGGTTCGGACGGCGACACGGCCAAGCTCTACTCGTCTCCCGCGGACGGGCTGCGAACTCTGGAGGGTGAGCCCGAGCAGATCGAGCCCCTGCGCCTGGATGCGGGGAGCACGACCGACCTCCCGGCTCCCGCATCCGATGCGTACCGACTGACTCTCGACGTCGGAGCCGCGGACGGCACCGGCGAGGTCCGCGTGCAGGTGCTCAACGCCGACGGCGGATTCGCTACCGTCGGGTACGACTTCGACAACCAACTGGCTTTCGTCGCACGGGATGCCGACGCCATCGCCGCCGAGATGCCCGCGGAGTACCGGGCGGTGCGGTCGGCACCCGTCGCCTCAGAGGACGGACGGGTGCGGCTGGACATCGTCGTCGACGTGGCCTCGATCGAGGTCTTCGCGGGAGACGGCGAGGCGTCCCTGACCATGGCGACCTATGGCGCGCCCGGAGCACGTCAACTGCGTCTGGACGCGCCCCGCGGCACCGTCGAGCTCACGGATGCGACGCTGACGCCGCTGCGTGTGGCGCCGGTCGCGCGCGAATCGGCGGCGGAGTGAATCTACGAGGTGGGCGGCGCTGCGACTGAGCCGCGCTCGACGAGCCAGCCGGTCAGTTGCTGCACGCTGTGATCGGCGCCGGGCCGGGTACCCTCGATGCGTTCGATGAGGCGTGTCATGGCCAGCCCGCCCATCTCGGTATGCGGCAGCGCCACGGTGGTGAGGCCGGGGTCGAGGGCGTCGGCCACCGGATGCAGGTCATCGATACCCATCACCGACAGCCCGTCCGGAACGGCGATGCCGCGCCGTGCCGCGGCCTGCATCACCCCCATCGCGATCTGATCGTTGAAGCAGATGATCGCCGTGGGACGGTCGTCCTGGTCGAGGAGCTGACCGCCCGCCTGTCGGCCACCGGCGGCGTCCGACGAGCAGAAGGCGACACGGTGCTCACCCAGCGGAATGCCGGCATCACCGAGCGCCGAGCGCACGCCGAGCAGACGGCCGTGCGCCGCGCGACTCTCGTCCGTGGTGCCCACGTAAGCGATGTCGCGGTGTCCGGCCCGGGTGAGCCGCTCGCACGCGACGGCAGCGATCTGTGCCTCGTTGGGTACGACAGCATCCACCTGCCATCCCAGCTCCGGGGCGGCGTCGACAAGAACGACCGGCAGGTCGTCCGGCACCGAGGGGCGGGGGACACGCTGGTGGTACATGCGGGCGATGAGGAGCCCGTCGACGCGCTGAGCGAGGAAGAGCGCGATGAGGTCGGCTTCGATCTGGGGGTCACCGCCGCTCTCACCCACCATGAGCAGAACGTCATGGTCGAGGCCGGCCTGGCGGGCGCCCTCGATGATGCGCCCGGCGAACGGTGTCGCCGCGATGTTGTCGCCGACCAGGCCGACGACGCCCGTGCGTCGACGTCGCAGCCCGCTGGCCACGCGATCGGGCACGTAGCCGAGGTCGTGTGCGACCGACAGGATCCGCTCCCGGGTCGCAACGTTCACCGTGCGGGCACCGCTGAGCGCGTGCGACACCGTGGTGGGGGACACACCGGCGGCCGCGGCGACGTCGCTCAGGCGGGCGCGTCGGGCGCCCAGCGTTCGTCCACTGTCCATCCACCCAGCCTAACGACGGTGGTGCTCACCACCGCGGCCTAGAGTACGAGCCCCCAGCCGCCTGAAGCAATCCGGCAGTGGCGCGCGCGTCGCCACGTGCGGAGTGGGCGTTGTGAAGTTGGACGTTAGCGGCCCAGCAGCAGTCAGCGAGGCGGCGACGGTCCAAGTTCGGCAGGTAGTGGCGACTGCCATTGAGGGTGCAGAACGAGGGCAGACGGCAAGTCCCATCCAGCTCGATCGAATTCGTAGCGCATGAATTGCATGTCGAACTTGGCATTGGCCGGAATGGACACCCCCGTTCAGGCTCAGTGCGTGACGCTCTCCGGCTGGTTGCGCTTGAGCAGCCGCGAGACACCGAGAACGATCCCGACGATGATCATGCCCAGCACCAGCCCGAACACCGCCGACATGGCCGTGTCGGCGAGCCAGATCACGACGGGTCCGGCCGCGTCGATCGCGTGGGTCACGGCGTGCAGCACATCGGCGGGGCCGTGCCAGAGCGTCTCGGCCAGGTTCGTGATCACCAGGTGGCCGCCCACCCACAGCATCGCGACGGTGCCGACGATGCCGATGACCCGGAAGACGGCGGGCATGCCGGCCACGATGCGGGCGCCGGTGCGGCGCACCTGGCGTGCGGAGTTCTTCATCATCGACAGCCCGATGTCGTCGATCTTCACCAGCAGGGCGACCGCGCCGTAAACGAGCACCGTCATACCCAGGCCGATGACCAGCAGTGCGCCGAGTGTCATCCAGATACCGAAGTCGGGATCGAGGCTCGCCAGCGCGATGAGCATGATTTCGGTGCTCAGGATGAGGTCGGTGCGGATGGCGCCGAAGACCAGCTTCTTCTCGTCCCGTGCCTCGGTCTCGGCCGCGGCGTGGTGCACACCGAACCACTCGGTGACCTTCTCAGCGCCCTCGAAGCAGAGATAGCCGCCGCCGAGGATCAACAGGAACGGCAGCACCCCTGGGGCGAACGCGGAGAGCAGCAGGGCGAGCGGGATGATGATGATGAACTTGTTGAACAGGCTGCCCAGGGCGATGCGCCCCACGACGTGCAGCTCACGCGCCGGCGTGAGGCCCTGCACGTACTGCGGGGTGACGGCTGCGTCATCGATGACGACACCGGCCGTCTTCGCGCTGGCCTTGAGGGCGGCGGTCAAAATGTCATCAACAACGGCAAGCAAACCGACCGACATCGGGTTCTCCTCGGTTCGGGGCGTCGTCCTCGTACACGGCGACGGCAATGTTCCAGAGTAACGTGCGCCCACCGGCCGGATGGCTGCACTCGCGGCTCGTTGCGCCGGCCGATCGTGCGCGGGCCTGGGTAGTGTGGCGGCATGGCATTGATGTGGGAAGAAGTGGTGGTCGACAGCCGGGATCCTCGCACGCTCGGGCTGTGGTGGCGGGACGCCCTGGGCTGGGTCGTGGTCGGCGAGAGCGCGGATGAGCTGGAGATCGCGCCGTCGCAGGGCGCGCATCCGACGGTGTTGTTCGGCGCGGTGCCCGAGGAGAAGAGTGGGAAGAATCGCCTGCACCTCGACTTCGTGCCCGACGACCAGGCCGCCGAGGTCGACCGTTTGATCGGCCTAGGCGCCAGCCGGGTCGACATCGGCCAGGCCGACGTTTCGTGGGTGGTGCTCGCCGACCCCGAGGGTAACGAGTTCTGCGTTCTCGCGGCCCGGCCGTAGGGCGCACCACGGCGGTTTCCGCGCCTGGCTGCGCGGCGCGGTCGCCTCTGAACACCGCGGCACGATCGGGATCATGAGTTGGGTACCGAGCATCCTCGCGGGCATACTTGCTGGTAACGAGGTCATTGGTGCCCGACCCTGCAAGGAGAACATGCGACGCGGCTCGAACCTTCACGCACTGGGCGGGTTCAATCAGACGGTGGTGCTCGACACCATCCGTCGGACGCCGGCGGGGCTCAGCCGCGTCGAAATCGCCGAGCAGACCGGGCTCAGCGCTCAGACGGTGTCGAATGTGTCCCGGCGGCTGCTCGACGCCGGGGTCATCCGCGAGGCCGGCATCCGCAGCCTCGGTGTGGGCAAGCCCCGCACCATCCTGCAACTGGACCCGTCGGGGCACTACGCCATCGGCGTGCACATAGACCCTGCCGTGATCACCTATGTGCTCCTGAACATCGAGGGCCACGTTCTGGCCCACACCACCACGCGCACGCCGTCCGCCGCCGATCCCGGCATGGTGATCACCGAGATGCGGGACTCGGTAGAGGCGATCATCGCCTCGGCGGGCATCGACCGTCAACGGGTGCTTGGGGTGGGCATCGCCTCACCCGGCCCCATCGACATGAACCTGGGCGTGGTCCTCGACCCTCCGCTTCTCAGCAACTGGCACGGGGTGGCCCTGCGCGACGAGCTGGAGAGAGCCACCGGCTTCTTCGTTCTCCTCGAGAAGGATGTGACGGCCGCCGCGGTCGGCGAGCTCTGGAAGAGCACCGGCGCCGACCACGACGATTTTCTGTTCTTCTACTACGGCACCGGGGTTGGCGTGGGACTGGTGCTGAGCCGCGAGGTGGTGCGAGGCCCGACGAAGAACGCGGGCGATGCCGGCCACATTGTGGTCGATCCCACCGGGCCGATGTGCCGCTGCGGGCGCCGCGGATGCCTTGGCGATGCAATCAGCCCCGTCACCATAGTGAACGCGGCCGTTGAGCGTGGCCTTATTCAGCTGCCGGGGGAGACCCCGGACACCTCGGCCATCGATGCCGGCTTCAGTCAGGTGGCGACGCTGGCCCACGCCGGAAACCCGGTGGCGATCGAGTTGCTCGACGAGGTGGCCCGTTATATGGCGGAGGCGATCGTGACCATCGTCAACCTGCTCGACCTGAATCGGGTGGTGTTCGGCGGCCCCTACTGGGAGCGGGTCGCCGATCTTCTGCTGGAGCGGGTGCCCGCAGTGATCAACGCCTCGACCGCCCTGGTGACATTGCGGCCTGTGACGGTGACAGGCTCGAAGATCGGCGCTGACGTGGCCGCGGTGGGTGCCGCCTGTCTGGTCCTCGATGCCACCCTGTCGCCGCGGTCGGCGACTCTGTTCATCTCGAACTAGCTGCCGAGCCGGCGGGGGCGTCGGAATCTTCCCCGATATGCCTGACCCGAAATGCTTGACACGAATTACTCCATTTGTTTTAGTTATGGGGCGGGGTGTCGTCGGCAACGGTGTCGGAGGGAACCGCCTCAGGGGTTCAAAGGAGAATTCAATGAAGAAATCACTCTTGTCGGTTGTGTCGTTGGGGGCGGTGGCGGCGCTGGCGTTGTCCGGGTGTTCGGCGGGAGGCTCCGACACTGAATCCCAGACGATCAAGGTGGCGTACCAGAAGTTCGGCGCCTTCGTGCAGGTGGATAACCACATGAAGGCCGTGAAGGAAGCCTTCGAGGCCGCGAACAAGGGACTCACCGTGGAGCTCGTGCCTATCGAGGCGCAGGAGAACGATTACGCCACCAAGCTCGCTCTCATGAACAAGTCGGCTGCCACCGCGCCGGATGTCATGTACGAAGACACCTTCCGGGTGCAGTCCGACAGCGACGCGGGCTACCTGGCCCCGCTCGACGAATACTCGTCGGAGTGGGAGGACTGGGACAGCTTCTACGGCAATGCCAAGAACGCCGGTCTCGGCAGCGACGGCAAGACCTACGGCATCCCGATGGGCACCGACACCCGGGCCATTTGGTACAACAAGGACCTTTTCGCCGAGGCCGGGCTACCCGTACCCTTCGAACCGAAGACCTGGGAAGACGTGCTCGACGCCGCCGCGACGGTGAAGGCCGAACTGCCAGACGTGATTCCGCTGAACGTCTACTCGGGTAAGGCGCAGGGCGAAGCCGCTTCGATGCAGGGCTTCGAGATGCTTCTCTACGGCACCGAAGACACGTTGTACAACACTGACGACCAGAAATGGGTCACCGGCTCCCAGGGCTTCGTCGACTCGCTCGGCTTCATCGAAGACGTCTACCAGGGCGACCTGGGGCCCACCCCCGAGCAGGCCCTCGACAAGAACGTGGGCAACCTCGTCTCCGGCGAATGGCTGCCCCAGGGCAAGCTGGCCATGGGCATCGACGGGTCCTGGTTGAGCGGTACCTGGCTTGAAGAGGGCACCGCGCCCTGGGCCGAATGGGACTCGGTGATGGGTCAGGCCGCCATGCCCACCCAGGACGGCGCTGAACCTGGAGCCACGAGCATGTCCGGCGGCTGGACGCTGGCCATGGGGTCCAAGTCCACCAACAAGGATGCCGCCTGGGACTTCATCTCCCTGGCGCTGAACAAGGACAACTCCCAGGCCTACGACATCGCAGCCAGCCAGATCGCCGTGCGTGACGACGTCTCCCAGGACCCGGACTACCAGGCCGCGAACCCCACCTTCGGATTCTTCTCAGAAATCGTGGCGAACACGCACTTCCGCCCAGCCACCAGCGACTACGCCCAGATCTCCAGCGCGATCACCGTGGCCATGGAAGCCGTGATGACGGGGCAGCAGAGCCCCAAAGACGCGGCGGCGGCCTACGACCAAGCGGTGGTCGGCATCGTCGGTGAAGAGAACACCGAGAGCGCCGAGTAGCCGTGTCCGCGCCGACTCTGGCGCGACCTGATGAACGGCCGGGTCGAGGGACATCCCCTCGGCCGGGCCGGGCGCGGGCCGCGACCCACCGTTCCCTGGTTCGGAGCATCCCGCTGTTACCTGCGGTGGTGCTCCTCGCGGTCTTCCTTCTCGGGCCGGTGATCAGCTCCTTCTACGGTTCTTTCACGAACGCGTCACTGTCAGGGGCATCCGCTCAGGATTCGACCTTCGTGGGCTTCGACAACTATGCGGCTCTCTTGGCCGACCCGGACTTTCCCAAGTCGGTGCTGCTCACCCTGGTGTTCCTGGTCGCCTCGGCGATCGTGGGACAGAACGTTCTCGGCCTGGGGCTGGCCCTTCTGATGCGATCCTCCAACCGCCTGGTCCGCTCCCTCGTGGGTACCTTCGTGGTGACGGCCTGGGTGCTGCCGGAGATCGTCGCCTCGTTCGCCGCCTACGCCTTCTTCAACGACACCGGAACGCTGAACAACCTGCTCGCCGCCGTCGGCATCGACGGGCCGAACTGGCTGTACGCGCTGCCGATGCTGTCGGTGATCCTCGCCAACATCTGGCGCGGCACAGCCTTCTCGATGCTCGTCTACTCGGCGGCGCTGCAGGATGTGCCGCCTGAGATCACCGAATCGGCGGAGGTCGACGGTGCGCGCGGTTGGCAGCGGCTGGTGTTCATCACCATCCCGATGATCCGGCGCAGTATCTCCACCAACCTCATGCTGACGACCCTGCAGACCCTGTCGGTCTTCACTTTGATCTTCGTGATGACCGGCGGTGGGCCCGGCACCAACAGTTCGACGTTGCCGGTGCTGGCCTACCAAGAGGCCTTCCAATTCGGGCAGCTCGGTTTCGGAACGGCGATCGCCACCATCATGCTGCTTGTCGGCGCGGCCTTCTCGGTCGCGTACATTCGGGCGCTCAAGCCGGAGGTCGATTGATATGGGGATGACCTCACCGAGCAGGCGTGTCATGAGGACCGCCTCCAACGGGGTTCTGTTGCTCGTCACCCTCGCTTTCGCGCTGCCGCTGATCTGGCTGGTCCTCGCCTCCGTGGATACCCGGGCGACCCTGTCGATCAAGCTGCCGGAGACGTTCTCGTTGCAGAATTTCACCGATGTGATGACACCGGAGACGGCGTTCATCCCGTTGCTGAACAGCCTGTTCCTCGCCGGTGGCTGCGCTGTGATCACGGTGACGGTTGCCGTGCTGGCTGCGTACCCGCTGTCGCGTTACAAGATGCGGGTGAACAAGCCTTTCCTCTATGGCGTGCTGTTCGGCACCTGCCTGCCGATCACGGCCATGATGGTTCCCGTTTATGCGCTGTTCGTGGCGTTCAACCTCATCGACTCGCTGCCCGGAACGACCTTGTTCCTCGCGGCGACGAGCCTGCCGATCGCGATCTACATGACCAAGAACTTCATGGACAGCGTGCCGGTGAGCCTCGAGGAGGCCGCCTGGATGGACGGTGCGTCGATGTTGACCACCCTGACCCGGATCGTGATTCCGCTCATGCGGCCTGGCCTGGCCGTGGTGTTCATTTTCGTGTTCATCGGCGCCTGGGGCAATTTCTTCGTGCCCTTCGTGCTGCTGCTTTCACCCGACAAGCTTCCGGCGGCCGTGAGCATTTTCTCGTTCTTCGGGCAGTACGGCACGGTCGCCTACGGACAGCTGGCCGCGTTTTCCCTTCTCTATTCCCTTCCGGTCATCACGCTGTACGTCTTCGTATCGCGTGTTCTCGGTGGTTCATCGGCCATGGCCGGTGCCATCAAGGGCTGACCCCGCCAAGCAAGGAGCACCACCATGCACGACACCACCACTCTCGTCCGGGCCCGCATCCGTCGATTCGTCAGCGAACGGGTCACCCCCGCGCTCTACTGCACCTCCACCCCGCTCACGATCACGGCCTGGGAAGTTCCCGACGAACCCGTGCCTTTCGCCGATGCCGTCGAGCACGAGTTCACCCCGTTCGCCATCGGTTCACCGTGGGGCAAGCCGTGGGGAACCACCTGGTTCCATGTGACCGGGGTCGTACCCGACGACTGGTCACGGTTCGCCCACCTGGACACCCGTACCGAGCTCCTCGTCGACCTGGGTTTCCTCTCTGGCCAGGCCGGATTCCAGGCTGAAGGTCTCGTCTACGACCCTGAGGGGCGCATTGTGAAGGCCGTGGAGCCCTTCAACAACTACGTGCCCCTCCAGGTCGGGCCCGGCGGCGTCGTCGACGTCTACGTCGAGGCCGCCTCCAACCCCGACGTCGGCAGCGACTGGACTTTCCAGCCCACCGCCGTGGGGGACAAGGCCACCGCGGGAACCGATCCGATATACCGGCTCCGCCGAATGGATGTGGCCCTGCTGGACAGTCAGGTCTGGCAGCTGGATCGGGACATCTGGACTCTTGTCGGCCTGATGGAAGAGCTGAGCGCCGACCTGCCCCGCACCGCGGAGATCATGCGAGCGCTCGAAGCAGTGACCGATGCGATGGACCCCGATGACGTGAGCGGAACCGCGCACCTGGGCCGCGCCATCCTTGCACCGATTCTGGCCCTGCCGGCGTATGCCAGTGCCCACCGTGTGGTGGCCGTGGGCCACGCGCACATCGACTCGGCCTGGCTGTGGCCGGTGCGGGAAACCGTGCGTAAATGCGCCCGAACGTTCTCGAACGTTCTGCACCTCATGGACGAAGACCCGAACTTCATCTTCGCCTGCTCGTCCGCCCAGCAGTACGCCTGGATGAAGGAGCACTACCCGCAGTTGTTCGAGCGCATCCGCGAACGCGCGATCGAGGGCCGGTTCGTGCCGGTCGGTGGGATGTGGGTGGAATCAGACACCAATATGCCCGGCGGTGAAGCTCTGGCCCGGCAGCTGGTGGCCGGAAAATCCTTCTTCATGCGGGAGTTCGGGGTGGAACCCCTCGAGGTGTGGCTGCCCGACTCGTTCGGCTACACGGCCGCCTTCCCTCAGATCGTGACCGCCGCAGGGTCCAAGTACTTCCTCACCCAGAAGATCAGTTGGAACGAAACCAACACCATGCCGCACCACACCTTCAACTGGGAAGGCATCGACGGCACCCGGGTGTTCACCCACTTCCCGCCGGTGGATACCTACAACTCCCTGCTTTCGGGCGAGGAATTGGCCCGCGCCCAGCGCCAGTACTCCGAAAAGGGCGCGTCGAACGTGTCGCTGGTGCCCTTCGGGTATGGCGATGGCGGGGGAGGACCAACACGTGAGATGCTCGCCGCCGCGAAGCGCACCGAATCGTTGGAGGGCTCACCGAGCGTGCGTATCGCCTCCCCACGAGCGTTCTTCGAGGAGGCCGAAGCGTCTTACCCCCAGCCGCCGGTCTGGTCGGGTGAGCTCTACCTCGAGTTCCACCGGGGCACGTACACGTCGCAGGCAAAAACCAAGTCGGGCAACCGGCGCAGTGAGCACCTGCTGCGCGAAGCCGAACTGTGGGCGACCGCAGCGACTCTTCGCGCCGGCGCGGTCTACCCCTATGAGCGCATCGAGGCAGCCTGGCAGACCGTGCTGCTGAACCAGTTCCACGACATCCTGCCGGGCAGCTCCATCGCCTGGGTGCACCAGGTCGCCGAGGCGTCCTTTGAAGCGGTCCGCGTGGAGCTCGAAGACGTGATTTCCCAGGCACTCGCCACGCTGGCGGGGCCGGGTGCACCGGAAAGAGTTGTGTTCAACGCCTCGCCGTTTGCCGTGTCGGGGGTGCCCGCGCTCTCCGCGGCGCCCCGCAGCGAACCAGCGCCGCTACGCGCTGAGGCGCGGGACGGCGGATTCGTGCTCGAAAACGAGACCGTGCGGGTCGTCATCGACGCCCGGGGGCTGCTCACGTCGCTGGTGGATCTCAGCACGGGGCGCGAGGCCGTCCCGGCCGGCGAACCGGGCAACGTTCTGCAGCTGTTCCGGGATACCCCGACCCAGTGGGACGCCTGGGACCTCGACGAGCACTACCAGCGCACCGGCGCGGAACTGCTCGAGGCCGACTCGGTGGTCCTGGCTTCGCAGGAACACGGACGTGCGACTGTGCGGGTGACCCGCAGCTTCGGGTCCTCGACGGTCTCTCAGGACCTCACCCTGCTGGGCGATCAGGCGACGCTGGACATCGTCACGACGGTCGATTGGCACGAGCGGCAGAAGCTGCTCAAGCTGGCCTTCCCCCTGGATGTGCATGCCGACCGGGCAGCATCCGAGATTCAGTTCGGCCACATCTACCGGCCCACTCACGTGAACACTTCGTGGGATGCCGCCCGCTTCGAGACCTGCGCCCACCGATGGGTGTTCGTGGGCGAGCCGGGCTTCGGAGTAGCCGTGGCCAACGACTCGACCTACGGCCACGACATCGGCCGGCGCACCCGTGCCGGTGGTGGAACCACGACCACGGTGCGTGAGTCGCTACTGCGGGCGCCGACGTTCCCCGACCCCACCGCCGACCAGGGGGTGCACGTGCTGCGCACCTCGATCGGTATCACGCCCGATGTCATCGGTGCTGCCGAGCAGGGCTATCGCGTCAATCTGCCTCTCCGGGAGATTTCGGGAGCGGCCGTGGCACCCGTGGTGACGAGCACGGCGGCGTCGATCGTGATCGAGGCCGTGAAGCTGGCCGAGGACCGGTCGGGTGACGTGATCGTGCGCCTCTACGAGGCGCGCGGCTCCCGGGCCACAGGCTCCGTGCGGTTCGGATTCCCCGTGGAGCGCATCGTGGAGACCGACCTCCTCGAGCGCGCCGTCGAATTCGTCGCGGTCACGGAGTCAGCGGACGACGCGGTGCAGTTGAGCCTCCGGGCGTTCCAGATCGTCACCCTGCGGGTATCCCGCCGCGTCGAGGGCTAGAGGGCCCGGGAGGCGCGGCGAATACCGCTTGCGCTGGTCAGGCCGAAAGGAGGTCGCTCCTGAGATTCTCAGGAGCGACCTCTTATTCCTGCGCGGCTCGGTGGGGAGTGCGCGAGCGCCAGCGCCGACGCCACGAAGACGGGTCCCCACCCCATCTGCTCACCCCAGCGGCGGTGCGAAACGTCCGGGGGCTTAGTGGATGACCGCGAGCAGCACGCCGACGGCCACGAAGAGCACTCCGAAGACCCGGTTCAGCACCTGCTGCCCCCGGGCGTCGCGGGTGAAGCGCTGGAAGGAGCGCGCCGTGCCGGCGAAGAAGAACCACATCACCAGAATGTCGATCACGACGACCGTGGCGGCCACGATCAGGTACTGGGCCGGAAGGGGCCGGTCGGCCCGGATGAACTGGGGCAAGAACGCGAGGAAGAACACGATGGCCTTGGGATTGAGCATGTTGACCCAGAGCCCGCGGCGGAACATCGACCAGCGCGGCTCATGGCTGAGGGAGCGCACCTGCTCGGCGTCGAGGTCGGGTGTGGCCAGGAACTGCCGGATACCCAGATAGACGAGGTAGGCGGCCCCCGCGTAGCGGATGACGTTGAACGCGATCGGCGAACCGGCCACGAGCAGTCCGACACCCAGCGCCACGATCACGATGTGGATGAGCAATGCGGCCTGCTGGCCGAGGATGCCCCAGATAGACCGGCGGAAGCCCGCGTTGAGGGCGTTGCTCATGGTGTTGATGGCCCCGGCACCCGGCGTGAAACTGATCAGGGTGCCCGCGCCTACCAGGGCCACCCAGAGGGAAAACTGCATCCGCTCATCCTAGTTTCCAGGCGATAGCGGGAGTTCGCTGAGAGTCCGGCCCTGGGCCTCTTTTGCCCTGTCGATCGGCCCCGCCAGACTATATCGTTGAGTATCGTTAGCGATTCACGAAGGAGATCATCATGGGCACTTCCTTTCCCAGCAGTGGGTTCGGCGCCGGCATGAATGCCGATGGCATGTGGCAGGCGATGGAGCAGCTGCGCTCCAAGTTCGAGAAGCGCGTGGGCACCCGCATGGGACGCGGCGACGTGCGCGAAGCGGTACTCAGCCTGCTCGCCGAGCAGCCGATGCACGGTTACCAGATCATCCACGAGATTGAGGAGCGCAGCGGCGGCACCTGGAAGCCCAGCGCCGGCTCCGTCTACCCGACGTTGCAGCTGCTGGCCGACGAAGGGCTCATCAGCGCCGAAGAGTCGAACGGTCGCAAGACCTACTCCC
Source organism: Cryobacterium soli (assembly GCF_003611035.1). Taxonomy (NCBI): domain Bacteria; kingdom Bacillati; phylum Actinomycetota; class Actinomycetes; order Micrococcales; family Microbacteriaceae; genus Cryobacterium; species Cryobacterium soli. The sequence continues at coordinate 801,619 of NZ_CP030033.1, read as the reverse complement.
TCACCGACGCGGGCCGGGAGGAGGTCGCCGGTTCGGCCGGATCGACGCCGTGGGCGCCGGAGAGCGCGACCGAAGACGCCAAGTTCACCGCACTGCCCAAGGCCGGGATCGAGCTGGCCCAGGCGGCCGCGCAGGTGGGCCGCACCGGTTCGCCGGAGCAGATCAAGCAGGCCGTGGCCGCTATCGACGAAGCACGTCGGCGGATTTACTCGATCCTGGCCCAGGACTGACGGGTGCCATCGGTTCGCCGGGATTCACCGAGCGTGAACCCCGGCGCGGGGGACACCCGGGCCCGGTATCGCCGCATCCTGCGTTTCGCCGGGTGGAATCTGGCCGTCACCTGGTTCTACGAACTTCTTCTGCCGCGGATCGGGCTGGCGAAGGTTGCCGAGCGCACCCGGGCGAAACGGATGACCCGCTTCGCCCAGCGCTTCCACGTGCTCGCGGTGGACCTGGGCGGCCTGATGATCAAGGTCGGCCAGTTCCTGTCGTCGCGCCTGGACGTCCTGCCGCCGGAGATCACCTCCGAGCTCGAGGGACTGCAGGACGAGGTGCCGCCGGTACCGTTCGCGGCGATCCGGGTTCTCGCCGAGACCGAACTCGGCATGCCGCTGGAGCGGGCGTTCTCCTGGGTGGACGAAACCCCCGTGGCCGCGGCATCCCTCGGTCAGGCCCACCGTGCCCGGCTCGCCCGCCAAGACAGCGACGACACCGGCCTGCACGACGTGGTGATCAAGGTGCAGCGGCCCGGCATCGACACCATCGTCGACGTGGACCTGGCGGCGTTGCGCAAGGTGGGCGGCTGGCTCAGCCACGTGCGGCTCGTGTCCGACCGGGTGGATGCGCCCGCCCTGGTGGAGGAATTCGCCCAGACCAGCCTCGAGGAGATCGACTACCTGCACGAGGCCGCCAGCTCGGTGCGTTTCGCAGAGGAATTCGACGGTGACGACCGGGTGAGTGTGCCCGCCGTGGTGTGGGAGCGCTCGACCCGTCGGGTGCTGACGCTGGAGGACGTGACGGCGATCAAGATCACCGACACCGACGCGCTCGCGCTCGCCGGGATCGACCCCAACGACGTGGCACCGGTCTTCGCTGCGGTGATGTTCGACCAGCTGTTCAGCAGCGGCTTCTTCCACGCCGACCCGCACCCGGGCAACATCTTCGTCACCCCGGTGCCGGATGACCCGAGCGGGCGCGGCTGGAAACTCACGTTCATCGACTTCGGCATGATGGGGGAGGTTCCGCCGACCACCAGGGCGGGCCTGCGGAAGATGCTCATCGCCGCTGCGTCGCGCGACGGCAGCGGCATGGTCAACGCTGCCCGCGACCTGGGCGTGTTATTGCCCTCGGCGGAGACGACCGAACTGGAAAAAGCGATGAAGCAGCTCTTCGCCCGCTTCGGTGGCATGGGCTTCGCGGAGCTGCGTGAAGTGGACCCGCGGGAGTTCCGTGACTTCGCGATTCAGTTCGGCGACGTCGTACGGGCGCTACCGTTCCAGCTGCCGGAGAACTTCCTGCTCATCATCCGTGCCATGTCCCTCACCTCCGGGGTCTGCAGCTCACTCAACCCCGCGTTCAACCTCTGGGACTCGGTGGAACCCTACGCGTCGCAGCTGATTCGCGACGAGGGCGGCAACGTGGTGCAGGACTTCGGCAAGCAGGCCCTGGCGAACGCCGGGATCGCCTGGCGACTGCCCAAGCGGCTGGACGGCCTGGTCACCCGGTTCGAAGACGGCACCGTGGCGGTCTCAAGTCCCGGCCTGGAGCGGCGGGTCGCCCGGCTGGAACGCACGGTCACCCGCGCGGTGTCCGCGCTGCTGTTCGGTGCGCTGCTCATCGCCGGGGCGGTGCTCCGCGCCGACGACGCGGTGCTCGGGGCGGTGCTGATGATCGGATCGGTCGTGCCGCTCGTGCACGCGATCTTCTCGGGGCGCATCGGCCGCTGACCCGCGGGCGCGCGGGCATCCGGTGGCGGCCAAGCGAGGTCACGGGACGTTCGGGATGTCCGATCGGCCGTCGTCTCCGCCGGCACGGTCTCCGACGGCGGGGTCTCCGTGTGCAGGTTCGTCGCCGGCCGGTGGCTCGGCGTCGGTCTGGTCGGTGGCGGTCGCGGGACGTTCGACGCCGACGGTCACCTGGGCGAGCAGGGCGGCGATAGCGCCGACGGCGACCAGAACGGGCGAGAACGCGGCCGTGATCACGGTGACGGCCAGGCCGGCGGTGAGGGGGATCTCCAGGATGGTCTCACCGTTGTCGTTCTTGAGGAACACCCGGCGCACGTTTCCTTCGTGGATGAGCTCACGCACCTTGGTGAGGAGGTCGTCCCCGGAGATCTTGAACTCTTCGTAGCGCGTCTTGTTGTCGGTCATGGTGGCCTCGTCTCAGCTCGGGGTGACGCCGCGCAACGCGCGGATGATCTGGGCCAGCGCCAGCCCGCCCGCGGACACCACGGGCACGGCCACCACCAGCAGGGCGATCAGGTTGGGCCGGAACATCAGCCCGTTCCGTCCGCTGACATACGCACCGATCGGCACCGCGTAGCCGCCGCCTCCGCCGCCCCGGCCCTCGCCGACGCTCATCCCCGCCGGGCCAATGCCGCCCTCAGGCATTTCGCTGGAGCCCTCGCCGGCGCCAAAACCGAAACCGACCAGCGCGACGGGCACCAGATCGTGCCCGCCCACCGTGGTCTTCTCGCCGTACGCCAGCTTCGCGCCCCAGGAGGGCACCGATTCCGCCATTTTCTCGATGAGGTTCGCCATGGCCCGAACGGTACGCCCGTTCGCCGCGGCTGGCTACGGGCCATTCGGCATCCGCTCCCCGCCGGGCGACGAGGCTACCGGGGCTGCTGCCGGCTGACCATTTCGGTGATCCAGGCGGGCGCGTACGGCGAGGTGCAGCCCGGGGGAGTCGGGTAGTCCTTGAGCACCTGAAGGCGTTCGCCGATGGCGAGGGCCCGGGCCCGGTACTCGGCGTGCTCGATCCCGATCTGGGCCAGGCAATGGTTCATGGCCCACTGCAGCCGGGCCGGCGCCTGTCGCATCTCGGTCTCGATCCGAGCGAGCAACCCCGGCAGGTCTAGACCGTGCGGCTTCTTGGCCACCCGATCGGTGGTCAACGCCCAGCCCGCGCTGGCGACGACGGGGTCGATGTCGTCGAACCAGAGCACTCGCAGGTCCTCCACGTGCGGGTTCTTCTTCACGACGTAGTTCACCAGCCAGTCCTGCACCTTCGGTGTGCCCGCGCTGCGGAGCATGGCGTCCAGCTCGCCCGCCTCGAATGCCTTCGGGCGGCAGATCAGCAGGGCCAGCAGTCGCGCGGCGGTGTCTCCGGTCGCCCACTGCTCTCGGGCGAGGTCGGGCTGGGTCTTCAGGCGTTTGGCGACCGCGCGCAACCGGGTCAGATTCACCCCGTGGTCGTCACCGTGGGTGACGTTCACCGCGCGGACCCGCGGGTCCTCGAGCTCAGCCAATTCGGCCAGCACCGCACCGAGCGTGTGGGTCACGGTCGTGTCGGCTGTAGTCGGAGCCATCGCTGTCTCCCCTCTCTCGCGTGTGCAATCCAGCCTAGGCTGGCCGTCTCCCGGGTGGCGTCACATGTTGTTTACAAACCAGGGTGATCTCGAAACAACCCGGAAACATATCGATCTGTCAGACGAAACGAACGCGGACCAAACTGTGGCGTATCCGACGCTACGCCCAGCGTCTCTTGCAGAGAGGTCCTTCGAAATGGAACAAGGTAATACAGCTTTCCTCCTCATATGTGCTGCTCTCGTCTTGCTCATGACGCCGGGACTCGCGTTCTTCTACGGCGGACTCGTCAAAGCCAAGAGCGTCATCAGCATGATGATGCTGAGCTTCGGCGCGATGGGTCTCATCGGGGTGCTCTGGGTGCTGTACGGCTATGCGATCGCGTTCCCGGGATCTGAAGGACTCATCTTCCCCTGGTCGATCGACTCGTCGGCGCTGGGCCTGTCCAGCCTGGTCGAGGTGCCCGAGGGCGCCGCCTACCCGCCGCTCGCGTTCGTCGCCTTCCAGGCCACCTTCGCCATCATCACCGTGGCCCTCGTCTCCGGCGCGATCGCCGACCGGGCCAAGTTCGGCTCCTGGATGATCTTCGCCACCATCTGGGCGACCGTCGTCTACTTCCCCGTGGCCAGCTGGGTGTTCAACTTCGGCCTCGCCGACGACGGCAGCTTCGCTTACGGCGGCTGGATCACCTACGGCATGCAGGAGTGGTTCGGCGTCGGCGCCATCGACTTCGCCGGTGGAACCGCGGTGCACATCAACGCCGGTGCGGCCGCCCTGGCCCTGGCCCTGGTGCTCGGCAAACGAGTCGGCTTCCAGAAGGGCGTCAGCGTTCCGCACAACCCGCCGTTCGTGCTGCTCGGCGCCGGCCTGCTCTGGTTCGGCTGGTTCGGCTTCAACGCCGGCTCCGAGCTCGCCGCCGATGGCACCGCCGCGCTGGCCTTCGTCAACACGATCGCCGCCCCGGCCGCCGCCCTGCTCGCCTGGCTCGTCGTGGAGAAGATCAAGGACGGCAAGCCGACCTCCGTCGGTGCCGCCTCCGGTGCCGTCGCCGGTCTCGTCGCGATCACCCCGGCCTGTGCGTCGCTGCAGCCGATCTGGGCGATCCTGCTCGGCCTGCTCGCCGGCGCCGTCTGTGCCCTGGCGATCGAGCTGAAGTTCAAGCTCGGCTTCGACGACTCGCTCGACGTCGTGGGCATCCACCTCGTCGGCGGTCTGCTCGGAACCCTGTACCTGGGCTTCTTCGCCAACGGCACCGGCCTCTTCGTCGGTGGTGACGCCACCCAGCTGCTGGTGCAGGCCATCGCCGCGTTCTCCGTGCTGATCTACTCCTTCGTGCTCGCCTACGTCATCGGCTTCGCGATCGAGAAGACCGTCGGCTTCCGCGTCAAGAACGAAGACGAGATCGCCGGCATCGACACCGTCGTGCACGGCGAAGAGGGCTACGTCCTCGCCGACCGCCAGGCCTGACCACCACCCCGCGGTGCAGGGCGGATGAGCATATCCGCCCTGCACCGCCGTTTTCCCCGGCCGTGACTTCCGAGCAGGCCGACCGAGTGAAATGACGACAACCAGCGCATCCCAGCCGCCGCATCCGCCCCAGATCGTGGATTTCGGCCGCCTGCCCCGCCAACCGCTCCAGCACGGCGAGGGCGGAACGAGAGAGATCTGGACCGCCTCGATGCCAGGGCTCGACCTGCTCTGGCAGCTGAAATTGCTCGAACTGCGCGGTCACACCGCCACCCTGCACGCACCGGCCGACACCCACCAGCTCGTCGTCGGGATGTCGGGCCCGCAGGTGCTGGCCGGCCCGGTGAAGCGTCAGCTGCCGCTGCGCCGCGACCAGGCGATGCTCGTGCGCTCACCGACCGCCCAGTTCCGCCGGCCGCGGTTGCGGATGGCCGGGGCGAGCCGGGTGCTCATTCTCACCTTCGTCGGCGGCGGGCTGGACCCCGCCTTCAGCTTCGACACGCTCACCGGGCCCGCCACCCTCACGGCTGACACGCGGGCGGTCATCGTCTTGGAGGGCACCCTGGAGCTGGCGGATGCGGCCGTGCCGCCGGAATCCGCGCTGATCCTCGATGGGGCCGCACCCGTGCCGGTCGAGACCGGGAACGCCCGACTCGTGATGTTGTCGCTGGACAGCACGGCGGTGGTCACCGACCCCCCGTGATCAGGCGGTCACCGGGACTCGGGCGCCGGGGTGAACTGCTGCCGCCCGATCACAGCCAGGAGCTCCAGTTTCTCTGCCGCCTCGCTGCGCGGAGCTGCGGTGAGGATGAGCAGGGCCTGGCCCTGGTCCTCGGTGAACAGGGCCTGGCAGTCCAGCTCGATCGGCCCGAGTTCGGCGTGAATGAGCGTCTTGTGATCCTCGAACCGGGTCGCGACCTCGTGCAGTTCCCAGATCTCGGTGAACTCGGGGCTGACCTTGTGCAGCTCCCGCACCAACACGCCCGCACGAGACCTGGGACCGGCGGTGCCCAGCGCCATCCTGAGGCTGGATACCTGGGCCTTGCTCTGCCGGTGCCGGTCGGCGACGGGATAGATCTCCCGCTCGGCGGGCTCGGTGAACCAGCGGTAGACACTGCTCCTGGCCAGTCCGGTGTGCCGGGAGTGATCGCCGAGGAGCGCCGCCCCCAACCGGTTCTGCGCCAGGGTCTCGTTGAGGCTGGACAGGATCAGAGCCGGGGTATGCTCGAGCCGGTCGAAGACCCGCAGCAGTGCGGGGGCGACGTGGGTATCCTGAGGGGTACGCGCAGGCACATTGTGGCCGGCCAGCCGGAACAGGTAATCACGTTCGTCACTAGTGAGCCGGATGGCCCGGGCCAGCGCCGACAGCATCTGCTCGGACGGTTGCGGGCTGCGCGCCTGCTCCATCCGCACGTAGTAGTCCGCGGACATCCCGGCGAGTGCGGCGACCTCCTCGCGGCGCAGGCCCGGCACCAGGCGGCGCGCTCCGGCGGGGAGCCCCACATCCTCGGGGCGCAGCCCGGCGCGGCGGGAGCGGAGGAACGCGGCGAGGGCAGGTTGGTCCATTCCTCCATCATCCGTCATCGGCAACGCGTGGGACAGGGACCGGCAGTCCTACGACAAGGGCTCCTCTCCCGCCCGCAGCGTGCCCGTTCCACACTCGAGACATGAACATCACCGGAAACACCATCTTCATTCCCGGCGCCACGTCGGGCATCGGACTCGCCCTGGCGCTGCGTCTGCAGGCCGCCGGCAACACCGTCGTCATCGGCGGACGCCGCACCGACGTGCTGGAGCGCCTCGCCGCCGCGCACGGCTTCTCCACGGTCACCATCGACATCACCGACCCCGCCTCGGTGCTCGCCGCCCGCGACCGGGTGCTGGCCCAGCACGGCGAGCTGAACGTGCTCGTCGCCATGGCCGGCGTGATGAACGCCGAAGACGTGCGCGGCGCCGATTTCCTGGCGGAAGCCGAGCGGATCGTCGACACCAACATCAACGGACCATTGCGCCTGATCGCGGCGTTCATCGACCACCTGCAGACCCGGCCGGATGCGACCCTGATGACGGTCTCCTCCGGGCTGGCCCACACCCCGCTGGCCTACACGCCGACGTACAACGGCACGAAGGCTTTCATCCACCAGTACAGCGAAACGATCCGGATGCAGCTGGCCGGCACCACGGTCAAGGTCATCGAACTCGTGCCGCCGGCCGTGCAGACCGAACTCATGGCCGGTAACTCGGTGAACGAGCATTTCATGCCGCTCGACGCCTTCGCCGACGAGGTCATGGCGCTGCTGGAGACCCAGCCGGACGCCCGGGAGATCCTCGTCGAAACCGTCAAGTTCTTGCGCTTCGCGGAGGTCGAGGGCCGCTACCCGGCCGCCATCGCCGCGCTCAACCCGGCCGCTTAGCCGAGCCGTCTGTGTCGTGTCGCCCGGACCGCGACCCGGAGTCGGGGAGGCGGCGTCGGCGCGACATCGTCGTGCTGGCGGCTTCCGCGCTGTCCGGATGCTGGGCCGCGTAGGCTGTGAACCAGCGGTGATACGCGGACACCAGCGGCACCGAGCTGAGGCCGTGCAGGATCACGCTCAGCGCGACCGTCACGAGCACCGTCGTGAGCACGACCTTGCCCTCGGGCACACCGCGCTGCACCGCGAGCAGGGCGAACACCAGGGACGCGAGTCCGCGCGGGCCGAACCAGCCGATGAACGCCACCGTCGGCAGCCGCACCCCCTGACCGACGAAGGCGATCGCCACTGGAATCATCCGTACCAGGGTGAGGCTGAGGGCGGCGTAGAGGAAGACCTGCCAGGTCAGGTGGGGCAGAGCCAGGGCGAGGGCCAGCGCGCCGAAGCCGATCCAGGTGACGGCCGCGAACAGGCCGCCGGCGTCCTCGGCCAGCAGGGTGACGGCCGAGCCCCGGGCCCCGGAGGTCCGGCCGAACGCGAGCCCGCCGACGAACGCGGCGATGAATCCGCTGCCGCCGAGCGTCAGGGCAATCGTGTACGCCAGCAGCGCCGCCGCCAGCGGGATGATCTGCACCCACTCGGCGGAGATCCAGCCCTTCCGTTCGCCCATGCGATAGAGCAGTCCGCTCAGGATGCCGGCGGCGAGGCCGGCCAGGAGCCCCCAGCCGATCTGTTCCGCCATGGTGACGAGCACCGCAGACGGGGCGCTGGTCTCGAGCTCGGCGTTGGCGAGCTCGAGCGCGACGAGGAAGAACGGCACCGCCAGGCCGTCGTTGAGGCCGCCCTCCACATCGAGTGCCTGTCGCACCCGGGCCGGTACCGCGGGGTCGGACACGACCTTCTGCCCCAACGCCGCATCCGTCGAGGCCAGCATCGTGGACAGCAGCACCACCGAGGCCAGCGCCATGCCGGGGAAGACGAGCACCCCGACCAGGACGCCGGCGGCCAGGGTGAGCGGGAGCCCGATCAGGAGCAACCGGCTCGGCCAGCCGAGTTGCCGGCGGAGCGCGCGGAGATCCAGCCGGGTGGCGTCGCTGAACAGCAACAGCACCAGCGCCAGTTCGGCCACCCGCTGGGCCACCTCGGACTCCACCGTGATGTCGAGCCAGCCGAGGGCGGAACTGCCGACCAGGAAGCCGGCGACCGTGAGGAACAGGGCCGAGGTGACACCGCGCCCGTCCAGCGGCTTGGAGAGCGCGCTCCAGAGAACGATGATCGCCAGAACCGTCGTCGCCGCCACCATGTGGGAGGCCGCCTACTCGGTGAGGAGAGCGTCGGCCCACCACGGCGGGGGAGCGTGCGGCGCGGACAGGGGCGGGCCCGAGACGTGCGTGGGGCCGACGACGGGCCAGGCCATGGGGTCCAGCGTGCGTTGGCGCACCACCACGGCTTCCGTGGTGATGTCGAACACCGTAAGGTCCTGGCAGATCACGGCCGGGCCGTCGTACCGGGTACGCATCGCGGCGAACACCGGACCGACGGTGTCGTGGTCGACGGCGAGATGGAAGATCGCCGACATCCGCGCGCCGGCGCGGTCGAAGACTGTGCCGACCATCGCCGGGCTGGTGTGGGCGCTGTCCACGATCAGTGCGGCCACCTCCAACGGCATGCCAGCCTTCTCGGCCAGCACCTGGGCGGTGGGGAAGGTCTCGTGGATGAGCAGATCGGCCCCGGTCGCGGCCTCGATGACGGTGCGGCACGGGCGGGTGTCCCCGGAGTACACGACGCTGCGTCCCGCATAGTCCAGCCGGTAGCCGACGGCGCCGTTCAGCAGGTGGATGACCGGGAACGACGTGATGGTCACCCCGTTGCGCTCGTAGACCACCGCGGTGCGGTCGTAGGGAACCTCCTCGGTGACCGTCGCCGCGCCCGACTGCCCCGGATGCCCGCACAACGACTCCGTGTCCCACGCGTGGGCCATCTCGAGGTGCTCGGTGAACGCCCGGGTGCCCAGCGGCCGGAACTCCCCGGCCGGCCCCCAGATCTCCACGGGGTCGCGCCGCCCGGCCTTGGCCAGGCTCCACAGCAGCGTCGGCAGGTCGCCGACATGGTCCGCGTGCAGGTGGCTGAGGAAGACCTTGGTGGTGTCGGTGACCGGCAGGCGCAGCCCGGTGAAGTTGGCCAGCGACCCCGAGCCGAGGTCGAAGAAGAACATGTCGTGTTCGGCGTTGCCGACCTCGATGAGCAGGGAGGCCGAGGCCTGGCCGTTCTTCACGAAGGGGTCGCCGCTGCCCAGGATCGTCACCCGGACCTCCCCGGAAGCCACCGTCTCGGTGCCCGGGAGGAGCACGTCGGCGTACTCCCGCGTCGGTGTTCCGACCACGGGCGTGGTGGTCAACGGGTCGGTGCTGCCCTCGCAGGCCAGCTCGGTCGTCTCGTCGATTGCGGTAACCATGCGCCACAGATACACCCGAATTGGGCCCGGCAACAGGGCCGCCGGCCATCGGTCCGCCGCCGTGTCTGGACGGTGCACCGATTCGGGGCGGGCGGGGATCGAGCTCAGCCGAAGCTGACGGCGCCGGTCGGCGACACGTGCCAGCCGGGGTTGTGCGCGATCTCCCAGATGATGCCGTTGGGGTCTTGCACGTGGGCGTGGAAGATGCCGCCGAACGCCCCGGCCTGCGGGGCCTTGACCACGCGGCCGCCCGCGGCGGTCATCGCTGCGACCACGGCGCGTACCTCGCCGGGACTCCCGACGTTGTGCGAGAGGGTCACTCCCGACACGGCGGAGTGGTCAGCGCCGGTGGCGAGGTCCCGGTTGAACTTCTCGGCGTCGAACAGGCCGAGCACCATGCCGGGGGCGACCTGGTAGAAGATGATCTCGCCCGGCACGTCGGCCAGCGGCGTCCAGCCCAGCGCTACGGAGTAGAAGCTCCTCGCCGCGGCCAGGTCAGCCGTGGCGAAGGTGATGAAGTGCACGTTCTGGTTCACGGGGAATCCGTCGCCAGAACCGAAGGCTTGGCGTCGAGAACCGAGGAGACGATCGCCTCGATGGCGAATTCGCTCGCCTGGGCCAGGTCGACGTCGGTGGGATCGAGCAGCCACTGCACCTGCAGACCGTCCATCACGGCCAGCACCGAGGCCGCGGCGAGCGCTGCGGTGGCGGGGGGCACCGTTCCGCGCTCCGCACACAGTGCCTCGAAGGCCTGACGCGCCTCGGCCCGCAGGGTGCGGTACCGCTCGACGAAATACCCCCGGGCCGGATGGCCGTCGGTGACAGCTTCGGCCGACAACACCACGTAGGCCTGCACGATCCCGGCCCGGTGGGCGTTGGCCAGGGCCGTGGCCACGAGGTGCCGGAAGAACTCGATGCCGTCGGGGATGTGCTGCCCGGCCAGGCTCTGCACATCCATTTCGTCGCGGTAGCTCAGCACCTCGAGGAGGAGCTGATCCTTGGACCCGAAGTGATGCAGGATGCCCGGGTGGGTCATGTTGACCTGCTCGGCAATGTCGGAGAGCGTGCCGTTGACATATCCCTTGCTGCCGAAGATCTCGACCGCGGCTTGCAGGATCTCCTTCCGGCGCGCGACCGTCTGCGGTCGCGGGTGGGACTGTCGTCGTTCAGTAACCATCGAGGTCGTCACCTATGCCGTCGGGAGAGTTTCGCTACCGGATTCTACGCGCCTCCGGTTGAGTGCGAGGCGACACTGGATAACTTACTGACAAGACGGTAAGTTTTCCACCGTGAACACAGTCCCCGCCTCCGAGGCCCTCAGCGCCGGTCCCGTCTACCTCGATTCGTCCCGAACCATCGGTGACCGTGTCGCCGACCTCCTGGCCCGCATGACGGTGGAGGAGAAGGTGGGGCAGATGATGCAGCTGGATGCCCGGGACGACATCGAGGATCACGTGCGGGTCACCCATGTCGGCTCGATCCTGCATGCCTCGCCCGAGCGGTTGATCCGGGCGCAGGCGCTCACCGCCCAGACCCGGCTGCGGATCCCGCTGATCGTGGGGGAGGACGCCATCCACGGGCACTCCTTCTGGATCGGCGCCACGATCTTCCCCGTTCAACTGGGCCTGGCCGCGACCTGGGACCCGGACCTGATCGAGCAGGTGGCCAGGGCGACCGCGGTCGAGGTCGCGTCCACCGGCATCCACTGGACCTTCTCGCCGGTGCTCTGCATCGCCCGCGACCTGCGCTGGGGCCGGGTGGGCGAGACCTTCGGCGAGGACCCGCATCTGATCGGCGAACTGGCCAGCGCCATGGTGCGCGGCTATCAGGGCGACGGGCTGAGCGACCCGACCGCGATCCTGGCCACCGCGAAGCACTTCGCCGGCTACTCCGAGACCCAGGGTGGCCGGGACGCGAGCGAGGCCGACATCTCCCAGCGCAAGCTGCGCTCGTGGTTCCTGCCGCCGTTCGAACGCGTGGCACGGGAAGGCTGCCGCACCTTCATGCTCGGCTACCAGTCGATCGACGGGGTGCCCATCACGGTGAACGACTGGCTGCTCAACGACGTGCTCCGCGGCGAGTGGGGGTACACCGGCACGCTCATCACCGACTGGGACAACGTGGGCCGGATGGTGTGGGAACAACAGGTGCAGCCCGACCACACGCACGCCGCGGCCGCGGCCGTGAAGGCCGGCAACGACATGGTGATGACCACACCCGGGTTCTTCGCCGGTGCGCTCGAGGCCGTCGAACTGGGGATGCTGACCGAGGCCGACCTGGACGCCGCCGTCGCGCGCATCCTCACCCTCAAGTTCGAGCTGGGCCTGTTCGAGAACCCGCGGCTGCCCGATCCGATGGCGCAGGCGGTCATCGCCAACGCCGAGCACACCGACCTGAACCTGCAGGTCGCCCGGCGTTCGGTGGTGCTGCTGCGGAACGAGGGTGTGCTGCCGCTTCCGGTCGGCCGGTCGGCCGTCAAACGAGTGGCCGTGGTCGGTCCCCTGATCGACGACGCCCAGACCCAGCTCGGCGACTGGGCCGGGTCCTCCGGCCAGGCCGGCTGGCTGCCGGACGGGCATCCGCGCGCCATGATCAGCACCGTGCTCGACGGGCTGCGGGAGCTGGTCCCGGCCGGATGGGACCTGACCGTGGCGCGCGGTGCCGACATTCTTGGACTGGCGCCGGACCCGGCGGGGGAGTTCTTCCCCGATGGCCAGCCCCGGCCCCAACTGGTCGTTCCGTGCGAGCCCGACGCGCACCTCATCGCCGAGGCCGTGACCGCTGCTTCCGCCGCCGACTACGTGGTGGCCGTCGTCGGCGACCGGGTGGAGCTCGTCGGCGAGGGCCGGTCGACTGCGACCCTCGAACTCGTGGGCGGCCAGATCGCCCTCCTCGACGCCCTGGCGGCGACAGGCACCCCGATGATCGTGGTGCTCATGGCGTCCAAGCCCTTGGTGCTGCCGGCATCCGCCCTGAACGCCGCCGCCGTGATCTGGGTCGCGAGCCCCGGGATGCAGGGTGGCCGGGCTATCGCCGAGATCGTGCTGGGGATCACCGAACCGTCCGGCCGGCTGCCGATCTCGTTCGCCCGCCATGTGGGGCAGCAGCCCACCTATTACAACCAGATCCGCGGCCAGCACGGCAACCGGTATGCCGATCTGACCCAGGACCCGGCGTTCGCCTTCGGGGACGGGCTCTCCTACACCTCTGTGGAGTATTCCGACCTCCGGGTGCAGCAGCACGTCGTTACCCTCCTCGACACCGTTTCCGCGCAGATCACGCTGCAGAACACCGGCGACCGGCCGGTGCTGGAGACCGTGCAGGCGTATGTGAGCGACACCGTCACCTCGGTGAGCTGGGCGGAGAAGGAGCTGAAGGCTTTCACCCAGGTGGAGCTCCAGCCCGGGCAGACCGCCACGGTCAGCATCCAGGTGCCGGTCGCCGACTGCAGTCTGGTGGATGCGCGTGGCACCCGGGTGGTCGAACCCGGCGAGTTCACCCTGCTGGTGGGCCCGTCGTCCCGCGCCGAGACCCTGTTGAGCGTCCCTTTCCGGGTCACCGCCTGACCTCGCGCGAGTTTTCCAGGACATCGGCACGAGCGGGTCACCCCAGGCCTTTCCGTCCTCAGAACTTCACTGACTCCTCTCAAGCGTGCGAACACTCCGGGACAGAGCGCTGTCTAGGCTGTACCCATGGCCACAGTCATCCTCGTGCGGCACGGACGCACCACCGCCAACGCCACCGGCATGCTGGCCGGCCGCACCGCCGGAGTGCTGCTCGACGACATCGGGCGGGAGCAGGCGCGCCTGACCGGCACCCGGCTGGCCGTGGTGCCGGTCGTGGGTGTGGTGTCCAGCCCGCTGGAGCGCTGCCGGGAGACGGCGGAGTGGATTCTCAACGAGCAGACCGGAACTCCCGCGACGCCCGTGGAGGACGACCTCACCGAGTGCGACTACGGCGACTGGCAGGGCCGCTCGCTCAGCGATCTGGCCACTGAGAAGCTCTGGTCGGTGGTGCAGACGCAGCCCTCGGCCGTCACCTTCCCCAACGGCGAGGCGATGGCCACCATGCAGTCCCGCTCGGTCGCCGCGATCCGCCGCCTCGACGCGGCCTTCGAGGCCGAGCACGGCCCCGGCGCGGTGTGGGTGGCGGTGAGCCACGGCGACATCATCAAGTCGATCCTGGCCGACGCGCTGGGTATGCACCTGGACCTGTTCCAGCGCATCAACGTGGGCCCGGCATCCGTCTCGATCGTGCGGTACGGCGCCGCCCGGCCGAGCGTGATCGCCACGAACACGGATGCCGGTGACCTCTCCTGGCTGGCCGCGAGCACGCCCGCGGGCGACGCGCCGGTCGGCGGCGGGGCCGGACACCAGCCGCCAACGTCCGCGCGCGCCTAAAATACCTCCATGCCTACAATCGTCCATGAGTTCGCCTGGCCGGATCGGGTCGTCATCGGTACGGTCGGCCCGCCCGGCTCTCGCACCTTCTATCTGCAGGTGCGCACCGGGCCGCGGATCGTCAGCATCGCGCTGGAGAAGCAGCAGTCGGCGCTGGTCGCCGAGAAGATCGACGAGATCCTCGACCAGCTGATGGCCCACGAGGGTAACCCGTTCAGCATCCCCACCAGCACCCCGGTCGAGCTTGTCGACAACGATCCGCTGGAGCAGCCCGTTGAGGAGGAGTTCCGCACGGCCGCCATGAGCCTGGGCTGGGACCCGTCGACGGTGCAGATCGTGCTCGAGGCGTACCGGTTCGACGACGAGGGCACCCCCGAACTCGACCCGGAGGCGCTCGAGCCGGGGGAGACCCTGATGGTGCGGATGCCCGTGGGCACCGCCCGCGCGTTCGCCAAGCGCACCCGCGAAGTGGTGGGCGCCGGCCGGCCCATGTGCCCGCTCTGCGGCAACCCCATCGACGCCGACGGCCACATCTGCCCGCTGCCCGGCGAGTGATGCCGCCGGAGGACGATCCTCTCGCCGGTGCCCTCGAGCTCACCGGCCGGATCACGACGGCGTCCAACGCCACTTTCTTCGGCACCATCGACGGGGTCGCCGTCGTGTACAAACCGGTGGCCGGTGAGAGCCCGCTCTGGGACTTCCCCGACGGCGACCTGGCCAGCCGCGAGGTGGCGGCCTACCTGGTCTCGCAGACGTTCGGCTGGAATGTCGTGCCCCGCACCTGGCTGCGGGACGGGCCGATGGGTCCGGGCATGGTGCAGCTGTGGCAGGAAGCGGACCCCGACCAGGAAGCCGTCGACCTCGTGTCGTCCGACGCCGTGCCCGACGACTGGCGCCAGGTGCTCGAGGGCCGCGACGAAAACGACCGGCTGGTCTCGCTCATCCACGAGGACACGACGGCGCTGCGTCGGATGGCCGTGTTCGACATCGTGGTGAACAACGCCGACCGCAAGGGCGCGCACATCCTGCCGATGACCGACGGCCACCGGCACGGCGTCGACCACGGCCTCACCTTCCACACCGACCACAAACTGCGCACCGTGCTCTGGGGCTGGATCGGTGACGAGCTCAGCATCGACGAACTCGCCGGTATCGACCGGGTCAGCGCGGCGTTGGACGGCGCCCTCGGCGCTATCCTGGCCGGCCTGCTCACCCCGGCCGAGCTGGCCGCGTTGGCCGCCCGCTGCGACCGGTTGCGCACCCGCGCCCGTTTCCCCGAACCAGAGGGCGAGATGCCCGCGGTGCCCTGGCCGCTGTTCTGACCTGCCGCCCTGGCTTCGGGCGGATGTTCTGACACACGTGGGTACCGGATTCGGCGGATGACCCGACATCCGTTGGCACCGGCGGGCGCCGGTTCGTGTCACGCTAGACGCATGGATCTTGAGGTATCGCCCGCGCTCACGATTCCGGCGACGGAACTCGGCTGGCGGTTCTCCAGGTCGTCGGGCCCCGGCGGCCAGCACGTGAACACCTCGGACAGCCGGGTTCAGGTGTCCTGGAACATCGCCGAGTCCGCGGTACTCACGGACGACCAGCGGATGCTGCTGCTCGATCGCCTGGATCGGCGCCTGGTCGGCGGGGTGGTCACCATCGCCGCCTCCGAGCAGCGCTCGCAACTGCGCAACCGGGAGATCGCGTTGGTCAAGCTCGCCGAACTCGTTGCCGCGGGGCTGGCGCCGGACGGGCCCAGCCGACGGGCGACCAAGCCCACCCGCGGTTCCGGCCGGCGTCACCTCGCCGCCAAGCAGCAACGCTCGGCCACCAAGCAGAACCGCCGGCGCCCCGCCGCCGAGTAACCCCTCCGCCCGGCCGCCAGCCCCGATACACCGCCGCGAACTGCGAGAAAAGTCCCAAGTTTTCGGGATTTGTGAAGCTCAGCTCGCAGTTCGCGGACTGGGGGACAGGTCTTGGGCGATGCTGTGTGCCCAGGCGTCGATGGCCGACCAGTCCCGGAAGTCGCCGTCGGGCAGGATCTTCTCCACGGCGGGGATCTTGCCGACCAGCCGGTCCCGGCCGCGGAGCTTCGACGTGTCCATGGCACCGTAGAACACCTGCGTGCCCCGCGGCGAGAGGGAGTCGGTGAACTCGGCGAACTGCTTCGGCACGGCCTGGGTGAGCATGTCGCGACCCTGGTCATCCGTCTTCTCGGTACCGAGCGGGCCGCTGCTGAACAGCCAGACCGGCCGGGCGGTCAAGAGATCCCGGTGATGCTGCACGAACCGGGTGGCGTCCTTCCGCCACGAGCCCATGTAGGCGGAGGCGCCGATCACGAACGCGTCGAACCGGGACGGGTCGTGCACGTCGCGCACCGGATGCGCCTCCGCGTCGACCCCCGCCGACTGCAACGCGGCGGCGATCCGCTCCGCGATGCCCTCGGTGGCGCCGTACTTGCTCGAATACCCGACGAGTACCGTCATGATCTCCTCCTGGGATGTGGATGGGTAGGTGAGCGCCCCGGTCGCGACTTGTGGCGAAGTGCCGCTTTGGAGCGTCTAACAGGGCACTATGGCGCAACTCGGCGTGGGGGTGTATCCGTCACTTGCGGCGAAATGCCCTTTCGCGACGCGGGAGGGGGTGCTTTGCCGCAACTCGGCTAGGAGCGGCGGCGGCGGGTGCGGAGGATGAGCTTGCCCAGCTCGCCGAGCAGCAGGAGCAGCACGGCTGGCGCCAGACAGAGCAGCCACTGCGCTCCGGTGAGGGCGACGGTGGCGAACGCATCCTGCAGCACCCGGATCTGGGTGATCAGCAGCGAGCCGACGACGGCCCAGGCGAACGCCCACAGCAGCTTGGGGTTGGCGAGGGTGGACGGGCCGAACGCGCTCTCGGTGGGGTAGCGCAGGTTGAGCGCCACGGCGATGTTCATCAGGCTGAGCCCCACCAGCGCCATGGTCTGGCCGAGTACCAGGGAATCGTAACTGGTCTTGCCAATCTGCACCAGCACCAGGGTGGCCGCGGCCATGTAGAGCCCCGTGATGAGAAGGCGGATCATCATGGAGCGCACGATGATCGGCTGGTTGAACGGGCGGGGCTTCTTGTCCATGATGCCCGGGGTGGACAGGTCCAGGCCCATCACGGCGCCGATCGGCGCGACGACGGCCAGGTGGATCCAGAGCACCTGGGCGGGGCTGAGCAGGGCGGTGCCGGCGATGGCGAAGAGTGACGACCCGATGAACGCGAGGATGAACATGAACAGGTTGGCGACCTGGATGCGGATGAACTTCTGCAGGTTGTCGTAGACCAGGCGGCCCTCTTCCACCGCGGCGATGATGGTGGCGAAGTTGTCGTCGGCGAGGATCATCTTGGCCGCCCCCTTGGCCACATCGGTGCCGGTGATACCCATGGCGATGCCGATGTCGGCCGCAGCGATGGCGGGCGCGTCGTTCACGCCGTCCCCGGTCATGGCCACGATGTTGCCGCGGCGGCGCAGCACCTCCACCAGACGCACCTTGTGCTCGGGCGCCACGCGGGCGATCACGCCGATCGACTCGACCCGGCTGTCCGCCTCGGCGTCGCTCATGGCGGCGAATTCAGCTCCGGTCACCGCGTCACCCGGGATGCCCAGCTCGGTGGCGATCGCCGCCGCCGTCACGGCGTGGTCACCGGTGATCATCCGCACCCGGATGCCGGCCCGCTTGGCCTCGGCGATCGCGGCGACGGCCTCGGCACGGGGCGGGTCGACCTCCCCGATCAGCGCGCACAGCTCCAGGTCCTGCATCAGGGCCATCAGGTCGCCAGTGGGGTCGAAGGTGGCCGGGTCGAACTCTCGCTGCGCCAGGGCGAGCACGCGGCGGCCCTGGCCGGCGATGCGCTCGTTCTCGGCGAGCACCAGGCCGCGAGCCTCCTCGGTGAGCGGCGCGCCCCGGCCACCGGGCATCCGGCCGGTCGTGGACCGGGCCAGGAGCACATCGGGCGCCCCCTTGACGTAGGCCCGGATGACGGGCCTGCCGTCGGCACCGGGCATGCGGTGGAAGGTGGCCATGAACTTGTAGTCGGAGTCGAAGGGTACCGACGCCACCCTGGGGTGGCTGCGGCGGAACTCCCGCACATCGACGCCGCCCTTCTGCGCGAGCACGTAGAGCGCCGCCTCGGTGGGGTCGCCGATCACCTGGCCGTTCTGGATGTCGGAGTCGTTGCAGAGGGCGCAGGAGAACATCACGTAGTCGAGGTCGCGTTCGGCATCGCCGACCGTGCGCTGCACCTGCCCGTCGAAGTCATAGCCCTCCCCGGTGACGGTGTAGCGGTGCTGCACGGTGCTGAACTCCCGCACCGTCATCTGGTTGAGGGTGAGAGTGCCGGTCTTGTCGGAGTTGATCGCCGAGGTGGAGCCGAGGGTCTCGACCGCCGGCAGCACCTTCATGATGGCGTTCTTCTTGGCCATGTTCACCGAGCCCACGCTGAGGATCGTGGTGACTACCGCGGGCAGGGCATCGGGGATCGAACCCACGGCGAGCGCCACCCCGATGCCGAACAGCACCGTGAACGACTCGCCCTGGATCAGGCCCGTGATCACGATCACCAGGAACGCGAACAGGGCCGCGAAGATGATGAACAGAGTGAGCCGGTCCACCTGTTTGGTCAGCGGGGTCTTCTCGATCTTCTGCTGCGAGAGCAGGTTCGCGATGTGACCGACCTCGGAGCCCATGCCGGTGGTGGTGACGAGAATCTCCCCGTGTCCCCGGGTGACGTTGGTGTTCATGAAAACGAGGTTGACCCGGTCGCCGAGCGCGACATCCGGCCGGTCGATGACCCCGGCGTCCTTTTCCACCGCCACGCTCTCACCGGTGAGCGCGCCCTCCTCGACCTGTAGGGTGGCCGCGACGAGCACCCGGCCGTCGGCGGGTACCCGGTCGCCGGCATCCACCACCACGATATCGCCGGGCACGAGCTGGTCGGCAGGCACTTCGGTGACATCGCCGTCGCGGCGCACCTTGGCCACCGCCTTCATCATGCTGCCCAGCGACGCCGCTGCCGCCTCCGCCTTGCTCTCCTGCCGGTAGCCGAGCCAGGCATTGAAGAGTGTGAGCACGGTCAGGCCCACGGCGGTGCGGAACTCGCCGATGAGCAGGCTGACCAGGGCGGCGCCCACCAGCACGATCTGCATGTAGTCCCGGTAGTGCTTGAAGAACTTGGTCCACACGGATTCGGGCTTCACCTCGGCGAGCACATTCGACCCGTACTGCTTCAGCCGCTGCTGCGCCTCTGCACTGCTGAGCCCCTCGCCCGGGCGCACCTCCAACCGGTCCGCCGTTTCCGCAACCGGCACCGCGAACCAACTCACGGTCGGCGCCGCCGGCATGGTTCGGGCTTTGTCGGTCATGGTGTGCTCCTCGGGCGTAACAGTGGGCCGTAGCAGAACGGATGCGGCCTAGAACGGCGTGGGAATCTGCCGCAGGGTGAGCGTGGGCTCTTGGTAGTCGCCGGGCTTCTGCCGGTGTGGCAGCTTCACGTCGGGCGTCGGCTCGGCCTCGTAGGGCACCTGGCTGAGCAGGTGGCTGATGATGTTGAGCCGGCCGCGCTTCTTGTCGTCGGTGTGGGCGATGTACCAGGGTGCGGCGCCCACATCCGTGGCCTGGAACATGGCATCCCTGGCCCGGGAGTAGTCGTACCAGCGTCCGTAGGACTCGATGTCCATCGCGGAGAGTTTCCAGGTCTTGCGGGGATCATTGATCCGGCTCTCCAGACGCCGGGTCTGCTCGTCCTCACTGACCTCGAGCCAGTACTTGAGCAGGATGATGCCGGAGTCGACCATGGCCCGCTCGACCAGCGGCGCCATCCGCAGGAAGTCCTCGGTCTGCTGCGGCGTGCAGAAGCCCATCACGCGTTCCACACCGGCTCGGTTGTACCAGCTGCGGTCGAAGATGACCACCTCGCCGGCGGCGGGGAAATGCGCCAGGTAGCGCTGGATGTACATCTGGGTCTTTTCCCGCTCGGTGGGGGAGGGCAGCGCCACCACCCGGAACACCCGGGGGCTGACCCGCTCGACGATGCGCTTGATCGTGCCGCCCTTGCCGGCGGTGTCGCGGCCCTCGAAGACGATGCAGACCTTGGCGCCGGTGCGCTTCACCCACTCCTGCAGGGAGACGAGCCGGCCCTGCAGGATGGCCAGCTCGGCCTCGTAGTCCTTGCGCCGCATCTTGTCGCTGCCGGCGTTCTTCTTGTCGCCCACGGGCACCTCCTCGTCGACCACCCCCATTGGGGGTCCACGCTGCACAGTGTTGCCCGGCTCAGCCGGGCGGTCAACGTACCTAGTCCAGGCTGACCTATGTCATAGTGGACGACATGGCGCTTCTGGACATCCTGATTCTCAGCAACCTGCGGGCCGGGCCTGTGCACGGGTACGAGCTCAAGCAACGGGTGCAGCGCCCCACCACGACCCGGCTGAGTAACAACTCGCTCTACCCGATCCTGCGCCGGTTCGAGGAGTCGGGTGCCGTCTCGAGCGTGCACGAGGCCCAGGAAGGCCGGCCCGCGCGCACCATCTACGCCATCACCGATCACGGCCGGGTCCTGCTTACCGAGCTCATCTCCACTCTCCCGGCCGCGCTCGCCGGAAACGAGGAGGAGTTCCTGGCCCGGCTGAACTTCTTCGCCGAGATCACTCCCACCGGCCGGCAGAGCATCCTCGACGCCCGCGCGGCAGCCTTGGCTGCGCGGCTCGAGCAAGCGCACGCCGTTCTGGCCGACGCGGTCGCCTCGCCCACCGGCGCCTGGCGATCACTCGCCATGGAGCATCTCGTGGCGACCCTCGAGACCGAACGCCGCTGGGTCGACGAACTGCGCGGGATGCGCGTGCCCACCACCACGACTCCGTCCGTCACCCCCGACACCGAAGGCACCCGATGACCACCACCCGCTCCGCCGCACGCACTCGCGGCACCTCGAGCCCGCTCGGCGCGGTCGCCCGGTACGGCCTGCTGATCGGGCCGTTGCTGAGCATGATCGACTCCAGCATCGTCAACGTGGCGGTGCCCGACATCGCCACCGAGCTCGGCGCCGATCTCAAGGCCGTGCAGTGGGTGGTCAGCGGTTACCTCCTCGCCCTGGGCGTCTCCCTCTCGGTCACCGCCTATCTGGCCAAGCGGTTCGGTACCATGCGGGTCTACACGGTGAGCATGATCCTGTTCGTCCTGGTGTCGGCCGGCTGTGCGATCGCACCGAACATCGAGTTCCTCATCGCCGCCCGTGCGTTGCAGGGCTTCGTCGGGGCGCCCCTCGTGCCGCTGGCGTTGAGCATCCTGCTCGGCAAAGACGGTATCGGCGGCGGCAAGATCCCGATCTCCGCCGCGCTCGTGCTCTTCCTCGCCCCGGCCCTCGGGCCCACCCTGGGCGGCCTGCTCATCGGCGCGGGCGGCTGGCGCTGGATCTTCCTTGTGAACGTGCCCGTCGGCATCATCGGCCTGTTGCTGCTCGTGCGGATCCCGAAGGGAATCGGGGCGGCGCCGAACCCCGGCATCCGGTTCGACCCGGTGGGCTTTGCCTTGCTCGCGGTGGGTCTCACCGCCGCGCTGCTCGGGGCCACCGAGGGCACGTCAGAGGGCTGGGACAGCCCGATCTCCTACCTGCCGCTGGCCGGTGGCCTGGTGCTGCTGGTGCTGTACACGTTCTGGGCGCTGCGGCACGCCCATCCGGCCGTGGACGTGCAGATGATCCGGCACAAGAACTCCGCGTTGGCCCTGCTGCTGCAGGTGCTCTGCTCGGTGATCGCGTTCGGCACCGTGTTCCTGATGCCGATCTTCACCCAGTCCGTGCAGGGCTACTCCGCGGTGGAGACCGGGCTGGCACTGCTGCCGCAGGGCATCATCATGGGCGTCGGAACCGTCGTGGGGCAGAAACTCTCCGCACGCATCCCCCTTCGGATGCTCGTGGCGTTCGGCTTCGTGGTGCTGGCGATCTCCAGCGTCTTCCTGCTCTTCCTGGAGCAGGACACCCCGCTGTGGGGCACCGCGCTGATGCTCTCCGGGCGCGCGATCGCCATCGGCTTCGTCACCACCCCGCTGCTCGTGGCCATGCTCGCGCCGCTGCCGGAGGACCAGCTCGCCGACGGCAACACCCTCTTCAACATCACCCAGCGGCTGGGCGGCTCGATCGGAGTGAGCATCCTCGGCTCCCTCGTGGCCGGCGGCACCACGCTTGCGGCCACCATCGATTCCTTCCACGTGGTGGGCTGGGTGCTCATCGGCCTGGCGGTGCTGGGCGCGATAGTGTCGGTCTGGCTGACCGAACCGGCCAAGGGGCATGTGCCGCTCGTGAGCACCGTAGGGGAGTAGCCGCTACCCGGCCAAGGTCGCGCCCCACTGCCGAGCCCGCGCCAGCTCCGTGCCAGGCGGCGGTGTGCCGGTGCCGGTGATGACAAAGCTCATGCGGCCGACGACGTCGAAGGACTTGGCTCGCAGCCGCTTGCCGATGGCCTTCGCCGCCGAACCGGCGAAGAATCCCGTGTTGGACACCGTGTCGAAGGCCCAGGCGTGCGTGCCCGCGCTGCGCGGAATCTTCTCCAGCCATTCGGCCACGCCGGCGGTGACCCGTCGGCCGCCGCGGGTCTCCGCCTGATCGCGTGAGGTGGGCGAGGGAAGTCCGCGGTAGTGGGTGGGTGCGCCGACCATCACCAGGTCCTGCGCACCCGGCGGGGGTGCCGACGCGGCATCCACGACGGTGACGTCGGCGCCGCGGGATTGCAGTCCAGCCGCGATCGCCTCGCCGACCCTGGCCGTGTTGCCGAAATATGATTCCGTGACGATCAGGACTTTCACGTGGATTCCTTTCGATGTGTGGCCAGTTGGGCATCCGACGGCTTCTCGGTGCACCGCCGGGAACACCCACAGCGTAGGCCGGCACCGCGCGCCCGGCACCGGAAGCGAGGAATTCCCCTGCCAAGGCCGGTCGCCGGGTGGCCATCCGCTGCACCCGGGTTGATGATGGGTGCATGACGAAGGGTCAGGTGCGGATCGGCGGCGGGTCGTGAACCCGGCGGCACGGCGCGTGCAACGCACCTACGTGATCCTCCTGCTCGGCAACACCCTGGCGGCCTCGTTCATCTGGGGCATCAACACGCTGTTCCTGCTCGACGCCGGGTTGAGCAACTTCGAGGCCTTCGCCGCGAACGCGTTCTTCACCGCGGGCATGGTGATCTTCGAGATCCCCACCGGCGTCGTCGCCGACACCGTAGGACGCAAGGCCTCCTACCTGCTGGGCACCATCACCCTCTCGGTGACCACCGGGCTGTACTGGATGCTGTGGGTCTGGCAGGCGCCGTTCGTCTGGTGGGCCATCGTCTCGGTGCTGCTGGGGCTGGGGTTCACCTTCTTCTCCGGCGCGGTGGAGGCCTGGCTGGTCGACGCGCTGACGTCGACCGGGTACACCGGCAGCCTCGAGGCTGTCTTCGGGCGCGGGCTCGTGGTGACCGGGATCGCCATGTTCGCCGGGTCGGTGCTCGGCGGGGTTATCGCCCAGGCCACCAACCTCGGCGTGCCGTTCCTGCTGCGCGCCGGGGTGTTGGTGGTGATGTTCGTTTACGCGTTCGTCGTGATGAAAGACCTCGGCTTCACCCCGGACCGGTCCCGGGGGCCGTGGAAGGCGACCAGGCTCGTGCTGAGCGAATCGGTGGAGCACGGGCTCCAGAAGCGGTCGGTGCGTTACATGATCCTCTCCGCGCCGTTCGCCTCCGGGGTCGGGATCTATGCCTTCTACGCGCTACAGCCCTACCTGCTCGAGCTTTACGGTGACCCGTCGGCGTATTCCATCGCGGGCCTGGCCGCGGCGATCCTGTCGCTGGCACAGGTGGTCGGCGGCGTTCTGGCGCCCCGCATCCGCGGCGTCTTCGCCAAGCGCACGAGCACCGTCATCGTGGCATCCCTGCTCAGCGTGGTCTCGCTCGTGGTGCTCGGCCTCAACAGCCTGTTCTGGCTGGCGGTCGTGTTCCTCACCGTGTGGGGGTTCGTCTTCGCCGTCGCCGAGCCCGTGCGGCAGGCCTACCTCAATGACATGATCCCCTCCAAGCAACGCGCCACCGTGCTCTCGTTCGACTCCCTCTTCGGCAGCCTCGGCGGCGTGTTCATCCAGCCGGCGCTCGGCCGCGCCGCGGACGTGGGCGGGTACGGGGCCTCACTGCTCATCGGCGGTCTGGTGGAGCTGATCGGCGTTCCGCTGATGCTCGCGAGCCGCCGGCAGAACGACCCAGCGGACACCAAGACGGTTCAAGCGGATGCCGCCTCGGCCTCCACCGACACGGACTGAGGTCGGCAACGACCCCGGGTTCCTGCCCGGAAATACCACGGTCACTCGACGTTCACTCGGGCGCTACCGGCCGCGATGACAATATCCGCATGCACCCGCGCACGCCGCTCCATCAGGTTCTCCCGGACATCCGTCTGCTCACGTCATTGGACCCGGCCGAGCGTGACCGACTGGCAACCGCTCTCGGCGCGCTGGACTATCCGGTGGCCGGCGCGGCCACCGGTCACCTCCTCGTCGAGTCCTATCTGCGGCGGGCGCCCGACCGCGCCTGGGCGCTGTTCCGCGGCGACGACCCCGTGGGCGCGTTCGCCGTGGTGCCGTACCTCGAGCTGCCCGGCACGCAGCAGACCTCTACCTATCTCGCCCCCTCGGTGCGCGGCACCGGGCTGAACGCCGCGATCAAACGGGCGACGATCGTCGCGGCGCGCGCGCACGCGGTTCCGCTCTATTCCTCGATCCACCACGCGAACGCGCGTTCCCTGGCGGCCACGCGCAGGCTCTTTGTGTCGATCGACCCGGTGCAGGTCTTCGAACACAGCACCGGCCGGCTGGCCTGGCGTTTCGACCTCGGCGACCCGTGGGCGCAGTTGGCGGCCGGACCGGCACATCCACTGCTGGAGGACACCATCGCCGCAGCGTTCCGTGCGCCGTCCCAGCAGGCGGCCTGACCTCAGCGTCGCCGCCGGATCATGTACTCGCGCCAGGGGAGTACGACGATGAAGATGTCGAACGCCGTCAGCAGGGCCACACCACAGGAGAAGCCGACCGCGAGCCGGTAGGCCTGGTAGCCGATGAACACGATGAGAAACCCGATCATCCACGGATAGGCCCAGAGCCGGTTCGCCAGCACTGCCCACACCAACACGACCTTCACGGCCCCGTGGGCCAGCAGGTAGACGGCCCCGAACAGCGTCGCCGACACGCTGAGCCCGCCGGCCAGCCGCACCAGAGTGGTGGCGATGAGGTCGTGCGGGTCTTCGGCGAGTTCGTGTTGGGTGAGCACCCGCGCCACTGCACCGAGCTGGGCGGGGCTGATCACCAGCAGCAGGATCCCGCCCACCAGCTCCAGCACGCCATCCAGGCCCTTGAGGATCAGGCTGACCTGGAAGGTGCGATCGAGCAGCGTGGGACTCGTCGGACCTGCGGCCGGCGCCGTCTTCGGATTGGTCATGACCCTCCTCCGCTCACCTGGGCGGCGGCGCCCACAGTGTCAGCATAAGAATCTAGGCTGGATTCATGGCAGGCAAGCGCGAACCCAGCGATACGCCGCTCAACGTGGCGCGGTACAAGATCAATCGCGAGATCCCCGAGGCCGAACGCCCCGAGGAGGCCGAGCCGGACACCAACGAGGCCGGCCAGTCGATGATGGAGGCGCGGGCACAGTACGTCGAGATCTCCATCCAACAGGCCATCCGCCGCGGCGACTTCGACAATCTGCCCGGTGCGGGCAAACCCATCCCCGGGCTCACCGACAGCTACGACCCGGACTGGTGGATCAAACGCAAGATCGAGCGAGAACAGATCACCGGCCTCGGGCCGCCCGCGCTGACGCTCCGCACCGAGGATGCCGGACTCGACGACCGCCTGGATGCCGTGTTCGCCGAGCAGCAGGTGCGCGAGGTGCTCGAGGACTTCAACCGACGCGTCATCGAGGCACGCCGGCAGCTCCGCGGCGGACCGCCCGTCGTCACGGCCCTGCGGGACGTGGACGCTGAACTCGCCCGGTGGCGTGAACGCCGCCGCGCCGCGCAGCAGGAGCGCGAGGAGTCGCGGGCCCGGGAAGAGGCCGCACTGGCCGCCATGACCTGGCGCGAACGCCGCCGAGCCAGGCGCGAGCGCGGCGCTCCTTAGGCTCAGGAGTAGGCGTCCTCAGGAGGAGGCGTCGCCGGACGCTTTCGGCCCGGTCCGGCGGGCCCGGGCCATCGTGTGCTCGCCGTCGAGCTTGGCGGCAACCGGCGCCCACAGCAGCACCGCCACCCCGATGCCGAGCAACAGCGCCCCCACGGTGTCGGTGAGCCAGTGCGCGCCCAGATAGGTGCGGCTGAGCATCATGACAACCGTGTACGCGGCCGCGGCCAGCCAGACCCAGAGGCGCGGAAAGAGCAACACCAGCACCGCTGAGGTCACCGCCGCATTGGCCACATGCCCGGACGGGAATGAACCGAAGTCGAGGTTGGTGAGCATGTTCTCCGGACGCGCCCGGCCGAACAGGTGCTTGAGCACCTGCACGACCCCGCCGGTGGCGAGGCTTGCGGCCAGGACGTAGCCGGCAGCCCAGGGGCGCCGGGTCAGGAAGAGGGCGACGCAGATCACGGCCGGGAGCAGCAGGGTCGCGACCAGCCCGCCGCCGAGGGCATCCATCACAAGGGCCACCGCATCCCACACGGGCGCGCGGTTCTCGGTGAGGTCGTTGAACCATGCAGTGTCGATCGCCAGGGGCATGCCCTGCTCGCGCACCACGATCAGCACGCCGAGGCCCACCGCGAGGCCGAGGGCGATGGCGCCGCTCAGCGCCGGCCACCAGCGGGAGACCCGCTTCGCTCGTGGTTGGGCCGCGACCTCCGGATGGCGTGGCGTCGTCATCTGCTCAATGCTAGGCGGTGCCGGCGTGGAGCCGGATCCATTTGCGGAGTGCCGCAGGCACCGATAGCGTGCAGACTAGTGCGGCGCAGAGGCCCACCCCAACGGATACGGACCCTCGATGTCGTTCACCCCAGACCCCGCCGCCCGCGATCTGCTCCCGCTTCTGGAAGAGCAGAATGACAGGATCGGCTTCGTCTCCTTCGACCACGACGATGCCTTCGCGCTCGGCACCGCCCTGATGAAGCGTGCCGTGGCGGAGAACTTGGGCGTCACGGTGTCCATCGTGTTCGGCGAGCAACGCGTTTTCCACGCCGCCCGCCCCGGCACCACCGCGGACAACGACGACTGGCTGGCCCGCAAGTTCCGGGTGGTCTCCCGGTACAACGTGCCGTCGTTCCTGGTCAGCACCAAGTACCGGGCCAGAGGCCAGGACTTCAACGAGGCGACCGGCCTGCCCATCAACCTGTACGCGGCGGCCGGCGGCGCCTTCCCCCTGCGGGTGAACGGGTCACTGATCGGGATGCTCGGGGTCTCCGGGCTGCACGAGAGCATCGACCACGACCTCGCGGTCTGGGCCCTGGAGGCCGCGCGGGCGGCGTCCGCATGACCGGCGGTGCCGGGGCGCCCCGGTGGGCGATCGTCGGAACCGGCGCCATCGCGGAGCAGACCATCGGCGACATCAGGCTGGCCGGTAACGTCGACATCGTGGCCGTGGCCTCTCGCACGGCGGCCACGGCCGAGGACTTCGCCGCCCGCCACGGCATCCCACGTGTGTTCGCGTCGGTGGAGGACGCCCTCGGCAGTGCCGATATCGACGCCGTGTACATCTGCACACCGCACAGCAGCCAC
This sequence comes from Cryobacterium soli, assembly GCF_003611035.1. Taxonomy (NCBI): domain Bacteria; kingdom Bacillati; phylum Actinomycetota; class Actinomycetes; order Micrococcales; family Microbacteriaceae; genus Cryobacterium; species Cryobacterium soli. Next base: position 773,634 of record NZ_CP030033.1, on the reverse strand, counting down.
TTCGATCTGGCCCGGCAGGCGCTGCTCGCCGGCAAGCATGTGCTCTGTGAGAAGCCCCTCACCCTCACGGCCGGGCAGAGCGCGGAGCTCGCGCAACTCGCCGCCGACGAGGGCCTGTTCCTCATGGAGGCCATGTGGATGAAGTTCAGCCCCGCCGTCCTGCACGTGCAGGAGCTGATCCGGTCCGGCGCCATCGGTGCGGTGCGCTCCGTCGAATCCAGCATGGGCTACAACTTCCCCCGCACCGAGACCAGCCGGCTGTGGAACGCGGACCTCGGCGGCGGGGCGCTACTCGACCTCGGCGTGTATCCCGCAGCGTTCGCCCAGCTGCTGTTGGGCACGCCGCTAAGCGTCGCCGCGCACGGCGTGATGCAGGCGGATGGCGTGGACCTCCGGTCGACCCTCACCCTGGGCTACTCCGACGACAGGTTCGCCACCGTCACCAGCTCCCTCACCGAGGTCATCATGGCGTTCGCCGTCGTGGGCGGCACCGCGGGCACCATCGTGATGGACCCGACGTTCTTCGCAGGCGGCGCCATCCATTGCTACTCCGCGCCGGGCTACACGGCGCAGACGACGACGGTGCCGATCGAGGGCGCCGGTTACGTGCCCATGTTCCGGGCCGTAGGCGAAGCCCTCGCCGCCGGCCTCACCGAACACCCCCGGCATCCTCTCGCCGACACGATCGCGGTTCTCGCGGTGGTCGACGAGGCGCGGCGGCTGCTCGCCGCCGCGCGCCCGACCGCTTAGCCGCGCGCCCGGCGTGGAATCTCACGAACTGTGGCGGGCGGTCCCGGGTTCTCCGACGCGAAACGGGCAGGACATATCGGCTTTCCGAACGGTGAGCGCGGCAATGGCAGGGTAGAACCCTTCCTTTTCGCGGGGACCGTACGGCGCTCGCTAAAGTTGGGCGTCGACCCTCGGAGGCGACCGGAACCAAGGAGTCGTCATGGTGGTGCGTCTGGCGGAGCAGTCGAAGCTCCTCTCTGCCGCCGTGCAGGCGCTGGAGGGTGTGACCACCGTTGTCATCCTCGAGGGTGAACCCGGTGCCGGGGTGAGCTGGCTGGTGCGCGATCTCCTGCGCACGGTTCCCGATTTCACGGTTGTCCGCGGTGCCGCGGTGCTGACCGTTCTGGTCGGCCCCGTCGACGAGCCCACCATCGCCCTGATCGATGACTCCGATGAACTGACGCCTGAGGCGGCCGACCGGGCGGCCGGCCTCATCGGCGCGCTGCACAACGTGCCGCTGTTGGTGATCGTCGCCGGTCACACCGGCCAGTCGAGCCTGATCGACCGCCTGCGGGTGGCCAGCAGTCGGGATGGCCGCGGCCGGGTCATCCGGTTGCCCGGCTTCACGGCGCTGCAGTGCATCGAGCTGGCCGCCGAACACGGCATCATCCAGCTCGACCCGGCGCGCGCCAACCTGCTCACCGAGCTCACCGACGGCAACCCGCACCACCTGGTGACCGTGTTCGAACGGCTGGGCGGGCGGTTGCATGCCTCGATTCCCCGAGACCTGCCCGTGCCTGACGGCTACGCCGATCACCTGGCTGCGCAGCTGACCGCCCTGGATGCGCCGACCCGCGCTCTGCTCGAGCTGTTGTCGGTGATGGGACGACCACTGGCCGTGTCCACCCTGATGGAGATCGCCGCACGACTCTCCCTGACGGTATCGGTGGACGGTGTCCTGGCGTCCGGGCTCGTCGAGATGCTCGACGAGGAGGGGCAGCGAGAACTGGGCTTCACCTCGGAGCGCGCACGCACGGGCATCCGTCGCGGAATCGACGCGTCTCGGGCCCGCGCGCTCAACGCCGCCATCGCCCGGTCGATGAGTGGATGGGCGCAGCTCGAGCACCGGCTCGCGGCGACCGAGCACACCGACGACGAGCTCGCCGCAGACCTCGAGGCCGAGGGCGACCGCAACGCGGCAACGGGCCGCTACCCGAGCGCGGCCCGAATCTACAGCCGAGCGAGCGGGGTGAGCTCCGCGAGCGCGGATCGGGAACGCCGGCTGCTGCGCGCCGGCGCGTACGCCTTCTTCGCGGATGACGCGGAACTCGCCGGCACCCTCGCCGAGAGCGTGGCCCGGTGTTCCCCCGGCCCCGCCCGCACCATCGTGCTGGGCGGACTCGGCTACCTGCTCGGCAACTTTCCCGAGACCCTCGCCCTCGTGCAGGAGGGCCTGGCGCAGGGCGCGCCCGCCGACGCCCGGCAGCCGACCCGGGACGAGGTGCTCTTTGTGGCCGGCGTCGTCGCGAGCATCCGGCTGGCCACCCTGGACATCGTCGGAACCATCGCCGCCAGCGCTGCCGCCTTGGCGGCCGCACCGTGCGAACCTGCGGCGGTGTCGCCCGCCGACGCCCGGCTGCGCCTGGCCTGGGGGTTCGCCCTGTGGATCTCGGGCGATCGGGACCAGGCCATGGTGGTCCTGAACCCGCTGATCGGGTTGCCGCTCAACCGGCCAGAGCGCGCCGACGCGCTGGTGATCGTGGGCCAGCATCAGTTCTACGGCGGCCTGGACCGGGCGGCCCTGCATACCTTCGACCTGGCCATCGAGTCGGCGCGGGCCAGTCAAGCGCTGCACGTGCTGCCGCTCGGACTCGCCCTGCGCGCGCAGGTGCATTACTCGCTCGGCCAGTGGGATTCGGCGATGCTCGACGCCCAGGCCGTGCTCGCGCACACCACGGCAAGCCGCAACGGCAACCACGACGGCATCGCCCACGGGGTGATCGCGATGCTGGCCGCGCAGGCCGGCCAGCTTGACGAGGCCCAGCGAGCCGTGCGCGTCGGGGCCCGACTCGCGGTCGAGCGCCCGCTGCCGCAACACCACGTGGGGGCAGCTGTCGCTGCCGCGGTCGTGGAAAGGGCGGGCGGGCATCCGCATGCCGTCATCCAGGCGCTCGCGCCGCTGCTCGGAGGCAGTCTCGACACCGCCACCACCGCCACCGGATACACCGGCTGGCGAGCCATGCAGGCCGAAGCCCTCATCACGCTGGGCTCGCTCGACCAGGCCCAGGCCGTGATCGACCGTTTGGTTCAGGAGAGCGGCAGCCGCGCGTTCGGCTACCCGGACTGGCTGCGCGGCCTGCTCGCAGAGGCCCGCGGCCAGCGCATGATCGCCGCTCGGCATTTCGCCGTGGCCGTCAGCACCGGCGACGAAACGGTCACCCCGTTCGCCCACGCCCTCGCCCTGCGGGCGCTGGCCGGCAGCCTCGTGGCGCGGGGCCACGTCGATGACGGAGCCGCAGCGGCGCGCGAGGCCGACCGGCTGTTCGGCCGGCTGGGTGCGGCGGCCTATCTGCCCGTAGCCGCCGCAACGGCCGCCGCCCTGCCTGCCCTGGCCGGCTGGCCGACGCTCACTCCCCGGGAACGCGACACCGTTCTGCTCGCCTCTGGAGGACAGCTCAACCGGGAGATCGCGTCGTCCATGCACGTGTCCGTCAAGACGGTCGAAAAACACCTCGCGAACGCGCTGGCCAAGCTGGGCCTGCGGTCCCGGCGAGAACTGGCCGGCCGGGCGGCCCCGGAGTCGGCGACCGCGCCCGAGGTGGATGGCCCGGCCGTGGTCGTGGTCAGCTGACGGACCGCGCCGACACCGGCAGGCGGCTCGTGGAACTCGGCCCGCGGTTCCGGGCTTGAGCCTCGCCATCCGGTGTGCGCCCCGGCATCCTGCGCGCGCCGCGCGACCCGGTAATGTCAGAGTTTCGTCACCCCCTTAGTGACGCCCGAAACAGGCCCCCAGCGAGGACACCATGACCGAATACACCCGCCAGAACATCTCGTCCGGCTCCGCCTGGGAGCCCGTCGTCGGCTACTCCCGCGCAGTGAAGGCGGGCGCGTTCGTGTTCGTCGCCGGTACCACCGCCAGTTCGCCCGATGGGGCCGTCGGCGGGGCGGATGCCGCGGCGCAGGCCCGCGAGATCTTCGTGCGCATCGGCGCGGCCCTCGAGCAGGCCGGCGCAAGCTTCGACGAGGTGGTGCGCACCCGGGTGTACCTGAAGGACATCGCCGACTTCGACACCGTCGGCGCCGTGCACGGAGAGATCTTCGGCAGCATCCGCCCCGCCCTGGTCGCCGTGGCGGTGGGCGCGCTGGCCGCCCCCGACCTTCTCGTGGAGATCGAGCTCGACGCGATCATCGGCGCAGCGCTCCCCGCCTCCTAGGGCGCATACGATCGGGGGATGCCCCCACGTTCGCCCCTGCCACAACGACACGGGCTCGAAGCGGCGTGGGTGTGCACCCCCGAGCGCGACCGACCGGGCGCACCGCAGCCGACCTGGCCTACCATGGGCGCCTGGCTGCAGGAACGGCTGAGCGAGTTCGTGGAGGTGGCCGGGTTCCTGGCCGCCGGCCGATTCGTCTACGAGAACGGCGCGCCGGTCGCCGGGACCGACCGGTACCGGCCCACCACGTTCATCTGGTTCCACCGGGACCTGGCCGACGAACCGGCGGTGCCCGGCGCGCTGCACCTGGTCTACCGGGACGAGCGGATCGTGGTGATCGACAAGCCCCCGTTCCTCTCCAGCATCCCGCGAGGACGGCATGTCGTGCAGAGCGTCGTCGTTCGGCTGCGCGCCGAACTGGGCTTGCCCGAGCTCTCGCCGTTGCACCGACTGGACCGGGTGACCAGTGGCCTGCTGGTCCTGGCCACCGAACGCCGCTGGCGCGGTGCCTACCAGACCCTCTTCCAACGCGGCGAGGTGGGCAAGGTGTACCGGGCCCTGGCGGCGCTACGCCCGGAACTCGACCTGCCCGTCACGGTGCGCAACCACCTCGCGACCCGGCCCGGTCAGTGGCAGGGCGAGGTGGTGCCCGGCGCCCCGGCCAACGCCGAGTCACGCATCGAACTGGCGGGCACACACGGGGAGTCGGGGGAGTACCGGCTGACGCCCACGACCGGGCGCACCCACCAGTTGCGCCTGCACATGCTGGGCCTCGGCATCCCGATCACCGACGACCCGATCTACCCCGTGGTGCAGGATGTGTCGGTGCACGACTTCAGCCGGCCGCTCCAGCTCCTGGCCAGCGAGGTGTCCTTCACCGATCCGGTCGACGGCTCGCACCGGCAGTTCGAGAGCGTTCGGCGGCTCCCGTTGCGCATGGAAGCCGCTCAGGCCGACTGACGACGGGCCGAGCACGTTCGCCACGACAGCTCGTCGCGCGCGGCTAGTCGAGCCCGGCCGGGCCGAGGCGGACAGAGAAGAGGAGAACCGCCGTCGAGGCCGGCAGGTCGGCCCAACCACCCGGCACACCGAGCACGGCCAGCGCCGACGTCGACATCCTGACGCTCTCCCCGGTGAGCGCGTAGACCAGCTCCTCGAGGCCGGGATTGTGGGCCACGAGAATCACGCTCTCCAGCTCGTCGGGCAGTTCCCGCACGATCTCGAGCAGATCGGTGACGGAGGCGGCATACGCGCGCTCGTCGACGCGTGCCTCCGGGGCGATGCTGAGCTCGGCCGAGGCCAACGCCCAGGTGCTGCGGGCCCGCGTGGCGGGGGAGACGATGGCCAGGTCGATGCCGGGGTGGTGCTCGGCCAGCCAGCTGCCGGCATCCGGAGCCTGGCTCTGCCCTCGGGCATTGAGCGTACGGTCGATGTCGGCTTCACCGCCCGACCAGTCGGACTTGGCGTGCCGGAGCACGATGAGGGTGCGCGTGCGACGTGTGGTCATTCCGATAGTCTGCACCCGCCCCGGCGCCGGCCGGCCACTGACCTGCGTCACGATGTGCGGTGAGGTACGGCGTGGCAATAGGCTTGCTCTCGGACCGCCTCGCAGCGCTGCGGGAGTTGTGGACCGTGTTCTGACGCATCCAGGAGGGCCTCGTGGCCGAAAATACCCCCGTTGATCCCACTTCGACCGACGCGTGGAAGCAGCTCGCCGGCATCGCCGACGGCTTCACGCCCGACCTGCGCGGGTGGTTCGACGCCGATGCCGATCGCGCCGATCGGTACACCTTCCAGGCGGCCGACCTCACCGTCGACCTGTCCAAGGGCCTCATCACCGAGGAGATCCTCGGCCACCTCGTGCAGCTCGCGCAGGACGTCGACGTTGCGGGCCGCTACCAGGCGATGATCGCCGGCGAGCACATCAACGCCACCGAAGACCGCGCGGTGCTGCACACGGCGCTCCGCCGTCCCAAGAACGCCGCCGGCCTGGTGCCGCCGGCCGGTTTCATCGTCGACGGCCAGGACGTCGACGCCGACGTGCACGCCACGCTCGACAAGGTCTACGCGTTCGCCGACAAGGTGCGCTCCGGCGAGTGGACCGGCGTGACCGGCAAGCCGATCAGCACCGTGGTCAACATCGGCATCGGCGGCTCCGACCTCGGCCCGGTGATGGTCTACGAGGCCCTCAAGCCCTACGTGAAGCCGGGCCTCGAGGTGCGCTTCGTTTCGAACATCGACCCGACCGACGTCTACGAGAAGACCGCCGGCCTCGACCCCGAGACCACGCTGTTCATCGTCGCCTCCAAGACCTTCGGCACCCTCGAAACCCTCACCAACGCCCGCCTCGCGCGCGAATGGCTCTGGGCGGAGCTGGCCTCCGCCGGCGTCCTCGACGACACGGATGCGGCCCGCACGGATGCCGTCGCCAAGCACTTCGTCGCCGTCTCCACGGCCCTCGACAAGGTCAAGGCCTTCGGCATCGACCCCGAGAACGCGTTCGGCTTCTGGGACTGGGTCGGCGGCCGCTACTCGGTCGACTCCGCCATCGGCACCTCGGTGGTCATCGCCATCGGACCCGACAACTGGCGCGAGTTCCTCGCCGGCTTCCACGCCATCGACGAGCACACCCGCACCGCGCCGCTCGAGCAGAACGTGCCGGTTCTGATGGGCCTGCTCAACGTCTGGTACACCAATTTCCTCAATGCACAGAGCCACGCGGTGCTCCCGTACGCACAGTACCTGCACCGCTTCCCCGCCTACCTGCAGCAGCTCACCATGGAGTCCAACGGCAAGAGCGTGCGCTGGGACGGCAGCCCGGTCACGACCGACACCGGAGAGGTCTTCTGGGGCGAACCGGGCACCAACGGCCAGCACGCGTTCTACCAGCTCATCCACCAGGGCACCCGGCTGGTTCCGGCGGACTTCATCGCCGTGGCCAACCCGGCGCACCCGCTGAAGGACGAGACCGGCGACGGTGCGGGCGTCCAGCCCGGACAGGACGTGCACACGCTGTTCATGGCCAACTACTTCGCCCAGACCAAGGCGCTGGCCTTCGGTAAGACCGCCGACGAGGTGCGCGCCGACGGCGTCGCGGAGTCGATCGTTCCGGCCCGCGTGTTCAGCGGCAACCGCCCGACCACGTCGATCCTCGCGCCCGCGCTCACGCCGAGCGTTGTCGGCCAGCTCATCGCGCTCTACGAACACATTGTGTTCGTCGAGGGTACCGTCTGGGGCATCGACTCCTTCGACCAGTGGGGCGTGGAGCTGGGCAAGCAGCTGGCGCTGCAGGTGACCCCCGCGGTGCAGGGCGACAGTGCTGCGCTCGAGGCTCAGGACTCGTCGACCAAGGCGCTGATCGCGAAGTACCTCGAACTGCGTAAGTAGTCGCAGTGCGGTGGCCCCAGCGCCGGTCACCGCACCTCTGACCGGCGACCGCGCCCGCTGTAGCGGGCGCGGTCGCCCGATGGAGGCGCAGTGAGCGCGTCGCCCAGGGACGCCGTGGCCCGGCTCAGAACACCTGGAGGGGGTTAGTCCTTCGGGCCGTCGGGCCAGGTCGGCTCGCACCAGCGCATGACCTGCTCACGAGGGCGGCGAAGAGCGTGAACCACCAGAACTCGGCGCGGGTGGCCCGGCCCCCGAACTCCGCATACTTGCGAAACACCGTGCTGATCGCCGTGCCGAAGGACATCGGCGGCGCTATCCACGACTGGGTCATGCCGCCAGCCTAGCGACGTGTCGGTACGGTGACGGCTGGTGCAGGCCGTGACCGGAGCAGCGGGCGACTCTACGCCCGTGTCTGTTCCAGCCCCTGGCGATTCCGACAGCCTGTTCGGCGATGGCGGTGCGCGAACCTGCAGACCACAGTCGTGCCCGCTTGTGTCGCTGTCAACATCGGCCTGGCGTTTCTCGGGCTATTGTGCCTGCACAACCAGGTTCCGACGAGCGATCGAAGGGTGCAACGGATGAGCGACAACGAGATGGTGCTCGTAGTGGCGGGTTACCAGGACATCGACACGGCCCGGCGGGACTTCCTCGCCACGGCGGCGCTCGTGCGGGCACGGCAGCTCGCCACCCGGGGCATGATCCTGGTGACCAAGAACGCGCAGGGCGAGGTGCGCCTGGAGCACACCGGCGACGACCATGGCCACACCGGGCTCGGCTGGGGCACCGGGGTGGGCGTCGTGGTCGGTCTGTTCGCCCCGGTGATGCTGGGAACCGTGGTGGTCGGCGCCGCCGGCGGCGCCCTGGTGGATACCTTCACCGGGCACCGGTTGCGCCGGGTGGTTCACGATGAGATCGGTTCGGCGCTTGGTGCGGGGTCGGCGGCCGTGATCGGGGTGTTTCCCGCCGAGCACCGGCTGGCCGTGGAGCTGCACCTGGCCGGTGCGTTCTTGTTCTCCCTGGTCGAGTCCGGTCCCACGGATCTGGCCGAGCTGGAGGCTGAATTGGATCAGGCGATGGGGAAGTTCGTTCCTGACCGCACGGTGCTGCCGATGCCGGACCGCTCGTTCGGCGGTACGGCCGGCCGCACCCTCGCCGATTCGGTGGCCGACTGGTCGATGATTCCCGGACCGCGGGCGCCCGCCGGCGCCCCGAACGTGCTCATCGTGCTCATCGACGACGCAGGCTACGGCGCCCCGGACACCTTCGGCGGTCCGGTGCGCACCCCCAACTTCACCCGGGTGCAGGAACGCGGCACCACCTACAACCGCTTCCACGTCACCGCTGTCTGCTCGCCCACCCGAGCTGCGTTGCTCACGGGCCGTAACCAACACCGAGTGGGGTTCGGGTCCATTGCCGAGTATCCCGGACCGTTCCCCGGCTACACGGCCGCCAAGCCGCGTAGCTGCGCGGCGCTGCCCCGTATCCTCTCGGAGAACGGGTATGTCACCGGCGGGTTCGGCAAGTGGCACCTCACTCCCGACAACGTGCAGGGCGCGGCCGGCCCGTTCGACCACTGGCCCAAGGGGTGGGGCTTCGACCACTGGTGGGGGTTCCTGTCCGGCGCCGCCGGCCAGTACGACCCCATCATCACCCTCGACGACAGCGTCATCGGGGTGCCGACCGCCCAGGACGGCCGGCAGTACTACTTCCCGGACGACCTCACTGACAAAGCCACCGAGTGGTTGCACGCCGTGCGGGCGCAGGACCCGGTGAAGCCCTGGATGATGTACTACTCGACGGGCTGTGCGCACGCCCCGCACCACGTGGCCAAGGAATGGGCCGACAAGTACGCCGGCCAATTCGACGACGGCTGGGACGTGTTGCGGGAGAAGACCCTGGCACGGCAGAAGGAACTCGGCATCGTGCCCCCGGAGACCGAACTCACCCCTCGCCCCGACCTCTTCCCGGCCTGGGATTCGTTGACCGAGGCGCAACGCCGGCTCTACGCCCGCCAGATGGAGGTGTACTGCGGCTACCAGGAGAACGCGGACTGGAATGTCGGCCGGCTGCTGGACTCCCTGGAGGAGATGGGCGACCTGGAGAACACCCTGATCTTCTACATCTGGGGCGACAACGGCGCCAGCCTGGAGGGCACCACCACGGGGTCGTTCAACGAGCTGACCTTCCTGAACGGGCTGGTGCTCGACGCGGACCAACAGACCGACCTCATCGAACAGTACGGCGGCATCGACGCGCTGGGCGGCATCCACACCGCCCCGCACATTGCCGCCGCGTGGGCGCACGCCAGCAACACCCCGTTCCAGTGGGGCAAGCAGGACGCCAGCCACCTGGGCGGAACCCGTGACCCGATGGTGGTGTCCTGGCCCACCCGCCTGCGGCCCGGAGACGCGCTGCGCACCCAGTTCACCCATGTGATCGACATCGCGCCCACGGTTCTCGAAGCGGCGGGCATCCCGGAGGCGAAAACCGTGGACGGCATCGCCCAGGAGCCCATGGACGGCACCAGCTTCCTGTTCAGTTTCGACGACTCCATCGCTCCCGAACGGCACCGGGCGCAGTACTTCGAGATGTTCGGAAGTCGGGCGATGTACCAGGACGGCTGGTGGGCAGCCTCCCGGCCCGACCGCATCCCCTGGGACATGTCGCCGGCGACGCTTGCCCAGTTCGGCCCGGACGCCGACTGGGACCCGGACCGTGACGTGGGCTGGGAACTGTACTACCTGCCCGACGACTTCGCCCAGAACCGGGACCTCGCCGCCGAGCACCCAGACAAGGTGCGTGAGCTACAGGAGCTGTGGTGGGCGGCAGCCAAGGAGAATCACGTGTTGCCCTTGATGGGAGGGATGTCGGCGATCTACGGCATCCTGCCGCCCATGTCCACCGTGACCAAATTCACCTTCGCCGGCGACGTGCAGAACATCCAACGCGGCATGATCCCGCGCATCTACGGGCGGTCGTACGCCATTGAGGCGCATCTGACCGTACCGGCCGGGGGAGCGCAGGGAGTGGTCGTGGCGCATGCCGACTTCATCGGCGGGTTCGCCCTGTGGGTTGATGCTGAAGGGGTCCTTACGCACACCTACTCGTTCCTGGGCGTTGAAACCTATCGCCAGAAAGCGGATGCGCCGTTGCCGGCCGGCGACGTGCGGGTGCGGATGCTGTTCGAGGCCACCGAGAACAGACCCGGTACCGGCGGCCACGTGACGCTGTTCGTGAACGACGAACCCGTCGGGGACGGCGACCTGCCGCACACCGTGCCGATCGCGTTCACCAGCTACTCGGGCCTGGACATCGGCCGCGACAATGGACTCGTCGTGGACCGGGACTATGAAGATCAGGCGCCGAACGCGTTTACCGGGACCGTGCAGCGGGTGGTCTTCGACCTCATGCCGATGGGTCACGCCGACGAGAAGGCCCTGCACCTGCACCACGCAGTGGAGAACCTGGCCCACGGCGCCGCCGGTTGATCGGGGCGGGGGCGCACGGTGCGTAGGCTGGAGTCATGCTTCGGCCCAGAGATCCACGCGCCGAACTGGCGGCACTGTGCGAGCGCGGCCTGGACTGGCACACCGGCGGCACCCGGGTGCTCCCGTCCGCCCGGAATGCCCGGCGGGCCGCGGTGCTGGTGCTCTTCGGAGTGCTCGACGCCGTGCCGGCGCAGACGTCGGCGGTCGGCATCCCGGACGTCGGCACCGCGCACGGTGGGGTGCCGCGCGACCTCGACGTCCTGCTGCTCCGGCGAGCATCCACACTCGGCAGTCACCCCGGCCAGATCGCGTTCCCGGGCGGCCGGGTCGAAGCATCCGACACCGGACCGGTAGCGGCCGCGCTCCGCGAGGCGGTCGAAGAGACCGGGCTGGACCCGGAGGGCATCGAACCGCTGGGCACCCTGCCGCCCCTGCCGGTGCCAGTGAGCAACCACCTGGTCAGCCCGGTGCCGGCCTGGTGGGCCCGGCCGTCGCAGGTCGCCGCAGTGGACCACGCCGAAACCGTCGACGTGTTCCGGATGCCCGTGGCCGACCTGCTCGACCCGGCTAGCCGGGCCAATACCGAGCACGCCGTGGGCGGGATCAGCTACCGGGCACCGGCGTTCACCGTGGACGGCCGGCTGGTGTGGGGCTTCACCGCCATCGTGCTCTCGCGCATGTTCGACGAGCTCGGCTGGTCGGTGCCCTGGGACCCCGACCGGGTGGTGCGCCCCGACCGTTGACGCTGGTCAACGATCGGGGGTCACGGCCTTCAGTCGCGCCAGCGGTTAGTGCGAGTCCTTCGCCTTGGTGATCGGCTCGCCCTCGACCTGGCCGCGGTCGGCCTTTGCGGCGTCCCCGCGGGTCTTCGCGAGGCTCGCGATGGTGGCCACGGCAACGGTGGCGGCGATGAAGACCAGGGAGAACCAGATCGGGATCTCGGGTACCCACAGGATGGGCTCGCCACCGTTGATGAACGGCACCTCGTTGACGTGCAGGGCGTGGAAGACCAGCTTCAGGCCGATGAAGCCGAGGATGACGGCCAGTCCCTGGGAGAGATAGACCAGGCGTTCGAGCAGCCCGCCGATCAGGAAGAACAGCTGGCGCAGGCCCATCAGGGCGAACGCGTTGGCGGTGAAGACGATGTAGGCCTCGGAGGTGAGTCCGTAAATCGCCGGGATCGAGTCGATGGCGAAGACCAGGTCGATGAAGCCGATCGCGATGATGGTGAGCAGCATCGGGGTGACGAAGCGCTTGCCGTTGATCTTGGTGGTGAGCTTGTCGCGGTCGTATTCCTCGCTGACCGGCAGCACCCGGCGGGCCAGGCGCACGAAGAGGTTGTCGGCCGGGTTGCCCTCGTGGCCGCGCACCTGCATGTAGGCCAGCACGAACAGCAGGGCGCCGAAGAGGTAGAAGACCCAGGAGAAGTTCTCGATCAGGGCCGCACCCACCGCGATGAAGCCACCACGCATGATCAGGGCGATGATGATGCCGAACATCAGCACCTTCTGCTGATAGGCCTTGGGGACCGAGAACGCCGCCATCACGATGAGGAAGACGAAGAGGTTGTCGATCGACAGGGCCTTCTCGGTGAGGTAGCCGGCGAAGTACTCGCCACCGTAGCGCCAGCCGGAGACGATGCCGATACCGACACCGAAGAGGAGCGCGAGGCCGATGTAGAAGGCCGACCAGCGCGCGGATTCGCCGACAGTGGGCTCATGAGGCTTGCGCACGTGGGCGAAGAACTCGTAGGCGAAGAAGGCGATCGTCACGGCGATGGTGATGATCCAGATGGTGGGAGTGATGTTCAAGGAGAGCTCCAGGGCAGGGGGAACGGGCGGAGTTCAAGGTCTCTTCCACCCGAGACCCTATGAGGTTGTCGAGCCGGCGTCCCGGGACTCTTCGTTAAGTCCGTACTGACGGGTGCGCCGCGTGGGAGTACTCCCCTTGCTTGATCCACAGTAGAGGACTTTTGCTGAGATGTCGCCCCACGCGGACCCGGATGGCAAATCCGGCTCGGGGCACGGGGCGCCGAAAACACGCAGCGCGGGTCAGGCGCCGCTAAGCGGGTGGCACGCAGCCCGCGAAACGGCGCCTGACCCGCGCAGGGTCAAGCGGTTCTGGTTAGTAGCGGCGCGGCGGACGCTCGGAGCGGTCGCCCTGCTGCGGACGGTCGTTGCGGCCGGCCGAGGCACCGTTGTCGGCGTGGATCTCGATGAGCTTGCCGCTGATGCGGGTCGCCGAGAGGCGCCCCAGCACGTCGCCGGACAGGTCCGCGGGCAGGTCCACCAGGGAGTACTCGGGCAGGATCTGGATCGCGCCGAAGTCCTCGCGGCTGAGGCCACCCTCGTTGGCCAGCGCGCCGACGATCTGGCGCGGTTCGACCTTGTGGCGCTTGCCCACCTCGATGCGGAACGAGGCCATGGCCCGGTTGCTGTCGCGCGAGCGGCGCTCAGGACGCTCGCTGCGCAGCGGACGATCGTCGCGGCTGCCGCGGTCGTCCCGACTGCCACGGTCGTCGCGGCGCTCACGCACGGGGCGGTCGCCCCGGTCGCGGTCGCGGTGCTCGGTGCGCTCCCGGTCGAACCGGGCCGCGGCCCGCACGTCGTCGGCGTTGAGCAGCAGCGGGGTCTCACCCTGGGCGACCACGGCGAGGGCGGCGGCCACGTCGGCCTCCGGCACGTCGTGGTGCTCCACGTAGTGGCCCACGATGTCGCGGAACGCTGCGATGCGGGCGGTCTGGTCCAGCGCCGCCGTGATGGCGTCGTCGAAGCGCGTGAGGCGGGTGGAGTTGACGTCCTCCACGCTCGGCAGCTGCATCTGGGTGAGCGGCTGGCGGGTGGCCCGCTCGATGGCGTTGAGCAGGTGGCGCTCGCGCGGGGTGACGAAGCTGATCGCGGCGCCGCTGCGGCCGGCCCGGCCGGTGCGGCCGATGCGGTGCACGTACGACTCGGTGTCGATCGGGATGTCGTAGTTGATGACGTGGCTGATGCGTTCCACATCCAGACCGCGGGCGGCGACATCCGTGGCGACGAGGATGTCGAGCTTGCCGTTCTTGAGCTGCTCCACGGTGCGCTCACGCTGCACCTGGGGCACGTCGCCGTTGATCGCCGTCGCGGAGTAGCCGCGCGCGCGCAGCTTCTCGGCGAGGGTCTCGGTCTCGTTCTTGGTGCGCGTGAAGACGATCATGCCCTCGAAGTTCTCGACCTCGAGGATGCGGGTGAGAGCGTCGACCTTCTGCGGGTAGGAGACCAGCAGGTAGCGCTGGGTGGTGTTCGCCGAGGTCGTGGTCTTGTTCTTGACCGTGATCTCTTCGGGGTCGTTGAGGTACTGCTTGGAGATACGCCGGATCGCGGCCGGCATGGTGGCCGAGAACAGGGCCACCTGCTTGTCGTCCGGGGTGTCGGCGAGGATCGTCTCGACGTCTTCGGCGAAGCCCATCTTGAGCATCTCGTCGGCCTCGTCGAGCACCAGGTACTTGAGCTGGGTGAGGTCGAGGGTGCCCTTTTCGAGGTGGTCCATGATGCGGCCGGGGGTGCCGACGACAACGTGCACGCCACGGCGCAGCGCAGAGAGCTGGATGCCGTACCCCTGTCCGCCGTAGACGGGCAGCACGTGCACACCCTTCATGTGGGCGGCGTACTTCTCGAACGCCTCGCAGACCTGCAGGGCGAGCTCGCGGGTGGGCGCGAGCACCAGGGCCTGCGGGCTCTTCTGGGACAGGTCGAGGCGGGAGAGGATGGGCAGCGCGAACGCGGCCGTCTTGCCGGTGCCGGTCTGGGCCAGGCCCACGACGTCGCGGCCGTCGAGCAGCGGGGGAATGGTGGCGGCCTGGATGGCCGACGGGGTTTCGTAGCCGACGTCCTTCAGCGCCTTGAGAACGGAGTCGCTGAGCCCAAGCTCGGAGAAGGTGATCGTCGCGCGGGCAGTGTCTGCCTCGGTCGGTGCAGTTGAATCAGGAGGCGTCATACTACTACGGTAGTCGGTCGGGGTAAGCCCCCCGTTCGTGCGCGGCGAAATTGCCCGGTTTTGGGCCGATCGGCTCCGATAAATCTTCGGATCTGACCTGGGTCGGGCCCACTCTAGGCCGAGAGGGGCAGGCCGACCGCCACACCTCTTTCGGCGGCGGCCTCGCGTGTGGCCGGCACCACCACCGACCCGAGGCCCGACCGCAGCACGTCGAACGCGTGCTCGAGGTCGGCAATGAGGTCGGCTTCGTCTTCGATCCCCACCGACAACCGCACCAGGCCGGGGAAGATGCCCAGGCGCACACGCTCCGCTTCGGTCAGGTGCGCATGCGAGGTTGTGCCGGGGTGCAGCACCAGGGACCGTACGTCGCCGAGGTGCGACATCCGGCTGAACAGTTCAAGGGCATCGATCAGGATGCGCGCGTGCCCGATTCCGCCGCGGAGGGTGAAGCCGAACACCGACCCGGTTCCCCGCGGGTAGTACTTCTGCGCGATGGCGTGGGAGGGGTTGGACGGCAGACCGGGGTAGTCCACCGAGGCGACCTCGGGTTGGGCCTCGAGCCAGCGCGCCACGGTGAGCGCGTTGCGGGAGTGCTGGGCCACCCGCAAGGAGAGGGTCTCCAGCCCCTGCTGCAGCAGGAATGCGTTGAGCGGCGACAGCACCGGCCCGAGCCGTCCGGCGATGATGGTGCGGGTGTACTGCAGATAGGCGGTGCGTCCGAATTTCTCGGTGAGGGTGGGCGAGCCGGCACCACCGATCGGGGTGGAGAACTGGGGGAACTTGTCGGGATACCGGCTCCAGTCGAAGGTGCCGCCGTCGATGACGACCCCGGCCAGTGACGCCCCGTGCCCGCTGAGGAACTTGCTGGCCGAGTGCACCACGATGGAGACGCCGTGGTCGAGCGGGCGGATCAGGTAGGGCGTGGAGGCCGTGCTGTCGATGACGAACGGCAGACCCTGGTCCCGGGCGAAGTCGGCGATGAGGCCGATGTCGATCAAGTCGTTCTTCGGGTTCGGGATGGTCTCGCCGTAGACCGCGCGGGTGTTGGGGCGTACCCGGCGCCGCCAGTCATCGATGTCGTGCGGGTCGTCGACGAACTCGACCTCGATGCCGAACCGGGCGAAGTTCTCCCGGAACAGCGTCTTGGAGCCCTCGTACAGGCTCGGTGCGGAGAGGAAGTGGTCGCCGGACTTGAGGATGCCCAGCAGCGCGACCGTGATCGCCGCCTGACCGCTGCTGACCAGGAGCGAGTCCACACCGTGCTCGAGAGCCGTGAGCCTGCCCTCGACCGCGGCGGTGGTGGGGTTGCCGTACCGGGTGTACACGAGACCGCCGTCGTCACCGTTGAATCGCGCCTGGGCGTGGTCGAACGAGTCGAAGACGAAGCCCGCGGTGAGGTAGATCGGCGTGATCCGAGCCCCGGCGTCCCCGTCGATGCTCTCCCCGGCGTGCACCTGCTCGGTGGCGAAGCCGAAGTTGTCCTGCCCGTACGGCGTGGCTGTGGTGGTCATGGCTCGTCTTCCCTCTCGACGGTGCCACGCTACGGTTCGGCGTCTCACCGGACAATCGGTCAGGTTCACACGACGACACAAACCGGCTGCGCCCGTCGTGGCGTCGGAGACTGGACACCATGGCACACCTTCAACACTTCGGCTGGTTCTTCGGGCGCGGCTTCGGGCCCCAGGGCTGGGGGCGGCCCGACTACCGGTGGAACTACCAGTGGCAGAAACCGGACATCTACCAGCAGTCCGTCCGCGAGCTCGAGCAGGCCGGGTTCGACCTGCTCATCATCGAGGACGCCCTGTCGCTCGGCTCCCCGGAGACCCTCGACCTGCGGGTGAATTCGGCCTACGGAGGTCCCAAGCACGACCCGCTGATGCTGGCGCCCTACCTCTTCGATGTCACGAGCCACCTCGGCGTCGCTCCCACCGTGAACGCCGGCGCCTACCCGCCCTACCTGGCGGCGCGGCAGTTCGCCACGCTGCAGCATCTCAGCAGCAACAGGTTCGGCGTGAACGTGGTCACCGATGTGAAGAGCGCCCGGCATTTCGGCCTGCCCGAACTCGGCCACGACGCCGCCTACGACCGCGCCGAGGAATGGCTCGGCGGCATCCGCCGGCTCTGGCACAGCTGGGGCGACGGCGCCCACGTGCACAATGTAGCCACCGGCCAGTTCGCGGATGCCGCCCGGCTCGATGCGTTCAGCCACACGGGCGAATATTTCCGGTTCGACGGGCCCCTCAACGCCCTCCCGTTCGACGACGGCGACCCCGTCGTGGTGTCGCCGGGCGGGTCGGGCCGCGGCTTGGGTTTTGCCGGTGCCAACTCGGATGTGCAGCTGGCGCTCGCACCGCTGACCGTTCCCAGCGTCACCGCCTACCGGGCGAAGATCCACGCCGCGGCGCGCGCGCACGGCCGCACACCCGCCGACATCAACGTGCTCTTCGTGCTCACCCCGGAGATCGTGGCCAGCCAGGAGGAGGTGGACCGGGTGGTGGACGCCGGGCGGCACCCCACCGAGGAGGTGCTGCGGCAGGTGCTGGCCGCACAGTCCAGCGACCTGGAGACCGACCTGACGGTGCTCGATCTCGAGCGGCCGATCGGGCCGGGTGTCTTCGGCCAGCATGTGTCGCAGGGGACCATCAACAATCTCGTCGGCGCCGACGGTGACCTCGAGACCGACACGCTGCGCCAGATCGCCGCCCGCAAGGCGCGGAAGGGCCGGATCGCCGACAAGACCGGCTTCGTCGGTACGGCCGTGCAATTCGCGGACTTCATCGAGGAGCTGGGGGAGTCCGCCGATAACGACGGGTTCATCATCAATGGGGATCTGCATCCCGTCACCGTGCACCGGATGCTCGACCAGCTCGTGCCCGAACTGCGGCACCGCGGTATCCTGCGGGACTCGTTCGGCGGCGGCGGTCTGCGGGCGAACCTCACCGACTTCTGAAGCCTCGGTACCGTGCGGCCGGGGAATGCCGGTCTGGAAGAATGACACCGACAGATGACAGACAAGGGGAGCGCGGATGCTCGAAATGCGACCGAACTGCGAGTGCTGCGACCGGGACCTCTCGCCGTCGGGCGATGACGCGCTCATCTGCTCGTTCGAGTGCACCTGGTGCACCGACTGCGTGCGAACCTTCGCCGACGGAGCCTGCCCCAACTGCGGCGGCGTGCTGACGCGGCGACCGAGCCGGGCCGCGCACAAGCTGCTGTCGGCCCCGGCGTCGACGACGCGGGTTGTCACGCCCGGCTGCGCTGCCGCGGTGGCGACCGCACCGTAGGCACGTAGGCGGCCCGCTGGAACCGGCTACGCACTGGCGGAGGTCGCGACACGGGCGCAGAATGACGCGAGAGAGGCGTTGCCGATCGAGAGAAGGGCCTCCTCATGGTGTGGTTCTGGGTGCTGCTGGTGCTCGCCCTGGTCCTCCTGATCGTGCTCCTGTCGTTCTCGATCCGGGTGGTCACCCAGTACGAACAGGGGGTGCTGCTGCGGTTCGGCCGGCTCGTCGGGGTGCTCAAGCCCGGGGTACACCTCATCATCCCCTTCGTGGATGTCATGACCCGGGTGTCCTTGCGTATCGTGACGCTGCCCATCGAGTCGCAGGGCATCATCACGCGCGACAACGTGAGCGTCGGGGTCTCTGCGGTGGCGTACTACCGGGTCATCGACTCGGTGAAGTCAGTCGTGGAGATCGAGAATGTGCAGGCCGCCATCGAGCAGATCGCCCAGACCACCCTGCGCAAGGTCGTCGGCCAGCACGCCCTGGACGAGACGCTCGCCAACACCGAGGTGTTGAACGTGAATGTGCGCGAGATCCTGGATGCGCAGACGCTGGGCTGGGGCGTGGAGGTCACGCTCGTCGAGCTCAAGGACATCCTCCTGCCGGAGTCCATGAAACGGTCGATGGCCAAGCAGGCCGAGGCCGAGCGGGAGAAGCGGGCCAAGATCATCAACGCCGAGGGAGAACAGCTCGCCGCGGCCAAGCTCGGCGACGCGGCCGACACGATGATGAAGCATCCGATCGCCCTGCAACTGCGCAACCTGCAGACCCTGGTGGAGATCGGCGTCGACAAGAACACCATCGTGGTCTTCCCCGCCCCGCTGATGAGCACCATCAGCGAACTAGGCACCTTCCTCGCCCGGGAGACCCGGAACTCGGCCGTCTCCCCGGCGGACACCGACTGACCCGCACCGCCGGGCGCGCCGTGTCGTGCCCCGGCGAGCCACAGATCGCGGGAGGATGTCCCCATGGCCAATACTGAGCAGCAGCCCTGGGTGAAGCACTACCAACCGGGCGTGCCCGCCGAGATCGATCTGCCCACCACGTCACTCGTCGAAATGCTCGAGCACGCGGTGGCCGAGGCCGGCGACCTGCCCGCGCTGGAGTTCTTCGGGCGCCGCACCAGCTACACCGAACTCGGCGACCAGGTCGACCGGGCCGCAGAGGGCCTGCGCCTTCTGGGCGTGCGGGCCGGCGACCGGGTGGCACTGATCCTGCCCAACTGCCCGCAGCACGTCGTGGCGTTCTACGCGGTGCTGCGCCTGGGCGGCGTGGTCGTGGAGCACAACCCGCTGTACACCTCGCCGGAGCTGCGGCACCAGTTCGAGGACCACCAGGCCCGCATCGTGATCGCCTGGGACAAGGTCGCCCCTACCGTGCGTGCGTTCCCCGCCGACATCGAGATCGACCACGTCGTGTCGGTGAGCCTGCTGCAGGAATTCCCCACCCTGAAGCGCCTGGCCCTGTACCTGCCGGTGAAGAGCCTCCGCGAGTCCCGGGAAGCGCTCAGTGGCCCCGCCCCGGGCACGACGCCGTGGAAGGAGTTGCTCACGCACGGTGCCATCGATCCGGCGCATCCGCGACCTGGCCTGCACGACCTGGCGGCCATCCAGTACACCTCCGGCACCACGGGCAGGCCCAAGGGCGCCATGCTCACGCACTACAACCTGCACTGCAACGCGCTGCAGGGAGAGGCGTGGATGCACGGTGCCGAGTACCGCAAGGAGATCTTCTACGCGATCCTGCCGATGTTCCACTCCTTCGGCCTCACCCTCTACCTCACCTACGGCATCCACAAGCAGGCCCTGCTCGTACTGTTCCCCAAGTTCGAGCCCAAGCTCGTGCTCGACGCCATGAAGAAGTCGCCGGCCACGGTGTACTGCGCGGTGCCGCCGATCTACGAACGCACCGCGCTCGCCGCGAAGGAGCGGGGCGTCTCGCTGCGGTCCTGCCGGTTCTGCATCTCCGGCGCCATGAACCTGCCCGACCACGTGGTCGAGCTGTGGGAATCGGTGTCCGGCGGGCTCCTCGTCGAGGGCTTCGGCATGACCGAGGCGTCCCCGGTGGCGCTGGGCAACCCGTTCTACCCCACCCGCAAGCCCGGCACCGTCGGCATCCCGTTCCCGTCCACCCTGATGAAGGTCACCGACATCGACGACCCCACCGTCGAGGTGCCGCATGGACAACCCGGGGAGCTCCTGATCAAGGGACCGCAGGTGTTCCAGGGCTATTGGAACAACCCGGAAGAGACCGCCAAGACCCTGACCCCGGACGGGTGGCTGCGTTCGGGCGACATCGTGACCCAGGACGACGACGGCTTCGCCACCATCGTGGACCGAGCCAAGGACCTCATCATCACGGGCGGGTTCAATGTCTCACCCACCGAGGTGGAGACCGTGCTGCGGTTGCACGCGTCGGTGATGGATGCGGCCGTGTTCGGTAAGCCGCTCGAACGCGGCGGCGAACTCGTCGTGGCCGCGGTGGAGCTCGAGCCCGGCGCCACCCTGGATGAGAAGGCCCTGCAGGACCATTGCCGGGAGCACCTGGCCGCCTACAAGATTCCCCGCCGGATCGTGCAGATCACCGAGACCCCACGCTCGATGCTCGGCAAGGTTCTGCGTCGCAAGGTGCGCGAACAGGTGCTGCCCACTCTCTGACCAGCGGCGCCGCGCTCGGGTGCCCGGTCTGCTTCACCCGGAGCGGGTGACGCGGCCGGGCAGCTCCTGTTGAACACTGACACTTTGCGCCCCCTAGCGAAGTGGAGTGGATGATGACCGACACCGTCGACGAACTCGGACCCGTGGACTGGATCGTGGTGGAATTTCCGGGCAACAGCTTCAACGGTTCGATCGCCCCGGAGCTCACCTCGCTCGTCGACCGGGGTCTGATCAAGATCCTGGACCTGTTGATCCTCAAGAAAGACGCCGCCGGCGGTCTGGAGATCGCGGAGCTCTCCGACGTCGAAGATGGTGAACTCGGCGAGCTGCGGGCATTCGAGACCGAATTGGCGACTCTGCTCAGCGAGGAAGACGTGATCGCGGCCGCGCAGGCCATCGAGCCGGGGAGCAGCGCCGCCCTCCTGGTCTGGGAGAACCTCTGGGCGGCTCCGTTCGGGTCGGTCGTGCGCCAGGCCGGCGGACAGCTCGTGGCGAGTGGACGCATCCCGGTTCAGGCGCTCGCCGACGCCATCGAGGCCGACGAAACGCAGGAGGCCTGAGATGCCCATCGCAGCGCGGAGGGTAGGACGGCCGCGGGTCATCGGCGCACCCGTCGTGCGCACCGCCGCGACCGTGGGCACGGCGGCCGTCGTGGCGCACGGGGTACGTCGGCGCGGCGACCGCAGGGACGAACGGCGCCAACGCCGCTGAGACGGGCAGATCGGCGCGGGTGGGTCCCGCGCCGATCTCTCTAGCGGGTGGCGGCCACGAAGGCCGTGGCGAACGCCCAGCGTGGGCTGCTCACCCCCGAGCACATGTAGGCGGGAATGCCGCCGGTGCAGGGCTGATCGCGAGTCATCTCCCACCAGCCGAGGCCGGCCAGCGCGTTGGCGCGCACGAAGGCCCCAACCGACTTGGCGTCGGCCAGGCTGAACACCTCGCCGGCCACGTCGTTCTGCCCGAGCATCGGGGTGACCATCACGAGGGAGAGGCGTTGGGCCGTGGTGAGGTGTGCGAAGGCCGGAACGGTGCCGAGTTGGGCGGCCGTCGACGTCGCGGCGGAGATGGCGGCAGCGCCCATGTTCCGGGTGCCGTCGCCGTAGTCCATGCCCATCACGTTGACAGCGGACAGCGTGACGCCCGCCGTGGTGAACTCGGTGATCGTGCGCAGGCCGCTCTGCAGCAGTCCGGTGGGCATCACCGGCAGGGTCAGCGAGACCTGCAGCGGATGCCCGGCCGCGGCGCGCTGGGCTTGGAGAGCGGCCACCGCCGTGGCGCGTCGCTTGTTGGTGACGGAGTCCGACACGTCGGCGCCCTCGATGTCGAAGTCGATCCGGTCGAGGGAGAACCGGGTGACCACCTTCGTGTAGGCGGCAAGGAGGGTGCGTGGGGTGGTGCAGACCCGGGCGAGTTCGTCATTGATCGCGCCGCCGAAGGAGGCCACGAACCGGCCGCCGCTGGATTGGAAGGCCGTGATCGTCGACAGTGAGTCCCCGGAGGACCCCACGGCATAGTCGGTGTACCCGGCCCAGGTAGGGCTGCACGAGGAGCCGCGGTCGGCCACGATAAAGGCTCCCGTCACCGCGCCGACGCCGGCCTTGGCCGCGAAGGTCGGCAGGTCGGCGGTGGGCCACACGCCCAGGTCCACGTACGGAGCGACCAGCAAGCTGCCGTTCGGCGCGGGTGCCGCCGGCGTTGCGCTGGGTACGGGGGTGGGAGTGGCGGTGGCGGTGGGGCTGGCTGTCGGTGTGGGCGTCACGGTGGGCTTCGGCGTGGCCGTCGGGGTCGAGGTGGGCTTTGGTGTGGCCGTCGGAGTGGCAGTGGAGGTCGGCGTCGGCGTGGTGGTGCCTAGCGCTCCGTTGACGCTGCAGGGGATGACCGCCGCGCCCGCCGGAAGCCCGATCACGGTGCATCCTGAGGGAACCAGGGGCGCCGTGCCGACCTTGAGGGAGGTCAGGCCGAATGAGGTGGCCGCGCCGGACGCCAGCGCGGGAGCCCAGGATGGGCCCGTCACCGAGAACCCACCGGTGACCGGGGACGCGACGCCGTTCCACAGCGTGTTCACGGTGTGGCTGTAGCTGAACGAGAGCTGCCACGGGCTGAGTGCGGTTCCCGAGGCGTTGCGTACGCCGACCTCGGACTGGAACCCGGTTGTCCAGACGTTGGTGTTCGTCCAGGTCACCGCGACCGCCGCGGGTGCGGCGGCCAGGGCCGGAACCGCGGTTCCGGCGGCGAGTCCCAGAGTGAGGAGCATGGCGGAGCCGGCGGCAAGCGCGATCGGGCGAAGTCGGCGGAAGGGTGACTCGTTCACGGTGTGTCCTCTGCGTGCATGCGGTGGGCGGAGCGGTAGTCAGTACTATCGTCCGCCGAGAGGGCGCGGTCAGGCGGCACACACGGAAAGGGCGGCTCCCCGAAGGGAGCCGCCCAGTCTCAGTGTTCGGTGTCGAACGGTGAGAGCCTCAGAGGTTAGTCGCCGAGGAGTGCGTCCAGGGAGATGCCGCCCAGGGTGTCGTTGACCGTGGAGTCGACGGCGTCGTTGATCTCGGCGCCGAGGTCGCCTCCGGAGACGTCGCCACCGGTCACATCACCGAGGTCGGTGCCGTTGCCGGAGACGACCGGCGCGTCAACCGGCGCGTCAACCGGCGCGTCGACCGAGGTGTCGTTACCCGAGGCGACGGGCGTGTCGTTGCCCGAAGCGATCGGTGCGTCGATGCCGTTGGCGACGTTGTTGCCCGAGGCCACATCAATGATGTCGCTGTTGAGTGAATCCTCAACGACCGGGCCGCTCACGAGGGGGCCGTTGACCAGGCCGCCGTTGGCCACTCCACCGTCGTTCACTGACGTGTCCGTGCCGGAGACATCCGTGCCCGAAACGTCGGCGCCGGAAACGACCGGTGCCAGGATGCCGGTTCCGGAGTTGCCCGTGATGGCATCGCGCAGGATGTCGTCGATGAGCTGGGTGCTCGTCGAGGACGACGAGCTGTCGGTCTGTGCGGTGGAGCTGACGTTCTCGATCTCCGCAGCCTGGGCGGGGGCGACGAGTCCGCCCACGATGAGGGCTGCTGCAGCTCCGGTTGCGCCGAAAATGCCGATTCGCTTGGTGATGTTCTTCACAATGAACTCCAATTCGTTAGTTCTGCTCCGGCCTCGGAGTAATCCGGGCCGCAGTGGTGGTCCGGAGCGAGGGCTGGTCCGGATTGGTCGTGCGGCCGGAGCGGGCCGGGCATCCGGCCGATCGACACTGTCGTGCGCACCCTCATCAGAGCCGTGATCGCCGTCGTGGCGGCGATCGGCGTCCTCGTCGAAGAAGCGAGAAAAGACCGCAGAAAACTTCTGCAGAATCGCACCCCATTGACGTCACGACAATCAGCGATATATCGTTGAGTATCGTGGAAATCCCGCGAGAAGTCTTCGTCGAATGACGATGACGACGTGAAAGGACGATGCGAGCATGAAGCGCTTCCATTACACAGACAACCCAGGGTTCGGGCATTCGGAGTTCACGCCCGACATGCACAGGGCCCATCACGACTCGCCCCAGGAGCGAGGCAGGGGTTTCGGCCGCGGCTTCGGTCCCGGCGGGCCCGGCTTCGGTGGTTTCGGCCCCGGCTTCGGTCCCGGCGGCCCACGCGGATCCCGCCGGGCCAACCGCGGCGACGTGCGCTCCGCCATCCTCTCGCTCCTGGCCGACGGCCCATCGAACGGCTACGGTCTCATCCGTGCCATCGAGGAGAAGACCGGGGGAGCATGGCGCCCCAGCCCAGGCTCCATCTACCCGACCCTTCAGCAACTCGTCGACGAGGAACTCATTGCGCCGACCGGTGACGGCCGGCGGACCGAATACGAGCTCACCGAGGCCGGGCGTGCCTATCTCGCCGAGCACGCCGATGACCTGAAGAAGGCGTGGGAGGCCACGCCCGGGCAGTCCGATGCCGATGCCGCGTTCCACGAGAGTGTCGGCAAGCTGTTCGGGGTCGTGCACCAGTTCCGAGCCTCGGCCACGGATGCCCAGCGCGCAGCAGCGACGGCCAAGCTGGATGAGGCGCGCCGAGCGCTCTACCTCATCCTCGCGGACTGATCGTCCGGGCGAGCCGGGCCGGTTTCCGGCCCGGCCGCCCGGGGGGAGCGCGGCACGGCGCCACGTTGCTGCGCGCTTGTCCAGGGGACGAGAATGGCGGCATGTCCCAGGTCCTGCACCTTGTTCGTTCCGTGGTCGCGCCGCTGACCCGCACCCGGCTCTTTCGCCGGACGGCGCCGGCCGCCTTGCCGCCGATTGAGAATCTTCTCGGCGCCGTCAGCGCTGGCCGGCTGCAACTGAGCGCTCTCCTCGTTCCCTCGCTGGTGCTGCACGCGACGGGCGCCAAGAGCGGGGCCGCACGCACGACCCGGCTGATGTACACGCCGGACGGCCACGGCCGGGCGATCGTGGCCGGTACCAGCTTCGCGCAGGCCCGGCATCCGGCCTGGACCTACAACCTCATCCGCAATCCGCGGGCGGTCATCGACGTGCGTGGTCGCCGCCTCGCGGTGGTCGCCAGCCTGATCGATCCGGGTGGGCGCGAGCGGGCCTGGCGCCTGATCGAAAGGCAGTGGCCTGGGTATCGCGCCTACGAGCGCAGTTCAGGCCGGACGGTGCGGTTGTTTCTGCTCCGGCCCGTCGCCGAGTCGCCCCTGCCAGACGGTCGGGACCGCCTTCGTCACGAGTGACAAAACGGATTTTCGCAAGGGGGTAGCGGCAATCGCAAAAATGATTCCAAAAACTTTATGCATCCGAATTGAACGGCGGCGGCCGATATCCGGTGCGAACGCCGCGGTGAATACCGGTTTGACCAGGGCTTGAGAAGACTTCCAGCCGGGCGGCGCTGACGCAAGAGGGTGCGTCACATTAGGAGGACCTTGCTGGCAAAAGGTGAGCATCCGTCCAGAAACGTCCTGCAAGGTAGTCACTTCGCCCGGGCGGGTCCCGCCCGAGAGCCGCCGGACCAGAATCGCTTCGGCGCCCCAGCATCCGCGATTCACCTTGTGAAAGTCATACGTAACCTTGAGATTCCCCTTCACCCGAAACCCAGCCTCCCGTCCTTCCGCTTCGGCGACGTCACCAGGTGCCACCTCCACCGACCTGCTCGGCCGGGGTGAGGCCCGTGCGGCCACGAGTCACCGGACCCGAGTGACGCGTCGCTCGGCCGCAGCCGTCGCTGTGCTCTCGATCGGTGCCATGGTCGGCACCGGCCTGGTGCTGGAGCCGGCCATGGCGGCCCAGAACGATCGTGTCGCCGAGACCGAAGCCCTCACCGCGGCCACCGGACGGCACGCCGAACAGCTCAGCGCGTACAGCAGCATCGTCGACGCCCACGCCGAGAAGGCTGCCGAAGGCACCCTCGCCGGCGCAAACGGAGTGATCTCGGCCGCTCAGGACAAGGCCGACGCCACCAAGCTCGTCACCAACGTCGCGATGCTCAGCAACTATCAGCAGCTGGCGCCCGAGCGCATCTACGACCTCGTCGACGCCACCAACGCCGAGGTCGGCCCGGTTCAGGCCGCCACGGCCGAGGCCGACCGCATCGCCGCAGAGCAGGCCGCCGCCGCTGCCGCCCAGGCCGCGGCAGAGCAGGCCGCCGCCCAGCAGGCTGCCGAGGCCAAGGCGGCCCAGGTCGCCCAGGCGGCCAAGGCGGCTCAGGCCGCTCAGGCCGCACCCCAGGCCAGCAGCGCCCCCGCGCCGTCGGCTCCCAGCAACCCGACAGGGGCCCAGGCCATCGCCCGCGACATGATGGCGTCCAAGTACGGCTGGGGTTCTGACCAGTTCTCCTGCCTGGTCAGCCTGTGGAACAAGGAATCCGGCTGGAACGTGAACGCCTACAACGCGTCCAGCGGTGCCACCGGCATTCCGCAGGCCCTGCCCGGCAGCAAGATGGCTTCGGCGGGCGCCGACTGGGCCACCAACGCCGCGACCCAGATCTCCTGGGGCCTGGGCTACATCTCAGGCAGCTACGGCACGCCGTGCGCCGCCTGGTCGAAGTCCCAGTCGGTGGGCTGGTACTAGCCGCAGCCCTGACTCGCTGAACCACCGGCCGGCCGGCCGCATCGGGAAACCGGTGCCGGCCGGCCGGTCGCTGTATCCGGCCGCACCGGCCGGACCGACCACGCGGAAGATGGCGGGCGGGCGTACTCTCGGGGCATGAAACGTGCGCTTGCGTTCGCTCTCGTCGTCGGGCAGATTCTGTTGCTCGTCGGGCTGCTGGTCTTGCCGCACGGCACGTTGTGGCCCGTGAACGGCTTTGTCATCGCCACCTCGATCGCCCTCGTGGCGATCGGTGTGACGCTGGCCGTGCAGGGATCCGCCTCTCTCGGCCCGGCGATGACGGCCAGCCCGATACCGCGAGACAACGCTCCTCTGGCCACCACCGGGGTGTACGGGGTGGTGCGCAACCCGATCTATACCGGGCTCATGACTGCCGGGCTCGGGTTGACTGTGATCGGGTCGTCCGCCCTGCACGTTGTGGTCTGGCTCGCCCTGATCGGGCTGTTCGCCGGAAAGGCGCGGTGGGAGGAGCGGATGCTCGCGACCGAGCATCCGGACTACTCCGAGTACGCCGCCAGAGTCGGACGATTTCTGCCCGGGGTGGGTCGAATCCGGTAACCCGGAAGGATTCGGGCGGCAAAACCGTTACCCCCACCATGACGACACCGCTTTCCATTCTCGACCTTGCCCCCATCGCTCCCGGCCAGACCATCCGGGAGAGCTTCGCGGCCAGCGTCGCACTCGCCCAGACCGCCGAGAAGAACGGGTACGAGCGGGTCTGGTACGCCGAGCACCACAACATGCCCACCATCGCGTCCTCCGCGACGAGCGTGCTCATCGGGCATGTGGCCTCGCAGACGTCCACCATCCGCCTGGGCTCCGGCGGCGTGATGCTGCCCAACCACTCGCCGCTGACCATCGCCGAGCAGTACGGCACCCTCGCCGAGCTCTACCCCGATCGCATCGACCTGGGCCTGGGCCGCGCGCCCGGCAGCGACCAGACCACGGCCAGGGCCATGCGCCGCGACCCGCGCGCGTCCGACCAGTTCCCGCAGGACGTGATGGAGCTGGGCGCCTACCTCCGCGACGAATCGATCATCCCCGGCGTGCGCGCCGTGCCGGGTGCGGGAACCAACGTTCCCCTGTACATCCTCGGCTCGTCCCTCTTCGGCGCCGGTCTGGCCGCGGCGCTCGGCCTGCCCTACGCTTTCGCGTCGCACTTCGCCCCCGACTCGCTCTTCGAGGCCATCGCCACCTACCGCCGCGACTTCACGCCGTCGGCGCAGCTGGCCGAGCCCTACCTGATGGTGGCCGCCAACGTGATCGCGGCCGACGACGCGGCGAATGCGACCGAGCAGTTCACGCTCATGCGCCGCTCCCGGGTGCGCAGCATGATCTCCCGCGGACCGGCGACGCCGGACTACTCCGACGAGCAGATCGACGCGTTCCTCACCACCACGGAGGGCCGTCGCCTCGCCGACATGATGCGCTACTCCGCCGTGGGCACCCCGGCCGACGTGAGGACATTCCTCGACGACCTCACGGCATCCACCGGGGCCGACGAACTGATCCTGGCCCACGCCTCGCAGCAGATCGGTGACCGGCTGCGCTCCGTCGAGCTGACCGCGGGGGCCATGGCCGGCGCCCTGGCCTGAGGCGCGGCCCGCGGCGGGTGTGTCCGGCACGGCAGAGTCAGTAGAGTGCAAGGCATGACCCCGGATGCCCTCGTCGAGTTCTGCCTGAGCCTGCCGCAGGCCACCGAAACGTTCCCGTTCGGCGAGGAGACCAGCGTCTTCAAGACCAGCGGCAACGGCAAGATCTTCGCTCTCAGCGCCCTCGACGGCGAGCCATTCGCGGTGTCGCTCAAGTGCGACCCCGAGGAGGGACGGGCGCTCCGGGAGGAGTTCCCCACGCACATCACCCCCGGCTACCACCTGAACAAGAAGCACTGGATCACCATCGTGCTCGACGGCTTCGTGCCCGACGAACTCGTGGAGAACCTGCTGCGCGACAGTCACGCGCTGGTACGCCCGAAGGTGCCGCGGGCGCCCCGGGGGAGCGCCGGGTAGTCACCGCCGCCGGATCCGCCAGCGGCCGGGACGCCCACCGCGCCAGTCCCAGGTCAGTTGATGGCGTCTGGCGAGCACGATCGCGATCGTGACGGCCGCTGTGGCCGGCACGAGGCCGGAGACGAGCATGCCGGTGTGCGCGCCGTAGTGTTCGATCAGCCATCCCATCAGCGGGCTGCCGAGAGCCTGGCCGCCGAGCAGAACCAGTACGTAGACCGACATGACCCTGCCGCGGATGAGCACGTTCGAGGAGAGCTGGACAAGCGGGTTGCAGGCCATGAAGAAGAACTGATTGGCCATGCCGGAGGCCACGAGCACCAGGCCGAAAGCCAGCTGGGTGGGCATGAGGCCCAGTGAGGCCTGGATGAGCGCCCATACTCCGCCGCAGAAGATGACGGTGCGCAGCCGGATGGTGACCCGCCTGGTCGACGCCAACGCCCCGGCCAGCGCGCCAACGGCCACCAGGCTGTTGAACAGCCCGTAGCCGCCGGCCCCTGCGGCGAAGACGTCACCGGCGAACGCGACGAGCAACACGGGCATGTTGAGGGCGAAGACCGAGAGGAACGACATCATCACGAGCGGCCAGAGGATGGTGGGGGTGGCGACGACGTACCGCAGTCCCTCACGCAGCTGACCCTTGCTGCGGGGCGTCGGCGGCTTCCTATGCAATGCCGTGGTGTCCAGCAGCACGAGTGCAAGCACGGTGACCAGGCAGGCGATCCCATTGATCGCAAACGACCAGCCCGCCCCCACGGCCACGATCAGCAGGCCGCTGACCGCCGGACCCACCAGCCCGCCCAGCTGGAACGCCGAGGAATTGACCGTGATGGCGTTCCGCAGGAACTGCGGGCCCACCATCTCATTGACGAACACCTGCCGGGTGGGGTTGTCGATGACCGTGACGAGCCCGAGTACGAACGCGATCACCCATACCTGCCACACCTCGACGACACCGCTCAGGGTGAGCACGGCGAGGGTCAGGCTGAGCACGGATGCGGCGGACTGCGTCATCAGCAGCAGCATCCGTTTGGAGTAGCGGTCGACGACGACCCCGCCGAGGAGGCCGAAGAGGAGCATCGGGGTGAACTGCATGGCCACGGTCACACCGACGGCCGCGACGCTGTCCGTCAGCTGCAGCACCAGCCAGCCCTGGGCGATGCGCTGCATCCAGGTGGCGGTCATGGCGATCACGTTGGAGATCGTGAACAACCTGAAGTTGGGCACGGTGAGGGAATCCAGGGTGATTCCCCACCGACGGCGGCCGGGTGGCGGGGGAGGGGTGCTAGTCGACAGGCGGTGCCGCCGTCGATCCGCGCACGATCAGTTCGGGTCGCAGCAGCACCGACCGGCCCGGTTCGCCGGTGGCCAGCCCGTGGTGAGAGACGATCTCGGCGATGGCCAGCTGGGCCATCTGGCCGATGGGTTGGCGCACCGTCGTGAGCGGCGGGTCGTAGAGATCGGCCAGGATGATGTCGTCGAAGCCGACCACCGACACGTCGCGGCCGACCTGGAGGCCGAGGTCCCGCAGGCCGCGGCACACGCCGAGGGCGGTCATGTCGTTGATGGCCACCACGCCGGTCGGAGGGGTGGCGGCGGCAAAGATCTCGTGCGCCGCGCGGCGGCCCACATCGGCCGCTTCGACATCACCGAAGGGCGCCTCGTCAGCGCCGGCCCAGAGGGTCATATCCGCCACGGCGAGGCCGGCGGCCTCGACGGCCGAGCAGAACCCCTCGTACCGCCCGGTGCGGTTGACGGAGCGGAGCGAGCCGGAGACGAAGGTGAGATTCTGGTGGCCGAGACTCGTGAGGTGGGACGCGGCCAGGTGGCCGCCCACGACGTTGTTGATGCTGATGCTCACCACGGTGGACGGGTCGTCGGCCTGGGTGGGCCGGTCGAACGTGACCAGGCGCAGCCCCTGCTCGATGATGTGGGCCAGGTGTTTCAATGACGGCAGTGACGTGCACAGCACGATGTCCCGCACGCCGTCGTCCCAGAGCTCCTCGACATAGCGGCGTTCCCGGTCGGGGTCGCGTTCGCTGTTGCAGAGCAGCACGTTGTAGCCCTCGGCGAGAGCGGCATGCTCGAGTTCCCGGGCGAATGCGCCCCAGAACGGATTGCCCACCGACGGCACGATGAGACCGACGGTGCGGGTTCGGCCCGTTCGCAACTCGCGTGCCGCCCGGTTCGGCCGGTAGCCGAGCTGGCTGATCGCCTCGGTGATGCGGTCCCGCGTGGCGGGCAGCATGCGACCTGAGCGACCGTTCAGCAGGTTGGACACCGTGCTCGCCGAGACGCCGGCCGCCCGTGCGACCTGCTGGATCGTTACCTTCTCCATCATTGTCCGTTCACGTGGCGTCGGTCGAAGTGTTGGGTGATTCCAGCAGTGTAACGATCTACCGACTGGTTGGCAATGTGCGGCCCGTGCGCGATCGCACTGGACCGTATGCTCCCGTCCTGGCCCAGGCGGGGAGTGCTTGACGAAACGAAAAGCGGCGGTTATGGTCGGTAAATCGTTACACCAGTTTGACGGGCCAGAGCCACGAGCTTGGCCCCCGAAAACTGTACGACGACGACGAAGACGTCTGAGTTTGCGGCAGCGTCGCCACCAACTACTCACTCCCCGTGAAGGGAAAATGCTCATGAACTTTCGGACAGCACGAACGACTTCCACGAGACAGGCTCTGACAGCCAACGGCATCAGCCGGCGCCACCTGGCCCTGCGGTACACCGCCCTGGGCACCGCAACCGTTCTGGCCCTGGCCCTCTCGGCCTGTTCTGCCGACGAGGGATCGGCGAGCGAAGACTCCGACGCGGTCAGCGGCGACATCACGCTACTCACGCCCATCTATGAAGGGGCAGCCGGCCAACGCCTGCTGGAGGACGAACTCCTTCCTCAGTTCTACGAGCAGTACCCCGATGTGACCGTCACCGTCGACTACACCAACTTCGCTCGGTTGAATGAAAAGCTCACCACCGGGGTCGTCTCCGGGCTGGTACCCGACGTCATGATGATGGGCGTCGGCTGGGTCGAAGCCTTCGCCGACAAGGGTGTGCTGGCCAACCTGTCCGAGTCCGGCATCAGCGTCTCCGACCTCGAGAAGTCGACCACCCCGGAGATCGTCCAGGCCGGCGTGTGGGAAGGCGACGTCTACGGCGTGCCGATCATGCTCGACGCCCGCTTCGGCGTCGCCCGGATGGACCTGTTGCGCGAGGCCGGCTACGACGCCCCGCCCAGCACCTGGGCCGAACTTGTGGAGATGGCGGAGACCCTCACGGTGCGCTCGGACAGCGGCTCCCTCGAACGGGCCGGCTTCGACATGCTGTCACTGGACGCCCGCCAGATGTACGAGACCATGCTCTTCTCGTCGGGCGGCACGCTCTTCAACGACGACAACACCGAGCCGGCGTTCAACTCCGCCGCGGGAGTGGAAGCGCTGGAGTCCGTGGTCGACCTCATCCACACGAGCAAGGTGGAGGACACCGGGTTCTCCTCGACCAAGGAAACCGTCAACCCGCTGATCAACGGGCGGGCCGCGATGGGGATCGCGCACAACAACCTCTGGACCCAGACCCTGGAGGCCGCCCCGGAGCTGCTGCCCGAGCTTGAACCCTTCCTGATCCCCGGCGACGCGCCGGGCATGTTCGTCGGCGGCACCCTGGCCACGATGTCGAAGGGCTCCGAGCACCCGGCAGCAGCCCAGGCCCTGCTCGAATTCCTCGCCAGCCCCGGACCGGCACTGGCCGCGAACGAACAGCGCGGCAACATCCCGGCCCTGACCGAACTGCTCGACAGCGAGTATGCGCAGGGCAACCGACTGGTGCAGTTCTCGATGGAGAACCTCGACGTGGCCAAGCGCGAGGGTGGGCCGAGCGAATGGCTCGGCCTGCGCGGCGAGATCGCGCCGGCCATCGAATCCGCGCTGCTGGCGCAGAAGACTCCGAAGCAGGCCCTGGACGACCTCGCCGACCTGTTCACCTCCAAGATGGGCGGTTGACCATGAGCGCACCCACGCGCCCCGCCCCAGCGACCCGACTCGTTCCCCCGCCCCGGGTCCTGACGAGTGCACCACGGCGGCCCGAGAGGTCACGGTCCCAGCGCAAGCTGAGCAGGGCCGGCTGGCTGATGGTGACGCCCGCCGTCGCCCACATCGGGCTCTGGACCGCACTGCCGGTACTGGCGACCTTCGCCCTGAGCCTGACCGACTACAACATCTTCGACGCACCACGCTGGATCGGGATCGACAACTACATCCAGATCTGGAACGACCCCACCTTCCGCCTGGCCACCTGGAACACCGTCGTCTACACCTTCTGGACGGTGCCGGTGTCGATGGCGATCGCCATGGTCATCGCCGTGGCGCTCAACCAGAACCTCTGGCTGCGCACCTGGTACCGCACCGCGTTCTTCCTGCCGCAGGTCACCGCCACCGTCGCCATCGCCATGGTCTGGCTGTGGATCTACAACCCGCAGCAGGGACTCCTCAACGCGGCGCTGTCCGTCATCGGCATTCCCGGCCAGGCCTGGCTGGCCAACCCGGACTGGTCGCTCTGGGCGGTGATCCTGGTCGGGGCCTGGCAGGGCATCGGCATCAAGATGCTCATCTATATAGCCGCCCTGCAGAACGTGGACAACAGCCTCTACGAAGCGGCATCCGTGGACGGAGCCTCCGTGGTGCGCAAGTTCTTCGCCATCACCCTTCCGATGCTCAAGCCGGCCACGTTCTTCGTGCTCGTCATCTCGATCATCGGAGCCTTCCAGGTGTTCGACCAGATCTACGTCCTCACCGACGGCGGCCCGGCGAACGCGACGACCATGATGACCTACGAGGTCTACCGGTCCGCCTTCCAGAACTTCCAGATGGGCCTCGCCTCGGCGCAGTCCGTGTGCCTGTTCGCCTTCCTGCTCGTGATGACCCTGATCAGCCGACGTGCGACCCGAGGTGATGACGAATGACAACCACACGGACGCAGCCGGGCACGACGCCGGCAGCGGCTCCGAGGCCGCGCACCACACGGCGACGGCCGTGGAAGGGCAGGCTGCTGCTCAACATGATCCTCAGCCTCGGCGCCTTCACCATGATCATCCCGTTCCTCTGGATGATCGCCACCTCGCTGAAGTCACCCGCCGAACTGGCCCAGTTCCCGCCGACACTGCTGCCGCAGGTCTGGCAGTGGAGCAACTACAGCGAGGCCCTGCAGGCCGCCCCGTTCCACCTGTACTTCCGCAACAGCTTCCTGATCTCGGCCGGCCACACCATCATCACCCTGGTGCTGGGCTCGATGGCCGGGTACGCGCTGGCCCGCGTCCCGTTCCGCGGGCGGGAGTGGGTGTTCATGGGCTTCGTCGCGATGCTGATGATCCCCACGTACACCAAGATCGTGCCGCAGTTCCTGCTGGTGAAGTTCATGCCCCTCTTCGGCGGCAACGACATCTTCGGCCAGGGCGGCACGGGCTGGCTGAACACCTGGTGGGCGCTCATCATCCCTGGCGGCCTCAGCGCCACGGCGATCTTCCTGTTCCGGCAGTTCTACCTCTCTCTGCCACGCGAACTCGAAGAGGCCGCCCGGCTCGACGGCCTGAACGAGTTCCGCATCTACGCCCAGATCTACACGCCGCTGATCAAGCCGGCCCTGGCCACCGTGGCCCTGCTCACCTTCCAGGAGAGCTGGAACAACTTCCTCTGGCCGCTGCTGGTCACCACCAGGGACGACCTCCGGGTGATCCAGGTGGGACTGGCGGTCTTCCAACAGCTCGACAGCACCTCGTGGCACTACCTCATGGCCGGCACCACCCTGGCCACCGTGCCCATGGTCGTGCTGTTCCTCTTCTGCCAGAAGTACTTCATCCAGGGATTCACCCATGCCGGCATCAAATAGTCCGGCATCCGGAACGACACCACTACACCCCACCAAAGGACTCACCATGCCGAACGACACCGCACTCCGCACCCCCACTCCGCTCGACGGCCTGCAGCTCGACCTCACCGGCCGACGCGCCCTGGTCACCGGCGGCGGCAGCGGCATCGGCGCCGCCATCGCCCGGGCCCTCGGCGCTCGGGGCGCCGACGTCGCCGTGCACTACGCGAACAGCAAGGACGGCGCTGAGGTCGTCGCCGGCGAGCTGATCGGAGCGGGGCGGCGCGCCATCGCCATCGGCGGCGACCTCACCGACCCGGCCCAGGCATCCGCCGTGGTGGCCGCCGCGGCCGCGCACCTGGGCGGCATCGACATCGTGGTGAACAACGCCGGCCACCTCGTCGGGCGAGCCACCGTGGCCGAGATGTCCGACGAACACTGGGCGAGTGTGCTCGCGGTGAACGTCTCGAGCAGCTTCTACGTCACCCGCGCCGCCGTGCCGTACCTGGCCGAATCGGCCGCGGGCCGCGTGGTGCTGATGTCGTCGTTGGCCGGCGAGAACGGCGGCGGCGCCGGGTCCGTAGCCTACGCCACCGCCAAGGCCGCCGTCGTGGGGTTCGCCCGCGGACTGGCCAAGGAACTGGCCGCCGACGCCATCACCGTCAACGCCCTTGCGCCCGGTTTCATCGAGGACACGGCCTTCCACAACACCTTCACCCCGACCGCCGCGCAGCAGAACATCGTCGCCGGCCTTCCGCTGCAACGCCCGGGGACGGTCGACGATGTCGCCGGCGCCGTGTTGTACCTGGCCTCGGATCTCGCCTCGTTCGTCACCGGTCAAGTGATCGACATCAACGGCGGGGCGAACTTCCGGTGACCGGCGTGCAGCACGCCAGGGGAGGGTGGTGGCACGACTACGTCTGCCCCACGCACGGCACCGAATTGGACCCCCGCTCCGGCGACGCCTTCCCGTGCCGGTACGGCTGCCGGCTCACCGGCGAACCGTTCGCCTCGGCCTGGACCGTCTACACGCATCAGGCCGGGGCCCGCCGGGCCCGGCTGCTCGCTCACCGGCACACCAGCGCCCGGGCTTGCGGAGTCGTCGACACCGCTGACCGGGACGAGGCCGTCCGCATCGTGGCGGAGTTCGCCGAGGTCTACGCCGACATCGCTGCGGCCGGCTGGAGCACCCAGAGCGAACCGTGGATGTTACGCGGCAAGCTCTTCGCCCAGGCCCTGACCGAAGCGATCTGGGCGGTGCAACTGGCGGATGCCGTGGCCGAACTGGCCACCGACGATATGGCCAGACCCGCCCTCGGCGGCCCGGTGGTGAGCCTGCTGACCGGGCTCCTGGCCACGATCACGTCGGCCCGGCAGACCCTTGTGGTGGACAAGAACGACCCGACCAGCAACTACGTGGCCTGGATCGACGCCGCCGGAACCACCCTGAACCGGGCCCTGCTGGCCCTCGGCCACGCCGACGACGGCCAGGACTGGGTCGGCCGCACCGTCCAACACGCCAGGCTCGCCATCGGCGCCGACGGCTGGGAGTGGGAGGGATCCACTTACTATCACCTGTTCGTGCTGCGGGCCTACCTGCTTGCGCTCCGCGGCACCGAGCCGGCCGCGCTGCCCGCCGACGCCGCCGAACGGCTCGCCGACATGGTGCGGGTGCTGGCCGACCTGGCCGCCCCGGACGGTACCCTGCCGATGCTGCACGACGGACCGTACGACCGGGTGCCGGCCCACCTCGAGGTGCTCGAGGTGTGCGTGCTGGCCCGCCAGCTCTGGGCAGATTCGCCGCTCGGCGCGGTGGAAGCGGCGACCCGTCGGTCGCTCGGGGCGGGCCACGACGGACTCGAAGACCTGCTCACCGGCTGGTTCGTCGGCCCGGCGCTGCCCGTGGCCACCCGCGGGGCGGCACCGGCCGGGCCGCGGCCATCCGCGCTCTTCGCGAACGCCGGCTACGCGGTGCTCCGCGACCCGGGTGACACCTGGCAGGCCGTACTCGACGCCGGTCCGCACGGTGGTTCACACGGACACCTCGACAAGCTCGGCCTCTACCTCTACGGCACCGGGGTGGCCTGGCAGCCCGCACCCGGTGTGCCGCCGTACGCCAGCACTCTGCGCCGCGGCTACTACGCCCGCACCCTGGCGCATCCCACCGTACGGGTCGACGATCTCGACCAGCTGCCCACGACAGGCCAGGTGGACGACTTCTCGGCAACCCGGGTCGTGGCCAGCGCCGGCGACGCCATCGCCGGGGTCTTCCTGCGGCGCGAGCTCGTGATGACCGACGACTACCTCCTCGATATCGTGCACGCGGTCGCGGACGACCCCACCGGCGACACCGACACCCCCGGGGACGCCGACGCTACCGGCGGGCGCCGGATCACCCTCGCCCTCCGGCCGGCGGTGCCCCTCACGGTCACGGCTGAGGGAGGCGCCTGGCGCACCACCTGGGCGGCCAGCCGACACGGCGACCCGACGCAGGAGCCGGCGCCCGGCGCAGCCGAGCTGCACGGCTTCCACCGGGCCACGGCGCCGGCGGTGCTGCTGGCCGCACCCGGCCGGGGGCCCTCCGATGACCCGGCCCGCACCCTCACCCTCGCCGACTGGACCGTCACGGGGCACGAGGCTTGGTTCGTCTCGGTCTACGCGCCCGGCACCGCCGTCGTGCGCGACGTGGTTCTGCACTCCGGCGCGGCCGGCCTCACCATTGTCACGGTCCTCCTCGCCGACGAACGCTCCACCGACCACCGGGTGACCCGATGAGCGCCGCACCGACCACCGTCGTGAGCCGGCCGCTCCTGCTCGCCGGGCACGAAGACCGGTTGCGCGCCGAGATCCTCACGGTGAAGGCCGCGCAGTTCCGCCGGCTGCTCGACGAGTGCGAACGGTACCGGGCCCTGCCGCTTGCGCCGGCGCATCCGGATACGTCGATCACCTACCTCGGTGCCGCCGCTGCCAACCTGGCGCTGGCCTACCGGCTGACCGGTCAGGAGCACTACCGCACCGAGCTCCGCCGCTGGCTCGACGTGGCCGTGGGCTACCCGCACTGGGGCAAGGCGCACCTGCCCGACCACGACCTCGACGCGGGCTGGCTGCTGCACGGCCTCGGCCTGGCCTATTCCTGGGCGGGCGACGCCCTGCCGGAACCCGAACGGGCCCGGCTGCGGGACAAGCTCATCCTGCAGGGCGCCCGGCTGCACGCGTTCGCGGTCGCCTCCGAGGGCGGCTGGTGGGCCTCGTCGTACTGGCAGAACCACAACTGGATCTGCTTCGCCGGCCTGGCCACAGCCGCCTACGCCGTCGTGGCCGAGCATCCGGACGCTCGGGCCTGGTCCGACCTGGCCAAGGCCAACTTCGACACCGTGCTCGACCTGCTGCCCGACGACGGCTCGAACAACGAAGGTGTCGTGTACTGGCGCTACGGTGTGCCGTGGCTGGTGAGCTACCTCGACGTGCTGCGCTCCGCGGAGGGAACCGACTGGTTCGCCCGCAGCGCCTACCTGAGGGAGACCTTCTGGTTCCGGCTCTACCAGGCCGCGCCGGACCTCGAACGCATCGTCAACCACGGCGACTGCCACGACCGGCGCAGCGGCCACTCCGTCGCCCTGTACTACAAACTGGCCGCCGAATACGGCATCGGGCAGGCCCAGTGGCTGGCGCGCCGGGTGGCCGACGGGTTCTTCTGGCGGGAGGCCTACGAGAGCGGCGTTCGGCCCGGTGTGCGCGCGGAGGCCTACCAGGAACTGCTCTGGTTCGACACGACCGTGGCCGAGGTCGACCCGCAGAGCCTGCCGACCAGCCGGTTCTTCCCCGACCTCGGGCTCGTCGTCGGGCGCACCTCGTGGCAGCCGGATGCGACGCTCGTCTCCGTGAAGGCGGCCCCCGGCGGCGGTCACACGGCCTGGACCGCCTCGGCGAAGCTCGACCGGGAACACGGCTGGACCACCCTCAACGCCGGCCACCAGCACCCGGACGCCGGCAGCTTCGTGATCCTCGGGCACGGCTCCTACCTCGCCATCGACGAGGGTTACTCGAGCCGCAAACGCACCGCGCACCACAACGGGGTGCTCGTGGACGGTCACGGCTTCGTCAACGAAGACCGCTACCACGTGTTCGAGAACCTGGACCGGCAGCACACCGCCGAGGTCCTGACCACCACCCTCTACGGCGGCTGGGTGCACACCGTGAGCGAGATCGGCGCGATGTACGACCCCGCCCTCGGCGTGCAGCGGCTGCGCCGACACCTGGTGATGTCACCGGCGGGAACCGTCTTCACCGTCGACGAGTGCGTGGCGCGCGACCCGAGCGCCTTCACCTGGTTGCTGCAGACCGACAACCCGCCCGCGGCCCAGGGCGACGGTCGCTATCTCGCCCAGGCGGGCAGCGGATGCCTGCTCGTCACGCTGCTGCAACCGGTCGACGTCCATACCGACGTCATCACGAGCATGGTGCAGGCCAACCCCACCTCGTCGACCCCCGCGTTGGCGATCGTGACCGAGCAGCACACCCTGCGCCGCACGACCGGGCCCGTCACGGCCACGGTCTTCGTCACCGTGCTCGAACCGCGCGCCTGGAACGACACCGAGCCCGGGGTCGCGACCGCGAACATCGACGGCCGGACGGTGCACCTGGCCCTCAGCCGGGCCGGGCGCCAGGAACACGTCGCCCTGCACCTGGACGGGCAGACCATCAACCTGGCCGCCGCTGCCGGCGCGGCCCAGGTGCGCGGAGCGGGATTCGCCGCCCGGACCCGCCCCGACGAGACGAGCACCCCATGATCGCAGCAACCCGACCGCCACGTAACCGCCCTGCCCCGGCCGCCGCCCGCGGCTGGGAGCAGCGGCTGCTGGCCGCCATGGCCTACCCGGCGAACCTCGCGTTCGTGGGAGTGGCCGCGCTCATCCTGGCCCTGCCGGTGGTGACCATCCTGCCCGCGTCGGTGGCGGCCGCGCGCGCCCTGCGCCTCTGGCTGCAGGACGGCGAGACCGCGGTGTTCACCGCCACCTTCCGCGAGTTCGGCGCCACCTGGCGGCGCACCCTGCCGCTGGGCGTCGCCAGCGTCGCCGTCGTGCTGCTGCTCCTGGTCGACAGCGTCTTCCTCGGCCAACAGCTCAGTGAGGCCGGCGCAGGGGCGAGCCCGGTGGCGCTGGTCCTGGCCGCAGCCACGGTGCCCGTCGCCCTGGCCGTGACCCTGCTGTTGCTGGCCCTGCCGGTGGCCGCGGCCCGGAGCCGCGAGGGCACCCGGCGCCAGTGGTTGCTGGAAGCGGGCTACCTGATCGCCCGCCGGCCCGTGCAGGCGCTGCTCATGCTCGCGATCGTCGCGGTCTTCGTCCTCACCTGCTATCTGCTGCCCACCCTGGTGCCGTTCTTCGGCCTCTCCCTGCCCGTCTACCTCGCCCTCGTCACGCTGGGCCGGGACACGGGCGGCACACCCTCATGATCGGAGCATCCGTGAATCTCAGCCCCACCACGCCCGCAGCACCGGCAGCAGAGCGGCGCACCCCCTCGGACCAGCTCAGGCAGAACCCGCTGATCGCCGTGCTGCGCGCGGCGCGCGCCACCGACTACGACAGGGTCGTGGAGGTGCTCGCCGACGCCGGAGTGCGCTCGATCGAGCTGACGCTCAGCACGCCGGGCACCTTCGAACACCTGCCCGCGCTGCAGAAAAGCCTGGGCGAGCGGGTCGAGATCGGCATCGGCACCATCGTGTGCGCCGACCAGGCCCGCCGTGCCATCGATGCCGGCGCCGACTACCTGGTCACCCCGGTCGTCGACCTCGAGGTCATCAACCTGGCCGTGCGCTCCGGAACCCCGATCTACGCGGGCGGCCTCACTCCGACCGAGCTCTATTCGGCCTGGGCCGCCGGCGCCACCGCGGTCAAGATCTTCCCCGCCCAGACCGTGGGCAGCGCCTATGCCGCGCATCTGCGGGGCCCGTTTCCCGACCTGCAATTCCTGCCGTCGGGCGGGGTCGGCCTGGCCGATGTGCCCGCCTGGCTGCGAGCCGGAGCCGTGGCCGTGAGCCTCGGCGGCCCGCTGCTCGGTGACGCCCTCGACGGTGGGTCCCTGGTGTCGTTGGCCGACCGGGCCCGGCGTGCCGTGGAGATCGTCAGAGAAGCCCGCGACGACGGCCGAGCCGGAGGGCGGGCATGAGCGGTGTTCGCGCCGGTGGTGTGGTCACCCTCGGCGAGACCATGGCGCTGATGAGTTCGGACACCTGGGGGCCGCTGCAGCACAGTCGCGCCATGACCATGGGCATCGGCGGGTCGGAGAGCAATGTGGCCATAGCCCTCCGCCGTCTCGGCGTGGACGTGACCTGGATCGGCCGGGTCGGCGAGGACTCGCTCGGCGACCTCGTGGCCCGCGAAATCGGCGCGGAGGGCGTGTCGGTGCGCGCGATCCGGGACCCGGACGCGCAGACCGGCGTGATGATCAAGGAACGGCGCACCAGCCGCCAGACCCGGGTCTGGTACTACCGCAGCGGCAGCGCCGGCTCCCGGCTCTGCCCGGCCGACATCGACCCGGTCGTCATCCGATCGGCGGCGCTGCTGCACGTCACCGGGATCACCCCGGCCCTGTCGCCATCCGCCGCCGACGCCACCTTCACCGCGGTGACCCTGGCCAGGGAGGCCGGTGTGCCGGTGTCCCTCGACCTGAACTACCGCGGCAAACTCTGGTCACCCGTCGAGGCTCGCGAGGTCTACCGTCGGCTCATCCCACTCGCCGACCTGGTCTTCGCCGGCGACAGCGAGGCCGAGATCGCGCTCGGCGACGGCCCACCATCCACGGGCGTCACCGGGATGACCCTGGCCCACCGGCTGGTGGAGGCCGGCGCCGGGCAGGCGATCGTGAAGCTCGGCGAGCACGGTGCCGTCGCCGTGGTCGACGGCGTGGAGTACCAGCGGTCGGCCATCGCGGTCGACCCTCTGGACACCGTCGGCGCCGGCGACGGATTCGTGGCCGGCTACCTGGCTGAATACCTGGCGGGGGAGAGCGTGGCGGCGTGCCTCACCACCGCCGTGACCGTGGGCGCGTACGCCTGCCTGGTACCCGGCGACTGGGAGGGCATGCCCCGCCGCAGCGAACTGGCCACGCTATCCGCGACCGAACCGGTCTCGCGGTGAGTCTCAGCGCCGGGCAGCGCGCCGGACTCGTCGTCGGAGCCTACGCCAGTTCGCCCACCGCACAGGGGTGGGACCCGGCGGTCGAGAGCGGCTATCTCGCCGGGCTGGCCGAGGTCGCCGGGATCCGCGGCCTCGAGCTGCCGTGGCTGGAAGCCCTGCACCCGCACGACGAGCCGTGGCTGCTGGCGGCCCTGCCGTGCCGGTGGCAGGTCGTGCTCACCTCGGTGGGGTACACCGTCGCCGCGGTGGCCAGGGACCCCCGGCATGGATTGGCATCTGAGGATGACCGGGGCCGACGCGCCGCGGTGGCGAATGCGGCCGCGATGCTCGCCGGTGTACGCCGTCTCAACGACTCCGCCGGCGATGCCGCGGTCATCGCCGTGGAGCTGCAGGCCAGCCCCGGGCCGCACCCGAGGTCATCCGCAGGCGCGGCCGCCCTGGCCGCCTCCCTGACGGAGATCGGCGCGTGGGACTGGGAGGGCGCCGCGGTGCTGCTCGAGCACTGTGACGCCCTGGTGCCCGGCCAGGCACACGCCAAGGGGTTCCTGCCGCTCGGAGACGAGATCGCCGCCATCCGGATGTCGGGTGCCGATGTGGGCATAGCCGTCAACTGGGGACGGTCGGCTATCGAACTGCGCTCATCGTCCCTGGTCCTCGAACACGTGCAGGAGGCACGGGATGCCGGAGTATTGCGCGGGTTGATGTTCTCCGGCGTCGCCGACCGGCCGAGCGCCTACGGCGAGGCCTGGGCGGATGCGCATCTGCCCTTCTCCCCGCACCCCGGCGCGGCCGACGCCGCGGCGTATGCCGAGCCGGCGTCGATGCTCACCGTGCCGCTGGCCCGCAGTGCCCTCGCGGAGGCCGGCGAGCTGCTCTACTCGGGGATCAAGTTCGCGTGGCGGCCCGCCGACGCGTCGGTCGAGGGCCGGGTGGAAATGATCCGGCGAAGCGTCGGACTGCTCACGGCCGCTTCTGCCTAGGACGCGTCGAGCGCCTCACCGGTGGGGTCGATGGCATCCGCGTCGGCCAGCGGCATGCCGCCCAACGGCACACCTGCCCAGGACAGCAGCGTCCAGCCCCCGTCCGGGGATCCGGACAGCTCGACCACTCCGGTGTTGTCCAGGTCGTGCAGCCCGGCGAACATCGGTGGCACGTTGGTGGCCCGTGCGGCGGCCCACACCCGGATCGCCGCACCGTGGCTGAACACCGCTGCCGTGTGGCCGCTGGCGGCGGCCACGGCGATGTCGGCGTCGAACCGGGAGAAGAAGGCATGGCCGTCCGTGCCGCCGGGCATGCCCACATCGAGGTTGCCGGCACCCCAGGCGAACACGGTCTCCATATAGGTGCGGATGGAAGCGTGGTCGCTGCGCCGCTCGAGGGTGCCGGCCTCGATCTCGTGCAGGCCATCGGCCACCTGGATGTCGAGGCCACGGTCGACGGCGAGGGGCCGGGCCGTGAGCTGCGTGCGGTGCAGGGTCGACGCGAAGATGGCGTCGATCGAATCGAACCTCAGGGCGTCGGGGATGACCGCGGCCTGACGCTCGCCGAGCTCGGTGAGTCCCGGGCCCGGGTGGGCGGTATCGAGCTGCCCGAGCACATTGGCGGGAGTCTGGCCGTGACGGATGAGGAGAAGTCGCATGGTCCATCCAGCATAGGCACGGTGTCACCGGAGGAACAGTCGGGAGACCCGAGCGTCTGCCGAGCGCCCTCCTGGCTGTAGATGGCCCGTTTCCGTTGGGCCGCACTGCCGCCGAGCCCACGTCGACTTGCAGATACCCCACGGGGTATAGCAGGATGGAGTCATGACTCAGAATCGGTACATCATCGTCGGGGGCGTCGCCGGGGGCATGTCCGCCGCGACCCGCCTGCGCCGTCTCGACGAGAACGCCCGGATCACGGTGTTCGAACGGGGCGGGCACGTGTCGTTCGCCAACTGCGGGCTGCCGTATTACCTCGGCGGTGTCATCGAGGAGCGCTCCAGCCTGCTGCTGCAGACGCCGGCCTCGCTGGCTGGCCGCTTCGCCCTCGACGTTCGCGTGCGCACCGAGGTGATCGGCATCGACAGCGCGGCCAAGACGGTGCGGGTGCGTGACCTCGGCACGGGGGAGGAGTCGACCGAACCGTACGACGCCCTGGTGCTCTCGCCCGGCGCGTCACCCGTGCGCCCGCCCCTGCCCGGCGGCGACCGGATGCTCAGCCTCCGTGACATCGACGACGTCGACGCGGCCATGTCCGCCCTTGCCGTCGCGCCGCGCAGCGCCCTCGTCATCGGCGCCGGCTTCATCGGCCTCGAGATGGTGGAAAACCTGGTGCACCGCGGTCTGGACGTCACCCTGGTGGAACTGGGCGACCAGGTGCTCCCGCCGCTCGACCCCGAGATGGCCGGCCCGGTCGCAGACCGGCTCCGGGCCGCGGGGGTGAGCGTGCGACTGGGCACCCAGGTGACCGAGCTCGACGCGGACTCGGCCACCCTCAGTGACGGCAGTGTCGTTGCGGCGGACTTCGTGCTCGCCGCCATCGGGGTTCGCCCCGACACGGCTCTGGCGACGGCCGCCGGCCTCACGATCGGGCAGCGCGGCGGCATCCAGGTGGATGACCAGCTGCGCACCAGCGCCCCCGGCATCTACGCCATCGGCGACGCCGTGGAGAAGACCGACGCGATCTCCGGCGAACAACGCCTGGTCGCGCTCGCCGGCCTGGCCAACCGGCACGGACGCCTGGTCGCCGATGCCATCACCGGCAAGACCATCCGGGTGCGCCCAGCCCTCGGTACGGCCGTGGTGGGCATGATGGGCCTCGCCATCGCCGCCACCGGCTGGAACGAGAAGTTGCTGCGCGCTCGGGGCCGCGCCATCCGGGTGTTCCACACACATCCCGCCTCGCACACCGGCTA
Organism: Cryobacterium soli; assembly: GCF_003611035.1. Classification (NCBI taxonomy): domain Bacteria; kingdom Bacillati; phylum Actinomycetota; class Actinomycetes; order Micrococcales; family Microbacteriaceae; genus Cryobacterium; species Cryobacterium soli. The sequence continues at coordinate 728,713 of NZ_CP030033.1, read as the reverse complement.
CTACCCGGGCGCAGAGCCGATGGCGCTCAAGCTCGTCGTCGACGCCGAGACCGACGCCATCCTCGGCGCCCAGGGTGTGGGCGGGAACGGCGTGGACAAGCGCATCGACGTGATCGCTACGGCCATGGCCGGCGGTATCACGGCGTCCGAACTCGCCGATCTCGAACTGGCCTACGCGCCGCAGTTCTCCTCGGCCAAGGACCCGGTGAACATGCTCGGCTACGTGGCCCTGAACGCCGCGGAGGGCCTCACCCCGTCGGTGCAGTGGCACGAACTCGAGGCCGCTCGCGACGCCGGAGCCACCCTGATCGACGTGCGCACCGCGGGGGAGTATGCCGAGGCGGCGATCCCCGGCTCGGTGAACATTCCGCTCGACGACCTCCGTGCCCGTCGGGCCGAACTGCCCGAGGGCCGCCTGATCGTGCACTGCAAGGTGGGCCAGCGCGGCCACACCGCCGTGCGGCTGCTCGCCCAACTGGGCCGCGACGCCGTGAACCTCGACGGCGGATACCTCACCTGGGCCGCGGGCACGGGTGCCGCGCGCACCGACCCCGAACGCGCCGCCGCGGCCCTGCTGCCCGCCTGAGCCGCGGCCCGGCCCGCCCGCTCGCCGTCGCCCTCAGGTGAGGTCGCGGAGGCGGGCCGAGAGCCCACCGGCCGCTGCACCCTTCCTCTCGGAGGTGATGGCGATCACGAGCATGACCGCGCCGATGGTGGCCAGGGTGATCCACCACAGCAGCGGGTTGATCGTCTGCCCGATCTGCACGGTGAACACCACGATCACCTCGATGGGCAGCACGGCCAGGCTGATCAGGAACGGCGCGGCGAGGCGTCGGGTCGAGCCGATCAAGATCGCTGTGAGGGCGAGGGACATCACAAGGATGGCCCGCCAGGTCTGCGGGTCGGTGCCGGTGGCCAGCACCGACGGCAGGAACGTGACGATGATGCCGGGCGCCAACAGCCGCCACGAGCCGGTGAAACCTCTCGGCCATGATCCGAGGGTCGCGGAGGCGACCCGGGCACCCGAGCGGATCCCGATGATGCCGGCGCCGAGCAGCGCCAGTCCGAGCGGCAGCGAGAAGGCCTCGACGCGCAGCTCCCGTTCGCTCCAACCCGCCACGGCCGCGCACCAGGCGAGCAGGAACAGGAACCAGACCGGAGGCAGGGACGTCGCTGTGCGGCGGGCCCGCGCCGCGACAACGAGCATGAAGCCGAGCAGGGCGACCATGAGCAGCGTCAGGGTGCCGATCGAGAAGGCGTCAGAGCGGATGGCCGTGATCGGTCCGGCCACCAGGAACGCCGTGGCCGCGGCGAATCGCCACCGCGACGGTGCGGTGACGCGGGATGCAGCGTCGCCAGGCACCGCCCCCGTGGACGACGTGTCACCGCCGGGGAGTGCTCCGGCCAATGCCGCGAGCAGCGTGGCGGCCGCGCTGACGGCCAGCACGGGCAGCATGACGCCGGTCGTCCGGCTGCCGGCCAGAAGATCCAGGCCGAGACCCCAGCGCATGGCCTGGGCGGCACCTGCCGCCGCCGCCAGGGTGGCCACCACGGCCACGGAGCCGAGCAGGCTGCGAAGGCCGGCCGCAGCCGTGACAGCACCCGGCGCTCTCGCGGCGGCCCTGGCGATGGCGGCTCCGATCAGCACGAGCAGCAACGCGGCGGCGAGGAGTCCGTAGGCCCGCCACGGAACGACCAGCGCGAACTGCGCCACTCCGAACCGCACGGAATCGAGCCGCACGGCCCCGAACCCGGCGGATCCGTTGGTGACGAGCACCGCCAGGCTGGGCACCACGGCGAGCGCGAGACCGGTGGCAGCGAGCGTCTGACCCGGCCGGCCCCTGGCGACCAGGATCGCGCCGACGACGACCATAGCGAGGGCCGGCGGCAGCACGTAGGGTTCGATCACCTCGATGCCGCGGATGGCCCAGACGCACCAGAGAGCGCCGGTCCAGCTTGCGCCGGCCGCCCACCAGGCCAGCCGGCGTCCGGTCCGGAGCGCGTTGACGGCAGCCCCCACGCCGAGGACCACGAGGACCAGAACCGTGGTCGATAGTCCGGCTGCGGTGCGAACCAGAGCGAGAAGCACCGCCAGCACGCCCGTCACCGCGGCGGATGCCTCGATCCAGCGACGGCAGACATCCGCTTCGAGAGCGGCCAGACCGTGGTTCTCCAGAGCCTGGGCGATCGGACCTGTGGAGGCGAACGTGCCCGCCACGAGGAGCGCGATGAGCGGCAAGACCACCGGCGACCCACTTGTGGCCAGCAACTGAGCGCCGAGGCAGACCACCACCACCGCGAGCGAGGGCACCAGCATGGCCGCCGCGAACGAGCGCAGGACCACGGTCATGCCCGGCCGACGCACGGTCATCAGGGTCAGGGCGAGAGCAAAGGCCACACCGGTGGACAGCGCCGTCCAACCGCTGCGCACCAGGAGCACTGCGACGACACCGGCGACAAACGGCACCGCGCTCACCAGGAGAACGGCGTACCAGCTGCGCGGGGTGAGCCAAGCGGTGAGTGTGGCCGCGAGTGCGCAGAGCAGGCCGAGCGTGGTGGTGAGGCAGAGCACGGCGATGGCGTCGACCCCCACGATCGTCAGGGCGGTGCCCACGACGACCAGCGCGTACCCGTAACCGACCGCCAGGTACAGCGGGCGCCACCGTGCCGGCACGGTACGGGCGAGCGCGGCGAGGGCGAGCACCGCGGCCGCGCCCACCCAGACGGTGGTCGACTGCTGCAACCATCCGGTGATCGCCGCCAGCACGAGCAGGAGATGTGCTCCGGTGCCCACCGCTCGCGTCACGGCCGGGTGTGCAGAGGCAAGCGCGGGAACGAACAACAGACCAGCGACGAGCGACGCGGTGAGGACCAGTCCCACCACGGCCTGACCGGTGACGGACAAGCCGGCCCATCCGGTGATGGTGAGGAGTGTGAAGACACCCAGCCACACCGCGAGGTGGTTCGGTGCCGACAGTCCGGACGACACCGGCGGCTCGGCGGCGTCGAAATCTCTGGTTCCGAGTGGTGTCGGTGGAACCGTTCCGCGGCTCACCATTGCGACGGCCCAGGCCGTGCCCGCGAGGGCGGCCAACGCCACGATCGAGGCCAGGCCGATGTTCTGGGCGATCAGCGCGGCGCCGCCACCCGCGTCGGACGAGGTGCCGCCCGGATAGCCGCCCGAGCCGGATCCGGCCCAGCGCAGGGGAGCGGACAGCGCTCCGCAGAGTTGCACGATCGCGGTCACCAGAGCCGGGGTTGCGGCAAGGACCAGCACCGTGACGGCGCCGGCGCCCACGGCGGTGCGGCTGGCGGCCGGGCTCGAAGGCAGCGCGGCCAGCCCCACCACGGCGATCCCGCCCGCCACCGGCATCAGTGCCAGGTACCAGGCCGAATCTGCGAACGACACGGCCACGGGAAGGATGGCCACCGCGGCCACTGCGAACGCGCCCGCGACGAAGCTCCACTGGCGCGGCAGGCCGTTGCGGCTGCCGAGAGCTGCCACCACGGCCAACACGGCCAGGATGCCTGCGTACCCGACGATGTCGGCGGTGGTCGAGCTGATCAGATGCAGGAGCAGTTGCAGCACGGCGGCGAGCACGGCGGCAGCCTGCAGAGCGGTGGCCGTGTACCGCTCCACCCCCAGGGTGGAGCCCAGCCCCGGGGACAGGCGCGAGAGCACGGGGTGCAGAACAAGCGCGACAACGGCCACACCCAGGCAGCCGAGGATGGCGCCCCAGGCGGTACCCCCGCTGCCGAGGAGCCCTGGCGAGAGGGCCAGACCCACCACAGCGGCCCACAACCAGACCCGCACACCGGAGCGGGCGCCCAGCCCGAACAGCACTGCAGAGCCAACCAGTGTGCCGAGAGCGGCATAGGTCCAGCCGCTCACGCCGGACGGCGCCAGCTGAGTGAACGCCCACACGTCCAGACCGACGAACACCACCCCCAGGGCGGCCACCGACTCGGCCGAGAAGCGCAGACCGCGTGCGGCGAACAACCAGGCCCCGCCGAGGAAGACCACCGTGACCGCTCCAGTGATGCTTGTGCGCACGGCGAAGCTCGTGAGGTCGGGATTGAGGAACGTGAACACCAGGGCGGCCACGGCGAGCAGCGCGGCGCCGGCGAAGGCGAGCACCGACTGCACGCTGATCTGGGCGCCCGCCTCCGGTGGGGCCGGGGCCACCGCTGCCGAAACGCCCGCTGGACCGCCCGCGGCAGCTCCCGCGGTTCGCTTCTGCTGCGCGGACTCGTGCGGGTGGAAAGCGACCACCGTGGATGCGCCCGCCGGCGTCATGGCCGCCGGTGCCCTTCCCGCCGAAAGTGCGCCCACCGGTGCGGTGCCCGTCGGGGCCGCCCCGGCCGCGACATGGTCCGCCGGCCACATCGTCGGTATCCGCTCGATCAGGCGGTCCCTCCCACGCAGGGCCTTGACCACCCGTCCGGCCGACGAGGCCAGCTCGCCACCGAGTCCGCCGGACAGATCGGCCCCGCACCCCGGGCACCATTCCTCGGTCAAGCGCACATCACATCGGGGACAGATCCGCTGGTCCTGCAGGTACCGGATGGCAGCATCGTTCCAGATTTTCCCCATGGCCGCAGTCTAGGTGGCCCTCCTCCTCCCGCGAGCTGTGCCATAAGCCCCAGAAATCCGAGGTTTTCGGGGCTCAGGTCACGGCACCGTAAAATGAGAATGTGACGGATGCGACGAGGCACGGCCGTGCGCCGATCTCGCGCATCGTCGACGAGGGATTGCTCATCGCGCTGTCTGCCGTGCGGATGGCGGTGAAGAACGACATCATCGTGGCCGGAATCGCCGAGCACGCCGACTACGACCTGGACAGGTTCGCCGACACCACCCGCCGGGAACTCCTCGCACTCGCCCGGGAGAACCTGGATTCCGCCGAACGGGTGCGTCGCCAGCGCAAACAGCTCACCTCGATGACCTGGCGGGTCGACCTCAGCCAGGACCAGCTCACCGACATCCGCCAGCTCAAGCTGCGCCGCCGGGTGCACAAGCTGCTGGCGGTGGCCCTCACCGCCGTGGCCGACGACGAGGAGCACGTGTCACGGATCGTGAGTGACGCGCAGAACCTGGCCAGCGACGAGATCCAGGACGCCATGCACACCCGGCTGATGCGCCTCTCGATCGATCCGCGCGACCCGGACTACCAGCGGCACCGCGCCGAACGCACCGAAATGTTCCTGCTCGTCGACCTCGCGCTGCTGAAGCTCCGAGCCGACGAAGCCGCGGGAAACGGGCCCAGCGACTACTAGAGGTCCGAGTCCCCGCCGGGCCGACCCGCCCGGCCGTCTGCACAGGCTGACGCCGGCCGCCCGGAGCGCGGCGTTCGGGCGACTACGGTTGAGGAGGCCCTGAGCGGGTCGTCGAGAAAGGAACGTGCGCGAGTGAGTGACATTGCGGGTGAATTGGCGCGGGTACGCGAAGCCTTCGACCGGCCCACCCTGCGCCTGCTCGACCGCAAATGGGCGCCGTTCGTGCTCGCCGTGTTCAAGGCCTCGTTCAGCCGCGACCGCCGCAGCGTGCAAGCCGACCGCCTGCACACCCAGGTGGACGCCTACCTGGCCGACCTCCGCTCCATCGGCAGCGAGGTGCCGGGCAAGAACGGCCGAGCGCTCTGCGTGCAGTGGATGAACGACCAGTGGCTCTACCGGGAGACCGGGGAGGACGACGAGGAGCAGTACTCGCTCACGTCGCACGCCCTCGAGGCCCTGCTCCTGGTCGACGGGCTCTCCCGCGACCGGGCGCTGATCAGCGAATCCCGCCTCACCACCATCGTCGACACCGTGCGCCACCGCGCCACCCAGGCCAACCCCGACCGCGACGAACGCATCCGCCGGCTCGACCTGGAGATCGCGGAGAAGGCCGCCGAACGGGACCGCTTAGCCGCCGGCGGCGAGATCGCCGCGGCCTCGAACGATCAGATGCACGAGGGCTACGCCAACCTCATCGACCTGATCACCCAGCTGCCCAGCGACTTCAAGCGTGTCGAGGAATCCGTCGCCGGCATGCACCGGCAGATCGTCAACGACTTCCGCGCTGAGGAACGCCCGATCAGCGAGGTCCTCGACGAGTACCTGTCCAAGACGGATGCGCTGATGTCGTCGACCGCTGAGGGACGCGCCTTCGAAGGCGCCTTCGTGCTGCTGCGCAACGATGCCCTGCTGTCCGAACTCAAGAACGACCTCGAGTCGATCCTGCTGCACCCGTTCGCGCTCGAACTGAGCGCCGCGGACCGGCGCAGCTTCATGGGCACAGTGAGCCTCATCCGCAAGGGCGTCGACGATGTGCTCACCCAACGGAACGGCCTGACCACGACGCTGCGCGAGCACATCGTGAACCACGACGTGGTCAAGGACCGCGAACTCGAGCGCCTGCTGCGCGAGATCAACAAGGAACTCGCCGTGTGGATGCACACCGCCGGCCCGCGGTCGACGGTGACCGCCGAACTCATGCCGGGCACCCTCGAACTCGAGCACCTGCGCGAACGCTTCTACGACCCCGGCGCGCACAAGGCGCCGCCGCCCCTCGAGGACGTGTCGGCGTTCGCCCCCGAACCGCCGAGCCTCGACGCCATGCGTACCCAGGGTGGCCCGCTGCTCGAGGAACTGCGGGACGCCATGGTGACGGCGTTCACCGAGCGGGGTGCCGCGTCCGTGGGCGACGCCTTCAACAGCCTGGAGCCGGCCATGCGCCGCCCGGTCGAGATCCTGGGGCTGATGCAGATCGCCACCCAGGTCGACGCCGTGCGACACACGGATGGCGCGGACGCCCCGACCGAGGACTTCGACACCGTGCGGCCCGACGGCACCCGGCGCACCTTCCGGGTGCCCCGCATCACGCTCACCGACGACGACACCGCGGCCCTGGCCGCCCTGAACTATGGACCTGATCATGACTGACGACGTGACCGACCTGGCCGACCTGGCCGACCCCAGCGACCCGAGCGACGTGACCGACCCGGACGGCGACAGCACCGGCCAGCCCGCGGCCGATGACGACGGCTCCGAGAGCTTCTCGCTGTTCGAGGGCGACGAGGGCGGCCTCACGGTGGAGCAGCGCCGCACTCTCGTGCTGCTGCTCAAGCACCGCTATATCTCCGCGGCGCTGCAGCCCGCCGAATGGCGCACCCTGCTCGCCTCCCAGTCCCTGCTCAAGTCGCGGCTGAACGACCTGTTCCTCGATCTGCACGTGGACCTGCACTACGAGGTGGCCTTCAAACGCCAGGCCGTGGGGGAGGGCGGCGACAGGTTCCCGACCCTGCTGCACGACGTGGCGTACACGCGCGAGGAGACCATCCTCTTGGTGCTGCTGCGCCAGCGTTTCCGCAGCGAACGCGCCAGCGGCGTCGACATCGTCATCGTCGACCGGGAGAACCTGGTCGACAACGTGGCGCACTTCCGGCCCGAGCACGCCACGGACCGGTTCGGCGATGCCCGGCGGGCCGCCGCGGCCGTGGACAGCCTGGCCAAGGCCCGGGTGCTGCTGAAGACCAGCGACCCCGACCGCTTCCGCATCTCGGCCGTGATCGAGGTGCTGCTGCCCATCGAACGGCTCGGCGAACTGTGGGAATGGCTGGTCGAGCAGAACGGCCGGGAACTGCCCGCCGCCGGCACCGCTCACGCCGACGAGCTCGACACGGACACCGACGAGTCCGTCGAACCTGCCGAACCTACCGAAGCCTCCGCTGCCGACCCCGACCTGGAGGCCGTCTCATGACCGATTCCCCGCTGTTCCACATGGACGGCGCCACCGAGGGAACCACCCAGTGGCGCGCAGAGTCCTTCCAGATGGTCAACTGGGGCGGCTTCCAGGGCCACCACTCCGTCGACTTCGCCACATCGGCCACCCTGGTCTCCGGCGCGTCCGGAACCGGTAAGTCCAGTCTGCTCGACGCCTACCTGGCCTTGATGATGCCCTCGGACACCCCGTTCAACGGCGCCTCCAACGACGCCGGATCCGGCCGGGCCCGCAGCGTCGACCAGCGCAACCTGATGACCTACCTGCGCGGCAAGACCGACTCCACTCGGGAGGCCGACACCGGAGCGATGCACGACCAGGTGCTCCGAGGCGCCGACGAAGCCACCTGGGGCGCCGTCGCGATGACCTTCATCGACGACAACAAGCGCCGCTTCACCGTACTGCGGGCGTACTTCGTGCCGCGCGGAGCCACGAAGTTCGCCGACGTCACGATGAAGATGGCCACCCGCGACGGCCGGCTCGACCTGCGCGACCTCGCCGACGTGACCGAGGCCCGCTTCGACAAGCGCGCCCTGAAGAACCGGTTCAGCGACCTCGACGTGTTCGACACCTACGCCGCGTTCTCCCAGACCCTCTACACCCGGCTCGGCATCGGCGCCAACGGCGAGGGCGGTAAGGCGCTGCGCCTGCTCGCCCGCATCCAGGCCGGCCAACAGGTGAAGACCGTCGACGGTCTCTACAAGTCGATGGTGCTCGAAGAGCCCGCCACCTACGCGGCGGCCGACAAGGCGGTCGACCACTTCGAAGACCTCGAGCGCTCCTACGGCGCCATGGTCACCGAGGCGCAGAAGGCCAAGGTGCTCGAGCGCCTGCCCGAACTGCACCGGGACTACGAGTCCGCCACCGAGAAGGCCGACCTGATCGACCGGTTCGGGGTGCACCGCGAGGGCGACACCCCCTTCGTGCTCTGGCAGCTGCTCACCGAGCACGGCCTGCTCGACGCGGCCGCCGACACCAACCGCGCCCGCCGGCGTGAGAACCAGGCCGCCTTCAGCGCCGCCCGGGATGCCGAGACCGAGCTGAAGGGCCGGGTCGCCGACCTGCAGCACCAGCAGCGCGACAACGGCGGCGACGTCCTCGCCGGCCTGCAGAACGAACTCGACGTGCTCACCGCCCGCCGCGACGACGTGGCCGCTGAACGGGCCCGGTTCGACGACCGGATCAGCCTGGTCGGCGCGACCATCGATTCCGCCGACGACTTCGCCGCCGCCCAGCTGCGCGCCGAGGAGTTCGTGGCCGGCTTCGCCGCCACCGAGCAGGAGCTCGACCTTGAGCGGGTGGGCCTGCAGCGCACCGCCTACCCGATCGAGGAGAAGATCCGCACCCTCAAGCAGGAGCACGGCTTCCTCACCGGCCGCGCCAGCCTGGTGCCGCAGCACCTGCACAACGCCCGCCTGATGATCGCCGAGGCCGCGGGCATCCCCGCCGACGAACTGCCCTTCGTGGCCGAGCTCATCGACATCGCGCCGGGGGAGGACGCCTGGCGCCAGGCCGCCGAGGTCACCCTCTCGTCGGTCGTGAGGGTACTGCTCGTCGACGAGACCCGTCTGCGCGCGCTCGGCGAGGCCATCGACCCGCTGCATATCCCGGTGCGCATCCACTTCGAGGGTGTCGCCCTGCACCCGCACCAGGAGGTGCGACCCGACCCGCGGTACGTCTCCGGCAAGCTCGTTTTCAAGGACTCGCCCTTCAGCCGCTGGGTGCAGGACCGGGTGCAGGCTCCCGCCATCGACGCGCTCTGCGTGGCCGGACCGGCCGAGCTGGCCGGGGACGGTTCCCGGGTCACCCAGAGCGGGCAGATCCGCAATGGCAAGCGCGGCGCGCACGGCTGGAACAAAGACCAGCGCTCCATCATCGGCTTCTCCAGCGGGGTGCGCCTGGCCGAGATCACCGACGAGCTGGCCGCCCTCAAGGCGCGGGCCGACGACCTGGCCCAGCAGGCCTCCGCCATGGCGGGCCGCATCATGGCGCTCCGCCGGCTGAAGGATGCCCACCAGCACCTGATCGACACCGCCTGGGCGGCCATCGACGTGGCCGGGGCCCAGGCCCGGATCGGCGCAAAGGAAGCCGAGCGGGAACGCCTGCTCGCGGGCAGCGATGTCCTGCGCGGGTTGCAGGATGAGGAGGCGCGCCTGTCGAGCCAGCTGGAGGATGCCCAGAAGCGCAAGCACGAGACCGAGCGGGCAGCCGCCGAGCTCGGCGACGAGCACGCCGCGATCGTGGACCGCCAGGACATCGTCAACGTGCGGCTGGAGCGCATCCAGGCCGACGAGACCGTCACCCTGACCGACGAGCACTCCGCCCACCTCGACGCGCAGTTCGCGTTCGGCGCCGACAGCGCCGATCTCGCCGGCTTCGCCGGCGGGGTGAAGCGGCTGCGCGAGCGCCTCATCGAGCAGTCGAGCCAGGACCGCGAGACCGCCCGCAACGCCAGGGACACTCTGATCGGGATCTTCGAGACCTTCCAGAGCCGCTGGCCAGACCCGAACATCGGCGTGGGGATGGAATCGTACTCCAGCTACAACGACATCCTGGATGCCGTGTACACGCTGGGCCTCTACGAGCGCCGGCAGGAATGGAAGCGTCGCCTCTCCGCCTGGAGCGGCCAGGACCTGGTGCCCCTCGTCGGCGCGTTCACCACGTCGATCGAGGAGATCGAGGACCGACTGCGGCCCATCAACGAGATCCTCACCACCCTCCCGTTCGGGGCAGGCCGGGACCGGCTGCAGATCTCGCTGCGCCGTCTGCACCGCGACGACGCCACGGCGTTCCGCAAGGAACTCAAGCTGCTCTCGTCCGGGTCCACCGAGGAATTCACCGACGAACAGACCGAGAGCCGGTTCACCCGGCTGCAGGCCTTCATGAACCTGATCCGCCGGCCGGACGACCTGGACGGCGTGGCTGGCGCGCGCGCGGGCGGCCGGACGGCGATGAAGGGCGAGTCCGACCGTGACCTGCTGTTGGACGTGCGCCGGCACGTGGAGATCACCGCGGTGCGCACCACGCCGGACGGCGTCGAAGTGAGCACGTACTCGTCGCTCGGCGGCAAGAGCGGTGGCGAATCGCAGGAACTGGTGGCCTTCGTGGTCGGCGCCGCCCTGCGGTTCCAGCTCGGCGACGAGAGCCGCACCCGGCCGAGGTTCGCGCCCGTGTTCCTCGACGAGGGGTTCGTGAAGTCCGACTCCGAGTTCGCCGGCCGCGCCGTCGCGGCGTGGAAGGGGCTCGGGTTCCAACTGATCGTGGGGTCTCCGCTCGACAAGGTCACCGCGCTCGAACCGTACATGGACCTGGTGCTCTCGATGACGAAGAACAGCGCCACTGGCTTCTCCTACATCACCCCGCTGATGTCGCCAGAGTCGGTGTCGCCCGAGCCGGCCCAGGCCCAGACGCGGGAGGCGGAACCGGCGCTCGGCTGACGCGCCGCTCTGGCCGGGCGGGGAAATCCGGCTTACGCTGGCCCGATGGTGTCCGTGCACGATCTGCGACTGCCCGACGGGCGGGTGCTCAGGGTGCACGACAGCGCCGAGAGCCCCGGCGGCGATGTCGCCCGGCCCCGCCTCACGGTGGTGTGGCTGCACGGGTCGCCGCAGACCGGCGCGCTGCTCGCTCCGCTGCTGAGGGCGGCGGCCCAGCGAGGCATCCGTCTGATCTCCTACGGCCGGCCCAGCTACGGCGGCTCGTCGCCCCGGCCCGGCCGCTCGGTCGCCTCCGCGGCGACGGATGTGGCGGCCATCGCCGATGCCCTCGGCCTCGACCGGTTCGCGGTGATGGGCGCCTCGGGCGGCGGCCCGCACGCCCTGGCCTGCGCGGCGCTGCTGCCCGACCGGGTGATCGCCGCCGCGTGCCTGGCCTCCCTCGCGCCTATCGACGCCGAGGACCTGGATTTCTTCGCCGGGATGGCGTCCGACGGTGCGCTGCGGTCGGCGCTGGCGGGCCGCGCCGCCCGTGAACACTACGAGGCCACCGCCGAGTTCGACCCGGCCAGCTTCGTGGAACGCGACTACGCCACTCTGGCCGGGGACTGGGCCTCGTTGGGCGACGATGTGGGGGAGGCGTCGGCGGCAGGCCCGGACGGCCTCATCGACGACGACCTGGCGTTCGTGATGCCCTGGGGCTTCGACCCTGCCGCCGTGATGGTGCCCGTGCTGATCGTGCAGGGCGGCCGTGACCGGGTGGTGCCGCCCGCCCACGGAGCGTGGCTGGCCCGCACCTGCACCCGGGCCGAATTCTGGGAGTACCCGGACGACGGCCACATCTCGATCCTCGACGAGTGCCCGGCGGTTCTGGACTGGCTGCTGGCCCACTCGTGACTCCCGGGGTGCCAGGATGAGACCACTATGGATATGCGACTGGAATTGGTGCCGTTGCCGGCGAGTGACGTTGACCGCAGCCTGACGTTCTACGTCGACCAGGTGGGGTTCCACCTCGATCACGATGTGTCACCCGGCAACGGGATGCGCGTGGTGCAGCTCACGCCGCCGGGATCGGCCTGCTCCATCGTGATCGGGGTGGGCATCAGCGCTCCCGATGCCGCCCCGGTGCAGAACCTGCACCTGGTCGTCGACGACCTCGACGCCGTTCGCGCGACCCTGCTGGGAAACGGTGTGGACGTCTCGACGGTCACCGATATGGGCGGTGTCCGCTACGCATACTTCAGCGACCCGCACGGCAACAGCTGGGCACTGCAGCAGATCTCGGCCACGACGTTCTGATCCAGAGAGTAAAAAAAGTTTGACACGGTGTCTGCTTCGGCATACATTGTGGATGTCAACAATTCTTTACTCTCAGACGGGCGGCACACGTGGCACACGAAGAGAAACGCGCCTGGATCATGGCTGGTGTCACGATCCTGGCGTACGGCATCTACCTGGGTCTGCTGCTCGGGGGCACCCGGACGGGACCCCTCACCGAGGTGCCGTACGCCGCACTCATGCTCTGGAGCATCGGCGGCGCCATTCTGGGCACCATCGTGCTCACCATCGGCGCGGGCCTGATCTCGCCCCGCGAGGCGACCGTGACGGACCAGCGTGACACCGAGATCCACCGGACCGGACAGTACATCGGGCAGTCCTTCGTGATCCTCGGCGCCGTGCTAGCCCTGCTGTTCGCCCTGGCCGAGCTCGATCCGTTCTGGATCGCCAACGTGATCTACCTGGGCTTCGTACTCTCGGCGGTCCTGGCCTCGGTGACCCGGATCGTCGCATACCGCCGCGGGTTCCAGAAATGGTGAAGGCAACCAGTATCACCAACTGCATCCGCGGGCTGCGATTCGAGCACGGCGAGATGACCCAGGCCGACCTGGCCCGGCAGGTCGGCGTGACCCGGCAGACCATCATCGCCATCGAGCAGGGCCGGTATTCGCCCTCGCTCGAGGTGGCGTTCCAGATCGCACGGGTGTTCAATCGACCACTCGACGAGGTATTCCAGTACCCCGCCGGCCCGGCCCGGCCGAGCGCGACAACCGGCCCCACTCCGCCAGCCAGCCCCGCACCGCCAACACCCGGAGGACGCTCATGAGAGCCATCGTGCAGGATCGTTACGGCTCGGCCGACGTGCTCCACCCCGCCCAGATCGACCGGCCCTCGCCCGGTGACGACGAGGTGCTCATCGCGGTGCGGGCCGCCAGTCTCAACATCGGCGACTGGCACATGATGACGGGGCTACCCCTGCTGCTGCGCCTTGCCGCGGGTCGGCGCGGCCCGAGGAACCGGGTGCGGGGCATGGATGTGGCGGGCCGGGTCGAGGCCGTCGGCGCCCAGGTCACCCGGTTCCAGCCCGGCGACGAGGTCTTCGGGGTCTGCGACGGGTCACTGGCCGAGTACGCCGTGGCCCGGGCCGGCACCGTCGAGCCCAAGCCGGCCGGCTTGAGCTTCGAACAGGCGGCCGCGGTGCCCGTCTCCGCCGTCACGGCCCTGCAGGGCCTGGCCTCGGTGCGCGAGGCCGGCGCGGGGGAGCGGGTTCTCGTGATCGGCGCATCCGGCGCTGTCGGCGGTTACGCCGTGCAGCTGGCACACGCCTTCGACGCCCACGTCACGGGAGTCTGCAGCCCGGGCAAGGCCGACTACGTGCGCTCGCTCGGGGCAGACGTGATCGTGGACTACACGCGTGGCGACATCACCCGGTCGGGTGAGCGTTATGACCTCGTTCTCGACACCGCGGGCAACCGGTCGGTCTCGTCCCTGCGCCGGCTGCTCGCGCCACGCGGCACCCTGGTCATCGTGGGCGGCGAAGGCGGTGGCAGGCTCACCGGCGGGTTCGAGCGGGCGCTCCGGGCACTTTTCCTCTCACCCCTGGTGCCGCAAAAGCTCACCGGCCTCACGTCGGTCGTGCGGCACGGTGACCTGCACATCCTTGCGGGGTTGCTCGAGAGCGGAGCGATCACCCCGGTGATCGACGGCGTCTACCCCCTCGCCGAGGCCGCCAGCGCGATGCGCCGGCTCACGGATGGCAGCACCCGCGGCAAGCTCGTCGTCACGATCTAGTCGGCGGCGGCGAGCAGCCCGGCGGCGCGGCGAAGGCTGTCGCTGGGGTCCGCGGCCCACCGGTCGAGCACCACCTGGGCGCGCCCGCGGGCCGCTCCGGTGAGGCCGGCGACGAGGGGGCTCACCACGTCGACCGCGAGGGGATCCACCAGGGCGGGCAGCCGGGCCTCGCGCAGGAACCCCTCGATGCGGGTGAGGTCGGAGGCACGCAGCATCCTCACGTGGCTCTGCAGGAGCACGACGGCCGCCAGCCGGCTCTCGAACACCGGCAGCGCCCAGAGCTCGCTGCTCAGGGCGGTGATGTCGTCGTGGTCGAGGCCGGGGTAGCGCCGGGCGGTGTCGCGCACCGTGCCGCGGACCGCGCCGACGGATGCGCCGTAGAAGGCCAGGGTTCCGCCCAGGCGGGCCCGGGCGGCTTCGGCGCGTTCCCAGGAGCTCTCGCGTTGCAGGGTGGCGTCCACGAACTCGCCCGCTGCACTCATGGGTCCTATTCTCCCTGGCTGTTCTCCCCGACTGTCGCGCGGCGCGGTGATCTGGAAGGCTGGAGCGCATGACCGAAGACGCTTATGCCGGAGACCTGCGCCGTTATCTCCAGGAGGCCAGGGAAGCCCTGGTCTTCAAACTCGACGGGCTCAGCCCCTACGACATGCGCCGGCCCCTGGTTCCGACCGGCACCAATCTGCTGGGCCTGGTGAAGCACATGGCCGGTGTGGAGGCCGGGTATCTCGGCGCGACCTTCGGACGGCCGTTCCCCGAGCCGATGCCGTGGATGGACGACGCCGCCCCGGACAACGCCGACATGTGGGCCACCCTCGATGAGTCACGGGACGGCCTGGTGAACCTGTATCGCCGGGTCTGGGCGCACTCCGACGCCACCATCGCCCAGGTGCCGCTGCACGGAACCGGCCGGGTGGCGTGGTGGCCGGCCGAGCGCAACACGGTCACGCTGCACCGCATCCTGGTGCACCTGATCAGCGAGACCCACCGGCATGCCGGCCACGCCGACATCGTGCGCGAGCTGATCGACGGGGCGGCCGGGCTGCGGGCCGTCAACGACAACCTGCCGTCGGGCAGCCCGGAATGGTGGGCCGACTACCGTGCCGGGCTGGAGCGGACAGCCCGGCAGGCCTGACGCCTCGGCTGTGACCTGCGTCGCCCGCGGCCTAAAGTGGACTGCGCCCCGAAAAGGCGCCCCTCAACGCTCACATCCGGACTGTCCCCGTGGGGACCACTCCGGTAGACCGCACCTCCAGCACACACCGAAGGACGAAAGCACCGTGTCGAGAATCCCTGCCCGCTGGGCCCGCTCCGGCGCGACTGCCGCCCTCGCCCTGCTCACCGTCACCGGTCTCGCCGCCTGCACCGGTCAGCCGATCGCGTCCGCCGGCTCGGCCGGCGCCGCGGCCGGCGCATCCGACCGCACCTATGCCCTCGTGGTGCACTCGGTTCCGGGCGACGCGTTCTGGGACGTCGTGAAGTCCGGCGCCGAGGCGGCCGGCACCCTCTACGGGGCCACGGTCACCTACCAGGGCGACCCGGATGTGCAGAAGCAGAGCCAGTTGATCGAGACGGCCATCGCCGCCCAGGTCGACGGCATCATCGTGTCGATGGCCAACCCCGACGGTCTCCGCGGCGCCCTCGCCGACGCGGCCGCCGCCGACATCCCGGTGATCACCATCAACTCCGGCGCCGAGGAATCCGCGTCGGTCGGCGCGCTCACCCACGTGGGGCAGAGCGAGTACCTGGCCGGGCAGGGGGCGGGCACCAAACTCACCGAGGCCGGCGCCGGCAAGGTCATCTGCGTCATCCACGAGGCCGGCAACGCCGGATTGGAAGACCGGTGCCGCGGTGCCGCGGACACCCTCGACGGCAGCATGAGCAACCTGCAGGTCGACATCGCCAACGTCGCGGATGCCCAGAACACCATCAAGAGCGCCCTGCTGGCCGACCCCACCATCGACGGTGTGCTCACCCTCAACTCCGCGGTGGGAGTCGCCGCGGCGCAGGCCGTGGCCGAGGCCGGCAGCGACGCCCAGATCGGCACGTTCGATGTCTCCGCCGATGTCACCGGGCTGATCAGCGACGGCAGCATCCTCTTCGCCGTCGACCAGCAGCCCTACCTGCAGGGCTACCTGCCGGTGAGCTTCTTCGAGCTGTTCTACACGAACGGCAACGTCGTCGGCGGTAACCTGCCGGTCTACTCCGGGCCGGGCTTCGTCACCCAGGAGAACGCCGACCAGGTCGCCGGGTTCGCCGGCAACGGCACGCGATGACGCAGCTGGCCACGCCACCCCGCCGGGACGAGAGACTCGCCGCGACGCACCCCGTGGTGCGCCTGCTGCGCCGCCCCGAGATGGGCGCGCTGGTCGCCGCCGCCGCGATCTTCGGCTACTTCTCCCTGGCCACCACCTCGTTCCTCACCCCGGCCGGCGCGGCCACCTGGCTCTACTCGGCGTCGCTGTTCGGCATCATGGCCGTGGCCGTGGCGATGCTCATGATCGGCGGCGAGTTCGACCTGTCCGCCGGTGCCATGACCGGCACCACGGGCCTGCTCGTCGGCGCCTTCACCACCCAGTGGGGCATGAACCTCTGGCTGGCCATGGTGCTCGCTCTGCTGATCGCCCTCGCTGTCGGCGCCTTCAACGGGTTCCTCGTCGTGCGCACCGGCATCCCGAGCTTCATCGTCACTCTTGGCACCTTCTTCATCCTGCAGGGCCTCAACCTCGCCGGCACCAAGCTCGTGACCGGCCAGGTCGCCATCCAGGGCATGAGCGCGGTACCCGGTTTCGACGCTGGTAAGGCGATCTTCGGGTCGACGATCCCGGTCGCCGGAGTGAACCTCAAGGTGTCGGTCTTCTGGTGGCTCGGCCTCACCATCGTCGCGAGCTGGATCCTGCTCCGCACCCGCTACGGCAACTGGATCTTCGCCATCGGCGGGGCGTTGCAGAGCGCCGTGCAAACCGGCGTTCCCGTGCGGCGCACCCGGATCGGCCTGTTCATGGGCACGGCCGCGGCCGGCTGGCTCGTCGGCATGCTGTCGCTCTTCGACGTGGCGACCGTGCAGGCCACCACCGGCATCGGCCAGGAATTCGTCTACATCATCTGCGCCGTCGTGGGCGGCTGCCTGCTCACGGGCGGCTACGGGTCCGCCGTCGGCGCGGCCCTCGGCGCGCTCATCTACGGCATGATCCTGCAGGGCATCGTTTTCGCCCAGTGGGACAACAACTGGCTCAAGGCCTTCCTGGGCGGGATGCTACTGCTCGCCGTGCTGGTCAACCTCTCGGTGCGCCGCCAGGCCGGAGTGCGCGAATGAGCGCCGCGGAGACGGCCATCCTGCAGGTGCGCGGGGTGGGCAAGGTCTACGGCTCGGTCATCGCCCTCAGCGACATCTCCACCTCGGTGTCGGCGGGAGAGGTGCTCTGCGTCCTGGGCGACAACGGCGCGGGCAAGTCGACGCTGCTCAAGATCCTCGCCGGAGTGCACTCGCACTCCTCGGGCGAACTGCTGCTCGACGGAACCGCCGTGCGTTTCGGCGGCCCCAGGCAGGCCCTCGACGCCGGGATCGCCACGGTCTACCAGGACCTGGCGATCGTGCCGCTGATGCCGGTCTGGCGCAATTTCTTCCTCGGATCCGAGCTGAGCGCCGGCGTCGGCCCGTTCTCGCGGCTCAGGGTCGCCGAGATGCGCGCGGTCACCCTGGAGCAACTGGGCCGGATGGGCATCGACCTGCGTGACGTCGACCAACCCATCGGCACCCTTTCCGGGGGAGAGCGGCAGTCGGTGGCGATCGCCCGCGCCATCTACTTCGGCGCCAGGGTCGTGATCCTCGACGAACCGACCTCCGCGCTCGGCGTCAAGCAAGCCGGGGTGGTGCTGCGCTACGTCGCGCGGGCCCGCGACAACGGACTCGGCGTCGTGTTCGTCACCCACAACCCGCACCACGCCTACCCGGTCGGGGACCGGTTCCTGGTGCTCAACCGCGGCACCAGCCTGGGCGAATTCGACAAGGCCGGCATCACCATCGAGGAACTCACCCGGTTGATGGCCGGCGGCGCCGAACTGGATTCACTGGCCAGGGAGATCGAGCGCGGCTGACCTCGTCCCGGGCCGGGCGGCCGCACCCGGCATCATCCGTTTCGGAGGATTCCACGGCCCGGCCATCGGCCTCTGCGACATAGGTTGCTACCGTCTGGGGCGACAGGCCGGATCCCGCGCGTGCCGGGCGAACCAGGTGAACCCGCCAGCGTGGATCCGACAATGGCAGGAATCGACGACGGCAGGGCGATGCCCTGGAATTGGAGTGATACCCATGGCTAGAGGAACAACCCCGGTGCTCGATGCGGCGGCCGAGATCAACGCGGTGTCGCTGGCCCGCACCGAGCTCGACCCGCGCACCTTGATGATCGCCAGGATCGCAGCCCTTGCGGCGGTCGACGCACCCGTCGCCTCGTACCTCCTGCACGTGGGACCGGCCGCGGAGGTGGGGCTGACGGTCGATGACGTGCAGGACGTTCTCGTCGCCGTGGCGCCGATCGTGGGCACGCCGCGGCTGATGTCCTCGGCGCGCAAGATCGCGGAAGCCCTCGACCTGGCCATCGAGCTGGGAAGCGAAGACGACACGCAGTAGCCGGTGACCGACAACCGAGTGAGGAGCACCCCCGTGAAGAAGCCCATCGTGTCCATGGTTCTGCTGGTGCTCCTCACCGGCTGCACGGCCGGCGGCGATTCAGCGTCGCCGAGCCCGACGGCGACAGATTCGCCGACTGCCACGGCGACGGCCGGGTCCACGGCCTCCCCGCCGACCGCGGCCCAGGTGACCTGGGCGGGCACGGTCTGCAGCGACATCACCACGCTGAAGACGGATGTTCAGGGCCTCGCCGCTGCGGCGGCCACCGGTGGGGACTCGGTGGGAACGGCCATCTCGAACCAGATGGACACAGTCTCGGCGTCGGCCACGGACCTGGTCGACACCGTGAAGTCGCCGCCGGAAAACCTGGGCGACGACCCGGAACTGCTCGCCGTGCAGGACTCGATCGACAACGTCGACCAGTCCCTGAAGACCTTGGAGTCGAGCGCCAGCCAGGTGCAGGGCACGACGGGGGCCGCCCTTGTGGACGCGTTGGCCACAGTGGTCGGCGACACCGGAGACGCGCTCAACAGTGTCGCCGGCACCGTGCAGACCGTCACCACGGCCATCAACGACACGTCGAGCACCCTCGGCCAGGCGTTCCGGGCGGCCCCGGAGTGCGCCGACCTCACCTCCTAGCCCGGCCGCCGGTCGCGACCCATCCGCTGATCGAGCTCGTCGAGATCCCGGGAGCCGAACGTGTTGGCGACGGCCCTCGCCGGGTCTCGACGAGCTCGACCGACGAGGTGGGCGCGAGAGCAGACCGGCGATCTCGACGGACTCAGGGGAGTCTCAGCTTCGGGCGGGAATGAAAAACGCCCCCAGGCGTTGACTTGAGTCGAGGGCGCTCAACTTTCGGGATCCCTCCTCGTTTTGACTCCCAGGAGGATGCATTGCCTACATACTTCGGCCCGGCCGGATCCGAGAACGGTTCCTTCGACGAATTCCTGGCCCGCTACCTGCAGGGCCAGCGCTCCGCGCAGTCCGGTCGACCCATTGAGATCACCCGACTGCTGAGCCGGCGCACCCACGAGCTCCTCGTGCAGGCCGCACAGTTCGCCGTCGACCACGGCCACGCCCACGTCGACGCGCTGCACCTGCTGCGCGTCATGGTGGAGCAGGAACCCGCCGCGTCGGCCATCCGCCGGGCCGGCGGCGACCCGGCCGCGATCGTGACGGCCGCCGATCAGCGTCTGCCCGAGTCCAGCGAGCAGCAGGCCACCTCGGCGCCCGCGCTCACCCCGTCGGCCCAGCGCGCCCTGCTCGACGCCCACCAGGTGGCCCGCGCGTTCGGCTCCACCTACATCGACCCCGAGCACCTGTTCTTCGCGTTCGTGGTGAACCAGGACGCCCCGGCCGCCCAGGTGCTGGCCGCCGCCGGCGTCACCGCTGAGTCGCTGCAAGCCGGAGCCCAGCAGGCCGAGGCCGACGAGGCCCAGGCCGCCGCCGGCAACCCGGTCGGCGACGGCACCTCCGACACCCCGATGCTCGACACCTACGGCGTCGACCTCACCGAGCGGGCGCGCTCCGGCAAGCTCGACCCGGTGATCGGCCGCAGCGACGAGATCGAGCAGACCGTCGAGATCCTCTCCCGGCGTACCAAGAACAACCCGGTGCTGATCGGCGAGGCCGGCGTGGGCAAGACCGCCGTGGTCGAGGGCCTCGCGCAGGCCATCGTCGACGGCCTCGTGCCCGAGCAGTTGCGCGGTAAGCGCGTCATCGCGCTCGACCTGCCCGCCATGCTCGCCGGAACCCGCTACCGTGGCGACTTCGAGGAACGCCTCACCAAGACCATGGATGAGATCAGCGAACGCAGCGACGAGATCATCGTCTTCCTCGACGAGCTGCACACCGTCGTCGGTGCCGGCGGCTCCGGCGAGGGCGGCATGGACGCGGGCAACATCCTCAAGCCCCGCCTGGCGCGGGGTGAACTGCACGTCGTGGGCGCGACCACCCTGAACGAGTACCGCAAGGTCGAGAAGGACCCGGCCCTCGAACGACGCTTCCAGCCCGTGCGGGTGGGGGAGCCCGGTATCGAGGATGCCGTGCAGATCCTCGCCGGCCTGCAGGAGCGTTACGCCGAGCACCACTCGGTGCGCTACACGGATGCCGCGATCCGCGCCGCCGTGGAGATGAGCGCCCGGTACATCCCGGACCGGTTCCTGCCGGACAAGGCCATCGACCTGATCGACCAGGCCGGCGCCCGGGCCCGCCTGGCCCTCGGCTCCCGCGTGGACGTCGACGGGCTGCGCGAGAAGCAGTCGGCACTCGAGTCGGCGAAGGCCGACGCGGTCGCCGCCGAGCAGTACGAGGAGGCGTCCCGCTTGCGCGATGAAGCCGAGACTATCGCGGCGACCATCGACGCGGCCGTCGTCAGCCAGGGCGGCGAGGACTCCGGTCCGTCCGCCGTGGTGGACGAGGCCGAGATCGCCGCGATCATCGCCCGGGCCACCGGCATCCCGGCCAGCCGCCTCACCGCCGGTGACCGCGAGCGCCTGGCCCGGCTCGAGGCCGACCTGCACGAGCGGGTCATCGGGCAGGACGACGCCGTGACCGTGATCGCCAAGGCCGTGCGGCGCAACCGCACCGGCATGGGCGACGCGAACCGTCCGGTCGGCAGCTTCCTCTTCCTCGGCCCCACCGGCGTGGGCAAGACCGAACTGGCCAAGTCGCTGGCCGAGTCGCTCTTCGGCGACGAGAAGGCCATGCTGCGCTTCGACATGAGCGAGTTCAGCGAGCGCCACAGCGTGAGCCGCCTGGTCGGCGCCCCTCCCGGCTACGTCGGTTACGACGAGGCCGGTCAGCTCACCGAACACGTGCGGCGGAACCCCTACTCGGTGGTACTGCTCGACGAGATCGAGAAGGCGCACCCGGACGTGTTCAACCTGCTCCTGCAGGTGCTCGACGACGGCCGGCTCACCGATGGTCAGGGTCGCACGGTGGACTTCCGCAACACCGTGGTGATCATGACGTCGAACATCGGCTCGGAGGTGCTGGCCAGCCGCAGCGGCGCGCTCGGCTTCACCGCCGATCTGGACGGAGCCGGCAACGGCTTCGGTTCGGAGAAGGCGTTGCGCGACCGGGTGATGGCCAAGCTCCGCGAGGCCATGCGGCCCGAGTTCCTCAACCGGATCGACGAGGTCGTGCTGTTCCGTAAGCTCGAACAGACCCAGCTGCGCCGCATCGTGCGGCTCCTGCTGGGCCAGACCGAGAACCGGGTGCACGCCCAGGGCCACACCCTCACGGTGACCGACGAGGCGATCGACTGGATCGCCGAGCACGGGTACGAGCCCGAGTACGGCGCCCGGCCGCTCCGCCGGGTGATCCAGCGCGAGGTCGACGACAGGATCGCTGACCTGCTGGTGGCCTCGGCCCTCGGGGACGGCGGCATCGTCGCGGTGAGCGTGCAGGACGGCGCCCTCACGGTCGCGGCCGAGCCGGCCCGGATGCCGCTGGCCGCCTAAACGGGGATACACCAGAGCCCCAGCCGGAACCCGTACGGGTTCCGGCTGGGGCTCTGTCGCGCTCCGTCGTGGACTACAGGATGAAGAGCATCTCCTGGTAGGTCGGCAGCGGCCACAGGTCGTCCGCGACGAGGTCCTCGAGCGCGTCCGCGGCCGTGCGCACGGCGGCCATGGCCGGCAGCAGCGCATCCCGGGCGTGCTCGGCCTCCGCCAGCGCCTCGTGGCCGGTCTCGGCATCCAGCGCGGCCTTCAGGCCGGCCAGGGCGCTCCGCAGCTCGCCGACCGGGCCCGTCACGGCGAGGAGCGGCGCGGTGTCGGCGTCCACTCCGGCGGCCGAGAGCGCCCCGACGTTGACGGCCAGCTCGGTCTGGTACCGCACTGCCGCCGGGAGGATCTGCGTGGTGCCCATTTCCAGGGTGAGGCGGGCCTCCACCCCGATCGTGAGTGCGTACTGCTCCAGGCCGATCTCGTATCGGCTGTGCATCTCCCGGTGGTTGAAGACCTTGTACTTCTCGAACAGGTCCATGGCCGGCTCGGTGATGAGCTCGGGCAGGGCGTCGAGCGTGGTGCGCAGGTTCGCGAGTCCCCGCTTCTCGGCCTCGATCGGCCAGGCATCCGAGTACCCGTCACCGTTGAACACGACGGCGCCGTGATCGGTGATGATCTGCGTGAGCAGCGACTGCACGGCCGTATCGAAGTCGGTGCCCGCCGCGACGGCGGCCTCGAGGTCGGTGGCGATGTAGTCCAGCGACTCGGCCATGATCGTGTTGATGGTGACCATCGGGCCGCTCACGGTCTGCATCGAGCCCGGGGCGCGGAACTCGAACCGGTTGCCGGTGAACGCGAACGGGCTGGTGCGGTTGCGGTCGCCGGGATCGGTCGGCAGCACCGGGAGGGTGTCGACGCCGATGATCATGCTGCCCTTGCCCTTGGAGGAGGTGGCGGCGCCGTTCTTGATCTGCTCGAAGACATCCGCCAGCTGGTCGCCGAGGAAGATCGAGATGATCGCCGGCGGGGCCTCGTTGGCGCCGAGCCGGTGGTCGTTGGTGGCCGAGGCCACGGAGACCCGCAGCAGGCCCGCGTACTTGTGCACGGCCCGGATGACCGCGGCGCAGAAGACCAGGAACTGGGCGTTGTCGTGCGGGGTGTCCCCGGGGACGAGCAGGCTGCCCAGCTGGTTGTTGCCGAGCGAGAAGTTGACGTGCTTGCCCGATCCGTTGACGCCCTGGAACGGCTTCTCGTGGAAGAGGCACTCCATGCCGTGCTTCTTGGCGATGGCCTTGAACGTCGTCATCAGCAGCTGCTGGTGGTCGGCCGCGATGTTGCCGCGTTCGAACATCGGGGCGATCTCGAACTGGCCGGGCGCGACCTCGTTGTGCCGGGTCTTGGCGGGGATGCCGAGCTTGAACAGCTCCCGCTCGGTGTCCATCATGAAGCCGAGCACGCGCTCGGGGATGGCGCCGAAGTAGTGGTCGTCGAACTCCTGGCCCTTGGGCGGCTTGGCGCCGAACAGGGTGCGGCCGGAGTTCAGCAGGTCCGGGCGGGCCAGGAAGAAGTGCCGGTCCACCAGGAAGTACTCCTGCTCAGGACCACAGAATGAAACGACCTTGGCCGGCTTGTCGTGGCCGAACAGGCGCAGGATGCGTTCGGCGTGCTCGCCCATCGCCTGCTGCGAGCGCAGCAGCGGGGTCTTGTGGTCGAGGGCTTCTCCGGTCATCGAGACGAACACCGTGGGGATGCACAGCGTGTTGCCGTTCGGGTTCTCCAGCACGTAGGCGGGGCTGGTGACATCCCAGCCGGTGTAGCCGCGGGCTTCGAAGGTGTTGCGCAGACCGCCGTTGGGGAAGCTGGACGCATCGGGTTCGCCCTGCACCAGGGTCTTGCCCGCGAACTCGGCCAGGGCCGTGCCGTCGCCGACCGGTTCGAGGAAGCTGTCGTGCTTCTCGGCCGTCAGACCGGTCAACGGGTAGAAGACGTGCGCGTAGTGCGACGCGCCCTTCTCCATCGCCCAGTCCTTCATGGCGCTGGCGACGGCATCCGCCACCAGGGGGTCGAGCATGGCGCCGTGCTCGATGGTGGCCATGACCGACTTGTAGACCAGTTTCGGCAGCCGCTTCTGCATGACGACGCTGCTGAACACGTTCTCGCCGAAGATCTGGCCGGGCGTTTCGGTGTCGGTGAAGCTGACGGCCGGAGGCACATAGGCCTCAACGTCCCTGATCGCCTGCAGACGCATGGCATTTCCACTCATTTACTACCCCTTTGATTCGGGCTCATTCCGCGACTAGGTACGGAATCCGGTGCTCCAAATGTAGGGAGCTTCTATGCCGGTCACATTTCGGCCGCATGACGGACTCGGTCTCCGTCCTCTCCCGATCGGGGGACAAAACCCAGGCGCACCACCAGCGGCTAAACTGGTCGTTTGATTTGAGGGGTGTTTGAGTGGTCGATCAGGAGCTCGCGCGGGAACAGGACTATGTCGCCACGCTGTACGCGCGACTCGACGCGCTGCAGCGCGAGGCCGAGGCTCAGCTGAAGGCCGTGCGGATGCTCGACGTCGGCGGCAACCACCAGTCCCGGTCGGAGCGCGACACCTTCGCCCGCACCTACGAGGACCGCATCGTGCAGCTGCGCGAGGTGGACGACCGGCTCGCCTTCGGCCGTCTGGAGACGGCCCCGGAGGACGAGGACGGCACTCCCGTGTACCGCTACATCGGACGGGTGGGCCTGCGGGACGAGAACCTGCAGCCGATCCTGCTCGACTGGCGGGTGCCGCAGGCCAGTGCCTTCTACCAGGCCACCGCCGCGACTCCGCTGGGCGCCCGGTCCCGCCGGCACCTGCTCTCCAGCGGGCGGCGAATCATCCGCATCGAAGACGAGATCCTGGATGCCGCGCTGCTCGAGGGCGACACCGCCGGCCTGCACCAGGGCGAGGGGGCGCTGCTCTCGGCGCTCACAGCCCAGCGCACCGGCCATATGGCCGACATCGTCTCGACGATCCAGGCCGAACAGGACCGCATCATCCGCTCGGGGCTGAACGGCGTGCTCGTCGTGCAGGGCGGGCCGGGCACCGGCAAGACCGCCGTGGCGCTGCACCGCGCCGCCTACCTGCTCTACACGCACCGCGACCGGCTGCAGAACGCCGGGGTCCTCATCGTGGGCCCGTCCACGTCGTTCCTGCAGTACATCGAAGCGGTGCTGCCGTCGCTCGGCGAGACCGGCGTGGTGCTCGCCTCGGTGGGCCAGCTGTTCCCCGGCGTCGAGGCCAGCCACGAGGATGCGCCGGCCGTCGCCGCGCTCAAGGGCCAGACGTTCATGGCCGACCTCATCGCGCGCGCCGTGAAGAGCCGGCAGAAGGTGCCGTCCGGCAGCCAGAAGCTGCTCGTGAACGGCGACACCCTGCTGCTCAAGCCCCAGCTGATCGAGTCCGCCATCCACCGGGCCCGCGCGGGCGGCAAGCCGCACAACGAGGCCCGTGTGGTCTTCGTCAAGCACGCCCTCAACTCGCTGGCCCGGGAATGGCTCGAGCAGCTGCAGAAGCAGGGCCGGTCGATGGACGACACCGATCTGCCCATGTTGCGCGAAGACCTGCGCCTGGCCGACGATGTGCGGGTGGCGCTCAACACGGCCTGGCTGCCGCTGACTCCGCAGAAGCTCGTGCAGGACCTCTATGCCCGGCCGCAGTGGCTGGAGGAGCTGACGCCGCGCTGGCGGGCGGCCCAGCGCGCCCTGCTCTACCGCGCCCGTGACGCCGAGTTCACGATCGCCGACATCCCGCTGCTGGACGAGGCGGCCGAGCACCTCGGCGAGTACAGCGCGGTCGACGCCGCTCAGAAGCGCGAGGCCAAGGAGCAGCGCAAGCGCGACATCGAGAACGCCGAGCTGGCCATCAAGAACATGGACGTCAAGGGACTCGTGAACGCGAAGGCCCTCGCCGACAACTTCGCCGAGCTCGGCGACCGGGCCACGACGGCCGAGCGCGCCGCGCTGGACCGCAGCTGGACCTACGGGCACGTGATCGTCGACGAGGCGCAAGAGCTCTCGCCGATGCAGTGGCGGCTCCTCATGCGTCGTGGGCCGCGCCGCTCGTTCACCATCGTGGGCGATATCGCCCAGGCCGCCGCAGCAGCCGCCGCCGACAGCTGGCGGGAGGCGCTCGCGCCCGTTCTGGAGTCCTCCTTCGAGGCCGACCGCTGGCGCCTGGAGGAACTCACGGTCAACTACCGCACGCCCAGCCAGATCGCCGAGGCGGCCGAGAGCATGGCGGTGGCGCACGGCCTGCCGATCACCGCATCCCGCACGGTGCGGGCCAGTGATTGGCCTGTCGAGGTGCTCACGGATGCGCTCGACGCCGTGCGCCGCGAACGCGCGCTGGGCGTGGGCGGCACCGTCGCGGTGATCGTGGTGGAGGAGCACATCGACGCCCTCGCCGCGGAGCTGGAGGCGGAGTTCGGTGACATCGTCGGCCGGGGAGCACTCGGCCTGCTGCGCGATGTGGCGCTGCTCACCCCGCAGGACTCCAAGGGGCTGGAGTTCGACGCCGTGGTCGTCGTCGACCCCGCTGGCGTGGTGGCCGCATCCGAACGCGGCGCAGGGGCCCTCTATGTGGCGATGACCCGCGCAACCCAGCGGCTCTACCTGGTGAGCGACGGCCCGCTGCCGGCCGGACTCGACGACCTGGCCTGACCCACGCGCCCGCGAACGTTCTGCAGATGCGCCCGAGCGGATCACCGTTACGCCGAGTTGCCGCAAAGTGCCCCTTCCGATGGGCTGAGGGGGATGTTTGCGGCAAGTCGGCGACACTCGCCCGCGCGACTTCCGGCAAAGTGCCCCCTCGGTCGTGCCGAGGGGGCAGTTCGGCGCACGTCGGTGACCGGCGCGCGCCTGATATCAGGCGATGAGCACAAGCGCGTCCGCGGGCGGAGTCAGCCGGAAGGCGGCCGGAAGGCCTGCATGGTGGCGAGGAGCGCCTCGGGGTCGAAGGTGGCCGGCGCGCGGATCGCCTGGATGGAGGCGCCCTGGATGAGCGCGACGATCGTGGCGGCAAGGTCATCGCCCGGCGCCCGACCCTGGAGGTCGTCCGGGCCGCTGCCCGTCGCCGGTCCGTGGCTGCCGGCCCGGCCGCTGCCCGACGCCGGACCGCGGATGCCGTCCGGGCCGCTGCCGGCGGCGACCTCGCGGCACACGGGCAGGAAGGCCTCCAGGTACCTGCCGAACGAGCTCTCGATGCGACTGCGGAAGAGGTCGTCGCGGCGGGAGAAGTAGAACGCGAAGAGCAACTCCACGCCGGCGTGGTACTCGGCGAGGCGTTCGAGCTCGCCCCGCACCATCCGTTCGAGGCGGTCCCACGGCGCAAGCGCGGCGAGGCCGGGAGCGGTCAGGGCGTCGAGTGTGCCGTCCAACAGCACGTCGAGCAGGGCCAGGAGCAGGCCGTCCTTCGACTGGAAGTGGAAGAAGACCAGGCCGGGGGAGATGCCCGCGGCCGTGGCGACCCGCCGGGCCGTCACCGCATCGAGGCCGTCGGCCAGGGCGATCCGGTACGCGGTCGCGAGGATCTCCTCGACGCGTTCCTGCTCGGGTCGCTTGGGTCCACCCATCGGTCAGCCGATCGTCTCTGAGCGCGGCGCGGCGTCCTGCTCGGCACGCTTCTGCGCGCGGTAGCCGCGCCAGGCCCGCCAGGCGCCCGTGGACCACAAGGCCCAGAGCACCAGGACAGGCTGGAAGAGCAGCCGGATGGTGCGCTGGAGATCGGTGTCCAGGCCGAACGAGTCGGTGTGGGTGACCAGCTGGGAGATGTTGCCGGGGAAGATCGCGACGAAGAACGCGGCGACGATCCAGCCGACGTAGACGCGGTACCGGCCCAAGGCCACCAGCGCGGTGCCGAGAATGATCTCGACGACACCGGATGCGAGGACGACGAAGTCGCCGTCCAGCGGCAACCAGGTGGGCACCTGGGCGAGGAAGGCCTCCCGGTTCACGGTGAGGTGGCTGATCCCGGCCAGGAGGAGGAAGACTCCGAGCACGATCCGGAAGGTGGCCCGGAGTACAAGGGACCAGGTCGGCAGCGGAGTGTGCGGGTGGGCCTTGGGTGCGGTGCGGCTGCTCATGGTGCGGCTTTCGTGGGGGACGGGACGAACTCGATGTGTCCAGCCTATATTGACCAGCTGGTCAATGACCACTCGGTCAATAGAGCATGGGTCCCGCTCAGCCGGCGGCGGCCACGAGACTCGCCACCTCGGCATCCGTGCGTGCGTCGAAAACGCCCCACATGATGTGGGTGGGTCCGCTGCCGTCGCTGCCGGCTGCGGCCGGGCGGCTGATCCAGCGGTTGGCCGCCGCTGCGGCGCCCAGGGCGGCCAGCGAGGGGGCGATGGTGGACTTGCGCAGGGTGCCGGCGACGACGCTGCCGTCGCCGCCCAGCCGCCAACCGCGGCTGGCGGCCAGCACCTGGCCCACCTCGTCATCGGTGAGCCAGCGCGAAAAGCTCCGACCGGGCGGGTCGATCTTGGTCAGCTTCATGAGAACCAGCCTAACTTCGGCTCAGGCCGGAAGCAGGGCGAGTTCGGCCTCCAGTCGTTCCACGTCGACGCGATGGCAGAGCTCGGTGGCCGGCGTCATGGCGGTGGCGCTGCCGGCGGCCACCGCGGCGCGGAACGCCGCCCGAGTGTCCAGGCCCTGGGCGATGCGCAGCACGAACGCGCCAAGGAAGCTGTCCCCGGCTCCCACGGTGCTCTGCACCAGGACCCGGGGGACCGGTAGGCGCAGGACCCCGCCGGAGGAGGCGAGCACCGCTCCGGCGCCGCCGAGGGTGAGTGCCACATGCTCCGCGGAGCCGCGCTCCACCAAGGTACTCGCCGCATTGATCTGGCTCTCCTCGCTGTCGAGCGGGTGCCCGAGCAGTTCCCCGAGCTCGCGGGCGCTGGGCTTGACCAGGAAGACGCCCTCGGTGAGGGCTTCGGCCAGGGCGTCACCCGACGCATCCACTATGCAGCGTGCCTCGTGTTCGCGGGCCAGGCGTGCCACCCGGGCGTAGAAATCGTCCGGCACTCCCGGAGGCAGGCTTCCGCTCGCCACGACATAGCCGTGCGGGGGGATGGACTCCGCCACCCGGGCGAGGCAGGCGCGCCATTCGGGCTCGGTGAGCTCGGGGCCCTGCAGCACGAAGCGGAACTGTTTGCCCGTGGCCGTCTCGTCGACCGTGAAGCTCTCGCGAGTACTGCCGGCGATGGGGACGACCAGGGTGGGGATTCCCTCTGCCTCGATCAGCCTGCGGTAGGCGTCGCCGGTGGGTCCGCCGGCGGCGTAGATCGCGAGGGTCTGCCCGCCGAGCCGCTGGATGACGCGCGAGACGTTGATGCCGCCGCCACCCGGATCGAGGCGGGATCGCCCGCAGCGCAGCTTGTGCTCACCGACGACGTTCGGTGTCGAGGTGCTGACGTCGAGGGCGGGATTGACGGTGAGTGTGAGTATCGGCCGCAGCGCTGTCGGTCTGGAGGCATCCATGGACCCAGCGTAGGACTCCCGGGCGCTCCGCCGGGGGACGCGGGTCTGGGCGGTGGTGTCAGCGACCGGAGAAGAGCCGCGAGAAGAAGCCGCCGCCCGTTGCGGGGTCGTTCTCGTGTCCGGCGCACCGGTCTGCGCGGGGCACACCGCGCATGACCTGGTCGATATGCTGGCCGCAGCCGGCCCAGGTTGTCTTTCCGCAGGTTCGGCAGGTCACGGCTCGGCACATGGGGGTCTCCTCGGAGTCAGGTTCGGGATGACCGTGCTGGCCTCCCTGGTGAAGTCTCCAGGATACCCCATGGGGTATAGCTCAATCTGACCGGATGCTGGGTGTGACGCTCCGGCGGCGCCGCCGGAGCGGCGTGCGAAATGTGTCGCTGCGTGTGAAATGTCTCGCGGCGTGGGAAAACCGGCGCACGTTCCCGTGCCGCGAGCACTGTCCCGAGCTGCGGGGCAGCCCGGCGCACGATGGCGGGCGTCGCGGCGTACGAAAAGCCTCGTGGCGCAGGATAGATGGCCCGGTATCGTGCGCCGCGAGACTGAACGTGCGCCGCGAGACTGAAGTTGCGCCGCGAGGCTGAAGGTGCGCCGCGAGGCCGGACCTGCGCCTGGGGACGGTGCGGCGTAGGGTGGCCGCGTGCCGAACAATCCACCGCAGACGTACACGGCCGCCCAGGTGCGCGAGGCCGAGCTCCCGTTCCTCGAGCGCGGCGTGCCGCTGATGCAGCGGGCGGCCGAGGCCCTGGCGCACGAGGCGGGCGCACTCCTGGAGGCGCGGCGCGGGGGGAGTGGCGGGTGCACGGGTTCTGGTTCTGGCCGGCTCGGGCAACAACGGTGCGGATGCGCTCTACGCCGCGGAACGCCTGGCGAACCGGGGCGCGCTCCTGTGCATCCTGCCGACGAGCGAGCACCTGCACCGGGAGGCGCTCGAAGCGGCTCTTGCGCAGGGCGCCGACCTGCGGCCCACCGGCGAGCCCGCCGAGGTCATCGCCGGGCTTGCGGAAGCTGCCGACCTCATCCTCGATGGCATCCTGGGCACCGGGACCAGCGCTTCTCCCGCGTTGCGCGGTGCGGCCCGGAGCATCATCGCCGCGATCCTTCCGGTGCGCTCCAGCGAACATCCGCCTCTCGTCGTGGCCGTGGACCTGCCCAGCGGCATCGGCGTCGACGATGGCAGCGTGCCCGACCCCACGGTCTTGCCCGCCGATCTCACGGTGACCTTCGGTGGGTGCAAGGCGGGGCTGCTCACCCGCCCGGCGGCCGGGTACGCGGGCCGGGTCGTCGTGGCCGACATCGGTATCGGCGCCGAACTGGAACGCATCCGCCGCCGGGACCTCGCCTGAGCCGCTCGCGGTAGCGCCGTCGCTCCTGGCGCGCCGCATCGACATGCAGCGAAGTACCCCTTCCGGCGACCTGAAGGGGCGCTTTGCGGCAATTGGGCGTGGGTTGTGCGCCCACGTGCAGCGAATATCCCATTCTGACGCGCTGAAGGGGTGCTTTGCGGTACGTCGGTGTGGAGGGTGCGGTGCCGGAGGGAGGGCGAGCGGGCGCGGCAGGAGGGGGAGGTAACGGAGGCGCGGAGGAAGCGGAGGCCTGGCACCCTGCCGGCTCCTAGGCGGGCTGCGGGATCTGCCGGGCGCGCCGCCGCAGGCTGCTGCGCAGCAGCTTGAGCCCGGCGTCGGCCAGCACGATAAGCACCGCGGCCAGCAGCGGGAACGCCCACGCGGCGGGAGGCGGCCAGCTGCCGCCGAGCAGTGCGCTGACGAACGGGATGCCCAGGAAGGCGACCAGCAGCACCAGCTCTGCGCCCACGGCGGCGAGAAGGGCCCGGTTGCCCCACGGGCGCAGCCGCCACACCGGAACCGTCTCGCTGCGGCAGGCGAAGGCGTTCGCCATCTGGGCCACCGCGATCGTGGCGAACGCCGTACCGGAGGCCGCCGCGAGGAGCCCGGGCGCCACCGACGCACCCCAGGTCCAGCCGCCGGCCACGAGAACCGCCGCGAATCCCACCAGCGACACCACGGCTTCGACCGGACCGAGCACGCCGAAGGCTCGCCAGAGCAGGACCCGGTCGATCAGGGTGCGAGTGCGTGCCCGGCCCTGCATCACCCGGGCGCTGGGCGGCTCGACGCCGAGCGCGATGGCGGGCAGCAGGTCGGTTCCGATGTCGAGGGCGAGCACCTGCAGCACGCCGATGGCGAGCGGGAACTGGCCGCCGGTGAGCGCCCACGCGGCGAACGGCGCAAGCTCGGCCACGTTGTCGGTGAGGTGGTAGGTGAGGAACCGGCGCGCGTTCGCGAAGGTCGCCCGCCCGAGCCGCACGGCCGCCACGATGGTGCCGAAGTGGTCGTCCAGCAGCACCAGGTCGGCGGCCTCGCGCGCCACGTCGCTGCCGCTGAGCCCCATGGCCACGCCCACATCGGCCTCCCGCAGCGCGGGGGCGTCGTTCACCCCGTCGCCGGTCATGGCCACGACGTGGCCGCGGGCCTGCAGAACGTGGGTGATCCGCAGCTTGTCCGCCGGGGTGACGCGGGCCACGACGGCGCCCTCTGGGTGATCGAGCAGGGCGCCGAGATCGGCGTCGGATTCCGGCAGGCCCGGCCCGATCACGGTGCCGCCAGGCCCGAGCAGGCCCACCTGCCGGGCGATCGCCTCGGCGGTGCTCGGGTGGTCGCCGGTGACCATGATCACCCGGATGTCGGCGGCGCGGCACTCGGTGAGGGCCTCGTGAACGTCGGGCCGGGGCGGGTCCTCCAACCCGAGCAGGCCCCATAGATGCAAGTCGGACTCGGCCCCCAGGGGCACGGTGTCGGCCGGCCAGTCCCGGGCGGCGACCGCCATCACCCGCTGACCGCGGGCGGTCATCCTGGCCAGCTCTCGATGGGCCGCCTCCGGCACGTCGGTGCACCGGGCGAAGACGCTCTCCGGCGCCCCGAGCGTGCTCAGCCGTCCGGCGGCCACGGCGGAGCTCATCATCCGGTCTGCGGTGTACGGCAACCGTCGGATGGCCTGGTGCAGGTCCTCTGTCCAGCCGCTGCGATGGGCGAGGGCCGTGATCGCGGCGTCCAGCGGACCACCTTCCGGCCGCCATTGCCCGTCGCGCAGCACGGCCCGTCCGGTCACGCAGGACACGGCCGCCGCCGCCAGGCCAGGCAGCAGCGCGGTCGCGTCCGGCGGCCCGGAGATCGTGGCGGTGGGTCCGTAGCCGGCCCCGTCGATGGTGACCACGCCCTGCGGCGTCCAGGCCTCGACCACCGACATCTTGTTCTGCGTGAGGGTTCCGGTCTTGTCGGTGCAGATGAAGGTAGTGGCGCCGAGAGTCTCGACGGCATCGAGTCGGCGCACCAGGGCCTGCTGCTCCGCCATCGTCTGGGCGCCCCGTGCCAGCGACAGCGTGACGGTGGGCAGCAGACCTTCCGGAACCAATGCCACCGCCACCCCGACGCCGAACAGGAACGCCTCGGCCGGTCGCAGCCCGATGCCGAGCCCCGCCAGGCCGAGCCCCACCCCCGTGGCCACCGCGATGACGGCCACGACGCGCACCACCCGGTTGAGCTGGAGGGTGAGCGGGCTGGTCGGCCGGATGGCCGCGCGGGCAAGCGCGCTGATCTCGGCGAGCGTCGTCGCCGAACCGGTTGCCGTCACCTCGGCCTCTGCGTCACCCTGCACCACGAAGGTGCCCGCGCGGGCCGTCTGGCCGGAATCGTGGTGCACGGCCTCGCTCTCCCCGGTCACCATCGACTCGTCCACCGTGAGCGCGTGCGCCTCGAGGAGGCGCATATCGGCGGCGATGCGATCGCCCAGGCGCAGGAGCACGACGTCTCCACGCACGAGTTCGCCGGCGTCGACGGTGCGCTGGGCGCCGTCCCGGCGCACCCGGGTCTCGGCGGGCAGGAGGTCACGCAGCCGTTCGGCGGACCGGTCGGCCCGGTATTCCTGCCAGAACGCGAACAGCGCGTTGAGCACGATCACCACCACGATGGCGATTGCCAGTGCGGGTGTTCCGGCCAGAAGGGCCAGCCCGGCGGCCACCCAGAGCAGCACGGCCAGCAGATGGGTGAATTGCCGCACGAGGGCGCGTAGCGGTGATGGCCGGGCCAGACGCGGCAGCACATTGGGTCCGTCCGCGGCGAGCCGGCGGGCCGCCTCCTCCGAGCTGAGCCCGGGCGCCCGTGTCACAAGGCCCTCCTTCCCTCGCCCTTCCTCGGCTAGGGGGAAACTACACCCGCGGCTGGTCGGACGGCAGCGCGCCGACGGCCGCGATCGCGCGGGCGCGCAGCGCGTTGCTGCGATCGGCCAGGTCGCGCTGGCGGCGCACGTACTCGGCCTTGCCCGCGGGCGTCTCGATGGCGACCGGGGCATACCCCCACTCGGAGAGGTCGTACGGCGACGCCTGCATGTCGAGGCGGCGGATGTCGCGCGCCAGCTCGAAGCTGTCCAGGAGCAGCTCGCCGGGAATCAGCGGCCCCAGTTTGATCACCCACTTGTAGACATCCATGCCGGCGTGCAGGCAGCCGGGCTGCTCGAGGCTCGGCTGGTTCTCACGGGTCGGCTGGAGGGCGTTGTGATCGAGCGCCGCCGGGGTGAAGAAACGGAACGCGTCGAAGTGACTGCAGGAGATGTTGTGGGCGTCGACGACGTCATCCGTGTCGCCCTGGCCCAGGCGCAGCGGGGCCACATGCCGGTGTTCGTCCTGCCGGTAGACCATCGCCCACTCGTGCAGACCGAAGCAGCTGAAATTCGCCGGTCGCGCGGCCGTTCTGTCGAGCAGGGTCACGATGAAGCGGATGCTGCGCGCGTTCCTGTCCCGGAAGGCCGCGTCGTCCACGAGAACGTCGTCCCCCTCGGTGCGGTACCACTTCCACCCGGCACGTTCGGCGCCGGCCGCTCCGCGCAGACGCGCCCCGGAGCCCGGATGCCAGCGGCGCAGCAGCCCGGGGCGGAAGGGGTAATAGGTGAAGAGGAAGTCGTCGACCGGATGCGTGCGGCCGGCGGCCGCGCGTTCCCGGCGCTCGAGAGAGAGGGTGTCGGCACGGTCCTGGTGCTGTGCCTCGCGGGCCTGCCAGTTCGCGGCATCGAACACCGCGGTGTTGAACAACGCGGTGTCGACCGCTGGCGATGCTGGATATCCGGGCACCTCACGAGAGTACCCGGCGACCAGACGCCCTGTCACCGCCCGGCACGGTCTAGGCTGGAGAGCGTGTGGAACAACGTTCCGTACAGCAGAACTCACCGACGCAGAGGAGTGCCGCCATGCCCACCACCGCCTTCGATCTCACCGGACGCCTCGCGGTCGTGACGGGGGCGAGCAGCGGCATCGGTCTGGCAATGGCCGAGGGGTTGGCGGCCGCTGGCGCCGACATCATCGGGGTGAGCGGCCACCTGCCCGACACCGGCAGCGAGGTCGCCCGCCGGGTGGAAGGCCTGGGCCGCCGGTTCACGCCGCTCAGGGCGGACTTCGCCGACAGAGCCGCGGTCACCGCCCTGGGCGGCGAGCTGGCCGAGCGTCGTCCGGACATTCTGGTCAACAATGCCGGCACCATCCGTCGGGCCCCGGCCATCGAGCACTCGGACGACTTCTGGGACGAGGTGATCGCGGTGAACCTGTCGTCGCAGTTCGTGCTCAGCCGGGCCGTCGGCGCCGGAATGGTGGCCCGCGGCCACGGCAAGATCATCTTCACGGCGTCCCTGCTCAGCTTTCAGGGCGGGGTGAATGTGCCCGGCTACACGGCGGCGAAGTCCGGCGTCGTCGGCCTGGTCAAGGCCTTGTCGAACGAATGGGCCGGGTCGGGTGTGAATGTGAATGCGATCGCTCCGGGGTACATCAGTACCGCGAACACCCGGGCCTTACGCGACGACGCGGCCCGCTCCGCCGCGATCCTGGAGCGCATCCCCGCAGGCCGGTGGGGCGAGGCGTCCGACCTGGCCGGCGCGGCGGTCTTCCTGGCCAGCAGCGCCTCCGACTACGTGAACGGCATCACACTGCCCGTCGACGGCGGCTGGCTCGGCCGGTAGTCGAGGCCCGAGGCCGGGCGGCTCAGCGCAGCTCGGCGGCCTGCACGTGGTCCATGTCGTCGAACGCCTGGTTCTCGCCCGCCATGGCCCAGACGAAGGAATAGCTGCCCGTTCCGAAGCCGCTGTGCAGCGACCAGCTGGGCGAGATCACGGCCTCCTGGTTCGCCACGATCAGGTGGCGGGTCTCGGTGGGCTCGCCGAGCAGATGCACGACGCGGTGCTCGGACGCCAGGTCGAAATAGAGATAGCACTCGGTGCGCCGGTCGTGGGTGTGTGCGGGCATGGTGTTCCACATGCTGCCAGAGCCGAGCTCGGTGACGCCCATCACCACCTGGCAGCTGCGCACGCCGTCTCGGTGGATGTACTGGTTGATGGTGCGCTCGTTGGAGGTCTCCTGGGCACCGAGACGGCGCACCGTGCCCTGACCCTGCGGCACCAGGGTGGTGGGGTAGCTCCGGTGCGCCGTGGCCGAGAACAGGTAGAAGGCGGCCGGAGCGGCGGCTGCCGCGCTGGCGAAGACCACGTCGACCGCGCCGCGACCCACGTACAAGCAGGATCCGGTGTCCATCGCGTGGTCGACGCCGTCGACGGTGATGGTGCCCCGTGCGCCCACGTTCACGATGCCGGCCTCGCGGTTGTCGAAGAAGTTCTCGGTGCGCAGCACGTCGAAGCTGGTCAGACGGATGCTGCCGGTCACGGGCCGGGCGCCGCCGAGGACCACACGGTCCTCGTGGCTGTACGTGGCACGGAACTCGTCGTCGGCGAAGAGGTCGTCGACGAGGTAGTTCTCGCGGAGCGCCTGGGTGTCGAACGAGCGAATCTGGGCCGGGTTGGTGGCGTGCCGCACCTGCATGATCGGTCTTCTCTCTGACACGCCTCAAGCGTGCCGTCTGGTGGAACGAGGTTCCACTAGACAGCCTAGCCCTGCGTGGATTAGAGCGCCGGCACCCGCTCGCTCTCGATCGGGGCGCCCGGGGCGGTGCCGTCGCCGAACGGGCGGCCGCCCAGGGCCTCGCGCCCGTGTGCGGTGAGCCAGACCGACGCATCCGGACCCTTCGGCACGATGCCGGTGGGGTTGATGTCGCTGTGCGTCACGTAGTAGTGCTTCTTGATCTGGTCGAAGTCGATGGTGTCCCCGAAGCCCGGCGTCTGGAACAGATCGCGGGCGTACGCCCACAGCACCGGCATCTCGCTGAGCTTGTTTCGGTTGCACTTGAAGTGGCCGTGGTAGACCGCGTCGAAGCGGGCCAGGGTGGTGAAGAGCCTCACGTCGGCCTCGGTGATGGTGTCGCCGACCAGGTAGCGCTGGCCGGCCAGGCGCTCTTCGAGCCAGTCGAGCCGGGCGAAGAGGGTGTCGTAGGCCCGCTCGTAGGACTTCTGGCTGCCGGCGAAGCCGCACTTGTAGACGCCGTTGTTGACGTCGTGGAAGATCAGTTCGGCGACCTCGTCGATCTCTGCGCGCAGTGCCTCTGGGTAGAGGTCGGGGGCGCCCGGGCGGTGGTGCTCCACCCACTCGGTCTCGAAGTCGAGGGTGATCTGCGGGTAGTTGTTGGTGACGACCTTGCCAGAGGGCACGTCCACGATCACCGGAACGGTGATGCCGCGCGGGTAGTCGGGGAACCGGGCGAAGTAGGCCGCCTGGATACGTTCGATACCCAGGACCGGGTCGACGCCGTTGGGGTCGAGGTCGAACGTCCAGCTGTTCTTGTCGTGGGTGGGCCCGGGCAGACCGAGGGAGATGACGCCCTCGAGCCCGAGGAGGCGGCGCACGATCGCGGTGCGGTTCGCCCACGGGCAGGCGCGAGCCGCCACCAGACGGTAGCGGCCGGCCTCGACCGGCCAACCGTCGCGGCCATCGCGCGTGATGCGGTCCTCGATGTAGTTCGTGTCGCGGTTGAAGTCCTTGCCGGGCTCCACGTAGCTGGGAGTCAGGGCGTTGTCGGCGGCGCTGGGGGTCACATTGCTCATGCGTCCACGCTACGGGAAAAACCCGTGCGTACGCATGGAATCAGTCGGTCGGGCTCGCGGGTGGCCGGTGCCGGTCACTCGTGCAGGTGGTGCACCGGCCAGCCAGCGGTGGCGGCGAGCAGCTCGAGCAGGCGTTGGGCGGCAGCACGGGCCTCGGCATCACCGCGGGAGTCGTGCACGTCGACGGCCAGCGGCGGCGCCTCGCCGAACTTGGGGATCTCGACCTCGACCCGGCCGCCGTGCGGCAGGGCGACGAACGCATGAGCGGTGTGGGCGCCAACCACCTCGGCATCCAGCGTCGCGGCGATCACGGCCAACGCCTCCGGCTTGGTGAGGTGCACATCGGCGACGATGGTGGCGACATGGTCCATGGGTGTCCTTCGATGGCTGGGGGCGGCGCGGGTGAGCGCCAGCGTAGCCGAGATGCGGAAGGATGAGCCCCATGAGCACACTCGAAGCCCGCGACGTCGCCGCGTCGATCGACTCCGAGGTGCTCCTCGCCCCGGTGTCGCTGACTGTGAACCCCGGGCAGGCCGTGGTCGTGCGCGGGCCCAACGGGTCAGGCAAGACGACCCTCCTGCGCATCCTGAGCGGCGCGCTCCGGCCCACCTCCGGTGACGCCACCATCGACGGGATGCGCATCGACGACCGTTCGACCGCCGTGCGCCGGGCGATCTCGGCCCGAATCGGGCTGCCCGCCTTCGCGCGGGAGCTGACGGCACACGAGCACCTGCGCTTCATCGCCACTACCTGGGGCCGATCCGGCGCTCCCGCGACAGCAGACGCGAATGACGTGATGGCGGCACTGGGTATCGACCACCTCGCGCAGCGGTTCGTGCATGAACTGTCATCGGGCCAGCTGCAGCTGCTTTCGCTGGCCACGGCACTGGTGCGTCCGTTCTCGGTGCTGGTGCTGGACGAGCCAGAGCAACGCCTGGACGAGCACCGGCTGGCCGTGGTCGCCGCGGTACTCTGCGCGAAGATCGATGCCGGCGCGGCCGTCGTGATCGCCAGCCACAGTGCCGACCTGGTGGCGGCATTGCCGGGATCGACAGTCACGCTCGGCGACCGGTGACGCGCAGGGTGCAGTCGTCCTCCGCGGAGCGGGCAACGGCGGGGAATGCGCGGGAGCGGCTGGCGCTCGCGCAGGGCCGGGCCGTGCTCTCCACGCGAGGCGGCCCCCGGTCGGCCGACGAGGTGGGGTACTCCGTGTACCTCGGTGTTCTCACGGTACTCGTGGTAGCCGTTCCCCTGTTGCGTGCGCTGGTGCTCGGCGCCGCGGATGCCGAGAGCCTCGCCGTGCTGGTCTCGCCGGAGGCTCCCTCCGGGCTGGCCGCCGGCGCTGTGGGGCTGGCCGGTCTCGCACTGCTGGTGGGCCCCATCCGCGGCCCAGTGCTGCCGAGTCCCTTTGCGGTGGAATTCCTGGTCGGGAGCGCCCTGGCCCGGCGGGTCACACTGCTGCGCCCGTTCCTGGTCAGCGCGGTCGTTCTGGCCGGTTTGGCCGTTCTCGCTGCCAGTGTGGTCAGCGCGGCGCTGATGGTCGGTGGACTCCTGCCGGCCGGCCCGGACGCACTCGCCGGCGCAGGCCTCACTGTGCTCGGCTGTGCCGCATCCGCGGTCAGCCTGTGCGTCGCGTGGTTGGCGGGTCAGAGCCTCCCGCGGCGCTGGACCATGCCTCTCGGCGCGGCGTTCGTGGCCGCAGGCGCGGTCGGGGTATCACCGCTGCGGCCCGGACTGGCGCCGGCGAACATCCCCGGGGGGTCCGTGCCGGTGGTGCTGGGGACTCTGGTGCTGGCGCTGCTGTGCCTGCCGCTGATTCCCCGACTCCTGGACCGCCTCCGGGCCGCCGACCTGATGCGCCAGGCCCGGCGCTGGCAGTCCATCGGCACGCTCCTGCAGACCGGCGATGTCGCGGGAGCCGCCGGCGTCCTGCGCACTCCGCCGGCCAGGGGTCGGCATGACCGGATCGCCCTGAGCGGGCCCCTGCCGGTCGCGGTCGTGCAACGTGACCTCGGTGCCGCGCGGCGGTTCCCGGTGCGGATGCTGGCCGGATCCCTCGCCATCGCCGTCGCCGGTTGGCTGCAGGCCGGGGTATGGGCCGCGCCGCCCGGGGGAGCGTGGCCGCCGGCCGTGGCCGCCGCCCTGGCCGCCTACCTCGGTGTCGGCGTGTGGTGCGACGGTCTCCGCAGTGCCGCAGAGAACGCCGGGCCGTCGTCGATCTATGGGCGGAGCGGTCTGACGATGATCGGCTGCCACGCCATCGTGCCTGCCCTGGCGCTGCTCGTGCTCGGAACCGTGGGTATCGCGGCCGCCGGTGTGACGGCGCCCGCCGATGCTGCGTTGCCCGATTCGGCCCTGCCCTGGTCGGCCCTGCCCTGGTTGACTCCGCCCGCGCTGGCCGTGCCGTGGTGGGCGCTGGTTGCCGTGTTCATCACTCTGCTGCGCGTCTTCGACAGTCTCAGAGGCCCCCTGCCGATCGGCTTGCTCCTTCCGGTTCCCACACCCGTCGGCGACGTCTCCATCCTCAACGTGATCGCCTGGCAGGCCGACGCCCTGATTCTCCTGCTGGCCGGTGCCGCCGGGTTGACCGTGCTGGCGCAGCAGTCCGGCGCGACAGCCGCGGCCTGGCTCGTCGTCGCTTGCGGCGTGGTGGTGGCGTTGGGCATGCGGCGGCTCCGGTCGCTCACCACGTGAGCCTGGCCGGGCGCAGAAATCGGTACGCCCGGAACGCGTCAGGCCGGGGCTCCAGGGCTTGCGCGCGCGGCCGGACCCGGCTATTCACAACCTCAGCGGACACCGCCGCGCCAGTGAACGACCGAACCCACGTGACCGCGCACTCAGAAACAGAAAGGATCTGCGACATGGCCGACACCGAAGCGCCCACCCTCGCGCAGTGGGAGGTCGACGAGATCGACCGCGCCAATGCGTCCGGGCTCACTCCAGTTGTCTTCGTGCATGGACTCTGGTTGCTCTCCAGCAGCTGGAAGCAGTGGCGCGACCTGTTCGAGGCGAACGGGTTCACCACTATCGCGCCCGGCTGGCCCGATGACCCCCGCACCGTGGAGGAGGCCTACGAGGCGCCGGAGGCGTTCGCGCACAAGATGGTGCAGCAGGTCACCGACCACTACCTCGAAGCCATCTCACGGCTGACCCGACGGCCCGCGGTGATCGGTCATTCGTTCGGCGGGCTGATCGCCCAGAAACTCGCGGGAGAGGGCGTGGCCTTCGCCACCGTCGCGATCGACAACGCGCCGTTCAAGGGGGTGCTGCCGCTCCCGGCGTCTGCACTCAAATCGGCGTCTCCGGTGCTGGGCAATCCGGGCAACCGCGGCAAGGCGATCTCGCTCACCTTCGAACAGTTCCAGTACGGCTGGGCGAACAACCTGGACGAGTCCGAGGCGCGGCAACTGTACACGGACTATCACGTGCCGGCATCCGGGGCGCCGCTGTTCCAGGCCGCGGTGGCGAACTTCAATCCGTTCGGCGGTGAGACGCGGGTCGACACCAAGAATCCCAACCGCGGTGCGCTGTTGGTCCTGGCGGGGGAGAACGACAACACCGTGCCGCTGGCCATCACCCGGGCCAGCTACAAGCTGCAGGCCAAGAACGAGGGCGTCACCGAGATCGCCGAGATCCCCGGTCGCGGCCACTCCCTGGTCATCGACAGCGGCTGGCGGGATGTGGCCGAGCCTGCCCTCGCCTTCGTGAAGCGGTTCGACCGGGCACCGGTCGGGTGACCGCGGGCGCCGGCGTGCCGGCCAGAGCAGAACGGAGCAGATGATGGGCGAGAGGTTTCCGATCATCTACGTGCGGGGATTCGCCGGTGGCCAGGGCGCGATCGATGCCGCCGCGGATGACCCGTTCTACGGGCTCAACGAGGGATCCGTGCACGTGCGGGTGGGAGCCAACGGCACGCCGCAGTTCTACCAGTACGAGGGGCCGTTGATCCGGCTGGTCAAGGAGCAGGGCTACGACGTGCGCATCGAGGGAAGCCAGCAACGGGTGCTGCTGGATGCCGAACCCGACACCCTGCGCGCGGACTCCGTATGGATCTACCGCTTCTACGACGCCGCCACCGGCACCTTCGGGAGCCCGGCGCAGGCGTACGACATCCGCACCGCCGCCCAGGGTCTGGCGGACTTCATCGCCCTGGTGCGGGAGAAGGCGGCCGGTCACCCGCCGGTGTACCTCGTGGCGCATTCGATGGGCGGCCTGATCTGCCGCACCGCGCTGCAGGTGAATATCGCCGACCCGCGCGCATCCGTCTCGAAGCTGTGCACGATCGGCACCCCGCACGGCGGCATCGACCCCGAGTTCGGCGGCCCCATCGGCGGGTGGATCCTCAACACGTTCGGCCCGCAGGGTTCGCGGATCTTCGCGCCCGAATACATGCGCGAGTACCTGTATCCCCAGGATGCGCCCGGCCCGGCCCAGGGCGACACCCGACGGCTGAGCGGGGGCTTCACGCCCGACCGGGTGCTCAGCATCGTGGGCACCAATGCCCGGGACTACGACGTGGCGTTGGGCCTGTCGAGCGCGGTCATGGGCGTGCAGAGCGACGGACTCGTGGCGATCCGCAACGCTTATGTCGTGGGCTCGGCGCGAGCCTACGTGCACCGGTCGCACTCGGGGCGGTATGGCATGGTCAACGCTGAGGAGGTCTACCAAAACCTCAAACGGTTTCTCTTCGGCACCCTTCGGGTCGAGATCGGCCTGCGCGGGCTGGATCTCCAGGAGGACAGGGTCTGGCAAGCCGAGGTACGACTGGCGATCCGACAACTCCCCGTTCTCATCCACGAGCAGACCGCCGCCCACTACTGCCCGGTCGACCTCAACGCAGAGGCAAAGCGCATCCCCACCCCGATGTCACCCGTGCCGCTGATCACGGTGTTCCTGATCCCCAATCCGAAGAATGTGGCGCGGTACGCGCTGGATGTGACGTTGCTGTCGCTGGTGGAGCGAGGCGGTATCTTCGGCTTCGGCGAGCACCTGGAACAGATCGGCGACTGGCAGGACTCGCTCATCGTCGAGGTGGTGCTCAGCGAAGACGGTGCGCTCACCCGGATCCAGTGGGAGTGGAACAGCACCCTCGCCGAGCGACCCGGCGTGGCCGAACTCTCGAACACGCTGGACTGGGCATCGGGGCGCAGCGCCGACGGCAGCTGGCATCCCGTCATCCCACTCCCCAACGTGGCCGCGCGGCTGGTGGGCGATCAGGCGGGCCTGGACCTGGCCGTCACGCACTGGAACTGACGCGCGCACCGTGGCGGGCGCCTCTCGCGCATCCGGCACGATCGGCCGATAATCGCGGGAGGTGCGCAGACCAACCTGCCACACACCGAAGGCGCGGGCGCCGAGGCCCGTGCAGCGAGGAGGAGATCATGAGCACGCGTCTGAACCCTTATCTGGGCTTCCGCGACAACGCCAAGGAAGCCATGGAGTTCTACCAGTCGGTATTCGGGGGCGAACTGACCCGAAGCACCTTTGCCGAGTTCCACGCCAGCGAGGACCCGACCGAGCAGGACAAGACCATGCACGCGGCGCTGACCACCCCGTCCGGGCTGTCGCTCATGGCGGCCGACACCCCGAACGCCATGGAGTACACCCCCGGCAACAACTACTCAGTGTCGCTCAGCGGCGACAGCACGGACGCCACCGAACTGCGCGGCTTCTGGGACAAGCTCATCGACGGCGGAACGGTGACGATGCCGATGGAGGTCGCCCCCTGGGGCGACAGCTTCGGCATGTGCGTCGACAAGTTCGGCGTGGCCTGGCTGGTGAACATCGCAGGGGCTCCTGCGAACGCTCCCGCGACCACGCCCCAGCGTGCCGCCTCCAGCGACACCGTCTAAGTTTCGCGAACCGTGAGAATGCCCCGAAACTCGCGGTTTTTCGGGGCTGATCACAGTTCGCAGGTCAGATGAACAGGGTCGTGGTGGATTCGGCTGCCTCTCCGAGGAACGTCGCCACGCCCCCGAGCTCGACCCCGGGCATCAGGTCCGTGTCGGCAATGCCCAGCAGGTCCATCGTCATGGTGCAGGCGATCAGCCGCGCGCCGCCGGTCTGCGCGGACGCGATCAGGTCGGGCAGCGGCGCCACTGCGTTGTCTCTCATGACCTTCTTGATCATGGCGGCGCCTGCGCCCAGCATGTTCATCTGCGAAAG
Organism: Cryobacterium soli; assembly: GCF_003611035.1. Lineage (NCBI taxonomy): Bacteria > Bacillati > Actinomycetota > Actinomycetes > Micrococcales > Microbacteriaceae > Cryobacterium > Cryobacterium soli. Next base: position 684,706 of record NZ_CP030033.1, on the reverse strand, counting down.
CGGCAGGCTGCCCGCGCCGGAGGGCATCATGGTGGCAAACATCTTGTCCATCATTTTGCGGTCCCGCTTGGGGGCGTCGGCGCGACGCAGCGAGTTCAGGCCCCAGAAGGTGAAGAACATCGAGACGTCCTCGCCCATGGCCAGGGCGCCGTTGGCGATGATGAAGGCCGCGAGCACCTTGTCGAGGTCGCCGGAGAACACCACGAATGACGTCTTGCCCGGCCCGGCCGGTATCGCTGCGGGTCCGGGAGCGGCCGCTGGGGCAGTGATGCCGCCCTTGCGCATCGTGGCGACATAGCCGGGGCCTTCGGGCTGGATGGCCACGAGCTGGTGGCCGTTGCGCCTCGCCCAGGCCGGGGCATCGCTGGCGAATCCGGGGTCAGAGACGTGCACGACCACCTCGTCGCCGGGGGTGAGGGCTTTCATCTTCTCGGAGAGTCTCATGATCGGGCCCGGGCAAGCCAGACCCGAGCAGTCCAGGTCGACTCGCACGCCGGTGCCGTGCGCCAGAGCCGAGCTCGCCGCTGCAGCATCCTGGAACGCAGCGGCCTCGGCGTAGGACGTCATCGGCTGTGGCGGCTCGTCGCTCTCCGGGGCCACCTCGTGCCAGGAACGGAATGTGTCCGAGCCGCCCGACAGCGTGGCGACATCCGTGAACCCGCGCTGCACGAGCGCACGGTGCGCGAGATAACTGCGAAATCCGACCGCACAATAGAGCCGCACCGGGACCGTGTGGTCCCAGCTCGCACTGGCCTCGCGGATGCTGCCCAGCGGCACATTCTCGGCGCCCGGCAGGTGCCAGATCGAGAACTCCTCCGGGGTGCGCACGTCGACAAGGCGCGCGCCCCGTGTGGCGTCGGGGTAATCCTGGGCGTACCAGAGGGTGAGATCGCCGCGCAGCACGTTGCTCGCCACGAAACCGGCCATATTCACCGGGTCCTTCGCGGAGCCGAACGGCGGCGCGTAGGCAAGCTCGAGCTCCTCGAGGTCGTAGACACTCTGACCGGCGCGGAGCGCTGTGGCGAGTACGTCGAGGCGCTTGTCCACGCCGTCGAAACCGGCGGCCTGCGCGCCGAGGATTCGCCCGGTGTCGGGGGAGAAGAGCACCTTGAGCTGCATCATCGCGGTGCCGGGGTAGTAGCCGGCGTGCCCGGACGGGTGCACGTGAACGGCCCGATGAGGCAGCTTGGCGGCCAGGAGCTGACGTTCGGTGGCCCCGGTGCCGCCGGCCACCATGTCGAAGACCTTCACGATCGAGGTGCCCTGGGTGGAGTGGTACTCGGTGGCGCGGCCGCAGATGTTCTCGGCGGCCACCCGAGCCTGCCGGTTGGCGGGTCCGGCCAGTGGAGCGAGCCACCGGCCGGGCAGCACCGTGTGCGGGGTCTCGACGGAGTCGCCGGCCGCCCAGATGTACGGGTCGGAGGTGCGCATGTGGGTGTCGACGGTGATTCCCCCGCGGTCGCCGATCTGCAGTCCGGCGGCCACAGCGAGGGCAGTGTTCGGGCGCACTCCGGCAGAGAGGATGACCAGGTCGGCGGTCAGCACGGTGGAGTCCGTCAGCTCCACATTGAGGGTCCCATCGGGCCGGGCGGTGAAAGCGGCGGCCGCCGTGGACAGGTGCAGGGTGATGCCCCTGCTTCGCAGGTGATGCTCGACCGGCACCGAGAGCTCGTGGTCGAGCGGCGGCAGAATCTGGTCACTCATCTCGACGACGTCCACGAGTGCACCACGGTGCTTGAGGTTCTCGGCCATTTCCAGGCCGATGTAGCCCGCGCCGATCACGACGGTGCGCACCGGGCCGCGCACGCCGGCTGCTGCCTGGGCGAGCGCGGCATCGAACTGGCCCTTGATGGCATCCATGTCGCCGATCCGGCGGAGCACGTGCACCCCGGCCAGGTTGATACCCGGCAGCGGGGGCCGAAGCGCCTCGGCGCCCGGGCACAGGGCGAGAGCGTCGTAGCTCTCGGTGTATTCCCGGCCGGAATCGACCTCGCGGATCGTGATGCTGCGCGTGGCGCGGTCGATGCCGGTGACCTCGTGGCCGATGCGCACGTCGATGTCGAGGGATTCGCGCAGGCTCTCCGGAGTCTGCAACAGCAGGCGGCTGCGATCAGCGATCACCTCGCCCACGTGATACGGCAGTCCGCAGTTGGCGAAGGACACGTGGTGGCCGCGCTCGAGGACGATGATGTCGGCGGCCTCGTCCAGTCGACGTGCCCGGGCTGCGACGGACGCGCCAGCAGCGACGCCTCCAACGACGACGATCTTCATGGGATGCCTTCCGTGGACCCGACGGCCTCTTCGCCGGCGGGAGGATACCCCTATGGGTATACAAGGGGGCTGTTTGTGACAGTACACCTAGCCCTGCCGGTCTACGGGGGATAAACCGGGACTTTGGACCCGGTATCGAGGGCGAGGTGAGAGGTCGTGGACCGTGCGGACCCATCCGGAATCCCGGCGCGGGTGACCCGCCCGCTCACCGCGCCGCCGCCATCAGGACGCTTCGGCGCCTGGCTGATGCGCGACCGCGTGCAGCCGGTGGGACCTGAATCCTCCGAGCTGGGCGTCTCGACGCATGCATGGTGGAAGGTGATGTGCCTGACCGGCGTGGACTACTTCTCCACCCTCTCGTACCTGCCCAGCATCGCCGTGGTCGCCGCCGGGGTGCTCTCGCCGCTGGCCACCGTACTTATCGTGCTCCTGACCCTGCTGGGGATGCTGCCGATGTACCGCCGGGTCGCCGTGGAAAGCCCGAACGGGCAGGGGTCAGTGGCCATGCTCGAACGGCTGCTGCCGTTCTGGCGCGGCAAGGTCTTCGTGCTCGTGCTGCTCGGCTTCGTCGCGACCTCGTGGATCATCACGATCACCCTCTCGTCCGCGGATGCGACGGTGCACCTCCTGGAGAACCCTGCCGCACCCGACTTCCTGGACGGCCAGGCGGTGCCGGTCACCGTGCTCTTCCTGCTCGTGCTCGGCGGGGTGTTCCTGCTCGGCTTCCGGGAGGCGGTTTCCGTCGCGATCCCGCTCGTGGCCGTGTTCCTGCTGCTCAACGGCACCGTGATCGTCGTGGGGCTGTTCGAGGTCGTCACCCAACCGGATGCGCTGACCGGATGGCTGTCCGCCGTCGCCACCGTCGGGGCCGGCCCGGGCGACATCCTGGTACCGGTGCTGCTGGCGTTCCCGCTGCTGGTGCTCGGGCTGTCCGGCTTCGAGACCGGGGTGAGCATGATGCCGCTCGTGGCCACGACCGGGCGGACAGCCGAGGAACGCCTGGCATCCCGGGTGCGCAACACCCGCAAGCTGCTCACCCTCGCTGCGGGCATCATGAGCGTCTACCTGATCGCCAGCAGCATCGTCACGACGGTCCTGATCCCGGCCGACGCCTTCGACGACGGCGCTCCGGCGAACGGCCGGGCGCTGTCGTACCTGGCGCACGAGTACCTCGGCAACGGGTTCGGCAATCTCTACGACATCAGCAGCATCTTCATCCTCTGGTTCGCCGGCGCATCCGCCATGGCCGGCCTGATCAATATCGTGCCGCGGTACCTGCCCGGCTACGGGATGGCGCCGGAATGGAGCCGGGCGGTACGGCCGGTCGTGCTCGTGTACACGGGGGTGAGCATTCTGATCACCATCGGGTTCACGGCGAGCGTCGACGCCCAGGCCGGAGCGTATGCCACCGGCATCCTGGTGATGATGGTGTCTGGCGCGGTAGCCGTGACGATCTCGGCGGGGCGGAGGCGCCGGCGCCGGGCTGCCATCGGGTTCGGGGTGCTGTCGGGGGTGCTGCTCTATGCCCTCGGGGCGAACATCATCGAGAAACCTGACGGCATCATGATCTCGGCGCTGTTCATCGCCGGGATCATCCTGGTGTCGCTGGTGTCCAGGGTGTCGCGCACGACGGAGCTGCGCGTGGAGAGCGTGGAATTCGACGAGCAGGCCCGGCAGTTCATCGCCGACTCCCTGGCCTTCGACGGCGCCCTCGATGTGGTCGCCAACAAGCGGAAGACCGGGGACCAGGCCGAGTATGCCGAGAAGGAGTTGGAGCAGCGCGGCATGAACCCGGTTCCGGGCGCCGCCGATGTGCTCTTCCTCGAGATCGAGGTGGTCGATCCGTCGGGGTTCAGCGACGTGCTGCACGTGCGCGGGGTGGAGGTGGGCGACTATCGGGTGTTGCGCGCGCACAGCCCGGCGGCGCCCAACGCGATCGCGGCGATCCTGCTCGCCCTCCGGGATGCCACCGGGGTGCGTCCGCAGGCCTACTTCGAATGGTCGGAGGGCAACCCGGTGGGGCATCTGCTGCGCTACCTGCTCCTCGGACAGGGCGACACGGCGCCGGTGGTGCGTGAGATCCTGCGGGAGATCGAACCTGACGCCGCCCGGCGCCCCGCCATCCACGTCGGCGGCGGCTGACTCCTTCACGACCTGTGAGCAAAGCCCGGAAACGCGCGTTTGTGGGGCTTAGGTCACAGTTCGCGGGAGGGGGATTAGGTTGGGGGCATGGCGAGCGAATCGACGGAGCTGACTGTCGCCGGGCCCCACGGCGACCGAGTCCTGCGCATCTCGAGCCCGAGCCGGGTGCTCTGGCCCGAGCTGGGCATCACCAAGCTGGACCTGGCCCGGTACCTGGTGGACGTGGGGGAGGCGTTCGTGGCCGCGAACGGCGACCGGCCGGTGTCGCTGCAACGGTTCCCGGGCGGTATCGACGGTGAACAGTTCTTCTCGAAGAACCCGCCGAAGGGGGCGCCCGACTTCGTGCGTTCAGTGCCGGTGGTCTACCCGAGCGGGCGCACGCACCCGCAACTCGTGATCGACGAACCCGCCGGTGCTGTCTGGGCCGCGCAGATGAACACCGTGGTGTTCCACCCCTGGCCTTCCCGGGCAGAGAACACCGACAATCCCGACCAGCTGCGCGTCGACCTCGACCCGCAGCCCGGCACCGATTTCGATGACGCCATTCCGGTGGCCCAGGAGCTGCGCCAGGTGCTGGCCGAGGCCGGCCTCACGGCGTTCGTGAAGACCTCGGGCAACCGCGGCCTGCACGTGTTCGCCCCCATCGAACCCGTCGAGGAATTCCAGGTGGTGCGGCACGCCGTGATCGCCGCCGCTCGTGAGGTGGAGCGGCGTTTGCCGATGACTGTGACTACGAATTGGTGGAAGGAAGAGCGCGGAGCCCGGATCTTCGTCGACTTCAACCAGGCCAACCGCGACCGCACCATGGCCGGCGCCTACAGCCCCCGGGCGCTCGCCCACGCACCCGTCTCCTGCCCGATCGACTGGGACGAGCTGGAGGGCGCCGACCCCACGACGTTCACCGTCGAGACCGTGCCGGCCCGGCTGCGTGCCACCGGCGACCCCTGGGCGAAGATGAACGCGGAGCCCGGCCGCATCGACATCCTGCTGGACTGGTGGCGTCGCGACCTCGACGCCGGGCTCGGCGAGCTGCCTTTCCCACCGGACTATCCCAAGATGCCGGGGGAGCCGCCCCGCGTGCAGCCCAGCCGGGCCCGACACAACCCCGACAGCCAGCCCGACGCCTAGTCCGTCTGCCGGGGGATGCCCTCCGCTCTGGGGTTGGCTAACGTGGCAGCCATGAGCGCACCGATCACCAGCCAACCGCATCCCGCCCCGGCCGCCACCCCTCTGGTGGACCGCGTTCCGTGGGCGGCCGTCGTGGTCTTCGTCGTGATGGCCTGCGCTCTCGCCTGGCTCGTGGTCCTCCCGCTTTGGCTCGACGGCAGCGGCCTGGCGAACCCGCTCGCGGCCCTGCTCCTGCCCGTCATGATGTTCACACCGGCCGTGGCCGCCCTGTTCGTGGTGTTCATGGTGCAGCGCCCCCGCCCCGCATCCATTCCCGAATACCTCGGGCTGTGGCCGCTGCGCCCCGTCAAGCGCACCATCTGGATGACGGTCTTCGGTATCTTCGGCAGCGCGCTCCTGGTCGTCGCGGGGGTCTTCCTGGCCGCGGCTCTCGGCCTCGTTCAGCTGGACCTGGTGGCCTTCTCCGGCTTCGCGCAGATCCTGGACGCCGCCAACCCCACCTCGTCGCCGATCCCGGTTGGCATGGTCGTGCTGATCCAGCTGCTCACGATCCCGGTCGCGGCGATCTTCAACGGCTTCTTCGCCCTGGGCGAAGAACTCGGCTGGCGCGGCTGGCTGCTGCCGAGCCTGCGCCCCCTCGGCACCTGGCCGGCCCTGCTGATCAGCGGCGCGGTCTGGGGTTTCTGGCACAGCCCGGTGATCCTGCTCGGCTACAATTTCGCGCAGCCCAACCTGCTGGGCATGGCCCTGATGGTCGGTGGATGCGTGTTCTACGGCATCCTGATCGGCTGGCTGCGCCTCCGCACCGCGTCGGTCTGGCCCTCGGTCTTCGCCCACGGTGCCTTCAACGCTGCCGCCGGCTTCCTGATCCTGGTGGCCGCCGCCGGCACCTCCGCAGACCCGGCCGCGCTCGGCCCGCTGGGCTGGGTGGCCTGGATCGTGATGGCCGTGGTGATCGGCGTGCTGGTGCTGACCGGTCAATTCCGGATCCAGCCCCGGTTGGAGCGCCGGCCGCGCATCTCCCCTCCCGCGGCGGTCGTGCCCGGTTCCGGCCCCGCCGGCGTTTAGGGGGCGCTCGGCGCGTAGCCCAGGAAGCGGTAGCGGAGGCCGGTGCGCGAGGTGAGCCACTCCGTCGCGTCGACCTGCACGAACCGTGCGCCCACGGCCGGGGCGACGGTGTCACCGCCGGCCTCGAGATCAACCTCGGTGACCTCGAGCCGGGCGGCCAGCGGCATCGCCTGCCGGTAGATGTCGCCGCCGCCGATGATCCAGACCGGGTCGGGGGCCGCGGCGGCCAGCGCCTCGGTGAGCGAGTGCACGACGGTGGCTCCTTCGGCTCGCCACTGCGGCTGCCGAGTGATGACGATGTTGCGCCGGCCGGCCAGGGGCCGGAAGCGTTCGGGCAGGGAGTCCCAGGTGCGGCGGCCCATGATCACGGCGCCACCGAGCGTGATCTGCTTGAAGTGTGCCAGGTCTTCCGGCAGGTGCCAGGGGATGCTGCCGGCGTCGCCGATGACGCCGCCCTTGGCCTCTGCCCAGATCAGGCCTATGCGGGCGTCGGCCGTCTCACCGGACGGCACTATCGCGGGCGTCCCGGTCTCAGACGGCAACGGGCGCCTTGATCGCCGGGTGGTGCTGGTAGTCCACGACCTCGAGATCCTCGAACTGGTAGTCGAAGATGCTGTCCCGTTCGGTGGTGATCTTCAGCGTCGGCGCCGGGTAGGGCGTGCGGCTGAGTTGCTCGGTGACCTGCTCGATGTGGTTGGAGTAGATGTGGCAGTCCCCACCGGTCCAGATGAAGTCGCCCACCTCGAGGCCGGTCTGGGCCGCCACGAGGTGCGTGAGCAACGCGTAGCTGGCGATGTTGAACGGCACGCCGAGGAACAGGTCGGCGCTGCGCTGATAGAGCTGGCAGGAGAGCTTGCCGTCGGCGACATAGAACTGGAACAGGGCATGGCACGGAGCCAACGCCATGTCGGGGATGTCGGCGACGTTCCACGCCGACACGATGATGCGCCGGGAGTCCGGGTTGGTCCTGAGGGTCTCGATGACCTGGGCGATCTGGTCGATGTGGCCGCCGTCCGGGGTCGGCCAGGAGCGCCACTGCACGCCGTACACCGGTCCGAGTTCGCCCTGCTCGTCGGCCCACTCGTTCCAGATGCGCACGCCGTGCTCCTGCAGCCAGCCCACGTTGCTCTCGCCACGGAGGAACCAGAGCAGCTCGTAGGCGAGCGACGGGAAGTGCACCCGTTTCGTGGTGATCATCGGGAAGCCCTGACTGAGGTCGAAACGCAGCTGCGCGCCGAACACGCTCAGGGTTCCGGTACCGGTGCGGTCGGCCTTGTTCGCTCCGGTTTCGAGCACCAGGCGCAGCAGGTCCTCGTACGGGGTGGCGATCGCGCTGGCGTCGCTCAGGCTGGGTTCCGGCTGAGTGTTCATTGGCTCAAATCTACCCGGTGCAGTCCGCCTCCGGGGCATTGTTTCGCGGTGCCGAAATCCGAAGCAGCGGAGATTCCCGCCCGTGCCGCGAACGGATGCTTGATTTCTGTGTACGTTCACAGTAACGTCGGTCGGAGTCGGGGATGAGCTGGTCAACTGCTTTTTCCTCGCGCCTGGGAACGTGCACAGAAACGCGTTCCCGCCCACAACAATGAAGTTGGCACAACAATGAAGTTGGAGCGCATGGATCTCACTCTCACCCCTCCGCGGCCGAAGCGGCACGACGCCCGCCGTCCGCTCATCGCGTCCGTTGCCGCCCTGGCGATCGCGGCGGCACCGTTGCTGGCGCTGGCGCCGGCGACCCCGTCTGCCGCCGCGTCAGGCACCTCGGTGAACCTGGACCTGACCGGCCAGTGGCAGTTCTCGCTGGGCGACGAACTCGCCTGGGCCGACCCGGCCTTCGACGATTCAACCTGGTCGGCCGTGACAGTGCCCGAGGTGGGCGGCGGCCGCGAGTTCGACGACTACGACGGTTTCGCCTGGTACCGGCTCACCTTCGACCTGCCCGCCGAGGCGGCGGGCACCAACCTGGTGGCCTCGATGGGTTTCATGGACGACGTCGACGAGGTCTACCTCAACGGCACCCGGATCAACGGGTCGGGCTCGCTGCCGCCGGATGCCGAGAGCCAGTGGTTCGAACAGAGGCTCTACCCGGTTCCGGCCGCCCTGCCGGTCTTCGGTGGCAGCAACACCCTCGCCGTGCGCCTGTACGACATGACCGGCGGCGGCGGGTGGTACCACGGTCCCGTCGGCCTCTACTCGAAGGACGCACTACGCGAGGAGGTTCTCGGCATCTCGGGTCCGCTCGCCGACCCTGAGGCCACGAGCTGGGTGGGCGACCTCTTGGCGACACAGGCCGGCGCCCTCGCATCCGGTGACATCGACGCGTACCTCGCGACGCTCTCGGCCGACTACGTGCACGACGGTCGTGACCGGGCCCGGCGGGAGAGCGAGTTGCGGCAGTGGCTGGCCGAGTCGGGCTCCCTGACCCTGACCGATGCCAGTGTGGAGGTCGTGGAGAGCTCCGACGGTCGTCTCGTCGTCGACACCAACCGAACGATCAGCGGGATGCGGGACGGCGCGCCGTTCAGCTTCCAGCCGACCACCCAGGAGTTCCTGACGCTCGACCGGGAGACCCGCACCGAGAAGGGGAACCGCTCCCGGTTCTTCCGCGACTACGTGGAGTCGGCCGTCGAAGATGCGCGCCGGGAGTACATCACCTACCTGCCGCCGTCGTACTTCACCCAGCCCAACCGCGAGTTCCCGGTCGTCTACCTGCTGCACGGTTTCAACGGCGGCAGCCGGGAATGGGAGCCGCGGGACTTCGGCACCAAGCTCGACGAGCTCTACACCACCGGGGGCCTGGCCGAATCGATCGTGATCATGCCCGACGCCGACTCGCTCTGGTACGTCGACAATGACGGCGGCGCACCCTGGCGCACCATGTTCACCACCGAGATGATCCCGCAGGTGGACGAGCAATACCGCACGCTCGACTCCCGCGAGTACCGCGGCCTGTCCGGAGTCTCGATGGGCGGGTTCGGCGCGTATTCGCTCGGGCTGGCCTACCCCGAGCTGTTCTCCTCGATGGCCTCGCACATGGGAGCGCTGAACCTCGCTCCCGCGCAGGTGGGCGTCACCTCGCCCGGGGGACCGCAAGCTCAGTCGGCATCCCCGCTCACGGTCGTGGCGGGGCTGCCCGCCGAGGCACTCTCGCGATACGACTACTTCTTCGACGCCTGCGAGTTCGACGATTACGCCTTCGATGACGCCGCCCGGTCGCTGGACACCCTCCTCACCGGCAAGGGGGTGGCGCACACCTATGCGCTGTACCCGGAGGGACGCCACAACGACGCCTGCTGGGTTCCGCGCATCGCCGACTCGTTCGGCATGCACTCCGACCACGTGCGGGCAGCCGGACTGGTGGAGAACAACGGGCCGGATCCGGTGACCGAGCCCACACCGACCCCCACACCGACCCCCGGCACCACCGCGCCGGCTGTCACGCCCCCGACGTCGACGGCCACACCGGCGCCCGTTGCGGCATCGACCCCGGCCGCGGCCTCGACGAGCCGCGCCCAGGTCGTGGCGGCCACGGGCGTCGACCCGTCGGGCGCGATCGGTGCCGTGCTCGCCCTGGTGGCGGCGGGGATCGCGCTGCTGGTCCTGGGGCGCCGCCGGGCGCTGAATCGGTAGCACGTCCACCGTCGGATACGGCCGCTCCCCGGCGCACCGGGGAGCGGCCTCCGAGGTACACGGATGCGCGCGAGCGCCGACGGCGGCCGCCGGGCGCGCCCGTCGTCACCTCCCTCCGCCTGCGGCTCATGATCGGTAACATGGGCCCGTGAAGCCCTTTCTGCTGCTGGCGACCCGGCCCGAGGACGAGGCCGCCGACGACGAGTACGCCGGCTTCCTCGCCGCAGGCGGGTTGACGCCGGACCAGCTGCACCGAGTGCGGCTGGAGGCCGCGCCTCTGCCGTCCATCGCCCTCGACGACTACTCCGGGGTGATCGTGGGCGGCAGCCCGTTCAACGCCAGCGACCCCGACGACACCAAATCTCCCGTGCAGCGCCGTGTCGAACGCGAACTCGCCGGGCTGCTCGACCAGGTCGTCGCCCGGGACTTCCCCTTCCTCGGCGCCTGCTATGGCATCGGCCTGCTCACCAGTTACCTCGACGGCGTCGTCGACGACACCTGGTCGGAGCCGGCCGGCCCCATCATGGTGAGCCTGACCGCGGCGGGCCGCGCCGACCAGCTCTTCGGCACGGTGGCGGCCGATTTCGAGGCGTTCGTGGGTCACAAGGAGGCCTGTACGGCGCTGCCGACCGGCGCCGTGCTGCTGGCGACGGGGGCGAACTGCCCGGTGCAGGCGTTCCGGGTGGGCGAGAACGTCTACGCCACCCAGTTCCACCCGGAGCTCACCCAGGCCGGCATCCTCACCCGCCTGCGGGTTTACAGCGACAACGGCTATTTCGAACCGGATGCCTACGACGAGGTGATGGCCGCCATCGCCGCCGCAACGGTGACCGAGCCGGCCACCATCATGAAGGCCTTCGTGGAGCGCTTCGGCACACCCTGACCGTCACTTGTCGCCTGTGAAGTAACTGGCGATGGCGTCGGACTCGCTCTGCAGGGTGTCGCTGTCGATGAGGTCACCCGCCTGGCCGGCCAGCAGTGCGGTCCACCGGTCGAGAACCGCCTGCGCGGCGCCGCTGTCGTAGAGGCTCGTAGTGAGCGCGGCCGTCGCCGTGTCGACAAGGGCCGAGAAGCTGCTGTCGGCCAGGAACCGGGTGGCGAGGATGTTGTCGCCGCCCATGCCGCCGGCTGTGGCGTCCGGTGCGGCTCCGTCCGGCGCGGTCGCGCCATCCGGCGGGGTGCCGCGGTCGCCGCCGTCCGGGCCACCCTCGCCCATGCCACGCATAGCGCCGCCGCCGTTCAGGGTGCCGAACGAGAGGTTGGCGTCCCACGCCACGACGGTCATCAGGCCCGTTGTGCTGTCGTAGCGCAGGTAGGAGTTGTTGCCAGGACCGTCGATGTCGTCGAAGTTATCGGTCAGGTTTTCCACGGCCAGATAGGTCGCGAACGACTCCACGTCGAGGTAGTTGCCCAGCTCGGCGGCGAAGGTGGCATCGTCGGAGTTGTTGATGACGTCGAGGAACGCGATCAGCGGGGTGAGGTCGTCCTCCCCGGTCTTCTGGTTGAAGACGTCGACGTAGTCGGCCGGGTCATCGCCGCGGTAACTGTAGTCTCCGTCGGAGTCGGCCTTGTAGGTGATGCCGTCGTTCTCGAAGGTGTCCGTGTTCCACAGGTCGTCGTCGATGCTCTCCATCACCAGCCGCAGGGCCTCGTCGCCGCCGTTGACGCTCAGGCGGACCGCGGCCGACCTCTCGGTCTCCAGCCCGCTGAGCCCGATCAGTTCGAGGGCCACCGCTTCGTTGAGAGAGGATTCGGTGGTGTTGCCGCGCACCACGAACTCAGTGCGGTCCTGGTAAGACTGTCCGTCGACATACTTGTCGAGCCGGATCAGCCAGGGCAGGGTCTGCGGGGAGTCGGTATCCACCGATCCGTCGCTCGGGTCGGCCGGGGCGTCAGTACCGGTCGCGGTGTCATCATCGGACTCCGTGGCATCCCCGATCCCGCGCAGACTCGAGTTGCCCTTCAGACGCAGCCCGACCTGCTCGAACACCGTGCCGTCGATGGTCACCGTCGCCGAGATCCAGCCCTTGTCGCCGGTTGCGGTGTAGGCGGCGAGCATCGCCTGGTAGTCGGCCTTGTCATAGTCGATCGTGACGGAATGCACGAGGCTGGTGTCGTAGAAGTCAGCACCGACCAGCGCCGCCGCCTGTTCAGCCGTCAGGGACGAGGAGGTGACCGCCCCGGTGGAGTCGCAGGCGGCCAGACCGCCGATGGCGAGAACTCCGATCACAACCGCGGCGATGGGTTTGGCGGCTGCACGGGAGCGACGGGACGATCGGGCGGTTCGGGAGGAGTGGCCTGACTGGCCGGCGGGATGGGGCTGACGCACGATGGGGCCTTCCGGTAGGGAATTCCCACCCCACCAGAGCGCCCTATGGCTTCCCTATGGGGCGCTCAAGCATCCGCTGAGCGCCGGCAGCAAGCCCACCCCGGGTCAGAGCAACTTGCGGGCCGTGGCCCAGGCCGTCAGTTCGTGCCGGCTGGAGAGCTGCAGCTTGCGCAGAACGGCGGACACATGCGTCTCCACGGTCTTGGGGGAGATGAAGAGCGCGCTCGCCACCTCCTTGTAGGCGTACCCGCGTGCGATCAGGCGCATCACCTCCTGCTCCCGGGCCGAGAGACGATCGAGTTCGTCGTTGGTCGCCGCGGTCTCGCCGGAAACGGCGCCGAAAGCGTCGAGCACGAACCCGGCCAAGCGGGGCGAGAAGACGGCGTCCCCGCCGGCCACCCGACGGGCTGCATCGGAGACCTCGGCGCCCGACGAACTCTTGGTGATGTAGCCGCGGGCACCGGCCCTGATGACGGTGACCACGTCGTCGGCCGCATCCGACACGCTCAGGGCCAGGAACACGGTGGCCGGCGCCCGCGCGGCCGCGGCCCTGATGACCTCAGCGCCGCCTCCGCCGGTGCCGCCGGGCAGGTGCACGTCCAGCAGCACCACGCGGGGCTGGGTGGCCACAACGACGGCGATGGCCTCGTCGACGGTCGCTGCCTCGCCGACGACCCGCAGCGCCGGGTCGAGCTCTGAGCGCAGGCCCGACCGGAAGATCGAGTGGTCATCCACGATCACCACGGTGAGCTCGGGGCCGGGCACGGTCCCTGGAACCGTGCCGGACGGGGTGGTCTGATCGGTCATGGTGTGCCGTCCTGGGGGTCGGGGTGAGGGGCGCTCCGGTCGGGCAGGGCGTGGTCCGCCGGGTCCTGCTCCGGCTGGTCGTACTCGGACTGGCCGTTGAGGGGGAGGGTGAGCCGGATCTCGGTACCGGTGCCGCCCGGGCCAGCCTGAACCACGGCCGTGCCGCCGGCCCGTCCCATGCGGGCCAGGATCGACTCCCGCACCCCCATGCGGTCGGCAGGGATCTGGTCGAGCGCGAAACCGGGGCCCCGGTCGGTGACACTCACGTCGATGGCGGTAGTCGAGGACTCCACGTAGACGGACACCCGGCCGCCGGCGTGCCGGGCTGCGTTGAGAATGGCCTCCCGCGCGGCTGCCAGAAGGGCCTCCGGCACGTCCCGGTCGATGCTGCCGACCGAGACCACATCAACGTGCACGGCGAAGTCGCGCTCAACGGTGGTCGCGATACCGCGCAGTTCTGCGGCCAGATCCACCGGTCCGGTCGCGGAGCCGGTGAACAGCCACTCGCGTAGATCGCGTTCCTGGGCGCGGGCGAGCCGGGCGGCATCGGAGTGCGGTCCGGCCTTCTGCTGGATGAGCGCGAGAGTCTGCAGCACCGAATCATGCAGATGAGCGGCCATCTCGGCCCGTTCGGACTCCCGCTCTCGTAGGGCACGCTCGTCGGACAGGTCGCGCATGAGGCGTACCGCCCACGGGGCAACGACCACCGCCACCCCCACGAGCACCGACAGCGCGGCAACGACGACGGTCCAGATGTTGGGGTTCTCACTGGTGACGAAGAACAGCAGAATGCCCAGGGCCACCAGAACCAGCGCCCCCAGAGCGCGCACGAGCATGCCGGAGCTTCGCGGCCCGGCTCCGCTGCGGAGCTCGGCGAACTGGCGCCAGGCCAGCCCCGTGCCCGCGAGGGCGACGATCGCGGGGATGATGGCATCCACCGGCAACGCGGCGCCCAACCGGTTGGCGATGAGCGCGCCCGCCGTGGTCACGAGCGCCAGCCCCAGAAGGATCTCGGTGACCGGTGCATGACGGGAGGCGGCGGTCTCACCGTCGGCCCCGGCGGCGGACGCGTCGGCCGGGGTGAGAACGGCCTTGGGCAGGTCGGAGCGGCCCGCGTCTCCCAGGGGGTGCGCGGACTCGTCGGGGGTGGTGGCCCACAGCCAGCCGTAGAGCAGCACCCCGGCGCCGCCGCAGAGGGCCAGAACCACGGCGACGGTGCGCACGTAGGTGACCGGCAGGCCGGAGTGCCGGGCGAACCCGGCGCAGACGCCTGCGATGATGCGCAGGCGTGGCCGCACAAGCTGCCCGCTGAGGCGGGGTCCGGTGGGACGCACGGTGGTCACAGGTCCATCCAAGCACGCCCAGAGTTGCCGGTCGCACCCTGATTCGCAGGCTCAGGGTGCAATCAGGGTCTTCCCCCATGGCCGCCGTGGTGCAGGGCGCGGGAGTATGGAGCCATGACAGACGCAGGGTCCACCACCACATCGGGTTCAGCCTACGGAAACTCCGGCCAGCCCACGCCGCCGGGCGGCGCCGCGTTCTTCGACTGGGTGCGAGGCCTCGGCTTCGTGCGCGGCCGGGACCGCTGGCTGGCCGGCGTGTGCGGGGCGATCGCGTCCCGCACCGGTCTCGATCCGTTGGTCGTGCGCGGCATCGCCGTCGTGATCGCGATCCTCGGTGGGCCGATCTTCTTCCTCTACGCCGTCGGCTGGGCCCTGATGCCCGACGAATCCGGGCGAAGCCTCGTGGAGCAGGCCGTGCGTCAGGTGTTCGAGCCGGCCATGATCGCCGTCGGGGTGCTCCTGTTCTTCACCTTCGTCCCCTGGATGCAGGGCATCTGGTGGCAGGGTCCGCCCGAAGTCTGGGGAATGCCCGGATGGCTCGAGGTCTTGTTGCGCACCAGCTGGGCGATCGGGCTCACGGTTGGCATCATTCTCCTGGTGATCTACATCGCCAAGCGGGTGCCGTCACCGCGCAACCGGCCCGCCACGGGCTACGGAAGCGCTGCCCCGCAGACTTCGCCGTACGGCAGTGCGCCGCAGTCCGGCAGCGCACCCCAGCCCGGAGGCGTCCCGCAGCCGAGCGCGGCATCCGACACGACCGCCGGCGCCGGAACACCCGCCCAGCCTGCCCAGACTTTCCCGGCCGACCCCGCGCCCACCGCGTACCCCGCCGCCCGCCCCGCCGCAGCTTTCGTGCCGCCCATCCCGCCCGTGCCGCAGCCACCGGCCGCGCCGGCTTCGGCCACGGCCCCCACGGTTCCGGTGTCGCCCGTCTCCGGGAGCACTCCGCCGACGGGCCCCTCGCTCTGGGATGACCTCACCGGTCACGGCGTCCCTGCTGCAGCGGCATCCGGTGGGTCTGCGCCGTACGGATCGACAGCGTCCGGATTCGCACCGTCCGGATCCGCACCCTCCGGGGCGGCCGCGTCCGGCTCCGGCGGGTACGGGTCCGGCCACGGGGCGGCCGGCTACGGTGCTGCGGACACCGCGCGACCCTTCGATCCCGACCGGTACCGGGCGTCGCACCGCCGCAAGCACCTGGGCGCCGGCTACATCGCCGTCGTCAGCGGAATCGCCCTGAGCATCGGCGCCGTGGCCGCCTCCTTCGTCGCCGATGGCTCCTGGTCGAACAGCGCCTTCCTGGTAGGTGCGTCCGCCGCGCTCGCCGTGATCGCCCTGGGAATCGTGATCGCCGGCGTCCGCGGCAAGGAGGGCGGCTGGCTGACCTTCTTCAGCCTCGTCCTGTCGGTCTCCCTGGCCTGGACGGCGTTCATTCCGGCCGGGACTGACGTCGCCACCTTCGGTGATCCCACCTGGCAATACAGCACCGACAGCCCCACGGGTTTCGCGATGATCGCCGGCGCACCCACCATCGACCTCACCGACCTCGACACCGCGCCGTCTGGCACATCCCGCGAGGTCGACGTCTGGACAGCCTTCGGCGACGTGGAACTCCTGCTGCCCGACAACCGCACCGTAGCAGTGGAGGCCAGCAGCCTCGCCGGCGGGATCGACTACG
The DNA here is from genome assembly GCF_003611035.1 of Cryobacterium soli. Lineage (NCBI taxonomy): Bacteria > Bacillati > Actinomycetota > Actinomycetes > Micrococcales > Microbacteriaceae > Cryobacterium > Cryobacterium soli. The sequence continues at coordinate 668,313 of NZ_CP030033.1, read as the reverse complement.
GCACCAGCAACGACCTCGACCGGGGTGGTGTGCTCTTCCACGACTCGCAGGTGGTGGCGGAAGGCGCCGGAACCGGCGTGACCACGGTCCGGGTCTGGACGCTCTTCGGCCAGGTCACCATCAACCAGCCGGCAGAACGCTAGGAGAAGACCATGACCAGTTCCAACAGCACCCCCGACAGCACCCCCGACGACATCCCGACCGGCGGACCGAGCACCGACGTGCACCCGGATGCTCACGCATCCGCGGCTACGGAGCCAGACACGGCCGCGTACAGCACGTCCGCCACCAGCACGTCTTCGACCAGCACGTCGCCCATCGGAACTGCGCCCACCGACGCCGTGCCGGCGCCCCAGCCGCCGGCACCTGCGGCGGCAGCACCCGCGCCCCGGCGCCGCCCGTTGTTCTCGACCATGCTGTGGGGCGCGTTGATGCTCGCCCTGGCCGCCTTCGTCGCGGCTCGCGAGCTGGTACCGGGGGAACTCGACCTGGTCACCTGGCTACTCACCGCGGTGGTGGGTATCGGACTGCTGCTCGTCGTGGCCGGCATCGCCGCTGCGTCCCGGCGGGCCGGCTAGAGGTCTCGTGCGGCGACGCCGCCGGGATCAGACGACCCTGAACACCTTGCTGATCACGGGTTCGGCATCCGTCAGCTGCCAGTCGGGGTCGCTCCTGTGCTTCCGGATGGCGGGAACCAGCGTTTCCCAGTAATCCCGGTGCACCGTGCGCCAGTGTTCGAGGGTGGGGGATTCGTGCCGGGCCAGCTCCAGGGTGGCCTCGGCGGCGGTGGTCTCGACCACCTCGAGAACCTCGATCACGGCAACCCTGAAGTCACCCGAATCGACCAGGGCGTACCGTGACCCGGCGACGGGCAGCGCCTCACCGGTCATCTCGTAGGCGACGCGCAGGTTGGACGAGCCCGTCTTCGCGCCGCTCATGACCAGAGCCACCATGAGTTCGCGGAACTCGCCCGGTTCGCCGAATACGAGTGGTGGAAGCGTGGTGATCTCGGCGTGCATGGTGGCTTTCTTTCACGGGCACCCGCGTCCGTTCGCGCGTGGTGGGGAGAACCAGCTTAGGCGGCACGCGAGGCTGCCCGATGACGACACTCCTACCGTTCCGCACCCGTCGGTCGCCGTCGACGGCGGCGTCCCTGCCGCGCCGTCGTGTGCCTCGCCGGACGGCCGTGCCGGTGGCATGATGCGAGGAGCACGGGCCGCCAACCGAGGCCGGCGCGACGACGACGGGAGAGCACCATGGCGCAGCGAAAGTGGAGCGATATGAGCGGAGCCCAGCGGTTCGGCGTTGTGGCCGGGGGCATCGTGCAACTGGTCCTCGCCGGCCTGGCCTGGAGCGACCTGGCCCATCGACCGGCCAAGAAGGTCAATGGGCCCAAGGGCGTATGGGCGGCCGTGATCGCCATCAACTATGCCGGCCCGATCGCCTACTTCATCGGTGGCCGCAAGGACTGATCAGGTGTACCAGCTGGGTTCGGGCACCTCGTTGAGCAGCACATACTGCCCTACCTCGCGCTTCTTGTAGGCGGCGGGGTCGTGAAGACTGTGCGTCCGCAGATTGCGCCAGAAGATGTCCAGCCCGACCGAGTTGGCCGTGGCCCGTGCCCCGGTGAGCTCGTAGATCTTGCTCGTGGTCTCCAGGCCGTCCTCGATGGCGCGAAGCTTGGCCGCGGCGATGAGCACGGCGATCTCGCCGCGGCGCCGGGGGCTGAGGTCTTCCCGCGGCTCGTGCAAGACCTGGCTGATCTCGGCGCCCGCCCGGTCCGCGATGGCCTCGTCCGCCCAGAGCTTGGACTGCAACTGGCCGTAGCCCTCGAGGAGGTACCACTCGTCGGTCGCCCGCTCTTTGTTGTCTCCGCCGTACGGCCAGGCGCGGGTGGAACTGCGGGTGTATTCCGCCGCCGTCTCGAGGGCGCCCTGGGTGATGCCCAGGTAGAAGTTCGTGAAGACCAGTTGGATGGCGGGCACGTTGAGCGTGTTGTAGACCAACGGCTGGAAGACTTTCCCGACGAATCCGGCGGCGTCGGACCACGGCACCCGCACCTGGCGGATCTCCACCGAGCCGGACTCGGTGAGGCGTTGGCCGAGATTGTCCCAGTCTCCGCCGAAGACGATCCCGGGCTGGCTGGTGGGCACGATCGCGAAGATGTGCGTGTCGGTGCCGTCGAGGACCCCTTCCAGGACGGTGAGGTCGGCCACCTCGCCACCGGTGGAGAACGACTTGTGCCCGGAGAAGACCAGCTCCTCGCCGTCCTCGCGCACTGACAGGTCCGAGTCGCGGGGATTGACGGCACCGCCGAACAGAAAGCTGTTCGTCGTGTAGAGCTCCTCGACGGCCGCGATCTGCTCGTCGGTGGCGACCAGACGGGCCGCCCACGCCCACAAGTAGTGATAACCGAGCAACTGGCCGATGGAACCGTCCCCACGCGCGACGACCCGGATCACCTGGTAGGCGGTTTCCCAGCTCTGACCGCCGCCGCCGTGAGCGACCGGGCCGAGCAGGGTCACCAGGCCGGAGTCCTTGAGGAGGCGCACCTCGGCATGGGGCGTCAGATTGGCGCGGTCACGGTCGACCGCGTCGACGATCAGGATGTCCGAGACCTCCCTGGCCCGGGCCAGCCACTCCTCTGCCGATGACGGGTGCGGCGAGCCGGCCCACCGGCCGGCGGAGGAGCCGTCGGTGGGAGCGGTGCTGACGCCGAGCTGCTCGGTGTGGGTCATGATGTCTCCTTCTGTTCGGTGATCGTGCTGTTCGGTGATGGTGCCGTGTTCTCGCCGGTCCCGGCCCGCCGTGGGCACCACGAAGAAGCGGCCGGCGGGGGCCGCTGCGAGCGTGTCGACGCCACGGGGTGGGGGATTCTGTCGAGGTGTTGCAACCCTAGACAGCACCCGTGGCCGGCACCGGAATACGACCGGAAGTTACGTCGGAGGGCACGGACAGGGGCCGGGTTGCCCGGAGGCCCGCCCTCGCTTAGCCTGAATGGGCGTCGTGACCGGGCACGGCAGAAGTGGGTGGGTGCTGACGATGTCGTCGAACGTTCAGGTCGTCCAGGCCGCCTCCGGCCGGAAACGGCTCGTGCGCCTGCGGCGCAGCAACACAGCTGGGGTGGGCTACGCCCGGCGCCGTTCCGGCCGCGGATTCAGCTACCGGGATGCCGACGGCCGCACGGTGACCGACCCCGAGTTGCGCGCCCGGTTCGCCTCACTCGCCATCCCGCCGGCCTGGACGGATGTCTGGATCGCCCCGTATTCCAACGGCCACATCCAGGCCACGGGCGTCGATGCCGCCGGCCGCCGTCAGTACCTGTACCACCCCGACTGGCACACCCGGCAGGACCGGGTGAAGTTCGCCCGCGCGCTCGAGCTGGCCCAGTCGCTGCCCGCGGCGCGCGGCTACGTCACCCGGAGCCTCCGGCGCACCCCGTCCTCGGCTGACGAGTCCCGGGACCAGGCCCTCGCCGCCGCGTTCCGCATCCTCGATCAGGGTGCCCTGCGGATCGGCAGCGAGCGGTACGCCGAGGAGAACGGCAGCCACGGCTTGTCCACGCTGCTGCGCTCGCATGTGCTCTTGACCGGCGACACCGTGGTCTTCGAGTTCCCGGCCAAGAGCGGGCAGGCCTGGTCGAGCACCCTGGTCGACCCCGACGTGGCCGGCTACGTGCGTGACCAAGACCGTCTGCTCGGCACGACGGACCCGGACTACGCCGACGACCCCGGGCGGTTGCTGCTCACCTGGATCGAGGGCGACGAGGTGCGCACGGTGTCCGCCGCCGACGTGAACGAGTTCATCAAGGAACGCACCGGCGGCGACTTCAGCGCCAAGGACTTCCGCACACTGCGCGGCACGGCGGCCGCGGCGGTCAGCCTGGCCCGGTCGGGCGTCGAAACCGGCACCAGGGCCCGCGGCCGCGCCCTGACGACGGCCATGCACGCCGCAGCCGAGGTGCTCGGCAACACCCCCGCGATCGCCCGGTCGAGTTATGTGGATCCCCGCGTGGTGGACGCGTACAACACCGGCCGGACGATCGATCCCGCGCGCGCCGCATCCGCCGAATCGGAGCTGCGCCGGCTGCTGCTGGACTGACCGGGCCCAGGCTAGTCGAGAACCTGGCCGAGGTCGTAGGCGATCGGCCGCTCCAACTGGTCGAAGGTGCACGAGCGCGGCTCCCGGTCGGGCCGCCACCGCTCGAACTGGGCGGTGTGCCGGAACCGTTCGCCCTCCATGTGGTCGTAGCGCACCTCCAGGACCCGGCTGGGCCGCAGCCGCACATACGAGGTGTCCTTGTTGGCCGAGAAACGGTTGCGCTCGGTCTCGCCCGTGACCACGGCGCCCGCCTCGTCGAGCAGCACGAGCGGGTCGAGCTCGTCGACGAGCTCCAGGCGGCGGGCGTCGCTGAAGGCGGATGCGCCGCCCACATTCCGCAATTCGCCGTCGGCGTCGTACAGGCCGAGCAGCAGCGACCCCACTCCGTTGCCGCTGACGTGCCGGCGGTACCCGAGCAGCACGACGTCGGCGGTGCGGTGGTGCTTGACCTTGAACATCAGCCGTTTGCCCGGCGCGTACGCCGCCGTGAGGGGCTTGGCGACCACACCGTCCAGCCCGGCGCCCTCGAACTCGACCAGCCAACGGCGGGCCAGCGCCACGTCGCGGGTGGTGCGGGTGAGATGGATCGGGTCGCCCAGACTGCCGACCAGGTCTTCCAGAATCGCGCGACGCTGCTCGAACGGAGTGTCCAGCAGGCTCGTCGATCCCCGGGCGAGCACATCGAAGGCGACGAAGGTGGCGGGGGTTTCGTCGGCGAGGCGCCGTACCCGGCTCGCGGCCGGGTGGATGCGCTGGGACAGCTGCTCCCAGGACAGGTGCTCTGCGCCGGGTGCGCCCGTGCGCAGCACGATCTCACCGTCGAGAACGCAGGGCTCGGGCAGCATCTCCTCGAACGCGTAGGTCAGCTCGGGAAAATACCGGGTGAGCATCTTGGAGCCCCGGCTGCCGATTGCGCTCACGGTGCCGTCGAAGGAGACGATGCTGCGGAAACCGTCCCACTTGGGTTCGTAGCTGAGGCCCCCGGGCACGCTCTCCGGCTCGGGCACGGTGTCGACCGCGCGGGCGAGCATGGGGGAGACGGGGGCTGCGACTGCCATGCCCCGAGTCTCACCCGCCTGGGCCCGAATACAAGCTCTTGCACGAATTCTCAGGAAGACTGGTCGTTCATGCCGGTGCGGGCATCCACAGGTGAGGATGATGGAGGAATGACTGAGCGCACGAGCACGACCAACTTCCGCCGCGCCCGCGACCAGCTCCTCGAGCTGCGCAGCGATCACCCGGGCGCATCCGCCGCCTTCGTCTGGCCCGATGTAGGCGACAGCTTCAACTGGGCGGTCGACTGGTTCGACGTGATCGGCACCGGAAACGACAAGACCGCCCTGTGGATCGTCGAAGAAGACGGCCGTGAACTCAAGGTGAGCTTCGACGAGATGGTCACCCGCTCCGACCAGGTCGCCAGCTGGCTCCTGACGCACGGGGTGCGCAAGGGTGACCACGTGATGCTCATGCTCGGCAACCAGGTGGAGCTGTGGGAGACCATGCTCGCCATCATGAAGGTGGGCGCGGTCATCCTGCCCACCTCGACGGTGCTGGGCACGACCGACCTGGCCGACCGGGTACTGCGCGCCGGCGTGCAGCATGTCATCGCCAACACCGAGGACACCGCGAAGTTCGACGGCGTCGATGGCGGCTTCTCGCGCATCTGCGTCGGCGAGCCCGCCGCGGGCTGGACCGACTACGCGGACTCCCTGCGGGCAGCGACGGGCAAGGTCGACGTGCCCGTCGGCTCCGACGACCCCTCGTTGATCTACTTCACCTCGGGCACCACGAGCAAGCCCAAGATGGTCGTGCACAGCCAGACCTCGTACCCGGTCGGCCACCTCACCACCATGTACTGGCTGGGCCTCCGGCCCGGCGACGTGCACCTGGCGATCAGCTCGCCGGGGTGGGGCAAGCACGCCTGGAGCTGCTTCTTCTCGCCGTGGATCGCCGAGGCCACGGTGTTCATCTACAACTACTCGCGATTCGATCCGGCCGCTCTGGCCAGCCAGTTGCACCGCGCCGCCGTGAGCACCTTCTGCGCGCCGCCGACGGTGTGGCGGATGCTGATCCAGTCGGATGTGGGCGCGAAACCGGCGAACCTCCGCGAGATCCTCTCGGCGGGGGAGCCGCTCAACCCCGAGGTGATCAGTCAGATCCAGCGCGCCTGGGGGCTGACCATCCGGGACGGCTACGGCCAGACCGAGACCACCGCGATCGTCGGCAACGTCCCCGGCTCGCGCCTGAAGGCAGGGTCGATGGGGTTGCCGCTGCCCGGTGTGGCCGTGGTCCTGGTCGACCCGATCACGGGGGAGCTGACCGAGGAGGGCGAGATCTGCCTGGACCTCACCACGCTGGCCGTCAACCTGATGTCGGGGTATCACGGCGACACCACGCGCAGCGCCGAGGTACTGCGGGACGGGTACTTCCACACCGGCGACGTCGCCAACCGCGACGAGAACGGCTACCTCACCTTCATCGGCCGCACCGACGACATCTTCAAGTCGTCGGACTACAAGGTGTCGCCGTTCGAGGTGGAGAGCGTGCTGATCGAGCACCCCGCCGTGATGGAGGCGGCGGTCGTTCCCGCCCCGGACGACACCCGGCTGAACATCGCCAAGGCCTACGTGGCCCTGGCCGCAGGATGGGCTCCGGACGCCGAGACGGCGCTGGCCGTGCTGCGACACGCCCGCAACGGGTTGCCGCCCTATATGCGGGTGCGCCGGGTGGAGTTCTTCGAGTTGCCCAAGACCAACTCGGGCAAGATCCGCCGGGTGGAACTGCGGGCCAGGGAGAACGACGCGGCGGCCGCGAACGTGCGGCTGGCCGAGGAGTGGCGCGACGACCAGTTCCCGGAGCTCAAGAAGCGGTCCTGATCCAGTGGGGCCGGGGCTTCGCGCCCCGGCCCCACGGCGGGTATGTTCCCCAGCGTGCGGAGGTCCGCTCCGCCCGCTGACGGGAGCAGCAGATGAGCCAGACGACCGAACTCGTTCCGAAATCCGTTCTCACCCGCATCCAGGACTTCTCCGATCCCCGACAGGAGTGGCGCCGGCTCTTCGCCGAGCTCTACGGCACCTTCCTCCTCGTGCTCGTGGCGGCCGGTGGCGGCATGATGGGCCAGGCGTTCCCCGGCGTGATCGACCGCAGCGCGGCCGTCACCGCGCCCGGGCTGATGGTGCTCGGGGTCATCCTGTTCATGGGCAAGGTGTCGGGGGCGCACCTCAATCCCGCCGTGAGCATCGCCTTCGCGCTCCGCGGTGACTTCCCGTGGTGGCGGGTTCCGGGCTACATCGTCGTGCAGCTGGCCGGAGCCGCTCTCGCCGCTCTCGTGCTCAGAGCCGTGATCGGGGTGTCGGCCACCGCCGGGTCCAACTACCCGGCCAGCGGCTACTCCACCTGGGCCGCCTTCTGGATGGAAGCCATCCTCACCCTCGGCTTGGTGAGCGTGATCCTCGGCACGGCGTCCGGCGCCCAGAACGTGGGCCTGTTCGGGGCGTTCGGCGTCGGCGCCTACATCGTCCTCGCCGGCCTCTGGGGGAGCCCGCTCTCCGGGGCGTCGATGAATCCAGCGCGCACCTTTGGACCCGATCTGGTCGGCTGGGACTTCACGGACTACTGGGTGTACCTGGCCGGCCCCCTCGCCGGCGCGGTCGCCGCCGTGGGACTGGCGTTCCTGCTGCGCGGCCGCGGTGGCGGTGCATCAGGGTCGGCCGCGGCGCAGGGCGCCCTGTTCACCGAGGTGTCGGACGGCGATCGTTAGGGCGTGCGGCGGGCCGGGTGCCCCTGGGCGTCCGGTTCGAGGCGGACGCCCTCCAGGGTCAGCGCCCGCGCCGCGGCGTCGTTGATCAGGCGGCTGACGGCCAGCAGCGGGATGGGCAACCAGGAGGGCCGGTTCCGGGACTCGTAGACGCTCTCGTAGATGGCCTTGTCGAGCTCGAACGCCGCCAGCAACGGTTCCTGGCCGGTGAGCGAATCGCCGTCCTGCTCACGGTACCCCTGCAGGAAGGCGGCCCGGGCACTCGCTGTCCAGGCGAGTGCGGCGGGACCGGCGGCCGGATCACGCCTGGCGATGGTCGCGCCCACATACGAGAACGACCGCAGCATGCCCGCCACGTCCCGCAGCGGGATATCCGGCAGGGTGCGTTCGGACAGGGGCCGGAGCGGTTCGCCCTCGAAGTCGATCAGCACCCAGCCGCGCCCGGGCGCGTCGAGGACCTGACCGAGGTGGTAATCGCCGTGGATGCGTTGCAACCGGGGCCAGGACACCGCCTGGGCGCGGGCGAAAACGCCGGCCACGGCGTCACCGTGCCGGGCAAGTTCCGGCACCTCACGCGCGGCCAGGCGGTAGCGCTCCCGCATCGAGGAGCAGAGCTGGTCGACGACGTCGGGCGTGGATTCGACGGTGGGGAACACCCGCGCCAGATCCCGGTGCACGGCGGCCGTCGCCGCCCCCAGCGCGCGCGCCGGGCCGGAGAAGTCCTCGCCGACGGCCGCGGCGCCCAGCGCGACTCGCCAGGCGTCTTCGACCCCGGGCAGGAACTCCTGGACGAAGGCCAGATGGCCGCTGCTCCGGGTCGCCGCGAGCGGACCCGTCCACTCGGCCCACACCGTTCCGATGGGCTCGGGCACGAACCGGGACCCGGCAAGGGCGAGGGCGGACTGCACCGACACATCCGGGTTCTGGCCGTCGGCCACGACCCGGAACACCTTGCAGATCACCGGCCGGCCGGGCCGGCCGTCGGGGCCGGCGAGGTCGACGATGATCGAGGTGTTCGACTGCTCCCCGCTGAGGACCCGGCTGGCCACCACCGTGAGCCCGCGCAGGACGCCGGCGGCCGGCGTGCGAATCGTCTCGCCCCGCGCGTTCATGCCGGTGTGGTCGACGGCCGGAGCCGCCCCGCCGGACACGACGAAGCCCAGTAACCCCGCCGCGTAGGCGGGGTCGTGGGTGGCGTCGTACACGTACCGGGGGAGTCCGTCGACGCCGGTGACCCGCGCGATGAGGGCCGGAGAGGCGGACTCGTTCGCTCCGGACCCGCTCGGCCCGGTCTGGGGCAACGGGGTGGCACGCTCCGTCAGCGGCAGCTGGTACACCGTGGAGAACCGGCTGGCGGTGTCGAGCACCAGATGGCACCGGATGCGCACGCCCGGCTCGGTGCTGGGCAGCGCCCACTGGCCGATGCTGGTCAGAACCGGGCTGTGGCCCTTGCCGGCGAACCAGCGCTGCCGGCCCGCCCAGCCGTCGAGGCCGGGAGGAAGGTCGATGCCGGTGCCGGCGCTGGCGTGCTTCATGTGGCTCAGCGTATCCCGGCCGGCTACTCGGGCGGTGCCGAACGCACCTGCGAGACGTCGGCGCTGAGCAGCGACACCAGCACGGAATCATTTTTCGTTGCCTGCTGGCCGATTTCGGTGAAGCCCAGGCGGTCGTGGAAGGCCAGCGACTCCGGGTTGGCCGGGCGCAGGTTGACCTCGCAGAACACCACGTCGGTGCCCAGGGCCCGCGCGGCGTCGAAGACGGCCGAATAGAGGTGCGCGCCCAGGCCGAGGCCGCGGTGATCCGGCGCCACGATGATGCGGTCGACGTACAGGAAGGAGTCGGTGCGGCGGGAGAACCACCGGTAGTTCTCGCTGGCGTAGTCGGCGCCGGCAGCGAAGAGGATCACGAAGCCCAGCACGGTGCCCGGTTCGGTGTCGGTCGTGACGGCGACGGCGCTGTGGCATGCTGCGAGGAGCACCGTGAGCTCGTCGACGTCGAGGTCGTTGACGGCCGGCACCGCGGCGCTGTTGAGTTCGAGTAACTGGGCGGTGTCCGTGTCGAGCACGGGACGGAGGGACACCGGGGGCAGCGTGGAGTTCATCCTCCGACGATAATCGACGGGCCCCGTCCCGTCCCGCCGCCACGCTCCTAGCCGCCGCCGCTGGAGCGCAGTAGGTTGCCGCTGCCGGCGAATTAGGCGCCGGCTCTGAACGCGGGAGGACTCATGCGTGGTCGCGAAGTTGTCTGGTTCAATACCATCGGGCTGACGGACGTTCCTCAGGTCGGCGGCAAGAACGCATCCCTGGGCGAGATGGTGCGCTCGCTCGCGGCCCGCGGCGTGCGGGTGCCCAACGGCTTCGCCACGACGGCCGACGCGTACCGTGCCTTCGTCGCGGCCAACGGGCTCGAGAGCGTGATCCGCGAACAGATCGACCGCTATCACTCCGGCCGATCCTCGCTGCGCCAGACCGGTCTGTGGTTGCGTGAGGCGTTCCTGGCCGGGGAGTTCCCTGCGGCGATTGCCGACGACATCCGGGTGTTCTACCGCACGCTGTCGACAGAGGCCGGGGTGCCCAACCTGCCCGTGGCCGTGCGCAGCAGCGCCACGGCCGAAGACCTGCCGGATGCCAGCTTCGCCGGCCAGCAGGAGACCTTCCTCAACGTCAGCGGCGAGCGGGACCTGCTCGACGCCTGCCGCCGTTGCTACGCGTCGTTGTTCACCGACCGTGCCATCAGCTACCGCGAGGTGAAGAACTTCGACCACCTCGAGGTCGCGCTGTCGATCGGCGTGCAGCGGATGGTGCGCAGCGACCTGGCCGGATCCGGCGTGATGTTCTCCATCGACACCGACACCGGCTTCCCGGGCGCCGCGGTGATCAGCGCCGCCTGGGGGCTGGGCGAGACCGTGGTGCAGGGCGCGGTGGACCCCGACAAGTACCTGGTCTTCAAGGCGCTGCTCGCCGAACCCGACTGCGAACCGATCATCGAGAAGACCCTGGGGCGGAAGGATCGCAAGATGACCTACGCCGAGGGCGGCAGCGCGCGCACCCGGGTCATCGACACTCCCGAGCGGGAACGCCGAGCCTTCGTGCTCGACAACGCCGAAATCGTGCAGCTGGGCCGCTGGGCGCACATCGTGGAGGACCACTACGGCCGGGCGATGGACATGGAGTGGGCCAAGGACGGGATCACCGGTGAACTGTTCCTGGTGCAGGCCCGGCCGGAGACAGTGCACTCGCAGAAGAGCCTCACCCGGTTCTCGGTGAGCCGACTGATCGAGAGCGGGCCCGTGCTGGTGTCCGGCGTCGCCATCGGCGACAGCATCGCCTCCGGCACGGCCTGCGTGATCCGCGACCCCGCCGACATCGAGAAGTTCCGGGACGGCGCGATCCTGGTGACCGAGATGACCGACCCCGACTGGGTGCCCATCATGACGCGGGCGGCCGGGATCATCACCGACCACGGCGGCCCCACGAGCCACGCCGCCATCGTCAGCCGGGAACTCGGTGTGCCGGCCGTGGTCGGCACCCGCAACGCCACCGAGGTGCTCACCGAGAACGCGCCCATCACGATCTCCTGCGCCGAGGGTGATGAGGGCTTCGTGTACGCAGGCATCCTGGCCTCGGAGACCGAACAGATCGACCTGGGGGCTGTGCCGATCACCCGCACCCAGGTGATGGTCAACATCGCCAGCCCGGCCGCGGCGTTCGAATGGTGGCGGCTGCCCACGGCGGGGGTGGGGCTGGCGCGGATGGAGTTCATCATCAACAACCTCATCAAGATCCACCCCATGGCGCTCGTGCACCCGGAGCGGGTGACCGATCCGGCCGTGCTGCGCCAGATCGCCGAGCTCACCCGCGGGTACGACGACCTCGGCGAGTACTTCGTGAACACTCTGGCGCTGGGCATCGCCAAGCTGGGGGCGCCGTACCACCCGCATCCGGTGATCGTGCGGCTGAGCGACTTCAAATCGAACGAGTACGCGCACCTGATCGGCGGTGACGTCTTCGAGCAGGGCGAGGAGAACCCGATGCTGGGCTTCCGGGGCGCCTCCCGGTACTACGACCCGAAGTACGCCGAGGGGTTCGCGCTGGAATGCCGGGCGCTCAAGCGCGTGCGCGAGCAGATCGGCTTCAGCAATGTGATCGTGATGGTGCCCTTCTGCCGCACCACGACCGAGGCCGACAAGGTGCTCGCGGTGATGGCGGAGAACGGCCTGGTGCGCGGACAGAACGGCCTGCAGGTCTACATGATGTGCGAGATCCCGGCCAATGTGATCCTGGCCGAGCAGTTCGCCACCCGGTTCGACGGGTTCTCCATCGGCTCCAACGACCTCACCCAGCTGGTGCTCGGTGTCGACCGGGACTCCGGCGACCTGGCGGCCCTCTTCGACGAACGCAATGAGGCCGTGACCCGGATGATCAGCGAGGCCATCGAGAAGGCGCACGCGGCCGGCATCAAGATCGGCATCTGCGGGCAGGGGCCCAGCAACTACCCGGATTTCGCCCAGTTCCTCGTCGGGGAGGGCATCGACTCGATCTCGCTCAACCCGGACTCCTTCCTGAAGACCGTGCACCTGATCAAGGAGGCCGAGACTGCGGCGGCGACGGGCACCTGGCCGACGCTCACCCGGGTGACGACCTAACCGGCGGAGCGGGCCCGGCCGGCGCGGGTGACGCGGCCGGGAACCGCGGCCGCGCGATGCTAGACCGAGTCGTCCGTACTCTGGTCGGCGCCGTCGAGCAGGGCGCGTTCGTAGTCCGCCTCGGCAGCGTCGGCCACCTGCCGGGCGGCGATGACGCGCTCGCTGATCCGGTGCTCCACGGCCTCGGCCATTGCCACCTCCTCGGGAGAGGCGTTGGACAGCAGGTCCTCCAGGGTGTCGGGGTCGCGGTGCATGGCCTCGATGGCCGCCACCTCCGCCCGGGCGACCGCGGCCCGGCTGCGCAGGAACGTGATGCGCGCCTCCCACTGCTGGCGGGGGTTCGGCGGCGGTGGCGGCACCGGCTGCACGCTGTGCCCGATGCCGGCGGAATCCGCGTGTCCTGCGCTGCCCAGTCCTGCGCTGCCCAGGCCAGTACTGCCGGTGTTGCTGCGGCCGGTGTCATTGCTCTCGACGTTCACGGCGCCTCCCTTGTCGGTGGGAGCCTAGCGCCGCATCCGGCCGGGCGGAATGGAGGCTCCGGTGCCGCCCGCGCCCGTTAGTCGAAGGTGCGCAAGAGCTGCCAGCGACCCCGGCCGTCGTCGTGCTGGATGTCGAAGACCAGCGAGGTGCCGTCATCGGCGGTGCCCTGGCACCGCCAGGCCGCCACGGGTTTGGGCGGATGGGTGAGGAAATGCAGCAATTCGTCGGGCAGCGACGCCGATGCCGTCAACGGCGTGGGGGTGTCGGTCACGCGGAACCGGCGGGCTCGCCAAACCAGTCGCACGGGGGAGCCCTCCGGGGTCACCCAGACCGCAACGGTCTCATTGATCACACTCATGGGGCATCACCTCGACTTGTAGAACATATGTTCGAAGTTTACTGCACACCCGCCGACATTACGAGACCCGGATGTCGTGACCGGGGTGTCCGGGCCGGCCGGGCCGGCTCAGCAGTGGCTCATAACCCGGGCATAGCCGGCTCATAAGCGCCTCCGGCTAGATGGACATCGTTGCGTTACCGATAGTTCATTTGGAGGACACCATGTTGCAGGCCGCGATCATCCTGATCGATCTGCTCTTCATCAGCCTGCTCACGTTCGGGCTGTATTTTCCACGTCACCGCCGTCGAGACCTCGTCGTCGCGTACCTCATCGTCAACGTCGGCGTGCTGGCCGTGGCCCAGGTGCTCGCGTCGAGCACCGTGGGTGTGGGGCTGGGCCTCGGCCTCTTCGGTGTGCTCTCGATCATCCGGCTGCGCTCCAGCGAGATCGAGCAGCACGAAGTGGCCTATTATTTCGCCGCCCTCGCCATGGGGCTGCTCGCCGGCCTGAGCACCGAGCCCTCAGTGCTCACCGTCGTGTTGATGGCTCTCATCGTGGCCGTCGTCTACTTCGGCGACAACCCCCGGCTGTTCCGCAGCTACCGTCAGCAGACCGTGGTGCTGGACGCGGCGATGCCCGACGAGTCCGCCCTCATCGCCCATCTCGAGGGACTGCTCGGCGCCCGGGTGCACGGCGTGCACGTGCGCAGTCTCGACCTCGTCAATGACACCACTGTCGTCGACGTGCGGTACCAGGTGGGAGCCCAGCGTTCCTCGGCACCCGCCCCGGCTCCGCGGCCCAGCACCGGTGTCACGCTCCTCCAGGAGACGAACCGATGAGCACCGTGCTCGACCTGCCGCTCGGTGGCCTCGGCACCATCGACTTGGCCGAACTAACCGACCGCGCGGGACTGCTCACCCGGGTCGACCGCAAGTACGTGTTGCCGCGGAGCGAGCTCGGCGGTGTCCTGGCCGACCTCGACCCCTGCGTGCGGGTGCTGGACATCGACGGGGTGCGGTCGTCGGCGTACGAATCGGTGTATTTCGATACCCCGGAGCTCACCAGCTTCCTGATGGCGGCGCATCCGCGTCGGCGCCGGTTCAAGATCCGTACGCGCACCTACGTCGACTCCGCCCAGAGCTACCTCGAGGTGAAGACCCGCGGTGGCCGCGGCGTGACCGTCAAGGACCGCCTGCCCTACGGGATCGACGACCGGGGCACCCTCACCAGAGAGGGCCGCCGATACACCGACACGGTGCTGGACGAGGCCGAGATCCGCGGTGCGGAGGGGCAGGACCTCGTGCCCACGCTCACCACCCGCTACCTGCGCACGACCCTGTTCGTTCCGGAGTCCAGCAGCCGGGCCACGATCGACACGGGCCTGTCCTGGGCCGCCACGCCCACCGGCGCTCAGCCGCTCCGGCTGGACCGGCCGCACCTGGCGATCGTGGAGACCAAGTCCGGCTCGCGGGCCTCCGCGGTCGACCGGATCCTCTGGGCGCACGGGCACCGGCCGGCCAGCATCTCGAAGTACGGCACCGGCATGGCGGCTCTTCGCGCCGATCTCCCCGGCAACAAATGGGCCCCCGTCCTGCGCCGGTACTTCCGTTAGGCGCCCCTCGCGCCGGCACTCCCCACCTCCTGACCACCGCCCCAGCGCGGACACCCATCGATTGTGAGTACCCCCATGAAGAAATCACCCGCCGCGCCATCCGTGCCCGGCAACCGCCGCTACGGTGTGCAGGCCTGTACCTACCGGGTGCTGCCGTTCCTCGTCACCGCGGCCCTGCTGACCGGATGCACCGCCGTCGCCGGGACCGCCGAGTCGACCGGCAGCACCAGCGCCTCCGCCACGGCCGCCGTCGCCGTGGACACGTCCACCACCGCCGCCGAGGTGCTGGCCGCGAACCAGCAGACCCATGACGACGCCGCCGACTACGAGTGGGACGACGCCGACGTGGTGTCGATCACCCTCGACGGCGACAGTGCCTCGACCGACAGCGCCTCCGAAGACAGCGGGGCGGTGACCATCTCCGGCAGCACCGTGACCATCACGGCCGCCGGAACCTACGAACTCAGCGGCACCCTCGATGACGGGCAAATCGTCGTCGCCTCCGTGGGTGAGGGCACCGTGCGCCTGATCCTCAACGGCGTCAAGGTGAGCAACTCCACCGGGGCCGCCCTGGTCGTCTCCGAGGCCGACGAAGCGATGATCGTGCTGGCCGACGGCTCGAGCAACTCCCTCTCCGACACCGACAGCTACGCCGAGGAGGCCGACGCCAACGCTGCGCTCTACAGCGCGGCCGACCTGACCATCACGGGCGCGGGCTCGCTCGACGTGACCGGCAACGGCAACGACGGCATCACCAGCACGGATGGCCTGATCATCAACGCCGGCACCCTCACGGTGAAGGCGGTGGACGACGGCATCCGCGGCAAGGACTACCTGGTGGTGGACGGCGGGACCGTCACGGTCACCGCCGGCGGCGACGGCCTGAAGTCCGACAACGAGGAGGACGTGACCCGCGGCTACATCTCGCTGACCGGCGGCGCCGTGGACGTGACGGCTGCGGGGGACGGCATGCAGGCCGTCACCGACGTGGTGCTCTCCGGCGCCGAGGTCACCGTGCAGTCCGGCGGTGGCCACACGGCCACGGTCGCAGACGACGTCTCGGCGAAGGGCCTCAAGTCCGGGGTTGTGACGGTCGTCGACGGCGGCACCCTCTCCGTCGACGCGGCGGATGACGCGCTGCACTCCGATGGAACGGTGCGGATCGCCTCCGGCGAGGTCACCCTCGCAGCGGGCGACGACGGGGTGCACGCCGACACGGCGCTCGACGTCATCGGCGGCAGCATCACCGTGACCACCTCGTACGAGGGACTGGAGAGCACGGCCATCAGTATCGGGGGCGGCACCGTCTCGGTCACCGCCAGCGACGACGGCCTCAATGCCTCCAGCGGCAGCACCACGACCGCCCAAGGCGGCGGTGGCGCGGGAATGGACTCCGACGGCGGGGAGACCATCACCATCACCGGCGGCAGCACGGTCATCGACGCCGGTGGAGACGGCTTCGACTCCAACGGCTCGGCGACCATGAGTGCCGGCACCCTCGTAGTGAACGGTCCCACCAACGACGGCAACGGTGCGCTCGACGTGAACGGCACCTTCACCATGACCGGCGGCACCCTGCTGGCCGCCGGAAGCGCCGGGATGGCGGTATCGCCCGAAACCGGCTCCGGCCAGACCTTCGTGGCGATCTCGCTCGATTCGGTGCAGGACGCCGGCAGCACCGTGCAGCTCGTGGACAGCTCCGGTGACGTGCTGATGGCCTTCGAGTCAATCAAGGACTTCCAGTCCGTGGTGTTCTCCTCCGCCGAGCTGACCGACGGTGAGACCTACAGCGTGTACGTGGGCGGAACGGCCTCCGGCGAGATCGCGGCCGGGGTCTACTCGGACGGCGACTATGCGACGGCGACGAACGCGACAACCGTGACCGCAGGTGTGGCCGCGACGGGAACGATGGGCGGCGGAGGCGCCGGCGGACCCCGCTGAGCATCCGGCCCGCAACGGCCGGCCCGGACCGGCCGGCCGTTGCGGGCCGGCCGGTGCATCGCGGCCGTTGCGACAACGGCGGGGGATGACGCGGCCCCTCCCCGGCGCTACCATCGCGGCATGATTCGCATCCTGTTGCGCGCGTTGATCTTCCTGCTCTCGGCCGCACTGGGCCTGTGGGTGGCGTCGCTGCTGTTGCCCGACCTCACGATCACGCCGGGAGGCTTCATCACCGCCGTCGTGGTCTTCGCCGTCACGCAGAGTGTACTGTCACCGTTCCTGGCGAAGGTCATCGCCCGGGGCGCGCCGGCCTTCCTGGGTGGGATCGGGCTCGTGTCGACGTTCGTGGCCTTGTGGATCGCGTCGCTGTTCCCCGGCGGACTGACCATCGTGGGCTGGCAGACCTGGATCCTCGCCGCCCTGGTGGTGTGGCTGGTCACGGCCCTGGCGACCCTGCTGCTGCCGTTGCTGCTCCTGCGCGAGGCGAAGGACAAGCGCGCCGGCGCGGCCGGCCGCACGCCGTAGCGGTACGACCGCGGTCAGCTGCCGCACGCCGCGGTGTTCCCTGTGCGGCCCGGTCAGCTGCGGCGCAGTCCCACGGCCGTCAGCGC
Organism: Cryobacterium soli; assembly: GCF_003611035.1. NCBI lineage: Bacteria > Bacillati > Actinomycetota > Actinomycetes > Micrococcales > Microbacteriaceae > Cryobacterium > Cryobacterium soli. The sequence goes on along the minus strand of NZ_CP030033.1, from coordinate 650,826 downwards.
CAGGCAGCCGGCACAGGCGACAGCGAGCAGCGAGAGCATCACCGGGTATCCGACGAAGCCGCTCAGGCTCGCGAAGGCGACGGGCAGCAGGAAGCCCACGTAGGTGAGGCTGTAGTAGACGCCCGTGATGCCGGCGAGGTCGGTGGGGGTGGAGATGCGCTGGATCTCGACCAGTCCGGCGACCACCGTGATGCCGTAGGCGGCGCCGAGCAGAATCCCGGTTCCCAGGGCCAGCACGGGGGAGAGCGTGAGGGACGTGGCCACGGCGCTGAGCACACCCACCACCATGAGTCCCATCCCCGCCAGGAGCGCCCGGCCGTGGGTGATCGAGTTGAGGCGCGACACCTGCGGCTGCACGAGGGCGCCGGTGCCGAGGGTCACCACGGTCAGGAGGGTGGCGAAAGCGAGGTTCAGCTCGCCGAGTTGCGCCTCCACGAGCTTGGGCATCATGGCGTACGCGATGCCTGCGGCGCCGAACACCCAGGGCGCCGTGGGCAGCACCACGCGGAGGAAGCGGCGGTGGCCGGCCAGGGGCACCTGCAGGTCGAGCCACAGGGAGCCGTGCACCCGGCTGCGGGGCACGGACTCCGGGGCGCGCAGAAGCGCGGGCAGGATCGCCAGGCTGAGCAGGATGTGCACCGCGTAGGGCAGCAGCGTCGGCGCCGGCCCCCACTGTGCCAGCGCTCCGGACACCCCGGCGCCGAGCCCGAAACCGATCGTCAGGGTGAGCGCCGGCCGCCGGGCACCGGCCGTGGGGCGGGCGACCAGGTCGAACGGGACGCTGGAGAGTTCCTTGAGCCAGGCCGTCCCCACCGACATGGCCACGCCCACGCTCAGCCCCGCGAGGAACCGGCCAAGGCAGATGATCACCTCGCTGGAAAAGCCCAGGCCCAGCAGGATGCTGGCCGTGATGCCGGCGACGACGCCCGCGATCACGAGGGGCTTGCGTCCGTACCGGTCCGAGAGCGCACCCGCGAGCAGGAGGCCGGGGACCAGGCCGACCACGTAGAGCCCGAGGAAGAGATCCGCCGTGACGGTGGAGTAATGGCCGAGGGTCTCGTACATGTGCAGCAGTGGGGTGAAGTGGTTGCCGCCCCAGGCCATGACGAACAGTGCGGGGGCGGCGAGCTGCCACGGGGGGATGACGCGGGGAGTGCGGGGGGACATGGGTCTTTTCGGTCGGGAGGGCGGACGAGATGAGGACAGGAGGGACGGGTGGTCCGCGGAGAGCGGCTGGGGCGCCGGGCTAGAGCGACCGATGCACGCGATGCCCGGTCTCCAGGTGCAGGCGCAACGCCGCGTCGTAGGCGAGGGTGTCGCCGGCGCGCAGGTGATCGGCCAGCACGGTGTGCTCGTCGATGAGCACCGTGATGCTGTCGGGGTCGCGAGCCGCCACCCGGTGTACAAGCCGTTCGAGCCGGGGGCCCAGGCGGGCGTAGATGTCGTCGATGATCCGGTTTCCGGTCTCGTCGACGATGCGGGAGTGGAACCTGTGGTCTGCACGGGCGTAGGCCAGGAGGTCGCCCGCCACGGCGGCATCCGTCTGGGCCTGGATGAGCGCACGCAGCTCGGCGTCGACGGCCTCGATCTGGTGGGGACGCCCACCGATCAACTGCACGGCCTTGGTCTCCAGGAGCATGCGCACCTGGAGCAGGTCTGCGGTCTCCGCGTCGTCGACGGCCGTGACCACGGCGCCCTTCTTGGGGAAGAGACGCAACAGGCCTGCCGACTCGAGCATGAGGAAGGCCTCGCGCACGGGGGTGCGGCTCAGCCCGAGGGTGTGGGCCACGTCGCCCTCGGTGATGAGGGCGCTCGCCGCGAGCGTGCCAGAGATGATGGCGTCGGCCACGTGGGAGTACGCGCGATCGACCGCGGAGGGCCCGTTGGAGCGGGGACGGGCGGACGTCGAAGACTGCATGCCTTCATCGTAGCGCTGATAAATGCATCAATAACCTCAACAGGTGTGCCGGGGGTGATCCACACGGGGTGCGTCGACGCGGCAGTAGAGTGCAGTCACCGTGAGCCGACGATGCCTCGCCCCGGGAATCTGCCGGAGACGGCCCGTGCCGGATCCGGCCTGAGTGGAAGAGCGACTGATGAGCGAACGAACGATTGTGATCACCGGGGCCAGCGACGGTATCGGCGCTGCGGCGGCTCGGGCGCTCAGCCGATCGGGCGACCGGGTGGTCATCGTGGGGCGCTCGCCGCAGCGGACCCAGGCCATCGCGGCCGAACTCGGAGCCGACCACTTCATCGCCGACTTCAGCAGACTCGCCGAGGTACGCACCCTGGCATCCGATCTGCTCAAGCGGTACCCGCGCATCGACGTCCTGGCCAACAACGCCGGCGGCATCATGGGGGAGCGGGAGCTCACGGTCGACGGTCACGAGAAGACCATGCAGGTCAATCACCTGGCCCCGTTCCTGCTCACCACGCTGCTCATGGACCGCCTGCTTGCCAGCCGGGCCTCGGTGATCAACACCTCGAGCACGGCCAACCGGTTCGGCCGCATCAACCTCGACGACCTCGACAACGAACGCAGGTATTCCCCCAACAAGGCCTACGGCGATGCCAAGCTCGCCAACATCCTCTTCACCCGCGAGCTGCACCGGCGCTACAACGCGCGCGGCCTGGTCACGGCCGCCTTCCACCCCGGCGTGGTCGCCACGAGTTTCTCCACAGACTCGACCAGTGTCATGCGTTTCCTCTACCAGACCGCCCTCAAGCGCATGCTGATCACGCCCGAGAAGGGCGCCGACACCCTGATCTGGCTGGCCAGCACGGCGGCCGGCGTCGATTGGCAGTCCGGCGAGTACTACGAGAAGCGCCGGGTGCACTCCACCAACAGTCAGGCCACGGATGCGGGACTCGCGACGGCTCTCTGGGAACGTAGCGCCGACATGGTCGCCACCGACCTGCTGCCGCAGGACCGCGCCTCGTAGCCACGACTGGTACCGGTGCCCACTTCTGCACCCGGCGCACCGGGCGCAATTGTCCGCTGCGGTACCTCTTGTGGCCGCGCAGGGCGCTCGGGCCGGGGCGCGCTGATCCCGGTCAGGTGATGCGCGTGAGTGCCGTGAAGGACATAGTCCCCGAGTAGCCGTTCTGGCAGGTCTGGTAGAGCAGGTCGTAGCCGCGCGGGATGTCCGCGGTGCTGTCCCGGTCGGCGTTGAGCATGGCCACGATTCCGTCGACCCGGTAGGTGCCGGCGTGCACGCCGGCGAGCGTGATCACGGTTCCCGCGTCATCGGGGAAGTCCTTGCCGCCACACGACCAGTGTTCGGCGATGGTGGGCACATTCTGGTAGTGCGCGGTCACGTCCACCGATCCGATGCACTCGTCGAGTTCCGGTGTCCACCCGGTGGCGTGCACGGTGTTGGTGTAGCGCTCACGCAGGATCCGGTCTTGTTCGGCCTGCCAGTCGGCCATGGCCTGCACCACGGCGGCCACCGGCGCAGCCAGGTCGTCGGCGACGCCCCGCACGCCCGAGGCGGCGGCGAAGTCGAAGGACGCCAGAACCCGGGCGTCGTCGCGGATACCCGGACCCAGTTCGAACAGGGCACTCCGGCTCGGGGAGACGTCGGCGGCGATCTCGGCGGCCGTGAGTTCCTGCGCGGCGGCGCTCAACCTCCCGTTCACGCTGTCGATCGCAGCGGAGAGGTCTAGGCGCGGTTGTTCGTCGAGCACTTTCCCCGCGCTCTCGTCCAGCAGGGCGATGGCGTGGTCGAGGGCGCTCTCCCCGGAGGTCACGGAGCGCACCGCCGTGGACTGCTCGGCTCTGAAGGCCAGGGCCGCGGCGTCGTAGGCGTTCTGGGCCTCGGACACCGAAATTGTGCGAACGACGAATCCGGCGACGAGCACCAGCACGAGGGCTCCGGCGGCCACCAGCATGCCGGTGCGGCGGCTGCCCCGCATCCGGAGGCCGCGGACACGACTGCCATTCTGCTGGGCGCGCGCCGACCCGGCTGGTACCTGCCGCTCGTCCCCTGGAATTCGCCCCACCCGCTTCGCCTGGCCGGCCGGACGCCGGTTTCCGGTGGCCAGTTTATCGGGAGCATGTTACGGGCGGGGAAATTTCCGTGCTCCCGCCCGTACCCTCCTGCAGTCGACCAGGGCAGTATGTCGTCGATGACGACACCGGCGATCCATATCGGAACTTCGGGGTGGAGCTATGACCACTGGGAGAACGTGCTCTACCCGGCCGGCCTGCCGTCGGCGAAGCGACTGGCCTGTTACGTGGCCGCCTTCGACACCGTCGAGCTCAACGCGAGCTTCTACCGGTGGCCGCGCCCGGCCGTCTTCGCCGGGTGGAACCGCCGACTGCCGGACGGATTCCTGATGTCGGTGAAGGCGCCCCGGGGCCTGACCCACGCCAAGAGGCTCTACGAACCCGAGTTGTGGGCCGGCCGCATCGAGGCAGGGTGGCACGAACTCGGTCGGCGTCGGGCCGTGCTCCTGGTGCAGCTGGATCCCCGGCACGAGCGCGACGATGCCCGGCTGGACTACTTCCTCGGCGTCCTGCCCGCGTGGATGCGGGTGGCCGTCGAATTCCGGCACGACAGCTGGCACGTCGACGAGGTGTTCGGCATCCTGGAGCGGCACGGAGCCGCCTACTGCGTGATGAGCGGCGCGGGTCTGCCCTGCGTGCTCAGGGCGACGGCGCCGTTCGTCTATGTCCGTCTGCACGGCCCCGACCAGGCTGCCCTCTACGCCGGGTCCTATGCCGAGGCGGATCTGCACTGGTGGGCCGGGCGCATCCGCGAGTGGCAGGCCGACGGGCGTGAGGTCTTCGCCTACTTCAACAACGACGGCGACGGCAATGCGGTGCGGAACGCCCAGACCCTTCGGGGGCTTCTGGGAATCTGACCGGCCGCGGACGACCGCCGGCGTCAGCGGACGCCGAAACGCCGCACAATGCCCCTAGCGCACCAGCCCGTGGTGGGATATGTAAATCGGCAGAGGAACACAGAAACGGGAAGGCAAACCTGTCAAACCGCCGGTCACGAGGCATATGGCTGCATAGAATTGTGGCCCCGGACGCGGTCTGACGAGTCACCGCGTCGATGAGGCACCCGTTCGGGTGCATGTCCAGCAGAGGTGTCCATGACCATGACCGACGTCGCGTCCCCCGTCCTCGACGAACTCGCCAGCGTGCTTTCCAGCGCCCAGATCGTCACCGGTCCGCGCACCGAGGGCAATCGTCGCGACCAGTCCGAGGGCACGCTGAGCGGTGAGCCGCTCGCTGTGGTCTTCCCGGCCAGCACCGAGGAGGTCTCCGCAGTGGTCACCATCGCCGCGGCGCACCGCATCCCGATAGTGCCGCAGGGAGCCCGGACCGGCCTCGCCGGCGGGGCCAACGCCATCGCGGGCGCCATCGTGCTCAGCACCACCCGGCTCAAGAAGATCCTCTCGGTCGACGCCGCGAACCAGACCGCCACCGTGCAGGCGGGCGTGCGCACCATCGCGCTCGCCCGGGCCGCCGAGGCCGTCGACCTGTTCTACCCGCCCGACCCCGGGTCCTGGCGCGCCTCGACCATCGGCGGCAATGTGGCCACCAACGCCGGCGGCATGCTCTGCGTCAAGTACGGCGTCACCGGCAACTTCGTGCGCCAGCTCACCGTGGTGCTCGCCGACGGGTCGATCGTGACGACCGGCCAACGCACCATCAAGGGCGTGGCGGGCTACAACCTCACCGCTCTGCTGGTGGGGTCGGAGGGCACCCTGGGAATCATCACCGAGATCACGGTGGGCCTGTTGCCCGCGCCGGCCAGCCCGTCGGGGGTGTCCGCGACGTTCTCCACGGTGGCGGATGCGCTGGCCGCGGCCAACACCATCGTCGCCGGCAGCCGTCGGCCCAGCGTGGTCGAGTTCCTCGACGGGGCCTGCATCGAGGCCATCAACGCGTTCGACCCCGCCTCTGTGCTGCCGCGCGGGGCCGGGGCCCTGCTGCTCGTGCAGTCCGACCAGATCGGCCAGGCGCACGACGACGTCGAGGCCTACGCCGATGTGCTGCGGGCCGCGGGCGCCGACGACGTGGTCATCGCCCACGACGCCGAATCGCTCGACCAGCTGATGAGCGCCCGGCGCCTGCTGCACCCGGCCGTGCAGGCCGTGCGCGGGGGATGCCTGAACGAGGACATCACCGTGCCGCGTTCCCAGCTGCCGGCCCTGCTGGCCGGTCTGGCCGAGATCTCCCGGGACCTGGACGTGCCGATCAGCACGGGCGGTCACATCGGCGACGGCAATCTGCACCCCGTGATCGGCTACGACCCGGCCGTCCCCGCCGAGATCGAGGCGGCTCACGCCGCGTTCGCCCGGGTGATCAGCCTCGCCATCTCCCTGGACGGCTCGGCCTCCGGCGAACACGGCATCGGCGTGCTCAAGCGTGCACACCTCGACGACGAGCTCGGCCCGGTGCTGCGCGACCTACAGCTGCGCGTCAAGGCGGCCTTCGACCCCCTGGGGATCCTCAACCCCGGCAAGAAGCTCTAGGCGGTCTCAGGTCTAGGCGGTCTCAGCTCCAGACGGGCTCAGGTCACGGGGCTGAGGTAGCGCTCCCGCAGCCGCGGCGTCATCGCCAGGCCGCCGGACGCGTCGACCGTCAGCACGTCGATGTTCCAGCGCTCGGTCGCCCGGTCGAGGGTGTCGGGTCCGCCGGCCAGGATCGCCGTGGCCAGGACGTCGGCCGTGACGATGTCCGCAGCCAGGACGCTGACCTGCACAAGGGCGCCGGACTCCGGGCGGCGCCAGACATGCTCGCCACGTTCGGAGGTGCCCGACGTCGCTATCGCTCGCCAGTTGTCGGTGAACGGGACGACGCAGAGCAGGGCGCTGCGGTCGAGCGGGTCGACGATGCCCGCGGTCCACGGTGTCTGCGTCCCCTCCGCCTGGGGCGCCGGGGCCTCCGTTCCGTCGGACAGAGTGTCCCCGCCGACGGTGACCAGCCAATTTTGCACGCCGGCCGCACGCAGCAGTCGGCCGGCATCCTCGATAGCCAGGGCCTTGACCACGCCGGAAAGGTCGAGGAAACCGTCCGGACGGTGCGGGGTGAAGGCTCCGCCGGTGTCGTCCCGCCAGCGCAGGGCGAGCTCGTAGGCGGCGAGCATCGATGGGCTGGCCCGGGTCAGCCGTTCGGACCCGTCGTTGATCCGGCTGATCTCCGAATCGGCCCGGTACAGGCTGAACCGCTGTTCGAGGTCCTCGAAATGATCGCGCAGGCCCTGCAGTACGTCGGTGACGTCACCGTTCGTGCCGGGCGGCGCATCGCGAAAGCGCAGGCTCGCCATCGTTCCCATGGTCGGGAAGACCACCGTGGGCATGATCAGAGTCCGGCCTGGTCGAGAGCTGACTGCAACGACGTGAGATACGCCTCGCTCGTGTAGGTGGCGCCGGAGACCGTGGAGACCTGGGCGGACTGCGCCGAGAGCACCTCCTGGCGCAGCACCGGGGCAGCCCGGTTGCTGATCTGCACGGACCGTCCGTCGGCATCCGTGAGTTTGAGGGCGGTCACATCGGTGATGCTGCCCGCCGTCACGGTGATCTGCACCTGCACCGATCCGAACCGGGTGGAGGTGCTGGTGCCCACGAACGTGCCGGAGGCTGCGGCCGGTGCCGCGGGCGTGGCGGAAGCCGTGGCGGCCGGTGCCGACGCGCCGCCCGCGGACGGCGTTCCCGCGGACGATGTGCCCGTCGACGATGTGCCCGTGGCCGGTGACCCCGGACCGGTGCTGGTGCCGACGCCGGAAGAGGCGGACGGAACCGACGTCATCACGGCGCTGGGGGCGCCGAGTTGCCAGCCCACCACCAGGACGGCGGCAGAGGAGAGGATGCTTGCTGCGACAGCGCGTTTTCTCACCAGTCGAACCTTTCCACGTGGATCTGACGGTCGGCTAGCCCGGCGGCCTTGGCGTCCCGCACCACCAGATCGGTCCACGCCTGCGGGCCGCAGACGTAGAGGTCGGAGTCGGTCAGCCGGGGGAACACGCTGGAGATGGTGACCCCGGCGCTGATCGCCTCGGCGCTCATCCAGGTGTCGACCCCACGAGGACGGCGTCCGATCATCGAGTAGATGGCCGACCCCGCGGTGCGGGACAGGGCGCCGACCTCGTTCCACAGATAACTCTGCGAGGCATCGGTACCGCGCAGCAGCACCGTCGCTTCGCCGCGGCTGAGAGTGGAGTGCTCGAGCAGCGAACGGATGGGGGTGATGCCGATCCCCGCGGCCACGACCGCCAGGTGCGGCGAGGTGCGGGCGGCATCGGTGAACAGGCCGTACGGGCCCTCGAATGACACCCGAGTACCCACGGGCACCTCGGCGAGTTCGCGGCTGCCGCGGCCCAGGTTCCGCACCGTGATTCGGGCGCTGGTGCGCGTGGGCACCGCGGAGAACGATATCGGGTGCGCGTGCCACCAGGTGCCGGCCGTCCAGAACCGCCAGATCGCGTACTGGCCGCCCGCCGTCTGCAGCCGGTCGAGGTGACGGCCGGTCAGGTGGATCGACACCACACCGGGGGCGATGGTCTCGACGCCGGAGACCGTGATCCCGTGCCGGTACGACCGGATCACCGGAAGCACGAAACGGAAAGCGCCGATCGACCCGAAGGCGAGAACGTAGAGTGCCAGCCAGTAGACGCGCTGCACCGTGCCGTCGGCCAGCACGCCGCCGGCGCTGAGCTGGTGGGGGAGGGCGACCAGCACCGCGGCGTAGCTGAGCAGGTGGATGGCATGCCAGACCTCGTACGGGAAGTGCCGGCGCACCGCGACGAGGGACGAGACCACCACGGCCACGAGCAGCCCCACGCCCAGATAGGCGAAGGCCATGTCCGGGGTGTTGAAGAGGGAGATCGTCTCGGCGATCACGTCGACGCCGCTGCTGAGCGCGTAACCCACCGTGAGGAGCACACCGTGGGCGAGAATCAGGTAGAGGGCCGGCTTGCCCAGCCGTCGGTGCAGCGCCATGGCCACGTCCTGCCCGACCGTGCGGTCGATCAGCGGGATGCGCGCAGCAAGCACGAGCATGACCAGGATGAGGTCGGTGCCGACGAGCCCGGTCACGATGCCCAGGGCGGTCACGGCCGACGGGACATCCGTCACGGTGTTCAGACCGCCGTAGGCCAGGTACAGCGCCACGGCCAGGGCGATCGAGGTGACGAGCGCCGTGCTCAGGATGTCCGCGGCGCGGAGCCGGCGTCGCGTGCGGATCCGGCGGGCCCGGGCGACCGGCGCCGTGGCACCCCTGGTCGCGCCCCGGCTGATTCCCCGGGCGACATCCTGTGCGTCGGTCGTCGGTGCGTCGGTGCCGGCAGTGGGCTGGCGAACTGTCATGGCTCTTCTCGTTCCGGGTGGGCAACACGCTGGTGGCGATCTCGTTCTGGTTCAACACTCCCGCGGGATTCTTCGAAGTTTCTTAGCCGCGGGCCCGGTCGGCGACGTACTATCGCGAGTGGGCGTCAGCCGGCGCCCGGCAACGGCTTTGGAGGTATGCAGTGGGCATCAACGACGACGACATCACGACATCGAGCCTGGATCCGAACGAGGGCACCGCGGACGGCGGAGCCAACCCGGAGGGTCACGACGGCGGGGCCGACGGTTCGGCCGATGCCGGCGAGGGCACCGCAGACGGGGGAGCCAACCCCTCCGGACACGACGGGGGCGCGGACGGCTCCGCCTCCGGCGAGGGCACGGCCGACGGCGGCGCCAACCCCGAGGGGCACGACGGCGGCGCCGACGGATCCGCCTGATGGGTTCCGGGCAGCGCGGGCCGAGTGATCGGCCCGCGCTCGCACGGCTGCTGCCGGTGCCGCCGGAGTCCTTTGCCGCCGAGTACTGGGATCGCGCGGCGTTGTTCACCCGCGCCGCGGGGCTGGGCGACGGGCTCGACGACCTGTTCAGCGCCGACGCGGTGGATGAACTGGTCACCCGCAGGGGCCTCCGCACTCCGTTCGCACGTATGGCCAAGGCCGGCGTGCTGCTCGATCCCGCGCGCTACACGGCACCCGGTGGGCTGGGAGCCGAGATCGCCGACCAGGTCAGCGCCGACAAGGTCCTCGACGAACTCAGTGCCGGGGCCACCCTGGTGCTGCAGGGCTTGCATCGCACCTGGCCGCCGCTGGCGGAGTTCGCCCGCGCCCTGGCGGCCGACCTGGGCCATCCGGTGCAGGTGAACGCCTACATCACCCCGGCCGCCGAACGGGGATTCGACCCGCACTACGACGTGCACGACGTCTTCGTGATCCAGGTGCAGGGGGAGAAACGCTGGCGTATCCATCCGCCCGTGCATTCCCGGCCGCTCCGTGACCAGCCGTGGTCCGGGCATCGCGGCGAGGTGGAGACGCAGGCGCGCAACCTGCCGGCCATCGACGAAGTTTTCCGGCCGGGGGACGTGCTCTACCTCCCGCGCGGCTGGATCCATTCCGCGACGGCGCTCGGCGGCACGTCCATCCACCTGACCATCGGGGTCGCCGCCCTCACCCGGCACGACGTGCTCCGCGAGGTGCTGGCGGCCGCGACCGCCGACGAGTCACTCCGCGCCGCGCTGCCGTTGGGCGTCGACCTCACGGATGCGGCGACGGTCGCCGCGCTCGTCGGCGCGGCCGTCGACGACCTGGCCCGGTTCGCCCGTGCCGAACCCGGCCCCGACGCCACGGTCGGGCGGCGCCTGCACGCGAGGGTGCGCGACTCGGCCCGGCCGGAACCGGTCGCCCCGCTCGCGACGAGCGCCGCGGCGGCCGCCCTGCACGAGGCGACCACCGTGAGCCTCCGCCGCGGGCTCGATGCCCGTCTCGAGACGGATTCCGGGCCCGGCCGGAGCTCGGGTCCCACCACGGTGTCGCTGGTGCTGTCGGGCAAACGGGTCACTCTGCCCGCGGAGGCCGCCGACGCCCTGGCGCAGGTGCTCACGGGCCAGACCACGCAGGCCGGCGGCCTGACCGGGCTGGATTCGGCCTCGTCCCTGGTCGTCGCCCGGCGCCTCGTGCGCGAAGGCGTCCTGGTCGTGCGGTGAGCCGGGCTGGGGACGACCGGGCCGGGCCGGGGGACTCGGCGCCGGGGGAGCAGTCGCCAGCCGCGGGCTGGCTGCCGTGCAGCGACCGGTCCCTCGAGCGCGACGACCCGCTGCCCGGCACGGCCGGGTACGGCGAACGCTGGTTCCTGGTCGAGATCGACGGGGCGTGGGGCACACACGCGTTTCTGCAGTCCCCGCTCGACCCCGCCCTCGGCCGCGCCCTGGTCACCCGCATCGAGGCCGCGGGCATCCGCCCGCTCGCGATCCGGCGCACGGGCCGCACCGCCCACGAACGCCGCGCCCAGGCCAGCTGGCGCTGGGCCGCGGTGGATGCCCGGCCAGGGCACGAGCAGATCCGCTGGGGCGCCGTGTCCGATCCAGCCGACCTCCTCACGGTGCCGCTGGACGGCGCCGGCGGGGAGCCGTCGACCGAGCCGCTCATCTGCGTGTGCACGCACGCCCGCCACGACCAATGTTGCGCCGTGCGAGGCCGCCCGGTTGTCACCGCGCTCGCCCTGGCCCACCCCGACGCCACCTGGGAATGCTCCCACCTGGGCGGTGACAGGTTTGCGGCCACCCTCATCCTCTTCCCGCACGGGCTGTACTACGGCCGGATGAGCGCGGAGGAGGCCCCCACCCTGATCGAACTGTATCGCCGGGGACTCGTGGAACCGAGCCGCTTCCGTGGCCGCAGCTCGCTGCCGAACGTCGTGCAGGCCGCTGCCGCCTTCGCGGCCCGGGAGTTCGGTGACGACCGCGTGGACGCCTTCGCCTACCGGTCGTGGACGGAGTCGGCCGGGGTGCACAGCGTCTCCTTCGACCACACGACCGGAACCGCCGCGCCCGGCGACGAACCGCGGGCGGCTCACGCCGTCGAGCCGGTCACCGTGCGGGTCGTCGAGACCCTCTCCGAGCCGCTGCTCAGCACCTGTGCCGCCACCACGGCGCGCCCGGTGCGACAGTTCCGGCTGCACTCGATCGCGCCCGCGCGCGCGTCCACACGATAGCGGCTGGAGGCACCCCCCAATGGGAGGTGAATACGGGACCAAGGTCCCGGTTCGGCCGCCGAACCGAAGAGTAGTGTTCAGAACAGAGGGCGAACCACCGGCACCGTGGCATTAGCTGGTACCTCGTGGTCCTGCTCTCGTGGCCCGACTGGTGGGATAAACACCCAGTCAGCGGGAAAGCCTCGATCCTACAAGGAGAGCAATCCATATGACCGTTACAGATGGCATCAGAAGCGACCAGCGCGGTCTCGCAGAAGCAGGCCCGGCTGAATTCGTCAGCGGCCCGTGGCAAGACTCGATCAACCTGCGCGACTTCATCCAGCGCAACTACACGCCGTACACCGGCGACGCAAGCTTCCTCGAAGGCGCCACCGAGCGCACCACAGGCATTTGGGCCAAGCTGTCCGCGATGTTCCCCGTCGAGCGCGAGAAGGGCGTCTACGACATCGACGCCACCACGCCGTCGTCCATCACCGCGCACAAGCCCGGCTACATCGACAAGGACAACGAGGTCATCGTCGGCCTCCAGACCGACGCGCCGCTCAAGCGCGCGATCATGCCCTTCGGCGGCTGGCGCATGGTCGCCACCTCGCTCGAGACCTACGGCTACCCCGTGTCGCCCGAGCTCGAAAAGATCTTCACCGACTACCGCAAGACCCACAACACCGCGGTCTTCGACGTCTACCCTCCCGGCGTGCGTCGTGCGCGCAGCAGCCACCTGATCACGGGCCTGCCGGATGCCTACGGCCGCGGCCGTATCATCGGCGACTACCGTCGTGTGGCCCTCTACGGCATCGACGCCCTGGTCGCCGGTAAGAAGAACGACCGCGCCGAGCTGGACATGGAGCCCTCGACCGAGGACATCATCCGTGCCCGCGAGGAGAACTCGGAGCAGATCCGGGCCCTCAAGGAGCTCGCCCAGATGGCCGCCAGCTACGGCTCGGACATCACCAAGCCGGCCACCACCGCCAAGGAAGCCGTTCAGTGGCTGTACTTCGCCTACCTCGGCGCCGTCAAGGAGCAGAACGGTGCGGCTATGTCGTTCGGCCGTAACGCGGCCTTCCTCGACGCGTACATCGAGCGCGACCTCGCCGCCGGCGTCCTCACCGAGTCCGGTGCCCAGGAACTCATCGACGACCTCGTGATCAAGCTGCGCATCGTGCGCTTCCTCCGTACCCCGGAGTACGACGAGATCTTCGCCGGCGACCCCACCTGGGTCACCGAGTCGCTCGCCGGCATCGGTGAAGACGGCCGCCCGCTGGTCACCAAGACCGCGTTCCGCTTCCTGCAGACCCTGTACAACGTGGGCCCCGCACCCGAGCCGAACCTGACCGTGCTCTGGAGCGACAAGCTGCCCGAGGGCTTCAAGCGCTTCTGCGCCCAGGTCTCGATCGACACGTCGGCCATCCAGTACGAGTCCGACGAACTCATCCGCAACGAGATGGGTGACGACGCCGCGATCGCATGTTGCGTCTCCCCGATGCGCGTCGGCAAGCAGATGCAGTTCTTCGGAGCCCGCGTCAACGCCGTCAAGGCGCTGCTGTACTCGATCAACGGCGGCAAGGACGAGGTGTCCGGCAAGCAGATCGCCCCGGCCACCGCGCCGAACACCGACGAGATCCTCGACTACGACACCGTCTTCCCGGCCTACCTCGAGACCCTCGAGTGGCTCGCAGAGACCTACGTCACCGCACTGAACTGCATCCACTACATGCACGACAAGTACGCATACGAGCGCCTCGAGATGGCACTGCACGACAAGGAGATCATCCGCACCCTGGCCTGCGGCATCGCCGGCCTGAGCGTGGTCGCCGACTCGCTGTCCGCCATCAAGTACGCCACGGTCCGCCCGGTCCGCGACGAGACCGGCCTGGTTGTCGACTACACCGTCGAGGGCGAATTCCCCACCTTCGGCAACGACGACGACCGCGTCGACGTCATCGCGGTGGACGTCATGGAACGCTTCATGACCATGATCCGCAAGCACCCGACCTACCGCGACGCCATCCACACCCAGTCGATCCTGACGATCACGTCCAACGTGGTCTACGGCAAGGCCACCGGCAACACGCCCGATGGTCGCCGCAAGGGTGAGCCGTTCGCACCGGGTGCCAACCCGATGAACGGCCGCGACACGCACGGTATGCTCGCGTCGGCACTCAGTGTCGCCAAGCTTCCGTACAGTGAAGCCCAGGACGGCATCTCGCTGACCAACACTGTCGTTCCGAGCGGCCTCGGCCACACCAAGGACGAGCAGATCACCAGCCTGGTCGGCCTGCTCGACGCGTTCACGTCGGCCACCGGTTACCACCTGAACGTCAACGTGCTCAACAAAGAGACGCTCGAAGACGCCATGCTGCACCCGGAGAACTACCCGCAGCTGACGATCCGTGTTTCCGGTTACGCCGTGAACTTCGTCCGCCTCACCCGCGAGCAGCAGATGGATGTCATCAGCCGCACGTTCCACTCGCACTAAAGAACACCCTTAACACATGACCGGCAACGCTAGGTAGGACGAGACCATGACCGCGATCAACCTCGGCTTCCCTAGCGTTGCCTGTCCTGTTGTCGAACTTTCCGGAGAGCACGTCGACCTGTCGGCGCCCGTCTCCGACGATGTCAGCGCCCTCAACGACGCCGACCGCAAGGCCGAACTGCACACCCTCGAAATGAAGGCGATCCGGGAAGGCACCGTCGCCAGTGTGCACTCCTGGGAGTTGGTGACGGCCGTCGACGGCCCCGGCACCCGCATGACCCTGTTCCTGTCCGGTTGCCTGCTGCGCTGTCAGTACTGCCACAACCCTGACACCTGGAAGATGCGCGACGGGCTGGTCACGCCCATCGACGAACTGGTCGCCCGGATGACCCGCTACCTGGGTGTCTTCAAGGCCACCAACGGCGGCCTCACCATCTCCGGCGGCGAACCGCTCATGCAGCCCGCCTTCGTGAAGCGGATGTTCAAGGAGGCGCACGCCCTGGGCGTGCACACCACCCTGGACACCTCGGGCTACCTCGGTAAGAGTGCCTCGGACGAGCTGCTCGACAACGTCGACCTGGTTCTGCTCGACGTGAAGTCGGGCCTGCCCGACACCTACAAGACCGTCACCGGCCGCGAACTCGCGCCGACGATCGCCTTCGGCGACCGGCTCGCCGAGCGGGGCATCCCGGTCTGGGTGCGCTTCGTCCTTGTGCCAGGACTCACCGACGCCGTCGACAACGTCGAGGCCGTGGTGGACATCGTCAAGTCCTGGCCCAACGTGGAGCGCGTCGAGGTGCTGCCCTTCCACCAGATGGGCGAGGACAAGTGGGACCGCCTGAGCATCCCGTACCCCCTGCACGGCGTGCACCCGCCGGAGAACGAGCTGCTGAACCGCGTGCGCGGCCAGTTCGAAGCCCGGGGACTGACCGTCTTCTAGCCTCTCCCGCGCGGCGACACGCGTCGGCCAACCGCGACACACTGTGGATATCGGCTTTACGCATATAAATGCGTAAAGCCGATTTGCCTGTGACCAGCACAAATAGTGTTACGAATTCGAAGCCAGGGACTTTGTACCCTGACTGGGAAAACAGGTTGCTGCCAGACTGTGGATATCTTCAGATTCACAACGAAAGGCAACATCGTGTCAACAGCAACAGTTCCGGCCACGGCCCTGAGCGCCACCAAGACCAAGGTCGTCAAGCTCATTGGTTGGGCCGGAATTCTCGGTGCAATCGTCATGATCGTCGGCGGCGGCGTCGTCTGGGGCGTCGTGAGCTCGCAGCTCGCCGCCGAGAACATCACCGTCTCTGAGGACGCCGAGTTCCTCGCCGGCGCACCCGTGGTCGGCCCGTTCTCCGCATACGCGCAGGCGACCATCATCAACCACCACGCCCTGGCGATGGCCGACAACAAGACGTACGCCGAGCTCGAGCAGGATGACCCGCTGCGCGCGACGGTCATGAACGCCTCGTTCCTGCGGACTTCGCTGTTCACCTCGGTCGTCTCGTTCGGCGTCTCGGCCTTCGCGATGGGCATGGGCCTCCTGTCCGGCCTCTTCGGCTGGGCAATCCTGACCCTCGCTCCGGCCTGGCCCAAGAAGACCGTGGCCACGGGCGTGCGCGCCTAACCCACCCGGTTCCCCGAACGACCCGGCAGCCTCGGCTGCCGGGTCGTTCGTCGTTTCCTCACTCGACGACTGGCGCCGGCCGTTGCCGCAGGATGGTACGAGCCCCTATCCTGAGCGAGGGGACACCCCCGATCCTGTGCAGCACAATCTCGGGCATCATTTTTGGGGGATCCATGAGCGGGAACCTTCACTCACGCGCGCGAACCGGTCTGGTCGCGCTGGTTCTCGGCGTCGTACTGCTGGCCGGTACGGCGGCTGCCTCTGTTTCACCAGCCGCAGCTTCACCAGCCGCAGCTTCACCATCCGCAGCTTCACCACGCGCAGCTTCACCGGCCGTCGCCGCGGCCACTTCTGCGGTCGCGGCCAAGGCGACGTCCGGCTGGCTGCACACGTCTGGTGGCAGCATCCTGACCGCCTCCGGCGCTCCCTACGTGATCAAGGGCGTGTCCTGGTTCGGCATGGAGACCTCGAACTGCGCCCCGCACGGTCTCTGGACCATTTCGCTCGCGTCTGGACTGGAGCAGATCAAGTCGATGGGATTCACGACCCTCCGGCTGCCATTCTCGAACGAGTGCCTTGCGGCATCCGCCACGAGCTCGATCAACTACGCGGCAAACCCCGACCTGGTGAACAAGACGCCGCACGAGCTGCTCGACATCGTCATCAGCAAGGCCGCGGCAGCCGGACTCAGCGTCATCCTCGACCGGCACCGGCCCGACTCCGGAGCGCAGTCAGAACTCTGGTACACCGCGCAGTACAGCGAGGCACGCTGGATCGCCGACTGGAAGGCGCTGGCCGCCCGGTACCGGAACGACCCGACCGTGATCGGCGTCGACCTGCACAACGAGCCGCACGGACCGGCCTGCTGGGGCTGCGGCAACCCCGACACCGACTGGCAGGCCGCTGCGACTCGCGCCGGCAACGCCGTGCTGGCCGTGAACCCCAACCTGCTGATCCTGGTCGAAGGAATCGAGAACCAGGCGTCCGGCACCTCCACCTGGTGGGGTGGTGGCCTGAGCGGCGTGGCTGCGAAGCCCGTCACCCTCACGGTGCCGAACCGCGTGGTGTACTCGCCCCACGACTACCCAGCATCCGTCTACGCCCAAAAGTGGTTCAGCGCCAGCACCTACCCGGCCAACCTCACCTCGGTCTGGGACGCGAATTGGGGCTACATCAGCAAGAACGGCATCGCGCCTGTGCTCGTGGGGGAGTTCGGCAGCAAGCTCGAGACCACCTCCGACACACGGTGGATGAGCTCGATCGTGGGCTATCTGGCCGCGAACAAGACGAGCTTCGCCTACTGGTCGTTCAATCCCAACAGCGGTGACACCGGCGGGATCGTCGCCGACGACTGGGTCACCCCGCAGGCCGCCAAGCTCGCCGCCCTCGCGCCGCTCTTGACGAGTGCAGCCACCACGCCGATCCCGGCGCCGAAGCCCACGCCGACCGCGACGGCTACGGCTACGGCGAAGCCGACCACGACGCCGAAGCCGACCACGACACCGAAGCCCACCGCGACGCCGAAACCCACGGCGACGCCGAGGCCGGCAGTGACGGCGAAGCCGACCACCACGCCGAGGCCGACCGTGACGGCGAAGCCGACGCCGAAGCCGACGCCGAAGCCGACGGCCACGCCGACCGCCGCTGCCGGAGCCACCGTCGCCTGGCAACTGCAGAATTCCTGGAGCGCCGGCTACGTCACCGAATTCCTCGTCACCGGTACCACCGGGGTGAAGGGCTGGACGGTGACCTGGCCGGACACCACAGCCACCAGCATCGTCAACGCCTGGGGCATGGCCTGCACGCTCACGGCCGGGACCTCGATCACCTGCACCGGCTACGACTGGGCAGCAGC
Source organism: Cryobacterium soli (assembly GCF_003611035.1). Lineage (NCBI taxonomy): Bacteria > Bacillati > Actinomycetota > Actinomycetes > Micrococcales > Microbacteriaceae > Cryobacterium > Cryobacterium soli. Next base: position 632,856 of record NZ_CP030033.1, on the reverse strand, counting down.
GGTCCCCGCGGACCAGACGGCACGCGTCGGAGTGCAGGTGGCCGCCAGCGCCGCTCCGGTCTCACCCACGCTCACTGTGACGACCAGGCAACGGTGACCGCCGGGTAGCAAGGACCCTTCGGGTGTGTGCCGGACTGTGCTGTGTGCCGGACTGCGCTGTGTGTGACGGGCTGTGTGTGCGACTGTGCTGTCGGGCCTAGTACTCGGTTGCGCCCTCGGAGTCGTCGCCCCAGCTCGCGATCCGCGGCGGAAGCGGATACTCGTGGGTGCCGTTCTCCGCGAGGATCTCGAGATCCACCAGGCGGGGCGCGGTCGTGCCGGCCTGGCTCACAAACCAGCCGCCCACGAGCACCACATCGCTGACCGTGGATGCCACGCCCACCCCGGTGACCGTGAACTGCCCGTAGGCCGGATCCGCGAAGCGAGCCGAGATGAGGTCGCCGTGCTGCACGACCGGGCCGGCACCTGACTCGGCGGGGGGCGCCTCTGCACCGGTCGCATCGGGTTCGGGCTCACCGACCAGAGAGCCGGCCGACGGCGTCGTGGTCAGGGCCTGCAGGGACTTGTGCGGCTTGAGGTTCTGCTCGATGGAGCGACCACCGATGGTGAGGGTCTTGACCGAGGCGGAGATGAAGGCCGTTCCCTCGATCGTGAAGGCTCCGTACCGCTTGGTCAGGAACATCGCGCTGACCGTGCTGCCCGACTCCAGGGTCGCGATCGCGTCGGTGAGCAGCTTGACGTTTCGCCTTGTGGGCACATTGGGCATAGCGGGACCGGCCATTTTTCCTCCTGAGAACCTGACACGCCACTCTAACTCCCGGGGCACGTCCCGGTCGTGTCGGAGGCCTGACGGTCGTCGTCGGCAGCCGGTCGTGCGGAGCCGCATGGTGCCCCGTTCAGGGGGCTTCGGCAAGCCCCTAGCGGCCGGACGAGGCTCGGCTTTGAGTGGACCTACCGGTGGTCGCTGGTCCACCGGACGCAGCTGTGTGCCGGTGCGAGCAGGTCTACCGGCGTGAGCCGTGGCAGGCGGAAGGGCAGGACCGAACGGCTATGGTGTCGAATGGGACGGACGGAACCAACGGAACCGGGGTGACCCAGCCGCGCTCGCCCGGGGGAGTGCTCGGCGGATTCATGGGACTCCTCGCCGCGAGCGCCGTGGCCGGCCTGCTGGTGACGGTGGGCCTGACCCCGGTCCTGGCGCTGACCGGTTTGACCGCGACCAACACCATCGGCGTGTTCGAGACGCTTCCGGACTACCTGGACATCGAGCCGCTCGCCCAGCGCAGCAACATCTACGCCACCAATTCCGACGGTAGCCCTGTGCTGCTGGCCACCCTGTACGACCAGAACCGGGTCGAAGTGGGCTGGGACGACATCGGCCAGAACGTCAAGGATGCCGCGGTCGCGGGTGAGGACCCCCGGTTCTACGAACACGGCGGCGTCGACCTGCAGGGCACGGTGCGCGGTGCGGTGACCACGACCCTGCACGGAGACGTGCAGGGTGGCTCGTCGATCACACAGCAGTACGTGAAGAACGTGCTGGTGCAGAAGTGCGAGATGCTGCCCACCGACGACGAGATCCAGAGCTGCTACGACGCGGCCACCGTCACCTCCGTGGCACGCAAGCTCAAGGAGATGCGCCTGGCCATCGGGGTGGAGAAGAAGTTCGCGAAGAACGACATCCTGCGGCAATACCTGAACATCGCGGGCTTCGGCGGCCGGGTGTACGGCATCGAGGCGGCGGCTGACTACTACTACAGCGCTACGGCGGCGACCCTCTCCCTCTCCCAGGCGGCCAGCCTCGTGGCGATTGTGAACAATCCGGACAAGTTCCGCCTGGACAAGCCCGAGAGCGAGACCAACGGGGCCGCCAACGGCTACAGCGACAACCGGCAACGGCGCGACTACATCCTCGGCGCGATGCTCAAGTATCAGAAGATCACCCAGGCAGCGTATGACGAGGCCGTCGCGGCGCCGATCGAGCCGAAGATCCACGAGCCCAGCACCGGCTGTCAGACCGCTCTGGCCAACGCCTACTTCTGTGACTACGTGATCTACGTGCTGGCGAACGACCCGGTGTTCGGTGACGACGCGGATGCCCGGATCACCAACATCCGTCGCGGTGGCTTCGACGTCTACACGACGCTCGACCTCGACCTGCAGAACGCGGCGGTCAGTACCCTGAACGAGAACGTGCCCAAGTCGGTGGCGGGCTGGGACGTGGGCAGCGTCATCTCGAGCGTGCAGGTGGGAACGGGCCGGGTACTCGCGATGGCCCAGAACAAGGACTACAGCCAGGACCCCGAGGTGCTGGCCACGGGGAACAACTGGACCAGCGTGAACTACAACACAGATTTCGACGCCGGCGGCTCCAGCGGGTTCCAACCTGGGTCGACCTACAAGGTCTTCACCCTGGCCGAGTGGCTGAACACCGGCCACTCGCTGAGCGAAAGGGTCGACTCCGCTCCCAAGTCGCGCTGGGGTACCTTCACCGACAGCTGCCTCGGTCCGCAGAACTACGACGCGGAGGGCTGGAGCCCCAAGAACGACGCCGATGAGTCCGGCGGCAACTACAGCGCGCTCGAGTCCACCATCGGCTCGATCAACACTGGATTCATCGGCATGGCCAAACGCCTCGACCTGTGCGGCATCCGCAAGATGGCCGAGGCCTTCGGGGTGCACCGGGCCGATGGCGAGCCGCTGAGCCAAAGCGCCGCGTCGGTGATCGGCACCAACGAGATCGCGCCGCTGACCATGGCCGTGGCCTTCGCCGGAATCGCCAATCAGGGGGTCACCTGCAGTCCGCTCGTGATCGACCGGATGGTCGGGTCGGACGGCGCCGAAGTTCCCATTCCGCAACCGAAGTGCTCCACGTCGGTGACCCCGGGCACGGCGACCCAGATGATCTCGGCCTTGAGCCGGGTGATGACGGAAGGCACGGCGGTGCAGTCGAACTCGGCCACGACGCCGCGCGTGCCGATGTTCGGAAAGACGGGCACGACCGACAACGCGAAGAACACCTGGATGAGCGGTGCGAGCAGCAAGGTCGCCACAGTGGTGGGCGTCGTCACCGTGACGGGTGAGGCCAATCAGCGGGCGATCCGGTTCGCGAGCGGGCCCGCAGCCACGGCGCGGCACCGGATGTGGCCGGACGTGATGTCGGTGGCGAACGCGAAGTATGGCGGAGACCTGTTCCCCGGGGTGCCCGTCGTGCAGGACCCCCCAGATGACGCCGACGACGACGGCACCGGGCCCGTCGATCCTGACCCGGTCACGCCGGATCCGCCCGCACCCGACCCCGTCACCCCCGAGGCGCCCGCCCCGGTCTCTCCCGAACCGCCGGCACCGGTGACACCGGAGCCGGCGCCGGAGCAGCCTGCCCCGGAACCTCCCGCTCCGGAGCCGCCGGCCCCGGATCCGCCCGCTCCCCAGGCTCCCGCTCCGGAGCCCGCGCCGCCCGGCTAGGGCACGGCCAGGAAGGTGAGCCGGGAGGCACGTGCGGCTCCAGCCACAGCGTCTGCGCGGGCCGGCCGCTAGGCGCTCCGCGTCGACCACAGGTCGAACGGGGCGATCCCGGCCGTACGCGACGGACCCGGCCGGGGTTGACCGGCCTGGGCCGCGTCAGGGTCGGCCGCTGTGCCGGCGGCCCCTCCAGCGATGGCGGGGTCGAGAACGGGGTCTGGCACTCCGCCGGGCAGAGTGCCCGTCCGCGCCTCCTTGGCTGCCCTGGCGCGTTCCCTGGCCTTGTTCTTGGCCACCGTGACCAGATCCCACATGCCTTCGCCGGTCACCGAGACGCCACGGGCCCCCGAGCGCCGGGTGCGGCCGCGCACGAGCATCAGCTCGGTCTGGAAGACCCCGGCGCCGATGAGCTCCTGCGCGTCGTGGAAGAACACGACGTTGGCGACCGGTCCGGTCCCGTCGTCCAGGCTCACGAAGACCACCCGGCGGCCGCCCCGCATGGGCGGGGTGTTCGTGGCCCGGCGCACGCCCGCGAGCAGCACGTCGGTACCGCCGGGCAACGTGGCCAGCGCCGAGGCCGGCGTGACCCCGAGCTCGGCGAACAAGGGGTAGAACTTGCGCATCCGGTGGTCGGCCACGGCGAGCCCGGTGTCGAGCAGTTCGAGGTCGCTCTGGGTGCGTCCGCGCAATTGCAGGGACGTGACAGCGTCGAACCGCGCGCCCTCGTAGTCGAGAACGGGCAGCGGCACCTCGAAGGCGAGCTGGTCGTCGGCGATCGTGATGGCCGTTCCCCGCAGCGACTGGATGTGCGCGAGTAGTTCGTGCCGTCGGGCACGGTCGTGGTCGATGAAGCTGTCGAGCGCGCCGATGCGGGCCAGGGCCTCAAACGTGCGCCGGCGCGGGCGCACCCGGTCGCGGAAGTCCTGCAGCGAGGTGAAGGGCTGATGCCGCACGATGCGGGCGCGCTCGGCCTCGCTTGAACCGCTCAGCTCGGGCAGCGGCATCCGGATTCCCTGAGCCGAGCCGACGGATTCCACACGGTAGTCCAGGGCGCTGCGCTGCACGTCGAGGCCGAGCACCGGCACGCCGAGCACCCGGGCCTCGGCCACAAGCAGGTCTTTGGGCCACATCCCGGGATCGTGGGTGAGCAGGCCGGCGAGGAAGGCGGCCGGATGGTGGGTCTTCAACCAGGCCGACTGATAGGTGGGCAGTGCGAACGCGGCCCCGTGGGCCTTGGCGAAGCCGAAGCTGCCGAAGCCCGCCAGAACGGTCCAGACCCGGTCGATGGTCAAGGCGTCGAATCCGCGCGCGAGGGCACGTTCGCGCACATAGGCCTCGATGACGGGCAACTGTTCGGGCCGGCCGAGATGCCGGCGCAGCACGTCGGCGTGACCGAGGCCGCAGTCGGTGAGTTCGTGGAAGAGGCGCATCACCTGTTCGTGGAAGATGACGACGCCCTTGGTCTCCCGCAGAATGGCTTCGAAGCGGGGATGGATGTAGTCGGGGGCAACCTCGCCGTGCCGGGCCTGCAGGTATTTCAGCGGCATGTTGTTCTTCATCGGGCCGGGCCGGAACAGGGAGATCTCGACGGTGAGGTCGTTGAACTCCTCGGGTTGCAGCTTCCCCACCAGCTCCATCTGGCCGGGCGACTCGATCTGGAAGATGCCCAGCGTGCGCGTGGAGCGGATGAGTTCGAAGGTGGCCGGGTCGTCCAGCGGCACGCGGTCGAGGTCGATGTGCTCGCCGGTGAGGCGGTGGTGCTCCTCGACGGCGTGCGCCATCGCCGATTGCATGCGCACCCCGAGGATGTCGAGCTTGATCAGGCCCATCGGGTCCATGTCGTGCTTGTCGAACTGCGACATCGGCAGTCCCATGCCCGACGCCTGCACCGGGGTGCGGTCGAGCAGGGAGGCGTCGGAGAGGATCACCCCGCATGGATGCACCGAGATGTGCCGCGGCAGCCGGTCGAGCCGGGCGGTGAGGTCGACGAGGAGGTCAAGCTGGGCCGACTCGCGCACCTCGGCGGCGAGCTCCTCGAGTTCGGGTTTCTCGGCCAGCGCCGCGCGGAAGTCCCGGGCGTTGAAGCGCCACATCTGCTTGGCGATCGTGGCGACCTGGGTGTCGGGCATACCGAGCGCCAGCCCGGCGTCGCGCACGGCCCCGCGGCCCCGGTAGGCATTGGTCATCGACATGAGCGACACCCGGGAGCCGCCGAAGGTCTGGAAGATGGTGCGGTAGATGTCGTGCCGCCGGGACGATTCCACATCGAGGTCGATATCGGGCAGGGTCTGGCGTTCGGGGGAGAGGAAGCGCTCCCAGAGCAGGCCGTTGCCGATGGGCTCGACCGAGGACGTGTGCAGGGCGTAGTTGAGCACCGAGCCCACCCCGGAACCGCGGGCCTGGATGCGGATTCCCATTCCGCGGACGATGTCGGCCACCTTGGCCACGGTGAGGAAGTAGCTGGCGAAGCCGAGGCTCTCGACGGTGGCCATCTCGTGGGCCAGCCTGTGGTGGGCGGCGCCGAGGGCCGGACGGCCCGCATCGGCGTACCGTTCGTCGATGCCGCTGCGGGCGCGCGACCAGAGTTCGGTGAGCGGGTCGCCGGTGATGCCAATGACGCTCGCCTCGGGCATCCGGGGGCGGCCGAGGCCGATGTCGGCGACCGGGTCGAGCACGCAGCGCTCGGCCAGGTCGTGGGTGTCCCGCAACAGCCGGGCCAGGGCCCCGTCGCTGTGCTGGCCGGCGTCGACCACCATCCGGGCCACCTGCCGCATGGCCGCGGCAGGTTTGAGCCAGGCCTGCCCGTTCACCTGCAGCTCGGTGCCCAGCGATCCGCCGAGCTGGGCCAGCGGCGTGAGGTGCCGGGCGGCGTCGGCGAGGTCGGCGGTGACCGCCTCGTCGGGCGTGCCGTAGCGCACGGCGTTGCTCAGCACCGCGGGCAACTGGGCGTACTCCGCCAGGGCGAGCATGCGGGTGGCGGGTGCGACGCTGCCGGGGGTGCCCGGCTCGGCGAGGTGGCAGACCACCTCGAGGACCAGCGACCCCGGCGGCATCTCGCGCACCCAGTCGGCCAGGCCGGCCCTGGCTTGCGGGGTGTCGCGGCGCTCCACCGCGAGGCCCACGTCCGACAGCGGGCCGAGCAGCACCGTCAGCGAGTTCAAACCGGCCAGCTCGGCGAGCCGGCGCCGGGAGATGCTCGGCGGCCGGCCCGCCAGCAGCGCCGAGGTCTCGTGGGCGCTGGACACCGCGCGGCACAGGGCGGCGTAGCCGCGCCCGGTGCCGCCGTGCGCGAGCACCACGACCCGGCCGAGCGAACCGAGGTCGTCGTCGTGGTGCACCGCGAGCTCGGCGCCGAGGCCCGGGCTGATGCCCGCTGCGACGCAGGCGCGCACATGCTTCACCGCTCCGTAGAGGCCGTCACGGTCGGTGACGGCGAGGAAGGTCGCGCCGTCCGCGGCGGCCTGGCCGGCGAGGGCCTCTGGCAGGGTCACCCCGTAGTGGGTGGAGTACGCGCTGGCCACGTGCAGGTGCGGGAAACTCATCGGAGCCTCACCCCCAGTCGAGCGAGAGCACCCAGGTGCCGTCGGCGTCGTGGCGCAGATCGTAGCGGTGCTGCTCCTCGCCGCCGCGCGCGGCATCCACCCGCCAGAGTTCGGTGTCGATCCGGGTGGGGGTGCCCGCGTCCTCCCACCAGCGAGTGCGGGTGAAGACCGCCTGCGGCTGGCCGATGATGGTGTGTTCGAACCGGTCCCAGACGAAGGCCAGGGGGTCGCCGTCTGCGGAGAGTTCAACCTGCACCGCGGTGTCGATGATCTGGGGCATGGCAGCCTTTCGAAACTGGAATCTCGAACAAATGTTCGACAATCGGAGTGTACGTCACTCCTCCGACACACGCCAGCGGGCCTGGCCGGCCCAGCCGGATCGTGCAGGCCGGTCCGGTGAAGTTGACGGTTCGGGGTAGACCGGGCGGCGGGGTGGGGGCACTCTGGCTTGCATGTCGACGAATCCGGAGTTCCTCGAGGTCAACCCACTGTTCGCCCGGCCGGGGGAGGCCACTCTCGCCCCGCGGTACACGCTCGGCGACACCATGATGGGGCCGGACACGGCCTTCCAGATCATCCACGACGAGATCAAACTCGACGGCATCTCGAGACTCAACCTGGCCACCTTCGTGAGCACCTGGATGGACGACCAGGCCAGACGGCTATACAGCGAGTCCTTCGACAAGAACATGATCGACAAGGACGAGTACCCGCAGACGGCGGCCATCGAGGACTACTGCTGGCACATCATCGCCGACCTCTGGCACGCGCCCGAACCGCGCACCACCATCGGTACCTCCACGATCGGGTCGTCCGAGGCCTGCATGCTTGGCGGGCTGGCTTTCAAACGGCGCTGGCAGCAGGCCCGCCGCGCCGCCGGGCTCTCCACGGAGAAACCCAACCTGGTGATGAGCAGTGCCGTGCAGGTCTGCTGGGAGAAGTTCTGCAACTACTGGGACGTCGAGATGCGCCTGGTACCGGTGACGGACGCGCATCCGTGCCTGGACGGCCACGACCTGGCCGACTACGTCGACGAGAACACCATCGGGGTCGTCGCGATCATGGGGGTGACTTACACGGGCATCTACGAGCCGGTACAGGAGATCGCCGCGGCCCTCGACGAGATCCAGGCGCGCACTGGACTGGACGTGCCCATCCACGTGGATGCGGCATCCGGCGGCATGATCGCCCCGTTCCTGCAGCCGGACCTGGTGTGGGACTTCCGGTTGGAGCGGGTGCACTCGATCAGCACCTCGGCGCACAAATACGGCCTGGTCTACCCGGGTTTGGGCTGGGTGGTCTGGCGCAGCCCGGACCTGCTGCCGGAGGACCTGATCTTCCGGGTGAGCTACCTGGGCGGCGACATGCCGACCCTCGCGCTCAACTTCTCGCGGCCCGGGGCCCAGGTGCTGCTGCAGTACTACCTGTTCCTGCGACTCGGCTTCGAGGGCTACCGGCTGGTGCAACAGGCCTCCCAGGACGTGGCGATGTACCTCGCCAAGGGCATCGCGGAGCACGGTGCGTTCACCCTGGTGAGCGATGGTTCCGACATCCCGGTGTTCGCGTGGCGGTTGGCCGAGGGACACACCGACAAGTGGAACCTCTTCCATCTGTCCGACCGGTTGCGCGCGCGCGGCTGGCTGGTGCCCGCGTACCCGATGCCCGACGACCTCTCGGACCGCATCGTGCAGCGCATCGTGGTGCGGAACGGGTTGAGCCTCGACCTCGCGTCGCGGCTGCTGACTGCGATCAGCGAAGAGACCGCGTACCTCGACCGGCTGGACGGGCCGATGCCCGTTGAGGAACACCAGCCCGGCTTCACTCACTGACCCGGCGGGGCCGAACCTCGCACGTCGAGTTTCCGCGACAGAACCGTTGTGCCAGAGCCGCTCACTATCTGCGTCAACGGACCCCACTCCCAGCCGGTGCGGCGTAGCATTTTCTGTGGGGTGCGCTGAGTAGCAAGCAGCCCCGTTAGAAGGTACACATGACAATCGACAGCGAGGCCCAGGCCCAGGCCCAGATCCAGACCCAGGCGGAGTCCCCGACAGAGACACAGACTGCGACCTCGGCCGGACCGGTCGCCCAGGCCGCACGCGTCACGTCACCGGGTACGGTCAGCGCGACTGACGAGGAATCCACGCCCCCGGCTCCGGTGGCCCTCGTCACCGGAGCCGGCTCGATCATCGGTCGCGCCGTGGTCGCCCGGCTGCTGGAGAACGGCTACGCCGTGGCCGGAGTCGATACCAAGGAGACTGCGCTCCTGGGCGATCGGCACGTCGTGTCGGTGGGAGACATGGGTACCGAGCGCGACGCTCGCCTCGCCGTGTCCCACACCATCGAGACCTTCGGTCGGCTCGATGCAGCCGTGCTTCTGGCCGACATCGGAAGCTCCCGCACGCTGCAGATGCCCGGTTCCATCGCCGAGGGTGAGCATCTGCTGGCCCGCAACCTCAACAGCATCGCCCTGGGCATCCAGGCGGCCGTCGAGGGGTTCTCGCTCGACGGACACCGCAGCATCGTCGCGACGGCCTCCGTGGCCGGGTTGCTCGCGGATCCGGGAAACTGGGCCTATCACGCTTCGAAAATCGCGATGATCGACCTCGTGCGGTCGTCGGCGTTGACCTATGCCGCCCGCGACATCCGGATCAACAATGTGGCCTCTGGCCTGGTGCGGGCGGACCTCGGCGACGAGAACCTGTCCGACCAGATCTTCGGCCGGGATTTTTCGCGGCGTATCCCGCTCTGCCGGCTCGCGGATGCCCGCGAGGTCGCGTCGGTCATCGCCTTCCTGCTCTCGCCGGCGGCGTCGTACGTGACGGGAACGACCCTCGCGGTGGACGGCGGCCTGACGGCGTCGGCCGGGATCGTCTTCTGATTCCCGGCTGAGCTGGCGGCCGTGTGCCGGCCGTCCTACCGGCCGCATTCCCCGGCTGCATTCCCCGTCCCGAGCGAGCAACCTGCCAATGCCCTGATCAAATGGAAACGACCGCTCGCAGACCCGGGCAACGTGGCAGAATATCGCTCCGGGGCAGACTCTTGTCGGGACGGCTCCGAACACAAGACGTATCACTCGATCGACATGATCGATGATGTGAGAAACGACGGGTCACCACGGAGGGCAATGTTGCCACCCCGGTGCCTCACAACCGGCGCGGGCTCTGCTGCGCCCCATGATGGGCGGACCGCCGCCGAGAGGGAGACACCGTGGGAACTCACACGACGCTGGATTCGATACGACAGGCAGGCAGCATCCTGGCCGGTATCCGCTCTGCAGACGACCTCACCATCGCCGCGTCCCGCGACGGCGGTAACCGTGCCGTGCGGCTGCTCGCCCAGGCCGCCCTCGACCCGGCCGACCAGCTCACCGCCATCGCGGCCGTGCATGCCCTGGCCCAGGTGTTCGACGAGTCCGCCGACGATGTGCTCGTCTCGCTGCTCGAGCACGACTCGGCGTTCCTGCGCGAGCACGCCGCCTGGGCATTCGGCACCCGGCTGCCGCGCTTCGACGCCATCGCGGGGCTGTTCCGCATGGTGGTGGCCGGCGGCTTCTCCGGCATGATCGCCCAGCGCACCCTCGAGCAGTGGGCGGCCTCCGCGCCCGAGCACGTGGCCCTGGCCGCCGAGGGCGCCATGCTCGGCGTGGCCGAGCCGGCCGCCCGCGCCCGTCTCGTCGAGACGATCGGCCTCATCGGCGGCCGCATCCCGCAGCGGATGCTGCGCCGTATCGCGGCCGACCCCGCCGAGGCCCTCGACCCCCGGGCCGCGGCCGTCGCCGCCCTCGGCGACTTCCCGGCCACCGACGCCAACGTCGCCGTGGTGACCGACCTCGCCCGCGGCGACGACGACCTCGCCGACGTGGCCCGCCTCGCCTTGCTGGACCTCACCGTTCCCGCCTACCCGCGCGCGCCGTGGAGCAGCGGGCAGACCGTGGCCCAGCTGTTCCTGCACGCCGACATCGACCGTGAACTCAGCCAGGTCGGTTCGGGCGACAACGGCGGAATCGCCACCCTGCTGGTGCGCCTGGGCGACGCCCTCGTGGCCGGCGGCGGCGCGGCCTACTCCCCGGCCGGCCAGTTCGATGCTCACCCGCTCGACTCGGCACGGCTCGACCCCGACCGGCCCGGCACCAGCGTCGACCGCGTCCTCACCCTGTCGCGCGGCGGCCCCGCCGACGCCCTGGCCTGCCTGCCCGAGGTGAGCTCGACGCTCTCCGGGCACGCCTTCGCGACCGTCCCCTTCCTCGGGGCGCCCATCTCCTCGGCCGATGCCTGGCCGCGACGGGTGGCCGTGCAGCGCGGCATCCGCCGGATTCTGCGCGCCGCCGGCAGCGTTGACGTGCTGCACCTCCGGATGGCCGACGTGGGTACCCTCGCGGCCTCCTCCGTCGCCCGCGAGCTGGAGATCCCGGTGGTCTTCACGGTCGCCCCGGACCCGCACAGCGTGATCAACGCGATGGATGCCGCGGGCTCGCTCACCCGCGCCAACTTCGGCGCCGTCGACGAGGTCGAACACTTCTGGTTCCGGGCCCGGCTGGTGCAGCGGATCGCGGCCGACGCCGCGCACACCGTGCTCTTCCCGCGCCCCGAACTGGAGCGCGACATGCGCGAACTCGTGGGCATTGACATCACCGCGCATCCCGAGCGGCACTCCGTGGTCGCGGAGGGCATCGACCTGACCGTGATCGAGCGGTCGGTGTCCGCCGCGGTCGCGGCCGACCCGGCCGACTTCGCCGACCTCGACGCGCTACTGGCCACCCTGCCAGAGCACCGGCGGCAGCTGCCGCTCGCCGTCACCGTGGGCCGGCTGCACCGAGTGAAGGGAATGGCCACTCTCGTGCACGCCTGGGCCGACGACGCGGCCCTGCGTGAGCGGTGCAACCTGCTGATCGTGGGCGGCGACCTCGAGAACCCGTCGTTCGATGAACGCGGACAGCTGGAGCTGATCGGTACCGCGGTGCCCCTGGACGCCGCCGCCGACCACGGTCTGCTGCTCGCCGGACACCGGGCCAACGACGCTGTGGCCCGCTGGCTGGCCGCCGCCCGGTACGGCAGGCCCGGATTGGCCGCGCCGAACGGCGTCTACGTGTGCGCGAGTATGAAGGAGGAATTCGGCATAGCCCTGCTCGAGGCGATGGCGACGGGACTGACCGTCGTGGCGCCTGATGCGGGCGGACCGGCCACCTACGTGGAAGACGGCACCACAGGCATCCTGGTGAACACCGCCGACGCCGCCGAGCTCTCCGACGGCATCACCCAGGCACTCGATCTGGCAGCGGGCCCGTTCGGCGAGGAATTCGCCCAGCGCGCCGCCGACATGGTCGCCGGAACCTTCGCCATCCAGGCCATGGCCGGCACCCTTGCGGAGGTCTACCATTCGGTCGCCGAAGCGCAGCAGGCCCTCGACTGGGCATTGAGCGCCTCATGACCCTCCTGATCATCAGCCCCGACTATGCCTCGCACCTCTTCCCGCTCGCGACCCTCGGCACAGCCTGGCGCACAAACGGCGAACGCGTTGTGGTCGCCAGCGGGCCGGCCACGGCCGGCATCGTGGCGGACTTCGGCTTTGAACGGGTGAACCTGCAGCTGGGTCGGGGGTCCAACCCCGGCACTATCCGTGCCGAAGACCAGCCCACCGGCGAGGATGACGCCCTGCGCGGTTTCTTCGACGCCACCAGGGTGGGCCTGGTGGAAACCCTCCGGTTCCAGGCCGAGGCGCGCAGCAGCGACCTGCTCTGGAACCCGGTGGCCGTGGCCCGCGAAGTGCAGCGCATCGTGGCCGAGGTGCAGCCCGATCAGGTGATCGTGGACCACCTGGCCTTCAGCGCCCGGCTCGCCCTGATCAGTGCAGGGGTGCGGCACGCCGACGTCGTGCTCGGACATCCCACCGCCTTACCGGTGGGCGACGAGGTCTACGGCTATCCGTCGGCCTGGCCGGCCGCGTTCAGCCCCGACCCCCTCGAACTGGTGCAGCTACGGCAGCTCTGCGAGCGGGTGCGGGACGACTTCACGCTGCAGTGGAACGATGCCCTGTTGCAGCTGGACCCGGCCGCTCCGCCCAGCGGAGACGCCTTCACCGAAACCGGGGATGTGCTGCTGCTGAACTATCCGGCCGAGCTGCACGCGGAGGAGCGCACGGCGCTGCTGCCCGAACACGCCTTCCTCGGCTCCGCCGTGCGTTCGGAGGCCGACGACCCCGAGGTGTCCGCCTGGTTGGCCTCAGGTGACGACCGCCCGCTGGTGTACGTCAGCTTCGGCAGCTTCCTGTCGGTGCGCGGCGATGTCCTCGCCCGTGTGGCCGAGGCCCTGCGCGGCATCGATGTGCGAGTGGCGATCGCCGTCGGCTCCACCGCCGCGGCCGAGCTGGGCCCGCTGCCGGATTCCTGGCTGGTGCGCTCGTTCCTGCCCCAGGTGACGGTGCTCGGGCACGCGGCCCTGGCCGTGACACACGGCGGCAACAACTCGGTCACCGAGGCCATGACGGCCGGTGTGCCGTTGCTTGTGCTGCCATTCTCCACCGACCAGTTCGCCGGAGCCGCGGCTCTCGACGACGCCGGTTTCGGGCTTTCCCTCGACCCCAACACGGCCGGCCCGGATGCGCTGCGGCAGGCTGCCGTGGCCCTGCTGGGGTTGTCGGGCGAAACCCGGGAGCGGCTGCGGGCGCTCAGTGCGGCGCTGGCAGACGGCGCGGGACCGCAGCGCGCCTATGCGGCGCTGCAGACGGTGCCGCGCGCCGCCTGACCCGGCGCGGGACGCGTCGTGCACGTCGGCGCGTTCTCCGCGGGGGTCCTCCGCGGGCGTCCTCGGCGGCGAGTTGTAGCTGCCGAGTGCTAGGCGTCGATGGCGTACACCAGTGACTCCTGCACCATGCCGAGCCAGTCGTAGACCTCGCCCAGGAAGCCGCTCTGGTCGTCGTGTAGCCGGGGGATACCCCGGTCGTCGACCTGCAGGCGTTCGGCGATCACCAGCCTGAGGTCGGTGAGGGTGCGCAGCCACGACTGCACCGCCGCCGGTTCGAGCACGACGGGAACCGGAAGCGGGTCGTGCTCCGGCGCATCCGGCGGTTCGGCACCGAGCAGGGTGATAACCGAGCGGGCGTTGGCGATCTTGCCGTCGAGCAGGCCGTCGGCCGTGAACCGGCGGAACTCGGCGCTGGCCTCGGGGTCGTCGGGGTAGGCGGCGGGCAGGAGCCGGCTCACAGTGCCCAGGCTGAACGATGCGGGGTCGTCGGTGTCGATGCTCTCGAGCATCCGGATCAGCTGACCGGCGACCTGGCGGAGCAGGTCGGCTTCGACGGGTTCGAACATCGCCGAGACCGTGCCGGAGTCTTCGCGGCGGAAGTCCATCAGGCCACAGTCCGGCCGCGCGGGGGCAGCGTCATCGCCCGGCCCGAGCGTCGACCCGCACCCGGGTGGTCAGTCCCGGTGCTCACTCTTCGGCCCGGTCCAGTGTGGCCCAGAGGCCGTAGCCGTGCATGGCCTCCACGTGCCGTTCCATCGATTCCCGGTTGCCGGTGGCCACGATCGCGCGCCCGTTGTTGTGCACCTGCAGCATGAGGCGTTCCGCCTCGGCGGCCGGAACCCCGAAGTAGCTGCGGAAGACGTAGGCGACATAGGACATCAGGTTGACCGGGTCGTCCCAGACCACGGTGACCCAGGGCCGGTCCAGGGAGACGGCCTCTCGGGTGAGCAGTCTTTCGTCGGTTGTGGGCACACTTAAGCCTCACATGTGCGGGCCGAGAGTTCCACCACCCCATGGCAGGATGGGGACATCGTGAGACACCCGCAATGAGCCGCCGCCCCACCGTCAGTCCCCGCATCAGCCGACCTCGGCGCCGACCGCGCTGGAGTCGCCGCACCCCCAATCTGCTGATCACTTTGGTAGTGGCGATCGCCATCGCCTGGGCAGTCGGCTACGTTTCCACCGGCCAGGCCGCTCCCACCATCGGCTGGGACACCGGAGCGCGGCAGACCACCGCCCCGCCCACCGACGGCGGTCCTGCCTCCGGCACCACCGCGCCGGCTTCCACCGCGCCAGCGCCGGCCGCACCCGCGAACAGCGCGCCGACCTACTCCGGCACCGAGGCCCTCGCCCTGGTGGCGGCGCTGCCCGACGCCGTCTGGAGCGACGACGGCAGCTACGCGGGCAACCGCACGGCTCTGTTCGGCGATGCCTGGGCGTACGACTTCGACCAGAACGGCTGCGACACCCGCAACGACATCCTCACCCGCGATCTCGTGGCCGCAGACGTCGACCCGTCGACCTGCCGCGTGTACACGGGCACCCTCACCGACCCGTACACGGGCGAGACGATCGACTTCGTGCGCGGGCAGGACACCTCGGCCCTCGTGCAGATAGACCACCTGTTGCCGCTGAAGGCGGTCTACGCCACCGGGGGTGAGGCCTGGACGGCCGAGAAACGGCAGGCCCTGGCCAACGACCCGGTGAACCTGCTGGCGGTCAAGGGCACCGAGAACTCGTCGAAGTCCGATTCGCTGCCCAGCGACTGGCTACCGGGCTTCTACCCCGACGTCTCCGACCGGCACGACCTGGGTCAGCGCGTGGTCTGGGATGACCTGCCCGCCGACACGAGCCTGCAGTGCTGGTACATCGACAAGCTCGTTCCGGTCTTCGTGGCCTACGACCTCGGCGTCACCCCCGAAGACCGCGCCGCGATGACGGCCGTGCTGGAGACCTGCCCCGCCTGATCCCGCCCGCCGCCCCTGCCCCGTGCGCAACTCCTGCAATTTCGGCGGGAACAGCCTGAAACAGGCCGAATCGGTTGTTCCGCCGGAAATCTGCTGGAGTTATGCACGTGGGTGCGGCCACCTCTGGCGCCGACCTCACCGCAGGTGCACACTACCGGTATGCCAATCAGGTTGATCCGGCGCTCGGCGCTCCCTACTGCTGCGCCTCTGCAGTGCGCGGATGCATACACCCCGGCCACCTCTGCGCGGCAGGCGCTCGGCTGTGCCGGCCACGCGGCGCACGACGCCTGACCGGTCGACGGGAGCCTCCTCGTGATCTCGGCCCTGCACCTGATCATGATCGTGGCGGCGGCGTCGAGCCTGTGCTGTGTGCTCGGCAGCCGGCGCACCCGGTCGGTCACGGCCGTGGGTGGCACAGTGCTCATGGCCGCGGCCATGGCCGACCTCGCCCTCGGCCTGATCGGTCTGGCCCCGCTGGTGTGGACCACTCTCCTGATGGGCTGGGCGATGGTGGCTGCAGGTGCCGCCCGGTGGCGGGAGGGTCGCACGGCGATGGACCACGAGGCCGGCCCGGGCGGCGCCGTTCCGGCCGCCGCGTATCCTGCCACTGTCGTCCCGGCCGCCGCCGCTACGGCCACCGAGTCCCGGGCCGCTGTCACCACTGACGGACCTCGCCACCTGCACCTGCTGCACCAGCTCGGCCTGGTGGTGGTGGCCGGCCAGATCGCCCTGTGCGGCACCATGGCCGGAGGAACGGCCGCGTCACCGGGCCTGGGCGGCGGCATGACGCATCCGCACTCGGTGTCGATCTTCGTCGCCGTGGTGTGCGTCGCCGGGGCCCTCTTCGTGGTCGCGGCCGCTGCCATGGTGCTCGTCGGTCAGCGCAGCCGGCCGGAGCGCGGAACCCTGCTGAGCATGTCGGTTATGACGGCCGCCATGGCCGTGATGCCCTTCGGCTGACCATCACCCGCCCCGGCTGGGGCATAACTCTTGCAATTCTCGGCCGACGGGCCCGAAACGGCTGTTGTTCGGGCCCGGTGGGGAATCGAGCAGGATTTATGCAACCGGCGCTGGGGCGTGGTGGGGGCGGCCGGCCGCGTGGCCGATGGCGGTCACGGTGAGGGTGATCGCGGCGGTGAGGGCAATGCCCCAGCCGATGTGCACCATGAGCAGCAGGGCGCCCACGCCGGCGCCGGCCAGGATCAGCACGATGGCCGCCAGGCGTCGGAACCAGGGCTGGTTCTTGGCGCCGCCGAAGCGGGAATCGGCCGCGAAGCCTGTGATGGTGGAGGTGACGACCACGGTCGTGACGTCCTTCACCGCGATGTGGCGGGCCACGGCGGCCTGCAGGCCCATCACGGCGGCCAGGAAGCCGGTCACGAACAGGTCGAACGGCGCCGGCGGCTTGCCGCCCACGGCGAAGAGGATGATCGCGAGCGCGGCCATGATCACGCCGACAGCGCCGAACAGCGCGGTGGCTTCGGTGGTCCAACCGAACTTCACATGGCGCAGCACCCGGCCGCCGATCGCGGCCCCCACCATGAAGGTGAACAGGGCGATGAGCGGGCCCACCACGGGCAGGTCGTCGGCGCCGGCGATGGCCATGCCCAGGATCACGACGTTGCCGGTCATGTTGCCGGTGAACACCTTGTCGAGGCCGAGGTAACCCACGGCATCCGCCACGCCCGTGGAGAAGGTGAGGGCGAGCATCAGGCCCAGGTGCAGGTTGTCGGGCTTGCTGCGCAGGCGGTGGAGGACGGGGGTGGAGGCCACGAGTGGTCCTATCGGTGTGGACGCGCGAGCGTGCGAGATGGGTTCGGGGACGGGTGCCGGGGTGAGGTGCACCCGGGGCTGAACTGAGCCCGGTCGGGAATTGTCACGGTAGCGGCTGGTCGGAGCGGGCGCAAAACGGGCGCTACTCTCGACCAACGGGGATGCGCCGGCCGTCCGGCGCCGAACCGGTTCCCGACCCTCGATCCGAAAAGGCGTCCCATGCCATTCGACATCCTGCAGCCCGGCACCGGGCCCATCCGCGCCGCGCAGTATCTGCCCGCCACGCCCGACACCGTGTTGTGGGGGCGGCTGCCCTGTGCCACGGATGCGCCGGCACTCGTGATTGAGAGCGGCACCGATGTCACCATCGACACGATCAGCCACGAGGGTGTGCTCGAAGACCAGGGCCGTGACCCGGTGGCCTTCTTCGCCGGGCACGGAGTGGAACGAGCCGCCGTGCTCGACGACGCCGTGCTGCTGGCCGGTTCCTTCAGCCTGCGCGACCCCCGGGTGGACGGGCCGCACCTGGTCACCGGTCCGATCCACGTGCGCGGCGCCCGGCCTGGTGACCTGCTCAAGATGACCGTGCTCGAGGCCACCCCACGGGTGCCGTACGGCGTGATCTCCAACCGGCACGGGCGCGGCGCCCTGCCGGGCGAGTATCCGCTAGGCGACGGCAACGTGAGCGTGTTCGCGGCGCTGGAGGACGGCCCGGCGGGCCGGGTGGGTACCCTGCCGCTCGTGCCGGGTGGGGAACGGAGCGTGCACTTCCCGCTCCGGCCGTTCCTCGGCATCATGGGCGTCGCCGTCGCCGGTGACGAGCGCCCACATTCCGTGCCGCCCGGTTCGCATGGCGGCAACATCGACATCAACCTGCTCACCGTGGGCTCAGCGCTCTACCTGCCGGTTCAGGTGGAGGGCGCGCTGGCCTACGTGGGCGACCCGCACTTCGCCCAGGGCGACGGCGAGGTGGCCCTCACGGCCATGGAGGCGTCGCTGCGGGTGACCATCCGGTTCGACGTGGTGACGCAGGCCGATGCCCTGGCCGCGTTCGGCGAGCTGGTCGGGCCGCTGGCCGAGACGGCCGAGTTCCTGGTGCCCACCGGCATGGACGCCGACCTCGACGAGGCCGTGCGGAAATGCGTGCGCGCGGCGATCGACCTCCTTGCGGCGCGGTTCGGGATGGACCGCACCCTCGCCTACGCGTACCTGAGCGCGGCGACCGACTTCAACATCTCGCAGGTGGTCGACCTGGTCGCCGGCGTGCACGCGCGCATCCGGGTGGCGGACTTCGATGTCTGACCCGCGCACCACCGTTCACGGGACGGCCGTTGCCGGGCCCGCCGCCGTCACGCCCACGACCGTCACCGGTGAGCTGCCCGACGGACTGCTCGAGGCCTTCACCGGCTACGAGGACGCCCTCGCCCGGAACGACCTCGCCGCACTCGACGCCTACTTCGCGCCGGGGGAGAGCACCCTGCGCGGCGACGCCACCGGGCTGCTCGTGGGCCACGACGCGATCAGCGGGTTCCGCGGGGCGCGCAGCGGCACGCTCGCCCGCGGCATCCGCTCGCTGCACGTGCGGGTGATCGATCCGCGGCACGCCGTGATCGTGTCGGTGAACGCCCCGGATGCCGGCGGCGCCGGCCTGGTCACCCAGCTCTGGGTGCTGGGTGACTCGGACTCCTGGCGGGTGGAGGTGGCCCAGGTGGCCGCGCCGCCGGCGGCGGTCAACCCCACCGTGTGGCGTCTGGTGGGCACCCCCTTGGTGCCCGCGGCCACCGACACCGGCCCGCTCGCCGGCGAGATGGTTGCCGTGAAGGACCTCTTCGACCTCGCCGGCTTCACGGTGGGCGCCGGGAACCCGGCGTACCTCCGCGAGGCCACGCCCGCCACGGCCACCGCCCCGGCCGTCGCCGCGCTGCTCGGTGCCGGCGCGAGCGTGCGGGGTGTCGCCCAGACTGACGAATTCGCCTACAGCATCGCCGGCGACAACGAGCACTACGGCACCCCGCCCAACGTGCGGGTGCCCGGCGGACTGCCCGGCGGCTCGTCGAGCGGACCCGCCGCGGCCGTGGCCCTGGGCCAGGCCGGCATCGGGCTGGCCACGGACACCGCAGGCTCCATCCGGGTGCCCGCGTCGTACCAGGGGCTCTGGGGGCTGCGCAGCACCCACGACGCCGTCGACCGCACCGGCCTGCTGCCACTGGCACCGACCTTCGATACCGTCGGCTGGCTCACCCGCACCCCGGCCGTGCTGCGTGCCGCCGCGGCCGCGTCGCTCGATCCCGCCCGGCAGGTCGCCCTCGCACCGACGGCCGCCCCGACCGCAGCGCCGGCGGATGAACTGACGAATCCACCGGCCCGCTTTGCCGTGTCGACGGCGCTGGTCTTCGCCGCCGACGACGACGTACAGGCCGCTTTCGTGACAGGGCTGGACCGCCTCATCCGGGCCGGGCTGCTGCCCGAACCCGACCTCGTCGACGTGGGCGACCTCGCCGAGGCGCTGCGCATCTTCCGGGCGATCCAGACGGCAGAGGCGTGGAGATGCAACGGGGACTGGGTCACCGCGCACCCCGGCGCCCTCGGCGCCGCGGTCGCGAACCGGTTCGAGATCGCGTCCCGCACCGACCCGGCCGCCGAGGCCGAGGCTCGCGTCGCGATGGCCGCCGCCCGCGCCCGGTTGGACGCGGTGCTCGACGGACGCATCCTGCTGCTGCCCTCGGCGTCGTCGACGGCGCCGTCGCGGCACGCCAACGCGGCCACCATCGACGCGACCCGCACGGCGACGCTGACCATGACGAGCCTGGCCGGGATCGGCGGGTATCCGGCGCTGTCCGTGCCACTGTTCGAGGTTCACGGCAAGCCGGTGGGGCTCTGCCTGGTGGGTCCGCGGTACAGCGACCTCGCCCTCGTGGGTGTGGGGGCGGAATTGGCCGCGGGTGGGTAAGCGTGCGAAACATGGCTGAAACACCTGTTGCGTAAACTGGGGCTCTGAAACATCTGGTTCAGAATTGCCGAGGGGTGAAACAGCCATTTCCAGTCTTCCGATCAATCCGCCCTCGCGTCTGCTGATGGGCCCCGGCCCGGTGAACGCCGACCCGCGGGTGTTGCGCGCTATGTCGGCCCAACTCGTGGGCCAGTACGACCCGTCCATGACGGCGTACATGAACGAGACCATGGAGCTGTACCGGGGCGTCTTCAAGACCGCCAACGAGCAGACCCTGCTCATCGACGGCACCTCAAGGGCCGGCATAGAGGCGGCCCTGGTCTCGCTGATCAGCCCGGGCGACCGCGTGCTGGTCCCCATCTTCGGGCGCTTCGGCCACCTGCTGCGCGAGATCGCCGAACGGGCCGGGGCGGAGGTGCACGTGCGGGAGATCGAGTGGGGTACCGTGTTCACCCCCGCCCAGATCGAGCAGGCCATCCGCGAGACCAAGCCTGCGTTGCTGGCCATCGTGCACGGCGACACGTCCACCACCGTGGCCCAGCCACTCGACGAGCTCGGCGAGATCTGCGCCAGGCACGGCGTGCTGTTCTACACCGACGTCACCGCATCGCTGGCCGGCAACACCTTCGAGGCGGATGCCTGGGGCCTGGACGCCGTGACCGCCGGCCTGCAGAAATGCCTGGGCGGTCCCTCCGGCTCTGCGCCGGCCACCTTCTCCCCACGTGCGGTCGACGTGATCAACGCCCGCAAGAGCATCGAAGCGGGCATCCGCGAGGCCGGTGACGCCGTGAGCGCGCACCCGATCCGCTCCAACTACTTCGACCTGTCGATGATCTTCGA
Organism: Cryobacterium soli; assembly: GCF_003611035.1. Lineage (NCBI taxonomy): Bacteria > Bacillati > Actinomycetota > Actinomycetes > Micrococcales > Microbacteriaceae > Cryobacterium > Cryobacterium soli. The sequence goes on along the minus strand of NZ_CP030033.1, from coordinate 611,582 downwards.
CTACTGGGGTCCGAAGCGGCTCAACCACCACACCGAGGCCACCACCATGCTCTACGGCGCCCGCGAATGCGCGCGGCTGCTCGTGGACGAGGGTGTCGACAGTGCCGTGGAGCGGCACCGGCTGCACGGCGCCGCCATGCTCGCGGGGGTGCAGGGCCTGGGCCTGACCATCTTCGGTGACCTGGAGCACCGGATGAACAACGTCGTCGCCGTGCACATCCCTGATGGCGTGACCGGCGACACCGTGCGCGGTGAGCTGCTGAACGACTTCGGTATCGAGATCGGCACGTCGTTCGGTCCGCTGCACGGCAAGGTCTGGCGCATCGGCGCCATGGGCTACAACGCCCGCAAGGACACCGTGCTCACAACCCTGGCCGCCCTCGAGCAGGTGCTGCGCCGCGCCGGTGCTGCCGTGACCGGCGGTGGCGGGGTCGGCGCCGCCTACGAGGTCTACCAGGACGCGGCCCGCGCCGCATCCGTTGCGGAGACCGGGCCAGCATGAGCGGTCCGGGGGTCAGCGCGGGCCTGAACGGGAGAGCGCGCACCGGCGCGGCCACCGTGCTGGAGCGTTGCGACGAGCTAGCCGGGTATTCGAGCCTGCCCGACGGCCTGATCGAGCGGGTCTACCTCTCGCCCGAGCACACCGCGGTGAACGCCCTCGCCGCCGGCTGGATGCGTGAGGCCGGCATGACCAGCTGGCAGGACGCCGCGGGCAACCAGTGCGGCCGCCTCGAGGGGGCCACACCCGGCCTGCCCGCGCTGCTGCTCGGTTCGCACCTGGACACCGTGCCGTCTGCCGGGCGGTACGACGGCATCCTCGGCGTGCTCACGGCCATCGCCGTGGTGGAACGGATCGCGTCCAGCGGCCGCAGCCTGCCGTTCGCCCTGGAGGTCGTGGCCTTCGGCGATGAGGAGGGCACCCGGTTCGGCACCGCTCTGCTGGGCAGTCGCGCCTTGGCCGGAACCTGGTTGGACGCCTGGTGGGAGCTCACCGACGAGGCCGGCACGACCCTGCACGACGCATTCGGCGCGTTCGGTCTGGACCCGGCCGCCATCGGCGCCGCCGCCCGCACCTCGAACGAGGTCATCGGCTACCTCGAGGCGCATATCGAGCAGGGCCCGGTGCTCGAGGAGCACGACCAGCCGCTCGGCATCGTCTCCTCGATCGCCGGCGCCCGACGCTTCCAGATCACCATCACCGGCAAGGCCGGTCACTCGGGCACACCGTGGACGCACCGCCGGGACGCCCTCGCGGGGGCCAGCGAGGCCATCGTGGCCATCGAGAAGCTGGCCCGCGCCGCGGACCTGATCGCCACGGTGGGCCACCTCGAGGTGTTCCCCGACGCCGTCAACGTGATCGCCGGCCGGGTCGAGTTCAGTCTCGACCTGCGCGGCCGGTTCGACGCCGACCGCGACCGGGCCTGGCAGCAGATCGAGTCCCTGCTGGAGGAGATCTGCGCGACCCGCGGCCTGCACGTGGCGGTCGACCAGACCCATGCGGCGCCCGCCGCGCACTGCAGCGACCGGCTGCGCGGGGTCATCGCCGCCGGCATCCGGGCCACGGATGCGTCGGCCGAGAACCCCGAACCGCGTGAGCTGTTGTCGATGGCGGGGCACGACGCCATGGCCGTCGCCCAGATCACCGAGATCGGCATGCTGTTCGTGCGCTGTGCCGGGGGAGTGAGCCACCACCCCGACGAGTCGGTCACCGAGGCGGACGTGGGCCGGGCCCTGGACGCCTTCGAGGCGGCCGTGCTCGAGCTGGCGGCGCATCATGATGCCGGACAGCACGAGGCACAGGCATGACCATGAACATCGGGCAGCGCATCGACGGCCGGTACGGCGAGCTGTCCCCGCAGGAACAGCGCGCCGCGGACTTCATCCTCGACCACATGAGCGATCTCGCCGTGTACAACGCGTCGGAGCTGGCCCGCCTCAGCGGGGTGTCCAAGGCCACGGTCTCGCGGCTGTTCCGCCGTCTCGGTTTCCAGGACTCGGCCGAGGTGCGCGAGCACGCCAGGGCCCTCCGCAGTCTGGGGGCCCCGCTCGGCGGTCCAGGGGCATCCGCCGGTACGCCCTCGCGGCTGGCGGCGCACGCCGAGGCCGAACACGACAACCTGCGGCGCCTGCTGCTGACCCTGGAGGACGGCCGGTTGGACGCCGCCGCCCGGCTGGTGCACTCGGCCCAGAACGTGGTGATCGTGGGGCTGCGCAACAGCTACCCGCTGGCCCTGCACCTGCGCCAGCAGCTCGTGCAGGCCCGCGACCACGTGCGGCTGGCGCCCCTGCCCGGGCAGTCGCTCGGCGAGGAACTCGCGGGGCTCGGGCCGCGCGACGTGGTGGTGTTGATGGGCTTTCGCCGGCGGGTGGCCGGATTCGGCGACATTGTGGCCGCGATCCGCCGCCGCGACGTGCCGCTGGTGCTGATCGCGGACTCCTCGGCGCGCAAGTACTCCGACCAGGCCACGCACTGGCTCGAATGCCCGGTCGACTCGGTCTCCGCGTTCGACAGCTACGCCACCGCGATGAGCCTGGTGAACCTGCTCGCCACCGGAGCGATGGGCGCGCAGGTGCGCGAGAGCCGCACCCGGATCGCGGCGATCACCAGCGTCTACGAGGACCTCGACGAACTCGAAGCGCCGTGGTGACGTGCACCGGGTGAGATCGTGAGGCCGGCGCAGCATGACCGACCGACGGCGATGGCGATGGCGTCGGCGTTGGTGTCGGAGCTTCTGACGGGACCGGGGTTCCGCAGTGCCTCGCGCGGCCGCTACGCCGTTTCCGGCGTATCCACGTCGTCGCCGGTGCCCAGGTCGTCACAGGGCACCGCCAGCACGCCGTGCGTCACGAGGTACGGCCGGGCGCCGGTGTCGCCGCTCAGACTCGATCGCAGCAGCGCCCAGTGGCTGCGGCCGATGACCACCGGATGCCCGGGCCGGCCGCCGAAGTGCGCCTGCCTGAGGGTCTGCGGCGTCACACCGCACCCTCGAGCGGATGTGCCCGCGAACGCGGTTGCGCCGTCCGTGGATGCCGCGCCCGCTGACGCAGCGCGAATCGGCTTCGCCGAGCCACCGCTCGTGCGCGCGGCCGCCGTGCCGGAGCTCCCCGCCACATCGATCTCGCCGATCAGTCGTGCAACCGTCGCCGCGTCGAGGTCGGGAACATCCACCGGCACCATCGCCACGGCCGTGACCGCCGGGTCGGACTCCTGCAGCGCGGCCAGCCCGGCGTCGAGCGACGCCGCCAGCCCGTCGGCCCAGCGGTCGGCATGCACGACGACCAGTCGGTCTGGTCTGGCGAACCGGCCGGCGGAGTCGCGCAGGAGCTCTTCTGCCTCGGCTCCGCCCGCGCCGAGAACCACCAGCACCGGATCGCAGCCTCCGGCTTCGAGGGCACGGGCGGCTTGGACGAGCCAGGACGCACCGGTCGGGTCGACCGCCAAGGCCTTCGGTCCGCCGTACCGGGAGCCCGCGCCCGCGGCCAGGAGCAATCCCGCCACCCGGCGGTCTCTGTCGGTCTGCATGCCAGCCATGGTACGGGGTGCGCACTGGAACTGTCCCGACCCGCACTGCTCCTACCCGAACCGCTCCCACCCGAACCGTCACCGCCCGGAGGCACCCATGACCACGATCCCCACCGGCGACGAGCTGCGCGACATCCTCCGGGCCTGCCTGGCGGTTGGCCGGTGGGTGGACGAGGTTGCCGCCCAAGCGCCGTTCGGCTCGGTCGCCGGCCTGGTCGAGACGGCGCGGACCGCAGCCACGCCGCTGACCCGGGCGGAGATCGACGAGGCCATGGCGGAGCATCCGCGGATCGGCGAGAAACCGCGGGGCACCTCGCGCGCCGCGGGATTCTCACGCAGCGAGCAGGCGTCGTCTGACGCTGATGACGCGGACCTCGCCGCGGCTCTCGCGGAGGGCAATCGCGTCTACGAGGAACGGTTCGACAGGGTGTTCCTCATCCGTGCCGCCGGGCGGACCCGCCAGGAGATCCTGACCGAACTGCACCGCCGGGTGGACCTGGACGGTGACACCGAGGCCGCCATCGTCGGCTCCGAGCTGCGGGACATCGCTCTCATCCGTTTGGGAGTTCTGGCCGTGCAGTGGCAGGATGTCTCGGTGCCCGAAACCGACGCCTCCGACTCCGCAACGCCATCGGGCGATCCCCGATGAGTCCGCGCAGCCACATCACCACCCACGTGCTCGATGCCGTGACCGGCCGGCCCGCCGTCGCTGTGGGTGTTCGTCTCGAACAGCAGGTCAGCGACAACTGGCATGATCTGGCGTCGGCGCAGACCGACTCCGACGGACGTATCGGCAACCTCGGACCGGAGGCCGTGTCGGCCGGCCGTTACCGCATCACGTTCGACACCGGAAGCTACTTCGCCGCTCGTGACCAGGCCACGTTCTACCCTCAGGTGACCATCGTCTTCGAGCTGGGCGACGAGTCCGCCCACTATCACGTGCCCCTGTTGCTGAGCCCGTTCGCCTACTCCACGTACCGCGGCAGCTGAGCCGGCGGCCGGTCAGTCCGCCGTCGCCCGGGCCGACTCATCGGCCGGGACCCGGGCCTCGAGCTTCTTCATCAGCACGGAGGCCGGCAGTAAGGCCAGCCCGAGCGGAACGATGACGTTGCGCAGCGGACTGACCACCAGGTTGAGTGCGTCGAGCGCGATGCTCGGGCGTCCCTGCGCAACGAGCGAGCTCATCCAGCTGTCGAGGGAGGCTCCCACCAACAGGCCGGCGAGGGTGAGGACGACACCCGTCCAGAACAACCCGGCGGCGGTGATGCGGGTGGCCGGATGCGCCGGTGCGATCGTTCCGCGCTCGATGAGCCGTGCCACGAAGGAGGCGGCGACCGTCCAGGTGCCCAATGGCACGAGCAGCACCAGGGCGACAGAGAACGATTCGAACCACCAGCTGGTGGCGAGGGACTGCAGCGAGTTCGGGTCGGTGACGCGGTAGACGAGGTCTCGGGCGAGCTGGAGGAGGACGCTGGCCACCACCAGCCCGATGCCGATCCACAGGAGGGCGCGGGCTGAGAGGTTCGCAGGCATGGTGTCCGATCTGTCGAGAGAGAAGCTTCCGGTGAGCGGCGCCGGGAGGCAGGCGACGGATAATTGCTGGCCAACAGGGGAAAGCTCAGGGGTGTGCCGGTTGGTATGCCCAACCTAGTGGCCGAGACAGGCGCCGTCGAGCCCCAGTGGGGCTGCGGCGGTCAGCCGTCACAGTTCAGAACGGCGGCGGGTCGTCGGGCGGATCGCTCGCCCCGGATGGTGCCGGCGATGAAGGCGGGCCGGACTTTGTGTCGGCTGCCGACGCCGTTGTCATGGCGGGACCATAGCGCTCCGCTGACGACCCGGACAGGTCGGCTCGGGCGACTGACGGGAGGTTATCCGGGGAGGGCCTCGATCAAGGTCGCATCCTGTGGGTCGATGGCCCGCACACTGTTGACCCGGCGGTCGACGAGGCGGGTGTGCATGGTGGCGGCCACGGCGGTCGACGTACGGTCGAGCAGGTCGATCATGGCCTGTCGTTTGGCCGCCGATTCAGTCCGGTCTGCGGTGGTGATCGACTGCGGGTTCAACCAGGTCGACCAGGTGTCGGGCTCCAGGAAGGCCGGCATCCGGTCGTGCACCTCGCCCGAGGCATCCCGGGCCTCGCGGGTCACGACGGCGAAGACCCGGGACCATTGCCCGTCGGCGTCCTGGGACGCCCAGCTCACGCCCGCCGCGGCCAGCAGGCCGTCGCCGTGGATGAAGTGCGGCTGCTTCGCGCCTTTCTCCCCGGTCCACTCGTAGTAGCCGAGCATGGGCACGATGCACCGCGCGTTGGAGAACGCGCCCACCCAGAATCGCTGGTCGAGCTTCTCCAGCCGGGCGTTGATGATCGGGCCTCGGCGGGGCTGGCCGGCCGGCTGGGGCCAATCCCAGGTCGCGAGGGTGACCTCCCTGGTGGGTGCATCCGCTCCCTCGGGCTGCCACTCGCGCACGATGGGCGCCGGGTCGGTCGGGGCGATGCTGTAGCTGGGCCGCCAGTCGCCGGCGCGCCCGCCGGCGGCCACGAAGTCCCGGATGAGATCGTCAACGTCTTCGTTCATCGCAAATCGTCCGCACATGAGGGCGAGGGTACTCCGTGGGCGCCGTGGAGTCACGCGGACGTTTCCCGACCCACCGACCGAGTCAGGACGCTGGGCTCAGCCGCGACGAGAAGCGCACCAGATAGCCGTCCGGATCCTGCACCAGGAACTGAGCGACACCGGCCTGGGTCTCGCCGGTGTCGTACCACTTGGTTTCCGGCGCCATGAAGAGTGGCCACTCGGCGGCGGCCAGGCTGTCGACCAGTACCGAGATGGCCGGCACCATGATCTGGAAGTTGATGCCGCGGCCGAGGGGCCGCTCCAGCGCGCCGGGGATCCAGTTGCGTCCCGCTCCGACCTGCTCGAGCATCAGGTGCGCGGTACCCGAGCGCAGGTAGGCGAAGCCCTCGAGCGGGCGTTCGTAGAGCACCTCGAAGCCGCAAAGCGTGACCCAGAAGTGCAGGCTCGTGGCCAGGTCGGTCACGAGCAACTCGGGAACGAGATCGGGAGAGACCTCCGACGCCGGCGGCGGAGTGGCTGCGGGAGAGGTCATGCCTCCCAGTATGGCGGCGGCCACGACCGGTCCCGGCGGCGCGTCCGTGGACCCGCCGGCAGCCGTTGCACCACACTGGTGCCATGAACGATGACAGTCCAGTTCCCGGCCCTGTTGAACGCGAGGGCACCGGCACCGACCCGGGCATCGACACGATCACCATCGACAGTGCCACTCCCGCAGACCTGGCCGCGCTGGCCGAACTGCGCTGGCAGTGGGTGCTCGAGAACGACGGCACGCCGGTGGTCACGCACGAGGAATTCCTCGAGGTGTTCGCGGACTGGGCCGGCCGCAACGACCAGACCCACCACTGCACGCTCGCCCGCCGGGGCACCACCGTGGTGGGCATGGCCTGGCTGGCTGTGCTGCCCCGGGTGCCGAGCGCACGGGCGCTCGTGCGGGCATCCGGTGATGTGCAGAGCGTGTACGTCGTGCCGCATGAACGCAACGCGGGTGTCGGTGCGCGGATGCTGGACGCCCTGCTTCGCCGCGCCTTCACCCTCGGCCTCGAACGGGTGACCGTGCACTCCACTCCCGGCGCGGTCACCGCGTATTCCCGGGCGGGGTTCGCGGCGTCCGACCGGCTGCTGCAGGCCACCCCGGGAGCGTGACCGGAGACCCGGGTCAGTTGCCGACGTGTGCTCCCCGTGCACCGGCGGCACGTCGCCGCGCGGGCAGCAGTCGCGCCACGCGAGGAGCCGAGGGCCTATGGAAGGCTGGGGGCATGACGCGCACCGAACCTCCTCACGCCGCCGACGAGCGCACGCTGCTGGACACCCTGCTCGACTACCAACGGGCAACCCTGCTGATGAAGACCGATGGGCTGGACCACGCGCAGCTCACCACCGCGTTGGCGCCATCGTCGCTCACCCTGGCCGGGCTGCTCAAGCACCTCGCCTATGTGGAGGACCGCTGGGTGCAGTCCAGATTCCTCGGGCGCTCCGACGCCGAATTGGAGCCGTGGGGGAGCGCGCCCTGGCATGAGGACCGGGACTGGGAATTCACCAGTGCCGCCGCGGACGACCCCGAGGAGCTGCGGGAGCTGTACCGGGCCGCCTGCGAGCGTAGCCGCCGCGCGACGGCGGGCCGCGGCCTCGACGAGCTGGTCGCAACGCCCGGCCGGGACGGCGAGCGGTGGAGCCTGCGCTGGATCCTGCTGCACCTCATCGAGGAGACCGCCCGGCACTGCGGCCACGCCGACCTGATCCGCGAGGGCGTCGACGGCACCGTCGGCGAGTAACTGTTCCCGCTTCGGACATCTGCGGCCGGCGTACCGGGCGCAGATGTCCGCACGGGCAACAGTTGCCGCCCCAGACGAGCGGCTAGGGGGCGGTGACGCGGCGCCCCCGCACGAAGACGCCTGTGATGGCCGGCTGGCGGAGGGCCATCAGCAGGGCGAACAGGGTCTGGTCGGTGGCCATGGCCTCGTCGTCGGCGCGGATACCGTTGGCCAGCACCGCCGCAAGCGGCTCCCACTTGTCGGGCTCGATGAGCAGGAAGTCCGCATCCTTGCCCACGTCGAGGTTTCCGTAGCGCTCCTCCATGTCGAGCGCCCGGGCGCCGGCCAGGGTAGCGGTGAACAGCAGCTCGGCGGGGCTGATCGACAGCCCGGCATCACCCGGCTCGGACAGGTGCACCTTGAAGCAGTCGTTGAGGACCCGGCTCATCAGCCACTCGTCGCCGGCACCGATGTCCGATCCCAGCGCCACGTTCACACCGAAGCCCGTGGTGCGGGTCCACGGCATGGTGCCCGAGCCGAGGAACTGCTGCGAGGTGGGGCAGTGCGCGATCGACGAACCGGTCTCGGCCAGGCGGGAGAGCTCGTCGTCCTCGCAGTGCACGGCGTGCGCCAGGATGCTGCGGCGCCCGAGCAGGCTGGACCCGCCCACCGCTGAGCCGGGCAGGAACTTGCCGTCGTAGGTGTCGAGGTAGTGGTCGACCTGGTAGATGGCTTTGACCACGTCGATCTCGCCGGTCTCCGGGCGGTTGTTCTCGTTGAGGTGGCTGTGGAAGTAGACCCCGTCGCCGCGCACCCCGTCGTACAGCTCGCCGAGTGCCGCGAGGGTGTGCGGCGTGACCGAGAGGCTGAACCGGGGCACGACGGCCACCTGCAACAGCGCCGTGCGGGAGTCCCCGGTGTCGCGCGCGTGCCAGCGGGAGATCTCGTCGCCCACCAGGTCGAGGGCGCGGGCCTCCGAGGTCACCAGGGCGTTGGCCGACTCCGGGCCGACGGTCTGGATGCCACGCCCGCTGACCAGGCGCAGCCCGGCCCGTTCGGACTCGGCGAACAGCGCGTCCTGGGCGTGCGGGAACGCCGAGCCGAACACCAGGGCGCTCGTGGTGCCGGCCGCCGTGCGCCGCCGGGTGAAGTCGCGGGCGATCGAGGCCGCGAACTCGTCGTCCTGCAGCCGGGTCTCGGCCGGGAACACGCAGTTGTCCAGCCACTCGAGCAGCTGCCCGCCGCCGTAGGCATCCGTGGAGTAGGTCTGCGGAAAGTGGATGTGGGTGTCGACGAAGCCCGGCAGGATGAAGCCGCCGCGATTGTCGGTGACCGGGAGGCCCTCGAAGCCGGCGGGCAGGTCGGCTGCCCGGCCGACCCAGGCGATGGTGCCGTCGCCGGCGGTGACCAGGGCGCCCTGCGGAAGCGACACCAGATGGGCCGGCGCCTCGGCGAGCGTGGGGGAGCCGGCGATGTGGAAGACGTGGCCGAGGTAGACGTGGCCCAGGGAGCCGGCGGGTTGGGCGCCCACGCTAGACCAGACCGGTGTAGGAATCCCAGGCGGGACCGGCATCCGATGCGTCGTCGTGCAAGACGGTGGCCTGGATGAGCCCGTACGGCCGGTCGGCCGCGTGGTAGACCTCGTTGTTGTTCTCCACACCGAACGGCGAGAGGTCGTAGAGGAAGTGGTGTTTGTTGGGCGCGGACAACCGGATCTCGGCGATGTTCGGGTAGGCCTCGAGCACCGCCTGGCCCATCTTGTAGAGCGTCTGCTGCAGGGCCAGGGAGTGCACCACGGCGAACTGGGTCTTGAGGATCGCGGCGATGCCCGCGTAGGTGGCCTCCCAGTCGACGTCGGTGTGGTCGGTGAAGCGCCAGCCGGCCGTGAGCGACGTGGCCATCACCCGGTCTGTGGTGGGCTGCAGCAGCGTGTACGGGTCCTGCATGAAGCCGGAGAACTCCGACCCGGTGGACTTGAGCAGGATCAGGTCCTTGAGGCCGCCGACGACCCAGATCTGCTGGTCGTCGCCGGTGCCTTCCACGGAGATCGCGGCCGTGCGCACCTCCTGGCCGCGGCGCACCCAGGTGTGGTCGTGCTCGGTGCCGTCCACGACCACGCGTTCCCAGGCGAATTCCTCGATCTCCACCCGGGAGCCGGCCACCGAGCTGATGTGGTCGACGAAGTGGGTGGCGAGGTCGAGTCCGTAGCTCTCGATCGAGAGCAGGCCCTTCTCCTTGGCGAAGGAGTACGCGGTCTGCTTCTGGGTGTCGGTGGGCAGCACCTGCAGCTGGTCGCCGGCAAGGTGCGCGTCGGCGAAGTCGCCGTGCAGGGCCGTGGAGACGCTGATGTCGTGGATCTCGTGGCGGGGCGTGTCGCGGTAGATGCGCACGATGCGGTTCTCCGCCTTGCCGTAGCGGTTGGGTCCGAGAACGATCGACATGAGTGCTCCTTCTAGTGCGTCGTGCGGGGTAGTCGGGTCGAGAGAGTCTGGTCAGCGGGCGCGCAACAGCGCGCCCGACGGTGTCGGCGTTGAGGTCTGCGCTGGTACCCGCGGGGATGCGCCGGCCTCGTCGATCGCGTAGATCACGGCTCCGGCCAGCCACGTGGTGTGCACCCGGCCGAACAGCGTGGCACCGTCGAAGGCGCTCACCCGGTTCTTGTGCCGCAGGGCGTCGACCCGCACGGTGAACGTCTCGTCCGGCGCGAAGGCGACGAGGTCGGCGGCCGCGCCCACCGTGATGACCCCGCCGGGCAGCCCGATGAAGCGGGCCGTGGCCGCGGACATCCAGTGCAGCACCCGGTCGAGGCCGATGCCGCGTTCCCTGGCCGCCGTCCACACGGCGGGCAGGCTCAGCTGCAGCCCGGAGATGCCGCCCCAGGCCAGGCCGAAGTCACCGCCGTGGCCGAGCTTGAGCTCCCGGGTGGCCGGCGAGTGGTCCGAGGCGATGACGTCGATCACACCGTCCTCAAGCCCCTGCCAGAGCAGGTCCCGGTTGCCGGCGTCGCGAATGGGCGGGCAGCACTTGAACGCCGTGGCGCCGTCGGCGATGCTCTCCGCGGCGAAGCTGAGGTAATGCGGGCAGGTCTCGACGCTGATCGGCAACCCCTCGGCCCGCGCGGCCGCCAGGCGTGGTAACACCTGCGCGGAGGAGAGGTGCAGGATGTGGGCGCGCACGCCGGTGCGCCGCACGACGTCGATCACCCGGGCGATCGCGGCATCCTCCGCCGCATCCGGTCGGCTGGCGACGAAGTCGAAGTAGCCGGTGCCGCCGTCGTTCTGGTGGCTCTCGAGCACGGCCGGGTCTTCGGCGTGCACCACCAGCAGGCCGCCGAAGCCGGCGATCTCGGCCGCCGCGGACTCGAGCTCGGCGGGGGAGAGGTGCGGGAACTCGTCCACGCCGGAGGGGGAGAGGAAGGCCTTGAAGCCGAAGACGCCCGCGTCGTGCAACGGCTGGAGCGAACCCAGGTTGCCGGGGATCGCGCCGCCCCAGAAGCCCACGTTCACGCTGGCCTGGGGCGCCGCGGCCCGGCGCTTGAGCTCGAGAGCGGCCACCGTCGTGGTCGGCGGGATGCTGTTCAGCGGCATGTCGACGATGGTCGTCACACCGCCGGCTGCCGCCGCGAGGGTGGCGCTAGCGAAGCCCTCCCAGTCGGTGCGGCCGGGCTCGTTGACGTGCACGTGGGTGTCGACGACGCCCGGCTGCAACACCTGACCGGCCGGGAGGGTGAGGTCACGCACGGTCTCGAGGGTGGCATCCACGGGCTCGATGGCGCGGATGACGCCGCCGGTGATCGCCACGGCCGCCGGCACGAAACCCGGTACTGAACGCGGCACCGAACCAGGCCCGACACCCTGCGCGGTGAGCACTCGATCCGAGCGGATGACCAGGTCGTACATCGGGTTCTCCTTCTCGGCTCGAGAGCGTCTCCGGGCCTCGTGTGAGGCCACTTCTGTCACCCTAGTGAACTCGTTCAGGCCTCGTTCCGGGGTTCTGAAACCTGTCGGACACACGACATGCGGCGTCGATGAAACACCGACGTGACGAGACGCCCTATGCCGTCGGGTACCCTGCGACGTAGTCGTCGATGGACGCCAGATAGGCCGCCTTCTCGCCCTCGGGCAACCAGGACGCCTGGAAGGAGTTCTTGGCCAGGAGCACCAGCTCGTCGGCGTCGAGGCCGGCCTTTTCGGCCAGCGCCAGGTAGTTGTCGGCCACGTAGGCACCGAAGTAGGCGGGGTCGTCGGAGTTCACCGTGACCAGAACGCCGAAGTTCATCAGGGCCACCAGCTCCACGGCCTTCATGTCGGCGGTGACGAAGCTGTTCGACACCGGGCAGCAGGTGAGGCCGAGTCCCCGCTCGCGCACCAGGGTGACCAGCTCAGGGTTCTCCACGATGTTGGTGCCGTGATCGATGCGGTCCACCTGGATGTCTTCGAGCACCTGGCGGATGTTCTCGATGCTGCCGACCTGGTCGATGTCGCAGTGCATGGTCAGCTTGAGTCCGTTCTCCCGGGCGAGGGCGAAGACGGCGGCGAACTTCGCCGGCGGGTTGTCCCGCTCGTCGGAGTCGAGGCCCACCCCGATGAAGCGGTCCTTGTAGGGCAGCGCGGCCGTCAGCGTCTCCAGCGCGCTCTCGGCGGAGAAATCGCGCAGGAAGCAGAGGATGAGCTCCGCGGAGATGCCGACCGTGGCGGCATCCTGCGCGGCCCGGTGATAGCCCACGATCACGGTCTCGATCGGCACCCCGCGGGAGGTGTGCGCCTGCGGGTCGAAGAACGCCTCCACGCGGCGCACGCCGTCGGCGGCGGCGCGGCGGAAGTAGGCGGTTGCGAGGTCGTAGAAGTCCTCTTCGGTGACGAGAACGTCCATCGCCGGGTAGTAGACGCCCAGGAAGCTCGCGAGCGAGTCGAACTCATAGGTGGCCCGCACCTGCTCCACCGTGCTCTGGCCGATGTCCACTCCGTTGCGGCGGGCCAGCGCGAGCTTCAGCTCGGGTTCGAGGGTGCCCTCGAGGTGCAGGTGCAGCTCGGCTTTGGGCAGGCCGGAGACGAACGCAGAGGTCGGTACGATAGCGGAAGACATTGGGGTTCCTTTCGGGGTGGACTCCGTGACGCTATCACGCCAGGGTATTGCCCGGCCCGAGGGGAATTCCGGCGTTTCATCCCGGCATTTCAGCCGTAATGAGCCGGAAATGTTTCGGTCTTCGGCACGTCACACGCAGCAATTAGTGTTCGAGGCATCCGAACATTTGTTGCAGCGGATGCGACGTGCTGAAACACCGCAATCACACCAGCAGCTTCACAGCAGTACTTACCCACCCACAGCACGCCATCAGTATCAGGGCATCCCGCCCCCAGCACGCCGTTGAGTTCCACGGCAACCCCCCGAGCACCATCGAGAGGAACCGCGTCATGACGCAAGCCCCGCTTTCCCCGTTCACCCGCCGCTCTGTCAAGCGCCTCGGTCAGGGCGTGGCTGTCGCCGCCGCCCTCACCCTGCTGCTCACCTCCTGCGCGAGCGACGCCGGCTCCGACTCGGCTTCCGGTGAGGACGCCTCCTTCGGCGACGCGAGCATCCAGCTGTCCTGGATCAAGAACACCGAGTTCATGGGCGAGTTCGTCGCCGACGACGCGGGCTACTTCACCGACGCGGGCTTTGACTCCGTCGACCTGATCCCCGGCCCGGCATCGGCCGAGGCCGGCGTCATCTCCGGCAACGTCGACCTGGGCATCGGCAACGCCATCTCCACCGGAACCGTCATCGCCGAGGAGGGCGCCCCGCTGAAGATCATCGGCGCGACCTACCAGAAGAACCCCTTCACCATCCTCTCGCTCAAGGGCGTCGGCAACATCGCCAAGCTCAGCGACCTGGCCGGCAAGACCATCGGCGTGCAGGCCAGCAACCAGAGCCTCTGGGATGCCTTCCTCAAGATCAACGACATCGACCCGTCCACGATCACCGTGGTCCCGGTCGAGTACGACCCGACCCCCCTCTTCAACGGCGAGGTCGACGGCTGGTTCGCCTATCTCACCAACGAGTCGATCGACGCCGAGCTGGCCGGCCTGGACCCGGTCAACCTGCCGCTGGCCGACAACGGCCTGCCGTTCGTCGCCGAGACCTTCACGGCCTCCGACGACGCGATTGCCAATGACCGCGAGAAGCTCAAGGCGCTCCTGGTCGCCGAGATCAAGGGCTGGTCCGACGCGATCAACGACCCCACCGCAGCAGCGACCCTCACGGTCGACACCTACGGCAAGGACCTCGGCCTGACCATGGAGAAGGAAACCCGCCAGGCGGAGATCCAGTCCACCGACCTCGTCGTGAGCGATGACACCGTGGCCAACGGGCTCTTCACGATCAGCGACGCCCTGCAGAAGGAGTCCATCGCCACGCTGAAGGCCGCGGGCATCGACATCGACGCCAAGTCGCTGTTCGACCTGAGCCTGCTCGCCGAGGTCTACAAGGAGAACCCCGACCTCGTCAAGTACAGCAAGTAGTCACCGCTGCACGTAACCACCGCAGCACGTATACCGGCTGCGCGTAACCCAGCACCAACTCGCTAGTCGCACCATCACTCGGCATTGCCGCGGCACCCGTCTCCTGGAGGCGGGTGCCGTCGGCGATACTGGGTATCCGGTTCCCGACGACGCCCAGTAAGGAATGTACGACGTGAGTACGATCGACACCGGCCCGGAGGCCACCACCTCGGCCACCACCTCGGGAACCGGGCTGCACATCTCGGAGCTCCACAAGACCTTCTCGGTCGGCCGCAAGGAGGTTGTCGCGCTCGACAATGCCAACCTGCACACCGACAAGGGCAGCTTCCTGTCCCTGCTCGGCCCGTCGGGCTGCGGCAAGTCCACGATCCTGCGCATCCTGGCCGGCTTGGAGAACCCCACCAGCGGCACGACGCGCGTCGACGGTAAGAGCCCCGCCGAGCTTCGCAGCGGCCACGAGCTCGGCATCGCGTTCCAGGACTCCGCCCTGCTGCCGTGGCGGAGTGTGCGCAGCAACATCAAACTTCCCTTCGAGGTCGCCCGGATGCCGGTCGACGAAGACTACGTCACCGAACTCATCCAGCTCGTGGGCCTCACCGGTTTCGAGAAGGCCAAGCCCGCCCAGCTGTCCGGTGGGATGCGCCAGCGCGTGTCGATCGCCCGGTCCCTGGTGCTCAAGCCCTCGGTGCTGCTGCTCGACGAGCCCTTCGGCGCCCTGGACGACATGACCCGCCAGCGCCTCAACGTGGAGCTGCTGCGCATCTGGACCGAGAAGCCCGCGACGACCCTGATGGTCACGCACGGCATCTCCGAGGCGATCTTCCTCTCCGACCAGGTGGCCGTGATGAGTCCCCGGCCCGGCCGCGTCAAGGAGGTCATCGAGATCGACCTGCCCCGGCCGCGCCTGCCCGAGATGATGCGCACCCCCGAGTTCCACGCCCTGCACGACCGGGCCTCCGAACTGCTCTTCGGCGCCGACACCCCGGCCCCGTCCGGAGCGCACTGATGCCGGTCAGCCGTGGCCTGCCGGGCTGGGCGACCGGCCTGATCGGGATCGTCGTCGTCGTTGCCCTCTGGTGGGTCAGCGCTCTGACGATCTTCCAGAACGCCGGCTCCGTCCCCGGCGGCGCCATCCCGACCCCGGCCGAGGTGGCCGCGCAGTTCGTGAACGACGGAGTGGGCTTCTTCTGGCCGCACATCACCATGACCCTCAGCGAAGCCGCGATCGGCTTCCTGTGGGGAAATGGCCTGGCCCTGATCCTGGCCGGCCTCGTGCTGATCGTGCCGCGCATCGAGAAGATCGCCCTGCAGATCGCCGTGATCACCTACTGTGTGCCGATCGTCGCCATCGGCCCGATCGCGTACGTCGTCATCGGGCCCTCCAGAGGGGACCCGTCCGGCACCGCCATCTTCCTGGCCGCACTGTCGGTGTTCTTCACAACCGTGGTCGGCTCCCTCGTGGGGCTCAAGGCCGCCGACCAGGCCAGCCTCGACCTGGTCAGCGTCTACGGCGGCACCAAGTTCACCCAGCTGCGCAAGGTCCGGCTGATCGCCGGAACCCCCAGCGTGCTCAACGCCCTGCAGATCGCGGCCCCGGCCGCCCTGCTCGGCGCCATCCTGGGCGAATACCTCGGCGGTGCCGAGCGTGGACTCGGTGTGGCGATGATCGCCGCCGGCAACGCCGCCAACGTGGAACGGGTCTGGAGCCTGGCCCTTGTCGCCGGTCTCCTGGCCGGTATCGGCTACCTGCTCTTCGCCGTGATCTCCCGTTTCGCCACCCCCTGGACCACCGGACGGAGCAGCTCGTGAGCGCCCAGACCCTTGTCACCGGCCAGCCGGCCGTTCTCACCAAGAGCACCGGAGCGCAGGCCCGCGGCCTGGGCGCCTACCTCGGACGGGCCCTCGGCACGGGCGTGCTCACCCTCGCGATCGTCCTCGCCGCCTGGCAGGGACTGATCCTGATACTGGGCATCTCCCCGTTCATCGCCAAGGGCCCGGCTGACGTCTTCAACTGGCTGTTCACGGTTCCGGCCGCGGCCGAGAACCGGGTGCTGATCCTCACCAATCTCGGGATCACCCTCACCGACGCGTTCCTCGGCTTCGTCGCCGGCATCCTGGTGGCGCTGATTCTTGCCACGCTGTTCACCCTGTCGAAGGGCATCGAGCACGCACTGATGCCCATCGCCCTGCTGCTGCGCAGCGTGCCGCTCGTCGCCTTCGTTCCGGTGCTGATCCTCATCACCGGCCGCGGCCCGTCGATCGCGGTGGTCACCGGCGCGATCGTGGTGCTCTTCCCGGCCCTGGTGAACATCGCGTTCGGCCTGCGGTCGGCGTCACCGCAGGTGAGTGACGTCATCGCGGTCTACGGGGGAACCCCGTTCACCGCGCTCCGCAAGGTGGCATTGCCCAGCTCGCTGCCGTCGTTCTTCGCGGCGATCAAGATCTCGATCCCCGGCGCCATCACCGGCGCCCTGCTGGCCGAGTGGCTCGCCACCGGCCAGGGACTCGGCTGGGGTATCGTCGTTGCGGTCTCCCAGGTGAAGAACTTCGAGGTGTGGTCGTCTGTGGTGATCATCACCATCGTCTCGATGGTGCTCTATGGCGTGGCACAGTTCGCCGAGAACCTCGTGCTGCGACGGATGGGCATGGACCAGAGCGCAGGCAACTAGCCGTGCTCGAGATCGCCGGCGAGCTGCTCGAGGCCCTGGCCCATGGGCACCGGGTCGCTGTCGCGACGGTCACCCGGGTGCTCGGCAGCGCACCGCGCACCCTGGGTACGGCCATGGCCGTGACCGACGCCGGCGCGGTGATCGGCAGCATCTCCGGCGGCTGCGTCGAAGGTGCGATCGTCGAGAGCGCCCAGGAGGTGCTCGCTGACGGCCGCGGCCGCCTGACCGAATTCGGGGTGACCGACGACGACGCCTTCGCCGTGGGGCTGAGTTGCGGCGGCACCGTCGAGGTGTTCCTCACCGAGTTTGCCCCGGCGGGCCTGCGGAACGCCCTCGCCGGCGCCGCACGCGCGCAGCTCGCCCACGCCGCGGCCGGCCGGGCTGCCGGTCTGGCCCTGGTCGTGGCGGGAGCCGGGGCCGGCCGCATCCTGGTGCCGAACGGAGCCGCCGGATCCACCATGGACGAGGACGGCGGCAGCACTGAGGTCGCCGGAGCGGCGGCGGACGGCCCTGACGTCGCCGGGGCGGCCCTGGAGGCGGACGGCCCTCACGCCGGCGAGCCGAGCCTCGACCCGGACGCCGAGCGCCGGATCCGTGCCGAGCTTGACGCCCGCATCTCCCGCGGAAAGACCCACCTCGGCACCGTGGACTGCGACGGTGTGCAGAGCCGGGTGCTCTACCTGGTCGCGGCGACTCCGCCGCGCTGTCTGATCTTCGGCGCGGTGGACTTCGCCGCGGCGCTGTCAGCGGCCGCGAGCCTGCTGGGCTACCGGGTCACGGTGTGTGACGCCCGCGCCGTCTTCGCCACCCCCGAGCGTTTTCCGGCCGCGGCCGAGGTCGTGGTCGAATGGCCCAGCGACTACCTGGCCCGCACCGACACCGACGCGCGCACCGTGGTCTGCGTGCTCACCCATGACGAGAAGTTCGACCTGCCGCTGCTCGAGACGGCGCTGGGACTGGACGTGGCCTACGTGGGCGCCATGGGTTCACGGCGCAGCCACGACCGCAGGATGCTGCGCCTGCGCGAGGCCGGCGTCGCCGAGACCGCCCTGGCCCGGCTGCACTCGCCCATCGGGCTCGACCTGGGCGCCAGCAGCCCGGAGGAGACCGCGGTGTCGATCCTCGCCGAGATCCTCGCCGCCCGATCGGGCGCCACCGGCCTGCCCCTGCGGGACCGGCCGGGCCCGATCCACCCGGCCCCCTGACCTCCGGCAACCGCGCTCGTCGATTGGCTGGGCCCCCGACTAGCCGGTCGCCACGGCTCTGACCAGGAGTTTCGCCCCAGCCCTCACCCCATTCGGGGGACGAAACGGGTTCGACTGCGCACTAGCGTGATCGTCGAGTCCATTGAATGGAGGAAGCGAAATGACCAACACACGACAGGCAACCGGCACCACGACCGGCGCCGCCACCGCCCAGAGCTACAGCGCCGACACCGAGGTGTCGGGTTGGACCGGCTGGATCGTCTTCGCCGGCGTCATGATGCTGATGATGGGTGCCTTCCACGTCATCCAGGGTCTGGTTGCCCTGTTCCAGGACACCTATTACCTCGTCGCCAGCGAGGGGCTGGTGGTGCAGGTCGACTACACGACGTGGGGATGGGTCCACACCATCCTCGGAGCCGTCGTGATCCTCGCCGGCGTGGCCTTGCTGGCCGGGCAGATGTGGGCGCGCATCGTCGCCATCATCCTCGCCTTCGCCAGCGCCCTGGTGAACATCGCGTTCCTGGGCGCCTACCCGCTCTGGTCGATCACCATGATCGCCATCGACGTTCTGGTGATCTGGGCGGTCTCGGTGCACGGCAAGGAGATGAAGGCGGTCTCGGCGGGCCCCAGCCGCGCGACCTCCGACGTGGAGTGACCCACCGGCCTCTCCCTCCAGGTCTCTCCCTGCAGGTCTATTCCTGCAGGGCCGGGGCCTGGAGGGCGGCGCGGTTCACCAGACGCCACACCCTGTCGCGCGACATCGGGAGTTCGTACGCACGAATCCCGATGGCGTCGCGCACAGCGTTGGCCAGGGCTGGCGCCACCGGGTTGTAGGGCGATTCGCTCATCGACTTGGCGCCGTAGGGCCCCAGGTCGTCGGCCGTGTCGGCGAAGTACACCTCGGTCACGGGCAGGTCGGCCAGCTGCGGCACGTGGTAGTTGCGCAGCACCCGGGTGGTCACGGTGCCGGCGCCGTCGAGGATGAGTTCCTCGAAGAGCGCGGTGCCGATGGCTTGGGCCACCCCGCCCTCGATCTGGCCGCGGCACTGCTCCGGGTTCATCACGAAGCCGGCATCGGCGGTCTGGATCGACTGCAGCATCCGTACCTCGCCGGTGTCGGTGTTCACGGCCACCCTGAAGGCGTGCACATTGAACGCGAGCGACCGGCGGGCGCCGTCCTCCCGGCCGATGGCCGTGAGACCGTCGGGGCCGGCCAGCTCGGTCAGGGGCACGAACACGTCGCCGGAGCGGAGGCCGTCGGCCTCGAGCACGAAGGACGCCGCGGGGGTGCCGGTGCGCTCGGCGGCCAAGCCGCGCAGCCGGGCGGCCAGGGTGGTCGCGGCGCCGTGCACGGCCTTGCCGGCCACGACCACGCCGGCCGAGCCGAACGCTCCGGTGTCGTAGCCCGCGGCGTCCGTATCGGACTGCCGGATCTCGATCCGGTCCGGAGCGGTGTTCAGCACGGTCGCGGCGATCTGGGTGTGCACGGTGGTGGTGCCGTTGCCGAATTCGGCGGTACCCACCCGCACGACGTAGCGCGCGTCGGCGCCCAGCGTGATGGCAGCCTGGGAGTAATGCCCGCGCGGGGGAGTCGTGGCGATCATGGAGGAGGCCATG
Source organism: Cryobacterium soli (assembly GCF_003611035.1). Taxonomy (NCBI): domain Bacteria; kingdom Bacillati; phylum Actinomycetota; class Actinomycetes; order Micrococcales; family Microbacteriaceae; genus Cryobacterium; species Cryobacterium soli. The sequence continues at coordinate 591,741 of NZ_CP030033.1, read as the reverse complement.
CCCTCACCCACCCGCCAGGAGGCGCCGGTGGGCGCCGCCACACCGTTGCCGCGGGCCAGAGCGGCCTGGGCCAGATCGAGGCACTGGTCGAGGCCGTAGCTGGCGAAGCCGATGTCGTCTCCTTCCTCGTGGGTCACCACGAGCGGGTCGCCGGGTCGCACCGAGTTGATCCGGCGCAGGTCGAACGGGTTGATGCCCAGCGCGCGGGCGAGTTCGTCGAGCGCGCTCTCGATGCCGTAGATCACCTGGCCGAGACCGTAGCCGCGGAAGGCGCCCGACGGAGGGTTGTTCGTGTAGACGGCCTGGGCATCCACCCGCTTGTTGGGCACGTTGTAGAGCGCGACGGATTCGCTGGTGCCGTGGAACATGACGCCGGGAGCATGATTGCCGTACGAGCCGGTGTCGGAGAGCACATCGATGGCCAGGGCGGTGAGCCGGCCGTCGCTGGTGGCGCCCAGGGTGACGCCGACCCGCATGGGGTGGCGGGCGGGTGAGGCGGCGAGTTCGTCGGTGCGGGTGAACTCGTACTGCACCGGACGTTTGGTCTTCAGCACCGCGAGGGTCACCACGTCCTCGGTGAGGATCTCCTGCTTGCCGCCGAACCCGCCGCCGACGCGTGCGGTGAACACCCGCACGGCCTCGAGGTCGAGGTCGAAGATGCGGCTGATCTCCTTCTGCACCAAAAACGGCACCTGGGAGCTGGTGCGCAGCACGAGCCGGTTCTCCTCCAGCCAGCCGATCGTGGCGTGCGTCTCGAGCTGGGTGTGGGCCACGCGCTGGGTCTGCCAGGTGCCGGTGACCACGGTGTCGGCGGCGGCGAGGCCCGCGGCGACGTCGCCGTACTCGCCGTGCAGCTCGGCCACCAGGTTGCGGCCGGGGTCGGCGACCCGGCTGGTTACGGCATCCTTGTCGCCGTGCACGAGCGGGGCGCCGGGGGAGAGGGCATCGGCCGGGTCGAAGACCGCCGGCAGCACCTCGTACTGCACCACGAGCAGCCGGCAGGCGTGCTCGGCGATAGCCACCGAGTCGGCGACCACGGCCGCGACGCGCTGACCGCGGTGCCGCATGACGGTGTCGAAGACCAGACTGTCGTCGGGGTCGTCGAGCCGGCTCTCGTGCCGGGCAGAGGAGTAGAGGGTGCCGGGGTCGTCGGCGTGGCTGAGCACGGCGTGCACGCCGGGCAGGGCCCGGGCGGCGGTGTCGTCGATGGAGAGCACCCTGGCGTGCGCGTGGGGGCTGCGCAACACGCTGAGGTGCAGCAGGCCGGGCACGGCCACGTCGAGCGTGTACGGCTCCTGGCCGCTCACGACCCGGGCGGCGGCCGGCGCGCGCAGGGAGCCGCCGACCTTGCCGTCGGTGGCGGAGGTGCGGGGGGTGCGGGGCTTGGTGGTGCGCACCGGGCCGAGGCCGGTGACCGGCGCGGCCGTCGGGCCGGCGACATCCGCGGCGTGGTCGTGGTCGCAGCTTTCGGAGGCCGGCGTGTGGCGGTCGCGGATGGCGTCGTCGATGGCCCGGTAGCCCGTGCAGCGGCACAGGTTGCCCTTGAGCAGGCGGGGCAGGTCGTGCAGCTGGTGGTCCTGGATGGTGGAGGCTGTCACGACCATGCCCGGCGTGCAGAAGCCGCACTGGAAGCCGGCGGCGTCGATGAAGCGCTGCTGGATCGGTGCGAGGTCGTCGGGGCCGCCGATGCCCGTGGCCGTGGTGACCTCCCGGCCTTCGGCCCGGTAGGCCGGGTAGATGCACGAGTGCACCGGGGTGCCGTCGACGAGCACCGAGCAGGCGCCGCAGTCGCCTGTGTCGCAGCCCTTCTTGACCTCGAAGTGCTCCTGCTCGCGCAGGTAGGTGCGCAACACCTGGCCGGCCGCGGCCGGGGCATCCAGCGGGACGCCGTTCACGCTGAGCTTCATGCGCGGCTCCCGTCCGGGGTGTCTGTGTCTGTGCCGGTCTCGATCTGGGCGTCGGTGCGGATGCCGGTGTCCGTGGCCGGGGCGGGCCGGACGAGGTCGGCCGGACCGGCGAGCTCCTGCCGGATCTCCTCACCCAGCAGACCGCTCATGGCGCGGCGCCAGTCGGCGGCGCCGTGGGCATCCGTGAACCAGGCGTCGATGCCTGCGATGTCTGCGGCGAGCACGGCCGAGTCGGGCGGCTGCGGGTAGCGCAATTGCACCGGGCGCACGGTGCCGCCCGTCACGGTGAGCACGAAGGCGCCGTCGGCGTCGAGCCGGCCGATGAGCACGGCCCCTGAGCGGCCGAGCGGCGACAGCGCGATCTTGCGGTAGGCGGTGCGGGCGGCCAGCGCCGCGGTCGGCACGTGGATCGAGCGCAGCACGTCGCCGGGAGCGAGCACGTTGGTGGTGTTGCCCGTGACGAAGTCGAGGGCGGGCATCCACTCGTCGCTGCCGTCGGCGTGCCAGATCAGCACCCGGGCGTCGAGCGCGGCGGTGAGGCAGATCATCGGGCCGGCCGGCAGCGAGGTGCAGAGGTTCCCGCCGACGGTGGCGACATTCCAGACCTTGAACGACCCGAACAGGGCAGTGCAAGCCTGGTGGAAGACCGGGTGGGCGGTCCAGCCGGGCTCGGCGGGCATGCGGGAGAGGTCGGCGAGCGTGCAGGTGGCGGCGATCTCCAGACCCTCGTGGGTGACGGTGAGCGGCGGCCAGCCCATCGTCTGCAGGTCGACGAGGCCGGTGAGGTGGATGCGCGGGTCGGCGAACAGCTCGGAGCCGCCTGCCAGCGGAACGACGGACGCGCCCAGCAGGGCCAGGTCCGACCGGGTGCGGGCCGGAGTGATGGTCGCAACGGTGGTCAGGTCCATCCGTGCCTCCTCTGTACGGAATGCTCTGCGCGAGATGCTCAGCGAGCGACTCCGGGGGAGCCGGTCGGTGAGAACGTGTCGGTGTGAGCTGGTTTGTGCGGGATGCAGGCATCCGGTGTTCGGTATCGCCTCGGGGCAGCACCGTACGGCTCCAGTTTCTGGTGCCGACACCCTAGTCAAGCGCAGCTATGTGTCAGTGATGTTAACCGCGCCCGTGCCACCCAGCGAATGCCCAGTTTTGCGGCGTGATCGGCACCGAACTGTTCCCCGTCCGGACAAGTGCGCCCGGTGCGCCGGCACCATTTGTCCGCTTCGGGAACAGCTGCGACCGGCCGGGGATGGCGGGTCAGCCGAGCGCGGCGACCCATTCGGTGCTGCCGTCGGTGAAGCCCTGTTCTTTCCAGATCGGCACCCGGTTCTTGATGTCGTCGACCAGGGCCGCGCAGGCCGCGAACGCTGCGGCGCGGTGTGCGGAGGCCACCGCACAGGCCAGCGCGATGTCGCCGATGCCGAGGTCGCCCACGCGGTGGGCGGCGGCGATCCGGCAGCCGGGGTGGGACAGGGCCACGTCCCGCACCACGTCGGCGAGCACGGCCTCGGCGCTCGGATGCGCGCTGTAGCGCAACCAGGTGACGCCGCGGTCCTCGTCGTGGTTGCGCACCACGCCCGCGAAGGTGACGACGGCGCCGGCCGCCTTGTCGGCCACGGCGTCCGTGCATTCCTCCACGGTGATGGGGGTGTCGTCCACCCGGGCGAACAGCACGGTTCCCGGAGCCAGGGCGTCGGGGGTGTCAGCGGTCATGATGCGGGTCCTTCGTCAGTGGTGCTGCGGGTTTCGCTGAGGATGCTGCTGCCGGCGGTGCACCGGCGGCGATGATTCGGGTGTCGTGGTCCAGCCCGGCGACCTGGTCCAGCAGGTGGTCGAGAATGTCGGCGAGCACGCCCAGGCCGTCGCGCACTCCGCCGGTGGAGCCGGGCAGGTTGATCACCACGGTGCGGCCGCGGGCGATGCCGGCGTGGCCGCGGGACAGCACGGCCAACGGCGTGGAGAGCGCGCCTCGGCGGCGCAGTTCCTCCATGATCCCCGGAAGCTCCCGGTCCAGCAGCGGCAGTGTCTGCTCTGGGGTCCTGTCGGTGGGGCTCACCCCGGTGCCGCCCGTTGTGATGATGAGGTCGAGGCCGGCCTCGATGGCGGCGGCCAGGGCGTCGCCCACGGGTTCACCGTCCACCACGACGGCGCGCTCGAGCACCAGCCAGCCCCGGTCCTGCAGCCAGGCGTCGATGACCGGACCGGTCTGATCGGTGTACACCCCCGTCGCCGCCCGGGTCGACGCGACGATCACCTGCGCGGTGCGCCGCACGATGGAGTTCCCTCCGGAACCCCCGGCCGGCGCCGGTCTGGTGCCCGGGGTCATTCGAGGCTCCAGTCGCCGCTCTTGCCGCCCGACTTGGCCAACACCCGGATGTCGGTGAGGACGGCGTGCTTGTCGACGGCCTTGATCATGTCGTAGAGGGTGAGGGCGGCGACAGACACGCTGGTCAGCGCCTCCATCTCCACGCCGGTGACCCCGGTGGTCTTCACCGTCGCGGTGATGACGATTCTGTCGGCACCCGGCTCGAAGTCGATGGTCGCGCCCGAGATCGGCAGCGGATGGCACAACGGGATCAGCGCCGAGGTCTGCTTGGCAGCCATGATGCCCGCCACCCTGGCCACGGCGAGAGCCTCACCCTTGGGGAGGGTGCCCGCCACCACGAGGTCGATCACATCGGGCCGGGTGATGAGGGTGGCCGTGGCCGTGGCACGCCGTTTGGTGACGGGCTTGTCCGTCACATCCACCATCAGGGCCGCGCCGTCCGCGCGCACGTGGCTGAGCCGGGGCGCCGTCTCGCCGGCCGGGCTCGCGGCCGCGGCCATCCCGGTGGCGCCGTCGGTGTTGCCACCCGTGTTGCCGTCCGTGTTGTCCCCGGCACCGGAAAGGGGCGTGCTGTCAATCATCGATACTCCAATAGTTCACGGGCTCTCCCGCGGTGGCCCTGTCGAGCCCGACGGGAAGGTGCACCAGCACGGTCGCTGCCGCGTAGGAATGTAGGAGATGCGAACTCGGACCGCCCACCAGCTCGAGGGTCCCGTCCGGGCGCAGGATGCCGCGGCGCAGCTGGTGTTTGCCGGCCGGCGATTCCACCGCGGTCGCCAGCGGCGCGCGCAGCAGGGCCCGCTCGGGCCGGGGCAGGCCGGCCAGGGCGCGCAGCAGGGGGCGCAGGAAGACCTCGAACGAGATGAGGGCGCTCACCGGGTTGCCGGGGAAGGAGACCACGGGCACGTGGGCGGCGGGATCGCCGTCCGCAGTACTCGGGCGGGTGATCTCGCCGAGCCCCTGCGGGCCGCCGGGCTGCATGGCCACGTGCAGGAACTCGACGCCCAGCGGGCCGAGCGCGTCGCGCACCACCTCGCGGGCGCCGGCGCTCACACCGCCCACGGTGACGATCAGGTCTACCTCTGGCGCCGCCGTCAGGAGCGCGAGAAGGTCGGCGGCATCGTCCGACGGGCAGGGCCGCGCGACCACCGTGCAGCCCGCATCGTGCAGGGCCTGGGTCAGGATCACGGTGTTGGAATCGTAGATCTGCCCGGCGGCGAGCTGCTCGCCGGCCGCGCGGATTTCGTGGCCGGTGGCGATGAGCAGCACCCGGATGCGCCGGAGCACGCTGATCTCGGTCACCCCGGTGCCCGCGAGAACACCGAGCTGCGCGGGCCCGAGGTGGCTGCCGGTCGGCAGCAGCAGGTCGCCGGCGGCCACATCGCTCCCGGCGGGCCGCACGAAGGTGCCGGCGGCCACGGGCGCAGCGAATGACACCGTGCCGGGTGTCGTCGCAGGAGACAGGAAGCGTGGCGGGTCGGCCAGTTCGATCGGCACGACCGCATCCGCGCCGGGCGGAATCGGCGCACCCGTCATGATGGGCGCGGCGGTGCCGGCCCGCAGCGGGGTACCGGCGTCTCCGGCCGCTATGCGGTCGGCGACACCGAGCGTGACGGGGGTGCCGGAGGAGGCCGGCGTAAGATCGCCGGACCGGACGGCGTAGCCGTCCATCTGCGAGTTGTCGAAGGGCGGCAGCGACACCGGTGAGGCCACGGCGGCGGCGAGGGTGCGCGAGCGAAAACCGTCGGGGTCCCCGGTGAGCCGCTCGCTCGAGAGGGTGAGGGTCTCCACGGACCGGGTCTGGAACAGCGGTGCGAGAAGCGTCGCCACGGCCTCGCGGTGCTGCTCGATCGTGCGCGCGCTCATGGCACCATCTTGCCGCACCCGGCTCGGATGACGGCATCCGTGGACGTGCCCCATTGAAGCGACGGGGACCCCGGCGTATTCTGCTTCGGACGCGTGGGGCTGGGGCGGCCGGGCGGAAGGTGCCGGCGGACTCGCAGGGAAGGGCAACCCGGGAAGGGCAGGGCATGGGGCGACTTGTGGTGCAGGAGTTCGTGACCGCCGACGGGTTCGCGGCGAACTCCGCCGGTGAGTTCACGGCCTATGAGCTGCTCGAGGGCGGCACCGCCGAATTCGACCGCAGCCAGACGGAGTGGCTGGCCGGCGTGGAGGCCATGGTCCTCGGCGCCACCACCTATCGCATGTTCGCCGCCTATTGGCCCACGCCGGCGGCCGAGGGAGAGGTCATCGCCGGTCCGCTCAACGCACTCCGCCGCCACGTGTTCTCCCGCAGTCTCGGCCACGCGCCCTGGGGCGACCTGCCCGCCGCCACCCTCGAATCCGGGGATGCGGTCGACGCCATCCGCCGGATCAAGGCTGAAGCCACGGGCAGTGTCGTGCTGTGGGGGAGCCTCGCCCTCAGCCGGGCCTTCTTCGCCGCGGGCGAGGTCGACGAGGTGAGGCTCGTGGTGATGCCCGTCGTGATCGGCTCCGGCCGCGGGGTCTTCCCCGCCGACATCGACCCAACGGTGCTCGATCTCACGAGCGCCCAGGTGTTCGACACCGGCCTTGTCGAGCTGGTCTATACGCTGCGGCCCGCTCCGGAGTGGTGACCCGTCGTAGGCTGGAGCCACGGAAGTGAACAGGCCGGGGACACTCCACCCGACCACGACGAAGGGTCCATCAGCATGCAGGTGCAGGTTCGGTACTACGCCGCCGCGAAGGCGGCCACCGGCGTGGCCGAGGAGAGCCGCCGGCTGCCGGCCGGGGCCACGATCGGTGCGTTCCTCGATGACCTGGGCAGCAGCTCTGCCGCGGTTTTCGCGCGCTGTTCCTTCATAGTGAACGGCGTGGCCACCACGGACCGGGCCAGGGTGCTCGACGATGGCGACCGGCTGGACGTGCTGCCGCCCTTCGCCGGCGGCTGAGGCGCGCCCGCCCCGGCGGGCCCGCCCAGACCGGCCAACCTAGACCGGCACGCTACGGAGTGACGACGGCGAAAGAGGGATCCGGGGCGTCGAGCAGGGCGAACAACCGCGACAGCACCCCGGTGTCACCCGTCATGTCGACCCCGCTGAACGAGCCGCTGGCCACCGCCTGAGCAAGCCGGGTGCGGCTGATGCGCACGTTGAGGTCCGCGGCGCGGGGTTTCTGCATCGGGTAATGCACCAGGGCCCCGTGGCTCAGCTCAAGGCGATACAGGTCGCGGGTGTCGGTGATCACCCAGTTGATGGCGAAGCTCTCGTTCCAGGCTCGTGGCCCGACCACCCGGATCGCGAGGGTGTCGAAGAGTTGGGTCACGGTGAGGGCGCTGAGCAGCCCGCCAGCGCTGATGTCGTTCCGGCCGATTCCGTACCGCAGCTCGTTGGCGCCGGTGAGGTAGACATTCCGCCAGGTGGCGTTCTCCGCGCCGAGGCCTAACCGCTCAAGTCCGGTCGCCAGGAGTTCCCGGGCCGCGCCGTCGCCGGGGTCGGCGAAAACAGCGTGGCTGGCCAGCTCCACGGCGAAGCGCAGGTCACCGGCCTCGAGATACCGACGGGCGTGCTCGAGCGTGGCCGCCACACCGCCCATCACCTCGACGTAACGACGGGCGGCGGCGGTCGGCGGATGCTGCCACAGGTGGGCGGGATTGCCGTCGTACCAACCGAGGTAGCGCTGGTAGATCGCCTTGACGTTGTGGTTCACCGAACCGTAGTACCCCCGCGTGTGCCACAGCGTGGCGAGGCTGGGCGGCAACTCGAAGTCCTCGGCGATCTCGATGCCGGTGAGCCCCTGGTTCATCAGCCGCACGGTCTGGTCGTGCAGGTACGCGTAGAGGTCACGCTGTTCGCCGAGGAAGTCGATGATCTCCCTGGTACCCCAGGTCGGCCAGTGGTGCGAGGCGAACTCGACATCCGACCGGTGGGCGAACAGTTCGATGGCCTCGCCGATATACCGCGACCACATGCGCGGGTCACGCACCTGGGCGCCGCGCAGGGTGAGCAGATTGTGCAGGGTGTGCGTGACGTTCTCGGCCATGCAGAGCGCGCGGTGATCGGGGAAGTAGAGGTTCATCTCCGACGGGCACTCGGTGCCGGGGGTGAGTTGGAAGATGATGCGCACCCCGTCCAGCACCTCCTCCTGACCGGTCTGCGTGATCTCGATGGTGGGCACCAACAGTCCGATGGTGCCCGTTGAGGCCCCGGGCCCCAGGCCGATGCCCACCCGGCCCGACGCGCTGCGGGCCAGCGGATGGCCGTCGTAGTAGTAGCCGCGGCGGAACATGGCCGTGCCGGCGTAGACGTTCTCAGACACGGCGTTGTCGAGGAAGTGCTCAGGGGCGACAACGGGGATCCCGGAGTCAGGCTCGGCCACTCCGAGCACACCGCCGAAGTGGTCGACGTGCGCGTGGGTGTAGACGATGGCGGTGACCGGGCGGTCGCCGCGGTACTGCCGGTACAGGTCGAGCGCCGCTGCGGCGGTCTCGGCCGAGATGAGGGGGTCGATCACGATCACACCGCGCTCGCCCTCGACGAAGGTCACATTCGACAGGTCGAATCCCCGCACCTGGTAGATGCCCTCCGTGACCTCGTAGAGGCCGTGTTTGGCGGTGAGGGCACTCTGGCGCCACAGGCTGTCGTTGACGCTCTCCGACCCTTCGCCGGCCAGGAACGCCAGGCTGTCCATCTCCCAGACCACCCGTCCGTCCGCCGCGCGGATGACCAGGGGGTCGATGCTGCCCAGGAAACCGCGGTCCGCGGCCACGTCATCGGCCGTGCCGTCACCCGCGTGTGCCCTGCCGGCATGAACCGGGATGCTGCCGGTCGTGCCGTCTCGTGTGCCGCCATCGTCCATGATGACCACCTCCATCGCTGCGGTCAGGACTCGGTCGAGTCCCACTGCGCACACCATAACCGGATGGGCTCGCAGGCACAGTGGGCGTGATGAGGATGGATCGACCAGCCGCGGACGGCTACCTCCCCGCGTAGTCCTCGTCGGTGATGTGCTCGAGCCAGACGGTGGTCGTGGCGGGATCGTCGGCGGATTCCAGCATGGCAATGTGCTCCATGAAGCTGTCCTGCGAGGCAGCGTGGAAGTGTTCTTCGCCAGGCGGGGTGTAGAGCGTCTGGCCGGGATGCACCTCGATGATGCTCCCGTCGCGGGTACCGAAGCGGGCCACGCCCTGAGTGACCCGCAGGTACTGGCCGCGCGCATGGGAATGCCAGGCCGTGCGTGCGCCGGGGGCGAAGCGCACGACCGCGACGGTCATCCGCTGGTCGTCCGTGTGCGGGGTCGCGACGAAGTCCAGCCACACGTCACCGGCGAATTGAGCAGCCGGATTCTTGACGGTGGGTGTGCGGGGTTCGATCTGCATGGTGGTCCTCCTCGATGGTGCCCTCGTGGTTCCGGTGCTGCCAAGACGCCCGGTCGGGTCTGCCCGGGTCGGCCGAGGTCGACGCTAGGGCACCCGGGGCCGAGGAGGAACACCCTGCCAGTACCTCCTCCAGCAGGGTCTCCCTGAGCGGCCGGCGATGCGGTGTGCTGGTGCTGGGCGCGTGCCACACACGCGACGCCGCACAATACAGTCACGACAGCCGAAGGAACAACCATGACCGACAGCAGTACCAGCCCTTCTCATCGAGGCCATCACGCACGTGGCGTTCTACGCCGGCTGGCCCAAGGGCATGGCCGCGATGAACGTCGCCCAGCGCGTCTTCGGGGACTGAACGACCGGCCGACGAGCAGCGCCGCACGGCGTGCCTGCTTGTCGTCGCTGATCAGTACCGCGGCTTGCCCGGTTCGATCCGGCGCACCCAGTCGTCGATGCCGCCCGCGAGGTGGGTCACATCCGACCAGCCGTTGTCGAGCAGCACGCCGCGGGCGTATTCGGAGCGGGTGCCGTGGTGGCAGTACAGGATGACGCGCGAATCGGGCTCGAGCACCTGCCGGGCGCTCTCGGTGAGCAGCTGCGCCATGGGCACCAGCGCGGACCCGTCGATCGCGACGATCTCGCGCTCCCACGGCTCACGGATGTCGACGAGCACGAAATCTGCCGTGCCGGCCGCGCGGTCGGCGAGCAGCGCGGCCAGCTCCTCCGAGTCGATCTCCTCGGGCGTGACAAAGCCCGGGCCGGGCTCGGTGGGCGCGGCGCCGGGGTGGGCGTGAGCGGGTACCTGGCTGTGGCTGGTGTCCCTGGTCACGGTTTCCGTCGCAGGAGCTCCCGCGGGCACGGCTTCCGCGGGCACGGCTTCCGCGGGCACGGTGCCGGTGGACGGCACCGCTGCCGTTGCCGCTGCGGCCGCTTCCGTTTCGGCCGGCACTGAGCCCGAATACGGCACCTCGCGCCAGGAAGCATCCAGGCCGTCGTGCACGAGCAGCCGACCGAACAGAGGTTCGCCGAAGCCGACAATGAGCTTGAGGGTCTCGGTGGCCATCATGGCGCCGATGCTCGCGCACACCGAGCCGAGCACACCGGCCATCGCGCAGGTCTCGGCTTCGTCGGGGCCGGGGGTGCTGGGGAAGAGGTCCTCCAACCGGGTGCCGCCCCGGGGGCCGTCGACCCAGAAGGTTGTGACGAGCCCGTCGAAGCGCAAGACCGAACCCCAGACATAAGGCTTGTGCGCCCGGGCCGCTGCGTCGTGCGCGAGATGGCGGGTGGCGAAGTTGTCGGTGCCGTCGACCACGATGTCGTAGTCGTCCACGAGCTCCTGCACATTGGCCGCCGTGAGCCGGGTCTGGTGCGCCACGACCTCGATCAACGGGTTGTGTGCGCGCAGGGCGGCGGCGGCGGCCTCGGCCTTGGGCTGGGCGAGGTCGGCCATGGAGTAGATCGTCTGGCGGTGCAGATTGGACACCTCGACGCTGTCGGAGTCGACGATGCCGATCGTGCCTACCCCGGCCGCGGCCAGCGCCGTGAGCACGGGGGAGCCGAGACCACCCGCACCGATCATGAGCACCCGGGCGACGGCGAGGCGCCGCTGGCCGAGGTCGCCGACCTGGTCGAGGGAGAGCTGACGGGCGTAACGCCGGCGCTGGTCGGGGGTGAGCGGTGGCCCCGGCGAAACAAGGGGAGCGTGCGGCATGGCGGGCCTTTCTGCTGGGTTCCAGCCTAAGCCTCGCAGGCGACGGCCCGGCCGTCTGAGCGGATGCCGCGCACCCTGCCACCCGGCAGCGGGGGGACGGTACCCTGGAGTATGACGTTCGTTGCACCCCCGGCTTCCTCGCGTGACCAGACTCCCCGTACCGGCACGGCCGGCGCGGACAAACTCGGGGCCGCCACACTCGCCGCCGACACCCTCAGCGCCGACGAGGTCCTGCGCATCCGCAACGACTTCCCGGTGCTGAACCAGCAGGTCAACGGGCATCCGCTCAACTATCTCGACTCCGGCGCCACCTCGCAGAACCCGATCAGCGTGATGGAGGCCGAGCAGGAGTACTACGAACAACGCAACGCCGCCGTGCACCGCGGCGCGCACACCCTGGCGTTCGCCGCCACCGAGGTGTTCGAGGCCGCCCGCGCCACCGTCGCCCGTTTCGTGGGCGCCCGGGAGAACGAGATCGTCTGGACCTCCAACGCCACCGAGGGCGTCAACCTGGTCTCCTACTCCTTCTCCAACGCATCCCTCGGGCTCGGCGGTCCCGCCGCCGCCCGGTTCCGGTTGGGCGCCGGCGACGAGATCGTCGTCACCGAGATGGAACACCACTCCAACCTCATCCCCTGGCAGCAGCTGGCGCTGCGCACCGGCGCCACGCTGCGGTTCATCCCGGTGCTGGACGACGGCACCCTCGATCTGGGCGCCGCCGCCGAGATCGTCAACCCGCGCACCCGGCTGCTGGCCGTCACCCACGCGTCCAACGTGGTGGGCACCATCAACCCCATCGAGGACCTCGTCGCCCTCGCCCACGGTGTCGACGCGCTGGTGTTCCTCGACGCCTGCCAGTCCGTGCCGCACCTGGCCATCGACCTGACCGCCCTCGACGTGGATTTCGCGGTGTTCTCCGGGCACAAGATGCTCGGCCCCACCGGCATCGGCGTGCTCTACGGCAAGGCCGAACTCCTGGCCGCGATGCCGCCGTTCCTCACCGGCGGGTCGATGATCACCACGGTCGACATGCAGACCGCCGAGTTCCTCGCGCCGCCGCAGCGGTTCGAGGCGGGCACCCAGCGCATCTCCCAGGCCATCGCCCTGGCCGCGGCCGTGGACTACCTCGCGCACACCGGCATGGACCGGATCCGCACCCGGGAGGCCGAGCTCGGCCGCCGGCTCGTGGAGGGCGTCACGGCCATCCCCGGCGTGCGCCTGCTCGGCCCCGGCCTCGGGGTGGAGCGCATCGGCCTGGCCGCCGTGGACGTCGCCGGCGTGCACGCGCACGACGTGGGCCAGTTCCTCGACGAGGCCGGCATCGCCGTGCGGGTGGGCCACCACTGCGCCCAGCCGCTGCACCGCCGTCTCGGTGTGACCGCGTCCACCCGGGCCAGCACCTACCTGTACACGACCGACGACGAGGTCGACCAGTTCCTGGCCGTGCTCGCCGAGGTCGCCCCGTTCTTCGGAGCCACCCGATGACCTCCTCCGCCATGCAGCAGCTGTACCAGCAGATCATCCTGGACCACGCCAAGTCGGCGCACGGCTCGGTGGCCGAGCTGCCGGCACTCGACGCCGACACGGCCACCGGCGAATCCGGCACCGACGTGCGCCTGGCCCAGTCGCACCAGGTGAACACCACCTGCGGCGACGAGGTCACCGTGCGTGTCGCCCTGTCCGGCACCGGTGTGGATGCCCGGATCGACGGCTTCACCTGGCGTGGGGCGGGCTGCTCGATCTCGATGTCCTCGGCATCCGTGCTGCACGACACCGTTCTGAACACCAGCGTCGCCGAGGCCGAGGCCATGCTCGACCTCTTCCGGGAGATGCTGCGCTCGCGCGGCACCATCGAACCCGACGAAGAGGTCATGGGCGACGCCGCGGCCTTCGCCGGGGTCTCCAAGTACCCGGCCAGGGTCAAGTGCGCCATGCTGCCCTGGGTGGCCTTCGAGGCCGCCCTGCTCCAGCTGCGCTAGCACCCATCCTCCGGGTCGACCGCCCCTCAGCCGCCCGCGCCCTGGACGGGGCGGTCAGGCGATCGAGGTAGCCAGGCGGTCGCGCAGGGCGCTGGTGGGCGCCAGTCGCGGCAGGTACTCGGCGCCGTCGAGGGCGTTGGCGCCTGGCGGGCGGATGTCCACCTGCGGCCAGATGCCCCGTAGGCCCCGTTCGAACCGTTCCGCGATCTCCGGAGTGCGCAGAACCCCGCCGATCCCGCATACCACGGGGTCGGGGCGGTCGGCCTGGCCCACCCGGCGCAGCCCGGTGGTGGCCGAGAGCACCAGCTCGGCAGCGGCGTCGTCGCAGATGCGCGCCGCAACGGCATCCGTGGCCGCCAGCTCGGTGACCCGGCGGGCGTAGGCGGCGATGCGGCTGACCCGCAGCGGATCGGCCTGCAGGTCGAGGTAGGCCATCTCGATGTTGGGAAAGTCCTGTCCCATCACGGCGCTCAACGCCGTGGCCGGCCCGCGCCCGTCGTAAGCGCGCATCACGGCATCCAGCGCCGCCCGGCCGATCCAGTAGCCGCTGCCGGCGTCGCCGATCAGGTTGCCCCAGCCGTCGATCCTGGCCACCTCCGTCGAGCCCACGGCCAGGGTGACGACCCCGGTGCCCGCGGCGACGACCACGCCGAGCTCGTCGCCGAGGGCGCCGAGGTAGCTGGTGACGGAGTCATGCGCGAGGAACACCTCGTGTACCCCGTGGCTCGCGCCCGCTGCGCGCAGCTCGGCGGGATCGGTCTCAGCCTTGGAGAAGCCCGAGATGCCCGCGCTGACGGTGAAGATCGGTTCGTCCGTCGTCGACGCGACCTGGGCGACGACGTCGCCGAGCTGCGGGATCAGGGCACTGTCGGTGCGGATGCCGCCGAACTGGAACTGGACGGCCTCACCGGTGGCGCTGTGCAGCCGTGCCCGGATACCGGTCTGTCCGGCGTCGATGGTGAGGGAGCTGGCGGGGGCGCTCATGAACGGTCCGTTCTTGCAGCTGGTGCGGGTGGGGTGAGGGCCCGGTACTTCCGGGCCAGGAACGCCGCGGCCGGTTTGCCGTTGACACCGTAGCGTGCGCCCGCAGAGGCGCCCGTCACGGCCGCACCAGCTGGTTGGTGCTGCGCAGCACGGTCGGGGCGGCGAAGACCGCGGGGTCGACGTCGAGCACGGAATCGACCGTGAAGAGCACGCTTTCGCCGGGCAGGAGGGTGACGAGCATGTCGTCGACGAGCGCGTCGGGGTCGACGGTGTCGACCAGCAGGGCCAGGTCGCGGGTGAGGGAGGTCGCAGTGACCCGCACGGTGTACCCGGTCGTGGTGCGCTCGGCCAGCACCTCGGGAGCGGAGTCCGAGAGCGCGCTGTCGCGGGCCTCGGCGAAGAACCAGTGACCGCGCGCGCCGCCGAGCTCGGCGCGGAGGAGCTCCGCTGCCGCATCCGTTGTCGCGGACACGGATGCGCCCAGCGGCACGGTCACGTTCGACCGCGCCGGCAGGGTGACCTGCTCGGCGTGCTCGGCCAGGACGACGCCCGCGTCGGTGTACCGCCGCACCCGGAGCTCGCCGCTCCAGGGCTCGGCGGAGCCGTTGACCGCGATGACGGCCAGGCCGTCGCCCCGGGGCTGCACCGTGATCAGCCGGTCGGCGTACGCGTGCTTGATCGCGTAGAGCAGCGGCTTCGGCCGGCCGTAGCCGTCGACGGCGGCCCAGGAGGTGACCGGCCAGCAGTCGTTGAGCTGCCAGACGATGCTGCCCATGCAGTGCGGGGCCAGGGAGCGGAAATGCTCGATGGCCGTGGTGATCGCTGTGGCTTGGTTCAGCGACATCGCCCAGTGCCAGTCGCCGATCTCGTTCGGCAGCGGCAGGTGCGGCAGCAGGCCGTCGGTGAGCTTGACGTTGCCCTCCATGGCCTTCTGGTGCACGAGCATGCCGGGCGACTCCGGGGTCAGCGGATCGTCGTGGATCGACTCGGTGAGCGTCGACCAGGTGGGCGGTCCCTGCCAGCCGAACTCGGCGACGAAGCGGGGCGTGTAGTCGCGGTAGTCGGGGTAGTCGCGCTGGTTCCACAGGTCCCAGATGTGCATGGTGCCGTGCGCGGGGTCGTTGGGGTGCAGGTCGTTCCGGACGCTCCCGGCGACGGGCGAGAACGGGCTGCCGGGCGTGTACCCGATGTGCGGCGCGAGCTCGGCGACGATCGCGGGGAACACGTCGTAGTAGTAGCCGGCGCCCCAGGTCTTGCCGTCCAGCCGCAGCTTCCAGTTCCACTCCTCGAACCCCCAGAGGTTCTCGTTGTTGCCGTTGAGCACGACCAGCGACGGATGCGCGGCCAGCCGGGCGACGTTCTCCCGGGCCTCGGCCGCTATCTCGTCGCCGAGCGGCGTCTCCTCGGCGTAGGCGGCGCAGGCCAGCAGGAAGTCCTGCCAGGTGAGCAGGCCCTTCTCGTCGCAGAGGTCGTAGAAGTCGTCGCTCTCGAAGATGCCGCCGCCCCAGACCCGGATCAGGTTGATATTGGCGAATTCGGCCTGTTCGAGCCGCCGCTCGTAGCGAGCCCGGTCGATCCGGTGCGGGAAGGCGTCGTCGGGGATCCAGTTGGCGCCCCGCACGAAGACGCTCTGGCCGTTGATCACCAGGGTGAACGGGGTGCCCGCGGCGTCGGGGGTGGTGTCGAATTCCACGGTGCGGAAGCCCACGCGGGTGTGGGACCGGTCGAGTTCGTGGGCCGTGTCGGCATCGTGCAGGGTGACGACGATGTCGTAGAGCGGATGCTCGCCGTAACCGGTCGGCCACCACAGGTCGACCTCGGGGACCTCGAGGGTCACCGTGGCGCTGGTGGCGCCCGCTGCGAGTTCGAGCGTGCGGCTGACCCCGGCGACGGAGGCGGTGACGGTCACCGGCGCATCCGTGGCCCGGCTGATGTCCACGTGCACATCGACGGTTCCGGCGTTGCGGTTAGAGGTGTCTCCGGCCGTGCTCTGCACAGTGTGGGTCTGCACCGTGGCGATGGGTCGCACGGCGTGCAGGCGGGCCGTCGACCAGCTCACCAGGGTCACCGGCTTCCACAAGCCGGAGGTGGAGGTGTCGATGCCCCAGTCCCAGCCGAAGCTGCAGGCCATCTTGCGGATGGCGTTGTATGGGTGGTGGTTGACGTGCGGGCGGTACCCGAGTTCGAGGCTGGCGGCGTCAGCGGCCTTGATGGGGGAGCGGAACACGACCACAAGTTCGTTGAGGCCGGCTTTGAGCCTGGAGCCCACGTCGAAGGTGTAGCTGCGGTGCATATTGCGGGTGGTGCCGAGCAGGACCCCGTTGAGCTCGATCTCGGCGATGGTGTCCAGGCCGGCGAAGACCAGTTCAGAGCGGTCGGCCCCGGCCGGGTTCCAGACGAAGGTGGTGCTGTAGCGCCAGTCGGTCAGGCCGATCCAGGAGAGCAGCTGCTCGTTGCCGTCGAGGTAGGGATCGGGGATGAGCTCGGCGGCCAGCAGGTCGGTGTGCACCGAGCCGGGCACGGTGGCCGGGACCGTGATCCGGCGGATGGGCGCCGGCGTCGGCCCGGCCAGGGCCGTAAGGTTCCAGTCGGCGTCGAGCAGACGGACGACGGGGGCGTGGGTCGAGGGCGCAGGGAACGGCATATTGGGCCTCATGCTAGGCCCGGATTCGGCGGCGCGTCAAACAGGAATGTCAAGGTTGTCTGTTCCTGTCCCATCGTGGTGTCAGCCCCGGATCTCCCGGTATCAGAGGGCGATTCACCTCGTCACGCCCGCGGCTCTCCTTGCGAATGTCCTGCAAAATGTCCTACGTTGTCATTGCGACCTCTGGACCACTTTCGCGGCAACGTCCACAGGCGTCCTTCACCGAGGAGATCCGATGACTACTCAACCGCGCGCGACGCTGGCCGATGTGGCGAGGCTGGCCGGAGTGAGCTCCAAGACGGTCTCGCGGGTGTTCCTGGGCGCGGGGAATGTGTCGGTCGACACCCGGGAACGGGTGCTCGTCGCGGCGAAGCGGTTGCGCTTCCGGCCCAACAACCTGGCCAGGAACCTACGTCGCGGCGGGGTGACCAGCACCGTCGCGTTCGTGATCGGCGACCTGAAGAACCCGTTCTACTTCCACGTGGCGGCGGGGATCGAACGCGAGCTCGCGCTCAGCGGGCTCACCATGGTGCTCGCCACGACCGACGACTCACCGGACAGTGAGGAACGCGTGGTCGACGCGCTGATCTCCCAGCGCGTACGCGCCCTCCTGCTCATCCCGATCGCCGACGACCAGTCCTACCTCGAGGGCGAGCGGCAGCTGGGCACCCCCGTCGTCAGCGTCGACCGGCCGGCACGCAACCTCCTGGCCGACTCCGTGGTGCTGGCGAACCGCCAGGGCATGGCCGAGGCGGTGCGCTCCCTCACCGCCATCGGGCACCGCAAGATCGGCTTCATCAGCAACCCGTCCGCCATGTACACCCAGCGGGAACGCCTGGCCGGGTACCGAGAGGCCCTGCGGGAGGTGGGGGTCGTCGAGACCGCCCAGTGGGAGCGGCTCGACGACGACCCGGATATCTCGCCCGAGCTGGCCGTGCAGAGCCTGCTGGACCTGCCTGACCCGCCCACGGCCATCGTGGCGGGCAACAACCGCGGCAGCGCCGGCGCCGTGCGGGTGCTGCGAACGTTGCAGACGCCCGTGGCGTTCATCGGCTTCGACGACTTCGAGCTGGCGGATGCCCTGGGCATCTCGGTCGTGGCGTACGACCCGATGGAACTCGGACGCACGGCGGCCCGGTTAGCCCTGGAGCACCTCGCCGACCCGGACTCGTTCACCAAACAGGTCGAGCTGCCCACCAGGCTGATCCACCGCGGCTCCGGCGAGATCCCGCCGCCCCCGGCCCCCTAACCCGCTGCCCGTCCGTCGTCGTCTTGCGGCCGCCCGGGCTATCTGTTCCCGGAGCGGACTTCTGCGCCCGGTACGCCGGGCGCAGACGTCCGTTCGGGCAACAGTCAGCCGGCCAAACGGCGGGAGAGCCAGGCGGCCTGACGCTCGAAGTGGTAGCCCTGACCGCCCTCGTGCTCGTTGAACGGGTACACCTCGATCTCGGCATCCGCCGCGTAGTGGTTGCGCGCGGCGAACACTGTGGACGGCGGGCAGATCGGGTCGAGCAGCGCCACCGAGAAGATCGCCGGCGCGGTGGCGCGTTTGGCGAAGTTGACACCGTCGAAGTAGGCCAGGGTCGCGAAGGTCTGCTCCACACGGTCGCGGTGCACCGAGAGGTATCGCACGACCTCGTGGTACGGGTCGTTGTCGGTCATGCCGACGGCACGTTCGAAGTGGCAGAGGAACGGCACCTCGGGCATCGCGCCGATGAGGCCCTGCGCCAAGCCGGCGGCGGCGAGGGCGATGCCGCCGCCCTGACTGCCGCCGCACACGGCCACGCGTTCGGCATCGACGCGGTCCAGGGTGCGCACGGCGTCGATGGCGCGCACGGCGTCCGTGAACACCCGGCGGTAGTAGTAGTCGTCGGGTGACTGGATGCCGCGGGTCATGAATCCGGGGGAGGCAGGGCCACTGCCGTGCGGATCGGGGGTGTGGCCGCCGGAGCCCCATGAGCTGCCCTGTCCGCGGGTGTCCATGAACAGGTAGGCGTAGCCGCTGGCCACCCAGGCCAGGCGCTCGTGCGGGAAGCCGCGACCGCCGCCGTAGCCGTTGTACTCCACGACCGTGGGCAGCCGCGTCTGCTCGGAACCGGGCCGTTCGGCCGGCACAAGGAACCAGGCCTTGATCGGGTCGCCGGCGAATCCGGCGAAGGTGACGTCGTAGACCTCCACCTCGCTCAGCGGCGAGTCGACCCGGGTGAGCGTGGGTGCGGCATCGAAACGGCGGGCTTCGGCGAGGGTGCGTTGCCAGAACGCGTCGAAATCGGCCGGCTCGGCCACCTCCGGCCGATACGTCTCGAGGTCGGACAGGGGGAGATCTAACCGGGGCACGTGTAGCCTTTCGCGGACGGATTCTGCGCCAGCGCTGGCGCCAGCACCGACTATACCGGGGCTGTGATTGTCGGCGTGTGCCCCACCCGGAGCTACATGACTCCGGCCGTCTGCAGGGCGTAGCGGAGGGCCGGCGCTACACGCTCGGCGTAGGCCGGGGTCATGTGCACGGTGTCGTATTTCGTGGGAATGGTGCCGGCGAAGGCCGGGCATACCCCGTCGGCGCAGCTGAACGGGAGGGAGCTGACGAAGTGGTCGCCGGTGGTGGAGGGAGCCGAGAGCGCCGCGGCGAATTGTTGCCAGGTCGCTCCGACGCCGACGGCGCAGTCCTGGGGGCTCGACACTGTCGAATAACACTGCCCGAGCTCGGCACCGAGCGGCGGCGGCGCGAGGTAGACGATCTTTCCCGCGGCGTTGTAGCCCGCTGTTTCGGCGAGGGTGGAGGCCACCATGCTCGCGACCGACAGCGGCCGACGGTTGGTGTCCTGCCCTTCGGCGAAGGCGTTGGCGACCACCACGAGCTGGGGAGCGTCGGCGACGATGTGTGTGGCGATGTCGAGTTTTCGCTGCGGGCAGGCATCCATCACCCCCGCTCCGTCGTTGGCGACGAGCACCTGGGTGAACCGGCAGCCGTAGAGGCCGATGGTGGTGATGCGCCACTGGCCGTCGCTGGCCTCAGCGATGGCCTTGAACGCCGGCGCGTAGGAGAGCGCCTCGGAGTCGCCGACGAGGTACATGTGTTGGGGCGCATCGCTGTCGCCCCAGGTGCAACGGCCGAAGTCGGGTGTGCCGCCCACATCGAAACAGGCGCGAGCCGGGTTGTTGGTAGAGGTCGTAGCCATGGCCTGGTCCAGTGAGGGCGACAGGTCATCCGGCCAGGTGGTGGCGGCCGCGGCGGCAGCAAGGTCGGCCTGCACCGCCACCTCCGGGTTCACATCGGCCGCGGCGTCGGCCGCGGGGGCACTGATGGGAGTCAACGGACGGTCGTGCACCTCGAACGACACGGCGACGACGACCACGATGACGAAGGCACCCAGGGACGACATGATGAACTGGGTGCCGTAGCGTTCCCGCCAGCGTCGCCAGGCGAGCCGACGGTCGACCAGTGGCCCGGTTCCGCGCAGCCAGGGCGAGCGGTGCAGAGGCTGCTCGATGAGGTAATACGACACGACCGACACGGCCAGGGTGGTGCCGAGGACGAGCAGGGTGGTCGTGCTGGAGGCCTCGGGCAACACCAGCGTGAGGAACACGAAGACCGGGAAATGCCACAGGTAGAGCGAGTAGGAGATGTTGCCCAGATAGACGCTGACGGGGTTCGTGAGCGGGAACAGGTTGCGCTGGGTCCCGCCGATGCCGGCCGCGATCACGAGAACGGTGGCACCCACCGGCAGGGCGGCCCACGGGCCCGGGAATGGCAGGCTCGAGGTGACGACGGCGAAGGAGGCGATGATGCCTGCCAGTCCGGCCCAGCCGAGGACGATTCGGGCGGCCAGCGGCATCCGCAGGAACAGAGGGGCCGCGATCGCCAGGGCGGCGCCGACGCCGAGTTCCCAGACTCTGGAAAACGTGGAGAAGTAAGCCACGGTGGGGTTCGTCGCGGTCTCCCACACGGCGTAGCAGAACGAAGCCGCCACGACGACGACGGCGACCGCGCCGAGCAGACGGCGGCCGCGCGCACGGTCGCGTCCCGACCCACGCCCGCGCCGGCTCGCGGTGCCGAGCGCCACGATCAGGAGCACCGGCCAGAGCAGGTAGAACTGCTCTTCCACCGACAGAGACCAGTAGTGCTGTAGCACCGATACCGGCGCAGTGGCGTGGAAATAGTCGGTGCCGACGGCAGTGAATCGCCAGTTGGCGGCGAAGAAGAGTGCCGAGAGAGCGTCCCACGCGGTGGAGAGCGCCCGGGTCTGGTTGAACAGGACGACGCCGAGGGCGGTGGTGACCGCCAGCACCGCCGCGGCGGCCGGCAGGATGCGGCGGAGCCGGTTGCCGTAGAAGGTGCGCAGGGAGATGCGCCCGGTGCGCTCGTGTTCGCGCAGCAGGACGCCGGTGATGAGGAACCCGGATATGACGAAGAAGATGTCGACGCCCGCGAAGCCGCCGCCCGGCCAGGCGATGACGTGATCGAGGATGACGGCGATCACCGCGAGGGCCCGGAGGCCCTGGATGTCCCGCCGGCGGCCTGACGTCGTCTCCCGCGGTGCGGCACCGGGGTGGGCTGTGCCAGGGCGGATGGCGCCGGGCGGGGTGGCGGACGCCGCCGGATAGGTGTCCGCGGGACGGGGGATGGGCTTCGCGGATCCGGCCCCGACTCCAGCCGCGGACGCTGACGTGGTCGTGACGATGCGGTTGAGCGGCGTGCCGGGGCGGGACAGGCCCGGCCGTGTCGTACCCGGCCGTGACAAGCCCGGCCGTAACGTGCCTGGCCGGGCGGGGTCTGGTCGCACGGGGTCTGGCCTGGAGGGGTCCGGTCCGGTGGGGGTCGGTCGGGAAACCCGATGGGACGGGTCCGGCTGGGACGGGTCAGGTCGTGGATTCCGGTGAGGGGCGGGGCCCGTGTGTTCCGGGTCGTTCCCTGCCGCGCCATTCCCCGATGTCACACGTCCCCCAGCTCTCGAACCGCTGACGAGCCTACAGCGCGAAAGTCGTAGTGCCGCGTTCGGGGAGGCTCTGCCGCGTGTGAGGGCGCGTGGGCTACCGTGCAGGCGGGCGCTCAGGCCGGCCGCAGGACAGCGAAGCGGGTTCAGATCGTGGCGTCGGCCGGTTCGGCCCTGGTGTCCGTCTGGGAGCCCGACTGAGGGGTGAGCTCGGCCCTCAGCGGCCAGTCCTGGCCGTCCAGGATGATCTGGGCGCAACGGCCCGTGCTCGCGTTCACCACGATGGGAGCCATCAGATTGACCGTTGTGCCGGCCTCGCCCGGGTTCGTGACCACCAGGACCAGGGCCTGGTCCGGGGTGGCCAGGTCGAGGGAGCGCGCGTGCTCATCGGAGATCACCGGGGTGTACTGCGGCAGGTAGATCGACGCATCCAGCACGAAAAGCCGGGTGTGTTCGTCGTCGGCGGACTGCAGCGCGAAGAGCCCGGCTGCCCCGGCGATCTCGCGCAGCCGGAAGTCGGTGAGCGGTGCCAGCCCGGGCGGCGGGGAGACGAAGCTGAGGGATGCGGTCATCGGAGGAAGTCCATCAGGGTCGGCTGGATCACGCGGGCGGTCACGGAGAGGGCCGACTGGTAGGCCACTTCCTGGAGCTTGAGGTCGAGGATCACAGTGGCCAGGTCGGCGTCCTCGAGCTGCACTCGCTGCGCCTCGAGGGTGCCCTTCTGGACGACGAGCGAGGCGCCCGCTGTCTCGATGCGGCTCTGCCGGGCTCCGGCCTCGGCGCGGGCGCCGATGATCGTCGTGAGGCGGTCGTCGATGGCACCCAGGTGCACGGACACCGACACCGTGGGGTCGGGGTTCCGGAGCGCGGCCGAGACCTCGTCGAGCAGCGCGAAGACGGAGACGTCGCCGGTGCCGAAGATGGCGGCGCCGTCGGCGTCCACCCGCACTGTACTGTCTGCCCCCACCCGCCGGTCCACCGGGACCGAGGTGTCCGCGCTGACGGTGTACGGGGGTTCTGAGCCGACCGCGGTGCGGGCATCCGAGTTGCCGGCGAACACCGTGCGCCCCAGATAGCTGGCGTTGGCCTGGTTGAGCAGGTCCTTCTTGAGGCCGTCGATCTGGACGGCGATGGCCTCCTTGGCTGCAGGGGTCATGGTGCCGGCGTTGCTGCCCTGCACGGCGAGGTCGCGCACCGCGGTGAGGAGCTTGGTGCTCTCATCGAGGGCGCCGTCGATCGTGGTGAGCCAGCCGGCCCCGTTGTCGGCGTTGCGGGTGTACTGGGCCGTGGCACGCTGTTCGGCTCGCACAGCCATGGCGTTCGCCGCCCGGGCGGGGTCGTCGGATGCCCGGCTGATGGTCTTCAGCGACGTGGACTGCTCCTGCAACTGGGCGAGTCGTTGCGCGCTGGCCTGCAGATTGGCCTGCGCGGCGCGCATCTGGGTGCTGCTGGTCACACGGGAGATCATCGGTTACCTTCCCACCAGTCCGGTGTGGTTGATCAGGGTGTCGAGCATCTCGTCCACGGCCGTCATCACCCGGGCAGCGCCCTGGTAGGCGTGTTGGAACGTCAACAGGTTGACGTTCTCCTCGTCGATGTCGACCGAAGAGTTGGACAATTGCAGGGTGACGGCGGCGGCGGCGGACGCGTTCGAGGCGGACGCCTGGCCGAGTTCGATGCCCGTGGCGACGCCGAGTTTGGTGACGAAGGCCGTCCAGATCACGTTGGGGGAGGTGACCGGGTTCCCGGCGGCGTCCACGGCGCGTCCGGCGCCGAGCTGTGCGATCTTGTCGGCGTTGGAACCTGTGGCGCCTCCTGGCGCTCCACCGGCGATGCCGTCTGCATCCGTCGCCAGGACGCTGATCGACGATGCGGCGTTGGTTCGGTCGAAGGAGAAGAAGTCCAGCTTCGCTTCGACACCGGGGTTCGCGGCGGTCGCCCCGGCGCGATGAATCACGTTGACGCTATCGGCCAGGCGCGCGGCGAAGTCGTTGTAAGAGGCCGCGGCCTCGGCGAGAGCGCCTCCGGTGCCGGCAGCATCCGCGGGCCCGAGAAGCGACAGGGCGCCGGCGAGCTCGCCGCCGTCCACCGCCACGGGCACACCCGGGTGATGAGCCCACTCCAGCTGCACCGGGGTGTACGTCACCGGGTTGCTTCCGGGCACCGCGGCGGTCGCCAGCGAAGCCGGCCCGGTCACGGTGAGCTTCTGCACGTCGGTGCCGGACACCAGCGTGTTGCCGCCGACGAGCACATCGACCGTGCCGTTTGCCTGGGCTCGCACGCTCGCGCCGGTGATCGCGGCGATCGTGGTGGTGAGCGCGTCGCGTTTGTCGATGAGTTCGTTGGCGGACCCGCCAGAGGCGAGGGTCTGGCGGATGATGCCGTTGAGGGTGGCGACCTGGGTCGCGGCACCGTTGACCTCGGTGACGAGGGCATCCGCGCTCGTGCGCACGGCCGACCATTCGTCGGTGACCGCGCGATAGCCCGCGCGGATCTGGGTGGTGAGCTGCCCCGCTTCGCCCAGCAGGAGTTTGGCCGCCGAGTCGTCGGCGCCGATGGACAGCTCCTGCCAGGCAGCCCAGAACTCCTGCAGCTGGGTGGACAGCCCTGCTTTGCCCGGTTCGTTCAACGAGTTCTCCACAGAACCCAGGGCGTTGGCGCGCACGGCCGTGTACCCGGCGGTCGCCGCGGTCGCCCGCACCGTGGCGTCGAGGGTGGCGCTGCCCAGGCGCGAGATGCCGTCGACCGACACGCCGGCACCCGGCGCGGCGCCCCAGGCCACCAGGCCGGCCCGGGCGGCGGCATTCGTCGCCGACGTCGTGACCCGCTGTCGGGTGTAGCCCTCGGTGTTGATGTTGGCCATGTTCTGCCCCACGACATCGAGGCCGGCCCGGGCGGCGACCAGGCCGGTGTACGCGGTGTTGAGTCCGCCGAAGGTGCTCACGAGGTCATCACTGTTGTCATCTCACGTCTCACAGGCTCTGGTCGAAGAGTCGGGCACCGGTGGTCTGGGCGCCGGAGGCGCCGCGGGAGTCATAGGTCGTGGCCTGCAGATCGGCGCCGGCCAGCGATTCCTGGGTGTACCGGGCGGCAGAGCGCAGGAACTGCTCGTTCACGTCGCGAAGGTTGCGGATCTGACCGATCAGGTCCGTCATGGCGGCGAGATGGGCACTGAAGATGTCGGACCACGGGCCAGGGGGAGCCTGCTCGACGAGCTCCCGCAACGTGGCCTCCTGCGGGGTACCCCACTCGAGAGCGACCGCGGCCACCTCCACCGACCGACCGAGCCCCGCCTCGCGCACGAGCTCGAGAACCTGTTCCACCTCACGCGTGGCATGCTGCACCCAGCGGGAGCGGCCGGCGCTGAGCAGGAGCTGTTCCTCGTCGAGCTTGAAGACCAGCAGCTCGAGCAGCTCGCGTTCCCGCCACAGCAGTGCGGACAATTCATTGGCACCCACGTGTCACTGCCTTTCCGCCCCGCCGGCTCGTTGCTCTATCGTACGATTCCCTGCCCGTTCGAGAGCACTATCGGCCGGAAGTCGCCTGCCGTTAGGCCTGCAGGACTATTGCCGTCGCCGGCGCAAGCCGTCCTGTCCTCCTAAATGAGGACAGCCGCCGCCCCGGACTGGGGGCGGTTTGCGGGTGGAAACGCCGGGCGCGTTCGTTAGCGTGTTAGCAGGCGAAAGCCCCCGGAGAGGGACCCGAATCCCTGTTCTGGGCCGATTTCCGCCTCCCCGTCAGAAGACCCTCCACCCTGCTTACCCGGCTGCGTTTCCCCGTTTCAGGTCCATGTCCCATCGCCGCAGTAGCACGCGTGCACCCGCCAGGAGGGTAAGCCGTTGAACCGTTCCGAACGCAACAACCTCGTGGTCGAGAATCTGCCTCTCGTCGGCTACCTCGTCTCCGAGGTGTGGGCCAAGGCCCGCCACCTCTCCCGGGATGACCTCGCCTCGGCCGGGTCGCTGGCCCTGGTCACCTCGGCGGATGCCTTCGACCCCACCCTGGGCGTGCCGTTCGGAGCGTTCGCCCGACGGCGGATCATCGGCGCCTTCGCCGACGAGATGCGCTCCAACGACTGGGCCACCCGGATGGCCCGCCGCCGGATCAAGGATACCCGCCAGGTGCAGGAGACCCTCGCCGCGGCCCTCGGCCGCAGCGCCACGGTCGATGAGGTCGCGGCCGCGCTGGGCGTCGACAGGGAGACCGCCCTCGCCGGACTGGCCGATTCCGAGCGCACTCTCACGGCTCTCGACGACACCACAACAGAGTTCCTCGTCGCCGACACCGTTCTCCCGGAGGAGTCCCTGCTCTCCGAAGAGCGTCTCGCCTACCTCCGGGCCGCCGTGGTGGCGTTGCCTGAGCGAATGCGCCTGATCGTGGAGCAGGTGTACTTCCAGGACCGCTCGGTCAAGGACATCGCCGCCGACCTGGGCATCACCCACTCGGCAGTGTCCCAGCAGCGCTCCGAGGCTATCCGGCTGCTGCGCGACGGCCTGGGCACACACTATGCCGACGACGCCGAGGCCGAGTACACGCCAGAGTCCACGGTGGCGCCTGCGCGGCGCAGCGCCTACCTGTCGCGCCTGGCCGACCAGGCGATGCTCGGCATGGCCCATATGGCGCACGACCGGCTGCCGGATGCGCAGGCCTCGATCTCCGCGACCGACGCGCTGGCCGGGGTCACCGACATCGCCAGGGCCCAGGGAATCACGTTCGGTTCGCAGGAACTTTTCTCCAGCAACGGCTAACGAGCCGCAGGGCTGAAGCCGATAGGTCTCTGTGTCAGCCCATGGATGGGCCGGCGAACTCGACCCAATCACGGAGGAACACATCATGGGTATGCAGATCAACACCAACCTCGCGGCGAACAACACCTACCGCAACCTGGCCTCGACCCAGACCGACATGGCCAAGTCGCTCGAACGCCTCTCCAGCGGCCTCCGCATCAACCGTGCCGCGGATGACGCGGCCGGCCTGGCCATCTCCGAGGGACTGAAGTCACAGGTCGGCGGTCTCACGGTCGCCAGCCGCAACGCCCAGGACGGCATCTCGGTCATCCAGACCGCTGAAGGTTCGCTGAGCGAGGTGCAGACCATTCTGCAGCGCGTTCGTGACCTCGCCGTCCAGGCCGGTAACGACTCGAACAACGCCAAGTCCCGCGACGCCATCACCACTGAGGTGAAGCAGTTGACGACGGAACTCACGCGGATCAGCGCATCGACCAACTTCAACGGTACGCAGCTCCTCGACGGTTCCAAGGCGTCGCTGAGCTTCCAGGTCGGTGCCAACGCCGACTCCAGCAGCCAGATCCAGGTGAGCCTCACGGGTGCCAACGTCAAGGGCATCGCCGCCGCACTCACGGTCGGATCTGCGGGCGCCGTCAGCGCAGTGGACACCCCCACCCTGGTCACCGGTGTCGCATCATTCTCGGTCACGGCGGCTGACGGCTCGAAGAGCGTCGTCACGACGGGAGACCTCGGAGCAGCGGGCTCGATGAAGACCGTCCAGAGCGTTGCGGATGCGCTCAACAAGGACACCACCTTCAAGTCGGCGCTGACCGCCTCTGTCGATGCCAACAACAAACTGGTCGTCAGCTCGAACAACGGCGGCACTGTCGTCGGTGGCGGCACCGCCGGAACTCACGCGTCTGCCGGCACGGGCTTCACCCTCAGCACGGCCGGTGCGGCAGGAGCCCTTGACTTCTCGACCGCCGCCGGGGCAGCCGCTGCCCTCACGGCAGTGGACACGCAGATCACGGCCGTGTCGACCGCGCGCGCCGACATGGGTGCCTCGCAGAACCGGTTCGAGAGCGTCATCCGCAACCTGGCCGTCTCCAAGGAGAACCTCACCGCTGCCGGCTCGCGTATCCGCGACACCGACATGGCCGAGGAAATGGTCAAGTACACCCGCTCCAGCATCCTGTCGCAGGCCGGCACCGCCATGCTCGCGCAGGCGAACCAGTCCAACCAGGGCGTCCTGACGCTGCTGCGCTAGATCGCGGACGAACGACGGCCCGGGTGAACCGGGCGGCCGATTGACCGAGAATCGGCCGGTGGCGAGCACAACCTGAACTGGACCTCAGGAAGCCCGCCGCCGGCCACTCGTCGTCGGCCGCCAGTCAAACCAGGCAGCACAGCACATGCCGACACACGCACGAGGGGACGGAAGGCGCCATGGGACTCTCCATCGACGGGCTGATCAGCGGCCAGGACACCACGACCCTGATCAACAACCTCATCGCGGTCGAAGCGATTCCGCAGACCCTGCTCAAAGGCAAGGTCACCGCCGCCCAGAGCTACACCACCGCCGTTCAGGGACTGAACACCCAGGTCTCCACCCTCGCCGATGCCGCCGCGAAGGCGGCCAAGCCCGCCAGTTACGACCTCTACAGCGCCACGAGCAGCTCCAGCCAGGTCTCCGCCACCACCAGCGCCGGCGCCGCAGCCGGTGTCGTCGACGTCACTGTGGGCCGGCTCGCCCAGAACCAGGTGACGGTCACGGCGCCCGTGACAGCCTGGCCCGACGCCACCCTCACACTCACCAACGCCGCCGGTACCTCCACCGTGATCACGCCGGCTTCCGGTTCCCTCGACGACGTCGTCAGCGCGGTCAACAAGGCCGGGCTCGGCATCACCGCCACCAAGGTCGCCGTGGGCGCCGGTTCCTTCCGCCTGCAGTTCAGCAGCGCGGCCCCCGGCGCGGCGCACGCTTTCACCGTGACCGGCGGCACGGTCGCGACCACCCAGGTCAAGGCGGCCCAGGACGCCCAGGTGACCCTCTGGGCCGGCACCGCCGCCGAACAGGCCATCACCTCGGGCAGCAACACGTTCACCAACCTGCTGCCCGGTCTGGATGTGACCGTCAGCGTGGTCTCCAGCACGCCGGTCACGCTCACCGTTGCCCGGGACGACACCGCCATCACCACGATGGCCGGCGGCCTGGTGACCAGCCTCAACAACATCTTCGCCGTCATCACCAACCGGTCCGCAGTGTCGACCACCACCGACTCCACGGGCAAGCCCGTCACGTCCGCCGGTGTCTTCGCCGGCGACAGCACCATCCGCACGGTCAACCAGAACCTGATCACCGCAGCGTCCATGCCGGTCAACGGGCACTCTCCGTCGGAGATCGGCATCAGCATCACGAAGTCGGGCACGCTGGAGTTCGACTCCGCGAAATTCACTGCGGCCCTCGCCAAGGACCCAGCCGGCACGATGAAGGCTGTGCAAGAGATCGCCGGTCGGGTCGCGACCGCCGCCGCCGCCGCATCCGACAAGTACGACGGCACACTCACGGCTACCATCACCAGCCAAGAGTCCCAGGTGAAGACGATGGGGCTGGAGATCACCGATTGGGATCTCAGGCTGACCGCCAAGCGCAGCTCGTTGGAACGCACGTACACCGCCATGGAGTCCCGCCTGGGCGAACTCAAGTCCCAATCGGCTTGGCTCACCTCGCAGATCGCCTCGCTCCTGCCCGCCTACACAGGAAGTTCTTCGTCATGATGACACCGACAGAGCTCCCAGCGTTGTTCACCCCGGTGAGTCCGGGGGTGCCCGCCTCCGCGGCCGGCGCCCAGGCGCGCCGGGCCCAGCTCAACCGGGAGGCCGTACTGTCGGCCACACCCGTGCGGCTGCTCACACTGCTCTACGACAGGCTGATGCTAGACCTCGACCGCACCGAAGCCGCCCAGGTGGGCGAGAACTGGCCGCTGGCCTCGGAGAACCTGCTGCACGCGCAGGCCATCGTCGACGAGCTCACCACCTCGCTGAATGTCGCGGCGTGGGACGGCGCGGAGGGACTGCTCGCCGTGTACACCTACGTGTCCAACGCCCTGGTCGGTGCGAACATCCACCGCGACGTGACCCGCACCCGCGAAAGCATCGTGCTGCTGGAGCCGCTGCGTCAGGCGTGGCACGAGGCCGCCGCCGCACTGCCCGCGCCGCAGACGGCGCCGAGTGCGGAGGGCTACCGTGGCGTCGCCTGACATCCCCTCCAGCGGCGTACCCTCCAACAGAGTCCACTCCAGCAGCGCCCGCCCACACGGCAGCGCCGCCGGCACCGATGAGCGGGCCATCCCTCGAACCAGCGCGGCCGAATGGCTCAAGGTGCTCGACGACCTCGAGGCCAGCCTCGGCAGCGGCGCCAGGGACGCGGTGCTCTCGGCCCAGGGCGGCACGCTGGTGACCGGGGTGCAGTGGCGGGCGCCTGAGCTCCTCGGACAACTCCCGCGCGAGCTGGAGGAGCGGGCCCGGCTGCTGCTGGCCGGCCAACTCGAGCTGATCCGCGAGATCGAGGATGCGCGGCGCTCGGCCGGCGCCCACCTGGCGGCAGTGCGCACCATCCTCTCGACGCACCCGTCCGACCACCCCGTCTACCTCGACATCGCGGGCTGACCGCCACCGCTGGAACCTTTTCGGGATTCGCCCTAACGAAGCGTCACAGAACGCCGATAGCTACTGATGAGCACGGATCGCTCACCCCAGGCCACGGATCGGCCGTTCGGCACCCTGACGACGAAACGGGCATCCGCGTGATCGAATCCGTGACCAGCGCAGCGCTCTCCAGCGCCCTCGACGGGCTGGCGCTGCGCCAGCGCACCATCGCCGACAACATCGCCAACGTCAACACCCCCGGCTACCACGCCCAGCGGGTGTCGTTCGAGACCGCCCTCGCCGCATCGGTGCGCGACGGCGACGGGCACGCGAGTGCATCAACGGCGCGGTCCCTCGAGCCCACCCGCCTCGACGGCAACAACGTCAACCTCGACACCGAGACCGTCTCCAACATCGACACCGTGCTGCGCTACCAGTTCGCCGCGCAGGCCGCCGCCGGTGCCGACTCCACCATGCGCGCCGCGCTGAAGACCAGCTGATGAGCCTCGACGCGCTCGGTATCGCCGGCACCGGCCTCACGCTGCACCGCAAGTGGCTCGACGCCGTGGCCGACAACATCGCCAACGCGAACACGGTCACCGCGACGTCGGGGGATGCCTTCCAGGCCCGCTACATCGTCGCCCAGGAAGGCGCCGGCACCACAGGAGCATACGTGTCAGGCACCGCGTTGGGCGATGCGGACGGCATCCTCACCTACGAACCCGACAACGCCCTCGCGGATGCCGACGGCTACGTCCGGCGACCCGACGTCGACCTCGCGGAGCAGATGGGTGAGCTCATCATGGCGCAGCGCGGCTACCAGGCCAACGCAGCGGTCATCGACAGGGCCAAGACCTCCTACGAAGCGGCCCTGCAGATCGGACGTTCCTGATGACCGTCTCCGCCATCGGCGCCGTGCCCGCCGTGAGCGCAACGTCCTACCTGCCCGCCACGACGGCGACCACCGGCGGCAGCGGCACCGAGGGCAGCTTCGCCACCGCCCTCACGGGTGCCGTCGACAACCTGCAGCAGCTGCAGTCCACATCCAACACATACGCCATCCAAGCCGTCACGGGCGACCTGAACGACATCCACACCGCCACGCTCGCGGCCTCACGCGCCCAGGTGACCCTCGAACTCGTGGCCGCCGTGCGTAACAAGGGCGTCGAGGCGTTCAACGACATCATGAGAATGCAGGCCTGATGCCCGCTCAGATCAGCTCGGCCTTCCGTCGCCTCGGCAACGCGGTGCGGGAATTCACCGTCGCCCAGCGCACCGTCGCCCTGATCGGTGTGGCGGTTCTCGCGCTCGGTATCGCCGCGCTCACCATGTGGGTCAGCCAACCGGCGTATACGCCGCTGTACTCGGGCCTGAGCGGTGCGGACGCCAACACCATCGTGGAGCAGCTGCGCACGGACGGGGTGCCGTACCAGTTGAGTGACGGGGGAGCGACGATCCTGGTGCCGGAGGCCGATGTCTACGACGAACGGCTGAAGTCGGCCGCGGCCGGCCTGCCCTCCTCCAGCACCGGGGGCTACTCGCTCTTGGACACCATGGGGGTCACCGCGTCGGAGTTCCAGCAGTCGGTCACCTACAAGCGAGCGCTCGAGGGCGAACTCGCCGCCACGATCGAGGCCATGAAGGGCGTCAAGACCGCCTCAGTGCGACTGGCCATCCCCGAGGCCACGGTCTTCACCGACGAGGCCAACGACCCCACCGCATCCGTCTTCGTGGGGACCCGCAACGGGGTCACTCTCAACGCCGACCAGGTGCAGGCCATCGTGCACCTCACGAGTGCCTCGATCGACGGCATGAAGCCCACGGATGTCGCTGTCATCGACGCCTCCGGGGTCGTGCTCTCCGCGGTGGGCGTCGGAGCCACGGGAACGCCCGGCCAACAGGCCAACGACTATGAGGAACGCGTGCGCGGCTCGGTGCAGGCCATGCTCGACAAGGTCGTCGGCCCGGGCAACGCCACCGTGGTGGTCGCCGCCGACATGAGCACGGAGGCGGCCCAGCGGGTCGAGGAGTCCTTCACCTCGCCCACCGACACCCCCGCCCTGAACGAGGCCGTGAAGACCGAGTCGTACACCGGCTCGGGCGGCTCGGCCGCCGGTGTGCTCGGCCCCGACAACATTGCGGTTCCGAGCGACACCTCCACCGACGGCACCTTCACCTCGGAGGACACCACCCGCAACAATGCCGTGAACAAGGTGACCGAGACCCGCACCATCCCGGCCGGGGCGATCACCCGGCAGACCGTCTCGGTGGCCGTGAATTCGGCGGTCGCCGACGATCTCAATGTGGCCGACGTGACCAGCCTGGTCTCGTCCGCCGCCGGGATCGACAGCGCCAGGGGCGATGCGGTCACCGTGGAGGTCGTGAGCTTCAATGCCGCCGGCGCCGACGCCGCGGCCGCCGCCCTGGCCGAGGCCGAGGCCGCAGAGGCCGCCGACCGTACCGCCGGCATCCTCCGAGTGGGCCTGATCGTGGGCGGCACGGTGATCGCCTTCGTGCTCGGCCTGATCCTCTACGCCCGCCGGTCACGTCGGCAGAGCCGCGAGGCCATCGAGCTGACCGAGCTCGTGCAGCCGCACGCGTCGTTGGACGCACCGACGGTGCCGTTCGCCCTGCAGCCCCACCTCGTGCCCCTGGTCATCGACCCCACGCCGACCCAGGCGTATGCGCCGGGCGACGGTGACCAGCGAGTGGCAGACATCGACGCTCTCGCGCTGCGTGACCCGCAGATGGCCGCGGAGATGTTGCGTGGGCTGATGGACGATCGGCAGCACGCATGATCGATGCCAGGACGCCCCTGACCGGTACGCAGAAGGTGGCCGTGGTGCTGATGACCATGGACCAGCAGCGCGCCTCCGAGGTGATGAAGCAATTCTCTGAGACGGAGGCCGCCGAGATCATCGCCGAGATCGTCCAGCTGCGCCGGGTGGATGCCACGGTGATGGACAGCGCCGTCGCCGAGTTCCACGAGCTCGCCACCGTGGGGGCGCGCAACCCGCGTGGCGGGCACGCGGTGGCGGTCGGTCTGCTGGAGAAGTCCTTCGGCGCCGAGCGGGCCGCCGGCGTGATGAGCAGGGTCGCCACGTCCATGGCCGGCAAGGCGTTCGAATTCCTCGACACCGTCGACGCACTGCAGGTGCTCGCCCTGCTCGACGGGGAGCTTCCCCAGACCATCGCGCTTGTGCTCGCGCACCTGCGACCCGAACACGCGTCGGCCATCCTGTCGGGGCTGGAGGGGTCTGTGCGCACCGACGTGGCCCAGTGCATCGCGTCGACGGGTACCGCGACCCCCGAGGCGGTGCGGGTGGTGACCGAGATCCTCAAGAAGAGGATCGGCGCCGTCGCCGCGTCCAAGGACTCCGCCGGCGTGGTGGGCGGTATCCAACCGCTCGTCGAGATCATCAACCGGGCCGATATCGGCACCGAACGGGCGCTGCTGGAGGCGCTCGACGAACGCGACCCGGTGCTCGCCGAGGAGGTGCGCTCGCGCATGCTGACCTTCGCCGACATCATCAAACTCGAGAACCGTGATGTCCAGTTGGTGCTCCGCGGCATCGACGCCCAGGTGCTGGCCGTGGCCATGAAGGGCACCAGCGAGCTTGTCGTCGACATCATCCAGCGCAACCTCTCCGAACGCAACCGCGACATCCTGAACGACGAGGTCACCGGGCTCGGACCCGTGCGGGTATCGCAAGTGGAGGAAGCGCGCGCCACCGTCGTTCGGTCCATCCGCGAGCTCGCCGCAGAGGGAGCCATCACCGTGCAACGCGCCGACGAGGACGATTTCATTGTCTAGCGCCGCGTTCCTCGTGTCCGGTGCGGCGGCCGTGCCCGCAGCCGTGCCCGCAGCCGTGCCGGCCGCAGGGCCGCCCGCTGTGCCCACCGCGCTCCCGTCCGCCGTGCCTTCCCCCGCCTCGACGGCGGTGCCCTCGGCCGTTCCAGAGAACGACTTCTCCGCACTGGTGTTCCCCATGCTCGGCGGCCACGCCTCCGGAGCGCGCGGTGGCAGGGACGCCGACCGGGCGCGGCTCGAACAGCAGTGGCGGGCCCGCGGTCACGCCGCCGGATACACCGAGGGGTTGCGAGCCGCCGAGCAGGTGGTGGCCGACCAGATCCGTCGCCTCGACGCCGAACACGCGCACCGGATTCTCGCCGCTCAGGACCAGGTCGACCGGATGCTGTCGGTGCTGAAGGCGGCGGTACGCGCACTCGACGAACGCACGCTGCCGGTGCTGCGGGACGCCGAGGACACTGTTCTCGAGGCGGCGTTCGCCCTGGCCGAGGCGATCGTCGGGCATGCGCTGGCCGATGAGTCAGCGGCCGCGCGGTCGGCTCTCGGCCGGGCCATCGGGGAGGACGGCGGCGCCGGAGCAGGCGGGCTCCGGGCGGCCCACACCGCACTGCACACGGTGCGACTGCACCCCGACGATCTCGCCGTGCTCGATCCCGCGGTCACTGCCGCAGCAGGTGTGGTCTGTGTGGCGGATCCTGGTATCGAACGCGGCGACGCGGTCAGCGAGTTCCCCGACGGCTATCTGGATGCCCGCATCGGCAGCGCCCTCGAGCGAGCCCGGGCGGCGCTCGGAGGCGACTCATGAGTCTCACCCGACCGGACACCACCGACCGGCTGGCCCGGGCGGTGGCGGCCGCCCGCCCCGAGCGGGTCGGCGTTGTGTCATCGATCGTGGGCCTGAGCGTGGACGTGCGTGGCCTGAACGGCGCCATCGGCGACCTCGTCACGATCGGTGGGGTGCCGGGCGGCGCAACCGGCGCGTCGTTCGGTGGGGCGCTCGGCGAGGCCGCGCAGGGCGCCGGTGCCGGTGTGGGCGCTCCGGGCAGTTCAACGGGAGCCGGCATTGACGCCGAGGTCGTCGCCACAACGCCAGAGGGCATGCGCTGCATGCCGCTGGCGCGGCTCACCGGCATCCGGGTGGGCGATCCCGTTCGCGCCAGCACCACCGGCTACCTGGTTCCCACCGGGCCGGGGCTGCTCGGCCGGGTGATCGACGGCCTGGGCCGGCCCATCGACGGCAAGGGGCCCCTCGTCGATCCCGACCGGGTGCCCGTAGAGCACGAGAGCCCGTCGGCCATGGCGCGCTCCCGCATCCATTTGCCCCTCCAACTGGGCGTGCGGGTGCTCGACACCCTCACCACGGTGGGCAAGGGCCAGCGGATGGGCCTGTTCGCGGGGTCGGGCGTGGGCAAGTCGTCGCTGCTGTCCATGATCGCCCGCGGCACCGACGCCGAGGTATCGGTGATCGCCTTGGTGGGGGAGCGCGGTCGTGAAGTGCGGGAGTTCCTCGAGGACGATCTGGGCGAGGAGGGCCTGGCGCGGTCGATCGTGGTGGTGTCCACCTCGGACGAACCGGCCATGATGCGCCTGCGGGCTGCGTTCGTCGCCACCCGCATCGCGGAGTCGTTCCGCGACCGGGGGGCCGACGTGGTGTTGATGATGGACTCGCTGACCCGCGTCGCGATGGCCCAGCGCGAGATCGGTCTGTCGGCCGGGGAGCCGCCGGCCACCCGCGGGTATCCGCCGTCGACGTTCTCGTTGCTCGCCCGGTTGTTGGAGAGGGCCGGCACCGACCAGACGGGCTCGATCACCGGCATCTACACGGTTCTCGTCGACGGTGACGATCACAACGAACCCATTGCTGATGCCGCCCGCTCCATCCTCGACGGCCACGTCGTGCTCGATCGCACGCTGGCCGTGCTCGGGCACTTCCCGGCCGTGGACGCGCTCGCCTCGATCTCCCGGGTGGCCGCACGGGTGACCACCCCGCAGCAGGCCGAGTCCGCGACCCGGTTACGCGCCGTCCTTGCCGCACGGCGGGCCGCACAGGACCTGCTCGACGTCGGCGCCTACCGCAGCGGCACCAACCCGTTGGTGGACGCGGCCGTGGAGCACGACGCGGCCATCACGGCATTCCTGCGACAGCGGATCAACGAGCACACCCCGGCCGACCAGGCCTGGATCCGGCTCGCCGAACTGGCCGCTCTACTCGGCGGCGACCGGTGAGCCGGCCGTTCTCCCTCGCCGGGTTGCTGCGGTTGCGCCACCTGCAGCAGGATCAGGCCGCGGGCGACCTGGCCGCCGCGAACGCACGCCTCCGGGCGACCGCCACCCGTATCGATGAAACCCGGGCGGCGCTCGAACATCTTCCGCTCAACCCCACCGGTGCCGACACGCTCTATGCGATCGCGGCGGCGCGGGCATCCTCGCGCAGCATGCTGGCCGAACTGGTCGCACTGGACGGCGTGGCGCAGCAGGCGGCGGCAGCGGCGAAAGCGGACTTCGAGGCGAAGAAGGCGGCGTCGGCGAGTCTGGAGAAGCTCGAGGGACGGCATGGTGCCGCGGAGGCGGCGGAGGACCTGCACGCCCAGCAGACGGTCATCGACGAGATCGCCTCAACGGGTTGGCATCGCCGGCAGGGCGAGCAGCGCGCGCAGACCGGAACCTCGCAGGCCGGAACCCCCGCACGGGGAAACACAACGGGGGAGAGAACGTGACACTGGTGGATGCGACGCTGCGGGTCGGCGAGATACAGACCCGGCTGGTGCAGCTCAACGACCTTGTGGCCGGGGGCACCGGTGTGACGTCGAGCAGCGCTGTCGCGACGACCGCGACGGTGTCCGCGACGAGCTTTGCGGATGCCCTGGCCGCGGCGACGGCAACGTCCACAGCCGGGAACACCGCGGGTGCGACCGGCGCCGACGTGGTTGCTTCCGCGGAGAAGTACCTGGGGGTGCCGTATGTCTTCGGCGGTGAGGACGGCAGCGGCATGGACTGCTCGGGTCTCGTGCAATGCGTCTATGCCGATCTGGGCATAGACGTTCCGCGCCTGGTCTCGGGGCAGATGACCATCGGCACCGAGGTGGGCTCCCTCGCCGAGGCCCGGCCCGGTGACCTGATCGTGACGGGCGGCGGTGAGCACATCCTGATCTATGCCGGCAACAACCAGGTGATCCACGCTCCGTATGAGGGTCGTACGGTGTGCAAGGTTGACGCCTACATGGACGACTCCGAGATCGACACCATCCGACGAGTGATCCCGGATGCCGCGGTCGCCGGCACTGCATCGGGCACGGCGCCGAGTGGAGCAGCCAGCTCGAGCCAGGCCGATCTGCTCACGGCGGCGTTCGCCTCGCTGTTCTCAGGAACAACGTCGCAGTCGGCGCTGTCCACGTCGGCTCTGTCCGCTTCGGCACTGTCCATGTCTGGACTGGCGTCGTGACCTCGGGCGCCGCACCGCTGAGCCCCGGACCGGCAGCGGCCCACCTGTCAGCTGCACGATTGTCCGCCCCATCGACCGGCTCAGCAGGTGGCTCCCGGCGAGCCGCGGCTGTGTTCGCCGGCACCCTGAAAGCCGCCGCCGCGACCGGTCCCGGTGCGGACGTCATCGTGACGAGGCCGGCGGCGGCGTCGAAAAGGACCGACCACCCCGCTGCAGCGGAACATTCCTCCGGAAGCGCGACAACCGTCTCGGCAGCTGCAGCAGCGGAGGCCCCCGCAACCGCAGCAGATGCGGCGGGTACAGCCCAGGCAGGCGTAACCGTGTCGAGCGGTGCCGAGGCCGCAGCTACTCGCGCCGGCGCGGTCCACAATGAGGCAGCTCACACCTCCTCACCTCGCGTCGGCGGAGCTCCAGCCACCGCGGGGGATCTCGGTGCTGCACAGACGGGCAACATCGCGTCGGCGAAGGCCCCGGCCGAGGCAGCCACGGTGGGCGGGAGTGCCGGGTCAGCCGGTGTCCAGACCAGCGCCACCGACGCTGGTCTCCCGCAGCCCGCCGGCCCCACGCAGATCGGCAGCCTGACGGAGCCCGGCGGCGTCCGGCCCGACGGGGCTTCGGCGAGCAGCGCCCCAGGCGGCGCTGCCCAGGGCGACACCGGTGGTGGCGCGGCGACGGCCGAGACCGTCCCCACCTTCGCAGCCCCGATCGGTGCCTCTCAGTCGGTCGCCGACGGGAGCGGCGCTGTCCACGGCGACGCAGCTCTGGGCGGCTCTGGCCAGGGCGGCGCCGCATTCTTCGGGGCCGAGAAGTCCGGTTTCCTCTGGACCGGAGCGGCTCTGAGCGGTGCCGACCCGAGCGGTGCCGACCCGAGTGGTGCCGACCTCAGCGTTGCCGAGCCGAGCGGTGCCGACCCGGGCGGTGCCGACCCGAGTGGTGCCGACCCGAGCGGTGCAACCCTGAAAAGTGCGGCCCTGGGCGGTTCGGCCCCGGGCGGCGCGGGCATGAACAGCGCACCTCCGAGCGCCACGGTTTCAGCAATCACGGCCCCAGTCGTCACTGCCCCGCTCGGTGCTGCCCCACTCGGCGCCGCCCGGGCCGGCGCTCAGAGCGGCGCCGCGAACTTCGCGGTCGCAGCGCTCGGCGATTCCGGCCTGGTGGAGGCCGTTGCCGGGATGGGCTCTGACGCCAGGATCGCGGCCGGTACTTCCGCCACCACCACGACCTCCGCCTCCTCCGCCGCCTCCACAGCCTCCGCCGGCACAATTGTCGCCGCGGCCGCAGCGCGGGACGGCCGGAGCGGTGCTGCACCCGCGACTGCACCCGACGCATCCGCGGTGGCCGTGGTCATACGGGACCCCACCGCCCTGGATCCGGCCGTATCGATGGGCTCCACGGTCCCGGGTACCGTCGTGGGGGCGTCCGCACCCGCTGCGGTCTCCCCGACAATCGCTTGGCCGGCCAGTACACCGACGCCCCTGGCCGCGCAGGTGGTCCGTCCGCTGTTCACCCTGGCGGCTGCGGGCGCGGGGGAGCACACACTGTCAATCAGCGTGACTCCAGACGACCTGGGGCCGGTCCTGGTGCGCGCACAGATCAGCGCCGGCAGTATGCGACTGGAACTTTTCGCGCCCACCGACGCGGCCCGCGAGGCGCTGCGCCTCATCCTGCCCGACCTGCGCCGCGATCTCGCCGGCGGCGGGCTTCCGGCCAGCCTCGACCTGTCCAGCCGCAGCCAGCCGGGAGACCCTGGCCAGTCCGGCGCGCAGGATCGCGCCGCTGCCGGGCAGGGAAACCCGGGCCATGGCGCAGATGCCGGCAGGCCTCATGAGCGGCCGAGAACCGCGGTTCCGGATCCCTGGCTCAGATCTTCCGTCCTGGCATCCGCAGACGTGGCCGGCGGCTCAGCCGACGATGCCGGCGTCCGGTCGCAGAGGGGACGTGTCGATGTTCTCGCCTGATCCGCCGCGCGGCGTGACGCCAGGCTCTCATCAGTCTTACTCCTCGTCCACGTACTCATCCATATCCACATCCACGCAGCTCCCGAGAAACGAGATCTCATGACCGTCGACGCCGTAGGAACGGTGGCCGCCGCCACTCCCAACGCCACCGGCTCTGCCTCCAAAGCCAGCATGTACGCCACCGCGCCGGTGCGTGCGCCCAAACAGACTCTGGACTCCGAGGCCTTCATGTCGCTCCTGGTCACCCAGCTGCGCAACCAGGATCCAAGCTCGCCCATGGACACCAACCAGATGATCTCGCAGACCACCCAGCTGGCCATGATGGAGAAGATCACCGCCCTGTCCACCACCTCGGACGAGAACTTCTCGCTGCAGATGCGCACCTCCGCTGCGGCTCTCGTAGGCCAGAACGTCACATACACGGATGCTAAGGGCCTGAGCGTCTCCGGGCTTGTGACGGCCGTGTCGTTTGCAGGCCCGGTGCCCCAGGTCACCGTCGGCAAGGCCAGCGTCGCCCTCGATGCCATCTCGGGGGTGACCGCCCCGACGGGGTGAGGCGGCACCGCCCCCGGCCGCTCGCACGGCCGATTCGACCCCGTGCGGTTCGGCCCCGATTCCGCCGTCGGCCGACAACACCGCACCCACCACCATCCGTCTGCACGAACTCTCGAAAGGAAGCACCCATGCTTCGCTCCCTCTACTCCGGCATCTCCGGGCTCCGTGCCCACCAGACCATGCTCGACGTCACCGGCAACAACATCGCCAACGTCAACACGACGGCGTTCAAGGCGTCGGCAACACAGTTCCAGGACACGCTCTCTCAGCTGACCCAGGGCGCCGGAGGGCCGACCACCGAGGCCGGCGGCACCAACCCGGCCCAGGTGGGCCTCGGTGTGCAGGTCGCCGGTATCTCGACCAACTTCACCCAGGGTTCCTCGCAGACGACCGGTAAGGCCGGTGACATGCTCATCGCCGGCGACGGCTTCTTCGTCACCAAGGAAGGCGGCCAAGCCGTGTACAGCCGGGCCGGCACCTTCGACTTCGATTCGGCCGGGCGGCTGGTGACGCCGTCAGGTGCAATCGTGCAGGGCTGGGCTGCGGTGGACGGCGTCATCAACGAGGGCGGCGCCCTCAGCGACATCACCCTGCCGCAGAACGCGGTCATCGCGGGCACGGCAACCACATCCGCGGCGATGGGTGGGAACCTGCCCTCGGATGCTGCAGTGGGCACCTCAGTCCTGCGTGACATCAAGGTCTACGACGCGTCTGGGGCGGCTCGCACGGTGTCGCTCACCTTCACGCGCACGGGCGCGGCCTCGGGCGGCTGGGCTGTCACCGGAGTCGACGGCACGGCGCCCGGGTCGGCAACCGGTTCGACGACTTTGGCGTTCACTGATGGCAAGCTCACTGCCGGGCCCGACCTTGTCATCGGTGGCATACGGGTGAGCATGGCCGCGCTCACCGGCCTGGCGGGCCTCAGCACGGCTGAGGTCGCATCCAAGACCGGCAGCGCACCCGGATCGCTCGAGTCCTACTCGTTCGGCAAGGACGGCACTCTCATCGGCCTGTTCAGCAACGGCGAGCAGAAGGCCCTCGGCCGCATTGCCCTGGCCACATTCACCAACCCGGGTGGGCTTGAGAAGACCGGATCCAACGGGTACCAGGCCACGTTCAACTCCGGTACCGCCGAGATCGGTGCCCCGGGTTCGACCGGGCTGGGGTCGCTCATCGGAGGGGCGCTCGAGATGTCGAACGTGGACCTCTCGCAGGAATTCACCAATCTCATCGTCGCGCAGCGCGGCTTTCAGGCGAATGCCCGCATCATCACCACCTCGGATGAGGTGCTGCAGGAGCTCACCAACCTCAAGCGCTGACTCTCAGGCATGCGGGCGCCTCTCCGGTACCGGAGGGGTACTCGCATGCCGCGTTCGAGGTGTGGTGCCACCCTGCTGGTCGAGCGTGTCGACGCCGTGCTGAGCTTGTCGAAGTAGACCTGGTGACGATGCTCGCGAAAGTGCACAGGCGGGCGAAATCTCGACAAGCTCGATCAGCGTGTGGTCGCGACCCAGCGTGGGTCAGGTGGTGCCCGGCGGGGTGTGGCTGGGCATCTCGATGAGTGTTTGGCCGGGGTCGATGGTGGCGGGTGGGCGCAGCCAGTAGGTGCCGGTGTTCTCGAGGATTTGCCAGCCTTGGTTGTGGAGCAGCATGTGGTGGGCGTGGCAGAGCAGGATGCCCTGGTTGATGTCGGTGCGGCCGTGGTCGCGTTTCCAGTGTTGGATGTGGTGGGCTTCGGTGAAGGCGGGTGGTCGGTCGCAGCCGGGCCAGCGGCAGCCGCCGTCGCGGGCGGCGAGGGCGCGGCGTTGGGCCCGGTTGAAGAGGCGTTGTTCGTGGCCGACGTTCAGGGGCCGGCCCAGATCGTCGACGGTGATCTCGATGGTGGCCGAGTCGCAGATGAGGCGTTCGATGGTTTCTTGGGAGACGGGTGCGGTGTTGCCTTCGAGGTAGCCGTGGCCGGGTTGTCCGGGTTCGCAGACCAGGATGTTGTCGGCGTCGCGGAGGAATCCCGGCGGGAACGGGCTGTCCGGCGGGCAGGGCCCGGTGGATTCCGCCATCCCGGGTGGTCGAGGCTGCCCGGTGGACCCTTTGGACACGGTGGATCCGGTGGATCCGGTGGACCCGGTGTATCCGGTGGGCCGGGTGGACGTGGGCGACTCGGCGGTCCCGTTTGGTGCGGGCGGTGAACTGGCTGAGGTCCCGCCGGCCGGGGTTTCTGTGGCTGCGGGGCGGGCTGCGGGGGCGCGGGTGGTGAGGATCTGCACGGTGGGGCGGCGGCCGCCGAGCATCTCGTTCGGGTTGATGGTGGTGCCGGCCTCGATCAGGTCGAAGAAGCCGTCGCAGGTGATCTGCTCGGTGCTGCGGGGGTCGTCCTGGACGCGTCTGGCCCAGGCGGCGCGTTCGGTGTCGACGAAGCGCACGCCGCCGCGGCGGGGGCTGGTGAGGCTGTCGAAGGTGGCCTTGATGAATTCGCCCTGTTCCGGTGGGAACAATCCGTCGACCCGCACCTGGCCGGTGTTCAGGGTCCAGATGCGCAGGTAGCGGTCGTCCCAGGCTTTCTGTTCCCGCACCCGGATGCCGGCTTCGTCGAGGCTGTCGCGGGTCTGCCGGGCGCGTTTGAGGAGTTGGTCCACGTTCATCGTCCCGGCGTCGGCGAGTAACCCCTCCAGGGCGTCGGCGAGGACCGGTGCGGTGACGACGGTGTCGATGTCGCCCAGGCCGGTGCGGATCGCGTGGGCGGCGTCGATTGAGAGGGTGCCGGCGTTCACCGCGCGGCTGATCGGCGCGTGCCACGGCGCCGGCAGCAGGGGAGCGGCCGGTTCGGCGTCCGCAGGGTCAGCGGCGTCGGGGTCGAGGGCCGTGTCGACCAGCCGGCGGGCTGCCTCAGCTTCGGCTTCGGCGGCCTGTATCTCGGCCGCTTCGGCCTCGGCGAGCATCTGGCCGACGCCGACGAGTTTGCGGGACTCGACCTTGCTCGTGCCGGTGAGCTCCTGGATCAGGGCTTCGGGGGAGAGGAAGCCCTGCTTCTTCGCCAAGCCCGCCTGGCCCAACTCCCACCGGGACCGGTGAGCGAGGGTCTTCGCCATCCACGCCTTCCGGGTATCCAACTCGCGTTGGGCGCGGGCGAGGGTCTGCTGCCCGGCCAACACGTCGGCATCCGACAGGGCGTCGTAGTCGGCACTCGAGCAGCCCAACCGGGCCACATTCGCCGCCGCGACCACGAGGCCGTCGCCGCCGTCACCAGCAGCATTGACAGCCCCGTCAGCACCGCCCGCAGCACCCTCGTCAGTAGCATCCGCAGCATCGCGTTCGGCGGGCCCCTCAGCAGCATCCTCGCCGGCACTGAGAGCACCGTCGGGGGAGGTCCCGACGGTGAACGTGTCTGCGATGCTCGACTGGATTGCCATGCCCCGAATGTAGCCCGATATCGCATCCCTGTGTGAGCAAAATTCACTTTGTGGATAAGTTTTTTCTGCCCCGGATCCCAGTGCTGGCTTGGAGAACGCCTCCCGCGCCGGGCGCGCCGTTGCTGCTTGCCGAGAGTGTGCATAACTCCTTCCTCCCGCTGAGCCAGCCGCCCGCTGTACTCCGGGGCCGACTCGGTGACCTGTCGGGACTTGCAGGAGTTGTGCATCCCTGGGGAGGGAGAGCCGGAATCGGCCCGGCACCGG
The DNA here is from genome assembly GCF_003611035.1 of Cryobacterium soli. Lineage (NCBI taxonomy): Bacteria > Bacillati > Actinomycetota > Actinomycetes > Micrococcales > Microbacteriaceae > Cryobacterium > Cryobacterium soli. The sequence continues at coordinate 548,094 of NZ_CP030033.1, read as the reverse complement.
CTGACAAAGGGGCCCGGCACCGGCTGACGAAGATCGCCGGAGGAGCGCGAGGGCGGGCGGCAGCTAACCTAATGCACCCGTCGGCCGACAGTGGTCGCTGACGGCTACTGGAGCCGTCCGGGAACCAGGGACGGGTCCATGATCGTTGTAACCAGGCTGAACGACAGTCAGTTCGCGATCAACCCCGACCTGATCGAGCGCATACACGTGAATCCTGACACCACCCTCGTGATGGTCGACGGGGCCAAGTTCATCGTCACGGAGAGCCTCGCCGAGGTCATCGAGAAGATCGCCGCCTATCGGGCGCACGTGATCAACCTGGCCTACAGCTCCGGAAACGGCAGCGACGACGACCACAGTGCGGCCGACCCCGACACCCGCCCGGACGCCGTTGTCCCCTTGCGCCCCCGGAGAATGTAGATGGATCCCGCAACACTGATCGGTATCGTCCTGGCGTTCGGCGCCCTGTTGGCGATGATCACCATCGAGGGATCGCAGATCACCGCGATCCTCCTGCCGGCACCCATGGTGCTGGTCTTCGGTGCCACCATCGCCGTCGGCATCGCCGGGGGTACCTTACGCGACACCATCCATGCGGTGAAGGCGCTTCCCGGGGCCTTCCTGGGACGGACCACGCCGCCGCAGAAACTCATCGACCAGGTGGTCGGCCTGGCCGAGAAGGCTCGGAGTTCGGGGCTGCTCGCCCTCGAGCAGGAGGCGGACAACATCTCGGACCCGTTCCTCCGCGGCGCCCTGCAGAACATCGCCGACGGCACCGACGGTGACGAGCTGCGCATCCTGCTCGAAGACGAGATCGCCACCCGTACCAAGGCGAGCCGAACGGCCGCCAAGTTCTTCACCACCCTCGGCGGGTACGCACCCACAGTCGGCATCATCGGCACCGTGATCTCCCTCACCCACGTGCTGGAGAATCTGGACACGCCCTCCACTCTGGGCCCCATGATCGCGGCAGCGTTCGTGGCGACCCTGTGGGGGCTGCTCACCGCGAATTTCCTGTGGCTCCCGATCGGCAACCGGCTCAAGCGCCTCTCCGACATCGAGGCCGAGCGGATGACCCTGCTCATGGAGGGTGCTCTCGCCGTGCAGGCCGGCAGCCAGCCACGGCTTCTCGGCGAACGGCTCCAGGCCATGGTGCCCCTCGCCTCCGCGAAGGCGGGGAAAGGCGTCAAGCAGGGCAAGCCGTCTGAGGCGGTCAAGCCGCTCAAGAAGGCTGCGTGAGCGGTCACGGCCGGGGGCGCCGCCGCGGCCTGGAAGAGGAGCACGAAGAGCACGTCGACGAACGGTGGATGGCCTCCTACATGGACATGGTCACCGTGCTGATGTGCATGTTCATCGTTCTCTTCGCCATGTCGACGGTCGATCAGGCCAAGTTCGTGCAGCTGAAGAACTCCCTGGCCACCGGTTTCGGATCCGTTGACGTGGGTGCGGTCGACACCGCGGAGGGCATCGTGGTGCCGCCCGACCTGGTCGACACTCCTGCCGACAACCAGGACATCGGGCTCACCGACCTCGAACTCGCGATAGCCGAAGTCGACGACCTGACCGCCGTGGAGGAGGCCATGGACACCGCCCTCACCGCGGTCGGCCTCAACACTCTGGTGGAGTACACCATCGACGAACGGGGACTCTCGGTGGGCCTGGTCGGGTCGGAGACGTTCTTCGAACCCAATGTGGCCACTCTGAGCGCACAGGCGGTCTCGGTCCTCAACACCATCGGCCCGATCCTGGCGGGCACCGGCCGGCAGGTGTCGGTGGAGGGGCACGCCGACCGACATGGCGTGACGATCAACTATCCGACCGACTGGGAACTCTCCAGCGCCCGCGCCACCCAGGTCCTGCGCCACCTGGTGGAGCGCACCGGTGTGGCCCAGGAACGGATCGGGGCCGTGGGGTACGGTTCGGCGCGGCCGGTCGACACCGGCGACGACCTGGCCGCGATGGCCCGCAATCGGCGGGTCGATGTGGTGCTGCTCTCGAACCAGCCGGACAGCGTGCGGGCGCTGATCCCGTCGGTCCTCGACGGCACTGCGGTGCCGGACGCTCCCGCTCCGGACGACCCCGCTCCGGCCGACCCCGCACCCGCCGGTGCCGCGGATGTCGCGCCCGGCGGCAGCGACCCTGCCGGCACCTCGCACGGGAACCCGGTGACGGACACCGGGCACTGACAGCCGCGGCACGGACGCAGAATCGAGTCGAGCGGATCCGGCGACGCCGCTAACATCCGTTCGCGCACGGTCGATAGTTCCAGTCGTGACGGTCCAGGAACACATCAGCACGGTCGTGCCCGGAAAACCGGCGCGCACGGTTGAGGTCTATGACTTCAGCCGACCGACGACGCTGGCCCGCGACCATGCCCGGGTCCTCGAGCTGGCCTTCGAGACCTTCGCCCGGCAGTGGGGCACCCAGCTGACCGCGCAGGTGCGGGTGATCTCGCAGGTCACGTGTGAGCAGGTGCTGATGCGCGGTTACGACGAGTACGCCGCCTCGCTGCCGGCAACGACGACAATGGTGCTCTGCGCGGTCGGGAGTCTGGAGGCTGCGGCCGTCATCCAGTTCCCCTCGGCGGCCGCACTGTCCTGGGTCACCCACATGCTCGGCGGGACCGGCCTGCCGGCCCCGCCCGAACGACCGTTCACGCAGATCGAACAGGCCCTCGTGCGTCGGCTGATGGAGGATGCCCTCGAAGACCTGCGGTACTCGCTCGGCGCCCTCCTCACCCTGCCCATCGCGGTCGGTGCCATCCAGTACAACTCGCAGTTCGCTCAGGCCGCCGCCACGGCCGACCTCATGATCGTGGCGAGTTTCACCATCCGGGTCGGTGAGAGCACCACCACCGCGACCCTCGCCCTGCCGGCCGAGGCACTGCTTCCGCAGCTCGGTGAGCCGGGGCCGGTGCTGCCGCCCACCCCGGCGGCCGACCTGCTCCGCGCCCAACTGAGCTGGGTGCCCGTCGACGTGTCAGTGCGTCTCGCTCACGCGCGCGTCAAGCCGAGCGCCATCCTGGCTCTCGCCGTCGGCGACATCCTGGCCATCCCGCACCCGACCCATCGGCCGCTCGACTTGGTGGTGGACGGCCGCCCACTCGCGCGCGCCGCCGTCGGTTCCACCGGGTCCCGGCTGGCGTGCATCATCATCGACACCGAGGACACCACGCCATGACGCTTCACAGCCCCGCGCAGCAGCCGTACGCAGCCCCGGCCGGCGAGCCCGCCCAGCCCCGTCTCACCGACAGCACCGCGCTGGCAGCGGTCGACGCCCTGCTCACGGTGCTGCCCACGCCCACCCTGCTCGCCGCGCAGCCGGGTTCCGCGGCGGCGGCCCTGAGCCGCGCCGACGGTGCCGTGGTCGCGGCCTTCGTCGGTGCCACCTCGGCCGACCTCGCCGTTGTGCTCGCCGACCCGGCATCGCTCGACGCAGCGGCCGGCGACGACGGCGGCATGGTGTCGCGTGACGACATCGTGCGCCCGGCCCTCGAGCGTGCCGCGGGAGTCCTCGGACTCGGCGTGCTCGGCGACGCCCGCGTCGACGACGCGTCCGCCCTGCTGCTCGATCCGGAGACCGTGGTCTTCGACCTCGTCGGTGACGGCGAGACCGTGGGCTGGTTCGCGATCCGCCTGCGCCGGAACGGCAGTCCCGCCGCGCGGAGCGACAGCGCCGTCGGCAACCTGGGCCGGATCAACAGCGTGGAGATGGCCCTCACCGTGGAGATCGGCCGCACCCGCATGACGGTCCGCGACGTGCTGGCCCTCGAACCCGGCGCGGTCGTGGAGTTGGATCGCTCGGTGGGCTCGCCCGCGGACATCCTGCTCAACGGCCGGCTCATCGCCCACGGCGAGATCGTCGTGGTCGATCAGGACTACGCGGTGCGCATCACCGAGATCCTCGACGTCGCCGAGAGCCTGAGCTAGGTGGACACCGTCGTCGTCGCCCTCAGGGTGGTGCTGTCCCTGGCCGTCGTGCTCGGGCTGCTCTGGGTGCTGCAACGACGCCTGTCCAGGGGCCCGGGCAAGCGCACGGCCAATGTCGTCACTATCGTGGGCCGTCAGGGGCTCGGCCAGAAGGCATCCGTGGTGGTGGTGGATGTCGACGGCCGCCGGTTCGTGCTCGGCGTCACCGAGCAGTCCATCAACGTGCTGCACGGCGGCGAGGCCGAACCCGAGGCCCACCGGACGGGGCACCAGACCCCGGATGACCGCTCGGCCGCCTTCGCCCGGTCCCTCCACGCGGCCTCCGGCGGCCCCACGCTCGTGCCGCCGGTGCTCGTGCCGCTGCGGGCGGAGAGCCCCGTCGCGTCCGGCGAGGCCGAGGCGGAGCCGCTCGACGGTCCGCCGCTGACCTTCCGGCCGCGCCGCGACCGCAGCGCGACCGGGCGGCTGGGCGGCTCCATCCTGTCCCCGTCGACCTGGCAACAGACCGCCGCCCTGCTCCGGCACGGCCGGTGAATCACGCTTCGCCGCTCCCGGCAGGCGCCGGGCTGGTCCCTGGTCAGGTTCGTGGGTTGGCACGTGGCCCGGCCCGCGGACCGTCGCGCCCGCGCGCGGTGGTCAGCGAGCGGCGCCGACGGCTCGCCCGCCTCGGCGTCGCGGCCGCCCTCATCCTCGTCATCGTGGCCGCCCTGATGATGCTGGTGTCCTCGGCAGGACACGCTGCCGAAAGCACGACCCGCCACAGCAACGCCCTGGCGGTACCTGCCGAACCGATCGCGCCCACCGATCCGGCGACGCCCACCCCTGTGGCCACGCCGGCGGCCACCCCGGGCACCGGACTCACGGTGGAGATCAACGGTCCCGACGGCGCCCCCTCCTCGGCCATCGTGACCCTGATCGGCATCACGCTGCTGTCGGTGGCCCCCGCGCTGCTGCTCATGATGACGTCGTTCACCAAGATCTTCGTGGTGCTGGCGATGACCCGCAACGCCCTCGCGCTGCCGTCGATCCCGCCGAACCAGGTGCTGGCCGGCCTCGCGCTGTTCCTGTCGCTGTTCATCATGGCGCCCGTGCTCACCGACATCAACACGGATGCCCTGCAGCCCTACCTCAACGGCACCATGACCTTCGACGACGCCGTGACGACAGGGTCGGAGCCACTGCGCACCTTCATGCTCGCGCACACCAGGCAGGAGGACCTCGCCCTGATGGTGCGCGCCTCCGACCAGCCCAACCCGGCGAACACCGCCGCGGTATCGCTGCTCACCCTCATCCCGGCGTTCATGATTTCCGAACTCCGGGCCGCGTTCATCATCGGCTTCGTGATCTTCATCCCGTTCCTGGTCATCGACCTCGTGGTGTCCGCGGCGCTGATGTCGATGGGCATGATGATGCTGCCGCCCGTGATGATCTCCCTGCCGTTCAAGATCCTGCTCTTCATCCTCGTCGACGGCTGGGGCCTGATCATCACGACCCTGGTCAACAGTTACCGGGGTGGCTGATGGACTCCAACGCCGTTCTCGACATCGGGCTGCAGGCCATCGTCGTCGCCGCCAAGCTCTCCGCGCCCATCCTCATCACCGCCCTGGTGGTCGGCTTCGCGATCTCCCTCGTGCAGTCGATCACGCAGATCCAGGAGGTGACGCTCTCGTTCGTGCCCAAGGCCATCGCGGTGTGCGTGGCCATGCTCATCTGCGGGCACTGGATGATTTCGGAGATCGTCTCGTTCACCACCAATCTGTTCGACAAGATCCCCGGCCTCATCGGCGGTGGCTAGGTGGACATCACCCTGGACTTCGCCTGGCTCGAAGCCGTGATGCTCGCGGGCGTGCGCATGGTCGCGTTCCTCGTGATCGCGCCGCCGTTCTCCTTCAACGCCTTCCCGCTGCGCATCAAAGGCATGCTCGCCGTGGGACTGGCCCTGGCCGTCGCCCCACGCGTGGTGCCCGGCTATGCCTCGCCGGACACGGGCGGGTTCATCCTCGCGCTACTTCTCGAGATCCTCGTGGGTGGAGTGCTGGGTTTCCTGGTGCTCGTGGTCTTCTCCGCCATCCAGTCCGCCGGCAACCTCATCGACCTGTTCGGCGGCTTCCAGCTGGCCCAGGGCTTCGACCCGCAGTCGATGGTCAACGGCGCCCAGTTCACCAGGCTGTACCAGATGACCGCGCTGGCGCTCCTGTTCGCCTCCGGTGGGTACCAGCTCATCCTCGGCGGCCTCGCCCGGTCGTTCGCAGCCCTGCCGGTCGGCGGCGGAATCGATCTCGCCGTGCCGTTGGAGACGATCACCGCGGCCGTCGGCCAGATGCTCCTCGCCGCGGTGCAGATCGCCGGCCCCCTCATCGTGGTGCTGTTCCTCGCCGACGCGGGCCTCGGACTCCTCACCCGGGTGGCGCCCGCGCTCAACGCCTTCGCCCTCGGCTTCCCGCTCAAGATCCTCATCACCCTCACCCTCGGCGCGGCAGGCTTCATGGCCCTCCCGGGCATTGTCGCGTCCCTCACCGACGACGCCGTCACGAGCATGTGGGGGGTGCGCTGATGAGCGATTCGGGCGAACGCACCGAGCAGGCCACAGAGAAGCGGATGCGCGAGGTTCGCTCCAAGGGACAGCTCTCCCGCTCCCAGGACCTCACGGCGTGGGTCGGCATCGGCGCGGCCGCGGTGATGATGCCCCTCACCATCGAGGCCGGCGCCGCCGCCGGGCGCACGCAACTGTTCGACATCCGCGCGGTCGCCGAGAACCCCGACCCGCAACGGGCGCTGGATCTGCTCGGCGAGGGACTCGGCGCGATGGGCGGCATCCTCACCCCGATGTTGATCGTGGTGTGCGTGGCGGTTCTGGCCGGGTCGATCGCCCAGGGCGGCATCCACATCAAGAAGCTCGCCGGCAAGTACGACCAGTTCAACCCGGTCACCGGACTGGCCCGCACCTTCGGCAGCCAGGCCCTGTGGCAGGGGCTGAAGGCGCTGCTGAAGACCATCGTCGTCGGTGTGGTGCTGACCACAGTGATCCAGGGCCTGACGCCCGTGCTCATGACGGCCGGGGGACTGCCCGTGACCGTGCTGATCGGGGCCGCCACCGACGGCACCGCCGCGCTGGTGCAGTCGGCCGTGATCGCCGGTCTCGTGCTCGCCGCCGCCGACGTGTTCGTGGTGCTAAGGCGCAACCGCAAACGTACCCGGATGACCAAGAAGGAGGTCACCGACGAGCACAAGAGCTCGGAGGGCGACCCGCTGATCCGGTCCCAGCGCCGGGCCCGGCAACTGGCGATGAGCCGCAACCGCATGATCGCGGCCGTCGCCACAGCCGATGTGGTGCTGATCAATCCCACCCATTTCGCCGTGGCCCTGCGCTATGAGCCGGGCAAGTCGGCGCCCCGCGTGGTCGCCACGGGTGCCGGGGTGATCGCCACCCGCATCCGCGAGCAGGCGGAGACCGACGCCGTGCCCATCGTCAAGGACATCCCGCTCACCCGGGCGCTGCACAGCGCCTGCGCGCTCGGCGACGAGATCCCGGTGGAGCTGTACAACGCGGTCGCCCGGGTGCTCGCCTTCGTGCTGGCGCTCAAGACGCGCGGCTCCCGGTCCGGCGTGCACACCATGACCACCCCGCCGGCGCCGCCACCGCCTGCCCGCCACGGCGGCGCGCCCGCCCCGTCCGCTCCCACCAGGCACCTGTCGACCCTGCCCACGCGTATCCGCACCACGGAGGCCACTTAAGTGAACAGCACCCTCGCGAAACTCGCCGTCCCGGTCGGGGTGGTCGGCATCATCATGCTCCTGGTGGTCCCGGTGCCTGCCGTGCTCCTGGACGTCCTGATCATCGTCAACATCCTGCTGGCCCTGGTGACCCTGCTCACCACGATGTTCGTCAAGAAGCCGCTGGACTTCTCGGTCTTCCCGTCGCTGCTGCTCGTGGCCACGCTGTTCCGGCTGGGCCTCAACGTGGCCTCCACCCGGCTCGTGCTCGGCCAGGGTTATGCCGGGCAGGTGATCGCGTCGTTCGGGCATGTGGCCGTCGGCGGCTCGATCATCATCGGCGCGGTGATCTTCCTGATCCTCGTCGTCATCCAGTTCGTCGTGGTGACCAAGGGCGCCGAACGTGTCGCGGAGGTGGGCGCCCGGTTCACCCTCGACGCCATGCCGGGCAAGCAGATGGCCATCGACGCCGACCTGAACGCCGGCCTGATCACCGACGTGCAGGCCAAGGACCGCCGTGCAGAGGTCTCGGCCGAGGCCGACTTCTACGGTGCCATGGACGGCGCCTCCAAGTTCGTCAAGGGCGACGCGATCGCCGGCATCATCATCATCGTGATCAACCTGATCGGCGGCATCGCGATCGGCATGCTGCAGCGGGGCCTGGAGATCGGCGACGCGCTGAACACCTACGCCCTGCTCACCATCGGCGACGGCCTGGTCACCCAGATCCCCGCGCTGCTGATGGCCGTCTCCACCGGCATGATCGTCACCAGGTCCAACGCCGAATCCGACATCGGCGCCACAGCGTCCGCCCAGCTCACCCAGTCGCGCATGGCCCTGATGATCGCCGGCGCCGCCGCCATCCTGATGGCCCTCATCCCCGGCATGCCGATCATCCCGTTCGTCGTCGTCGGCGCCGGCCTCATCGTGCTCGCCCAACGCATCAAGGGCAACGAGGCCAGGGCCACGGCCGGCGCGGCGGCGGCCGTGGCCGTCGAGAGCCGCGCCCCCCGGTCCGATACCGCGGAGGAACTCATCGAGCAGATGCGCGTGCACGCCCTGGAGATCCAGCTCGCCCCCGACCTGGTCGACCTGGTGTCCGGTGCATCCGACGACCTGCTCGCCCGGGTGCGGGCGCTCCGCCGCAAGGTCGCCCTCGACCTGGGCATGGTGGTGCCCCCGGTGCGCACCAGGGACAACGTCGACCTGCCGCCGGCCACGTACTCCATCCGTATCTCGGGCGTCGAGGCCGGACGGGGCATCGCCCCGGCCGGCAAGGTGCTCGCGCTCGGCGACAACCTGGAGTCCCTGCCGGGCACCACGACGGTCGAACCGGTCTTCGGCCTGGCCGGCAAGTGGGTGTCCAGCGAGATGCGCCCCCGGGCCGAGATGGCCGGCGCCACCGTGATCGACCGGGTGTCGGTGCTCGTCACCCACCTCTCCTCGATCATCACGGGCAACGCCGCGCGGCTGCTCACCCGCGAAGACGTGCGTGTGCTCACGGATGGTGTCCGCCAGGTGAGTCCTTCCGCCGTCGACGACCTGGTGCCCGCCCTGCTCTCCCTGGCCGAGGTGCAGCGGGTGCTGCAGGGCCTGCTCGGCGAGCAGATCCCGATCAACGACCTGCCGCGCATCTACGAGGCCCTGTCGGTGCGGGCCAAGGTGTCCGTGGACCAGGAGGGACTGGTCGAGGCAGCCCGTCAGGCGCTCGGGCCCGCGCTCACCGCCCTGTACATGGACGGCGGGGTGCTCAGGGTGATCATGATCGAACCGGGGCTCGAGCAGTCCATGCTCGAGGGCATGCGGCCGAGCGACCAGGGCAGCCAGATCCTCCTCGACCCGCTGCGGATCGACGCCATCCTCGGCTCGCTGCAGAGCGCCATCGCCACCGTCGAGGCCAGCGGCCGCACGGCGGTGCTGGTCTGCGCGCCGGCCCTGCGCCCCGCCATCCGGCGTCTGGTCTCTGCGCAGGCCGGCGGCCTGCCCGTGCTGTCCTACGAAGAGGTCACCTCGGCCCGCGTGGCCATCGAAACCGTGGGGGTGGTCCGTGGAACCGCGACGATTCCGGCTTGAGGGGTCGTCGCTGGCGGAGTTACGGGAACGCGTGCGGGTCGAGCACGGGCGGGATGCCCGCATCGTGCGGGCGGAACAGATCACCGTCGGCGGCATCCGCGGATACTTCGCCAGACGGCACGTGGAGGTGACGGTCGAGGTCCCCGTCGAGGTGTTCGTGGAGGCGGAGCCGGTCCGTCGTCGCCGCGGCAGGGACGAACTCGCGACCAGGCTGGGCATCGCGGCCCTGCTCGACGACGCCGATGCGGCCGAGTCCGGGCTGATCGGGATCGGGGCGGGCGCCGCATCGAGCGGTGCCGCACAGCAGGGAGAGCCCGGGAGGCTCGTGGACGTCGATCCTGCCGCACAGCCCGCACAGCCCGCACAGCCCGCACAGCCCGCAGAGTCCGCGCCGCGCCGCGCCGCGTCCGCGCGGGAGAGGCGGCCCGAGGCGGTGTCCACCGGCACGCCCGACTTCGCCCGGCTGATGGACGACCTGACCTTCGCGACCTCGCCCGGCCGCGGCGGGCCGGGCCAGACGGGCCCGACCGTCGCACCCGGCACCGGAACAGGCATGGCTGCGGCTGCGGCTGACGCCGAGTCTCCGGAGCACCCACTCGACCTCAGCGTCTCGGCGCCGGCCCTGCTCGCCGGCCCGGGCGACCTGGTGCTGCTGGTCGGGATGCCCGATGATGTGCTCGAGGTCGTGCGGCTGCTCTCGACAGGCCCAGGCGCGCCGATCAGCGCCGGGGGCGACCGGATCGTCGACCGGCGCGGCGCTCTGGCCGCTCGGGCCAGGGGAGTGGAGCAGGGGCGGAGCATCCTTGTCGCCTGCCCGGCACCCGGTTCGTTTGCGCCGACCGGACCCGATGATGCGCCCGGAGCGTCGGGGGCCGACGTGGCCACCCTGGCTGTGCTCGGCGCGGACCAGGCCTGGGCCGTCGTGCACGCCGGGCGGAAGGCCGCCGACACCGCCCGATGGGTGAGCGCCGTGCGCGCCACCGTGGCCATCGACGCCATTGCGGTGGTCGGCGCCGAGTCCACGGCCACCCCGGGAACGGTGCGCCGGCTCGGCCTGCCGATCGGGTGGATCGCGCCGGCCCAGCGATCTCCGTCGGGCTCGGTGGGCACGCAACAGCAGGCCAGGACCACGGTCCAGGACCGGCCAGGTACGCCCGCCGAGGCACGCCCGCAGCGCCGTCCAGAGGGGCCGGACGACCCGTTCGCGATAAGCTGACCGGATGCTGGTTCTCACGCGCAAACAGGGGGAAAAGATCCTCATCGGTGACGATATCGTCATCACAGTGCTCGACGTCCGCGGCGACAGCATCCGCATCGGCGTCGATGCCCCCCGCGGCATCTCCATCCAGCGGGCCGAGATCCTCACGGCCGTCACCGAGGCCAACCTCGAGGCGAATGTGGCCGCCGGCAGGTCCGACGAGGCCGCCGCCGACCAGCTCAGGTCCAGCCTCGGCCTGCCTGCCCCGGTGACACCCGCCCCGTAACCGCCCGCCCCGACGGCCCCGTCCCAACTGGTCACCAAAGCGGACAACTGCGCCCCCTGGTACGCCGGGTGCAATTGTCCGCTTCGGGTCCACTTCTGGGTGGGGATGCTCAGTCGAGCGGGCGGCGGTCCATCCGGGCCACGCCGATCTTGGAGTCGGCCATGCCGTAGAACACGTAGAGCTGACCCTCGATCTCCTCGATAGCGGTGGGGAAGACCACATTGGGCACGATCCCGCTGGTCTCATCGGGCGTCTCGGCCTTCAGCAGCGGTTCCTCGGTGCGGGCGAGCACGATCGTGGGGTCGTCGGCGTCCAGGATCATGGCTCCGGCGGCGTAGTTCACCTTCTGCTGCTGGTCGAACGCGCTGTTGATCACCCCGGTCACACCGTGGTGCAGCAGCAGCCAGCCCTCCGGCACCCGCAGCGGAGCGGGGCCGCCGCCGATCTTCAGTTCTTCGAAGGCGAACTCCGGCCCGGCCAGGAACCGGTGCCCGCGCCACATCGTGAGGGCGGAGACATCCGCCAGCACCTCGGACACCGGGACATAGCTGATCCAGATGCTCTGGCGCCGGTCGGTCACTCCGGCCGGCACCCGGATGCCCTCGCCCGGACGGGTCTCGCCCAGGTCCCACATGGGCCGGTGCAGCACCGCGAAGCTGGCCACGCCGTCCGGGGCGGTCACCGGCTCCGGAAAGAAGACGGTGTCCTTGTTGTGGAACAGGTTGAGGTCCATGTCGAGTGCGTCATCGTAGGCGAACAGGGCCGGGCCCAGGCGTCGCCACTCGCGGAGGTCCTCCGACACAGCCACCGCGGTGCGCGGACCGAGCGGCCCGTAGGCCACGTAGGTCATCACGTGCAGACCGAGCAGAGGCACGAAGGTCACCCGCGGATCCTCCACGCCGGCATTGTTGGCGCCGCGTTCCCAGCCACGGTCTGGGGCGAGGACGACACCCTCGCGTTCGACGCCGGTGGGCACACCGTCCTCGATGATCAGGCGCGCCAGTCCGACCCTGGAGACGTTGCCGGTGGCGACCAGGCGGGGGAGCAGGTACAGGGTGCCGTCCGGGGTGCGGCCGGTCGCGGGGTTGAGCACGCCCTCGGCCTCGAGCTCATTGCCGTCTTCCGGCGTCATGATGACGCCCATCCGGGTGAGGGTGTACGGGAATGCGGTGCTGACGGTGTGCATGGCTAACCTTTCACGCCCGAGCCGATATTGCTCGAGACGAAGTGACGCTGGAACAGGATGAACAGGAGCACCGCCGGGCCGGCCAGAACACAGGCACCGGCCAGGATGGCTCCGAAGGGGTTGGCCGCCGTGGCGGCGACATTGCTGAGGTAGTTCGCCAGCGAGACGGCGAGCGGTTGCAGCGAGGCTTCCTTGGTGATCAGGAACGGCCAGAGGAACTCGTTCCACGGGCCGATGAAGGTCAACAGCACCACCGTGAGCAGCGCCGGCCGCACGAGCGGCAACGCGATCCGGCGCAGGATCCGCAGCTCCCCGGCGCCGTCGATACGGGCCGCGTCGAAGAGTTCCTTGGGGATCTGCAGGAAGTACTGCCGGAAGATGATCACCGCGGTCGAGTTGATGGCGAACGGCAGGATCATGCCCAGGTAGTTGTCGGCGAGGCCGTAGTCCCTGGCGATCATGACGTAGAGCGGGATCATCAGGAGCTGGAACGGAACCACCTGCACCAGCAGCGCCAGCGCGAAAGTGACTCCGCGGCCGCGCCACTGCAACTGCGCAAGGGCGTACCCGACCAGGACACCGAACACGACGGTACACAGGATCACGCCGCCGGTGAAGATGCCCGAGTTGAGCAGCCCCTGCAGCAGGTTGATCCGGCCGTTGATGTCGGCGTAGTTGTCGAGAGTCAGGTTGGCCGGGTTGGGGAAGGCCCCCGCGATGGTCGGGTCCGGCTTGGTCTGGAGCGATCCGATCACCATGTAGTAGAACGGGAACAGGAACACCAGCGCGCCGACCAGCAGCACGACGCCGCGCAGGATGTTCTGGCCGCGGCTCATCCCGTCCGCCCGGTGGGTACGGTCTGGAGCGTCCGTGACCTTCTCGGTCTGTGTGCGGCTCATGATTCGTCACCCCCGGCGAGCTTGCGTTGGATGAACGCGAGGATGAGGACACCGATCACGAGGATCACTCCGATCGCGGCCGCCGTGTCCGGCGAGCCCTGTTCGATGCCGCGCTGGTACATGATCAGCACGGGGGAGGTGGAGGCGCCGTTCGGGCCGCCGCCGCCGGTGAGCAGGTACGGCTCGGTGAAGAGGTTGGCGCCGGTCACGGTCGACAGCAGCAGCACGAGCACCGTCGCCGGGCGCACACCGGGCACGGTGACCGAGAAGAAGCTGCGGATCTTGCCCGCACCATCCGTCGCCGCGGCCTCGTAGAGCTCCTCTGACACGTTCTGCAGCGCCGCCAGGTAGAGCAGGATGAAGAACCCCAGGCCCTTCCAGGTCACGAAGATGGCGATGGTGGGCATGGCCCACTGCTCGTTGATCAGCCAGGCCGGGTCGGGAGCAAGCGGGCCCAGGATCTGGTTGACCAGCCCGTTGCCACTGAACAGGAAGATCCACACGCCCACGACGGCGACGGATGCGGTGACGTACGGCACGTAGTACGACACCCGCAGGAAGGTGCGGAAACGCACCGCCTTGTTCAGGGCGCTGGCGAGGACCAGGGAGAGAACCACGGTGAGCGGCACGTTGATGAGCAGGAAGATCCCCACGTTGCCGAATGACCGGATGACGGCGGGATCGCTGAGCACCTCCTGGAAGTTGGCCAGCCCCACGAATGGCCGGTCGACCTGGGCGCCGGGGGCGGCGAAGAAGTAATCGTGGAACGACATCCAGAAGGCGAACACCAGAGGATAGGCGAAGACCGCGAGGACGAAGATCAGGTACGGTGCGCTGAGCAGGAGCCCGAACGGGTTCTTACCCAGCCACTGGCGCGGGCGGCGCGGGCGGGCGCCCCCGCCGGGAGGTCTTGCGGGCCTCCCGGCGAGGGGTCGTTTCGGGGTGAGGGTGGACATGATGCCTACGGCTGCGTGATCAGGTCGTTGACCTTGGTGGCCGCGTCATCCAGGGAACCGGCCACATCACCGTCTCCGGTGATCACCGACTTGGTGTACGCGTCACGGAAGGCCTGCCACACGGCGACCGAGTTGGCGACGCTGGGCACCTCGACCGTACGGGACGCCTGGTCACCGAACTGCTGGTACGCGGGGTTGGCCGCGAAGTAGTCCGGGTACACGGTGGTGAGGTCGGCGCGCAGCGGCATCTGGCCGGTCAGTTCGAGAAGTTGGCCGTCCTGCTCCTCGCTGGTGGCGAACTTCAGCACGTCCCAGGCCGTGGCCTGGTTCTCGCAGGCGGTGAACATGCCCACGTTCTTGGCATCGCTGAAGGTGTAGGTCTGGTCGGCGGGGGTGCCGGCACTGGTGGGAACCGGAACGGCACCCCAGTTCACGGCATCCTTGTAGACGGACACCGCCCACGGTCCGACGATCGACATGGCCGCCTGGCCGTCGGCGAACGAGTCACCCTGGTACTGCTCCTTTCCGGCGAGCCCCTCTGAGTACAGGGTCTTCCAGAACTCGGCGACCGCGGCGCCGTCGGCGTCGTTGAAGGTGGCCTCGCCGTCCTCGACGAGCTGCGTGCCGCCGGTCTCGGCCGCGTAGAGCGGGTAGAAGTCGAACCAGCTCTGGAAGAACTGGCTGGTGGGGGCCGGGTAGATGGCGTTGGGTGCTGCGCCGCTGGCGACGAGGGTGCGCGAGGTGGCGAGGAAGTCGTCGTAGGTGGACAGCTGCGGGTTCTCCGGGTCGAGCCCGGCCGCGGCGAACATGTCCTTGTTGTAGAAGATCATGACGGGGTTCGACTTCCAGGGCATCTGGTAGTAATCGCCGTCGGCGTCCTGGTACTGCGACGACGCCTCTCCGGTGCGCTCCTCGATGTAACTGGCGCCGTCCTCGAAGCTGCTCAGATCGACCAGACCACCCTGCTTCTGGAACTGCGGCACCGCGACCGGGGCGGTGTTGAAGACCAGGCAGGGCGCGTTGCCGGCCGTGATGGCGGCTCCGATGACCTCTTCGCTGCTCTTGCCGGCGGGGATCTCCTGGGCCTTGACCTGCTCATCGGGGTGGTCGGCGTTCCAGGCCGAGACCATCTGCTTGCCCCAGGCGATCTCGGTCTCGTTGTTGGAGTACCAGATGGTGATGTCTCCGCGCGAGCCCGAGCCGCCGGAGGAGGCGCCTCCGCTCGAGCAGGCGCCGAGGGCGACGATCATGGCGGCGGAGGTGGCTGCCGCGGCGAGGAACCTGGCGTTGCGCCGCCTGGTCTGGCGGTTCGTGCTGGTGATGCGGGTGCGGGTATGCATGCGATTCTCCATTCATGAATCCGCAGCGGCTCTGCTGCGGCACGGTAGTGCGGGGCATGTCCGGCGGGACACGTCCCTAGTAGGGCGGTGGGGCGGATGCCGATCCCCGCACGATCAGGCGGGCAGCGGGCAGCTCGACATCCTCGGCGCTCCCGGTCCGGATCAGGCCGAGCAGGGTGCTCGCCGCGGCGCGACCCCAGACCATGGGGGTGGCGCCGACGGTGGTCAGTGCCGGGTAGACATAGCGGGCGAACTCGATGTCGTCGAAGCCGGTGATGGACAGGTCGTCGGGGACCCGCACGCCGAGCTCCTGCGCCACACCGATGCCGGCGATGGCCATCGGGTCGTTGGCGAAGACGATGGCTGTGGGTGGTTCGGGCTGGCGCAGCAGTTTCCGGGTGGCGTCCGCACCGGCCGCGATCGAGAAGTCGGTTTCGACGATCTGCCCCTGGCCCAGCCCGGCGGCATGCATGGCCTGCGTGAACGCGTCCCGTCGCCGGCGCCCGTGCAGCATGGCGGGACTGCCGGCGACGTGCGCGATGCGGCGGTGGCCGAGGGTGCTGAGGTGCCGCACCGACTCGGCGATGCCCTGGGTGTCGTCGATGGACACCGAGGGAAACGGGCTGGGCTGGTCCGGCCGGCCCAGGGTCACGGTCGGCAGGCCCAGTTCGGTCAGGCAGGGGATGCGCGCGTCGTCCTGGCGGAGGTCGCTGACGAAGACGCCGTCGACCCGGCCGTCGGCGACGAGGGTGCGGTACGTGGCCAGTTCGGTCTTCTCGTCGGGGACGACGCTGAGCACCAGGGCCAGCCCCTCCGGGGCCAGGATGGTTTCGACGCCGGCGATGAACGAGGTGAAGAACGGGTCGGATCCGAGGACCTCGGGGTCCCTGGCGATGACCAGGCCGAGGGCGAAGGAACGCTGCGAGGAGAGCGAGCGGGCCCGGAGCGACGGTGTCCAGCCGAGCAACCCGGCAACGGAGAGGATGCGGGCCCGGGTCTCGGCGGAGACGCCCGGCCGGTCGTTGAGGGCGAACGACACCAGTCCCTTGCTGACACCGGCCTGGCGGGCGACGTCGGCGATGGTCACCCTGGCCGCGTCCTTCGACGCCGACGTGTCGGATGTGCTGGAATCCGGCTGGGAATCCATGCGGGGCCTCCTCATTGATGGCGTTCCCGGTTCGGCGGGGGATGCCGTACTGAAACTGTGCTGAACCGGTTTAGAGTCAACCTATACCGGTTTAGCCGACGACGTCAAGGGTCTCCTTGTTGCGCCGCACGGGTGCGCCTAGGGTGGGCGGCACCATGAAGTGGTTCGGGACCGGCGACTACGACATCGCCCGCCAGGTGCTGCAGCGAGGGATCGCCGCGATCTTCCTGATCGCGTTCGTTTCGGCGCTCGCCCAGTTCCCGGCCCTGTTGGGCGAGAACGGTCTGCTGCCGGTGCGCCGGTTCACCCAGGTGGTGAGCATGCGGCGGGCGCCCAGCCTCTTCCAGTGGCGGTACTCAGACAGGTTGCTGCGCCTGGTGGCCTGGTGGTGCGTCCTGCTGGCCGCGTCGGTGGTCCTCGGCCTGCCGCAGGCCGGTCCGGCCTGGCTGCCGATGCTCGTGTTCCTGGTGCTCTTCGGGGCCTACCTGTCGATCGTCAACGTGGGGCAGACGTTCTATGCCTTCGGCTGGGAGAGCCTCCTGGTCGAGGCGGGCTTCATCGTCGCGTTCCTCGGCTCCGATGCCGTGGCCACGCCGCTGCCGATCCTGCTCTTCCTGCGCTGGCTGGTGTTCCGGCTCGAGTTCGGCGCCGGGCTGATCAAGATCCGCGGTGGCCGGGAGTGGCGCGATCTCACCGCACTGTTCTACCACCACGAGACCCAACCGATGCCCAATCCGGTCAGCTGGTTCGTGCACCACCTGCCCCGGTGGTTCCACCGCGGGGAGGTGCTGGGCAACCACGCCGTTCAACTCCTGCTGCCGTTCTTGCTCTTCGCCCCGCAGCCCGTGGCGTCTATCGCCGCGGGCATCATCGTGCTCAGCCAGCTCTGGCTGGTGCTCACCGGCAATTTCGCCTGGCTGAACTGGATCACGATAGTTCTGGCCGCATCGGCCGTCGACGACGCGTCGTTCCGCTGGCTCGGCGGATGGGTCGTGCCGGCCCTGCGGGACCCCGCACAGATGGAGGCGCCGGGGGAGCAACCCGTCTGGTTCGTCGTGGTGGTGCTGGCCGTGACCGCCCTGCTGCTGGTGCTCAGCTACTGGCCGGCCCGCAACCTGCTCCGGCGACGGCAGCTCATGAACGCGAGCTTCAATCCCTTCCACCTGGTGAACGCCTACGGGGCCTTCGGCACGGTCACCAAGGAACGCTTCGAGGTGGTCGTCGAGGGCAGCGCCGACGAGGGTCCCCGCTCCGAGGACGGGTGGCTGGCCTACGAGTTCCGCGGCAAGCCCGGCGCCGTCGGCCGGCTGCCCGGCCAGTTCGCCCCGTACCACCTGCGGTTGGACTGGCTGATGTGGTTCCTGGCCCTCGGCGCCCGCGACACCCGCTGGTTCGAGGTCTTCCTGGCCCGCCTGCTGCAGGGCGACCGGGCCACCCTGCGTCTCCTGGCCGGCAACCCGTTCCCGGACGGCCCGCCGCGCTTCGTGCGGGCGAGGGTGTTCCGTTACCGGTTCAGCACCCCGGCCGAGCGCCGTGCCGGGCACGTGTGGTGGGTGCGTACTGAGGCCGGCGTGCTGGTGCCGCCGGTGACCCTTCCTCCCCAGGCTCCACCCCCGGCCCCGCCGCCGCACGGCTAGCGATCAGTAGCCGCGCAGCTCTTCGATGTCGCGGCGCTCGCGCTTGGTGGGCCGGCCCGCTCCGCGGTCGCGCATCGGCACCAGGGCCACCTCCTCGCGCGGCGGGGGCGGCGGGGTGTTGTCCACGAAGCACACCGCGGCCACGCTCGGGCCCACGCGCTTGACGATGATCTTCGACACCACGAGCACCCGGTCGAACCCGTTGGAGCGGATGCGCACCTCGTCGCCCGGTTTCACGGCCTGAGCGGACTTGGCCCGCTCGCCGTTCACCCGCACATGCCCGGCCCGGCACGCCGCGGTGGCCTGGGAGCGGGTCTTGTACATCCGCACCGCCCAGGCCCAGCTGTCGACGCGGGCGCTCTGCAGTTCCATGCCTCGACTCTACGCGGCGGCAGCGGGCGGAGGGCGCCGCAGCGTCAGCGCACCACGACCCAGAGGATCAGCAGCATGGTCACCAGGAAGCCCGTGAAGAAGTTCAACCTGAGGAACCGCTTCCAGCCGTTGTTCGCTCGCTCGGAATCGGCGTCGCTGATCGACCGGTACGGCCACGCGGCGAGCACATAGGGGATCACGAGCAGTGCCGCGAGCGGCCCCGGCCAGTCCGTCACGAGCATCAACAGGCCCGCCAGCACCCAGAAGACGATCGCCAGACGCACGGTCTGGGCGGCGCCGAAGGCCGTGGCGATGGAACTGATGCCGCCCTGGCGGTCGGGTTCGACATCCTGCACGGCGCCGAAGGCGTGGCTGGCGATGCCCCAGAAGAAGAACGCCGTGAGCAGTGCCACGAGGTCCGGGGTGACCAGTGCCCCGGCCACCGCGAGGCCGTACACGGCCGGGCTCACGAAGTGGATGCTCGACGTCACCGAGTCCAGCACCGGGCGTTCCTTGAACCGCAGGCCGGGGGCCGAGTAGGCGACCACTGCGAACAGGCTGAGCGCCAGCACCACCCACGACCAGGGGTTCACGCCGGCGAGCAGCACCATGACGATCAGCACCGGCAGGGCGGTGGCGACGCCGGAGACCAGCACGATGCGGTGCAGGCTCCGGTCGAGCATGGCGCCCTCGACGCCGCCCTTGCGGGGGTTGCGCAGATCGGACTCGTAGTCGAAGACATCGTTGATGCCGTACATGAGCAGGTTGTACGGAATGAGGAAGAACAGGGTCCCCACCACGAGTAGGGCGTCGACCCGTCCGGTGCTGACGATGTACGCGGCCGCGAAGGGAAAAGCCGTGTTGATCCAGCTGAGCGGACGCGATGAGAGCAGCACCTGGCGCACGGTGTGGCCGAGGCCCGTGGTCGGTCGTGGTCGGGGTACCGATTCGGTCATTGTCTGCCTTCCGATCGCGACGAACTCCGGCCCCTCGGGCTCCGCCGCATGTCACCGCCGAGCAGCGACCAGGCCGCGGGCAGCAGGAGCGCCGCCGCCACGGGGTAGGCGAAGTCCTCCAGGGGAGCGATCCCCACGAAGAATCCGGAGATCAGGTCCGGGTCGTAGTCGACCAGTCCCACTCCGATCATGATGTTATCGAACACCGCGGTGAGCAGGAGCACGGCCACCAGGGCGAGTCCCGCCGCCGGAAGAAGCCGGCGGTACCCCGGCCGGCGCAGGTACGCCGCGGCGGCCACGATGAGGGCCAGCCCGAGGAAGACGATATTGAGCAGGGTGTAGGTCACGCGGTGCGCCTCGTCTCCAACAGCGTCCGCACGCCCTGCAAGGCATTCATGAACAGGTAGCAGAGGAAGGTCAGGAAGAAGAACTCCTCGACGGGCAGCTCGGGCGCCAGCTGCAGCCCGGTCATGAAGTCGGTCTCGCCGCGGTAGAAGATGCCGGCGCCGATGCCCCAGAGGTCCCAGGCCAGGAAGAAGGCGACCCCGATGGCCAGGACGGCGGCCGCGACCAGGGGCGCGCGCCAGAAGAACAGCCCGAACCTCCGGTCGAGCACGACCATGCCGGTCAATGAGACGAGCAGGGCCAGCAGGTACAGCACACCCGGCATCGAGGTGTCACCGCACCCTGGCGCCGGCCGGACCGCTCGGCAGCGGCTCGGGCAGCGGACCTGTGCTCACGTCACCTCGGATGCGTTTGAGAAGGATCTCGGCGCTGATCAGGCACATCGGCAGGCCGATGCCCGGGATGGTGCTGCCGCCGGCGTAGTAGAGGCCGTCGATGTGCCGGGACACATTGGTGCCGCGGAAGAACGCGCTCTGCTTGAGCGTGTGCGCGGGGCCCAGGGCCCCGCCCTTCCAGGAGTTGAGGTCGTCGGCGAAGTCGGCCGGACCGATCGTGCGGCGCACCACGATGCGCTCGGCCAGGTCGGGGATGCCGGCCCACTCGGCGAGCTGGCCGATCGCGGCGTCCGCGATGCCCTCGACGGTGTCGGAGCCGGCGCCGTCCACGCCGCCATGGCCGAGGCCGGTGTCGGCGGGCACGGGGATCAGCAGGAACAGGTTGCTGGCGCCGTCCGGGGCGACCCCGGGGTCGGTGGCGCTGGGCATGCAGGCGTAGAACGATGCGGGGTTGGGCACGGAGGTCTCTGCGCCGAAGATCCGGTCGAAGTTGTCGGCCCAGTCCGTCGTGAAGAACAGGGTGTGGTGGGTCAGCTTGGGCAGTTCGCCCGTCACGCCGAGTAGCACGAGCACCGCGCCGGGGCCCGAGGTGCGCTTCTGCCACCAGCGTTCGGGGTAGGTCTGCTTGGCCGGCTCCACGAGCTCGGTCTCGGTGTGGTGCAGGTCGGCGGCGGAGACGACGATGTCGGCGTCCAGCGTCACGGTCTCACCGGCGGCGTTGGTGTAGCGCACGCCCTCGACGGCGGCCTTGGCTCCGCGTCCGGTCGGGGTGGCGCCCGAACGGATGGCCTGGACCCGGGCGCCGGTCTCGATGGTGACGCCTTGGGCGCGTGCGAGGTCTGCGATGCTGTCGATCAGGCGGGTGAAACCGCCCTGCGGGTACAGCACTCCGTCGGCCAGGTCGAGGTGGCTCATCAGGTGGTACATCGACGGGGTTCGGTCGGGCGAGGAGCCGAGGAACACGGCTGGATAGCCGAGGATCTGCCGGATCCTGGGGTCGCGGAAGTAGCCGGCCACGAACTTGTCGAGCGGCTGCAGCAGCAGCCGGCCGAGCCGGCCCATCCGGGAGAGCACATCGCGCACCAGCAGGGGCTTGAACGAGGCGAAGCTGGTGTACAGGAACCTGTCCACGGCCATGTCGTAGGTCTCGCGCGCCGAGGCGAGGTAGGTCTCCAGCGAGGCGCCGGCGCCGGGCTCCAGGCTCTCGAAGAGCCTGATGTTGTCGGCGCGGTCGGCGCGCACGTCCACGGGATCGGCGTCGGACTCGAAGTAGACCCGGTAGCCGGGATCGAGGCGGGTGAGCTCGAGCTGTTCGGCCGCGCTCGTGCCCATCAGGCGGTAGAAGTGCTCGAACACCTGCGGCATGAGGTACCAGGACGGCCCGGTCTCGAACCTGAACCCGTCGGTCTCCCAGAACCCGGCCCGGCCGCCGAGGGTGTCGTGCGCCTCGAGCAGTGTGACCTCGTGGCCCTCCTTTGCCAGCAGGGCGGCGCTGGCCAGTCCGGCGATACCGCCGCCGATCACGACGGTGCGGGTGTGTGCGGCCGGGCGGTTCATCGGCGCCATGCCTGTGGGCCGAGCGAGGACGACAGGGCGATCATCAGTTTCTCCGGATCCGGCACTCGCACGCGGGTGCTCATCAATTCGTGGGCGGGGGTCTCCCGCAGTCTCGCAGACAGCCTGGCGAACAGGTGGTGGGCGGCCGTGACGGCGCGTCGGCTGCCGGTCGGCAGCAGCGGCAGGACCCGCTCGGCGGCCTCGAGGTCGGCGTCCATATCGTCGAGCAGCAGGTGTTTCTGCGGGTCGGTGAGCCGGGCCAGGTCGATTCCGGGGAAGTAGTTCCGGCCGAGGGCGTCGCGATCGGCGGCGAGGTCGCGGAGGAAGTTGACCTTCTGGAAGGCCGCGCCGAGGCTGCGGGCACCGTGCACCAGCTCGGCCTGCTCAGCGGGGCTGCGCGGGGAGTCCTGCAGGAAGCTCTGCAGGCACATCAGGCCCACGACCTCCGCAGAGCCGTAGATGTACTCGGCGACGCTCGCGGCAGTGAAGGGCGCCGGGTCGAGGTCGCGGCGCATCGACGCGAAGAACGGGCGGGTGAGGGCGGGCTCGATCTCCACCCGGCGGGCAGTGAGGGCGAAAGCGTGCACGACCAGGTTGGTGCTGAAGCCCCGGGACATGGCCCGCTCGGTCTCCTGCTCCAGGTCGTCCAGCAATTCCCGCTGGCCGGCCAGGTCGATGCCGGCCTCGGCGGCGGCGCCGTCGACGATCTCGTCGGCGATCCGCACGAGAGCGTAGATGGTGCGCACATCCTCGCGCACACCGGGGGCCAGGAGGCGGGCGGCGAGTCCGAACGACGTCGAGTAGTGCCCGATGACCGTGGCGGAACTGGCGAGGGCGGCGGCGTTGTAGGTGCCGAGAGTGGTGGGTAGGGCGCTGGTTTGGGGCCCCGCGGTGTCGCGGCTCATTTGCGGCGGGTCACGGCGCTGCGCGCCAGCTGGGTCAGGGTACTGCGCAGATCCTCGGGCATGAGGGGCACGGCGAGGGCCTCCACGGCGCGGCCGGCGTACTCGCGGGCCAGCGCATCCGCGGTCTCGAGAGCACCGCACTCGCGCAGATGCGTGCGCACGGACTCGGCCTCGGGTTCGGTCAGATCGTCCTTGCCCAGGAACGGCGCGATCAGGGGCCACCGGTCGGTGGCGCCGGCGTGCGCGATCAGGGCGGTCTGCTTGCCTTCCCGCAGGTCGGCGAGCACGCTCTTACCCGTGGTGTCCGGATCGCCGAACACACCGAGCAGGTCGTCGGTGAGCTGGAAGGCCACGCCGATCAGACGACCGAACCGGCCCAGGGCGTCGATGGCCTCCTCCGGTGCGCCGGCCAGCACGGCGCCGGCCTGCAACGGGGCTTCGAACGAGTAGATCGCCGTCTTGTGCTCGAGGGTCGCGATGACCTGCTCGATCGTGAGCGGCACGCGGCTGACCGTGTTGGTCACATCCGCCAGCTCGCCCGCGGCCGACACGAACACGGCCCGGTCGAGGAGGTCGAGCAGGCGGGCGCGCATGGTGGTCTCCACCGGGAGCAGGGCGAGGGCGCGGTGGGCCTCGCTCAGGGCCAGGTCGCCGGCCAGGATGGCGGCGGTCGCGGCCCAGGCCTCGGCCTGGCCGGTGCCCGCACCGTGCGCAATCGCACGCTCGGTGAACCGGCCGGCGATGTTGGCCATGCCGCGGCGGGAGAGGTCGCGGTCGATCACGTCGTCGTGGATCAGGAAGGCCGTGTGCAGCAGTTCGAAACTGACCGCGACGGGGGTGGACAGGGTGTGGTCGGTGCCGCCGAAGCCGTCGTACGCGGCCAAGACGAGTGCCGGGCGTACTCGCTTGCCGCCGCGGCTGGCCAGGTCGAGGGAATCCCAGAGGGCGACGTAGTGCTCGCCGTAGTCACTGGCACGCAGCCGCGCGGCGGCGAAGAAGCGGTGCAGCTCGGTCTCGACGCCCAGCGTCGCGATCTCATGCACCGAAGGTCTCCAATTCGCGCATCTGCAGGACCATCCAGGGGCTGAAGGCGAAGGGGCTGGCCAGGACGGAACGGCGCAGCACCTCAGGGTCGGTCCAGGTGTATTCCATCACCTCGTCCGGGTTGGCGGTCGGGTCGCCCACAGCGCGGGCCAGGTAGACCGGGCAGACCTCGTTCTCGACGATGCCGCTGCTGTCGGTGGCGCGGTACCGGAACAGGGGGAGGGCAAGCTCGATGTCTTCGATTTGGAGGCCGAGCTCGAACTCGGCGCGGCGGTGCACGGCATCCAGGAGGGGCTCGGCGGGGGCAGGGTGGCCGCAGAACGAGTTCGTCCAGACGCCGGGCCAGGTCTTCTTCCCCAGGGCCCTGCGGGTCAGCAGAACCTCGCCGCGATCGTTGAAGACGTAGCAGGAGAAGGCCAGGTGCAGCGAGGTGTCGGCTCCGTGCACGCTGCTCTTGGGGGCGATGCCGATCTCAAGTCCGTCCTCATCGAGCAGCACGACCCAATCTTCCACCCGGTCCATGGTGTTTTCTGCTGTGTGCATCACTGGGCTCCCTCTCGTGCAGCCAAGATACCCGAAAAAGTACCTAACCGAGTTAGCGATATTCGAGGCTAGCATGGTGGCTATGCCCGCAGACGCCCAACCTGCCGGGGACGTGGAGGCCGGCCGCTCAGGCGGCTTCTGGTACCCGGTTTCCGGCGGTGCTCCTTTGAGTGCCGTTGACGTCCTGCGCGCCGTGCGCCGCTTCCGTGCTGCCGATCTGGCCATGCGCAATCGGGTCCGCTCGGGCATGGACATGCACCACACCGACCTCGTCGCGGTCCGGCACCTGATCGCGGCGGAGGAGCGGGGCGAGTCCGTCGGGCCCACCGACCTGAGCAGGTACCTCGGCATCTCCTCCGCCGCGACGGCCAAACTGCTCACCCGGTTGGAGTCGGCCGGCCGGCTCCGCCGCGAACCGCATCCGAGCGACCGGCGGGCGCAGGTGCTGCACGCCACCGGCGCCGCCCACGACGAGGTGCGCCTGGCCCTCGGGGCGGCGCACCAGCGGATGCTCGCCGCCGCCGAGAAGCTCAGCGCGTCGGAGCAGCTCGCGGTGGTGAGGTTCCTCGACGAGCTCAGCGGAGCCATGGACGAGCCGGTCGAGCCGGTCGAGCCGGTCGAGCCGGTCGAGCCGACCGAGCAGCCCGGGCCGCGCGAGCCGACGGCCGACGGCGGGTCGGGTGGGCAGGAACGGCCCGGCCCCGTCGCACCCGGGACCTCAGGCCCGGCCGCGCAGCAGGGGTGACCCTGACGGCGACGGTACCCTGGAGTACGTGATCGTTCCCGCAGCCCAGCACGTGCACACCCTTCTCGCCTCCTACCCCGACTTCCCGCTTCCCGGCATCCTGTTCCGAGACCTCAATCCGGTCTTCGCGGATGCGGTGGCGTTCCGGTCCATCATCGACGAACTGGCCGAGCGCTACCGGGGCTCCTTTGACGCCGTGGCCGGCATCGAGGCGCGCGGCTTCCTGCTCGCGGCCGGCATCGGGTATGCCGCCCAGTGCGCCGTGCTGGCGGTGCGGAAGGGCGGGAAGCTGCCGGGCACCGTGCTGACCGAGGAATACGACCTCGAGTACGGCTCGGCCCGGCTGGAGCTGGAGGTCGGGCAGTTGCCGGCCGGCTCCCGTGTGCTGATCGTGGACGACGTGCTCGCCACCGGCGGCACCGTCGCCGCCACCGCGCGCCTGATCGAGCGGGCCGGGTACCTCACGGTCGGGGTGGGCGTGGTGCTCGAGCTGGCCGAACTTGACGGCCGCGGCCGCATCGGCGACGTGCCGGTGCACACCATCGTGTCGGTTTAGCCTCTTCTGCACCCGCTCTGTACCCGGTTCTGCACCCGGTGCGGACAACAGCACCCGGCAGACCGGGGGCAGTTGTCCGCGCGGGCGACAGAAGGCCCGCTGGTTCGGCCCTGGAGCCTCAGTACGCGGCGGGGTTGGCCGGGGCTTCGACCACGGCGCCGGAGAGCACGGCCGTGCTGCCGGAGACGCCGAGGCGGGTGGCGCCGGCCTCGATCATGGCCAGCGCGTCCGCGTGGCTGCGCACTCCGCCGGAGGCCTTGACGCCCACAGCGTCGCCCACGGTCTGGCGCATCAGGCGCACGGCGTGCACGGTGGCGCCGCCGGTGGGGTGGAAACCGGTGGAGGTCTTGACGAAGTCGGCACCGGCGGCAACGGCCGCGCGGCAGGCGCCGACGATCTCGTCGTCGGTGAGGGCGGCGGATTCGATGATGACCTTGAGCACCAGGGGGGCCGGGATCTCGGCGCGCACGGCACTGATGTCGGCTTCGATCAGGTCGAACCGGCCGGCCTTGGCGGCACCGATGTCGATCACCATGTCCACCTCGTCGGTGCCCTGGGCCACGGCCAGTGCGGCCTCGGCGGCCTTGATCGCCGACGCGTGCTTCCCGCTCGGGAACCCGCACACCACGGCGACCTTGAGGTCGGCATCCGCGGGCAGGGTGAGCGGCAGCATCGACGGCGACACGCACACGGAGTAGACGCCGAGCTCGACGGCCTCGGCGATGAGGGCGGCCACGTCGGCCTGGGTGGCTTCGGGCTTGAGCAGGGTGTGGTCGATGTAGCGGGCCAGTGCTGCGGCGTCGAGGGCGCTGGCGGGGGTGGAAGAGGTCATGCTCGTCAAGTCCTTTGGGAGGGGCGGGAAGGTCGCCGCCGGGCTCGATCTTACCCGGCCCGGCAGAACGGGCCCCGGCCGGTGCGGCATGCTTAAGCGATGAGCGGCAGCGTGAGTGCACACAGCGGGGACGCCTGGGTCTTCGGCCCGGACGGTTCCCGGTTCTGGGGACGGTACGGCGCGGCCGGATTGCTCGTGCACCATGCCGAGCGAGGGGTGCTCCTGCAGCACCGGGCCGTGTGGAGCCATCACGGTGACACCTGGGGTGTCCCAGGCGGAGCACGGCACGAGAACGAGAGCGCACTCGACGCCGCGATCCGGGAGGCCGGGGAAGAGGCCGGCGTGCCGGCGCACCTGCTCCGGTTCAGCTTCAGCTCGGTGGTCGACCTCGGATTCTGGTCCTATACGACAGTGGTGGTGGAGGCTCTTGAGGCCTTCGACGCGGTCATCAGCGACTCCGAGAGCATCGCGTTGCGCTGGGTGCCGCCGGCCGACGTCGACCTGCTGCCGCTGCATCCGGGCTTCGCCGCCAGCTGGCCCGCACTCAGGGCGCGTCTGGCCTGAACGGGTCCTCGGCGCCCGGCACGCGGATGTCCGCGGGGCGCCTGGGTAACCACGGCACCAGGGGCCACACCTCGCGCCGGTAGGCCGTGTAGCCGGGATGCCGCGCCATCGAGATGCTCTCGGTGAGGGCGATCGAGCCGACGAAGAGCAGGGTCAGCAGCACCGCCCCCAGCGTGCCTTGCTGCAGGAGCGTGCCCGCGGCGAGGGCGCCGAAAGCGGCGACGGTCCACCACTGGGCGATCTCGAAGAAGTAGTTCGGATGGCGGGAGAAGCGGAACAGCCCACTCCGCAGGAAGCCCGGATCCGCCGCGCCCTGGGCCGCGAGCCTGCGCCGCTCCTGCTGGAACCGCCACTGCTGCTGATCGGCCACGCTCTCGCCGGCCAGGAAGGCCAGGAACAGGGCCGTCGCCGCGAGCTCAGGGAGACCGAACCGGCCCGGATGCTGCAGCACGATCCAGCCGGGTAGGGCGATCATGAGCAGCAGGAGGTTCTGGGTCACCGAGATGAAGACCAGGTTGACGACGGCGAAGCGGCGCGGCGACATCCGCCGGCGCAGTTCGGCCCAACGGTAATCCTCGCCGCCGGGCCGGTAGCCGCCCTTGCGCGCGAAGTTCAGGGTGAGCCGCACGCCCCACAGGGTGCCCAGCGCGGCCAGGACGAGCAGGCGCGCATCAGGCGGGTCGGCGGCGAGGGCGAAGATCCAGAGATAGACGGCCGGCAGGATGGACCAGGCCCTGTCGACCCAGGAGTAGTCGCGGGTGGCCAGCGACAGCAGCCATGCGGCAGCCGAGGCCAGCCCCGCGATCACCAGGCAGATGAGCAGGGCGGATGCGGCCGCTTCGGTCATCGGGAATCACCCGCCTCGGCCACGGCGGCCTCCCGCACCGCATCCTCCCGCACCGCTTCTTCCCGCACCACATCGGCGGGGTCCTTGTCGGCCCGCAGCCCTCGCCAGCTGGGGTGGCGCAGCCGGCCGGCCGGGGTCCAGGCCGAGAAGTCCACCTCGCCGACCAGGACCGGCTGCACCCAGACGGCGTCGGTCGCGTCGGCCGCCGGTACGTCCTCGAACGGGGTGTCCGTCGTCGAAAGCTCGTCGAGGCGCCGTCGGAGAGCGGTGAGGTCCCGGTCGCGGAAACCCGTGCCGACCCGTCCGGCGTAGAGCAGTCGCCGGGGTGCGCCCGGGGCAGCGTCGGGCCCGGCCGGCGCGGGTATCCCCACCAGGAGCGAGCCCAGGGTCGAGGAGCGATGGCCGGCGCCGGGCCGCCAGCCGCCGATGACGACCTCCTGGCTGGTCACATGCTTGATCTTCACCCAGCGGTCGGCGCGGCGGCCGGTGAGGTAACCGCTGCGGGTGTCCTTGGCGATGATGCCCTCCAGGCCCAGCCGGGAGCTGGTGGCGAGCACCGTGGCCGCATCCTGGTCGTCGAACGTCGGCGGCACCTGAACGGTGCCTGTTCCCCGCACCCACCGTTCAAGGGCCTGCCGGCGCTCGGCATAGGGCAGCTCGACGAGGGGGCGCCAGTCGTGCTCGAGGAGGTCGAAGGCGAAGTAGTGCACCGGGGCGCCCTGTCGGGCCCGGCGCACATCGGTCGGGTCGGTGAGCCCGAGCCGGGTCTGCAACAGGGAGAAGTCGGGCCGGTTGTGACGGTCCAGCGCGACGACCTCGCCGTCCAGCACGGCGGCCCGGCCGGCCAGGGCCGCGCGCAGGTCATCGACGAGTTCGGGGAACGCGGCGGTGACGTCGTTGCCGTTGCGGGTGAGGAAACGCACGGCTCCGTCGGCGCCGGCTCCGACGGTGGCGATCATGCGGATGCCGTCCCATTTCATCTCGTACGCCCAGTCGGTCTCGGCCGAGAGGTCGCGCAGGGTGCCAGGCCGGGCGAGCATGGGGGAGTAGGCCGCGGCGCGAAGTGGGGCGCTGGTGACGCGGGCGTCCTGGGCAGAGCCGACCTGGCCGGCGCCGGGTGTCTCCGCGGTCGGCGGGCGCCGGGGCTTCATGAGGTGGATCAACCAGTTGCGGGAGCCGGCGCCCCCGGTGCGGATGAGCGCGAAGGTGCGCCCGGACTCGTCCCCACCCGCCGTGAGCGGGCCGCCGGGACTGCCGTGCAGGGTCACGATGATCTCGTCGTCCCGCCATTTCTCCGCGCTGTATTCGCCCCGGTCCCAGATCGACATCGTCCCGGCGCCGTATTCCCCGGCCGGAATGTCACCCTCGAACCCGAGGTACTCGAGCGGGTGGTCCTCGGTCTGCACGGCCAGGTGGTTGTGGGTGGGGTCGGTGGGCACTCCCTTGGGCAGTGCCCAGGAGGCCAGCACGCCCTCGTGCTCCAGGCGCAGATCGAAGTGCAGGGCCCTGGCGTGGTGTTCCTGGACTACGAAGGCGGCTCCGCCGGCGGCCGGGGAGGCGTCAGGCGTGCTCTCCGGCATGGGTTCGGGCGTGCGCCGGGCGTCCCTCTTGCTCCGGTAGGTGTGCAGGCGGTCCTCGTCCGGCCCGGCGGCGGCCCCGGAGGCCGGCACCGGGCTTGCAGCGGCGCCGGCGCGCGCCTCGGCGGCGTCGGCCACGGCCGCCAGCGGGTCCGGCGCCCTGGAGAGCCGTTTGAGCACCTGGTGGTAGTCCAGCTGCTCCAGCCCCGGTGCCTCCAGCTCGCGCCAGGTGCGCGGAGCCGCCACGAACGGCCGCAGCAGGCCGCGCAGGCTGTACGGCGCGATAGTGGTCTTGGCCGCGCTGTTCTGGCTCCAGTCCACGAAGACCTTGCCCGGTCGCATCGACCGGGTCATGGCGCTGAGCACCTCGTCCGGATGGTCGGCTTCGAGCGCCCGGGCCAGCTCCCTGGCCACCTGGCTCACCTGCTCCGAACTGTGCCGGCCGTCCAACGCCGCATAGAGATGGATGCCCTTGCTCCCGCTCGTCACGGGCCGGGCGTCCAGACCCATGTCCAGCAGCAGCGCCCGCGCCCAGCGCGCCACCTCGGCACAGTCGGCCAGGCCCACGCCCTCGCCGGGGTCGAGGTCGAGCACCAGCCGGTCCGGAGGGCTCTGCGCGCCCCGGGCGTCGAACCGCCACTGCGGAACATGGATCTCGAGGGTGCCGATCTGCGCCAGCCAGGTGAGCGTGGCCAGATCGTTCACGAGCGGATACACGGTGCGACGCTCCTTGTGCTCCAGTTCCCGGCGTTCCACCCATTCCGGAGTGCCGTCGCCCAGGTTCTTCTGGAAGAACACCTGGCCGGGCTCGGCGGCGGTACCCACTCCGTGCACCCAGCGCTTGCGGGTGGCCGGGCGGTCCCTGGCGTGCCGGATGAGGGCATCCGCCACGGCCGCGTAGTAGCCGAGGACGTCGGCCTTGGTGGTGCCGGTGGCCGGGTACATCACCTTCTCGAGATTGGTCAGGGTGACCCGGCGACCGTCCACCGTCACGACCTCGCGGTGCGCGCCGCCGGCGCCCGCCGTGGAGTTCCCCGCACCCTCCGCACCAGCTGTCATGAGGCCAGCTTGCTCCTGGCGGCGCTTCCGGTCTAGCCGCAGCGGCCCGACACGGTGTCTACTAGAAGGGTGAACCGGGCTGCGAGCGTCGAGGAGGCGCGATGAGATCGATCTGGAAGGGTGCCATCACCTTCGGCCTGGTCAACGTGCCGGTCAAGGTGTACAGCGCCACCGAGGACCACGACGTCGAGCTGCACCAGGTGCACGACGCTGATGGCGGCCGCATCCGCTATCAGCGTCGCTGCGAGGTGTGCGGCAACATCGTGGACTACGCGCACATCGACAAGGCCTTCACCGACGCAGACAAGACCGTCATCATCACGGATGCCGACCTCAAGGCGCTGCCGGAGGAACGCAGCCGGGAGATCGACGTGCTCGAATTCGTGCCGAACGACCAGCTCAATCCGATCATGTTCGACAAGAGCTACTTCCTCGAACCCGACGGGAGCTCGCCCAAGGCCTACGTGCTCTTGCGCCGCACACTGGAGCAGTCCGATCGCACCGCCATCGTGCACTTCTCCCTCCGGCAGAAGACCCGCCTGGCCGCGTTGCGGGTGCAGGGGGACGTCCTGATGCTGCAGACCCTGCTCTGGAACGACGAGGTGCGCACGGCCGACTTCCCGGCGCTGGAGCAGTCGGTGACGATCTCCGACCGGGAGCTGGACCTGTCGGCGGCGCTGGTCGAGTCCTTCGCGGCCGATTTCAGCCCGGGCGACTACACCGACGAGTACCAGGTCCAGCTGCGCCGGCTCATCGAGGAGAAGCTCGAGAAGGGCGACGCCATCGACACCGAGGCCACCTTCGGCGCCGCCGAGGAGGAGGGCGGCGGGGGAGAGGTGCTCGACCTGATGGAGGCGCTGCGTCGGAGTGTCGACCGCAGCAGGAAAGGTTCGGCCGCGGCGTCGGAGTCTTCCCCTGCGCCGTCGAGGGCGAAGGCCTCATCGGCCACGAAGGCAGCCAAGAAACCGGCCGAGAAGAAGACGGCGGCGGCGAAGAAGAAGAAGAGCGCGGCGACGACCACCGCGGACCGGAACACCGCCTGACCGGAACCGAAGGCACGTCGATAGACTCGACACGTGACAGGGCCCGAGTCGAGTGTGGTGAGCTCCCGGGTGATCACCGTGCCCAATCTGCTCAGTTTCCTGCGCCTGGGGCTCGTTCCGGTCTTCCTCGGCCTCATCGTCAGCGGCGCGGACGCCTGGGCATTGCTCGTGCTGGCGGTGTCCAGCCTCACCGACTTCCTGGACGGCTGGATCGCACGCCGGTTCAACCAGGTCACCCGGCTCGGCCAGCTGCTCGATCCGGCCGCCGACAGGCTCTACATCTTCGCCGCCCTGATCGGGCTGGCCTGGCGCGACCTGGTCCCCTGGTGGATCGTGGCCGTCGTCGTCGGCCGGGACGTCTTCCTGCTGGGCCTTGGCGTTGTGCTGGCCAACCACGGTTTCGGTCCGCTTCCGGTGCATCAGCTGGGCAAGATCGCCACGTTCTGCCTGTTCTACGCCCTGCCGATGATCATGCTCGGGCAGGCGTTCCCCGAGCTGTCCTGGTGGTCATTGCCGGTCGGCTGGGCCTTCGGGCTCTGGGGCGCGTACCTGTATTGGTGGGCCGGGGTCATCTACGCGATTGAAACGGTTCGGGTGATTCGGCTGCCTTAGCAAATGTTGGCCGGTTCCATCCGATACGATTTACCGGTAGGAGGTGCACGGTGGTCGATTCCGACGATAAGAAAGAACCCGAGCAGACGGTTGCGCCGGGGAAGACGGTAGCGCCCGAGAATGCCAGGGGGAACGTCGACACGACGATGACGTTCAGCCAGGAGTTCGCGGCGTCGTTGGCCGCCCTCGACTCGAACGTGACGGTCGAGGAGCAGGAAGCCATCGCCGCGCTGCCCTCCGGCTCGGCCCTTCTGGTCGTGCGCCGCGGACCCAACTCCGGTGCGCGCTTCCTCCTGGATGCCGATGTCACCACGGTGGGCCGTCACCCCAACGCCGACATCTTCCTCGACGATGTCACGGTCTCCCGGCGTCACGCCGAATTCCTGCGCTCAGGCCGCACCTTCCAGGTCAAGGACCTCGGATCGCTCAACGGCACCTACTTCGATGGTGAACGCATCGACCTGGCCGTCCTCACCGACGGGTCCGAAGTGCAGGTCGGAAAATTCCGCCTGACGTTCTACGCCTCGCGGCTCGACCTCGTACACCTGGCGAGCGACTAGTGCCGGCGTCCTCCGCCCAGGCCAGGCTGCCGGGCGCGACGTCACTTCTGAGTATCGGCCAGGTCCTGGCCCGGCTCACGCCGGAATTCCCCGACCTCACCCCGTCCAAGCTGCGCTTTCTCGAGGAACAGGGACTGGTCTCCCCGGCCCGCACCGAGTCGGGCTACCGAAAGTTCAACGGCGGCGACCTGGACCGGTTGCGCCTGATCCTCTCGATGCAGCGGGACCACTACCTGCCGTTGAAGGTCATTCGCTCCTACCTCGACGATCTCGACGCCGGCCTGTCGCCGTCCCTGCCCGGCGGAGGGGCCCCAGGGCCGAGCATGCTCGTCGTGGCCCGCCGCTTCAGCCGCGACGAACTGCTGCGCGAGTCCGGCGCCCCTGCCGCCCTGCTGCATGACGCCGTCTCGTCGTCCATCATCCTGCCTGCCGAGCACTACGGCGACGACGCACTGCAGGTGCTCCGTGCCCTCGTCGACCTGCAGAAGAGCGGCATCGAGCCCCGGCACCTCCGCGGGTTCCGCGGCGCGGCCGAACGCGAGCTGGGTCTGATCGAGAGCGCCCTCGTGCCCCTTGCGCGACGCAAGGACGCCTCCAGCCGGGCCAAGGCCGCCGAGATGGCCGTGGAGATCGCCGGCCAGCTCGAAGTGATCCGCGGCAGCCTCATCCGCTCCGCCCTGGGTCGCCTGACCAAATAGGTCGTAGACTGCAAGTTCAACGCATTCCAGCGCGCTCGACTCCTCGTGGCACGGATGTGGTAGGTGCGCGCGGAGCAGAATCCGCGCACGCCTCACCGTTCCCAAGACACGCCGGGGCCTTTGCACCGGATGTCACGGGTTGGGGCCGTCGGCCTCGCTAACGTTGAAGTGCGGCCTGAAGGTTCGCATCCACCCCCGAGAGGCGATCGTATGAGTGAGCTCAATCCCCGAGACGATTCGTCTCGCTACGGTCAGGGACTGCTCTTCACCGACGGTATGCCCGAACTCGACGAGAACTCCGGCTACCGTGGCGCCGTCGCGGCCCGCGCCGCCGGCATCAGCTACCGCCAGCTCGACTACTGGGCCCGCACCGAACTGGTCGAACCCACAGTGCGCGGCGCGGCCGGCTCCGGCTCCCAGCGCCTCTACGGCTTCCGCGACATCCTCGTGCTCAAGCTGGTCAAGCGCCTTCTCGACACCGGTATCTCCCTCCAGCAGATCCGCACCGCAGTGAACCAGCTCCGCGAGTCCGGCGTGAACGACCTCGCCCAGACCACTCTCATGAGCGACGGCGCCAGCGTCTACCTCTGCACGTCCAACGACGAGGTCATCGACCTCGTCAGCCGCGGCCAGGGCGTCTTCGGCATCGCCGTTGGCAAGGTTCTCCGCGAGGTCGAGACCACCCTGGTCGAGCTCGACACCCAGGCCAACGACCCCTCCGACGAGCTCGCCGCCCGTCGCGTCTCCCGCAAGGTCTCCTAGGATCTCGACAAGCTCGATCAACGATCCCTCGCGAACTGCGAGAAAAGCCCCGAAAACTGGACGTTTTCGGGGCTTTTCTCACAGTTCGCGGGGTTAGCGGGCGGCCGCCTCGGCGTACTCGCCGATGCGCGCCGTGCGCAGCACCCGGTCGAGCAGCTGGTCGAAGTAGTGCGCCATCTCCTGGGCGCTGTCTCCCGGCCAGGTGTGCAGCGGCTTCGCTGCGCCCTGGGCCTGCTGCAGGCTGGTGCGTTCCGGCAGCTGCGGAGTCAGCACGAGGGGGCCGAACATGTCGCGGAGCTCCTTGATGCGGAACTGGTGCTCGAGCGAGGCCGTGCGGGCCCGGTTCACGATGATGCCCAGCGGCTGCAGCCGGGGGCTGAGCCCACGGCGGATCTCCTCGATCGCGCGCAGGGCGCGGTCGGCGGCGGCCACCGAGAACAGGCCGGGCTCGGTCACCACGGCGACGCGGTCGCTGGCGGCCCACGCGGTGCGGGTGAGGGCGTTCAGCGAGGGCGCGCAGTCGATGAGCACCAGGTCGTAGTCCTTCTCCACTGTGGAGAGGGCCTCCTCGAGCTTCCAGATGTCGCGGATGCTGGGGTGCGGGCCGTCGAAATTGATGGCGGAGGGGCTGCCGATCATGACGTCGATGGTGCCGGGGCGGCCGCGGGTCCAGCCGCTGGGCGCAATGGCGGCCCGCACGACTTTCTCCTTCGGCGAGGCCAGCACATCGGCCACATTGAGGTGGCCGGCGAGTTGGATGTCGAGCCCGGTAGAGACATCCGATTGCGGATCGAGGTCGACCACGAGGGTCCGAACACCGCGGGCGAAGGCAGCAGAAGCCAGACCAAGGGTCACCGTGGTCTTGCCTACCCCTCCCTTGAGGGAGCTAACGCTAAGTACGTGCACAAGTAGATACGTTACCTTCACTAGTCTTAGAGAACCTAACCGTCAGCTGTGTGCCGCTCCCGGATCGAAAGGTCTCTATGTTCACCAAAATCCTCGTCGCCAACCGTGGAGAGATAGCAATCCGCGCCTTCCGCGCCGCCTATGAATTGGGAGCAAAGACCGTCGCCGTCTTCCCGTTCGAAGACCGCAATTCGCTGCACCGGCTCAAGGCCGACGAGGCGTACGAGATCGGCGAACCGGGTCACCCCGTGCGCGCCTACCTCGACGTGGCCGAGATCATCCGCGTGGCCAGGGAGAGTGGCGCAGACGCCATCTATCCCGGCTACGGATTCCTCTCCGAGAACCCCGACCTGGCCGAAGCGGCCAAGGCCGCCGGCATCACCTTCATCGGCCCGGGCTCGCACGTGCTGGAAATGGCCGGCAACAAGGTCACCGCCAAGGAACACGCCATCGCCGCCGGTGTCCCGGTGCTCAAGTCCAGCGCACCGTCGCGCGACGTCGAAGAGCTCATCGCGGCCGCCGAGGAGATCGGCTTCCCCATCTTCGCCAAGGCCGTCGCCGGAGGCGGCGGACGCGGCATGCGGCGGGTCGCCACCATGGCGGACCTGCGCGGCTCGCTCGAAGAAGCCATGCGGGAGGCCAACAGCGCCTTCGGCGATCCGACCATGTTCCTCGAGCAGGCCGTTCTCCGCCCGCGCCACATCGAGGTGCAGATCCTCGCGGATGCCACGGGCGAGACCGTGCACCTGTTCGAACGGGACTGCTCCGTGCAGCGACGCCACCAGAAGGTCATCGAGATCGCACCGGCGCCCAACCTGCCCGAGGAGATCCGCCAGCGCCTGCACAAGGACGCCGTGGCCTTCGCCCGGTCGATCGGCTACGTCAACGCCGGCACCGTCGAGTTCCTGCTCGACACCGTGGGTGAGCGCGCCGGCCAGCACGTCTTCATCGAGATGAACCCGCGTATCCAGGTCGAGCACACCGTCACGGAAGAGGTCACCGACGTCGACCTCGTGCAGTCGCAGATCCGGATCGCCGCGGGGGAGACCCTCGCCGACCTGGGCCTGAGCCAGGACTCCATCAAGCTGCGCGGCTTCGCCCTGCAGTGCCGCATCACCACTGAGGACCCCACCGCGGGTTTCCGCCCCGACACCGGCAAGATCACCACGTACCGCTCACCCGGCGGCGCGGGCATCCGCCTGGACGGCGGCACCATCAACCCGGGCGCACAGATCAGCCCGCACTTCGACTCGATGCTGGCCAAGCTCACCTGCCGCGGCCGCGACTATGCCTCCGCCGTCACCCGGTCCAAGCGCGCGTTGGCGGAGTTCCGCATCCGCGGCGTGTCCACCAACATCGCGTTCCTGCAGGCCGTGCTGGAGGACCCCGACTTCGCCGCCGGCGACCTGAGCACCTCGTTCATCGATGAGCGCCCGCAACTGCTGCGCGGCCGCGCCTCGAAGGACCGCGGCACCAAGATCCTCAACTGGCTGGCCGATGTCACGGTCAACCAGCCCAACGGGGTGCCGATCACGCTGATGAACCCGGCCGAGAAGCTCCCGAAGATCGACCTGTCCCTTCCGGCGCCCGAGGGCTCCCGCCAGAAGCTGCAGCTGCTCGGCCCGGTCGGTTTTGCGAGCGCGCTGCGCGCGCAGACCGCGCTGGCCGTCACCGACACCACCTTCCGCGACGCCCACCAGTCGCTCCTGGCCACCCGGGTGCGCACCAAGGACCTCGTCGCCGTCGCCCCGCACGTGGCCCGGCTCACTCCGGAGCTGCTCTCGGTCGAGGCCTGGGGCGGTGCGACCTACGACGTCGCGCTGCGCTTCCTCGGCGAAGACCCCTGGGAGCGTCTCGCTGCCCTGCGGGAGGCGCTGCCCAACATCAACATCCAGATGCTCCTGCGCGGCCGCAACACCGTGGGGTACACCCCGTACCCCACCGAGGTGACGGATGCGTTCGTTCGCGAAGCCAGCGACACCGGCGTCGACATCTTCCGCATCTTCGACGCCCTCAACGACGTCAACCAGATGCGCCCCGCCATCGACGCCGTGCTGAACACCGGCACCAGCGTGGCCGAGGTGGCGGTCTGCTACACGGGCGACCTGCTCGACCCGGCCGAGAGCCTCTACACGCTGGACTACTACCTGCGCCTGGCCGACCAGATCGTCGCCTCCGGCGCGCACATCCTGGCCATCAAGGACATGGCCGGTCTGCTGCGTCCGGCCGCGGCGGAGAAGCTCGTCGCGGCGTTCCGCGAACGGTTCGACCTGCCGGTGCACGTGCACACGCACGACACCCCTGGCGGACAGCTCGCCACGCTGCTCGCGGCATCCCGCGCCGGCGCCGACGCCGTCGACGTGGCCAGCGCGCCCATGGGCGGCACCACCAGCCAGCCCTCCGCCTCGTCCCTCGTGGCCGCTCTCGCCCACACCGAGCGCGACACGGGTATCTCGCTGCAGAACGTCTGCGACCTCGAGCCGTACTGGGAGGACGTGCGCCGGGTCTACCACCCCTTCGAATCCGGCCTCCGCGCCCCCACCGGCCGGGTCTACAAGCACGAGATCCCCGGCGGGCAGCTCTCCAACCTGCGCACCCAGGCCGTGGCGCTGGGCCTCGCCGACGACTTCGAGCTCATCGAGGACATGTACGCGGCGGCCAACACCATCCTGGGCCGGGTGCCCAAGGTGACGCCATCCTCCAAGGTGGTCGGCGACCTCGCCCTCTACCTCGCCGCGGTGAACGCCGACCCGGCCGACTTCGAGGCCAACCCATCCAAATACGACGTGCCGGACTCCGTGGTGGGCTTCATGGCCGGCGAGCTGGGCGACCTGCCCGGCGGCTGGCCGGAGCCTTTCCGCAGCAAGGTGCTCGAGGGCCGGAACGTGCGCGTGAGCACCACCGAGCTCACCGCGGACGAGAAAGAAGCCCTGGGCGGCGACAGCGCCACCCGGCGGGGGATGCTCAACCAGCTGCTTTTCCCCGCGCCCACCCGGCACTTCCAGCAGATCCGCGAGCTGTTCGGCGACCTGTCCGTTGTGGACACCGTCGACTACCTCTACGGCCTGCGTCAGGGCACAGAGCACTCCGTCGAGATCGACAAGGGCGTGCGCCTCTACGTGGGTCTCGAGGCCATCGGCGAGGCCGACGACAAGGGCATGCGCACCGTCATGACCATCCTCAACGGCCAGCTGCGTCCCGTGTTCGTGCGGGACCGCAGTATCGCCGTGGTGACCAAGGCCGCCGAGAAGGCGGATGCCAACCAGCCCGGCCAGGTCGCCGCCCCGTTCTCCGGAGTGGTCACCCTGCAGGTCGCCGACGGTGACCACGTCGCGGCCGGCCAGAGCGTGGCCTCCATCGAAGCCATGAAGATGGAAGCAGCCATCACGTCGCCCATTGCGGGCGTCGTGGAGCGGGTGGCGATCCCCACCACCCAGCAGGTCGACGCCGGAGACCTGCTCGTGGTGGTGCGACCACGCTAGGCTGAGGCCTGATTTGGGGCCCATTCGTGGCCCGTTGAGGAACGAGGAGTCTGCTGTGACAGATAAACGGACAGACGATGCCTATCCGCACGACGAGGGTGACGGCGAGCTGACCCCGGCTCCGGCTTCGGCCGGGGCCGCGGCCGGGTCATCGGTGCGGGCGGGCGACGAGTACCACAGTGAACTCCCTCCGCACACCTTCGACAATCTGGCGGCGGCCCTGCCCGAGAGTCTGGGCGTGTCCCTCGGCGACGGGTCCCTGCCCGTGTCGGCGTCGGCACCCGCGCTGACCCGCGGATCCGCGCGGCCCGCCGGAGCGACCCGGCCGGCCGGTGACCCGTCGGCGCACGCTCACCCCGGCACGCACACCATCGAGATCGTCACCCCGCAACCCGCGCGGGAGCTGGCCGTTCCCGTCGGGGCCAGCGGCACGGCCGCGGCGGCGCTCTCGCTCGGCACGGGCCCGACCAACGCTCCCACCGGCAGCCGGCGCGAACGCACCCGCACCGACACCGTCGCGCCGGAATCCGCCTCGATGCTCACCTCCGACCGGCTGCTCGAAGTCAACCGGCGCACCCGGCGCGCACCCCAGGGCGCGTGGAACCGGTTCGTCTACAACGCCTCCCTGCACCTGATCAATCTCGGCGACTCCGCCGCGGTGCGCGCTCACCAGGCCATGGACGAACGCATCCGCAAGCAGTTCGAGGGCGGCGCCCGCTTCGTGCCGGTCCTCACCCGCAAGGGCGGCGTGGGCAAGACGACGGTCACCGCGCTCATGGGGATGGCTCTCGCCGACGCCCGCGAGGACCGGATCATCGCCGTCGACGCCAACCCCGACCGCGGCACGCTCTCCGAACGCGTGACCAAACAGACCAGGTCCACCGTCCGCGACGTCGTCACCAAGGCCGCCTCCATCGGCGGCTTCACCGACTTCTCGGCTCTGGTCTCCCGCGACGAGACCAGGCTCGACATCCTCGCCAGCGACACCGACCCGCTGCTCTCCGAGGCGTTCGACGAGAACGACTACAACGTCGTCGCCGACCTCGCGGCCCGGTTCTATTCCATCGTGCTCACCGACTGCGGAACCGGTATCGTCCACTCGGTCATGCGGGCGACCCTGCAGCGCGCCGACTCCATCGTGATCGTCTCCGGCGGCAGCGTCGACGAGGCGCGGCTGGCCTCTGAGACCCTCACCTGGCTGGAAGCCAACGGCTACGGCGACCTGGTGCGCAACGCCGTCGTCGCCCTGAACACCGCCACACAGGGCACCAACCTGGTCAAACTCGAAGAGATCGAGTCGCACTTCAGGTCCCGCGTGCGCGAGATCGTGCGCATCCCGTACGACCCGCAGCTGGCCGCCGGCAGCGTGGTGTCCTACAAGGACCTCAAGCCGATCACGCGCCTGGCCGCGCGCACCCTGGCCGCACTCGTGGTGGAGGGCCTGCCGGCCGAGCGACGCGTCTGAGCGCCGGCACATCCGCAGCACTCCGCCACCCGCACTCCACCCACCCGCACTCCGCCCGCCTACCGCGACCGACGCCCGAACCGGCCGCCGCTGAACCCCGAAGAGAGCCACCCGTGCCCGAACGCCAGATCCGCCTGCTGGGCGATCCCGTCCTCAAGACCCGCTCAGAGCCGATCGGCACGATCGACGCGCGGGTGCGGAGCCTCGTGGAGGACCTCGTCGACAGCGTGAAGCTTCCGGGCCGCGCTGGTGTGGCTGCATCGCAGATCGGCGTCAATCTCCGAGCCTTCAGCTACAACATCGACGGCGATATCGGCTACATCCTCAACCCGGTCATCGTGGAGCTGTCGGGTGAGCCCGAGCTGGTCGATGAAGGCTGCCTGTCGGTCCCCGGACTGTGGTACCCCACCAGGCGGTTCCCGTTCGCCCGCGTCACCGGCATCGACCTCGACGGTAACGCCGTCGAACTGGCCGGCGAGGGCCTGCTGGCCCAGGCCCTGCAGCACGAGACCGACCACCTGGACGGTCTGCTCTATCTCGACAGGCTCGACAAGGAGAGCCGCCGGGCGGCCATGAAGGAAGTGCGCGAGTCGGACTGGTTCTAGACCCGGGCCTCTCGGCCAGGCTCAGGGCCGCAGGACACGGCCCTGAGCCGGGCGCTAGTCCTGGGAGCTCGTGCGCACCGGCACCGCGGCGGTGACCGGGTTGGCCCCGTAGAGATTCTGGATCTCGGCGGCGAAGTCGCGCAGGATCACGTCGCGCTTGATGCTCATCTTGGGGGTGAGGTAGCCGGCGGCCTCGGTGAGCTCGATGGGCAGCACCACGAACTTGCGGATCGATTCGGCCCGCGACACCGTCTCGTTGGCGTGGTCGATCGCGCGCTGCACCTCGGCGAGCACCTTGGGGTGCACCGACGCGTCCATGAGCGACAGGCCCGCGTCCTCGTGGTTGTTGTTCAGCCAGACCGGCAGCATCTCCGGGTCGAGGGTCACGAGGGCGGCGATGAACGGCTTCTGGTCGCCGACGACGACGACCTGGCCGACCAGAGGGTTGGACCGGATGGGATCTTCCAGCGCGGCGGGGGCGACGTTCTTCCCTCCGGCGGTCACGATGATCTCCTTCTTGCGCCCGGTGATCGAGAGGAACCCCTCGGCGTCGAGGGCACCGATGTCCCCGGTCTTGAGCCAACCGTCGTCGAATGCGGCGGCTGTGGCCTCGGGGTTGTGCCAATACTCGGTGAAGACGTTGACGCCCTTCACCTCGATCTCACCGTCGTCCATGACCCGCACCGACACGCCGGGAAGTGCCGGACCGACAGAGCCGATCTTCGATTTGGTGGCCAGGTTGACGGTGGCCGGCGCCGTGGTCTCGGTGAGACCGTAGCCCTCCAGGATGACGATGCCGAGACTGTTGAAGAAATGGCCGAGGTGCGCGCCGAGCGGGGCCGAACCCGACACGGCGTACTTGACCTTGCCCCCCATGGCCGCCCGCAGCTTGCTGTAGACCAGCCGGTCGAAGAGGGCGAACTTGATCTTCATGCCCAGCGGGACCCGCTCGCCGGCCTCGATGAGCTTGGAATGCTCGACGGCGACGTCCGAAGCGGCCTCGAAGATCTTCCCCTTGCCCCCGGCCTCCGCTTTCTGCTCGGCAGAGTTGTAGACCTTCTCGAACACGCGTGGAACGGCCAGCAGGAAGGTGGGCTTGAAGCTCCCCAGGGACGGCAGCAGCTGCCGGGTGTCCGGCTGGTGGCCGACGCGCACGCCGCCGTGCACGCAGAGCACCGAGATGAAACGGGCGAACACGTGCGCCGTCGTGATGAAGAGCAGCGTGGATGCGCCCTCCGGGTCGGTGAGGACCGGCTTGAGGGCGATGCCGGCGTTGCGGCTGGTCTCGACGAAGTTGCTGTGGCTGAGCACGCATCCCTTGGGGCGCCCGGTGGAGCCAGAGGTGTAGATCAAGGTGGCCATGTCCGAGCCGACCGCCAGGCCGCGCCGGCGCTCGATCTCGGCATCCGGAACGTCGACGCCCCTGGCGGAAAGCTTGTCGAGGTCGCCGAGATCGATCTGCCAGACCGTCTGAACCTCGGGCAGGTCGGGGTGCACCTCGTCGAACCGGGCGAAGTGGTCAGCCGTCTCCACAATGAGCGCCGTTGCTCCGGAGTCGCTGAGGATCCACTGGATCTGGCTGGGGGAGCTGGTCTCGTAGACCGGGACCAGGATCGCTCCGGCGAACCACACGGCGAAGTCGATCAGGGTCCACTCGTACCGGGTCTTGCAGGTCAGCCCGATCTTGTCGCCCGGTTGCACTCCGGAGGCGACAAGCCCCTTCGCAAGTGCGACGACCTCCGCGTGGAACTCAGCGGTGGTGACCGGCAGCCAGCCGCCCTGGTCAGGGCGGGAGAACAACACTGAGTGCGGGGTCAGGGCGAGGCGGTCGACCAGCAGGTCGGTGACGTTCGCGTTCGGGTCGGCGGGGACGACGGCGGGCTCATCGAACTGTTTCACGGTAACTCCTTTGGCACCGGACGGGTAAGTCCGACCACTCTAGCCGTGAAACGACCTGAGCCTCGCGATTCTCCCGGCGGCATACTCGTTTACTACACTCTAGGGGGTGCCTCCGTGGTCGTTCAGGTCGCTTCAGCGCCACGCCGGCGTTCAACCGGTTGAAGAATGCTCCTGAAGCTCCACCAACGAAAGGTGTCAGTCGTGCACGCCATTGGGATTGACATCGGCGGGACCAAGATCGCCGGTGCCCTCGTCGACGAATTCGGAACCATCATCAAGTCGGACCGCCGGCCCACCGAGGCCGCCGATCCGCGGGAAATCGAGGACGCCGTCGTCGAGATGATCGAAGGACTCTCCGCCGGCGAAGAGGTCGTCGCCGCTGGTGTGGCCGCCGCCGGATTCATCGACGCCGCGCAGTCGACCGTCTACTACGCCCCCAACATCAACTGGCGCAACGAGCCGTTGCGCGAGAAGCTCGAGTCCCGGCTGTCGGTTCCCATCATCATCGAGAACGACGCCAACGCGGCCGGCTGGGCCGAGTTCTGCTTCGGCGCCGGCCGGCTCTACAGCGACATGGTGACCCTCACCATCGGCACGGGTGTCGGCGGGGCCATCGTGTCCAGGGACAAGCTGTTCCGCGGCGGTTTCGGGGTGGGCGCCGAGCTCGGCCACATGCGCGTCGTCCCCGACGGCCTGCCCTGCGGCTGCGGCGCCCACGGCTGTATCGAGCAGTACGGTTCCGGACGTGCCCTCCTGCGCATCGCCAACGAATTCGCCGATGCCGGCGGTATCGGTCTGGGCCTGGCCGCGTCGCGCGCCAAACGCGGCAAGCTCACCGGCAAGGATGTCGGCCGGTTCATCCAGGAGGGCGACCCCGGCGCCCTGGCGGCGCTCCGCCAGCTCGGCGCCTCGCTCGGCCAGGCCTGTGCCAGCCTGGCCGCGGTGCTCGACCCGCAGGTCTTCGTCTTCGGCGGCGGGGTGGCCGCAGCCGGCGAACTGCTGCTCGAGCCCATCCGCAGCGCCTACCTCGACAACCTGCCGGCCCGCGGCTACCACCCGGAGGCGGAGTTCGCCATCGCCGAACTGGTCAACGATGCCGGCGTCGTCGGCGCCGCAGACCTCGCCCGCCGGCACGTCACGGGTGAGTAGGCTGACCGTGTC
The DNA here is from genome assembly GCF_003611035.1 of Cryobacterium soli. NCBI lineage: Bacteria > Bacillati > Actinomycetota > Actinomycetes > Micrococcales > Microbacteriaceae > Cryobacterium > Cryobacterium soli. The sequence continues at coordinate 504,239 of NZ_CP030033.1, read as the reverse complement.
GCCCAGGAACGTGCCGCAGGGCCCCGTCCAGAGCACCGCCCTACAGCGCACCGTCAGGTAAGGACACCGATGTTCTACTGGTTCATGAAGAATATTGTCGCGGGCCCGCTCCTGCTGGGCCTGTTCAGGCCCTGGGTGATCGGGCTCGAGAATATCCCCAAAGAGGGCGGCGTGGTGCTCGCGAGCAACCATCTGTCGTTCATCGACTCGGTCTTCCTGCCGCTCGTGGTTCCGCGCCGGGTGGTGTTCCTGGCCAAGAGCGAGTACTTCACCGGGACGGGCCTGAAGGGATGGGCCACCCGGCAGTTCTTCAAGGCCACCGGACAACTGCCCATCGACCGCTCAGGCGGTAAGGCCTCCGAGGACTCCCTCAACACCGGTCTCGCGGTCCTGAACGCCGGCGGCGCGCTGGGCATCTACCCAGAGGGCACCCGCAGCCCGGACGCGCGCATGTACCGCGGCCGCACGGGCGTGGCCCGCATGGTGCTCGAGGCGGGCGTGCCCGTCGTGCCCGTCGCCATGATCGACACTGAGAAGGCCATGCCCACCGGCACCCGGATCCCCAAGGTGCGCCGGATCGGCATCGTGATCGGGAAGCCGCTGGACTTCAGCCGGTTCGAGGGAATGGAAGGCGACAGGTTCGTGTTGCGCTCCGTGACGGACGAGCTGATGTACGAACTGCGCCGCCTCAGCACGCAGGAGTACGTCGACGTCTATGCCACCAGCGTCAAAGAAAAGCGCGCCAGCCTTTCACGCTAGGCTCGAATATCGCTAACCCCAGACTCGCGTTCGCGCGGGCCGCAGAAGAGAAAAACAGGCTCAGTCCCGTGGTAGACCCCACCGAACCGGTTGTAATGGCAGACAAATCTGTAATCAACGGGCTGGACTATTGGCGCACCCTTCCCATCAAGCAGCAGCCGGCCTGGCCGGATGCCGACGCCGTGGCCGCGGCATCGGCCGAGCTGGCCACCCAGCCGCCGCTGGTCTTCGCCGGCGAGGTCGACATCCTGCGCGACCGCCTGGCCCAGGCCGCCCGCGGGGAGGCCTTCCTGCTTCAGGGCGGCGACTGCGCCGAGACCTTCAGCGGCGCCACGGCCGAGCAGATCCGCAACCGGGTCAAGACCGTGCTGCAGATGGCCGTGGTCCTCACCTACGGCGCATCCATGCCCGTCGTGAAGATGGGTCGTATGGCCGGCCAGTTCGCCAAGCCGCGCTCGAGCGACTTCGAGACCCGCGGCGACGTCACCCTGCCGGCCTACCGCGGCGACATCGTCAACGGTTACGATTTCACCCCGGAGTCCCGTGAGGCCGACCCCGACCGGCTGGTCAAGGCGTACCACACGAGCGCGTCCACCCTCAATCTGATCCGCGCCTTCACGCAGGGCGGCTTCGCCGACCTCCGCCAGGTGCACAGCTGGAACCAGGGCTTCGCGAAGAACCCGGCCAACCAGCGCTACGAGGGCCTGGCCAAGGACATCGACCGCGCCATCAAGTTCATGATCGCCTGTGGCGCCGACTTCGAGGCCATGCGCCGCACGGAGTTCTACACCAGCCACGAGGGCCTGCTGATGGATTACGAGCGCCCCATGACGCGCATCGACTCCCGCACAGGCACTCCCTACAACACCTCGGCGCATTTCGTCTGGATCGGGGAGCGCACCCGCGAGATCGACGGCGCCCACGTGGACTTCCTGTCCCGGGTGCGCAACCCGATCGGTGTCAAGCTCGGCCCGAGCACGTCGATCGACGACATGCTGCGTTTGATCGACAAGCTCGACCCGAACCGCGAGCCCGGCCGACTCACCTTCATCACGCGGATGGGCGCGGGCAAGATCCGCGATGCCCTTCCGCCCCTGCTGGAGGCGATCAAGGCCAGCGACGCGACGCCGCTCTGGGTCACGGACCCGATGCACGGCAACGGCGTCACCACGCCCACCGGTTACAAGACGCGTCGTTTCGATGACGTGGTCGACGAGGTCAAGGGCTTCTTCGAGGCGCACCGCGCGGTGGGGACGCACCCGGGCGGCATCCACGTCGAGCTCACCGGCGACGACGTCACCGAGTGCCTCGGCGGCTCGGAGCACATCGATGAGGCCGCCCTGGCGACCCGCTACGAGTCGCTCTGCGACCCGCGCCTGAACCACATGCAGTCGCTGGAGCTCGCGTTCCTGGTGGCCGAGGAACTGGCCGCCCGCTAGCAGCCCGCGGGCACACCCGCAGTACGGCCGAACGCGGCCCCGGTCATCCGGGGCCGCGTTGTGGGTTAACCGAACGGGTTGGTGGGCGTCAGCGTGATCGAGCTGCCCTTGGCCGCGAGGGTCCCTGCCGCCGGATCCGTCGATTTGATACTGATGATGGCCGCGATGGCGTCCGCGGCCAGGTTGTAGTTCAACTTGAAGCCGAGGTCTGCGAGCACTTGCTTGCCCTCGCTCCAGGACATGCCGATCACGTTCGGTATCTCTACAGGCTCCGGGCCTCTGGAAACCGTGAGGATGAGGGTGGAGCCGGCCCTGATGGGGCCTTCTGCGGCGGCGGAGACCGAGATGACGTCGCCCTCGGCGATGGTGTCGCTGTAGGTCTCCTCACCCGTTGTGGCGACGAGGTTCTTCTTTTCGAGGATGCTGATGGCATCGTCCACCGACTCGCCGGTGACGTCGGGGATACCGCCGAGCGACACCACCAGGTTGACCGGGAGCCCCTCGAAGTAGTCACCGCCCTGGGAGACATCGCCTCCGTCGCTCTCCCGGCTGGCCGAGATCACCAGGCCCTCCTCGACGTCGCCGTTGAACACCTCGTCGATGGTTCCGGGAACGGCCTTGGCCTCGGCTATCGCCAGGGACGCGGCATCAGAGGTGAGTCCGGCCAGGGCAGGCAGCACGATCGGGGCGGGTCCCTGCGACACGTTGACGGTCACCGTGCTGCCCTTGGCCACTCGGGCGCCGTCGCCGGGATCGGTATCGACGACGAGCCCGGCGGGAATCTCGGTGCTGTATGCCGTGCCGCCTGCGGCGACCAGACCGAGCGCCTCCAGCTGTGCTGTGGCATCCTCCGGCGAGGCGGAGGTCAGGTTGGGCACGGCGATCTCCGAGCCGGGGCCGAAGCCGAAATACCACCCGGCTCCGCCCGCGAGAGCGGCCAGCAGCACGATCATTGTGAAGAGCAGGTAGCCGCGGCGGCGGCGCTTCCGCGCCCCGCCGGCCAGCTGGTCGGTGCTGTCGACCTCGCCCGTCTCTGGCTCGGGGGCGGCGAGGGTCGCAGCCGCCAGGGGAGCGCGGCCGAGGATCTGCGTCTCGGCGTCGGCCGACGCCGCGGCGACGCCTCGGGGTAAGACCATGGTGGCCTGCAGCGCGGTCTGGTCGTGCGGTCGCACCAGCTTCTCCACGTCGAGGAGCTGGTCCAGCATGACCCTCGCGTCGCGCGGGCGCTCCTCGGGGTCGCGGGCGGTGGCCCAGAGGACGAGCTCATCGAGTTCCTGCGGCACCCCGGGCGCGACGAGGCTGGGCATCGGCACGGTGTCGTTGGCGTGCTGGTAGGCCACCTGCATGGGCGCCTCACCCACGTAGGGCTGCTCGCCGGTGAGCATCTCGTAGGTCATGATGCCGAGCGCGTAGATGTCGCTGCGGGCATCCGCGATGCCCCGGGTGACCAGCTCGGGGGAGAGGTACGCCACCGTGCCGAGCAGGGCCTGGCCGGTGGCGGTGTTGTTGTTGACGGCACGGGCCAGCCCGAAGTCGCCGATCTTGATGCGGCCGTCGTCGGCTAGCAGCACGTTCTCCGGCTTCACATCGCGGTGCACGATGCCGGCCTTGTGGGCGGCGGCGAGGCCGGACAGCACGGCCTCGAGGATGTCCATGGTCTGCTCGGGGGTGAGCCGGCCGTAGTCCTTGAGCAGGTCGCGCAGGGTGATGCCGGGCAGATGCTCCATCACCAGGTAGGCGATGTCGGCGTCCTGGCCCTGGTCGAACACGTTCACCACGTTCGGGTGCGCCAGGCGGGCCGCCGAGCGGGCTTCCTGGATGAAGCGGCTGCGGAAGGCGTTGTCGTCGGCCAGGTGGCCGTGCATGATCTTGATCGCCACGCGGCGCTCGAGGCGCAGGTCGGTGGCGAGGTACACGGTGGCCATACCGCCGCGGGCGATCCGGGAGCGCACCTGATAGCGGCCGTCGATGAGACGGCCGATCATGGGGTCAATGGGGCTTTCGGTCACCCGTCGAGTCTACGGAATTCTGGCGGGTTCCTCGGGACGGACCACCAGCGCGGCGGGACACGATTCGGTCACTGTCGCCGGCGTCGCCCGTGAACGTCGCCCGCCACGTGGCGCGGGTCGGGTGACGGGCCGGTCAGCCGAGTTCGGCGAGCCAGCTCCTGGCGGAGGCTTCCCACTTGGCGTAGTAGTCGGGGAAGGCGGAGATCTGCACGGCCTGGGCGGCCTGCGTCACCGTCATGCTCTCCCAATTCGGGATGTCCAGCAGCCCGCGGGTGACACCGACGTTGGGGTTGACCGGGCCGCCGAAGAAGGCGCGGCTGGCGCGCTCGGCATCCATCACCTGCTCGGCGGTTCCCCAGCCGGAGCTCGGCCGCTGCTGGAAGAGCCCGAGCGAGTCGCGGTCGCCGTAATCGATGTTGCGCAGCCCCGATTCCTGGGCGGCAGCGGCCAGGGCCACGACGAGGGCGGCGTCGTTCGCTCCGGCCTCGCGGCCGACGGCGATGATAAGACGGGCGTTGGCGGCCATCTCCGACGTGAGGGGCGTCACGGCATCGCGCACGGCAGTGGGGGCAGGTGCTGCTGGTGCGTTCGGGGTCACGACGACGGCGGGTGCGGCGTCCAACACGGGCGCTGAGCCCGGGATCTTCAGGACCTGACCCGGGTGGATGACACTCGACCAGCCCAGGCCGTTGGCCTCGAGAACCGCCTGCACCGAGACGCCGGCGGCGCCGGCCACCTTGTCGACAGTGTCGCCGGACACCACGGTGTGGCTGCCCGACGTGGCCGACGCGAGCGAGATCTGGGGTCCGCCGGCCACGGCCGACGGCGCGGCTGCAGGGAGCACGATGACCTGGCCGGGGAAGATGATGCTGTCCCGGCCGAGACCGTTGGCTCGGAAGACGGCATCCGCGCTCACGCCGTTGGCCGCCGCGATCCCACTGAGGGTGTCGCCGGAGCGGATCGTGTACCGGGTGAGCTCGCTGGCGACAGCCGCGGGGGCTGCCGCGGCCGTGACCGGGGAGGTCGAGAGGGTGAGGACCTGGCCGGGGAAGATGACCGCGCTCCAGCCCAGGCCGTTGAGGGCGAGGACGGACGCCGTCGAGAGGCCGAACTTGCCGGCGATGGCGCTGATGGTGTCGCCGTCGACGACGGTGTACTGGTTCGGCGCCGGAGTCGACACCGCCGGCCGCACGGTCTGGACCGGCTTGACGACCGCCTGCGGCAGCGTCGTGCGGGTCTTCAACGGCTTCTTCAGGGCCGTCGCCGCCTGGGCGGGTGAGGCCAGGTTGAACACGATGGCCACGGTGCTGACGAGAACCAGGGGGATGCTCGCCACCGCTCCCCAGGATCGCCGCACACCGGTCTTCGCAGGGCGGCGCCTGGCCGCAGGGCGCACGACCCCCGACTCGACAGGGGAGTCAGCACCGGGGGAGTCGGCGGTGACCGTCCCCGATTCGATCTTGCTGGCTCTGACCGGCATTGCACGTCCTATCGATAGATGATGTGCCCTCAACGCTCACACAGAAGCGAGTCCGAGTCAATTAACCACGCGGCAGCGGCACGGATCACCCGCGTGACCGGGCCTGACAGGGGGTTTGTAGCCCGTGCTGAATCGTGGGAGGCTTGGGGGGTGACCGATTCGTCTTCCGCTCCGCAGCAGTCCGTTCCTTCTTCCACCCCCGAGTGGTACTCCATCCCCGACCTCGTCGAGGTTCTCGGGATCAGCCACAGCCGGGTGCGCCAGCTCATCGAAGACAAGCACCTCCTTGCGATCCGTCGTGACGGCGGGGTCAGCGTGCCCGCCTCCTTCATACGTGACGGGGCACCGGTGGGCGAGCTCCGTGGCACTCTGATTGTGCTCTCCGATGACGGTTTCACCGACGAGCAGGCCATGGAATGGCTGCTCGAGGTGGACGACAGCCTCGGAGTTCCCCCGATCGACGCGCTCCTGGCCGGACGCAAGGCCGAGGTGCGCCGAGTGGCGCAGGCCCTGGCCTGATCCAGCCCGGCCGCTCGAACGCCTAGAAGACCCGTCGGGTCACCGTTCCGGCGAAGTCGGTGAGCGCGACCTGCACGCTCTGCTCCACGAGCGAACCGTCCAGCGCGGCGAGAGCCTGGGCCACGTTCTGCTGGATCAGGGTCTCGACCCTGTCGACGGCGCCGCTGTCCACGATGACCTGCTGCAGGGCCGAGATCTGCTCCGGCGTGAGGTCGGGGCGGCCGAGCAGCCTGTCGACAGTGCCCAGGTCCGCCGCGTCCAGGCGTTCCCTGGTCAGGGCGATCAGGACGGTTCGCTTGCCCTCGCGCAGGTCGTCACCACTGGGCTTGCCCGTGACGCTGGCATCACCGAACACCCCGAGCAGGTCGTCGCGCAGCTGGTAGGCGATCCCGAGCGGCAGCCCGAACGCCCGCAAGATGTCGAGCTGCTCGTCATCGGCACCGGCGAGGGCCGCGCCGATCACGAGCGGTGCCTGCACGCTGTACTTGGCCGACTTGAAGATGATGACCCGCACGGCGCGGTCGAGCAGCTCCGCCTCGGGTTGGGTGAGCCAGGCGCGCTCCTCCAGGATGTCGAGATACTGACCTGCGGTGACCTCGGTGCGCATGAGGTTGAACTCGGTGCGGGCGCGTCGAGCGCTGACCCGGTCGGCGGCGCCGTCGAGGCCCTCGTCGAGTAATTCGTCGCTCCAGCCGAGCAGGAGGTCGCCGAGCAGGATCGCCGAGGCGCGACCGAAGTCGGCGGGGCTTCCGGCCCATCCGTTGGCACCGTGCAGGCTCTCGAAACGCCGGTGCGCCGAGGGGGCTCCTCGGCGGGTGTCCGAGTTGTCGATGATGTCGTCGTGGACGAGCGCCGCGGCGTGGAAGACCTCGAGTGCGCTGGCCGCGGACACCAGGCCGGCCAGGCCGGCAGACACCCCGTCGGGGGCGGTCTGCGTGGTCGCCGGAACGCTCTGCCAGCCGAGGTGTGCGAACTGAGCCCGGAAGCGCTTCCCGCCGCTGAGAAACTGCCGTGAGAAGTCCACCAGCACAGCAAGGTCCGGGCTGATGGTCGTCACAATTGATTCACGCGTATTGATGAATTCGTCGATGCGAGAATGAACCAGATCGACCAGTCGAGTGCTTTGAGCCACGTGCCTAGCCTAGCCATCTCGGCGGGACTAGAATTAGGGTCTAATCCGCTCGATCCCCAATTGGAGGAATGAGATGCCGCTTTCAGAACAAGAGCAGCGACTCCTCGAAGAGATGGAGCGCAGTCTCTATCACAACGATGCCGAATTCGTGGCGAGCGTCGGGGGCACGCGCCTCCGCCCCAACTACCGATCCATAGTCCTCGGGGTACTCGCAGGTGTCGTGGGGATCGCGACTCTTGTCGCCGGCGTTGCGGTGCAGCAGCTCTGGCTGGGCATCATCGGATTCATCATCATGTTCGGCGGTGTGCTTCTGGCCATCACCCCGGGTCGCACGGCCCGGGCGACACGGCCGTCGTCGGCCCAGACTCGCAGCCCCGCCCAGGCGCGCACCCAGCAGGGCTTCATGGACAAGCTCAACGACCGCTGGGACCGTCGCCAGGACGGACAGCAGTAGCCCACGGCTGGGCTCCGCGAGCCCATCCCGCTGACCCGTGTGTGAACCACCGGGTCGACTCCGAGTAACGCCCGCCCCTGGCACACCCAGGATGGCGGGCGTTCGTGAGTTAAGCCGCATCCCGCTCGCCCCACCTGCCTCCCTTTTGCCCCACTGACCACGACCCGCACGGGCCGACCACCAGGTCGGCCCTTTTTCATGCCCAAAAACGGGCACATCTGCTCCAAAACGTGGGATTTTCCTCCACCCAGTGATTGCCTGTGAATTCAGGGAATAAAACCAGGATTAAACGGCAAAACACCCTGATTTACGGACACGGTGGTTGATAGTGGAGTAAAGTGGAGCAACACCTGACCTTGGCCGGAAGAGAGGGGTGACGAATGTTCCTCGGGACCTATGCCCCCAAGCTCGACGAAAAAGGACGCGTCATCCTGCCGGCCAAATTCCGCGACGAGCTCTCGACCGGCATCGTGATGACTCGCGGTCAGGAGCGCTGCCTCTACGTCTTCACCTCGCGTGACTTCGACGAGGTGCACGAGAAGATCCGCCAGGCGCCCATCACGAGCAAGGAGGGGCGCGACTTCTTCCGCGTCTTCCTCTCGGGAGCCAGCGCCGAGACCCCCGACAAGCAGAACCGCGTCACCATCCCGGCCAACCTCAGGGCCTACGCGGGACTCGACCGCGACCTCACGGTCATCGGCGTGGGCAACCGCGTGGAGATCTGGGACACCGAGGTCTGGGACAGCTATCTCGCCGAGCAGGAGACCTCGTTCGCCAACATCACGGAGGAGGTGATTCCGGGACTCTTCTAGCTCCTGGTGCCCGACTCCCAGCCGTCGCCCTCCTGACACACTTCCCCGGTGCCAGGCGGAACGGATGGGGATCCGGCCCCAGGATCCAGCCCGGGTAGCTATGACCAAAGACAGCAACGGCACCAACATCAACGACAACACGAACAACAAGCCGAACGACGAGATGACCACCGACACCACCGCAGCAGCCCCGGCCGACCGGCCCCAGCTGAGCGAGATCCACACCCCGGTGCTGCTGGAGCGCAGCATCGAGCTGCTGGGCCCCGTTCTGGACAAGCCCGGCGCGATCCTCGTGGACGCCACCCTCGGTATGGGCGGCCACGCCGAAGCCATGCTCAGCCGTTTCCCCGGCCTCACCCTGGTGGGTTTGGACCGCGACCTCGACGCGCTGGCCATCGCCGAAGAGCGCCTCAAACCGTTCCACGACCGCATCCACCTCGTCCACACGGTCTATGACGGCATCCTCGACGCCCTTGCGGGTCTCGGCATCAGCGAGGTCCAGGGCATCCTGTTCGACCTGGGCGTCTCCAGCATGCAGCTCGACCAGGTCGAGCGCGGCTTCTCCTATTCCAAGGACGCCCCGCTGGACATGCGGATGGACAGCACGTCACCGCTCACCGCCGAGCGCATCCTCGCCGACTACAGCGAGGCCGAACTGCGTCGCATCTTCCAGGAGTACGGCGAGGAGAAACTCGCCGGACGCTACGCCAAGGCGATCGTCGAGGCTCGCGAGACCGTGCCGTTCGTTCGCTCGGCCCAGCTGGTCGAGGTCATCACCAAGGTCACCCCCGTGGCCGTGCAGCGGATGGGACACCCCGCCAAACGGGTCTTCCAGGCGCTGCGCATCGAGGTCAACCAGGAATTGGCCGTTCTCGAGCGCGCCATCCCCGCCGCGATGGAGGCCGTCGCCGTCGGCGGCCGCATCGTGACCATGGCCTACCAGTCGCTCGAAGACCGCATCGTCAAGCGGATGTTCGCCGCCGCCTCCACGTCCAGCGCCCCCGCCGGACTCCCCGTCGAACTGCCGGAACACAAGCCGCTGTTCACCCTGCTCATCCGAGGCGCCGAACAGGCGTCCGAGGACGAGAAAGCCATCAACCCCCGTGCAACGTCGGTTCGCCTACGTGCCGCCGAACGACTGAGGAGAGCCGAATGAGCGACAACCTGGCCCGGGCATTTGAATCGGCACCCCTTCGCCCGGATCACGACCCGCGCACCGGGGCGGAGGAACGCCGCCATATCGAGATCGTCAGCCCGAGCGCGCACAAGCGGCCGCGCGTGGTCTACGCACTGTCAGCCGTGGCCTGCGTCGGGGCGGTCATCGTCGCCCAGCTCCTGTTGAGCGTCGGAATCTCGCAGGGCGCTTACGAGATCTCGGCACTGCGCGCCAGCCAGGTCGAACTCGGCCGCACGGCCAGCAGTGTGAGCGAAGACCTCATCCGGGTGTCCTCTCCGCAGAGCCTGGCCGCCAACGCCGAGGCGCTGGGCATGGTCAGCAATTCCAGCCCCGCGTACCTGCGTCTTTCGGACGGCGCCGTCCTCGGCGCACCGAGCTCGGCCAGCGGAAGCCAGGCAGGCGCGGCGAGCCTGGTGCCCAACGCCCTGCTGGCCGGGGTGCCGCTGGTGACTCAGCTGCCCGCGGGCGGCCAAGGGACCAGCGTCGCGTCCGCGGCCGCCGCGACAGCAGGATCTGCTCCGCTGGCAGTTGCCGTGACCGACGGCCTGCCGTCGCCGACCACTCGCTAAACGCCGGTACAGTCCGGTACAGGAGGACCACACGTGGCGAAAAGAAGCATGTCCAGCAAGCGCAGAGTGGCGGCGACCATTGTCGTCCTTGTCGCGATCATCGGACTCTTCGTGGTACGCCTCGTGGATATCCAGGTGGTGCGCGCCGACTCTCTCAGCGCCGACTCCCTCGGTAACCGCTCTGTGGAGAAGACGGTCTACGGCTCTCGCGGCGAGATCCTCGACGCCAACGGGGTGGTGCTGGCCGGAACTGTCATGCGTTACGACGTCGTCGTGTCGCCCAAGAACACCAGCACGTTCACCCGGACCGTCAACGGCAAGGATGTCTCGGTGCCGGTCGCCCAGGCCGCGGCCGAGATCGGGGCCATCACAGGCCAGACCGCCGAGGCCGTGCAGGGCATCGTCACGGACTCACTGACCGAGAACCCCAAGTCCGATTTCGCATACATCACCAAACAGGTCGACGTGGATGCCTTTCGTGCCCTCGACGCCCTCGACATCCCGTGGCTGTATCTGTACCAGAACCCCAGCCGGGTCTACCCCAACGGCGCCGTCGCCGGCAACCTCGTCGGCTTCGTCTCCGGCGAGGGGGAGGCCCAGGCGGGCCTCGAGCTGGGGCAGGACTCCTGCCTGGCCAGCAACAACGGCATCGAGACCTACGAGCGCGGCGCCGACGGCGTGCGCCTGCCCGAAAGCACGGTCACCACGAAGGCCGCCGTGGACGGCAGCGACGTCGTCACCACCATCGACTCCGACCTGCAGTGGTTCGTGCAGCAGGTGCTCGCCAAGCAGGCCCAGGCCACCGGCGCCGCCTGGGGCAACGTCGTCGTGCAGGAGGTCAAGACCGGCAAGCTCGTCGCCGTCGCCGACTATCCCGCCGTCGACCCCAACAATGTGAGCGCCACGACCAACCCGGACGACCGCGGCTCCCGCGCCTTCAGCGCCTCCTACGAGCCCGGCTCCACCTTCAAGGCCCTCACCGCGGCATCCGTCATCGACGCCGGCCTCGCCGACCCGAACTCCCAGATCGTCGCCCCGTTCCGCTACCTGCCGGCCAACGGCGCCAACATCAACGACAGCTCCGGTCACGGTGACCTGCGGCTGACCCTCACGGGCGTGCTGATCGAGTCGTCCAACACGGGCATGTCCAAGTTCGGCGAGCTCCTCAACGACCAGCAGCGCTACGACTACATGACCAAGTTCGGCGTCGGCAGCGTCACCGAGAGCGGCTTCCCCGCTGAGGACTCCGGCATCCTGCACGCCGCGGAGAACTGGGACAACCAGACCTCCTACGCGACCATGTTCGGCCAGGGCCTGACCACCACGGCCCTGCAGGTGTCGAGCATCTACCAGACCATCGCCAACAACGGGGTGCGCATGCCCGTGCAGCTGGTGTCCGGTTGCAAGGCCGCAGACGGCACCATGACCGAGGTTCCCTCCGCCGAGGGCACCCAGGTCGTGTCGCCCACGGCGGCCCGCGAGACAGCCGACATGCTCGAAATGGTCTACCAGCAGGGATGGCTCGCCGAGAAGTGGAAGATCCCCGGCTACCGGGTGGCCGCCAAGACCGGAACCGCCCAGATGCCCGACGGCAAGGGCGGCTACACCAAGGGCTATCTCGTGTCGGTGTCGGGCTTCGCCCCGGCCGACGATCCGCAGTACGTCGTTTCGGTGAGTCTGGCCGATCCTGTTAACATGAACTCTTCAGCAGCATCCGCTCCGGTCTTCCAGGAAGTCATGAGTCAGGTGCTGAAGAAGTACCGGGCAGTTCCCTCGGGCGCCGCCGCGCCTGATCTCTCCGGTACCTGGTAAGAAAGTGAGCCTCGTGACCGATTTGGCACCCTCGGCTCTCCGTCCTCAGCATCCGGTCCCGCGGTCGTTGTCGGGACTAGTCGATGAATTCAACCTTGACCTCCGCGGCGACGCGGGTACCCGGGAGCTGACCGGCGTGAGCCTGAGTTCCCGCACCGTACAGCCCGGCGACCTCTACGTGGGCATGCCCGGGCGCCTCATCCACGGGGCCTCCTTCGCCGCCACCGCCCGCGAGGCCGGCGCGGTGGCTGTCCTCACCGACGAAGCCGGTGCGCTGCTGGCCGCCGACTGCGGGCTCCCCGTCCTCGTCACGACCGACGTGCGCTTGGCCCTCGGGGCGGTCTCGGCCTGGATTCACCGCACCGCCGACAACCCGGCGACGCTGTTCGCCGTCACCGGCACCAACGGCAAGACCAGCGTCGTCTACCTTCTCTTCGCCATCCTCAACCAGCTGGGCGTCGTGGCCGGACTCACCTCCACCGCCGAACGCCGGATCGGCGATGTCGCCGTCACGAGCTCGCTGACCACCCCGGAGGCCAGCGAACTGCACGCACTCCTGGCGCGGATGCGCGAGGCCGAGGTTCGCGCCGTGGGCGTCGAGGTCTCGGCGCAAGCGGTCAGCCGGCACCGGGTCGACGGCCTGGTCTTCGACCTCACCGGGTTCACCAACCTCTCACACGACCACCTGGACGACTACTCCGACATGGAAGAGTACTTCCAGGCCAAACTCGAGCTCTTCCAGCCCGACCGGTCCCGCCGCGGGGTCGTCACGGTCGACTCGGAGTGGGGCCGGCGGATCGCCGCAGAGAGCCGCATCCCGGTCACCACACTGGCCAACCACCCCCACATCGGCACCATGGACACCTCGGATCTCGAGGCCGACTGGCACATGCACGTCGTCGCGACGGGCGCACGTTCCACCGAGTTCACGCTCGAGGGACCGGACGGCCGGCGCCTGCGCACCCAGGTGCCGCTGCTCGGCTGGTATATGGCCGCCAACGCGGCCCTGGCCATCGTGATGCTCGTGGAGTCCGGTTTCGACCTCGCGGCCATCGAGCACGCCCTGGAGCGCGACGGTGGCATCACCGCGTACATTCCCGGGCGGGCCGAACTGATCTCCGGGGACCGCGGGCCACTCGTCTACATCGACTACGGGCACAGCCCCGACGCCTTCCTCAACACCCTGGCCGCGATCCGGGCCTCGACCACCGGCCGCATCATCATGGTGTTCGGCGCCGACGGCGACCGGGACAAGACCAAGCGCGCCGACATGGGCGCCATCGCCGCCCGCGGCGCCGACGCCGTCGTCATCACCAACTTCCACCCGCGTTTCGAAGACGCGGCGAGCATCCGGGCCACCCTCCTCGAGGCGGCCCGCGCCGCGGTCCCTGACGGTGAACTCTACGAGGTCCCCGACCCCGCGACGGCGTTCCGTCGTGCCCTGTCGCTGGCCGGAGAGGGCGATGTCGTGCTCTACGCCGGCCCCGGCCACGAGAACTATCAGGAGGTGGCAGGTGTGAAACTGCCCTATTCCGCCCGGGACGACGCCCGCCTGGCCCTGCAGGAAGCCGGGTGGTTGTAGATGATCGCCCTGAGCCTGACCGAGATCACGGCGGCCATGACCGGCGAGCTTCACCTCGCGGCGCCCGGCGCCTCCGACGTGCTGACCGCCGACTCCCTGGTGAGCGGCGCGGTGCACACCGACTCCCGTGAGGTGGCCTCCGGCGACATCTTCGTCGCCAAGCCGGGGGAGGAGACCGACGGTCACCTCTTCGCGCCGGCCGCCGTCGCCAACGGCGCCGTCCTCATCATCGTCGAGCGGCTGCTCGACCTTCCCGTCGCCCAGGTGCTCGTGCCGGACGCCGTGACCGCCCTCGGCGACCTGGCCACCGCCGTCATCGCTCGCGTGCGCGCCACCGGACCCCTCCGGGTCATCGGCATCACCGGATCCAACGGCAAGACCACCACCAAGAACCTGCTCAGGGCCGTCCTCGAGCAGGTCGGCCCCACTGTGGCGGCACGCGCCTCCTTCAACAACGAGGTCGGCGCCCCGTTGACGATGCTCGAGGTCACCGAGCAGACCGAATTCCTCGTCGCCGAGATGGGCGCGAGCGCCGAAGGCGAGATCCGGCGCCTGGTGCGGATGGCCCGGCCCGATATTGGCGTCGTGCTCAAGGTCGGCCTCGCCCACGCGGGCGGGTTCGGCGGTATCGACGCCACCGTGCGCACCAAGTCGGAGATGGTCACCGACCTGCTCCCTGGCGATGTGGCCGTGCTCAACGTGGACGACGACAGGGTGGCCGGGATGGCCGCTCTGACGACCGCGCGCGTCGTCTGGTTCGGCGAGGGCGCTGGCGCCGCGGTGCGCGCCTCCGACATCCACGGCACCCGCACCGGCACACGTTTCACGCTGCACCTCCCCGATGGTGCGAGCCGGCCGGTCTCCTTCCGGGTCCTCGGCGAACACCACGTGATGAACGCCCTGGCCGCGGCCGCGGTCGCCGACGTCCTCGGCGTGCCCATCGACGACATCGTCACGGCGCTCGAATCCGTCACCGTCGCCGAACGGTGGCGCATGGAGGTCATGGGCGGACGGGATGACATCACCGTGATCAACGACGCCTACAACGCCAGCCCCGACTCCATGACGGCAGCCCTCAAGACACTCGCCCAGATCCGCAAGCCCGACGGGCGCAGCATCGCCGTCCTCGGCGAGATGAGCGAACTGGGCGAACTGGCCGGCGACGAGCACGACCGGATCGGCCTGCTCGCCGTGCGCCTCAACATCTCCCAACTCGTCGTGGTCGGACCCGCCGCCCGGCGCATGCACATCAGCACCATCAACGAAGGCTCCTGGGACGGCGAGTCGGCCTATGTCGACAACGCCGACGAGGCCTTCGCCCTGCTGAGCGACACCGTGAAGCCCGGCGACACCGTGCTCGTCAAATCATCGAATTCAGCCGGACTCCGTTTCCTCGGCGACCGACTGGGAAAGTTGTACTCGTGGTAGCCCTCCTGCTGGCTGGAGCGATGTCCCTCGTCTTCACGCTGCTCCTGACCCCGCTGTTCATCCGGCTCTTCCACAAGCTCGGCTGGGGCCAGTTCATCCGCGATGACGGACCCAAGAGCCACCACGCCAAACGCGGTACCGCCACCATGGGCGGCATCATCATCATCGTCGGCGTCCTGGTCAGCTACTTCCTCGCCATGTGGATCGAAAACCGGCCGCTGACGGCATCCCCGCTGCTCGTGCTGTTCATGATGGTCGGCCTCGGACTGGTCGGCTTCCTCGACGACTACCTGAAGACCCGCAACCAGCGCAGCCTGGGCCTGGGCGGCTGGCAGAAGATCGCCGGACAGGTCGTCGTCGCCGGCGCCTTCGGCTGGATGGCGCTGCAGTTCCCCGACAAGAACGGCGAGACGCCGGCCTCCACCCACATCTCGTTCATCCGGGACCTGCCGCTGGACTTCATGAAGCTCGGCACCTTCATCGGGATCGCCGCGTTCATCGTCTGGATCTGCCTGATCGTGGCGGCGACCTCCAACGGCGTCAATGTCACCGACGGCCTCGACGGGCTCGCCACGGGCTCGCTGGTCTTCGCGATCGGGTCCTACATCATCATCGGCTTCTGGCAGTCGAACCAGTCCTGCAACCCCGGCGGGTCGGACATCGCCGACATGTACAAGTGCTACCCCGGACCCGACTCCTTCGACCTCGCCATCGTGGCCGCGGCGATCGTCGGCGGACTGATCGGCTTCCTGTGGTGGAACACCAGCCCGGCCAAGATCTTCCTCGGCGACACCGGCTCGCTCGGGCTGGGCGGCGCCCTGGCCGCGCTGGCCATCCTCAGCCGCACCGAACTGCTCCTGGTCCTCATCGGCGGCCTCTTCGTCATCGAAGCCGGCTCGGTGATCGTCCAGCGCGCGTACTTCAAGGTCACCCGGGGCAAACGGATCTTCCTGATGAGCCCGATCCATCACCACTTCGAGCTCAAGGGCTGGGCCGAGGTCACGGTGGTGGTGCGCTTCTGGATCATCGGCGGGTTGCTCGTCGCCGCGGGCGTCGGCACCTTCTACCTCGAATGGCTGGCGCGATTGTGGTAGCCCTTTCCGCGGATACCCCGTCCGACGAGCGCCTGGAGCGTCTGACGAGCTGGCACTCCGAGTGGACCGGCCTGCGCGTGGCCGTCCTGGGCCTGGGCATGACCGGTTTCGCCGCGGCCGACACCCTCGGCGAGCTCGGCGCGGACGTGCTCGTCGTGGCCGGCACCGCCCCGGACGACCGGGCCCGCCTGCTCGAGGTCCTCGGCATCCCGTTGCTGACCGCCGACCTGGACTCCGTGCCGGCAGCCCTCGCGGCACACGCCCCAGAGCTCATCATCGTGTCGCCGGGGTTCCACCCCGACCACCCCGTGCTGCTCTGGGCCCGCTCGGAGTCGATCCCGGTCTGGGGCGACATCGAACTGGCCTGGCGGCTGCGCGACAAGGTCGGCGCGCCCGCGCCGTGGATCCTCGTCACGGGCACCAACGGCAAGACCACCACGGTGCAGCTTGCTGCGACCATGCTCGCGGCAGCCGGCCATAGGGTGGCTCCCTGCGGCAACATCGGCGTGCCCGTGCTGGACGCCGTGCGAGACCCGCAGGGCTGGGACGTGCTCGTCGTCGAGCTGTCCAGCTACCAGCTGCACCACCTGCCCCTCACCGGCCCAGGCGCGCTGGTGCCCTGGTCCAGCGTCTGTCTCAACGTCGCCGACGACCACCTGGACTGGCACGGCTCGGCCGACGCCTACCGGGACGCGAAGGCCAAGGTCTACGCCAACACCACGGTGGCGTGCGTGTACAACAAGGCCGACCGTGCCACCATGCGCATGGTCGAAGACGCCGAGGTGGGGGACGGTGCCCGGGCCATCGGTTTCGGGCTGGGCGTGCCCGGCCCCAGCGACCTGGGAATCGTCGACGGCATCGTCTGCGACCGGGCGTTCCTCGAGGACCGGTTCGACAGCGCCATCGAGCTCACCACCGTGACCGACCTCGCCGCGGCCGGCCTGGCCGCACCGCACGTGGTCGCCAACATCCTCGCCGCCGCAGCGCTCGCGCGATCCTTCGATGTCGCCCCCGCGGCCATCCGCGCCGCCCTGGAGACCTTCAGGCTCGACGCGCACCGCATCGAGGTGGTCGCCGTGCAGAACGGCATCAGCTGGATCGACGACTCCAAGGCGACCAACCCGCACGCCGCCGATGCCTCCCTCGCCGCCTTCGACTCCGTCGTCTGGCTGGTCGGCGGGCTGCTCAAGGGTGTCGACATCGGTGATCTGGTGGCCCGGCACGTCGGCCGGTTGCGCGGCGCCGTGATCATCGGGGTCGAACGGGACGAAGTCCTCGCGGCATTCCGGCGACACGCCCCCGCCCTGCGGGTATTCGAGATCGACTCAGATGACACTGGTGAGGTCATGCCGTCAGCGGTCGGGCTGGCCGGCTCGCTGGCCGAGGCCGGAGACGTCGTCCTGCTGGCTCCGGCAGCGGCGTCCATGGACCAGTTCGCGAGCTACGCGGAACGCGGGGCGAAATTCGCCCAGGCCGTTCACGATTATTTGGGAGGTGGGTCGCATGAAGACTCGTCCTCGTACCCGGGTGCCTGAGGCTGGCGGTAACACCCCCGCGCCGCTCGGACAGGTACGCAGCTCTCTGACCCGCGTCAATCTGGGCCGGGTCTTCCGGGCCGAATCCACCAACTACCTGCTTTTGCTGGGTACCACGCTGTTCCTGGTGCTCTTCGGCCTGGTCATGGTGCTCTCCTCCTCGTCGGTCGACTCCTACCTCGAGGATGCCGGTTTCTACGGCGGCCTCTTCCGGCAGGGCATCTTCGCCGTCCTCGGCATCCCGCTCATGCTCGTGATCAGCCGGCTGCCCGTGCGCTTCTGGCAACGGGTCGCCTGGCCGGCCCTGCTGGTCTCCTGCTTCTTCCAGTGCCTCGTGGTCTTCACCCCGCTGGGCATCACCGTGGCCGGCAACACCAACTGGCTCGCGATCGGGAGCGTGCAGTTCCAGCCCTCTGAGGCCATCAAGGTGGCCCTGGTGATCTGGTTGGGCGTGCTCCTGGCGCAGAAGAAGGACAAGCTCGACGACTGGCGGCACGTGTACATCCCCGTCTTCGGCGTCGGTGGCGGGTCGATCATGCTCGTCATGATCGGTGGTGACCTCGGAACCGTGATCATCATGGCGGGCATCCTCTTCGGCGCGCTGTTCTTCGCCGGGGTGCGGCTGCGGATGCTCGCCGCCCCGTTGGGGGTCGGAATCCTCGTCGGCGGTCTGCTGGCCGTCACGAGCGAGAACCGGATGACCCGCATCCTCAGCTTCGCCGTCGACACCTGCCACGAACTCAACGGCACCATCTCTGCGGCCTGCTGGCAACCGCTGCACGGCACCTGGGCGCTGGCCAACGGGGGAGTGTTCGGGGTCGGGCTGGGCAACTCCAAGGCCAAGTGGTCCTGGCTGCCCGCCGCGGACAAC
Source organism: Cryobacterium soli (assembly GCF_003611035.1). Classification (NCBI taxonomy): domain Bacteria; kingdom Bacillati; phylum Actinomycetota; class Actinomycetes; order Micrococcales; family Microbacteriaceae; genus Cryobacterium; species Cryobacterium soli. The sequence goes on along the minus strand of NZ_CP030033.1, from coordinate 485,567 downwards.
GACTACATCTTCGCCATCATCGGAGAGGAACTCGGCCTCATCGGCGCCATCGTGGTGCTCTTGATGTTCATCCTGCTCGCGTTCGCCTTCATCCGCATCATGCACAGCACCACCAACCTGCAGATCAGGGTGACCACAGCGGCCGTCATGGTCTGGATCATCGGCCAGGCGATGGTGAACATCGGCGTCGTGCTCGGGGTGCTCCCCGTGCTCGGGGTGCCGCTGCCGTTGATCTCAGCGGGTGGCACTGCGCTGCTCACGACGCTCGCCGCCATCGGCGTCGTGCTCTCCTTCGCACGCAGCGACCACAACCTGCAACAGGATGCCCTGGCCCGCCCGGGCGCGGCCCCTGTGGCGTCCGCCGGCCCAGCGCGCACGGCACCGAAACGAGGAACGGTTCGATGACCACCTATCTGCTCGCCGGCGGCGGAACCGCCGGTCACGTGAATCCGTTGCTCGCCGTCGCGGATGCGCTCCGCGCGCGCGACCCCGACGCCACTGTGCTGGTGCTCGGAACGAGCGAGGGACTGGAGTCCCGCCTGGTCCCCGAGCGCGGCTACGAACTTCTCATCGTGCCCCGCCTCCCGTTCCCGCGCCGGCCCAACCGCGCCGCCGTGCGTTTCCTGCCCCGGTTCAACCGGGCCATCAACGAGGTGGCCGCCACCCTGCGCCGCCGCCAGGTGGACGTCGTGGTGGGCTTCGGCGGCTATGTGGCCACACCGGCCTACCTTGCCGCCCGGCGCGCCGGAATCCCCATCGCCATCCACGAGGCCAACGCCAAGCCCGGCCTGGCCAACCGGCTCGGCTCGGCCTTCACCCACTCCGTGGGCGTCGCCTTCGCCGGGACCCGGCTCCGGCACGCCCGGGTCGTCGGCATGCCGCTCCGGCGCGAGATCGAGGTCCTCGACCGTGCCGCGTCCCGCCCGGAGGGCCTGGCCTTCTTCGGCCTGGCCGCCGACCTGCCCACACTGCTCGTGACGGGCGGGTCGCTCGGCGCACGCCGCATCAACCGCACCGTCGTCGACGCTGCCCCTGCGCTCATTGCAGCAGGCTGGCAGGTGCTGCACATCACCGGAACCCAGGCGGAGGTCACCGATCCCGGCCTGGACGGCTACCGGATGATCGCCTACTGCGACCGCATGGACCTCGCCTTGTCGGTCGCCGACTTCGCGGTGTCCCGGGCCGGAGCCGCCACCGTGAGCGAACTGAGCGCCCTCGGGATTCCCGCCGCGTACGTGCCGTACCCGGTCGGCAACGGCGAACAGCGCTTCAACGCGGCCGACGTCGTGGCAGCTGGAGGAGGCATCCTCATCGACGACGCCCGATTCCTGCCCTCCTGGATCGAATCGACCCTGCTGCCCCTGCTGCACAAGCCGGGGACCATCCAGGAGATGAGTGTCGCCGCACGCTCCGTCGGCGTGCTCGACGGCACCCGGCGCACGGTGGAACTCATCGATCAGGCGGCCCGACGGCCGAAGCCCCGCTGACCGGCACCTACCGCCCATCCCCGCACCTCCGCACCACTCCGCACGAGCACAGCGACAGCGAGACCGCGTTCGACCTCACGTCGAGCGCCGCGTAACGTGGAACCAGACCTGCGTCTCCCCAGCTCCGCCAGCCAGAAAGACCGTCACGTGATCAAGCCAGACCTCACCCTCATCGTTCCCGCAGACCTCGGAACCGTGCACTTCGTGGGCATCGGCGGCTCCGGGATGAGCGGCATCGCCCGCCTGTTCCTGGCCGCCGGGCACACCGTGACCGGCTCCGACGTGCGCGACTCCGACAACATCCAGGCCCTCCGCGCCTTGGGCGCGACCATCGCGATCGGACACGACGCCGCCAATGTGGGCGATGCCGACAGCCTCGTGGTCACCGGGGCCCTCTGGCAGGACAACCCGGAGTACGTGCTCGCGCTCGAACGGGGCCTGCCCGTGCTGCACCGCTCGCAGGCTCTCGCCTGGCTGATCCGCTCGCACCGGCTCGTCTCCGTGGCCGGCGCGCACGGCAAGACGACGTCGACCGGAATGATCGTCACCGGGCTGCTCGGGCTCGGCCAGGACCCCAGCTTCGTCAACGGCGGCGTCATCGAATCCCTCGGCGTGAGTGCGGGCAGCGGATCCGACGACCTCTTCGTCGTCGAGGCCGACGAATCCGACGGGTCCTTCCTGCTCTACAACACCGGGATCGCGCTCATCACGAACGTGGACCCCGACCACCTCGACCATTACGGCTCGCTCGAGGCGTTCGAGGCGGCGTTCGTGCAGTTCGCCCAGAACGCCGGCGAGCTCGTGGTGGTCTCCTCCGACGACCCGGGTGCCGTTCACGTCACCGGCCGCCTCGAGGGCAAGCACGTCATCACCTTCGGCGAGGCCGAGGACGCCACCGTTCGCGTGCACTCGATCGACACCAACGGGCCGGTGGGCTTCACGGTGACCTGGGCGGGCACCGACTACTCAGCCACCCTGCGCATCCCCGGCCGCCACAATGCGATCAACGCCGCCGGTGCCTTCGCTGTGCTCGTCGGCCTCGGCTTCGAGCCGGCCGCATCGCTGGAGGCCATTGCGGCCTTCGGTGGAACGGAGCGCCGCTTCGAGCTGCACGGCACCGTACGCGGTGTGAGCGTCTACGACGACTACGCGCACCACCCGACCGAGGTCGCCGCGGCACTGGCGGCCGCCCGGACCGTGGTGGGCACTGGGCGCATCATCGCCGTGCACCAGCCGCACCTGTACAGCCGCACGCGGCTGTTCGCGCAGGAGTTCGCCGACACTCTGGAGAAGTACGCGGACGAGACCATCGTGCTGGCCGTCTACGGCGCCCGAGAGGACCCGGAGCCCGGCGTCACCGGCGCCCTCGTCTCCGAACGCTTCCAGGACCCGTCTCACGTCGCCTTCATCCCCGAGTGGCAGGACGCCGCCGACTACCTGGGCACCATCGCCAGGGAAGGCGACTTCGTCGTGACCCTCGGCTGCGGTGACGTCTACCGCATCGTTCCCCAACTGCTCGCGTCGCTCAGCGCCGACACCGCGGCCGGGGCGCGCTGATCATGCCCGCACGGATCGTGCGCGCATGAAACGTCCCCCAGGGATCACCCCGGCGGCCCGGTCGGGCACCGGGGGAGCGCCGGAGCCCGAGCCGAGATCGACCCGGAAGACTCCCGCCGCGGCATCGCCGCGCACGGCGGTACCCGGTACGACGGCCCGGAAGCGCGCGGAGCCCGACGCGACGACCGAGCCGATCGCGCTGCCGCCGCTGGGCGTAGCCGAGACGGAGGCCGCCCCTGCAGCCGGACCGAGTCCCTCCGGCGCGCCCACGGCACCGTCCGCCTGGGCCCGGCTGACCGGCTCCCACGGTGCCCGCCCGTCCGGCCTGGGGGCACGCACCGATTCCGGCTCCCGCACCCCCGCGCCCGCTGAGCCGGCGCTCGAACCACCGCTCACCGCCCGGAGCGCCCGCGCGCGCCTCCGCGCGGCCCGGCGCGCCCGCAAACAGTACGAACGCAGCGAGGTGCGCCGCTTCACCTCCAGATCGCGCCGCCGCCGCAACCTGTGGATCGCCGCGGCAGGCACCATCGCCGCCCTCGTCACGTTCGTGCTGGTGGGAGTGTTCTCCCCGCTCATGGCGCTGCGCACGATCGAGGTCACCGGCACCAACCGCATCCCAGCGGCCGACATCGCTCAGGCCCTCGACGGCCAGCTCGGCACGCCGCTGCCGCTCGTGGATCTCGCCGAGGTCAAACGGGAACTCAGCGAGTTCACCCTGATCCGCAGCTACGTCACGGAGAGCCGGCCACCGGACACCCTCGTCGTGCGCGTCATCGAACGCGAACCCGTCGGAGCGATCGCCTCCGCCGCCGGCTTCGACCTCGTGGACGCAGCCGGAGTCGTCATCCAGTCGAGCGCAGACCGGCCGGCGGGGTATCCCGTCGTCACGGCCACCGGGGGAGCCAGCGGCGCCGGCTTCCAGTCCGCCGTCGCCGTGGTCTGGGCGCTTCCGGAGGGCATCCGCAGTCAGCTCGACAGCGTCGCGGCGGCCACCAAGGACGACGTCACCCTCACCCTCGCCGGGGGAGCGCGCGTGGTCTGGGGCAATGCCGAACGGTCCGAGTACAAGGCCGTCGTGCTCAGCGCTCTCATCGTGAGCCATCCGGTGGGCAGCGTCACCGAGTACGACGTCTCCTCGCCCGACAGCGCCGTCGTCCGCTGAGTCCGATCGGCCGCCGAATCGGCCGCGGAGACCCCGGTTCTGCTGGGATCGCGCTGAGTATTCGCGACACGCGGGCGCGCCTCCCCAAGGCGCCCCGCCTGGCCCCTAATTTCGAGTTTAGGAATTGCATACTCAGCATAACTTTAAGCCTCGAGTAGAGGTTTAGGGTTCCACCGGAGGCCGGACGTGTCAACTAATCAGAACTACCTAGCAGTCATCAAGGTTGTTGGAATCGGCGGAGGCGGCGTCAACGCCGTCAACCGCATGATCGAGCTCGGCCTCCGCGGGGTCGAATTCATCGCCATCAATACGGATGCCCAGGCACTCCTGATGAGCGATGCCGACGTCAAGCTCGACGTCGGCCGTGACCTCACCCGGGGTCTCGGCGCCGGAGCGGACCCCGAGGTCGGCCGCCGAGCCGCCGAGGACCACGCCGAGGAAATCGAAGAGGCGCTGGCCGGAGCCGACATGGTCTTCGTCACCGCCGGCGAGGGCGGCGGAACCGGAACCGGTGGCGCTCCCGTCGTCGCCCGCATCGCCAAGTCCATCGGCGCCCTCACCATCGGTGTGGTCACCAAGCCGTTCGGCTTCGAGGGCAAGCGCCGCCAGGCCCAGGCCGAGACCGGCGTAGCCTCGCTCAAGAACGAGGTCGACACCCTCATCGTCGTGCCGAACGACCGGCTGCTGGAAATCAGCGACCGCGGCATCAGCATGCTCGAGGCCTTCGCCACCGCGGACCAGGTGCTCCTCGCCGGTGTGCAGGGCATCACCGACTTGATCACCACGCCGGGCCTGATCAACCTCGACTTCGCCGACGTCAAGTCGGTCATGCAGGGCGCCGGTTCCGCCCTCATGGGTATCGGTTCCTCCCGCGGCGCCGACCGGGCCATCAAGGCGGCGGAACTCGCCGTGGCCTCCCCGCTCCTCGAGGCGTCGATCGACGGCGCCCACGGGGTGCTCTTGTCCATCCAGGGTGGCTCCAACCTCGGTATCTTCGAGATCAACGATGCCGCCCGCCTGGTGCAGGAAGCCGTGCACCCCGAGGCGAACATCATCTTCGGTGCCGTCATCGACGACACCCTGGGCGACGAGGTGCGGGTCACCGTGATCGCGGCCGGCTTCGACGGCGGTGAGCCCGGCGCCAAGGTCGCCGAGGTCCGCCGCTCCGATCTGGTCGCCGCCGGAGTTGCCGCAGGCGTCGCCGCCGTCGGTGCCACCGGTTCCGACACCTCCGCCGTCGAGGAGCCCGCCGGTTCGGTCTGGTCGACCGATGCCGCCGCGAGCACTCCCGTCGCCGACCCGGCCTTCGAGGACGATTCAGACGACCTGGACATCCCCGACTTCCTCAAGTGATGCCGCGGTCTCGTTCGCTAGCCCGGGGTCCGTCATGACGGACCCCGGGCTGAACGAGCGGCTGGCCGGTGTGCGCGACGGCATCTCCGCCGCCGCCCGCAGCGCCGGCCGTCCGGTCGAGGAGATCACCACCGTCGTGGTGACCAAGTTCCAGCCGGTGAGTCTGGTTCGCGAGCTGCTCGCGCTCGGGGTGCGGGACTTCGGCGAGAGCCGCCACCAGGAGGCCCAGGCCAAGGCCGCCGACCTGGCGGGCTCTGGCATCCGGTGGCATTTCGTCGGACAGTTGCAGGGCAAGAAGGCGCGCCAGGTGCGCGCCTACTCGTCGGTCATCCACTCGGTCGACCGGGAATCGCTGGTAACCGCGCTGGGCGGTACCGTCGATGCTGCCGGCGGCTCGAACGCGGGAGCGCCGGTGGACTGCTTCGTGCAGGTCAACCTCACCGACGATCCCGCACGGGGCGGGGTCTCCATCGCCAACCTCGCACCGCTCGTGGAGCGGGTGCTCGAGTCCGACGGCCTCACCCTGCTCGGGCTGATGGCGGTGGCGCCGCTCGGCACCGAACCGCGGCGCTCGTTCGCCCTGGTCAGCGAGTTGGGGGCGCAGATGCGCCAGATCGCCCCCGACGCCCGATATCTGTCCATGGGCATGTCCCAGGACTACGCAGCCGCCATCGCCGAGGGCGCGACACACCTGCGAATTGGCACCGCAATCACCGGGAATCGCCCGGCACCGGTTAATCTGAAAACGTCGTAATACCAACACGGAGGTAGAGATGTCCAACCCGCTCAAGAAAACCATGGTCTACCTGGGTCTGGCAGACGAAGAGCTGGAATATGAGGAGCCCGCCAAGGCTCCCGTCTCCACGCTCCCCACCCAGTCCGCGCACGCGGCGCCGTCGCACGCCAGCACGGCGAATGCCTCGCACTCGTCCGGCCGTGCTCCGGTCACGCCCCTGCACAAGACCTCCACCCCCAAGAATGTTGTCGTGTCTGAAATGAACGAGATCCTCACCGTCCACCCGCGTCAGTACCGCGACGCGCAGGTGATCGCCGAGTCCTTCCGTGAGGGCATCCCGGTCATCATCAACCTCTCCCAGATGAGCGATGCGGATGCACGCCGTCTGATCGACTTCGCCAGCGGGCTGTCCCAGGGGCTGTACGGCAAGATCGAGCGCGTCACCGCCAAGGTCTTCCTGCTGTCGCCGTCGCACGTCGTCATCTCCGGTGACAACGCCGCAGAGGAGGGGGACGCCGATTCCTCCTTCTTCGCCCAGTCCTAACGCGACGTGAACGTAGTCTCCCTGATCGGGGCGCTTCTGTACTACGCGCTCCTGCTCTACTTCTTCGTGATGTGGGGCCGGTTCATCGTCGACCTGGTGCGCGGTGTCAATCGGTCCTGGCGCCCGCACGGCGTGGTTCTCGTCCTCATCGAGTTCGTGTACACCGTGACGGATCCGCCGGTCAACTTCTTCCGCCGTATCTTCCCGCCGCTGCGCGTAGGCCCGATTGCCTTCGACTTCGGCTGGAGCCTGACGATGCTCTGCGTGATCATCGGCATGTGGATTACGGCGATTCTGTTCTGACCCGGAGCCCGACGACGGCCCCGGCATGTATTCTGGATCGATGGCGGCCAACCGCCCCGGTACCCACCGGGTGCGGATTGCGCCTATGCACGTGTTCGCACAACTGTTCGCAAATAAGTTTTGAGGTGGAAAGCCATGGCGCTAACTCCGGAAGATGTAGTCAACAAGCGGTTCCAGTCGACCAAGTTCCGTGAGGGATATGACCAGGACGAGGTTGACGACTTCCTCGACGAGGTCGTTGTCGAGCTGCGACGCCTGACCCAGGAGAACGAGGACCTCAAGGCCCGTCTCTCCGGCGGCGAGACGGCTGCCCCCGTCAGCGCAGCCCCGGCCAAGGCCGCAGAGCCCGTGAACACCCCGGAGCCCGTCGCAGAGCCGGTCGCTGCTGTGGTTCCCGCGCCCGTCGCCGCCGCCCCGGCGGCCGAGGTCGACGAGACCGCCGGAACGACCAACCTGCTGCAGCTGGCCCGCCGCCTGCACGAGGAGCACGTCAAGGAAGGCGCCGAGAAGCGCGACGCCCTGATCGCCGAGGGCCACGCCACGGCGGCCCGCGTCATCGCGGAGTCCGAAGCCAAGCAGCGCGCGCAGATCAACATCCTCGACCAGGAGCGTTCGGTCCTCGAGAACAAGATCGAGGAACTGCGCACCTTCGAGCGCGAGTACCGCCAGAAGCTGAAGAGCTACATCGAGGGTCAGCTTCGCGACCTCGACTCCACCTCGCCTGTCGGCGCCGGTGCCGGCAAGGACTCGGGCAACTCGCCGAAGGCGAGCTTCCAGGGCTTTGGCGCGTAACACTCCCACGAAGGTCAGTTACCGCGCCCTTCTCGTCCTGGCCCTCGTGGCCGTGGGCGGGTATGCGTTCGATCAGATCAGTAAAGCCCTCGTCGTCTCATCGATGACCGAGGGCGAGACCGCCCGGGTTCTGGGTGATGTGCTTCAACTGCACTTCATCCGGAACCCCGGCGCGGCCTTCTCCTTCGCCACCGGCCTCACCTGGGTGTTCTCACTCATTGCGGCCGGTGTCGTTGTGTTCATCGTGTGGTTCGCCCGCCGCATCCGCTCGCTTCGATGGGCCACGGTCTTCGGGCTCCTGCTCGGCGGCGTGCTCGGCAATCTCACCGACCGCCTGTTCCGAGAGCCGAGCTTCGGCCTCGGCCACGTGGTCGACTTCATCTCCACACCCTGGATGATGCCGGCGATCTACAACATCGCCGACTCCTGCATCGTCGTGAGCATGGTGCTCTTCATGCTGCTGACGCTGCGCGGCATCGGCCTCGACGGCCGCCGCACCACCTCGGCGGATGCAGCAGCATCAGCCGCCGACGAGTCGCCGGCTGCCCCGGCCCCCCTCGTCACCCCCAACTGAACGGCATCATGGAAAACCGAGCCCTTCCCCTCCCCGACGGCCTGGACGGTGTGCGCGTGGATGCGGGCATCGCCAAGCTTTTCGGCTTCTCCCGCAGCTTCGCGGCCGAGATCGCCGAGTCCGACGGCGTCACCCTCGACGGCGTCGTGGTCGGCAAGTCCGACAAGCTGCGGGCCGGGGCCTGGCTGGATGTGAGCTGGGCACCCAAGCAAGACCTGGTGATAGTCCCTATCGCGGTGCCGGATCTCACGATCGTGCACGACGACGACGACATCGTCGTGATCAACAAGCCCTCCGGTGTCGCCGCGCACCCCAGTGTGGGCTGGACCGGCCCCACTGTGCTCGGTGCCCTCGCCGCCGCCGGGTACCGGATCGCCACCTCAGGGGCGTCCGAACGGGCCGGCATCGTGCACCGCCTCGACGTCGGCACAAGCGGCCTGATGGTCGTGGCCAAGTCGGAGGCCGCCTACACGCACCTCAAGCGGGCCTTCCACGACCGCGAGGTCGACAAGATCTACCACGCCGTCGTGCAGGGCCACCCCGACCCGTCCAGCGGCACCATCGACGCTCCCATCGGGCGCCACCCGCGTTCGGACTGGAAGTTCGCCGTGATCGCCGGCGGCAAGGACTCCGTCACCCACTACGAGACGCTCGAGGCCTTCCCGTCCGCGTCGCTGCTCGAGGTGCACCTGGAAACCGGGCGCACCCACCAGATCCGCGTGCACATGGCCGCCCAGCGGCATCCGTGTGTCGGTGACGCCATGTACGGCGCCGACGCCAAGATCTCGGCCAGACTCGGCCTCACCCGGCAGTGGCTGGTTGCCAAGCAGCTCTCCTTCGAGCACCCGTCCAGCCGCGAATGGGTCACCTTCGACGCCGAATACCCGGACGACCTGGCGAACGCCCTGCGCATCCTTCGTGGCGATTAGGCTGGAATACCACCCCTCCTTCTCATCAGTACAACCCCAGAGCAGCTGGAGCAGTCGTGTCACCGCAGAATGATTCGTTCGTCCACCTCCACGTGCACAGCGAGTACTCCATGCTCGACGGTGCCGCCCGGGTGAAGCCCCTGATCGCGGCGGCCGCGGAGCAGGGTATGCCCGCCATCGCGGTGACCGACCACGGCAACGTCTTCGGCGCCTTCGACTTCTGGAAGACCGCCACCGACGCGGGCATCAAGCCCATCATCGGCACCGAGGCGTACATCACCCCTGGCACCGACCGCCGGGACAAGACCCGGGTGAAGTGGGGCACCAACGCGCAGAACCGCGACGACGTCGGTGGAAGCGGCGCGTACACCCACATGACCCTGCTCTCGGAGAACACCGAGGGCATGCACAACCTCTTCCGACTCTCCTCGCTCGCGTCGCTCGAGGGCTACTACTTCAAGCCCCGGATGGACCGAGAGCTGCTCAGCACCTACTCGAAGGGCCTGATCGGCACGACCGGGTGCGTCGGTGGCGAGGTGCAGACCCGTCTCCGCCTCGGCCAGTACGACGAGGCCAGGCAGGCCGCGGGGGAGCTGCGCGACATCTTCGGCAAGGACAATTTCTTCTGCGAGATCATGGACCACGGCATCGACATCGAGCGCCGCACCATGACCGACCTGCTCAAGCTGGCCAAGGAGCTCGACCTGCCCCTGGTGGCCACCAATGACCTGCACTACACGCACGCCCACGACGCCACGGCGCACGCCGCCCTGCTCTGCGTGCAGTCGGCCTCGACGCTGGACGACCCGAACCGGTTCAAGTTCGACTCGAACGAGTTCTACCTCAAGACGGCCGCCGAGATGCGCCACCTGTTCCGGGACAACCCGGAGGCCTGCGACAACACCCTGCTCATCGCCGAGCGGTGCGAGGTCAAGTTCAACACCCAGGCCAACTACATGCCCCGGTTCCCCACCCCGGAGGGGGAGAACGAGGAGAGCTGGTTCATCAAGGAGACCGAACTCGGGCTGCAGCGCCGCTACCCGAACGGTATCTCGGACGCCGTCCGCAAGCAGGCCGACTACGAGGTCGGCGTCATCACCCAGATGGGGTTCCCCGGCTACTTCCTCGTCGTGGCCGACTTCATCAACTGGTCGAAGGACAACGGCATCCGGGTCGGCCCCGGCCGTGGCTCCGGTGCCGGCTCGATGGTCGCGTACGCCATGGGCATCACCGACCTCGACCCGCTCGTGCACGGACTGATCTTCGAGCGCTTCCTCAACCCCGACCGCGTGTCCATGCCCGACTTCGACGTCGACTTCGACGATCGTCGCCGCGGCGAGGTCATCCACTACGTCACCGAGAAGTATGGCGCGGAGCGCGTCGCCCAGATCGTCACCTACGGCACCATCAAGGCCAAGCAGGCCCTCAAGGACTCCAGCCGGGTGCTCGGCTTCCCCTTCGGCATGGGCGACAAGCTCACCAAAGCCATGCCGCAGCCCATCATGGGCAAGGACATGCCGCTGACCGGCATGTTCGACAAGGACCACCCGCGCTACCGCGAGGCCGGCGACTTCCGCGCTGTGATCGAGACCGACGCCGAGGCGCGCACGGTCTTCGACACGGCTCTCGGCATCGAGAACCTCAAGCGCCAGTGGGGCGTGCACGCCGCGGGTGTCATCATGTCCTCCGACCCGTTGATCGACATCATCCCGATCATGCGCCGTGAAGCGGACGGCCAGATCGTCACCCAGTTCGACTACCCGGCCTGCGAGAGCCTCGGCCTGATCAAGATGGACTTCCTGGGGTTGCGCAACCTCACCATCATCGACGACACCCTCGACAACATCGAGGCCAACCGCGGCCACCGGCCCGTTCTCGAGGACCTCGGCCTGGACGACCCGCTCGCATACGAGCTGCTCGCCCGCGGCGACACTCTCGGCGTGTTCCAGCTCGACGGCGGCCCGATGCGGGCGCTCCTGCGCAGCATGAAGCCCGACAACTTCGAAGACATCTCGGCCGTCATCGCGTTGTACCGGCCTGGCCCCATGGGTGCGAACTCGCACACCAACTACGCCCTGCGCAAGACCGGCCAGCAGGAGATCATCCCCATCCACAAGGAGCTCGAGGAGCCCCTCAAGGACATCATCGGCGGAACCTACGGACTCATCGTCTACCAGGAGCAGGTGATGTCGATCGCGCAGAAGCTGGCGGGCTTCTCGCTGGGCCAGGCCGACCTGCTGCGCCGCGCGATGGGCAAGAAGAAGAAGTCCGAACTGGACAAGCAGTTCGAGGGCTTCTCCGGCGGAATGATGGCCAACGGTTACTCGATGGAAGCCGTTACCACCGTGTGGAACATCCTTCTACCGTTCTCCGACTACGCCTTCAACAAGGCTCACTCTGCGGCCTACGGCGTGCTGAGCTACTGGACCGCCTACCTCAAGGCGCACTACCCGGCCGAGTACATGGCGGCCCTGCTCACGAGCGTCGGCGACGCGCGCGACAAGCTCGCGCTCTACCTCAACGAGTGCCGCCGCATGGGCATCCAGGTGCTCCCGCCGGATGTCAACGAGTCGATCGGCTTCTTCGCCGCCGTCGGCACCGACATCCGTTTCGGTCTCGGCGCCGTGCGGAACGTCGGCTTCAACGTCGTCGAGGCGATCAGGGCGGCACGCACCGAGAAGGGCGCCTTCGAGTCGTTCCACGACTTCCTGCGCAAGGTGCCCCTGCAGGTGACGAACAAGCGCACCGTGGAGTCCTTGATCAAGTCCGGCGCGTTCGACTCCCTCGGCGCCACCCGCCGGGCGATGTTCGAGATCCACGAGGGTGCGGTCGACTCCGCCGTCAAAATCAAGCGCGACGAGTCGCACGGTATGGTCGGATTCGACTTCGACAGCCTCTTCGACGACCCTCAGGAGACCGAGCAGGTACCCGAGCGGCCGGAGTGGACGAAGAAGGAGAAGTTGGCGCTCGAGCGCGACATGCTCGGTCTCTACGTCTCCGATCACCCCCTGGCCGGCCTCGAGATCCCGCTCGCCAAGCACGCCAGCACGACCATCACGGACCTGATCAGCTCCGAGCACACCCAGGATGCCGACACCGTCACGGTGGCCGGGCTCATCACCAACGTGCAACACCGCATCGCCAAGAAGTCCGGCAACCAGTACGGCATCATCTCGGTCGAGGACTTCGGCGGCGAGATCGATGTCATGTTCATGGGCAAGGCGTACCAGGAGTTCTCCCTCGACCTCATCAGCGACTCCGTCGTGGTCGTGCGAGGACGGGTGAGCATGCGCGACGACGGCATGAACCTGCACGCGTACAGCATCTTCGCGCCCGACCTCGGTCAGGCCTCGGATCACGGCACGCTCTCGATCACGCTGTTCGAGGCGCGGGCCACCACGGACACCGTGACCCAGCTCGGCGAGGTGCTCAAGCGCCACAGCGGCACCTCCGAGGTTCGCCTCAAGCTCATCAAGGGCGATGTGGCCCGGGTCTTCGAGCTGCCCAGCCGGGTCACCGTCACGGCCGACCTGTTCGGCGAGCTCAAGAGCCTCCTCGGCCCCTATTGCCTCACCTAGACCCCGCGAACGGTGAGCTAAGCCGGGACGGGCGCGTTTCCGGGGCCGCACTCACAGTCCGCGGCACGTTAAGGGTCAGCGCAGGATCTCGACCATCAGGACCCAGGCGTCGAGCATGGAACCGATCACGGTGAGGATCAGGCCGGCGGCCACCCAGTACAGGGCGGCACCGGCCAGGGACCCGTCGCCGCCGAACACCAGGAGCAGTGCGCCGACGATGAGCGGCGCCAGCTGGGCGGCCGCGATCGGAAGCGACAGCAGGCGCGCGGCCCGTGGCCGGGTCGCCTGCCTCATGCTCTGGCTCAGGGACACCCCGTGCAGGAGCGCGGCTGCCGCCGCGGCGGCGAGCAGTTCCGCCCCGAGCGCGGAGCCCGGCTGGCCGGGAACGAGGATCAGCGCGCTCGACACGACCACCAGGACGAGCGACCCGATGGCCGCCGCTGCCCGCGCGGACACCCCGGCCAGGCCCAGGATCTGGCGGATATTGACCGAGATCGCCACCATCACGAGCCCCGCGAGGGCGGCCGCGGCCCCGGCCGTCGCCAGGGCGAAATCGGTCCATCCGGTGGTCACCGGCTCAGTCATGCGCACACGATAGCGCGGGCGCCACGCCGGCGAGCAGGAGGCCGTCCGCGCGCGCCCCCGAAGACCCGGGCGAGTACGGCGCGGACACCAGGAGGTTGACAGCCTCAGGTCCTACGCTGAGGGCATGAGAACGCGTACCAGGGAACCGATCTACAGCACGGCCATTGCGGCCGGCCGAGGCATCTTCGGACTCTTCCGGCTGCGGCCCTCCGTCACCGGCCTCACCCATCTGCCGGATGCCGGCGGAGCGGTGATGGCCATCACCCACTTCGGCTACGCCGATTTCGCCCTCGTCGAGTGGATGACCTGGCGGAAGAACCGCCGGCACATCCGCTTCATGGCCAAGAAGGGCGCTTTCGACAAGCCCGTCGTGGGCTGGCTGCTGCGGGGCATGCGACACATCAACGTGGACATGACCGCCGGCGCGCAGGCCTACGCCGACGCTGTGCGCGCGTTGAGCGCCGGTGAGCTGGTCGGGGTGTTCCCCGAGGGCGGCGTAAACGCATCGTTCACCGTGCGGGACCTCAAGACCGGAGCCGCACGCATGGCCCAGGAAGCGAGGGTGCCCATCATCCCTGTGGCCGTCTGGGGCGGCCACCGGCTGCTCACCAAGAACCACAAGCCCTCGCTCGGGGAGGCCTACCGCACCCCGGTGAGCTTCGCCATCGGCGCACCCATACACGTGGGCGCAGACGAGGACCCGCAGCAGGTCACCGACAGGCTGCACGCCACACTGCAGACCCTGGTCGACGGCGCCCAGGCCCGGTACCCCGAGCCCGGATCCGGGCGGTGGTGGCAGCCCGCCCACCTGGGCGGCACCGCGCCGACGCCGGCCGAAGCTGCCGCGACGGAAGCAGAACGCCAGCGCCGAAAGGCCGCGGCACGCGAGGCCCAGGCCGCCCGCTGACGGGCGCGCTCTGACGGCGGCGCCGGCTGACGCGCCTAGAGCGTCTCGCCCAGCGCCCGGTAGCGGCGCTCGTGGTAGACCAGCGCCTCGTCGTCCTCGCCGAGCCCGCCGCCCTCGATCTGCACCACGATCACTGCCGCGTTGTGCACGGAGACCCGCTCGACGATCCGGCCGACCATCCAGGACGTCACATTGTTGAGCACCGGGAGGCCGTGCGGGCCCACGCGCCAGTGATCGCCGACGAAACGCTCGGTGCCCGGTCCGGCGAGGCGTTCGGCCAGCGTGCGATTGCGCAGCCCGAGCAGATGGATGACCACCCGCTCCGTCTCGGAGATGGCCGGCCAGGAGCTCGCGGACCTGGCCATGTTGAAGGTGGCCAGGGGCGGCACCGCCGACAGCGATGCGAGCGATGTCGCGGTGAAACCGACGGGGGAGCCCTCTGCATCCAGGGCGGTCACGACCGACACCCCGGCGGCATGCCGACGGAACGCGTTCTTGAACGCGGCCAGATCGCCGGGGGCGTGGGGATCGGTGTCGAGAGCGGTCGCCTGGGGGAGCGCGGCCGACCGGATGGTGCCTTCGTTCATACTGGTGCCAATCGTTTCACCTACCAGCCTATTCCCGTGCCCTGACGGTTGTTGGATAAGCTGGGTCGACATGATTCAGACGATTGACCTCCGAGGAACGCGGCCTGCTCCGGCCGATCTGCTGGCCGCTGTACCCCGGGCTCTGACGAGCGTCACGGTCGCCAGCGACGTCGCCGCGGAGCTGATCGACGACGTGCGCGCACGCGGCGAAATCGCCCTGCTCGACCAGGCCGAGCGCCTCGACCGGGTGCGCCCCGAGTTCGTGCGGGTGCCCGCCGCCCACGTCGAGGAGGCCCTCGCGGCCCTCGACCCCGCGGTGCGCACAGCCATCGAAGAGACCATCCGCCGGGTGCGCCTGGCCAGCCTGGCCCAGGTGCCGCCACAGGTCACGACAACCATCGCCGACGGCGCCGAGATCGTGCAGCGCTGGCGGCCCGTGCAGCGTGTCGGGCTCTATGTCCCCGGCGGCAAGGCCGTTTATCCGTCCAGCGTGGTGATGAACGTGGTGCCGGCCCAGGTCGCCGGCGTCGGCTCCATCGCGCTCGCGTCTCCGCCGCAGAGCCACTTCGGCGGCCGTGTGCACCCCACGATCCTGGCCGTCGCCGGCCTGCTCGGCGTCGACGAGATCTACGCCATGGGCGGGGCCGGCGCCGTCGGGGCCTTCGCCTACGGGGTACCGGGTCTGGGGCTCGACCCCGTGCAGCTGGTCACCGGACCGGGCAACGTCTACGTCGCTGCCGCCAAGCGCCTCGTCCGCGGTGTGACGGGCATCGACTCCGAAGCCGGCCCGACCGACATCCTGGTGATCGCGGATGCCGCCGCCGACCCCGCGTTCGTCGCCGCCGACCTGGTCAGCCAGGCCGAGCACGACGAGCTCGCGGCGGCCGTTCTCGTCACCGACTCCGCCGAGCTTGCCGGCGCCGTCGAGGACCTGCTCGACGACCTCGCTGGAACGACCACCCACGCCGAGCGGGTCACGGCGTCGCTGAGCGGCACGCAGTCGGCCATCGTCCTCGTCGACGATCTCGACCAGGCCGCCGCCTTCAGCAACGCCTTCGGCCCGGAGCACCTCGAAATCCAGACCGTCGACCCCGACGCCGTCCTGAGCCAGATCGACAACGCCGGAGCCATCTTCCTCGGCCCGTACGCTCCGGTCAGCCTCGGCGACTACGCCGCGGGCTCCAACCACGTGCTGCCCACCGGGGGACAGGCGCGATTCTCCTCGGCCCTCGGCGCCTACACGTTCCTGCGCCCGCAGCAGGTGGTGCGGTACAGCCGTGAGGGTCTGGCCGGCGTGGCCGACCACATCCTGGCGCTGTCCTCGGCCGAGGCGCTGCCGGCGCACGGCGACGCCGTCACGGCGCGTTTCGCGGGGGATGCGGCGCGGTAGGCTTTTCCCACCATGTATTGCCCGTTCTGTCGCCACCCTGATTCCCGTGTCATCGACTCGCGCACCAGCGACGACGGGCTCTCGATCCGCCGTCGTCGGCAGTGCCCGGAGTGCGGGCGCCGGTTCAGCACCACCGAGACCGCCAGCCTGAACATCATCAAGCGCAGCGGTGTCGTGGAGCCGTTCAGCCGAGAAAAGATCGTCTCCGGCGTACGCAAGGCCTGCCAAGGCCGCCCGGTCACCGATTCCGACCTGGCGATGCTGGCCCAGAAGGTCGAAGAGACCATCCGCCAGACCGGCGCGTCCCAGATCGAGGCCAACGACATCGGCCTGGCCATCCTGGCCCCGTTGCGCGAGCTCGACGAGGTCGCGTACCTGCGCTTCGCCAGCGTCTACCAGGCGTTCGATTCCCTCGAGGACTTCGAAGCCGCCATCGGCCAGCTGCGCACCGAACACGCCGAGGCGGATGCCGGGGCCGTGGAGACCGGCTCCCGGGCCGAAAGCTGACCGTGTACCCCACCCTCTTCACACACGTCCTCACCCGCATCGACCCCGAACGGGCTCACCACCTGGCCTTCGAGGTCATTCGCTGGATTCCCCGCCTGGGCCTCGGCCCCCTCGTGCACGGGCTCACGCGCCCGCGCACCGACATCGGGGTGACCACCCTCGGGCTGCACTTCGACTCGCCGTTCGGCGTCGCCGCCGGCTTCGACAAGGACGGCCAGGCCGTCATCGGCCTCGGCCGGCTGGGCTTCGGCCACGTGGAGGTGGGCACCCTCACCGCCGTCGCGCAGCCCGGGAACCCCAAGCCCCGCCTGTTCCGCCTGATTCCCGACCGCGCCGTGATCAACCGGATGGGCTTCAACAACGGCGGCGCCGCCGCGGCCGTCGAGCGGCTGGCCCGGGTGCGCGCCACCCGGAAGCGCCCGGTCCTCGGCATCAACATCGGCAAGAGCCGGGTCACCGCCGTCGAGGACGCCACAGCGGACTACCTGGTCAGCACGCGCCTGCTGGCGCCCATCGCCGACTACCTCGTGGTCAACGTGAGTTCCCCCAACACCCCGGGCCTGCGCGGACTCCAGGAACTCGACCAGCTTGCCCCGTTGCTGAGCGCCGTGCGCGATGAGGCCGGGGGCACCCCGCTCCTGGTGAAGATCGCGCCGGACCTCACCGACGACGAAGTCACCCGTATCGCGGGCCTCACGGTGGAACTCGGCCTGGACGGCATCATCGCCACCAACACCACCATCAGCCGCGACAACCTCGCGACGGACACCGCCGTCGTGGCAGCCGCCGGCGCCGGCGGGCTCTCCGGGGCGCCGCTGCACGCCAGGTCCCTCGCGGTGCTGCGGCTCATCCGGGCCACCGTCCCGGCCGACCTCTGCGTCATCTCGGTGGGCGGGGTGGAAACGGCCGAGCAGGTCGCCGAGCGTCTCGCCGCCGGCGCCACTCTCGTGCAGGGCTACACGGGGTTCCTCTACCGGGGTCCGCTCTGGGCCCGCCAGATCAACCGCGGACTCGACCGGCTGCTCGCCCGGCGCTGACAGGAAGCGACGCGTCCCGCGCCGGACGGCTACTCCGCCGGACCGGGCAGTCCGGGGTCGGCGATCAGGCCGAGATCGGCCAGTTGGGTGGCCAGGCTCGCACCGTCCGGACCGTAGACCCAGAGCGGATCAGGCTTGGCCTCCACGGCATCCTTGGCCCGGCGGCCGGCCAGGACGGCCTCACTGGGGGAGAGGCGGCGGATGGCGACGGCAGCGACGCACTGCGGGAAGTCCTGCTGGAACTCGCTGTAGATCGCCTCATCGTGCTGACCGTCGTCGCCGATCAGGATCCACTGCATCTCGGGGAACTCCTGCGCCAACCGGCGCAGGTTCTCCCTCTTGTGCTCCCGGCCGCTCCGGAACAGCCTGTCGTGGGTGGGGCCCCAATCCGTGAGCAGGAGAGCCCCGGCCGGGTAGAGGTTGCGGGAGAGGAAACGGCTCAGTGTCGGCGCGACGTTCCACGCGCCCGTGGAGAGGTAGATCACGGGGGCGCCGGGTGTCGCATCCGCCAGCCTGTCCAGCAGAACCGCCATGCCGGGCGTGGGAACCCGGGCGTGCTCGTCGAGCACGAAGGTGTTCCAGGCGGCCAGCAGTGGACGCGGCAGTGTGGTCACCATGACGGTGTCGTCCACATCGGAGATGATCCCCCGGCGCACGTCGGGCGCCACGACGAACACCGGTGCTTCGACGGGGGCTGATGCCTCGGTGTGCAGCAGGGCGGTGTGCCATCCGGGTTCGAGGGCCACGTCCATGACAGTGTCGACCACTCCGCCGCGGTCGGCCTGCACCCGGTGCGCGTGCCCGCCGATGTCGATGGTGACCGTGACGTCGTTGACGGGAACGCTCAGGAAGCTCCGCCAGCCCCTGATGCTCGCGTCGCGACCGTCGTTGCGGCGCCGTTTGCGTGCGACCGCCGCGGCCGTCGCCGGCTTGGCCAGCAGCACCCGGCAGAGAACCCGGACCCGCTCGGGGGTGCCGTACCCGGTGTACGGGATGACGATGGGCTTGTGTCCACGCCGCCGGGCGAACTTCTCCCTCTTGTCGTGCAGCCAATCCTCGATTCGCGCCGCGCGGTGCATCATGCGTGCAGGGTTCAGCGGGGCGGAGGCCGTGGCGGGGAACTTTGACACACCTAGAGTCTCTCACGGGCGGCGCGGCTGTCCGGGACGAGCGGGGCCGGGCAGCCGGCGACAGGGCCGACATGCGACGCGCCCGGCTATCGGGTTTCTGCCCGTTTGGGGGGCAAGTATAGTGCTGAGCCGCTCGCGGGGACCCCTAGGATTGTGACGTATATTCAAGGAGGACACGTGGCGCTGATCGACCTTTTCGGTGAAGACTCTGTGGCACAAGGCCGACAGGTTCGCACCGAACCCATCCAGCAGCGCAGTGCGGCCCGTCTGACCGCCCTGCTCGACGCGGCGGCAGAGGTCGTCGATGAAGTCGGTTTCGACCGGATCACCACCGCGATGGTCGCCGAACGCGCCGGAGCCTCCATCGGCACCGTGTACCGCTATTACCCCGACCGCGTCGCCGTGCTCGAAGGGCTCCGCGAACGCGCAGTGATGCGCTACCGCCAGCGGGTCGCCGACACGCTCAAGGAGACCCAGCCGAGCACCTGGTGGGAGGCGGTGGACTGCGGAATCTCCGCCTTCGTCGACCTGTACCGTGCCGAACCCGGTTTCCGGATCCTGCACTTCGCCGACCGCGAGCGGGCCCAGGCCAGCGTGCCCGACGAACTGGACTCGGGATTCTTCGCCAACCAGATCGCGGGCGTCCTGTCCGAGCAGTTCGGCCTCTCCGGCGGACCCGAGCTGATCTTCCGCCTCGAAGTGGCTGTGGAAATGGCCGACTCCCTGCTGTCGCGGGCCTTCACCTGGAACAGCCAGGGCGACGAACGCTTCATCGCCGAGTGCCGGCGCATCATGCACGACTACCTCGAGGGGTTCTACGGCACCGACTCCTGACCGGCCGAGACCTGATCGGGACGTTCGCCTCTGGCGTGATCGGCGTCATCACCGGCAATCCGCTTTGGATCTGGCTCCGAACAATGGTTGGCTAGTCTTTCCGTACTTGCCCGCTTCCGTCACCTCCGTACCCGGGGAGTGACGTCGAGCGTCAAGCCGCTTGGAGGACCGAGCCAGCCATGATCGAGTTTCATTCCGTCAGCAAGAGATTCCCGGACGGCACCCTGGCCGTGGAGGACTTCAGCCTCGTCCTGCCCTCGCACCAGACCACGGTGCTCGTGGGCTCGTCCGGGTCGGGCAAGACGACCCTCCTGAGGATGATCAACCGCATGGTCGACCCGACGAGCGGGTCGATCGAGATCGACGGTGAGGACATCTCCACGCTGGCCCCGGTGAAGCTGCGACGCGGCATCGGCTACGTCATGCAGAATTCGGGCCTGCTGCCGCACCGCACCGTCGTCGACAACGTCGCCACGGTGCCGTTGCTGCGCGGCACCCCGAAACGCCAGGCCAGAGCGGATGCCCTCGCCATGCTCGACACCGTCGGGCTCGACCGTTCCCTGGCCGACCGGTACCCCAGCCAGCTGTCCGGCGGTCAGCAGCAGCGTGTCGGCGTGGCCAGGGGGCTGGCCGTGAACCCCAACATCCTGCTCATGGACGAGCCCTTCGGTGCGGTCGACCCCATCGTGCGGGCCGAACTTCAGCAGGAGCTCGTGCGGCTGCAGAAGGACCTCGACAAGACAGTGGTCTTCGTCACTCACGACATCGAAGAGGCGTTCCTGCTCGGCGACCAGATCGTCATCCTCCGTGAGGGCGGTCACATCGCCCAGGTCGGCACCCCCGCGGACATCCTCGCCCACCCGGCCGATGACTTCGTGGCCAGCTTCGTCGGCGCCGACCGCGGCCGACGCGTGCTGCACCTCGAGCGCCACGGCGAGGAGGACGTCCTCGTGGACAGCGACGGCCGGCTGGCCGGGGTGCTGAACGACCCCGCGGCCAGCCGCGCCGCCACCGGCACCGAAGGCGCCCGATGACCTGGGTGCTGGCCAACCTCGGGTTGATCTGGGCGCGCATGCTCGACCACGTCGTGCTGAGCCTGCCCCCGATCGTCCTGTGCTTCGTGATCGCGGTTCCGTTGGGCTGGCTGGCCCGGCGCTACCGGGTGAGCCGCGGCATCATCCTCACCGGTGCAGGCCTGCTCTACGCTGTGCCGTCGCTGCCCCTCTTCTTCGTGCTGCCCGCCGTGATCGGCACCGGTCTCCGCTCCCCGCTCAACGTGATCATCGCGCTGACCCTTTATGGGGTCGCCCTCATGGTGCGGGTCGTCGCCGACGGGCTGGAGTCCGTGGACGCCGATGTGCGCCAATCGGCATCGGCCGTGGGCTACTCGGCCTGGTCGCGGTTCTGGCAGGTCGAACTGCCGCTGGCCGGTCCGGTGCTCCTGGCCGGGATGCGGGTCGTCGCGGTGAGCACGGTGAGCCTGGTGACGGTGGGCGCCGTCATCGGGGTGCAAAGCCTCGGCAGTCTGTTCACCGACGGCTTCCAGCGTGGCATCCAGGCGGAGATCATCGCCGGACTCGTGGCCACCGTGGCTCTCGCCCTGATCTTCGACGGGGCACTGGTGCTCGCCGGACGAGTGCTGATGCCGTGGACCCGGAAGGTGGCCGCCGTCCGGGCGCCCGCCCCGGCGGAGGTGGCTGCCGCGTGAACCTCTTCGTCGACGCCATCGACTGGATCCTCGACCCGGCCAACTGGACGGGTCTGAACGCCATCCCGCTGCGCCTCGGCCAGCACCTGGTCTTCACGCTCATCACCCTCGTGATCGCCTCCGCGATCGCGATTCCGTTGGGCTACCTGATCGGCCACACCGGACGGGGCCGGGGCCTGGCGGTCACCACCTCCGGCGGACTGCGCGCCATCCCGACCCTCGGCCTGCTCACCCTCGTGGCCCTCTGGGTGGGCATCGGCGTCGTCGCCCCGTACGTGGCCCTGACGGTGCTCGCGATCCCGCCCATCCTGGCCGGCGCCTACACCGGTTTCGAGGCCATCGACCGGCGCACGGTGGATGCCGCCCGCGCGGTCGGCATGTCGGAGCTGCAGATCGTGCGGAAGGTCGAGGTTCCCCTCGGCCTGCCGCTCTTGATCGGGGGCCTGCGCTCGGCTACCCTCCAGGTCATCGCCACGGCGACGCTGGCGGCGTATGTGGCCGACATCGGATTGGGCCGGTACCTGTTCGCGGGCCTGAAGAATCGCGATTACGCCGAGATGTTGGGCGGCTCGATCCTGGTGATCCTGCTGGCATTGGTGCTCGAGGGAATCTTTGCGCTGATCCAACGGTTTGTCGTACCACGGGGTGTTTCCGGGCGCCTGCGCCCCGGCAGGACCGGCAGCCCAACGGCCACAACCAGCACCAGCACCAGCACCAGCACACTTCGCCCGGACCGCCGCACAGCTCTCCGGTGACACAACTACCGAACCATCGGTACCTGAGGAAGGACAACAGCATGTTCACAATCACACGAGGCCGGCTCGCGCTTGTCAGCGCGGTCGCGGTTGGGGCTGTCGTAGCCCTTGCAGGGTGTGCATCCGGCGATCCGCTGGATGAGGGAAGTAACAGCTCCAGCGCACCGGACACCATCGTGGTCGGCTCGCAGGACTACTACTCCAACGAAATCATCGCGGAGATCTACGCCCAGGCGCTGGAGAACGGCGGCTACACCGTCGACCGCCAGTTCCGCATCGGCCAGCGCGAGGCCTACCTCCCCGAAATCGAAGCCGGCTCCATCGACGTCTTCCCCGAATACACCGGCAGCCTGCTGCAGGCCCTCGAGCCCGACGCCGCCGGGGGAACCGCCGACGAGACCTACGCCGAGCTGCAGGACGCCCTCCCAGACGGGCTGGCCGTGCTCGACATGGCGGATGCGACCGACCAGAACTCCTGGACCGTGACGAAGGCCTTCGCCGACACCTATGACCTCACCGACATCGCCTCGCTCACCCAGGTGACCGAACCGATCACCGTCGGCGGAAACTCCGAGCTGGAGACCCGCCCGTACGGACCGACCGCCCTCAAGGAGAAGTACGGCATCGACATCGCCGGCTTCACCCCGGTGGAGGACAACGGCGGGCCGCTGACGGTCAAGGCTCTGGTCGACAACACCATCCAGCTGGCCAACATCTACACGGCCGACCCGAACATCGTCTCCAACGACCTCGTCGCCCTCGACGACCCCGACGGGCTGTTCTTCCCCGACAACGTCGTCCCCGTGGTCTCCGACAAGGTCGACGACGGCGCCGCTGAGATCATCAACGCCGTCAGCGCCAAGCTGAGCGCGGATGTCCTCGTGTCGCTGAACGCCCAGAGCGTCAACGACCAGGCCGCGGCCGACACCATCGCGACCGACTGGCTGACCAAAGAAGACCTGATCTAGCGGCTCAGCTTTAAACGGCTCAGCGGCGCAGTCCTCTGCACCGCACCCGGCTTCACCACGAACGGCCCCGTGATTCCACGGGGCCGTTCGTGCTGCGCTGGCCTCAGGCGCTGACGAGCAGTACGGCGGGCAGCAGGATGAGCCCGGCCGTGGCCACGACCACGGCTCCGCGGCCGAGTGGCGGGAGCACCCGGCCCTGCCCGAGCAGGCGACGGACCCTGGGCGCCACCAGTTCGGCGGACCAATCGGCGGGTGACTCGATGCGCCGCCGGTCACCCAGGCCGTCCACACCGAACCCACCGAGGGCGAGCCCGGTTGCGGCGGCTCCGCTCGGGGCGCCGTCAGGGCTGATCCCGTCGCCGCGGCCGGCAGCAGAGGTGCCCGCCCGCGTCGACGAGGCGGCCGTGCCGTCGATGGGCGCCGTTCCGACCAGCGCTATGGCCGTGGCCAGGGTGCGGTCGTCGACAACCTGCCTGGCCTGGTCATCGGCGAGCATCTCCACGAGCAGGGCTACGGCGGTCTCGGCGCGGTTCGCGATCGGGAACCAGGGCAGGGCGCTGTGCCAGGACTTGAAGGCCAACAGCACCAGGTGGTGCTGTTGACGCAGGTGCGCGCGTTCGTGGGCGACGACACCGCGCAACTGGTCGGCATCCAGCAGGCGCAGCAGACCTCGGGACAGCACCGTGGCCGACCGCGTGGCGCCGGGCAGGCAGTAGGCCACAGGGGCGGCATGGTCGATCACCCGGGTTCCGGTCTCATCGAACGGCATCGGCTCGCTCAGCAGGGCTATCAGCGTGTGGTGACGGCGCCGTTGCCGTTCGGCCCTGACGAAAGTGGCGCCGAGGTTCAACACCAGGTGGGCGGCGAGGATGAGCGCCAGGCAGAGCGACATGACGCCGGCCAAGGTGGCACCCGCCGGCAGGGTGCCTGCCCCCACATGCCTGGCGAGGGCGCCGAGGGCCAGCAGCGGAGTCGGCCCGAACGGGATCAGGCCGAAGACCAGGAGGGAGCCGATCATCGACACGCCGCCGGCCAGGGCGATGGACTGCCACAGGGCCAGCGCGAGTCCGGGCGCGGTTGCCGGCCAGGCCGACGACGCCAGCACGATGGGAAGCGGCCAAGCCAGGATCACGGCCAGGACCATCAAGGCGAGCGCGCAGGTCAGCACGCCGCCGCGACCTTGCCTAGTCCGCTGATGGCGAACCGACGCTCTCGAGGAGCTCGCGCAGCATCCGGGCCTCCTGCGGGCTGACGTCCCCGATGAACCGCGCCAGAGTGGCCGTGCGGTCGCTCGTGGAGCCCAGGACCTCGTGCATGAGCTCGGCGGTGTGTTGGGCACGGGAACTCACGGCCGTGTAGCCGTGCGGACGGCTGCCGCGGTCCCTGGTCACGAAGCCCTTGTTCTCCAGGCGGGACAGCACCGTGAGCACCGTCGTCGTGGCCAGCGGCTTCGTACCGGTGGCGGCGGGATCCAACAGGGCGTCCCGCAGCTCGTTGGCCGACAACGGCCGGTCGGCGGACCACAGCAGGTCCATCAACAGTCTCTCGAGCACACCCAAACTTCCCATGTGCACAAGTTTATCAAGCGAAATGGGTGTTTCTACGGCTCGTAGAATAGTAGTGTTCTACAGCACGTAGAAATCTGAGGTCCGGGAGGGCACATGAACGAGTGGCTTGATCCGTTACTCCTGTCGAGGTGGCAGTTCGGCCTCACGACGGTGTACCACTTCCTTTTCGTGCCCCTCACCATCGGTCTCGTGACGACTGTCGCGATCTTCCAGACCGCCTGGTACCGCACGAACAAGGCCAAGTACCTGCAGCTCACCCACTTCTTCGGCAAGATCTTCCTGATCAACTTCGCCATGGGCGTCGTCACGGGAATCGTGCAGGAGTTCCAGTTCGGCATGAACTGGTCGGACTACTCCCGGTTCGTCGGCGACGTCTTCGGGGCCCCGTTGGCCTTCGAGGGCATCACGGCGTTCTTCCTCGAGGCCACCTTCATCGGTCTGTGGATCTTCGGCTGGGACAAGCTGCCCAAGGGGCTGCATCTGGCCACCATCTGGCTCACCACGGTGGGCAGCATCGCGTCGGCGTACTTCATCATCGCCGCGAACGCCTTCATGCAGAACCCGGTGGCGTACCAGATCAACGAGGTGAAGGGCCGGGCCGAGCTCACCAGCATCGGGGAACTGCTCACCAACCCGATCGCCCTCGCGGCCTTCCCGCACACGATCTTCGCCTGTTTCATGGTCTCCGCCGGCCTGATCATCTCGGTGGCCGCCTGGCACCTGTCCCGCAACCAGCACCTCGAGACCATGCGCCCAGCGCTCAAGTTCGGCCTCTGGATGATGGTCATCGCCGGCGCCCTGACCACCCTGATGGGCGACCAGTTGAGTCTGGCTATGGTCCAGGCCCAGCCCATGAAGATGGCGGCGGCCGAGGCGATGTACCACACGGCCACAGGGGCCAACGCGTCGTTCTCGATCTTCACCCTCGGTACCCCGGACGGCGTCAGCGAACTCTTCTCCATCCGCATCCCGTACTTGCTGTCGTTCCTGTCGACCCACACCTTCGACGGCACGGTGGAGGGCATCAACAACCTCCAGGAGCAGTACGTCCAGCTGTACGGGCCGGGCGACTACTCGCCGATCATCTGGGTGACCTACTGGTCCTTCCGCTGGATGATCGGACTGGGCATCGCGCACATCCTCGTCGCCGTCGGCGGCCTCTGGGTCACCCGCAAGGGGCGCAACCCCAAGACCTGGATCTGGAAGGTCGCGATCTGGTCCTTCCCGCTGTCGCTGCTGGCCATGAGCGTGGGCTGGGTCTTCACCGAGATGGGTCGCCAGCCCTGGCTGGTGTTCGGCCTGCTCAAGACAGCGGATGGCGTCTCGCCGAACGTGAGCGGCCTGGAGATCCTCATCTCCCTCATCGCCTTCACCCTCCTGTACGGCGCCCTCGCCGTCGTGGAGTTCAGGCTCATTCTCAAGGCCGTGCAGAAGGGCCCGGACGACGCACCGGTACCCGACGCTGTGTCCGGCGAAATCAAGCAAACGACCACGGTCTACTAGGAGCTCACCATGGAACTCAATATCCTGTGGTTCTGGATCATCGCCGCGATGTTCATCGGGTACTTCGTGCTCGACGGGTTCGACTTCGGCGTGGGCATGTCGCTGCCCTTCCTCGGTAAGGACGACACCGACCGCCGGGTGCTCATCAACACCATCGGCCCGGTCTGGGACCTCAACGAGACCTGGGTGATCGTGGCCGGGGCGTCCCTGTTCGCCGCGTTCCCCGAGTGGTACGCGACGATGTTCAGCGGTTTCTACCTCGCCCTGCTGCTCATTCTGCTGGCGCTGATCGCCCGGGGGGTCTCGTTCGAGTACCGCCACCAGCGCCCAGAGCTCAAGTGGAAGAAGTCCTTCGACACCATGATCGTGGTGGGCTCCGCTGTACCGGCCCTGCTCTGGGGTGTGGCCTTCGGCAACGTCGTTCGCGGTGTGCCGCTCGATGCCGACTTCAACTACATCGGCACGTTCTTCGACCTGCTCAACCCGTATTCGCTGCTGGCCGGCCTGACCACCCTGCTTCTCTTCTTCACGCACGGCGTGATCTTCGTCTCCACGAAGACCGAGGGCGACATCCGGGTGCGGGCCAGGGCACTGGCCATCCGGTCCGGCGTGGTGACCATCGTCGTCGCAGCGAGCTTCCTGGTCTGGACCACCCTGGCCTACGGCACCCTGGCGTCCGGGATCCTCGCCGCCGTCGCCGCCGTCGCGCTGATCGCGGCCTACCTGGCCAATCTGCGCGGCAACGAGCGCACCGCCTTCGGACTCATGGCCGTGACCATCGGCTTCGCCGTTCTGACCCTGTTCGCATCGTTGTTCCCCGACGTGATGCCGGCCAGCAACGACGTGGCCAACAGCCTGACCATCGAGAACGCCTCCTCGACCCCGTACACGTTGCAGGTGATGAGCTGGACCGCCCTGATCGCGGCCCCCGTGATCCTGGCCTACCAGGGCTGGACCTACTGGGTCTTCCGCAAACGGATCACGCGGACGCACATCGAAGCCGCCGTACACTAGATCGGCATGCGCCCCCTCGATCCCCGGCTTCTCAAACACGCCTCAGCCGCGCGTTGGTTCCTCCTCGTCGGAGCGCTCCTGGGCCTGGCCCAGACCCTCGCCATCGTGGCCTTCGCGTGGCTGCTCAGCCAGAGCATCACCCTGGCTGTCGGCGGCGAATCGTTCGATTCCCTCCGCAGCACCGTCGCGGCTCTGGCCGGGGTGGTGGTCGTTCGGGCCGTGATCGTCTGGTTGCTCGAGGTGGCGGCCAACCGGGGCGCGGCGGCGGTCAAGAGCCAGCTGCGCACCGCTGTGCTCGACCGGCTGGCGGAGCGCGGACCGGACTGGCTGGCCGGGCAGCAGGATGCGCGGATCGCCACGGTGGTCACGAGCGGTCTCGACGCCCTCGACAACTACTTCGCCCGGTACCTGCCGCAACTGCTGCTCACCGCGATCGCCACACCGATCCTGGTTCTGGTCATGCTCTGGCAGGACCCGGCGAGCGGTATCACCGTGATCATCGTGCTGCCGTTCATCCCGATCTTCATGATCCTGATCGGGCAGGCCACCCAGACCGTGCAACGGCAGCAGTGGGACGCCCTGCAGCGGCTGTCCTCGGGCTTCCTCGACGTGGTCGGCGGCCTGGCCACCCTCAAGATCTTCGGTCGTGATCGCCGCCAGGCGGCCCGGCTGACCGGCCTGACCGACGAATACCGCGGACGTACCATGACGGTCCTGCGGGTGTCCTTCCTCAGCGGCTTCGTGCTGGAGCTGGCCGGCAGCCTGTCCGTGGCGCTCATCGCCGTATCCATCGGGCTGCGCCTGGTTGACGGCTCGCTGCTGCTGGGCGTCGGCCTGTTCGTCCTCCTGCTGGCCCCGGAGGCATTCCTCCCGCTGCGCCAGGTGGGCGCGCAGTTCCATGCCGCCGCCGACGGCCTGGCCGCGGCCGAAGAGGTGTTCGCGATCCTGGACGGTGACTCCGGTGCGCAGGCGGGAACCCAGACGTCAGGGGGAGTGGAGCGTGCGACACCGCCCGCCCGGCGCCCCGCGTCCCTCCGCTTCACCGAGGTGACCGTTCGCCGCGGCGACACCGCCACCATCGCCGGGTTCAGCGCTGAGTTCCCGGCCGGTCAGCTGAGCGTCATCAGCGGCCCGAGCGGTGTCGGTAAGTCCACCCTGATCGGCGCCCTGCAGGGTTTTGTTCCCTTCGACGGTGCCGTGTGGCTCGGGACTGAGCGTGTGGCCTCCGATGACCACCGTGAGTGGCTCGCCTGGGCCGGCCAACGCCCCGGGCTGTTCGCCGGCACGATCGCCGCCAATGTGGCGTTGGGGGAGACCGTCGTGGACCACGCCCTCGTGCTCACCGCGCTCCGGCGGGCCGGGGCGGCGGACCTCGACCCGGCCCTGCATCTGGGCGTCAACGGCGCCGGACTCTCCGGCGGTCAGGCGCAGAGGGTCGCCGCGGCCCGGGCCATTTACCGGTGCCTGGCGCGGGATTGCGCCGTCCTGGTGCTCGACGAGCCGAGCTCCGCGCTCGACGAGGCGGCCGAGGCCGCCCTGATCACGGGCCTGCGGCGCCTGGCCGCCCAGGGCCGCATCGTCATCGTCGTGAGCCACCGCGGCGCCTTCGTTGACGCGGCCGAGCACGTCGTCCGCCTGAGCGAGGTCGCGCATGTCTGAGTTCTCACCGAATCGCTCCACCTGGCTGCCGGCACCGGCCGCCCGGTCGATCCTCCGGCTGGCGCAGCCGCCCGCCCGCCGCAGCCTCCCCGGACTCGCCGCCGGCGTGGTCAGCGCGGCCAGCGCCGTGGCGCTCCTCGCCTGCTCGGCGTGGCTCATCACCCGCGCCGCCGAGATGCCGCCCATCATGTTCCTCGGCACGGCCGTCGTCGGCGTGCGCGCCTTCGCCCTGTCCCGCTCGGCCTTCCGCTATCTGGAGCGCCTGACCAGCCACGACGCGGCCTTCCGCCAGCTCGGCGCACTCCGGCTGGGCATCTTCGCCCGGCTCCTGCCGCTGGCCCCGGCCGGGCTGTCGGAAACACGCCGGGGTGACCTGCTCACGCGTCTGGTGCGCGATGTCGACGACCTGCAGGACTTCCCCCTGCGGGTCGTGCAGCCACTCGCTACCTCGGGCCTGGTGGCCCTGCTCAGCGTGATCGGTGTCTGGACTGTCCTGCCGGCTGCCGGCCTCACCCTGGCCCTGTGCCTCGTCGTCGCAGGCGTCGTCGGCGCCCTCGCCTCCGCGGCGCTGGCCGCTCGCTCCGAGCGCGCCCTGGCCCCGCTGCGCGGCGCCCTGGCCGACGAGGTGCTCGAGGTCGTGGAGAACCTGGACGTGCTCACGGCCTTCGGGGCGCTCGAGGCACGCCTGGACGATCTCAGGGTCGTGGAGGACCGGTTGCGCCGCGCGGCACTGCGGCGCTCGACCGGGGCCGGAGTGCAGGCCGCGGTGATCTCGCTCGGCGCGGGAGCGGCCACCGTCCTCGCCCTCATCGCGGCGATCCCGGCGCTGGGCACCGGTGGGTTCTCCGGACCTGCCCTGGCCGTGGTGGTGCTCGTGCCGATGGCGGTCTTCGAGGTCTTCGGGATGATCCCGCCCGCACTGAGCGCCTGGCGGCAGGTGCGCTCCAGCGCAGAACGTGTGGCGACAGCGGTGCCGGAGCAGGTTCCCGCCGAGATCCCCGCCGAGGCTGCGCTGGATGCCGCCGGCGTGACAGCGCCGGTCACAGCCGCGCCGGGCGAGCCGGGCATCCCGCTGCTCGAGCTCACGGGCCTCGGCGCCAGCTGGCCTGGCGCCCTCGCGCCGGCCGTGGCCGGGCTCTCCCTGCGCCTGGACGCCGGCGATCGGGTGCACCTGGCCGGCGCCAGCGGCGCGGGCAAGACGACTCTCGCACAGACCCTGGTGCGCTTCCTCGACTACACAGGGTCGTACCGGGTCAACGGCGTCGAAGCGAGTGACCTGACTCCGTCCGACGTGCGGCAGGTCGTCGGGCTGTGCGAGCAGCGCCCATGGCTCTTCGACGACACCATCCGGCAGAACCTGCTCTTCGCCCGGGAGTCGGCCGACGACGCCGAGCTGCTCACGGTTCTCGACCGGGTCGGGTTGTCCGAGTGGGTGGGCCAGCGCGGCGGCCTGGACGCCCGGGTCGGCGAACGCGGCGCCCTGGTCTCGGGCGGGCAGGCCCAGCGGATCGCTCTGGCCCGGGCCCTGCTCGCCGACTTCCCGGTGCTCATAGTGGACGAACCCACGGCCAACGTCGACACAGGCCTGGGCGACCGGCTCGTGCGCGACATCCTGTCCGCGGCCGCGGATGGCGGCCGGGCCGTGCTCCTGATCTCCCACACCCCGGTTCCGGCCGACCTGATCACCCGCACGGTCACGCTCACGGCGCCCGCTGGGCGGAAGGCGTCCGTGCTCTAGGTCTCACTCCGGGGGAAGCTCGTGTTCCATGAACCGGGCTTCCCGGCGCTTGACCCAGCGCTTGACCAGGGCCACGACGACGGCGAAGACCGCGATGACCGCCACGAACAGGTACCCGGCGAAGTGCAACCGGTCCGAGATACCCCGATAGCCCTCCGCGGCGGCGGCGCCGACGGAGACGTAGGCGAGGGTCCAGATCACGCAGGCGGGAACCGTCCAGCTCAGGAAGGTGCGATAGCGCATGGTGCTCATGCCGACCGTGAGTGGGATGACCGAGTGCAGTACCGGTAGGAAGCGCGACAGGAACACCGCAATGCCGCCGCGCCGGGCGAGATATCGTTCGGCGCCCGCCCAGTTCTTCTCGCCGATGCGCCGGCCCAGCCAGCTCGCGCGGATCGCTGGGCCGAACCGGCGGCCGAGGTAGAAACCGATGCTCTCCCCGGCGAGCGCGCCCAGGATCACTGCGACGACGAGTGCGACGTATTCGACCGGCCCCTCCACAGCCGTGCTGGCGACGATCACGATGGTGTCGCCCGGCACGACCAGCCCGATCAGGACCGAGGTCTCCAGGAGCATGCCCACCCCGGCCAGCAGGGTGCGCACGATAGGGTCGACGGCCCCGACGGCGTCCAGGATCCAGTTGAGTACGTCGTTCACCTCGCCAGCCTAGGGCGTGTGCCTGCGCGGCTGGTGTGCGCTCACGCGGCTCGGGCACACAGGGTTTCCGGATTCTCCTGGCCGTGTTGATCGGTGCGTGCTGGGGCGTCCTCATCGCCCTCGTGACCCACGGACCCTGTCTCTGGCGGAACGGCTGACCTGTCCTTCCGGCCCGTTCCGGCCACGGCTCTAGGCTGGTGGGGTGCCGTCGACCCCCATCCTCCCGCAGCAAGACGACGCCGCGCGCCCGGCGCGGGTGCGGCCGGCTGATGTGTTCTCCCGTCGGCTCCCGTGCTGGATCGAGCCGGCCGTGGCCTTCGACCTGCTGCACGGCGACGCCAGCCATGCCGTGTGGCTCGACGCCGGGGCGGGTGCGACGGCCGGAGTGAGCTATCTCGCGGCGGCCCACGCCGGCTCACTCTTCGTCACAGCGTCGGCGACGGCCGGCACGGTGACCTGCACCCGGCCGCTGGGCGCCACGGATGCGCCGCGCACCACGACAGGCAGCATCTTCGACTTCCTCCGTGCGGATCTGGTGGCCGCCGGGGCCGCTCCGGCGGCCGGCCCCGCCCCTCACGCCGGGGACGGATTCCGGCTCGGCTGGGTGGGCTGGTTCGGCTACGCTCTGGCCGCGCCCTCCGCGACTGACGGCCGGGGTGACCCGACGCCCGGGGCGCCCGACGCCGCACTGCTCTTCGTCGACCGTGCCATCGCCTTCGACCATGCGGCCCGCACGGTCACCCTGCTCGCGCTCACCGGGCCGGACGTCGCCTCGCCCGGCCTCGACGCCTGGGTACGCGACACCGCGAGGGTCCTCGCGACGGGACTCGAGGATGCCGCCCCGTCCGCCGCCACCCTGCCCGACAGTGCACAGTCCGACAGTGCACAGTCCGACAGCGCACAGCCCGGCAGCGTCGCCACGCCGACACGAGGCGCGCACGCCGGGGCATCCGCCGACCCGATCTCGGCTCGCTGGCGGCACGATCCCGTCGAGTACGCACGCCTGATCGGTGCGTGCCAGGAGCGCATCGTCGCCGGCGACGCCTACCAGCTCTGCCTCACCAACGAGGTCACGATTGCCGGCCGCTTCGACCCGCTGGAGGTCTACCGGCGGCTGCGCGCCGGAAGCCCGAGCCACCACGGCGGGCTGCTGAGGTTCGGCCCGTTCGCCCTGCTCAGCGCCTCACCGGAAGAGTTCCTGTCGGTCAGCCCGGCCGGGCGGCTGCGGACGCGGCCGATCAAGGGCACCCGGCCGCGTTCGGCCGACCCCGCCGAAGACCGGCTGCTCCGGGGCGAACTGCTCGCCAGCGACAAAGAGCGCGCCGAGAACCTCATGATCGTCGACCTGATGCGCAACGACCTGGGCCGGGTCGCCGCGCTCGGCTCCGTGGCCGTGACTGCGCTGCTCCAGGTGGAGAGCTACCCGCACGTGCACCAGCTGGTGAGCACGGTCGAGGCCCGCCTGGCGCCGGGCCTCTGCGCCGTCGACGCCATCGAGGCCTGTTTCCCCGCCGGGTCGATGACCGGGGCCCCCAAGGCCAGCGCCATGCGCATCCTGGCCACGCTCGAGGGCGGCGACCGGGGTGTCTACGCCGGGGCATTCGGCTACCTCGGGGTGGACGGCGCCGTCGACCTCGCCATGGTCATCCGCAGCATCGTCCTCGGCCCGGACGGCGCGTCGATCGGCACCGGCGGCGGCATCACCGCCCTCTCCATCGCCGCTGAGGAGATCGAGGAGACCCAGATCAAGGCCCGGGCGCTGATCGCGGCCCTCATGGACTCCGCACCGGCGGCTGAAGCGGCGGATGGCCAGGGTTTAGTAACCTAGGAGCTTGGGCGTCGCCAGCGGCCCGACTTCGCTGCGCAGAACGTCACCTCACCACAATGAATGAGAGCCACGTGGCACACGAGCACGACACCCTGTCCAACGGTCCAGAGGACGAAGACGGCTACGACTTCGCCGCCATCCAGGCGAAGTGGGCTCCCATCTGGGATGAGCTCGAGCCGTTCCGCACGAGCGACCCCGATGACAAGCGCCCGCGCAAGTACGTGCTGGACATGTTCCCGTACCCCTCGGGCGACCTGCACATGGGCCACGCCGAGGTGTACGCCCTCGGTGACATCGTCGCGCGCTACTGGCGCCAGCAGGGCTTCAACGTGCTGCATCCCATCGGCTGGGACTCCTTCGGCCTGCCCGCCGAGAACGCCGCCATCAAGCGCGGCATCGACCCGCGCGGCTGGACCTACGACAACATCGCGCAGCAGAAGAAGAGCATGAAGCTCTACGCGGCCTCCTTCGACTGGTCCCGCGAACTGCACACCAGCGACCCCGAGTACTACAAGTGGAACCAGTGGCTGTTCCTGCAGCTCTACAAGAAGGGCCTGGCCTACCGTAAGGACAGCTGGGTCAACTGGGACCCGATCGACCAGACCGTGCTCGCCAACGAGCAGGTGCTCGCCGACGGCACCAGCGAGCGCAGCGGCGCCGTCGTGGTGAAGAAGAAGCTCACCCAGTGGTACTTCAAGATCACCGACTACGCCGACCGCCTGCTCGACGACCTCAACCAGCTCGAGGGCACCTGGCCGGCCAAGGTGCTCAACATGCAGCGCAACTGGATCGGCCGTTCCATCGGTGCCGATGTCGACTTCGCCATCGAGGGCCGCGACGCCCCGGTCAGCGTCTTCACGACCCGCCCGGACACCCTCTTCGGCGCCACCTTCATGGTCGTCGCGCCGGATGCCGACCTGGCCGCCGAGCTTGTCGCCGACTCCTCGCCCGAGGTGCGCGAGCGTTTCGCCGCCTACCTCGTGCAGGTGCAGAACAGCACCGAGATCGAACGCCAGGCCACCGACCGCGAGAAGACCGGCGTCTTCCTCGAGCGCTACGCCATCAACCCGGCCAACGGTGAGCGGCTGCCCATCTGGGCCGCCGACTACGTGCTGGCCGACTACGGGCATGGAGCGGTCATGGCCGTGCCCGCGCACGACCAGCGCGACCTCGACTTCGCCCTGCGCTTCGACCTGCCCATTCGGGTCGTCGTCGACACCACGGCGCCCGTGACCGGGGTCATCCCGGTCATCACCCCCGGCATGCTGGACGGCTCCGAAGAGCTGCCGGCGCTGGACTCCGACGCTCTCGACCCCGCCCAGTCCGGTACCGCCCTGACCGGCGAAGGACGCCTGGTCAACTCCGGCGCCCTCAACGGGCTCACCAAGGCCAACGCCATCAAGCGGATGATCGACACTCTCGTGGCCGACGGCACCGGGCGCGCCACCAAGAACTACCGGTTGCGCGACTGGCTGATCTCCCGCCAGCGCTACTGGGGAACCCCCATCCCCATCATCCACGGCGAGGACGGCACCGAGATCCCGGTCCCGGAGGACCAGCTGCCCGTACTGCTGCCGCCGACCGACGGCCTCGACCTCAAGCCAAAGGGAACGTCGCCGCTCGGCGGCGCCACCGACTGGGTGAACGTGACGAACCCGATCGACGGCACGCCGGCCAAGCGCGACGCCGACACCATGGACACCTTCGTGGACAGCTCCTGGTACTTCCTGCGCTTCCTCAACCCGACCGACGACACCAAGGCCTTCGACCCGAAGGAAGCCGACAAGTGGGCCCCCGTCGACCAGTACGTGGGCGGCGTGGAACACGCCATCCTGCACCTGCTCTACGCCCGTTTCATCACCAAGGTGCTCTTCGACCTGGGCTACGTCACCTTCACCGAGCCTTTCACGGCTCTGCTCAACCAGGGCATGGTCATCCTCGACGGCGCCAAGATGAGCAAGAGCAAGGGCAACCTGGTCTACTTCACGGAGGAGGTCGACAAGTTCGGCGTCGACGCCGTGCGCCTGACCATGGCGTTCGCCGGCCCGCCTGAGGACGACATCGACTGGGCGGATGTGTCCCCGGTCGGATCGGCGAAGTTCCTGGCCCGCGCCTGGCGCGTCGCCCGCGACGTCACGAGCGCCCCCGAGGTGGAGTGGAAGACCGGAGACGTGGCGCTCCGCCGCGTCACCCACCGCTTCCTCGCCGACGCCCCGTCGCTCATCGAGGCGTTCAAGTTCAACGTCGTCGTGGCCCGCATGATGGAGCTCGTCAACGCCACCCGCAAGGTCATCGACACCGGCGCAGGCGCCGGGGACGCCGCCGTCCGCGAGGCGGCCGAGGTGACCGCCATGGCCCTGAACCTCTTCGCGCCGTACACCGCGGAGGACATGTGGGAACGCCTGGGCTACGACCCCTGCGTCGCTCTCGCACAATGGCGGAAGCCAGACCGCAGCCTGCTCGTGGCCGAGTCCGTCACGGCCGTGGTGCAGGTCGACGGCAAGGTGCGCGACCGCCTCGAGGTGTCCCCGAAGATCTCCACCGACGACCTGGAGGCTCTCGCTCGTGCGTCCGCCGCCGCGATCCGGTCGATCGGCGATCGCGAGATCGTCAAGGTGATCGTGCGGGCACCGCGCATGGTGAGCATCGTCACCAAACCGTAGCAACAAGCTCAACCGCGCCCGCCCCGGCCGTGGCGCACCACACGCCGGCCCCGCCTCCACAGGCGAGGCCGGCGTCGTCTTCTCCCCAGGGTGGTCGGCGTGGGTCCCGCACCCGGTGCCGGTTCCTAGCCTGCCGGTATGGACCTCGACCCGTTCGACAGCCTTGCGCCCGCGTCGCGACCCGGGAGCCCGGGCTGGCGCGCCCGCCTCCGTGAGCCCGGTAGGGCCCGGATGCGCATCGGCGTGGGCGCGGCCGTCGTGTTGCTGCTCGCGGCCCTGGGGATCGCCGTCGCAGTGACGGCCGTTGGACAGGTGGGCCACAGCGTGGAGGTCGCCGCGAACCGGGGCCAGGCCGGCTCGACTGCCTCAGGGGTGGTCACCTCCGGTCCCGACGGGCCGGCGGCAGACGCCGGCGATCCGTCCGGCGCGCCGGACTCATCCGGAGCGCCCGCAGCGGGGGAGGACCGTACCGGGGACGGCTCGACGGGACCGGCTGCCGCCGGGGCGCCGGCGATCTTCGTGCACGTGCTGGGCGCGGTGGCGCACCCCGGTCTCTTCGAGGTGCACGACGGCGCCCGGGTGGTCGACGCGGTGGCGGCCGCCGGCGGGCTGCTGGCCACGGCCGACCAGGCCGGCGTGAACCTGGCCCGCCTGGTCTCCGACGGCGAGCAGCTCTACGTACCGGCCCAGGGCGAAGTCGTGGCGGGCGCGCCCCCGGTGGCCGCCGGCGGCGCGACCACCGACGGCGGCTGGGGCGGAACCGGTAGCGGAGCGGCCGTCAAGGTGAACCTGAACACGGCCACGCTGGCCGATCTGGACACCCTGCCGCGGATCGGACCGACCATGGCCCAGCGCATCCTGGACTACCGCGACGCCCAGGGCCGATTCGGCAGCATCGACGACCTCCGCAACGTGACCGGGATCGGTGACAAGACCTTTGCCGCGCTCCAGGACCTGATCACGGTCTGAGCGACAGGCATGAGCGGCACGGCGTCCCGTCTCCGCGTGGGGCCCGGTCGCGTCGACCTCCGTCTGGTGTTCCCCGCCACGGCCTGCTGGGCGTCGGCCGGACTGGTGGTGGCCGCGCCAGGGGACGCCGCCGCCACCGCGATCGTCCTGGGCGCGGTGGCGGTGGTCACCCTGGCCTGGGCGGTCGGGCACGGCGCCGTCCGGCACGTGAACCAACGCGCCGGCGGTCCCTCGTGGCCAGCCCGGCTGCCCGGCACCGTGGCGGTCTGCTGTGCGGCGGCTGCGCTGGCCGGTCTTGCCGTGGCGGTGCAGGCACCGGCCCGGTATCCCGACGGTGTGCGCACCGTCATCGCCGAACACGAGAAGGTCACTGCCCGGCTCACGGTCGCCTCCAGTGCCGTGCCCGGTCCGCGGGCTGCCTTCGGCGGGGCACCACAGCTGCGTTTCCGGGCCACGCTCACCGCCCTGGAGGATGAACGGAGCTACGCGCCGGCGCCCACGTCGGCCGAGACGGTCGGTACCGGCCGCACCGGATTGGTCGTGCCCGTCGTGGTCTTCGCGCGGGTGGCTGAGTCTCCGCCGAGGATCGGGGAGGAGATCCGGGTGTCCGGGACCCTTGTGGCCACCGATCCCGGTGACGCCGCGGCGGCCCTGCTGTTCGCCCGGGACGCCGCCGAGGTGCTGAGCCCGGCTCCCTGGTGGCTGGCCTGGGCCAACGACCTGCGTGCGGGATTCGCCGCCGCGTCTGGGACGCTCCCCGGGGACGGTGCCGCGCTGCTGCCCGGGCTGGCCATCGGCGACACGTCGGCGGTGAGCGAGGACCTCGACAGCGCGATGAAACTCAGCTCCCTCAGCCACCTCACGGCCGTCTCCGGCGCGAACTGCGCGATCGTGCTGGCGCTGGCGCTGCTGGCCGCCGCCGCGCTGGGCCTCGGCCGGCTCTGGCGGATCGGCGCCGGACTGGCGGTCCTGGGCGGCTTCGTGATCCTGGTGACCCCAGAACCCAGCGTGGTGCGCGCCGCGGCCATGGCCACCGCGGTGCTCGTCTCCGGCTCGATGGGCCGGCCCGGCCGGGGCCTGTCCGCCCTGGCCCTTGCCACCCTCTGCCTGCTCATCGGGGATCCCTGGCTGTCACGCAGCTACGGCTTCGCACTGTCCGTGCTGGCCACGCTCGGTCTGCTGCTGTTCGCGGCGCCCCTCGGCCGCCGCCTGGCGCTGTGGCTGCCCCGCCCCGTCGCCACGGTCCTGGCGATCCCGCTCGCCGCTCAGCTGGCCTGCCAGCCCGTCCTGGTGCTGCTCAGCCCCACTCTGCCTGGCTACGGCGTACCGGCGAACCTGCTCGCGGGCCCCGCTGCACCCCTGGCCACCATCGTGGGCCTGGCCGGATGCCTTCTTGCGCCGTTTCTGCCCTGGCTCGCCACAGCGCTGATCTGGCTGGCCTGGCTGCCGGCCACCTGGATAGCGGCGGTCGCCCGCACGAGCGCAGGCCTGCCCGGCAGCAGCCTGCCCTGGCTGGGCGGACCCGCAGGGGTGCTGCTCACGGTGGTCTGCACCGCGGCGGTGCTGGGCCTGCTGCTGCACCGCACCCCGCTCGTGCTGCGTATCCTGAGCGCCGGCCTGGTCTGCGTGACCGTGGGCTGCACCCTGGGCACCCTGGTCGGCACAGGGCTCGGGCGTGCGGCGGTGTTCCCCGCCGACTGGCAGATCGCCGCCTGCGACATCGGCCAGGGCGACGCGGTGCTCGTGCGCGACGGCGACCGGGTGGCGCTGGTGGACGTCGGTCCGGACCCGGCGCTCCTGACCCGCTGCCTGGACACCCTGGGGATCGACACCGTGGACCTGCTCGTGCTCACGCACTACGACCTGGACCACGTCGGCGGACTGGACGCGGTGATCGGCCAGGTGGGAACCGCCCTGGTGGGGGTGCCGGAAAACGCCGAGGACGCCTCGCTGCACACCCGGCTGGCCGAGGGTGGGGCCGAGGTGCGGGAAGCGGCGCGGGGAGACAGCGGCGCCCTCGGTGGACTCTCCTGGCAGATCCTCTGGCCGGTCCGGGGATCGCCGCTCATGCAAACGGGCAACCCGGGAAGCGTCACGATCCTCTTCGACGGAGCCGGCATCCGGTCCGTGTTCCTCGGCGACCTGAACGAGGAGGCCCAGGACGCCCTCCTCGCCGCGGGGCCGATCGGACAGGTCGACGTGGTGAAGGTGGCCCACCACGGCTCTCGCGACCAGAGCTCCGCGCTCTACGCGCACCTGCGGGCGTCGGTCGGACTGATCTCGGTGGGCGCCGACAACGGCTACGGGCACCCGACCCTGTCGTTGCTGGAGGTGCTCGCCTCGACGGGCACGGCCGTGGTGCGCACCGACCAGGAGGGGCTGGCCGTGGTCGCCCCCACCGCCGGGACGTCCGCCGTGGGCCAGACGAGCACGGGGGAGACGACGCCGGGAGCGGCGGGCCGCGCCGCGCTCCGGGTCTGGACCGAACGGATCGACAACACCCCGGTGGGCGGCACCAGGGTCGGGAGCGTCGGGGGCTCCGGTTAGGCTGGAGCGGTAGCGAAGGGAGCCGCGTGGCCGCACGAACAACCGCACAGGCACGAACCGGCAAACCGGCCGCCAAGGCGAGCGCAGCGAACATTCCCCAGCTCGCCTGGCACCAGGTGCGACCGGCACCCGTGGTGCTGGTGTCGGGCACCGAGACGTTCCTCGCCGACCGCGCCATCCGCTCGTTACGGGACTTCCTCAAACTGGAAGATCCCAGCCTGGAGGTCAGCGACATCCAGGCCGACAGTTACGCCCCAGGCGAGCTGCTCACCCTGGCGAGCCCGTCGCTCTTCGGTGAGCCGCGGATGATCCGGGTCAGCTCGGTGGAGAAGTGCAGCGACACCTTCCTCACCGAAGCCATCGACTACCTGCAGAACCCCGCCGATGACACCTACGTCGTGCTTCGCCACGGAGGGGGAGTCCGGGGAAAGAAGCTGCTCGACACCATCCGCAGCGGAGTCGGCGGCGCCGTCGAGGTGGTCTGCGCCGAACTCAAGAAGGACTCGGACAAGCACGACTTCGCGACCGCGGAGTTCCGGTCTGCCGGGAAGCGCGTCACGCCGAGCGCCCTGCGGTCCCTCGTGGCCGCCTTCTCCGACGACCTCGCCGAGCTGTCGGCGGCCTGCCAGCAGCTCATCGCCGACACCGGCGCCGAGGTGACCGAGACCACGGTCGACCGCTACTACGGCGGCCGGGTCGAGACCAATGCCTTCAAGGTGGCCGATTCCGCGATAGCCGGCCGGCTGGGGGAGGCGCTCGTGACCCTCAGACACGCGCTGTCGTCCGGGGCCGACCCGGTGCCGATCGTGGCCGCGTTCGCGAGCAAGATCCGCACCATGGCCAAGGTCTTCGGCGCCCGCGGGGGTTCCGCTCAACTGGCGGCCAGCCTGAGCCTGGCCCCGTGGCAGGTGGAGCGCGCCCAGCGTGACCTGCGCGGCTGGTCGGACGAGGGACTGGCCCGGTGCATCGTGATGCTCGCCGAGACGGATGCCGCGGTCAAGGGCGCAGGCCGTGACCCGGTCTTCGCCCTCGAACGCCTCGTGACGGTCATCGCCAAACGCGGGGACTAGGGGCGGTCGGACACCGTGACCGAGTCGCGGTTCAGGTAGATCCAGACGCCGTCGGTGTACTCCGGGTCGCCGCAGGTCTCTCCGCTGACCTTGACCGGCAAGATCGTGGACGACCCGACCAGGTCGGCCTGGGAGGCCGTCGCCTCGAACGATCCGGGCAGCGTCGGGCAGTACTCGAGTTGCACCCGGCCGTAGAGGTCCGTGAACTGCACCATGATCCGCTGGGTGGGCCCGGGCAGCACCACCGCGAGGAGAACCGCCAGGGCAGCCAGGGCCAGGCCGACAAGCCCGAGCACCGCGCCGAGGATGGTGAGGCCCCGCCCGGCAGGCATCCGGGAGTCATCGTGGGCATGCCCAGAGGAGGGCGAGGTCGGAAGGGATGCGGCGAAGAGCACGCAGGCTCCCGCCAGCACGAGCACAAAGCCCAGGAGGCCGGCGAAGACCCAGGAGCTGAGCCCTGAGTACGCCGACACCTGGGGTGCGAATCGGAGCCCGGCCGCGATGACGGCGGCGGCGACGGCGAATGCGGCGCCGAGCAGCCCGGCCTGGCGACGCCAGGGGGAGGAGCCGGAGGCGACCGGTGGTGCAGAAGCCGGACCGCCGGTGCCTGGGCTGGGCTGGGCTCCGCCGGGTTGCTCGCTGCCGGGTTGCCCTCCGCCGGGCTCACCCACGGTGGGGTGGGCCGCGCTCGGCGGACCTCCGCTGGTCTCTCCGGGAGAACTCGTGGCCCCGGCGGCCTGTTCGCTGGTCACGTCGACACCATAGCGTTGGCGGGCCGAGCCGGAAAGGGCCTGAGGTGTACGTCCGGACACACAGAAAACCCCCGCCGGGGGCGGGGGTTTGTCTGTGTGGCGCCTCGTCAGAGAGCGCCGTGAGGCCGAGTTAGAGCGCGTTGACCGACTTGGCGATAGCGGACTTCTTGTTCGCTGCCTGGTTCTGGTGGATGACGCCCTTGCTGACGGCCTTGTCGAGCTTCTTGGAAGCAACGGCGAGGCTGGCGACAGCCTTGTCCTTGTCACCGGCGGCGACGGCGAGGCGGGTTGCCCGGATGGCCGTCTTGAACTCGCTCTTGACCGCCTTGTTGCGCTCCTGCGACTTCTTGTTCGTGAGGATCCGCTTGATCTGCGACTTGATATTTGCCACGTTTTTTACGCTTTCGTT
Source organism: Cryobacterium soli (assembly GCF_003611035.1). Taxonomy (NCBI): domain Bacteria; kingdom Bacillati; phylum Actinomycetota; class Actinomycetes; order Micrococcales; family Microbacteriaceae; genus Cryobacterium; species Cryobacterium soli. Next base: position 443,767 of record NZ_CP030033.1, on the reverse strand, counting down.
AGGTTCTTGTTCGGATGGGCCGCCCGGTGATAGAGGGCACCGTGCGGCGAAAATCGTGTGGGGTGGGACCCAACACGCAAGCCAACAGGCAACGATACCAGCTATCCGGGCCGACCATGCACCGAATCGGGGTGATCCCGGCGAAGATCAGCCTCGACCTCGGCGATGATGCCTCGCAGGATCCTATCGAAGGCGTGCGGGCGGTGCAGGCTCACGAGGTGACCGGCCCCGGGAACCGTCACCAGGGTGCCCTGTCTGGTTGCGGCCAGGAAACGTCTCTGATGCAACCTGAAGTGGTCCCACGCGCCGTTGACCAGCCAGACCCGGCCGGGATACCTGTGCAGGTCGGCAACGGGAGTGAGGGTCCCGGTCGCGCCGAGACCGGCGTCCATGACGTCCAGGGCGACGCCGCCCGCCAGGACATCCGTGGCTCCGGGTTCGGGGAGCATTCGCCTGACCAGCACGGTATGCAGGGCCAGGCCCCGGTCCGGAAGACGGCGAATAGACCTGGCCAGTAACCGGTAGCCGGCGAGCCCAGGGCCGCTCGGCTGGAAGGAACTGCCCGCGGCGACAAGGGCGATGACCTTCTCCGGGTGCAGGGCGGCATACGCGATGGTCCAGTATCCGCCCAGTGACAGTCCGACCAGAAGCGCAGTGCCGCCCAGGGCGTCGACTCCGGCGTCGATGGTGGCGAGCGCCGCCGCTGCCGTGAACGGCTCACCGAGTCGTGCTCCATGGCCGGGCAGATCGATCGCGAGCACCGGATGACCCGCCGCCTCCAGCCACTCCAGTTGGTGGCGCCACATGGTCGCCGAGGTGCGGATACCGTGCACCAGCAGCACCGGGACCGGGCCGGCGAACGGACCGGCGACCGGTAGGTCGGCGCCGGGCCGATCGGCCTCGGTCATCTCAGGCCCCCCTAATGGTCCCCGACGCGCGGGCACTGGCGACGGCCGAGGTACGCGAACCCACCCCGAGCTTGCCGAAGATGTGCACCAGGTGGGACTTCACGGTCGCCTCGCTGAGGAACAGGTCCTGCCCGATCTGCCGGTTGGAGCGTCCGGCGGCGACGAGCCCGAGCACCTCGACCTCACGCGGGGAGAGCCGGCTCTCCGGAACCCGGGAGCGGTCGGCCAGGCGGGTCACGATGGCCGGCGCGAGGGCGCTCTGGCCGGCCGCGGCCGCGCGAACGGCCGTGATGAGCTCGGCCGGCGGGGCGTCCTTGAGCAGGTAGCCGCTGGCGCCGGCCTCGATGGCGCCGAGGATGTCGGCATCCGTGTCGTAATTCGTCAGGATCAGCACGTGAGGGGCGCCGGGAACCGCGCGCACCCGGCGGGTGGCTTCGGCCCCCTGCATGGTGGCACCGGGCAGCGCCCCGCCGAATTGCAGGTCCATGAGCACGACATCGACCTGTCCGGACGCCGCCAGCGTCACCGCCTCCTCGGCCGTGCCGGCCTCGAGCTCCACGACCAGGTCGGGCTCCGCGCCGAGCAGGGCCCGCAGGCCCGCCCGTACCACGGGGTGGTCATCGGCGAGCAGCACCCGGATCATGCCGCCACCTGCCCGGTCGGGAAGGTGACCGCAACGGCCGTGCCCTGACCCGGCGCAGACTCGAGCACGAAGCTGCCGCCGAGTTGCTCCACCCGTTGCCTGATCGCGACCAGCCCGAACGAGTCCGGGCTCTGGGCGGCCGCATCGGTGAGCGTGAACCCCCGGCCGTCGTCGACGATGTCCAGGGTCACCTCGTCGGTCATGTAGCTCAGCGTGATCTCGGCGCGATGGGCGTCGGCGTGCTGGGCGACGTTGGCCAGCGACCCCTGAGCGATGCGCAACAGGGTGGTTTCCAACGACATGGGCAGGGCCACGGCGTCCCCGGTGACGTGCAGGCTCACCCGGGTGGCCCGCCCATCGGTGGGCGTCGGGCGCTCCATCGAGGCCGCGAGCCTGGCCAGGGCGCCGGGCAGGGTCTGGGTATCCAAGGCCGGCGGGGTGAGTTCGCGGATGAACCGACGGGTCTCCTGCAGATTCGCCGCCGCCGTGTCCCTGGCCAGCCGTAGGTGGTCGAGGGCGGCCGGGTCGGTGACGGTGCGCTCGGCCGCGTGCAACAGCAACTGGATGCTCGAGAGCCCCTGCGCGACGGTGTCGTGGATCTCGCGGGCCAGCCGCTGCCGCTCGGCGAGGGTGCCGGCATCCCTGGCGGTGGCGGCGAGCTCGGCCCGGGTGGCCAGCAGGTCGTCGATGAGGCTCTGCCGTTCGCCGGCCTCCCGCAGCAGCGCCCGGTAGCCGAGCCCCACCGCGACGGCCACACCGGCGGCCACGAGCGGCCCCAGGGTCGCGCCCAGGCTCAGGCCCACATGCAGGCTCATCGACCAGATCGTGAGGAACACACTCAGCAGCACCAGCGGAATGCCCGCCCGGAGGGGCAGCACGTGCAGCTGGAGGAAGAACAGGGGGAAGACGATGAACGCGGCGTCCTCGGTCAACAGCGTCAGCGCGAGCCACTCCACGAGCAGCAACGCCATCCAGACCGGCACGACCCAGCAGCGCGGCCGCGTGCGGGCCAGGCGGCCGCCGGCGGCGTAGCTGGTGAGGAACACCAGCGCCAGTGCCACGATGAGCGCCGCATCCGGGGCCGCGTCCCACAGAGTGAGCACGATCACCAGCCCGGTCAGGGCAACGATCAGCACGTGCAGACCGATGCGCAGCCCCGAGAACACCGGGGTCAGTGCGGAGTGTGGCAGGCCGTCGCCGATGCTGGTGGGCGGGGTGGGATCCCTCGGGGTCGGGGTGGCGGCGACGGTGAGGCTGGACATGGTGATGCCAGCATAATCAGGCCGTGCGCAGCCTGCATCCGTCGAATGGATGAGCGAGCCGGGCCGAGGCAGGTCACCCCGATGCTGCGAGGCATGGGAGAATTGGGCCATCATGTCACCGAGAGCAATCAAGGCGCTGGAACCGGCCGCAACCGCCCCCGCGTTCATCCGTAACTTCTGCATCATCGCGCACATCGACCACGGCAAGTCCACGCTGGCCGACCGGATGCTGCAGATCACCGGCGTCGTCGACGACCGCTCCATGCGTGCCCAGTACCTGGACCGCATGGACATCGAGCGCGAACGCGGCATCACCATCAAGAGCCAGGCCGTGCGCATGCCGTGGGAGATGGACGGCCAGACCTACGCGCTGAATATGATCGACACTCCGGGCCACGTCGACTTCACCTACGAGGTCTCCCGCAGCCTGGCCGCTTGCGAAGGCGCCATCCTGCTCGTCGACGCCGCACAGGGCATCGAAGCCCAGACGCTGGCGAACCTGTACCTGGCTCTCGAGAACGACCTCACCATCATCCCGGTGCTCAACAAGATCGACCTGCCGGCCGCCGACCCCGACAAGTACGCCAAGGAACTCGCGAGCCTCATCGGCGGCAGCCCCGACGACGTGCTGCGGGTCTCCGGCAAGACCGGCGTGGGCGTGTCCGAGCTGCTCGACCGGGCCACCAGTCTGATCCCGGCTCCGGTCGGCGACGCGAACGCCCCGGCCCGCGCGATGATCTTCGACTCCGTCTACGACAGCTACCGCGGCGTCGTCACCTATGTGCGCATGATCGACGGGCACCTCAGCCCGCGCGAGAAGATCCAGATGATGTCGACCAGAGCCACCCACGACATCCTCGAGATCGGCGTCACCAGCCCCGAACCCACGCCCAGCAAGGGCCTGGGCGTCGGTGAGGTGGGTTACCTGATCACCGGTGTGAAGGACGTGCGCCAGTCCAAGGTCGGCGACACCGTCACCACTGCGGCCAAGCCCGCCACCGAGGCGCTGCCGGGCTACACCGAGCCCAAGCCCATGGTGTTCTCCGGCCTCTACCCGATCGACGGCAGCGACTACCCGGCGCTGCGCGAAGCGCTCGACAAGCTCAAGCTCTCGGATGCGTCGCTGGTCTACGAACCGGAAACCTCCGTCGCGCTGGGCTTCGGCTTCCGCTGCGGCTTCCTGGGCCTGCTGCACCTCGAGATCATCACCGAGCGCATCGACCGGGAGTTCAACCTCGACCTGATCACCACCGCGCCCAGCGTGATCTACGAGGTCACCACCGACGACAAGAAGACCGTCACGGTCACGAACCCGAGCGAGTTCCCGAACGGCAAGATCGCCGTCGTCGAGGAGCCCATCGTCAAGGCCGCGATCCTCGCGCCCAAGGACTACGTCGGCGTGATCATGGAACTCTGCCAGGGCCGCCGCGGCACCCTGCTCGGCATGGAGTACCTCGGTGAGGACAGGGTCGAGATCCGCTACACGATGCCGCTGGGCGAGATCGTGTTCGACTTCTTCGACCAGCTCAAGAGCAAGACCGCCGGCTACGCCTCGCTGGACTACGAGCCCATCGGCTCGCAGGAGGCCGACCTGGTCAAGGTCGACATCCTGTTGCAGGGCGAACAGGTCGACGCCTTCAGCGCCATCGTGCACCGCGACAAGGCCTACGACTACGGTGTCCTCATGACGGGGCGCCTCCGCAAGCTCATTCCGCGCCAGCAGTTCGACGTGCCCATCCAGGCCGCCATCGGCGCCCGCATCATCGCCCGTGAATCCATCAGCGCCATCCGCAAGGACGTTCTGGCCAAGTGCTACGGCGGTGACATCTCCCGCAAGCGCAAGCTGCTCGAAAAGCAGAAGGAAGGCAAGAAGCGCATGAAGATGGTCGGCCGGGTCGAGGTGCCGCAGGAGGCGTTCATCGCCGCGCTCTCCGGCGACGAACCGCCCAAGAAGGAAAAGAAGTAACCGTCATGCGCCGCTCGACCTTCACCGACGCCGCCGTGACGTACGCCGCCATCGGCGGCACCCTCGCGTCCGACCTCATGCGCTACCCGCCGAAGGGGCACCGGCCGCTCGAGCGCACCGTGCGCCTGGGCAGCGGCGAGGAACGTTTCCGGGCGGCGACGACGTCGCTGATGACCTGGGGCATCCAGCGTGGCAGCGGCATCGAGGTCACCGACCTCGACGCCGGAACCGGCGTGCAGTACACCGGCATCGTCTTCACCGACGACGGCACCCCGGCGCCCAACCAGGAGCACCCGGTGAACGAGGCCACCTTCGCCGAGGACGGCACCCCCTTCATCAGCAACGGCATGACCGGCGTGCTCAAGATCCCGAACGGCCCCTTCACGGTCGCCGCACCGGTCCGCGTGGTCTACGTCATCGATGAGGCCGACAAGATCGGCTTCGCCTACGGAACCATGCGCGGTCACCCGCAGAACGGCGAGGAAGCGTTCATCGTGGACCGCCGTCCGGACGACTCCGTCTGGCTGACGATCCGCTCGTTCTCCCGGCCGAGCACCTGGTACTACCGTCTGGCCTGGCCGGTCCTGCGCTTCCAGCAGGAACGCTACACGCGCCGGTACCTGCGCGCCCTGCATCCCGTCGGGATGGCCTGACCGGATGGCTGGACCGCATCCGGTCGGTGACCCCGCCCCCCTCGACGGGCTGCTGCCGGCCTCGGCCGGAGTCGGCGCGGACGAACGCGACTTCGGGGTCTACCTGCACGTGCCGTTCTGCAAGGTGCGCTGCGGCTATTGCGACTTCAACACCTACACCGCCACCGAGCTGCGCGGGGTGAAGCAGAGCGACTACGCCAGCCAGGCCGTGTCGGAGGTCGAGTCCGCCGCGCGCATCCTGGCCGCGTCGGGCGTGGAGAGCCGGCCCGCAGCGACGGTCTTCTTCGGTGGCGGCACGCCCACGCTGCTGCCCGCCGACCACCTGGTGCGGATGCTGCACGCCGTGCGGGACACCTTTGGCATTGTGCCGGGTGCCGAGGTGACCACCGAGGCGAACCCGGACTCGGTCGACGCCGCTTACCTCCTCCAGCTCAAGGCCGCCGGGTTCACCCGGGTGTCCTTCGGCATGCAGTCGGCCGTGCCGAGCGTGCTCGCCACCCTCGAGCGCACGCACGACCCCGAGCGGGTTCCGCTCGTCGTGCAGTGGGCCAGGGACGCAGGCCTGGACGTGAGCCTCGACCTGATCTACGGCACCCCGGGGGAGACCATCGAGAACTGGCGGGCCAGCCTCGACCACGCTATCGCTCAGAACCCCGACCACATCAGCGCCTACTCGCTCATCGTCGAAGACGGCACCAAGCTGGCCAGGCAGATCCGCCGCGGCGAGCTCGTGCAGCCCGACGAGGACCTGCAGGCCGACTTCTACGAGCTGGCCGACCGGCTCCTGGCCGAGGCCGGCTACGGCTGGTACGAGGTCAGCAACTGGTCCAGGGGCACGGAGCATCGCTCCCGGCACAACCTCTCCTACTGGAGGAGCGCCGACTGGTGGGGTGTGGGCCCAGGGGCGCACAGCCACATCGGCGGGGTGCGCTGGTGGAACGTCAAGCACCCGGCGGCGTATGCGGACCGGATCCTCGCCGGGCATTCCCCGGCGGCCGGACGCGAGACTCTCGACGACGACACGCGCGAGCTGGAGCGGGTGCTATTGCTCACCCGCATCCGCGAGGGCATCCCCGTGGCGACGTTGACGACGGCGGGGCGCCGCGAGGTGGCCGGCCTGATTGCCGACGAACTCATCGACGCGAGGGCGGCGATCGGCGGCACCATCAAGCTGACCCTGCGCGGGCGGCTCCTGGCCGACGCCGTGGTGCGCCGCCTCCTCACCGACTAACCTCCGCTCCCACCCGCGAACCGTGAGTTAAGCCCTAGAACGCGCGAGTTCTCGGTGCTCACCTCGCAGCTCGCGAGGGGGAAACGGGCTAGCTGAGGAACTTGATGGTGAGCGGGTAGGTGTACCACTCGCCCTTGTTGGCGGCGATGGCGGCCATGATGCTGAAGACGATGTTGAGGATCCACACCGCGGCCAGGATCAGGAAGCCGATGCCGATGACGGTGAGGATGCCTCCGACGAACCCGGCGATGGCCAGGGTGATCTGGAAGTTCAGAGCGGTTGCCGTGTGCGCCCGGATGAACGGGCCGCGGTCCTTGAGCACGATGTAGCCGATGAGGGCAGGCAGGAAGCTGAAGAGGATCCCGCCGATGTGGATCAGGGTCGCCCAGAGCTTCTCGTCGGCCGGGCTCAGCTGACTCTGTGCCTGGTACGGGGCTGCGGGGGGAGGCGTTGCCTCTGACATGGGATCTCCTTCGTGACTCCCGGCGGTGCGGGGCGGCGTCCGGCGCCGCTGTTACCAGAATAGCGCCGCTCGCCCCAACCCGGAGTCTGCAAACTAGCTGATCAGACGGATAGAGAAGGGGTAGCGGTACGGCCGGCCGTCGCGAGCGCTCAGATAGCCGAGCACGGAGAAGATCGATCCGACCAGCCACAGCACCCAGCCGAGCGAGAAGAGCCCGGACAGCAGGCCGAATGTGATCAGACTGAGAATCGTGGACAGAACGTTGAGGGCCACATAGCCGATCAGCAGGGTGATCTGGAAATTCAGCGCTTCCTTGCCTTGTTCGTTGGTGAACGGGCCCCGGTCCTTGAAGACCAGCCAGATGATCAGGGAGGGCGGGAACGAGAGGATGCCGCCCAGGTGAGCCAGTGACGCCCACTGCCTGTCCTGCTCCTGGGAGAGCGGAGGCCCTGATGACGGCCCGTTCGATGGTCCCTGACCGGTGGGATAGCTCATGGCGGTGTCCTTCGGTGAGCGGTGCGTGGGTGTGCTTGTGCCCACGCTACTGCGCAAAATCGTCGGGGAGCAATGGGTATCCAGCCCGCTCGCGATATGATTAGCAGTCAAACAATGAGAGTGCCAGCCAGTTGGTGGCAGGACCGGGCGTGAGGGAGGCGATCGGAATGGTGTCGGATCGTAGTCTCGAAGTGCTCCGCGTCATCGTGCAGGACTACGTGGCCTCGCGCGAACCGGTGGGGTCCAAGTCGATCGTCGACAGGCATGCCTTCGGAGTCTCGGCAGCGACCATCCGCAACGACATGGCCCTGCTCGAGGAGGAAGAGCTCATCATCGCGCCCCACACGTCGTCGGGGCGCATTCCCACCGACAAGGGCTATCGCCTCTTCGTCGACCACTTGGCCGACCTGCGCCCCCTGACCGGCGCCCAGCGGCAGGCCATCGAGGTCTTCCTCGGCCAGTCCGCCGATCTGGACGAGGTGCTGGCGCGGAGCGTCAGGTTGCTCTCGCAGCTGACCCATCAGGTGGCCCTCGTGCAGTACCCGTCGTTGTCGCGCGCTAGCGTGCGGCACATCGAACTGGTGCCGCTCAGCGACACCCGGGTGCTGTCCGTCCTGATCACGGACTCCGGACGCGTCGAACAGCGCGTGGTGGAGTTGACCCGCGCCGTGGACGAGGTCGCCCTGGCCGAACTCCGCACCCGGCTCAACGCCGTGGTCGGCGGTCTGAGCATGAGCGAGGCGGCCGCCGCGCTGACCGGGCCGACCGGGCTGGGCCCGCCCGAACTGCAGGACCTGATCGACCTCATCACCGGCACTCTGCGGGACCAGGTGGGCGCCAACCGTCAGGACCGCCTGGTCATGGCCGGCGCCGCGAACCTGGTGCGCACCGAGGACGACTTCAGCGGCAGTATCTACCCTGTGCTCGAGGCCATCGAGGAGCAGGTGGTGCTGTTGCGCCTGTTCGGCGAGATGGCCACCGACCAGCACGGCGTCTCGGTGAGCATCGGCCGTGAGAACGCGCCGTTCGGCCTGGGGGAGACCTCCGTGCTCACGAGCGGCTATACCTCCCACGGCGATGCGGCCCGGCTGGGCGTGCTCGGCCCGACCCGCATGGACTACTCCAACAACATGGCGGCCGTGCGCGCCGTCGCCCGGTACCTCTCGCGCCTGCTCGGCGAGAACTAGCCGCCCCCACACCTTCCCACCGACACTTTTCACCCCAGAACCCGAGGAGAGCCAGCTTTGGCTGACCATTACGAAGCACTCGGCGTCGCGCGCGATGCCACCACCGACGAGATCAAGAAGGCCTACCGGCGCCTCGCCCGCCAGTTGCACCCCGATGTGAACCCGGGCGCTGAGGCATCCGAGCGGTTCAAGACCATCACCCACGCCTACGACGTGCTCTCCGACCCCAAGCAGCGCCAGAACTACGACCGCGGCGGCTCGGGCAACTCCGGCCAGGGCGGCGGCTTCGACGCCGGCAACTTCGGCGACATCTTCGAGACCTTCTTCGGCGGGGGAGGCGGCGGCAGCCGCGGCCCGCGGTCGCGCCGCGAACGCGGGCAGGACGCCCTCATCCGCGTGGAGCTCGACCTCGACGAGGTGATCTTCGGCACCCACCGCGACATCGAGGTGGACACCGCGATCGTCTGCGCCACCTGCAACGGCAGCTGCTGCCAGCCCGGCACCTCCCCGGTGACCTGCGACATCTGTCACGGCACCGGAAGCATCCAGCGTGCCGTGCGGTCCCTGCTCGGCAACGTCATGACCTCCAGCCCCTGTGGCTCCTGCCGCGGCTACGGCACCATCATCGCCACGCCCTGCGTCACCTGCCAGGGCCAGGGCCGCGTGCGCGCGCGCCGCACGGTTCCGGTCGACATCCCCGCCGGCGTCGACACGGGCCTGCGCCTGCAGATGCCCGGCAGCGGCGAGGCCGGACCGGCCGGAGGCCCCAACGGCGATCTCTACCTCGAGATGAAGGTGCGGCACCACGACGTCTTCAGCCGTGACGGCGACGACCTGCTGTGCACCCTCGAGGTGCCCATGACCGACGCCATCCTCGGCGCCACGGCCACGGTCAAGGCCCTCGACGGCGACATCGAGGTGGAGCTCCGCCCGGGCGTGCAGGCCGGCGAGATCCTCACGGTCAAGGACCGCGGGATCACGCGGCTGCGCGGCAACGGCCGTGGCGATCTCCGCGTCGGCGTGCAGGTGCTCACCCCGACCAAGCTCGACCACAAGGAACGCGAACTCATCGAGGCCTTCGCCGCCCGCCACAAGGTCGCGGCACCGGCCCTCAGCCACTTCCAGCAGGGCCTGTTCGCGAAGCTCCGCGACCGGTTCCTCGGTTAGGGACGCCCGCTAGCGATGGCGCATTTCTTCCTCTCGGAGACTCTCGGCCAGGCCCCGTCCGCCATGCAGGTGGGGGCCACGGTGAGCCTCACCGGCGCCGAGGCCAAGCACGCCGTCACGGTCAGCCGGGTGCGCCCGGGCGAGACCCTGCTGGTGGGCGACGGCGCCGGGCTGATGCTGGGGGTCACCGTGATCACGGCGGCTCCGACCGAGCTTGTGCTCCGCGTCGACTCCGTGCGGCACAGCCCGCCGGCGACTCCGCGCATCCTGCTCGTGCAGGCGCTGGCCAAGGGCGACCGCGATGAACTCGCGGTGCAGGCGGCCACCGAACTCGGCATCGACGGGGTCATCCCGTGGGCGGCCTCACGGTCGGTGGTGCGGTGGGAAGGCGTCAAGGTGGCGAAGGGGCAGGCCCGTTGGGCCGCCATCGTGCGCGAGGCCAGCAAGCAGTCAATCCGGCCCTGGCTGCCAGAGGTGGCGGCGCTGGTCAGCACCAAGCAACTTGCACAGCTCGCCGCCACCAGCCGGATGCTGCTGCTCGAACCCACCGCGGACACCCGGCTGACCGCGATCGCGCCACCGACCGACGATCGTGACATCGTTCTCGTCGTGGGCCCGGAGGGCGGGATCGCCGCATCGGAACTGGACGTCCTCGAGGCGGCCGGCGCCAGCCGGGTGCGCCTGGGCGACACCGTGCTGCGCACGTCGACGGCGGGCCCCGCCGCCGTCGCCATCCTGAACGCAACCCTCGGTCGCTGGTAGTTCCGCTTAAGATAGACGTATGGCCTCCTCCGGTGCAGAACCCTCCATCTTCAGCCGCATTGCCGCGCGCGAGATTCCGGCGACCATCGTCGCGGAAACCGACCACATCATCGCGTTCAACGACATCGCCCCGCAGGCGCCCGTCCACGTGGTCGTGACCACCAAGACCCAGCAATACCAGAACGTCGGCGAACTCGCGGCCGGCGACCCCGCCCTCCTGGCCGAACTGGTCGCCGTGGCCGGCCGGGTGGCCGACGAACACTGCGCGGGGGAGTACCGCTTGATCTTCAACACCGGCGCATCGGCCGGCCAGACGGTTTTCCACGTGCACGCCCATGTGCTCGGCGGCACTCTCGAGGAGGGGACGCTTGCAGCCCTCTGACCCGGAGACTCCCGGAACAGGCGCACTGCCCGCGGTGCGCACACTCCTCGTCGACGGCGTCGCCATGGTGCGTCTGCTCGGCCCCCAGGACCGGTTCCTCAGCACCATCGAGAAGGAATACCCGGACGTGACCGTGCACGTCCGCGGCAACGAGGTCACCCTCACCGGGCCGGCCGCCTCCACGGATGCCGTGGTGCGCCTGATCGAGGAGCTGCAGCTGCTTCTGCGTACCGGGGCGGACCTCGGCGAGACCGAGGTGACAACCTCGGCGCGCATGCTCGGCGCCGACAGCACGTCGAGCCCGTCGACGGTGCTCGGCCAGACCATCCTCACGTCGCGTGGCCTCACGGTGCGCCCCAAGACGCTCGGTCAGAGCAGCTATGTCAACGCGATCGACGAGAACGCCATCGTCTTCGGCATCGGGCCGGCCGGAACCGGCAAGACCTACCTCGCCATGGCAAAGGCCGTGCAGGCGCTGCAGCGCAAGGAGGTCGACCGCATCATCCTCACCCGACCGGCCGTCGAGGCGGGGGAGCGGCTCGGGTTCCTGCCCGGCAGCCTCACTGACAAGATCGACCCGTACCTGCGGCCACTCTACGACGCCCTCTTCGAGATGATGGACCCGGAGCTGGTGCCCAAGCTGCTGGCCGCCGGCACCATCGAGGTGGCCCCGCTGGCGTACATGCGCGGGCGCACCCTGAATTCCGCGTTCATCGTGCTCGACGAGGCCCAGAACACGACGCCGGAGCAGATGAAGATGTTCCTCACCCGGCTCGGCTTCGGTTCCCAGATGGTTGTCACCGGTGACATCACCCAGGTGGACCTGCCCGCCGGCGCCAGCGGACTCCGCCTGGTCACCAAGGTGCTCGACGGAATCGACGACATAGCCTTCGTTCGCCTGACCAGCGCCGACGTCGTGCGCCACAGCCTTGTCGGCCGCATCGTCGACGCCTACACCGAATACGACGCGCAGAAGCAGGCCCAACGCTACGAAAGCGAACAGGCCCGCGACTTCGCATCCCGCGCTCCGCACCAGGGGAACCCGCGCGATCGCACCCCGAAACGGAGATCCAGTTGAGCATCGAAATCAACAATGAGTCGGCCATCCCGGTCGACGAGGCCGCCATCCTGAGGCTCGCCGCCTTCGCGCTGGACACCATGCACGTGCATGCCGACGCCGAACTGGCGATCGTGCTCGTCGACGAGGGCGCCATGGAACAGCTCCACGTGCAGTGGATGGATGAGCCGGGTCCTACCGACGTCCTCAGCTTCCCGATGGACGAACTGCGCCCCGGCACCGAAGACGCCATCACGCCGCCGGGCCTGCTCGGCGACATCGTGCTCTGCCCGCAGGTGGCCCAGGGCCAGGCGGAGACCGCCGGCCACAGCACCCTCGACGAACTGCTGCTGCTCACCACGCACGGCATCCTGCACCTGCTCGGCTTCGACCACGCGGAGCCAGAGGAAGAGAAGGAGATGTTCGGCATCCAGCGCGACATCCTGATCGGCTTCTCCATGCAGGAACGACGCCGGCCCCGATGATCGTCGGGTGGTTCCTCACGGCCGCCATCCTGCTCGTCGCGTTCGGCGGGCTGATGGCCGCTGTCGACGCTGCGGTCACATCCCAGTCCCGGGCCGACATCGCCGAACTCGCCGTGACCGCACGTTCGAAGCGGTCACTGCGTGCTATCGCCGCCGATACGGGCGCGCACCTGAACGCCATCAACTTCGTGCGGATCATCGCGGAGACGACCGCGGCGGTGCTCGTCACCCTCGTGTTCGCCACCACGATCGACCAGATCTGGTTGGCCCTGCTGCTGTCGGCCCTGCTGATGACGGCCGTGTCGTTCGTGCTCGTCGGGGCCAGCCCGCGCAGCGTGGGCCGGGCGCATCCGAAGAACCTGCTCGTGCTCACGGCCGTTCTCGTGCACTTCCTGCGCGTGCTGCTCGGCCCTGTGGCCAACGCCCTGGTCGCCCTCGGTAACCGGGTCACCCCGGGCCGCAGCCGTCTCGCCACCTTCACCTCGGAGGACCAGCTGCTCAGCATGGTCGATGAGGCCACCGAGCTGGACGTGATCGAGGAAGACGACCGCGAACTCATCCACTCGATCTTCGAGTTCAGCGAGACCGTCGTGCGCGAGGTCATGATCCCGCGCACCGACATGGTCACCATCGACGCCGACGCCACCGTCGGTGCCGCCATGGGGCTGTTCCTCAGCAAGGGCTACTCCCGGGTGCCTGTCGTGGACGGAGAGGTGGACGACGTCATCGGTGTGCTCTACCTGCGGGATGTCTCCCGTCTCGTCTACGAGCGCCCGCGCAACCTCGAGAGCCTCACGGTGCGGGAACTGGCCAAGGCCGCCCAGTTCGTGCCCGAGTCCAAGAAGGCCGACGCGCTGCTCCGCCAGATGCAGCTCGAATCAAACCACCTCGCCATGGTCGTCGACGAGTACGGCGGAATCGCCGGTCTGGTGACCCTCGAGGACCTCATCGAGGAACTCGTGGGCGACATCTCCGACGAGTACGACCGCGACGTCGTGGAGATCGAAGACCTCGGATCAGGCCGTTTCCGGGTGAGCGCCCGACTGCCCGTCGATGAGCTCGGCGAGCTGTTCGACCTCGACCTCGACGACGACGAGGTCGATTCAGTCGGCGGCCTGCTCGCGAAGGTGCTCGGACGGCTTCCCGTCGCCGGGTCCGAGGCGAGAACCAGCGGCCTCATCCTCACGGCGGAACGTACAGAAGGCCGCCGCAAACGAATCAGCACAGTGCTGGTTGAACCAGACAAGGCGTTGAGAGACGCACAGTCCGCATTCCTGGGAATGCCGGACACAGAAGGAGCACACGGCAATGACAAGAGAACCTGACTTCAGAGCGGGGTTCGTCTCGTTTGTCGGGCGCCCCAACGTGGGCAAATCCACCCTGACCAACGCCTTGGTGGGGGAGAAGGTGGCGATCACGTCGTCGAAGCCGCAGACCACCCGGCGGGCTATCCGCGGCATCGTGCACCAGAAGGACGGCCAGCTGATCCTGGTCGACACCCCCGGCATCCACCGCCCGCGCACCTTGCTCGGCGAGCGGTTGAACAGCCTGGTGCAGTCCACGCTCAGTGGCGTCGACGTCGTCGGCCTGTGCATCCCGGCCAACGAACCCATCGGCCCTGGCGACAAGTTCATCAACGAGCAGCTGGACAACTTCCCCCGCGCCAAGAAGGTGGCCATCGTCACCAAGATCGACATGTCCTCCAAGACCAGTGTCGCCAACCAGCTCCTCGCCGTTTCGCAGCTGCGCGACTGGGAGGCGATCGTGCCGATCTCGGCCACCAGCCGCATCCAGCTGGATGTGCTGAGCAGCGAACTGCTGCGACTACTGCCGCTCAGCGACGCACCACTGTACCCCGCTGATGCCGTGACCGACGAGAGCCTGGAGTCCCGGATCTCCGAGTACATCCGGGAGGCCGCCCTCGAGGGCGTGACCGACGAGCTGCCGCACTCGATCGCCGTCACGATCGACGACATCATCGAGCGCGACGACCAGGAACTCGTGGAGATCTACGCCAACCTCTTCGTCGAGCGCGACAGCCAGAAGGGCATCATCATCGGCAAGTCCGGCGGCCGCCTCAAGGATGTCGGCATGCGGGCACGCAAGCAGATCGAACCTCTCGTGGGCAAGCGGGTCTTCCTGTCCCTGCGCGTGAAGGTCGCCAAGGAATGGCAGCGCGACCCGAAGCAGCTGGGCCGCCTGGGCTTCTAGCGCCGGGCTCCGAAGCGAGGCTTGTCGGGGCGGTGCCTCCCGGTCCAGTCAGAGGCCGTGCGGCGGGACTCAGCCGGTTAACACCGTGCTGGGCCCCGTCTTTTCTGTGCACCCTGACGCCCCGTCCCGTCGATCGAGCCCGTCGAGATCCTTTGGATGTCCCTATGAACTTGCAATGACTCGGGCGCAAGTATTCTCGAGATTCCCTTGTGGATAACGTGACATTTCCTCACAATATTCTTTGATTCGTGGGAGAATGAGGGTATGGACGAAGAGCTCGTACACGGCTCCACCGCACCGCTGGGAGACACTCCCGCCGGCGGTACTCCGCAGGACTGGAACACCAGCCTGGCCGGTCCGGCACCAGTTCCCGCAGCCTTCGACGTCCCCGCTGACTCGAGCGTAAACGCGGCCACCGATACTCCCATCGACGGCGACCGGGCGGTGCCCGCGCCGCCTCGCGCGGGTCGCCGGGGTGCCCCGCAGCCCACCTGGCGGGACCCCGCACGGCTCCCCGCGGTGCAGCAGGCACATACCGGGGTGTTCGGACAGAAACTGCAGGTCCTGGCGCGGGCCGCCGCGGTGGTGCAGGAGGTGATGGGTTCGATCGATGTCGACGGGCTCACCGATGCGGAGCTGGTCGCGCTGACGCAGATGACGGAGCAGGTCGGCCGGCCCGCGGATCTGGCCCGGGTGACCACCGCCACGGTGGTGGAGTACCGGGCTCGGACGGGGTTGGGTCGGGACTCGTTGGCGTGGCGGTTGGGCGCGTCGCACCACACCGACCTGTTGACCCGGTTGACCGGGGCGTCGGGCCAGGAGATGAAACGCCGGGTGCGGTTGGGGGAGAGGATCGCCCCACGCATGATGGGCGGCACCGTCCTCGACCCCGTCTTCCCCACCGTCGCCGCCGCGCTGGCCGACGGGGAACTCGGGCTGGACGCGGCGGAGGAGATCGTGAAGGGCCTGGCCGACTACAAGGTCCACGGCCGGTTCGATGCGAACCCCGCCGACGTCGACGCCGCCGAGGCCGGGCTGGTCGAATCGGCCACCGGCTCCGTCTACGGCCGCAGCACCGACGGCGACCCGATCACCCGACTGGGCGACTCAGACGGGTTCGCCTACCCCGCCGATGCTCTCCGGGACATGGCTCTGCAGTGGCAGGCGGCACTGAACCCCGACGGCCTCGCGCCCAACGAGGAGGTCCTCGAGGCGAAGTCCACGTTCTCCTTCGGCGGGATCCGCAACGGCCTCTACCCCCTCCGCGGCGGCGTCACACCGGAACTCAAAGGCATCATCCAAACCCTGTTCAACACCTACCAGTCCGCCCGCACCGCACCCCGGTTCCCCTCCGCCGAGGAACAGGAACGCATCGAAGCCGGCGAACTCGTCCCCGGAGAGATCCTCGACGACCGCAGCGGCGGCGAGAAACGAGCCGACATCCTCCGCGGCATCCTCACCCAGATCGCCCAAGACCCCCGCACCCCCACCATGGGCGGGATGCCACCAACCGTGATGGTGCACGTCAGCGCCGCAGACCTCCTCGCCGGCATCGGCGTCGGCTGGATCGACGGCGTCGACGCACCCTTGTCGATGAAAACGATCAACCAGATGGTCGACAACGGCGGCATCCGCCCGGTGTTCTTCGGCGGCAACGGCGCCGTCCTCGCCCTGGGCAACAAAGCCCGCTGCTTCAGCCCCCTCCAACGCCGCGCCATCACCGCCCGAGACGGCGGCTGCATCGTCCCGAACTGCACCAGCCCGGCCCAATGGACCGAACTCCACCACGTCATCCCCTGGCAGAACGGTGGCCCGACCGACATCGACAACGGGGTACTGCTCTGCTGGTACCACCACCACACCATCGACACCGCCGGGTGGAAGATCCGCATGGTCAACGGCATGCCGCAAGTGAAGGCACCGCACTGGCTCGACCCCACCGGCACATGGCGCCGACCCAACCAACACCGCGCCCACGACCCCAACACCCACGACCCGGACACGCGACAACCACCGAACACGGAATGACCCACCGGGTCTCGACACGCTCGACCACCGGGACGCAGTCTGCTTGGCGGTCTCCTATGTGTTGGGGGAGCGGGGGCTGCTGATCCGCAGCAGCACGCGGGTTTTGGCACCGGATTTGCCGAGTCGTTCGATGAACAGGAAGATCCGGTACTCGAGTCGGTATTTTGCGGCGAAGACCGCCGTCAATACAGCCCGGCTCCGGTCGTCGTCTTCGATAACGGCCATCGCCTCCAGCGGCAGCGCACCGGCCGCCACGGCTCCGGTGCGGGAACAGGGGACCAGCTGCACCCGGGAGGTGTGGCGAATCCGCTTCACCTTGCCGCTCTGCCTCGGGGTGGTCACGATCAGGTCGTCACCGTCCCTGGCAATCCACACCGGGGTCGAGACTGGCTCTCCCGTGCGGCGGAACGTGGTGAGCGACACGAAGCGTTCGTCGCCGAGGCCGGCCAGCGTGGTGGAAGAGGACATTTCCACACTGTATCTGCTCCACAATGGAACGGGCGGCAGACGCCGCACGCACAATGGAAGGTCCCCATGTCACAGGTGTCGAATGTCTGAGCCGGTCATCGCTGTTGTGGGTGCCGGAGCCGTGGGAGGGCTCATCGCCGTCCTGCTGCACGGAAGCGGGATCGATGTCGTCGCCGTCGCACGTCCGGAAACGGCTCGGCACATCAACGCTGACGGCCTCACGCTGCATAGCCCCCATTTCGGCGACCAGGTCGGCCGACTCACGGCGGTGACGGAGATTCCCGTCGGTGCCCGCGTGATCGTGGCCACCAAGGCCTATGCCCTCCCTGGAATCGTCGATGCCCTCCGGCGAGCGCAACCCGCCGAGGTCGTGTCCCTGCTCAACGGCATCGAACACATGGACGTGCTGCGGCAGGCAGCCCCCGATGCCCGCGTCGCGGGCGCTACGGTCGCTGTCGAGAGCACCCGACTCGGGCCCACGATCATCGACCACCGCAGTCCGTTCCTGCGGCTCACCGTTCCCGCCGACGGGGAGAGCACCGGAGTCGTCACGGCCTGGAAAGGCGCCGGACTCGATGTCACCGTGGGCGGAAGCGAGGCGGAGGTGCTCTGGAGCAAACTGCGATTCCTGGCTCCGATGGCGCTGCTCACGTCCTACTGGGGAGTCAGCATCGGGGCCGCCCGGGACCAGGACCCTGCCCTCACCACCGCGTTGCTGGCCGAGGTCGCCCAGATCGCCACCAGGGATGGTGTGCCGTCGGACCCCGCCCAGCTCGCCCGGGCTATCCACGCGCTCCCACCCGGCATGCGGTCCTCCCTGCAGAATGACCTGGAGGCCGGGGCGGAGGACGAGCTTGACGCCATCGGCGGCGCCCTGCTGCGACGTGCCAGCCGGCACGGCGCGCCCGCCCCTCGTGTGCAGGAACTCGTCGACGATCTGAGCACCCGTGGAGCGCGCTGACGGGCCGGTTTCAGCCGTCCGCTCCGATACCTGAGCGGTACCTGACAGTGTCCCGTGAGCGGGCCGATGATAGCCAGCGCGTGCTCTGAAACCTCGTTCAGAACGATCACTCCGGGTGCGTGGCCGAGCACAGCGGGTGCACAGTTGATCCGGAGGACATTCGTGAGCACATTCCTGAACACCAGCATCGTCGGTGGCCCGCTTCTTTTCGCCCTATACGGGGTGACGGCGGTGAGCCTGATCGTTCTGGCCGCCCGTCGTCTGCCGACCCCGAGCACACTGATCGGACTCGGCCTGGTCGTCGGCGGCGCTGCGGCAGGGTGGACGCTCAGCTGGCTGGTGAGCGACGTCTGGGATCTCTTCGGAGTCTCCCTGAGTACGACGACCCGCCTCTGGGCTGCCGGGTTCTTCGGTGCTCTCGCTCTGATCGTGTTCGCCCTCGTCACCGCGAGGAGGTGGCGCCGAATGGTCGCCGTCGTCGCCATCCCGCTGCTGCTGCTCTCCGCGGCGGCGGGGGTGAATGCTGACTTCGGGCAGTTCACGACGGTGCGCACCGCCCTCGGACTCCCCACCTACGACTCGCTCGCTGTGGCGACTTCAGGCTCGACGCCCGCGACGGGAGTGGTGGGCACCGTGACGATTCCGGCCACCACCTCGGGGTTCGCCGCTCGGTCTGCCCTCGTCTACCTTCCGCCGGCCGCGCGCAGGACCAACCCGCCAGCACTGCCGGTCGTGGAGATGCTGTCGGGCCAGCCCGGCAGTCCTGCCGATGTCTTCACGGCGGGCCACCTGGCCACCATCCTCGACGGCTACGCGGCCGCGCACGGAGGGGTGGCTCCCATCGTCGTGGTGCCCGACCAGCTCGGTGCCCCGGAACAGAACCCGATGTGCGTCGACTCCACGCTCGGCAACTCGGCGTCCTACCTCACCAAGGACGTTCCGGACTGGATCCGGGCCCACCTTCATGTCGCCGCCGGCCCCGCCGGCTGGGCAATCGCCGGATTCTCCCAGGGCGGAACCTGCTCGATTCAACTCGGCGCCGCGCATCCGGAGCTCTACGGAACCATTCTCGACATCTCGGGTGAACTGGCCCCGCAGAAGGGCAGCGTCGCCCAGACCATCGCCGCCGGGTTCGCCGGCGACGCCACGGCGTACGCGGCAGCGGCTCCCGTCTCCGTGCTGGCCGCGCACGCGCCGTACGAGAACCTCACGGTGATCGTCGCCGTGGGTGGCGACGACACCCGGTACCTGCCCTGGTCCCAGTCCGTGAAGGATGCCGCGGACCAGGCCGGCGCTCACACCCACTTCATCGTGTCGCCGGGCACCGCGCACGACTGGCACACCGTGCAGTATGCGTGGACCCAGGCCCTGCCCGTGCTCGCCGAGAGCACCGGATTGAGTGGCCTGTCGTGAGCACTCCCACCCTCTCGGGCGCACAGACACCGGTCACCCCGCCGCCGGTCACCCGGCCGTCGGCTCTCCGACAGCGGATGCGCCGCCTCGCCACCAGCGCCGCGCGTACGCCGTTCTCCCTCAGCGTCGCGGTGCTTCTGCTCGCCACCGCGTTGGCGACGGGGCTGCTCCGGGGCCCGTCGTATGCCCTGCGCCTCTTGCTCGGCACCGGATATCACTCCGCGATCGGGCTGGGGCACTGGTGGACCCCGATCACGTCGGTGTTCCTCGTTGACAACATCGCCGAACTCGTCCTGGCGATCCTCGGCGCGGTTCTCGTGCTCGGAGCCGCCGAGCGCCTGCTCGGCACCGGCCGCACCATCCTGGCGTTCCTGGCCACGGCGGTGATCGGCACGGGCCTGGGGCTGGTGCTGCAGGACTTCGGCGTCGCCGGCGGCGAGATGTGGTCTCGGGGAGTGCGGGAGCTGTGGGCGCTCGACCCGTTCACTCCGATCCTGGGCACCATCATGGCCGCGAGTGGATTCGCCGGGGCGCTCTGGCGCCGGCGCATCCGGGTGCTCACCCTCGCCGCTGCGCTCGTCCTGCTGCTCTACTCCGGCCAGCCGAGCGACCTGTACCGGCTGCTGGCCGTGCTCACCGGCCTCGTTCTGGGGATCGTGCTCCGGCCGGTGCGGCGCGAAGCGGCCTGGCGGCGCAGTTCCGATCATGAGACGCGCACCCTGTTCGGCGCGATCGTGGCCGTGCTCGCCATCGGTCCCGTGGTCACTGTGGTGTCCGGTGGCCGGTTCGGGATCCTCGCGCCGCTCGGGCTGCTGCTCACCCAGGAGGTTCCTCCGGTCGGCGACGTGGTCGACCGTTGCCTGCTCGGGAACATCACCCGGCAGTGTGTGCACGAGCTGACTCTGGAGCGGATCGGCGGAGTCGGTCCGGTGCTGGTGAGCCTGCTGCCGCTCATCGTCCTGCTGATCGCCGCGTACGGCCTGACCCGTGGCCGCCGGTTCGCCGCGGGGCTGGCCATCGTCGTCAACGTGGGGATGGCCGTCCTCGGCGCCTGGTACTACGGTCTGCTCCCCGTCTCCGGCGAGCCCTATTCGTTCCAGTGGCGCTCCGGCCACTACTGGGAGGTCGCACTGGTGCTGATCGTGTCGGTGCTGGTGCCCGCGGCCACCGCGGTCTGGATCGCCCTGTCCCTGCGCCACTTCCCTGTGCGCACCCGCCCCGGCTACCTGCGGCGGTTCGCGGTGATCACGACGGGCGGACTGCTGGTGCTGTCGGTCGTGTACGTGAGCCTGGGCTGGGTTCTGCGCGATCGCTTCCGGCCGCAGGTGACCCTGGCCGACCTCGTCGCCGACCTACCCGAACGCTTCATCCCGGTCGGGTTCCTGAGACTGGAACGCCTGTCCTTCCTGCCGGGGGATCCCCTGTCGACCGTGCTCTACCACTGGGTAGGACCGATTTTCTGGCTGCTCGTCATCGGCGGAGCCCTCCTGGCCCTCCGCACCGGTGCCGTCGGCGCCCCACCGGAGGACCAACTGCGCCTCCGCGGTCTGCTGCGCGCAGGCGGCGGCGGTTCGCTCGCCCATATGACCACCTGGGAGGGGTCCTCACTGTGGTTCACTCCGACGGAGCCCGAGCCGGTCACGCCCGTGGCCATCGCCTACCGGGTGGTGAACGGCGTGGCCATCACGGTCGCAGAGCCCGTCGGCGTGGACCCCGCCGATGACCTGCCGCGGGCATCGGCGGTGGTCGCCGCCTTCGCCCGCATGTGCGACGACCACGGCTGGGTGCCGGTGTTCTACTCCCTGCGCGAACGCTGGCGCCCGGTGTTCGACGAGATGGGCTGGCAGGCCATGGAGGTGGGGGAGGAGACCGTGCTGCGCCCGCACAACTGGGCCACAACCGGCAAGAAGTGGCAGGACATCCGTTCCTCCGTCAACCGGGCCCAGAAGCTCGGGGTCCGCGCCGTGTGGACCTCGTACCGGTCCTTGCCTCTGCGGCAGGCCGCACAGATCGCGGAGATCTCCGAGCAGTGGGTGCAGGAGAAGGGCCTGCCGGAGCTCGGCTTCACGCTCGGCGGACTCGACGAACTGCGCGACCCCGACGTGCGGCTGATGCTCGCGATCGACTCCGACGACCGAATTCTGGCTGTCACGAGCTGGCTCCCCACCTATCGGGGCGGCGAGGTGATCGGGTGGACCCTCGACTTCATGCGGCGAGGTTCGGACACCATGAATGGCGTCATGGAGTTCCTGATCAGCGAGACGGCGTCACTGCTCAAAGACCGGCCGGAGGTCGAATTCCTCAGCTT
Organism: Cryobacterium soli; assembly: GCF_003611035.1. NCBI lineage: Bacteria > Bacillati > Actinomycetota > Actinomycetes > Micrococcales > Microbacteriaceae > Cryobacterium > Cryobacterium soli. The sequence continues at coordinate 421,717 of NZ_CP030033.1, read as the reverse complement.
GTCCGCGGCACCGCTTGCGAGGAAAGACACGCCCCAGTCCGAGGGCGAGACCGGCAGCCTGGCCGCGCGGATGCTCGACTTCCTCGGTCGTACGCTGGAGCCCGTGTACGGGTTCCGGTCGCTCTTCGCATTCAAACGCAAGTTCCAGCCCGAGTTCCACCCGCTCTTCATGGCCTACCCCGACCCGGTGGCGCTGCCGGCCATCGGCGTCGCGCTCGCCCGCGCCTACCTGCCCACTCTCACCATGCGGGAGGCCGCGGCCTTCGTTCGCAGCCTCGGGTGACCCCGCAGCCCGCGTACATCGCTCGGATGATCCTGGGCACGCTCGGGGATGAACCGCGCCGGAGGAGGCACCGTCACACGGCCCGAGCCGTACGCTGGGAGGATGTCGGATCTGGGGCTCTTCACGCGCACGGCGCGTTACCGGTGGGCGCTGGAGCCCTCCCTGGGTCTCATCGTCCTCCTGGTCTGGGGCGTATTGAGCCTGTTCACCGGCGGGTTCGACTCACTGGTGAGCGTCGTGCTCTTCGCGACCGCCGTGGGCGTCTCGCGCCTGCTCCCTGCGGCCGCGTTGATCACCGGAGCCGCAGCCACCATCGCCGGAGTCGGCGGCACCCTCGACGACCCGGCGTGGCTGGCCATGCTGTTGTTCAGCGGATGCATCGTCACCTGGGGAGCATGCCTGTACGGCCAACCCACCTTGCGCTACGTCGCCCTGGGGGCCGGCCTGCTGGTGGGAGCCATACTCACCGGGCTGCTCGCCATGAGCGTCCTGACGGCCGGCCAACGGGGCATCGACGGTGCTCTGCGCTTCGTTCTTGAACTCGGTTTCCGTCTCACCGAGGGGTTCCTGGCCACGGTGGTGCTGACCGGGGGGTGGGTACTCGGCCTGATCCTGCGGAACCGCGCCGACCGCCGCGCCGGCCTGCTCACCACCCCGAACGGTCCACCCTCCGCCCAGTGGGCGGAGGCCTGGGTGATGCTCCCGGTACCCACCGAGTGGCTGACGGGGCCCGCGCTGGCTTTCGGGCGCCAGGGATTCCGCCCGATCTCCCGGCGAACGCTGGTCGTCGATGCCGGGGTCGCCGGTGCTTTTCTGCTCTTCGGCCTGCTGACCGACCCTCGCTCGAGCGTGTTGTCCCTTGTCGTGCTTGCCGGATTCGCCGCCGCACTGGTCGTACGCCGGCTGTCACCGGCACTCGCTCTCGGCATCGCCTGGATCACCGCTCTCACACAGATGGTGGGCGGCCTGGAGGTGCTCACGAGCGACGTGGCCGTGCTGGCCGTGCTCTACGTCACGGCCGCGTACGCCGAGCGGGCCGTGCGCTGGGCCGGCCTGGTCTCAGTGGGCATCGGCGCACTGCTTGCCGCCATGTATCTCAGCATCCTCCAGCGCGGCGTGACCACAGTCACCGAGGCGAAGGCACAGGGCGATGTGGGCGGCCTGATCTGGTCGGCCGTGGCCGTCTTCGTCGCCAGCCTGGCCGTGCTCGGCCTGTCCTGGACCCTGGGCTTGCTGATGCGCACCTGGCAGACCGCCAGGGAGAGCCGGGTGACCCAGCACCGTGCCGTCGAGGAGCAGCGCGTCGCCCAGCGCAGCGTCGTCGTCGAACAGGAACGCAACCGCATCGCCCGGGACATGCACGACGTGGTCGCCCATTCCCTGGCCGTCGTGATCGCTCAGGCCGACGGCGCCCGGTATGCCCGGGCGCAGAACCCGGAGGCCGTCGACGAGGCGCTCAGCACCATCTCGACCACGGCCAGGGAGGCCCTGGGCGACGTCCGCATCCTGCTCACCCGGCTGCGCCAGGACGACGCGGCCGGACCGCAGCCCGTGCTGGCCGACCTCGACCGCCTGGTCGCGCAGATGCGGAGCACCGGGCTCGACATCGACTGGACGACGACCGGAACCCCCACCACCCTCGGGTCCGGTGCGCAGCTGGCGGTGTACCGCATCGTGCAGGAGGCCCTCACCAACGCCCTCCGCCACGGAGATGCTGGCCGGGCGGTATATTTGAGCCTCGCGTGGACAGACGGATGGGTCGCGGTGACGATTGACAATGCGGTAGGCGTGACGGATACGGCCGAGCGTGCCGGCGAGATCGGCCACGGCCTTCCCGGCATGCGCGAGCGTGCGCTCCTGGCCGGCGGATCCCTCGCCGCGGAGTCCATCGGCGGCCGCTTCATCGTGGCCGCCCGCCTCCCGGCCATCACCACCAACGCTCTGATGCGGCCGGCGGCCACGCTCCTGGCAGACCAGCCCGCGGCCGCGGCCCTGCCCGGAGCCCTGCAGTGAGCGAGGTGGCGTCGGACGACGCCCCGCGCATCCGGGTGGCCCTGGTCGACGACCAGGCGCTCTTCCGGGCCGGCATCCGCATGTTGGTGTCCTCGCAGGCCGACCTGGAGTTCGTCGGCGAGGCCGGCAACGGCGCCGCCGGCGTCACCATGGCCGCGGCGGTCACCCCAGACGTGATCCTGATGGATATCCGGATGCCCGTGATGGACGGCATCGACGCCACCACGGCGATTCTCGCGGCGGCCGAGGCTGCGGGCACCACGCCGCCCCGCATCGTGGTGCTGACCACCTTCGAACTCGACGAGAGCGCCGGCCGCGCCATCCGCGGCGGAGCCAGCGGCTTCCTGCTCAAGGACGCCGATCCCGAGTTCCTGCTCGCCGCCATCCGCACCGTGCACGCCGGCAGCGCCGTCATCGCCGCCTCGGCCACCCGCGAACTCTTCGCCCACTTCGACGCGCCAGAGCCCCAACGCGAGGAGCCGGAGGCTTTCCGCACCCTCACCAGCCGGGAACGCGATATTTTCGCCCTCGCCGCACTGGGCCTGAGCAACGCCGAGATCGCGGCGGGGGAGTTCCTCAGCGAAGCCACCGTCAAGACCCACATCAGCCGGATCCTCGGCAAGCTGTCGCTGCGCGACCGGGTGCAGCTCGTGGTCTTCGCCTTCCAACACCGGCTCACCTCCTAAGCGCCAGGCACTCCCAGAGGATGACCCGGCCAGGCCCGGGATCATCCGTGCGGCGGCTTGGATACCTCCCCGGCCCGACGCGGCCGGACCGTGCGGCTTCCTAGCCTGAAAGCATGGAAACCACACCCTCAGACCTCGGCCTCGCAGCCAGAGTGACCCACCTCGGCAAGACCTACGGTTCGTCGTCCACGGCAGTGACGGCCCTCGACGATGTGTCGATCGGCATCCGCCGAGGCCAGTTCACGGCCATCATGGGCCCGAGCGGCTCGGGAAAGTCGACGCTCATGCACATCATGGCGGGGCTGGACACCGCCACGTCCGGACAGGCCTGGCTCGGCGACACCGAGATCAGCGGTCTCGCCGACTCGGCGCTCACCGTCCTCCGGCGCCGCCGGATCGGATTCATCTTCCAGGCGTTCAACCTGGTGCCCACGCTCGACGTACGCGGCAACATCCTGCTGCCGTTCAGCCTGGACGGCCGGAAGCCCACCAGCGCCGAGTCCGACTGGATCGCCCAGCTGACCGAGTCCCTCGGTCTGGGCGACCGGCTGACCCACCGCCCGCACGAGCTCTCCGGCGGCCAGCAGCAGCGCGTCGCGATCGCCAGGGCCCTCGCCACCCGCCCGGAGCTGGTCTTCGCCGACGAGCCCACCGGCAACCTGGATTCCCGCACCGGCCGGGAGGTGCTCACCCTTCTCAAGGCAGCGAGCACCGGATACGGCCAGACCATCGCCATGGTCACCCACGACCCGGTGGCGGCCAGCTACGCCGACCGCATCCTGTTCCTGGCCGACGGCCGGCTCGTCGAAGACCGGGAGAAGTCCTCGGCCGAAGAGATCTCCCGCATCATGCTGGGCATGGAGCAGCGCGCATGAGCGCCGCCACTCGCACGCGCCGGAACGATCATGCAGGCCGGGGCGCGAGCGTGCTCGTGGCAGGCCTGGCATCCGCCTTCGGCGTGGTCCTCCTGCAGGTCACCAGTATGATCGGCACCATCGTCAGCGCCTCGGGGATGACGGACGTCGGCGCGGTGCGCACTGCGCTCGACCTGGTCGCCTTCCTGTTCATCGCGATCGCCGTCTACGTGTCCGCGATCGTGACCACCAACACCGTGGCGACCATCATCGCCGGCCGCACCCGCACCATCGCCCTGATGCGGCTGATCGGGTCCAGCGCCAGAGCGCAGCGCCGGGTTGTGGCGACCGACGGACTCACCGTGGGCGCGATCGGCGCCGTCGCCGGAGCCCTGATCGGCACCCTGCTGAGTTTTGCGGGTCTGCGCATGCTCGTCGCCACCGGTGTGCTGCCCGACCTCGACTACACCCTCATCGAACCGCTCCTGGCCCTCCCCGTCGCCGTGGTCGTGCTCTCCACCTGGGCCGCCGCCTGGGTGGGGTCCCGCCGGGTGCTCGGGGTCAGCCCGATGCAGGCCGTCGGCGCGGCCGAGGAACGCTCCCGTGAGGACACCGTCCGGCGCCCGGCGCGCACGGTCATCGCCGTCCTCCTCATGGGCGCGGGGATACTCCTCCTCGCCGGAGGGGTGGTCGTGGGCCAGGTCGCGCCGGAGGGTGTGCTGCTCGGCCTGCTCGGCGGCATCCTTTCGTTCAGCGGACTCGTGCTCGGTTCGCACCTGATCATGCCCCCGATCCTGGCCCTCGCGGGACGGGTCCTCGGCGGCAGCGCGCCGGCCCGCCTCGCCGCGGCGAACGCGCAACGGCACCCTGAGCGCAGCGCCAGGGCCACCATCGGCCTGGTGATCGGGGTGACCCTCATCACGATGTTCGCGGTGGCCGGGTCCACCTTCGAGGTCATGATGCAGCGCACCATGGAGGATCCGGTCCTCCAGGCGGCCATCAGCGAGACAGTGGCGACATCCCTGGCGGTGATCTCGGTGCTGGTCGGCTTCAGCGCCCTCATCGCGGCCGTGGGCATGGTCAACAATCTGGCGCAGAGCGTGCTGCAGCGCTCACGTGAGATCGGGCTCTTGCGGTCGCTGGGCTTCACCGCCACACAGGTGCGCTGGATGATCCTGGCGGAGAGCTTGCAGATGGCCGCAGCGGCCGTCGCCTTCGGTCTGGTCCTCGGCGTGTTCTACGGCTGGGCCGCCGCGCAGTCGCTCTTCGGTGCGGTCACCATGGGCGGCCTGACCGCCCCAGCGGTTCCGTGGCTTCTGGTCGTGGGCTGTGTGATCGGCACCGTGCTCCTCGCCGTCGCCGCCACGCTCGTGCCGGCCCGTCGCGCCGTGTCGGTGGCCCCGGTGACGGCACTGGCTGCCGCGTGAGCCAGGTGACCGCGCGGCAAAACGGTGTTACCCTCTTTGTGTGCTGTTCGGTCTGCTCCTCCTTAGCTGCCGCGACGAGTCCTAATCTGAGGCCTCACTCGTCGCGGAGTTCGTCGTCGGCTGACCACCACTCGCGAGGAGACAACAGACAATGAAAAACAATCAAGCCGCATCGACGATGCCGGTGCACAAGTACCGGCCGTACCAGGACACGTTCCGGGTCGACCTGCCGGACCGCACCTGGCCGTCCAACCGCATTACCGAGGCCCCACGCTGGTGTGCCGTCGACCTGCGCGACGGCAACCAGGCTCTCATCGACCCGATGAGCCCCGAACGCAAGCGCATCATGTTCGACCTGTTGGTGCGGATGGGCTACAAGGAGATCGAGGTCGGCTTCCCGTCAGCCAGCCAGACCGACTTCGACTTCGTCCGCAGCCTCATCGAGGACGGCGCGATCCCCGACGACGTCACCATCCAGGTGCTGACTCAGGCGCGTGAGCACCTGATCCGCCGCACCTACGAGTCCATCCTCGGTGCGAAGCAGGCCATCGTGCACCTGTACAACTCCACCAGCGTCCTGCAGCGCGAGGTCGTGTTCCGCGAGGACAAGCAGGGCATCATCGACCTGGCCCTGTTCGGCGCCCGCACCTGCCGCGCGCTCGAGGCGACCGTGCCCGGCACGACCGTCTACTACGAGTACTCCCCGGAGAGCTTCACCGGCACCGAGCTCGAATTCGCCGTCGACATCACCAACCAGGTGATCGAGGTCTTCGAACCCACGCCGGAGCGCAAGGTCATCGTCAACCTGCCCGCCACGGTCGAGATGGCCACGCCCAACGTCTACGCCGACTCGATCGAGTGGATGAGCCGGCACCTGGCGCACCGGGAGAACGTCATCCTGTCGCTGCACCCGCACAACGACCGCGGCACCGCGATCGCGGCCGCCGAACTGGGCTACCTGGCCGGCGCCGACCGCATCGAGGGCTGCCTGTTCGGTAACGGCGAGCGCACCGGCAACGTCGACCTGGTCGCACTGGGGATCAACCTGTTCACCCAGGGGATCGACCCGCAGATCGACTTCGGCAACATCGACGAGGTCAAGCGCACCGCGGAGTACTGCAACCAGCTGCCGGTTCCGGAGCGCAGTCCCTGGGCCGGCGACCTGGTCTTCACGGCATTCAGCGGATCACACCAGGACGCCATCAAGAAGGGCTTCGAGGCCATGGCCGTCGAGGCCGCGGAGACCGGCCGCAGCGTGGACGACCTGGTCTGGGCCGTGCCCTACCTGCCGATCGACCCCAAAGACCTGGGCCGCAGCTACGAGGCCGTCATCCGGGTCAACTCACAGTCGGGCAAGGGCGGCGTGGCCTACCTGCTCAAGACCGACCACCACCTCGACCTGCCGCGCAAGCTGCAGATCGAGTTCTCGGGCGTGGTGCAGGCCAAGACCGACGCCGACGGCGGAGAGGTCACCAGCGAGCAGATCTGGGATATCTTCAACGACGAGTACCTGCCGGCCACGCACACGAACCCAGACGCCAAGTGGGGACGGTTCGAACTCTTCTCGACCCGCACCTCCAGCGACCTGGCCGGTGCGGTCGACCTCACGGTGGACCTGCGCGACTCCGACGCCGTGGCCAGTGCCACGGCCACGGGCAACGGCCCGATCGCGGCGTTCCTGGGCATCATGGCCGAACGCGGCATCGCCATCACGCTCTACGACTACGTCGAGCACGCCATGTCCGCGGGCGGCGACGCCACCGCGGCGTCCTACGTGGAGCTCGACGTGAACGGCAAGCGGTTCTGGGGCGTCGGCATCGATCCCGACATCTCCACAGCCTCGCTCAAGGCCGTGGTGTCCGCGGTCAACCGGGGCATCCGCGCCGAGACCGGCGACCGCGAGCTGGCGGCCGTTTAGAACATCGAGCACAGAAAAGCCCGGCTCCGACATCCGTCGGAGCCGGGCTTCTCTGACCTGTTCTCCTCACACCCTCAACGCGCGCCGTGCGGCCTCCGGGCTCAACGGCTGCGGCATCACCACGGGTTCGCCCTCCGGCTTGCCGAGCACCCGCGTGGTGTCGTCGATCGCCTGCGAGAGCAGGGTGAACAACCGCTCATCGGTGTCGGGGATGCACGCCTCGGCGATGCCCTGCACGGTGATGCGGATGATCGACTCCGCGGTGCGGTCGGTGAACCGGGTGCGTGACCAGGATCCCACCGAGCCCATGAACTCCCGTGCCCAGCGTTCGGTCTGCGGTGCCCGTTCGAAGGCCTCCCGCACCTGATCGGAGACGGCGCCGGAGTCGCTCTCACTGAGCCGGGCCAGATGGCGTTGGCAGTTGAGGATACCCACGGCCAAAGCCCGCTGGTGGTCGGCACTGACCACCGGCAGACCGGCCGTCGCGGCCCGCAGGGCCACGACGAGGCGGACGCGGGGGTCGTCCCCGCGCAGCCCGATCACCGACGGGATCAGTGTCATCAGGCGTGACCTGGCGTCGTCCGACGTGCAGTCGTTCACCATCCGGGCCAGTGACGCCAGAACGGGATGCGTGCAGGCGGGATGATCGCTCCAGGCTTCGCCCGAGAGGTGCGAGGCGAACTCCATGAAGCACGCTCCGCTACGGGGGGACTTGTGTTTGCCCCGGGACAGGACGGGCAACAGGTCGGGCACAGTGCCCTCGAATCGTTTCATGGAGTACCTCCCTGCGACGTGGTTGTGCCTCAATACTGACCCCAGATGCGGGGAAAGGCGAGGTTAAAACCAGTGCGGGTGATAAATCCTCAGGAAAGGGTGAGGGTAGCCGTCGGAGCCGGCCGGTCAGGGCTCCGTCGGGTCGGCGACGGCCGTCGTCGCCCTCACGCGCCGTCGGCGCGGCCAGGCGCGGAAGGGCGGTATCGAGCCGCGGCGCCGCCAGTGCGGCCAGCTGCCGATGGCCCGCTGTTGCGGCAGGCTCCAACCGAACCGGGCGGCGAGCACCCGGATCACGGTCGTGGCGACGACGCAGATGAGCGCGGCCACCGTGATCTGCACCTGCAGCACCACCAGGCCCACCAGCAGGCCGCAGCCCACCAGGGCCGCGACGGCGTAGAGCGACCCGACGTGCATCACGGCGATCGGCACGTTGAGCATCATGTCGCGCAGCACCGACCCGCCCACTGCCGACACCACGCCCACGAACAGGGCGGGGATCTCCGGCAGACCCGCGGCAAGAGCCTTGGTGGTGCCGATCACGCCGAACAGGCCGATGGTCACGGCGTCGAGGGTGATGATGAGCGGCCCGAGCCGGTTGAACAGGCTCTGCAGCGCCATGCCCAGAAGTGCGAACGCGGTCGCGACGGGCAGGTACCAGTTGCTCAGGAGTGCCGCCGGCACCCCGCCGAGCAGGATGTCGCGCAGCAGACCACCGCCGAGCCCCACCGTGATGCCGATGATGGAGATGCCCAGCAGGTCCATCCTGCGGTCGGTGAACCGCCCGGCGAACATCGCGCCCTGGATGGCGCCGATGGCCACCGCGACGAGGTCTATCCAGAGGGGGATGGCGAAGAGCGGAGTGGGCACCGTCAATGTCTACCACGACCGGTCGCCCCGGCACTCGTACCGGCGCTTCGCGTCGGCATCCGTCTCGGAGGGTGGGAGAATTGACCGTGCCCGTTTATCGTGATGAAGCCGTCGTGCTGCGCACCCACAAGCTGGGTGAGGCCGACCGCATCATCACGATGCTCACCCGGCAGCACGGCAAGGTGCGCGCCGTCGCCAAGGGGGTGCGCCGCACCGCCTCCAAGTTCGGGGCCAGGCTCGAGCCGTTCATGGTGGTCGACGTGCAGCTCTACGAGGGCCGCAGCCTCGACATCGTCAACCAGGCCGAGTCGATCGGCTCCTACGGTGCAGCCATCACCTCCGACTACGGCAGCTACACGGCCGCGAGCGCCATGGTGGAAACCGCCGACAAGCTCACCGAATCCGAGGGGTCGCTGCAGCAGTACCTGCTTCTGGTCGGCGCGCTCCGGTCGCTGTCCCGGCGGGAGCACGGCTCAGGTGCCACCCTGGACTCCTACCTGCTGCGCTCCCTGTCCATGGCCGGCTGGGCACCGAGCTTCCAGGACTGTGCCCGCTGTGGCAAACCGGGCCCGCACTCCGCCTTCGTCGTGCAGGTGGGCGGCGTCGTCTGCGACTCCTGCGCCGCCCCGGGGTCACCCCGGTTGGACCCGGACACGACAGCCCTGCTCGCCGCCCTGCTCACCGGCGACTGGGCCCACACCGCCGCCGCCGAACCATCCACCCAGGCCCGGGCTACCGGGGTCGTCGCCGCGTACACGCAGTGGCACCTCGGCCGGGGCCTTCGATCTCTGGAGCACGTGCGCCCATGACGCCGAACCCTTTCCGTTCCACCGCGGCCACGCCGTACACGCACAAGGACGCCGTGCCGTTCAAGCCCGTGGACTGGACCGGGCTCTACCCGCCGGTCCTGCCCGCCAAGGTGGTGCCGGAGCACGTGGCCGTGGTCATGGACGGCAACGGCCGCTGGGCCAACGCCCGCGGGCTGTCCCGGGTGGAGGGGCACAAGGCCGGCGAGGCCGCGCTGCTCGACGTCGTCGCCGGCGCCATCCAGATCGGGGTCAAGCACCTCAGCGTCTACGCGTTCTCCACCGAGAACTGGAAGCGCTCCCCAGACGAGGTGCGGTTCCTGATGGGCTTCAACCGCGACGTGCTGCACCGCCGCAGGGACCAGCTCAACGACTGGGGTGTCCGGGTGCGCTGGGCCGGACGGAAGCCGAAGCTGTGGGCCTCCGTGATCAACGAACTCCAGTACGCCGAAAAGCTCACCGCGGGCAACGACGTGCTCACCCTCACCATGTGCGTCAACTACGGCGGTCGCACCGAGATCGCGGATGCCGTGCGCGCGTTGGCCGAAGACGTCGCCGCCGGCCGGCTCAAGCCGTCCGGCATCACCGAAAAGTCCATCCAACGCCACTTGTACACCGCCGCGCTGCCCGACGTCGACCTCTTCGTGCGCAGCTCCGGCGAGCAGCGCACCAGCAACTTCCTGCTCTGGCAAAGCGCCTACGCCGAGATGGTGTTCCTCGACACGCTGTGGCCGGACTTTTCCCGGGTCGACCTGTGGCGCGCCATCGAGCTCTATGCCTCCCGCAACCGGCGCTACGGCGGCGCCGTCGACACGCCGACGGCCTGAGCGGGAACAGTGACCGGGAATAACTGGAGGGGGCGCTCGGGTTAGCCCTCCTGTGAGCGAAACCATCAAAGTAGACATCTGGTCCGACGTGCAGTGCCCCTGGTGCTACATCGGTAAACGCAAGTTCGAGGCCGGCGTGGCCGCCTCCGGCGCCGAGGTCGAGGTGGAGTACCACTCCTTCGAACTCGCGCCCGACACCCCGGTTGACTTCGCCGGCAGCCCGGTCGACTACCTCAGTGAGCGCAAGGGCATCCCCGTGCCGCAGGTCCTCGAGATGCTCGAACGGGTCACCGGCATCGCCGAGAGCGTGGGGCTGCACTACGACTACGACGCCGTGCACCAGACCAACACCGTCAAGGCCCACGAACTCCTGCACTACGCCAAGGCGCACGGCGTGCAGCTGGAGATGAAGGAAAGCCTGCTCAAGGCATACTTCGTCGACGGCGGCCACGTCGGCCGCATCGAGGATCTCGCCGACCTGGCCGTCACGGTGGGTCTGGACCGCGCCGACGTCGTTCGCTCCCTGACCTCGAACGAGTACCTCGCCGCCGTGAAGGCCGATGTCGCCCAGGCCGCCGAATACGGCATCAACGGGGTGCCGTTCTTCGTCATCGACGGCAAGTACGGCATCTCCGGCGCCCAGGACCCCGACACCTTCGCCCAGGCGCTGCGCCAGGTGCAGGACGAAAACCGGGCATCAGCCACCACCAGCACCACGAGCACAGAGGAGACCCGCGCATGAGCGAGAACACCACCGGCACCGTCACCGAGACGCCCGCAACACCCCGCCCGATCATCCAGCTGCTCGAGCAGGACGACACGGCTGGCGGATGCTGCGGCGACGGTTCCTGCGCCATCTAGCACCCTCTCCGGCTTCCCACGCCCGGCCCGGAGGTTTTCCACCGTCGGCCGGGCGTGGCGAACGAACACAGCCGGGTCTGGGAGAATTGGACACGATGAACACTTCGACTCCCACGCAGAATCTGATGGCACCGCTTCGAATCGGTGACATCGAACTCGACGTGCCCGTGGTCCTCGCACCCATGGCCGGCATCACCAACACCGCGTTCCGCAGGCTCTGCCGCGAATACGGCGCCGGCCTCTACGTCAGCGAGATGATCACCTCACGGGCGCTCGTGGAGCGCACCACGGAGTCGATGCGCCTGATCACGCACCACGAGAGCGAGACGACCCGCTCCATCCAGCTGTACGGCGTCGACCCGAAGACCGTCTCAGAGGCCGTCACGATGCTCGTCGCCGAGGACCGCGCGGACCACATCGACTTGAACTTCGGCTGCCCGGTTCCCAAGGTCACCCGCAAGGGCGGGGGAGCGGCACTGCCGTGGAAGATCACCCTGTTCCGCGAGATCGTGGAGGCCGCCGTCTCGGCTGCGGGCTCGATCCCGCTCACCGTCAAGATGCGCAAGGGCATCGACTCCGACCACCTCACCTACCTCGAGGCCGGCCGGGTCGCCGAGGGAGCCGGCGTCGCGGCCATCGCGCTGCACGCCCGCACGGCCGCCGACTACTACTCCGGCCACGCCGACTGGGCCGCCATCGCGACCCTCAAGAACACCATCACGAGCGTCCCCGTGCTCGGCAACGGCGACATCTGGTCCGCGGCAGACGCACTGCGCATGGTCGACGAGACCGGCTGCGACGGCGTCGTCGTCGGGCGCGGTTGCCTCGGCCGCCCCTGGCTGTTCGGCGACCTGGCCGCGGCCTTCCGCGGCGACGTCCTCAAGGCCGAACCGACCCTCGGCCAGGTGGCGGATGCCTTCCGCCGGCACGCCGTGCTGCTCACCGAGTTCTTCGAGAGCGAGGAACGGGCCTGCCGCGACATCCGCAAGCACGTGGCCTGGTACTTCAAGGGCTACCCGGTCGGCGGCGACCTGCGCGCCAGCCTCGCCTCCGTCGTGTCGCTCGAGCAGCTCGACGAACTGCTCGCCACCATGGACCCCGACCAGCCGTACCCCGGCATCGGGGCCGAAGGCCAGCGCGGCCGTGCGGGAAGCCCCAAGAAGACCTCCCTGCCCGAGCGCTGGCTCGACTCCCGCGAGATCGCGGGCGCCGAGCGCAGCAACCTCACCGAGGGAGAAGGGGACACCAGCGGTGGTTAACCAGACCGGATACAGCGTCCACGACGAAGCCAGGTTCCGGCCGGAGGAGCACGACTCCAGCCGGAGCGACTTCGCCCGCGACCGCGCCAGGCTGCTGCACTCCAGCGCCCTGCGCCGGCTGGCTGCGAAGACCCAGGTGCTCAGTCCTGCCGCGGGCCTCGACTTCGCCCGCAACCGGCTCACCCACTCGCTCGAGGTCGCCCAGATCGGCCGGGAGATCGCGTTGCGCCTGGCCCTGGACCCCGACATCGTCGACACAGCCTGCCTCGCGCACGACATCGGGCATCCGCCCTTCGGCCACAACGGCGAGAAGGCCCTCAACACCTGGGCGTCCGACATCGGCGGGTTCGAGGGCAACGCGCAGACCCTGCGCCTGCTCAGCCGCCTCGAACCCAAGGTCTTCGGCGACCGGGGCGAGAGCTACGGGCTCAACCTCACCCGGGCCAGCCTGGACGCCAGCTGCAAGTACCCCTGGGCTGCCGACTCCTCGGTCGCCGACCCCAGCGGCCGCGCCAAGTTCGGCTTCTACGAGGACGACCGGGCCGCGTTCGAATGGTTGCGCCAGGGCGCCCCCGACCGGCGGCTCTGCGTCGAGGCGCAGGTCATGGACCTCTCCGACGACATCGCCTACTCGGTGCACGACTTCGAGGACGCCGTGGTCAGCGGCTACCTCGACGTGGAACTACTCGGCAACCGCGCCGACCACGACGCGCTCGTCGCCTCGATGTACGAGTGGACAGGTGGCCAGTTCAGCCCCGACGAGCTGCGGGCCGCCTTCGACAGGCTCGACGCCCTCGACGTATGGCTGCACACCTACAGCGCAGGACGCCGGGACCAGGGCCGCCTGAAGAATCTGACCAGCCAGCTCATCGGCCGGTTCAGCGGTGCAGCAGTCGCGGCCACCCGGGCCAGCTACCCCGACCGGCACCTGATCCGGTTCAACGCGCACGTGGTCGTTCCTCGTGAGGTGCAGGCCGAGATCGGCGTGCTCAAGGGCATCGTCGCGGCCTTCGTGATGTCCACCCACGTGCGCCAACCGATCTACGTCGAACAGCGTGAGACGCTGGTCTACCTCGCCGACACCCTGCTGGCCACGGGCGACGAGCACCTCGACCCCGGCTTCCGCGAGGACTGGGCGGAGGCGTCCGACGACTCCGCCCGCAAGCGGGTCATCGTCGACCAGGTGGCCAGCCTCACCGACCAGAGCGCCATCGCCCTGCACCGCCGGCTGCAACTCACCCGGGAACCGGCACGGACGAGCGGTGACGCATGGCAGGGCTGATCCGTCAAGGCGACATCGAAGAGGTCAAGGCGCGCACCAACATCGCCGACATCGTGGGCGACTACGTCACTCTCAAATCCGCCGGCGTGGGGTCGATGAAGGGTCTCTGCCCCTTCCACGACGAGCGCAGCCCGAGCTTCCACGTGCGCCCGCAGGTGGGCTTCTACCACTGTTTCGGCTGCGGCGAGAGCGGCGACGTCTACTCGTTCCTGCAGAAAATGGACCACGTCAGCTTCAGCGAGGCCGTCGAACGCCTGGCCGCCCGGGTGGGCATCGAACTGCACTACGAGGGCGGTGAGGGCGGGGCCCCCGACCACACCAACCGGGCGCGCCTGTACGCGGCCAACCAGGCCGCCGCCGACTTCTTCGTCGACAGGCTGGGCAGCCCGGGTGCTCAGGTCGGCCGTACCTTCCTCGGCGAGCGCGGCTTCGACGCCCAGGCCGCTGCCCGGTTCGGCATCGGCTTCGCCCCGCAGAGCTGGGACGAACTGACCAACCACCTCCGAGGCCGCGGGTTCTCCACCGAGGAACTCACGCTCGCCGGCCTCGTGTCGAGCCGGGAAGGGTCCTCCGGCGTCTACGACAGGTTCCGCGGCCGGCTGGTCTGGCCGATCCGCGACATCACCGGGCAGACCATCGGCTTCGGCGCGCGCAAGCTGCTCGACGACGACAAAGGGCCCAAGTACCTCAACACCCCCGAGACCCCGATCTACCACAAGGCCCAGGTGCTCTACGGTCTCGACCTGGCCAAACGGGACATCTCCCGCGGCCACCAGGTTGTCGTCGTCGAGGGGTACACCGACGTCATGGCCTGCCACCTGGCCGGCGTGACCACGGCCGTTGCCACCTGCGGTACCTCCTTCGGCGTGGACCACATCAAGGTACTGCGCCGGGTGCTCGGCGACGACAGCGGCGTCGGCGAGGTCGTCTTCACCTTCGACCCGGATGCCGCCGGCCAGAAGGCCGCCATGCGGGCCTTCGCCGAGGAACAGCGCTTCTCCGCCCAGACATTCGTCGCCGTCGCCCCCGAAGGGCTCGACCCGTGCGATCTCCGCCTGCACCGCGGCGACGACGCCGTGCGCCGGCTCATCGACGCCAAGAAGCCGATGTTCGAATTCATGATCCGTCAACTGCTCGGCCAGTACAACCTCGACACCGTCGAGGGCAGGGTCTCGGCGCTCCGGGCGGCCGCCCCCATCGTGAGCGACATCCGCGACCCCTCCCTTCGGCCCGGCTACACGCACGAACTGTCCCGGATGCTCGGCATGGATCTCGGCGAGGTGTCGCGCGCCGTCAGCCAGGCCCAGTCGCGGTCCCGCACCGCTCCTGTCGAGGCGCCGCGCCGCTCGGGCGAGCCGGCCCCGGCCCCGCGCGAGCGCCTGTTCTCCCTCGCCGACCTCCCTGCAGACCCGGTCACCCGCATCGAGCGTGATGCCCTGATGGCGATGCTGCAACATCCCACCCTGGTGGGTCTCGAGCTCGTGCAGCGGGCCGTCCTGACCGGCATGACCAACTCCACCCTGGCCGTCGTGCGCGACGCCCTGGCCGCTGCCCTCCCGCATGCCGCGGCCCCGGACTGGCTCGACAGGGTGGTGGGGGAGACCCCGGCCCCGATGGCCAACCTGGTGACTGAACTGGCCATGGCGCCACTGCCGGAGCGCACCGAACGCGAGGTGACCCGGTACGTCCGCGACATCACCATCGTGCTGATCGAAAAGGACCTGCTGCGCCAGAAGGCCGAGCTCCTGGGCCGGCTGCAGCGCGCGGACGCCACCGACCGCGAGGTCTACGTCGCCATCCAGCGCGAGCTCGTGCGGGTCGAAGCAGAACGGCGCAATCTCCGGGTCGAGTGACCTGTGTGCGGGTGCACCAAATATTGCGGGTCTATTAAGATGCTCCGCTGAGTGGCCGTCAATCGCGCATTGTGTGCTAATTCTTGGATTACAGCAACGCATTTCTGCGCCTGTCTGCAGAAGTGCGAACGTCACCACGACACATTCACCTTGAGGAAGAGGCATTCGACTATGGCTTTTGCACCCACCAGGCGTGGCCGCGCAATCGGCGTCACCGCCGGTCTCGCCGCCGCGGCACTCGTTCTCGCCGGCTGCTCGAGCAGCCCGGCCGAGGATTCCGGCTCCGGCGCACCGCTCACCATCGGCACCACCGACAAGGTCACCACTCTCGACCCGGCCGGTTCGTACGACAACGGTTCGTTTGCCGTGCAGAACCAGGTCTTCCCGTTCCTCATGAACACGCCCTACGGCAGCCCCGACGTCCAGCCCGACATC
This sequence comes from Cryobacterium soli, assembly GCF_003611035.1. NCBI lineage: Bacteria > Bacillati > Actinomycetota > Actinomycetes > Micrococcales > Microbacteriaceae > Cryobacterium > Cryobacterium soli. Next base: position 405,572 of record NZ_CP030033.1, on the reverse strand, counting down.
GCGGCCTCCGCCGAATTCACCGCTCCGACCGAGTACACGGTCACCCTCAAGCCCGACCTGGTCTGGGCCAACGGCAACGACCTGACCTCCTCGGACGTCAAGTTCAGCTTCGACCGCCAGCTGGCCATCGCGGCCGACAACGGCCCCTCCTCGCTGCTCTACAACCTGGAGAGCGTCGCCGCGCCGGACGACACCACCGTCGTCTTCACCCTCAAGGCGCCCGACGACCAGATCTTCCCGCAGATCCTGTCCAGCCCTGCCGGCCCGATCGTCGACGAGGAGTCCTTCTCGGCCACCGAGCTCACGAGCGACGACGACATCGTCAAGGCCAACGCGTTCGCCGGCCAGTACGTCATCACCAGCTACAACTTCAACTCCCTCATCGGCTACAAGGCGAACCCGGACTACGCCGGCCTCCTCGGCCCGGCGAAGACCGACGTCGTCAACGTGAAGTACTACGCCGACTCCTCCAACCTCAAGCTGGACGTGCAGGAGGGGGCTATCGACGTCGCCTTCCGCAGCCTCTCAGCGACCGACGTCGAAGACCTCCGCGGCAACGACAAGGTGCAGGTCATCGACGGCCCCGGTGGCGAGATCCGCTACATCACGTTCAACTTCGACACCCAGCCGTTCGGCGCGACCACCGCGGATGCTGACGCCACCAAGGCCCTCGCCGTGCGTCAGGCCGTGGCAGACCTCGTCGACCGTGAAGAGATCGCCGACCAGGTCTACAAGGGCACCTACACCCCGCTGTACTCCTACGTGCCGGCCGGTCTGACCGGTGCCACCGAGTCCCTCAAGGGCCTCTACGGCGACGGCTCCGGCGCCCCGGATGCCGACAAGGCCAAGGCCACTTTGACCGCGGCCGGTATCACCGGGCCTGTGGAACTGAACCTGCAGTACAGCAATGACCACTACGGCCCCTCGTCGGGCGACGAGTACGCGCTCATCAAGGACCAGCTGGAGTCCTCGGGCCTGTTCACCGTCAACCTGCAGACGACCGAGTGGGTCCAGTACTCCAAGGACCGCTCCAGCGACGTCTACCCGGCCTACCAGCTGGGCTGGTTCCCGGACTACTCCGACGCCGACAACTACCTGACGCCGTTCTTCCTCACGGAGAACTTCCTGAAGAACCACTACGCCGACCAGGAGGTCAACGACCTGATCCTGCAGCAGGCCGTGACCGTCGACCCCGCCGAGCGCACCACGCTCATCGAGGAGATCCAGGACAAGGTCGCGGCCCAGCTGTCGACCGTGCCGTTGCTCCAGGGTGCCCAGGTCGCCGTCACCGGCACCACCGTGACCGGAACCAGCGACACGCTCGACGCGTCGTTCAAGTTCCGTTACGCGGCCCTCGCCAAGGGCTAGGAACCCGGTCACACCTGGCTAGACGACGGGGGCGTTCGGGCGGCACATCGCCGAACGTCCCCGTCTTTCGTTTTGCACGAGTGAGGTAGGAATGACGACTGTAGTGACCACCCCCCAGGCCCCGGCGGCCGGGCCGGAACCCACGCCCAAGGCGGCGACCAGGAAACCCGCCGGCGGCGGCATCGTGCGCTACATCGTGGTGCGCTTCCTGCTGATCTTCCCCACCATCTTCATCCTGGTCTCCATGGTGTTCTGGCTCATGCGCACCACGGGCGACCCGATCACGGCGGCCCTCGGCGGCCGGCTCAGCGCCGACCAACTCGCCGAACGCGTCGCGGCCGCGGGCTACGACAGGCCCATCCTCGTTCAGTACTTCGAGTACCTCGGCCAGATCTTCACGGGCAACTTCGGCACCACCATCAGCACCAACCGTCCGGTCTCCGAGGTGCTGCTCACCTACGGTGCCGCCACGGCCGAGCTGGCCTTCTACGCCCTCCTCGTCGCCTTCATCGTCGGCATCCCGCTGGGCATGGTCGCCGCCTACTGGCGCGACAAGTCGCCGGATGCGTCCCTGCGCATCTTCGCGATCCTCTGCTACGCCACCCCGGTGTTCTTCTCCGGCCTGCTGTTCAAGCTCATCTTCGCGGTCTGGCTCAAGGTGCTCCCCGTCGCCGGGCGCGCCTCGACGGGGTCGGAGCTACAGATGCAGCTCCTGCCGAATAAGACAGGCTTCTACACGATCGACGCCATCCAGACCGGCAACCCTGCCGTGCTCACCGACGTGCTCTCGCACGCGGTGCTGCCGGCTCTCGCCCTCGGGCTGCTCACCGCGGGCGTGTTCCTCCGCCTGGTACGCACGAATGTCATCGGCACTCTCGGTACCGACTACGTCGATGCCGCCAGGTCCCGCGGCGTGAGCGAATTCCGGTTGGTGCGCAAGCACGCCTACCGTCCGGCGCTGATCCCGATCATCACCGTGATCGGCCTGCAGATCGCCCTGCTTCTCGGCGGAGCGGTGCTCACCGAGACAACCTTCGAGTGGAAGGGCCTCGGCTTCATGCTCTCCGAGTTCCTCAAGGCCCGCGACTTCGTGGCCGTGCAGGGCATCGTCGCCCTCCTCGCTGTGATCGTGGCCCTGTCCAACTTCATCGTGGACATCATCGCCGCGCTGATCGACCCGAGAGTGCGGTACTAGCCATGACACGCAAACCGAACGGGCTCTCCCGTCTGCCCATCGTCCACCAGCTGCAGCAGAGCGTCGGCCTCCAGCGCGGCATGCTGGTGGCCGGCCTGGTGATCACCGCGGTGTTCATCCTCACGGCGATTTTCGCTCCCGTGATCGCGCCCTACGGGTACAGCCAGCTTCGGGACGCCGACGGGGTCTTCGGCGCCCAGCAGCCCCCGGGAGGCTCGCACCTGTTCGGCACCACCGTCGGCGGCTACGACGTGCTCTCCCGGGTGCTCTGGGGGGCCCAGACCGCGCTGTTCGTGATCGTCGTCGCCGTGCTGTTGTCGATCTTCGCCGGCGTGTTCCTCGGCCTCGTCTCCGGGTACTTCGGCGGCTGGCTCGACCGGGTACTCGTCGTCGTCTGCGACGCCGTCTACGCCTTCCCGTCGCTCCTGCTGGCCATCGTCATGTCCATCGTCATCTCCGGGGGTAAGTCCAATCTCGTCGGCGGTGTGTTCGCCGCGGCCATCTCCATCACGGTCGTCTTCATCCCGCAGTATTTCCGGGTGATCAGGGCCGAGACCGTGCGGATCAAGTCCGAGGCCTACGTGGAGTCCGCGCGGGTGCTCGGCGCCGGGAACACCCGGATCATGTTCCGGCACGTGCTGCGCAACGCCACCCGCACCCTGCCGCTGATCTTCACGCTGAACTCCTCCGAGGCGATCCTCACCCTGGCCGGCCTGGGCTTCCTCGGCTTCGGCATCGAACCCACCGCGGCCTCCGAGTGGGGCTACGACCTCAACAAGTCCCTCTCCGACGTCACGAGCGGCATCTGGTGGACCTCGCTGTTCCCCGGCCTGGCGATCGTGCTCGTCGTGATGGGCATCACCCTGGTCGGCGAGAGCCTGAACGACCTGGCCGACCCGCGCCTGCGCGGACGCCGCCGGGTCGCTTCGTCCTCCGGCCTCGTCGCCGAGACCTCCGTGGTGCCCGGCGGCACCCTGGACGCCGGCCCAGGCGGCCTGGCCGGGCTCGAAACCGGCTCGGGGTCACCCACCGACGCCCCGCCGACCAACATCCTTCCCCTTGACGACAGCGAGGCCACCCGATGAGCGACACCCTCAACCAGTCGACGGTGCTGCGCATCGACGACCTCGGTGTGGCCTTCTCCACCGATGCCGGCTCCGTACGCGCCGTCGACGGGGTCTCCCTGAGCGTCCGCCGCGGCGAGGTGCTCGCCATCGTCGGGGAAAGCGGCAGTGGCAAGACCGTCACCGCCAAGACCATCCTCGGGCTGCTGCCGGAGACGGCGGTGTCCGAGGGCGCCGTCATCCTCAGCAGCCGCGACGGGGCCAGCGAGAACAACGTCATCGCCCTGAGCAAGCAACGGCTGCGCCAGGTCCGCGGCACCGACGTGTCCATGGTGTTCCAGGAGCCGTCCACAGCGCTGAACCCCGTCTACACGGTCGGCTGGCAGATCATGGAGGGCATCAGGGCGCACGGCGCGGTCAGCCGCGCCGACGCCAAGGCCAAGGCCATCGAGATCCTCGGACGAGTGGGCATCCCCGACCCCGAGGTGCGCGTCAACTACTACCCGCACCAGTTCTCCGGCGGCCAGAAACAGCGTGTGGTCATCGCCATGGCCCTGGTCCTCGAACCGGGCCTCATCGTCGCCGACGAGCCCACCACGGCCCTCGACGTCACCGTGCAGGCGGAGATCCTCGACCTGCTGCGACGCTGCCGCGACGAATTCGGCACCGCCATCGTGCTCATCACACACAATATGGGCGTCGTCGCCGACCTCGCCGACCGGGTCGCCGTGATGTACCAGGGCAAGGTGGTCGAGGAAGCCGACGCCGTCACCTTGTTCACCGCCCCGAAGGACCCATACACCCAGCGGCTGCTCGCCGCGGTTCCCTACGTGGGCCAGGGAGTGGTCAGGGCGGCGGAACGCGCAGCGGCCCGCACGCCGGAATGGTCGGAGCAGGCGCCCGTCGTCGTGGCAGACAACCTGCGCATCCAGTACCCCGGCAGGCTCGGACGGGCCGGCTTCGTCGCCGTCGACGGGGTCAGCTTCTCGATCCGCCCCGGTGAGGTGCTCGGCCTGGTCGGGGAGAGCGGCTCGGGCAAGACGACGATCGGCCGCGCCATCGCCGGTCTCACCAAGGTCACCGACGGGTCGCTGCGCGTACTCGGCCACGAGATGAACGGATTCAAGGAACGCCGGTTCAAGCACCTGCGCAGCGACATCGGATTCGTGTTCCAGGACCCGGCGTCCAGCTTCAACCCGCTGCTGACCATCGCCGACTGCGTCGCCGAGCCGCTCGTCGTGCACGGCCGGGCGTCGAGCCCGCGTGCTGCGAGGGCCCGGGTCGATGAGCTCCTCGAAGCCGTTCAGCTGCCGCGCGCCTTCGGCGATCGGTATCCGCACGAGCTCAGTGGTGGCCAGCGCCAGCGGGCGAGCCTGGCGCGGGCGCTGGCGCTCGAACCCACGCTGCTCATCGCCGACGAACCGACATCGGCTCTTGACGTGTCCGTGCAGGCGCGGGTGCTCGAACTCTTCGCCGAACTGCAGCGCGAGTTCGGTTTCGCCGCACTGTTCATCAGCCACGACCTCGCCGTGGTCGACATCCTGGCCGACCGGATCGCCGTGCTCTACCACGGCCGTCTCGTCGAGGAGGGAACGGGCGCGGAGGTGCTCGGAGCCCCGAACGACCCGTACACCCGACGGCTGCTGGCGTCCCTCCCTGTGCCCGATCCGGCCGCGCAGGCGCTCCGCCGGGAAGAACTCGCGAGGTTGCGTGCGGCAGGATAGAACCCATGAGACGCGCCGAAGCAGATCCGTATCCGATCGTAGCCAGTGACCTCACGGTCGAATATCCGGCGCACGGAGCGAGTTCGTCCTTCGTGGCGGTGCACGGCTTCACCCTGACCCTGGGCCGCGGTGAGGTCCTCGGCCTGCTCGGCGAAAGCGGATCAGGGAAGAGCACCCTGGCCCGGGTGCTGTCGGGGGCCGAGGCGACGGCCGGGCACGGAGACGTGCGCGCGCAGATCACCGGCGGGGAGGCCACTGTGCTGGGCTACCCGTTGCGCCGCATCGGTCGGCGAAAACTCAGCAAGCTGACCTTCGGCGTGGGGATGCTCGCTCAGGACGCCGCGAGCACGCTCCCTGCCAGCCTGACGGTGGCCGACATCGTCGGCGAGCCCGTGCTCGAACGCGACCGCAGGTACGACAAGGTCGAGCTGGCGACGCTGGTGGCCACCATGGTCGACGCCGTGCGGCTGCCCCTGTCACTTCTTGGCAAGTACCCCTACGAACTCAGCAGCGGGCAACGCCAGCGGGTGGCCCTGGCGCGGGCGCTCGTCTTCGGGCCAGCCCTGCTCATCGCCGACGAGCCGACCGCCGGCGTCGACGCGCTCGTGCGCGACGATGTCATCGACCTCATTGGTGAGCTCCAGCGCGAGCGGGCGTTCTCCGCCATCCTGATCAGCAACGATCTCGGGGTGCTCCGGCGGGTCGCTGACCGGATCGGGGTGATGCACGAGGGGGTGCTGGTGGGACTCGGCCGGATCGACGAGGTGTTCGACAACCCCTGGCACCCCTACGTGGTCGAACTCGCGGCGGCGCTCACCCTCGGCAGCGCCGACACGGGTGAGGGGGAGCCGGCCGGCCCGACCGACCCGGACGCCCTGCCCCCAGCCGACGTCGAGACGCGGGACTGAACCGTGGCCCAACATCGCGCCGTCCTGGCCCCCGAAGCGGCCACCGTGCGGATGCCAGGCGCCCGCCCCGCCCCCATCGCGATCCTCCCGGAGGGCTCCGCGGTGTTCGCTGCGGCCGTGGTCGAGGCCGGCGGCGAGGTTGCTCCGCTGTCCGAGCGCACCCGGGGTCTCATCTGGCTCTCCTACGCCAGGGCTGGCGAGCTGGGCGATGTCCTGGCCGCGCATCCGCAGCTGGACTGGGTGCAGCTGCCGTGGGCGGGTATCGACGCCTTCAGCGACGTGCTCACCGCCCACCGGCGGCCCGGCCTGCTCGTCACCAGCGCCAAAGGGGCGTTCGCCCAACCCGTCGCCGAACACGCGCTGGCCCTGGCCCTGGCGTCTCTCCGGGTGCTTCCCGAGCGCGCCAGGGCCCGATCCTGGAACGCGGTGCCGTCCGGCGAGTCGCTGTACGGCCGGACCGTGCTGATCATCGGGGCCGGCGGCATCGCCCGTGAACTCATCCGGCTGCTCGCCCCGTTCGGCACTGAGAACGTGGTGGTACGTCGCAGTGCCGAGCCGGTTCCGGGCGCCGCCCGCACCGTCACCACCCCGGCTCTGCGGGACGAGCTTCCCCTGGCCGATGTGGTGGTGGTCGCCGCCGCCCTCACCGGCGACACCCGCCATCTGCTCGGAGCGGCCGAACTCGGCCTGATGAAGAAGACGGCGCATCTGGTCAACATCGCCAGGGGACCACTCGTCGACACCGACGCGCTCGTGGCAGCCCTGCGCTCCGGCACGATAGCCGGCGCCGCGCTCGACGTCACGGATCCCGAACCGCTCCCGCAGGGGCATCCGCTCTGGACCGAGCCCCGGTGTCTGATCACCCCGCACATGGCCGACACGCCCGAGATGACCGCTCCGCTGTTGGCCGAACGAATTCGCCTGAATGTGGCCGCTTTCCTAGGAAACGGGCCGTTCATCGGGGTCGTCGACACCGAGTCTGGCTACTGAACGGCACCCTCGATTTGGCACACGGCGATCTTTTGGTAAAGTAGCTACGCTGTTCAAGGCGAGGGAAACTCTCGCCGAGCACACATTCCTCGATAGCTCAATTGGCAGAGCAGCGCACTGTTAATGCGCAGGTTCTTGGTTCGAGTCCAAGTCGGGGAGCGAAAAGGTCACTAGGGGCTCCACCCCCGGTGGCCTTTTTTAGTGCCCACGCGGGTGCCCATGCGGGCGCCGGCCGCTAGTCTGATCCCGAATGTACCGAAAGGTGGCCGATGTGTCTCTCTGGCAGAGTGTGAGCGCCGTCCTCGCGGGGCTGGCCGTGGTCTTCCTCGTGCTCTGGCTGCGCTCGGCCGTGCGGCAGCGCCGCAGCCGGTTCGACCGCTCTGCCGCCGAACGGGTGCGGATCGACCTCGAACTCTCGCTGGCCGAACAGCACGGCAGGCTGGCGATCATCCGCGAGCTGCAGGACATCGCGGTGCTCTCGCTTGCGCGTCTGATCACCCGGGCAGAGGGCGCGCGCTATGCCGCCGAGAGCGACCCGTCCACCGCTGTGCGGGCGGCCACAGCGCTCGTCGACGACGGCAGGATCACCCTGGCGGACCTCCGGCGCGTTCTCACCATCGCCCACGAAGGCGAGTCGATCCAGGCCAGGCAGCCTGGACTGCAATCGGCCCACAACCTCTTCGGTGTGATGCGCGATGCCGGCCTGGCCGTGGGCTTCACCGAATCGGGCGAACGGTTCCCCCTCAAGCCCGGCGCGGAGCTGGCCATCTACCGAATTCTGCAGAGCGCCCTGGCCAATGCGCTCAAGCACGGCGGCATCGGCACCGAGGCGAGAGTGTCCTTCACCTGGACCCAGGACGGCCTGCAGCTGCTCATCGACGACGACGGCATCCGTGCCGCCGCTCGGCGGGAGAGCGCGTCCGCATCCGATTTCGCGGCCCGGACGACGTACACGATCGACGACGACCTCAAGGCGCTCAGCGAGAGCATCTCCGGAGCGGACATCACGCAGATGCGGGAGCGCGCTCAGCTCTTCGGCGGCATCTTCAACGCCGGCACGGTTCCCGGCGTCGGATTCTCCGTCTCCGCGGTGTTCCCGTCACTCCGGTTCCACAACGGTGTACACGGAGTCAACCTCTCCCGCTGAGGCTCAGCAGCCTACGAGGCGGTCAACTCTCGAGATCGTCGACACCGGGCAGCCAGCTCACGCCGGGCACCCCCCACCCGCGCTTGCGGCCCACCTTGGCAGCGATCTTCGCGTACTGGTGCTCCAGCCGGTCCACGTACAGGGTTCCGTCGAGGTGGTCGAACTCGTGCTGGAAGATTCTGGCCAGCCAGCCGTCCGCGCGGATCTCGAACGGGTTCTGCTCCAGGTCGACGGCGCGCAGGATCGCCGATTCCGCGCGGCAGAGCGGGAACCGCTCACCCGGGAAGGACAGGCAGCCCTCGACGTCCTCGTCCTCATCGGCCTCTGAGGCCGGGACCGGGGTGATCCACAGCTCCGGGTTGATGGCGACCCCGCGAGTCTCGATCTCGTCATCGTCCAGGTAACTGAACGTGAAGAGCCGCAGCCCCACGCCCACCTGGGGTCCGGCGAGACCGACGCCGGGGGCGGCGTCCATGGTCTCGAACATGTCCTGCACCAGCTCGCGCAACGCGTCGTCGAAGACGACGACGGGGGCTGCGGGGGAGTGCAGGACGGGTTCGCCTGAAATTACTATCGGTCGTACGGCCATTCAGCAAGGATATCGGCATGGATCTCGATAGTCTCGTTGAGTGACTCCCGACCTGACAGACCTGGCTGGGGAGATCGCCATCGATCCTCGTCAGGCAATTGGCATTCCGCTCGCGTTGATCGGGGCGGTGTTCCTCTCGTTGGGCGCACAATTCCAGCACCGCGGGGTGACCAAGGTCGAGGCATCCACGGTCGAGGTCACCGGCGGCCTGAACACCCGCCAGCTGATTCTGCTGCTGTCCCGGCCGTCTTGGGTCTTCGGCACCCTCATGCTGGGCATGGCAATCGCGTTCCAGCTCACCAGCCTCGCCTTCGCTCCTCTCATCGTGGTCCAGCCGCTCGGTGCGGTGGCCCTGGTCATCACGGCGATCCTCAATGCCCGGGTGAGCCGGCTCAAACTCAACAGGGCCTCGATCATCGCGATCGCCATGTGTGTGGGCGGTGTGGGCCTGTTCGTGACGGTCGCGGCCTTCACGGCCGTGGACAAGCCCGTGACCGACGCCAACCTCATCACGATCCTCATCGTGCTCGCCGTGGTGCTCTGCGCCTTCGCCGCAGCCTTCGTGATGCTCCGTACCCGGTTCCAGGCCATTTTCTACATCATCGGCGCCGGCGTGCTGTACGGCTTCGTCGCCACGCTCGCGAAGGTGATCATCAACCGCATCCAGAACGGCAACTTCGAGTGGCTCACTCTCGTCTGCGTCGCCGGGCTGCTGCTCGCCGCGGGTGCAGGGGCCTACTTCGTGCAGAACGCCTACTCCTCCGGCCCGCCAGACCTGGTGATCGCGGGGCTCACCGTGATCGACCCGATGATCGCAGTGGGAATCGGGATCATCGTCCTGGGGGAGGCCTCCCAGGCTCCCGCGTGGGCCGGGGTGCTCTTCGCCCTCGCCGGTGCCGTCGCGATCTGGGGAGTCTTCCGGCTCGCAAAGTACCACCCGCAATCCGCGAGCTGATCAGTGATTTTTATCAACGCGCCGCGACTGGGGGGCTGCCATCGCCCAGCCGGTTTAGAATAGGGTGCTAACACACCTCGACGGCGTGTTCCGTCGAGACCCAGACTTCGTGCCGGACGCTCATCCCCGGCCCACCTACGTAGGGACTACGCCACTTGTGCGCTTCATCAGATTTACCGGAACAATCGTCTGACCGGGTGACCCCGGCGACGAGGCCCATCCGCGTCCTCATCGCCGCGGACACGTTCGCGCCGGACGTGAACGGTGCCGCCCGGTTCGCTGAACGCCTCGCGGCGGGCCTGGTCTCCCGCGGCCACGTCGTCGCCATCATGGCCCCGGCCGCCACACGCAAGCACGGCACCTGGACGGAGGTGCACGAGGGCGAGTCCATGACGGTGCACCGCCTGCACAGCTGGCGCTGGTACCCGCACGACTGGCTGCGGTTCGCTCTGCCCTGGATCGTACGCCGGCACAGCCGCGCCATCCTCGACTCCTTCCAGCCCGATGTCGTGCACTTCCAGTCCCATATCGTCGTGGGCCGCGGTGTGGCCATCGAGGCCCAGAAGCGCGGGATCCGAATCGTGGGTACCAACCACTTCATGCCCGAGAACATGCTGCAGTTCTCCCTCGTTCCCAAGGGCTTCCAGCACCAGGTGGTCAAGGCGCTCTGGAAGGCCGCCGAGCACACCTTCAGGCGGGCCGAAGCCGTCACGACCCCGACCCGACGGGCCGCCGAGTTCCTGGAGAAGTACACCGGACTCACGGGAGTGCACGCCATCTCCTGCGGTATCGACGCGGACAACTATTCGCCCAGTTTCGCGCCGCGCACCGAGAACCGGATCCTCTTCGTGGGTCGGGTCACCGGCGAGAAGCAGATCGATGTGCTGGTGCAGGCCGTAGCCCTGCTCGACGCAAGCCTGGATGCCCAGGTCGAGATCGTCGGCGGTGGGGACCAGCGCCGCAATCTGGAACTCCTCGTCGAGAGCCTGGGTCTCAGCTCGCGCTTCACTTTCACGGGTTACGTCACCGATGAGGAGCTTCGCCAGGCCTACTCACGGGCCACGGTCTTCGCGATGCCGTCCATCGCCGAGCTGCAGAGCATCGCGACCATGGAAGCCATGGCCTCCGGCCTTCCTGTCGTGGCCGCCAACGCCATGGCTCTCCCGCACCTCGTGCACGACGGACAGAACGGCTATCTCTTCGAGCCGGGCAGTGCCAGGGACCTTGCGGACAAGCTGACCGTGGTGCTCACGGCGGCGCCCGACGAACTCGACGCGCTCAAGAACGAATCGCTCAAGCTCATCGAGGCCCACGACATCAAGCGCACCCTGACGACCTTCGAGCACCTCTACCGCGGCGAACCGATCGACAGCCCGGCCACGGCCACGACCGAGTCGGCCTCCTCCCGGCAAGTGCTGGACGGCACGCCAGCGCACGACTGACGCCGGGCTCGGCGCCCGGACGATACGATAGACGTCACACACGGGGTGGTAGCTCAGCTGGTTAGAGCACGCGGCTCATAACCGCACGGTCACGGGTTCAAGTCCCGTCCACCCTACCGAGGCAGTCGCTCCCCCCGAATGGCCGGGTGGGGCGAAGATCTGTGCCACTATATGAGGGATTGCCTTCAGCCTCCTCCCGAAAGTACCCAGCATGCCCGGACGGTTCCTCCTTCGTACTCGCACCTCCCGCACCGTTCTGGCGGGCGGCCTGACCCTGATGGCCCTCGGGTTCACGGGGTGCAGCACATTCACCCCGTTGATCGGCGCGCAACCGGTCCAGAACGTCGCCGCAGCGACGCCGACGCCGTCCGCAACACCCGACCTCGTCTTCGACTCGGTCTTCACCGACATGGGGTCTGTGCACCCCACCCTCATGATCGGCGACGACCTCGAGCTACAGCTGGACATGTGGACGGAGCAGAAGACCCACGAGTGGTACACGGACAGCGAGAAGCTGTTCTCCTTCGTCATCAACGTCTTCGACCGTTCGGTCCCGGCCGACGCGCCGTTCGCGGCTAAGCGACTGGTCTACATGTCCAACATCTCCGTGACCGCCACGACCTCCACCACCGGCGGTGCATCCGTCTCGCCGTTCGTCCTGGACACCGACCCGCTTCTGGTCACCCTCGACCCTGAGGCGCTCCGCTCGGCGGATGGGTTGCTCATCACCTCGCCCAAGGGCGGCTTCCAGTTGGAATCCAACCAGATCGGCACGCTGAGCGCGGACACCTACGGTGTCATCCTCGACTTCGCGATGACGATCTCGGCCGAGTCCTCCGCGGGCGCCGGTGGCTACACCAAGCAAATCGTGCACGTGCCGGTGCCTGTCGCCATCTTCCCCGGGCCTGACCTGCGGCGGGGCCGGTTCCCGTGCGGGACAATGGAGTGTGTACATTCTGGTGACCCGAACGCGCCCCGATCGGGTGCGGCTCAGGGAACTCGACGCCGACGGCGGCCCGGCGGAACCAGCCGATGCCGGTGCCGACGTGACGCTCTCTGACGCGGCTTTCGCGGCCCATGCCCGTGCCAGGGAGGGCGGTGGCGTCCGGTGGGTCTGGGAGGACACCGCCGACATCTATCCGCTGTTGTTGCGCGCCCACGTTCGCGTGCAGCGGTGCCACGACCTCCGGCTCTGCCACGCCATCCTGCGGAACTCCGCCCTGACCGGTGCGAGCGTCCTGGCGAATGCGGCGGCGGGCCGGTGGGATGCGCCGCCCGCCGTTCCGCGCCCGGAGACTGCGGGGTCGACGCTTTTCGACATGGACCTGGGCGGCGCCGTGGACACCGCCGGCGAGACGCCGGGCGAGGACATTCTCACGGAGTTCCTGGCGCAGTTGGCCGCCGTCGCTGGCAGCACCGAACCCGGCCGGCTCCGGCTGCTCCTGGCTGCGGAATCGGTGGGCGCCCTGATCGCCGCGGAGATGCAGTTCGCCGGGCTGCCGTGGCGCACGGGCATCCATGACAGCCTGCTGACTGCGGAACTCGGCCCGAGGGCGGCACCCGGCCAGCGCCCGGTTCGTCTGGAGAGTCTAGCCGGGCGCATCCGCGAGGAACTGGGCGACCCGACGGTCAACCCCGATTCGCCCCCCGAGCTGCTCCGCGCGCTCAACCGGGCCGGGGTGCAGGTCACGACGACCAGGGCCTGGGAGTTGGAGAAGCTGTCGCACCCGGTGATCGAACCGCTGCTGCGCTATAAGAAGCTGGCCAGGCTACAAAGCGCCAACGGGTGGTACTGGATGCAGACCTGGATCGTCGACGACAGGTTCCACCCCGAGTACCTGCCGGGCGGCGTGGTGACCGGCCGCTGGGCCACCCGTGGCGGCGGAGCGCTGCAGCTGCCCCGGCAGATCCGGGGAGCCGTGGTGGCCGACCCGGGGTGGCGCTTCGTGGTCGCCGACGCCGCCCAGTTGGAGCCCCGCATCCTGGCGGCACTGTCGGCAGACACGGCCATGGCCGCGGCGGGCCGCGGAACAGACCTCTACGCCGGCATCGTGGCCAGCGGTGTGGTGGAGACGCGCGCCCACGCGAAGGTCGCGATGCTCGGCGCCATGTACGGCGCCACCTCCGGCGAGAGCGGGCGACTACTGCCCAGGCTGGCCCGAGCGTACCCGCGGGCCCTGGCTCTCACGGAATCCGCGGCACGGGCCGGGGAGCGCGGCGACATCGTGAGCACCAGGCTGGGACGGTCCTCGCCCCGCCCAGGCCCGGACTGGCAGGACGATCAGGCACGGGGGAGCGAGGGCGGCGCCGGCTCGGCCGCCCAGCGGCGGGCACGTAGTCAGGCCGGGGACTGGGGGCGGTTCACCCGCAATTTCATAGTTCAGGGGACCGCAGCGGAGTGGGCGCTGTGCTGGATGGCCGAGATCAGGAAGGGCCTGTGGGCACTCTCCGCACCGGCGTCCCCTGAGGCCGGCACGACGCGCTCAGCCCCCGGCCCTTTCGCCTCCGTACCGCACCTGGTCTTCTTCCTACACGACGAGGTCATCGTGCATACCCCGGCGGCTCTGGCCGACGATGTGGCGCGCATCGTGGGGGAGGCGGCGGCGACGGCGGGGCGGCTGCTCTTCGGCGACTTCCCGGTCGATTTCCCCTTGACCTGCGTGGTGGTGGACAGCTACGCCGACGCGAAGTAGCGCGCTCAGCGGTGCGGGCGTGCCGAGACGGCCGGAGCCGGGCGCCGGCCTCGTTTCGGGCGCAGGGCACTGAGTTCACGGTGCATTGAAGGGCCGGTGCCCTGGTCCCCGGCCAGGCCGGCGACCACGGACAGCCACGCGAGCGCGGCACGCCCCTGCGCGGCGTCCGCGGCATCGGCCAACAAACCCTGACCGGAGTCCGGTTCCGCTGTGCGGGCGGCCAGCCGGGACTGCCAGGCCGACCGATAGCCGTCCAGAACGGACGCAAGATCGACGTGGGGGAGCGACGAGGCGATCATGACCCGCTCGAGCATGTCGTTCCACTCGTCTCCGGAGCCGCTGCGGGTGTCGTGCAGCCAGCTGAGGGCCTCGGTGCGGCCCGTCTCGGTGAGCCTGTACAGGGGCAGGCCGTCCGCCGTCGAACCGGCGGATTCGACGGCGTCCTGGGCAATGAGGCGCTCCAGGGTGCCGTAGATCTGGCCGACATTCACGGAGCGACGGCCGCCGGTGCGTCGGGCGAGCTCCCCGTGTAGCTGGAAGCCGTAGGCAGGGCCCATGGTCAGGACGGCCAGGAGCGAGTTGCGTACCGACACCGTGCCTCCGAAATCCACTAAAGCTATACCGAATATACATAACGCGTGGGCACTTCGTTGTGATTTCCCGGGTGAGTGAGGCATAATTCAGCTAAGAGCACCGCCCAGAGCCTGCATTCATCGGTCAGGTCCCGGTTCCACAGTTGTTGTCGTCGAGTTCGTTGGGGAAGACGCACCTCGAACAACAACCAGGGAACGGAGAACACGATGACGGCACCCCATGCTCGTCAGTCACCGACTGCACGGGGAGTTTTGTATGTGCATTCGGCACCGCGTGCCCTGTGCCCGCACGTGGAGTGGGCGGCCAGCCGTGCCCTCGACGAGGCGGTGAGTTTCGAGTGGAGTGCGCAGCCCGTGCTTCCCGGTGCTCAGCGAGCCGAGTTCTACTGGGAGGGGGCGCCGGGAAGTGGCGCGGCGATAGCCTCCGAACTGCTGGGTTGGGAGCACCTGCGTTTCGAGGTCACCGAGGACCCTGGCCCGGGCCGCGACGGCGGACGGTGGGTGCACACCCCGACCCTTGGCATCCATTTCGCCCAGACCGACACGGCGGGCAACGTCGTGCTGCCCGAAGACCGGCTGCGTGCCGCCATGTCCACAGCTGGCACGGACCCGGTCCAGCTCCAGCAGGAGCTGCAGCGCGTGCTCGGGCAAGCCTGGGACGACGAGTTGGAGGCCTTCCGGCACGCCGGCGACTTCTCGAGCGTCGTCTGGCTGCACCGCGCGGGTTGAGACGACACAGGGTGGGACCGTCCCGGTACGACGGAAGCCGGCCACCCGACCATGGTCGGGTGGCCGGCTTCGGCGACCGTCGCGCGGCTTAGACCGACCGGAAGGCGACGACGGCGTTGTGGCCGCCGAACCCGAACGAGTTGCTGATCGCGAGCAGGTCCCCGGCGCCCAGGGACCGGGGCGAAGTGACGACATCCAGCGGGATGGCGGCATCCTGCTCGGTCAGGTTGATGGTCGGCGGAAGCATCCGTTCGGACAGGGCCTTGACCGTGAACAGTGCCTCGATCGCTCCGGCGCCGCCGAGCAGGTGCCCGGTCGAGGCCTTGGTGGCCGACACGGGGATGCCTTCGAGCAGGTCGCCGAAAACGCGGCGCAGCGCGTTGTACTCGGCGATATCGCCCACGGGCGTGCTGGTGGCGTGCGCATTGATGTGCATGACGTCGGCCAGGTCGGCGCCGGCATTCCGGATGGTCTGGATCATGGCGCGTGCCGCAGCGGAGCCCTCGGGGTCCGGCGCGGTGATGTGGTATGCGTCACTCGTGATCGAGCCGCCCAGCAGTTCGGCGTAGATGTGTGCGCCGCGGGCCAAGGCGTGCTCCTCCGTCTCCACGACGAGCGCCGCGGCGCCCTCACCGAGCACGAAGCCGTCCCGGCTGACGTCGTAGGGGCGGGAGGCCGTCGCGGGGTCGTCGTTGCGCTTGGACAGAGCCTGCATGGCCGCAAAGGAGGCGATGGGCAGCGGGTGGATGGCCGCCTCCGAACCCCCGGCGATGACGACGTCGGCGAGGCCGGCCTGGAGGCGGTTGTACGCGTTCACGAGGGACTCGGTGCTCGAGGCGCAGGCGGATACCACGGTGGTGATGCCGGCCCGTGCGTGCAGGTCCATGCCGATCGCCGCTCCAGGTCCGTTGGGCATGAGCATGGGAACCGTCATCGGCAGGACCCGGCGCGGGCCGCGTTCGCGCAGGGTGTCCCAGGCGTCCAGCAGAGTCCAGACCCCACCGATTCCGGTGGCCCAGTCCACGGCGAGCCGCTCGGGCTCAACGGCGGGCATGCCCGCATCGGCCCAGGCCTCACGGCCGGCGATGAGGGCGAACTGGCTGGACGGGTCGAGGCGCTTGGTCTCGTGGCGTGCGAGGACGTCGATGGGCTTGACGCGCGCCTGGGCGGCGAAGGTGATGGGGAGCGCGGTGCGCTCGACCCACTCATAGTCGAGGGTGGATGCGCCGGACTCGCCGGCGAGGAGGGCGTTCCAGGTATCTGTGGCGGTCCCGCCGAGGGGGGAGGTGGCACCGAGACCGGTGACAACGATTTTCTTGGTCATAACAACGACTCTCCGTCAGAACGAGCGCGAGTGAGAACGTGCGCGAAACGAGGCAACGACCCCGGATGGAGCGTCCCTGGAAAACGGGCCGGCCGGCTGGTGCCAGCCGGCCCGTTCGGGCGTGGACCTAGTCCTGGGCCTTGACGATGAACTCGACGGCGTCGCCGACGGTCTTGAGGTTCTTGACCTCTTCGTCGGGGATCTTGACGTCGAACTTTTCTTCAGCGTTGACGACGATGGTCATCATCGAGATGGAATCGATGTCCAGGTCGTCGGTGAACGACTTGTCCAGCTCAACCGTGTCGGTTGCGATGCCCGTCTCGTCGTTGATGAGCTCGGCCAGGCCGGCAAGAACTTCTTCGGTGGACAATGCCATGGTGTTTTCTCCTTGAGGGTGTCTCGTTTGACCGAGATTCAGTTTAGATGGACAGAGGACAGCTACGGCAGCACAACCACCTGCGCGCCGTAAACCAGACCGGCTCCGAAGCCGATCTGGAGGGCAAGACCACCGCTGAGCTCGGGGTGTTCCTCGAGCAGGCGGTGGGTGGCAAGGGGGATCGACGCGGCGGAGGTGTTCCCCGTCGTGGCGATGTCGCGGGCGATCACGACGGAGTCCGGCAGCTTGAGCTGCTTGGCGAACTCGTCGACGATACGCATGTTGGCCTGATGCGGGATGAAGGCGGCCAGCTGGTCGGCCGTGATGCCGGCAGCTTCGAGGGTCCGCTTGGCGATCTTGGCCATATCCCAGACGGCCCAGCGGAAGACGGTCTGACCTTCCTGGCGGAGCGTGGGCCACTCCTTCTCGCCGCGGCGGTATTCCTGCAGTGTGGCGTTCATCCCCACAGCGTCGGCACGCCCGTCCGAGCCCCAGACCGAGGCAGAGATGCCCGGGTAGTCGCTCGGTCCGATGACCACGGCGCCGGCTCCGTCGCCCAGGAGGAACGAGATGCTGCGGTCCGTGCCGTCGACCATGTCGGAGAGCTTCTCTGCGCCGATGACCAGCGCGTAGTGCGCGGCGCCGGACCGGATCAGGGCGTCGGCCTGGGCGACGCCGTAGGCGTAGCCGGCACAGGCGGCGTTGAGGTCGAAGGCGGCGGCCGGGACGGCGCCGATGCGGTCGGCGACCACGGCGGCCATCGACGGGGTCTGGCGACCGTTGCTGATGGTGGCGATGATGATCGCATCGATCTGGTCGGCGCGGATACCGCTCTTCTCGATGGCCTCGATGGCAGCCGTCGTGGCCAGATCCACCGCGAGCACATCCTGGCTGGCGCGGGTGCGGGTGATGATTCCGGTGCGCTGCTGGATCCACTCGTCGGAGGAGTCGATCGGGCCGACGAGGTCGTCGTTGGGTACGACGAGGTCGCCGCGGGCGGCGCCCACCGAGAGGATGCGGGTGTACTGGGCGCCCTGCGACTGCAGGAGTTGTGGCTGGGTCATTCGTCTCTTCCGGTGGCGACTGGGCTGATTCAGGCCTGGTGGTCGATCAGTTCGTATGCGGCAGGCAGATCGTCCGGGGTCCTGATGGCCACGCTGGGGATGCCCCGCAGGGCGCGTTTGGCCAGGCCGACGAGGGCGCCGGCAGGGGCGACCTCGATGATTCCGGTGACGCCGGCGTCGGTGAACGCCTGCATGCACAGGTCCCACCGTACCGGCGACGAGACCTGGCCGACGAGAAGTTCGATGAAGCGGGAGCCGCTGGTCACCACGGTGCCGTCGTTATTCGTCCAGAGCGGAATGGTCGGATCCTGCGGGGAGAGGGTGTGGGACACCGCGTCCAGGTGTTGAACGGCCGGCAGCATGTGGCGGGTGTGGAACGCTCCGGCGACCTGCAACGGAATGACCCGGGCCTTGGCCGGCGGTTCGGCGGCGAGGGCCGCGAGGGCGTCGAGGGCTCCGGCGACGACGATCTGACCGCCCCCGTTGAAGTTGGCCGGCTCGAGGTCCAGCTCGGCGAGGCGGGCGAGGAGGTCGGCCTCGTCACCGCCGAGGACCGCGCTCATGCCGGTCGGTGCGAGGGCGGCTGCGGCCTTCATGGCCCGGCCACGCTCGCCGACGAAGGTGAGGGCGTCGGTGCTCCCGAGCACGCCGGCCCCGACGGCAGCGGTGATCTCGCCGACCGAGTGGCCCGCTATGCCGCCGATGCCGTCGCGGCGGCCGTCGGTGAAGAGGGCGTCAAGGGCCAGCAGGCCGGCCGCCACGATCAGCGGCTGGGCGATCGCGGTGTCGCGGATGGTGTCTGCATCGCTGACCGTCCCGGCGGTGACGAGGTCGGTGCCGGCCGGGGCGGACATGGCCGCGAGACGCTCGGCGAAGTCGGGGTTCTGCAACCACGGTTCGAGGAATCCGGGCGTTTGTGAGCCCTGACCGGGGCAGACGACAACAATCATTTCCTAAGTCTCCCAACTTGGAACAGGCGGGGGGTGTGGATAATCTACCGACTATCCGCCAGACGTTTGTCCGTAAACGCAAAGGGCCGGGCTTTCAGCTCAGCGCCGCCGGGTCGATCCGTCGTGGTCGCTGATCGATCCGATGATGAGGGCGGCCTGCAGGATCAGGGCTTCCCTGGCGCCTGTGGCGTCGTAGCCGATCACCTCGGAGACCCGCTTGAGCCGGTAACGAACTGTGTTGGGGTGCACGAACAGTTCCCTGGCCGTGGCCTCGAGCGACCGGCCGTTGTCGAGGTAGCACCACAGTGTGGTGAGCAGCTCGGTGGAGTGCGCCTGCAGGGGGCGGTAGATGCGGTGGATGAGGGTCGCCCGAGCCAGCGGGTCGCCGGCGAGAGCGCGTTCGGGCAACAGATCGTCGGCTTGCACAGGCCTGGGCGCGTTCCGCCAGGAGCGGGCAACGGCGAAACCGGCGAGGGCCGCCTTGGCGCTCTTCGAGGCGTCGACGAGGTTGGGGACCTCGTGTCCGAGCACGAGATGGCCAGGGCCGAAGCTGGGTTCGAGTTGCAGGGCGATGTCCATGAAGCTCAGGGCCGGCGGGCCGGTCGCCTCGTCCGAGTCCTGCACTGTGGGATGGGCCCGGCCGATCACCAGGACCAGACGATTGCCCTGCACCCCGATGAGCACATCGGCCGTCATGTGCCGGGCCGACCGGCGCAACTGGTCGACGTCGAGCATCTTGGGGGTCGTTCCGACGAGCACGCAGACCTCGCCGTGGCCGTGCCAGCCGAGGGCCGCGATGCGGCTGGGCAGCTCGTCGTCGTACTCGCCGGAGAGGATCGAGTCGACCACGAGGGCCTCGAGCCTGGCGTCCCAGAGCCCGCGGGCCTCGGCGGCGCGGGCGTAGACATCAGCCGCGCCGAAGGCGATCTCGCGGGAGTACAGCAGGATCGCTTCGCGGAGCGTCTCTGACCCGTCCTTGACGCGCTCCTCGACGACCTCGACGGTCACCCGGATCAGCTGCAGGGTCTGCTGCAGGCTCACCGAGCGGAGCAGCTCCCGGGGTGCGGCGCCGAAGACGTCCGCGGCGATCCACGGCGTGGACCGGGGATCGTCATACCAGGAGATGAAGGACGTGATGCCGGCCTGGGCCACCAGGCCGACGGCGGACCGCCGCCCTGGTGGCATATCGCCATACCAGGGCAGCGTGTCCTCGAGTCGTTTCAGCGTCGCCGTGGACAACTCACCTGAAATCGTGCGCAACCAGGTGAGGGTCTGTTCCTTTGTCTTCGGCGCCGGTGCCACGGGTCAGTTAGCTCTCGCCACCGGCCGAGCCGGTCGTGCCGGCCGAGACGTCGTGCAGGCTGTACTTGTCGAT
This sequence comes from Cryobacterium soli, assembly GCF_003611035.1. Lineage (NCBI taxonomy): Bacteria > Bacillati > Actinomycetota > Actinomycetes > Micrococcales > Microbacteriaceae > Cryobacterium > Cryobacterium soli. Next base: position 385,086 of record NZ_CP030033.1, on the reverse strand, counting down.
GGCCTGCTGGATGACGCTGCGGTCCAATTCGCCGCTGTTGGCCAGCTGCTGCAGGGTGCGCACCACCATCGACGGGCCGTCGATCTTGAAGAACCGGCGGGCGGCGGGGCGGGTGTCGGAGAAACCGAAGTCGTCCGCACCCAGCGTCGCGAAGTCGCCGGGAATGAACTGGCGGATCTGGTCGGGCACGGCGTGCATGAAGTCGCTCACCGCGACGAACGGGCCGGCTGTGCCGGCCAGCTTGTCGGTGACGTACGCCGTGCGCGGCTCCTCGTTCGGGTAGAGGAAGTTGTGCTCCTCGGCCGCGAGGCCGTCCCGGCGGAGTTCCGCCCAAGAGGTCACCGACCAGACATCGGCGGACACCCCCCAGTCCTCGGCGAGCAGGGTCTGCGCCTCGAGGGCCCACGGCACCGCGACACCGGAAGCCAGCAGCTGCGCCTTCGGGCCGGCGACGGTGGACTCCGACACCCGGTGGATGCCGCGGATGATTCCGTCCACGTCCACGTCGGCCGGTTCGACCGGCTGTACCTGCGGCTCGTTGTACACCGTGATGTAGTACATGACGTTCGGGTCGGTGTGGGTTCCGCCGTACATCCGCTCCAGGCCGGAGCGCACGATGTGCCCGATCTCATAGCCGAACGCCGGGTCGTAGGACACGACGGCGGGGTTGGTCGAGGCGAGCAGGGGGGAGTGGCCGTCGGCGTGCTGCAGGCCCTCACCCGTGAGTGTGGTGCGGCCGGCGGTGGCGCCGATCATGAAACCACGCGTCATCTGGTCGCCGGCTGCCCACATGGCGTCGCCGGTGCGCTGGAAGCCGAACATCGAGTAGAAGACGTAGACCGGGATGAGCGGCTCACCCTGGGTGGCGTACGACGTCCCGACGTTGGTGAACGCGGCGAGGGCGCCGGCCTCGTTGATGCCGACGTGGATGATCTGGCCCTGCGGGCTCTCCTTGTAGGCGAGCAGCTGGGCGTGGTCCACCGAGGTGTAGTGCTGGCCGTTGGGGTTGTAGATCTTCGCGTTCGGGAAGAACGCGTCGATGCCGAAGGTGCGGGCTTCGTCGGGGATGATCGGCACGATGCGGTGGCCGAAGTCCTTCGAGCGCAGCAGCTCCTTGAGCAGCCGGACGAACGCCATGGTGGTGGCGATCTCCTGGGTGCCGGAGCCCTTCTTGGTGATGGCGTAGGTGGAGTCGTCCGGCAGGTTCACCTGGGTGTACTTGCTCCGACGCTCCGGCAGGTATCCGCCCAGCGCGCGACGGCGCTCGTGGAGGTACTGGATGGCCTCGTCGTTCTCGCCCGGGGTGTAGTACGGCGGCTGGTACGGGTTGGCCTCGAGCTGCGCGTCCGTGATCGGCACGTGCATGCTGTCGCGGAACGTCTTGAGGTTGTCCAGCGTCATCTTCTTCATCTGGTGGGTCGCGTTGCGGCCCTCGAAGCTCGGGCCGAGGCCGTAGCCCTTGACCGTCTTCGCCAGGATGACCGTGGGCTGGCCCTTGTGCTCGGACGCAGCCTTGAACGCCGCGTAGACCTTGCGGTAGTCGTGGCCACCGCGCTTGAGGTTCCAGACCTGGTCGTCGGTGTAACCCTCGACCAGCTTGAGCGCGCGAGGGTCGCGGCCGAAGAAGTTCTCGCGCACGTACGCGCCGCTCTCGGCCTTGTAGGTCTGGTAGTCACCGTCCGTGGTGACGTTCATCAGGTTGAGCAGGGCACCGTCGGTGTCGCGGGAGAGCAGGTCGTCCCATTCGCGGCCCCAGACCACCTTGATGACGTTCCAGCCGGCACCGCGGAAGAAGCTCTCCAGTTCCTGGATGATCTTGCCGTTGCCGCGCACCGGGCCGTCGAGGCGCTGCAGGTTGCAGTTGACGATGAAGTTGAGGTTGTCCAGGCCCTCGTTCGCGGCGACCTGGAGCTGGCCGCGGCTTTCGACCTCGTCCATCTCGCCGTCGCCGAGGAACGCCCAGACCTGCTGGTCGCTGGCGTCCTTGATGCCGCGGTTGGTCAGGTAGCGGTTCAGCTGCGCCTGGTAGATGGCATTGATCGGGCCCAGGCCCATCGACACGGTGGGGAACTGCCAGAACTCCGGCATCAGGCGCGGGTGCGGGTACGACGAGATGCCGTCCGGCGCGTGCGACTTCTCCTGACGGAACCCGTCGAGCTGGTTGGCGCTCAGGCGGCCCTCGAGGAACGCGCGGGCGTAGGTGCCGGGGGAGGCGTGCCCCTGGATGAAGATCTGGTCGCCGCCGCCCGGGTGGTCCTGGCCGCGGAAGAAGTGGTTGAAACCGGTTTCATAGAGCGCGGCAGACGACGCGTAGGTGGAGATGTGACCACCGACGGCGATGCCGGGGCGCTGGGCGCGGTGCACGAGCACGGCGGCGTTCCAGCGGATCCAGGCGCGGTAGCGGCGTTCGATGTCTTCATCGCCGGGGAAATCGGGCTCGTTCGTCGAGGCGATGGTGTTGATGTAGTCCGTGGTCGGAACCATCGGGACATTAAGGTGCAATTCCTTGGAGCGCTTGAGCAGGCTGAGCATGATCTCGCGGGCCCGGGCCGGCCCGTTGGCCGCGACAAGCGCTTCGAGAGATTGCGACCATTCGCTCGTCTCTTCGGGATCGGCGTCCGAGTTGTCCATGGAGTACGGGTCTTGGTCGTTGACAGTCACACTCGACCTCTTTCTGTAGGGCAGATCGTGTGGGGGAAGGATCATGCCTGGTTAGGCGTGCCGGACACAGCCCGGCCGGGTCACGACCGAAAGGCACCACGTCAGCCTAGTGATTCTTGCTGGGAAGCGTGCACGGGATAGGCTTTCCCCCCGTATTCAGCCATCGTTTCCCGGTGGCCGGGAAGGACGCGCACCATGGCACTGGAGAACGACACCCAGGCTCCGGATTTCGAACTCGTCAGTCAATTCGGCGAGACCATTCAACTCAGCCGTTACCGAGGCGAGAAGGCGGTCGCCCTGGTCTTCTTCCCCCTCGCGTTCTCCGGAATCTGCAGCGGTGAGCTGTGCGAGCTGCGGGACAACCTGGGCCTCTTCGCCGACAACAGCGTCGAACTCATCGGCATCTCGGTCGACTCCCGGCACACCCTCCGGGCGTGGGGAGAGCAGCAGGGCTACGGCTTCACCTTGCTCGCCGACTTCTGGCCGCACGGCTCGGTCGCGAAGGAGTACGGGGTGTTCCTCGAGGACAAGGGTTTCGCCAACCGGGCGACATTCCTCATCGACACGGACGGCATCATCCGGGCGAGCTTCATCACCGCGCCGGGGCAGGCTCGCTCACTCGACGCCTACCGGGCGGCGCTGGACGAACTGCATCCCGCGCCGTCGTTTTCCGGCAGCTGACGTTGTGTCGTAGGCTTGTCCCATCCTGAACCGGTTCGTTTCGGTCGGGGCCTTTAGCTCAGTTGGTAGAGCGCCACGTTTACACCGTGGATGTCATCGGTTCGAGCCCGGTAGGGCCCACACTTCCTCCAGAGTTCCCACACCGTAGTTCCACACCCGGGTCCGGTGGGCCCGGCGGTTGCGAGGTCACCATGGCAGCACGGCAGGAGACGGCCGCCTTGGTCGTGCGTGCACATGTCTGATCGCTTGGCCTTCGGGGCCGCCGTCGAGGAGTTGTCGCTCGCATTCGAGCGCCGTACCAGCCTGTGCCGCCCGTTCCTGCGCGTGCTGCCCGTCACCGGTGCCGCCATCTCCACCCTCGGGCAGCCGTTCGGCTCCGAGACGCTGTGCGCGAGCGACGCCCAGGCGGCCCGGCTCGACGAACTGCAGTTCGACCTCGGCGAGGGGCCATGCTGGGAGGCCCTGGCCCACCGCCGCCCCGTGCTCAGCCAGGATTTCCGCACCGACGTGGCCCGCTGGCCGCTGTTCACCGAAGCGCTCGGGGCTGCGGAGGTGGGCTCGCTCTTCGCGTTCCCCTTGGCCCTCGGTTCTCTCAACATCGGTGCCGTCGACCTCTACAGCCGGCGGCCGGCCACGCTGACCGATGATCAGGTCGGCGACGCCACGACCCTGGCGACGATCTGCGCCCGTCAGGTGCTACGCCGCAGCCTGGCCGACCAGCCCCACCCGGGCCCGGACGACGACGGCGACGGCTTCTCCCGGCGGGAGGTGCACCAGGCCACCGGGATGGTGCTCGCCCAGCTCGGAGTGAGCGCGGCCGACGCCCACCTGGTCATCACCGGTTACGCCTTCGCCAGGGGCCGGACCGTGCGTGAGGTCTCGGCCGACATCGTGGCCAGGCGCCTGGATTTCGCCGAGGAGTGGGCATCCCCGTCTGAGCCCTCGTCCGACTCATTATGATGGAGTGATGGCAACAAAGACCCGTGAAGGCCAACTCGTCGAGGCCTTCGTGACACTGGCCGACACGCTCGTGGTCGGATACGACCTCGTCGATCTGCTGCACTCCCTGGTCTCCAAGTGCGTGCCGCTGTTCGAAGCGTCAGCGGCCGGCATCATCCTCACCGACGAGGAGGAGTTCGAAGTCGTCGCGTCCACCAACGAACGCAGCCGACTGGTGGAGATCCTCCAGCTGCGCAGCGGCAGCGGCCCGTGCGTGGAAAGCGTCATCACCGGTCACTCCGTCTCCGTGCCCGACATCGACGCCTCCGGTCCCAAATGGCCCCGTTTCCGGGCCGGCGCTCTCGAGCAGGGCTTCGGATCCATGTTCTCCGTTCCCATGCGCCTGCGGGCGACCACCATCGGGTCCCTCAACCTGTTCTGGGAACGCACGGGCGGGCTGCCCGAGCAGGACGCGCCGACGGTGCAGGCCCTGGCCGACGTCGCCACCATCGGGATCCTGCAGGAGCGGGCGCTGCGTGAAAGCGACGTCGCGCGCCAGCAGCTCCAGTACGCGCTGAGCAGCCGCGTGGTCATCGAACAGGCGAAGGGCGTCGTCGCGTACACGCACAGCGCCGGCATGGACGAGGCGTTCACGCTCATCCGCACCTATGCGCGCTCGAACGGCCTGCCGCTGGCCGACGTCGCCGCGCAGATCGTCAACGGCGACCTCGCGCTCTGACCGTCCCCGTCGTAGAATCGCACGTAGAGCCCTAGACCCCGGCTTCACGACCGAGTTTTCACGTGAACCATCAGGGGTGCGCCATGAAACGTATTTTCCATCCTGGGGGATCCATCGTCACGGGCAGCGATCTCGCCGACGCCGTGATGCTGTATGCCGAGGCTTTGGGCAATCGCCGAGAGACGGATGTCGTGGACATTCCGGTGATCTCAGAGGACGGCAGCCCGGGCCGGGCCCAGTTCCTCATCGGCGCGTCGAGCCAGCTGGTCAGCGTCACCAGCGCCGACGTCCTGTCCGAGTTGACCGAGACGGCCACCACCGAGGCGTTGTACCTGAAGGTCTCCAGAGGCGGACGCCCGCCGTCCTCGGTCTGGGCGGGTGCCGCGGTGGGATCGCCACAGTTCGACGAATTCGACTACTGAGCCCTTCGCCGCCGGTGTTCCTCAGGCGCTGACCCGGGAGACGCGCGATGCCGACTCGTGCGACGTCGCAGCGCCCCGGGCGATAAGAACGGGGACGTTGATGTTCATCAGGACGTCGTGGGTCACCGAGCCGATCAGGCTGCTGTCGCCGTGGCGTGCCGACACGCCCAAGATCAGCAGCGCCGCATCGAAGCTTGCGTCCAGAAGGGCTTCGGCAGGGTCGCGGTGTGCCACCCGGCGTCGCACCGTGATCCGGGAGGACGTGGCGGCGGCCACGGCCGCCGCGCGGCTCATCAGGCCGGCGGTCTGCGGACTGCGGTCGTCGGAGGACTCGGCTCGGGACTCGGCGCGGGACGGTTCGGCACGTTGCGGGGCCGGCGGGGCGTAGACCAGCAGCAGATCCTGATCGAGACGCTCCGCCTCCTGGGCACCCATCTGCACGGCGGGCAGGGACCCGTCGGTGCCGTCGATGCCGACGACGACGTCGTGGCGGGACTCGAGGGTCGTGTCAGGGACGATGGCCACGGAGCATCGCGCCGCTGACGCGATCTGCACGCTGCGGGAGCCGAGTACCCGGCCGCGGAGAAACCCGGTCTTGTGGGTTCCGACGATGAGCAGGTCTTCGGGGTTGGGCAGCCTGGCCAGCTCCCAGGCCGTCCCGCCGTGCACGATCCGGGTGGTCAGGCTGACCCCGGTGTGCAGCGCGTCAACCCGGGCGGACTCCTCGGCCAGCAGTTCCCTGGCCTGCCGTTCGGCTCCGGCGGCGGCGTCCCGTCCGACCAGGCCCCATTCGTCGTCGACGGTGTTGACCAGGACCACGGCGGCACCGCGTTCGGAGGCCCGGCGCACGCCCCACCGGAGGGCGGCGCGGCTGGGGCCGGAGCCGTCGACCCCGATGTAATACGTGGCGCTCATGCCGACGCCCCCGTCCGGTCGGTGCCGGGCTGCGGGCGGGCGGAAGGGACGACGAGGACGGGGCAGGGCATGTTGAGGAGCACGTCGTGGCTCACCGAGCCGAGAATCAGGCCCGCGACGGCCCCACGCCCGTGGGTGCCCACCACCAGGACGGTCGCCGTCGCGGCCGCCTCGACGAGGACCGGCGCTGCGGCGCCCTGCACGAGGACCGCTGACGCGGCCAGGCCGGGGTGGGCCGCGGTGACCCGCTGCAGCGCCCGGTCCACGATGTCGGTGTGCGCCTCGATGAGAGCGTCGTAGGGGACCGCGGCGCCGAAGTCGACACCCAGCGTGGCCGGAATGGACCAGGCGTGCACGACGTCGAGGGGCTGCCCGAGCCGGTCGGCCTCGGCCGCGGCGGCGCCGAGGGGCGCGTCCTGGGTGCCGTCGTCCTCGACGCCCACGACGACGCGGTCGCCGCCGGCGACCCAACCCGCAGGAACCACCGCTACCGTGCAGGGCGCATGGGCGGCGAGCTTGAGCGGCAGGGTGCCGTGCACGGCGCCGGCCAGCGCGCCGGTCTTGTTGGTGCCTATCACGATCAGGTCGGCATCGGCGGCGGCTCGCACCAACTCGTCGACGGGGACACCGCGACGGACGACGCTCATGGTCTTGAGCTCTGGGAGGTTCTTCTCGACGAACCGGGTGGCCTCGGCCAGCGCCCGCTCGTAGACCGGCTGGAAGTCGTCGTCCGGACCGGCGACAGGCGACCAACCCAGCTCCACGACAGTGGTCAGCTCCAGCCTGATCGGCACGGTGGCGGCTCTGGCCAACGCCCAGTCCAGGGCGGCCCGGCTCGCCGGCCCCCCGTCAACGGCTACGATCACTCTCTCAACCATGAGTTGATCTCCAGTTCTTCCCGGTGGTGCGTCGGGAGATGCCATGTCTCCAGGGTGGCAAGATCCCCTAAACTGCGAAAGGGCCGAAGGTCCCAGTCAGTTACACTTTGGGCTAGCGCGAACCGAAAGGGGACGCATTCTGTGACCGTTCCTGAGACCAGGCTCTCCTTTCCCGACGGGCCGCGGTCGGCCCTCGATCAGGCGCTGTCCGAACTCGTCCTGAACGCCCAGAAGGTGCTCGCCACCCAGGGGCGCCTGCGCAGCCTGTTGCAGGCCAGCCAGGCCGTCGTCGAGGAACTCGACCTCGCCGCGGTGCTTCGACGTATCGTGGACGTGGCCGTCGACCTCGTCGGCGCCCAGTACGGTGCCCTGGGCGTCATCGCCCCCAGCGGTAACCTCGAGCAGTTCATCCACGTCGGGATCCCCGACGAGCTGGCCACCCGGATCGGCCACCTGCCGGCCGGTCACGGTCTCCTCGGCGCCCTCATCGACGACCCGCACGCCATCCGTCTCACCCACTTGGGCGACGACCCGCGATCCTCCGGCTTCCCGGCGCACCACCCGCCGATGGACAGCTTCCTCGGTGTCCCTGTGCGGGTGCGCGGCGAGGTGTACGGCAACCTCTACCTGTCCAACCAGATCTCCGGCGGCTTCAGCGAGGAAGACGAGGAACTCCTGACGGCCCTCGCCGCCACGGCGGGCATCGCGATCGACAACGCCCGGCTGTTCGACGAGACCCGGCGGCGCCAGCGCTGGTCGGCCGCCTCTGCGGAGATCAGTGCCGCCCTGCTCTCCGACCGGGCGGATGCGTCGCTTGAACTCCTCGCCGACAGGTTCGCCTCGCTCGCCGACGCCGACCTGGTCTGCGTGGTCCTGGCCGCGGGCGAGGGCACCCTCATCGTGGACACCGCCCGTGGCACCCAGGCCAAACGGGTCAAGGGTCTCGTCATCCCGTCGGCCGGCACGACCGTGGGGCGAGCTTTCGACAGCGGCCAGCCCATCCTCACCGCCGACGGCGGAGCCAGCCTCGACCAGCCGGACGCCCAGCTCGTGCTCGGCCCGACCATGGTCATCCCGCTGCTCGCGTCAGGCCGCACGCACGGCGTCATGACGGTCTCCCGGTCGGCCGGCCGGCCGCGCTTCACGACGAGCGACCTGGAGATGGCGGCGGACTTCGCCGGCCAGGCCAGCGTGGCTCTCGAGCTTGCCCGCGGACGCACCGCCGGGCAGAAGCTGGCCCTGCTCGAGGATCGCAGCCGGATCGCCAGGGACCTGCACGACAACGTCATTCAGCGGGTGTTCGCCGCAGGTATCGGCCTGCAGGCCATCAGCGGCTCGGTCGACGATGCGGATGTGCGCGAACGCATCATCGAGGAGGTCGTCGCCCTCGACGTGGCCATCGTCGAGATCCGAACCGCGATCTTCGCCCTGACCGCGCAGACCAGCCGGGACCGCGGTTCCATCCGGCACCGTGTCATCGATCTGCTCAGCGAGCTGGCGTCCCTCTTCCCCCAGACGCCGCGACTGGTCTTCACCGGTCCGATCGACCTGCTCACCCCACCGGCGATGTCCGACGACATCGCCGCGGTCATCCGCGAGGGTCTGATGAACGTGGTCCGCCACGCCGAGGCCACCGAGACCGTGGTCAACCTCAGCGTGGGCGACGACCTCGTCGTCATCGAGGTCGTCGACAACGGAGTGGGCGTCACGGAATCCGACCGGCGCAGCGGCCTGGCCAACCTGGCGGTGCGCGCCGAACAGTGGGGCGGTGACGTCGTGCTCGAGAACCGGGCAAGGGGCGGCAGCCGACTACGCTGGACAGCCGGCATCGAACCCGAACCCGTACGAAAGGAACCGTCATGATCCGAGTCTTCCTGGTGGATGACCACGAGGTCGTGCGCCGCGGAATCGCGGACATGATCAACGCCGAACCCGACCTCGAGGTGGTCGGCGAGGCCTCGACGGCTCGGCAGGCCGTGGCCAGGGTCGCGGCCACTGTGCCCGACGTGGCGGTGCTCGACGTCCGTCTGCCCGACGGCAGCGGGATCGACGTGTGCCGCACCATCCGCTCGGCGAACCCCGGTGTGCAGTGCCTCATGCTCACCGCCTACGACGACGACGAAGCCAGCTACTCCGCGGTCCTGGCCGGTGCCGCCGGCTACGTCCTCAAGGACATCCGCGGCCAGCACCTCGTCGAATCCATCCGGCGGGTCGCCCGCGGCGAATCGCTCGTGCAGAAGGCCGTGACCCGCAAGGTCGTCACCGAACTCACCGGTACCGCCGCCGACTCACCGGCGTCCAACCTGACCACCCGGGAGCGCCAGGTCCTCGAGCTCATCGCAGAGGGACTGACGAACCGGCAGATCGGCGACCAGCTCGACCTGGCCGAGAAGACCGTCAAGAACTACGTGTCCGGTCTGCTCGCCAAGCTCGGCATGGCCCGGCGCACCCAGGCGGCCGTGTACGGCGCCGGTCTGCGCCCGCGGTAGTCCCATGGACAGGACTCACCGGAATCGTGAGATTCCCGGCCCCGGCCAGGAATCCGTGTGGGACTACCCGCGGCCGCCAAGGGCGGAGCCCACGTCCGAGCACGTCGTCCTCCGGTTCAACGGCCGGGTGATCGCCGACACACGCGACAGCGTCCGGGTGCTGGAGACCAGCCATCCGCCCACCTACTACCTGCCGCGGACCGCTTTCGCTCCCGGAGTGCTGGTGCCCGTGAACGGGCACAGTGTGTGCGAGTACAAGGGACTGGCGTCCTACCTCAGCGTCGTCGTCGGCGACGCCCACGCCGACGCCGTCGCCTGGTACTACCCGGCGCCGCTGGCCGGATTCGAGGTCCTGGCCGGCCGGGTGGCCGTGTACCCCGGACGCCTGGAGGAGTGCACCGTGGACGGGGAGACCGTGCGGGCCCAGCCCGGCGACTTCTACGGCGGCTGGATCACCGACCGGATCGTGGGTCCGTTCAAGGGCGCCCCAGGGACCCTCGGCTGGTGACCGGCCGGTCGGCGTCCCCGTGCGCGCCCGCCGACAAGTAGGCTGATGGGGTGTCATTCTCGCTTGCTGAAGTAGCCCGGGTCTCCCATGACCTGTGGCCGCTCTCCGGGGCCGAGGACTGGGACGCGCCGGGCCTGATCAGCGGCGACCCCGCGCACCGGGTGGACTCCATCCTGCTGGCCGTCGACGCCGTGGCGGACACCGTCGCCGAGGCCGTCGAGTCCGGCGCCGACCTGCTGCTGGCGCACCACCCACTGCTGCTGCGCGGTGTGACGACCGTGGCCGAAGACGGCTACAAGGGCGCCCTGCTGGCCAGGCTCATCCGGGCCGACTGCGCCCTCCTGGCCGCGCACACCAACGCCGACGTCGTCGCCGACGGGGTGTCTGATGTGTTCGCCCAGCGACTGGGCCTCGTCGACGTGCACCCGATCACCGCGGGCGATGCCCCCGGCACCGGCATCGGCAGGGTCGGACGGCTTCCCGAACCGACCACGCTGGGAAAGCTCGCCCGGCGACTGGCCGACCTGATCCCGCCGACGGCATCCGGCGTGCGCGTCGCGGGCGGCTACGGAGACGTCGTCTCGACCATCGCCCTCTGCGGCGGGGCCGGAGACTCGCTGCTGCGCGAACCAATGGTGCGCGGAGCGGATGCCTTCATCACCTCCGACCTGCGCCACCACCCGGCGTCCGAGTCCCGGGAGCAGTCCGTGCTCGCCGGGGTTGGCCCGGCGCTCATCGACGTGTCACACTGGGCCAGCGAGTGGCTGTGGTTGGACGTCGCGGCCGCCGCGCTCCGGCAGGCGCTGCCCGGCATCCGGGTCACGGTCAGTGAACTGCGCACCGACCCGTGGGACTTCGCCGTCACCCAGTGAGCCCCGCTCACCCCCGCTCATTTCAAACTCCATAATCATGAAGGTCAGGACATTGTGAAGGCATCCCCCCCAGAGCAGAAAGAGCTCCTGCGGCTCCAGGCCCTCGATATCCGTCTGCAGCAGGTCGAACACCAGGCCAAGGCGCTTCCCCAACACGCCGAGCTCGCGGCGCTCGCGCGCACCCTCGATGCGTCCAAGACGGTCCTCACGGGCCGCACCGGCGAGGTCGAGGACGCCCGGATCGAGTTGCGCCGGATCGAGTCCGACGTGGAGGTCGTGGAGAAGCGCATCGCGCGGGACACCGACCGTGCCCAGCACACCTCCTCGATCAAGGACGTGCAGGCCCTGGAGACCGAGCTCGCCGCGCTGACCGCCCGCCTGTCGGCCCTCGAGGAGATCGAACTCGCGGTGATGGAACGGCTCGAGGAGAAGGAAGCCGCCGTCGCAGAGACCGAGGCCGAACGCGCGGCCGTGGCGTCCCGGGTGGCCGAGATCGAGGCGGACCGCGACGTGCTCCTCGTGGACCTGAACCGTCAGCTCGGTGAGCTGGCCCGCGACCGGGAGGCCATCGTCTCGGCCATCGGCGCCGACCTCGCCGCGCTCTACGAGAAGCGCCGCGTGGCCGGCCGCGGCAATGCCGCGTCACTGCTGCGGGCACGCACCTGCAGCGGCTGCACCATGACGCTCACCGGCAACGACCTCGAAGACGTCCGGGCCGCTCCGGCCGACGACATCGTCTTCTGCCCGGACTGCGGTGCCATCCTGGTCCGCACGGAGGAATCAGGCATCTGATCGACCCGGCCGGGCCCGGGTCGGAACCGGTCCGGTACCGGGCCGGCTCCGGGGGCCTGTAGGCTCGACGACGGAATGGGTCGGCAAGACGGTCGCGTCATCCGGGCTTCAGAGTCCGTGATGCCGAGGAACGTCCGGGCTCCACAGAGCAGGACGGTGGGTAACACCCACCCGGGGCAACCCGCGAGACAGTGCCACAGAAAATAGACCGCCTTGGGCCTCGGCCCGGGGTAAGGGTGAAACGGTGGTGTAAGAGACCACCAGCGGCCAGGGTGACCTGGCTGGCTCGGTAAACCTCGTCCGGAGCAAGGTCACACAGGGAACGTCAAGGCTGCTCGCCGAGTTCCCGGGTAGACCGCTAGAGGGCTGCGGCAACGTAGTCCCGAGATAGATGGCCGTCCAGAGCGCAAGCTGGGACAGAACCCGGCGTACCAGCCGGCCCATTCCCCCCAACTCCCCCCCAACCTGTGAGTCCCGCGTGATCACCCGGGCGGGGGTGGCGGACGTCCGGCAGTCCTCCTACGCTGGGCCCATGGCCACCACCTCGTCATACCTGCCCGGTACGCACCCCGCCACGCGACCGGACCACCTGCCGGGCACTGACGGCCAGGGCTCGACGTTCCGGCGGCGACTGACCCGCACTCGCGCCTGGATCCACCGGCACCCGAGGTTGCGCACCCCGTACCGGATCCTGGTGGGGGCGGCGGGCCTGACGGTGATCGTGCTCGGCCTGATCCTGGTGCCGCTGCCCGGCCCTGGCTGGCTCATCGTGTTCGTCGGGGTGGCGGTGCTGGGCACCGAATTCCCCGCCGCGCACCGGATCACGGTGTCGGTGCGGCGCCTGGCTCATCGGGTTCGGCAGTGGTGGCGCGCCCGCCGGGATCGCCAGAGCACCCAGTCGACCGGGGCAGAGGCGGCTTAGATCGCCGGAGCGGATCAGGCCGTGACCGGGGCGTACTTCACGGCCAGGGCCGCCGCGCCGAGGATGCCCGCGTTGTTGCGGTGCACGGCCGGAATGATGCGCGTGTTCAGGTGCAGCAACGGCAGGAAGTCCTCGTGGTGCTTCGACACGCCGCCGCCGACGATGAACAGGTCGGGGGTGAACAGCGCCTCCAACCGGCTGTAGTACTTCTGCAGCCGGGACGCCCACTTCTCCCAGCTGAGGTTGTCGCGTTCCTTGGCCGAGAATGCCGCGCGGGTCTCGTAGTCCACGCCGTCGATCTCGAGGTGCCCGAGCTCGGTGTTGGGAACCAGTTCACCGTCGTTGATCAGCGCGGTGCCGATGCCCGTGCCCAGTGTGGTCAGGAGGACCACTCCGTCCACATCGCGGGCGGCGCCGAACTGCGACTCGGCGTAGCCGGCCGCGTCGGCGTCGTTGACGAAGTGGATGGGAACGCCCAGACCCTTCTCGAAGAGCTTCTCCGCGGCCAGGCCGATCCATTTGTCTGACACATTCGCGGCGGACATGGTGTGCCCGTGCTTGACGACGGCCGGGAAACAGACGCCGATCGGAAGGTCGCTGGTGCCGCTGGAGACCGTGGCGAGCAGCTGCCGCGTGGTCTCGACGATGTCCTGCGGGCGGCCGCCCTTGGGGGTGGGCAGTTTGATGCGGGGGGAGAGCAGGGCGCCGGTGGACAGGTCGACCACGGCCCCCTTGATGCCGGTTCCGCCGATATCGATGCCGATGGCAGTGGATGAACTCATGGAGACAATCTACCGGCTACGCGCGGCGGCTTCGGCAGCCGGCTACGGGAGGGTCAGGATTTCGGCGCCGCGTTCGGTGACCACGAGGGTGTGTTCGAACTGCGCGGTGATGCTGCGGTCCTTCGTCAACACGGTCCAGTCATCCGCCCACATGTCCCACTCGCTCGTACCCAGGGTGAGCATGGGTTCGATCGTGAAGACCATGCCGACCTCCATGACGGTGTCGTACTGCGGCGCTGAGTCGTAGTGCGGGATGATCAGGCCGGAGTGGAACGCCTCACCCACACCGTGGCCGGTGAAGTCCCGCACCACACCGTAGCCGAACCGCTTGGCGTAGGACTCGATGGTGCGGCCGATCACGTTGACCTGACGCCCGGGGGCGACGGCCTTGATCCCGCGGGCCAGGGCTTCCCTGGTGCGGTCCACGAGCAGGGTGACCTCCTCGGAGGCCTCCCCGACGATGAAGGTGACGTTGGAGTCACCGTGCACGCCGTTCTTGAACGCGGTGATGTCGATGTTCACGATGTCGCCGTTCTCCAGCACGGTGTCGTCGGGTATGCCGTGGCAGATGACCTCGTTCACGGACGAGCAGAGCGATTTCGGGTAGCCCCGGTAACCCAGCGTGGAGGGATAGGCACCCTGCCCGATCACGTACTCGTGGCCGATCCGGTCCAGTTCCTCCGTGGTGACGCCGGGCCGCACGGCGCGGCCGACCTCCTGGATGGCCTCCGCGGCGATCCGGCCCGACTCGCGGATCAGTGCGATGCGTTCGGGGGAGTACACGTCGGAGCCGGTGAACCGGGCCGGTGCGGTCCGTCCGACGTACTCCGGACGGGGGATCTGGGAGGGAACGGAGCGGTGGCTGGACACGGCTCCGGGAATGAGGTGACCGATGGAATCCTTAGGCATAGGATCAAGCTTATGGCCGAAGATACTGAGCACCAGTTCTGGTACAACATGCGCACGGGAGCCGTCGAGAAGGGTCTGCTGTCACCGTCGGTGGACCGCGTGGGTCCGTTCGCGACATTCGACGAGGCGACGCACGCCCTGGACAAACTGCGCGCGAACAGCGCGAAGTGGGCCGAGGACGACGCCGCCGACGACAGGTAGCCCGCCGCCAGCAGCTCCTGCGCGGGCGCTACTCGTAGCTGTGCTCTGCGCCGGGGTAAGCGCCGGAGTCGACGTCCGCCTTGAAGGCGTGCACGGCATCCGTGAGCGCGGAACGCATATTGGCGTACTGGCGCACGAAGCGGGGCACCCGGCCGCCGGTCATCCCCGCGAAGTCGGTCCAGACCATGAGCTGGCCATCCACATCCGGGCCGGCTCCGACACCGATGGTGGGGATCTCGAGTTTCTCGGTGACCAGAGCCGCGACCGTGGACGGCACCATCTCCAGGACAACGGCGAACGCGCCCGCCTCCTGCACCGCGAGGGCGTCGGCCAGGAGCTGGTCGGCGGCGGCGCCGCGGCCCTGGATGATGTGGCCGCCCAGACCATGCTCGCTCTGCGGGGTGAAACCGATGTGGGCCATCACGGGGATACCGGCCGAGACGATCCGGGAGATCTGCTTGCGGCTGCGCACCCCGCCCTCGAGTTTGACCGCGTGGGCCTGCGCCTCCTTCATGAACCGCACGGCCGTGTGCAGGGCCTCGGAGGGGCCGGTCTCGTAGGTGCCGAACGGCATGTCCGCCACGACGAGGGCACGGTTGACGGCGCGGGCGACAGCGCGCGTGAGGGGGATGAGCTCGTCCACCGTGACCGGGAGAGTGGTCTCGTAGCCGAAGACGTTGTTGCCGGCCGAATCGCCCACGAGCAGGAAGTCGATCCCGGCCTGGTCGAAAATCTGGGCGGTCAGCATGTCGTAGCTGGTCAAACCCGTGATCGGGATGCCCTGCTGTTTCGCGTTCTGGAAATGCCTGGTGCGCACCCGCTTGGGTCCGGAGGGAACACTGACATACGGATTCTGCACCTCGACGGCATTGGCGGCGTCCGGTGTGACTGGCTCAGGCATGTGCCCAGTGTACTCAGCGCCCGTTTCACCATCCCGATCCTTCATCCGGATGGGCCCGTCTGATTCGTGCGCGATCAGCCGGTTTTCGCGCGCGGACGGGCGGCAGCCGGTAGCCTAGGAGCAACAAGAAAGGGCGTGGATGGACAAGCAGCGCGACTTCGTTCTTCGGACCATCGAGGAACGGGGCATCAAGTTCATTCGACTATGGTTCACCGACGTGGTCGGCACCCTGAAGTCGGTCGCCATCGCACCGGCCGAGGTCGAGGGGGCGTTCGCCGAGGGACTCGGCTTCGACGGCTCCGCGATCGAGGGCCTCACGCGCTCGTTCGAAGCCGACGTGCTGGCCCACCCGGACCCCACGACGTTCCAGATACTGCCCTGGCGCGGCGAGGTGGACCCCACCGCGCGGATGTTCTGCGACATCACCACGCCGGACGGCCAGCCCGCCGTCGCCGACCCCCGGAACGTTCTCAAGCGCACCCTGGCGAAGGCAGCGGAACGCGGGTTCACCTTCTACACGCACCCGGAGATCGAGTTCTACCTGCTCAAGTCTTCGAAGTTCGGCAAGAACGGTCCCGTCCCGGTCGACTCAGCCGGCTACTTCGACAACGTCCCCGGCGGCACCGCGCACGACTTCCGCCGCCGGTCGGTGCGGATGCTCGAAGACCTCGGCATCTCGGTGGAGTTCAGCCACCACGAGGCCGGCCCCGGCCAGAACGAGATCGACCTGCGCTACGCGGATGCCCTGACCACGGCGGACAACATCATGACGTTCCGCACCGTGATCAAGGAAGTGGCCATCGAGCAGGGCGTCTATGCGACCTTCATGCCCAAGCCGCTCTCCGACCAGCCTGGCTCGGGTATGCACACCCACCTCTCGCTCTTCGAGGGGGACACCAACGCCTTCTACGAGGCCGGCGCCCAGTACCAGCTGTCCACCACGGGCCGCCAGTTCATCGCCGGACTGCTGCGCCACGCGCCTGAGATCACGGCGGTGACCAACCAGTTCGTGAACTCGTACAAGCGGCTGTGGGGCGGCGACGAGGCGCCCAGCTTCGTCTGCTGGGGCCACAACAACCGGTCGGCCCTGATCCGGGTTCCGCTGTACAAGCCCAACAAGGGTCAGAGCTCGCGCATCGAGTACCGCGCGATCGACTCCGCGGCGAACCCGTACTTGGCATACTCGTTGATGCTGGCCGCCGGTCTCAAGGGCATCGAAGAGGGCTACGAGCTGCCGCCGGAGGCAGAGGACAACGTGTGGGGTCTCAGCGACACCGAACGCCGCGCCTTGGGCTACCACCAGCTCCCCGCCAGCCTTGATCACGCCATCCAGTACATGGAGGAATCCGAACTGGTGGCCGAGACGCTCGGTGAGCACGTCTTCAACTACGTGCTGCTGAACAAGCGCCAGGAATGGCGTGAGTACCGGTCGCAGGTCACCCCCTTCGAGCTGAACAAGAACCTCGAGATGCTCTAGGGGCAGTCCCACACCGGCAGACCCAGACAGGCGCACGACATGGCGAGAGAACAGCTGACCCTGACAGACCTCGCTCGGGTGGGCTTCGCCGATCTCGGCGAGGCCCGCGCACGCCTCGACGAGGTCAGCGAGCGAGGCGGACCTGACCCGTCCGACCTCTTCCCGCTGCTCAGCCGGGCGGCGAATCCCGACGCGGCGCTATTCGCGGTGCTCTCGTTCGTCCGGCAGTCTCCGGCCGAGTTCGCCGTGCTCCGGCGGCATCCGGGAGCCGTTCAACGCCTGGTGCTCGTTGCGGGTGCGTCGACGGGGTTGACCGACTTCTTCCTGCGGCATCCCGACGAACTCGTGGTACTGCACGAGAAGAGCACGGCGCTGCCCGGGCTGGCCGAGCTCACTCGCGACCTGCTCGACTCTGTGCAGGCCACGGACGGAGTCGCAGCGCTGGTCGACGACGCCGGCTGGGTCGCGCTACGGGTGCGGTACCGCCGCCGGCTCGCCGAACTGGCCGCGTTCGACCTCGAACAGGCCGATCCCGTTGCCGGCCTCGACAGGATCGCCCGGCACCTGTCCCACCTGGCCGCCGCGGCGCTGGAGGCCTCCCTGGCCGTCGCCAGGGGGATGGCCGGCGGCGCCGTCGCCGCTCCCGGCGTGTTCCCCCTCGAGCAGGTGCGGCTGACCAAGCTCGCGGTGATCGGCATGGGTAAGGCAGGTGCGGGGGAGCTCAACTACGTCAGCGACGTCGACGTCATCTTCGTCGCCGAAGGAGACGAGGACGCCGGTCTCGATACCGGCCGTGCCGTGGACATCGCCACCCGGCTGGCGATCCTGATGATGCGCGGGCTCAACCAGCCCACCGTGGAACCCGAGCTGTGGGAGGTGGACCCCAACCTGCGGCCGGAAGGCAAGTCGGGGGCGTTGGTGCGCACCCTCGAGTCCCACATCGTCTACTACGACAGGTGGGCCAAGAGCTGGGAGTTTCAGGCGCTGCTCAAGGCCCGGCCGCTGGCTGGCGACCTCGACCTCGGTTCCCGCTATGTCGCAGCCGTCGCGCCGAAGGTGTGGACCAGTGCGAGCCGGGAGAACTTCGTCGAGTCCGTGCAGCGGATGCGCGAACGCGTGACCAGCAACATCCCCGCCGACGAGGTCGCCGTGCAGCTCAAGCTCGGGCCCGGCGGCCTGCGCGACATCGAGTTCACGGTGCAGTTGCTGCAGCTCGTGCACGGCCAGGCCGACCCTGACGTGCGCCAGCCCGGCACGCTGCCGGCGCTGGCCGCGCTGGCCGAGTCCGGCTACGTCGGCCGAGCGGAGGCGGCCGAGTTCGCCCAGGACTACCGGATGCTCCGGCTCATGGAACACCGCCTGCAGTTGGATCGCCTGCGCCGCACGCACCTGCTACCCCGGGACGAGTCCGGTCTGCGGGTGCTCGCCCGCGCCACCGGACTGGCGACCAGCGCGGCCGGGCTGAGTTCCCGGTGGGAGGCGACCAAGCATCGCGTGCGGGGTCTGCACGAACGCTTGTTCTACCGCCCGTTGCTGTCGGCCGTGGCGGCGTTGCCCGCCGAGGGGCTCAATCTCACGAGCGCCCAGGCTGAGGCACGACTGGCTGCCATCGGTTTCCGCAACACCGCGGGTGCCCTGGCCCATATCGCCGCGCTCACGAGCGGGGTGTCCCGGCGGGCGACGATCCAGCAGCACCTGCTGCCGGTGCTGCTCCAGTGGCTCTCCGACGGCGCCGACCCGGACTACGGTCTGCTCGCGTTCCGCCGCCTGAGCGACAGCCTGGGCTCCACCTATTGGTTCCTGCGCATGCTGCGTGACTCGTCCGGTGCCGCCGAGCGTCTGACCCGGGTGCTGTCCGCCTCCCGGTTCGTCGGGGAGCTTTTCGAGACCATCCCAGAGGCCGTCGCCTGGCTGGAGCACGACGACGAGCTGCGCCCACGATCCCTCGGGGTGCTGCAGGACGAGGCACGGGCGGTCCTGGCCCGGCACGGCAGCCCCGACGCTGCCGCGTCGGTGCTGCGCACCAGTCGGCGCCGAGAGATGTTGCGCCTGGCCCTGTCGGCGATCCTCGGCCGGATCAGCATCGACGAGTTGGCGGCGGGCCTGACCGATGTGACCACGGTGATCATCCAGGGTGTGCTGGGCGCCATCCGAGGCACCGGGCTCACCGGCGACGACGGTCCGCTGGCGCCGGACGGCATCGAGTTCGCAGTCATCGCGATGGGCCGGTTCGGGGGAGCGGAGCTGGGGTTCGGGTCCGACGCCGACGTCATGTTCGTCTTCCGGCCGGGTGCGCTCGAGCAAGGCGCGGCGCACGACCGGGCGACGTTCATCGTGCGCGAACTGAACAGGCTCACCGACGACAACCGGCTGCCGCTGGACCTCGACATCGGTCTGCGCCCTGAGGGCAAGAACGGGGCCGTGGCGCGGTCGATCGATTCGTACCAGGCGTACTACCGCCGTTGGTCGCTCACCTGGGAGGCGCAGGCCCTGCTGCGCGCCCGCGGCATCGCCGGGGAACCTGCGCTCGTGGAGAGCTTCCACGCCGTCATGGACACCGTGCGGTACCCCGAGGCCATCTCCGAGCAAGACGTGCGCGAGATCAAGCGCATCAAGGCGCGGGTGGAGAACGAACGCCTGCCCCAGGGCGCCGACCCCAACCGCCACCTCAAGCTGGGGCGTGGTTCGCTCAGCGACGTGGAATGGTTCGTGCAGCTCCTGCAGCTCCAGCATGCCGCCGCGCTGCCGGCACTCCGCACGACTTCCACTCTCGGGGCCCTTGAGGAAGCCACTCGGCACTCCCTGGTGACGGCGCCGGAGGCCGCCACGCTCCGCGCCGCCTGGCTTTTCGCGTCCCGGTGCCGTTCGGCCATCACCCTGTGGACCAACAAAACCGCTGACGTGCTCCCGAGCGACCGGATGCAGCTGGACGGCGTTGCCCGCATGATGGAGTACCCGCCCGGCTCGGCCAACCAGCTCGAGGAAGACTACCTGTCGGTCACCCGCCGCGCCCGAGCAGTGTTCGAGCGCCGTTTCTACGGCCCGGTGGAGCGCCCAGGGGCCTTCTCGGGTTAACGACCGAAGGGCCGCGACCTCGCGGTCGCGGCCCTTCGGCTCAGTGAATGGTGCTGCTTAGACGCCGTAGTACAGTTCGAATTCGAACGGGTGCGGACGCTGCGCGAGGGGCTTGATCTCCTTCTCGCGCTTGTAGTCGATCCAGGTCTCGATGAGCTCAGGGGTGAAGACGTTGCCGGCGAGCAGGAAGTCGTGGTCGGCCTCCAGCGCCTGCAGGGCCTCTTCGAGCGAAGCGGGAACCTGGGGGATGTTCTTGGCCTCTTCGGGCGGCAGCTCGTAGAGGTCCTTGTCTACCGGCTCGTGCGGTTCGATGCGGTTCTTGATGCCGTCAAGGCCGGCCATCAGCTGGGCTGCGAAGGCGAGGTACGGGTTGCCTGAGGCATCGGGCGCGCGGAACTCGAGTCGCTTGGCCTTGGGGTTGGTGCCGGTGATCGGGATGCGGATCGAGGCTGAGCGGTTGCCGGCCGAGTAGACCAGGTTGACCGGTGCTTCGAAGCCCGGCACCAGGCGGTGGTAGGAGTTGACCGTCGGGTTCGTGAAGGCGAGCACGGCGGGGGCGTGCTTGAGCAGGCCGCCGATGTACCAGCGAGCGACGTCGGAGAGTCCGCCGTAGCCGGCCTCGTCGTAGAACAGCGGCTTGCCCTCTGACCACAGGGACTGGTGGGTGTGCATGCCGGAGCCGTTGTCGCCGAAGAGCGGCTTGGGCATGAACGTGGCGGTCTTGCCCCACTCGTGCGCCGTGTTCTTGACGATGTACTTGAACTTCAGCAGGTCGTCGGCCGCGTGCACCATGGTGTCGAACTTGTAGTTGATCTCACCCTGGCCGCCGGTGCCGACCTCGTGGTGGCTGCGCTCGAGCACCAGGCCCGCGTCGATGAGCTTCAGGCAGATGTCGTCGCGCATGTCGGCGTGCTGGTCGACCGGGCTGACCGGGAAGTAGCCGCCCTTGTAGGGGGTCTTGTTGGCGAGGTTCCCGCCCTCTTCCTTGCGGCCGGAGTTCCAGGCGCCCTCACCGGAGTCGACCGAGTAGAAGCTGGTGTGCTGGTTGACCTCGTAGCGCACGTCGTCGAAGATGTAGAACTCGGCCTCGGAGCCGAAGTACGCCGTGTCGCCGATGCCGGTGGACGCGAGGTACTTCTCGGCCTTCTTGGCCACCTGGCGCGGGTCCTTGGAGTAGATCTCGCCGTTGCGCGGGTTGTAGATGTCGAACAGCATGATGAGCGTGCGCTCGGCGCGGAACGGGTCGACGAAGGCGCTCGTCACGTCGGGGATCAGCTGCATGTCAGATTCGTGGATCGACGCGAAACCGCGGATCGACGAGCCGTCGAACATCTGGCCGACGGTGAAGAAGTCCTCGTCAACGGTCGACGCGGGGATGTTGAAGTGCTGCTGCACACCCGGCAGGTCGGTAAAGCGGAGGTCAAGGAACTTGACATCGGTGTCCTTGATGAAAGCGAGCACTTCGGACGAATCGCGGAACATGCGGTTTTACTCCAAACGACGTAGGCGTGGGTGACTATCAATGTCGCACACTGCGGCTTCCCCGACACTATTACGGACGGGTTACTTAAGAATGACGCTTATGTTTCCGCAATGTTACAGGGGAGGTCGCTGGGTAAACTGGGCGGGTGAACGCGACACCTCCACGACCCACGACATTCGGGCAGCTTCCGCCCAGCACCTGGCCGGGGGAGCGGCTGGGTCTGCCCCGGAGCGGCCCCCACTCGGTGGGCCGGGTCGGGCGCCGCATTGTGGCCCTGGTCATCGACTGGGCGATCGCGGTGGGCCTGGCGTGCCTGATCTGGGGCTACACCCTTCTGGACTACGACGGGTTCGTCGTGCTGGGCGTCTTCGTGCTGCTGCAGGCGGTACTGCTCGCGACGCTCGGAGCCAGCATCGGCCACCTGCTGGTCGGCCTCCGCCTGATCAGCCTCAGCGGCGGACCGGTGGGCCTGTGGCGGCCCGTCGTGCGGTCCGCCCTGCTCGGCGTGGCCGTTCCCGCGTTGGTCTGGGACTCGGATCAGCGCGGCTTCCACGACAAGATTGCCGGCACGGTGCTGATCCGCCGGTAGCCGACGGCTCAGGAAACGGCAGCAGGGCACGGGGTCGACCCCGTGCCCTGCTGTGTTGTGTCCCGTTCGGGTGCGCGGATGCGTCGGCTAGTTGCCGCGCTGTGGGCGGGCCTTGGTCGGGTCGACGCCCTTGGGGATGGGGAGCTTCTTGGCGATGGAGTTGAGGCGGTTGTTCACCGCGAGAACCTCGGCCTTGGTCAGGGACGGCTTGATCTTGGTCAGACGTCGCGCGAGCTTGTGCAGCGGCACGGCGTCCGAGTCGGGTCCGACCGAGATGACCGTGACAGCGACGTTGCCGCCCACCTTGGCCACGGAGCGACGTTCTTCGTCCACCATTCGCGCTGTGCGGGTGCGGGGGCCCTCGCTGATGAGGACGACGCCGCCACGGCCGACGGCGCGGTACACCGCATCCTGGGTCTTGCCGTTGACGGCGACGGGCATCTCACTGCCGACCCAACCGCGCTTGAGCGAGGAACGCAGCACGGCGCCCACGGCTCCGGGCTGGCCCTCGATCTGCGAGTATGCGGCCTTCTCGGCCCGTCGCCCCAGGATGATGAGCATTGCGAGCACACCACCGAGCACTCCGGCGATGATCCAGAGGGCGATGGTGAAGCCGCTGTCCGGGGTCAGCAGGAGGGCCAGGATCAGGCCCACCGCGACCGGGATCAGGAAGCCAAGGACCATGAACAGAACAATGTTCGAGTCGTAGCGCCTGGTCATCTGGAAGACCTGCCACATTTGCTTCAAGCGGCCAGGTTCTTTGGGGGTGCGGGGACTCTTGTCCTTGCTGCGTGCCATGGTTCTAAGACTACCCAGTCGGTCGATATGCGCGTGACGGATTTAGGGTCAAACGGCCTGGCTGAACCCCAGGGTGGCGTCGGCGAGGTGCTGCAGGCTCGCGGGAACGGGGCGCCCCGTCGCCGCCATGGACTGGGCCCAGAGGCGCCCGGCCCGATACGACGACCGCACGAGGGGTCCGGAGAGGACCCCGAGGAAGCCGATCTCCTCGGCTTCTTCCTTGAGTTCGACGAACTCCTCCGGCCGCACCCACCTCGCCACAGGCAGGTGCCGTGGGCTGGGCCGCAGGTACTGGGTGAGGGTCAGGATGTCGGTGCCCGCCTGGTGCAGGTCCCGCAGCGCCTCTGACACCTCGGCACGGTCCTCGCCCATGCCCAGGATCAGGTTCGACTTGGTGATCAGGCCGGCGGCACGCCCCTGGCTGAGCACGTCGAGGGACCGGTCGTAGCGGAAGGCGGGGCGGATGCGCTTGAAGATCCGGGGGACGGTTTCGACATTGTGCGCGAAAACCTCGGGGCGGGCGGAGAACACCTCGGCGAGATGGTCGCGGTTTCCCGAGAAGTCGGGTACCAGGATTTCCACGCCGGTGCCGGGGCAGTGTTCGTGGATCTGCCGGATCGTCTCGGCGTAGAGCCAGGCGCCCTCGTCGGGCAGGTCGTCACGGGCCACCCCCGTGACGGTGGCATAGCGGAGGTCCATGGCCCGCACGGACTCGGCAACCCGGCGGGGCTCGTCGGTGTCGTAGTCGGCGGGTTTGCCCGTGTCGATCTGGCAGAAGTCGCAGCGCCGGGTGCACTGCGACCCGCCGATGAGGAAGGTCGCCTCGCGGTCCTCCCAACATTCGTAGATGTTCGGGCAGGCGGCTTCCTGACAGACGGTATGCAGGTTTTCGCTCGTCACCAGGTTCTGCAGTTGACGGTACTCGGGGCCCATCCGGGCTCGGGTCTTGATCCAGGAGGGCTTCTTTTCGATGGGTGTTTCGGCGTTGCGGACCTCCAGGCGCAGCATCCGGCGGCCGTCGGGCGCGGCGTTCATGCGGGCACCGCCAGGTGGCTGCGGAAGGCGGCGGTGACGGACGCCGCGGCATCCTCGGTGCTCACGACCCGGCCGAGCACCCGGGTCATGGTGGTCACGCCGGCGTCCGCGATGCCGCAGGCGACGATGCGGTCGTACGGCTCCAGGGAGTTGTTGCAGTTCAGGGCGAAGCCGTGCATGGTGACTCCGTCGGCGACACGGATGCCGATGGCGGCGATCTTGTCCTCGGCCCCGACGGGTCCGACCCAGACGCCGCTTCGGCCGTCCACCCTTCTGCCAGTGATACCGAACTCGGCGAGGGCGTCGATGAGGATGGCTTCGAGGAGTCGCACATAGCCGACCACGTCGATGGGTTCGGCCAGGCGCAGGATCGGATAGCCGACCAGCTGCCCGGGGCCGTGCCAGGTGATCCGGCCGCCGCGGTCGACGTCCACGACCGGGGTGCCGTCGGTGGGACGGTCCTCCGGCTGGGTGCGTTTACCGGCCGTGTACACGGCGGGATGTTCGAGAAGCAGGACGGTGTTCGGTCGGTGACCGGACACCACCGTGCGATGGACGGCGCGCTGGAGCTCAAGGCCCTCGAAATACGGCACGGAGTTGGCGCTTAGCCCCGCGACGACAAAGTCGAGCATGCGGCCAGTCTAGGGGGCCGCTCCTCCCCAGCGGGGAAGTCCGACGGGATTCCCCCCGACTCGCCCCGCAGCCGCCTGACCGGGAGACCGGCAGGCAGGGTGACACGATGGACGAAGCGAACACAGCCGCGGCACGCGGAACCGTCGCGGGGTACCGCCTGGTGCGCCGGATCGGCACCGGAAGCCGTTCGTCGGTGTACCTCGGTGCCGTCGCAGGCCTCCGGGGGCAATCCCCGACGGCGGCACTGCAGGTGTTCCACCCCGGCCTGGACGGCAAGAGCCTTGACAGGCAGGTGCGGGCGCTGCTCACGGTCCCCGCCGGATACCTGTGCCGGCTCCTCGATGTGGCGACGACGCCGGACGGCCAGGTCTGCCTCGTGCTGGAGCGGCTGCCCGGGCCCACGCTGCAGCATGCGCTCGTCGAACACGGGGCGCTGACGGCGGGCGAGGCAGTGACGATCGGGGCCACGGTCACGGCGGCCCTGGGGGCGCTGCACGCGGCGGGGTTCAGCCATCCCGCCATCGGTGCGGCCTGTGTTCGTTTCGACGCCTCCGGGCGCCCCGTGCTGCTGGGGCTCGGCGCCCTGGAGGACCTCCCGGCCGGCGGCGGCGGGGCGGCACGGCGTCGGGACGACCTGCTGCGGCTGGCCGGGTTCCTCCGCCGGCTCCTGGACCATCTCGATCCCCGGGATCCGTATGCCGGCGGGGCCGCCGCGGTGCTGGCGCGGTTCGAATCCGCGGCGACCGCCCGCCCGCTTCCACCGGACCTGACCGGGCTCGAGGCGGCGCTGTTCGATTGGGCGCCCGCGGCCGCCGTGCGCGGCGCGGGGGCCGGGCTGCGCGCCGAGACGGGTACCGAGGCCGGTGCGGAGTTGACCGGCGGGGCCTTGCCGAGCGCCGCAGGGACGCCGAGTGCCGTCGTTGTCTCCCGTGGCCTCCCCAACCGGTTTGTGCCCGCGATCGTCGCGGCACTCGGCGCCGGGCGGGTGAGGCTTCGCAGGGCGCGGCGACCGGTGCTGGTCGGAGCGGGGCTGGCGGTCGTCCTCGGAGCGGGGGGACTGGGCGTGCTGGGCCAGGGTGGCGCCGCGCCCGGCGGCGGCGGACAGCGCGACCTGCCGTCTCACGCCCAGTCTGACGTCCCCTCAGACGCAGCCGCCGATGCGACAGCCACCGACGGCGATGCTGCGGCGGTGCCGACGGACTCCCTGCTGGCGGACGATCCGGCGGCGGCGACACTGACGCTGCTGGCGTTGCGGGAGCGGTGCCTGGCGAACGCGTCTGTGCTGTGCCTTGATTCCGTCGACCAGGCCGGTTCCGTCGCCAGCGCCGCGGACGTCTACTCGGTCCGGCAGGGGCAGCCGGGGACTCCGACGGGCGGGGCGTCACCGTGGGGTGCGACGGTGCCGTTCACAGCCGGCGTGCAGGAGCGAACCGGGAATTCGGCGCTCGTGCTCCTCACGCCGGTGCCGGATGCAGCCGGCTCCGAGCTCGGGGAAACGAGACAGCCGGCCTCGGCCCTGGTGATCAAGGGCGAGGCCGGCTGGCGGTTACGCGAACTCTTCGATTGGTGAATCGAACCGCTCGGGTGGGGTGTTAGATGCCCAGGTTCGCCTCGAAGGCTCCGGCTTCCAGACGTGCCTTCATCGTGGTGAGGAAGCGCGAGGCGTCCGCTCCGTCGATGATGCGGTGGTCGTAGGAGAGCGCCAGGAACACCGTCGAACGGATCGCGATGGAGTCCAGGCCCTTGTCGGTCACGACGATGGGCTTCTTGTAGACCACGCCGGTGCCGAGGATGGCGCTCTGCGGCAGGAAGACCACCGGGGTGTCGAACAGCGCGCCGCGCGAACCGGTGTTGGTCAGCGTGAACGTGCCACCGGACAGTTCGTCGGGCTTGAGCTTGTTGTCGCGGGTGCGGGCGGCCAGGTCCGCGATCTGGGCGGCGAAGCCGGCCAGATCGAGTTCCCCGGCGTCGCGGATGACCGGCGTCAGCAGTCCACGCTCGGTGTCCACGGCGATGCTCATGTTCTCCTGGGGCGGGTACACGATCGAGGTGCCGTCAACGGTGGCGTTGATGATCGGGTTCGCCTTCAGGGCCTCGGCCGCGGCCAGGGCGAAGAACGGCAGGAAGGACAGCTTGTTGCCGGTCTTCTCGTGGAAGGAGACCTTGACCTTGTCGCGCAGCATCGCGACCCGGGTCACGTCCACCTCGACAACGGTCGTGAGCTGTGCGGTCTGCTGCATCGAGGCAACGGCTCGTTCGGCGACGACCTTGCGCAGACGCGACATCGGCTGGGTGGTGCCGCGCAGCGGCGAAACCTCGACGGCGACGGCCGACTCGGCGGGAGCCGCCTGGGCCGGTGCCGCGGCGTTCTCGATGTCCTGCTTGCGGATGCGTCCGCCGACACCGGTGCCGGTGATGGTGGACAGGTCCACGCCGGCTTCGTTGGCGAGCTTGCGCACGATGGGCGTGACATAGCCGCTGGTGCCGGCGTGCGCGCCGCGAGAGGGCTCGGCGGGTGCTGCGGCTGCCGGAGCGGGTGCGGCGGGCGCTGCAGCCACCGGTGCTGCCGGGGCTGGAGCGGCGGGTGCTGCCGGCGCCGCGGGCGGCGGCTCGACGGCAGCGGGGGCCGGCGGGGCGACAGCGGCCGGAGCCTCCGCGGGAGCGGGAGCCTCGGTCGACGGGACCTCGGCAACGGGAGCCGCTGCGACGGGGGCGGCGGGTGCCTCTGCTGCGGCCGGTGCGGCCGGTGCGGCCGCTTCGGGTGCTGCCGCTTCGGGGGCCGCGGCCGGAGCCGAGCCGTCGCCGATGGTCACGAGGGGGGTTCCGACCTCGACGGTCTCGTCTTCCTGAACCAGGATGGCTTCGATGACGCCGGCGATCGGGGATGGGATCTCGGTGTCGACCTTGTCGGTCGATACCTCGAGCAGCGGTTCGTCGACTTCGACGCGGTCTCCCACGTTCTTGAGCCAGCGGGTGACCGTACCCTCTGTGACACTCTCACCGAGTGCCGGGAGGTTGACGGATTCGCTCATGCGTTTGTCTCCTTTGAAACCATTAATGTCTGACCAATGTTAGTGACGTTCTCTGTGCCCGAAACGGGCTACATGGCGTGCAGCGGCTTGCCGGCCAGGGCCAGGAAGGCCTCGCCGAGCGCTTCGTTCTGGGTGGGGTGGGCGTGCAGCAGCGGCGCGAGGTCCTCCGGGTACGCTTCCCAGTTCACGATCAGCTGGCCTTCACCGATCAGCTCGCCGACGCGGGCGCCGATCATGTGGATGCCGAGAATGGGGCCATCGACTTCGCGGACGACCTTGATCGAGCCGGTGGTGCCCAGGATCGAGCTCTTGCCGTTGCCGCCCAGGCTGTACTCGTAGCTGGAGACCTTGTCGACGCCGAACTTGGCGGCGGCCTTGGCCTCGGTGTAGCCGACGGATGCGATCTCAGGGTCGCAGTAGGTGACCTTGGGGATGTTCAGGTCGTCCACGACGATCGGGGACAGGCCGGCGATCTCCTCGGCGACGAAGATGCCCTGCTGGAAGCCGCGGTGCGCGAGCTGGAGGCCGGGGACGATGTCGCCCACGGCGTAGACGCCGGGGATGTTGGTGGCGAGGCGCTCGTCGGTGAGAACGAAACCGCGGTCCATGGTGATGCCGGCCTCTTCAAAGCCGAGCCCGGCGGTCGAGGGGCCACGTCCGACGGCGACGAGCAGTAGCTCGGCCTCGATGGTGGTGCCGTTCTCGAGGGTGACGACGACGCCGGAGTCGTCCTGGGTGACCGACTGGAACCGCACGCCGAGGGAGAACTCGATGCCGCGCTTGCGGAAGGCACGCTCGAGCTGCTTGGAGACGGATTCCTCTTCGTTCGGGGCCAGGTGCGGCAGCGCCTCGATGATGGTCACGTCTGCGCCGAAGGACTTCCAGACGCTGGCGAATTCGACGCCGATGACGCCGCCACCGAGCACGGCGACCTTCTTGGGCACGTAGCTGAGCTCGAGGGCCTGCTCGCTCGTGATGACGCGGCCTTCGATGGCCAGCCCGGGCAGCGACCGGGAGTAGGAACCGGTGGCCAGGACCACGTTCTTGCCGACGATGGTGTCCTCGCCGACCTGGACGGTCGTGGGGGAGACCAGACGGCCCTCTCCGGAGATGACGGTGATGCCGCGGGCCTTGATCAGGCCCTGCAGTCCGCGGAACTTGCTGGCGACGATGCCCTCACGGAACGCCGTGACGGCCGCCATGTCGATGCCTTCGAACGACGTCGTGACGCCGTACTTGGCCGACTCGCGGCTGACGTCGGCGACCTCGGCGGAGTGCAGCAGGGCCTTGGTCGGGATGCAACCGACGTGCAGGCAGGTACCGCCGAGCTTGTCTTTCTCGATCAGGCCCACGGTCAGGCCGAGCTGGACGGCGCGCAGGGCGGCCGCGTAGCCGCCGCTGCCGCCACCGAGAACTACAAGGTCAAAATTCTGTTCAGACACCCAGATACTCCCTCGTGCATCACATACACTTTCACGGCCTGCCAGCGCAATTATGCTGCGCGGACAGGCGTTGAACGGCAAGGATTTTCCTGCCTATACGACTGTACTACGGGCGTGAAAAGTCCTCGGCCAGTCGCAACAGGGTTCGAACGGTGACTCCGGTGGGCCCGGGGGCCGTGAAGCCGAGGCCGCCGCCGACCAGCTGAGCGCTGCCGGCGATGTCCAGGTGCGCCCAGGGAATGGTCCGGGCGTTGTCGCCCTCGCCCACAGAGCCGATGAATTCCCGCAGGAACACGGCGGCCAGCAGCATGCCGCCGCCCGTGTTGCCGATCTTGGCGTTGGCGATGTCGGCGACATCGGAGTTCAGCAGGGCCCGCAGTTCCTCGGGCATCGGCATCGGCCAGGCCAACTCTCCCTCCGACGTGCTGGCAGCGAGGACATGCTCCACCAGGTCGTCATCGCCGAGCACAGCCGAGTACCGCGTGCCGAGGGCGACGACAGCGGCACCCGTCAGAGTGGCGACGTCGATGATCGCATCCGGCTCTTCCTCTCCGGCCGCGACGAGCCCGTCGGCCAGGACGAGGCGGCCCTCCGCGTCGGTGTTGAGCACCTCGACCGTGCGCCCGCCGCGGATGCTGAGCACGTCGTTGGGGCGGATGGCCGAGCCGGAGGGCATGTTCTCCGCGATGCACAACCACGCCGTGATGCGCACGTTCAGGTTCAGGCGCGCGGCGGCGAGCGTGACGGCGAGGACCGTGGCCGCTCCGGTCATGTCGTACTTCATGCCCACCATGGATGCCGGCGGCTTGAGCGAGAGTCCGCCGGTGTCGAAGGTGATGCCCTTGCCGACGAGGGCCAGGTGCTTGGCCGCGCCGGCCGGGGCGTAGCTGACCTTGACCAGGCGGGGCGGGCGGGTCGAGCCCTGTCCGACACCGGCGATGCCGCCGAAGCCGTCGGCGACGAGCTGGTCCTCGTCCCACACCGTCAGGGTGACGGGAAGCCCCTCGGCCGCGGCCTGGGCCAGGGCGGTCAGGGATTCGGGGTAGAGGTCGAGCGGGGGAGTGTTGACGAGGTCCTTCACGAGGCTCACGGCCCCGGCGACGACGTCCGCCCGGTCGACTGCACCGGCCGCGGCCTGGTCAGTGTGGACGGTGATGTCACCCGTGGGGAGGCTGGTGCCGGCCAGGGAGGCCTTGCGGTAGGTCGTGAAGGAATAGCCGCCAAGGGCCGCCCCCTCCAGGACCGCCGCGGCCTGCTCGGCATCCGCCAGCGGGAGGGCGAACGCCACGGTGGCCGCGCCGGTGAGCTGGCGGACGGCGGACCCGGCCGCGTACCGCAGCGACTCTGAAGTGACGACGGCGCCGAGGCCGACGACCGCGATGCTGCGCGCGCTGCCCACGACGGGGGCGAACCTCACGACCTGGTCCTTGGCGCCCGAGACGCCGACGGCCTTGAACTGCTCGGCGAGGGGAGCGAAGGAGGGGTCGGCGAACAGGGTGGGACCGTCCTTGCCCTGGACGGCGCCGACGACGAGGACATCGGCGGTTGATTCGATCGCGGGCTGTGCGGACACTGAAATGCGGGGAACGGTCATGCCTCGATGCTACGGGGCCCGGTGTTCGCTCTGGGCACCATGCCGAGCGCCGGGTTTCTCGGACACCGGGCAAAAACCCCGAATAGAGTTAACGAATGCGCGATCCCGATGAAATCTACACGCTCACTGCGGACGCCGCCGGCGTCCCCGAAGGGCTGCATCTTGTCGCGGGCCTGACCGGCTTCACCGATGCAGGCGGTGCCGTCTCGCAATTCACCGAGTATCTTCTCGCGACCCTCGAGCACACGGTCATCGCGGAGTTCGACGCCGATCTGCTCCTGGACTACCGGGCCCGCCGCCCGATCATCTACTTCGACCAGGACCACCTCACCGACTACCGGCCGCCGCGGCTGCGGCTGTACCTGGCCCGCGACGAGATCGGTCAGCCGTTCCTGCTCCTGGCCGGCTTCGAACCCGACTTCCGCTGGGAGCAGTTCACCGCCGCCGTGCTCGAGCTGGTCAGCCGGTTCACGGTGTCGTCGACGACCTGGGTGAACGCCATTCCCATGCCTGTGCCGCACACCCGGCCGATCGGCGTGACAGTGAGCGGCAACCGCACCGATCTCATCGAGAGCATGTCGGTCTGGCGTCCGCACACCCAGGTGCCCGCGAACGCGCTGCACCTGGTCGAATTCCGGCTCCAGGAGATGGGCGCCTGGGCGATCGGCTACGTCCTGTTGATCCCGCACTACCTCGCGGACACCGAGTTCCCGTCGGCGGCGTTGTCCGCCCTGGAGAGCACGAGTGCCTCCACCGGTCTGATCTTCCCGACCGACTTGCTCCGGGAGAAGAACCGCGAGTTCGTCGCCCGGATCGACGAGCAGGTCGGCGACAACCCCGAACTGGCGAAGCTGGTGGGCACTCTCGAGGAGCGCTACGACGCCTACATGGAGGGGAACACCCTGCGGTCCCCGCTGACCGACGAAGACGGGGCGCTGCCCACGGCCGACGAGATCGCGGCCGAGCTGGAGAAATTCCTCGCGACCCGCCGCGGCCGTGACGACGGCCAGCCCGGCTGACCCGGCCGGCCGCGCCGGCACGGGCGGTGGTCAGGACCTCCCGGGCATCCGGCTAGATTGGGGGGAGTGAACTCTCGTCGATCCTGGTTGATCTTTTCCCTCGGGTCGTTCGTCTACCTCTCCGCCGTCATGCAGCGCACGTCGCTCGGCATCGCCGGGGTGTCGGCCACCGAACGATTCGGCGGCTCGGCCGCCGTCCTGTCCAGCCTCGCCGTGGTGCAGCTGATCGTCTATGCGGCGGCGCAGATCCCGGTCGGGGTTCTGATCGACCGGTTCGGCCCTCGAGTGCTCATGCTCGCCGGAACCATCTTGATGGTCGCCGGCCAGCTGACTCTGGCGTTCGCGCCGTCGATCACTATCGCGGTGGTGGGGCGGATGCTGGTGGGGGCGGGCGACGCCACCATCTTCATCTCCATGATCCGGTTGATCACCTCCTGGTTCAGCGGCCGGATCGTGCCGCAACTGTCGCAGTGGTTCGGCAACATCGGCCAGCTCGGCCAGGTGCTCTCGGCCGTTCCGCTGGCCTGGATCCTGCACAGCTGGGGCTGGACGCCGGCATTCCTCGTGGCCACCCTGGTCGCCTTCACGGCGTTCGTCGTCGTGGTCGTCGCCATCCGGGACAGGCCGGCGGGGTCCGCCGACCAGGCCAGGCCCGGCACGTGGGGCAGTGCGCTCACCCAGCTGCGGCACAGTTTCAGCCGGCCGGGAACCCAGCTCGGGTTCTGGTCGCACTTCGTCACCCAATCCTCCGGAACTGTCTTCACCCTGCTCTGGGGCTACCCCTTCATGGTCTACGGCCTGGGCTACGAGTCCGGCATGGCCGCGGCCATGCTGACCATCCCGGTGGCGGCGGGCATTCTCTGCGGGCCGGTGCTGGGTGTCCTCACGGCCCGCCATCCGTTGCGCCGCAGCAACATCGTGCTCGGCATCGTGTCGGCCATGGGCACAGCGTGGGCCCTGGTTCTCCTGTGGCCCGTCGCACCGCCGTTCCCGCTCGTCGTACTGCTGCTGGTTGTTCTGGGAATCGGCGGACCGGGCTCCCTGATCGGATTCGACTTCGCCCGCACCTTCAACCCCCAGCGCAGCCTGGGGTCGGCCAACGGAGTCGTGAACGTGGGTGGTTTTCTCGCCAGCTTCGTGATGATGTTCCTGATCGGCGTGCTCCTGGACCTCCAGGACGGGTGGCGGCTGGCCCAGGGTGAAACCAGCGACCTGTACGCGCTGGACTCGTTCCGGCTCGCCTTCGCGGTGCAGTTCGTGGTGATCGGCGCCGGAGTGGTGATGCTCGTCACGACACGCAAGCGCACCAGGCGGGTGCTCTCGCGCGATGAGGGAATAGAAGTGGCCCCGCTCTGGGTTGAACTGTCACGACGGATGCGTCGGCGCGGGCGCGGTCAGTGATGTCGCGTGGCTCGGTTTATACACAATCCGTGCAATAATTGTCAATAGGACCCGTTCTGGTTCCTGGGCACTCCAACTCATCGTTGGCTGCATTCCCGGGGACTTGACATGGGTCCTCGTACTGCCCGAAAACGCAGGACTGCTCGAAAACGCAGGACTGCCGACACACGTACTTCCACAAACGTACTGCCCACCACCCCGCCTGGCACGTACCCGGTCCGCGCCGAGTGACCGGGTGAGCGGGGCAGCGCCGCACGCGCACGAACTACGGCATGAGAGGTGTTCGCATGGCAACCCCAACGAAGACAGAGCCCGAATTGAAGATCACAGAGACCGAAGCAGTCGACGCAGCAGCCGTCGACGCCGCGCCCCGCACGGCCGCCCAGAAGGCCGCCGCGACCCGTGCGGCCAAGGCCGCCGCCGCCGACGGTGCCGACGCGCCCGAGAAGGCCGCCCCGCGTAAGCGTGCCGCCAGCACGAAGACCAAGGCCGCCGCCGGTAAGAAGAAGGACGGCGACTCCGACGCCGGCGACGACGACGTCGTGGTTGCCGGGGACGAGCACGACAGCGACGACGACGAGAACAGCGACGGTTCCGCCAAGCGCGTGGCCCCCGCCGAACCGCTGCCCAGCGGTGCGCTCGTGTTGTCGCTCGTGGACGATGAAGACGAGGTGCCGGTGTACTCCAGTGCCATCACCGGTGCCACGGCCGACCCCGTCAAGGACTACCTCAAGCAGATCGGTAAGGTCGCGCTGCTCAACGCCGCCGAGGAGGTCGAGCTGGCGATGCGCATCGAGGCCGGTCTCTTCGCCGAGGACAAACTCGCGCAGATGACGGATGCCGAGAAGAAGAGCGCCCTCGGCCGCGAACTGCAGTGGGTCGCCAAGGACGGCGCCCGGGCGAAGAGCCACCTGCTCGGTGCCAACCTGCGTCTCGTCGTCTCCCTGGCCAAGCGCTACACGGGCCGAGGGATGCAGTTCCTCGACCTGATCCAGGAGGGCAACCTGGGCCTGATCCGTGCCGTCGAGAAGTTCGACTACACCAAGGGCTTCAAGTTCTCCACCTACGCCACCTGGTGGATCCGCCAGGCCATCACCCGTGCGATGGCCGACCAGGCCCGCACCATCCGCATCCCCGTGCACATGGTCGAGGTCATCAACAAGCTCGCCCGGGTGCAGCGCCAGATGCTGCAGGACCTGGGCCGCGAGCCCACGCCGGAAGAGTTGAGCCGCGAACTCGACATGACCCCGGAGAAGGTCGTCGAGGTGCAGAAGTACGGCCGCGAGCCGATCTCCCTGCACACCCCGCTGGGCGAGGACGGCGACAGCGAATTCGGTGACCTCATCGAGGACACCGAAGCCGTCGTACCCGCCGATGCCGTGGGCTTCACCATGTTGCAGAAGCAGCTCGAGAGCCTGCTCGACTCCCTGTCCGAGCGTGAGGCGGGCGTGATCCGCATGCGCTTCGGACTCGGCGACGGCATGCCCAAGACTCTCGACCAGATCGGCGACACGTTCGGGGTCACCCGCGAACGCATCCGTCAGATTGAATCGAAGACCATGGCCAAGCTGCGCCACCCGTCCCGGTCGCAGTCCCTGCGCGACTACCTCGAGTAGGAGTTGCCTGTGCGGTACGCGCCGGCGATCCTCCTCGGGAGGGTCGCGCGGACGCTCGCGCGCTGGCGGAAGCCCGGTGGGGGTTCCGCCGTGCCCGGCCTGGTAGTCAACACGATCGCGCCGGGTTTCCTGCCGCGCACCCTGAATTCCTTCCCCCAGGGCCTGGTCATCGTGACCGGCTCCAGCGGCAAGTCCACCACGACCAAGATGCTCGTGGCTGCGCTTCGGGCCCACGGCTCCGACGTCTTCACGAACCCGTCCACGGCGAACATCAGCCAGGGTCTCACCTCGGCTCTGCTTGAGCAGGTCACCCTGACGGGCCGCATCGCGGGCGACATCGCCGTGCTGGAAATGGACGAAGGGCACGGTGCGCTCATCTCCGGGGCGCTCGAGCCGCGCGTCGTGGTGCTCACCAATGTGATGGTCGATCAGATCGACCGGTTCCACGATTCCGACATGGTCGCGGCGATGCTCGCCAAGATCGCTGCACGCGCCACCGGCACCGTCGTCATCAACGCCGACGACCGGTACCTCGTCGACATCGGCGACGCCATCCGCCCGCCGGTCTCGGTGGGGCGCTACGGCGTGACCGAGGCCGTACTCGCGGCCAACCCTCGCGGGCTCGGCTACGCGGCCACGGCCGACACCCGGCTGAACGGTGACGACGGCATGCTGTTGACCGAGGTCGACGGCCGGGATGCCCGCGTGCGTGTCGACGGCACCGACCTGGCGGTCCGGCTGCCCGCGCGCGGAACGCACTACGCCGTGGATGCCCTGACGGCGTTGGCCGCGACGCGCGCCGCGCTCGGCACGGCCTTCGACGCCGCACGAGCGACCGCCGCGATCTCCGGCATCGCTCCGGTGTTCGGTCGCGGTGAGGTCGTCACCGTGCGCGGCACGAGCGTCGAATTCGTCCTCGTGCAGAACCCGGCCAGCTTCCAACTCAACGTCGACAGCCTGGCCCCCGGAACCGAGCAGATCCTCGTCGCCGTCGGCTCCGATGTGCGTGACCCGTCCTACCTGTGGCCGGCCGACACCTCGGGTCTCGGCCACGTACTCATCGCGTCGGGGTCCAAGGCCCACGACATCGCGTTGCAGCTCGTCTACGACGGTGTCACGGTCGACCGGGTGGAACCGGATCTCGGCCGGGCACTGGATGATTTCCTCGCCTTGCCTGAACCGGCCACGGGGATGAAGACCATTATTTTCTCGGCCGACTCCATGCGGCGCACACGCGCGCACCTGGGTCTGGCCACCAACGAAGCGAACCCCTCATGACAGTGGACCCCTCGGCCTCCCTCACCATCGTGACGCTGCTCCCGCGCCTGCTCGACACCAACGGCGACGCCGCGAACGCGCGGGTGCTCGCCCAGCGGGCTCGCTGGGCCGGGCTGCAGGCTTCTGTCGTGCCCGTGCACACCCCGGCCGACCTTCCGCCCGTCGTGGACCTCGTCGTGATCGGGTCGGGAACGGACACCGACCTCGGCGGCGTCAGGGACGCCCTGCAGCCGCTCTCGGCTGCTCTGCGCGGCTGGTTGGCCGACGGGGTACCGGTTCTTGCCGTCGGCACCGGCTGGGAACTGCTCAGCGACGGCGTCGACCTGTCCGGCGGCGGCACCGTGGACGGTCTCGGCCTGGTGCGCGGACGCGCGACGGCCCGGCCGGCTCGCGCCACCGACGACCTCGTCGTGGCCACCGGCACGGAGCGCCTGATCGGGTTCGAGAACCACGCGCGGGGCTATGTGAACGCCGCGGCAGCACTGGGGTCGGTGCTCTCGGGCACCGGGAACGGCGACGGCACGGAGGGAACCCGCGAAGGCAGCTTCATCGGGACCCACCTGCACGGGCCCGTCCTTGCACGCAACCCCGTGCTGGCCGATCGTTTGCTCGGCGCGGCGTGCGCCGCCCGGGGGATCATCCTCGACGCATCCGCTCACACCGAGACTGTCGATGAAATGGCAAAAGCCGCACGCAACCAGGTTGCAGTGCGGCTCAGCCTCGCCTCAGAGTAGGACTCGCCGGAGCGAGCCCGCCCCTAGGACTTCTGGTCTTCGAAGAGTCGGCTCGACTCGTCGTGCCAGCTTTCGGCGATCGCGGCGAGCTTCTCCTGGTGCTTGCGACCATGGTGGGCGCAGAAGAGCAACTCGCTGTTGTTCACGACTACACGGATGTAGGCCTGAGCGCCACAAGCGTCGCAGCGGTCGGCCGCGGTGAGCTGGTGGGGGGCGCCCTGTTGGTCGACGGCACCATTTTCGGTGGCGATCTGGGACATATTCTCCTCCTCCAGACTGATACCAGGTGATACCAATTGAATCCTTACTGACCATGTAAACACGGCCGGGCCCGGATTGGGCCACAGTTGGGTGACATTTCGCTCACCGCGTAGCATTCACGCGGCGAACCGGGCGTATCCGGCTCCACAGGGTGTCCTGCGGAGCCGCACGGCTCGGGGTCACTATTCTTAACAGTTGTGAGTTCTGACTATTCCGCCCGCCACCTCTCGGTCCTCGAAGGCCTCGACGCGGTGCGCAAACGCCCCGGCATGTACATCGGTTCCACCGACTCCCGCGGGCTCATGCACTGCCTCTGGGAGATCATCGACAACTCCGTCGACGAGGCGCTGAGCGGGCACGGGTCATCGATCGGCATTGTCCTGCACCCCGACGAGAGCGTCGAGGTCAGCGACACCGCCCGCGGCATCCCTGTGGACATCGAACCGAAGACCGGTCTGTCTGGTGTGGAGGTGGTGTTCACCAAGCTGCACGCCGGCGGAAAGTTCGGTAGCGGCTCCTACGCCGCGTCGGGCGGTCTGCATGGCGTCGGCGCCTCGGTCGTGAACGCGCTGTCCGAACGTCTCGACGTGGAGGTCGACCGGGACGGCAAGACCTGGGCGATGTCCTTCCACCGCGGCGAGCCGGGGGTGTTCGCCGACACCGGCGAGAAGAGCCCGGATGCGCCGTTCACCCCGTTCGAGAAGACCAGCGAATTGCGCGTGGTGGGCAAGGTCAAGAAGGGTGTGACGGGCACCCGCATCCGCTACTGGGCCGACCGGCAGATCTTCACCAAGGGCGCGTCCTTCCAGACCGACGACCTGATGGGCCGGGCCCGCCAGACTGCGTTCCTGATTCCAGGGCTCACGATCAACATCGACGACAGGCGGGGGGAGACGCCCCTGGCGGAATCCTTCACCTTCGCCGGCGGCATCTCCGAGTTCGTCGACCACCTCGCCGTGGACACCCCGATCACGGACACCTGGCGGCTCACGGGCGCCGGAAGCTTCACCGAGACCGTGCCCGTACTCACCGATTCCGGAGCCATGATCCCGACCGAACTGGTCAGGGACTGCCAGGTCGACATCGCCCTGCGCTGGGGGACCGGCTACGACACCGTCGTCAAGAGCTTCGTCAACATCATCGCCACGCCCAAGGGCGGCACGCACCAGGCAGGGTTCGATGCCGGGTTGCTCAAGTTCCTGCGGGCGCAGGTGGAACAGAACGCCCGCCGGCTCAAGGTGGGCAGTGACAAGCTCGAGAAGGACGACATCATGGCCGGCCTCACGGCCGTGCTCACGGTGCGGCTGCCTGAACCGCAGTTCGAGGGGCAGACCAAGGAGGTCCTCGGGACCCCGGCCGTGCGCGCGATCGTGGCCGCTGTGATCCAGAAGACCATGACCGAGCGCTTCACCTCGGCCAAGCGCGACGACAAGACGCAGTCCGCCGTGGTGCTGGACAAGATCGTCGCCGAGATGAAGTCCCGCATCTCCGCCCGGGCGCACAAGGAGACCCAGCGCCGGAAGAACGCCCTGGAGAGCTCGTCGCTGCCGGCCAAGCTCGTGGACTGCCGCAGCAACGACGTGGCGCTCAGCGAACTGTTCATCGTCGAGGGCGACTCCGCCCTCGGCACGGCCAAGCTGGCCAGGGACAGCGAACACCAGGCGCTGCTGCCGATCCGGGGCAAGATCCTCAACGTGCAGAAGGCGTCGGTCTCCGACATGCTCTCCAACCTCGAGTGCGCCTCCATCATCCAGGTCATCGGTGCCGGCTCAGGGCGCAGCTTCGACCTCTCCGCCGCGCGCTACGGCAAGGTCATCATCATGAGCGACGCCGATGTCGACGGCGCGCACATCCGCACCCTGCTGCTCACCCTGTTCTTCCGCTACATGCGGCCGATGATCGAGGCAGGCCGGATCTTCGCCGCGGTGCCGCCGCTGCACCGGGTGGTCGTGATGAACCCGGGCAGCAAGCCCAACGAGACCATCTACACCTACTCGGAGCTTGAACTGCAGGGAGTGCTCGCTGCGCTGAAGAAGAGCGGCAAGCGCTACCAGGACCCGATCCAGCGGTACAAGGGCCTGGGCGAGATGGACGCCGACCAGCTGGCCACCACGACCATGGAACGCTCGCACCGCACGCTGCGCCGGGTGCAAGTGGCCGACGCCGAGATGGCGGGCAAGGTCTTCGAACTGCTCATGGGCAATGACGTCGCCCCGCGCAAGGAGTTCATCGTGGACAGCGCCGACAAGCTCAGCCGCGACCGCATCGACGTCTGACCCTGTCCGCCCAGCTGCTGCGGGTTAGGTGACGGTGAACGCCGTGCTCGGCAGGTCACGTTCGCCGTCGGCGATGGCGCGCACGATGCGCGCGCAGACGGCGACGGGATCCAGCCCGCGGGGGAGGGCGGGGCCGTGCCGCTGATCGGATGCGTGGACAGGGCGGTGTCGGTGTGCCCGGGCCGGGCGTCGAGGATCCGGATGCCCGAGCGCCGCAGCTCCCTCCCGGTGGCGGTGCCGAACGCGGCCAGTGCCGCCTTCGACGCCGAGTAGGCCGCGAGGTTCGCCGTGGGGCTCTCGCTCACCACCCCGCTGAGCGTGACGAAGAAGGGGGAGCTACCGGCCGCCGCCGACGCCGCGAGGGTCTGATGGGCGGCCTGGAGCAGCAGCATCGGGGCGATGGTGTTCACGGCGAAGAGCCGCTCGATGGTGGCGGGGGAGAGGTCGGCGGCCGGACCGAACGCCACGACGCCGGCGGCGACGACGATGCCGTCGAGGCGGCCGGTGACGGTCACGGCCACCTGCACCAGGCGCCGGATCGCGGCCGGGTCGGTCAGGTCGGCCGCGACGACGGCACCCGGAATCCCCAGCGCGGCGATCGCGGCCGGATCGCGGGCGCTGAGCACCAGGGTGGCCCCGGCCTCGGCGAGTTGCCGGGCGAGCTCACGGCCCAACCCGCCCGTCGCACCGACAACCAGGATCGTGGAACCGCTCAGATCAGCCATGCCCCACCCTACTGCGGGAGGCTCCGGCTGCACCTCGGCAGGCCGACCGAGACGCCGGTCAGCCGATCCCGGCGCCGATCGAGCCGACCACGGCGTCCAGCATGACGCCGGACGCATCCCGCCGCGCGCCGGTCTCGGGCAGGGTACGCGGCGACCCTTCCATGCCCAGGGCGCGAGCCGGAGCCGCGCCCACCCAGGCGAGGGCGATGAGGTCTTCGCCCTTGAGGAACCGGTGTGAGCGCACACCGCCTGTGGCGCGCCCCTTGGCCGGGTACTCGGAGAACGCCGAAACCTTCGCGCTGCCCGGATCGGTGCCGGGCAGGGTCAGGCTGCTCGAGGCGATGGTGGCGACAACAGCGGTGTCGGCGGAGTCGGCCGGCAGGCTGGTGAAGAACACGACGCTGACTCCCGTGGCGAGTTTGATGCCCGCCATTCCGCCGGCCGTCCGGCCTTGCGGCCGCACGGTCGCGGCCGGGAAACGCAGCAGCTGGGCGTCGGAGGCGACGAACACGAGTTCGTCCTCCTCCGAGCCCTGCACGGCTCCGACAACCTCGTCGCCGGGCTTAAGCGCGATGATCTCAAAATCGGGCTTGTTCGCCCAGTCGTTCGCGGTGAGCCGTTTGACCACGCCCAACCGGGTGCCGATGGCGATGCACCGGTCGCCCGTCAGCGCCACGAGGGCGAGCACATGCTCGCCGCCGCCGGCCAGCGACAGGTAGTCCCGCACGCGCACGCCGGCGGCCAACTGGATCGAGGTAGGCGGCACCACGGGGAGGTCGACGGGGGAGAACCTGATGAGCCGGCCGCGGTTGGTCACGGCGCCGATCTCGGTGCGGCTGGTGGTGTCCAGCGCCGACAGCACGGCGTCGTGCTTGCTGCGGCGGTGCGCAGGGGTGATGCGTTCGGCCTGGTCGTCGTCCGACGGTGGCAGGTCGACCCTCGCGATGCGGCCCGTGGTGCTCAGGTACACCCGGGTGGGGGTGTCGGTCACCTCCAGCACGGCCGCGCGCTTGGCGGAGGCGCCGGCGATGCTCGGTCGCGCCTCGGTGAGCAGGGTGCGGCGCGGCGTGCCGAACCGGTCCGACACGGCGGCGAGCTCGGTGGACACCAGGGTACGGATGGCCTGCTTGCTGCCGAGCAGGGTCTCCAGCTCGCGGATCTCGGCGAGCAGCTGGTCGCGCTCGGACTCGAGCTCGATGCGGGAGAACCGGGTCAGGCGGCGCAGTCGCAGTTCGAGGATGTACTCGGCCTGGACCTGGCTGAGGTCGAACACGTCGATGAGCCGGGTGCGGGCCTGGTCGGTGTCGTCGCTGGCGCGGATGACCTGGATGACCTCGTCGATGTCCAGGATCGCGATGAGCAGTCCCTCCACCAGGTGCAGGCGCTCGCGCCGGCGCGCGAGCCGGTAGGCGGAGCGCCGGGTGACGACCTCGATGCG
Organism: Cryobacterium soli; assembly: GCF_003611035.1. NCBI lineage: Bacteria > Bacillati > Actinomycetota > Actinomycetes > Micrococcales > Microbacteriaceae > Cryobacterium > Cryobacterium soli. The sequence continues at coordinate 343,569 of NZ_CP030033.1, read as the reverse complement.
GTGGTCCACGTAGACCTGCAGCAGCTCCACCAGGCCGAGGGTCTGCGGCCCGCCGTTGACCAGGGCGACGGCGTTGATATTGAAGGAGTCCTCGAGCGGGGTGTACCGGTAGAGCTGCTCCAGCACCGCCTCGGGGCTGAAGCCGGTCTTGATGCCGATCACCAGGCGCAGGCCCTTGGTGCGGTCCGTGAGGTCGGTGACGTCGGAGATCCCGCTGAGCTTCTTGGAGGTGACGCCGTCCTTGATCTTCTCGATCACCCGTTCAGGGCCGACGAGGTAGGGAAGCTCGGTGACGACCAGCCCGGCCTTGCGGGCCGTGATCGCCTCGACGGACACCTTGGCGCGGGTCTTGAAGCTCCCGCGTCCCGTGAGATACGCGTCCTTGATCCCCGCCAGACCCACGATGGTGCCTCCGGTGGGCAGGTCGGGGCCCGGCACGAACTCCATCAGCTCGTCGAGGGTGGCGCGCGGGTGGGCGAGCAGGTGCCGGGCGGCGCCGATGACCTCGACCAGGTTGTGCGGCGCCATATTCGTCGCCATACCCACGGCGATGCCACTGGCACCGTTCACAAGAAGGTTGGGATACGCGGCCGGCAGCACGTCGGGCTGGGTGAGCTGGTTGTCGTAGTTGGGCACGAAATCCACGACGTCCTCGTCGAGGTGCTCCGTCATCGACAGCGCCGGAGCGGCCAGACGCGCTTCCGTGTACCGGGGTGCGGCCGGGCCGTCGTCGAGGGAGCCGAAGTTGCCGTGGCCATCGATGAGCGGAACCCGCAGAGTGAACGCCTGCGCCATGCGCACCATGGCGTCGTAGATGGCGGTGTCGCCGTGCGGGTGCAGCTTGCCCATCACCTCACCGACGACGCGGGCCGACTTGACGTGGCCGCGGTCGGGCCGCAGGCCCATCTCGCTCATCTGGTACAGGATGCGGCGCTGCACCGGTTTCAGGCCGTCCCTCGCGTCGGGGAGGGCCCGCGAGTAGATCACCGAGTAGGCGTACTCCAGGAAGGAGCCCTGCATCTCCGTCGACACGTCGACGTCTTCGATGCGCTCGGTGGACGCGGTGGGCACGGTGTTGTCTGAGCGGCTCATTCGTAGATTCTGCTGGGTGGGGCACACCGGCAGGACCGGCTGCGCCAGGCTGATGCGCACGGACGTGCGCGAAGAATACGTGCGGCCTCGTCTATGTCAGACTGGGCCAGATGTCCCCTATGCTACCGGTCCGGCCTTTCAGCGCCGTTCGCCTTGCCGATGTCCTGACAAGTTCGCTGGCATCGCTGCAGAACGCCCCGAACCCGCTGGGCCTGCCGCCGGCGGCCCGGGCTGTCGTGGTCCTGGCCGACGGACTCGGGGTCGCCAACCTCCGGGCCCGGGCGGGGCATGCCCGCTTCCTCACCGCGCATCTGGCCAAGGCCGACGCCGTGGACGGCGTGTTCCCGGCCACCACGGCGGCGGGGATCGCCTCGTTGACGACAGGGCTGGCCCCCGGCGCGCACGGGCTGGTGGGCTACCGGGTCCTGGACGCCGCGAACGACCGGGTCGTCAACCAGCTCACCGGCTGGGACGAGCGGATGGCGCCGCTCAGCTGGCAGCCGCAGCCCACGGTGTTCGACGCGGCCGCCGCGGCCGGCATCCCGGGTTTCGCGGTCGGACCGAAACGCTTCGCCGACTCCGGCTTCAGCCAAGCGGTGCTCCGCGGAGCACGGTATGTCCCGGCCGAGTCCATTGCGGCCCGGTTCGAAGCCGCACGCGAGATCCTCGACGCCGAACCCCGTGCGCTCATCTACCTGTACGTTCCGGAGCTCGACATCGCGGCCCACGCGCACGGCTGGGAGTCCGGCCGGTGGCTGACCCAGCTGGAGAGCCTCGACGCCGAGATGGCCCGGGCGGCGGCCGGCCTGCGCGCCGACGAAGGACTCATCCTGACGGCCGACCACGGTGTCGTGGACGTCCCCGCGGCCAAGCAGGTGCTCTTCGACACGGTGCCCGAACTCGTCGCCGGCGTCCGCCACATCGGCGGAGACCCACGATGCCTGCACCTCTACACGGAACCTGGCGTGAACGCGGACGCCCTTGCCGGGGCCTGGCGGTCGGTCGAGGGGGAGCGGGCCTGGGTCTTCACCCGGGCGGAAGCCATGGACGCCGGCCTCTTCGGAATGGTGCGGCCCGACGCCACCAGCCGGATCGGGGATGTCATCGTGGCCGCCCGCAAGCTCATCGCCTACTACGACTCCCGGGAACCGAACCAGTCCGCCCGGAACATGATCGGTCAGCACGGTTCGCTCACCGATGAGGAGCTGCGCGTTCCGGTGATCCGTCTGGGCGCCTACCGGCGCTGACCGGCGTTAAACGACGAAACCCCTCGCACGCCACGCGTGGAGGGGAAACGCCGTACGAGCACGGCTCGTGAGGATCAGGCGGGGTACTGACCGCGCTTGACCTGGGGCTTGGGCAGACGCATGACCCGCAGCTGCAGGGCGCGCATCGCCGCGTACCAGCGCACCCGCTCGGCCCGGTCGGCGCCGAACTTGGCCTCGATCTTCTTGGTCAGAATGAAGCCCAGCACGATGCAGTCCACGATCGCGACGAGGAAGAACGCCCACAGGGCGAGGATGCCGTAGGTCTGCACAGAGGGGTCGGGGAAGAACGTGAGCAGGATGACCAGGAACATGACCGGGATCATGAACTCGCCCACGTTGAACCTGGCGTCGATGTAGTCGCGGGCGAACCGCTTCTGCGGGCCTCGTTCCCGCAGCGGGAGATACTTGTCCTCGCCGGCCGCCATGCCGAGCCGGGCCCGTTCGCGGGCCTCGGAGGACTTGGCCCTGGCCTGCTTCGCGGCGAGCTTACGGTCGTCCGGAACCAGCGGCCGCTTGTTGGCAGCCTCCTGGACCCGGCGACTCGGGGTCGGCTGGCCCTTGCCCGTCGGCGTGCCAGCGAGGCGAGCCTTCGTCTGGTCGACGGTCTCGATCGACGGTTCTGCGTCGGGGTTTACAGGTTGCTTAGCCACATCAATTCCTTGCAGTCAGGTTGCCTTAAGATTACTCGCATGACGGATACCGTGGAGACAGCAGCAGGAATCACTCAGCCGGAGGCCGCAGGGCCGCTCGATTCCGGGTTGCGGAACGCGGTCGAGCAGGAACTCCCGCGCACCCTCGCCGACCTGTGTGCGCTGGTGCGCATCCCGTCGGTGTCGTGGGCCGCCTTCGACCGTGAACACGTGCGCACGAGCGCCGAGGCCGTCGCCGCACTGGTGCGCGAGATCGGGATCTTCGACTCCGTGACCGTGACGCAGGCGGGGATTCCCGGGTCAGACGAACTGGGCCAGCCGGCCATCCTCGCCACCCGGGCGGCCAGGAACGGGCGGCCGACGGTGCTGCTCTACGCTCACCACGACGTGCAGCCTCCCGGGCAGGACGAGCATTGGGACTCGCCGCCGTTCGAGCCGACAGTTCGCGGTGACCGACTGTACGGGCGCGGTGCCGCGGATGACAAGGCCGGCGTGATGGCCCACGTCGCCGCCCTCCGCGGCCTCGTCGCCGTGACCGGCGGTGACATAGACCTGGGACTGGCCCTCTTCATCGAGGGAGAGGAGGAGTTCGGCAGTCGTTCCTTCGCCACCTTCCTCAGCGAGAACAAGGACGCCCTGCGCGCCGACGCCATCGTCGTGGCCGATTCCAACAACTGGGATATCAACACGCCCGCCATCACCATCGGGCTCCGCGGCAACGTGACGTTCCGACTCACCGTGAGCACCCTGGCGCACGCCTCACACTCCGGGATGTTCGGCGGTGCCGTGCCCGACGCCATGATGGCCACCATCCGGCTGCTCGGCACACTGTACGCGCCGGACGGTTCCGTCGCCGTCGCCGGGCTCACCAGCCACGACGCGCCCACCCCGCCCTACGCCGAGGAGGCCCTGCGGGGCGAAACCGGCCTGCTGCCCGGGGTGTCACCCATCGGGCACGGCTCGATTCTCAGCCGCATCTGGTCCCAACCGGCCCTCACAGTCACCGGCATCGACGCACCCACGGTCGCCAACGCCTCCAACACCCTGACCCCGTCAGTCAGCGTGCAGATCAGCGTGCGCATCGCTCCCGGGCAGTCCGCCGCCCACGCCGCCGGACTGATCGAGGCGCACCTGCGTGAGCACGCCCCCTTCGGCGCCCACATCGCCATCGACGACCTCGACACCGGAGAGCCGTTCCTGGTGGACACCGATGGATGGGCCGTGGCCGAGACCCGCCTGGCCATGACCGCCGCCTGGGGAGTGGAGCCTGTCGATATCGGTGTCGGTGGTTCCATTCCGTTCATCGCGGACCTGGTCAGGGAATTCCCCGAGGCGCAGATCCTCGTCACCGGCGTTGAAGACCCCGACTCCCGGGCGCACAGCCCCAACGAGTCTCTGCACCTGGGGGTGTTCAAACGGGCGATCCTGAGCGAAGCCTTCCTGCTCGGCCGACTCAACGGCCGCACCGGCGCCACCGCCTGAATTGCGCCGCTGCCCGTCCAGCCGATTCCGGGCAACGGCAGGTAGTATGAAGACCATTCGCCGAGCGCATTCCCCGTCGCCGAGGGAAGCCGCCGGACGCGAAAACCGGATAATACCGAGGAGAACCATGACCGACACGATCGAAACCCGCACCGAAGCCCACGGGGTCGGCCTCACGGATGTCGCCGCCCAGAAGGTACGCAGCCTGCTCACTCAGGAGGGCCGCGAGGACCTGCGCCTGCGGGTCGCCGTGCAGCCCGGTGGATGCTCCGGCCTGATCTACCAGCTCTACTTCGACGAGCGCACTCTCGAGGGTGACGCGGTCAGGGACTACGACGGTGTCGAGGTCGTCGTGGACAAGATGAGCGTTCCCTACTTGGAAGGCGCCTCGATCGACTTCGAGGACACCATCCAGAAGCAGGGCTTCACCATCGACAACCCGAACGCCGGCGGCAGCTGCGCCTGCGGGGATTCATTCCACTAGCAGTCGCCCCGCAATGCAGGGCGAACACAGGGAGACCATCCATCGGATGGTCTCCCTGTGGCCTATCAGCCGGACTCTCCGCTCCGCCGATCAGCCCCCGGAATGGGGACCGGAACAGGCCCTTCGACCCTTGCGCACGGTACCCAATCGGAATGAAAACTTCGCCTGACGGGCCCCGCTTGCACTCCTGGGCAATCGACCCGGAGTAGGCTAGAGATGATAAATGCACTTCCTGTGTAGTGCCCTCACGTCTCCCGAAAGGTCACCGGTGCTCAGAAACCGCCGTCTCCGATGGGCCGCCATTCCGGTCGCAGCAACGCTCGCTCTTGTTCTCGCCGGATGCAGTCAGGCCGAACTCAACGGGTACCTGCCCGGCTTCGTCGAGGGTGAGGCGCCGGTAACCAACAACACCGAGCGCGTCTCCGGTCTGTGGACCACCTCGTGGATCGTCCTGCTCATCGTGGGCCTGATCACGTGGGGCCTGACCATCTGGGCCGTCGTCGTGTACCGCCGTCGCAAAGGCCAGACCGGTCTGCCGGTGCAGCTGCGCTACAACATGCCGATCGAGATCTTCTACACGATCGTGCCGCTCATCCTGGTGCTGGGCTTCTTCGCCTTCACCGCCCGTGACCAGAACGCCATCGAGGCCCGTTTCGACGAGCCCGACGTGAAGATCGAGGTCATCGGCAAGCAGTGGGCCTGGGACTTCAACTACGTCACCGACGACGTCTTCACGCAGGGCATCCAGGGGCAGCCCGACCTCGAGGGTGAGAAGGGCGCACTCGTCGAATCCGAGCTGCCCACGCTCGTTCTCCCGGTAGGGAAGAAGATCGAGATCGCCCTCGAGGCCCGCGACGTCATCCACTCCTTCTGGGTCATCGACTTCCTCTACAAGAAGGACATGATCCCCGGCAAGACCAACTACATGTCGGTCATCCCCGAACGCATCGGCACCTACGCCGGCAAGTGCGCGGAGCTCTGCGGTGAGTACCACTCCCTGATGCTCTTCAACGTCGATGTGGTCTCAGAGGCCGACTATGAAGCGTATGTCGATTCCCTGCGGGCGGCCGGCAACGACGGCCAGGTCTCCAACGAGTACGACCGCAACTCGAATCTCCCGGGCACCGGCGCCCCGACGGCTGAGGAAGGCAACTAGACCATGAGCACAGCAACCGCTCCGGCCGGCGCACCCGTCGCCTCACCGGCTCCTCGCCCCACCGGCGTTGACCGCAAGGGCAACATCGTCGTCCGGTGGATCACCTCCACCGACCACAAGGTCATCGGGTACATGTACCTGATCACCTCGTTCATCTACTTCTGCCTGGGCGGGGTGATGGCGCTCGTCATGCGCGCCCAGCTCTTCGAGCCCGGCCTGCAGATCGTGCAGACGAAGGAACAGTACAACCAGCTCTTCACCATGCACGGCACGATCATGCTGCTGATGTTCGCGACGCCGTTGTTCTTCGGCTTCGCCAACGCCCTCATGCCCCTCCAGATCGGTGCCCCCGACGTCGCGTTCCCGCGGCTGAACGCGTTCTCGTTCTGGCTGTTCTTCTTCGGCAGCCTGATCGCCGTCGGCGGCTTCCTCACCCCTCAGGGTGCGGCGTCCTTCGGGTGGTTCGCGTACCAACCGCTGGCTTCGACCACGTTCTCGCCAGGTATCGGCGGCAATCTCTGGATGGTCGGTCTGGGCCTGTCCGGGTTCGGCACCATCCTCGGTGGCGTGAACTTCATCACCACGATCATCACCATGCGCGCCCCCGGCATGACCATGTTCCGGATGCCCATCTTCACCTGGAACACCCTCGTCACGTCGCTGCTGATCCTGATGGCCTTCCCGGTCCTCGCCGCGGCCATGCTCGCCGCCGCCAGCGACCGGATCTTCCTCTCGCACATCTACGACCCGGCCAACGGTGGCGCCATCCTGTGGCAGCACCTATTCTGGTTCTTCGGTCACCCCGAGGTGTACATCATCGCGCTGCCGTTCTTCGGTATCGTCAGCGAGGTCTTCCCGGTCTTCAGCCGTAAGCCCATCTTCGGATACAAGACCCTGATCTACGCGACTATCTCGATCGCCGCCCTGTCCGTCACGGTGTGGGCGCACCACATGTACGTGACCGGATCGGTGCTGTTGCCGTTCTTCTCGCTGATGACCATGCTCATCGCGGTTCCCACCGGTGTGAAGATCTTCAACTGGATCGGCACCATGTGGCGGGGGTCGATCACCTTCGAGACGCCCATGCTCTGGGCCATCGGGTTCCTCATCACGTTCACCTTCGGCGGGCTCACCGGCGTGATCCTCGCGTCGCCGCCCCTGGACTTCCACGTGTCCGACACCTACTTCGTCGTGGCGCACTTCCACTACGTCGTGTTCGGCACCGTCGTGTTCGCCATGTTCAGTGGTTTCTACTTCTGGTGGCCCAAGTGGACCGGCAAGATGCTGAACGAGCGCCTGGGCAAGTGGCACTTCTGGCTCCTGTTCATCGGTTTCCACACCACCTTCCTCGTGCAGCACTGGCTCGGCGTCGTGGGTATGCCCCGTCGGTACGCCTCGTACCTGCCTGAAGACGGCTTCACCTGGATGAACCAGCTGTCCACGGTGGGTTCGATGATCCTGGCTGTATCGATGATCCCGTTCTTCCTGAACGTGTACATCACCGCCCGCTCGGCTCCGAAGGTCACCGTGAACGACCCATGGGGCTTCGGCGCCTCGCTGGAGTGGGCGACGTCCTGCCCGCCTCCGCGCCACAACTTCACCTCGATCCCGCGGATCCGCTCCGAGCGTCCCGCCTTCGACCTGAACCACCCCGAGGCCGGCATGCCCGTCGGAATCGGCCCGGCGAAAGACGCCCCCGACGCCCCGACATACGATGCCGCATCGGAAGAGGTCAAGTAGATGAACGCCAATATCAAGCTCTACTGGATCCTGGCCGTCTTCTTCGCCCTCCTCACCGGTGTCTACGTGGTCTGGAGTCTCGTTGATCCGATGCACGGCAGAATCGAATGGGTCGGCACCTTCGGTATCGCCCTGAGCGGCGTGCTGGTGGCCTTCGTCGCTTTCTACCTGTCCAAGGTTCACCAGGCGCAGGGCGGCGAGCTGCCCGAGGACACCCTCAGTGCGAACATCGACGACGGTGACCCCGAGATGGGCTTCTTCAGCCCCTGGAGCTGGTGGCCCATCATGCTCGCGGCCAGTGCGGCTCTGCTGTTCCTCGGACTCGCGGCAGGCTTCTGGATCGCGTACATCGGGATCGGTATCGGCGTGATCAGCCTCGTCGGCTGGGTCTACGAATACTACCGGGGCCTCTTCGCCCGCTGATACTCGTCAAGAAAGGCGCCAGTGACCTCACGGTCACTGGCGCCTTTCTGTGTGTGCCGCCGAAGCGTCGGCGCCGTCAGGCTCCGGTGCGGCGGAAGCCGAGCAGGCTGAACGCGACAGTGACGTCTGTGGGCGCAGGCGCAGCCACGCTGGCGGGGGAGCCGCTGTGGTGCGACGACGGGCCCATGCCGATGAGGGCGCCGACGTCGGTGGGCGAGAGCGAGAGCACCCGGGAGATGTCGTCGGCAGACTCCAGCCGGAAGCCGCCGGACAGGCTGTCGATCAGGCCGTCCACCTTGTTGGCGTGCACGTCGAGTGCGAGGCCGGCCGCGCGCAACTCCTGCAGGTGTGTCGGGTGCGGCACCACCACGGCGAGAAGACCGTCCGGACTGAGGATACGGTGGAATTCCGTCGCGTTGCGGGGAGCGAAGACGTTGATGATCACGTCGGCCGCAGCATCCCGGATCGGCAGGGGCGACCACACATCGGCCACCAGACCGGCCGTGTCCGCTGCCACGGAGTCTGAACCGGCTGGCTCTGCACGGATGGTGGCTGTGCGCAGCGTACGCGCTACGGCCACGGGGGACAGGTCGACGGCCAGCGCGCGGAGTTCCGCTTCCGCTGACGATCCATCAGCAGTTCCCGCCTGTTCGAGCGCTGACAGGACACCGCGCAGGTAGTACCCGGTGCCGCAGCCGATGTCGACCACCCGCCGGGGGCGCCCGGCACCGACAAGCCTGCTCAGGGCGTCACGGAGCTCCGTGTACCAGCCCTTCTCCAGGAAGGCGTCCCTGGCGTCCAGCATGGCCGCTGAGTCGCCGATGAGTTTGGTTGAGCCGCTGAGCAGAGAAGCGTAGCCGCGACGATTGACGTCGAAACGGTGCCCTGCATCGCAGCCGAGCACTCGGTCGGTGTGGGGGGAGAGGTCACGGAAACAGTTCGGGCACCGAAGCCACTCCGACAGGGTCTGGAGTGGCTTCGGTGCCCGAATGGGGTCACCCGTGTAGCTAGTGGTGATCGCCGTGGCTCTCTTCGATTTCCTTCGTGCCCACCGGAGCGATCCGGTCTTCGAAGAACCAGCGGGACAGACCCGCACGGACCTTCTGCACGCCGGAGATCTTCCCCTGGGCGTTCGGCTTCACCGTCAACGGCTTGTAGTCGTTGTAGCTCACCAGCTTCCAGCGCTCGTACTCGTCGACGGGCTGGTGCACCTCGATGTACTCGCCGCCGGGCAGGCGGACGATGCGTCCGGACTCGTAGCCGTGCAGCACGATCTCACGGTCCTTCTTCTGCAGGGCCAGGCACACGCGCTTGGTGATGAAGTACGCGATGAACGGGCCGAGGATGACGACGGCCTGCAGGGTGTGGATCACGCCTTCCATCGTCAGCTTGAAGTGCGTGGCGATGATGTCCGACGACGCCGCGGCCCAGAGGCCCGCGTAGAACGTGACACCGGCGGCGCCGATCGCCGTGCGGGTCGGAGCGTTTCGCGGGCGGTCCAGGACGTGGTGCTCGCGCTTGTCGCCCGTGACCCAGGCCTCGAGGAACGGGTAGAACAGCACCACGGCGATGAACAGACCCAGGCCCACGAGGGGGATCAGGATGTTGAACGACCAGGTGTGTCCGAGCCAGACCCACTCGAGTCCCGGCGGGATCAGACGAAGGGCACCGTCGGCGAAGCCGATGTACCAGTCCGGCTGGGTTCCGGCGGAAACCGGGGACGGGTCGTACGGTCCGTAGTTCCAGATCGGGTTGATGGTGAAGAACGAGGCCATCAGCATCACGACGCCGAAGACGATGAAGAAGAACCCACCGGCCTTCGCGGCGTAGACCGGAAGCACCGGGTAGCCGACGACGTTGTTGTTCGTGCGACCGGCTCCGGGGTACTGGGTGTGCTTGTGCACAACCACGAAAAGCAAGTGCATGGCTATCAGCGCCACGATGATCGCCGGCAGCAGCAGGATGTGCAGGGAGTACAGGCGGCCCACGATATCGGTGCCCGGGAACTCGCCGCCGAAGAGGAGGAACGAGATCCAGGTGCCCACGACGGGGATGCCCTTGACCATGCCGTCGATGATGCGCAGGCCGTTTCCGGAGAGCAGGTCGTCGGGGAGCGAGTAGCCGGTGAAGCCCTCTGCCATGGCGAGGATGAAGAGCACGAAGCCGATCACCCAGTTGAGTTCACGCGGCTTGCGGAAAGCACCCGTGAAGTAGATGCGCAGCATGTGTAGGCCGATGGAGGCCACGAACAGCAGGGCCGCCCAGTGGTGTACCTGGCGCATCAGGAGTCCGCCGCGCACATCGAAGGAGATATCGAGCGATGAGGCCATGGCCACCGACATCTCCACGCCCTTGAGCGGGACGTAGGAACCGTCGTAGTGCACCTCGGCCATCGACGCCTGGAAGAAGAACGTCAGGAAAGACCCCGAGAGCAGGATGATGACGAAGCTGTACAGCGCCACCTCGCCCAGCAGGAACGACCAGTGGTCAGGGAAGATCTTGCGACCCAGTTCCTTGACCGCGGTGGAGATGCTCGTGCGCTCGTCGATGTAGTTGGCCGCGGCGCCGGTGAAGCCGCCGGACTTCTTCGTCTCGGCGGGTTTCATATCAGTTGTCGTACTCACTGTCGCTCCCAAAAGCTCGGTCCGACTGGTTCAAGGAAATCGCTTTGTGCGATCAAGTATCCCTCGGCATCCACCGCAATGGGGAGCTGGGGGAGCGGACGCTTGGCCGGGCCGAAGATGACCTTGGCCTCATCAGCCACATTGAACTGTGACTGGTGGCAGGGGCAGAGGAGATGGTGCGTCTGCTGTTCGTAGAGGCCGACGGGGCAGCCGACGTGGGTGCAGATCTTGGAATACGCGACGATGCCGTCGTATGACCAGCTGGCGCGCTCCGGCGACTCGATGAGGTCCTGCGGCTTCATGCGCACGAGGATCACGACCGACTTGGCCTTTTCTTCGAGGCGTCCGTGTTCGAGGTCCATCAGGCCCTCGGGGATCACGGCGAACGAGGAACCCAGGGTGACGTCCGATGCCTTGATCGGGGCGCCGGAGGGGTCGAGCGCCAGGCGGGTGCCCTTCTCCCACATGGTCTGCTTGAGCAGAGCGACCGGGTCCTGGTCCTGCGGTGCGAGTCCGCGGAACAGCACGACGGCGGGGAGGGGGAAGACCACCAGGGCGCCGATCAGGCTGTTGCGGATCAGCGTGCGGCGGCCGAAGCCGGACTCGGTGTTCGCTTCCTGGAAGATCTCCACGGCGCGCGCACGGGTCTCGTCGGTGCCGCGGACCGGGTGACGCTCGTCGATGCCTTCTTCGTCGTGCATCAGGGCCTTGCCCCAGTGCACAGCACCGATTCCCAGCGCCAACAGGGCCAGGGCCAGTCCGATGCCGATGAACAGGTTGTTCAGGCGGACGGAACCCGGGTCCTCGGGGACGATCGGGAAGATCATGTACGCGGCGATGGCGAACACGCTGCCCACGATCGACAGGTAGAAGAGCGTGTAGACGGTGCGCTCGGCCTGCTTCTCCTTGCGGGGGTCCAGGTCGGTGACGCGCGGCCGGTGCGGCGGGAAGCCGGGGTTGGCCACGGCGTCGCGTGCGACGACGGCGGTACCCGCGGCGGCGGTGCCGTGCTCGACGCCCGAAGAGTCGGCAGCGGTCAGGTCCTTTCCGCTGGTCTCATCGCTGGCCATTGTTCTCCTTCAGGGGCGCTGTCTGTGTTCGCTGTGTCAGGTGCGGGGTGGTCATGTGCAGGGTGCCGATCAATTCGATTTCGCCGTGATCCACACGGTCAGGGCCACGATGGCTCCCAGTCCGAAGATCCAGAGGAAGAGGCCTTCGGAGACGGGACCGAGGGAGCCCAGGGCGAATCCGCCCGGCGACGGGTTGTTCTCCACGTACTTGAGGTACGTGATGATGTCGCGCTTGTCCTCAGGCGAGATGTTCATGTCGTTGAAGACCGGCATGTTCTGCGGTCCGGTGACCATGGCCTCATAGATGTGCTGCGGGGTGACGCCGTCCAGAGCGGGGGCGTACTTGCCCTCGGTGAGGGCGCCGCCCGCGCCGGCCACGTTGTGGCACATGGCGCAGTTGATGCGGAACAGTTCGGCGCCGGATGCGGCGTCTCCCTGTGCGTCGAGCAGCTCCTGGGCCGGAATGGCAGGTCCGGGGGCGAGGGAGGCGACGTAGGCCGCCAGGGCTGCGGTCTGTTCCTCGGTGAACTGAACGGGCTTGACGATGGCCTGCGGGCCGTTGGCCTGCATGGGCATGCGACCGGTTCCGACCTGGAAGTCGACGGAGGCTGCTCCGACGCCGATGAGGCTGGGTCCGGCTCCGGTGCCTTCTGCGCTGAGGCCGTGGCAGGTGGCGCAGTTCGCAGCGAAGAGTTTTTCGCCCTCGCTGACGGTCTGCTGGGATGCGGTGTCCGTGGCTGCGCTGGCGGTGCCGGTGCTGAACATCGCGTACGCGCCGCCTGTGAAGAGCAGTCCGATGGCAATGAGGGCGACGCTCGCGAGAGGGCTGCGACGGCCGGAACGACGGGAACGTCCGGCGGTAGGTTTCTGAGTCCTGGGCATGCTGAGTGTGTCCGCTCCTGCTTGTTATTTAAGAACGTAGATGACCAGGAAGAGCCCGATCCAGACGACGTCGACGAAGTGCCAGTAGTACGAGACCACGATGGCGCTGGTGGCTTCCTTGTGACCGAAGTTCTTGACCGCGAAGCCGCGGCCGATCACGAGGAGGAAGGCGATGAGTCCGCCGGTCACGTGGATGCCGTGGAAACCGGTGGTCAGGTAGAACGCAGAGCCGTAGGCGTTCGAGGCCAGGGTGACGCCTTCGGAGACCAGCGTGGCGTACTCGAGGACCTGGCCGGAGACGAAGATCGCGCCGAGGGCGTAGGTGAGGAAGAACCACTCGACCATGCCCCACTGGCTGGGCTTCCATCCGGTGGACCGGGCCTGCAGGCGTTCGGCCGCGAAGACGCCGAACTGGCAGGTGACCGAGGAGGACACCAGGATCAGCGTGTTCACGAGGGCGAAGGTGAAGTTGTGCTTCTCCGTCTCGAACTGCCATAACTCCGGCGACGTCGAACGCAGCGTGAAGTAGATGGCGAAGAGGCCAGCGAAGAACATGACCTCGCTGCCCAGCCAGACAATGGTGCCAACCGCCACGCTGTTGGGCCTGTTCACAACGGGGAGGGTCGCCCGAGGAGTAATTGAGGTCGTCGTCACTATTCCATTATGGCCGATTACCGCACAGGTTTTTCTCATCCTGAAGTGCCATTCGACCCTATTTGCAGGTTAGGTTAACCTAACTAGTGCCTGATGGCACCGGAAATGCGGGTCAGGGGAGAGTAGATGATTAAGATCGGAGAATGCTCGAATCCCAGTCCTGGCCCAACATTCTCGACGCCCTGCTCAGCGGGGCCGACCTCAGCGTGGCCGATGCCGCCTGGTGCATGGAACGGATCGTGCTCGGAGAGGCCAGTCAGGCCCAGATCGCCGGATTCCTGATCGCCCTGCGAGCCAAGGGGGAGACGGTCGATGAGATCGTGGGCTTCCGGGACGCCATTCTGGATCACGCGGTGCCGCTCAAGGTGAACTCCATGGGCCTGGACATCGTGGGGACGGGCGGCGACAGGTTCGGCACCGTCAACGTCTCCACCATGGCGTCCATCGTGTGCGCGGCGGCGGGTGTTCCCGTGATCAAGCACGGCAACAAGGCCGCGAGCTCGGCTTCGGGCTCCTCCGATGTTCTCGCCGAACTGGGAATCGACCTCAGTCTCTCCGCGGATGTGGTCGCCACCGTCCTGGAGGACACCGGCATCACCTTCGCCTTCGCGGCCGCGTTCCACCCCGGGTTCCGGCATGCGGCCGCCGTGCGGGCCGAGCTGGGCATTCCCACGGTCTTCAATTTCCTCGGTCCCCTCGTCAATCCGGCTCGCCCGGAGGCCTCGGCCGTGGGTGTCGCGGCGCTCGACCGGGTGCCCCTCTTCGTGGGCGTGTTCCAGACCCGCGGCGCCACCGCGCTGGTCTTCCGCGGTGACGACGGCCTCGACGAACTCACCACCACCGGCCACAGTCACGTGTGGGAGGTGTCACGGGGCCTGGTCACCGAGCACGACATCGACCCGCGCGATCTGGGTATCCCGCGGGCCACCATGAGCCAGTTGGTGGGTGGCTCGCCGGCCCACAACGCCTCCGTGGTGCACGCGGTGCTCGCGGGGGAGACCGGCCCGGTGCGTGACATCGTGTTGCTGAACGCGGCGGCGGGTCTCGTGGCCTACGACCTCGCCCACGACCCGGCCCAGTCCCAGGTGAGCATCCTGGACCGGTTCCGGGCCAAGCTCGTTGTGGCGGCCGACGCCATCGACTCCGGGGCCGGTGCGGCGAAATTAGCCCAGTGGGTGCACGCCAGTCACGCCTGACCCGGGCACACCAGGGCGCCGCACCCGACTCGAGAAGAGTGGCGGATGCGGCGCCGGTGGTGAGACTCGTGCGGGCTACAGCACGTCGTCGTCGACCCAACCGAAGGTCTTGGTGACGGCCTTCTTCCAGTTGCGCAGCTGGCGGGCGCTCTCTTCCTCGCTCATCTGCGGTGTCCAGCGGCTGTCCTCCTGCCAGTTCGAGCGCAGTTCGTCCAGGGTGCTCCAGAATCCCGTCGCCAGACCCGCCGCGTAGGCGGCACCGAGTGCCGTGGTCTCGGCGACCACCGGCCGGATCACCGGCACGCCGATGATGTCGGCCTGGAACTGCATCAACAGGTTGTTCTTGATCATGCCGCCGTCCACCTTGAGCTCGGTCAGTGGCACGCCGGAGTCGGCGTTGACCGCGTCGAGGACCTCGCGGGTCTGGAAGGCCGTGGCCTCCAACGCCGCGCGGGCGAGGTGGCCCTTGTTCACGAACCGGGTGAGGCCGACGAGCGCGCCCCGGGCATCCGACCGCCAGTACGGCGCGAACAGGCCGCTGAACGCCGGCACGAAGTAGGCGCCGCCGTTGTCGTCCACGGACGCCGCCAGGGTCTCGATCTCCTCTGAGGAGCCGATCAGGCCGAGGTTGTCACGCAGCCACTGCACGAGCGCGCCGGTGACGGCGATGGAGCCCTCGAGCGCGTAGTGCGGTTCGGCGTCGCCGAGCTTGTAGCCGAGCGTGGTGAGCAGGCCGTTCTTGGAGTGGATGATCTCGGTGCCGGTGTTGAAGATCAGGAAGTTACCGGTGCCGTAGGTGTTCTTCGCCTCGCCCTGGTCGAATGCGGCCTGGCCGAAGGTGGCGGCCTGCTGGTCGCCGAGGATGCCGGCGATGGGCACCTCGCGCAGCAGGCTGTGCTCGTTGACGGTGCCGTAGACCTCGCTGGAGGAGCGGATCTCGGGCATCATCGAGCGCGGCACGCCGAAGATCCCGAGGATCTCGTCGTCCCACTGCAACGTCTCCAGGTCCATGAACAGGGTGCGGCTGGCGTTGGTGACGTCGGTGGCGTGTACGCCTCCCTCGAGCCCGCCGGTGAGGTTCCAGAGCACCCAGGAATCGGTGGTGCCGAACATCAGGTCGCCGGCGTCGGCCTTCTCACGGGCTCCCTCGACGTTCTCCAGGATCCAGACGATTTTGGTGCCGGAGAAGTAGGTGGCCAACGGTAGGCCGACCTTCTGCTTGAACCGTTCCACGCCGCCGTCGGCCGCGAGACGGTCGACGATGGGCTGGGTGCGGGTGTCCTGCCAGACGATGGCGTTGTAGACCGGCTTGCCCGTGGTGCGGTCCCAGACCACGGCGGTCTCGCGTTGGTTGGTGATCCCGACGGCGGCGATGTCGTGCCGGGTGAGGTTGGCCTTGGACAGCGCCTGGCCGATCACCTCGCGGGTGTTGTCCCAGATCTCCATGGGGTCGTGTTCGACCCAGCCGGCGCGGGGGAAGATCTGCTCGTGTTCGAGCTGACCGGTGGAGACGATGGAGCCGGCGTGGTCGAAGATGATGGCGCGTGAACTTGTGGTGCCCTGATCAATGGCGAGAACATACTGAGCCATGGTGTACCTCCTTGTACGTTGCGTGATGGCTTGGACAGAACTATAAATCCGTCTGCTGAGTGCGGGTGAGGAATCCCTCTGGTCGTTCCGGGCGCAGGAAGCAGGCCGGCCCCAGGGGGAGCCGGCCTGCCGGGCGCTACGCGACTATGGGCAGCCAGATCAGAGACGCCCAGCCGGCGAGGAGCCCGCCGATCACCGGGCCGACCACTGGCACCCAGGAGTAGGCCCAGTCCGAGGAGCCCTTACCCTTGATCGGCAGGATGAAGTGGGCGATCCGGGGGCTGAGGTCACGGGCGGGGTTGATGGCGTACCCGGTCGGGCCACCCAACGAGGTACCGATCACGAGGACTAGGAGCGCCACGGGCAGCGCGCCCAGTGCGGCGAGACCGCCGCTTTCGCCCTGCCGGCCACCGCCGAAGGCGATGACCACGAACACCAGCACGAAGGTGCCGATGATCTCGGTGACGAGGTTCCAGCCGTACGAGCGGATGGCCGGGCCGGTTGAGAAGGTGCCGAGCTTGTTGGCCGGCTCGGGTTCCTCGTCGTAGTGCTGCTTGTAGGCCAGCCACACGACGACGGCGCCGAGGAAGGCTCCGAGGAACTCACCGGCCAGATAGACGAGAACCGACAGGAAGTTCACCGGCACACCGAGACCGAACTCGGTGGCGCCCGATGCGACGAGCCCGAGGGTGACGGCCGGGTTGAGGTGAGCACCCGAGTTGTAGGCGACCGTGACACCGGCGAAGACCGCGAAACCCCAGCCGAAGGTCACCATGAGGAACCCGCCGCCGAAGCCCTTGTTCTTGGTCAGGGCCACGTTGGCCACGACACCACAACCGAGGAGGACGAGCATCCCAGTGCCCAGCACCTCCGACAAAAAAACAAGACCGATATTGTCCACGATGACCTTTCTCGTAAGGAGCGAGATGCCGGACGAACCGGAGCAATCCCTTCGCGCTGAGCGATTTTGCAGCTACCATAGCGCGGCCGGAGCCGGAGCGAAATGGACCCGATTGACGGGATCACCTGCCTCTTACCGAGAAGAGCCGCAGCGCGTAGGTTGTGCAGGGAGCACGGCTGCGTGCCCGGCACGATAGCTCCGTGCCGCTCGATTCCGACGAATGAAGGAATGGTCATGAAAAAACTTGTCAACGACCCGAAGAACGTTGTCGTCGAGGCCGTCGCCGGCTTCGGTGCGGCGCACGGCGATATCGTGCGGGTATCCCTCGATCCTGTGTTCATCGTGCGAGAAGACGCTCCGGTCGCCGGCAAGGTGGGCATCGTCAGCGGCGGCGGGAGCGGGCACGAACCCCTGCACGGTGGTTTCGTCGGATTCGGCATGCTGGACGCCGCAGTCCCCGGGGCTGTGTTCACCTCGCCGACACCCGATCCGATCTTGGCCGCGACCAAGGCCGTCGATGGGGGAGCGGGGGTGCTGCACATCGTGAAGAACTACACCGGTGACGTGCTCAACTTCGAGACGGCAGCGGATCTCGCCGCAGCGGATGAGATCGAGGTGCGCACGGTGATCGTCAACGACGACGTCGCGGTGAAGGACTCGCTCTACACCGCGGGGCGACGCGGGGTCGCCGGCACCGTCCTGGTCGAGAAGATCGCCGGCGCTGCCGCAGAGCGCGGCGACGATCTCTCCGCGGTGGCGACAGTGGCCGAGAAGGTCATCGGGCAGGTGCGCTCGATGGGGGTCGCCCTGACCCCTTGCGTGGTGCCGCACGCGGGCGAGCCGAGCTTCACCCTCGCCGACGACGAGATCGAGATCGGTATCGGAATCCACGGTGAGCCCGGCCGGGAACGGATCAAGCTGGAACCCGCCGACGCCATCGTCGACCGGATTCTCGGACCGATCCTGGACGACATCCCCTTCGCCTCGGGCGACCGGGTCTTGTTGTTCGTGAACGGAATGGGCGGCACGCCTCAGGTTGAGCTGTACATTGTATTCCGACGGGCCGCCGCAGTTCTCGCCGAACGAGGCATCGAGGTGACACGCACGCTCGTCGGCAATTTCACAACATCACTGGAGATGCAGGGCATGTCGATCACGGTTCTCAAACTCGATGACGAGTTGACCGCCCTGTGGGACGCTCCGGTGCACACGGCCGCACTGCGGTGGGGAAAGTAGGGATGACCGGATGAGCGTAGACGTCGCCTGGGCAGAAGCCTGGATCAGGAGCAGTGCACGGATTCTCTCGGAGAACCGGGCGGAGTTGAACACCTTGGACCGGGAGATCGGCGACGGTGACCACGGCGAGAACATGGACAGGGGCTTCCAGGCCATGCTGGCCAAGCTCGATGCCGCGACCGACGCCGGCACTCCGGCCGAACTGCTCAAGACCCTCGCGGCGACGCTCATCTCCACCGTGGGCGGGGCCGCAGGCCCGCTGTACGGCACGGCCTATCTCAAGGCCGCCGCGGCCGTGGCCGGCTCCGCGGACCTGGACGGGCCCGCCGTCGTCGCACTGCTCACGGCCGGACGGGACGGCATCGTCCTGCGCGGCAAGGCTGAGTCCGGTGACAAGACCATGGTCGACGCCTGGACCCCTGCGGTGGACGCGGCAATCGCGGCCGAGGCCGCCGGTGAGAGCCCAGAACAGATCCTGGCCCGGGCGGCGGACGCGGCCGAATCCGGTGCCGCAGCCACGGTTCCCCTGATCGCCCGTAAGGGCCGGGCCAGTTATCTGGGGGAGCGCTCGATCGGTCACCTGGACCCCGGTGCCCGATCCACGGCGCTGATCCTGCGGTGCGCGTCCGACGCGGCCGCGCAGTCCTGACCATGTCGGACTCCGTGGTGGCGGGCGCCACTCAACCGGCGCGTCGCGTGGGCATAGTCTTCGTCTCGCACAGCGCCGAGATCGCCTCCGGTCTGGTGACACTGGCCCGGCAGATGGCGCCGGAGGCGACATTGGTGGCCGCCGGCGGCCGAGACGACGACGGCATCGGCACCAGCTTCGACAAGATCGCCGCTGGCATCGCCCAGGCCGACGACGGCAGCGGTGTGGTCGTCCTGTGTGACCTGGGGTCAGCCATCCTGACCGCCGAGACGGCGATCGAGTTCCTCGACGATGACGTGCGTTCGCGTGTGCGCATTGCGGATGCTCCGCTCGTGGAGGGTGGTGTGGCCGCCGCGGTTGCCGCTCAGATCGGCGGTGACGTCGAGGCCGTACTGCGGGCGGCGGAGTCCGCGGGCGGGTCCTCGTCCGTCGAGCCGGGACCGTCGAACGATGGAGGACGACCGGGCGAGGGCTCAGGGGGAGCCGTGGTGCGGACGGTGACCCTGCGCAATCGGGACGGCCTGCACGCGCGCCCCGCGGCGGACTTCGTAAAGCTGGCCAGCACCTTCGATGCCCCGGTACGAGTCAACGGCAAGGATGCGCACAGCCTCCTCGGCATCATGTCGCTCGGTCTCACCCGGGGGATGAGCGTCGAGATCTCCGGGCCTGACGAACGCTCCCGGGCGGCCGTCGAGGCGCTGGCGGCCCTGATCGAGACCGGTTTCGGCGAGGAATGAGCGGATCCGGACGCGCCCGGGTCTAGTCCACCGGCGGGGCTGAGGCGTACGCTGGCGGCATGGTCCAGAATGAGAAATCCTCGGCCGGGGCGCACCGGCTCGGCCCACGGCGACTCTTCGACTGGGTGGAGGACCGACTCCGGCCCGCGTTCGACTCCCCGCCGGTGGGCACCTACGATGCGGCGGAGACGACCGGGTTGTCCAGCTGTCCGGTCTGCGGTCGGCCGATGACCGAGCACACCATCGAGCACTCCGCCCACGACACCGTGCTGAACTGCCCGGTCCCGCACCCAGGGGCCTGGGACCGCGACGCCTTCGAGCCGGTCAACGAGTTCGGAATGGTCATGCGCGACCACCCGGAACAGAACAGGGCGTCCGGGTCCGGGGGAGAAGCGCAGTGAGCGGCGAGCCCCGACCGGTCGACCCGCCAGGGATGCCGACCAGCCCCGCCTTCGCGCAGGGAATGATCGCTCCGGCAGGTCCGTTGCTTTTCGTCGGCGGGCAGAACGGCATCGACTCGTCCGGCACCCTGCTGGATGGCATGGGGCCGCAGAGCGAACAGGCCCTCCGGAATGTGCTCGCCGTGCGTGCCGACGCCGGCTCAACTGGTGGAGATCGACGCGGTGGCGACGGTTCCCGAGCGCTGACGCCCACTGCCGGTCTCGCGTGAACGACGCTCGGCGCGGCGGTCCCGAAAACGGGGCCCTGGATCCTCTTGTTGACATAATGTGCATTATCGGTCATCTCAACACGGGCTGAGAAGCGGGGCTATGGCTGGGCCGGCTGGGATTTCACGTGGTCGCGTTCGGGCTCGCACGAGGCCTGCGTGGCAGGAATGCTCCTGCGGCAGTCGCACCCAATGGCTTGGTCTGCGACGGTCGACTGTGCGCAACGGTCGCTGTGTGTGGGGTGACCGTGCTGACGGGCCGGCTTCTCACCACGCTCATTTATTGTTGCAACGAAAAGAACTGGTGTCTGGGAGCCGTTCGTGCCGCGCCTGACCGTCGCGTCGACCGGGGATAGCCGGTACGTCGTCTTCGGATTAGGTTGACGGCAACCGCCCAACACTCCCCCGCGTGCGGGAGAACTCGCTGCCAGAACCGCACGCTCATCGCCCGAAGGAGTCTCATGTCCAACAGCACCGGGACCGGCACTGCGGTCTTCGCCCTCTCCATCGACCCCGGGCACCTGAGCGCGAGGGAGATCACCGGCATCCGGGTGGCCTTCGCCGCCAGCGCTGTGCTGGCGATCGCCATCGGCACCGTCCTGCTCGTCTGGACCGAGGCGACTCTAACCGTGATCGCCGTGCTGTTCGGGCTCTATTTCGTGATCAGCGGGGTCGTGCGCATCGTGCGCGGCGTGGCCGCGACCGGAGCCGGCACCGGCGGCCGGGTGCTCAACATCGTGTTCGGGGTGTTGGTGCTGATCCTGGGCATCCTGGCGCTGCGCAACCCGGAGGGCTCGCTGGCCGTGCTCGGGCTGCTGGTGGGCATCGTCTGGATCGTGGAGGGCGTCGCCGCCCTCGTCGAGTTCACGACAGACTCCAGCCGGTGGCCGGGGATCGTCCTGGGCCTGGTCGGCATCCTCGCCGGGATCATCGTGCTGTTCGCCCCGGTCGAGACGATCGGCGTACTGGTGACCATCGGCGGGATCATGCTGATCCTGTCCGGGCTTGTGCAGCTGGTGCGCGCCTTCACCTTCGGTCGAGGCGCGCTGGCCTGAGCGGGGCCCGGCAACGCGGGGCCCCGGCTCGAGCCGCTCAGCTGGTGAAGTCGGAGGTGTCCCCCACGTATCGGGTGTTCCCGGCCGGAACCGGCTCGACGGCGGCCGACACAATCTCCGCCGCGAATTCGCTCACGTTGTAGAGCTTTCCAGCGGATTCCTGGCGGGCGCTGATCGCGCCGGGGTTGGCGCGCTCGAGCAGGACGGCCGTGATGGTGCCCTGGATCATGTCGCCGGACACCACGACGAATCCGATGCCGGCCTCGGCCAGCTCGGGAATGACGGCACGGAGGGCATCCTCGCCGGCACGCTTACTGCGGGCGACCGGCTCGTACACGTCCACATTGGCCGCGGTGTCGACGAAGTGCGCCTGGTGGCTGGTGATGAAGACCACCCGGGAGCCGTCGCTGAGCAGCGGGACGGCGGCAGTGAGGAGGTTGACCTGGGCGTCGCGGTTCAGTTGCATGGCGTAGTCCTCGGCCATGCCGCTCTCCATCCCGCCGGAGGCGTTCATCACGAGGATGTCGAGTCCGCCGTATTCGGCGCGAATGGTGTCGAACATCGCCGACACCGACTCGGCATCGGTGAGGTCGGCGGCCACGGTGATGGCCGTTCCGCCGGTTTCGCGGATGGCGGCGGCGAGCTTGTTCGCCCGCGCTTCCTTGTTGCGGTAGTTGATGACGACCTTCGCGCCGGCCTCGGCGAAGTACGTGACGGTGTCGGCTCCGATCCCGCGGGAGGAACCCGTGACGAGGACGCGCTTTCCCGAAAGGCTACCGGGCTGGAGGGGATTCATCGATGGTGTGCTCACGGGGATAAAGACTATCAACATGCCTCACACCCGCAGGTGCTAGCGTCGTAGATACCGACGCGCGAGGGGTGGCGATATGGTGGATTTGACCGACTACCTGTGGATTGTCTGGCTGACGTTCATCCTGGTCTGCGTCATCATCGAGCTTCTGACTCTCGATTTCACCTTCCTGATGATCGGCGTCGGAAGCGTCGCCGGCCTGGGGGCCAACCTGCTCGGCTGGGAATGGTGGGTGCAGATCCTCTTCGCCGCCGCCGTGTCGGTCCTGCTGCTGCTGCTCATCCGGCCGGTCCTGCTCCGCGCGATCGCCAGGGACAGTCCGGCCGTACCGCCGAGCAATGTGGCAGCTCTGATCGGCATGGGCGGGCGCGTCGCTGCAACGGTGGGCGAACTGGGCGGCCTGGTCAAACTCGATAACGGCGAGACCTGGACCGCGCACCTCTCCCCCGGGCACGCCACACTCATCCTCGACCCCGGCGAACGTGTCCGGGTGTCGGCCATCGAAGGCTCCACCGCGCTCGTCGAACCCCTCGAAAGGATCTAACCCGTGCCCAGCCCAGACCAGATCATCGTCCAGATATTCGTGCTGCTGCTCATCATCGTCGTCCTGGTGTTCGTGGTCGTGATCCTGGTCCGCACCATCCGGATCATCCCGCAGGCCAGCGCCGGCGTGGTCGAGCGCCTGGGCAAGTACCACAAGACCCTGATGCCGGGGCTGAACATCCTGGTGCCCTTCATCGACCGGGTCCGCCCGCTCATCGACATGCGGGAGCAGGTCGTGTCGTTTCCGCCGCAGCCCGTGATCACCGAGGACAACCTGGTCGTGTCGATCGACACCGTGGTCTACTTCCAGGTGACGGATGCCCGCGCCGCGACCTATGAGATCGCCAACTACCTGGGCGCCGTCGAGCAGCTCACCACCACGACGCTCCGCAACGTGGTCGGCGGACTGAACCTCGAAGAGGCCCTCACCAGCCGGGACAACATCAACGGCCAGCTCCGGATCGTCCTCGACGAGGCGACAGGCAAGTGGGGAATCCGCGTGGGCCGGGTCGAGCTCAAGGCCATCGACCCGCCCATCTCCATCCAGGACTCGATGGAGAAGCAGATGCGCGCCGAACGAGACCGCCGCGCGCTGATCCTCACCGCAGAGGGCACCAAGCAGTCCGCGATCCTCACCGCCGAGGGTGCCCGCCAGGCCTCGATCCTGCAGGCCGAGGGACAGGCCAAGGCCGCCGTGCTCCGCGCCCAGGGCGAGGCCGAGGCCATCACCACGGTGTTCAAGGCAATCCACGACGGTGACCCGGACCCGAAGCTCCTCGCTTACCAGTACCTGCAGACCCTGCCCAAGTTGGCCGACGGTACCTCCAACAAGCTCTGGATCGTGCCGAGCGAACTGACCGAGGCAATGAAGGGCATCGGACGGGCGTTCGGTCCGAACCCCGTCGCCGGGTCACACCCCGGCGCCCCGACGTCCGCCGCCCCGAGTGACGGCCAGGGGGCGCCCGGTCAGGCGCCGGTGGCCGGACGTGACAGCTGAGCCACGGTCCTTCCTCGGGCCGGCCGGCCCGCGCATTCTCGCGCACCGCGGGCTGAGCACCGACGCACCCGAGAACACCCTGCTGGCGTTCCTGCAGGCCCTGAGTCACGGGGCCACGCACCTGGAGACCGACGTGCACGCCAGCAGGGACGGCGTCGCCGTGATCACCCACGACCCCACCCTCGCGCTGGACGGCACGGCGGTGAACAGCCTGACCATGGCCGAACTCGGCCGGATCGACCTGGGCCAGGGTCAGGCCTACTGCTCCCTCGCCGAGGCCCTGGCCGCCTTCCCCGAGGCGCGCTTCAACATCGACATCAAATCGGCGGATGCCGTGCTCCCTACGGCCCGCGCCATCCGCAGGGCCGCGGCGGCGAGCCGGGTGTTGCTCACCTCGTTTTCTGAGACCCGGCGCCGCCGGGCGCTCAGGGCCGTCCCCGGCGCCGCGACCTCGGCCTCTGCCGCGGGGGTCGCCGGCCTGGTGACCGTGCTCGCGCTGCGTCAACACTGGGTGTTGCCGCGGCTGCTGCGCGGCATCGATGCCGTCCAAGTGCCGGAGAGCGCGGGCCGGCTGCGCATCGTCACTCCGCGGCTGATCCGCAGGATGCATGGAATCGGCGTGGAGGTGCACGTGTGGACGGTCAACGACCCGGCCCGCATGGCAACCCTGCTCCGGATGGGCGTCGACGGGCTCGTCACCGACCGCTGCGACCTCGCCGCGCAGGTCGTGGATGCGCACGGCTCCTTTCGCCCTCCGCGGGCCGGTTTCTGAGAGATCACCGCCAAGAGGGCTATAACGGAAAGATAACGTCCAGCTTGATGGTTTACAACTAGGAATGCATCGCGAGAGGAGACCACACGATGGCAGATCGTAGTTTGCGTGGCATGAGGTTGGGTTCACAGAGCCTGCAGAGCGAAGAGGGCGTGACCTTTTCACCACGAGTGAGTCACACGTATTTGTGTGCAACGTGCGGACGTGAGACGGTGATGATTTTCTCCGCCGAGGCCGAAGCGCCCGACGAGTGGGAGTGCCGTTTTTGCTCCCAGACCGCCACCCGGCTGGTCGATTCCAAGCCGGTCATCGTCGACCACTCCGACGAGAAGATCGCCCGCACCCACTGGGACATGCTCCTGGAGCGACGTACCCGCGCGGAGCTCGAAGAGCTTCTCGAGGAGCGGCTGACGGTGCTGCGTCAGCGTCGGGGCCAGAAGGTCGGCGCGTAACCCCACGCGCGGGCCGCACGGTCCGCGGGAATTCTCACATCACCCCATCGGCGCCGGTTAACCCCGGCGCCGTTTGCGTACCCTGGCGCGGTCGGGCATGGCGCGTGGACTCTCGGGCGCCGACGCCCGGCGGCCCGCGACCAGGCAGAACAGCAACCCGGCCAGACCGAGCCCGGAGACGAACCACTCGAGCGGCCGGCCCGCCGACATCGCCGGCGTGTTCGTGGTGCTCAGGGGAACCGTCTGCACCATGGCACCGGGCTCCCAGGTCGGCAGACTGTCGAGCGTCTTGCCGTCGGGAGTCATGATCGCGCTCGTACCCACCGTGGAGATGTTCACGACGGTCCGGCCGGCCTCGATGGCGCGCAGCCTGGCGATCGCCAGTTGCTGCACGGACTCGTCGGTCCGGCCGAAGTCGGCGTTGTTGGTCTGGGCAAGGATGATCTCGGCCTTGTTGTCGATCATCTCGTGGACGAGCTGATCGTCGGCGATGTCGAAGCAGATGGCGATGCCGGCGAGGATCCCGTCGACGTCGAAAACGTTGTCCCGGGTGCCGATCTCGTAGTCCCGGGAGACGAGATCGATCAGGTCCGGAGCAAATGGACGCCAGAATGCCCGGTCCGGCATGTATTCGGCGAACGGGACCGGGTGTACTTTGTCGTACATGTCCACGGCTCCCTCCCCCGCCTTCCACAGCAGGGAGGTGTTGTAGTACTTGCCGTCGCGGAGGGTGATGGTGCCGGCGATCAGCGGCGCATCCATGGCGCGACTGACGTAATCGGCCACCCGGGCCGAATCGGCCGAGCGCAGCGGGTCCACGTCGATACCGTTCTCCGGCCACACGACGAAGTCCACCGGCTCGCCGACCAGGGGCAGCGTGGCTGACACGTGGTCCGAGAGGATCTGGCCCGGCGCGTTCCGGGCGAAGAGTCCGGCATCCGACGCGCCCTGCACCGCGGCGATCCGGGCGGTACCGCTCTGCAGCGTCGGCCAGGCCGGGAAGGCGAGCAGCAGGGCGACGGCGGCCACCGCGATCGCCGCACGACCGTCGACACGCAGGCCCGGCTCCCGGCAGAGCTGCACGATCAGGGCGCTGAGCCACACCATCACGAACGACAGCCCGGACATGCCCACCCAGGCGACCAGGACATTGAACGGGCTCTCCGACTGGGACATGGCCACCCGGCCCCAGGAGAAGCCGCCGTAGGGCCAGACGGCGGAGATGGCCTCCCGAGCGGTCCACAGGCCGGCCACGATGACCGGGATGACGCCGATCCGGCCGGCGACGCTGGGCCAGACCCGGGGGCCGATGGTGAGGACCACGGCGGTGAGCGCGAGCCCGACGGCGAAGAAGATCGACTCGAGTCCGGCCAGGGCAAGCCACGGAACCGGTCCGAGATAGAGGGTGAGCCAGCTGATGTGGATCAGCCAGAACGACAGCCCGGCCACCAGCCCGACCAACAGGCCGGTCCATGCACCGCGGCCGATCAGGGCCAGCAGCATCAGGGCCACACCCACCGGTGCCAGGATCCACCACGACCGGTCGGGGAAGCCGGCGTCGAGAATGGCCCCGGCCCCGGCGGCAAGCAGGATGGCCGCCCACAGCGGCAGGCCGGCGGCGCGGGCAGTCTCCGTCTTCACCTCAACAGCCTAGGCGACCGACGAATACGCGACGATTCCGCGGCGAATGGCGTCCATCGCGACGCGCGCGGTGCGGCCGACCGGGCCGTCGGCGACGACGGACAACTGGTCGAGAAGGTCGATGGTCTGCTTCGTCCAGCGCACGAAGTCCCCAGCGGCCATCTCGGCCTCTTCCAGCACCAGGCCGAGGGAGTCTCCCCTGGCCCATTTCCACATCGCCAGGCTCAGGCCGGCGGCCAGCGGGTTGCTGCCGGGAAGCTTGTGGTCACGTTCGAGGTCGTCCAGCTGGCTCCAGAGGATCTGCGTGGCGTCCAAAGCAGGCCGGAACGGTCCCTTGGGCAGGAAACGCTCGTGGGTCTCGCCCTCGTCGCGACGCGGTTCGAAGACCAGCGCGCACGCCATGGCGGCCAGGCTGGGCGCGTCCAGCGAATTCCACAGGCCACGACGCAGGGATTCGGCCACCAACAGGTCCCGGTCCGCGTAGATCCGGCGCAGGATGCGGCCGCTCTCGCTGAGGGTCACCGCACGGCCCTCCCCCGGCACCAGGTACCCGAAACCGAGCAGCACGTCGGTGACGCGGTCGAAGATCCGGGCGACGGCGCCGGTGCGAGCGGTGATCTGACTGGTCAGAGCCTCGGTCTCCCGGGTGAGTTTCCACCAGCGCTGGGCCCACCTGGCGTGCGCCTCCCGCTCGGGGCAGCTGTGACAGGGATGCGCGCGCATCCGTGTGCGGAGGGCCGCAAGCTCCTTCTGGCGCCGGTCCCGTCCGCGGGCGTGGGAGTCGGCGGCGGCGTTCTCCCGCTCCAGGTCGGACAGTCGCCGCCGGATGCCCGAATACTCGGCGAAGTCGCCGAGATGGCATGTCATCGACGCGGCGTAACCGTCAAGGGAGCTCTGCTGGGCTCGAACCCGCCGGGCCAGGTCGACGACCGCTCGGTCGGCCTGGAATTGGGCGAATGACGACTCGAGCACCTCCCGGGTGTGTTCCCGGCCGAACTGGTCGATGAGGTTGACGGCCATGTTGTAGGTGGGTTTGAAGCTGGAGTTCAGCGGGTAGGTCCGCCGGGAGGCCAACGACGCGACGGCCTGCGGGTCGAGACCCTGCTGCCACTGGATGACCGCGTGGCCCTCCACATCGATGCCGCGACGGCCGGCGCGACCGGTGAGCTGGGTGTATTCGCCGGGGGTGATGGGCACCCGGGCCTCCCCATTGAACTTCTCCAACTTGTCCAGAACCACGGTGCGGGCCGGCATGTTGATGCCCAGGGCCAGGGTCTCGGTGGCGAAGACCGCCTTGACCAGCTTTTTCTGGAAGAGTTCTTCGACCACTTCCTTGAACGCGGGCAGCATGCCCGCATGGTGTGCCGCGACTCCGCGTTCGAGCCCGTCCAACCACTCCCAGTAGCCGAGCACCGCGAGGTCTTCGTCCAGGAGGGTGCGGCAGCGTTCGTCCACGATCTGCCGGATCTCGTCGCGCTCGGCCGTGTCGGTGAGCCGGACACCGGCCCGCAGCACCTGGCGTACCGCTTGGTCGCAGCCCACCCGGGAGAAGATGAAGAAGATTGCCGGCAGGAGGTGCTTGCCCTCGAGCAGCCGCACGATCTCCGCGCGGTCCATCCGGCCGGATTCGGCCCCTGCCCGCTGGTGGTGGAACCGGTCCCGGCTGGAGCCGCGCCCCCGGCCGGCGGAGCGGTCGAGCACCGGCCGGCCGCCGGACTGGGCGAGTCGCACGAGCTCGGGGTTCACCCGGTGGGTGGCGGCCAGGCCGGACGAATCGAACAGATCGAGCATCTTGCTCTTGACCAGCACATGCTGGTCGAGGGGTACGGGGCGTTCCTCGGAGACGATCACGTCGGTGTCGCCCCGAACCGCCTGCAGCCAGTCGCCGAATTCCTCGGCGTTGGACACCGTCGCGCTCAGCGACACCATCCGCACGCTCTGCGGCAGGTGGATGATGACCTCTTCCCAGACCGCACCCCGAAAACGGTCGGCGAGATAGTGCACCTCGTCCATGATGACAAAGGCCAGATTGCTGAGCAGATCGGAATCCGCGTACAGCATGTTGCGGAGCACCTCTGTGGTCATCACCACGATGCGGGCACCGGCGTTCACGTTGGTGTCCCCGGTGAGCAGACCCACCTGGTCCGCCCCGTACTCGGCGACGAGTTCCTGGAACTTCTGATTGCTCAGCGCCTTCATCGGGGCCGTGTAGAACACCTTGGCGGTCGGTTGCTGCATGGCCAGGAAGATCGCGAATTCGGCCACGACGGTCTTCCCGGCCCCGGTCGGGGCTGCCACAAGCACGCTGTTGCCGGCTTCGAGCGACGCACCGGCGGCGAGCTGGAAGGAGTCCAGGTCGAACTTGAGGCCCCGCCGGAAGGCTTCCAGTCTGGGTGTCTGGGCGCGGAGGCGGGCCGCGGTGTACCGCTCGGCCGGCGACTGTAGATCTGTCATGTAGTGCGCTAGCGCGCCAACTCCCGTTCGAGGGCAAGGGCGCGCCGGTCGGCGCGCCGGTCGTGCAGGACGGCGATTCCGTAGGCAGAGAAATACAGCACGATCATGGGCACCGCGAGCATGAACATCGAGATGACGTCAGCGGCCGGGGTGGCGATGGCCGTGAAGAGGATGATCACCAGGACCGCGACCCGCCAGGACTTGATGATCGATTGGGCGCTGATCACCCCGGCGAAGTTCAGCAGCACCACGAAGACCGGGAGGACGAAGGCGATCCCGATCGCGACCATGAGCTTGAGCGTGAAGTCCAGGTAGTTCTGCGCGTTGATGAACGCAGCATCCTCTTTCGGCGCGAAACTCGTCATGAGCCCGACGATCTGGGGCAGCACGTACCAGCCCGCCGCACAGCCGGCGATGAACAGAGGCACGGCCGTGAGCACGAAACCGTAGACGTACTTCTTCTCACCCCGGGTCAGCCCCGGCATCAGGAACGCGAAGATCTGGTACAGCCACACCGGGCTCGATATGACGAGACCGACGTAGAAGGCGATCTTCAAGCGCAGGTCGAACGCCGAGGTTATGTCGGGGTAGTTGATCTGCGCGTTACGGTTCTGCGCCTCGATGATGGCGTAGATGGGCTGGCGCAGGGCATCCCAGACGCCTTCGGAGAGCATCCACCCGATGACGCCGCCGACGACGATTCCCGCGGCGGCCCGGAACAGGCGCTTGCGAAGCTCGAGCAGGTGCTGTCCGAGCGACATAGTGCCGCCGCGCTTCGCACGCTTCGTGGTGCGTACGGCCACCGGACTACGGCTTCGTCTGGTCGCCCGGGCCGACGGGCCGTGTCGTGCCGTCCACGGACTCGGGCCGTGCCGGAGCGGCGGCCGGGTCTGCGGGCTCGTCGACGGTGTCGCTCTTGATTTCGTTCTTGAAGATCTTCATCGACTGGCCGAGGCTGCGCGCGAGACCGGGCAGTTTCGGCGCACCGAACAACAGCAGGATGACGACGAGGATGATCAGGAAGTGCCATCCGGTCAGATTGCTCAACATGTGGGTCGATCCTCTGGCTTGTAGGGAGTGTGTTGCAGTAGTTTACCCCGGCTGACTGAGAGATCCCGCCGCTGGGCGCGGCGGAGGACCCGCTCGATCCTGGCCTGCTCGCGGGCCAGACTGAGTTCTCTGCGGTCCTGGAACACGGCCGGATGGAAAGCCGCCCGCGGCGGCATCGTATCCAGGTCGAGTGCGGCCACCTGGTCGCCGAGGTCCTCGAGCGCGCCGAGGGTTCCCATGAGCTTGCGGAACAGGCGCACGGCGAACCAGGCGAGCATGCCGAGCAGGGCGAGCGCCAGAACGGTCCAGATCAGGATCCACGCCCACACCGGGATCACGCGTGGCTCCCGTCCGTCACCGGGACCTCCGACGAGGACTCGGCCTCATAGCGGGCCACGCCGGCGGCGGCCCAGTCGGCCACGGTCTGCCGGGCGGGCCCGGGGTCGACCACCCGGACGACGCCGGCCAGGCCCGCGGCCAGGCGTTTGAGGCCGTGGTAATGCGACACCCGAAGCTGCACCGTGCTGAGTGCGTCCGCCGCCGCCGCGCCGGTGGGTCCGGAGCCGGTGGGCACGGGGCCGTAATCCGCCAGCAGGCCGACCGCGGAGGCGGGCAGCTCGATCGTGACGGTGAGGTCGTCCGCGGATCCCTGGAAGAGCGCGTCGGGCAGCAGCACGGACTCGTCGTGCGGCAAGGCGGGCACGTCGGTGGAGCGCAGCCGGCTCATCCGGTCCAGCCGGAAGGTGCGCATCGCCTCCCTGAGGTGGCACCAGCCGCGCAGGTACCAGTCGTTGTCGACGGATTCGATCCGCAGCGGATCGACGCAGCGGTGCTCGGCGGTGCCGCGGGCATTGAGGTAGTCGAACTCGACCTGGGTGCCCGCGCGCACGGCAGCCTGGATGATGGAGATCGCCACATCCGAGTCGGTGCGGGAGACCGCGAGTTGGCTGGGAGCGCCGGTTGAGGACCGGGTGAGCTTGGCCATCAGCGTGGCTATGGCGTCGCGGTCGCCGTTCTCAGGCAGGGCAGAGAGATACTGCAGCCCGGCGATGAGCGCAGCGGCTTCGCGAGCCGAGAAGCGCGGCGAGTCGTCGATCGCGACGAGGTGGGTGAGCACGATGTTGTCGTTGTTCTCGAACTCGTCCCACTGGATGTCGAAGAGGTCGCCGTGCAGGTACTGCCGGGTCTCCCCCGGCACTCCGGACATTGCGATGAGGTTGACTGCGTCGCGCACACGCTGGGGCGAGACGCCGAAATGCTCGGCAACGGCGCTGACGCTGACCCTGTCGTGGTCCATCAGGAACGGCACAAGGGAGAGCAGGAAGGTCAGTTTGTCGGTGGCGCCGAAGGCGACGGGCTTCACTGTCATCGGTCCATTTCCTCTTCGGCCTGCGGGGCCGGCGTGTGGGCATCCCGCACGTGGCGCAGGCGCGACAGAACGGCGTCGCGCAGGGATGAGGGCGTGAGGACGAGCACCTCCGGGCCGTACCCGGCGAGCTCGTCGGCCAGGATGTTGAGGTCGGTGTAGTGCAGCTCGACGCTGCCCTCGCCCGGCCCGGGGGTGCCGCGCTTGCTCAGTCGCACGGCTGCATCCGATCCCGGTTCGACCGTGATCAGGGCGATCTGGGCGCGCCAGAGGGCATCCAGCTCAGTGAGGGCCCGCTGGCCCTGGTCGTCCGCCGGGGGCGCGGCAGCAATGGTGCCGGACACCGTGACCACGGGACCCACGATCCGGGACAGCAGGAAGGTGCGCGTAGCTCCGGCGTCCTGGTCGGAGCCGTACAGGTGCCACCGGCCCTCGTGCAGCACCACGGCCAGCGGGGCGATCACCCGGCGGCGCGGGGCGCTCTCCCCGGGTTTGAGGTACTGGAAGGCCACGACCTGACCTCGGTCCATGGCCTTGCTGAGCGGCTCGAACGACGCTTCCCTGGCGCGCAGGGACGGGGCGTAGCCGATGACGGGGTCGGTGGAATCGATCCCCAGGGAGTTGAGCTTGGTCAGCGCGCGGCGGGATTCGGCCGAGAGCGACCCTTCGCGCCAGACCGTGGCGGCGAGCTTGAGAAGCATGATCTCGTCGGGTGAGAAGGAGATGTCGGCGGGCAGGTCGTAGAGGCCCTTGGGGATGCGGTAGCGCAGGTGGTGGTTGCTGCCCGGGTCGTCCGGCGATTCGATGGTCTCGAGCGGGATGCCCAGTTCGCGGATGTCGTCCTTGTCGCGCTCGAACTGGCGCTCCAGGCTCGCATTGTCGCCGCCGACCTGGAACCGTTGCCGGTATCCCTGCACGGTCGAGAGGATCTCGGCCTTGGTCAGGCCGATCTGGGTGGCGATGAGCGCAAGGACCAGACTGAAGAGGCGTTCCTCGACAGTGACGGGATGCTGCTTTTCTGGGGTGGGCGACACGTACGCGATTCTATCGGTGGTGCGCGTAACGGCCTGCCCCGCTCGACGTGTCGAGCGGGGCAGGCCGTCACCGGACAGCGAGATCAGTCGACGCCGAGGATGTCCACGACGAAAACCAGCGTGGAGCCGGCCGGGATGGACCCGGAGGCCTGGTCGCCGTAGCCCTGGTCGGGCGGGATCACGGCGATGATCTGGGACCCGACGGTCTGGCCGATGAGGGCCTTGGCGAATCCGGGGATCACGCCGCCTTCGGTGGTGGAGCCGTCTGCGGCGACGAACGCGGCCGGGGAACCCTTCGCCCAGCTGGAGTCGAAGACCTCCTTGGTGTCCCACAGCACGCCGGTGTAGTTGACCGTGACGGTGGAACCGTCGGTGACCTCTTCGCCGTCGCCCTTCTTGAGTACGGCGACCTTGAGGTCGGTGGGCGGTTCGGCCGACGGGATGGTGATTCCGGGGGTGCCGTCCTCGGCCAGGACCACGGCGGGGAGTCCGGCGACCGGCAGCTGGTCGGCGCCGTCGGCGCGGGTGAGGTAGCCCTTGACCACGTCGAGGACGAACACGAGCGAGTCGTCGGGGCCGACGCCGATGTCGGCGTTACCGCCGTTGGGACCGAAGGTGTCTGCCGCGGACGCGACCACGGCGATGCGAGAGCCGACCTCGGCGCAGAGCAGCCCGTCCGTGAGGCCCGGGAGGGTCTGGTCATTGAGGACGAAGCTGGCCATGCTGGTGCCGTCGTAGCTGCTCTGTTCGATGGCCTCGCCCGTGGTGGCATTGAAGACGCTCAGGTCCACCTGCACCTTCTGCCCCTTGACCAGCGGTGCGCCGTCGCCCTCGATGATCTCGCTGCGCTGGGTGGTGTCGGTCTTGAGCGGGGTGGGGAAGTCGACCGTGGGCGCTGAGCCGAAGTCGCCCGTCACCGAGACCAGCTTCGACGCGTCACCCGACGACACCGGCGCCGTGCAGTCGGCCGAGGCGGACCCGGGGCTGCAGGCGGTCAGGGTCGCGAGCACCAGGCCGGCGGTTGCGATGAGTGCGGGAACTTTACGCACGGGTCCTCATTTCGATACAGGCGGCAGCGCGATGCTGACGAATGACTTGCGGGAAAGTTCTGGCGGAAACCGCTGGTGCGGGCGGCGGGCCGAACCTATCCTAACCGGCGTCGAGGTCCCGAGCCTTGGAGAGCGCTGCGCCGTTCTCGGCGGTGCGGTTGCGCTTGCGCATGACCTTGGCGCTGACGGACCGTTCGCCCAGGGCGCCGGGGGTCCACAGCTCCACATCGGCGTCGCTGAAGTCGGTCTTCGACGGACGGCGCTTGAGCTCGGGCAGGATCGTGTCGGGCGCGAGCCGGCGGGCGGTGATGAGGAAGCCCGTGTGTCCGATCATCCGGTGGTCCGGGCGCACGGCCAGGCCCTCGACGTGCCAGCCGCGCACCATGGTCTCGTGCGAGTCCGGGTTGGTGTAATTGCCGGTGGCGCGGATGGCCTCGGCCACGCGGGACAGCTGGGTCACCGTGGCGACGTAGCAGAGCAGCACTCCCCCGGGCTTGAGGGCGTCGGAGACGACGTCGATGCACTCCCACGGCGCGAGCATGTCCAGGACCACTCGGTCGACGGACTGCGCCGGCATGGTCTCCGGAAGGGTGTCGCTGAGGTCGCCCAGGGTGATGGACCAGTTCTGCGGGTCGTGGCCGAGGAAGGTCGCTACGTTGGCGCGGGCCACGTCGGAGAACTCCTCGCGACGTTCGAAGGAGGCCAGCGTGCCGGCCGGGCCGATGGCCCGCAGCAGCCACAGCGACAGCGCGCCCGAGCCGACTCCGGCTTCGACCACGGTAGCCCCGGGGAAGATGTCCGCCTGGGCCAGGATCTGCGCGGCGTCCTTGGGGTAGATGATGGCCGCGCCGCGCGGCATGCTCATCACGAAGTCGATCAGCAGCGGCCGCAGCGCCAGGTGTTCGACGCCGACGTTGTTGGTCACCACGGAGGCGTCGGGTCGGCCGATGATGTCGTTGTGCTCGAGGATGCCCCGGTGGGTGTGGAAGGTCTTGCCCGGTTCGAGCGTGATGGTGTTCAGCTTGCCCTTTGGACCGGTCAGCTGCACTCTGTCGCCGGCGCGGAACGGTCCGCTGTTCTGGATGACCTGGTTGTCGCTCATGCGGGTGTCGCGTCCTCGATGTAGGTGGTGCCGGAAAGGAGTGTGGAGCGCCGTGACCGGTACAGAGCCGTGACCGAGGTCACGGAGCTTCCCGCCAGGGTCTCCCAGAGTGTGTAGTGCTCGCTGTGCTCGAGCGGGACCATGTGGGGCACGCCGATGACGACGGCGCCGGAGGCGACGGCGGAGGCGACGCCGGGAATCGAGTCTTCGATGGCGACGCAGTGGGCCGCGTCCACGCCCAGGACGGCCGCCGCGGTGAGGTACGCCTCGGGGTGCGGCTTGCTCTGCTGCACCATGTCGCCCGACACGATGGTGGTGAACGCGTCAAAGCCGACGATCCCGGCGATCTGGCGCGCCATCCGCTGTTCGGACATCGTCACCAGGGCCATCGGCACACCCGCACCGTGGAGGTCGGAAAGCAGCTCATGCGCGCCGGGGCGCCACGGGATGCCGGCCGAGGCCAGCTGCTCCTGCACCCGGGTGGTGAGCACATCGACGATGGCCCCGGCGCTCAGGTTCACGCCGCGGTTCTGCAGGATCGCGGCCGAGCCGAGCAGTCCGGAGCCGACGAGCAGCATCGCGTCACTGTGGGTCCAGACCCCGCCGAACGACTCCACAAGTTCGTGTTCGGCCCGCATCCAGTACGGTTCGGTGTCGACTAGGGTGCCGTCCATATCCCAGAGCACGGCTGCGGGTGGGGCTGAGTGTGTAGCGTTCGATGTCACGGGGTTCAAGTTTAGGGGGCACGGCCTATCCTTGAAGAAGGTCGCCCGGTGGCGGCGGCCGGAATACACGAGGTTTTACGCAAGTGACAGACGGCAATGGGTTCCTCAGCGGGCGACTTCTGGTAGTCGCCTTCGAAGGTTGGAACGATGCGGGCGAAGCCGCAACGGGCGCCGTGCGCACGCTGAAAGACCTCCTCGACGTCGAAGAAGTCACGAGTATCGACCCCGAGATCTACTTCGACTACCAGTTCAACCGCCCCACCATCTCGACCGACGAGGACGGCCACCGGGTCATCGAATGGCCCAGCGCCGTCATGTACGGTCCGGTCGTGCCGGGCAGCAGCGGCGTTCCGCTGGCCGAAGACGCGCAGCTGAGGGTGAGCGGCACCAACGCGGGCAACATCTACCTGTTGATCGGCACCGAGCCCTCGCGCAGTTGGAAGAGCTTCGCGGCCGAGATCCTGGATTCCGTGCTCGCCGCCGATGTGAGCGGCATTGTGTTCCTCGGCGCCATGCTGGCGGATGTGCCGCACACCCGGCCGATCTCGATCTTCGTGTCCAGCGACAGCCCCGAGGTGCGCGCCGAACTGCAGGTGGAGCGCAGCAGCTACGAGGGGCCGGTGGGCATCCTCAGCGTTCTCGCGGCCGCGGCCGAGACGGTCGGGATCCCGAGCCTGTCGATCTGGGCGTCCGTGCCGCACTACGTGCACAACGCCCCGTCGCCCAAGGCCATGCTGGCGCTCATCGACAAGCTCGAGGAGATCATCGATGTGGTGATCCCCCGCGGTGACTTGGTCACCGACGCCTCCGAATGGGAGACGGGCATCGACGCCCTCGCCGCGGAGGACGAGGAGATGGCCGCGTACATCGGCCAGCTCGAGCAGGCCAGGGACACCGTCGACTCGCCAGAGGCGAGCGGCGAGGCCATCGCCCAGGAGTTCGAGAAGTACCTGCGCAAGCGCGGCGACGGCAGGGACGGCCGCGCCGACGGGCGCCAGGGCCCCGGCCCGGAGCCCCGCCAGCCCTAGACGGCCTCGCCACGGGACGCGTGTGTGTCGTGCCCGTCTCGGTGGTCGAGCTTGTCGAGACCCGGTGACGTGCTCGCGGTCGTGGCCGGCGTGCACGTGCCGTCCCGCGGGGTCTCGGCAGGTTCGAACGTGTGGGTTGCGTCGGGCAGTCGGGTTACGGTCTCGACACGCCCGGTTAGCGGATCGGGTGGGTCAGAGCCGCACGCCGAGAAGCGCGTCGATGGCGCTTCCCACCAGGGCGGGGTCGTCGACGCCGGCCTCGATGGCCGCGTCGACGGCCTCCAGTGCGCCTCGCGTGTCGAGGTCGTTCACCAGTGCAGCGCGCATCCTCTCGACGACCGCTGCGGCGCTGAATGCCGCCGTTTCGGACGCCACGGCTGCGGGCACCGCGATCGGCCCGAACGCGAGCGTCCAGGCGGCCAGGCGAGCCTCAGCGGCGGTGAGCTGGTCGGCGGTCCACTCCCAGTCGGTGCGGTAGTGCTGGGCGAGCAGGGCGAGCCGGATAGCCCGCGGGTCGCTTCCGCCCGCGCGGAGCTTGGAGACCAGCACGAGGTTGCCCAGCGACTTGCTCATCTTCTCGCCCTGGTAGGCGACCATGCCGGTGTGGCTGTAGACCTGGGCCAGCGGATGCCCGCTCAGCGCCGCGGCGTGCCCGGCGCTCATGTCGTGGTGCGGGAAGATCAGGTCGCTGCCGCCGCCCTGCACAGTGAAGTCGGTTCCCAGCTCGGCGAGGGCGATGACCGAACACTCGATGTGCCAGCCCGGCCGCCCGGCGCCGACGGGTGAGTCCCAGGCCGGTTCGCCGGCACGTGCTGCACGCCAGAGCAAGGGGTCGAGCTGATCACGCTTGCCGGCCCGGTCGGGGTCTCCCCCGCGCTGGGCGAACAGGTCGAGCATGCTCTCGCGGTCGAGGTTGCTCTCGTCGCCGAGCGTCCACGGTGCCTGCCGTTCGGCGGCACGGATGTCGAAGTACAGGTCGGCGCCGGGGCCATCCGGCGTGGGCAGCGCATCGGGCGTCGGCACGCGGTAGGCCAGCGCGGACTCGCGGAGCGACAGGACGGCGGCGGAGATGTCGTCGATGACGTCGGTGACGGCCACGAAGTCGTCGGGCGGAATGATGCCGAGGGCTTCCATGTCGGCGCGGAACAGGTCGGTCTGCTCCGCGGCGAGATCGCGCCAGTCCACGCCGGTCGCTGTGGCACGTTCCAGCAGCGGGTCGTCCACATCGGTCACGTTCTGGGCGTAGTGCACCCGGTACCCGCCGTCGCGCCAGACCCGCTGCAGGGTGTCGAAGGCCAGATAGGTGGCCGCGTGGCCCAGGTGGGTGGCGTCATACGGCGTGATGCCGCAGACATACAGCCGGGCCACGTCGCTCGGGCGGGCTTCCACGATCGAGTCCGATGCGGTGTCGTGCAGACGTGGAGCGTCAGAGTGCCCCGGGATCGTGGGGACGACGGGGTGTGACCAAGCGCGCATATGACCAGCCTAACTAGGCGGTGATGGTGTTCGTGCCGAGCAGGATCATCACGACGATGCCCAGTGCGATGCGGTAGACCACGAACGGCAGGAAGCTGCGCTTGGAGATGTAGTTCATGAAGAAGCCGATGACGAACAACGCCACCACGAAGGCCACGACGGTGGCGACCAGGGTTTCCCACGGGCCGAACAGCTCGGGCGTGCAGGTGGCCGCCGCGGCGACGCAGGGCTCCTTGATCGACTTGTACACCTGGTAGAAGCCGCTACCGAGCACGGCGGGGATCGCGAGCAGGAACGCGTACCGTGCGGCGGCGGCCCGCTCGTAGCCGAGGAACAGGCCGGCGGTGATGGTGCCACCCGAGCGGGAGACGCCCGGGATCAGAGCCAGCGCCTGCGCGAAGCCGAAGATGATGCCGTGGCCCACCGTGAGGTCGCCGAGCTTGCGGCGCTTGGCACCGACGTAGTCGGCGACGCCGAGCAGCACACCGAACGCGATCAGCATGATCGCGGTGACCCAGAGGTTGCGCAGGCTCGTCTCGATCTGGTCCTGGAAGAGCAGCCCGAGCACGACGATGGGCAGGGTGCCGAGGATGATCAGCCAGCCCATCCGGGCATCCGCATCGCTGCGCGGTACTTTACCGACCAACGACTTGGCCCACTGACCGATGATGCGCACGATGTCGCGCCAGAAGAAGATCACCACGGCGGCTTCCGTGCCGATCTGGGTGATGGCCGTGAAGCGTGCCCCGGGGTCTTCACCGGTGCCGAGGAACTGGCCCACGATGCTGATGTGGGCGCTGGAGGAGACCGGCAGGAATTCGGTCAGCCCCTGGACCAAGCCGAGGATGACAGCGTTGATGAAGTCCACGTATTACTCTTTCGCTCGTGCTGATGCTGGCCGGTAGCGCGGCAGTGGGCTAGTACGTCGACAGCAGATCGGTCAAAACCGTTCTGCCAAACACTAATGCGTCCAGCGGTACGCGCTCATCAACGCCGTGGAACATCGCCGGAAAATCCAAATCCGCCGGGAGCTTGAGCGGCGCGAAGCCGTATCCTTTGATGCCCAGCATGCTCAGGGCCTTGTTGTCCGTCCCCGCCGGCAGCAGGTACGGCAGCACGGGAGCGCCGGGGTCGTGGGTGCCCAGCGTCTGTACGATCTTGTCGATGAGCGGGCCGGAGAAGTCCGTCTCCAGGCCCACGTCGCGGTGGATGGTGATGATTTCGATGTCGGGCCCGACGAGGTCCGCGAGTTCGGCCAGAACCGCGTCCTCCTCCCCCGGCAGGGCCCGGATGTCGATGAGCGCTTCTGCGCGGTCCGGGATCACATTGTGCTTGTAACCGGCCTGGAGAACCGTGGGATTGGTCGTGGTGCGCAGGCTCGCCTGGATGAAACCGGAGGCGGTCCCCGTGGCCAGCGCGAGTTGATCCGGCCCGGTGGCCTGCGGGTCGACGCCGAGGATGCGGGCGATCTCCCCGAGGAGCTGCCGGGTCGTGTCGGTGAGCCGGATCGGCCAGTCCCGCCGGCCCACCTTCGCCACGGCTTCGGCCAGCCGGGTGATGGCGTTGTCGTGGATGAGTCGGGATCCGTGTGCCGCCGGACCGTGCGCGACGAGCTTGATCCAGATGAGAGCTTTCTCACCCGTTTGCAGCAGGTAGGCGCGCTGGCCGCCGAGGGTGATGGAATACCCGCCGACCTCACTGATGGCCTCTGTGGCTCCCGCGAAGAGCTCCGGCCGGGTGTCCACGAGGTGGTGCGAGCCCAGCACCCCGCCGGCTTCTTCGTCGGCGAAGAACGCGATGACGAGGTCGCGCTCCGGCGCACCGCCGTCAGCGAGCACGTCCTGCAGCGAGGCCAGGATCATCGCATCCATGTTCTTCATGTCCACGGCGCCACGGCCCCACAACATGCCGTCCTTGATCTCGCCGCCGAACGGGTCCACCGACCAGTTCGCCGGGTCGGCGGGCACTACGTCGAGGTGGCCGTGCACCACGAGGGCGCTCTTGGACCGGTCGCGTCCGGGCACCCGGGCGACCACACTCGTGCGGCCGGGCTCCGAGTCGATCAGCTCCGGAGTCAGGCCCAGGTCCCGTAGCTTCTCGGCCACGTATTCCGCCGCATCCGTTTCGCCGTTGGACCGGCCCTCGCCGTAATTCGTGGTGTCGAACCGGATCAGGTCGCGGGCGATCTCGGCGGTCAGGTCGAGCGATTCGGCCGACCGGGGTGTGCTGGCGGATGCTGTCATGCAGTTCACGCTACCGGGCCGCGGGCCGCCGCCGCCCGGGTTCAGCCGCCCGGCCAGGTTCCCGCTACGCAGTGTGGGTGTGATTCCGGGCTCGTCGGACGGACTGTGGAGCGCTGTGGTGTCCGGAAGCGGTTTGGATCCGTGCTAAGTTATTCCCCGGCAGCAAAACATAACTGCGGCCAAAACATCCAGTCCGGGTGGCGGAAATGGCAGACGCGCTAGCTTGAGGTGCTAGTGCCCGTATAGGGCGTGGGGGTTCAAGTCCCCCCTCGGACACGGAGATTGTTGCTCGCGCAACGATCAACGAGGACTGGTTGAGACAGTTCACGGGCCGGATCTCAGGATCCGGCCCTGTCTCGTTTAACGGGCGATTCTGACGCCTTGGTTGTGCCACCTCGATTCGACCGTGTGGTCACGGGCCGCCCGGTGGCACCGGCCCCGAGGAGCGCCGCGCGACAAGCCTCGGCGGCGGCACAGCGACGGGTGACGTGGCGGTGCGCTCGATCCGCGCCAACAGCTGGAACACGGCGGCCCTGCCCTGGCACTCGAAATCGTTCCGCAGGGTCGTGAGCGGCGGGTCGAAGTACGCGGCCTCGGGGATATCGTCCACGCCCACGACGCTGACGTCGTCCGGAATGCGAAGGCCGCGCTCCTTGAGGGCCAGCATCGCGCCCAGGGCCATCTGGTCGTTCGCGACGACGTAGCCCGTCGCCTCCGGCAGGTCGGCGAGGTCCATGATCGCCCGGTATCCGGATGCCGCCGACCAGTCGCCGTGCAGGATGCCGGCCGAGTGCAGCCCCTGGGCCTCGACCGCGCCTTCATACGCGTGGATGCGGTTGCGCGCGGCCGACCAGACGCTGGGCCCGGCCACATGCACCAGACGGCGATGGCCCAGCCGGGCGAGGTGCGCCACGAGGGCGGGAATTCCGACCCTCGAGAGCACGCCCCGCGGATCGTCCAGGGCGCCGTCGGATTCGCTGGCAACGTACGCGGGGACGCGGAAGGCCGTGGCTTCGAAGGCTCTCGTCATCTCATCGGTGACCGCGAGCGCCAGGACCCCGGCCAGGTCGTGCTGGGTGATGAGCGCGAGGGCCTCATCC
The DNA here is from genome assembly GCF_003611035.1 of Cryobacterium soli. Lineage (NCBI taxonomy): Bacteria > Bacillati > Actinomycetota > Actinomycetes > Micrococcales > Microbacteriaceae > Cryobacterium > Cryobacterium soli. The sequence continues at coordinate 302,170 of NZ_CP030033.1, read as the reverse complement.
ACGGCACGTGGATTGCGGGTGTCCAGAGACACGATGTCCAGGACGTAGCCGGCCTCGCGCGCCGCGAGGCTGGCGCCCTCGACGATCCGGCTCGGGCCGACCTGGGAGATCTCGTGGGTCAGCGCGCCGATGCGGTGCGAGCGGCCCGACTTGAGGCTGCGAGCGGTGAGGTTGGGCCGGTAGCCGAGCTCGTCGAGCGCCTGCACCACCCGGTCCCTGGTCTCGGGGCGGATCCCTTCGAAGCCCTTGAGGAACCGGCTCACGGTCTGGTGGGACACCCCGGCTGCCTGGGCGACGTCGTAGATTGTCGCGGCCTTCACCGTCGGCGTGGCGCGGGTGGTGCCGAGCGGATCTGCGCTGGCGCCCATGTCGCACTCTCCTCAGGTCTCGTCGTGCGCGGCTGCCCGCTCGGGCCATTGTGATCATTCTGTAGACAAATCGCTCTTGACAACGCGATGTTATCGACAACATCCTAGTTCCAGCCGAATGTGGTCGAAAACATAAGCAAACCTCAGCTGAAGCCCCACAACGAAGTGAGCCTCATATGAATCCAGCGGTGCCCGTGCACTCCCCCAGTGGTTTCCTCTTCGGAGTCGCGTACTACCCGGAATACCACCTCACCGACCGGGTCGACACCGACCTCGACCTGATGCAGCAGGCCGGTGTCAACGTCATCCGCGTCGGCGAATCGGTGTGGTCGACCTGGGAGCCCCGGGACGGCGAATTCGACCTCGAGTGGCTCGCCCCGGTTCTCGACGGCGCCCACCGGCGCGGCATCAGGGTCATCCTCGGCACGCCGACATACGCGGTCCCGCCCTGGTTGCAGATCGCCCACCCCGAGATCGCGGCGGAACGGCGCACGGGCGAGCGCATCCCCTGGGGTGCCCGCCAGGAGGTCGACTTCAGCCACCCCGATTTCCGCCGCTACGCCGAACGGGTTATCCGTGCGGTCGTCGGCCGCTACGCCGGCCATCCTGCCGTCGTCGGTTTCCAGGTCGACAACGAACCAGGGCTCGAGCTCTTCCACAATGACCACGTCTTCGCCGAGTTCGTGCGGCGGTTGCGCGAGCGGCACGGCACCGTGCAGAACCTCAACCGGGAGTGGGGCCTCACCTACTGGTCGCACCGCCTGGACGACTGGTCGCAGCTGTGGCGGCCGGACGGCAACTCGTTTCCGCAGTACGACCTCGCCTGGCGTCGCTTCCAGAGCGACCTGACGACCGAATTCATCGCCTGGCAGGCAGGCATCGTGCGCGAGTACAGCCACGCCGGCCAGTTCGTGACCACCTGCCTGCAGTACGGCCGCCCCGCCCTCGACGACGAACGGGTGAACCGGGACCTCGACATCGTGGCGGGCAATCCCTACTACGGCATGCAGGACCGCCTGGACGCGTCCCTCGACCTGTCACAGCTGACACCCTGGACGACGACCGGGGTCCCCGCGCTGTTCCGGCAGGCCGACCGCATGTACTCCTCGAAACAGGGCCGCTACCTGGTGACCGAGACGAACGCCCAGTCGATCGGGCACTCGGAGACCAACTTCCCGCCCTACCCCGGACAGCTCAAGCAGGCGGCCTACACGTTCATCTCCCGGGGAGCGGCCATGATCGAATACTGGCACTGGCACACGCTGCCCTACGGCATCGAGACCTATTGGGGCGGGGTACTGCCGCACAGCCTCGTGCCCGGACGGGTCTACGCGGAGGTCGCCGAGATCGGCGGGGAACTCACCTCGATCGGCACCGCGCTGGACGGGTACGAGCCGGATGCCGACGTTGCGATCCTCTGGTCGAACCCGAGCCGCTACGCACTCCAATTCAGCCCGCCGCTGCAGGTCGACGGCCGTATGGACCCGGAGTCGTACGAGAAGATCGTCGACGCGTTCCACCGGGGCTCGATCGAGGCCGGCCGCCAGACCCGCCTGCTGCACCTTTCCCAGGCGGACGCCCTCGGCGCGACAGCCCTCGCCGCGCGGTTTCCGGTTCTCATCGCCGCGGGTCTGTACGTCACGACGGATGGCGACCTCCAGCTGCTGCGTGACTACGTCGCCGCCGGCGGGCATCTGATCCTCGGCCCGCGCACTGGATACGCGGACGATGAGGCGCGCGCCCGGGTGGAGGTCGCCCCGCCGCGGCTCGCGGACTTGGCCGGAACCCGCTACGAGGAGTACTCCAACCTCGAGGCTGAGGTCGCGGTCGTCCAGGCATCCGGCACGCTGCCCCTGGGCGCCGACGCCGCCGCGAGGCTGTGGATCGACGGCCTTATCGCGGACGGCTCCGAGGTCCTCGCCCGGTACGACCACCCGCGGTTCCGCGACTTCCCGGCCGTCACGAGCCGCGCGGTGGGCGGGGGCCGGGTGACCGTCGTCGGGTGTGTGCCCGCGCCGGGCCTTGCCGCCGGCATCGTCCGCTGGGCCGTGCCCAGGGGCCATGCGCAGGAGCTCGCGGGTGACACCGCGCTGCCCGTGACGGTTTCCTCCGGGGCGCTCCCGGACGGTCGGCGGGCCTGGTTCGTCTTCAACTGGGGATGGGAACCGCGGGCGATCACGCTTGCGGCCGCTGTCGCCGACACCGTCACCGGGGAACTGCTGGCGACGGGCACAGATGTCTCACTGGCCGCGTGGTCGACGCGGACCTTCCTCAGCCGGTGAGCACCTCGGGATCGCCTGATCCCTTCCAACCAGAGTCCTTCCCAACCACAGAAAGAGTGATCATGAACAAGAAGGCACGGAGAACAGCAGTGGCGCTGGTAACCGGCGCCGTGTCGATCGGGATGCTCCTGACCGGGTGCACGCCCAGTTCCAGCGACAACGCCTCCCCGGAGACGGTCAGCCAGGACGACATCGACAAGGCGATGACCACGCCCACGAAGCTCACGTTCTGGACGTGGGTGCCCGACATCGAGAACGAGGTGAAGCTCTTCGAAGAGAAGTACCCCGACATCGACGTCACGGTCGAGAACGTCGGCCAGGGCCTCCCGCACTACCAAAAGCTCCGCAGCGCCATCGAGGCCGGCGAAGGCGCACCCGATGTCGCACAGATCGAATACCAGTACATCCCGTCGTTCGTGCTGAACGATTCGCTGCTGGACCTGACCGCCTACGGAGCGGACGACCTCTCCGGGGACTACGTCGACTGGGCGTGGAACCAGGTATCCCCGGGCACCGAGGTCTGGGCGATCCCGCAGGACGTCGGACCGATGGGCAACCTGTACCGCACCGACATCCTCAGCCAGGCCGGAATCACCGACCCTCCCGCGACCTGGGACGACTATGCGGCCGCCGCGAAGACCGTCAAGGACTCGACCGGCAGCTACATCTCGAACCTGGGCGCCACCCAGGCGGGCCAGATGATCGGGTTCCTCTGGCAGGCCGGCGTCAAGCCGTTCGGGTATGACGGCAAGGAGACCGTGAGCATCGACGTGAACAGCGACGAGGCCAAGAAAGTGGCGGACTACTGGACGAACCTGATCCAGCAGGACCTGATCTCCACCGACGTCGACTTCCAGGACCAGTGGTACCAGGGCCTGGCCAGCGGCAAGTATGCGGGCTGGCTCACCGCCGCGTGGGGTCCGATCTTCCTGCAGGGCACGGCCGAGGGCACGTCGGGCGCCTGGCGCGCGGCTCCGCTGCCGCAGTGGAATGAGGGCGACAACGTCTCGGGCAACTGGGGAGGTTCGTCCGACGCGGTGCTCGCATCCAGCAAGAACAAGATCGCCGCGTACGAACTCGCCAAGTTCATCAACAACGACGAGGCCTCGGCCATGAAGCTCGCGACCGAACAGTTCCTGTTCCCGCCGCAGGTGTCAGTGCTCGAGGACCCGGCGTTCGTGGACCAGGAGTCGGAGTTCTACGGCGGCCAGAAGGTCAACCAGCTGTTCGCCGAGATCTCGCAGACCGTCGACACGGACTTCCAGTGGCTGCCGTACATGGACTACGTGTACTCGACCTATGAGGAGACCATGGGCACCGTGATCGCCGCCAAGGGTGACATCGCCGCGGCGCTGGACACCTGGCAGGACCAGCTGGTGACCTACGCGACGGACCAGGGTTTCACCGTGGAGTGACCCGTCGGGCGCCCGCTGGCCGGCGGGCGCCCGTCCTTCCCCGCACCGCGTCGGCCGGTCGGCCGATCCCCCCCTTCACAGAAAAGGAGTCGCAATGTCGCACTCCCCCGCGCTCACCGCCGAGCACCCCGCCGGGCCGCCGCTGCCGAAACGTCCGACCAGCCCCGCCAAGCGCAAGCAGCGCCGTGCCGCGTACCTGTTCCTGCTGCCGTTCTTCGTCGTGTTCCTCTCGATGCTCGTCGTGCCGCTCGTCTACGCGGGCTACCTCAGCCTGTTCGAGAGCAAGCTGATCGGCGGGGAGGTCTTCGCGGGCCTGGCCAACTATGCCCGCGCACTCACCGATCCCGCATTCCTGGCGGGCCTCGGCCGGGTCGGCCTGTTCTTCATCATCCAGGTGCCCATCATGCTCGGCCTGGCCCTGTTCTTCGCCCTGGCGCTGGACAGCGCCCGCGCCCACGGGTCCAAGGGCATCCGCCTGCTGATCTACATGCCGTATGCCGTACCGGCGGTCGTCGCGACCCTGATGTGGGGCTACCTATACGGACCGGACTTCGGCCCGATCGCGCAGATCTCCCGGGCGGTCGGGCTGGGAACGCCGGACTTCCTCTCACCGGAGTCGATCCTCGGCTCCATGATGAACATCGTCACGTGGGAATTCGTGGGCTACAACATGATCATCATGTATGCGGCCCTCCGATCCATTCCCGGTGAACTCTATGAGGCCGCCGAGATCGACGGCGCCGGCCAGTTCCGGCTGGCCTGGAGCGTCAAGATCCCGGCCATCAGGCCGGCGCTCATGCTGACCTTGATCTTCTCGGTGATCGGCTCCTTCCAGCTCTTCGCCGAGCCGAGTCTGCTGAACGCCATCGCCCCCGATGCGATCACGAACTCGTTCACCCCGAACTACTACGCGTACAACCTCGCGTTCATCAACCGGGAGCTGAACTTCGCCGCGGCCATCGCCTTCCTGCTCGGAATCGTGATCGCGATCGTGTCGTACTTCGTCCAGCTCGGCGGGGAACGCAGCGAACGACGAGAGAGGAAGCTCTCATGACTTCTCGGGTCAGCCCGGCGCTCGTGACCCCCGGCGACGGCGATGAGGCGGTGACCCCGGGCCGCAGCAGGTCCCGGTACGCGCCCGGAAAGCGCCGGAGCATCCTGCTCACGGTTCTGCTCTGGCTGTGCGTGCTCTACTTCGTGCTGCCGCTGTGGTGGCTCTTCGTCTCCGCGACGAAGAACAACTCGGCCCTGTTCTCGACCTTCGGCATGTGGTTCGGCGGCGATTTCTCGCTCTGGGACAACCTGCAGACCCTCTTCACCGTGCGGGACGGGATCTTCCTGCGCTGGATGCTCAACACCTTCCTCTACGCGTTCGTGTCGGCGGCAGGCGCCACCCTCCTGGCCACCATGGCGGGGTACTCGTTCGCGAAATACGACTTCCCGGGCAAGAAGGTGCTCTTCAGCGCCACGCTGGGCGCGGTGATGATCCCGTTGACGGCTCTGGCCCTGCCCACCTACCTGCTGTTCTCGCAGGCCGGGCTCACGGACACCCCGTGGGCTGTCATCATTCCGTCCCTGGTGAGCCCGTTCGGGGTGTACCTCATGCGGGTCTACGCGGCCGACGCGATCCCCGACGGGCTGATCGAGGCTGCGCGGGTCGACGGCGCGGGCGAGTTCCGGATCTTTTGGCAGGTGGGCCTGCGTCTGCTGGGCCCCGGCCTCGTGACGGTGTTCTTGTTCTCCCTCGTGGCGACCTGGAACAACTACTTCCTGCCGCTGATCATGCTCAACAGTTCCAGCCTGTACCCCATCACCGTGGGGCTGGCCCAGTTGCAGTCCGCAGCCTCGGCCGGCGGCGGGTCCCAGGCGTTGTTCTCCACCGTGATCACCGGGTCGTTCGTCTCGATCCTCCCGCTGGTCATCGCTTTCCTGTTCCTCCAGCGGTACTGGCAATCCGGACTCGCCAGCGGCGGGGTGAAAGGCTGATCATGACGATTTGGTATGGCGGGGACTACAACCCCGAACAGTGGCCGACGGACATCTGGGACGAGGACGTGCGGCTGATGAACCGGGCGGGCGTCTCCCTCGCGACGGTGGGAGTGTTCTCCTGGGCCCGCCTCGAGCCCCGCCCGGGAGAGTACGACTTCGCCTGGCTGGACGGGGTGCTGGACCTGCTGCACGCCCACGGCGTGCGGGTCGACCTGGCCACCGCGACGGCATCGCCGCCGCCCTGGCTTGCCCTGCGGCATCCCGAGACCCTGCCGGTGACCGAGCAAGGCGTGCGGATGTCGGTGGGCAGCCGGCAGCAGTACTGCCCGAGCTCGCCCGTGTACCGGGAGCGAGCCCGAGAACTCGTGCGGCGCATGGTCGAGAGGTACGCCGACCACCCCGCCCTGGAGTTGTGGCACGTCAACAACGAGTACGGCTGCCACATCAGCCACTGCTACTGCGACGTGTCCGCCGCGGCGTTCCGCGACTGGCTGCGCGCGAAGTACGTCCGGATCGAGGAACTGAACCGGGTCTGGGGAACGGCGTTCTGGTCGCAGCGGTACGACTCGTTCGACGAGGTCTCCCCGCCGCGGGCGGCGCCCACTTTCCGCAACCCCACGCAACTGCTCGACTACGACAGGTTCTCCAACGACGAGCTCCTCGCCTGCTACCGGTCGGAAGTGGCGATCATCCGCGCCGGCTCAACGGTTCCCGTCACCACGAACTTCATGGGGTTCTTCAAGGCCGTGGACTATTGGACCTGGGCGCGCGAGGTGGACATCGTCAGCGACGACACCTACCCCGACCCCGCCGACCCCGACTCGCCGGCCTACGCCGCCATGGTCCGCGACCTCATGCGGTCCCTCGGCGACGGGGCGCCGTGGCTGCTGATGGAGCAGGCGCCGGGCGCCGTCAACTGGCGGCGACGGAACGCCGCCAAGTCCCCCGGGCAGATGCGCGCCTGGTCCTACCAGTGCGTGGCCAGGGGCGCCGACGGCATCCTCTTCTTCCAGTGGCGGCAGTCAGCGGTCGGCTCCGAGAAATTCCATTCCGGCCTCGTGCCGCACGGCGGAACCGACACCCGGGTGTGGCGTGAGGTCGAACAGCTGGGCCAGGAACTGGCGGCGCTGTCCGGTCGCACGGAAGACGCGGCCATCGCCGGGACCCGGGTGCCGTCGAACGTGGCCATCGCCCTGGACTGGGACAGCTGGTGGGCCCTCGAACAGCCGGCCTCCCCCACCGAGGTGTCCTATGTCCGGACCCTGTTCGCCTGGCACAGCGCCCTGACCTCGGTGGGGCTCACGGTGGACTTCGTCCGGGCCGATGCCGATCTGTCCGGTTACCGCCTGGTCGTCGTCCCGGCGCACTTCACCGCCACCGACAGTCAGGTGCGGAACCTGGCCGCTGTCGTCCAGACGGGCACCCTCGTCGTGGGGTTCGGCACCGCGATCACGGACGAGAACCTGCACGTACGGCTGGGCGGCTACCTGGGCGAACCGCTGCGGCGGGCCCTCGGTGTGTGGATCGAGGAGTTCGCCCCGCCGGCCGCCCCCGACCTGACCAACCTGGGCGCTGGGACCCCTCCCGAGCTCGTCCTCGACGGCGAGGTCTTCGGCGGCCCGGCGGCCGGCCGGGTCTGGGCCGAGTACGTGCGGGTCGAAGACGCCGAAACCGTCGCGACCTTCGCCGAGGGGCCGTTGAACGGCTGGCCGGCCGTCACCCGGAGGGCAACGGGCGGCGGAGCCGGCTGGTACGTCGCCACCCTCCCCGACCCCGGGGCCCTGCGCCGCCTGGCCGAACGAATCGTCCGGGACGCGGGCCTGGACCTGCCGGCCCCGGCGGCCCGCGGCGACCGGGTGGAAACCGTGCGCCGCGGCGGCTACGTCTTCGTGATCAACCACGGTGCCCACGAGGCCGAAATCCTGCTCGACGGCACCGATGCCCTGACGGGTGCGCGCACGCTCGGGTTGAGGCTGGCCCCTCAGGGAGTGGCCGTCATCCGCCCCGAGTGAGCCGCAGCCGGGAGGCTTGGTGGCTCCGGCATCCTGCTGCTAGAGTCGACGCAAGCGGTCGTGAGAGCGCTCTCATTTAGACTAGGTCCGGCTGCAACGGAGCATTCACGATAGTGGTGCGGAGCTGCAGGCGGTCCGGGATACCGAAAAGGTGCACGCATGAAGTTCGGCCACTTCGACGACGAAGCCAGGGAATATGTCATCGAGACCCCGTTGACCCCCTACCCGTGGATCAACTATCTCGGCAGCGAGGACTTCTTCTCGCTGGTCTCCCACACAGCGGGTGGTTACACCTTCTACAAAGACGCCAAGATGCGGCGCCTCACCCGCTACCGCTACAACGACATCCCCACCGACTCGGGCGGACGCTACTTCTTCATCAAGGACGGCGACGACGTGTGGACGTCCAGCTGGCTGCCGATGAAGAAGGACCTCGACTTCTTCGAGACCCGGCACGGCATGGGCTACACCCGCATCACAGGTGAGCGCGGTGGCCTTCGCGTCTCGACCCTGTACTTCGTGCCGCTGGGCGAGACGGCGGAGGTGCAGAAGGTCACGATCACGAACACCTCGGACACCGTCAAGACCTTCTCGCTGTTCTCCTACCTCGAGTTCTGCCTGTGGAACGCCCAGGACGACCAGACCAACTACCAGCGCAACCTCTCCATCGGCGAGGTCGAGGTGGACGGCAGCGCGATCTACCACAAGACCGAGTACCGCGAACGTCGCGACCACTACGCCGTCTACGGCGTCAACGCGGAGATCGCCGGCTTCGACACCGACCGGGAGACGTTCGTGGGCCTCTACGAGACCCTCGCCGAGGCCAAGGTGCCGCACGCCGGGAAGGCCGCGAACTCGATGGCCTCCGGCTGGTACCCGATCGGCTCCCACCAGGTCGACTCCACCCTGCAGCCCGGCGAGAGCCGCGACCTGGTCTTCGTTCTCGGTTACGTCGAGAACAACGCCGAAACCGGCCAGGAGAAGTGGGCCGACGACGCCAAGCAGGTCATCAACAAGACCCGCGCCCAGGAGTTGCTCGCCCGGCTCTCCACCACCGAGGCCGCGGACGCCGCCTTCGACGCCCTCGGCGTCTACTGGACGGACCTGCTCTCCGCATACACGGTGACGTCTCCGGACGACAAACTCAACCGGATGGTCAACATCTGGAACCAGTACCAGTGCATGGTGACGTTCAACATGAGCCGCTCGGCCTCGTACTTCGAGACCGGCATCGGCCGGGGCATGGGGTTCCGCGACTCCACCCAGGATCTGCTCGGCTTCGTGCACCTGATCCCGGACCGCGCCCGCGAACGCATCCTCGACATCGCCGCCACCCAGCTGCCGGATGGATCGGCGTACCACCAGTACCAGCCGCTCACCAAGCGCGGCAACAACGAGCTCGGCTCGGGTTTCAACGACGATCCGGCCTGGCTGATCATCGGGGTGGACGGCTATCTCAAGGAGACCGGCGACTACACGATCCTCGACGAGATCGTGCCGTTCGACAACAACGACGCCCTCGCCGAGACCCTGTACACCCACCTGACCCGGTCGTTCGAGTTCACTCTCAACAACCTCGGCCCGCACGGGCTGCCACTGATCGGCCGCGCCGACTGGAATGACTGCCTGAACCTGAACTGCTTCTCCACCACCCCCGGCGAGTCCTTCCAGACCACGGAGAACCAGGCCGGCGGGGTCGCGGAGTCGACCTTCATCGCCGCCCAGTTCGTTCTCGCGGCCGGCCAGTACGCGACCATCGCCGAACGCGGCGGGGACACCGTCCAGGCGGACAAAGCCCGACAGGCCGCCGCCGACATGAGCCAGGCGCTGCTGACCCACGGATGGGACGGCGACTGGTTCCTGCGCGCCTACGACTTCTACGGAAACAAGGTTGGCACCCACGAGGACACCGAGGGCAGGATCTGGATCGAACCGCAGGGCTTCGCCGTTCTCGCCGGTGTCGGCGTTGAGCACAACGACGATGGCACACCGGTGAAGACCAGCCCCGCGTACCGGGCACTGGATTCGGTGGACAAGATGCTGGGCTCGGAGCACGGTCTGGTGCTGCAGTACCCCGCCTACCGGAGCTACCGCATCGAACTGGGCGAGGTGTCGACCTATCCCCCGGGATACAAGGAGAACGGTGGCATCTTCTGCCACAACAACCCGTGGGTGATCATCGGCGAGACCGTGATCGGCCGCGGCGCGAAGGCGTTCGACCACTACCGCAAGATCACCCCGGCCTACCGGGAGGATATCTCGGAGGTGCACCGCACCGAACCGTACGTCTACGCGCAGATGATCGCGGGCAAGGAGGCCTCCCGGCATGGCGAGGCCAAGAACTCCTGGCTCACGGGCACAGCGGCGTGGAACTTCGTGACCGTCTCGCAGTACCTCTTGGGTGTGCGCACCGACTACGACGGCCTTGTGGTCGACCCGCAAATCGGTCCCGACGTCGCCGAGTTCACCGTCACCCGCCAGGCGCGCGGCGCGACCTATGTGATCACCGTGGCCAACTCCGGCCGCGAGGGATCCCGGGCGAGCCTGACGGTCGACGGGGTCGCCATCGAGGGCCGCACCGTGCCATACGCCCCGGCCGGCGCCACCGTGCTGGTGCGCGCCACGCTCTAGCTGCCACCAGCACCCAGGGCCAGGTCGGAAGACCCGGCCCTGGGCGAGTCTGGCGTGTCCCGTCCGCGGGTTGAGCTTGTCGAAACCCGGCCGGGTCAGGCGACGGCGACCTCGACCTCGCCCGGCTCGGCACCGGCACTGCCGAAGATCAGGCGGCGGTTGGCGATCTTGTCGGTGAAGAACCTGTCGTGGCTGACCACGACGACGGCCCCAGGGAAGTGCAGCAGCGCGCGCTCCATCACCTGCGTGCTCGACATGTCGAGGTGGTTGGTAGGTTCGTCGAGCAGCAGCACCGAGGCGCCGGAGAGCAGGCACTGGGCCATGGCGACCCGGGCCTTCTGGCCGCCGGAGAGGTTGCCGATCTTCTGCTTGAGGTCGGCCTCGGAGAACTGGAACATGGTGAGGAACCGGTTGACCGACTTCTTGGTGGCCGTGAACGCCAGGCTGCCCTCGAGCGCGTTCACGGCGTGGCTGACGGTGTCGGTGTCGTCGAGTTCGGCCAGCACCTGGTTGTAGGACACCATCCCGGCGCCCTTGGCCCAGTCGACCTCGCCATGGTCGGCGGACTCTTCCCCGGTGAGCACACGCAGCAGCGTGGTCTTTCCGCTGCCGTTGGCGCCGAGCACCACGATGCGGTTGCCGCGACGGATCTCGAAGCTCAGGTCGTTGAAGAGCACCTTTTCGCCATAGGCCTTGCTGAGCATCTCGACCCGGCAGAGCACATCCTTCACGTGCAGGCCGCCGTAGATCTCGGTGATGATCTTGTCGACCGGCCGCGGAGTGCGGGACTTCTTGATGGTGGCCAGCTGGGTGCCGAGTTTCCGGCTCGCGGCCTTCTGCGCCTCCCGCCGGTCGGCGATACCCTCGGACTCGAACGCGAGCAGCTCGGACTCGTGCACGAACTGCGCCTCCAGGGTCTTGAGTCGGAACTGCTTCTGCACGACGTACTCGCCGAAGTTGCCCGGGTACTCGTGCAGGTGGAAGTTCTCCAGCTCGATGATGCGGGTCACGACGACGTCGAGGAAGGTGCGGTCGTGGGAGACGATGACGGCGGCGCCCCTGAAGTCGCGGAACCAGTTCTCGAGCCATTCCACGCCGGCGACGTCGAGGTAGTTGGTCGGTTCGTCCAGCAGCAGCACGTCCGGTGCCTCGAGCAGGATCTTGGCCAGGGCGGCGCGGTTGCGCCAGCCGCCGGAGAGCTCGTCGATCGCGCACGTGCGGTGGGCCTCGTCGAAGCCCAGGATGGTGAGGGCCGCGTCGATGCGGCGCGGGTAGTCCCAGCCGTCCAGCCGGTCCATGTCCTCGAAGAGCTCGGACTGCCGGTGGATCAGGCGGTCCAGTTCAGCGCTGGCCGAGGAGTCGGCGGCTATGGCCGCGTCGATCGAGGCGAGCTCGGCCTCGACGGCCTTGATCTCGACGAACAGGGCGTCGAGCACCTCGGTGATCGTCGACTCGCCGTTGAGCTCGGAGAACTGGGAGAAGTATCCGATCTTCACGCCGTCGTCGACCGTGACCGTGCCGGTATCCGGCGTCACCTGGCCGAGGATCAGCTTGATCAGGGTGGTCTTGCCCGAGCCGTTGCGGCCGATCATGCCGACCCGGTCGCCCGGCTCCAGCCTGAAGAAGGTCTCGCGGAGCACCTGGGTGTTCTCGAAACGCACGGTGACGTCGTTCAGCCGGATCAAACTCATGGGTGCTGCACTCTCGCGGGGAAGTCGGGGAACCGTCGCCGATCGGCGTGGTCGCGGGGAAGAGGTGGGGCGCCGGCTCAGTCGGTCTGCGGTGCGGCGTCGACGATGCCGATGAACCGGCTGCCGATGCCATCGACCTCGCGGCGGCTGAGGCCGGGCTGCACCTCGGGGAGTTCGTCATAGCCGTGGTGGTCGCAACTCATGTAGGTGAACTCCGGCCACCACTTCTTGGGCCGGACCGCCTCAGTGAAGCCGCAGACGCTGCAGGTCAGGGAGACCCAGACGGGCTTCTTGCCGGTGCGGTTGGATCGAGACTGCACCAGCCAGGCCGGCGGGTTCGCCTCGATCTCGGCGAGCTGGGCCTCGGTCATGCGGCTGGGAAGGTCGTGGCGCTGCGCCATCTCGAGGGGTATGTCGAGGCGGAGCGCTGCTTCTCGTCTGGTAATCATCACGGTCAACGATAGGTGCTGGGCGCCGTCACCGGGCACAGCAGTCGGCATCCTCAGGGAGGAACTGGTTCAATGAACCATGCCTGAAACCGTTTCTCCCCTCGGCCTGCTCCTGGATGTCGACGGTCCGATCGCCAGCCCGGACACCCGCACCATCAGCACCCCGAGCATCATCACCGACCTCATCACCCTGGCCGGCGCCAATGTGCCGATCGGCTTCATCACCGGGCGCTCGGCCCAATTCATCAGCGAACAGGTGGTGACGCCGCTGGTCGCGGCCGGCCTTCCCCAGGAGATGCGCATGTACGGCGTGTGCGAGAAAGGCGCCGTCTGGTTCCCGATCACCGCCGCGGGCATGGGCGACATCGTCGTCGATGCCCGTGTGGCGCTGCCCGAGGTCGTGGCCGGCCGCATCCGGGAGCTCGTGGCCTCTGACTACGCCGACAGCATGTTCTTCGACGAGACCAAACTCGCCATGATCTCCGTCGAGCAGCGAACGGATGTGGACCGGGCACGCTACCACGTCGCCCAGGCGTCCTTCGAGGCGGCGGCCTATGCGATCCTGGTCGAGCACGGCCTCGGCGTGCGGTTCGGGCATTTGGTCTCCCCCGACGCGACCGGCGCGGTGCCGTTCCGCATCGACACCACCATCATCTCCACCGATATCGAATCGGTCGACCTCGACAAGGACCGCGCCGCCGAACGGGCCGTGGCGTTCTTCGCCCAGGGCGGGCCCCTCCCCCGGGTATGGCGCTCCGTGGGCGATTCCCGCAGCGACTACAAGATGGCCGATCACCTGTACGCGGCCGGGTTCGATGTCGCGCACGTGGATGTGCGGCCCGCCGACGGGATCCTCGACCGCGGGTACCCCGTGATCGTGGAAGGCGACCTCATCCACGACGAGGCGGGAGCGGCCTTCCTCGGCTACTGGGTGCGGAAGCTCGGCCTGGCCGAGACGGTGTCCGTCTAGTCTTCGACGAACCGGATACCGTTCTGCAGGGTGCTGCGCAGCTCGAAGACCTTCTCGAAGCTGCCGCGCTCCATGCCCGCGATGCCGTCCCGGAGCACGCCCACGAGGCGAGACCGCGGGATGACGACGACCATGGCGCGCCGGCCGCGGCTCGGCAACGAGAACGGTTCGGTCACGGCCTCGTCGGGAGCGACCACGATGAGCGCCGTGAAGCGTACCCGCAGGGACTTGGAAAGGATGCGCGCGGCCGCCGCGAACTCGCTCAGCGGTTCTTCCCCCGGCTCGAGGGCGTCGCCCACGAGCTCGCCCCGGCGCAGTTGCACCGGCGCGCCCCAGTCCTCCGAGAGGATCGCGAACAGCCCGGCCGGGCCGAGCACGACATGGTCGATTTTCTCCACGTCGCCCAGGGTGGCCACATCGTGCCAGGCCGTGTAGCCGATACCGAGACCAGCGATGAGTTGTGCGGTGGACTCCTCGGCGAGGGCCTTGGCGAGGCGGTGCCGGATCTCCCGCGGAGCGGAGCGGATCAGGTCACTGGCATAGGGGTCCTCGATGGTGGTGCCGCGTCCGGCCCACTCGCGCAGCAACGCCAGATAGCGTTGCCGGGAATGCCCGCCCGGGTGCCCGTACATGCGCGCCTTCACCCCGGTGGACGCCGATCGCGCAGTTGCCGGTCCGGCGGCCCTCCCGGCTCCCCCGGCATCCGTGGCGCCGGGATACCGGGCGCCGTCGTACGCGGCCCGGCTCGCCGGGCTGCCGATGCGTTCCCAGGCCAGCTGCACGGCGTGGAACGAGGCCGCGGAGCCACCGACGTCGGGGTGAGACTGGCGAAGTTTCCGACGGTAGGCGCGCCGGAGTTCTTCGTCGGTCGCCGACGGGCTCACGCCCAGCACCTCGTACGGGCTGGCCGCAGCCGGACTCTCTGACATTCGTGCGGGTCTCTTTCGGCCTGGATCGGGTGAAATGGTTCTACATCAGCCTAGCCAGCGTTTCTGGCATCTCGCCGACACGGTGGGCGCGGCCGCCAGGACGTGGATTCCGTGCGACGATCAGCGGGTGAAGACTTCAGCTCTCGTACCGCGGGTGCGCCGCTCCAGCACCCGGCTCATCGCCATGGTCGTCGTCGGCGCCGCTGCCGGACTCGTCACCGGACTGACCGGTGATTGGCTCCTGGCCCCCGCCATCGGATGGTGCGCCGCGGCCGTGTTCTACATCGGCTGGGTCTGGCTCGTCGTCGCGCGGATGGATGCGCCGACCACTGCCGCGCACGCCACCAGGGAAGACCCGTCGCGCGGCATCACCGACCTCCTGCTGATCCTGGCGAGCCTGGCCAGCCTGGGCAGCATCCTCATTGTGCTCCTGCAGGCGCGCGGGGCCCAGGGCGCGGGTCAGGCCCTGCTCGCCGCTCTCGCTGTGGTGAGCGTCGGGCTGTCCTGGGTGCTCGTGCACACCCTTTTCACCCTGCGCTACGCCTCGCTCTATTACGCCGAAGAGGAGGGCGGGGTGGACTTCAACCAGGTCGACCCGCCGCGCTATTCGGACTTCGCCTACCTGTCGTTCACGCTGGGGATGACCTTCCAGGTCTCCGACACGTCGCTCACGAGCACGGTCATGCGCTCGGCGGCCCTTCGCCACGCCCTGATGTCGTTCCTGTTCGGCTCGATCATCCTGGCGACCCTGATCAACCTGGTCGCGGGTCTCTGACGCCGGCCCGGACACGGTCCGGTCGGTGGATCAGCCGGCGAAGGTTCCGACCGGCCGGCCGGTGACGCCGGGAACGGCCGTGAAGATCGACCCCGCGAGGAGGTCCTCACCGTCGGCGACGCCTTCGCGGGAGGTGGTGATGTAGAGCCGGTCGAGGGCCTCGCCACCGAAGGTGCAGGCCGTGACCCGGTGGGCATCGACCTCGATGACGGTGTCGAGGACGCCGGCTGCGGTGTACCGGTGCACGGCTCCCCCGGCGTACAGGGCGACCCACACGCCGCCGTCGCTGTCGACGGTGAGTCCGTCGGGGTATCCGGTCTCCTCGGGGATGGTGACGAACGGCCGGAGACCCGTCAGGCCGGTTTCCGGGGACCAGTCGAAGACGCCGACCTGTCCGGTGGGCGTGTCGTTGTAATAGGCGAGCGACCCGTCGGGGCTCCACTCGAGGCCATTGGAGATCGTCACCCCGCTCAGCGCGACGGTGACCGACAGATCAGCGGCCAGCCGGTACAGCGAGCCGGCGCCGGTGCGCTGGTCATAGCCCATGGACCCGCAGTAGAAGGATCCGTCCGGGGCGCAGCCGCCGTCATTCATCCGCACGGTCTCGTCGCCCCAGACCGACGGCAGCGCACGCCGGGTGCCGTCCGCGTCTTCGAGCGTGAACCCGCGCTCGGTGGCGATCACGGCACCCCCGGCCGCACGCGGCCGGAGTGCGGCGGCGATGGCGTCGATGTGCCGACGCGAGACGGCTCCCCCCTCACCGAGGGTGAGGACGTCCCCGGCGAACAGGTCCACCAGGCGCAGCCCGCCCCAGGCCGGCGACCAGACCGGTCCTTCGCCGTGGAAGGTGATCGGGTCGGTGAGCTGCTCCGCGCGCACGATCGTGGACTAGTCGCGCAGCACGTGCACCGGAATGGCGATGGCGGCGCTGACCGCCAGGATGCCGCCGAAGAAGATCGGGCCCTGCCATGCGGTGACCGTGAAGGCCAGGCCGAACAGCCACAGGCCGACGACGAAGGCGGCCATCGCGATGACGAAAGAAAGAATGTGCATGGGCGGGGTCCTCTCAAGGGGGGTGCCGCGAAGGCGTTCCGGGCTCGCTTCGAGAGTACTAGCTCGCGCAGCCGGTGTCGCCTCGCTACGCGCTGTAGCCGACCTCGGTCTCCGGGCCGACGGCGTCGATGAGCTCAGGGGCGTCGCCAGTGATCGGAGCGACCTCGTAGAACGCCAGTCCGGCCGCTGCCTCAGCGGATGCCGCGACCGCTGCGTCGACGAGCGCCTGGTCGCCGTCGGCGTGCGGGTCCAGCCACCGGTCCCAGGTCTCTTCTGGCAGCACAACGGGCATGCGGTCGTGGATGCCGGCCAGTGCGCCCTGGGCCGGCCCGGTGAGGACGGTGGCCGTGAGGACCCAGCGGGCGGGATCGTCGTTGGGCAGGGCCGGGTTGCGCCACCAGGAGTACAGGCCGGCCAGGGCCAACGGCAGGCCGTCGTCCGAGTGCACGAAGTACGGTGTTTTCACGGTGCCGGCTGTGTGCCACTCGTAGTAGCCGGTGGCCGGGATGATCGCGCGAGTCTTGGCCAGAGCTGTGCGGAAGGTGGGCTTGTCCGCCACCGTCTCCGCACGGGCGTTGAAGGTGGCGAATGCAGCGTTGAGCTCTGGCGAGAATGTGGGAACGAGCGACCAGCGCGCCGATTCCAGGCGACGAAGGGCCGGATTCGTCTTCATCGATTCGAGCACGATGGGGATCTGCTCGGTCGGTTTGACGTTCCAGGACGGCTCGGGCAGGTTCTCGCCCTCGTGCTCCACGTCGAACATGGCGGCGAGGTCAGGCGCCGAATCGGTCATGATGAATCGCCCACACATAGCCTCAGGGTATCGTGCCCGGCAGGGGTGGCCCGGTTATCCACACCGGTTGACTAATTCGAATCTCTGTTCGAAAATAAGAGGATGTCCCTCCCGTTGATTTCGCACTCCCCCGAGGAGTCACGCGTTCCCGACCGGCGCGGTGACCGGCTGGGCGAGAGGGTCAGCGAGCTGCAGGCGCGCATCCAGGGCATGCAACGCGATCGCTGGGAGGCCCCGGGCCGGCCCGTCAGCGCGGGTCTCGCCCGGCTCCTGCCGCAGGGCACCCTGCGCACCGGAGCGGTCTACACTGTCGACAATTCCACCTCGCTCCTGATGTCGCTGCTCGGTGCGGCCGCCGCCGACGGCGGCTGGGCCGGCGTGGTGGGGCTGCCCGATTTCGGGGCGGAGGCCGCCACCGGCTTCGGGATCGACCTCGCCCGGCTCGTGCTGGTGCCCACTCCCGGCGACCAATGGCTGGCCGTGACCGGCGCGCTGGTAGACGTGCTGCCGTTCGTGGTCGTCCAGCCGGCCCGGCCGGTAGGTGACGCCGAGGCGGGCCGCCTCGGCGCCCGCTTGCGCCAGACCGGGTGCACCCTCCTCGTCGCCGGATCCTGGCCCCAGGCGGAGGCCTCCCTGCACGTCACCCGCACACGCTGGGAGGGGGTGGGCGCTGGGCACGGCTACCTCTCCGGTCGGGACCTCACCGTGGAGGCGGCCGTCCGCGCCGGCAGCGGTCGCCGGACGCCGGCACAACTGCACCTCCCAGAGGGACCCGCCGTGCCCGACGCCGCTGGTTCTGTTCGCGGGCCGGTTGCCGTGCCCGTTCGCGTCGCGGATGCCTCGGCACGGCACCCGGTGGCGGGACATCCGGTGGCGGGGTGAGACCGTGAATCGGGAACGAACCATCGTGCTGTGGATCCCGGACTGGCCGGTCGTGGCGGCGAGGGCGGCCGCGGCGCTGGAGATCGGCGTCCCCCTTGTGCTCCTGCAGGGCGGCCTGGTGTTCGCCGCCTCCGAGGCGGCCCGCCACCAGGGCGTGCGGCGCGGCCTGACGGTGCGGGAGGCGCAGTTCCGCTGCCCCGACCTCGTCGTGCAGCCCTACGACCCGGTGCTCGACCGCCGGGCCTTCGACCCGGTGGTCGACGGCATCGAGGCCGTCACCCCGGGTGTCGCCGTGTTGCGACCGGGCACCTGCGCTATCCGTGCCCGGGGGCCGGTGCGCTACTACGGCAGCGAGACCGCCGCTGTCCAGGCGGTGCTGACCTACCTGAGCGGCGTCGGCTTCCCCGACGCGCGGGCAGGCGTCGCGGACGGCCCGTTCGCCGCCGAACAGGCTGCCCGGCACGGTGCGCCGTCCGAGCGGATCCACACCATCGCCCCGGGCTCCTCTGCCGGGTTCCTCGCCCCGCTTCCGGTCTCGACGGTGGCCGATGCCGGGCTCGGAACCCTGCTCGCCAGGCTCGGCGTGCACACACTCGGCCAGTTCGCCGCCCTGCCTGCCCAGGATGTTCACCGGCGGTTCGGAGCCGCCGCGGCCCAGGCTCACGCCAGGGCCGGTGGACGGGAACGTGAAGAGATCGTTCCCCGCACCCCCGCTCCGGTGTTCGACCAGGGCAGGGAGTTCGAGCCGGCGCTGGAGCGCATCGACCAGCTCGCCTTCGCCCTGCGTGCGACGGCAGAACAGTTCGTCCGCATCCTGCGGGAGCACACCCTGGTCTGCACGGTCGTGACGATCCTGGTCGGCACCGACGACGGCCTCCTCACCGAACGCACCTGGCGGCATCCACGGTGGTTCACGGCGACCGACCTCATCGACCGGGTGCGCTGGCAGCTGCAGGGCGAGGGCCGCGCCAGTTCCGGCCTGTCGGCGGGCGTCGTGCGGGTGGTCTTCTCCCCCGACCGGCTCGACGCGGTGGCCAACCACGAGGCCGGTCTGTGGGGAACAGGCCCCGACGAACGCATCCACCATGCCCTCACCAGGGTGCAGGGCCTCGTGGGGCACGAGGGCGTCGTGACGGCCTCGGTCGGCGGCGGGCGCATGCTCGCCGACCGGCAACGCTGGGTGCCCTGGGGCGACGACGCGCCGGCTCCCGCACCCGGTGGCGCCGGAGTGCGGCCCTGGTCGGGCAGTCTCGGTGGCCTGCTTCCGTCGACGGTGTTCACTCGGCGGGTTCCCGTCAGCCTGGTGGCCGCCGACGGGCGGGACGTGGCCGTGGACGAGCGGGGGGCCGTCACCCATGCTCCGGACCGGTTCACCGATCGGCCCGCCGGCGCCGACCCGCGCCGGGTTGTCGCGTGGGCCGGGCCGTGGCCCGTGCAGGAGCGCTGGTGGGACGCCGGGTCGTCCCGGCGGGTGCAGCGGATGCAGATCGTCGAGGATTCCGGGGACGCCTGGTTGTTGGCGCTCGATGACGACGGGTGGCGTGCGGAGGCCCGGTATGACTGAGCACCCTGGACCTGGCCCCCTGTGACCGAGCCCCGTATGACCCACCCCGACCCAGCGAAGGAGACCCGCCGTGGGATTCGATAACCCGCCCATCCCGTGGTCGGAGCTGGAGCGGAAACTCTCCGACCGGCGCCCAGGCGGGCCGCCTCCGGCCGCCGATGGCGGCGACAGCCCGGCCTGGTCCCGGCATCGTCAGCCCTACGTTCCGGTCGAGCCCGTGCGGAATACCGAGCAGGCCGTCCCGTACGCCGAGCTCCACGCGCACTCCAACTTCAGTTTCCTCGACGGCGGCAGCTCCCCGGAGCAGCTCCTCGAGGAGGCCGCCGGGCTGGGTCTTCGCGGCCTGGCGCTCACCGACCACGACGGCCTCTACGGGGCGGTGCGCCTGGCCGAGACCGCCGAGAGCTACCCCCAGATCCGGACCGTCTTCGGCGCCGAACTCTCGCTCGACCTCCCCCGGCGTCAGAACGGGGTCCCGGAGCCGGAGGGCACCCATCTGGTGGTGTTGGCCCGCGGTCAAGAGGGCTACCACCGGCTGGCCGCAGCCCTCACCGAGGGCCAGCTGGCCGGCGGCGAAAAGGGACGACCCAGCTACGACCTGGACGACCTCGCAGCACGATCGGCCGGGAATTGGACGATTCTCACCGGTTCTCGGTCGGGGGCGGTTCGGCGAGCACTCGCCGACGGCGGGGAGACCGCCGCGGCCCGGGAGATCGACCGCCTGGTGGCGCTCTTCGGCCGGGACAGCGTGAAGGTGGAACTGGTCGACCACGGGCAGCCGCAGGACACCGTGACGAACGACCTCTTGGCCGGCCTCGCCGAGCGGGCCCGGCTGCCGGTGCTCGCGACCAATAACGTCCGTTACGCCCGCCCGTCGGATTTCCGGCTGTTCTCGGCCCTGGCGGCCGTGCGCGCCCAACGCAGCCTGGACGACATGGACGGCTGGCTTCCCGCCGGGCCCACCCGGCATCTGCGCAGCGGCTCCGAGATGGCGGAACGGTTCCGCCGCTACCCGGGAGCTGTGGCGGGCACCGTTCCTCTGGCCGACGACCTCGCCTTCTCCTTGCGCCGGGCCAGACCCCGGCTTCCGCAGCAGCACGTCCCCGAGGGGCACACCCCGATGAGCTGGCTGCGCGAACTGGTCTGGGCCGGCGCCGAGCGGGCCTATCCGGGCTACAACGACAATGTGCGGGATCGCTTGGAGAAGGAGCTGGCCGTGATCGAGGCCAAGGACTTCCCCGGTTATTTCCTCATCGTGCACGATATCGTCCAGTTCGCCCGCGGGCGCGGCATCCTCTGCCAGGGACGCGGCTCCGCGGCGAACTCGGCGGTCTGCTTTGTCATCGGGATCACCGCCGTCGACTCGATCTTCTATCGCCTCCCTTTCGAACGGTTCCTGTCCAGCCTGCGCGAAGAGGAACCCGACATCGATGTCGACTTCGATTCCGACCGGCGCGAAGAGGTGATCCAGTACGTGTATGAACGCTATGGACGGCTGAACGCGGCCCAGGTCGCCAACGTCATCACGTATCGGCCCAAGTTCGCCGTCCGTGACATGGCCAAGGCGCTGGGCTACAGCACCGGCCAACAGGATGCCTGGTCCAAGCAGGTGGAACGCTGGGGCGGCACCGTCAGCAGCGCCGACCACGACATCCCCGAGCAGGTCACCGATCTGGCCGGGCAGGTTCTGGGCTTCCCCCGCCACCTCGGCATCCACTCCGGCGGCATGGTGCTCACCGACCGCCCCGTCGGCGAGGTCTGCCCGATCGAACACGCCCGCAAGGAAAACCGCACCGTTCTGCAGTGGGACAAGGACGACTGCGCCTGGATGGGCCTGGTCAAGTTCGACCTGCTGGGGCTGGGCATGCTCGCCGCCCTGCAATACACCTTCGACCTCGTCGCCGAGTCCCTGGGCGAGACCTGGACGCTCGGCAGCATCCCACGCGAAGAGGCGGGCGTCTACGACATGCTGTGCCGCGCCGACTCCATCGGCGTGTTCCAGGTCGAGAGCCGGGCACAGATGGGAACTCTCCCGCGCCTGCAACCACGCCGGTTCTACGATCTGGTCGTTGAGATCGCCCTGATCAGGCCGGGTCCCATCCAGGGTGGCGCTGTGCATCCGTACATCCGGCGGAAGCTCGGCCAGGAACCGGTCACCTACTTGCACCCCAAGCTCGAACCGGTATTGGAGCGGACACTCGGGGTGCCCCTGTTCCAGGAGCAGCTCATGCAGATGGCCATGGCCGTTGGCGGATGCAGCGGCGAGGACGCCGATCTCCTGCGCAGGGCCATGGGCTCCAAACGCGGTGTGGAGAAGATCTCCACCCTGCGGGCCACCCTGTACGAGGGCATGGCCGGCAACGGCATCACGGGCGACCTCGCCGACGAGATCTACGAGAAGATCGAGGCCTTCTCCAACTTCGGCTTCGCCGAGAGCCACTCCATCAGCTTCGCCCTGCTCGTCTACGCCAGCGCCTGGCTCAAGCTGCACTACCCCGGAGCGTTCCTGGCCGCCCTTCTGCGCGCCCAGCCGATGGGCTTCTACTCCCCGCAATCGCTTGTGGCGGATGCCCGCCGGCATGGCGTTGAGGTGCTGCGACCGGATGTGCAGCTCTCCGGTACGGCAGCCGTCCTGGAGCAGGCGGCCGATCCCGCGGCCGGCGGTGGACGCGAGGCGTGCCTGGACTCTGAGCAACCGCCCGTTGCCGAGTACGACCGCAGCCGCCCGGCCGAAGACCGGGCCCACAGGCGGGACGGTGCCTGGGCGGTGCGGCTCGGCCTGGCCGGGGTGCGGTCCATCGGCACGAACGTCGCCGAGCGGATCGTGGCGGAGCGGGAACGTTTCGGCCCGTACCGGTCGATGAACGATCTGGCCCGTCGCGCCGGCCTGTCGGCGGAACAACTCGAGTCCCTGGCCACCGCCGGCGCGTTCGAGGGCTTGGGGCTCGAACGCCGGCAGGCGTTGTGGAGTGCAGGCGAGGCCGCTCAGGACACCGACGCGCACCTCGCCGGGTCGGTCGAGATGGTGCAGCCGCCCCTCCTGGCCTTGATGACCCCCGTTGAGCAGGTCGCCTACGATCTGTGGTCCACCGGGGTGTCCACGGACGACCATCCCATCCGCCACGCCCGTTCCAGGCTCGAAGCCCGCGGCGCCGTGCCCGCCGACAGGCTGGCCCGCGCCGAGAACGGCCGGCGCATCGAGGTCGGCGGCATCGTCACGCACCGCCAGCGGCCTGCGACGGCCAACGGAGTCACCTTCATCAACCTCGAAGACGAGACCGGGAATGTCAATGTCGTGGTCAGTGTGGGTGTGTGGAACCGCTTCCGGCGCATCGCCCGGGAATCTCCGGCCCTGATGATCCGGGGAATCCTGGAGCGCTCCCCCGAAGGCGTCGTCAACCTGATCGCCGACCGGTTCGAACCGCTCACCGTGGTGGCCCACACGTCGTCACGTGACTTCCGCTAGCGTCGATCCAGTGACTGATGACCGCTACTCGAATGACGTACTCGCCGACGGATGGCGAGAGGCCGGCCGCCGGGTCGTACCGCAGCAGGAGGCCGTCCGCGACCTCGTCGTGGAGGAGGTCGCCACCGGATTCTGCGGGGCGGTGATCCGCGTGGAGAAGAAGGTCGTCACGCTCGAGGACCGGTTCGGGAAGCTCCGCCTCTTCCCCCTGGGCGCCGGCTTCCTTCTCGACGGGGAGCCCGTGGTCCTCGTCCCGCCCCGGGCGAGTGCCCCGGTGGGCCGCGGACGTACCGCATCGGGATCTTTCGCCGTGGCCGATGCCCCGGCCCGGGTGGCCAGGGCCAGCCGGATCTTCGTGGAGGGCCGGCACGACGCCGAGCTCGTGGAGAAGGTCTGGGGCCCGGACCTGCGCATCGAGGGTGTCGTGGTCGAGTACATAGAGGGCGTGGACAACCTCGCGGAACTGCTCGCCGAGTTCAAGCCCGGTCCGACACGCCGCGTGGGCGTTCTCGTCGACCATCTGGTGCCGGGCTCAAAGGAGAGCCGGATCGCCGAGGCCGTCGCCCGTGGACCGCATGGACGTCACGTCCTCGTGGTCGGCCATCCATACGTGGATGTGTGGCAGTCGGTCAAGCCCGCCCGGCTGAATTTGACCGCCTGGCCGCAGATCCCCCGCAGCATCGAATGGAAGCACGGCATCTGTCAGGCACTGGGCTGGCCGCACGAGGACCAGGCCGATATCGCCCGTGCCTGGCAGCGGATCCTGGGCCAGGTGCGTACCTACGCCGACCTCGAGCCTGCCCTGTTGGGCCGGGTGGAGCAGCTCATCGATTTCGTGACCGTCGATTGATCCGGCGCATCCGTAACATTTGGGCATTTCGGCCAGAATTCGTAACACTTTGATCCCTTTTTGGCACAGATCTCCACGCGGACCGAGCGATGTGGGCTAGTGTGGACGAAGTAGTTGTAGTGCTTGCACGTCTAAAAAACGTATGGACTTCGGTCGGTACGGGCTTATTCCTTTCGGAAGCGGACGACGAATACCGCGACGAACGGCCTCGAAAGTCGGGGCCTTTCTAACACTCCTGGAGGAGTTTCATAATGGCAACAGGTACCGTGAAATGGTTCAACGCTGAAAAGGGCTTCGGATTCATCGCTCCCGACGACGGAAGCGCCGATGTCTTCGCGCACTACTCTGCGATCGCTTCGAACGGCTACAAGTCGCTCGACGAGAACCAGAAGGTCGAATTCGAGGTCACCCAGGGCCCCAAGGGTCCCCAGGCTGAGAACATCCGCGCCCTCTAAATAGAGCCGCTTCAGCTCAACATAAGCTGCGATAACGCCCCCGCTTCGGCGGGGGCGTTATTTTTTTAACTCCCGGCGCACGCAGAATGCCCCCGTTCGGACCTGTGCACCCGGAACACCGGGTGCAGTTGTCCGAACGGGGTCCAGGTGGAGTATGGCGCGGGAGCGCGGGTGCCCTGGTGGTCTTATTTGACCAGGTCCTGCCAGCCGTCGCCGTCCACGTACTCGAAGATCAGGTTGGTCTCCGTGTGCGCAACGGCCGGATGCTCGGCCAGGTGCTCGAGGACGAAGTCACGCAGGTCGGAGGCGTCCGCCGCCGCCACGTGCAGCAGATAGTCGTCGGCGCCGGCGGTGTGGAAGAGACCGATCACGCCGGGCCAGTGCGGAGCGGCGCTGCGGAAGTCGTCGATCTGCTCGCGGGCGTGCTTGGCCAGACGCACCGAGATCAGTGCCTGCAGCGACGCGCCGAGGGCGGCCAGGTCGATGTTCGCCCGGTACCCGCGGATGTGGCCCAGCTGCTGCAGACGGCGCAGCCGCAACGACACCGTGGACTCGGCCACTCCGATCTCGGCGGCCAGGGCGGCGCCCGACGCCCGGGCGTTGACCGAGAGTGCGCGCAGCAGGGCCCGATCTACCCGGTCCAGGTCGGCTTTCTTGGAATCCATACACGCTCTCTTTCGTTGCGCGCCAGTTTATCGACCATTCTTCGACCCCAACAGCTCCCCCTGCACCAACTGCGTCACAACTGCGTTTCGGTCGGATTTCGCCGACCCTTCTACGATGCGATGCGATACGCGGGCCTGCGGGTCAGCTGCGGCCGAGTCGCTGGCGGAGCAGGTCGATGCGTTTCTGGATCTGGGTGACGCTGGCCTGGGCCACGGCGGGGCCGCCGCACAGCCGGCGGAGCTCCGCGTGCACCATGGCGTGCGGCTCCCCCGACAGCTTCGACCACATGCCCACAAGGCTGCCCAGCAGCGTCCGCTGCTCCTTGAGCGTGCGATAGAGCGGAATGGGCTCCGGCGGTGCCCCCTCCACCGCTGCGGCGGCGGTGCGGCGTTCGGAGCCGCGCTTGGACTGCTTCTGCTGGCGCTGGCGCAGCAGCTCGGAGACCTGCTCGGGCTCGAGGAGCCCGGGGATGCCGATGAAGTCGAATTCTTCGTCGGTGCCGGGCTCGGCCAGCTCGCCGTACTCGTCGCCGTTGAACATCACCATGTCGAAGGTGGCCTGGGAGTCCAGCGCCTGCCAGGTGAATTCCTCGCCGAGCTCGTCGGAGGCCTTCTCGGTCTTGTTCGCGGCCGCCACCATGGCGTCCTCGGGGTTGTACATGCCGTCGTCGCCGTCGTCCCGGTTGCTGCGGTCGAGGGCGTGGTCGCGTTCCAGCTCCATGGCGTTGGCCAGGCTCAATAGTCCGGGAACATTGGGCAGGAAGATCGACGCGGTCTCACCGCGACGGCGGGCGCGCACGAAACGCCCGATGGCCTGGGCGAAGAACAGCGGGGTCGAGGCGCTCGTGGCGTACACGCCCACGGCCAGGCGTGGCACGTCCACGCCTTCGGACACCATCCGCACCGCGACCATCCAGCGACGGGTGTTGTGCGAGAACTCGTCGATCCGGTCGCTGGACTCCTTCTCGTCGGAGAGCACCACGGTGGCCGGCTCGCCGGAGATCTCCTCGAGGATCGCGGCGTAGGCGCGCGCGGTGGTCTGATCGGTCGCGATAACCAGGCCGCCGGCATCGGGGATGCCGTGCCGCACCTCGGTGAGACGGCTGTCGGCGGCGCGCAACACGGCGGGGATCCACTGCCCGCTGGGTTCGAGAGCCGTGCGCCAGGCCTGGGAAGTGATGTCCTTGGTGTTGCCCTCGCCGAGCTTGGCTTCCATCTCGTCGCCGGCCCGGGTGCGCCACTTCATGTGCCCGGCGTAGACCATGAACATGACGGGACGCACGACGCCGTCCTCCAGCGCCCGGCCGTAGCCGTAGTTGTAGTCGCTCTGGGACAGTCGGATGCCGTGCTTGTCGGGAAGGTAGGTCACGAAAGGAATGGGCGAGGTGTCGGAGCGAAACGGGGTTCCGGTCAGCGAGAGACGCCGGGTGGCGGGGTCGAAGGCCTCCCGGATCGCGTCGCCCCAGCTCAAGGCGTCGCCGCCGTGGTGCACCTCGTCGAGGATCACGAGCGTGCGGCTGGACTGCGTCAGTTCGCGGTGCAGGGCGGCGCGGGTCGCGACCTGCGCGTAGGTGACGGCGATGCCGTGGAAATGGCTGCCGTAACGGCCGTGCGCGTTCTTGAAACCGGGGTCGAGCCGGATGCCGGCCCGGGCGGCGGCGTCCGCCCACTGGCGTTTGAGGTGCTCGGTGGGGGCGACCACGGTGATCCTGTCGATCACCCGGCGGGCCCGGAGCTCCGCGGCCAGGCGCAGGGCGAAGGTGGTCTTGCCTGCCCCGGGGGTGGCGGCGGCGAGGAAGTCGCGCGGCTGGTGCTGGAAGTACGCCTCGAGGGCCTCGGCCTGCCACGCCCGCAGCTTGCTGGCGGTACCCCAGGCCGCGCGTTCGGGGAAGGAGGGCGAGAGGTGCTCGGCGGCGCTGGTACCGGCCGGGCCGCGGGCCGGGCCGAACACCGGCGGCGTGTCGACGACCTCGGCCAGAAAGCTGTCACGAGGGGCGCTGTCGGCCCCCTCGGGATCGGAGGAGGGCGGGAGGAACAATCCGGGTTCAGTGGTCTCCCGATGCGAGGGTTCCCGGAAAGCGGATCCGAAGTCAGGTGGAGTAGTCACTTCATAAGAACTTACCAACTCGCGCCGACATTCGCCCGACGGGGCAGAATGAGTGCATGACGAAGCAGCAGCACCCGTGGTCCCGCTACGTCGCGATCGGCGACTCCTTCACCGAGGGGGTCGGCGATCCCGAACCGGCCAGCCCGGGCGGCAACCGTGGCTGGGCCGACAGGGTCGCCGAGATGCTCAGCCTCGGCTCCGACGACTTCGCCTACGGCAATCTCGCCGTGCGCGGCAAGCTGATGAACCAGATCCTCGCCGAGCAGGTACGCCCGGCCCTCGGCCTGCACCCCGACCTCATCACGATCTCCGCCGGCGGAAACGACGTGCTCCGGCCGGGCAGCGACCCGGATGCGATCGCGGCGCGCTTGGACGAGGCCGTCACCCTGCTGGGCTCAGACGGAGCCACGGTGGTGGTCTTCACCGGCATCGACGTGAGCTTCTCCCCCGTCCTCAGGGGGCTGCGCGGCAAGGTGGCCATCTACAACGAGAACATCCGGGCCGTCGCCGCCGCACACGACGCCATCGTGGCCGACATGTGGTCATTGACCGAGATCCAGGACGCCCGAATGTGGGCGCCGGACCGGCTGCACCTCAACCCGCTCGGGCATCACACCGTGGCCCGGATGGTGCTGGACGTGCTGAACGTCGAGAATCCGCTCGAACCCCTGGTACCCGAGCCCATGCCGGGCATCACCTGGCGCCGGGCGCGCACCGAGGACCTCGCCTGGGCGCGGGAGTACCTGGTGCCGTGGGTGTTGCGGCGGGTGCGGCACCAGTCGTCCGGCGACCACATCCTGCCCAAGCGGCCTGCCGTGGAACCGGTCACCCGGTTGGACGAGCCGGAGGAACCCGCGCGGAAGCACGGTTAGACGCGGACAGCTGGGGTCAGACCTGGCCGGGGTGCGTCCAGCGCCAGAACGGTCCGGGGTCGGTGATCGAGGTGTCCAAAATCAGCGGAACCGTGACGACGGCGCTGCCGATGGTCACGTCGACGCTGCCGACGGTATCGCCCTCGGTGCCGACGGTGAGCGGCTCGACCTCGACGTCGGTGCTGACCGGGGTGTCCGACCACACGACGGCTGACTGGGAGCTCTCGGCCACGGCCTGCCCTGACTGGCCCCACGGCGTCGTGTAGCTGGCGTAGACGGTCCCTTCCTCCACCAGGGTGACCTGGTGGAATCCGGGGCTCACACTGGCGATGAGGGTGCGCACGGTCGTGTTCAATTCGGGATGGGTGTTCCCGCCGAGCACGACGCCCACGAGGGTCACCGTCGTGTCCCCCACCGGAACATCGACGGCGAAGAGCAGGCAGGCGCCGGCCTCGTCGGTGGTTCCGGTCTTGATGCCGTCGACGCCGTCGACGCCGAGCAGCTTGTTCGTGTTGGTGACGGTTCCCACGGTGGGAATTTCCGCGGACGGCATGGCCACGATCGAGGGCAACACCGGATCGGCCATGACCAGCTTGCCGATGGCCACCAGGTCGGACGGGCTGCTCACGCTCTGCGCGGAGATGCCGCTGGTATCGGCAACCGTGGTGGCGGTCAGCCCGTGCTCACTGAGGTAGGCGGAGGCGGCGCCGAGGTACGCGTCGACGGAGCCGAACGCCCACACGGCCAGCGAGACGCTGTAGTTGTTCGCCGACGGGATGAGCATGGTCTCCAGGGCCTGACGCTGGGTGAGCACCATCCCGGCGGAAACCGGGGCCACTGAGCCGTTCTCGGCGACGGCATCGTAGTAGATGTCGACGTCCTTGTCGGTGAAGCTGATGTCGGGTCCTTCGTCGTCGCCGGTGAGGGGCTTGGCATCGAGGATGACCAGCGCCGTGACCATCTTGGTGATGCTGGCGATGGGCACAGAGGACTGGTCTCCGCTGCTGCCCAGCACGCCGTCGAACCCGATCGCGCCGATCGCTCCGGCACCCTGGGACGGCCAGGTGGGCGTCGCGGCCGCCTGGGTGAGAGCAGAGGGTTCGCTGACACTGGCGTCCAGTGCGGACACGGGTGCGAGGCCCGTGCTGGTGAGGTAGACGGCTGACGCGAGGACCACGGCGAGGGCACCGAAGAAAGCGAGTCGCCGACGGCGGTAGACCTGGCGTCGGGTGGGAGACATCCGTCGATTCTAACGAGGAGAAGTGTCCGGGCGGCGCAGCAGTGCCGCGCGCCCCGAAGCCGCCTACACGCGCAGGGCGTAGAGAGCGACGGCGCTGGCGGAGGCCACGTTGAGCGAGTCCACGCCGTGCAGCATCGGGATCGTCACGATCGTGTCCGCCGCGGACAGGGCATTGCGGCTCAGCCCATCGCCCTCGGTGCCGAGGACGATGGCGACCCGTTCGGGCGCCTGCCGGGCGAAGACGTCGAGGGACACGGCGTCGTCGGCGAGGGCGAGGGCGGCCAGGTGGAAGCCGTTCTCGTGCAGCACGGGTGCGGCCTCTGCCCACTCCGGCAGCCGCGTCCACGGCACCTGCAGCACGGTTCCCATACTCACCCGCACACTGCGGCGGTAGAGCGGGTCGGCGCACCGGGGAGTGATCAACACGGCGTCGGCGCCCAGCCCGGCGACGGACCGGAAGATCGCCCCCACATTGGTGTGGTCCACGATGTCCTCGAGGATCACGATGCGCCGGGCGCCACGGATGATGTCGGCCACCGACTTCAGGTCGGGCCGGTGCATGGCGGCGAGGGCGCCACGGTGCAGGTTGTACCCGGTGAGCTGCTCGAGCAGTGCGGCCGACCCCACGTAGATGGGAACGTCGGGCCAGTCCTTCAGGAGACGGGTGGCGTCGGGCAACCACTGCTCCTGCACGAGGACCGAGCGCGGGCGATGGCCGGCGTCGAGGGCGCGGCCGATCACCTTGGCCGACTCGGCGATGTACAAGCCGTTCGCCGGTTCGGTCACTCGGCGCAGAGCCACATCGGTCAGTCGGGAGTAGTCGGAGAGTCCCGGCTGGTCGAGGTCGGTAATCGGGACGATCTGCACGGCGGAGGCCGCCTTTCCGGGGATGTTCTGCTGGGTGGGAGGTTCTCGGTGGGCTGTCGTGCCGGCCGCTCCTTCGCGAACGTAACACAGCCGAAAACTGACCAGTTTAGACTCAGAGGACATCTCTGCCGCGCCAGGGCCCCTCCGGGCGCCGGTGGCGACGACGTGATGAGGATGGAGCACGATGACGGCCGAGACTGTCCTGACGACACCGGCGGTAGCCGGGAAAGACCTCGACGCGATTGCCGCGATCCTGCGCGGCCGTCGCACGGCCGTCCTGACCGGCGCCGGCGTGAGCACGGACTCGGGTATCCCGGACTACCGGGGCGCCGGCGCACCCGTGCGAGTGCCGATGACTTTCCAGACCTTCCTGGCCGACGAGCGGGCCCGCAAACGGTACTGGGCCGGCAGCCACCTCGGCTGGCACCGCTTTCGGGCGGCCGAGCCCAACCTCGGTCACCGCTCCCTTGTGGCCCTGGAGGATGCCGGTCTCGTCAGCGGGGTCGTCACCCAGAACGTCGACGGCCTGCACACCAGGGCCGGGTCCCGGCATGTCGTTGACCTGCACGGCTCCATGGACCTGGTGGTCTGCCTCTCCTGCGGGCAGGCCTTCGGCCGCGACAGCATCGCCGCCAGGCTCGAGGCGCACAACCCGGTCCTCGCCGACCCCGACCAGGTGGAGATCGCCCCGGACGGTGACGCGATCGTGGTCGACATCGATGACTTCGTCGTTCCGGACTGTTCCGTCTGCGGCGGTCTGCTCAAGCCCAATGTGGTCTTCTTCGGCGAACTTGTTCCCACGGCCAAGTTCACGGCGGCGTCGGCGCTGGTGCGGGCGGCGGATGCCCTGATCATCGCCGGTTCCTCGCTCGCGGTGAACTCGGGCATCCGGTTGCTCGAATTGGCCAGGCGCCGCAAGCTGCCCATCGTGGTGATCAATCGTGGTGTGACCAAGGGCGACGGCCGCGCGCAGATCAAACTGGAGGCGGGCACGTCGGAGACCTTCGCGGGACTTGTGGCGAGGCTGATCGAGTCATGACCCGGCTCGCGATCGTGCGGCACGGCCAGACCGACTGGAACCTGCAGACCCGCATCCAGGGCAGCACCGACATCCCGCTGAACTCCACCGGTCGCGCGCAGGCCGCGGAGACCGGCTTGCGCCTCAGCACCGCCAGGTGGGATGCCATTGTCACCAGTCCCCTGGTCCGGGCGCATGAAACCGCCCGGATCATCGCGGGTGAGCTGGACCACGCCGCCCCCGTGGTCGTCGCCGAGCTGACCGAACGCCACCACGGGGAGATCGAGGGGCTCACGTTCGCCGAGCGCCAGCTCCGGTTCCCGGACGGCTCCCGGGTGCCAGGGCTGGAGAGCCGGCAGGCCGTGCTGGACCGGGTGCTGCCCGCGCTTGAGCGCGTCGCCCTGGCCTACGCCGGTCAGGAGGTGATCGTCGTCTGCCACGGCGGGGTCATCGGCACGCTGGTGCGCTACGCCACCAACGGGGAACGCCCGGCGGCCGGTGAGCTGATCCCGAACGGGTCGGTGCATGACTTCCGCTGGCAGGACGGCCGGCTGGTGCTCGAACGCTTCGTGTCGGTGCGCTGACGGGTCGCGTCGCTCATGCGGCGGGCGGGGTCAGTCGCGCCGTGACGCGGCCCTGGTGCCCTGCAGCACCCGGAGGAGCCGCTCGGCCGATCCGGCCCAGGTGAAGCGCGCGGCCTGCAGCAGCGAGAGCCCTGATCGACGGGCCCACTCCCCCGGCAGATCGAGGGCGAGCACCGCCGCCGCCACGGCGTCGGGGTCCCGTGGGGCCACGTAGCTCGCCGCGTCGCCACCGATCTCCCGGAAAATGGGGATGTCGCTGACCACGACCGGGATGCCGAGGCCCATGGCCTCCACCAGCGGGATGCCGAAGCCTTCGTCGAGGGAGGTGCTCACCAGCGCGGTCGCGCCGGCCAGCAACGCCACGTACTCGTCGTCGCTGACACCGTTGTGGAACACCAGGGCCGCCTGCGGGGCGAGGGCGCTGAGCCGCGCCCGTTCGTCGTCGCTCACCCGGCTGAGCAGGTGCAGCTCGTAGCCGGGCAGGGCCGCCGCGGCGCGCACCAGGGTGTCCACGTTCTTGTACGGCATGAACGACCCCATGTAGATCAGCCGCTTCGCGGCGGGTTCGGTCCGGGCCGCCAGGCCGTCGGGCTGCGACACGGCATCCGCCGCATTCGGCACAACAGAAACGGGCCGCCGGGTGAGGCGGTGCCTGGCGATCAACTCACCGGTGGTCTCCGACACCGTCACCACGCCGTCCGACCGGTTCAGGAGCATCCGCTGCGGCGTCCAGGACAGGTGGTACAGCCGCCAGAGCAGGCGGATGGCTGCGGGGAACTCCCGCGGAGGTGTGCGGTTGCGGTAGTAGATCAGGTCGTGCACCGTGAGCACCAGGCGGTACCGTCGGCCCCACGAGCCCATGGTCTGCATGGGGCTGAAGACGATGTCGGGCTTCAGCCGGTTCACGGTGAGGGCGACGAGAGGCTCGAGCGCGCTGGTGGGCTTTCGCACGAGCTGCCAGGGCAGGTCGGGCAGCAGGGCCAGCTGACGGTGGTCGCTGATGAGCATCGTGACCGGGTGCAGGCGGCCGAGTTCGGTGACCAGTCCGGCCGTGTAGCGGCTGATGCCGTCGTGACGGTCGATCCGCGTGTAACGGCAGTCGAAGACGATGCGCAGGGAACGCTCGGGCGTGGCCGTCATGCCGGCGTCACCGCCAGGAAACGGCGCAGCGCGCGCGCGGCAGCCTCCGGGACCTCGTAGTGGATGAGGTGGCCCACGCCAGGCAGCACCTCGAGCTGCGCGTCGGCGAACTGGGTGACCAGCCGCTCCTGGGCGGCCACGGGGGTGATGTCATCCTTGTCGGCAGCGATCAGCAGCGTGCGGGTGGGGATGGCAGACGCGTATTCGCTGACATCGTGGCTCACCGACGCCCGGAACGCCTCGAGCACCACGGTGCGGTCGGCGAAGGCGGAGAAGTAGCGGTCGTGCTGATTGTGGATCCAGCGTCGCCGTTGGCGGTTGCGGGTCTTGGCCATGGTGATGCTCATCACCCGCACGATCACCCGGTTCCGCAGCAGGCCGAAGCCGAGGCGCTCGGGCAACCGGGCGGCCAGCCAGTAGTAGAAGACGGCGAGGCGGGTCAGGATGCCGCGCGGCCCGGAGAGTGCCGGTGCGGCGATCGGGTTCACCAGGACCAGGTCCTGGGCGGGCAGGCCTGCCGGAGCGGCCGCGGCGGCCGCGACGACGATCGATCCGAACGAGTGGCCGAGCACCACGAGCCGGCCGGGGACCGCCAGGACGCGCAGGAACTCCGCCAGCCAGGCGGCGTAGCTCTCGATGGTGTGCGGCAGGGCTGCGAATGCCGAGGATTCGCCGAAACCGGGCAGGTCGGGCGAGATGATCCGCAGCCCGTCCAGCTGGGCGACGACGGCTTCGAGGCCGTGGTGGTCTCCGCGGAATCCGTGCACGAGCACGACCGTCGTCGGGGATTCGGGGTCGCCGTACTCCCAGTACCGGGTGTCACTGCCGAGCACCGTGACGGTGGCGGCGCGGGCGTCCATCTGGCTGAGCAGGTCGGCGAAAGGCGAGGGAACGATCATCCGTCCCAGTTTAGGCGGGCGGCATGCAGGAGGCTGGACAGAACCCGTGCCGATCGACCTAGACTCACCTACATCTGCCCCATCCACCGCAGCGCAGGGCCGGAGGGAACACCGTGAGCTTCACCGCACCGATCCAACTTCCCGGGTTGACTCTGGATCCCCGGTGGTACCGCCGGGCCGTGTTCTACGAGGTCATGGTGCGGTCCTTCGTGGACAGCAACGCGGACGGCTCCGGAGACCTGTCCGGGCTTATCTCGAAGCTCGACTACCTCCAGTGGCTGGGCATCGACGCGCTGTGGATCCCGCCGTTCTTCACGTCACCGTTGCGGGACGGCGGCTACGACGTGGCCGACTACCGGTCGATCCTGCCCGAATTCGGCACGCTCGACGAGTTCAAGGAGCTGGTGACGAAGGCCCACGAGCGCAATATGCGCATCGTGATCGACCTGCCGTTGAACCACACGTCCGACCAGCACCTGTGGTTCCAACAGTCGAGGAGGGAGCCCGACGGGCCGTTCGGCGACTTCTACGTCTGGAACGACACCGACGACAGGTATCCGGACATCCGCATCATCTTCACCGATACCGAGGAGTCGAACTGGGCGTTCGATTCCGTCCGTCGGCAGTTCTACTTCCACCGGTTCTTCTCGCATCAACCCGACCTCAATTTTGAGAACCCGGCGGTGCACGAGGCGGTGCTGGACGTCATGCGTTTCTGGCTGGAGATGGGCGTGGACGGATTCAGGTTGGATGCGATCCCCTACCTCTACGAGTCCGACGAGGGGAATGGGGAAGGCGAACCGCCCACGCACGAATTCATCAAGCGGTTGCGCTCCCTGATCGACCGCGAGTATCCGGGACGCATTCTGCTCGCCGAGGCCAACCAGTGGCCACGGGAGGTCGCCGCGTTCTTCGGCACGGAGGAGGAACCGGAATGCCATATGGCGTTCGATTTTCCGGTGATGCCCCGGATCTTCTACTCGCTGCGGTCCCAGCGGGCCGGCGAGCTGACCCGGGTGCTCTCCGAGACCACGGACATCCCCGAGGGCGCCGGGTGGGCGGTATTCCTGCGTAATCACGACGAGCTCACCCTGGAGATGGTCAGCGAGGAGTACCGGCAGGCCATGTACGGCTGGTACGCCTACGATCCCCGGATGCGGGCGAATATCGGCATCCGCCGGCGGCTCGCGCCGCTCCTGGACAACTCGCGGTCCGAACTCGAGTTGGCTCACGCGCTGCTGTTCTCGCTGCCGGGCAGCCCGTTCCTCTACTACGGCGACGAGATCGGCATGGGCGACAACATCTGGCTGCCCGACCGGGACAGTTCGCGCACGCCCATGCAGTGGACCCCGGACCGCAACGGCGGCTTCTCCTCCGCTGATCCGGGGAAGCTGTACCTGCCTGTCGTGCAGTCGCTGGTGTACAACTACGCGCAGACGAACGTGGAATCCCACCTCGCCCAATCCGGGTCACTCCTGCACTGGATCCGGAACGTGATCTACGTGCGCAAGGGGCACCCCACGTTCGGCCTCGGCACCATGCGGGTACTGGCAACCGACCACGAGTCGATTCTGGCCTTTGTGCGAGAGTATGCCGGCTCCGGGTCGAGCTTCGGCGACCAGCCTGAGACCCTGCTCTGCGTGTTCAGCTTCGCGCACAACCCCGTGGCGTTCCGGGTCGAGGCGCCCGATCTGGCGGGCACCCGGTTGTACGACATCTTCGGCGGGGCCGTGTTCCCCTCGTTCGACGAGAACGGCGTCCTCACGCTGACCCTCGGCGCGCAGAGCTTCTACTGGCTGCACTGCGGGTGACGGCCGGCGAAGCCCGACGCGTTCACCCACGCGCGTTAAATCACACAGGGCGACCAGCCGAAGCCGGTCGCCCTGAAGCGTGGTGGAAGGGTCGGACTACTTGCCGAAGCCCTTGTACCGCGAGTTGAACTTCTCGACGCGTCCGGCGGAGTCCATGATGCGCTGCTTGCCCGTGTAGAACGGGTGCGACTCGGAGGAGATTTCCACGTCGATGACCGGGTACGTGGTGCCGTCTTCCCACTCGATGGTCTTCGAGCTGGAGACCGTCGAACGGGTAAGGAACGTCGCACCCGACGCGAGGTCGCGGAAGACCACGGGAGCGTATGTGGGGTGAATGTCAGACTTCATGGAGACTTCCTTGTTGCGTGTCGATGGGTGGGTTCTGGCTCGCCGGTTGCGGCAGAAAAGTATTCCGGTCTTAAGGACCAGCTATGGAGTTTAGCAGAATCTGAGGGCCTCGGGTGGCCGACGCCCGGGAGGGCTCAGATTGCCCGGGCAGAGAAGCGTCCGTCGGTCTCGGTCAGCTCGATGGGCAGGCCGAACGCGCGGGTCAGGGTGTCCGAGGTGAGGGACTCCGCCAGCGGGCCGGCGCTGACGACGCTGCCGCCGGACAACAGCAGAACGTGGGTGAATCCGCGCGGGATCTCTTCCACGTGGTGGGTGACCATGATGATGGCCGGGGAGTTCGGTTCGCTCGCGAAGCCGCTCAGCAGACGGAGCAGTTCTTCCCGGGCGCCGAGGTCGAGGCTCGCGGCGGGTTCGTCGAGAAGCAGGATCTCGGGGTCGGTCATGATCGACCGGGCGATCTGTACGCGCTTCTGTTCGCCGTCGCTCAGGCTGCCGAATGTGCGGTCGGCCAGGTGGTCGAGCTTCCATTCGGTGAGCACCCGCTGCGCGCGGCGCTCGTCGATCTCTTCGTACTCCTCGTTCCAGCGGCCGGTGACCGAGTAGGCCGCCGTCATCACGACGTTGAGCACGGTCTCGTTGGCCGGCACCCGGCGGGCCATGGCGGTGGAGGCGAAGCCGATCCGCGGACGCAGCTCGAACAGGTCGCTGCCGCCGATGGGCTCCTCGAGCACCTCGGCGGTACCGGAGGACGGGTGCATGAGCGCGGCGGCGATCTGCAGTGTCGTGGTCTTCCCCGCACCGTTCGGTCCGAGGATGACCCAGCGCTGATCGCTGTCTACACTCCAATCCACTGAGTCGAGGATGGTTGTGCCACCCCGGACGACGGAGACTCCGGTGAAGTGAAGAACGTTGACCATGCACCCATGTTATCGGGCGGCGCTGGGCCCCTCGGTCACGCTAGAGCAGTGCGGCGTAAATCTCCCGCGTGCTCGCGGCTATCTGGCCCCAGCTGAACATCTCTTCGGCCCGGACCCGGCCGGCGCGGCCCATCCGGGCGGCCAGATCGGGGTCGGCGAGCACCTCGGTGAGGGTGCGGGCCAGATCGGCGACGAAGACCTCGGGGTCGGTCGGGGTGCCTGTCCCGTCGCTGAGCTGGTCGATGGGGACCAGTCGGCCGGTGACGCCATCCGCAACGACCTCGGGGATGCCGCCGGTCGCGGTGCCCACCACAGGCAGGCCGCAAGCCATGGCTTCGAGGTTGACGATGCCGAGCGGTTCGTAGACCGAGGGGCAGACGAAGACCGTGCCGGCCGTGAGCACGGCAGAGAGCTCGTGCTGCGGCAGCAGCCGGTCGATCCAGACGACGCCGGATCGTTCCTTCTGCAGTTCTTCGACCAGGCCGGTGACCTCGGCGAGGATGCCGGGCGTGTCAGGGGCGCCCGCGCAGAGCACGAGCTGCACCTCAGGCGGAAGCATCGCGGCTGCGCGCAGGAGGTACGGGAGGCCCTTCTGCCGGGTGATCCGGCCGACGAACACCACCGACGGTCGGTCGGGGTCGATGCCGAGCGCGCGCACCACGTCGGCGTCGGTCGTCGGTTTCCACCGGTCAAGGTCGATGCCGTTGTACACCACGTGCACACGGGACTCGTCCAGGGCGGGATAGCTGCGCAGGATGTCGGCGCGCATGCCTCCGCTGACGGCGATGACGGCGTCGGCGGCTTCGAACGCGGTCTTCTCGATCCAGCTCGACACACGGTAGCCGCCGCCCAGCTGCTCGGCCTTCCACGGGCGCAACGGCTCGAGGCTGTGTGCGGTGACCACGTGCGGCACCCCGTGCAGCAGCTTGGCGATGTGCCCGGCCCCGTTGGCGTACCAGGTGTGCGAGTGCACCACATCGGCGCCCTGCACGTCCTGGGCCATCTGCAGGTCGACGCCGAGGGTGGTGAGTGTCGCATTGGCCTCGGCCAGTTCGGCGGGCACGCCGTACGCGAACGTGTCGGCCTCCGTCCGGGGGGCGCCGAAGCACCGCACCGTGACATCGATGTCGGTGCGGAGGGCCTTGACCAGCTCGGCGACGTGAACGCCGGCCCCTCCATAGATCTCGGGCGGGTATTCCTTGGTGAGCAGATCGACGCGCATGCAGTAAAACTAGCGCAGGGCGATGGGCTGACACACCCCCGCACGCTGGTCGGAAGCACCGGATGGCCCTAATCTAAAGTTATGAAGGCCCAGAAGATCTTTGGAATCGTTCTCGCAGGCGGCGAGGGAAAACGGCTGATGCCGTTGACCGAAGACCGCGCCAAACCAGCGGTGCCGTTTGGGGGGCATTACCGGTTGATCGACTTCGCATTGTCGAATCTGATCAACTCCGGTGTCACCCAGATCGTCGTCCTGACCCAGTACAAGTCCCACAGCCTCGACCGTCACGTGTCTCAGACCTGGCACGTGTCCGGCGGACTGTTCAACTCCTACATCGCCTCCGTGCCCGCGCAGCAGCGGCTCGGCAAGCGCTGGTTCAGCGGGTCGGCGGATGCCATCCTGCAGAGCCTCAACCTCATCCACGATGAGAAGCCCGACATCGTCGTCGTGGTCGGTGCCGACCACGTCTACCGCATGGACTTCAGCCAGATGATCCAGGCGCACATCGATTCCGGTGCGCAGGCCACCGTGGCGGCCATCCGGCAGCCCATCGGCCTGGCCGACCAGTTCGGCGTCATCGAAGTGGATGCCGCAACGCCGGACCGGATCAGCGACTTCCGGGAGAAGCCCAAGGACGCCATCGGCCTGGCCGACGCGCCGCACGAGGTGTTCGCCTCGATGGGCAACTACGTCTTCAACGCCGACGCGCTGATCGAGGCCGTTCGCCGTGACGGCGAACGCACCGACTCCAGCCACGACATGGGCGGCGACATCGTCCCCGACTTCGTCTCCCGCGGCGAGGCCGGCGTCTACGACCTGCAGCGCAACGACGTGCCGGGGTCCACCGACCGCGACCGGTACTACTGGCGCGATGTGGGAACCATCGACTCGTTCTTCGAGGCCCACCAGGACCTGATCAGCGCCCTGCCGGTGTTCAACCTGTACAACCAGAGCTGGCCGATCTTCAGCCAGCAGCTGAACTCGCCGCCGGCCAAGTTCGTGCGCGACGCCAAGGGTTCACTGGGCACCGTGATCGATTCGATCGTCTCGCTCGGCTGCGTCATTTCCGGCGCCCACCTCGAGCGCAGTGTCGTCGGCCCCTGGGCCGTCATCGACTCTGGCGCCCACGTGGTCGACTCGATCGTCTTCGACCGGGTGCAGATCCGGCCGGGCGCCGTGGTGCACCGCGCCATCCTCGACAAGGACGTCATCGTCGCGGAGGGCGCCAACATCGGCGTCGACCGTGACCGTGACCTCGCCCGGGGGTTCAGTGTCACCGAGTCCGGGATCACCGTGGTCGGCAAGGGCGTGCACGTTCACCCGTGAATGCCCCAGCTAGGTTCCTCGTCGTCCTGGATGCCGATTCCACCCTGATCGAGAACGAGGTCATCGAGCTCCTCGCTGACGCGGCCGGTTCCCTCGCCCTGGTGGCCGAGGTGACCGACCGTGCCATGCGCGGCGAACTCGACTTCGCGGAGAGCCTGCGGCAACGGGTCGCCACCCTCGCCGGACTGTCCACCGACGTCTTCGCCCAGGTGGGTGCCCTGATTCGTCCCACCGCAGGCGTGCACGACCTCATCAACGGTCTGCACGTCGGCGGCAGCCGGATCGGAGTCGTCTCCGGCGGCTTCCACGAGCTCCTCGACCCGCTGGCCGCGACCCTGGGCCTCGATCACTGGCGGGCCAACCGGCTCGAGGTCGAGGACGGCCACATCACCGGCAGGCTGTCCGGGCCGATCATCGACGCGTCGGCGAAAGCGGCCGCCCTGGTCGAATGGGCGGCGTTGGACGGCGTCGACCTCTGCTCCACGGTGGCGGTGGGCGACGGGGCCAACGACCTCACCAT
Organism: Cryobacterium soli; assembly: GCF_003611035.1. NCBI lineage: Bacteria > Bacillati > Actinomycetota > Actinomycetes > Micrococcales > Microbacteriaceae > Cryobacterium > Cryobacterium soli. The sequence continues at coordinate 262,060 of NZ_CP030033.1, read as the reverse complement.
GATGCGCATTGCCGGTCTCGGAGTGGCGTTCAATGCCAAGCCCATCGTGCGCCGCTCGGCCGACCTGGTGATCGGCACGAACGACCTCAGCCAGGTACTGCCCCTCCTGGGCCTGCGCGGCTGACCCCTGGCGCTTGCGCCGAACGCACAGAAGAACCGAAGAAGCCCGGCGGGACCACTGGTCCGGCCGGGCTTCCGTCTGTGCGGTGGGGCTGCCTAGTGGCCCATTCCCAGTCCGCCGTCGACGGGGATGACGGCACCCGAGATGTAGGACGCGTCGTCGCCCGCGATCCAGGTGACCACCCGTGCGACCTCTGCCGGGGAGGCAAAGCGTCCGGCCGGGATGTTCCGCTTGTACTCGGCCTGCTGCGCCTCGGGGAGCGCTGCGGTCATGTCGGTCTCGATGAACCCGGGGGCGACGACGTTCGCCGTGATGCCCCGTGCGCCGAGTTCGCGGGTGACCGAACGGGCGAGGCCCACGAGTCCGCTCTTCGACGAGGAGTAGTTGACCTGGCCGGCCGAACCGTAGAGGCCGACGACGCTGGAGATCAGGACGATCCGGCCGAAGCGGGCCTTGAGCATGCCCTTGGAGGCGCGCTTGACCACGCGGAAGGCTCCGCTGAGGTTCGTGTCGATGACGGACGTGAAGTCCTCTTCGCTCATCCGCATCAGGAGGGTGTCCTTGGTGATGCCGGCGTTGGCCACGACGACCTCGACGGGGCCGTAGGCGGCCTCGATCTCGGTGAACGCCGCATCGATGGAGGCGTAGTCGGTGACGTCGGCGCGCACGGTGAGGCTGCCGGCGGGGCCCTCACCGGAGCGGGCCGTGATGGCTACCCGGTGCCCCTGGGCGATGAATTCCTCGGCGATGGCGTAGCCGATGCCGCGGTTGCCTCCCGTTACCAGAACTGTTCGAGCGGTCGCCATGGCGCGGTCCTTTCAGTGAGCATGCCCGCATTCAGCGCGGGCACAGATTCATTCAGCTTAGAGCGTTCCGGGATGTGACCCACGGGGCGGGCAGGGGACGTAGGCTTGTTTCAGAGCGTGGACAGGCATATTTGGATCCCTGAGCGATGGGCACGATGAAGCAGCAGCAGTCGATCACGACGCTCCCCCCGTCACCGGACGAGGAGCGGCGACGTCGCATGATCAGGTACACGGTCACCATGGGCATCCGCATGGTGTGCATCGTTTTGATGCTCTTTGTGCACGGGTGGTGGCTGCTCGTGTGCGCCCTCGGCGCCATCCTGCTGCCGTACTTCGCCGTCATCGCCGCGAACGTGCATGGCGAGCAGCGGACGACGCCGGTCCTGCGGCCGGGCGCCATCGAGCTCTCCCGTGGTGCTGAGGCGCCGCACGACAGGGCGGCACGGCCTGAAACCGTCACGCCCGACGAGTCCGCGCGAGCGGGCGACGGAGAGGACGCGCGGTGATCGGGTTCGGCGCCGCCCCCGAGACCACCAACTGCTCGCGAGCGGGATGCCGGGAACTGGCTTCCTGGCGCTTGGACTGGCGGAATCCGCGTATCCATACCGAAGACCGGGTGAAGACCTGGCTGGCCTGTGACGAGCACGTCGACTTCCTCCGGGACTTCCTGTCCACCCGCGACTTCCCGTTGCGCGTGAGCCCCCTGGAGTCCGCTGATCCTGCCGGGGCTGAGCTGACCGGGACTGAGCTGACCGGGACGGAGCTCGCGTGAGCGGCTGGCGCTTCCTGATCTCCCGGCAGTGGGCCGGTTACCTGGCCCTCACCATCGTGTTCGCTGTCATCTGCTCCGGCCTCGGTGTGTGGCAGCTCGCCCGCCGCGCCGAGGCTCAGGCCGAGATCAGCCGGGTGGAGACGAACTTCGACGCAGAGGCTGTGCCGGTCACCGAGGCGCTTCCGAGCCTGGACTCCTTCGAGGAGTCGCAGAAGTGGTTGCCGGTTGAACTCACAGGAACCTACCTCAGGGACGAGGAGATCCTGGTGCGCAACCGCCCGTTGAACATCAACCCGGGTTTCGAGGTGCTCACTCCCCTGTTGCTGACCGACGGCGATGTGTTCATCGTGAACCGTGGCTGGGTGCCCACCGGCGAGGACCAGAACGCGCCGGACTCCGTTCCGGCCGCTCCCGCCGGGGAGGTCACGGTGATCGCCCGGCTCAAGCAGGGCGAACCGTCTCTGGCCGGGCGCAGCGCCACGGGCAACCAGATCGCGACGATCAACCTGACCGAGATCGCCGAACGGCTCGGGACCGACACCTACACCGGCGCCTACGGCCTGATGAAGTCCGAGGACCCGGCCACCGCCGACCGTCCGACGGCCGTGACCCGGCCGGTACGGGACGAGGGGCCGCACCTGTCGTACGCGTTCCAGTGGTTTGTTTTCGCCCTGATGGGCTTCATCGGCCTGGGCTGGGCGGCCCGCCAGGAGTACCGCAACATCAACGCTGAGGATCCCGACGAGCGCGTCAGGGCCGCAGACCGGGCCCGTCGCCAGGCGGCCAAGCCGCGCAGCGACGCCGACATCGAGGACGAGCTGGTCGACCAGCACTCCTGAAGCGGAACCGGCCGGCACATACCGGCCCCGGCTGCTACGCCAGCGTGATCAGGTCCAGGTAATCCTTGTTCCAGTGGTCCTCGGTGCCGTCTGGCATGATGAGCACCCGCTCGGGGTTGAGTGCCTCGACGGCACCCTCATCGTGGCTGACCAGCACCACGGCGCCGGTGAAGTGCGCGAGGGCGTCGAGGATCTCTTCGCGGCTGGCCGGGTCGAGGTTGTTGGTCGGTTCGTCGAGCAGCAGCACGTTGGCACCGGAGACCACGATCATGGCCAGGGCCAGCCGGGTCTTCTCTCCACCGGAGAGCACCCCGGCAGGCTTGTGCGAGTCGTCCCCGGTGAACAGGAACGAACCGAGGACCCTTCGGGCCTCCATCTCGGTGATGTTCGGCGAGGAGGAGATCATGTTCTGCAGCACGCTGCGCTTCACGTCGATCGTCTCGTGCTCCTGGGCGAAGTAGCCGATCCGCAGGCCGTGACCGGCCACGATCTCGCCCGTGTCCGGCTTGTCGACGCCGGCCAGCATCCGCAGCAGGGTGGTCTTGCCGGCACCGTTGAGGCCCAGGATGACGACCTTGGAGCCGCGGTCGATGGCGAGATCGACGGCGGCGAAGATCTCGAGCGAGCCGTAGCTCTTGGACAGGTCACTGGCCATCAGCGGGGTGCGGCCGCACGGAGCGGGCTCGGGGAAGCGCAGCTTGGCGACCCGGTCGACGACACGCACGGCATCCAGGCCGGACAGGAGCTTCTCGGCACGCGCGACCATCTGGTGAGCGGCAGCGGCCTTACTGGCCTTGGCGCCGAATTTGGCGGCCTGCAGCTGCAGGGTCGACGCCTTCTTCTCAGCGTTCGCGCGTTCCTTCTTGCGACGGTCGGCGTCGGCGACGCGCTGGCGCTGGTAGTTCTTCCAGTTCATGTTGTAGATGTCGATGACCATGCGGTTGGCATCCAGGTAGAACACCCGGTTCACCGTGTCGCCGACCAGCTCGATGTCGTGGCTGATGATGATGCAGCCGCCGCGGTAGTTCTTCACGAACTCGCGCAGCCACACGACCGAATCGGCGTCGAGGTGGTTGGTGGGCTCGTCGAGGATCATTGTCTCGGCGGCAGAGAACAGGATGCGGGCCAGCTCGATGCGGCGACGCTGGCCGCCGGAGAGGGTGCGCAACGGCTGGTCGAGGATCCGGTCGGGCAGGTTCAGGTTGCTCGCGATCGACGCGGCCTCGGCCTCGGCGGCGTATCCGCCCAGCGCGTTGAACTCGTCGGTGAGGGTGCCGTACCGCTTCATGGCCCGTTCGCTGACCTTGCTGTCGGCGCTACCCATCTCGATGCCGGCCTGAGTGAGGCCGAGCGAGATGGTGCCGAGTCCGCGGGCATCCAGGATCCGGGTGCGAGCCAGCATGTCGGGGTCACCGGAGCGCGGGTCCTGCGGCAGATAGCCGATCTCGCCGGAGCTTTCGATCTTGCCCTTTGTGGGCAGCGTCTCCCGGGCCAGGGTCTTCGTCAGCGTCGTCTTGCCGGCACCGTTCCGGCCGACCAGGCCGATCTTGTCGCCGGCGGACACCCGGAAGTTGACGTCCTCCATGAGCACGCGCGCCCCAACTCGGATTTCGAGATCTTGCACACTGAGCACAGCAATAGTCCATTCGAGGGAGTCGTGGGAGGGCCGGCCGAACCCGGCCAGTCCACCAGTATATTTGCTTGCGCGGCCTTTCCGACCCGAAGTGCCCGAATAGGCGCTGCCCGGCTTGTTCTAGCGGGCCGGAAAACGCTCCGGTGAGAGCGCTCCAGCGAGGCCGGACCGCAACCACTCCGTGTAGGTCTCCCCCGACCAGCCGAGGTCGACCACCAGGGTCTGGAATACCTGGGGATGAGCCAGCGCCCAGATCGACGCGGCAGCCTCGTGGTCGCTGAGTCCGGCGCGCAGGCCGAAGCGGGACCGGAGCGCTTCGACGGCCTCGCTGCACGCGTGCAGGCTCCGAGCGGCACTCGAGCGTTCCAGTTCGCGGATCTCGGGGTCGATCCCCGCGGCCTCGGTGAGCACCCTCCGGATCGGCGCGGCCCGCTCATTGCCGTCGGCCAGCCAGTGTGCGAGGAGCCCGAGCGCGGCCGAACCGGACGCGGCCTCGGTGAGCCGCGACACGAGCTCGTGTACCGCCCGGCCGGGGCCCGTGCGGTGGTCGGCGGCGGCGAGGACCGCGGCGAGGATCTCCGCCTTCGACCCGATGGTGTTGTAGATCGTCTGCACGGCCACGCCGCCACGGTCCGCGATGGCGGCGATCGACGTGCCCACGTAGCCGCGCTCACGCATCAGCACAGCGGCCGCCTCGATGATCTCTGCGCGGGTGGCCGCGGTGTGGGCGTCACGGCGGGCCTGGCTGCGGGAACGGGGCATATCCATCCGTTTAGAATACCGGTCTAACCGATGGATGAGAGTTACATCGGTCTCGGATGCCGGTTAACGCAGATCGCGCCGGCTGCGGATGCGGGTGCATCCGGAGCCGGCGCGAGTCGGTCGTTGAGAGCGATCGGTCAGATGGAGAAGCCCAGGGCCCGCATCATGTCGCGACCGTCGTCGGTGATCTTCTCGGGGCCCCACGGCGGCATCCAGACCCAGTTGATCCGGAACTGCTCCACAACGCCGTCCAGGGCCTCGGCCGTCTGCTCCTCGAGCACGTCGGTGAGCGGGCAGCCGGCACTGGTCAGCGTCATGTGGATGATGAGAGCGTCGTTCTCGTCGTCCCAACCGAGGTCGTAGATGAGGCCGAGGTCGACGACGTTGATGCCGAGCTCAGGGTCCATGACGTCCTTGAGCGCCTCTTCGATCTCGTCGAAGCGCGCCGGGGTGAGTGTCGAAACCATGGTTCTAGCCTACGGGCGTCTCGGCGAGGAAGCGATCGTAACCTTCGTCTTCCAGACGGTCGGCCAGCTCGGGGCCGCCCTGCTCGGCGATGCGGCCATCCACGAACACGTGCACGAAGTCCGGCTTGATGTAGCGCAGGATCCGGGTGTAGTGGGTGATCAGGAGCAGCCCAAGACCGGTGTTCTCCTTGGCGCGGTTGACGCCCTCGGAGACGATCTTCAGCGCGTCCACGTCCAGGCCGGAGTCGGTCTCGTCGAGCACCGCGAATTTCGGCTTGAGAAGTTCGAGCTGCAGGATCTCGTTGCGCTTCTTCTCGCCGCCGGAGAAGCCCTCGTTCACATTGCGCTCGGCGAAGCTCTTGTCCATGCGCAGCTTGACCATGGACTCGCGCACGTCCTTGATCCAGGTGCGGATGGCGGGGGCTTCACCGTCGATCGCGGTCTTGGCGGTGCGCAGGAAGTTCGTGACCGTCACGCCGGGGATCTCCACCGGGTACTGCATGGCCAGGAATAGGCCGGCGCGGGCGCGCTCGTCCACCGTCATGGTGAGCACCTCGGCGCCATCGAGAAGAATGGAGCCGCTGTCGACGTGATACTTCGGGTGGCCGGCGATGGTGTACGCCAGGGTTGACTTGCCGGAGCCGTTGGGGCCCATGATGGCGTGGATCTCACCCTCGTTGATGGTGAGGTCGACGCCGCGCAGGATCTGCTTGGTGCCCTGGTCGGTCTCGACGCTGACGTGCAGGTCTTTGATCTCAAGAACAGACATTATTCGGTATCTCTTTCGTTGTCCGCGGTGTCGCGGGCGTTCAGTGTGTGGGGCCGGCGGATGCGTGCGTGCCGTGGGCGACGCGTCAGACGGCGATGGTGACCAGAGGATCGATGAACACGTCACCGTCGATCAGGTCGACCTGGTACACGGGGACGGGCTCATAGGCCGGCAGAGTGAGCGGCCGACCGGTCTTCAGGGAGAACTTGGAACCGTGCGCCCAGCATTCCAGGGTGTCTCCCTCGACGAAACCCTCCGACAGCGAGATGTCGCCGTGGGTGCAGGTGTCACCGATGGCGAAGACAGCGCCATGGGAGTCGCGGACGACGGCGATGTTCACGCCGCCGATCTCAACCTTGATGGCCTCGTTGGGTTCGAGGTCGTCGAGCGCGCAAATCTTGGTGGACGCCATGTTCAGTTGCCTTCTGTTCCGCGGAGCTCGTCTTCGATGGCGCCCTGCAGGCGCTCTTCGAGCGGCTTCGATCCGATATGTTGCACGATTTCGCTGAGGAATCCGCGCACGACGAGACGTCGAGCCTCGAGCTCGCCGATGCCACGGGACTGCAGGTAGAACAGCTGCTCGTCGTCGAAGCGGCCGGTGGCGCTGGCGTGGCCGGCCCCGAGGATGTCGCCGGTCTCGATTTCGAGGTTCGGGATCGAGTCGGCGCGGGTTCCCTCTGTGAGGACCAGGTTGCGGTTCTGCTCGTAGCTGTCGGTCCCAGGGGCCGTGTTCCCGATGAGCACGTCGCCGATCCACACGGTGCGGGCGCCGGCGCCCTGCAGGGCGCCCTTGTAGTTGACCCGGCTGCGGCTGTTCGCCGCGTCGTGGTTGACGTAGACCTGCTGCTCGAGGTGCTGGCCGGCGTCTGCGAAGTAGAGCCCGTACAGTTCGGTGTCGCTGCCAGGACCGGCCAGCTGCACCGACGGGTTGACCCGCACGATGCTGCCGCCGAGAGAGACGACGACGTGCTTGAGGCGGGCGTCGCGGCCGATGGTGGCGAAGTGGTTGGCGAGCTGCACGGCATCCGCGTCCCACTCCTGCAGGGTCACCACAGTGAGGTTCGCGGATTCACCGACGATGATCTCGACGTTCTCGGAGAGCCGGGCGGTGCCCGTGTTCTGCAGGATCACCACGGCCTGGCTGAACGGCCGGGCCTCGATGACGGTGTGCGCGGCGCGCGGCGTGGAGCCCAGCCCGGACCGGGTGATGGTGATCTCCTTGGCCTCCTCACCGCTGACGGTGATGGCCAGGGCCTTGTCGAAGCTGCTCCAGGCGTTGGCGGCGGCGCGTTCCTCCGGGGCCCCGGCCGTACCGATGCGGGCATCCGTGCGGTCGACCCAGGACACGTCGACGTCGGCGAGCGGCGTCGAGTCGATGTCGTAGGCGGAGCCGTCCAGGGTGCCGCCGGTGAGGTCGGTGAACTTGGCGACGGGCGAGAGCTTCCACACCGCTTCCCGGCCGGTGACGGCGGGGAAGTCGGCGACGTCGAAGCTCTTGAACCTGGCGGACCGGGTCTGCACGGGGACGAAGCCGAAGCGTCCGTCCGAGTGTTCCTTGATGCCGTGCTGTTCGGCGGAGGGCAGGGCCTCCGACGATGATGCGGATGTGGGTGCTGTTGAAGTCGAGGCGGCGGACATTTAGCCGACGGATCCTTCCATGCCCATTTCAATGAGCTTGTTGAGTTCGAGGGCGTACTCCATCGGGAGCTCCCTGGCGATGGGTTCGATGAACCCGCGCACGATCATGGCCATGGCCTCGTCTTCGGGCATGCCGCGGCTCATCAGGTAGAAGAGCTGCTCTTCGCTGACCCGCGAGACGGTGGCCTCGTGGCCGAGCTGCACGTCGTCGACGCGGATGTCGATGGCCGGGTAGGTGTCGGAACGCGACTGGGTGTCGACCAGCAGGGCGTCGCAGCGCACGGTGTTGGCGGAGTGGTGCGCGGTGGCATCCACCCGCACCTCACCGCGATACCCGGCGCGGCCGCCTCCGCGGGCGATCGACTTGGAGACGATCGAGGACTGCGTGTACGGAGCCATGTGGATCATCTTGGCGCCGGCATCCTGGTGCTGGCCGGGGCCGGCGAACGCGACGGACAGGGTCTCGCCCTTGGCGTGCTCCCCCATCAGGTAGATCGACGGGTACTTCATGGTGACCTTGGAGCCGATGTTGCCGTCGATCCACTCCATGGTCGCGCCCTCAGCTGCCGTGGCGCGCTTGGTGACCAGGTTGTAGACGTTGTTCGACCAGTTCTGGATGGTCGTGTAGCGAACGCGGGCGTTCTTCTTCACGATGATCTCGACGACCGCGGAGTGCAGCGAGTCGGACTTGTAGATCGGGGCCGTGCAGCCCTCGATGTAGTGCACGTAGCTGCCCTCGTCGGCGATGATCAGCGTGCGCTCGAACTGGCCCATGTTCTCGGTGTTGATCCGGAAGTACGCCTGCAGCGGGATCTCGACGTGCACGCCGGGCGGCACGTAGACGAACGAGCCGCCGGACCACACCGAGGTGTTCAGGGCGGCGAACTTGTTGTCTCCCGAGGGGATGACACTGCCGAAGTACTCCTCGAAGAACTCCGGGTGCTCGCGGAGCGCCGTGTCGGTGTCCATGAAGATGACGCCCTGGGCTTCGAGTTCCTCGTTGATCTGGTGGTAGACCACTTCGGACTCGTACTGGGCGGCGACGCCGGACACGAGACGCTGACGCTCAGCCTCCGGGATGCCGAGCTTCTCGTAGGTGTTCTTGATGTCGTCGGGCAGGTCTTCCCAGGTCTGGGCCTGCTTCTCGGTGGAGCGGACGAAGTACTTGATGTTGTCGAAGTCGATCTCGGAGAGATCCGCGCCCCAGGTGGGCATGGGCTTGCGCTCGAAGAGCGCCAGCGCCTTCAGTCGGCGCTCCAGCATCCAGGCCGGTTCCTTTTTCAGGTTCGAGATATCGGTGACGACCTCGGGCGAGATTCCGCGGCGAGCGGAGGCTCCTGCGGCGTCGGAATCGGACCAGCCGAATTCATAGACCCCCAGCCCCTCGAGCTCGGGTCGGTCCAGTAGAACGTCAGACATCTTTACCTCTTCTCCTACCCACATCAACCCGGATATCAGTCCGGTCATTCCCGCCAGGCGTGCGTGTCCGACCGACTGGTCGAACGTGCAGCGCCCGGTGAGGGTGAGTTGTGTGGATGGCTACGTTGCGTACCTAAGATGAACACGGGCCGGTCGTGCCGCGTTGTGCGAATGCACGTGGCGGGCACTGGGCCCGTGAAACACCTAATTCTACAGGCTAGTGATGTTATTAGTAGTGCGACCCGGCGTATTCACATACGCACGCACCAGCAGGGAGCAGAACCCGTGAACCGGATAGTCCAGTGGTTGCCCACGAACGTGGACCGACGCCTCATCGTGCTCGGCTGGGTGTACCTGGCCGCCCAGATATTCCTGGTCGGCACCGGAGGGCTCGTGCGGCTCACCAGCTCGGGCCTCGGCTGCCCGACCTGGCCCAAGTGCACGGCGGATTCGCTGGTCAACACCCCCGAGATGGGCATCCACGGCGTCATCGAATTCGGCAACCGCCTGCTCGGTGTGCTGCTCGGCCTGGTCGCCATCGTGGCCTTCGTCGCGGTGCTGCGGATGCGCCGCAGCCGCCCCGACCTGTTCCGTCTCACCCTGCTGGCCGGCCTGGGCATCCCCGCTCAGGCCGTGATCGGCGGCATCAGCGTGCTCACGCAGCTCAACCCCTATGTCGTGGGCTTGCACTTCGTGATCTCGGTGATCCTCGTCGGGCTCTGCACCGCGTTCCTCTACCGGCTGTACACGGTCCCCGGCCCCCGGGAGCGCGTGGTCCCGCGCTGGTTCCTCATCGTCACCCACCTCACCACCTTCGCCGTGGCCGTGACCATCGCCGTGGGGATCCTCACGACAGGCTCCGGCCCGCACGCCGGTGACGCCGACGCTCCCCGCAACGGTCTGGACTCCGAGTTCCTCCAGCACGTGCACAGCTGGCCTGCCTACGTGACCCTGGTCTTGACGCTGGTCCTGGTGGTGGGGGCGGTGTCGCTCCACCTGCCCGTGCGCCGCTGGGTGCTGCTGCTGCTCGCCGTGGAGTTGGTGCAGACCGTCGTGGGTCTCACCCAGGCCAACCTCGGCCTGCCGGCGCTGCTCGTGGGCATCCACATGGTGCTCGCCTGCGTGCTCGCCGCTGCCATGACCGCCGTGGTTCTCAACCTCAAGCAGCCCGTTGTCGCTGCTGCTCCCCCGGTCCCACGAACCACCACCGAGACCCTCGCCCGCTGACCCGCTGCCCCACTGCCTCACTGCCCCACTGCCTCACTGCCCCGCTGATGCGCTGACCCGCTGACCGGCTGCCCTGCTGAGCCCCTGCCCCGCGACTCACGCGTGCGCTTCCACGGGCTCACGGCCTCCCGCGAAAGCGGGGAAACGGTCACCTCAGCACCCGCGAAGCAGCCACTTCAACGCTTTCGCGGATGGTGCCTCTCGCGAGAGCGGGGAAACGGTCACTGCAGCACCCGCGAAGCAGCCATATGGCCGCTCTCGGGGAGGCCCCTCTCGTGAGGCACTTCGAGAATGACCCCTCTCGCGAGAGCGGGGAAACGGTCACCTCAGTGCGCGCGAAGCAGCCACAGCACCGCTTTCGCGGATGGTGCCTCCCGCGAGAGCGGGGAAACGGTCACGTCAGCGTGCGGGAAGCAGCCATATGGCCGCTCTCGCGGAGGCCCCCCGCGTGAGGCACTTCGAGAATGACCCCTCTCGCGAGAGCGGCGAAGCGGTCACGTCAGCACCCGCGAAGCAGCCACATCACCGCTTTCGCGGATGGTGCCTCTCGCGAGAGCGGGGAAACGGTCACCTCGGTGCGCGCGAAGCAGCCATATGGCCGCTTTCGCGGGTGGCACACGAGCGCACCGGGGCAGAGCGAGAGAAGGGCGGGCGGCTAGAAGGGCAGCAGCGGATCGACGCCGACGGCCACGAAGACCAGCGTGAGGTAGGCGATCGAGCCGTGGAAGACGCGCATCGGCGACACGTGCTCGTGCCGGATGGTGAGGTTGTACAGGCGGTGGGTCTCGTAGATGAACCAGGCACCGGCTGCGATGGCCACGACGCTGTAGACCAGCCCCATGTCGGCGATCGGGATGAGCAACAGCGAGCAGGCCACGGTCGCCCACGCGTAGAGGATGACCTGCAGGCCGACCTGCGCGCGGCCGCGCACCACGGCGAGCATCGGGACTCCGGCCGCCTGATAGTCGTCGCGGTACTTCATCGACAACGGCCAGTAGTGCGGCGGGGTCCACAGGAAGATGATCAGGAACAGGATGAACGGCGGCCAGGACAGGTCCCCGGTCACGGCGGCCCAGCCGATCAGCACCGGCATGCAGCCGGCCACGCCGCCCCAGACGATGTTCTGCGCCGTGCGGCGCTTGAGGATCATCGTGTAGAACACCACGTACAGCAGGATGGCGCCGAGCGAGAGGAGCGCGGCCACCCAGTTCGTGAAGATCCAGAGCCACGCGATGGACACGGCGCCCAGAACCCAGGCGAACACCAGGGCCTGCCGGTCCGAGAGCTCCCCGGTGACCAGGGGGCGCCCCTGCGTGCGGTTCATCAACCGGTCGATGTCGCGGTCGAGGTAGCAGTTGAACGCGCCGGCCGATCCGGCACTGAAGGCACCGCCGATCAGGGTGGCCAGCACCAGCCACAGGCTGGGGATGCCGCGCTCGGCCAGGATCATCGTCGGGGCCGTGACAACAAGCAGCAATTCGACCACGCGGGGCTTCGTGAGCGACAGATAGGCGCGGAAGGTGTTGCCCGCCCGCTGGAATCGGTCAGGCCCGTTGAGGGTGGGCGTCTGTTCGGCGGTATCCATAACTCCTCGTGCGCTTCGCATATTGCCGTAATTCTAGATCATTCCGTCACCTCTCACTCCCGGCCTGCCCGTGCGAGCCTGGCGCAATGCCGCCGAAACAACACCGGCAATTCGGGTTCCCTATACTGGAATGGCTCGCCAATCTAAGGTGCATGCATCCGTGAGCCACCTGATACGGGCACTCTCTTGCGCACCTCGATGCCGATAACGATGTCGGCGGGCAAACACTCTCCAGCGGCGCGGGATAAAGACGTGCCGCCTTTGACGGATTCAGAAGGGTCAGTTCACGTGGCAGCATTGCAGTGGGATTCCATCGACAACCGGGCGGTCGACACCGCTCGCATCCTCGCGGCGGACGCCGTGGAAAAGGTCGGCAACGGCCACCCGGGAACGGCCATGAGCCTCGCCCCCGCGGCTTACCTGCTGTTCCAGAAAGTGATGCGTCGCGATCCCGCTGACAACGAGTGGATCGGCCGCGACAGGTTCATCCTCTCTGTGGGCCACAGCTCGCTCACCCAGTACGTGCAGTTGTACCTCGGCGGCTACGGCCTCGAGCTCGACGACCTCAAGGCCCTGCGCACCTGGGGCTCCAAGACTCCCGGCCACCCCGAGTACGGTCACACCGACGGCGTCGAGATCACCACCGGCCCGCTCGGCCAGGGCCTCGCCTCCGCCGTGGGCTTCGCCTACGCCTCACGCTTCGAGCGTGGCCTGTTCGACCCCGAGGCCGAAGCCGGCACCAGCCCCTTCGACCAGTTCGTCTACGTCATCGCCGGAGACGGCGACCTGCAGGAGGGCATCACCTCCGAGGCCTCCTCGCTCGCCGGACACCAGCAGCTCGGCAACCTGATCGCGATCTACGACTCCAACCAGATCTCGATCGAGGACGACACCAACATCGCTTTCACCGAGGATGTCGCGGCACGCTACGACGCGTACCACTGGCACGTGCAGACGGTCGACTGGAAGAAGACCGGCGAATACGTCGAGGACATCGCTGCCCTCAACGACGCCATCGAGGCGGCCAAGGCCGTCACCGACAAGCCGTCGCTGATCATCCTGAAGACCATCATCGGCTGGCCGAGCCCGAAGAAGCAGAACACCGGGAAGATCCACGGCTCCGCCCTCGGCGCCGAGGAACTCGCCGGAGTGAAGGAGATTCTCGGTTTCGACCCCGAGAAGACCTTCGAGGTCGCCGACGACGTCATCGCACACACCCGCAAGGCACTGGATCGCGGCGCTGAGGCGCACGCCGAGTGGAACGTGCGCTTCGACGCCTGGGCCGCCGCCAACCCCGAGCGCAAGGTCCTGCTGGACCGTATTCTGTCCGGCGACCTGCCCGACGGCGTCGAGGAGGCCCTCCCGGTCTTCCCCGCCGGCACCGAGGTCTCCACCCGTGCATCGTCCGGCAAGGTGCTCAACGCCCTCGGCCCGGTCATCCCCGAACTGTGGGGCGGCTCCGCAGACCTCGCCGAGTCGAACAACACCACGATCAGCAACTCCGCCTCGTTCATCCCGAGCGAGCACTCCACTCATGAGTGGACCGGCAACCCGTACGGCCGCGTGCTGCACTTCGGTATCCGCGAGCACGCCATGGCCGCGATCCTCAACGGCATCGTCCTGCACGGAAATACCCGCCCGTTCGGCGGCACCTTCCTGATCTTCAGCGACTACATGCGTCCGGCCGTGCGACTCGCCGCCCTCATGAAGGCCCCGTCGATCTTCGTCTGGACCCACGACTCCGTGGCCCTCGGCGAAGACGGACCGACCCACCAGCCGATCGAACAGCTCGCCACGCTCCGAGCCATTCCCGGACTCGACGTGGTGCGCCCCGGCGACGCCAACGAGGTCTCCTGGGCCTGGAAGACGATCCTCGAGCGCCGCAACGGCCCGGCCGGCATCGTGCTGACCCGCCAGAACATCCCCGTCTTCGAACGCGGCGAGGGTGACGCGACCGGCGAGACCTTCGCGTCGGCCAAGAACGTCGCCAAGGGTGCTTACGTGCTCGCCGAGGCCCCGAACGGAACGCCCGACGTGATCCTCATCGCCACCGGCTCCGAGGTGCAGCTGGCCGTCAACGCACGCGAGGCACTCAAAGCGGACGGCATCAACGCCCGCGTGGTCTCGGTACCGAGCCTGGAGTGGTTCGAGGAGCAGTCCGCCGAATACCGTGAGGCAGTTCTGCCGAGAGCGATCACCGCTCGGGTATCGGTTGAGGCCGGAATCGCGTTGACCTGGACTAAGTACGTCGGCGACCGCGGCCGCAGCGTCTCGATCGAGCACTTCGGTGCATCGGCCGACTACAAGACCCTGTTCCGCGAATTCGGTATCACCACGGAGGCCGTCGTCGCCGCCGCCAAAGAATCCCTCGCCGCGCTCTGAGCGCGACACCTACAAGCGCAGCATTCAAGGAGATTTGATTTTCATGACTGAAACAACCCCCACCGCCGCACTGTCCGCCGCGGGCGTCAGCATCTGGCTCGACGACCTGTCGCGTCAGCGCATCCAGTCCGGCGGACTGACGACCCTCATCGAGGAGAAGAACGTCGTCGGCGTCACCACCAACCCGACGATCTTCGCCGGTGCGCTCAGCAAGGGCGAGGCGTACGCTTCGCAGGTGGCCACGCTGGCCGCCGCCGGCACCACCGTCACGGATGCGGTCTTCGAGATCACCACCGACGACGTCGCCGCCGCCTGCGACATCTTCCGCCCGATTTACGACGCCACGAAGGGCTTCGATGGCCGCGTGTCGATCGAGGTCGAGCCCGGCTTCGCCCACGACGCCCAGAAGACCCTCGCCCAGGCCCAGCAGCTCTGGAACAAGGTCAACCGCCCCAACGCGATGATCAAGATTCCGGCGACCATCGAGGGCCTCGAGGCGATCACCGAAACCATCGCGCTGGGCATCAGCGTCAACGTCACGCTGATCTTCAGCCTCGAGCGCTACCGCGCCGTGATCAACGCCTACCTCACCGGCCTGGAGAAGGCCAAGGCCGCGGGCATCGACCTGTCGACCATCCACTCGGTCGCCTCGTTCTTCGTGTCGCGTGTCGACACCGAGATCGACAAGCGCCTCGCCGAGGTCGGCACCGAGGAAGCCCTCGCTCTGCAGAGCAAGGCCGGCGTCGCCAACGCGCAGCTCGCCTACCAGGTCTTCGAGCAGGCCTTCACGACCGAGCGCGCGTCCGTGCTGCTCGCGGCCGGCGCCAACAAGCAGCGTCCGCTCTGGGCCTCCACCGGCGTCAAGTCCGCCGACCTGCCCGACACCCTGTACGTGACCGAACTGGTCGCCCCCGAGGTCGTCAACACCATGCCGGAGAAGACCCTCGAGGCCACCTTCGACCACGGTGTCATCGTCGAAGGCGCCGTCACCGGCTCCTACGACGCCGCGAACGCCGTTCTCGACGCCATCGCTGCACAGGGCGTCTCCTACGACGACGTCACCCGCGTGCTCGAAGAGGAGGGCGTTTCGAAGTTCATCATCTCCTGGAACGAACTCCTGGACACCGTGACGGCGGCGCTCGAGTCCGCCAAGTGAGTTTCCAGATCTCGGTGAGCGGTGCGGCGGCAGAGGCCGTCCGCACCGTGGTCCCCACCCTGGTCGCCGACCTGATCGCCTCCGGCATCACGTCTCTCGACCCTGCCCTGTGGGGACCCGAGGCTGAGGAAGAGGCCGGCACACGGCTCGGCTGGACCGAGTCCGTGACCACCTCCCGTCCCCTCGTCGCCGAGATCACGGCCCTGCGCGAGGAACTCCACGCGCAGGGTGTCACTCACATCGTCCTGGCCGGCATGGGTGGTTCGTCGCTCGCCCCCGAGGTCATCACACGCACCAGCGGTGTCGACCTGACGGTGCTCGACGCGACCGACCCCGGCCAGGTGCGAGCGGCGCTGACCGACCGTCTCGAGTCCACCGCCCTGGTGGTGTCGTCGAAGTCTGGCGGCACCGTGGAGACGGACAGCCAGCGGCGAGTCTTCGAACGTGCCTTCCAGGATCGCGGGATCGACCCCGCGGAGCGCATCATCGTGGTCACCGACCCCGGCTCACCGCTCGAGGCGTCGGCCAGGGAAGCCGGCTACCGGGTGTTCACCGCCGACCCGACAGTTGGCGGTCGTTTCTCGGCGCTGACCGCATTCGGCCTCGTGCCCTCCGGCCTGGCCGGGGCGGACATCGCACAGCTCCTCGACGAGGCCGATGCCGTCTCCCTGACCCTGGCCGTCGACTCAGAGGACAACCCCGGTCTGATCCTCGGCGCTGCGATAGCCTCAGCCACTCCGCGCCGCGACAAGCTGGCCATCGTCTCCGACGAAACCCACATCGTGGGTTTTGCCGACTGGGCCGAACAGCTCATCGCCGAATCCACCGGCAAGGCCGGCACCGGCATCCTCCCCGTCGTTCTAGACGCGGATGCGCCGGAGCTCTCGGCATCTCTGCCCGACGTGCAGATCCTGCGCGTCGTGGCGGATGCCGGCGAAGAGGTCTTCGGGCCCCTCGACGGCATGGATCTTGACGGGAGCGGCGAGATCCGTGTCAGCGGCACCCTCGGCGCCCAGTTCCTGGTGTGGGAGTACGCGACCGCCGTCGCCGGACGGCTGCTCGGGATCAACCCGTTCGACCAGCCCGACGTCGAATCCGCGAAGATCGCCACCCGCGGCCTGCTCGACGACCGTCCCGCTCCAGAGCCAGCCGCGTTCATCGCCGAGGGCATCGAGATCCGCGGCACGCCGCACGTCATCGGCGCGGCCAGCGACCTGGCCGGGGCCGTCGACGCGTTGCTCGAAGAACTCGGTCCGGACGGATACGTCGCCGTTCAGGCCTACGCGGACCGTGTGGCACTCCCCCAGCTCGCCGAGCTGCGGGGACTCCTGGCGACGCTGTCAGGTCGTCCGGTCACCTTCGGCTGGGGCCCCCGGTTCCTGCACTCCACCGGCCAGTTCCACAAGGGTGGCACCCCCACCGGCGTGTTCCTGCAGGTCCTCAGCACCCCCGCTGAAGACCTTGAGATCCCGGGCCGTCCGTTCACCTTCGGTGAGCTCATCCAGGCCCAGGCCGCCGGCGACGCCAGCGTCCTCGCCGAGCATGGTCGTCCGGTCCTCACCCTCACGTTGACCGACCCGGCTGCGAACATCAGCACCCTGTTCGCCGCAGTCCGGTAAGTCACGCCCCCGCTTCTGTTCACTGTCACCCTCTAAGGAGCTGCATGTCCCCGGTGGAAATCACCCCGGAGTTCAATCCGCTGCGTTCACCCTCCGATTACCGCCTGAATCGAATTGCGGGGCCCTCGAGCCTCGTGATCTTCGGCGTCACCGGAGACCTGTCGCGGAAGAAACTCATGCCCGCCGTCTATGACCTCGCCAACCGGGGCCTCTTGCCGCCTGGATTCGCTCTCGTCGGGTTCGCCCGCCGGGACTGGGACAACCAGGACTTCATGCAGGTCGTGCACGACTCCGTCAAGGAGTACGCCCGCACCGAGTTCCACGAGGATGTCTGGGCGCAGCTGGCGGAGGGAATCCGGTTCGTCCCGGGAACCTTCGACGACGACGCCGCCTTCGAACTCCTCAAGGAGACCATCGAGGAACTCGACCGGGAGCGGGGAACGATGGGCAACCACGCGTTCTACCTCTCGATCCCGCCCAAGGCATTCCCCCAGGTCACCGAGCAGCTGCGTCGCTCCGGCCTGGCCGAGCAGAAGAACGGACAATGGCGCCGCGTCGTCATCGAGAAGCCCTTCGGCAGCGACCTGAAGACCGCCCGCGAGCTCAACGACGTCGTCGAATCGGTCTTCCCGGCCGACTCCGTCTTCCGCATCGACCACTACCTGGGTAAAGAGACGGTGCAGAACATTCTGGCGCTGCGCTTCGCGAACCAGTTGTACGAACCGATCTGGAACGCCAACTACGTCGACCACGTACAGATCACCATGGCCGAGGACATCGGTGTCGGCGGACGGGCCGGGTACTACGACGGCATCGGCGCGGCACGCGACGTGATCCAGAACCACCTCCTGCAGCTCCTGGCGCTCACCGCCATGGAGGAGCCGATCTCCTTCGACGCCGCGGACCTCCGCACCGAAAAGGAGAAGGTGCTCGCCTCCGTGCGGTTGCCGGAGGACCTGGCCACGGGCACCGCCCGCGGACAGTACGCCGGTGGCTGGCAGGGTGGCGAGAAGATCCTCGGCTTCCTCGAGGAAGACGGCATGAACCCGGAGTCGCTGACGGAGACCTACGCGGCCCTGCGCCTGGAGATCGACACCCGCCGCTGGTCCGGCGTGCCGTTCTACCTGCGCGCCGGCAAACGCCTGGGCCGCCGGGTCACCGAGATCGCCGTGGTGTTCAAGCGGGCTCCGCAGTACCTCTTCGAAAAGAGCCAGACCGCCGCGCTCGGTGAGAACGCCCTGGTGATCCGGGTGCAGCCCGACGAGGGCGTCACCATCCGGTTCGGCTCCAAGGTGCCCGGTGTCGGCATGCAGGTGCGCGACGTGACCATGGACTTCGGTTACGGCCACGCTTTCACCGAAGCCAGCCCCGAGGCCTACGAACGCCTGATCCTGGACGTCCTGCTGGGCGACCCGCCGCTCTTCCCCCGCCACGAAGAGGTCGAGCTATCGTGGAAGATCCTCGACCCCATCGAAGAATTCTGGGCAACCCAGGGTCAACCGGAACAATACCGACCCGGAACCTGGGGGCCCGCATCAGCCGACGAACTGCTGTCACGAGACGGCCGGAACTGGAGACGCCCATGATCGTCGATCTGCCGGACACCACCACGTCCAAGATTTCCAAGGCGCTCGTGCGCATCCGGGAAGAGGGCGGCGCTGTCGCCCTCGGCCGGGTGCTCACCCTCATCATCGCCGCCGAACTCGGCCACGAGGAAGAGGCCATCGAAGCAGCCAACGACGCGTCCCGGGAACACCCCATGCGCGTGATCGTCCTGTCGACCCAGCCCGACGGCGCCGCCGTCTGCGACCCGCGTGTCGACGCGGAGATCCGTGTCGGCGGAGACGCCGGCGCCAGCGAGGTCATCGTGCTGCGCGCCTACGGTGACGCCGCCAGTGACCCGGAGAGCCTGGTCACCGGCCTGCTGCTGCCCGACGCTCCCGTCGTGGCCTGGTGGCCCGGTGAGGCGCCTGAGGTGCCCGCCGAGTCGCCCCTTGGCCGCATCGCGTACCGTCGCATCACGGATGCGTCGGCGCAGGACGACCCGCAGGCCGCGCTCACCCGGATCTGCTCGACGTACCGCCCCGGCGACACCGACTTCGCCTGGACACGTCTGACGCTCTGGCGGGCCCAGCTCGCCGCGGTGCTGGACCAGCCTCCCTACGAGTCCATCACCGCCGTGTCCGTGACCGGGGCGGCCGACTCCCCCTCGACGACCCTGCTCGCGGCCTGGCTGCAGCTGCAGCTGCAGGTGCCCGTGGACTACGAACTCACCTCGGGTGAGAACTCGAACGGGATCCGCGGCGTGCACCTCACCCGCGCGTCCGGTGTCATCTCCCTGGAGCGCGAGGTCCCCGGAATCGCCACGCTGACCCAGCCGGGCCAGCCGGTGCAGGATCTCACGCTCAAGCGCCGCAGCCTGCGGGATTGCCTGAGCGACGAACTCCGCCGCCTCGACCCCGACGAACTGTACGGCGAGGTCATCACGCGTGGCCTGCCGCAGCTCACGGGCGCCACCACATCCACCGGAGGTCACTCATGACACACGACAGACGTGTACTCGTACACGACGACAAGGCGGCGCTCATCGAGTCCGTCGCCACGCGGTTCCTCACCAAGATGGCCGATATCCTGCACGAACAGGGCCACGCGCACGTGGTGCTCACCGGCGGAAGCGTCGGGACCGGGGTGCTGGAGGCCATCAACGCCTCCCCCGACCGCGACAGCGTGAACTGGTCCAAGATCGACGTCTGGTGGGGCGACGAGCGTTGGGTCCCGCGGGGCCATGCCGACCGCAACGAGGGGCAGGCCCGCGCGGCCCTACTCGACCACATCGATATTCCGGCCGGCAACGTGCACGCGTTCCCCGCGTCCGACGAGGGTCTGGACATCGATGCGGCCTCGGATCGGTATGCGGCCGAGCTCAAGTCGATGGCCGCCCCTGAGTCGACGGTGCCGCAGTTCGACGTCACGTTCCTCGGCGTCGGTCCGGACGGACACATCGCTTCCCTGTTCCCGCACATGCAGGGTATCCGGGAGAACGACCTCACGGTCATCGCGGTGCTGAACTCGCCCAAGCCTCCGCCCGAACGTCTGAGCCTGACCCGCTGGGTGATCAACTCGTCCGAACGCATCTGGCTGGTGGTCTCCGGTTCCGACAAGGCCTCGGCCCTCGGCCTCGCCCTCGCCGGGGCCAGCCGTGACGAGGTGCCCGTTGCGGGCATCCGTGGCCGGCACTACACGGACTTCTTCGTGGACGGAGAGGCAGCCGCCGAGGTCCCGGAGAACCTGATCGAGCAGCCGCAGTAAGCGACTCCAGGCAGAACAAAAGCGCATCGGTTCCGAGGAACCGATGCGCTTTTTGTGTTGCCTGCGCGCTGCGCGATGGGCCGTGGCCCACCTCAGTCAGTTGGTGGCGCTGAGCTTTCCGCGACGCACCCGGAGCTGCTGGAGGGCTTCCTCGAGGAGGGACTCGGCCTCTTCCTCCGTGCGACGCTCCTTGACGTAGGCCAGGTGGGTCTTGTACGGCTCGAGCTTGACCACCGACGGCGGGTTCTCCTTGTCCCGGCCAGCGGGCAGACCCGAGGACGGGCAGTCGATGGTGTCGGGGATTTCCTCGTCGGGCAGGTTCGCGGCGAAGTAACGCACCGTCTCATTGCCGAGGGCGTCCCAGTACGAGACCCGGATGCGATCGGCGTGGAAACCACGGTCCTGCTCGCCCATGGGGCCCGCTCCGACTCGCGAGCCGCGAATAGCGCTTCCGCCAGATGCCATTGTGTTCCTCCGCTTGAAAACTGTTCGGCTGGTTCAGGTTGTCTGCTGCTGGTCCGGTCTCGCCGTGGTTGACCGGATGCGACGGTGTCGCGAGCTGGTGCCGAAGCCTGGGGGCTACCGGCCCGGACCGCTGGGAAGCGGGCGGACGGCAGTCGTCAGGCTAGGCGCCGGTATCGAATTTGGTGATCAGACCGAGCACGACGATGCAGGAGATCCACAACACGGCCAGGATGATGGTGATGCGGTTGAGGTTCCGTTCGGCGACGCCGGAGGCGCCGAGGTTCGAGGTGACGCCGCCGCCGAACATGTCGGACAGCCCACCACCGCGCCCCTTGTGAAGCAAAATGAGCATAGTGAGCAGGAGGCTCGTAATACCGAGCAGAACCTGCAATACAACCTGGAGAATCTCCACGCGAAACCTTTCACAAAACGATGGGCGCTAGAGCTCCACCAAGACCACTGGCAATTATAGCCTGACGGCAAAACGAAACCCGCCGCACCCCCCGAGTGGGGGATGCAACGGGCGTTCGTTACAGTCCGACGTGCTTCTGGAACCGGACGATGCTCGAGAACTCGGTGATGTCGAGGCTCGCACCGCCGACCAGGGCGCCGTCGACGTTCGGTTCCTTCATGAAACCGGCGATGTTGACGCCCTTGACGGAACCGCCGTAGAGGATCCGGGTCTTGTCCGCGACGTCCTGGCCGAGCACCTCGGCGAGGGTCGTCCGGAGCGCTGCAGCGACCTGTTCGGCCTGCTCGGGCGTTGCGGCCTGGCCGGAGCCGATGGCCCAGACCGGCTCGTACGCCACGACGATGTCAGCGGCGTTGTCGACACCCGCGAGGGCTGCCTTCAACTGTGCGACGGGAACGGCGCTGGGGCCGTGCAGCTCGAGGTCCGCGGCGGTTTCGCCGACGCAGATGATCGGAACCAGGTTGTGCTTCAACGCTGCGGTCACCTTGGCGGCGACGACCTCGTCGGTCTCGTTGTGCAGGGTGCGTCGCTCGGAGTGACCGATGAGCACGTACTGGCACTCGAGTGCGGCAAGGAACGCCGCCGAGATCTCGCCCGTGTAGGCGCCGGACTCCTGGGTGGAGACATCCTGTCCGCCGTACGCCAGCGGCAGCTTGTCGGCCGCCACGAGCGTCTGCACGCTGCGAAGGTCGGTGAAGGGCGGGAACACGGCAACCTCGGTGGAGGTGAAGTCGTGGCCGGCGTCCTTGAGGCTCCAGGCGAGCTTCTGGACGAACGCGATGGCCTGGAGGTGGTCCAGGTTCATCTTCCAGTTGCCCGCAATCAGTGGGACACGCGTGTTTACTGCCATCCGAGGACCTCCAGTCCTGGCAGTCGCTTGCCCTCGAGGAACTCGAGGCTGGCGCCACCGCCGGTAGAAATATGACCGAACTGGTCATCGTTGAAACCGAGGATGCGAACTGCGGCGGCGGAGTCTCCTCCACCGACGACGCTCAGTCCGTTGACCTCGGTCAGAGCGGCGGCAACCGTGCGGGTGCCGTCGGCGAAGGGTGCCAGCTCGAATACGCCCATGGGGCCGTTCCAGAAGACTGTCTTCGACTCACGGATGATCGCTGCGAACGCAGCGGCCGTGTCCGGTCCGATGTCCAGGCCCAGGCCGGCAGCGCCGAACGGGGTGTCCTCGATCTGATCGGCCGGCGTGGTGACGTATTCGGCGTCGGCCCCGAACTTGGAGGCCACGACGACGTCCGTCGGCAGCACGATCTTGACGCCGAGGCGCTCGGCCTCGGCGAGGTAACCGCGCACGGTTTCGATCTGGTCGACCTCGAGCAGGCTCGCGCCGACCTTGTGGCCCTGGGCCGCGAGGAAGGTGAAGAGCATGCCGCCGCCGATGAGCAGCGAGTTCACCCGCGGAAGCAGGTGGCCGATGACGCCGAGCTTGTCCGATACCTTCGAGCCGCCGAGGATCACCGTGTACGGCGCCTCCGGCTTCTCGGTGAGGCGGTCGAGCACGTCGAGTTCTGCTGCGATGAGCAGGCCGGCGGCGCTCGGCAGGATCTGAGCCAGGTCGAAGACGCTGGCCTGCTTGCGGTGCACGACGCCGAAGCCGTCGGAGACGAGGGCATCGCCGAGGGCGGAGAGCTCGGTGGCGAAAGCCACCCGCTCTGCGTCGACCTTGCTGGTCTCCCCCGCGTTGAAGCGGAGGTTCTCCAGAACGACGATGTCGCCGTCCGCCAGGGCCGCGACTGCGGCCTGGGCGGACTCGCCGACGGTGTCCGCTGCGAATGCCACGGGGGAACCGATCAGTTCAGCCAGGCGTGCCGCTACCGGCGCGAGGCTGTACTTGGGGTTGACCTGGCCGTCGGGGCGCCCGAGGTGAGAAACGATCACCAGACGGGCGCCCTGTTCGACCAAGGCCTTGAGGGTGGGCAGGGACGCCCGCACGCGGCCATCGTCGGTGATCTGGCCGTCTTTCAACGGAACGTTCAGATCACACCGAACGATGACGCGCTTGCCGTGGAGCGATCCCAGCGATTCGATAGTGCGAAGCGTCACTGCGAGTCCCCTAGTTAGAGACGCTCGGCGACGAACTCGGTGAGGTCAACCATGCGGTTGGAGTAGCCCCACTCGTTGTCGTACCAGGAGGACAGCTTGACCTGGTCGCCCAGGACGCGCAGCAGGCCGGCGTCGAAGATCGAGGAGTGCGGGTCGGTGACGATGTCGCTGGAGACGATCTCGTCCTCGGTGTACATCAGGATGCCCTTGAGGGGGCCCTCTGCTGCTGCCTTGTAGGCGGCCTTGATGGCCTCGACCGTGACCGGCTTCTCGGCGACGACGGTGAGGTCGGTGATGGAACCGGTGGGCACGGGTACGCGCAGGGCGAAGCCGTCAAGCTTGCCGGCGAGCTCGGGGAGCACGATGCCGAGGGCCTTGGCGGCACCGGTCGACGTCGGGATGATGTTGACGGCGGCGGCGCGGGCACGACGGAGGTCGCTGTGCGGGCCGTCCTGCAGGTTCTGGTCTGCGGTGTACGCGTGGATGGTGGTCATCAGGCCGCTCTTGATGCCGAAGTTGTCGTTGAAGACCTTGGCCAGCGGTGCGAGGCAGTTGGTGGTGCAGGAGGCGTTCGAGATGATGTCGAACTTCGCGGAGTCGTACGTCTCCTCGTTGACGCCCATGACGATCGTCGCAACGTCGCCGGTGGCGGGAGCGGAGACGATGACCTTCTTGGCACCGGCGGTGATGTGCTTGCGTGCATCGTCGGCCTTGGTGAAGCGACCGGTGGACTCGATCACGATGTCGACGCCCAGGGCGCCCCAGGGCAGGTTGGCCGGGTCGCGCTCGGCGAGAACCTTGATCGGCTTGCCGTTGACGAGGATCGAGTCGCCCTCGACGGAGACGGTGGCGTCCAGACGACCCGTGATGGAGTCGTATTTGAGGAGGTGGGCCAGCGTCTTGGTGTCGGTGAGGTCGTTGACCGCAACGATCTCGATGTCGCTGCCCTGGGCCAGTGCGGCGCGCAGGTAGTTGCGGCCGATGCGGCCAAATCCGTTAATGCCAATCTTTACAGACACGAATGACTCCTGTTATTGATGGCGCGTGTGGCGCCGGTGGTGGGGATGAAAAAAGCGAAAGTGGGGGTCGGCCGGTGGGCCGATGAGCGCTACGAGAGTAGCAGCAGGCCGTTGGTCTTCTCCCGGGCGGCGAGGAAGCGGGCCTGCACGTTTTCCCAGTCGACGATGTTCCAGAACGCCTTCACGTAGTCGGCACGGACGTTCTGGTAGTCGAGGTAGTACGCGTGCTCCCAGACGTCGAGCATGAGCACGGGAACGGTGCCGGCAGCGAAGTTGGCCTGCTGGTCGAAGAACTGCTGGATGATCAGGCGCTGCCCGATCGAGTCCCAGGCGAGCACCGACCAGCCGGAGCCCTGCACGCCCATCGCGGTCGCCGCGAAGTGGGCCTGGAATTTGTCGAAGGAACGGAAGAAGTCGTCGATCGCGCTGGCGAGTTCGCCGACGGGCTTGTCTCCGCCGTTCGGCGACATGTTGGTCCAGAAGATCGAGTGGTTGACGTGTCCGCCGAGGTTGAACGCGAGGTCCTTCTCCAGCTTGTTGACGTAGCCGAGGTTGCCGGAATCGCGGGCATCCGCCAGCTGGGCCAGCGCCGTGTTCGCGCCGGTCACGTACGCCTGGTGGTGCTTGCTGTGGTGGAGTTCCATGATGGTGCCGCTGATGCTCGGCGCGAGAGCCGAGTAGTCGTAAGCCAGTTCAGGCAGGGTGTATTCGGCCATAGCTCATATCTCCTCATTTATGTGGCGGCGGCAAGATTTCTCCCGCCACCTGCACTGTAAGTGACCTTTTTAGTCTACTCAGGTGGATAGGGGACGTTAGTCCCTCACACGTCGTCGAGGTCGGCGGGCAGGTTCGCGTCGGTGCCCGGGATCCCGAGGTCGACGGCCTTCTTGTCGGCCATGGCGAGCAGCCGGCGGATGCGTCCGGCGACGGCGTCCTTCGTCATGGGCGGGTCGGCGTGATGGCCGAGTTCGTCGAGGCTGGAGTCGCGGAACGACAGTCGCAGCTCCCCCGCATACCGCAGGTGCTCGGGGATGTCGTCACCGAGGATCTCCATGGCCCGGTCCACGCGGGCGCAGGCAGCGACGGCGGCCTGCGCGGAGCGGCGGAGATTGGCGTCGTCGAAGTTGACGAGGCGGTTGGCGGTGGCGCGCACCTCGCGGCGCTGCCGGAGGGCCTCCCAGTTGAGCACGGTCTCCTGGGCGCCCATCTGCACGAGCATGGCGCCGATAGCGTCACCGTCACGGATGACGACGCGGTGCACACCGCGCACCTCGCGGGCCTTCGCGACGATGCCGAGGCGTCCGGCGGCTCCCACGATGGCCATGGCAGCCTCGTTGCCCGGGCAGACGACCTCGAGCGCGGCGGAGCGGCCGGGATCGGTCAGCGAGCCGGCCGCGAGGAACGCACCGCGCCAGACGGCCGCGATCTCGTCCTTGGACCCGGTGGTCAGTCGGTTGGGCAGGCCGCGGATGGGGCGGCGTCGGGCGTCGAGCAGGCCGGTCTGGCGCGCGAGGGTTTCGCCGCCCTCGAGCACGCGCACGAGGTAGTGGTTGGTGCGCCGCAGGCCGGAGGCCGTGATCACGGAGACGTCGCTGCGGACGCCGTAGAGCTCGGCGAGGTCCTTCCGCACCCGTCGGGCCAGCAGGGCTGTGTCGAGTTCCGACTCGATGGCGATGCGGCCGGAGATCATGTGCAGACCGCCGGAGAAACGCAGGATCGTGGCTAGTTCTGCCGCCCGAACCGTGGTCTTCGAAACCTCGACGCGTGCTAATTCATCTTTGACGTCGATGGTGAGTGCCAATCGTCATTTCCATTCTGTTGTTCGGGCCTGCCGTCGTGGTCGACGGCGGGCCTGCCGTTATTCTCGTCCGAGGTCGCGGTGCTTGAGGCTCACCGCGACGCCGGGAAATTCTTGGAGCAGCCCGGCCAGTTCCCGTGCCATGGCCACCGAGCGGTGCTTGCCACCCGTGCAGCCGATGGCGATGGTGGCGTGACGTTTGTTCTCCCGTTGGTATCCGGCCAGGACCGGGCGCACGGCGGCGGCATACGCGTCGATGAACTCCCGCGCGCCTTCCTGGCCGAGCACGTAGTCGCTGACCTCGGGGTCGAGGCCGGTGTGCGGGCGCAGCTCGGGGATCCAGAACGGGTTGGGCAGGAAGCGGGCGTCGGCGACCATGTCGACGTCGGTGGGGAGACCGTACTTGAAGCCGAAGCTCATCACGGTGAGGTGCAGCCCGGCCGCGTTCTCGGCGGCGAAGCGCTCCGTGATGGTGGTGGCCAGCTGGTGGATGTTGAGGTCGGAGGTGTCGATAACGATGTCGCAGGACTCACGGACGACGGCCAGGCGGGTGCGCTCGGCGGAGATCCCGTCGAGGATGGTGCCCTCCCCCTGCAGCGGGTGCGGCCGGCGCACCGCCTCGAACCGGCGTACAAGTACATCGTCACGCGCCTCGAGGAAGATCACCCTGACCTGGGTGCCGCTGCGAAGCGCCTGGACGAGTTCTTGGAAATCGCCGAAGAAATCCCGGCCGCGGATGTCGACGACGGCGGCGATCTTGGGCAGGTTCGTTCCGGCCCGGCCGACGAGCTCGACCAGCGGTCGGAGCATCTGCGGCGGCAGGTTGTCGACGACGTACCAGCCGAGATCCTCCAGCGCGTTCGCCACGGTCGATCGTCCGGCGCCGGACATGCCCGTGACGATGAGCATCTCCTGCTTCTGGGTCTCCGTGCTCATGCTGGATTGCGCCTTCGGTCGAAGTGAGTGAATGTCCAGCTTATCGACCGGTGACGCGCTCAGGCGCGCAGATGCCGGTGGATACCCTCCGCTAGGGCCGGTCCGATGCCGCGGATCTCGGCGATGGAGTCCACCGACGCCTCCCTGAGCTTGGCGACCGAACCGAAGTGAGCCAGCAGGACCTTGATCCGCGCGGGGCCCAGGCCCGGGATCTCGCCCAGGATGGTGTTGATGTCACGTTTGCGCCTCGCCCGCTGGTGAGTGATCGCAAAACGGTGGGCTTCGTCTCGGATCCGCTGGATGAGGAACAGGGCGTCGCTGTTGCGGGGCAGGATGACCGGGTAGTCGGAGTCCGGCAGCCAGATCTCCTCGAGCCGCTTGGCGATGCCGCACAGGGTGATGCCCTCGACCCCGGATTCCCGGAGGGCGCGCGCCGCCGCGGCGACCTGCGGCTGGCCGCCGTCCACGATGAGCAGGTTCGGCTGGTAGCGGAATTTCTTCCGTTTCGCCGCTCCGCCGCTGCCGGTCGCGTCCTCTGCCTCGTCCGGGGAGGGAGCTTCGGCGGGAGGGGTGAGACCGGCCGCCTCGCCGTCGACCGTGATGACCCCGCCCGTCGGCAACGCCTCCGGGGTGCTGCCGTCCGGCACCA
The DNA here is from genome assembly GCF_003611035.1 of Cryobacterium soli. Lineage (NCBI taxonomy): Bacteria > Bacillati > Actinomycetota > Actinomycetes > Micrococcales > Microbacteriaceae > Cryobacterium > Cryobacterium soli. The sequence continues at coordinate 234,162 of NZ_CP030033.1, read as the reverse complement.
GGTAGGCCAGCCGCCTGGTGAGCACCCGGTAGAGCGAGTCGGTGTCATCGGTCGACTCCGGCACCCCGAACCGGCGGTACTCGTCCTTGCGCGGCAGGCCGTCTTCGAAGACCACCATGGAGGCGACGATGTTCGTGCCGCCGAGGTGGGAAACGTCGTAGCACTCCATGCGCAGCGGCGCCGAGTCCATACCGAGGGCCTCCTGCAGGTCCTCCAACGCCTTCGACCGTGCAACGAAGTCCGAGCTGCGCCGGGTCTTGTAGAGCATCAGCGCCTGCTTCGCGTTCTGGGTGGCCGTGGCGAGCAGCGCCGCCTTCTCGCCGCGCTGGGCGGCCACGAGCCGCACCTTGCGGTTCGCGATGCCACCCAGCCAGCCCTCGAGCGCGTCGGCGTCGTCGGGCAGTTCCGGCACCACGATCTCCCGGGGTGGCCTGGCGTCGCCCGTGTAGGCGGTCTGCATGATCGAGTCGATCAGCTCGCTCATGCTCAGGTCGAGTTCCTTGTCGACGACCCAGCCGCGCACACCGCGGATGCGTCCGCCGCGCACGATGAACAGCTGCACGGCCGCCGCCAGTTCGTCCTGCTCGATCGCGAACAGGTCGATGTCGACGTTGTCCCGCAGTACGACTGCGCTCTTCTCGAGCACGGCGTCGAGCGCCTTGACCTGGTCGCGACGCCGGGCGGCAAGCTCGTAGTCCTGGGCGAGCGAGGCCTCCTTCATCTGCGCCGTCAGGCTGTTGATGAGCTTGCGATCCTGGCTGCCCATGAAGCTCACGAAGCCGTTGACGATCGTGCGGTGCTCCTCGATGCTGACCGTGCCAGAGCAGGGTCCGAAGCAGCGACCGATCTGACCGGCGAAGCAGGGCTTGCCCGACTGCATGGCGCGCTTGTAGTTGGCGTTGTTGCAGGTGCGGATCGGGAACGCCTTGAGCATCAGGTCGATCGTCTCGTGCACGGCCCAGACCTTGGGGTACGGACCGAAGTACCGCGCGCCCTTGATTCCCGTGGTGCGCGTCACCAGGGCCCGCGGGGCCTCGTCGGCCAGCGTCACCGCGAGGTAGGGGTAGGACTTGTCGTCCTTGAACTGGACGTTGAACGGCGGATCGAACTCGTTGATCCAGGTCCACTCCAGCTGTAGGGCCTCGACCTCGGTGCCGACGGTCGTCCATTCGACGCTGGTCGCCGTGGTGACCATCCGGCGGGTGCGCTCGTGCAGGCTGCTGAGCGGCGCGAAATAGTTGCTCAGCCGGGCCCTGAGGTTCTTGGCCTTGCCCACGTAGAGCACCCGCCGGGAGGCGTCACGGAACCTGTACACACCGGGTTCGGTGGGAATCTCCCCCGGCTTGGGGCGATAGCTCAGTGCGTCAGACATCGTGTTCCTCTGCCTACCGTGCGGCGAGGACCTCCTTCAGGAACATTCCGGTGTGGCTCTTCTTGACCGAGGCGACGTGCTCGGGGGTGCCGGTGGCGAGCACCTTGCCGCCGCCGGAGCCGCCCTCTGGACCGAGGTCGATGACCCAGTCCGCCGACTTGATCACGTCGAGGTTGTGCTCGATCACGATCACGGTGTTGCCCTTGTCGACGAGGCTGTTCAGCACCAGCAAGAGCTTACGCACGTCCTCGAAGTGCAGGCCGGTGGTGGGCTCGTCGAGGACGTAGACGCTGCGCCCGTTGGAGCGGCGCTGCAGTTCGGTGGCCAGCTTGACCCGCTGGGCCTCGCCGCCCGAGAGGGTCGTGGCACTCTGGCCCAGCCGCACGTAGCCCAAGCCCACCTCGACCAGGGTCTTGAGGAAACGATGGATCGCCGAGATCGGCTCGAAGAACTCGGCCGCCTCGCTGATCGGCATGTCCAGGACCTCGGCGATGTTCTTGCCCTTGTAGTGCACGGTGAGGGTGTCGCGGTTGTAGCGCGCTCCCCCGCAGACCTCGCAGGCCACGTACACGTCGGGCAGGAAGTTCATCTCGATCTTGATGGTGCCGTCGCCGGAGCACGCTTCGCAGCGGCCACCCTTGACGTTGAAGCTGAACCGGCCGGGCAGGTAACCGCGCGCCTTGGCCTCCATGGTCTCGGCGAACAGTGTGCGGATCTTGTCGAAGACCCCGGTGTAGGTGGCGGGGTTGGAGCGGGGCGTGCGCCCGATCGGGGCCTGGTCGACGTGGATGACCTTGTCGAGCTGGTCGAGACCGGTCACCTTGCTGTGCTTCCCTGGCAGCTTGCGGGCTCCGTTGAGCCGGTTCGCGAGCACCCGGTAGAGCACATCGTTGACCAGGGAGGACTTGCCGGATCCGCTCACGCCGGTGACGGCGGTGAAGACGCCCAGCGGGAACTTGACGGTGACCTTGCGGAGGTTGTTCGCCTCTGCGCCGACGACAGTGATCTCCCGCTCGGGGTCGAGCGGGCGACGGGTCGCCGGCGTGGCGATCGACTTGCGGCCGGACAGGTAGTCGGCGGTGAGCGAGCCGGTGTTGGTGAGCAGGTCCGCATACGAGCCGGAGTGCACCACGTGGCCGCCGTTGACACCGGCGCCCGGTCCGATGTCCACGACCCAGTCGGCCGTCTTGATGGTGTCCTCGTCGTGTTCGACGACGATGAGGGTGTTGCCGAGGTCGCGCAGGGCCACCAACGTCTCGATCAGGCGCCGGTTGTCGCGCTGGTGCAGGCCGATGCTGGGTTCGTCGAGCACGTAGAGCACACCCGTCAGGCCCGACCCGATCTGGGTGGCCAGGCGGATGCGCTGCGCCTCGCCGCCGGAGAGCGTGCCGGCGGCGCGGGCCAGACTCAGGTAGTTCAGGCCCACCCGCAACAGGAAGTCCAGACGCACCTTGATCTCGCGCAGCACCTGGGCGGCGATGGTCTTCTCACGGTCGGTCAGCTCGAGCTTGTCCATGAAGTCGCGGGCCTCGCTGAGGCTGAGGCTGCAGATGTCGGCGATGCTCATGTCGTGCACGAGCACGGCGAGGACCTCGGGCTTGAGCCGGGTTCCGTCGCAGACCGGGCAGGCGACCTCGCGCAGGTATTCGCCCCAGCGCTGGCGCTGGGAGTCGGTCTCGGCCTGGAGGAACTGGCGTTCGATGTAGGGAACAACGCCCTCGAAGCCGGAGGTGTAGCTCATCTCCCGGCCGTAGCGGTTCTTCCACTTGACCTTGACCTCGAAGTTGTCGCCGCGCATGACGGCGGTGCGCACCTCCTCGCTCAGCTTCTTCCACGGGGTGGTGAGCTTGAACTTGAGATCGCGGGCCAGGCCGTCGAGAAGCTTCTCGTAATACTGGAAGAGGCCCTTGCCCTGGGTGGTCCAGGGCAGCACGACACCCTCCGCGATGCTGAGATCGGGGTCGCCCAGGAGCAGGTCCTCGTCGACCGACATGCGCGTGCCCAGGCCGGAGCACTCAGGGCAGGCGCCGAACGGGGCGTTGAAGGAGAAGGTGCGGGGTTCGATCTCGGTCAGTTGCACCGGGTGGTTGTTCGGGCAGGACAGCTTCTCGGAGTAGCTCTGCCAGGCCTCGTCGCCGGTGAGGTCGACGAAGTTGATCTGCACGAGCCCGTCGGTGAGCTTGAGGGCAGTCTCCAGCGAGTCGGTGAGCCTGCTGAGCAGGTCGGGGCCGGCAACCAGGCGGTCGACGACGACGGAAATGTCGTGCTTGAGCTGCTTCTTGAGGATCGGCGGTTCGTTGAGCTGGATCTGGGTGCCGTCGACCATGGCGCGGGAGTACCCGCCGGCGGCGAGCTCCTTGAACAGGTCGACGAATTCGCCCTTCTTCTGCGAGACGACGGGGCTGAGAATCTGGTAGCGCACCCCGGTCTCGAGCTCCATGAGCTGGTCGGCGATCTGCTGCACAGTCTGGGACTGGATGACCTCACCGCAGACGGCGCAGTGCGGCACGCCGATGCGCGCCCAGAGCAGGCGCATGTAGTCGTAGATCTCGGTGATGGTGCCCACCGTGGACCGCGGGTTGCGGTTGGTGGACTTCTGGTCGATGGACACCGCGGGGCTGAGGCCCTCGATGAAGTCGACGTCGGGCCGGTCGACCTGACCGAGGAACTGGCGGGCGTATGCGGACAGCGACTCGACGTACCGTCGTTGCCCCTCCGCAAAAATGGTATCGAAGGCGAGCGATGACTTGCCCGACCCCGATAGACCTGTGAACACCACGAGCGAATCGCGCGGGATGTCCAGGTTGACGTTGTGCAGATTGTGCACGCGAGCACCACGGACGCTGAGTTGAGAGCCGTGCTCTACCTCTGAAATTGACACCATTCGAGTCTATGCAGTGCCACCGACACTCCAGTGCCACCCGGGCGCCGCCCGGGCCCTACCCGGTCTCCAGCAGGGCCCGGGCGGCCCGGGCGGGCCCGATCAGGCCAGGTGCCCGGCCTTCTCCATCTGGCGGAGTTCGCGCTTGAGTTCGGACACCTCGTCGCGCAGGCGACCGGCCAACTCGAACTTGAGTTCGCCGGCTGCCTCGAGCATCTGGGCGTTGAGGTCGGCGATGATCGACTCGAGGTCGTTGGCGCCGTTCGCGGCCAGGCCCTTGCGCATTGAGGGGGTGGGACTGCGGCGCCTGGCGTCGCGACCGGCCAGGAGTTCTGCCGTGTCGGCCTCCTCGCGCGCGAGCACATCCGTGATGTCGGCGATGCGCTTGCGGAGCGGCGTCGGGTCGATCCCGTGCAGGGTGTTGTACTCCACCTGCTTCTCGCGCCTGCGGTCGGTCTCGTCGATGGCCCTGGCCATCGAGTCGGTGATCCGGTCGGCGTACATGTGCACCTCCCCGGACACGTTCCGGGCCGCACGGCCGATGGTCTGGATCAGCGAGGTCGACGAGCGCAGGAAGCCTTCCTTGTCGGCGTCGAGGATGGCCACCAGGGAGACCTCTGGCAGGTCGAGGCCCTCGCGAAGCAGGTTGATGCCCACCAGCACGTCGTAGACGCCCTGGCGCAGTTCGGTGAGCAGCTCCACCCGGCGCAGGGTGTCGACGTCGGAGTGCAGGTACCGCACCCGCACGCCGGCCTCGGTGAGGAAGTCGGTGAGCTCCTCGGCCATCTTCTTGGTCAGCGTGGTGACGAGCACGCGCTCGTTGAGCCCGACGCGCACCCGGATCTGCTCGAGCAGGTCGTCGATCTGGCCGGCGGAGGGCTTGACGATGATTTGCGGGTCGACGAGTCCGGTCGGGCGGATGATCTGCTCGACGATGCCGTCGGCGATGCCCATCTCGTATTTGCCCGGCGTGGCGGAGAGGTACACGGTTTGGCCGACCCGGTCCTTGAACTCGTTCCACTTCAGCGGCCGGTTGTCCAGCGCGCTCGGCAGGCGGAAACCGTGCTCGACGAGGGTGCGCTTCCGGGATGAGTCGCCCTCGTACATGGCGCCGATCTGCGGCACGGTGACATGGGATTCGTCGATGACGACGAGGAAGTCGTCGGGGAAGTAGTCCAGCAGGCAGTGGCCGGGCTCCCCCGCGCTTCGCCCGTCGATGTGCCGGGAGTAGTTCTCGATGCCGGAGCAGAACCCGATCTGCTCCATCATCTCCAGGTCGAACGAGGTGCGCATCCGCAGGCGTTGCGCCTCCAGCAGCTTGCCCTCGCGTTCCAGCTGGCCGAGACGTTCGGCCAGTTCCTCCTGGATAGTGCCCATGGCGCGCTGCATGACATCCGTGCTGGCTACGTAGTGCGAACCGGGGAAGACCGAGACGGCGTCGAGCTTCTTGACGACGTCGCCGGTGAGCGGATGCAGGCTGTACAGCGCCTCGATCTCGTCACCGAACATTTCGATGCGGATGGCGAGTTCTTCGTACATCGGGATGATCTCGATGGTGTCGCCGCGCACCCTGAAATGGCCGCGGGAGAAGTCGATGTCGTTGCGCTGGTACTGCATGGCCACGAACTTGCGGATCAGCCAGTCCCGGTCGACCTTCTGGCCGACCTGCAGGGCAACCATGGCCTCGAGGTAGCCCTCCGGCGTGCCGAGGCCGTAGATGCAGGAGACCGTGGAGACGACGATGACGTCGCGACGGCTGAGCAGCGAGTTGGTTGTGGAGTGCCGGAGCCGCTCCACCTCTTCGTTGATCGACGAGTCCTTCTCGATGAAGGTGTCCGTCTGTGGAACGTAGGCCTCCGGCTGGTAGTAGTCGTAGTAGGAGACGAAGTACTCGACGGCGTTGTTGGGCATCAGCTCACGGAACTCGTTGACGAGCTGGGCCGCCAGGGTCTTGTTGTGCGCGAGGACGAGCGTCGGACGCTGCACTTGCTCGATCAACCACGCCGTAGTGGCGGACTTACCGGTGCCGGTGGCTCCGAGCAGAACGATGTCGGTCTCACCGGCGTTGATGCGGCCGGCCAGCTCGGCGATGGCACCAGGTTGGTCACCGCTGGGGGTGTATTCGCTCACGACCTCGAACGGGTGAACGGAACGGGTAGCTTCCATGCTTCCAGTCTAAGGAGCACCACCGACACTCGGGTCGGCCGCCGCCCCTGCCGCCTCCGGGTGGGCGTCGTGATGCGAGCGCAGCTTGCGTTTCCAGAGCCTGTCCACCTGGCTCAGCGTGGCATCGAGGGACCCGGTCGAGTCGATGACGGCGTCGGCCACGGCGAGGCGCTCGTCGTCGCCGGCCTGCGCTGCAATGCGGCTTCGCGCGTCGGCTTCGTTCATGCCGCGGAGCTCCACCATGCGGCGCACCCGGGTCTCGGCATCCGCGTGCACGACCACGATGAGGTCGAAAGGGTGGCCGACGGAGGCCTCGACCAGCAGGGGCACGTCGTAGACCACGACGACGTGCGGGTTGGCCCGCTCCGCCGCGTCGATGGCCTGCGCGGACAGGGCCCGCACGGCGGGGTGCACGATCTGGTTGAGCAGGTTGAGCGCCGCCGGGTTGCCGAAGACGATCGCGCCGAGGGCGGCCCGGTTGAGGCTGCCGTCGGTGTTGGCGACCTCGTCGCCGAAGACCTCGATCACGTGCGCCAGCGCAGCCGTGCCCGGTGCGACGGCCGCCCTGGCCAGCTGGTCGGCGTCGATCACCACGGCTCCGTGCTCGCCGAAGCGCTTGGCCACGGTGCTCTTCCCCGATGCGATCCCGCCGGTCAACCCAATCAAGTACACGGCCCCATGCTAACGAACGCACCGGAACGTGGGCCGTGGGCCCCGCCGCTGTGGGTGAACGTGCAGGAGGGGAATGACCCGTGATTCTGCACCGGCCGCGTCTGTTAACCGGCACAGGCCGGACCCCGAAGGGTCCGGCCTGGTCGACCCCGGCCTGAGCCGGAGGGATACTGCTAGTTGTTGCTGCTGAGCTTCTCGCGCAGGGCGGCAAGCGCCTCGTCGTCGGCGAGGGTGCCGGCTCCGGCGGTCTCGCTGGAGAACGAGTTGCCAGCGGCGGACGCGACGTCGCCGGGGGCGATGATCTCGTCGTTCGCGGATGCGACCTGCTTCTTGTGAGCTTCCCAGCGAGCCTGGGCTGCAGCGTAGTCCTGCTCCCACTTCTCGCGCTGGGTCTCGAAGCCTTCGCGCCACTCGTTGGTCTCCGGGTCGAAGCCCTCGGGGTACTTGTAGTTGCCCTGGTCGTCGTACTCGGTGAGCATTCCGTAGAGCGCCGGGTCGAACTCGGTACCCTCGGGGTCGACACCGTCGTTGGCCTGCTTGAGGCTCAGCGAGATGCGGCGACGCTCCAGGTCGATGTCGATGACCTTGACGAAGACCTCGTCGCCGACCGAGACAACCTGCTCGGCGAGCTCAACGTGCTTGCCGGACAGCTCGGAGATGTGCACGAGGCCCTCGATGCCCTCTGCGACGCGAACGAACGCACCGAAGGGAACGAGCTTGGTGACCTTACCCGGTGCAACCTGGCCGATGGCGTGGGTGCGGGCGAAGACCTGCCACGGGTCTTCCTGCGTGGCCTTGAGCGACAGGGAGACGCGCTCGCGGTCCAGGTCGACCTCGAGGATCTCAACGGTGACTTCCTGACCGACCTCGACGACCTCGCTGGCGTGCTCGATGTGCTTCCAGCTGAGTTCGGAGACGTGAACCAGACCGTCAACGCCACCCAGGTCGACGAACGCACCGAAGTTGACGATCGACGAGACGACGCCCTTGCGGACCTGTCCCTTCTGGAGGTTGTTGAGGAACGTGGTGCGGCTCTCGGACTGGGTCTGCTCGAGCAGTGCGCGACGCGACAGGACCACGTTGTTGCGGTTCTTGTCGAGTTCGAGGATCTTGGCCTCGATCTCCTGGCCCAGGTACGGGGTCAGGTCGCGGACACGGCGAAGCTCGATGAGCGACGCGGGCAGGAAGCCACGCAGGCCGATGTCGACGATGAGACCGCCCTTGACGACCTCGATGACCGATCCGGTGACAACTCCGTCGGATTCCTTGATCTTCTCGACGTCGCCCCATGCACGCTCGTACTGAGCACGCTTCTTCGACAGGATGAGACGGCCTTCTTTGTCTTCCTTCTGAAGAACGAGGGCCTCGACCAGGTCGCCGACCTTGACGACCTCGGAAGGGTCAACGTCGTGCTTGATGGAAAGTTCGCGGGAGGGGATGACACCCTCGGTCTTGTAGCCGACGTCGAGGAGAACCTCGTCGCGGTCGATCTTCACAACGGTGCCCTCGATGAGGTCTCCGTCGTTGAAGAATTTCAGAGTCTTTTCGACCGCGGCAAGGAAGTCTTCAGCAGATCCGATGTCGTTGATGGCGACCTGCTTGGGTGCCCGTTCGGTCGTTGCGATTGTCATGTAGTAGTTGCTCCAGGATGGACATATTCGGGCCAGAAGGGAAGGACGTGCGATTGATGGTGATGCGTACTATGAAAAGAATCCGCGACTGGCAGCGGCTAATTCGTCACAAGCGTGACAGTAAAGCTTAGCTGTTTCGGGGCGGCCCGGGCAACCCGCCCCACCACGTATCTGCTGAGCACTCTCGTGCAGGCGCTATCCGACCGCAGGTCGTCGCGGGTCAGGGCTGCAGGGCCGAGCGGAGGGTGTCGAGGCCGACGCCGCCGAGGTCGAGCGCCCGGCGGTGGAACTCCTTGATGTTGAACGCCGCACCGTCCCTGGCCTTGGCCTCGTCGCGCAGCTGTTCCCAGATCCGCTGGCCGATCTTGTACGACGGCGCCTGGCCCGGCCAGCCCAGGTAACGGTTCACCTCGAACCTGACGAATCCCTCATTCATATTGACGTTCCGGGCGAGGAAATCGAAGGCGTACTCAGCGGTCCACACCCCGGAGCCGTCCGGGACGGTCTTGCCCAGGTGCACACCGATGTCCAGGACCACACGCGCCGCGCGCATCCGCTGTCCGTCGAGCATGCCGAGCCTGTCGGCGGGGTCGTCCAGGTAGCCCAGCTGTTCCATCAGGCGTTCGGCGTACAGCGCCCAGCCCTCGGCGTGGCCTGAGGTTCCCGCGAGCTGTCGGCGCCAGGTGTTGAGCTTGGCCCGGTTGTACACGGCTTGGCCGATCTGCAGGTGGTGACCGGGGATGCCCTCGTGATAGACCGTGGTGAGTTCGCGCCAGGTGTCGAATTCGGTCACGCCGACGGGCACAGACCACCACATCCGTCCGGGCCGGGAGAAGTCGTCGGTCGGACCGGTGTAGTAGATCCCGCCCTCCTGGGTGGGCGCGATCATGCATTCCAGACGGCGGATCTCCTCGGGGATGTCGAACTGGGTCTCGCCCAGCTCGGCAACGGCGCGGTCGCTGGTCTCCTGCATCCAGCGCTGCAGGGCGTCGGTGCCGTGCAGTTTGCGGGCGGGATCGGTGTCGAGGAACTCGATGGCCTCCAGGACCGTCGCGCCCGGCTTGATCTGCCTGGCCACGCTCTCCTGCTCGGCCACCATGCGACCGAGTTCTTCGATACCCCACTCGTAGGTCTCGTCGAGGTCGACGGTGGCGCCGAGGAACCGGCGTGAACTGAGCGCGTAGAGGTCGCGGCCGATAGCGTCGACCTCGGTCGCCCGGGGGGCGAGGTCGTCGGCGAGGAACGCCGCGAGCTTGTCGTAGGCCGAGGCGGCCCGACTGGCCCGTGCGCCGAGGTCGGTCGCCAGGGTGGCCGGCAGGGAGCCGGTCTCCAGGCCCGCCTCAGCGACGAAGTGGTTGAAGAAACCGTCGTTTGCGGCCGTACGCCGCACCTGACCGAGTACCTCGATGACCTGGCGCTTGGCCGGTGTGATGCCCTGTTCGATGCCCAGACGCAGGGTCTGGATGTAGCCGTCGATGGCCGCGGGCACGGCCTGCAGCCGCGCGGAGATGTTCTGCCAGTCGGCCACGGTGCCCGTGGGCATCAGGTCGAACACCTCCCGGATCTCCTGGACCGGAGAGGCGATCACGTTGAGGTCCCGCAGGTGCAGGCCGGCCGCCGAGCTCTCGAGGTCGAGCGCGAGAGTGCCGCCGAGGTCGGTGCGGGTGACGTCGTCGACGGCGTCCACCGGGCTCGCGGCGTCCAGGGCCGCGATGACGTCGGTGGCCGCCTGCACGTACCGGGCATGCCCGTCTGGCGAGTAGTCCGCGAAACCTGACCCGTCGGCAGCCCGGCCGATGTAGGTGCCCACTGTCGGGTCGAGGGCGACGAGCGTGTCCACCCACTGCTCGGCGATCTGGTCGACGGGAGTGGGCGTCCGGTATTCGTTGACAGTCATGCACAGAGCCTAGAACACGCGCCCACCCCGGGACACTGCCGCGACCCCGCGGTCAGTGTGCGGCGGCGTCCCAGTTGGCTCCGCGCCCGACCTGCACGTCCAGGGGCACCAGCAGCTCGGCGGCGGTCTCCATGCGGTTCGTGACGACGGCGCGCAGGGCGTCCCATTCCCCCGGGGCGACCTCGAAGATCAGTTCGTCGTGCACCTGCAGCATCATGCGGCTGGAGAGGTCCTGGTCGCGCAGGTCCGCGGCGATCCGGTTCATGGCGATCTTCATCAGGTCGGCCGCCGAGCCCTGGATCGGGGCATTGAGCGCGGCGCGTTCAGCGTTGTCGCGCAGCACCCGGTTGGGGCTGTTCAGCTCGGGGAACGGTCGGCGCCGGCCGAAGATCGTGGTGGTGTACCCGTCGATCTTGGCCTGTTCCACGACCCGGCGCAGGTAGTCGCGCACGGCGCCGAACCGGGCGAAGTAGTCGGCGATGAGCTGCTTGGCCTCCCGGGATTCGATCCTCAGCTGGCGCGACAGGCCGAAGGCGCTGAGGCCGTAGGCGAGGCCGTACGACATGGCCTTGACCTTGTTGCGCATCTCCCCCGTGACGTCCTCAGGTGCCACGCCGAAGACCCGGGCGCCGACGAACCGGTGCAGGTCCTCCCCGGCGTTGAACGCCTCGATGAGACCGGCGTCCTCGGACAGGTGCGCCATGATCCGCATCTCGATCTGGGAGTAGTCGGCGGTGAGCAGGCTCTCGCTGCCGGGGCCCGCCTGGAACGCGGCTCGGATGCGGCGGCCTTCCTCGGTGCGGACGGGGATGTTCTGCAGGTTCGGGTCTGTCGACGAGATACGCCCGGTGGCCGTGCCGATCTGGACGTAGGTGGTGTGGATGCGGCCGGTGTCGTCGATGGCCTTGTCGAGGGTTTCCACGATCTGGCGCAGCTTCGTGGCGTCACGGTGCTTGAGCAGCAGGTCGAGGAACGGATGCGGGTTGCTGGCCTGCAGGTCTGCCAGGGCGCCGGCATCGGTGGTGAACCCGGTCTTGTTCGCCCGGGTGCGCGGCATGCCGAGCTGGTCGAAGAGCACCTCCTGCAGTTGCTTGGGCGAGCCGAGGTTCACCTCCCGGCCGATCTCGGCGTAGGCGCCGGCGGCGAGGGCGGCGGCCGTGTCGCCGAGCTGGGTGGACAGCGCGGCGAGCTCGTCGTGAGCGACGGCGACGCCGGCCAGTTCCATGTCGGCCAGGGTCATCAGGGTGGGCATCTCGATATCGGTCAGCACCGAGCGGGAGCCCGCGTCGAGCAGGGCGACCAGGGTCGCGGCGAGGCGCACGGTGTACCAGGAGTCCACGGCGATGCCGCCGGCGACGCTCTCGTCCGGCACCAACTGGTTGGGGTCGACCACGGGCAGGGTCTCGTCGAGGTAACGCTTGACGAGATCGGCCAGGGTCTTGTCCGGGCCGCCGGGCCGCAGCAGCCAGCCGGCCACGAGGGTGTCGATGGCCAGTCCGTCCATCGGCAAGCCGGCTCGGGTGAGCGCCTTGACCTGCGGTTTGGCATCGTGCATGACCTTGGGGCTGGGGCCGGCCAGCCATTCCTCGAGGGGAAGGTAGTCGGCACGGTGGGGCTGCCAGGCCACGGTGGCGATCTCGGTGGCCGTGGCCAGGCCGAATCCGATCGGCAGGCCGTCCTGCACGTCGACGGTGACGGAGATCGCGGTGCCCGCCCGGGTCACCCTGTCCAGCCAGGTGGCCAGTTCCTCATCGAGAAGTTCGCGCTCAACGGGCGCCCGGGCCGCGGCGGGAGCCTCGGGGGCGGCAACGGCGGCAACCGGAGTGGCGTCGACACCGCTGCCGTTCCCTGCTTCGATCTTGATCACCCTGTCCAGCAGGGTGCGGAACTCCAGGCGGCCGAACACGTCGCGCACGGCGTCCTCGTTGATGGGGCCGCGCGCCAGGTCGTCCAGCTCGACGGGCAGGTCCAGATCCGTCACGAGCCGGTTGAGCCGGCGGTTGCGGATCGCGTTGTCCTTCTGCTCGCGCAGGTTGGCGCCGACGACGCCGGTGATCTCGTCGGCGTGCTCGAGGATCGCGTCGAGACTGCCGAACCGGTCGAGCCACTTCACGGCGGTCTTCTCGCCGACCTTGCTGATGCCGATCAGGTTGTCGCTGGTCTCCCCCACCAGCGCGGCGATGTCGGGGTACTGCTCAGGGGCGATGCCGTACTTCTCGCGCACCTTCGCGGGGTCGTACCGGGTCAGCGCCGAGACGCCCTGGCTGGCCGGGTAGAGCAGGGTCACAGTGTCGTTGACCAGCTGGATGGTGTCGCGGTCGCCCGACACGACGTACACGTCGTAGCCCTCCGCGGTGCCGCGCACCGACAGGGTCGCGAGGATGTCGTCGGCCTCGTAGTCGTCCTTGGTGAGGGTGGTGATGTTCATGGCCTTGAGGGCCTCCTGCAGGAGCGGTACCTGGCCTTTGAACTCGGACGGAGTGATGGCCCGTGTGCCCTTGTATTCGGGGTAGTCCCTGGTGCGGAACGAGAACCGGGAGATGTCGAAGGCCACGGCGATGTGAGTGGGCTTCTCGTTGCGCAGCAGGCTCAGCAGCATCGACAGGAAGCCGTGGATGGCATTGGTGTGCTGTCCGTCCCTGGTCTGGAAGCTGTCGACGGGGAGGGCATGAAATGCCCGGTAGGCCAGCGAGTGGCCGTCGATGATCATCAGGGTAGGCTTTTTGGATTCCGACACGGACCCAGCCTACAAGCCGTATCCCGGCGTGGCTGAGCCAGCACTCAGAGGGTGGTTATGACCGAACACGACATGCCCGACAGCGGCGCCGACTACCTGGCCTGGACGAAGGCCCGCGGCGCCGGCGACCTCGCCGACAAGATGGGCATCGAGTTCACCGAGTTCTCGCTCGAGCGCGCGGTGGCCCGGATGCCCGTCGAGGGCAACACCCAGCCGGCCATGCTGCTGCACGGTGGCGCATACGTTGTGATGGGTGAGTCGCTCGGGTCGATGTCCGCGAATCTGCACGCCGGGGCAGGCAAGATCGCTGTGGGCATCGAGATCAACGCCAGCCACACCGGCTCCGCGACCTCCGGGTGGGTCACGGCGGTGTGCACGCCCATCCACCTCGGCCGCACGCTCACGACCCACGAGATCGTCGTCACCGACGACCGGGGCCGGCGCTGCTCCACCATCCGCATCACGAACCTGATCATGGACCGGCCCGCCGGGGCCTGATCGTGCGCCCGGAGTGCGGGCGGGTACGAAAAAGCGGGTCCCTCACCGAGGGACCCGCTTTTTTCGTGACCGGGGTGGGTCGTGGTTCGGGTTACTTCTTGGCGCTGAGCTGTTCGATGATGGCCTGGGCCACGTCGTGCATGGTCAGGCGGCGGTCCATGGACGCCTTCTGGATCCAGCGGAACGCCTCGGGCTCGGTGAGGCCCATCTTCTCGTTGAGCAGTCCCTTGGCCCGGTCGACGAGCTTGCGGGTCTCGAAACGCTCGACCAGGTCGGCGACCTCGGCCTCGAGCGTGATGATCTGGCTGTAACGCGAGAGGGCGATCTCGATCGCGGGCAACAGGTCGTTGGGGGTGAACGGCTTGACCACGTAGGCCAGGGCGCCGGCCTCGCTGGCGCGCTCCACGAGTTCCTTCTGGCTGAACGCGGTGAGCAGCACGACGGGCGCGATGTGGGCCTTGGTGATGCGCTCTGCGGCCGAGATCCCGTCGAGGTGGGGCATCTTGACGTCCATGATCACCAGGTCCGGGCGCAACTCGGTGGCCAGGGCCACGGCGGTCTCACCGTCGCCGGCTTCACCCACGACTTCGAATCCGTTGTCACGGAGGATCTCGACGATGTCGAGCCTGATGAGGGATTCATCCTCCGCTACGACGACGCGGCGGGGGGTACTGGAGTTGTCTCTTGGTCGGTCACAGGCAAAAGCCTACGGTATTCTGGTGCAGGTGTTGTGAGCCGGTGTGGCGGAATGGCAGACGCGGAGCACTCAAAATGCTTTGTTCGAAAGGACGTGTGGGTTCGAGTCCCACCACCGGTACCACCTCACCGCATGCCCGTCCCCGGTTGAACACCGGCGGCGGGCATGCGGTGTTTAACGCGCCGAGCCGCTGCGCGCCCGTCTGCGGGTCACTGCACGCGCCTCCCGCTCGGTGTACGTCTGCGGCCTGCACAGGCGTCCACCGGGCGTGCACGGCCGCTCAGGGGTCGTCTGCCGGCCCACCGTTCCGGGGGAACGACAGCAGCCCCGCGGATTCTTCCGCGGGGCTGCTGTCGTTCTGCTGACTACCTGTACTGCTGGTTACTGCTGGGCGTAAGCCGGGGCGACACCGTTGTGGGCGTCACCGATGCGGTGGACCCGGATGTCGTTCGTGGAGCCCGCGATTCCGGGAGGGGAACCGGAGATCACGACGACCTTGTCGCCGATTTCAGCCAAGCCCTGGCCGAGCAGGATGTCGTCGACCTGACCGAACATGGAGTCGGTGTGGGTGACCGGCTCGACGAGGTACGTCTGCACGCCCCAGGTCAGAGCCAGACGACGACGGATGCCGGCATCCGGGGTGAAGGCCAGCATCGGGATGCTCGAGCGCAGCCGCGACATGCGGCGCGCAGAGTCGCCGGACTCGGTGAAGATGCAGAGGTACTTGGCCTCCACGAACTCGGCGACCTCGATGGCGGCCAGCGTGATGGCGCCGCCCTGGGTACGCGGCTTGTTGGTGAGCGGAGCGATCCGCTCCAGGCCGTGCTCCTCGGTTGAGGACACGATCCGGGCCATCGTCTGCACGGTGACCACGGGGTACTCGCCGACGCTGGTCTCGCCACTGAGCATGACCGCGTCCGCACCGTCGAGAACGGCGTTGGCGACGTCGGACGTCTCCGCGCGCGTCGGGACGGGGCTGTGGATCATCGATTCGAGCATCTGCGTCGCGACGATGACAGGCTTCGCCATGCGGCGGGCCAGCTCGACGGCGTGCTTCTGCACGATCGGCACGGCCTCGAGCGGAAGCTCGACGCCGAGGTCGCCACGGGCGACCATGATCGCGTCGAAGGCGTCGACGATGCCTTCGAGGGCCTCGACGGCCTGGGGCTTCTCGATCTTGGCGATGACGGGAACCTTGCGGCCCTCCTCTGCCATGATCTCGTGCACCCGGTCGATGTCGGCGGCGTTCCGCACGAAGGACAGTGCGATGAGGTCGGTGCCGAGGCGCAGGCCCCAACGCAGGTCTGCCTCGTCCTTTTCGCTCAGGGCGGGCACGTTGACGGCAACGCCGGGCAGGTTGATGCCCTTGTTGTTCGACACCGGGCCGGCGACGATGACCTTGGTGGTCACGACGGTGCCGTCGGTTTCGACGACCTCGACCTTGACCTTGCCGTCGTCGATGAGCAGGAAGTCGCCCGGCTTGACGTCGTTCGGCAGGCCCTTGTAGGTCGTGCCGGACAGTTCCTTGGTGCCGAGGATGTCTTCGGTGGTGATCTTGAAGATGTCTCCGACGGCCAGGTCGTACGGGCCGCCCTCGAACTTGCCGAGGCGGATCTTCGGGCCCTGCAGGTCGACCATGACGGCGACGGCGCGTCCGGAGTCGTTGGCTGCCTTACGCACATTGGCGTAGACGCCTTCGTGCACGGTGTAGTCGCCGTGGCTCAGGTTCATGCGGCAGACGTCTACGCCGGCGTCGATAATGGCGCGGATCTGTTCGTAGCTGGATGCTGCCGGCCCGAGGGTGGCGACGATTTTCGCGCGTCTCATTCTGGTGGATCTCCGGTTTCCGCGCCGGTCTGGCGCATTGGTGCGTTCGGTTGAGTGGAGAAATGGGCAGCGGAATTCACGTCGTTCGCTCAGATGGCAAACGAATGATCCGTCGGCTTCACCGGGGCGGGCAGTTGAGTCTCGCCTTCGAGAAACCGATCGACGGCTGCCGCAGCAGCGCGCCCTTCGGCGATCGCCCATACGATGAGCGACTGACCTCGGCCTGCATCTCCGGCAACGAAAACACCCTCGTGGCTGGTCTGGTAATCACTATCACGCACGACATTACTCCGGTCGTCGAGCGGTAAGTGCAGCTCATGGGTCAATTCGGTGCTGTCGGGGCCGGTGAAGCCCAGCGCCAGCAACACCAAGTCCGCCGGAATCTCGCGCTCTGTACCGGCTTTGGGAACCCGGCGGCCATCGAGATATTCGGTCTCGGCAACCCGGATCGCCCGGACTTCGCCGGCCTCGTTGGCCAGGAATTCAATCGTCGAGGCCAGGTATTGGCGTGTGCCGCCCTCCTCGTGGGCGCTGGAGACCTCGAACAGGGTGGGCGACATCGGCCAGGGCTGGTGCTCGGGGCGGCTGTCGCCGGGCTGCTTGCCGATGGCGAGGTTGGTCACGGAGGCCGCGAGCTGGCGGTGAGCGGTGCCGATGCAGTCCGCACCGGTGTCGCCGCCGCCGAGGACGACGACGTGCTTGCCCTCCGCGGTGATCTGGTTGTCGACGGTGTCGCCGGCGCCCACCTTGTTCTGCTGCACGAGGTATTCCATCGCGAAGTGCACACCGGGCAGGTCGCGCCCGGGGATCGGCAGGTCGCGGGGCACCATGGCGCCGGTGGCGACGACCACGGCGTCATAGCGGGCGCGCAGGTCGGCCCAGGTGATGTCCACGCCGATGTTCACTCCGGCGCGGAAACGGGTGCCCTCAGCGGTCATCTGCGCGAGGCGCCCGTCGAGGTGCTTCTTCTCCATCTTGAAGTCCGGGATGCCGTAACGCAGCAGGCCGCCGATGCGGTCGTCACGCTCGAAGACGGCCACGGTGTGGCCGGCCCGGGTGAGCTGCTGCGCGGCGGCGAGACCGGCCGGGCCCGAGCCGACGACGGCGATGGTCTTGCCGGTCAGGCGCCCGGGGGGCTGCGGGACGACCCAGCCCTCAGCGAACGCCTGGTCGATGATCGACACCTCGACCTGCTTGATCGTCACCGCGGGCTGGTTGATGCCCAGCACGCAGGCCGATTCGCAGGGCGCGGGGCAGAGCCGGCCGGTGAACTCGGGGAAGTTGTTGGTGGCGTGCAGGCGTTCGATGGCCTGCCGGCCCTCGTCGCGCCAGGTGAGGTCGTTCCACTCGGGGATCAGGTTGCCCAGCGGGCAGCCCTGGTGGCAGAAGGGCACACCGCAGTCCATGCAGCGGCCGGCCTGGCGCTTGAGCACGGCCGAATCGCCGGCCTCATAGACCTCTTTCCAGTCCATCAAGCGGATGGATACCGGACGACGGGCGGGAAGTTCCCGATCCGTGGTCTTCAGGAATCCCTTCGGGTCAGCCATTGGTTACCTCCAAGATGCGGTTCCAGACCACGTCGCCGTCGGGGTCGAGACCCTCGGCGACGGCGCTCTGCCTTGTGGCAAGGACGGCCGCGTAGTCCCGCGGCAGTACCTTGACGAAGTTCTTCAGTGTGGTGGCGCGGTCGGCGAGGAGCCGTGCGGCCAGATCGGAGTCGGTCTGCGCGAGGTGCTGTTCGAGCAGGTCGGTGACGATCTCGATGTCGGCGCTGCCGAGGGGCAGCAGGGACAGTTCACCGGATTCGAGCGAGTCGCGGTTGACCTGCTCGGTGCGCAGGCCGTAGACGTACGCGGTTCCGCCGGACATGCCGGCGCCGAGGTTCCGGCCGGTGTTGCCCAGGATCACGGCGAGTCCACCGGTCATGTACTCCAGGGCGTGGTCGCCCACGCCCTCCACGACGGCGGTCGCGCCCGAGTTGCGAACCAGGAAGCGTTCACCGACGATGCCGCGGATGAACATGCTGCCCAGGGTGGCGCCGTAGCCGATGACGTTGCCGGCGATCACGTTGTCCTCGGCGGCGAAGACGCTGCCGCGGTCTGGACGAACGATGATCTGCCCGCCGGAAAGACCCTTGCCGACGTAGTCGTTCGAGTCTCCCTCGAGGCGCAGGGTGATCCCGCTGGGCAGGAAGGCCCCG
Source organism: Cryobacterium soli (assembly GCF_003611035.1). Lineage (NCBI taxonomy): Bacteria > Bacillati > Actinomycetota > Actinomycetes > Micrococcales > Microbacteriaceae > Cryobacterium > Cryobacterium soli. The sequence goes on along the minus strand of NZ_CP030033.1, from coordinate 215,584 downwards.
AAGGACTGTCCGGCCGAGCCGGTCAGCGTCACGTCGATCGAGCCTGCGGGCAGGCCGTTCTCGCCGTGCCGGAGGGTGACCTCGTGACCGAGCATGGTGCCGACGGCGCGTTCGGTGTTGCGGATCGGCAGGGCGATCTTCACAGTTCCGCCGTGCTCCCGGCCGTGTTCGAGCACGCTGGCGCTCTGGCGGATGAGTTCGACGTCGAAGTGCTTGTCGAGCTCGTGTTCCTGGGCGCGGCCGGACTGCCGGGGCTCGCCGGCGGAGAAGTCCGGACCCACGAGGATCGGGGCCAGGTTGAGCCCGGACGCCTTCCAGTGGTTCAGGGCGCCGTTGACGTTGAGCAGTTCCTTGCGCCCGGTGGCCTCCTCGAGGCTGCGGAAGCCGAGCTCGGCGAGGTATTCGCGCACCTCCTGCGCGATGAATTCGAAGAAATTCACCACGTAGTCGGCCTTGCCGCTGAAACGCTTGCGCAGCTCGGGGTTCTGGGTGGCGACGCCGACCGGGCAGGTGTCCAGGTGGCAGACGCGCATCATGATGCAGCCTTCCACGATGAGCGGTGCGGTGGCGAACCCGAACTCTTCGGCTCCGAGCAGGGCGCCGATGACGACATCCCGGCCGGTCTTGAGCTGGCCGTCGACCTGCAGCACGACGCGGTCACGCATGCCGTTGAGCATCAGGGTCTGCTGGGTCTCTGCAAGCCCGAGTTCCCAGGGCGTGCCAGCGTGCTTGAGCGAGTTGAGCGGGCTCGCGCCGGTGCCGCCGTCGTGCCCGGAGACCAGGATCACGTCGGAGAGCGCCTTGGCGACGCCGGCCGCGACCGCACCGATACCGGACTGGCTGACCAGCTTGGTGTGGATGCGCGCGGTCGGGTTGGCCCGTTTGAGGTCGAAGATGAGCTGCTTGAGGTCTTCGATCGAGTAGATGTCGTGGTGCGGGGGCGGCGAGATCAGGCCGACACCGGCGGTGGCGTGCCGGGTGCGGGCCACCCACGGGTAGACCTTGGTAGGCGGCAGCTGGCCGCCCTCCCCCGGCTTGGCGCCCTGGGCGAGCTTGATCTGGATGTCGTCGGCGTGCGTGAGGTACATGCTCGTCACGCCGAACCGGCCGGAGGCCACCTGCTTGACGGCGCTGCGACGCTCGGGGTCGAGCAGCCGGTCCAGGTCCTCGCCGCCCTCACCGGTGTTGGACTTGCCGCCCAGCCGGTTCATGGCGATGGCGAGGGTCTCGTGTGCCTCCTGGGAAATGGAGCCGTAGCTCATCGCGCCTGTGGAGAACTTCTTCACGATCGATGCCACGGATTCGACCTCGTCGATGGGCACGGCCTTGCGCTGGCCGACGTTGAAGGTGAACATGCCGCGCAGCGTCATCAGGCTCTCGGCCTGATCGTCGACGAGCTTGGTGTACTCCTTGAAGATGTCGTAGCGGCGGGTGCGCGTCGAGTGCTGCAACCGGAAGATGGTCTCCGGGTTGAACAGGTGCGGCGAACCATCGCGGCGCCACTGGTACTCGCCGCCGGTCGCGAGGCGCTCGTGCACGGTGACGGCAGCATCCTGTGGGTAGGCGCCCGCGTACCGCTCGAGGTTCTCCGCGGCGATCACGTCGATGCCCACACCGCCGAGCTTGCTCGTCGTGCCGGTGAAGTACTGGTCGATGAACTCCTGGCTCAGGCCCACGGCTTCGAAGGTCTGGGCGCCCGCGTAGGACGACACCGTGGAGATACCCATCTTGGACATGATCTTGAGCACGCCCTTGCCGAGCGCCTTGATGACGTTCTTGACGGCCTTCTCGGGCGTGACGGTGGTGATGAAGCCGCTGCGCACGAGGTCCTCGCAGGTCTCCATAGCCAGGTACGGGTTGACGGCGCTGGCGCCGTACCCGATCAGCAGGGCGACGTGGTGCACCTCGCGCACGTCGCCGGCTTCGACGACGATGCCCACCTTGAGGCGGTTCTCGGTGCGGATGAGGTGGTGGTGCACGGCCGCGATCATGAGGAGCGACGGGATGGGCGCCAGGTCCTTCGAGCTGTCCCGGTCGGACAGGACAATGAACAGCGCGCCGGCCTCGATGGCAGCGTCGACCTCGTGGCACATCTCCTCGATGCGGGTGGAGAGGGCGCTGGGGCCGTCGTCGAAGCGGTAGAGACCACGGATCGTCGTGGTGGTGCGGCTTCCGGGCGACGTGTCGATGTGCTGGATCTTGGCCAGCTCGTCGTTGTCGATCACGGGGAAATCGAGCACGACCTGGCGAGCGTGCTCTGGACCGGCAGAGAGGAGGTTGAGCTCCGGGCCGAGGCCGAGCTTCAGGCTCGTGACGACCTCTTCGCGGATCGAGTCCAGGGGCGGGTTGGTGACCTGGGCGAACTGCTGGGTGAAGTAGTCGAAGAGCAGCCGGGGACGCTCGCTGAGCACGGCGATGGGCGTGTCGCTGCCCATGGCGCCGAGCGGCTCAGCGCCGGTCCGTGCCATCGGGGCGAGCAGGATGCGCACCTCTTCTTCGGTGTAACCGAAGGTGCGCTGGCGGCGCACGACGGATGCCGGCGGGTGCACGATGTGCTCCCGGTCTGGCAGGTCCTTGAGGTTGATCCGGCCGGCGTCGAGCCAGGAGCCCCAGGGCTCGCTCGCGGCGAGTTCGCCCTTGATCTCCTCGTCTTCGATGAGGCGGCCGGCCTCGGTGTCGACGAGGAACATCTTGCCGGGCTGCAGCCGGCCCTTCCGCACCACGCGTGCGGGGTCGACGTCGAGGACGCCGATCTCGCTCGCGAGCACGACGAGGCCGTCGTCAGTGATGACGTACCGGCCCGGGCGCAGGCCGTTGCGGTCCAGGGTGGCGCCGACGAGGGTGCCGTCGGTGAAGACGATGGCGGCCGGGCCGTCCCACGGCTCCATGAGCATGGAGTGGTACTCGTAGAAGGCGCGACGGTCCCGGTCGAGGTCGGGCTGGTTCTCCCAGGCCTCGGGGACCATCATCATGACGGCGTGCGGCAGGGACCGGCCGGACAGGCTGAGCAGCTCGACGACCTCGTCGAAGGAGGCGGAGTCGCTGGCTCCCGGGGTCACGATCGGGAAGAGCGGGTTGAGGTCGCCCAGCAGTTCGGATTCGAGCTGGGACTGGCGTGCGCGCATCCAGTTACGGTTGCCCTGCACGGTGTTGATCTCGCCGTTGTGCGCGATCATACGGAACGGCTGGGCCAGCGGCCAGGACGGGAACGTGTTGGTGGAGTACCGGGAGTGCACCAGGGCGAGCTTGGAGGTGAAACGCTCGTCGGAGAGGTCCGGGTAGAACGGTTCGAGCTGCAGCGTGGTGACCATGCCCTTGTAGACGATGGTGCGGCAGGACAGCGACGCGAAGTAGGTCTCGAGTTCCCGTTCGGCGCGCTTCCGCAGCCGGACGGCCTGGCGGTCCAGGTCAATCCCCGACAGCAGCGAGCCGTCCTCGGTTGTGCGCGTGCTGGCCACGTAGAGCTGCTGGATGGCCGGCATGGCCGCCCGCGCCAGGTTGCCGACCTCGTCGGGGCGCACGGGGACCTCGCGCCAGCCGAGGATGGTCAGGCTCTCCTGGCGGGCGATGGCCTCGATGGCGCCCTTGACGGCACTCCGCGCGGTGGGCTCTGTGGGAAGGAAGACGTTGCCGACGGCGTACTGGCCGGCGTCGGGCAGCGCGAACGTCGACACGGCGCGGAAGAAGTCGTCGGGAATCTGGGTGACGATCCCGGCGCCGTCACCGGTGCCGGCGTCGGACCCGACCGCACCACGGTGTTCGAGGTTGCGGAGCGCGTCGAGTGCTCGCGTGATGATGTCGTGCCCGGCCGTACCCCGGAGGGTGGCGACCATGGCGAGACCACAGGCGTCGCGTTCGTCGTGCGGGTTGTAGAGCCCCTGGGCTGGGGGAACACTACTGAACCGCGAGAAGAGAGGTTGCTGCGTCATTAGACCGTCCTCACGAAATGACTGGCAGGTGGGGGCGCCGTTGGCCCGCTGGAAGAGGAGATACCGGCCGCCCGGTATGTGGGGCGAAAAACCGTGGACCGGGTGGGATGACCGCGGTTAAGGGCGTGAGTCGGTGGTGCTTGTGGCGTCGACCTCGCGTGATTCAACGGGTTCAGCAGCCTCATTGCCGTGATCCTCGATGTCGGAATCGGATTCACCAGATTCTACCTCAGGGTTCACCGGCTTCCACTCGCGGCCGGGCCGGTAGGGGCTGAGCTCGGTTCCGGTGTGCCGGCGGCTCTGCACCAGGATGATGGCCAGGCCGATCACGATGGCGAACAGCGCGGCCCACACATTGGTGCGGAGCCCGAAGAAGATCTCGCTGGGGTCGACCCGGATCGACTCGAAGACGCTGCGGCCGACGCCGTACCAGATCAGGTAGACGCCGAAGGCGCTCCCCCAGCGCAGACGGAAACGACGTTCGAGGATGAGGATCACGGCGACGCCGACCAGGTTCCAGACGATCTCGTACAGGAAGGTCGGGTGGAACAGCGTGCCGGCGGGCAGGCCTACCGGGTAGGCCGCGTTGCTGGGATCGATCTCAAGGCCCCAGGGCAGCGTGGTCGGCAGACCGAAGAGCTCGTGGTTGAACCAGTTGCCGAGGCGTCCCATGGCCTGCGCGAGCAGCATTCCAGGGGCCAGGGCGTCGGCGAAGGACCAGAACCGGATGCCTGAGCGGCGGCAGCCGATGTAGGCTCCGACCGCTCCGCCGAGCAGGGCGCCGAAGATGGCGATGCCGCCCTTCCAGACCGCGAAGACGTCCCAGAGGTTCGCCCCGTCGTAGAAGTAGTCATTGGGGTGCGTGAGGACGTGGAAGATGCGTGCTCCCACGATGCCGAGCGGAACGGCCCAGAGGATGATGTCGAGGACCACGCCCGGCTCGCCGCCGCGCTTGGTCAGCCGTCGGCTGGTCAACGCGGTGGCTGCGAAGATGCCGATCAGGATACAGATCGCATAGGCGTGGATGCGGAGCGGCCCCAGGTCGAAGTAGCTCCACTCGGGGCTCGGAATGCTCAAGGGCATAGACACGACAACAACCTTTCATCGTGACCCATCGGTCACTGGGAGCCGGTCGGATGACCGCCTCGGACAATTTACCCTAGAACGCCGCGCTCGATGATCGTGAGGCGATCCGCGTGCGGCGGAGAGTGGGGAACGGGTTAGACGGCGGCCCGGATGTCGCGGGCGCCGGCGGCGAGTTCGGCGGCGAGGGTCGCGACGGCGGCCACGCCTCCGTCGGAGAGCGCCTTGACGAGGGCGGAGCCGACAATGGCGCCATCCGCGTACTGCAGCACCTCGCGCACCTGGGCGGGCGTGGAAATGCCCAGGCCCACGCACGCGCTGGTCGAGCCGGCCTCGCGCAGGCGGGAGACGAGCACGCGCGCGGCCGAGTCCACGTCGGAGCGGGCGCCGGTGATGCCCATGGTGGATACCGCGTAGACGAAGCCGCGGCTGCGGGTGACGGCCTGCACGAGGCGTTCGTCGGAGGACGACGGCGCGGCGAGGAACACCCGGTCGAGGCCGGCCCGCTCGCTGGCGTCGAGCCAGGCCTGCGCGTCGTCGGGGATGAGGTCGGGTGTGATCAGCCCGGCTCCCCCTGCGGCGGCCAGGTCGTCGGCGAACCGGTCGACGCCGTACTGCAGCACGGGGTTCCAGTAGGTCATGATGAGCACGGGGGTGTCCACCTGCGCGGTGATCGCGGCGACGGCCTCGAAGCCGTGCCGCAGGCGGAAGCCGTTGGCCAGCGCCTGTTGCGTGGCAGCCTGGATGACCGGGCCGTCCATGACGGGGTCGGAATACGGCAGGCCGAGTTCGAGGATATCCACGCCGTTCGAGGCGATCGCGACGGCAGCGTCGATGCTTTCCGTGAGGGTGGGGAAACCGACCGGGAGGTATCCGATCAGTGCGCCCCCACCGGCTGCGCGCCGCGCGGCGATGGCGGCCTCGACAGTGCTCGTGCTGGTGCCGGTGCTGCCGGTGCGGATGGGAGAGGTCGTCACAGTTGCTGCGCTCCAGCGTCGAGGAGGTCGAAGTACCGACCAGCGGTTTCCATGTCCTTGTCGCCGCGGCCGCTGAGGTTGACCAGGATGATCGAGTCGGGTCCGAGCTGCTTGCCCAGTTCGAGTGTTCCGGCGAGGGCGTGCGCGGACTCGATGGCGGGGATGATGCCTTCGGTGCGGCTGAGCAGTCGGAGCGAGTCCATTGCTTCGGCGTCCGTCACGGGCAGGTACGTGGCCCGGCCGATGCTGGCCAACCAGGCGTGCTCGGGCCCGACGCCCGGGTAGTCCAGTCCGGCCGAGATCGAGTGGGACTCGACGGTCTGGCCGTCTTCGTCCTGCAGCATCATGCTTCGGGCGCCGTGCAGGATGCCCGGGCGACCCTTGGTGAGGGTCGCGGCGTGGCGCAGTCCGGAGATACCCTCCCCTCCCGCTTCGTAGCCGTACAGGGCAACACCGGGATCGTCGAGGAAGGCGTGGAAGATGCCCATGGCGTTGGAGCCGCCGCCGACGCAGGCGGTGACGGCGTCGGGCAGCCGGCCGGTGAGGTCGAGGACCTGCTGGCGGGCCTCCTCGCCGATGATCTTCTGGAAGTCGCGCACCATGGCCGGGAACGGGTGCGGGCCGGCGACGGTGCCGAACACGTAGTTGGTGGTCTCCACGTTGGTGACCCAGTCGCGCATGGCGTCGTTGATCGCGTCCTTGAGCGTGCGGGAACCGGTCTTCACCGAGACGACCTCGGCCCCGAGCAGCCGCATCCGGGCGACGTTGAGCGCCTGGCGTTCGGTGTCGACCTCGCCCATGTACACGACGCAATCCAGGCCGAACAGGGCGGCGGCCGTGGCCGTGGCCACGCCGTGCTGGCCGGCCCCGGTCTCGGCGATGACGCGCTTCTTCCCGATGCGCTTGGTGAGCAGAACCTGGCCGAGCACATTGTTGAGCTTGTGCGAACCGGTGTGGTTGAGGTCCTCGCGCTTGAGGATGATGCGGGCGCCTCCGCCGTGTTCCGCGAAGCGCGGAACCTCGGTGATGAGGGACGGACGGCCGGTGTAGCTGCGGTGCAGCTCGGCGAGCTCAGCGGCGAAGGCCGGGTCGGCCTTGGCCAGGGCATACTCGGCCGAGAGCTCGTCGAGCGCGGCGACCAGGGATTCGGGCACGAACCGGCCACCGAAGTCGCCGAAGTAGGGCCCGGCCTGGGCGCGGAGGGATTCTGTTTCGAGGGACATTCAGACCGCCAAGAATTCGCTGAGGGTGAGGATCGGATCGCGCGTCACGAGGGCTTCGCCGACGAGGACGACGTCGGCTCCTGCGGCGCGGTAGTGGGCGACGTCGGCCGCAGTCTTCACCGCGGACTCTGCCACCCGGATGACGCCGGCCGGGATGCGGTCGGCGAGGCTGGCGAACAGGTTCTGGTCGAGCTCGAAGGTGCTCAGGTTCCGCGCGTTCACGCCCACCAGGTTGGCGCCCACATCGAGGGCCCGGTCGACCTCGTCCGCGCTGTGCGTCTCCACGAGCGGGGTCATGCCCAGTTCGAGGACGAGGGAGTGCAGCGACGTCAGCGTGGCCTGGTCGAGCGCGGCCACGATGAGCAGCACCAGGTCGGCCCCGGCCGCCCGGGCCTCGAGCACCTGGTACGCGTTGCCGATGAAGTCCTTGCGCAGCACCGGGAGCGCCACGGCAGACCTGACCTGCTCGAGGTCGTCCAGGGAACCGAGGAACTTGCGCCCCTCGGTGAGCACGCTGATGGCGCTCGCGCCACCGAACTCGTAGGACACGGCCAGTGCGGCCGGGTCGCTGATCTCGGCGAGGGCTCCGCGGGACGGGCTGGCGCGTTTGACCTCGGCGATGATCTTCACCCGGTCGGCCGGTGCGAGAGCGTGCAGCGCGTCGAGGGCGGCAGCCTGGGCGAGGGCGTCGGCCTCGACAGCCGTGAATGGCTTGTCGATGCGGCGCGTCTCGGCGTCAGCCAGCGAGCCGGCGAGCAGTTCTGCGAGGAGGTCGCTGCTCACGTAGTCAGTGACTTCCGTCGACCGACGCAGCGCCGTAGCCGGCCTTGGCCATGACCCAGCCGGCGACCAGGCCGAGCAGGAGCAGGGCGGCGGAGGCCCAGACGAGCCAGGCGACCTCGAAGAAGAAGGCGACGGTGCCGATGCTGAAAGCGATCAGCATGATCGTGACTGCGGTCCAGGCCGCGGTCGAGTGGCCGTGGCCGGGGTCTGCCGACTCGAAGCTCATGGTTCTCCTAAGGTCAAGGGGCGTACAGGTCAATTCTAGCTTGCCGGTGCGGTGCGGCTTGCCGGTGCGCTCTAGCGTTCCGGCGCGGTGGGGTCGTCCCCGCGGGTCAGGCCGTCCCAGTCGTCCACGGCGTCGCGCGGCCGGGTCTGGCCGCCCGGTGTCCCTGACGTCGTACCGGGCAGGGTGTCCCCCGCCGCACCGCCGGCCGGTGCGAACCGGGTGGTCTCGTACCGCTTGGTCGGGCCGGGCCACCGCCGGGCGGTGACGCAGACGGCCAGGCCGATGATCAGCATGGAGACGCCCGCCGCCAGGGCGAGGTAGGGCCATCCGGTGAGCTGCGCCTGGCTGACTCCGGCCCGGGTGGATTCGGACCCGGCGATGCCGGTGGCGGCCGTGACGGCGGCGGAGCCCGCTCCGACCGGGTCGGCGATGGCCAGCCCGGCGGAGAGGATCACGCTGACGCCGAGGAGCATCTCCAGGAGGCCCAGGATGATGCGGATCACCGGACCGGCGATGGTGAGCGCCCCGGCCAGGGCCAGGCCGGCCAGAGCCAGGGCGGTGAGCCCGGGGGCGGCGATTGCGCCGGTGACCTCGAGGGCCTGGGCGCTCGCTCCGTCCAGCGTGACCTGCAGGGTGGCCCAGGTCTGGGTCCAGGCGAGCAAGGCGAGAGCGCTGGCGGCGATCACGGCCAGGATCAGCAGCGGCTTGTAGCGCCGGGTGGACTGCTTTCGCGCGGGTGGCACCGGCGCGCCGGTCACGTCGTCGGAGGACATTCAGGACACCCGGGTCATGGCGTTGGCCACGGCGACGGCCCGCAACGGGGCGGCCGCCTTGTTCTGGGATTCCTGGTACTCAGAGGCCGGGTCGGAGTCGGCCACCAGGCCGCCGCCTGCCTGCACGTGAGCAACGCCGTTCATGATCGTCGCGGTGCGGATGGCGATCGCCAGGTCAGCGTCCCCGGCGAAGCCGAAGTAGCCCACGACCCCGCCGTACACACCGCGCTGGGCGGGCTCCAGGGAGTCGATGATCTCGAGGGCGCGCGGCTTGGGGGCGCCGGAGAGCGTCCCGGCCGGGAACGTGGCACGGAACACGTCGATGGGGCTCATCTCGGGAAGCAAATCCCCCTCGACGGAGGACACCAGGTGCATGATGTGGCTGAAGCGTTCGATGCGCATGAACTCGGTGACCTCGACCGAACCGGCGCGGCAGACCTTGAGCAGGTCGTTGCGGGCGAGGTCGACGAGCATGAGGTGCTCCGCGCGTTCCTTGGGGTCGCCGGCGAGTTCGGTCTCGAAGTCGGCATCCGCCTCGGGGGTCGCGCCGCGCGGCTTCGACCCGGCGATCGGGTGCGTGAACACCCGGGTGTCGGCGACCTTCACGAGCGCCTCCGGTGAGGAGCCGACGATCCAGTACGGCTCGGCCGTCGTGGACTCGAGGCTGAGCAGGTACATGTAGGGGCTCGGGTTGAGGCTGCGGAGCACCCGGTAGACGTCGATCGGGTCGGCGGTGCACTCCTGGTCGAAACGCTGGGAGATGACCACCTGGAAGATGTCGCCGTCGACGATGTGCTGTTTGGACGTGTCGACGGCGGCGAGGAAGTCGGCGCGTTCGGTGCGGTAGACCGGGTCGGCAGGAGTGGCGAGGTCGACCTCGGAGACGAAGGCTTCCGCAGGCTGGGTGAGCCGGGCCTGCAGGGCGTCCAGGCGGGCCTGGGCGGCGCCCCACAGCACATCAGTGGGGTCGACGCCGTCGTTGAGCACGTTGGCGATGAGCTGGACGGTGCCGTATTTGTGGTCGATCACGACGAGGTCGGCGACGAAGCTGAACGCCTGGCCCGGCACGTCGTAGTCCGCCGGGGGTCGGTTCGGCAGACGCTCGATCTGGCGGATGGCCTCCCAGCCGATGAACCCGACGAGTCCGCCGGTCAGCGGCGGGTGCTCGGCCAGGCGCGGGGTCTGCCAGCGCTCGTACAGGTAGCCGAGGGCCGCAAGCGGGGCCAGGTCGGTGGCACCGCCGAAGGCCCGCTCGGCGGAGATGCCGTAGTCGAGCCAGGCCGTGTCGTCGCCGGTCTGGGTGAGCACGCCGAACGAGGAGACTCCGACGAAGGAGAAGCGCGACCAGATTCCGCCCTGTTCGGCGGACTCCAGCAGGAAGCTGCCGGCGGTGCCGTGGGCGAGCTTGCGGTAGATGCCGACGGGTGTCTCGCCGTCGGCGAAGAGCTCGCGGATGACCGGGATCACCCGGTGGGCGCCGAGGAGCTCGGTGAAGGCCTCGTGCGTGGTCGAGCCTGCGCTCATCGTTCGTCCTCCGGGATCAGGCCGGCCACGTCGATGTCGCGTCCGTCGAAGCAGGTGCGGGTGCCGGTGTGGCAGGCGGCGCCGATCTGCTCGACCTGCACGACGAGAGTGTCGGCGTCACAGTCGAGGGCGGCGGAGCGCACGAACTGGGCGTGGCCGGAGGTGTCGCCCTTGCGCCAGTATTCCTGGCGGCTGCGCGACCAGAAGGTCACGCGTCCCTCGGTGAGGGTGCGGCGGAGGGCCTCCCGGTCCATCCAGCCGAGCATGAGCACCTCGCGGGTGTCCCACTGCTGGATGACGGCGGGCAGCAGCCCGTCGGGCGAGAAGAGTGCGGAGTCCAGAGCGGCGTCGACGTTCATCGGCGCACCACCATTCCGGCGGCAGCAAGCTCTCGCTTGACGTCGCCAATCGTCAGGTCTCCGCTGTGGAAGACGGAGGCGGCCAGTACGGCGTCCGCGCCGGCCGTGATCGCGGGTGGGAAGTGCTCGACCAGGCCAGCGCCGCCGGAGGCGATCACGGGCACCGAGCTGAGTTCTCGCATGATCGTGATGAGCTCGAGGTCGAAGCCGGCCTTGGTCCCGTCGGCGTCGATGCTGTTCACGAGAAGCTCGCCCGCACCCAGTTCGATGGCCTGCGTGGCCCACGCGAGCGCGTCCAGGTCTGTCTCGGTGCGGCCGCCGTGGGTGGTGACGACGAAGCCGGATGCGGTGCGCCCGCTGCGCTTGACGTCGAGCGAGAGCACGAGCACCTGGGCGCCGTACCGGTCGGCGATCTCGGAGATCAACGCCGGCCGGGCGATCGCGGCGCTGTTGACGCCCACCTTGTCGGCGCCGCTGGCCTGCAACCGGGAGACGTCGTCGACGCTGCGGATGCCGCCGCCCACCGTGAGCGGGATGAAGACCTGCTCGGCGGTGGCGCGCACGACGTCGTAGGTGGTGGACCTGTCGTCGACCGTGGCGGTGACGTCGAGGAAGGTCAGCTCGTCTGCGCCCTGCTCGTAGTAGCGCTTGGCGAGTTCGACGGGGTCACCGGCATCGCGCAGGTTCTGGAAGTTGACGCCCTTCACCACGCGGCCGTTGGCCACGTCGAGGCACGGGATCACTCTGACGGCGAGGCTCATGGGTGCGGGTGCGCTTTCTGGTCTACGACCTGGTTGACGACGGCCTGGTTTACAACCGGGCGTTGTGGATGGACGTGACGAGGATGGCGCGGGCACCGAGTTCGTACAACCGGTCCATGACGCTGTTGGTGTCCAGCCGCGGGATCATCACCCGCACGGCGACCCAGTTCGGGTCGCGGAGCGAGGAGATCGTGGGCGACTCTATGCCTGACGCGGCCTGGCAGGCGGCGTCGAGGTTGTCGACGTGCACGTCGTAGTCCACCAGGACGTACTGGCGGGCCACGAGAACGCCCTGCAGGCGGCGCAGCAGAGTGTTGATGCCCGGGTTCACGTTGTCGGAGGTGATCAGCACAGCGGTCGATTCGAGGATGACCGGGCCGAAGATCTGCAGGCCGGCCTTCCGCAGCGTGGAGCCTGTGGAGACCACGTCGGCGACGGCATCCGCCACGCCCAGCTGCACGGCGGACTCGACGGCTCCGTCGAGAGTGACCAGGTGCACGTTCACGCCGTGCCCGGCCAGGAAGGTGCCTACAAGGCCGGGGTAGCTCGTGGCGACGCGGAGGCCCTCGAGGTCGGCGAGGTCGGTGAAGCGGCCGGCGGGCCCGGCGAAGCGGAAGGTGGAGCCGCCGAAGTCGAGGCTGGCGATCTCCGCGGCACTCGAACCGGAATCCAGCAGCAGGTCACGGCCGGTGATGCCCACGTCCAGCGCTCCGCTGCCGACGTAGGTGGCGATGTCACGGGGACGCAGGTAGAAGAACTCCACGTCGTTGCGCGGGTCGGCGACGACGAGGTCGCGCGGGTCGCGGCGACCGTTGTAGCCGGCCTCCGACAGCATCTGGGCGGCGGTCTCGGCGAGGGAGCCCTTATTGGGCACGGCGATTCTCAACATGTCAATCTTTCTGATGGTGGGCGGTACTCACGCTGAGTACACACGCTGGGGGTGGTTTTCCGTGAGGGCGTCGACATCAGAGATGTCGGTAGACGTCCTCGGGGGAAAGACCCTTCGCCACCATCAACACCTGCAGGTGGTAGATGAGCTGCGAAATCTCTTCGGCAGTCTCGGTGTCACTCTGGTACTCGGCGGCCATCCACACCTCGGCGGCCTCTTCGACGATCTTCTTGCCGATGGCGTGCACGCCGGCGTCGAGCTCGCGGACGGTGCCGGAGCCCTCAGGGCGGTCGATGGCCTTCTGGCTCAACTCAGCGAACAGGGCGTCGAATGTTTTCACTCGTACAGGTTACCGGTCCGGCAGGGCGACCGGGCGCGCACCGGTCGGCCGATCGCTCAGCCGGGCCGTTCAGCCGGGCCGTCTAGCCGTGCCGTTTAGCCGTGCCGTTTAGCCGTGCCGGTGCGGATGCGCCTCGGCGGCCGCGCGGAGGGCGGCGATGCGGTCGGCGGGGTTGCCGTTGAAGACGCTGGAGCCGGCCACGAAGGTGTCTGCGCCCGCCTCTGCGGCCTGCACGATGGTGTCCTCGGTGATGCCGCCGTCGACCTGCAGCCAGACGTCGAGGCCGCTGGCCCTGACGGCGTCGGCGAGCACACTGAGCTTGGGCATGGTGGAGGCCAGGAAACTCTGCCCGCCGAAGCCGGGTTCGACGGTCATGACAAGCACCTGGTCGAACTCGGCGAGCAGCTCCAGGTACGGCTCGACCGGTGTGCCCGGCTTGAGGGCGATGCCGGCCCTGGCACCGATCTGACGCAGCCTGCGGGCCAGGCCCACGGCATCCGCCGCCGCTTCGGCGTGGAACGTGACCGAGTAGGCGCCGGCTTCGGCGTAGGCGGGCGCCCACCGGTCCGGGTCCTCGATCATGAGGTGGATGTCCAGCGGGATCGCCGACACCTGAAGCAGACGCTCCACGATGGGCAGCCCCAGGGTGAGGTTGGGCACGAAATGGTTGTCCATCACGTCCACGTGGGCGAGGTCCGCGCTGATGATGCGGCCGAATTCGCTCTCCAGGTTGGCGAAGTCTGCGGCCAGAATGCTGGGGTTGATCCGGGTAACCATCCACTCACCCTAGCGAATCGTCCCGAGCGGCCTGGCCTACGCCTCGGTGCGCTGCAGCAGGGTGATGAACATGGCGTCGGTGCCGTGGCGGTGCGGCCAGAGCTGCACGCTGCCGGGGTCGCCGGCGAGGTCGAGCGGATGTTCCGCCAGGCTCTGCAGCACCGCGGCGGTGTCGAGGGGCTCGATCTTGTCGCCCCAGGCCTTCCGTGCGGTGGCCACGATGCCGCGGGTCTCGGCGACGTGAGGCGAGCAGGTGACGTAGGCGAGGATGCCGCCGGGCTTGAGGGCGCCGAGGGCCGCGTGGAGCAGGGCGGACTGCAGGTCGGAGAGTTCGGCGACGTCCTTGGGGAGCTTCCGCCACCGGGCCTCCGGGCGCCGCCGCAGGGCGCCGAGGCCCGTGCAGGGGGCGTCCAGCAGGATCCGGTCGAAGACCTCCGGCTGGTCCTCGCCCACCCAGGTGCCGTCCATCTCCCAGACGGGGACGTCGGCGGGGACGGCGGCCAGTGCGGCGCGCACGAGCTGAGCGCGCGCAGGGACGACCTCGTTCGCGACGAGGCTGGCGCCGCCGTTGAGGGCTTCGGCGGCGAGCAGGGCGGCCTTGCCGCCGGGGCCGGCGCACAGGTCGAGCCAGCGCTCCCCCGCCACGATCGGGCGGGCCCGGCTGAGCGCGAGTGCCGCCAGCTGCGATCCCTCGTCCTGCACCCGGAGGCGCCCCTGGCTCTCCTTCATCAGGTGGTGGGGGTCTCCCCCGGCCAGAACGAAGCCGGTGGGCGAGTACAGGTCGGCGTCGCCGAGTTCGTCCGTGGCTCCACCGAGTCCGGGCAGGGCCACCATGTTCACCCGGGGCGCGGCGTTGTCGGCGGCGAGCAACTCTTCGAGCTCCTGCTCACGGCCCTCCTGCCTGAGCGCCTGGCGGAAGGCGCGCACGACCCAGACCGGATGCGAGTACAGCGTGGCCAGGGCGTCGTCGCCAGATCCGGCGTCAGCGAGGATGCGTTCGCGCCACTCGTCGGCGCTGACGCGGGCGATGGCGCGCAGCACGCCGTTGGTGAAGCCGGTGGCGGAGCGGGAGCCCACCTGGCGGGCCAGTTCGACGGACTCGTTGACGGCGGCGTGGGTGGCCACGCGCGTGGCCAGCAGCTGGTGGGCGCCGAGTCGGAGCACATCGAGGATGGCGGGGTCGATGGCGCTGACGGGCCGGCCGGCGGCCTCGGCGATGACCCGGTCGTAGAAGCCCTGCATGCGCAGGGTGCCGTAGGTGAGCTCGGTGGCCAGGGCGGCGTCCGCCGTGTTGAGCGCGGCGCGCTGGATGCGGGTGGGCAGCAGCAGATTGGCGTAGGCGTCGTCCTCGCGCACGGCGGCGATGACCTCATAGGCGACCCGGCGGGCCGGCTGGACGACGAAGTTGGGCCGGGTGGTGTCCCGCTGGGCGCTCATGAGGCGACCACCTCGGTTGCTGCCACTCCGCGCCACCAGTCGATTGCTTTCATTGGGGTTTTTCCTGCCGGTTGAACGGTGATGAGCTCGAGCGGATCCGTGCCGGTGCCGATGAGGACTCGTTTGTCGATTTCGCTGAGGTGTCCGGGTGCGAGCCGGGACAGGCCGTGCGCCGGGGCCACATCGTGGAGCTTGAGGCGGGCGCCGCCGATCTCGGTGAACGCACCGGGCTCGGGGGTCACCCCTCGGATGATCGCGTGGATCCGGTCGGCGTCGAGGGTCCAGTCGACCCTCGCGTCGTCCAGGGTGAGTTTGGGGGCCAGGGTCACCTCGCCCACCTGTTCGACGGGCCGGATGGTGCCTGCCGCGAGGTCGTCGACAACGCCGCAGAGCAGCTCGGCGCCACTGCGGCTCAGGCTTTCCAGCAGGGTGCCTGCCGTCGCGTGCCGGCCGATCGGAGTCGTGAGCTCGGCGAACACGGCGCCGGCGTCGAGTTCGGCGACGAGCTGGAACACGGCAGCACCGGTTTCGGCGTCGCCGGCCATGATCGCGCGCTGCACGGGCGCCGCGCCGCGCCAGCGCGGCAGCAGGGAGAAGTGCAGGTTGATCCAGCCCAGACGGGGAGCCGAGAGCAGCGGCTCGCGCACGAGGCCGCCGTAGGCCACGATCACGCCCAGGTCCGCGTCCAGCGCGGTGATGGCCTCCGTGGCGGCGGCGTCGAGCCGGTTGGCCTTGATCACGGGCAGGCCGAGGCTGTCGGCGGCGGCGGCCACCGGGGACGGCGTGAGCACCCGCTTGCGACCCAGTGCGGCATCCGTGCGGGTCACGACGGCCGCGATCTCATGACCTGAGGAGGCCAGGAGGGTCAGGCTGGGCACGGCGACCTGCGGGGTCCCGGCGAAGACGAGTTTCATTTACAGCAGCTCCGGGTCGTCGAATCGTACTCTGAGTGTAGGCGCAGGGCGGAAGGCCGCGCCCTTGGGCTTGCGGCGGCTGGCGGCGTTCCGCACGATCGCGGCCTTGAGTGTGCGGGCGACCTCGTCGCCCAGCGGGTAGCCGAAACGGACGATGGCGCGCACCGAAGGCGTTCCCCCGGCCGCCTGAACGGGCCCGCTGCCGCCGGGCCCCGTACCGCCTGGTTCGTGCGCCACCGGTCCGAGCACGTCCAGTCCGGGCAGGTCGTCGAGGGATTCGAGGGCTGCCGCCACCTCCGCGCTGCTTCCGGTGACGGAGGCCACCCGCACGGCGGGCGGGAAGCGCAACTGCCGGCGGTCGGCCAGTTCCGCGGCGGCGTACGGGCCGGGCTGCCAGGTGTTGAGGGCGCGGGCGAGAGCTCCACCCACCCCGGCGAGCATGACCGAGGCGCCGGGGGCGGCCAGGGCGGCGGCGTTGGCCCACCAGCGGAGGCAGTCCTCCCCCACACGCAGGGACTCGCGCGCGAGCATCCGTTCGCCATCGAGGATGAGGATCGCGCTGTAGCCGTTACGGGGAATCGGTTCGGCGCCGCGGGTGGCGATCACCAGGGCCGGCTCTGGCCCGATCGTCTGCACGGTGTGCTCGCCGTCGGCGACGATGACCCGGGAACCGGGGAAGGCCCGGCCGAGTTCCTCGGCGGTGCGGCCGGTGCCCACGGTGACCACCCGCAGTTGGTTTCCCTCGCAGTGGGAGCAGTGCCAGCCGGCGGCCAGGTGGCCGCACCAGCGGCAGGCCGGGGTGGCGTTGGCGCTGGACTGCGCCAACGGGCCCTGGCACTGGGTGCACCGGGCGGACTGCCCGCAGGAGCGGCAGGCGAGCATCGGCGCGTAGCCGGGGCTCGCGACCTGAACCAGCACCGGTCCGGTGCGCACGGCCTCCTTCGCGGCCAGCCAGGCGGCCGACGGGATGCGCGCCGCCCTGGCCTGGGCGTCGGGCTCGGACTGGAAGGTGGTGGGGATCACGCGGGGATGGATGTCCGTGGTGGGGTGCACGGCGCGCAGCCAGCCGATCTCGATCAGGCGCTCGGTCTCGACGCTGCGCGAGTGCCCGAGGAAGACCAAGGCGCAGTCGGCCGCTTCCCGGCGGATCAGGGCGGCGTCCCTGGCGTGCACGTAGGGGCTGAGCTGTTCGCCGTAGAGCGGGTCACCGTCGTCCCAGATCACGATCAGGCCGAGGTCGTGGGCGGGGGCGTACACGGCCGACCGGTTGCCCACGATGATGC
The DNA here is from genome assembly GCF_003611035.1 of Cryobacterium soli. Taxonomy (NCBI): domain Bacteria; kingdom Bacillati; phylum Actinomycetota; class Actinomycetes; order Micrococcales; family Microbacteriaceae; genus Cryobacterium; species Cryobacterium soli. The sequence continues at coordinate 198,306 of NZ_CP030033.1, read as the reverse complement.
GCGGCGTGTCCTCGAGCAGGCCGAGGAAGCCGCGGTAGCGGTCTGGGTTGGCCTGCCGGGCGTCGACCCGGACGACGTCCTCCGCCGGCGCCAGCATCGCCAGGGCGGCCTGAAGCTGGTCCTGGTCGCGGAAGTCCGGGGTCACGAGAATGCTGCTCTTGCCCTGCCGGAGCGCCGACACGGCCAGTTCGGCCATGGTGATGGCCCAGGTGCCCACGGTGCTGCCGTCGTCTGCGCCCTTCTTGACGCCGGTCTTCACGTCCGTCGCCGGTGCGGCGGCGTCTGCCGGGGCTCCAGGCAGACGCACCAGGCTGGGCACGGCGGCGATAGCGACCCGCAACCGGTCGGCGACGATGGTGCCCAGCGTCTCGGGCGGATATTCGGCGAAGCCGGGTTCGGCCAGCTCGGCGGTCTGCGGCGCCGTCGGTGACCCGGCCACCGCGTCGCCGGCCTCGGCGGCCGCGGCTTCGGTCGCACGCGCGGCCAGCCAGGCCTTCTCCACTCGCACGGCGCGCGGTGGAACGGCCAGCCGGACGATGTCGCTGGCGTTGCCGGCGGCGCGGTCGGCCAGCCGTCGGGCCAGCTGCCAGACCGGCATGGTGAGCACCGGGACCGGCGACGCGATCGATTCGACCGGGCTGAGCTTGCCGCTGTATCCCGCGTCAGCCGCAAGGCCGTCCAGGGTGGACGTGGACCCATCCGGCCCGGCGGGAGCGGTCGGTGGCTCGGCCTGCGGGTCGATCAGGTCGATGAGGTAGCCGTCGGCCACCCGGTTCGCCGAGCGCAGCGGAACCCGCACCCGGACGCCGGGCTGCGCGAGGTGGGCGAGTTCGTCGGGGATCGCATAGTCGAACAGGTGGTCGAGCTGCGGCAGGGGCGAGTCGATGAGCACCCGCGCGATGAGGCCGGTGCGAGTCATCTGCAACCTCCCGGTGGCCGGTTCAGAGTCCGGCTGCGCTTCTCAGGTCGTCGACTCGGTCGAGCCGCTCCCAGGTGAAGTCGGGCAGTTCGCGCCCGAAGTGGCCGTAGGCCGCCGTCTGGGCGTAGATCGGGCGAAGCAGGTCGAGGTCGTGGATGATGGCGGCGGGGCGGAGGTCGAAGACCTCGCGGATGGCCGCGGTGATCTCCTTGTCCGGCAGGGCGCCGGTGCCGAAGGACTCCACATACAGGCCGACGGGAGACGCCGTGCCGATGGCGTAGGCCACCTGGATCTCGAGGCGTTCGGCCAGACCGGCGGCCACGGCGTTCTTGGCCACCCAGCGCATGGCGTAGGCGGCTGAGCGGTCGACCTTGGACGGGTCCTTGCCGCTGAAGGCGCCACCGCCGTGCCGGCTGGATCCGCCGTACGTGTCGATGATGATCTTGCGTCCGGTGAGGCCGGCATCGCCCTGGGGCCCGCCGATCTCGAAACGACCTGTGGGGTTCACCAGGGTCCGCAGGCTTCCGGCGTCCAGGTCGACGCGCTCGAGAACCGGCTTGATCACGAGTTCGGCGATGTCGGCGCGCAGCTTCTCCGTGGTCACGGAGGGCGAGTGCTGGGTGGAGAGCACGACGGTTTCGACCGTGCGAGGAACGATGCCGTCGTAGCCGATGGTGACCTGGGTCTTGCCGTCCGGGCGTAGGTAGTCCAGTTCGCCGGACTTCCTCACCTCGGCGAGGCGCTCCGCCATGCGGTGGGCGATCCAGATCGGGATGGGCATGAGTTCGGGGGTCTCGCGGGTGGCGTAACCGAACATGATGCCCTGGTCGCCTGCGCCCTGGCGGTCGTAGTCGTCGAGGCTGTCCTGCTCGCGGCTCTCGTAGGCGTCGTCGACGCCCTGGGCGATGTCCGGGGACTGTCCGCCGATGGAGATCTCCACGCCGCAGGAGCGGCCGTCGAACCAGACGTCGGACGAGTCGTATCCGATGTCGGTGATGCACTTGCGCACGATCGACGGGATCTCGACATATCCGGCCGTGGTGACCTCGCCGGCGACGTGCACGAGGCCCGTGGTGACGAGGGTCTCGACGGCGACCCGGCTCTGCGGGTCTTCGGTGAGCAGGGCGTCGAGGATGCTGTCTGAGATCTGGTCGCAGATCTTGTCCGGGTGGCCTTCGGTGACCGACTCCGAGGTGAAGAGGCGAAGATCGCTCATCGGGGTGATTCTCAATTCTGTGAGTAAAGGTGCTGCGGTTCTAAGAAAACAGGCCGTGACCTGCGGGACGGCGGCTCAGACGCCGTGGGCCTGCAAGATGCTGTCGAGGATACGGTGGGCCACCGACAGCTTCGTCCCTGAGGCCTTCATCACTATATCTCCGGCGCCGTTGAGGACCTCGATCGCGTTACCCTCCGTGGCGAACCCCTCGGTCCAGCCCACCCGGTTGAGCACCAGCAGATCCGCGCCCTTGCGCTGGATCTTGCTGCGACCGAGCTCCAGGCGCAACGCATCGTCGGGTTCGGTCTCGGCGGCGAACCCCACGATGACCTGACCGGGACGACGTGCGGCGACGAGGCCGGCGAGGACATCGGGGTTGCGCACGAGGTCCAGGGACATCCGCTCCCCCGTGGCGTCCTTCTTGATCTTGTCCGCCCGGACCTCGGCTGGCCGGTAGTCGGCCACGGCGGCGGCCATGACGATCAGGTCAGCGGATGCGGCGGCATCCTGCACCGCCCTCTGCAGGTCGAGGGTGCTGCTGACGGTGAGCACCCGGATGCCTTCGGGCACGTCGACCTCGAGGTGGGCGGCGACCAGCGTGACGGTGGCACCGCGGGCCTGGGCGGCCTGCGCAAGGGCGATGCCCTGGCGGCCACTGGAGCGATTACCGAGGAAACGCACCGGGTCCAGCGGTTCTCGCGTGCCGCCTGCACTGATGAGCACCCGTCGACCGGCGAGGTCCTGCACGGGGCCGTCGGCCGGTGGGACCGATGACCCGGAGGACGTCCGAGCCTCGAGCGCTGCGAGGGCTGCCGCCACGATGGTCTCGGGCTCCTCCATCCGGCCGGGGCCGGAATCGGAGCCGGTCAGCCGGCCGGTTCCCGGTCCGACGACGGTGACGCCGCGTTCCCGGAGGGTCTGCACGTTGGCGACCGTGGCGGGATTGTTCCACATCTCGGTGTGCATGGCCGGCGCGATCACGAGCGGGGCGGTGCTGGCCAGGATGGTGTTGCCGAGCAGGTCGTCGGCCAGGCCCAGGGCGATCTTGGCGATGCTGTGGGCCGTGGCCGGCGCGATCACGATGAGGTCGGCCGACTGTCCGATGGCCACGTGGCGCACCTCGGCGACCCCCTCGTAGAGGTCGGTGTGCACGGTGTTGCGCGAGATGGCCTCGAGGGTCGGCTTGCCGACGAAGCGCAGCGCCGCCTCGGTGGCGACGACGTGCACGTCGTCGCCGAGCAACACGAAAGCGCGCACGACGTTGACAGCTTTATAGGCAGCGATGCCGCCGGTTATCCCGACGACGATCCTGCGACCAGTCGACATCCTGCGCGCTTACGAAGGGCTACGTCGAGTTACTCGACGATGGGCTTCGAGGTGAGCTTGTCCTCGTTGATTTCGCGCAGTGCCACGGACAGCGGCTTGTCGTCGACGGTGGAGTCGACGAGCGGTCCGACGTTGTCGAACAGGCTGCCCTCGTGCAGGTCCGCGTAGTAGTCGTTGATCTGGCGGGCGCGCTTGGATGCGAAGATCACCAGGGCGTACTTGGAATCGACCTTGGTCAGCAGGTCGTCGATGGGCGGGTCAATGATGCCAGTGGGCTTGTTGGGCACGCTGTCACACTCCTTCATGCAGTTCAAGCAAAATGTACGGGCTGCGCGGTGTCACGCTGGATGTTCCGGGGCCGGAACCAGCGTTGGCCACGATGATGCGCCGAGTCGACGCGGGAAATTCACGTGCAGTGGGCGCTACGACGGCGTCGCTGACGTGCGAATCTTCATCAAGTCTACGACTTCTTCGGCTGCTTCGGCCACGTCGGTGTTCACGACACGGTAATCAAACTCGCCCTGAGCGGCCAATTCGAGCTTCGCGGTCTCGAGCCGGCGGCTCTGTTCGGCCGAATCCTCCGTGCCACGGCCGATCAAACGGCGCACGAGTTCGTCCCAGCTGGGCGGCAGCAGGAAGACCAGCCGGGCCTCCGGCATGGCCCGGCGCACGGCGCGGGCTCCCTGGATGTCGATCTCCAGCAGAACGCTGTTGCCGTCCTTGATGGCCGCCTCGACGGGTCCGCGCGGGGTTCCGTAGCGGTAGGCATTGTGCACGGTGGCATACTCGAGAAGCTCTTCCGCGGCGATCATGCGGTCGAATTCGTCGTCCGACACGAAGAAGTAGCTCACGCCCTCCACTTCGCCCTGACGGGGGGCGCGGGTCGTGGCCGAGACCGACAGGTGCACCTCGGGGTGGTGTTCACGGATGTACGCCGCCACGGTTCCCTTGCCGACGGCGGTGGGACCGGCCAGGACGATGAGGCGGGAGTCCGGGGCGCCGCGGCGGGTCGTGGGCCGGGCGGCGAGGAAGTCGCGGAGCCGGTCGCGCTGGTGCTTGCCGAGTCCGCCCAGGCGCTTGGACGGCGAGATCTCCAGCCGCGTCATGATGCGCTGCATCTTGGTCACCCCGATGGCCGGGATGCTCACGAGCAGCTCCGTGACACGCAGCCGGCCCTCGACGCCGTTGGGGTCCTTGACGGCAGCGGCGAGCACGTCGAGCGCGGTGCGCTCACCGGCTGCGACCTGGGCCTTCACGAAGGCGCGGGCTCGTCGGGCGGCGACGGCGGCGCGGGAAGCCGCGACGCGATCGACGTCGGGTGGGGTAGGGCGATTGTCAGCCACGGGTCGCTCCAGCTTCGGTTACTCGGCGTGTTATCTCGTCGGCAACATGGTGTGGACCTGCCGATAACACGCTGCGCGATTCACTCACGATAACGCCTTGAGCGTATCCGCCAAACAAACTCGCCACATCGGTGGAATTCGCACCCTGATGGCCGAAGCCCGGGGCGAGCACCGGAGTGGTGACGGCGGTGGACGGCGCGTGGATGTCGATGCCGAAATCGGCCAGGGCGACGGTGGCGCCGAGCACCACACCGATCGAACCCATGCCTGCGGCGCTGGTCGCGGCCGAGTTGATGGCTTGCACCTGATCGAGCACGGAGGCGGCCACCGTGCGTCCGGCCTGCGCACCCCCGGCGAGGATCGCCTGCTGCAGGGCGGCGGCCTCCGGGTTGGAGGTGGCCGCCAGCAGGAACAGTCCCTTGTGCGCATCCGTGGCCAGGGCGATGGTGCTCGCGAGCGACCCCACGCCCATATACGGGTTGAGGGTGATCGCGTCGGCCTCCAGCGGTGACCCCGGGGTCAACCAGGCCTGACCGTAGGCCTCGACGCTGGTGCCGAGGTCGCCCCGCTTGACGTCGGCGATCACCAGCAGCCCGGCGGCGCGTGCGTCGCTGAGCACCCGTTCGAGGGCCAGGTAGCCCGCGGAGCCGAACCGCTCGTAGAACGCCACCTGTGGCTTGACAATGCCCACCAGGCCGGCGGATGCCTCCACGACGAGCCGGCCGAAGCGTTCCGCTCCAGCGGCGGTGTCAGGCAGGCCCCACTCGATGAGTAACCAGGAGTGCGGGTCGATCCCGACGCAGAGCCGGCCGAACCGGTCGAACGCCCCGTTCAGGCGTTCGCCGAAGGTACCGGCGGCTACGGCCGGTTCGGTCTGGCTCACGGCGTCGGCTGGGGTCACAGGGCAGCCATCCGTTTCGTGTGGTACTCCTGCAGGCTGGTGACCTCGAAGCCCGTGCGGATGGAATCGATCGAGGCGACCGCGGCGCTCAGCTCGGCGATCGTGGTGAACAGAGGCAGGTCGCCGGCGACGGCTGCCGCCCGGATCTCGTAGCCATCTGCGCGTGCGGTGCGACCGTTCGGGGTGTTGATCACGATCTGCACCTCCTCCCGCCGGATCAGGTCGACGACGGTGTCCACGGACTCATCGGCCTTTTCGCTGAACTTTGCCACCACTGTGGCCCCGATTCCGTTTCGCTGCAAAACTTCGGCGGTTCCCTCGGTGGCCATGATCGTGTAACCGAGCTGCGACAGGCGCAGCATCGGCAGGATGACGGCCCGCTTGTCACGGTCGGAGACCGAGACGAAGACGGTGCCGGTGAGCGGGATTCCGCCGTACGCGGCGAGCTGGCTCTTGGCGAACGCCCGCGGGAAGTCGCGGTCGATGCCCATGACCTCGCCGGTGGAACGCATCTCCGGGCCGAGCACGGAGTCGACGATGAGGCCTTCGCGGGTGCGGAACCGGTTGAACGGGAGCACGGCTTCCTTGACGGCGACGGGCGAGTCCATCGGCACCCGGGAGCCGTCGATCAGAGGAAGCTTGCCGCTGGCCTTGAGCTCGGCGATCGTGGTGCCCACCATGATGAGCGACGCGGCCTTGGCCAGGGTGATGCCCAGCGCCTTGGCGACGAACGGCACGGTGCGGGAGGCACGGGGGTTGGCTTCGAGCACGTAGAGCACACCGGCGCCGATGGCGAACTGCACGTTGAGCAGCCCGCGCACGCCGATGCCCTGGGCGATGGCCAGGGTCGCGTCGCGTACCCGGTCGATCTCGGCGCGCCCCAGGGTCACGGGGGGCAGGGTGCAGCTGGAGTCGCCGGAGTGCACGCCGGCCTCTTCGATGTGCTCCATCACTCCGCCGATGTAGAGTTCATGACCGTCGTAGATCGCGTCCACGTCGATCTCGATGGCGTCGTCGAGGAAGCGGTCCACCAGCAGCGGGTGCGACGGGCCGATGATGCCCTGCCCCTGCATGCGGGTGAAGTAGTCGGCCAGGCTGGCGCTGTCGTAGATGATCTCCATGCCGCGGCCGCCGAGCACGTAGCTGGGCCGCACGAGCACCGGGTAGCCGATCTCCTCGGCCACCACGACCGCGCCTGAGTAGTCGGTGGCGGTGCCGTTGCGGGGGGCGAGCAGGCCGGCGTCGGCGAGGATGCCGCTGAACAGGCCGCGTTCTTCCGCCAGGTCGATCGCGGTGGGCGAGGTGCCCAGGATCGGGATGCCCTCGGCCTCGAGGCCCTTGGCCAGGCCAAGCGCGGTCTGGCCGCCGAGCTGCACGACGACGCCCACGAGCTCGCCGCTCTGACTCTCGGCGTGGATGATCTCCAGCACGTCCTCCAGGGTGAGCGGCTCGAAGTAGAGCCTGTCGCTGGTGTCGTAGTCGGTCGAGACCGTCTCCGGGTTGCAGTTGATCATGATGGTCTCGTAGCCGGCCTCGGAGAGGGCGAAGGACGCGTGCACGCAGGAGTAGTCGAATTCGACTCCCTGGCCGATGCGGTTCGGTCCGGATCCGAGGATGACCACCTTGCGGCGCTCGCTCGGGATCACCTCGGTCTCCTGGTCGTAGCTCGAGTAGTGATACGGGGTGAGGGCGGGGAATTCGCCCGCGCAGGTGTCGACGGTCTTGAAGACCGGGCGCACCCCGAGGATGTGCCGGACCTTGCGCACATCCGCTTCGCCGAAGCCGCGGAGCTCGCCGATCTGGGCGTCGGAGAAACCGTGGTCCTTGGCGGTGCGCAGGATCTCGGTGTCGAGGGTGTCAGAGGCGGCGACGGCGTCGGCGATCTCGTTGATGAGCACGATCTGGTCGAGGAACCACGGGTCGATCTTGGTGGCTTCGAAGAGCTGCTCGATGGTGGCGCCCTTGCGGAGCGCCTGCTGCACGGTGACGATCCGGCCGTCGGTGGGCACCTCGGCGATCTCGAGGAGCTCCTCGACCGAGCGGTCCTCGACGCCCCAGTGGAAGGAGGAGCCGCGCTTCTCGAGCGAGCGGAGCGCCTTCTGCAGGGCGGAGGCGTAGTTGCGGCCGATGGCCATGGCCTCGCCCACCGACTTCATGGTGGTGGTCAGGCGCGGGTCGGCCTTGGGGAACTTCTCGAACGCGAACCGGGGCACCTTGACGACGACGTAGTCGAGCGTGGGCTCGAAGCTGGCCGGGGTGACGCCGGTGATGTCATTGGGGATCTCGTCGAGCCGGTAGCCGAGGGCCAGCTTCGCGGCGATCTTGGCGATCGGGAAGCCGGTGGCCTTGCTGGCCAGGGCGGACGAGCGGGACACTCGCGGGTTCATCTCGATGACGATGATGCGGCCGTTGGCCGGGTCGATGGCGAACTGGATGTTGCAGCCACCGGTGTCGACGCCGACGGCGCGGATGATGTCGATGCCGATGTCGCGCAGCTTCTGGTATTCCCGGTCGGTGAGAGTGAGGGCCGGGGCGACGGTGATCGAGTCGCCTGTGTGCACGCCGACGGGGTCCACGTTCTCGATCGAGCAGACGACCACCGTGTTGTCGGCGGTGTCGCGCATCATCTCGAGCTCGTATTCCTTCCAGCCCAGGATCGACTCCTCGAGGAGCACCTCGGTGGTCGGGCTCTGGTGCAGGCCGTCGCCGACGATGCGGCGCAGCTCCTCTTCTGTGTAGGCGAAGCCGGAGCCGAGGCCGCCCATGGTGAAGGACGGGCGCACCACAAGCGGATAGCCGAGGTCCTCGGCGAAGCCGACGGCCTCTTCCACGGTGTGGGCGATGTAGGACTTGGCCACATCCGCACCGGCGTCGAGCACCAGCTGCTTGAAGATCTGGCGGTCTTCACCCTTCTGGATGGCCTCGAACTTGGCGCCGATCAGTTCGACGTTGTACTTCTCCAGGATGCCGCGCTCGTGCAGGGCGATGGCCGCGTTGAGCGCGGTCTGGCCGCCCAGGGTCGGCAGGATCGCATCCGGGCGCTCCTTGGCGATGATGGTCTCGAGGATCTCCGGGGTGATCGGCTCGATGTACGTCGCGTCGGCGAAGTCGGGGTCGGTCATGATGGTCGCGGGGTTGGAGTTGACCAGGATCACCCGGACACCCTCTTCGCGCAGGACCCGGCAGGCCTGGGTGCCCGAGTAGTCGAACTCGCAGGCCTGACCGATCACGATCGGGCCGCTTCCGATGACGAGGACGCTGTTGATATCGTCGCGCTTGGGCATTACTTGGCGTCTCCTGCTCCGGCTGCCGCGTGCGCGACAACCACATCCCTGAACCTGTCGAAAAGATAGTTGGCGTCGTGCGGGCCGGCCGCGGACTCCGGGTGGTATTGCACCGAGAACGCCGGGATGTCCAGGCACCGGATGCCCTCGACGACCTGGTCGTTGAGGCTGTAGTGGCTGACTTCCACCCGGCCGAAGCCGGTGCGGGACTCGCTGATGCCCTCGATGGGCATGTCCACCGCGAAGCCGTGGTTCTGCGAGGTGATCTCCACCCGGCCGGTGGCCTTGTCGAGCACCGGCTGGTTGATGCCGCGGTGCCCGAAGGGCAGCTTGTAGGTGCTGAAGCCGAGGGCCCGGCCAAGCAGTTGGTTACCGAAGCAGATGCCGAAGTACGGCACGCCGGCGCGCAGCACCTCCTGCAGGAGCGTGACATGGGCGTCGCTGGCGGCAGGGTCGCCGGGGCCGTTCGAGAAGAACAGGGCGGACGGGTTGAGCGAGAGGACGTGCTCAGAGGTGACCGACTGGGGCAGCACGAAGACCTCGAAGCCCCGTTCGGCGAGGTAGGTGAGAGTGGAGGTCTTCACGCCGAGGTCGAGCACGGCGACGGAGCCGATGCGCTCGCCCTGCGCGGGCAGGGAGTAGGGCTCGACGGTGGAGACCTCGTCGGACAGGTTGCGGCCGCGCATGCTGGCGCCGCCGCGCACGAGTTCGAGCTGTTCGCCCTCGGAGATGTCGTAGCGGTCCCCCGAGAAGATGCCGCTGCGCATGGCGCCGAGCGAGCGGATGTGCCGGGTGATGGCGCGGGTGTCGATGCCGCTGATGCCCACGACGCCGTTCGACTCGAGGTCGGTGTCGAGGCTGCGCTGGGAGCGGAAGTTGGAGGGCGTGCGCGCGGGCTCGCGCACCACGAAACCGGAGACCCAGATGCGGGAGGATTCCATGTCTTCGTCGTTGGCTCCGGTGTTGCCGATGTGCGGCGCCGTCATGAGGACGATCTGGCCGGCGTACGACGGGTCGGTGAGGGTTTCCTGGTAACCGGTCATGCCGGTCGCGAAGACGATCTCACCCAGGGTCTGGCCACGGCTGCCGTAGGCGCGTCCCACGTAGCGGCTGCCGTCTTCGAGGACGAGCACGGCCGGGGCCGGTGTGTTTGTTGGGTAGCTCACGGGCTACACCTCACTTTCTTCGGTGCCGAATGCAGTACTGCCGGGGGTGCCAGAGGCTCGCCCGGTGAGAGTGGTGATGGCCTCGCTGATCGCGGTGCGATCGGCGGGGTCGCTGAAACGGAAGTAACTGTCAACGCTCGTGGGGGCCGCCGTGTTGAGGCGCCAGCCGAGCTTCATGAGTCCGCCGGGTTCGACGGCACGGTCGATGGCCCAGGTGGCGTGGGTCACGAGCTCAACGGCATCCGCGGGGATGAAGAGCGCCGCGGAGCCCGCGAGCTCGAGGAGCACGCCCTGCTCGGTGACGGACACTCCCCCGCGGGCCCGGAAGCCGAGCCCGGGGATGTTCAGGCGCTCGAGCGGCTGATCTCTGGGTGTCGTGGCCACGTAGAGCGCCGCGGCCGAGGCGATCTGACGGCTCGGGGTGGCCGGCTGCGGGTAGCCGGAGGGCAGGGCGGAATCCCGGCGGCTGCGGCGGCGCCAGGAGCGCAGCAGCAGCAGCAGCACGACGATCAGGACCAGCGCGGTGATGAGCGTCGCGACGGTGCGGCTACTCATGCGTGCTCCGTGCTGAGCTGCTCCGTGCGGCGAGGATCTCGGCGGGGCTCCGCAGAGCGCCGTCGAGCACCGTGGCGTAACCGTTGTGGAAGGTCGCCATGACCTGGCCGGGCAGGGTCATCTCGAGGTAGGGCGAGTTGATGCCCTTGCCCACGAGGTTCTCGCGGCCGAAGACCCGGCGGGCGTTCGGGTCGTACAGCGTGAGCTCGGCGGCGGAGCCGACCGTGAGCTGACCGGTGTGACCGGAGATGCGGCCGATGCGCGCCGGGGTGGTGGAGAACACCCGCACCAGGTCGGCCCAGTTGAGGTAGCCGGACTCGACCACGGAGGCGTGGGCCACGGAGAGGGCGGATTCGAGGCCGACCATCCCGTTGGCGGCTGCATCCCATTCGCAGTCCTTGGCCTCGGTGGGGTGCGGTGCGTGGTCGGTGGCGATGATGTCGATGGTGCCGTCGGCCAGGCCCTGGCGCAGCGCGTCGACGTCTTCCCGGCGGCGGAGCGGCGGGTTGACCTTGTAGCGGGCGTCATACCCGGCGACCAGTTCCTCGGTGAGCAGCAGGTGGTGCGGGGTGACCTCCGCGGTGACGTTGATGCCGCGGGCCTTGGCCCAGCGCACCACGTCAACGGCGCCGGCCGTGGAGACGTGGCAGACGTGCAGCCGCGAGCCGACGTGTTCGGCCAGCAGCACGTCGCGGGCGATGATCGATTCCTCGGCCACGGCCGGCCAGCCGGTGAGGCCGAGCTCGCCGGACAGCGCGCCCTCGTTCATCTGGGCGCCCACGGTGAGACGCGGTTCCTGGGAGTGCTGGGCGACGACGCCGTCGAAGGCCTTGACGTACTCGAGGGCGCGGCGCATGAGCAGCGGGTCGGAGACGCAGAAGCCGTCGTCGGAGAACACGCGCACCTGGGCGCGGCTGGCGGCCATGGCGCCGAGTTCGGCGAGCCGTTCACCGGCCAGACCGACGGTGACGGCGCCGATCGGTTGCACCGTGACGTAGCCGGCCCGCTCGCCGAGGGCGAGGACCTGCTCGACGACGCCGGCGGTGTCCTGCACCGGCGAGGTGTTGGCCATGGCGAACACCGTCGTGAAGCCGCCGATGGCCGCGGCCTGGCTGCCGGTGAGCACGGTTTCGCTCTGCTCGTAACCGGGTTCACGGAGGTGGGTGTGCAGGTCGACCAGGCCGGGGAGGGCGATCAGGCCGTCGGCGTCGATCACGGTCGCACCGGCATCCGAGAGTCCCACGCCGGTTTCGGTGATGACACCGTCGGCCAGCAGCAGGTCAGTGCTGGTTCCGTCGCTGAGCTGGGCTCCGCGCAGAAGGTAACGTTCGCTGGACATTCGTTCGCTCGACATTCAGTGATCCTCTCGGTCGCCCGATAACAGCAGGTACAACGCCGCCATGCGCACGGAGACCCCGTTTGCGACCTGTTCGCGCACGGTGGACCGTTCAGAGTCTGCCGCGGCGGAGGAGATCTCCAGGCCGCGGTTCATCGGTCCGGGGTGCATGACAATGCTATGCGACGACAGCCGGGCGAAGCGCTCGTCGTCCAGGCCCCAGCGGCGGGAGTACTCGCGGCTGTTCGGGAAGAATGCGGCGTTCATCCGTTCGGCCTGGATGCGCAGCATCATCACGACATCGGGGCCGGCGTCGATGGCGGCGTCCAGGTCGTAGCCGATGGTGGCGGGCCAGGCGGAGGTGTCCGCCGGCACCAGCGTAGGCGGGGCGATGAAGGTGACCTGCGCACCCAGCGTGTCCAGCAGCCACAGGTTGGACCTGGCGACCCGGGAGTGCAGGATATCGCCGACGATCGTCACGGTGACGCCGTCGAGGCCGCGGCCGCGGGACGCGCTGCCGTGCAGGCGACGGCGGATGGTGAAGGCGTCGAGCAGCGCCTGAGTGGGGTGCTCGTGGGTGCCGTCGCCCGCGTTGATGATACCGGCGTCGATCCAGCCGCTGCCGGCCAGCACCTGCGGGGCGCCGGAGGCTGGGTGGCGGATGACGACGCCGTCGGCGCCCATCGCGGCCAGGGTCTGCGCGGTGTCCTTGAGGCTTTCGCCCTTGGAGACGCTTGACCCCTTGGCGCTGAAGTTGATCACGTCGGCGCTGAGGCGCTTGGCGGCGGCCTCGAAGGAGATCCGGGTGCGAGTGGAGTCCTCGAAGAACAGGTTCACCACGGTCTTGCCGCGCAGGGTCGGGAGCTTCTTGACCTCGCGATTGGCCACATCCGCCATGTCTTCGGCGATGTCGAGCAGGCCGATGGCCTCGTCGCGGCTCAGGGCCTTGGTGGAGAGCAGGTGCTTCATTCGTCTGCCCCTCCCTCGATGCTCACGAACTCGTCGCCGTCCACCTCGGTCAGGTGCACGTTGATGCGTTCGTGGCTGGCGCTGGGCAGGTTCTTACCCACGAAGTCGGCGCGGATCGGCAGTTCGCGGTGGCCGCGGTCGACGAGCACAGCGAGGCGCACCACGCTGGGCCGGCCGTGGTCGCCGAGGGCGTCGAGCGCGGCGCGGATGGTGCGACCGGAGTAGAGCACGTCATCGACGAGCACCACGGTGGCGCCGTCGATGCTGCCGGGAACCTGGGTGGGCGAGGGCGTGCGGGTGCGGGTATGGGCGAGGTCGTCGCGGTACATCGTCACGTCGAGTGAACCGACCCGCACGGCGGCAGAGGTGGGCTCGATGCGCTGGATGATCTCGGCGATGCGCCGGGCGAGGGCGACTCCCCTGGTGGGGATGCCCAGAACGACCAGGTTCTCCGCTCCTCGATTGGACTCCAGGATCTCGTGAGAGATCCGAGTCAACGCACGGGTGATGTCAGCCTGGGTGAGCACAGTGCGCTCCGTCAAACCGACCTCCTTTCCCGTCTCACAGGACGGCTCTTAAAGTAGGTCTTAGTACCCTACGACCCTAGCATCCCGCCACCCCGTCCCCGCTCCCCGCCCCTCCCGCGAACTGTGACTCAAGCACCCGGAACTCCCGAATTCCGGGGCTCTGCGAAGCCCAGCTCCGCCTCAAACACCTCTCGACCTGGCAGGTGCGGCAAGAAAAAGGCCGGGTGCTCGCAGGACGAGTCACCGGGTCTCGACGCGCTCGACCGACGACGGGGCACGGCCCGCAGACAAGGTCACCGGGTCTCGACGCGCTCGACCAGCGGGAGTGCCGTGGACAGGGCGAGGGCACCTCGCGCGATGACGGCTGCCCGATTACGCTGCTGGGCGAAGGCATCCCGCACCGACGAGGTCGACAGAGGAAGGTGATGTCGTGGATCCGGACCCAGAGCATTCCGTTCCAGGTAGCGCTCCAGGCGAATCTGCGGGAACCCACCGGCAGAACAGGCGGGAGCCCACCGAGACGGCCGCGACCGGAAAGACCGAGCCCCGCCAACCATCCGCCGTCGACTCGGAAGTGAGCGCGCCGGCGGGGCCCATCAGTTTTGTGCGGCGTCGGGAGATCGAGGCGATCCATCGGGAGATCGAGGTCGATTCCGGCGACATCGACCGCACCCTGACCGGAGTGAAACGGTATCGACAGGCCCTCTTCGACAACTACTTCCGCCCCAAGTCCCCGTTCGTCGTGTCCTGGCCCGAAGACCTCTACATCCCCGCGGCGGCCGACTATCGCTCCTACTGGAGTTCTCCCCCACCGGACGACCATCGTTACCGCTACCACTGGGCGAACGCTTGGGACGGCGAACCCGACGGCAGCGACGCGTCCGAGAAGACGGGGCAGCTTTTCAGCTGGGTCAACGCAACGCCGATGGACGGCGGCTACATCGGCTTCGCGGGCACCGGGGTGACCCGCGTTCCGCGGGCGAGCCTCTCGTCGGTCACGGCGACGGCCGCGGTCGAGTTGGTCGCCGAAAGCCGGTGGTGGTTCCTTCCGGCTGGACCCATCGGCTACGCGGCCTTCTCTTACCGCGGAACGGCCTATATCGCCGGGTGGGAGATCGATCCGGTGACCGGGGCATGGGAGCTGCTCAGCCCGTTCGGGTCACGGACCCTCTTCGCCTTCGACGAAAGCGGCCGGGGCGGGTCTGCGATCAGCTCGCAGCGCCATTCGTTCACCGACCTCAGAACCACGCTGCAGCTGCGGGGTGGGCACACCTACGCCATCGGCGTTGCGCTGGAGGCCCAGATCTCATTCGAATGCCGGGACCGGTCCGGTGCCGCGTACGTGCGCCAGGCCGGCGATGACGTGAAGCTGTGGGCATCCATCGCGGGTATCGTGCCCAGCATCACCCTCGACACCTGATGCCCACGGGCCGGTTCAGGACGTGACGCCGAGAACGAAGTCGGCGAACGCCTGCGGGTCGTCGATTGCTCCCAGGTACTGACGCCCGTCGACGAGAGCGGTCGGAGTGCCCTGAAGGGAGGGCAGGTCGGAACCGGGGATCGGGCCGTTCAAGGCGTTATCGGTGTTCTGCTGTGACCAAGCCAGGTAGCGCCCGCTCGTGACGCAGTCGTTGATCGGGTCCGGGCCGACGGACAGGGCGATCAGCTCGTCGTCGGTGAGCCCGGAGGTTCCCTCGATGGGCTGGTCGCCGAACAGGGCGGTGAGATAGTCCAGCGTTGACTCCGGGTTGGTCGCGGCCACACAGGTGAGAGCGGCTGAGGCCCGCGACGAGTATTCGCTGCCCGCGGATGCCTGGTCGAGGAAAGTGAGAGCGTGCAGGCGTAGCGTGATGGCGCCGTTGTCCACGAGCGCGGCGAGGGTTGCGCCGTTCGCGGCGTCGAACTGCCCGCAGTACGGGCACATCGGGTCGATGTAGAGGTCCACGACGGTGTCGCCAGTGCCCACGAGAAGGTAGCCGTCATCGAGGTAGGCGGCGCCGATCTGTCCGGCGACGATGCTCGATGAGGAGCCGTTGTTGGAGTTGATCCCACCGAGGACCCCGAACAGCGTGCTGAAGGCCGCGGCGAAGGTCAGGGCCAGCACCAGGGCCAGGGTCGTGATCCCGATTCCGATGTAGCCGAGGACCAGTCCGGCGATGGCCAGATTGCGGCCCGCCTCGCCCGTGCGCTTCACCTGCGCCAGAGCGATGTGCCCGGTGATCACGGCCGCGAGAGAGCAGCAGAATCCGGTGACCAGCGACACGATGGCGAGGGTGTTGGTGCGGGGCGGGATGGCCGGCACGTAAGGGGCGCCGGGGTACGTCACCGGTTGGTTGGCACCGCCGGTGTACCCGGCTCCGGTGCCTGTCTGGGCAGGGCGCTCAACCCCAGTCGGTTCAACGCCAGTCGGTTCAGCGCCAGTCTGTTCAGGATCGGTGTGCTCGGTCATGGTCTCCCCCTCGTATGTCCGGACCGGCCGCGATGGCGGCCGGTCCGGCAGTGCGCTTCACGTGACCTGCCGTCACCCACCCGGCATCCACGACGCCCGGTACGGGCGATCGAGTCTTCTAGACGGACGGCTCTAAACGGACGGAGCCGTCTGGGCGATCCGGCCGAGCAGTCCGTTGACGAACCCGGCGGAGTCATCCGTCGAGAGCACCTTGGCGGCCTCAACGGCTTCGTCGATCGCGACGGCGTGCGGCACGGCGTCGTTGTACAGGATCTCCCAAATGCCGATCCGCAGGATGGCCCGGTCGATCGTGGGCATCCGCGAGAGCGTCCAGCCCTGCGAATACGTCTCGATCAGTTCGTCGATCTCGTCGCGGTGGTCGACCACGCCGTCCACGATGTCCCGGGCGTACAGCCACGACGCCATGCGGGCGGGTTCACTCGCGGCGCGTTCGGCTTCCATCGCCAGCGACTGCTGAATTGTCGACTGGCGGATGTCCGCGGCGTACAGGATGTCGATCGCGCGCTTGCGCGCCTTGGTTCGGGCGCTCACTAGTTGACGCGGCCGAGGTAGTCACCGGTGCGGGTGTCGACCTTGACCTTGGTGCCCTGCTCGAGGAACAGCGGCACCTGGATCTGGTAACCGGTTTCGACTGTGGCGGGCTTGGTGCCGCCGGTGGAGCGGTCGCCCTGCAGGCCCGGCTCGGTGTAGGTGATCTCGAGGGTCACGGAGGCAGGCAGCTCGACGTAGAGCGGGTTGCCGTCGTGCAGTGCGACGGTCACGGCCTGGTTCTCCAGCATGAAGTTGGCGGCGTCGCCGACCACGGTGGAGGAGACGGTGAGCTGGTCGTAGTCCGCGACGTCCATGAAGACGTAGGAGTCGCCGTCCGCGTAGAGGTACTGGAAGTCGCGGCGGTCGACGTTCTCGGTCTCGATCTTCGCGCCGGCGTTGAAGGTGCGGTCGACCGTCTTGCCGGTGACCACGTTCTTCAGCTTGGTGCGCACGAAGGCGCCACCCTTGCCGGGCTTGACGTGCTGGAACTCGATGACGGCCCACAGCTGCTTGTCGATGTTGAGGACGACGCCATTTCGAATGTCGGCGGTAGATGCCATGAAGAGGTGTTCCGTTCGATTCAATTGGGAAGGTGCATGGCCAAAGGCCTCAGACGAGTGTAGCCGACACGCCGGGAATGGCCGACTCGAAACCGGCCGGCGGCTTCACCGCTCAGCCGAGTCGGACGATGTAGTCGACGGCCAGGCGGTAGGAATCGAAGCCGAAGCCGGCGATGACGCCGGTGGCCACGGCGCTGACCACGCTCGTGTGGCGGAAGGTTTCGCGGGCGTGCGGGTTGGAGATGTGCACCTCGACGAGCGGGATGCCGGCCTTGGTGACGAGGGCGGCGGCATCGCGCAGGGCGTAGCTGTAATGCGTGAACGCCGCCGGGTTGAGCACAACCGGCGTGCTCGTGTCCACGGCCTCATAGAGCCAGTGGATGAGTTCGGCCTCGTCGTCGGTCTGGCGCACGTCGACGGCGACGTCGTCCGGCACAGCCTCGGTCAGCAGGGTGCGCAGGTCGTCGAGGTTGGCGGAACCGTAGACATCGGGTTCGCGGCTGCCGAGGCGCCCGAGGTTCGGGCCGTTCAGGACGAGGATTGTGCGCATGCACCCAGCCTAGGCCCGGCCGGGCGGCTGCCCCGGCCGGGGCAGCCTGGCCGGTCAGTCCGCGAACGACTCCATCAGTTCCGAACGGATGATGAACCGCACCCCGCGCGGAGCCTCCGCCGAGAATCCGCCGCCGCGGCCCGGCACCGTGTCGATAAGCAGCGCGGTGTGACTCCAGTACTCGAATTGTTCGGCCGAGATCCAGAAGTCGATCAGCTGGGCGGGCTCCCCCGACGGCGCGATGTCGAGCCGGCCCAGCAGAACGTCCTGATCGGAGGTGATGAACTCCCCCGCCGGGAAGCACATGGGTGAACTCCCGTCGCAACAGCCGCCGGACTGGTGGAACATGAGCGGACCGTGTTCCTCCCAGAGGCTGCGCAGCAGGTCGACCGTGGCCTCGGTGAGGGCCACCCGTGACCGGGTCTCCCCGGGGATGGTGATGGTGGCTTGGACGGCGCTGGCGGGCGTGGTCGGCGCATCGGGTTCGGGCGTGATGAGCTCGGTCATCAGGGGTCCCTCCGGAGGTGGTGGGTGTTGCGGGTGGGTACTGCGGGGTGGGTACTGCGGGTGGTGGTGCCGACCGGGATGGCCTTCGGGTGGCCGTCCCGGCCGGCACCGGGGTACGGCTTAGAAGAAGCCCAGGGCGTCTTCGGAGTAGGACACGAGCAGGTTCTTCGTCTGCTGGTAGTGCCCCAGGGCGAGCTTGTTGTTCTCGCGGCCGATACCCGAGCTCTTGTACCCGCCGAAAGCCGCTCCAGCCGGGTAGTTGTGGTAATTGTTCACCCAGACCCGGCCGGCGTGCAGGTCGCGGCCGGCGCGGTAGGCGATGTTGCCGTTACGCGACCAGACGCCGGCGCCAAGACCGTACAAGGTGTCGTTGGCGATCGAGATGGCGTCATCGTAATCCTCGAAGCTCGTCACGGCCACGACCGGGCCGAAGATCTCCTCCTGGAAGATGCGCATCTTGTTCTGGCCCTCAAAGATCGTCGGCTGCACGTAGTACCCGCCGGCCAGGTCGCCGCCCAGGTCGAGCTGCTCGCCGCCGAGCAGCAGCTTGGCGCCCTCCTTCTTGCCGATGTCAATGTAGGAGAGGATCTTCTCGAGCTGGTCGTTGCTCGCCTGCGCCCCCACCTGCGTGTCGGTGTCCAGCGGGTTGCCCTGGATCGCGAGCTTGGTGCGCTCGATGGCGCCGCCGAGGAAGCTGTCGTAGATGGGCTTGTGCAGCAGGGCCCGGCTCGGGCAGGTGCACACCTCGCCCTGGTTGAAGGCGAACAGCACGAAGCCCTCCTGGGCCTTGTCGTAGTAGCTGTCGTCGTTCTGGGCCACGTCGTCGAAGAAGATGTTCGCGCTCTTGCCACCCAGCTCCACGGTGGAGGGGATGATGTTGGCGCTGGCGTACTGCAGGATCAGCCGGCCCGTGGTGGTTTCGCCGGTGAACGCGATCTTACGGATGCGGTTCGACGACGCGAGCGGCTTGCCGGCCTCGATACCGAAGCCGTTGACGATGTTGAGCACGCCGGGCGGCAGGATGTCGCCGATCAGCTCGATGAGCACCAGGATAGACGCGGGGGTCTGCTCAGCGGGCTTGAGCACGACAGCATTGCCGGCGGCGAGGGCAGGAGCCAGCTTCCACACGGCCATCAGGATCGGGAAGTTCCACGGGATGATCTGGCCGACCACGCCGAGCGGCTCGTGGAACTGATACGAGACGGTGTCGTTGTCGAGCTCGGCGTGGTCGCCGTCCTGTGCGCGGATGGCGGCGGCGAAGTAGCGGAAGTGGTCCGCAGCCAGTGGTAGGTCGGCGTTCAGCGGCTCCCGGATGGGCTTGCCGTTGTCCCAGCTCTCGGCCACGGCCAGCAGCTCGAGGTGCTTGTCGATGACATCGGCCATCTTGTTGAGTACTGCGGCCCGCTGCGTGGCAGTGGTCTTGCCCCAGGCCGGTGCGGCCTTGTGCGCCGCGTCGAGGGCCAGGTCGATGTCCTCGTGGGTGCTGCGGGCGACTTCGGTGAAAGGCTTGCCGTTGACCGGGGAGATGTCTTCGAAGTATTGGCCCCTGACCGGCGGCACCCATTCGCCTCCGATCCAGTTCTCGTAGCGGGACTTGAAGGTGACTTTGGCGCCCGGCGTACCGGGGGCGGCGTAAACGGTCATTTCGCTCCTTGTTCGACGACTCTGTCGATGGCTGTGCGCGTCTGCGCGGACCATGCCGTGAGCCTACGAACGTGAGGGTTGCAAAACGTTGCGGAAGTCACCCGGCCGGCACACCTCCGTCATCCGCAGGGAGGACGACACCCGACGGGCTCCGGTCTAGCCTCGGGAGAATGGCGACCAGTGCAGCATCCCTCACCCTCCCAGCGGACAGACGCCAGCCCGGTTGGTGGTACCGGGAGAGTCCGCGGTCGGCACTGTACGCCATCCTGGTCGCGGTGATCGGCGGTGCGCTGATCGGCGGTCTGACGAGTTTCGGCCAGGGGTACCTGCCGGTGTGGGTCAACTCCCTGAGCAACTCGGTGGGCGGCTGGACGATGTTCTGCTTCCTGATCGTCTGGTTGGGTCGCGCCCGCCCGGTCCTCGCCGCAGTGCTGGGTGTGATCGTGTTCCAGCTGCTCGTCGAGTCGTACAGCGTGGTGAGCGAGTGGCGGGGATTCGACGACGGGGATCCGTTCACCTCGGTGTGGACCCTGGCCGGTCTGGCCGCCGGCCCGCTCCTCGGCGCCACCGCCGGACTGGTTCGCCATGCTCCCCCGCTCTGGCGGGCCCTGGCGGTCATGCCGCTCTGCGCTGTTCTGCTGGGCGAGGGCCTCTGGGCGCTCACCGCCGTCGCCGACACCACGAGCCCGGTGTACTGGTGGCTGGAGATCGTCCTGGCAGTGGTCTTTCTCGCGGCGGCGATCCTGCGTTGCCGGCTCGAGCCGCGGATGCTCCCGTTGGTGGTGTGCGTGTGGCTGGTGGGCGCCCTGGCCTACATCGGCGTCCTCGTCGGCATCCTGAGCTGACGGCGTACCTCACCGCACGGAAGAGGTTCCGATGTCCTGCTCGATACGGGCGAGGCGGGCCAGCACCGCGGCACGCTGTGGGGACCTGGCCGGGAGGAGCTCCCGGCACGCGCGCCAGACCTCGCTGTCCCAGGCGGCCTCGTCGGTCGCGGCATAGTCGAGCAGGACTTCCACGGATGCGTCGCTGAGCAGGGTCTGCCTCAGCCTGCGAGTCACCTCGGTGCGGATCTCCACGACGCCGGGGGCTACAGAGCCCTGGAGCACCGGTCCTCGGTAGGCGGCGAGGGCCATCCGGTGTGCGCCGCGCCGCAGCAGCGCCAGAAGGCGCCCGGCATCCGTGTCGATGTCGGTCTCGAGCCGGTACGGGCGGGACCCGATGCGGAGCCGCGGATGGTCGACGGCCAGGACCCTCCGCAACCGCACCATCTCCGCGCGCAGGTTCTCCACCGCGTGCGGCTGGTCCTCGCTCAGAGCCGCTGCGAGACGCTCGGCGGACAGACCCTGCCGGTGCCAGCCGAGCAGCAGCAGGATTTCGGCATGGCGAGGGCTGAGCGGGGCGCTGCCGGAAGGGCCGCGCAAGCTGCCGTTCTCGGTGCCGAGCACGCTGAGCAGCATCGCCGGCGCGGTAAAACCGGACGGTCGCGGGGCCGACCGCCGCGGGGCGCTGAGGCTCTGGATGCGCAGCTCTGCTTCGAGCGCCGCCACCGCCGCTTCCACCAGGGGCAACGTCTGCGGAGCCACCGCCTGGTCTCCCCCGGTGATATCGATGACCCCGAGCACGGCCCCGGTGACCGGGTCGTGAATGGGAACGGCCGTGCAACTGAACTGGTGGGCGAGCTGGCTGAAATGCTCGGCCCGTTGGATCTGGATGCCGTGGTCGAGCTCCAACGCCGTGCCAGGGGCGCTCGTGCCCACCCGGGCCTCCGACCAGTCGGCGCCCACCACGAAGCGCATCTCCTCGGCGCTCGTGCGCACGGCGCTGTCGCCGTCGATCCAGAGCAGCCGGCCCGCCTCATCCGCCACGGCCACGATCAAGCCGAACTCGGTGGCGTGTCGTACGAGCAGGGTGTTGATCACCGGCAGCACGCCGGCGAGAGGATTGCGGGCCCGCAACCGGGCCAGTTCGTCGCTGCTCAGCGTCGGATCGGCCTGGGCTGTGAGTGGGTCCAGCCTGAGCGAGATCGAGCGCTGCCAGGACTCCCGCACCAGGGCGCGCATTCCCCCCTGCATGGCGTGGGCACCGAGGTCGCTTCGATCACCGATGACGGTCTCGTGCAGGCGTTCCTGGGCGGCGAACGCACTCAGAGTCGACGCGCGCACCGACGAATCGGCAGGCGTGATGGTCCACGGGCTGCTCACAACACCTCCGATCAACGCTGGTCGTAGGCGACCTGCGCCAGCGGCCGGTCGGGTGCTTCATTCTAGGCACAGTCTGCGAGAAAGCGTGGACCTCTGCACGCGGGCTTCTGCTCGACATTCAGCGGCTGTGCAGTGAGATCTGCTGGTCGGTGTTCGACCGGCTTAGGACCCGATCTCCTGGTACGCGGCGAACAGGAGCGACGCATCCGGGCCTTCGAGCACCGTGGGCTTGCCGATGTCGTCGAGCACGATGAAACGCAGCATACCGCTGCGGGTCTTCTTGTCGCGCTGCATTGTGGCCAACAACGTGGGCCAGCGGCCCACCGGGTAGCTGATGGGCAGGGTGAGCGATTCCAGGATGCGCCGGTGCCGGTCGACGGCGTCGTCCGAGAGCCGTCCGCTGAGACGGGCGAGTTCGGCGGCGAACATCATGCCGACGGCCACCGCGGCCCCGTGGCGCCAGCCGTAGCGTTCGGCGTGCTCGACGGCGTGGCCCAGCGTGTGTCCGTAGTTGAGGATTTCCCGCAGGCCCGCCTCCTTGAAGTCCGCGCCCACCACGCGGGCCTTCATGGCGATCGCCAGCTCGAGCACCCGGCGGAACTGCGGGGTCGTGGGGTCGGTCACCGCGGCGACGTCGGCTTCGACGATGTCGAGGATCTCTGGGACCTGGATGAAGCCCGCCTTCACGATCTCGGCGAAGCCCGCCAGGATCTCGTTGCGGGGCAGGTCGGCCAGGATGTCCAGGTCACAGACCACGGCCGCCGGCGCGTAGAAGGTGCCGACAAGGTTCTTGCCCTCTGCGGTGTTGATACCGTTCTTGCCGCCGACGGCCGCGTCGACCATCCCGAGCACGCTGGTGGGGATCTGCACGAGCTTCACACCGCGCAGCCAGGTGGCGGCCACGAACCCGGCCAGGTCGGTCACTGCGCCGCCGCCGAAGCCGATCACGGCATCCGTGCGGGTGAAGTCCGCCTGTCCCATCACCTGCCAGCAGAACGCGGCCACTTCCACGCGCTTGGCGGGCTCGGCGTCGGGCACCTCGGCGATGAGGACCTCGTAGCGGTCGAGCAGGCTCTCCCGCAGCGCCACCGCGCGGGCGCCCAGGTGCGAGGTGTGCACGATGAGCACCTTCTTGACCGTGTCGCCCAGCTGCTCGGCGACGTCAGCCACGATGCCGCGGCCGATGTGGACGGGGTAGCTGTCCACCCCGCTCACGGTGATGGTCGTGGTCGCCTCGGTGTCGGTGTCGGTGCCGGTTTCGGCGGAGGGGTCTCCGGGATGCAGGTCAGTCATGGTGTCGTCGTACCCATTTCACGATGTCGTCGGCGATGGCGTCGACCGGTCTGGTCGACGTGTCGAAGTGGATGCTGGCCAGCGCGTCGTAGAGCGGGCGCCGCTCGTCGTAGATGCGTTGCCACGCGTCGGGACCGGCCGCCAGCAGCGGTCGCTTGGCGTTCCTGGTGCGGGAGCGCACGGCCTCGGCCGTCGTGCTCAGCGACACCACGGTGGTGCCGCGGAGGCGCTCCCGGGTGGCGGGCTCCAGCACGGCTCCCCCGCCCAGCGACACGACGGCGCGTCCGCGCCCGAGGGCGTCGGCCACCGCGTCGCGCTCCAGCACCCGGAAGTGCGCCTCGCCGTGCTGGGCGAAGATCTCGGTGATCGGCCCGTGCGCAGCCACGATGGTCTTGTCGGTGTCGATGAACGGCACCCGGAGCAGGCGAGCGACCCGGCGGCCGATCTTGGACTTGCCCGACGCCATCGGTCCGATGAAGACGAGCGGGAAAAGGGGCACATCCGACTCCCGCTCCGGCTCGTGCTCCGGAGAAGCGGAGAACCGCTCGGGGAGCCCGGCGCTGTCCTCGGAAGATCCACCGGCAAGCTCCTGGGCCTGGTCAGCGTGATGCACCTCTGCCGGTTCTCTCCGAACCGCTGCCGGCCACCCCTCCGGTGGCCGGGAGGCCTCCGGGCTCAGGAACAGCACGCTAGACGGTCGCGTCGCTGGACGCCCCGGTGCGCAGATTGGCCGGGATGCTGGCCAGGTAGGAATCCAGGTTGCGCTTGGTCTCGGTGAGCGAGTCGCCGCCGAACTTCTCCAGCACCGAATTAGCCAGCACCAGCGCGACCATGGCCTCGGCGACGACCCCGGCGGCCGGAACGGCGCAGACATCGGACCGCTGGTGGTGGGCGGGGGCGGCCTCGCTGGTCGTGACGTCCACCGTGCGCAGGGCCCGGGGAATCGTGGCGATGGGCTTCATCCCGGCCCGTACGCGCAGGACGGTTCCGGTGCTCATGCCGCCCTCGGTGCCGCCGGCCTTGTCGCTGGCGCGCACGATCTCGTCGTCGACCTGCACGAGCTCATCGTGGGCTTCGGAGCCGCGACGGGTGGTGGTGAGGAAGCCGTCGCCGACCTCCACGCCCTTGATCGCCTGGATGCCCATCAGCGCCGCGGCGAGCTGGGAATCAAGCCGGCGGTCCCAGTGCACGAAGGAACCGAGCCCGGGCGGGAGGTTGTACGCGAGCACCTCGACGATGCCGCCGAGGGTATCGCCGTCCTTGTGCGCGGCATCCACCTCGGCCACCATCAGTGCGCTGGTGGCGGGGTCGAAGCAGCGCAGCGGGTCGGCGTCGAGGGTGTCGACATCACTCGGATGCGGCAGCGGAGAGCCCTCTGGCACACGCACGGGCCCGATCGACAGGGTGTGGCTGACCAGCTCGATGCCGAGGCCGGCCAGGAAGGCACGTGCAACGGCGCCGAGCGCGACGCGGGCGGCGGTCTCGCGGGCGCTTGCGCGCTCCAGCACCGGCCGGGCCTCGTCGAAGTCGTACTTCTGCATGCCCACGAGGTCTGCGTGGCCGGGGCGTGGGCGCACCAGGGGTGCACCGCGTCCGCGGGTGAGCAGGGCGGGGTCCACGGGCTCCGGGCTCATCACGTCGGCCCACTTGGGCCATTCGGTGTTGCCGATCCGCAGGGCCACAGGGCCGCCGAGGGTGAGTCCGTGGCGCACGCCGCCGGAAATGTTCAGTTCGTCCTGCTCGAACTTCATGCGGGCGCCCCGGCCGTAGCCGAGTTTGCGGCGCGCAAGGTCGAGGCGGATCGCATCTAGTGTGACCGGGATCCCAGCGGGCAAACCCTCGACAATGGCGAGGAGTTCGGGGCCGTGGGACTCTCCGGCGGTGAGCCAACGAAGCATGGGTACTATCCTTCCACAGCCGGGCCGGGCGGGCGCGCTGGCAGGGCCGCGCGCATCGCGTTCAGCACGGTTGCCTCCTCGGGAAGCGGCTGGAACGGGTCATCGCCCACGAAGATGCGCACCTGGATCAGGGCCTGGTGCAGCAACATGCTCAGTCCGGAATGCGCCGTGCCGCCGGCCGCCGCCCAGGAGGCGGCCAGGGCGCTCGGCCAGGGGGCGTAGCCCACGTCGAACAACGGGATGCTCGCCCGGAGACGCGCGGGGAATTCGGTGGGCAGGGCCGTACCGCCGGGCAGGGTGCTGATCACGAGGTCGCTCTCCCGGTCTGCGGCATCGATGGTGTCGAGACCGGTAACCGTCACAACGAGTCCGAGTCCACGGCCCAGGGTCTCCAGGGTTTCGGCCTTGCCCGGGGAGCGGGCGATCACGTCCACGAACTCGGCGCCGAGCTCGGCTGCGGCCACCAGGGCGGATGCCGCGGTGGCGCCGGCTCCGAGCAGGGTGACCCGGCTCGCGCGGTCGACGCCGGCCTCGGCCAGGGCGCGCACCAGACCTGGAACATCCGTGTTGTACCCGGACAGGGTGTGGCCCTGCCCGGGCGTGTCGCTGAGACGAACGGTGTTGACCGCTCCGGTCAACGCGGCGACCCGGTCGAGGTCGGTGAGGCGGTGCTGGATCTCGTGCTTGAGCGGCATGGTGAGGGACAGGCCCAGCCAGTCGGGGCCGAGGCCGTCCAGGAACGTGTCGAGCTCGCCCGCACCCACGCCGACCGCGGAGTACTCCCAGTCCAGCCCGAGCGCCCGGTAGGCGGCCCGGTGCAGCGCGGGCGAGAGAGAATGCCCGATCGGCGAGCCGAGCACGGCCAGGCGCCGCCGGCCGCTCGGGCTCGGCAGATCAGGGTCGGTTCCGGTGTGATCAGCCATACTCGGGGTGCTCATCCATCCAGGCCAGCCACTTGGCGACGCCGGCGTCGTGCTCTTCCACCGTGGTCGAGAAGATGGTCTCGCCGGTGTCCAGGTTCCACGTCACGAAGAATAGCCAGGTTCCGTCGGCGGGGTGCAAGGCTGCGTCGATGGCGAGGTCGCCGGGGTTGCTGATCGGCCCGACCGGCGGACCAGGGTGCACGTAGGTGTTGTAGGCGTTGTTCGCGTCGGCGCGTTCGGCATCCGTCGTGGTGACCAGGTGGGTATTGCCCGTGCCGTAGGCGACCGTGGCGTCGGACTGCAGCAGCCCGCTCTCCCACTGGGCCTTGTCGAGCCGGTTGTAGAACACCCGCGCCACCTTGTAATAGTCGTCCTTCAGTCCTGCCTCGCGCTGGATCAGCGACGCCATCACGATGGTCTTCCACCGGTCCTCCGAAGCGACGCCCGCTTCGTCAAGGGCCTGGAACTGGCGGTCGACCAGGGTCTTGATCGCATCGTGAGCCGTCGTGGCCGGCTGGAACGTGTATGTCGCGGGGAACAGGAACCCTTCGAGGCTGGTGGCCTCGGCCGGGAGCCCGAAGCCGGACACGTCGGCCGCAGCCGCCTGCAGATCGGCCAGAGGGATGTCGGTGCCCTCGGAGATCGAGGTGAGCACGTCCACCGCCGCTGTGCCTTCGGGGATCACCACGGTGAGCTCCTGCCGGGTGGCCGGGTCCTGCAGGGCCGTGAGTGCGGCCTGGGCGCTCATCTGCGAGGCCAGTAGGTAGGCGCCGGGCTGGAAGACCGGGTCGGTCGCCTGGGCGAGGAGGAGGTCGTAGAAGGCGTCGTAGCTCTTGATGACGTCCTGGTCGACCAGGGTGTTGGCGATATCGGAGCCGGTCTCGCCGTCGTGGATCATGACGAGCACCTCACCTGAGCCTGAGCCCTCGTAGTCCTCCGGGCCCTGCGTCGCCGCGATCAGCTGGCTGATGGGTCCCTGCAGTGCGAACGCGGCGGCGCCCATCAACGCGAGAAGGACGACGAGGACGATCAGACAGCCCCAGGCTCCCCTGCGCCGGGGCTTCTTCTCGGCGGGCAGGCCGGAGAGCTGGGCCCGGCGGTTGGCCCGTGAGGCCGAGCCTCCGGAGCGGGCGGATGACCCGGACTCGTCGGAAAAGGCTGCCGCCGGTCGATCGCCGGCGTCGGCGGATGCGTCCGGCGCGCTGCTCGGGACCGCGAATCCGAGACCCGCGAACGGGTTGTTCTCCGCTGCCCACGCCGCGGACGAGCTGTCGGCGGGTAGCGGAGCCGACGTGGACGTGTCTGGGCCGGTCTCGTCTGGGCCGGTCTCGTCTGGGCCGGTCTCGTGTGGACCGGTCTCCTCTGCACCTGCGGCGTCCGATTCGTGCTGCTGCCGAGCCGCAGCATCCGCCGCACGGTCCGCCGCACCGGCATCGCTGCCGGCAACGCTGCCCGCGTCGGTGCCGGGCTGGGCCTCCCGCGCCGCCTGCGCTTCCCGGGCCGCCTGGGCCTCACGCAGCGCTCGGCGGCTGGTCGGCGGGCGCTCGCCCTGGGCGCCCGACGGGTTGGTGTCGGGTGTTTCCGGCGGACTAACTGCCACGATTACGGCCTTCCGGTGGTGTCGACAGGCGCGCCGGCCGGTTTGCCCGAGGCCCGTTCCGTATCAAGAGCGTGCTGCAAGATGATAGTCGCGGCGACCTGGTCGACCACTGGACGTTGGGTGCGGGTGCTGCGTCCGCTTGTACGCAGCGCGGCCTGAGCGGACACCGTGGACAGGCGCTCGTCGACGAGACGCACGGGTACCGTCAGAGCACCGGCCAATGCCGCGGCGAAGGCGACGGCGTCCTCCGTGGAGGCGGTGTGACGCCCGGACAGCGCGAGCGGCAGCCCCACGATCACTTCGACGGCGTCGAGCTCGGTCACGATAGCGGTGAGCCGTGCGAGGTCGTCGGGCGCTGCAGTGCCGCGTTGCCGCGGCACTGTCTCGACGGGGGTGGCGAGCATGCCATGGAAATCGCTGCGGGCAACGCCGATTCGCACGGTTCCGACATCGACTCCCACCCGCACACCGGTTCGCATGGGTTAGCGGGCCACCAGCGTGCGAAGCGTGCTGAGCGCCTCGGGGATAGCGGCCACGTTCGTTCCGCCGCCCTGCGCCAGGTCGTCCTTGCCGCCGCCGCCGCCGCCGAGGATGCCGGCCAGCTGCTTGGCCAGGGCGCCGGCCTTCGCACCGGCGTCACGGGCCGCGGCGTTGGTCGCCACGATCACGACGGGCTTGTCGGCCACCGTGGCGGCCAGGGCCACGACAGCCGGCGCGGAGCCGAGGCGTTCCCGGGTGCCGGTGACGAGCATCCGCACGTCGTCGGCCGAGTTGAGCACGCCCAGATCCTCGGCCACCACAGCGAGGTCGCCGATCCGGGTCGCCGCGGACACGAGGGCGGGGACCCGGTCGCTGAGCGCCTTGGCCTCGAATCCGGCGATCTTCTTCTCCGCCGCCTTGAGGCTCTGCATGAGGTCCATGATCTTCGCCGGCAGCTGCTCGCGCGGAGTCTTGAGGTTGCTGGTGAGCGTCGACACGATGGCGCGCTCCGCGGCCAGGTCGCGGAACGCCTCGAGCCCGACGAGGGACTCGACCCGTCGGTTGGTCGAACCGACGGACGCCTCGCTGACCAGGTTGATCATCCCGATCTCGGAGCTGGTGGACACGTGAGTGCCGGCGCAGAGCTCGCGCGACCAGGGGCCGCCGATGTCGACGACACGTACCCGGTCGCCGTACTTCTCGCCGAACAATGCCATCGCCCCGAGGGCCTTGGCCTCGGCCAGTGGCAGCTCGCGGGTGGTGACCTGCAGGTTGTCGCGGATCGCGTTGTTGGAGATCTCCTCGATCTCACTGCGCGTGGCCGGGGAGAGCGCCTGGTTCCAGGAGAAGTCGAGGCGGAAGAAGCCGGCCTTGTTGTAGGAACCGGACTGGTGAGCGTTCGGGCCGAGCACCTGGCGGAGGGCCGCGTGCAGGATGTGCGTGCCCGAGTGCGCCTGCCGGGCGCCGCGGCGCCAATCCGGGTCGACGACGCTCGTGGCGGAGTCTCCCACGCCGACCTCGCCACTGGTGACCTGCACCTTGTGGCTGATCAGTCCCTTGACGGGCTTCTGCACGTCGAGCACCTCGAGCTCGTAGCCCGGGCCCACGATGAGGCCGGCGTCGGCTTCCTGGCCGCCCGATTCGGCGTACAGCGCGGTCTCGGCGAGGATGACCTCGGCGATGTCACCGGCGACGGCCCGGTTCACGGAGGCGCCGTCGACGATCAGGCCCAGGATGCTGGACTCGGTCTGCAGCATGTCGTAGCCGGTGAAGACGGTCTCGCCGTGCGCCCGGAAGGCGCTGTAGACCGACAGGTCGGCCAGGTGGGTCTTCTTGGCCTTGGCGTCCGCCTTGGCCATGGCGCGCTGCTTGGCCATGAGGGTGTCGAACGCTTCGCGGTTGACGCTGAGGCCGGCCTCCTCGGCCATTTCGAGGGTGATCTCGATGGGGAAACCGTAGGTGTCGTGCAGCAGGAACGCGGTGTCGCCGGGCAGCTCTGCCTTCTGGGCGCTCTTGGTCTTCGCCACGGCGAGGTCGAGCACGCTCGAGCCGCTGGCGAGGGTGCGCAGGAAGGTCTCTTCCTCGGCGTACGCGGCCTGGCTGATCCGGTCGAAGTCGGTGGCGACCTCGGGGTAGGCGGCGCTCATGGCGTCGCGGGAGGCGGGGAACAGCTCGGTGAACGACGCGGTATCCACGCCGAGCAGGCGCATGGCGCGCACACTCCGGCGCATCAGGCGGCGCAGGATGTAGCCTCGGCCTTCGTTGGACGGCATCACCCCGTCGCTCATCAGCATGAGGGAGGAGCGCACGTGGTCGGCGACGATGCGCATCCGCACGTCGTCGTCGTGCACGGCGCCGTAACGGCGGCCGGAGAGCGCGGCTGCACGGTCGAGGACCGGGCGCACCTGGTCGATCTCGTACATGTTCTCGACGCCCTGCTTGAGGAACGCGACGCGCTCCAGGCCCATGCCGGTGTCGATGTTCTTCTTGGGCAGGTCGCCGAGGATCTGGAAGTCGTTCTTGCCGGTGCCCTCGCCGCGGAGGTACTGCATGAAGACCAGGTTCCAGATCTCCACGTAGCGGTCGTCGTCGGTGGCTGGGCCACCGTCGATGCCGTAGGCGGGACCGCGGTCGAAGAAGATCTCGCTGCAGGGCCCGGCCGGGCCGGGCTGGCCGGTGGACCAGTAGTTGGTGTCCATACCGAGGCGCTGAATGCGGTGCTCGGGGAGTCCCAGCGCGCGCCAGTAGCCGAAGGCCTCGTCGTCGTTCTCGTAGACCGTCACCCAGAGGTCCTTGTCGGCGAAACCGTAGCCGCCGTCGGCCTCGCTGGAGGTGAGCAGCTCCCAGGCGTAGCTGATCGCCTGTTCCTTGAAGTAGTCGCCGAAGGAGAAGTTGCCGTTCATCTGGAAGAAGGTGCCGTGCCGCGGCGTCTTACCGACTTCCTCGATGTCGTTGGTGCGGATGCACTTCTGCACGCTCGTGGCACGAGGGTACGGTGCGGGCACCAGTCCGGTGAGGTACGGCACGAACGGCACCATGCCGGCGACGGTGAAGAGGAGGGTGGGGTCATCGCTCACGAGCGACGCCGACGGGACAACGGTGTGTCCACGGTCGGCGAAGAAGTCGAGCCAGCGCCCGCGGATGTCGGCAGTCTGCATGGGGTCCGTACTATTGCTGGGGATCGGAGGGGTCCGATCGGGGATGCGGTGGGAGGGAGAAGTGGGGGGAGGTGGCGCGGTGGAACGTGACGCTGTCGCCAGAGAGCGATGGAGCGAGGCTCAGGGCTTGGAGAGCTCTTCGATGGTGTCTTCAGCGTCGCCGAGGGCGGCGTGGAGCTCGGCTTCGCGCTTGCGGTAGCCCTCCGAGATGGCCTCGCCGAACTCGCGGGTCTTGGCGTCCAGATCGGTGAAGAAACGCTTGCCCTGCTGGGTCTTGTTGACCTCGTGGGCGACGACGAAGCCGACGCCGACGCCGACGACCAACCAGATGAAGTTCTTCATGGCATGTGCTCCCTGAATTCGGTGAAGCTGGTGTGTGTTGAGAAACTGTGTGCGCGTGGAAACCGGTGCGCGAGAAGCGGACAGTCTGGTTCCCAGCGTAGTGGACTACTTCCGGGTGCGCCGGGGACGCGCGGCGCGGAAGGCCGCTGTCACACCCGCGGAGAAACCGGCGATCTTGATCAGCGGACCGCCCACGGTGGCGGCCACGAGGGCGACGAGTGCGGACACATTGCCCGTCACCTCGGCCACATTGGTCGTGATGGTGTCTATCGTGGCCAGCTGGTGGTTGGTCTGGGCGATCGTGCTCGTGGTCTCCTCGAGCAGCGGAGTGACGTTCTCGCTGAGATCGCGGATGGCGTGGGTGGTCTCGTCGAAGACCTTCCCCAGCTTGATCAGCGGGATGGCGAGGAACGCCACCAGGACGGCGAACACGCCCGCGGCAATCAGCCCGGCAATATCTCCACCAGTCATTCGACACTTCCATTCGGGTCTCGGGTACGAGAAAAGGGCGGATCACCTAGGTGATCCGCCCTCCAGCGTAGTTCAGTTCCGCACGAGAGAGTCGCGCGTGAGATGACTAGCGTGCTGCGTAGTACTCCACGACGAGCTGGACTTCACAGGTCACGGGAATCTCGATGCGCTTCGGGGCGCGCACGAGGCGGGCCTGGAGCTTGTCGAGTTCGACCTCGAGGTACGGCGGGAGCTTGGGCAGCAGGTCGACGTGACCGCCGGCCGCGGCAACCTGGAAAGGCTCGGTGCCCTCGCTGCGTGCCTTGACGTGGATGAGCTGACCCGGCTTCACGCGGAAGGACGGACGGTCGACCAGCTGGCCGTCGACCAGGATGTGACGGTGCACAACCATCTGACGGGCCTGGGCGGTGGTGCGGGCGATCGCCGAACGCACGAGGAGGGCGTCGAGACGGGTCTCGAGGATCTCGACCAGGTTCTCACCGGTCAGGCCCTGGCGGCGACGCGCTTCTTCGAAGGCGATCTTGAGCTGGGCTTCGCGGATGCCGTACTGGGCGCGTAAGCGCTGCTTTTCGCGGAGGCGCACGGCGTAGTCCGAGTCGGTCTTGCGCTTGGTGCGGCCGTGCTCGCCCGGAGCGTAGGGACGCTTCTCGAGGTACTTGGCGGCCTTCGGGGTCAGGGCGATGCCCAGGGCCCGCGAGAGGCGGGTCTTACTGCGGGTACGTGACTTGGTAGACACAGTGTCCTTTCGGATGGAGCTGAAAAATGGATACCAGGGCGCGGGTCCGGCCGGTGAGGGCCGGCACAGCACGTCATGGGAGATCAGAGGGGTGGGTGCCACGGGCCGCCCGGCTACAGGGCGAATCCACTCCAACACACGTTTCGCGACGCAGCCGCATGACGAAACCAGTTGTAGGCGAGGTCAAGGCTAGCACAACGGGGCTGCGATTCAGCGCTGATTCAGGGGCCGACAGCACTCATCAGGGCGCTGCTACTCGCCGTGGATGATCCGGCGCAGTTTGGCCAGCCGGGCCGACACATCCCGCTCGTTGCCGTGTTCGGTGGGCTGGTAGTACTGCGTACGCCGCAATTGGGTGGGCAGGTAGTCCTGCGCGAGCACGCCGAGCGCGTCGTCGTGCGGGTACTTGTAGCCCTTGCCATGGCCGAGCCGTTTGGCGCCCGGGTAGTGGGCGTCCCGCAGGTGCTTGGGCACCCGGCCGGTGTTGCCGGCCCGCACGTCGGCGATGGCCGCGTCGAGGGCCAGGTACGCGGCGTTGGACTTGGGGGCGCAGGCCAGGTGCACGACGGCCTGGGCGAGCGGGATGCGGCCCTCGGGCATACCGATGTACTGCACAGCGTCGGCGGCCGCGATGGCGATCACAAGTGACTGCGGGTCGGCCATACCGATGTCCTCGGAGGCGAGCACGATGATGCGCCGGCAGATGAATCGCGGGTCCTCACCGGCCTCGATCATGCGGGCCAGGTAGTGCAGGGAGGCGTCGACGTCCGACCCGCGCACGGACTTGATGAAGGCGCTGATCACGTCGTAGTGCTCGTCGCCGTTCCGGTCGTAGCGAAGCAACGCCCGGTCCACCGCAAGGGAGACGATCTCGGTGGTGATGACGGGCTTGTCGCCGGCCACGGTCTCGGTCGTCGCGGCCGACACCGAGGCCGCCTCCAGCGCGGTCAGTGCCCGGCGTGCGTCTCCGGAGGCGAGCCGGATGATCGCACCGCGGGCCTCCGGGTCCAGAACGAACCTGTCGGCCAGTCCCCGGGGGTCGGTGACGGCACGGTCCACCACGATGCCGAGGTCGTCGTCGCTCAGCGTCTCCAGCGTGAGCAGGAGGGACCGCGACAGCAGCGGAGAGATCACCGAGAACGACGGATTCTCGGTGGTCGCCGCCACAAGGATGATGATGCCGTTCTCCACGCCGGGGAGCAGGGCGTCCTGCTGGGCCTTGCTGAACCGGTGGATCTCGTCGAGGAACAGAACCGTGGACAACCCGTACAGGTCCCGGCTGGTGCGGGCCTCCTCCATCACCTGACGCACATCCCGCACGCCCGCGGACACAGCGGACAGCTCGACGAACCGCCGGCCGGAGCTGTGCGCGATGGTCTGGGCGAGCGTGGTCTTGCCGGTTCCGGGCGGGCCCCACAGGATGACCGACACCGAGCCCTGCTCCCCCGTCTTGTCGTTGGCGAGGCTGACCAGGGGGGACCCCGGGGTCAGCAGGTGTCGTTGGCCCGCGACCTCGGCCAGGCTCTTCGGGCGCATCCGAACGGCAAGCGGCGTCGCGCCCGTGCGCAGGCCTGGTTGAACGGAAGACATGGTCCCAGCGTAGTTTGTGCCGCCGACACCGGGTGGCGCCCTGGCTCCCCGGCCCCCGCGCCCCACTCGCCCCACTCGCTCCGCTGCACATGCCCGACGCGGGCGCTGAGCGGCTCAATTGTTCCCGCCGCCGCGGGATGCGTAGAGTTCACAGTGACCCGGGCCCTGTCGCCCGCACGCTTTGATTCCGCCGCAGGCGGCACCTGGAGGATTCCCGTGGCACCGAGCAGTAAACAGGATCGCGAAGCCCGCGAAGCACGTGGCCGCGTTCGCGCCTATCAGGCCAGGCAGACCGTGCACACGCTGCAGGGCAAGCGCCGGGTGCGCGACAACATTCTCGCCGGAAGCATCCTGGTCGTCGTGCTGGCCGTGCTCGTGGGCGCCCAGCTGTTCTACTTCGGCGGCGGTCCCGGTACTCCGGAGCCATCGGCCTCCTCCACGGCCGAGCCCACGCCCACTGCTTCGGCGACTCCCGGCGCCAATTCCGGCGACGTCCCCTCCAGCGACCTGGCCGAAGGCCGCACCTGGACCGGAACCCTGACGCTCAACGACATTCCCCTGGGCGTGGAGCTGGATGGCGCGCTGGCCCCCCAGGCGGTGTCCTCGACACTCAGCCTCGCGAACTCCGGTTTCTACGACGGGCTCAGCTGTCACCGCCTCACCACGGGCGACGGCTTCTCCGTGCTGCAGTGCGGCGACCCGAACGGCGACGGCACGGGCGGCCCCGGCTACAGCTACGGTCCCGTCGAGAACGCTCCCGCCGACAACGTGTACCCGGCGGGCACCATCGCGATGGCCAGGTCCACAGACGGCTACAGCATGGGCAGCCAGTTCTTCATCGTCTACGGCGACACGACGATTCCCGCCAACGAGGCCGGCGGCTACTCGGTGATCGGAACGGTCACCAGTGGCCTCGATCAGCTCGCCAGCCAGATCGCCGACGCGGGCGTGGCCGACGGTTCAACCGATGGGGCCCCTGTGGTGCCCACCACGATCACCTCGTTCTCGGTGCAGTAACGGTTCTCGATGCCGAGATAATCGGTGCGGTAGACGCCCTCGGTCATAACAGTTCGGTCGATTCCGCTGAACCTCGGGCACGCTTGCAATAGGCTTGTGCCCGTATTGGCTTCAGCCCGTACTGGCTCGTTCAGGGATTCGTCCGCTGCAGTACTCCACTGGGGTACGTCACCGCACGGCGAATCAACCAAATCATTAAGGTGAGGCTCTTGACTACGACAGATCAGCAACCATGGGGTCGCGTAGACGAAACCGGCACGGTTTACGTGCGCGAAGCCGACGGCGAGCGTGCCGTCGGGCAGTACCCCGACGCGACGCCGGAAGAGGCGCTCGCCTACTTCGAACGCAAGTATGTGGAGCTGAACGGACAGGTCACCCTGCTCGAACAGCGCGCAAAGGGCGGCGCCCCTGCCGCCGACATCGCCAAGTCGGTGGCGAACCTCTCGAAGTCGGTCGCGACGGCCAACGCCGTCGGCAACCTCGCGGCCCTCGCTGAGCGCCTCGGCGCCCTCGGCGGAACCGTCAGCGAGCTCACCGAGCAGCAGGGCGTCGAGGCGAAGGCTGCCGGCGCCGCCGCCCTGGCTGAACGTGCCGCCATCGTCGAAGAGGCCGAACGCCTTGCCGCCGAGGACCCCGCCAAGACCCAGTGGAAGCAGACCAGCGCCGCCCTCGACGCTCTCTTCGCCAAGTGGCAGGCACACCAGCACGATGCTCCGCGGATCCCCAAGGGTGAGGCCAACGAGCTGTGGAAGCGATTCCGCGCCGCGCGCACGACCATCGAGCAGAACCGCAAGGCCTTCTTCGCCGAGCTGGACAGTGCCCACAAGGACGTCCGCAACCGTAAGCAGCAACTCATCGAGAAGGCGGAGGCCCTTGCTCCGCAGGGAGCAGACGGCATTCCGGCCTACCGCAACCTGCTCGAGGACTGGAAGGCCGCCGGTCGCTCCGGCAAGAAGCAGGACGACGCCATGTGGGCGAAGTTCAAAGCAGCCGGAGACGTGCTCTACTCCGTGAAGAGCGAGATCGACGTCGCCGACAACGAGGAGTTCTCCGCGAACCTGGTCGTCAAGCTCGAACTTCTCACCGAGGCGGAGACCCTCCTCACGGAGACCGACCGCGTCAAGGCCCGTGAGCTGCTCAGCTCGATCCAGCGTCGCTGGGACGCAGCTGGCAAGGTCCCCCGCGACCAGGTCAAGCCGGTCGAGGAACGCATGCGCAAGGTCGAAGCCGCAGTGCGCAAGCTCGACGACGACCACTGGAAGCGCAACAACCCCGAAACCAAGGCCCGAGCCGAGGGCCTCGCCGGTCAGCTGCACGACGCGATCGCCAAGCTCGAGGCCGAACTGGCCGCCGCGCAGGAGACCACGGACGCCCGCAAGATCAAGGACGCCACCGAGGCGCTCGAGACCCGCAAGGCATGGCTGAAGGCCATCGGCCAGTAGCCGACGCCTCTGCACATCGGTCACGGGACCGGGGATCTGTCCACAGATTCCCGGTCCCGTTTCCAGTTGCATCCCCGGACCCCGCAGCCTGAGGAGATGACTCCTCTCGTTCCCGTTGCCTTGACCGGTGCCGACCTGCCGATCGCCGAACTGTGCGGAGCCCGTCTGGACGGCGAGCTCTTCTCCCTGGCCGGGTCGTGGTGCCCGGTCGACGCTGCCGACGGTCCGGCCATGCGTGCGGCCGCAGTCGCCGGACTCGCCCGGTCCGCCTCCGGTCGCCTCGTCGCCGAGCGGATGACCGCCGCGTGGATCTACGGTCTCGCCCCGGAGCCGGCGCAACACCAGTTCTGCGTCGACGTGACGGCACGCATCCAGAAGTCCACGGGGCCGAATGCCCAGCTGCGCGAAGTGCGGCTGAGGCACCACGATGTGCGGGACGTGGGCGGACTGCCCGTCACGGTGCCCCGGCGCACCGCGGTGGACCTGGCTCGGTGGGGCTGCTCACCCGGTGCTAGGGCCGACACCGAGCTGCTCGCTGCGCTGCTGTCCTACGACGGGGACTCGCACAGCGCCGACGAGGTGCCCAGTTGGCGCCCGGGTATCTCGTTCAGCCGCGTCGCTGCCGCCGAACTGAGCCAGGCCCGCCGCCGGCTGTGCGGGTGA
Organism: Cryobacterium soli; assembly: GCF_003611035.1. Classification (NCBI taxonomy): domain Bacteria; kingdom Bacillati; phylum Actinomycetota; class Actinomycetes; order Micrococcales; family Microbacteriaceae; genus Cryobacterium; species Cryobacterium soli. Next base: position 161,186 of record NZ_CP030033.1, on the reverse strand, counting down.
CGCACGGACCGACGGGTCTCACCCGAATATCAGCCGTCGCTGACGCGGTACACGTCATACACGGCGTCGATACGCCGCACGGCGTTCAACACCCGGTCCAGGTGGGTGGTGTCACCCATCTCGAAGACGAACCGGCTGATGGCCAGCCGGTCGCTGGAGGTGTTCACGGTGGCCGAGAGGATGTTCACGTGGTGCTCGGACAGCACCCGGGTCACATCCGACAGCAGACCGGACCGGTCAAGGGCCTCGATCTGGATCTGCACCAAGAAGAGGCTCTTGGAGGTCGGCGCCCAGTCCACGTCGATCATCCGCTCGGGTTCCTTGAGCAGTGACTGCACATTGTGGCAGTCGGACTGGTGCACCGAGACTCCGGAGCCGCGCGTGATGAATCCCACGATCTTGTCGCCCGGCACCGGGGTGCAGCACCGGGCGAGCTTGACGAGGATATCGGGCGCACCGCGCACCAGGATGCCGGAGTCGTTGTTGCGGAGGGTCTGGGTGCGGCCGTTCGGGGTGAACGGCAGGTCGGTCGCGTCGCTCTCCTCCACGCTCTGGAGCGTGGCGACGACCTTCTCCAGGACGGACTGGGTGGAGACGTGACCCTCGCCGACGGCGGCGTAGAGCGCCGACACGTCTTCGTAGCGCATGACCGCGGCGACCTCGGCGAAGGAGTCCTGGTTCATGAGCTTCTGCAGCGGCAGGTTCTGCTTGCGCATCGCTCTGGCGATCGCGTCACGGCCCTGCTCGATCGCTTCGTCGCGGCGTTCCTTGGTGAACCACTGCCGGATCTTGTTGCGCGCCCGGGGGCTCTTGACGAAGTTGAGCCAGTCCTGGCTGGGGCCGGAGTCGGGGTTCTTCGAGGTGAACACCTCGACGACATCGCCCGTGGTGAGCGAGCTCTCCAGGGGCACCAGACGACCGTTGACCTTCGCGCCCATGGTGCGGTGGCCCACCTCGGTGTGCACAGCATAGGCGAAGTCCACCGGGGTGGCGTCGGCGGGGAGCCCGATCACGCGACCCTTGGGGGTGAAGACGTAGACCTCCTTGGCGCCGATCTCATAGCGTAGGGAGTCGAGGAACTCGTTCGGGTCGGCCGTCTCGGCCTGCCAGTCGGAAATGTGCGCGAGCCAGGCCATGTCGGTGTCGCTCTGCGGACCAGGTCCAGAGCTCTTGCCGTTGACCTGCTCCTTGTACTTCCAGTGCGAGGCCACACCGTACTCGGCGCGCTCGTGCATCTCCTGCGTGCGGATCTGGATCTCGACCGGACGACCGCTCGGGCCGAGAACTGTCGTGTGCAACGACTGGTACAGGTTGAACTTGGGTGTGGCGATGTAGTCCTTGAACCGACCGGGCAGCGGGGTCCACCGAGCGTGGATGGCGCCGAGCACGGCGTAACAGTCGCGCACCGAGTTGACCAGAACGCGAATGCCGACGAGGTCGTAGATCTCGTCGAATTCGCGGCCGCGCACGACCATCTTCTGGTAGATCGAGTAGTACTGCTTGGGCCGGCCGGCCACCTTACCGCGGATGCGTGCGGCCTTCAGATCGTCGTTGATCGCGTCGATGACGTACTGCACGAACTCTTCGCGCTGCGGGGTGCGCTGCTTGACGAGGCTTTCGATCTCGGCATACAGCTTGGGGTAGAGCACGCCGAAGGAGAGGTCTTCCAGTTCCCACTTGATGGTCTGGATACCGAGCCGGTGCGCCAGCGGGGCGTAGATCTCGAGGGTCTCGGTGGCCTTGCGGATCGCCGACTCGGCGGGGACGAAACCCCAGGTGCGGGCGTTGTGCAGACGGTCGGCGAGCTTGATGATCAGAACCCGGATGTCCTTGGACATCGCGACGATCATCTTGCGCACGGTCTCGGCCTGGGTGCTGTCGCCGTACTTGACCTTGTCGAGCTTGGTGACCCCGTCGACGAGCATGGTGATCTCGTCGCCGAAATCGGCGCGCAACTGATCGAGGGTGTAGTCCGTGTCCTCGACAGTGTCGTGCAGCAGGGCAGCGGCCACGGTCTTGGGGCCGATACCGAGATCCGCCAGGATCTGGGCCACGGCGACGGGATGCGTGATGTACGGCTCGCCGCTGCGGCGCTTCTGGCCCTCGTGCGCGCGCTCGGCGGCGGTGTAGGCCCGTTCAATGATGGACAGGTCCACCTTCGGGTGGTGCGTGCGCACCGTCCGAAGCAGCGTGTCCACGGCACCTGCCGGCTGGGCGCGGGAGAAGATCCGCGGGACCAGGCGGCGCAGGGACGCAGGCGATGGCGTTGTTGTCTCGGTCATCTCGTTACCTCATTCCCTGGCGCCAATTATCCCTGTACTAGCGGATAAACGGTAAACCGGGCGATGCCACCGGATATTCCCGCGTCTGGGCGCTGCTCACGCGGAGGCGTCCACGTGCGTGTTCGAGGCGACCCCGTCCGACACCGTGGTCGTCGACGTTCCGGCGGCCTTGGCCTTGAGAGCCAGCGCCTTCTTGTCGCGCTTGCGGATCTCGGGCTCGTTCTCACGCAGTTGGGCGTAGAGCGGCGACGCGATGAAGATCGTGGAGTAGGTACCCACGAGCATGCCGATCAGCAGAGCGAGCGAGATGTCCCGCAGGGTACCTGCGCCGAGTACGAAGGCGCCGATCACGAGGATGGAAGCCACCGGGAGCACGGCCACGATCGAGGTGTTGATCGACCGGACAAGGGTCTGGTTGACCGCAAGGTTGACCGACTCGGCAAAGGTGCGCCGGGACTCCGGTCCGTCCTCGCTGGTGTTCTCGCGGATCTTGTCGAACACCACCACGGTGTCGTAGAGCGAGTAACCCAGGATGGTGAGGAAGCCGATCACGGCCGCTGGGGTGATCTCGAAGCCCGTGATGCCGTAGAACCCTGCGGTGATCACGAGGTCGTGCAGCAGCGCCACCATGGCCGCGACCGCCATCTTCCAGGTGCGGAAGTACAGGGCCATGACGGCGCCGGCAAGAACGAGGAAGGTCAACAGGGCGCGGATGGCGGAGCCGGTGATGTCCTGGCCCCAGGACGGGCCGATGAACGACGACGTCACCTGGGCAGGTTCGATGCTGTACGCCGAGGCGAGGGCAGCGCGAACCTCGCGGCTCTCGGTGTCGGTGAGCTGGTCGGTCTGCACCCGGATGCCATCGCTGCCGACGGCCGAGATCTTGGGTACGGCAGCCGGTACGACGTCGGCCACGGCCGCGGCCGCGGGGCCCTGGTCCAGCGTGCTGGTGTCGGAGAGGACGAACTCGGATCCACCGGTGAACTCGATGCCGAAGGTGAATCCACCACGCAGCACCGGACCCAGGATCGCGACGAGGATCATCACGGCGGCGATCGAATACCACAGCTTCCGACGGCCGACGATGTTGTACGAGCGCTTGCCCGTGTGCAGGTCGTTGCCGAACTGGCTGAAGCTGGCCATTAGGAATCCTTCCCGTCGGTCGGCTTACTCGAGCCGGATCCGATGAGCTCAGCCGCCTTGCGTTCGGCGATGGTCTGACGTTTGACGGCTTCCTTGCTGGCGGAAGCACCCTTGCGCGACGTGCCCGGTGCGGCGGGGGCCGCGAACTGCGCCCGGCCGCGATAGACGGCGCCCAGCGCGCGGGATCCAGCCCGCTGAAGCGGTGGCCCTCACCGAAGAACTTGGTGCGGGCCAGAAGCTGCAGCGTGGGGTGGGTGAACATGGCCACGACGAGCAGGTCGACGAGGGTCGTCAGGCCCAGGGTGAGGGCGAAGCCACGGACGTTGCCGACGGCGAGGATGAAGAGCACGGCTGCAGCGAGGAAGTTGACCGTGTCGGACGCGATGATGGTGCGGATGGCGCGACGCCAGCCGGACTCGACCGCCGACACGAGTCCCCTGCCGTCGCGCAACTCGTCGCGCACCCGCTCGAAGTAGACGATGAAGGAGTCCGCGGTGATACCGATGGCCACGATGAGGCCCGCGACACCGGCGAGCGAGAGCCGGTAGCCCTCCCGCCAGGACAGCAGGGTGATCAGGAAATAGGTGATCACCGCGGCGACGGCCAGCGACGCGATGGTGACCAGGCCGAGCAGACGGTACTGCGCCAGGGAGTACAGGACCACCAGGATCAGTCCGATCAGACCGGCGATGAGTCCGCTCTGCAGCTGGGTGGATCCGAGGGTGGCCGAGATGGTGTCCTGGCTCTGCACGGTGAAGCTGATCGGCAGGGCGCCGAACTTGAGCTGGTCGGCGAGAGCCTTCGAGGTGTCCTGGTCGAAAGAGCCGGTGATCTGCGGCTTGCCGTCGGTGATCACGGCGAGGGTGCGCGGAGCGGAGATGACTTTGCCGTCGAGCACGATGGCGAACTGGTTCTGCGCGCCCTCCAGGCCGCTCAGGCGGGTCGTGACGTCGGCGAAGGCCCGGGTTCCGGTGCCGTCGAAGACGATGTTCACGGCCCACTCGCCGGTGGTCGCGCCGCTCTGCGTGGTGACCTGCCCGTTGGTGGCGTCGGAGATGTTCTCGCCGCTGACCTCGACCGGGCCGAGGATGTACTTGACGCTCCCGTCGGTCTCACAGGTGATCAGGGGCTGATCGGCCGGTGCGACGGTGGTGGTGTCGATGTCGCTGCACTGGAAGGTGTCGAACTCCTCCTGCAGGGCAGGGGTGATGTTGTTCAGGTCGCTGGCGTCGGTCGGGGCGACGGACGGGGTCGTCTCCGGAGCGGGGGTGGCGGCATCCGTCGCAGCATCGGTCGCAGCATCCGTGGCGCCGGGAGTGGCGGTGGAACCATCGGCGCCGACGCTGTCAGCGGAAGGAGCTGAGGCGATCAGGACCGGGCGGAACTCGAGCTTGGCCGAGGACTGGATGCGGTTCAGGGTGGCGTCGTCGGGGGTGCCGGGGATCGACACAACGATGTTCTCCCCGCCCTGGGTGTTGATCTCCGATTCGGAGACACCGGCAGAGTCGATGCGCTGGCGGATGATCGAGACAGCCTGGCTCAGCTGTTCGGACGAGACCGTCTGGCCCGACTCGAGCTTGGGAGCCAGGATGATCTGCGTTCCGCCCTCGAGGTCGAGAGCCAGCTTGGGGGTCCAGGACCCGCCGCCGGAGAGCACTCCGGCCCCGTTCAGAGCGATGAGACCGACGATGATCACGCCAAGCCAGGTCAGCGAGCGCCAGGCCTTCTTGGTCGGAGACGACTTAGCCACCTATTGAACTCAGCTTTCTTTGCTCGTGCCCACGCCGATGGGCGTGGGCACGGAGAGGGGATGTGTTACGCGTCGCCCTTTTTGGGTTCGGTGTTTGTGTCGGTCACGGTCGTGCTGTCAGACGCCGAGTCATCGGTCGGCTCCGTCTCGGTGCGCTGGCCGTATTCCGGCTCGCCCACGATGGCCGGCGTGCCGGCGGTCTCATCGACGGTGTCGTCGAGGACGACGTCGTCACCCACGACGGTGGGCTCGACGACGCGAGCGATGGTCTGACGGTGGATCTGCACGATGGTTCCCGGTGCGATCTCGAGAGCGACCTTGTTCTCTTCTTCGTCGATGGACACGATGGTGCCGTAGAGACCGAAGTTGGTCATGACGTCCGCGCCGGCCACCATCTTCGACTGCAGGGCCAGGGTGTCCTTCTGGCGCTTGCGGCCGTTGCGAAACATGAAGAACACGAGCAGCGCCAAAACGGCGAGCATGACAAGAGTCAACGGATCCATAGAACTGTGAGACCTTCCCGCACCTGGGACATGCCGGTGCAGTGTTGGGGATGTGCAGAGCTTTTTGTGTGCTGAGCTGTCGAGGAGCGGAGCTTCGACGGGCCGAGCACTGGGTTACACGCCTGACGGGCGTGCCTGACCAGCTTGAATTATAGAACATCCAAGGTGAACGCAGCCTGAGGATCACTCAGTCCGAAGTGCCGCCACGCTGCGGGAGTGGCAACCCGCCCTCGCGGGGTACGCGTGAGGAAGCCTATCCGTACCAGGAAGGGCTCGACGACCGATTCGATGGTGTCCGGTTCCTCCCCCACCGAGACAGCCAGGGTGTTGAGGCCGACCGGGCCACCCCCAAAACGGGTCAGCACGATGTTCATGACCTCCCGGTCGAGCCTGTCGAGGCCGATCTCGTCGACGTCGTACAGCTCCAACGCGGCGTGGACGGCGGCCAGGTCGGCGTCGCCGCCGTGCACCAAGGCGTAGTCGCGCACCCGCCGCAGCAGCCGGTTGGCGATCCGGGGAGTTCCGCGGCAGCGGCCGGCGATCTCGGCGATGGCTTCCCGGTCGATGACGAGGCCGAGCAGTCTCGCAGCCCGGGTGAGCACCTGTTCGAGTTCGTCGTCGGCGTAGAACTCCAGGTGCGCGGTGAAACCGAACCGGTCCCGCAACGGGTTGGGCAGCATCCCCGAGCGGGTGGTGGCACCCACGAGAGTGAACGGGGCCAGGTCGAGCGGCACCGAGGTGGCCCCCGCGCCCTTGCCCACCATGATGTCGATGCGGAAGTCCTCCATCGCCAGGTAGAGCATCTCCTCGGCGGACCGTGCCATGCGGTGGATCTCGTCGATGAAGAGCACCTCGCCGGGCACAAGCGACGAGAGCACGGCGGCGAGGTCACCGGCGTGCTGGATGGCCGGGCCGCTCGACATGCGCAGGGGGCGGTTGCCCTCGTAGGCGATGATCATGGCCAGGGTGGTCTTGCCGAGGCCGGGAGGACCCGCCAGGAGAATGTGGTCGGGGGTGCGCTGCTGCATGGACGCGGCGGTGAGCAGAAGCTGCAACTGGCCGCGTACCTTCTGCTGGCCCACGAATTCGGTGAGACTCTTGGGACGCAGGGCGCCTTCGAAGGCGAGTTCGGCATCGCCGGCCAGGGCCGGGTTGGCCAGTTCGACTCCGGGATCCGTCGTCATCAGCGGTGGCTCCCGTCTGCGGCGCCGGCGTGTTGGGCCGGACCGAGGCGGGCCAGGGCCAGACGCAGGACGGCAGCGACGCCGGCTTCTTCGGCGTCGAACTCGGCGCTGCTGCCGGCCAGGATCTCCTCGACGGCCTGAGCGGCGACCTTCTCGGACCAGCCGAGACCGATCAGGGCGGTCTGCACGCTGGTGCCTACAGCGGCCGTGGCACTCGGGCGGCCTGGCGTGGCGGATGCGGCGGTGACGACGAGCTTGCCGGCTAGGGACAGCACGATGAGCTTGGCGGTCTTGGGGCCGATACCGCTCACCTTGCGGAAGACCGAGTCGTCTTCGGCGGACACGGCCTGCGCGATCTGGTTGGGGCTGAGGACGGCCAGCACGCCGAGGGCCGACTTGGGTCCGACCCCGGTGACGCCGACCAGAAGTTCGAAGACAGCCAGCTCGTCGGCGGAGGGGAACCCGTACAGCGTGAGGGAATCCTCCCTCACGATCAGTGTGGTCGACAGCCGGGTCTCGGTGCCGACCCGGGCGGCCAGGGCCGTCGGAGGGGTGACCTGCACGGCCAGTCCCACTCCCCCGACCTCGATGACCACCGTGGAACCCAGGGCGGACAGGACAGGGCCACGCACTGAAGAGATCACGTATTCAGCCTACGGTGCGCCGCCGACGTTGCCGCCGCCGCGCCCGGCGCGTTGCCGCGCTCCGCATCCCGCCAGGCCTTCTGCGCCGGGGTGAGGGCTCCGGGGTTGCGGGCCGGGGTGGACCTGTTGCCGGCCGCCACTGTGCCGCTGGTGGGCAGCACTCCGCCGCCGACGCCGGTCCGCCAGGCGTGGCAGATGGCCAGCGCCAGCGCGTCGGCGGCATCCGCCGGCTTCGGGATCTCCGCCAGTCCGAGCACCCGGGCCACCATGGTGCCCACCTGCTTCTTGTCGGCGGAGCCGTACCCGGTGATGGCGGCCTTGACCTCGCTGGGGGTGTGCAGGGTCACGGTGAGGCCACGCCGGGCGGCGAGCATGAGGGCCACGCCGCTGATCTGCGCCGTGCCCATCACCGTGCTTACGTTCTGCTGGGCGAAGACGCGCTCGATGGCCACGAATTGGGGTTGGTGCCGGTCGAGCAGTTCCTCGAGTCCTTCGCCGATGAGCAAAAGTCGGCGCTCGAGGCTCAGGTCGGGGGAACTGCGCAGCACCTGCACGTCCACCAGTGTGGCCGAGCGGTTCGCTGCGACGTCGACGATGCCGACGCCGCAGCGGGTCAGGCCGGGGTCGATGCCCAGCACCCTGACCGTCATGGGTGTGCTATTCGCTCTCGGATTCGAGTTCGGCCTGCACCTCGGGCGTGACGTCGTAGTTGCTGTAGATGTTCTGCACGTCGTCGAGCTCCTCGAGGGCGTCGATGAGCCTGAACACCTTGCGGGCGGTCTCGGCGTCGACCTCGATCTTGAGCTGCGGAACGAAGGCGATGTCGGCCGAGTCGTAGTCGATGCCCGCGGTCTGCAGCGCGGTACGGGTGGCGACGAGGTCGTGGGCTTCACTGAAGACCTCGAACTTCTCGCCGTCGTCGACGACTTCCTCGGCTCCCGCATCGAGCACGGCGGCGAGCACATCGTCTTCCGTGACATCGTTGCCCTTGGGGACGACGACGATGCCCTTCCGGTGGAAGTTGTAGGCGACGCTGCCCGGGTCGGCCATGTTGCCGCCGTTGCGGCTGACTGTCGTGCGCACCTCGGCGGCCGCGCGGTTCTTGTTGTCGGTGAGGCACTCGATCATGATCGCGACGCCGTTGGCGGCGTAGCCCTCGTACATGATGGTCGTGTAGTCGACGACCTCGCCGGAGAGGCCGGCGCCGCGCTTGACGGCGCGGTCGATGTTGTCGTTGGGGACCGAGGTCTTCTTGGCCTTCTGGATGGCGTCGACGAGAGTGGGGTTACCCGACAGGTCGGCGCCGCCCATGCGGGCCGCGACCTCGATGTTCTTGATCAGCTTGGCGAACGCCTTGGCCCGACGCGAGTCGGTGACGGCCTTCTGGTGCTTGGTTGTCGCCCATTTGGAGTGCCCGGACATGAATCTCCCGTGTGTCGCTTAGTCGTGCGACGCTGTCGCGCGCCGCAGGGTGGATGCGGTGCATCGCTGCACTGCCTGGTGTTGAACTGTTCATCAAGCGTGGTGGCACAGCGAACGACCTCGAACGCTGGTGCGATCCCAGTCTAGCCCGCGGGGTTGGGACCGGCTTTGGACACGACGGGTTCAGGTGCAGCGCCGTCAGGTAGAGCGCCCACAGGTACAGCCAGGATCTTCCTCAGCGTCCGCAGGTTGCGGGTGGTCGTGGTGGACTTGAAACGCGCCTTGCCCGACAGAACGCTGAAGGGACTCTTGATACCTACCGCACGTCGCACCTGCCAGTAGACGACGTCCGTGCCCCGTTGCACCCTCTCGTCGTTCGGATCCAGCTCAGGTGCGGCCGCGAGCAGACCATCGATGCTGGTCGGCTCGGAGCCGAACAGCACGTAAGAATGCCAGCCATCGCGATCCTCGAATGGGTACTCCGCGACGGTGCCCGTTAGTCGGGGCCAGGCCACGAGCACCACCCAAGCCTCGTAGCCGAACCGGTCGGAGAGCGCGCGTTCCAGGCCGGATTTGACGGCGGCATCCGTCTCAGAGGTCTCAAAGACCACGTTTCCGCTGGCGAGGACCGTCGTCACTCCGGTGTGGCCGAGGCTGCGCACCGTCTCGGCGAGCTCGGCCATGCGGATGTTGATGCCGCCGACGTTGATGCCGCGCAGGAGTGCGATGTAACGGGTCATGCGCCCAGTCTGACGCAGCAAGAACGGTACGTCACGACCGGAAGCCGGCGCTCCGGACCTTCTGAAGGAAGTACTCGTGGAATCGGTGCTCCCCGGTGATCTCGGGGTGGAAGGACGTGCCGATCAGGTTGCCCTGTTCCACCGCGACGCAGCGGCCGTCGGCGACCGTGGCGAGGGCCGTGGCGTTCGGTCCGACGCTCTCCACGACGGGCGCACGGATGAACACGGCGTGCACCGGTGGGCCGCCGAGCACGGGTACATCGAGATCGGTCTCGAACGAGGCGGTCTGCGAGCCGAAGGCGTTGCGGCGCACGCTGATGTCGAGCCCGCCCAGGCTCTGCTGCCCGGAGATGCCGTCGAGGACGGTGTCGGCCAGCATGATCAGCCCGGCGCAGGTGCCGTACACGGGCAGCCCTGCGCCCACGGCCGCCCGCAGCGGTTCGGACAGGCCGAACAGGCGGGTCAGCTTGTCCATCACGCTGGACTCGCCGCCCGGGATCACCAGGCCGTCGACGACGGCCAGCTCCTCCGGGCGGCGCACGAGGAGCACCTCGCTGCCGAGCGAACTCAACATCGCGGCATGCTCGCGAAAGTCGCCCTGCAGGGCGAGTACTCCAACGGTCATGAAGCTGGTGTTACCAGCCGCGCTCGGAGAGGCGGTGCGGTGCGGGGAGGTCGGCCACGTTGATGCCGACCATCGCTTCGCCGAGGCCGCGGGAGACATCCGCGATGATCTTGGCGTCGTCGTAGAACGCGACGGCCTTGACGATCGCGTTGGCGCGCTCCTGCGGGTTGCCGGACTTGAAGATGCCCGAACCCACGAAGACGCCGTCGGCGCCGAGCTGCATCATCATGGCCGCGTCGGCCGGGGTGGCCACGCCGCCCGCGGTGAAGAGCACGACGGGCAGCTTGCCGGTCGAGGCGATCTCGGCGACCAGTTCGTACGGCGCCTGCAGCTCCTTGGCGGCCACGTACAGCTCGTCCTTGGTGAGCGAGGACAGCCGGGCGATCTCGCCCTTGATGGTGCGGATGTGCTTGGTGGCCTCCGACACGTCGCCGGTGCCGGCCTCGCCCTTGGAGCGGATCATCGCGGCGCCCTCGGTGATGCGGCGGAGCGCCTCACCCAGGTTCGTCGCACCGCAGACGAACGGAACCGTGAAGTTCCACTTGTCGATGTGGTTGACGTAGTCGGCCGGGCTGAGCACTTCGGACTCGTCGATGTAGTCGACCTCGAGGGCCTGCAGCACCTGCGCTTCGACGAAGTGGCCGATGCGGGCCTTGGCCATCACCGGGATGGAGACCTCGGCGATGATGCTGTCGATCAGGTCGGGGTCGCTCATGCGGGCGACACCACCCTGCGAGCGGATATCGGCGGGAACGCGCTCGAGCGCCATGACGGCGACGGCGCCGGCGTCCTCGGCGATGCGGGCCTGATCGGCGTTGACGACGTCCATGATGACGCCGCCCTTCAGCATCTCAGCGAGTCCGCGCTTGACGCGGCTCGAGCCGAACTGCTCAGGAGTTGTGGTGTCAGTCATAACTTCGATTCTATTCCTTGCGTGGGGTGCCGCCGTTCGGGTGCCGGCACGAGGGACACTGCTGATAAACCGACGCCCAAGCGGTGAAGGGTCAGGACTCGCCGGCGGGCCAGCCCTCCGCGACCGAGCGGCGCACGTCGCCCAGGAGCTGGGGTATCGCCTTGGTGCCGGCGATGATCGGGAAGAAGTTCGAGTCGAGCGCCCACCGCGGCACGATGTGCTGGTGCAGATGCTCCGCGATCCCGGCACCGGCGATGCGTCCCTGGTTCATCCCGAGGTTGAACCCGTCGCAGCCGCTGGTGGCCTTGAGCACCCGCATGGCCGTCTGGGTCAGGCTACCGATTTCGGCGACCTCTTCAGGCGTGGCCTCGTCATACGTCGCAACATGCCGATACGGGCATACCAGCAAGTGGCCGCTGTTGTACGGGAACAGGTTCAGCAGCACGTAGGCGTGCGTGCCGCGCGCCACGATGAGCGCCTTCTCGTCGTCCATGGACGGTGCGATGCAGAACGGGCAGTCATCGGGATGCGGCTGCTGCCCGCCCTGGATGTACACCATCCGGTGCGGCGTCCAGAGGCGCTGGAACGCATCCGGAACCGCGGCGAAGTCGCCGGAGTTCTCCACCTGGACTCCGTGGGCGGCATCCTGCGGGCTGCCGGACAGCCGGTCCCATGGAGTGTCCCGGGGGCCTGCATCAGACGTTTCCGTCATCGTCAGGCCAGTTCCGTGGCGGTGGCGCCGACCGCTGCGAGCGAGGCGTCCGCCTCGGTGAAGTCGGCATCGCCGAGAACCTGGGCACGGGTCCTGATAGACGCGATGATCCGGCGGACAGCGTCGTCGACGGGCACACCATTTTCCTGGGTCCCGTCGCGGAACCGGAAGCTGACCGCGTTGTTGGCACGATCCTCTTCACCCACGATGAGCTGGAACGGGATCCGCTGCAGGGTGGCGTTGCGGATCTTCTTCTGCATCCGGTCGCTCGAGGAGTCGAGCTCGACGCGCACCCCGGCGGTCTTGAGCGTGGCCAGGACCTCCCAGAGGTAGTCCTCGTACTGCTCGGACACAGGGATCCCGATGACCTGCACCGGCGAGAGCCAGACCGGGAACGCGCCCGCGTAGTGCTCGAGCAGGATGGCGAAGAAACGTTCGATGGATCCGAGCAGGGCACGGTGGATCATGACGGGCTGCTGACGGGAGCCGTCGGGCGCCGTGTACTCCAGTCCGAACAGCTCCGGCTGGTTGAAGTCGAGCTGAACGGTGGACAGCTGCCAGGTGCGGCCGATCGCGTCGCGGGCCTGCACCGAGATCTTCGGACCGTAGAACGCCGCTCCGCCTGGGTCGGCAACCAGTTCCAGACCCGAGTCCAGTCCCACCTGGCGCAGCGTGTCGGTTGCGGCCTCCCACTGCTCGTCGGTGCCGACGGATTTCTTGGGGTCGCGGGTGGACAGCTCCAGGTAGAAGTCGGTGAGGCCGTAGCCGCGGAGGGTCTCGAAGACGAACTCGAGCTGGCTGGCGACCTCGGCCCTGACCTGGTCCTGGGTGACATAGATGTGCGCGTCGTCCTGGGTGAGGCCCCGCACGCGGGTCAGGCCCTGCAGCGTGCCGCTCTTCTCGTAGCGGTAGACGGTGCCGAATTCCGCCAGGCGCAACGGGAGCTCGCGGTAGCTTCGGCCCCGGGCCTTGAAGATCAGGTTGTGCATCGGGCAGTTCATGGGCTTGAGGTAGTAGTCCTGGCCCTGACGGGTGACGTTGCCCTCGGCGTCGACCTCTTCGTCGAGGTGCATGGGCGGGAACATGCCGTCGCGGTACCAGTTGAGGTGCTGGCTGGTCTCGAAGAGGTGCCCCTTGGTGATGTGCGGGGTGTTGACGAGGTCGTAACCGTTGGCGAGCAGGCGCTCACGCATGTAGTTCTCGATCTCGGCGCGGATGATGCCGCCCTTGGGGTGGAAGACAGCGAGCCCGGAGCCGATTTCCTCGGGGAACGAGAACAGGTCCAGCTCCTGGCCCAGCTTGCGGTGGTCACGCTTGGCAGCCTCGGCCAGGCGGGCCTGGTACGCGCGCAGTTCGTCCTTGGTGGGCCACGCGGTGCCGTAGATGCGCTGCAGCTGCGGGTTCTTCTCCGAGCCGCGCCAGTAGGCGGCGGCCAGCCGGGTGAGCGAATAGCCGTTGCCGATCATGCGGGTGTTCGGCAGGTGCGGGCCGCGGCAGAGGTCTTTCCAGACTGTTTCGCCGGTCTTCGGGTCGACGTTGTCGTAGATGGTCAGCTCGGCGCCGCCCACCTCGACGGACTCGTTGTCTCCGGTCTCGGTGGTCGAGCTTGTTGAGACCCCCTTGAGACCGATCAGCTCGAGCTTGTACGGCTCAGCGGCGAGCTCTGCGCGGGCCTCGTCGTCGGTGACGACACGGCGCACGAAGCGCTGGCCCTGGCGGATGATGCGGTCCATGGCCTTCTCGAGGGACTTGATGTCCTCGGGGGTGAATGGCTCGGCCACGTCGAAGTCGTAGTAGAAGCCGTCGGTGACGGGCGGGCCGATGCCCAGGCGCGCCGCCGGGTTGACGGTCTGCACGGCCTGGGCGAGGACGTGAGCGGCGGAGTGGCGCAGGATGCTCAGGCCGTCGGGAGAATCGATGGTGACCGGGGTGACGTCATCCGTCGCGGTCACCTGTGCGGCGAGGTCCGTGAGGACACCGTTGACGCGCATGGCGACAACGGATCGGTCGGTGAATAGCTCGAAACCGTCAACCACGTGTATAGCTCCCTTGAATTACGAATCATTCAACTTTAGCGGGCGGGAGTGCGCGCGGTGACGGAGCGTGCGAGGCATACCCGCGCGCCCGCCCGGGGGAACCAGATTTGCGAGGGGGACGTGCGACCAGGCGGGTTCGCGGTGATCAGGGCAGGTAGGGCGGTTGGAGGTTCAGGGCCGTGCAGAAGGCGTCCGGGTCGTTCGAATTCGGGTCGGTGGCGGCAGCGGGGAAGACTGCGAGCACGCCATCCGGGCGCAGGCAGGCCAGCAAGGGCGGCACGGCGAAGGCCGGACGGGTGTCGGCGCCGGCACTGCCTTCGTCCACTGCGCCGTCGTCCAGTGCGCCGTCGCTCCGGGCCTCCTGGAGCGGGCGTCCGCCGCCGAAGAAGTCGATCGCCCAGACGGCAGCGCAGTTCGACAACGCCGCATCCGCCGGATCGGGTTCTCGTGAGACAGGGGTGACGGTGCCGTCAGGTGCGATCTGATCGCTGGGGGTCCCGACCTGGGTGAAGGCGGAGTCCGTACTCGCCGCGGAATAGCAGTATGCCGAGGTGGCGCGGAGTTCGGGCGTGGCCAGTGTGACCCAGGCGGTGGCTCCCCCGCCCGCGAGGAGCACGACCGCCGAGGCCAGCGCGACGGCACGATGCCGGTTCATCTGGTGGGTCTGCTGGGCATCGATGGTCTGGAGGAGCCGTTCCTCGATTCGAGCAAAGTCGTGGTCGGTAGGCGTGAGCAGGTTACTGGGCAGCATGGTGCGGTTCTCCTTTCAACAGGGTGAGTTCAGCGCGTAGACGCACTTTGAGTCGGGAAAGTCGGTTGCGGAGGGTGGCGTGGGTGATCCCCAGACGGTGGGCGGCCTGCCCGTAACTGAGGTCGTCCAGCAGGCACAGCTCGAGGATCCGGCGGTCTACCTCCGGTAGCGCAGCCATGATCTCCTGGATGTGCCGTCGAGCCTCGTCCGCTATTGCCGCACTCTCCGGTGAGGGCGCGGGATCGGCCAGCTCGGCACGGTCGTCGAGGCTGTCCCGTGGCCGGCGTATCTCCGCGCGGCGCCGGTTCAGTGCGACGTACCTGGCGGTCGTGACTAGCCAGGGCAACACCGATTCCCCCACAAGGTCCACACCGAGTCGTTTGTTCCACAGGGTCAGGAACGCGTCCTGGAGGGCCTCCTCGGAGTCTGGCCGAGAACGCAGCACCGAGAATGCTGCCCAATAGACGGCGCGCTGGTGGCGCCGGAACAACTCCTGGAACGCGCGACGGTCGCCGTGTTGCACGCGCGCGAACAGAATGACGTCGGACCTGGAGCTCGATGTCCCGGGCGCAGGCAGGTCAGAGTGGGGCGACGGTTCTGAGTCCGCGACGGTACCGGCCTGCTCACTCACCTGGTCCCCCACCTGATCCCCCTCCTTCTCGCCACACTTCTCGTCACGCCGATCCCCCGCGTGTGCCGCTACACCGCGGCCCCTTAACCGGTAGTGTCCGCGGCCCGCCCCATCGTCTCAGCGTCGCGAGTGTGCACCATGATCGTCCCACCCCAGTTCGGGTCGATCCGCCCGAAATGTCTTGACGGCGTCTGCCGGCGACGTGTTGAGTGAGCGCGTCGTCGCCCGCCGAGGGCGCCTTGAAGGCAAGGAGCACCTGATGGACAATCACACTGCGACCCGTTTCGGGCCGTTCGGGCACGTCACCGGGGCACGCGGCGGCGACTCGCCCCGGAGCGCCGGCCGGCGAGCACAAGCAGGCCTGGCGGTCGTGGCACTCGCCTTGGCGGTCGCCTACGCGGGCGCCGCGAGCCCGGCCAGCGCTGCGAGCCTGCCGAACGCGGACTACTCCTGCTGGGCCGACCTCGGCACCGGCGCCAGCCTATGTGTGGACCGGGGCGTCGATCTCGTCGCCGCCGTGGCCCGCGAACGCGGAGTGCTCTTGAAGGCACCCGACGGTGCCATTCCCGGGTCGCTGCCGGAATCGGCGCGACAGGCCAGCGCCGGCGCGGGCACCGGCGGCACGGCGCTCGTCGCGTCCACCGTGATCTCGGTGATCTACGACAACAGCGGGTACGGAGGCGGCTCGTATGCCTTGTCGATCTCGAGCGGGTGCGGGTGGGGTTTCACGAGCCTCGGTTCACTCGGCTGGAATGACCGTGCGTCGTCCTACCGCAGTTACAACGGGTGCACCACGGCGCTCTTCGCCAACGAGAACTACACCGGCTCCTCCACGGGGTACGCCACCAACGCGAGCGGGCTGGGCGGAATGAACGATCAGGCGAGTTCCTGGAGCGTGCATTGAGCACCTCGACCTACTGATCGCCTCGGTGTGGCGTGCGCAGCTCCCACCGCGCGGGACTTCTGCGACCGCACACAACTCCTGGGATCGCACAAACCGTGCAGGCCGTTAAACACGAAACCCCCGCTGCGAGCGGGGGTGTGAGTGTGGGCGATACTGGGATCGAACCAGTGACCTCTTCCGTGTCAGGGAAGCGCGCTACCGCTGCGCCAATCGCCCAGGCCCGCTAAGAAATCTCGCGGTCTGGAGGTGGATACGGGATTCGAACCCGTGTAGACGGCTTTGCAGGCCGTTGCCTCGCCTCTCGGCCAATCCACCGTGTTCGGTCAAACGTGTACACCAAAGAAAATCGGCCTTTCGGCCGATCAACTTCGAGCGGATGACGAGATTCGAACTCGCGACCCTCACCTTGGCAAGGTGATGCGCTACCACTGCGCCACATCCGCAACTGCGCGCATTTCTGCGTGCTTGGAAGACTCTACCCGATCTTGGAGAGCCCGTGTGCACATGACGCGTCGTAGGGCTTCCGGAGGGGGCCAAAACAGCCGTTCTGCCCCGTGATTACGGGGGAAAAACAAAAAACCCCCGGGTTTACCGGGGGTTTTCTTTTCATTATGAGACTCTGTGTGGGCGATACTGGGATCGAACCAGTGACCTCTTCCGTGTCAGGGAAGCGCGCTACCGCTGCGCCAATCGCCCAGATCCTGCAAGCACTCGACATCAGTACTTCTCAGGCTGGAGGTGGATACGGGATTCGAACCCGTGTATACGGCTTTGCAGGCCGCTGCCTCGCCTCTCGGCCAATCCACCGTGCTTGTAAAACCGTGCCTGCAGCACCCGATCATGCGTGGGTTACTACCAAAGAGAGTCGGCCTTTCGGCCGACTCAATTCGAGCGGATGACGAGATTCGAACTCGCGACCCTCACCTTGGCAAGGTGATGCGCTACCACTGCGCCACATCCGCAACTGCTCGCATTCCTGCGTGCTTTGAAGACTCTAGCCGATAGTGCGACGCGAATTCAAACCGAGCGAATGCCGCGTGTCGCGGCCTCTCGATGTGCGCTGGGCACCCGGTCTGGTCTAGTATCAGATGTCGCAGTCGAGAGGGTTTCGAATGTGGTTCGGGCGATTGGCGCAGTTGGTAGCGCGCTTCCTTCACACGGAAGAGGTCGTGGGTTCGAGTCCCGCATCGCCCACAGAATTCCCCGCTCCCGGCGGGGTTTTTTTGTGCCCAAGCCGCCCTGTGTCCATGATGGCTCTGGACGGCCACCGCCCCGGAGCGGCTGTCTACCGGATCGGCGAGGATGCGAAGAGCACTCGGTCGGTGGAAACCAGGTCGTCGAGCGAGAGAACCCGCGTCAGGTCGTGGCCAGCGGCCAGCGCGGTGCGCACCTGTACGTCGCCTTGGGGTGCCAGTCGGCCCTCCATGAACCCGCCCAGCGCCCGGACGGCGCAGGCCGTCAGCACGCCCTCGGGTGTTCCCCCGATACCCATCACGATGTCGATGTCACTGCCGGGCGTTGCCGCGGTGACCGCCGTAGACACGTCCCCCTCCCCCGCGAGCCGGACGCAGGCGCCCACCATCCGCAGCTCGGCGATCAGCGCTCGATGCCGCGGCTTGTCGAGGACGGCCACGGTGATGTCGTGCACCGGCTTTCCCAGGGCTGCTGCCAAGCGCACGACGTTGTCTGCCGGGCTCGCTCTCAGGTCCAACACTCCGCGCGCCGCCGCCGAGGAGATCAGTTTGTCCATATAGAAGACATCAGTGGGGTCGAAGAGGGTGCCACGCGGGGCCAGGGCGATCACGCTCACCGACCCGGGCAGGCCCTCCTGCACCAACCGGGTGCCGTCGAGCGGGTCGACGGCGATGTCGCAAGCCGGTCCCCGGCCGGATCCGAGTTCTTCGCCATTGGCCAGCATCGGAGCTTCGTCTTTTTCGCCCTCGCCGATCACGACGACTCCGGCGAAGGGGGCCGGGAGGAGAACCTCACGCATCGCTGCGACGGCTGCCGCATCGGCCGCGTTCTTGTCCCCACGTCCGAACCAGGCCCCGGCTGCGTGCGCCGCCGCCTCCGTCGCCGCCCGCACGGCGAAGACGAGTTCGTCGGAGTAGTGGTCGGCGCCGAGCACGGTGCTCGCCCTGGTGTCGCCTGCTGCTGCTGCTGCTGGGGTGTTCATCTGAAGCGGTGTCCCGTCTCGGTGGGATCCGGCGACGGGCGCGCTGCCGGGTTCGGGGTCGACCCGTCGCCGGGCGCACCCGGTCGATGCTACTCGCCGATCCCCGGAGACGCCGTGTTCCGGAGACGCTCTGTTCAGGCGACTGCCTCCGGCCTGACGGCGGCCGTTAGTCTCGACGGATGATCAGAGAACACGCTGTGCTTCCCGTACTGGCCGGCCGCGAGGCGGAATTCCTGCTGGCATTCCGCACAGCACGGCCACTCATCGAGTCGATGCCCGGATTCCGGGCGCTCAGCCTGTCGAGGTCTGTGGAGTGCCCGACGTCTTTCCTGCTCCTCGTGGATTGGGACCGGCTGGAGGACCACACCGAAGGCTTCCGTGGGTCCCCCGAGTACACCCGTTGGAAGGCGCTCCTGCACCCGTTCTACGAGCCGTTCCCCGAGGTGCGGCACTTCGTGGAGATCGGCTGACCAGACACCACTCCACCTCCACAACTGGTCACGCAGCCGGCTCCAACGCCTCGACGCTCGCGTCAACTTGCCGGATCGGCAATTCCGTTTGTCATCTGCTCGCCAGCATCCCAACATGGTCCTATGACCAGACCTGAACGCGCACAAGCCTCCCCCGACACCTCCCCCCACGCCGCCAATCCTGCCCTGCCAGACCCGGCGGCGGCCGGTTCAGAGCACACGAAGGTCTACGACGTCGTGATCGTCGGCGGGGGCGCTGCTGGCCTCAGCGCCGCTGTGGTGCTGGTCCGCGCCCGCCGCTCTGTGCTCGTCATCGATGCCGGTGAACCACGCAACGCACCCGCTCAGGGCGTGCACGGCTTCCTCACCCGGGACGGGCTCAGCCCTGCTGAGTTGGTGCGCCTCGGTCGCGCCGAGGCGCAGTCCTATGGTGCGCGGTTCCTCAGCGGTCGGGCCGCTGAAGCCCGGCGCACCGACGCCGGCCTGGAGGTCGTGCTCGAGGACGGCACCCGGGCGACCGGGCGCCGCCTCCTGGTCGCAACCGGGCTCATCGATGCCCTGCCCGAGGTGCCCGGCCTGCACGAACGTTGGGGCATCGATGTGCTGCACTGCCCCTACTGCCACGGCTGGGAGGTCCGGGATCAGGCCATCGGCATCCTGGGCACCAGCCCCAGGTCCGTACACCAGGCGCTCCTGTTCCGCCAGTGGAGCGACAACGTCACCCTGTTCCTCCACACCGAGATGCTCGACGCCGCCGGGGACCTCTCCACCGATCATGGGCCGACGGAAGCCGAGTGGGAGCAGCTTGCGGCTCGCGGAATCGGGGTGGCGATCGGACCGGTGGACGCCCTGGAGGTGACCGATGACGCCCTGACCGGGGTCCGTTTGGCCAGTGGGCACTCGATACCGATTCAGGCCCTCGTCGTTGCTACGGGCCTCAACGCCCGTGCCGGGTTCCTCGACGGTCTGGGGGTGCAGGCCACGGCGCATCCGCTCGGCGTCGGCACCCACCTCGACTCGGACGAGACCGGACGGGTGCGCAGCGGCGGCCGCGTGGTGCCCGGTCTCTGGACGGCGGGAAACGCCACCAACCCCATGGCACAGGTGATGGTCGCCGCCGCCGCGGGAATCTCCGTGGCCGCTGCCATCAATGCGCACCTAATCGGTGAAGAGATAGAGACCGCCGTGGCGGCCTATCGGCATCCGTTCTCGGTTGCTGCCGAAGCCGACAACGCGCGGAGGCTGCTCGGCGACCGCCGCCACGGACTCCCGATCGACGTGCCGGATGATTCAGGCGCGACGTCAAAGTCAGGCACCACACGTGAAACAGTCGCGACAGAAGAGATGGGACTCACCCGATGAGCGAAGAATTCGGCCAGGAGTACTGGGACACGCGCTACGGCAGCACGGACGGGGTCTGGAGCGGCCTGGCCAACCCGGTGCTGATGACCGAGACTCTGGCCCTGCCGGCCGGACGAGCGCTGGATGTCGGCTGCGGCGAGGGTGCGGATGCCATCTGGCTGGCCTCCAGGGGGTGGCAGGTCACGGGCGTGGACTTCTCCGGTGTCGCCCTGGCGCGAGCCGCGGAGCGCGCCAGGCAGACCAGCGACGATCCGGCATCCGCACACAACTCGGCCACCGGAGGCACGATCGCCGACCGCTTGATGTGGGACCAGCACGACCTCACCGAGTGGGCGCCCCCGGCCGCTTCCTTCGATCTGGTGACCGCGCAATACATGCACCTGCCCTCCTCGGCGCGCACGGGCCTGTTCGCTCGGCTCGCCGACGCCGTGGCGCCCGGCGGGACGTTGCTGATCGTCGGCCATGACGTGTCCGAGGTGCACACCACGGTGCACCGGATGCCCGACCCCGACCTGTTCTTCACCGCGCCGGAGCTCGCCGCCACTCTGGACACGCGTCGGTGGCGGATCGAGATCGCCGAAACGCGGCCACGAGTGACCCAGGACCCGGTCGGCACGGCGGTCACCGTCGCCGACGCCGTGCTCAAGGCCTCGCGCCGGTGAGCTGCGCTTCACGCAGCTGTCGGAACAGTCCGGCTAGCCGCGGGTGCCGAACCAGGTGGTGACACCCGGCGAATAGAGCACGGAGTCCGGCGGCCGGCTGCCGGCCAGTCCCGGGAAGCCTGCCGTGGCCAGCAGCGAGTCGTCCAGCGAGACGAGCTCAGCCGTGAAGAGCGTCCAGGGTTCGTGGTGGTTGCGGAGGTGTACGGTGCGGCCGCGCACGCGGGTGAACAAGGCCCAGCGGGCCGTGAGGAAGTCGGCGACGGGATCGCCCACCACGGGTGTCGTGGTGGGCCGGATCACGATGTCGCTGTGCGCGCCTGCCGCGAAGTGGCGGGTCGACGAATAGTGGAAGTCTCCCGCCGTGACCTGTAGCCGGGTGCGTGACCACATGTAGGGAATCGAGAACAGCGCACGCGCCGCTAACACCGCCGCAAGCCTGGACGCCTCGAGGGAGACGAAGACGACGCCACGTCGGCCCTTCTCATCCACGGCGTACAGTCTCACGTTGACCTCGACGAAGTTGCCGAAGTACGGCACGGGCGGGCTGCCGAACACCGTGGCCCGGTCGAGCACGAACGGGATCAAACCCACCCAGCTCGAGCCGCCGAACTCATCGGGCCGGAGCCCGGCAGGGAGGAGCGGCGCGACCACCGCGGCATCCACCCGCCAGTGCAGGAAGGCGAGGTGGGACCACCGCTGGCTGGCCGTCGCCCGGCCGGCCAGAGGGGGCGCCACGGCGGAGACCGGCCAGGCCTCGCCCATACCGGCTGCGCTCATCCCCGTACCGTTCATCCCCGTACCGTTCACGGTGTCAGGTTAGACGGCATCCGCGGCGACAGGGGCGTCGGGCACGCCCGAAGCCTCGTCCGCGGACAGGAAGCCCTCGGTCGCGCGCGTCCGGGCCAGAGCCGTCCCTGCTGCGGTTCCGCCGATGAGGCCGCCGAGCAGGTCCTTGATGCCGACGCCCATGGTGGAGGCCAGCACGGCGTCCACCTCGGAGAAGCCCGAGGCGACGTTCTTGCTGAGCTGGCTCGCGCCGTCGGTCGAGATGACCGTGAGCTGGTCGATGTTGCCCATCGGTGCCGCGAGCTCGTGGGCGATCTTCGGCAGCATCTCCACCAGACGCAGCTGGATGAGCGCCTCGGACTGCTCGGCGACGGCCTGAGCGCTCAAGCGGGTGGCCTCCGCCTCGGCCGAGCCACGGGCCAGGATGGCGTCGGCGTTGGCCTGGCCCTCTGCGCGGATGGCCTCGGCGGACGCAACCCGGCTGTCCCGGTCTGCGTTGGCGGCGGACACCCGGGCTTCGGCGGCCGCGTTGGCGGACACCCGCACGCGGTACGCGTCGGCGTCGGCCACGGCGTTGACCTCGGAGTCGAGCTCGGCCTTGCGCAGGCTGGCGCGGCGCTTGGCGGTCAGTTCCTGTTCCTGCACGATGGCCTGCTGGGCCTTGGCCTCCGCGAGTGGCTTCGACGCCGCGGCCTCTGCGGCCGCCTTGTCGGTGTCGAGCTGCAGGGCGGCCTTGCGCAGTGCCAGAGTGTTCTGGGCTTCGGCCACGGCCTGTTCGGCGATGATCGACGCCTCCTGGGCTTCCCGGTTGGCCTGGTGTTCGGCGACCTCGGCCTGGCGGCGCACCTTGGCCTGCTCAGCGCGTCCGAGGTCCCGGATGTAGTCGTTCTCGTCGGTGATGCCCTTGATCTCGAAGGAGTCGACGTCCACACCCTGGTTGGCCAGGGATTCGCGCGCCGTGGCCAGGACGGACGAACCCAGTTCATCGCGCTTCTGGATGATGGTCATGACGTCGGTGGCGCCGATCGACGACCGCAACGATCCGCTGAGGACCTCCTGCGCGAAGTTGTCGATGTTCTTGTCCTGGCCGAGGAACCGTTGGGCGGCGGCGCGGATGGCGGTCGGGTCGTCCCCGACCTTGACGATGGCGACGGCCTCGACCGTGAGGGTGATCCCATTGCGGTCCTGCGCCACGGCGGTGATCTCGATGGCGCGGCTGCGCAGGCTGATCTTGAATGCCTTCTGGAAAAACGGGGTGATGAACACCCCCTGGCCGTGCACGACACGCTGGCCGGACTCCTCGAGGGTGGCGCCGTCGACGATGGTCTTCTTGGACTTCTTCCCCGTGATGACGAGGGCCTCGTCAGGGCCGGCGTTCTTGTAGATTGTGCGGGCGTAGACCAGCACGACCACTCCGACCACCAGGACCAGGAGGACGATTCCGACGATGGGGAGGCTGAGGAGATCGAATAACATGGGCTTCCTTCCGGTCCGCGCGAAGCGAACGTCTCGGCGCGCGAGGCAGAAGGGCCCCCGAACCTCCCAGTAGGCTAGCGTCCCGGCACTCCCGCGTGGGCTGTTCGACGGATTTCTTTCCGGATCAGGCCAGGAGTTTCGCCTTCGCCGCCGTGAACTCGTCGTCGCTGAGTACACCTGCATTGTGAAGCTGCGACAACTGGTTCAGTTGGGCGAGCATGCCCGAATCATTGGCTGCCGGAGCCTGCTGGGCCTGGTACTGCTGTTGGGCCGCATACTGCGCCTCTTGCGCCTGCGCATCTGCCTGGGCCTGGGCGTCCTGGGCCCTGGCTTGTTGCCTGCGGGACACAGTGCCGCTGACGGCGGTGGCCGTACCGGCGACCACGGCAGTGCGGGCGGCCATTCCGATCAGGCCGGGGCGGCCCATCCGACGTGGGGACATTTTCGACTCCTCAGAGTGTGGGTGTGGGTGTGGGTGGACCGTGTGCCGGTTCGCGGGTCAGCGCGCGGCCTCGAGAACGGCGTTCACCGCGGCGGCGGGGATGCGTTCCTGGTGCAGCACAGCACCCCCCGACGCGGCAAGGACCGACGCGAAATGCCGGGCCCAGGTGAGTTCTACAACGAGCACGGCGGCCGACGTGCCCGGCGCGAGCTCAGCAGCGAGCTCCTCCACATCGTCGATGCCGGCCAGGCCCAGTTCGCCGAGATCGAGGTCCGGTAGCTGCGCCTTGTCCGGCAGGTCCTCCATCTCGACGATCTGTAGCTCGCCCGCAGCGGTTCGGTTGACGAAGATCAGATCGAGCAGGGTGATGGTGCGTTCCTCGATCAAGTCGAGAAGCGCCTGCCGCAGTGCCGGCCCCGGGCGGTCCCCGTCGAACGAGATGAGGAGGAGCTCCACCGGTCCGTATGTGTATTCCTCCATGGCAGATCCCTTCGCGTGTCGTGTGGCTGCAGTGTCGCCGCGGGTGCACCGAGTGGAGTCACCCGATCCGGGTGAATCTAGCTCAGAGCAGGCCCCGCTCCTGGGCGATCGCCACGGCATCCGCCCGGTTCGCCGCCTCGAGCTTCTGGTAGATGTTGCGCAGATGGGTCTTGACGGTGTTCGGGCTCACGTTGCGTTTGCGGGCGATATCGGCCACCGACTGGTGCACCGGCAACTCCCTCAGCACCTCACGCTCACGCTGCGTGAGGTGCGGGCCGCTGCGGCCGACCTCTGAGGCGGGTCCGACACCGCCCGGCCGCGTTCGGGCGGCGCATCGCAGGATGTGGCGCGCAAACTCATCGAGATCGCCGAGCCGGCCCAACCGGCTCCGGATGAGCGCGGTGCCCTGACCGCCCATGGCGAGGAACGCCCGCTCGGTGCCGAACTGACTGGCCAGACGCAGAGCCTTGAGCACGCGCGCATCCGACTCGACATGCCGGCCCGATACCTCCGCGACCTGGGCGAGAGCGATCCAGGCGCTCACGATGGTCGAGCCGCGCCAGGCCGTTCGTTCGTCGATTGCGGCCTCGCGCAAGCGCTCTTCGGCCGGATGCCCGGACCGTGAGGGCGGCACCACCAGGAAGCGGAGCAGGAGAGCTTCGAGGGAATCTTCACCCAGCACCGATTCGGCCAGCCGCACCACAGCGTGGGTTTCCGCACGGCCGTCGAGGGCGCTGCTCACCTCGAGGAGGGACACACAGCACAGGCTCAGCGCGCGGGGATGATCGCCACCGATTTCGCGCATCAGCAGCATCAGGGCATCCATGGTGCGACGCGAATGAGGGTCGCTGTCGAAACCGTTCAGCAGCACCAGGACCTGAGCCGGCACGCTGACGCCGGCATCGTAGGCGAGCTGCGGATGCCCGCTCAACTTCTCCAGGACGTCGAGGTCGAGCGATTGGCAGCGTTCGTACCGCCGGATCATCGTGTAGAGAACGGCCCGGCTACCGGCCTGGTCGACAGACCCGGGCAGCGCTGGCGCGTCCGCCATCTGGCTCTCCAGCATCGCCACCTGGAGCCACCTGCCGGCATGGGCCGCCGCCGTGGCCGCCAGGTCGCTCGCCACGAGGAAGAGCCAGCCGTAGCCGGCCATCCGGGCTGCTTCGGCGACGTCCCGCAGGATGTCCTCCGCCGGCCCAGGGAGGCCGAGTCTGTCGAGGCAGCGCCCCTCAGCCATTCCGGTGAGGAGATCTATCGCGAGATCGAGCCGTGCCGCTTCCCCCACCCGATGGCCCTGCAGGGCGTGTAACCGTCTCGCCACCTCGGCCGGTTCGGTCGCCAGCAGGGCCTGCAGGATCTCGATCACGGCGGGCCACAACTCCGGGCGATGCGGCGGGCTGAGCCCGGACCAGCCGGACGTGTCGCCGGCGGCAGCGAGGAGCTGGTGCGCCCGCCGCCGGGCGGCGAAGGCCGGCGCGTCCAACAGCACGCGCAGTGCCAATGCCGCCGTCCACGGGACCGGGGTGTCGAGGCGCCGGAGTGCCCGCCCCACCAGCTCGGTGTCGCCGGCCAGAACGAGCGCCAGGCCGAACCGGTCGAGCGTCTCCCCCACGAGGGTGGCGTCGCGTGCCTGCAACGCCTGGTCCAGCGCGCCCACACCGTCGGATCTGGCGGAGTACCACTGGCAGGCCACGATGTGCCGAGCGTTGGCGGCATCGGCGTCGTGCCCGCGGGCCGCCGACCGCAGGTAGCTCAACAGGATGGGGTGGAAGCCGTAGGCCTCTCCGGCCCCGCCGCCCCAGCCGGCACCTCCCGCACCGGCGCCCAAGCCGGTGACGGGTGAATCGGCCGAGCCCGCACCGCTCCCCCGTGCACCGCTCCTGGCCGCACCGCTTCTGTGCGAGACGTCCGGCACCCTCACGACCAGCCCCGTGTTCCGGGCCACCCGCGCCAGAACATCGCCGGCATCGCTCCGGGCGGTCACCAAGACCGCCAGCTCAAGGGGAACCTGGGCCGAGAGGGCCGAGCGCATCAGAACCTCTCGTTCGTCGTCGTCGACTCCGCACAGCACTTCGGTCGCCACGTAGTCTGCGATGGCGGGAGTGGCCCCATCGACGTCCGTCAGGATGAAGCCGGGATCACCATCCGTGGCGGGACCGTCCCCGGCAGTACCGCCCCCGGCAGGACCGCCCCCGATCGCGCCCGTGTCGTCGCGGTCCTGTCCCTGTCCGGCCAGGGCGAAGGCGAGTGCCGTCGCCCATCCCCCGGTGTTGCGCCACAGGACGGTCGCGTCCTCCGTCGACACCCGCAGATGCCGTCGCGCGGCCAATTCGATGGTCTCCTCGAGGGTGAAGGCGAGCATATTCTCCGGGCAGTCGAGCAGCACTCCGGCGGCCAGGAGTGGTGCCGTACCCGTGCCGAGGCGGCTGCGGCCCGCCACGATGACACGGAGCTCCGGGGGCGCCAGCGAGATCATCGGCCACCATCCGTCCGGAAGCGCCTGTCCGCTCTCGGCTGGCCCCCGAGGCCGGTCGACATCATCGATGAACACGTAGCGCAGAGCCGTGTCCGGCCGAGCGGTGCCGTGAGCCGCCTCGTTGAGCGCCTGGTCGGCCCGGGTGGCCGCACACAGAGTCCACACGGAATCCGGGTCAGGATCTGCGACGAGATCCGTTCCGGTCAACCAGCGCACCTCGGCGCCTTCGGCGGTCAGCCGGCGCGCCCAGCCGGCGAGCAGGGTGGTCTTGCCCGACCCTGCGGCGTCCCAGAGCTGGAGAACGCGGGCATCCGCGCCCTGAAGCCGGACCATCAGCTCGTCCAGACGCGGCCTGTGCAGGTACCACTCCGGCTCTGAGGCGAGCCCCGGAGGTCCCCACGGCTCACGGGGTAACGGAGTGGGTGCGGGATCCATCGGGAAGTGCCCTCGATTTGCGTCCTGGATGTAGGTGGTGCCCGAGTCTCGATCCTGGGGGCGCCGGCTGCGGCGCTGCGGATGTGCGGGAAGTGCGTGGAACTCACCGGCACCGTCAAGGTCCCGGATTCCCGGGACCTTGACGGAGCTTCTCGCGGTGTTCGGGTCACCGCCAGTGAGGTGATGATGCCGCGGCCCGTGCCCACGGTCAAGGGGCGCAACCCGGGGGTCGTTTCCCTTCGTCCTCCCCGGGGCAACGACGAAGGGCGGTGAGAAGGCGTCGGGTGCGTGACGCACCCGTACACTTCCTCACCGCCCCGGAGGCGTGAGCCTGACGGCCTGGTCGGCCGCAGTCAGGTTAGACGCGGTCCAGCGCGTAACCCTCTTCACCGTGTACGACGGTGTCGATGCCCGCTACTTCGTCTTCGTTCTTGATGCGGAAGCCCAGGGTCTTCTCGATGGCGAGGCCCAGCACGTACGCGATGACGAACGAATAAATCAACACGGCGAAGGCTGCGATGGCCTGCACGGCGAGCTGGCCCAGGTCCCCACCGACGAAGAGGCCGGTGCCGATGGCGAAGAAGCCGAGGTACAGGGTGCCGATGATGCCACCGACCAGGTGGATGCCCACAACGTCGAGGGAGTCGTCGAAGCCGAACTTGAACTTCATCTCGATGGCCATGGCGCACACGGCACCGGCGACGACACCGAGCAGCAGGGCCCAGCCGGGTTCGAGGTTGGCGCAGGCGGGGGTGATCGCCACGAGACCGGCGACGGCACCGGATGCGGCGCCGACCGAGGTGGCCTTGCCGTCCTTGATCTTCTCCACGATCATCCAGCCGAGGATGGCCGCAGCGGTAGCACCGAGGGTGTTGACCACGATGAGGCCGACGTTGGCGAGGCCGTTGAGCCATTCGGCGCCGGCGTTGAACCCGAACCAGCCGAACCAGAGGATGGCTGCGCCGAGCAGGACCAGCGGCACGTTGTGCGGCTTGGTGATGCCCTTCTGGAAGCCGATTCGCTTACCCAGGACGAGTGCGAGAGCCAGCGCAGCAGCACCGGCGTTGATGTGCACAGCGGTACCACCGGCGTAGTCGATGACTCCCGGCAGGCCGAGGGTCTCGCCGAGGCTCATGATCCAGCCACCGCCCCAGACCCAGGCGGCGACGGGGAAGTAGACCAGGGTGGCCCAGATACCAGCGAAGATCATCCAGGAGCCGAACTTGGCGCGGTCAGCGACGGCACCGGAGATCAGCGCGACGGTGATGATCGCGAAGGTGGCGCCGTAGGTGGCGCCGAGGAGATCGGTGCTGCCGGTCTCGCCGGTGGCGAGGGCTCCGAGACCGAAGTCCGAGAAGGGGTTACCCGCGAACTGCGTGGGCCCGTCCACGGCGCTCATGTTGTATCCGTAGAGGATCCACAGAACGCTGATGAGCCCGAGGGCTCCGAAGCTCATCATCATCATGCTGACGACGCTCTTGGCCTTGACCAGTCCGCCGTAGAAGAACGCGACTCCCGGAGTCATGAACAGCACAAGTGCGGTTGCCGTCAACCCCCATGCAATGCTTCCCGTATCCATAGATTGTCCTCACACCTCTCGAGTTAGCTGGGTGTACCGCGAAGCCTCATGACGAGCGTGCTGGGTGCTGTATCGGTCCCGGGTACGCCACTCAGTCTCCGACCAGGACGTTTCAAGAGCCGCACCGTCGTGTTTCAGGCAGGTTACGCAACCGCCCGCAACGTTAAGAACGTGTTTCCAGCGGCCGCGAACCTCCCTGCAGAACGGGCGCGGGCGTGACGCCCCGCCGCTCCGCTTGCGCTCAGCGACCCGCGGACAGTCGGCCCGTGGACGGCCGGCCCGTGGACAGTCGGCGTGCGGTCAGTCGGCGTGCGGTGGCAACTCTCCGGTGGTCAGCGCCACCATGCGCGATTGCGACCGCTGATACTTCTTGCGATATCCGCCCTGCAGCATCTCGGCGTCGAACACGTCGTGCAGGGGAACACCGCTGGCGATGACCGGGATCTCGGCGTCGTAGACGCGGTCGATGAAGGCGACAAGACGCAGGGCATCCGTCTGGTCGGTCAGCAGGTAGACGTTTCGCAGCGCGATCACGTCGAGTTCGGCGATCATCTTGATGTACTTCGACGGATGCACGGTGCTGAGGTGTCTCATCAGGGTGCCGAAATCATCGACGGACACCCGGTTGCCGCGAGCGGCCAGAGCCGCGCTCATCCGATCGAGTTCCTCCGGAAGCACGGTCTGCGCGTGCCCCGATGCGTCGCGACGGCGGTAGTCGAGCCCGTCGATGCGCACGGTTTCGAAGTTGGCCGACATCGCCTGAATCTCGCGCAGGAAGTCCGCGGCCGCGAAACGGCCCTCCCCCAACGAGTTCGGCGGCGTGTTCGAGGTGGCCGCAACGCGGGTCCCCGAGGCGATGAGCTCGCCGAGCAACCGTGTCATCAGCATGGTGTCGCCCGGGTCGTCGAGTTCGAACTCGTCGATGCAGATGAGCTTGGCTCCGGTGAGTTGCGCGACGGTGTCGGCGTAGCCCAACGCGCCGACCAGCGCGGTGTACTCGATGAAGGTTCCGAAGTACTTGGGGCCAGGGGCTCCGTGCCAGAGCGCCGCAAGAAGGTGGGTCTTCCCGACGCCGAAGCCGCCGTCGAGGTAGACGCCCGGAAGCTCGGCCTTGGTGCGGCGGGAGCGTGAGAAGAACCCGCCCGGCCGTGCCCGCCAGGCGGCGAAGGAGTTCAACCGTTCGACGGCGGCGAGTTGGGAGGGGTAGTCGAGGTCCGGGCGGTAGGACTCGAAGGAGGCGTGCTCGAACTGCGGGGGCGGCACCAGCTCGGCGACGATCTCTGCGCCCGTGATCGACGGCGACCTGTCGATCAACCGAACGGGGCTCTTCGGGGTCTGGTCGACCATGTCTGGCATCCGGTTCCTGTCTGTGCAACCGGCATCCTGGCGGAATAACGGTGGGGTTTTCGTCCTTGCAAACCTTGGGGACATACGCCTCGCGAGGTAATCTTCGGCGCCGGACCCGGCGCGAGCCGGGTGACGCCGGTAGATTCGGGTCGCGGGATGTCCACCAGCCTAAATGCACTCATGCAGGGGTCGCGCCGCCACCGGCGCGGCGCGGAGCACCAGCCGGCCGTTACCCGTCCACCAGGAGGAAACCATGACCGTCCCGACCGATCCAACCCCCGCGTTCGCCGCCTACGCGCATCCGGAACGTCTGGTTTCGACCGAGTGGCTGCAGGCCCACCTCGGCACCCCCGGCCTGGTCGTCGTGGAGTCCGACGAGGATGTGATCCTCTACGAGAGCGGCCACATCCCCGGTGCGGTCAAGATCGACTGGCACACCGACCTCAACGACCCCGTCGAACGCGACTACATCGACGGTGCGGCCTTCGCCGCGCTGGTCGGCCGGAAGGGCATCAGCCGCGACAGCACCGTGGTGATCTACGGCGACAAGAGCAACTGGTGGGCCGCCTACGCGCTGTGGGTGTTCACCCTCTTCGGCCACGAGGACGTTCGCCTGCTCGACGGCGGGCGACAGAAATGGCTCGCCGAAGACCGAGAGGTGACGACCGCCCGGGAGTCCGCCGTGTCCGTGGAATACCCAGTGGTGGAGCGGGTCGACGCCCCGATCCGCGCCTTCAAGGAGGACGTGCTGGCACACTTCGGGAACCCGTTGGTCGACGTGCGTTCGCCGGAGGAATACAGCGGTGCACGCACCACTGCTCCCGCCTACCCCGAGGAGGGGTCCCTGCGGGCCGGCCACATCCCCTCAGCGGTCTCGGTGCCCTGGGCCAGGGCTGCGGCGGACGATGCCACGTTCAAGCCGCGCGGTGAACTCGATGCCATCTACCGCGACGAAGCCGGCCTCACCGGTGAGGAGCCCGTCATCGCGTATTGCCGCATCGGAGAGCGGTCCAGTCACACCTGGTTCGTGCTCACCCATCTGCTCGGCCTCGAGGATGTGCGGAACTACGACGGCTCCTGGACAGAATGGGGCAGTGCCGTGCGGGTTCCCATCGTGCAGGGCAGTGACCCCGGCCCCGTGCCCGAGGCTCGATGATCTCCCGGCCAGTTGCCCCGCCTGGCGTGGCAGAATTGGTGCAATGACTCCCACCGACCTTCCCGAGCCGCTGGCCGACATCCGCGAGGACTTCCTGGCACTCGAACAGAGCGACCGGCTGCTCCTCCTGCTCGAATTCTCCAATTCGCTTCCGGAACTTCCCGAACGGTACCGCGACCACCCCGATCTGTTCGAACGGGTAGTGGAGTGCCAGTCACCCGTCTACATCTTCGTGGAAGTGGACGAGGCCGGCGCGGTGCACCTGTACGCCACAGCGCCGGCCGAGTCGCCCACAACGCGCGGATTCGCGTCGATCCTGGCCCAGGGCCTCGACGGCCTCAGCGTCGACGAGGTCCTGGCCGTCCCCGAGGACTACCCGCAGTCGATCGGCCTCACCCAGGCGGTGTCGCCGCTGCGGCTGCGCGGCATGACGGCCATGCTCGGGCGCACCAAACGGCAGCTGCGGGAGCGTGTGGCCGCGAGAGCCTGATCGGGGCCGCCTCGTCAGGGCCGCCCGGTGGGGCTGCCTGGTCGGGGAGTGGCCCGCCCCGGTCAGCCCTCGTGGGCGGCCTCGACAGCAGGATGTTCCGCCCCGAGGCGGGTCAACCACCCCAGGATGGCCGTGTTCCAGGCCGAGGGGTCGTAGTTCCAGAGCTTGGTGTGCCTGGCGACCGAGAACGGCACCAGCGTCACGATGTCCGGCCGCCTCGTCGCGAGGGACCGCGACGGGGCTGACGGCACGTACCCGTCGTCATCGCTGTGCAGAATGAGGATCGGGAGATTGAGGTCCGCAGCGCGGGAGACGAAGTCCAGTCGCGGGAAATCGATCGGGAAGTGCAGACCGGTCACGGCGCGGCCCCACCGCCGGCCCATCACGACGAGTGCCCCCCTGACCACGACCTGCGGCAGGTGCAGCAGTCGAGCCTGGTACGCCACGACATCCGCCCAGTCGATCACCGGAGAATCAAGCACGATCCCGGTGAGCCGGCCGTCGTGGGCTGCTCGGGTGGCCGCCTGCAGAACGATCGCGCCTCCCATCGACCAGCCCATCAGCACGATCTGAGTGGCCCCCTTGTCGGCGGCGAAGGCGATCGCCGCCTCGACATCGCGCCATTCCGTGTCGCCCAGGCCGAAACGTCCGTCGGCACTGGCGGGCGCGTCCCCGTCGTTGCGGTAGGACACGAGCAGCGCCGTGTACCCGGCCGCGTGGAAGACCGGCACTGCCCGCAGGGTCTCCTGCCGCCGCACACCACGCCCGTGCACCTGGATCACCCATCGCCCGGACGGTTCCGCGGCGGGGATGAGCCAGGCCGGGGCGTCGCCGCGGTCGGTGGCCACGGAAACATTCGTGAAGTCCAGCCCGAGGTCCCAGGGGCCCAGAAAGGAATAGCCGCCGAGGCGTCCGGACCGGACGGTGGCAAGGTCGCCGAAGTCCACGCCCAGAATGCGCCGAGTCACGGTGGTGGGCGTCCGGGACACGATGCCGCCGAGCCTTGCGTGGCCCGATTCGGCCGCGAACCAGAAGCTGTAGTCGCCCGGCAACACAGCGTCTGCCGTGGCCTGCAGCGTGATGGTGCCCGCCGCCAGGTCGACGTCGAACACCCGGGTGTCGTCGGCGCGTGAGGAGGACGGCGTCACTACGCGCCGGGCCATCACACCGGCCAGCACCGCAACGGCGAGGCTGCCGGCCGCTGTGACAGCCACGGCTCCCCCGGCGACCACGAGACCGGCGGAGGCGAGCCCGCGTGTCGGACGTCGCCCAGATTCCCCGCGTCCTGTCCCGCCGTTCCCCGTCGTGCCCGTCCCTGCGATGCTGCGGCTCGGTCGGGAGTGTCCCAGCTGGCGTCCCGTCATGCCTGACCTCCGGTTGTTCGGCGTGCCTCGCACCAGCGCACGGAAAAAACTCTAGTCTGCAGACGTGCCCGATTCAGAGGATCAGCCCCAGCGCCCTGCGCAATTTGCCGCGGCGCTCGACGCTATCCGTCACGCCACCCCGCGGGCCGAGTTGATCGTCACCGAGATTTCAGCGCCGGGAAACCTTGCGCCCTACTCCGTCGCACTCTCCGCCGACGTGACTCCGGTTCGCCACGGGAGCGATTCCGACTTCGGCACCGGTCGGTTCATCCTGCTCTACGACCCCGACGAACCCGAGAGCTGGGGAGGCCCCTTCCGGGTGGTCTGTTTCGCCCAGGCTCCCCTGGAGACCGACATCGGAGTCGATCCGTTCCTCGCCGAGGTGGCATGGGCCTGGCTCGTCGACGCCCTCGACGCCCGCGGCGCACGCTACACCGCCGCATCCGGAACGGCCACCAAGATCCTCTCCTCCGGCTTCGGCGAGCTGGCGCACCAGGGCGACGGCGCCCAGATCGAGCTCCGCGCATCGTGGAGTCCACTGGACAACGACCTCGGTGCGCACGTCGAGGGCTGGGGAGAACTGCTCTGCATGCTCGCCGGCCTGCCGCCGACCGGCGACCTGCCCACGCTGCACCGCCGGAGCCACCCGTCGGGGTCGAATCCGGGCAGCACGTATGACGGCGGCACGAACAACGGCGGCACGAGTCACGGCAGCACAAATCGAAGCAGTACCCACCAGGGCAGCGAGCACCATCCCGGCGCGCACGAAGCCGGCTCGCACCGCTCGGGAACGCACCAGGCCGGAACGCCTCACGACGTGACGGAACCACGCGACGCCCGTCACGACGAGGCATACGGCACCGGCGGAATAAGCGTCGGCCCCCTGGATTCGATCGGTCCGTCCAG
The DNA here is from genome assembly GCF_003611035.1 of Cryobacterium soli. Taxonomy (NCBI): domain Bacteria; kingdom Bacillati; phylum Actinomycetota; class Actinomycetes; order Micrococcales; family Microbacteriaceae; genus Cryobacterium; species Cryobacterium soli. The sequence continues at coordinate 127,339 of NZ_CP030033.1, read as the reverse complement.
CGCCTCGATGCGGCGAAGCGGCCCTGGACTCCCTACGCTGGGAGTGACCGCCACCGGGCTCGATTCCGGAGGCATGGAAACGGTCGGTGTCGATACCGCCGGCCCAGATCCGCTCGGCACTCTTCGTGTCGGCAGGGAGACCGTGGGAATGAACGCCGTGGGACTGAACGCCGTTGGAAGCAACGCCGTGGGAATGAGCACTGTGGGAATCAGCGCTGTGGGAATCAACGCCGTGGGAATCAACGCCGTGAAACCAGACGCCGCTGGCATGAAGGCCGCTGGGCCGAGCTCCGTGGGACTGAGCGCCGCCGGACACCCCGCCGCCCCCACTCTGGCGGTCGCCGATCTCTCGGCCCGCCGTGCCGCCCGTGGGTGACCACAGCGTCATCGATACCCGCGCGGCCTACCTCGCGGCGATCGATGAGCTGCTGGCCGGCACCGGACCGATCGGCATCGATGCCGAGCGCGCCTCAGGGTTCACCTACTCGCAACGTGCCTACCTCATCCAGATCTATCGCCGGGGCGCGGGCACCTTCCTCTTCGATCCCCCACCCATCGGCGACTTCAGCGAGCTCAATGACGCCCTGGCCGACGAGGAGTGGATCCTGCACGCCGCCAGCCAGGACCTGGCCTGCCTCCGTGAGGTCGGGTTGGACCCGGCCCGCATCTTCGACACCGAACTCGCGGCGCGGCTGCTCGGTCTGCCCCGCGTGGGACTGGGAACCGTCGTCGAAGAGCTCCTGGGCATCCACCTGGCCAAGGAGCACTCCGCCGCCAACTGGTCGACCCGCCCGCTGCCGGAGAGCTGGCTGGTGTACGCGGCCCTCGACGTTGAGCTGCTGCCTGACCTGCGTGAGCGGATGGCCGAATTGCTCGTCGAGTCGGACAAGACCGCCATCGCCGACGAAGAGTTCGCCGCGGTGCTGGCCCGCGAGGCCAAGCCGGCGCGTGCCGAACCGTGGCGCCGGTTGTCCGGGCTGCACGCCGTCCGGGGCCAGCGCAACCTAGCCGTCGCCCGCGAGCTGTGGGTGGCCCGGGACGCCCTCGCTCAGGAACTCGACGTGTCACCGGGCAGGCTGGTTCCCGATGCGTCCCTGGTGGCCGCGGCGCGCATCCTGCCGGTCTCGCGGAACGCGCTGGCCGAGCTCCGCGAATTCAACGGCCGCGCCAGCCGCACGGAACTCGACCGCTGGTGGAAGGCTATTCAGGCCGGCCTGGCCAGCGGCGACCTGCCGTCGGCCAAACCGAACGGCGACGCCCTGCCGCCGCCGCGTGCCTGGGCCGATCGTAACCCAGACGCCGATCTCCGGCTCAAGGCGGCCAGGGCCGCGCTCCTGGCCGTGTCCGAGGAGCGGATGGTTCCGCTCGAGAATCTGCTCACCCCGGAACACCTGCGTCGCGTCGCCTGGCAGCCGCCGGAACCCGCCGATGCGGCGACCGTGGGCGAGACTCTCGCGCTGCTCGGCGCACGGGCCTGGCAGATTGAGGCCACCGCACAACTAATCGCTGATGCCTTTGTGGAAGTCCACCAAACGAGCGCCGTGCCCTCCGACGTGGATTCGTAGGAACAGTCAAAGGATTCACACCGGTTAATCCCTCACCCTAGGATCGTGCGATACCTGTTTTGAGTGATGGAGGCAAAGTGGCCGAGAGAACTGATGTCGTCTTCGTGGACGGGGTTCGCACCCCGTTCGGTCGGGCCGGCGAGAAGGGTATGTACTGGAATACCCGCGCCGACGACCTGGTGGTCAAGGCGATCACCGGGTTGATGGAACGCAATCCGAACGTGCCGGGTGAACGGATCGACGACGTCGCGATAGCCGCGACAACGCAGGCCGGCGACCAGGGACTCACGCTGGGCCGTACCGCCGCTCTGTTGGCGGGCCTGCCGGTCTCGGTGCCCGGCTTCGCCATCGACCGCATGTGCGCCGGTGCGATGACGTCGGTCACCACGATGGGCTCGGCGATCGGCTTCGGCGCTTACGACCTGGCCATCGCCGGCGGTGTCGAGCACATGGGCCGGCACCCGATGGGGGCCGGTGTCGACCCCAATCCGCGGTTCCTCAGCGAACGGCTGGTCAGCGAAGACGCCCTGAACATGGGCGCCACGGCCGAGCGGATCCATGACAGGTTCCCCGAGTACACCAAGGACCGCTCCGACCGGTATGCGCTTCGTAGCCAGCAGAAGGTCGCAGCCGCCTACGCTGCCGGCAAGATCCAGCCCGACCTGGTGTCGGTTGCCACCCGCAGCGACGCCGGCTGGGGCCTGGCGACCCGCGATGAAGCACCTCGTCCCGAGACCACCCTCGAGGGTCTGGCGGGCCTGAAGACGCCGTTCCGCCCGCACGGGCGCATCACGGCCGGCAACGCCTCCGGCCTCAATGACGGCGCCACCGCGTGCCTGCTGGCCAGCGGAGCGACCGCCAAGGAACTCGGCCTCAGCGTGAAGATGACGATGGTGAGCTTCGCCTTCGCCGGTGTCGAGCCCGAGGTGATGGGACTTGGACCGGTTCCCTCCACCGAGAAGGCCCTGCGCAAGGCCGGCCTGTCCATCACCGATATCGGCCTGTTCGAACTCAACGAGGCCTTCGCCGTACAGGTCATCTCCTTCCTCGACCACTTCGGCATCGACGACGAGGATCCCCGGGTGAACGAGTACGGCGGCGCCATCGCCATCGGGCATCCGCTGGCCTCATCGGGTGTGCGCCTGATGAACCAGCTCGCCAGCCAGTTCGCGGAGCACCCCGAGGTGCGGTACGGCGTGACTGCCATGTGCATCGGGCTCGGCCAGGGCGGCACAGTGATCTGGGAAAACCCGCACTTCAACAAGAAGGCAGCCAAGCGATGACCGACACCTCCTCCGCCATGTCCACCGACTACGCCGGCGTGGACTTCAGCCCGCTCGTTGCGATCTCCGCCGACGAGGTCGTCACCCACTCCCTGGTGCGCGACGTGCCGCTGTCCGGCGGCCGCACGCTCGCCCTGCTCACCCTGGACAACGGGCGCGACCACACCCGCCCCAACACGCTGGGGCCCATCACCCTGCTGGAATTCGCCGCGACCCTGGACGAGCTGGCCGGGCGTGCGGCCCGCAGGGAGATCCACGGAGTGGCCGTGACCGGCAAACCGTTCATCCTGGCCGCCGGCGCCGACCTCAGCAAGGTGGGTGAGATCCCCTCCCGCGAGGTGGGCAAGCTACTCGCCCAACTCGGCCACCACGCGCTCGGCAAGCTCAGCACCCTCGGTGTCCCGTCCTTCGTCTTCATCAACGGACTCGCGCTCGGCGGCGGGTTGGAGATCGCCCTGAACGCCGACTACCGCTCGGTGGACGCGACGGCGCCAGCGATCGCCCTGCCGGAGGTCTTCCTCGGGCTGATTCCGGGCTGGGGCGGCTCCTACCTGCTACCCAACCTCGTCGGCATCGAGAACGCCCTCAAGGTGATCATCGAGAACCCGCTCAAGAACAACCGTACCCTCACGGGCGCCGATGCCCTGGAGCTGGGAATCGCCGACGTGATGTTCCGTTCGGTTACCTTCCTGGAGGAGTCGATCTCGTGGGCCGACGGTGTCATCGCAGGTACCACAGCCGTGTCGCGCCCGCATGTCCCCGGCAAGATCGAGCGCCTGGTCAAGTGGGATGCCGCCATCGGCATCGCCCGCAAGATGCTGACCTCCCGCATCGGCGAGGTGGCCGCATCCCCCTACGCAGCCCTCGACCTGCTCAAGGCCGCCAAGAGCGGCAGCAAGGCCGAGGCATTCGCCCGGGAGGACGACGTGCTCGCCGACCTGATCTCGGGCGACCAGTTGCCGGCCAGCATCTACGCGTTCAACCTGGTGCAGAAGCGCGCCAAGCGCCCTGCGGGGGCTCCGGACAAGGCGCTCGCCCGACCGATCGGCAAGGTCGGCGTGATCGGGGCTGGACTCATGGCCAGCCAGTTCGCGCTGCTCTTCGTGCGGCGGCTGCGCGTTCCCGTCGTGATCACCGACCTCGACCAGGCCAGGGTCGACAAGGGCGTGGCCTACATCCACGGCGAGATCAAGACCCTGCAGGACAAGGGCCGGATCAGCTCCGACGAGGCCAACCGGCTGCGGGCCCTCGTGACGGGCACCACCGACAAGGCCGACTTCGCCGACGCTGACTGGGTCATCGAGGCCGTGTTCGAAGAACTCGGCGTCAAGCAGGAGGTGTTCGCCGAGATCGAGAAGCACATCTCCCCCACCGCGATCCTGGCCACGAACACCTCGTCCCTCTCGGTGGAGCAGATCGGGGCGAAGCTTGAGCATCCGGAACGGCTCGTCGGGTTCCACTTCTTCAACCCTGTGGCAGTGATGCCGTTGATCGAGGTCGTCAACACGCCCGCGACCGACGAGGTCACTCTCGCCACCGCGATGGTGATCGCGGCCAAGCTGCGGAAGAATGCCGTCATCACCCGGGACACCCCCGGGTTCGTGGTCAACCGGGTGCTGGCCAAGCTTCTCGGCGAGGCCATGCACGCCGTGGACACCGGCACCCCCTTCGAGATCGTCAACGGCGCCCTCTCGCCCTTCGGCCTGCCGATGACACCGTTCGAGCTTCTCGAGCTGGTCGGCCTCAAGGTGGGCGCCCACGTGCTGGACACCCACCACGCGGCCTTCCCCGACCGCTTCTTCGAAAGCACCAATCTGCACCGCCTCGCGGAGCACGGCACTATCCTGGACCGCAACGCCAAGGGCCAGGTCACCGGGTTCAACAAGGGCGCCCAGAAGATCGTGGCGGGCGGAACCACGCCGATGACCGCAGAACAGATCCTGCGGCGGGTCGAGGACGGCCTCGCCGACGAGATCAAGCGGATGCTCGACGACGACGTGGTGCACGCCCCGGAGGACATCGACCTGTGCATGCTCCTCGGTGCGGGCTGGCCGTTCCAGATGGGCGGCGTCACGCCCTACCTCGACCGGGTGGGAGCGAGTGAGCGGGTCTTCGGCGGTACCTTCCACACCCCGATGATCCGAGGCGTGAGCGCCGCCACGGCCGTCCTGAACTAGCCCAACCAGCTCAACTGTTGCCCGAACGGACAAATGCGGCCGGTGTACCGGCCGCATTTGTCCGTTTCGGGAACAGCTCCGGGTGGACCTGCCCTCGCGCGGGGCTGAGCGGGACTAGTCGCGGGGGGCGCGCCGCACGGGGACGGAGCCCGTATCTGAGCCCGTGTCTGAGCCGGCCTCGCTGCGATCGTCATCCGCCGGAAGGGCCCTGGCATGCGGCAGCTTGCTGCCCAGCACCATCGCGACGACGTCGCGAGCGATGTGCTGCGGGGTCAGACCGACGCGCTCGAGGATCTCGGCGCGGGTGCCGTGGTCGAGGAACTCGTCGGGCAGGCCCAGCTCGGTCACGGCGGTGTCCACGCCGGCTTCGCGGAGGTCCTGGCGGATGCGGGTTCCGATGCCGCCGACCCGGACGCCGTCCTCGATGCTCACCACAATACGGTGCGCGGCGGCGAGCCCGATGATGCTCTGCGGAACAGGGACCACCCAGCGTGGGTCGACGACAGTTGCACCGATGCCCTGCGCGGCGAGTCGGGCGGCGACCTCGAGGCCCATGCCGGCCATGGGGCCGACCGTCACGATGAGAACATCCTGCTGCGCGCTCCGCAGCAGTACATCGACGCCGTCGGAGAGCCGCTCGACGGCGTCATACTCGATGCCGGTACTGCCCTTGGGGAAGCGCAGCACGGTGGGCCCGTCATCGACCACGACGGCCTCGGCGAGTTCTTCGCGCAGGCGCGTGGAGTCGCGCGGTGCCGCCAGACGGATATGCGGGATGACCTGGAGGATCGCGAGGTCCCACATGCCGTGGTGGCTGGGTCCGTCCGGTCCGGTCACACCAGCCCGGTCGAGCACGAAGGTGACACCCGCGCGGTGCAGGGCGACATCCATCAGCACCTGGTCGAAGGCACGGTTGATGAACGTGGCGTACAGGGCCACGACGGGGTGCAGGCCGCCGAAGGCGAGGCCGGCGGCGCTGGTGACCGCGTGCTGCTCGGCGATGCCGACGTCGTGTACGCGCTCGGGGAAGCGCTCGGCCATCTTGTGCAGTCCGGTGGGCCGCAACATCGCGGCAGTGATGGCCACCAGCTTGGGGTTGTCGGTGGCGAGGTTCAGCAGTTCATCGGCGAAGACCGAGGTCCAGGAGGGGGCGCCGGCGGATTCGGTGGGCTCGCCCGTCTCGGGGTCGATCACGCCGACGGCGTGGAACTGGTCGGCCACGTCCTGGACCGCCGGGTCGTAGCCCTTGCCCTTCTGGGTGATGGTGTGCACGATAACCGGGGCGCCGTACTCCTTGGCCTGGGTGAGCGCCTCGAGCATGGCTTCCATGTCGTGGCCGTCGACCGGCCCGATGTACTTGATGTCGAGGTTGGAGTACAGGGCCTCGTTGTTGGAGAACCGGCTCAGGAAGCCGTGCAGGCCGCCGCGCACGCCGCGGAAGATCGCCCGGGCCGGAGCGCCCATGTGGTCGAAGGCCTGGCGGCTGGTGATGTACGCCGCCTTGTAGCTGCGGCGCAGCCGCACCGTGTTGAGAAACCGGGCCATGCCGCCGATGGTGGGCGCGTAGGAGCGGCCGTTGTCGTTGATGACGATGATGAGCCGGCGGTTGTTGTCGTCGCTGATGTTGTTCAGCGCTTCCCAGGTCATGCCGCCGGTGAGGGAGCCGTCGCCGACGACGGCGATGACGTTGCGGTCGCTCTGCCCGGTCATCTCGAACGCACGGGAGATGCCGTCGGCCCAGGACAGCGAACTCGACGCATGCGAGCTCTCCACGATGTCGTGTTCGGACTCGGACCGCTGCGGGTAGCCGGCGAGGCCGCCGGTCTGGCGGAGGCGGCTGAAGTCCTGCCGACCGGTGAGCATCTTGTGCACGTAGGACTGGTGCCCGGTGTCGAAGACGATGGCGTCGCGGGGCGAGTCGAAGATGCGGTGGATGGCGATGGTCATCTCGACCACGCCCAGGTTCGGCCCCAGATGCCCACCGGTCTTCGAGATCTCCGCGACCAGGAAGGCGCGGACCTCGGCGGCCAGCTCGACGAGCTGTTCCTTCGTGAGACCGTCGAGGTCCCTGGGACCGTGGATCGTCTCCAGAAGGGTCATGTGGCCAGCCTTTCACGATATTGGAGCCCGAACGAGCACCGCCGGAACGCAGAACTGGCGCGCAGTTCGGATTCCCCGAGTCTACGCGCCAGCCCACCGCTGTCTCTGCGAATTCCCGGTTAGGCCACCAGGGAGCGCAGCACGTACTGCAGGATGCCGCCGTTGCGGTAGTAGTCGGCCTCACCGGGGGTGTCGATGCGCACGACGGCGTCGAACTCGACGACGGCCTTGTCCGGTGCCGAGTGCGCCGTGGGGGTCGCGACGACGTGCACGGTCTTGGGCGTCGTGCCCGCGTTGAGTTCCTCGAGGCCCGTGATGGAGACGCTCTCGGTGCCGTCCAGGCCCAGTGACGCCCAGCTTTCGCCGGCCGGGAACTGGAGCGGGACAACGCCCATTCCGATCAGGTTGGAGCGGTGGATACGCTCGAAGCTCTCGGTGATGACGGCCTTGACGCCCAACAGGCTGGTGCCCTTGGCCGCCCAGTCGCGGGACGACCCGGAGCCGTACTCCTTGCCGCCGAAGATCACCAGGGGCGTTCCGCCCGCCTGGTAGTTCTGACTGGCGTCGTAGATGAACGACTGCGGAGCATCCGGCTTGGTGAAGTCGCGGGTATACCCGCCCTCGACGCCGTCGAGCAGCTGGTTGCGCAGCCGGATGTTGGCGAAGGTACCGCGGATCATGATCTCGTGGTTGCCGCGACGCGAGCCGTAGGAGTTGAAGTCGCCGCGTTCGACGCCGTGCTCCATCAGGTACGCGCCCGCCGGGCTGTCGGCCTTGATGTTGCCGGCCGGGGAGATGTGGTCGGTGGTGACCGAGTCGCCCAGTTTCGCCAGCACCCGCGCGTCGACGATGTCGGAGACCGGAGTGGTCTCCAGCGTCATGCCGTCGAAGTACGGGGGCTTCCGCACGTAAGTGGACTCGGGGTCCCACTGGAACACCTCGCTGTCGGGCGTGGGCAGGGAGCGCCAGCGCTCGTCCCCGGCGAACACTTCACCGTATTCCTTGGTGAACATGGCCGTGTCGATGGAGCTGTCGATGGTGGCCTGCACCTCGGCGGAGTCGGGCCAGATGTCCTTCAGGAACACCTCGGTGCCGTCGCTGCCGACGCCGAGAGCGTCGGTGTCGAAGTCGAAGTTCATCGACCCGGCCAGGGCGTAGGCGATGACCAGCGGCGGGCTGGCCAGGTAGTTCATCTTGACGTCTGGACTGATCCTGCCCTCGAAGTTGCGGTTGCCCGAGAGCACGGCTGTGACGGCGAGGTCGTTCTCGTTGATCGCGGCGGACACCTCGTCGATGAGCGGACCGGTGTTGCCGATGCACACCGTGCAGCCGTAACCGACGGTGTAGAAGCCCAGGGCCTCGAGGTCACCCGTGAGGCCGGCCTTGGCGTAGTAGTCGGTGACGACCTTGGAGCCGGGAGCCAGGGTGGTCTTGACCCACGGCTTGGACGTGAGGCCCTTCCGCACCGCGTTGCGGGCAAGCAGGCCCGCGGCGAGCATGACCGAGGGGTTGGAGGTGTTGGTGCAGCTTGTGATGGCCGCGACGGCCACGGCGCCGTGGTCGAGGGTGTACTGAGCACCATCCGCGGTGGTGATCGGCACCGGGCTCGACACCGAGACGGGAGCGTGGCTCACGTGCTGGTGGGAGATCTGGTGAGCGGTCTGCTCGTCCTGGGCGGTGAATCCGATGGGGTCTGACGCCGGGAATGACGCCTCGACGGCGGCATCCACCATGGACAGGTCGTGGGTGGCGTAGTTCTGCAGGTCGATCTCGAACTGGCTCTTGGCGTTGCTGAGTTCGACCCGGTCCTGCGGGCGCTTCGGGCCGGCGATGGAGGGCACGACGGTGCCGAGGTCCAGCTCCAGGTATTCGCTGAAGACGGGCTCCTGTTCCGGGTTGTGCCAGAGGCCCTGGAGCTTGGAGTAGGCCTCGACCAGGGCCACCTGGTCCTCGCTGCGGCCGGTGAGGCGCAGGTAGCCCAGGGTGACGTCGTCGATGGGGAACATGGCGGCCGTGGAGCCGAACTCCGGGCTCATGTTGCCGATGGTGGCGCGGTTGGCCAGCGGGACCTGGGCGACGCCCTCGCCGTAGAATTCGACGAACTTGCCCACGACGCCGTGCTTCCGCAGCATCTGCGTGATGGTGAGCACGACATCCGTGGCCGTGACGCCGGCGGGGATGGAACCGTTGAGCTTGAAGCCGACGACCTTGGGGATGAGCATGGAGACGGGCTGGCCGAGCATGGCCGCCTCGGCTTCGATGCCGCCGACGCCCCAGCCGAGCACTCCGAGGCCGTTGACCATGGTGGTGTGCGAGTCGGTGCCGACGCAGGTGTCCGGGTAGGCGCGGAGGACGCCGCCCACTTCCCGGGTGAAGGTGACGCGGGCCAGGTATTCGATGTTGACCTGGTGCACGATGCCGGTTCCCGGCGGAACGACCTTGAAGTCGTCGAAGGCGGTCTGGCCCCAACGGAGGAACTGGTAGCGCTCGCCGTTGCGCTCGTATTCGATCTCGACGTTGCGTTCGAGGGCGTTGTCGCTGCCGAAGAGGTCGGCGATCACGGAGTGGTCGATGACCAGCTCGGCCGGGGCGAGCGGGTTGATCGTGTTGGGGTCGCCACCGAGGTCGGCGACGGCCTCACGCATGGTGGCGAGGTCGACGATGCAGGGAACACCGGTGAAGTCCTGCATGATCACGCGGGCCGGCGTGAACTGGATCTCGGTGTCGGGGTCAGCGGTCGGCACCCAGGAACCGAGGGCGCGGATGTGTTCCGCGGTGATGTTCGCACCGTCTTCGGTGCGGAGCAGGTTCTCCAGCAGGACCTTGAGGCTGAACGGCAGCTTCTCGAATCCCTCGACGGCGTCCAGGCGAAAGACCTCGTAGTCCGTCGAACCGACGCGCAGGGTGTCCCGAGCTCCAAAACTATTTACAGCAGACACGATGTCCTCTCCTTCGTGGAAACCGACGGGATCCCGTCCGCAATCCTCAATCCTGACCAAGTGACGCCCGCTTCTGCCAGCAAGGGTAGCCTTACCGCGCAGTGCCTGCGCCGCTGGGATGACCCACGGGCGAACCGGGGCAGCCACCGTCGCCAAACTATCTTGACGTCGAGATAACAATAGCACCGATGGGGTCCCCCGCCCGGGCGACACGGCGCCCGAACAGGTTTGCCGGCGCGGGTGTGGCGGGACTAGTCGCTGGACTCCTGCGCGGCCGTCGCCGCATAGACCGAGCGCACCATCAGCCAGGACAGTACGAGCAACGGCGCATAGAGCGGAATCCCCATCAACAGCTTGGTCGCGCCCAGCCACTCGACGTTCCCGGCGTAGTACAGGGGAAGCTGCACCGCGAGGCGGAGGATGAACAGGCCGGCCCACATGAAGGTGAGGATGGTCATCACCCGGCGTTTGGACGGGTCGGAGCGCCAGGCGAGTTGCTCCCCCATCAGGAACCCGACGGCCACACCGATGAGGGGCCAGCCGACGAGGGCCGACACCAGGAGCACGGTGCCGTACACGCCGTTGGTCCAGAACCCGGGCAGGTAGAAGTCCTCGGCGCGACCGGTGAGCAGAGCGAGCACCGCACTGATGGCGATGCCGACCAGCCCGCCGACGGCCTGCGTGACGGTCTGCTTGCGGGCCAGCCGGAGTGCGAAGAAGACCAGGCCGATGAGCACCGGAGCGACCAGGGACGGGATCAGCTCCCGGGTGAACGTATACGTGACCAGGAAGACCAGACCGGGCAGCACGGCCTCGACCAGACCGCGGATTCCGCCCATGGCGGCCAGGAGGGCGTGGCCGCTGATCGGCTCGCCGTCGGCGGCCGGACTGAATCCGGCGCGCCGGGCGGCGGCGGCCATCCCGTCGGCGAGTGCGCTGCCTGCCGTCGGTTCCGTCGGGGCCGCCGCCGGCGTCTCTGCGGCGACGGAGGCTGCCCCATCGTCGGGCGTGGACTGGTCGGGCTCGGGCCGGGAGGTGGAATCCGTCATCATGGGGGCTTTCGGTGAGGTGTCGGACGGTGTGTCGAACGGTGGCCGCACGCCGGTCGGCTCCGAGCGGGTGCTTAGGCGCCGCTGGGCTCGGGGTTGCCGGCCGGGGTCGCCGGCATTCGCAGCGGAATCAGGTCACGCGGCGGCATGGGGGCAGAACCGCGCACGACAACGATGCTGCGGAAGAGGTCTTCGATCTGCGCGGCGGCATCCGGGTTGATGGCACCCTCGCCGGCGATGACACCGCGGAGGAACCAGCGCGGGCCGTCCACGCCGATGAAGCGGGCCAACCGGGTGGTCCCACTCGGGCCCTGGCCGGCGGCTACAGGGATCTCGGCGACGAGCTCAGGGCCGAACGGACCCTCCCGCGGCGTGGTCGAACCACCCTGGCGGGCGATCTGGTCGGCGATCTGGCTGCGGATCTCATGCCACAGGCCACTTGAGCGCGGTGCCGCGAACGGCTGGACCTGCAGGGTGGAACCGGCGTAGTCCAGGCCGATGGCCACGACGCGCTTGCTGCCCTCTTCGATCTCGAGACGCAGGTGCAGGCCCTCGCGGGGCAGGATCTTCACGCCGCCGAGGTCGACATACGGGCGAACGGGGTTGGCCTCTGACTCGTCAAGGGGGCCGTCGACCTCGCGGTCGTCAGGGGCAGACTTCGCGTGCGGGTCCGGTGCCGGCTCGCCCTCGGTGAGCTCTGCCTCGGTGAGCTCGGACTCAGCGGGCTCGGGGCCGTCGCTGTTCGAGCCCGTGCCGGGATTCACGTTGTCACTCACAGGGTTTCTCCGCTCAGGTGGGCATCCGCCGGTGCGGACGCTGGGGAATGGGGGGCCAGGTCGGCAGCCTGCTGCGCAATGCCCGTTGAGCCGAAGCCACCGGCGCCACGAAGGCTGCCGGGCAGGCGTTCGACGGGCACGAACACGGCACGCGACACCGGCGCGACGATGAGCTGGGCGATCCGGTCGCCGGCCTGGATCTCAAAGGGGGCAGTGCTGTCGGTGTTGAGCAGGCAGACCTTGATCTCCCCGCGGTAGCCCGCGTCGACGGTGCCCGGCGAGTTCACGATGGTGATGCCGTGTTTGACGGCAAGCCCGCTGCGCGGAACGACGAAGGCGGCGTAGCCGTCGGGCAGCGCGATCGACACACCGGTGCCCACGAGGGCCCGTTCGCCGGGAGCCAGGACGAGGGCCTCGGCCGAGTGGAGATCGGCTCCAGCGTCGCCTGGATGGGCGTAAGTGGGGAGAACGGGCGCGGCTATCAGGACTTCAACGCTTTCAGACACGTGTCGAGGGTAGTGCAGAAGTCTGGTCGAATAGAGCCATGCCCGAATATCGCGAAAAACTCCGGCCGTCCCCCTGGCTGTTCGTCATCATCGCTCTCGTGATTCCCGCGAGCCTGCTGGTCTTCCTGCCGATATCGATGCTCGCGGGCGTCCTGACGGCGGCGGGGCTCTACCTCGGCAGTGCACTGCTGGTGGTCCTGGCTTCCCCGACCGTGCAGGTCTCTGGCGGCACGCTCACGGCCGGCCGGGCCACCATCGACACCGCGCTGCTGGGCGAGGCCGTTGCCTTCGACGGGGCGGATGCCACGGCCGAGCGCGGGCCGCGGCTCGACGCCCGTGCGTGGCTGCTGATCCGCGGCTGGGTCCCCGGGGTCGTGCGTATCCCGCTCGAGGATCCCACCGACCCGGCGCCGTACTGGCTGGTCTCCAGTCGCCAGCCACAGAAAATGGCCGCCGCGATCAATCGATCGCGACGGCCAGCATCAAGTAACTAAGCGCGCTTAGGCGTCGCACTCCAGGCAGACCGGGCCGAGCTTGGTCTCGTGCGACATCTGCGAACGGTGCTTCACGAGGAAGCACTCCACGCAGGTGAACTCGTCGGCCTGCGGAGGCAGGACGACGACGTCGAGGTCGAGGTCGGACAGATCGGCGCCCGGGAGGTCGAAACCACCGGGGTTGTCGGAGTCGTCAACATCAACGACACCGGACATCTTGTCGGGTACACGCTCCTTGAGGGCCTCAATCGACTCTGAGTCGTCTTCGGTCTTTCGCGGTGCGTCGTAGTCGGTTGCCATGCCCATCCATTTCATTAACGCCGATAAACGAAATCGGCGGCCATAGTTTGCAACAATCCGTTCGGAATAGCAAACCAATCACCAACCTCTCAGGTTGGCAATGGGAGCAACTTCCGGCACGCCCGCAGTATTCCCCGGAAATGACCACTCGGCATGGCAGGGTTGGGCCATCAGTGATCGCGAGAGGGCTTTCGCCATGCAGGATTTGAAAGTTATCGGAGTCGAGAACGGCGCGCTGCTTGCAGCGTCAGAGGATGGTGATCGTTTCAGGATTCCCATCGACGCGGTTCTCCAGTCCCGGCTTCGCCAAACCCAAACGGATTCGTCCGTCCGACCCAAGTTGTCGCCCCGGGAAGTGCAGGCCCACATCCGGGCGGGCATGTCCGCCGAGGACGTGGCTGCCGTGACCGGTGCGTCGCTGGACTTCGTGCGCCGCTTCGAGGGCCCTGTGGTCGCCGAACGGGAGTACATCGTCTCCTCTGCGCTGAGCGTGCCCGTGCACACGGCGGTCGAACCCGACCCAGGCGATGAACCGGCCACCTTCGGCAGCGTCATCCGCGAACGCCTCGCCTCACTCGGCGCCTCGAACGAGCGCTGGGCGAGCTGGAAAGAACCGGGCGCCGGCTGGATCGTCAAGCTGGCCTTCACGGCCGACGACATCGATCACGATGCCCGTTGGGGTTTCGAACCGAAGAAGAACGCGCTCGCTCCCATCGGCAGCGAGGCCATCGCGCTCTCCCAGCAGGGTGAGCTCAAGGGCGCCCTGATTCCCCGACTGCGCGCCGTGGGAGCCGAGACCAGCCTGGCCGACGTCAGCCGCTTCGACAGCGGCGCGTTCACGTTCAAGGAATCTCTGGCCGACGACATCCTCAATGACACCGCGCCGCTGCACGACCTGGTGCCCTATGCCCGCTCCGCCGGCACGACGGAAGCCGTGTCCAAAGCCGCGATCAAGCGCGCCGACGAACCGGCGCAGAGCCTGAGTGAGACGGCCGACCTGCTGGAGTCCCTGCGCCGTCGCCGTGGCGAACGCGAGGCCGCCGCCGTCGAGGCCCCAGCGGCTGCCGCCGTGCCCGTAGGCCGCTCGGCGGATCGCGCGCCGCTGGAGACCGGTATCCGTCTGGTCGACGAGGCCGCCAAGGCCCCGTCGCCTCAGCCACCCGCAGAAGGTGCACCCGATCCAGTTCCGGCCCGGCCGGATGCCGCGCGCAATGTCTGGGCCACCCAGGCAGCGACGGGACAGGCAGCCACCGGCCAGCCACGCACCGGTCAGACCGGCCGGCGCGGTCGTGCCTCGATGCCCAGCTGGGACGAGATAGTGTTCGGTGCCCGCACCGACGACGACCTCGCCTGAGAGCGACCGCGTCTATGAACCACCTCGCCCGCTGACGGCTGTGCACGGGACGGGCTGACCTGGGTGTTGCCCTGCGGATCCGGTGCGTTCGGCCCTAGACTGCCGAGCTATGACGCGAGCTTCGAGTTCAGACATCGTGCGCCGGCGCCTGGTCAGCCAGTCGCTGACCGGTTCGCCGGTGCTCCCCGTCTCTGGCGCCGTGCCGGCTGCCGGCGACAGGGATGCCGGCGAGGGCGCTGTCGCGGTCGTCGAACGGATGCTCGCTCTGCAGGCCCAGGACCTGCGCTGGGCCAAATGGGCCGTGGCCGTGCGCTCCCCCGGCACCACCAGCGCAGACGTCGACCGACTGATCGATTCCGGCCGGATCGTGCGCTCATGGCCAATGCGCGGCACGCTGCACCTGGTTCCCGGACGGGACCTGGGCTGGATGCTGGAGCTCACCACGCCGAGGCTCTGGTCGGGTGCCGCCACTCGCCGGCGCGACCTCGGCCTGGATGAGTCCATTATCGAGCACGCCAGACAGGTGGCCGTTGACGCCCTGATCGGCGGACGGGAGCTGTCCCGCTCGGCGTTCATGGAGCTTCTGGAACAGAACGGTATCAGCGCCGCCGGGCAACGCGGCTACCACCTCATCTGGCACCTGGCCCAATCGGGCACCTTATGCTGGGGCCGCCAGCTCGACTCGCAGCAGATGCTCGTACTGCTGGACGAGTGGGTTCCCCGGCCGCGTCGCCTCGAGCGTGACGAGGCTCTGGGCGAGTACCTGCTGCGCTATCTGGTCGGCCACGGCCCGGCCCCGCTGACCGACTTCATCTGGTGGTCGCAGCTCACCACGGCGGACGCCAAGATCGCCCTCGCCGTCGCGGCCCCGCACCTGGTGGAACTCGAGGTGGACGGAGTACGCCATCTGCTTCCCCGGAGCACCGACACGACAGCGCTCCCCCGCGCCGCGCCCGGACGGGGCCCTGCGGCCGTATTGGCGTTGGCCGGTTTCGACGAGTACCTGCTGGGCTACCGGGAACGCAACCTGGCGATCGAGCCCGAGAAGTTCACCTGGGTCGTCCCGGGCAAGAACGGGATCTTCCTACCCATCCTGGTTCGAGGCGGGCGCGTGATCGGCACCTGGCGCCGGGAGTGGCAGCCCCGGCGGGTGACCGTCCAGCCCCAGCCCTTCCTCCCGTTCTCCGACGTGTCGGCACGGAGCGCCGACCGTGCCCTGCACGAATACGCGCGATTCCTCGGCCGCCCCGTGCACGTCCTCCCGGCCGCCACCACGCCGGAACCGCCGGAGCCGGTCGGCTGAGGCAGTGGCGGACCGGTTCGACCCTGGCCGGCTTGTACCCTATGACAGTGCGAATAACGGCCAACCTGCGAGTGTCCAGACGGATCCCGCTTCTGCAGACCCTCAAGACGTCGGTCGCGGTGGCCCTGGCCTGGATCATCTCGCAGTGGCTGCTGCCGGGTGAGCTTCCCATCTTCGCCGCGATGGCGGCCATCTTCGTGGTGCAGCCCAGCGTCAACCAGTCCCTCGGGCGGGCACTCGAACGCAGCCTCGGCGTCGTCGGTGGAGTCCTGGTGGCCCTGGCCATCGGCCTGCTCTTCGGGCAGTCCAGCTGGATCGTGCTCTCGGCCATCGTGCTGTGCATCCTGCTCGCGTGGGCGCTCAAGCTCTCGCCGGGCTCCGCCAACCAGATCCCGATCAGCGCGATGCTCGTGCTCACCCTGGGAGCGGCGACGCCGACCTACGCCAGGGATCGCATCATCGAGACCATCCTCGGCGCCGCCATTGCCGTCATCGTGAACGCCCTCATCGTGCCGCCCGTGCTCCTCACCCCCGCGCACGATGCCGTCACCCGGCTCACGCTGGAGATCGCCGCGACCTTCGACCGGGTAGCCAACGCGTTGCTGAGTCCGCAGAAGTACTCCGACCTCGAGTCCCTGATGATCCAGGCCCGCTTGCTGCGGCCGATGCTGGCCAAGGCCGAACGGGCGATCAGCCAGGCCGAGGAGAGCCTCACTCTCAATCCGCGTCAGGCACGGCACCGGGAGGTGCTCGACGCCGACACCGAGCTCTACACGCGACTGGTGCCGTTGGTCACCCGTGCTCTGGGGATGACCCGCGCGCTGCGTGACCATTACGACGACTCGTTGCACCTGGAGCCCACCGTGCAGGCCTTCTCCATCGAGCTGGAACGCGCGGCCCACGACCTGCGTCTGCTGACCGTGCTGCCGGAGTCGCCCGCCGCCACCTCCGTGCCGCCCACCGTGGAGCCGCCCGCGCTCACCGCGCCCCTGATGATCACGACGCCGCATCCGCAGCACTGGATCCTGATCGGGGCCCTCATGGAGGACCTGCGCCGCGTGCGCGAGGAGATCACCGGCGAGTAGGCTGCCGGCATGCCGAGCGTGCCCCCTCCTCCCGAGCCGAACGACCCGGACGCCTTCCCCGGCCCGCAACGGGGCCCTGGAGGCCGGAACGCACGCTCGCCACGGACCGGGCCGGACCGGCGCACCGTGCTCGCCACCCGGCGGCTGGAGTCCTACACGGACGGGGTGTTCGCCATCGCGGCGACCCTGTTGGTGTTGAACCTCTCGGTGAGCGGGATCGGCGTGGTGCACTCGAACGCCGAGCTTGTGCACCAGGTGCAGGCCCTGCTTCCCAGCGTCCTGAACGTCGTGATCAGCTTTCTGCTGCTCGGTCTGCTCTGGCTCATCCACGTGCGGCAGTTCGAGTTCATCCCCCGGGTCGACACCACCATCATCTGGCTGAACAACCTGCGCCTGCTCGGGGT
Source organism: Cryobacterium soli (assembly GCF_003611035.1). Classification (NCBI taxonomy): domain Bacteria; kingdom Bacillati; phylum Actinomycetota; class Actinomycetes; order Micrococcales; family Microbacteriaceae; genus Cryobacterium; species Cryobacterium soli. Next base: position 110,004 of record NZ_CP030033.1, on the reverse strand, counting down.
GGTGCTCGTGCCGTTCACGACGAGCCTCAACGACGAGTTCAGTCGGTACCTGCTCGGCCGCACCCTGCTCCCGGTGAACTTCTTCCTGATCCTCTTCATCAGCACCTGGCAGTGGTTCCATGCCAGCTCGCCCCGCCGCAGGCTGGTGCAGGGCGCCTCTCCCGAAGCCGTGCACAACGGCAGGGTCAACTCGGCCAGCGCGCTGGTGCAGGCCTTCTGTGTGGTCCTGTTGGCGACGGTGTGGGGCTCCGCGGCGTTCCTCGTCTTCGCTCTCGATCCGGTGATCGCTCTCGCCCTGCGGCGACTTGGAGTCCTCAAACCGACGCCGGACGGTGCGGTCGTCGGCTGAATCCGCCCGGACACACGAAACGGGGACCCCACCAGGTGGGATCCCCGTTCAGCGGACTGGGTTACGCCTGGAGGGCGCCCTGCAGTTCGAGGGTGATGGTGACCTTGTCGCCGAGCAGCATGCCGCCGGTCTCGAGGGCTGCGTTGTAGGTGAGGCCGAAGTCCTCACGGTTGATCTCGGCCTTGGCGGTAGCGCCGAACTTGTAGTTGCCGTAGGGGTCCGAACCGAAGCCACCGAAGTCGAAGTCGAAGGTAACCGGCTTGGTGACGCCCTTGATGGTCAGGTTGCCGTCGACGAGGTAGTCGCCCTTCACCAGACGCACGCCGGTCGACACGAAGTCGATGGTCGGGTAGGTCTCGGCGTCGAAGAAGTCGCCGGTGCGCAGGTGGCCGTCGCGGTTGGGCTCGTTGGTGTTGATGGAGGCGACCGTCGCGGAGGCGGTGACGCTGGTCTCGAGGGGGTTCTCGGTGGTGACGAACGTGGCGTCGAACGACTCGAAGGTGCCCTTGACCTTGCTGATCATGATGTGACGGATGCTGAAGCCGACCGCGCTGTGGGTGGGGTCGATGGTCCAGGTTCCCGCTTTGTAGCCGGGGATGGTGATGATGTCGGTGTCGCTCATGGTGCTCCTCAGGTCTGTGGGGCGACCGGATCCGTCACCCTCAGGTATATGCAATCGCATAGGACCTCAGGATATTCCATCGTCGGGAAGAATTTCTGTGAACGGGTCAGGAACGGCTTGGTTGACGGGACGGTCGGGAGCACGGTCGCGGGCGAAGGCGTGCGGGGAAGTAGGCTCACCGTGAAGGAGGCCGCCATGGCGCACGACGAGACTCCCCTCGCAGGGACAGGCCGGCCCGCTCAGGCACGCCCCGCCCTGGGCATCGGGGACCTGGCGCCTGAGGGAATTCTCATCCTCGCCGGCGGGCGGGCGATCCTGCTGCAGCTGGCCAACCCCGCCGTCGGGCACGGGGTGGCCCGGCACAGCGACTTCGCCGCCCGGCCGCTCGACCGGCTGACGGGCACCCTCGCATACGTGTACGCGGTCACCTGCGGAACTCCCATCGACAGGGCGGCGGCGGTTCGCCGAGTGTCGCTGGCGCACCGTCCGGTGCACAGCCCCCGAACCGTCCCTGACGGGGACCCCGCCTACAACGCGTTCGATCCGGCGCTTCAGCTCTGGGTGGCCGCCACCCTCTACGAGTCGGCCACCCGCATGCACGACCTGGTCTTCGGCCCGCTCCCCGACGACGACGCGGAGGCGGTCTACCGCGACTACGCGGTGCTGGGCACCGCCCTGCAGGTGCCGGCCGGGTTGTGGCCGCCGACCCGGCAGGACTTCGCGGAATACTGGCGGAGCGCCGGCCGCGCACTGTCGACGGATGCCACGACTCGCGCCGTCGCCGACACGCTGCTGCATCCGCGGACCGGGCCGGTCTGGCTGCGCCTGGCCATGCCGCTGGCCCGCCTGGTCACGGCCGGGCTGCTCGAGCCCGGGGAACGCGCTCTGTTCGCGCTGCCGTGGTCGCCGGGGCGGCAACGGCGCTTCAACCTTGTTCTGACGCTCCTGCGCGCGGTCTACCCGCGGTTGCCGCGGCGACTGCGGCACGCGCCGATGCGCCACTACCTGCGTGCCGCCCGGGCCCGGTCCGCCGCCGAACGTTCCGAGTCCGAGCGGCTCGGCGCCGCATCCGGCGAGATCTAGGGACGCGGCCGGCCGGGATCCGGCCTAGAAGAAGTCGTCCGGCGTGCCGGCGGCGCGAGTGACGGCGACGCTGGACAGTCCGGCGCCATCGAGCTTGGCCACCGCGACCCGGAGGCCGGATTCCATCTGGGAGGCCCACACCTCGGTCTCGCGTGCGGCCGCTTCGACGGCCTCGAGCTTGGCCAGGGCCTTCTCCTTGTCGGCTCGCTCCGTCTTGACCTGCTGGATGCTCAGGGTCACCGCGTAGTAGGCCGCCACCATCGACGCGATCGGCGTGGCGATCACGGCCAGGGCGATGATGGACTCGTTGGACACGTTCACGAAGATCATGATGATGAACGCGATCGTGAGAACGGCGATGCCCACCAGCACCACCAGCGCGGCACGCTGGGGGCCGCCGGTGCGCAGGTCGGAGATCAGCGTGCGGCTGCGGGGCCTGGCACCGCGCGACTCGGTTGTGGTCTCCGCCAGTTCGGCCTCCGACGGGGCTGTGACCGGGTCGCGGTCGAAGTCGAGGCGCTCGGTGTGCGTCTGGTCCGCTGCAGCGGTCTGCACTGGGCGGGTGCGGTCGAAGGGGTCGTAGCTCTGATCGGTCATGGTCACTCCGTCGGTGTCGGGCTAGCGGTCTGTTCTTAGCGATCGGTACTGGTCGGGTCCTCGGGCGAATCATCGAGCGAGTGCGCCGGTGTTTCTGAAGTGGAGGGTAGCGCGTCACCGGGGAGGAACACGCGTTTGTAGCTCCGCCCGTCGGCCAGCTCGACCGTGCGGCTGATCAGCCTACCCCGGGTCACCTGTAGGTAGACGGCCTGCGCGGACACCCCGAGCTGCGCCGCCGCCTCGGCCACCGAGCGGCCGGGCAGGTCGGTGGGCACGCTGCTGGGCCGGATGCTGCGCTTGCGGCCAGCGGACAGCCGCGCGGCGATCTCGTCGTCGGTGCCCTGCCAACGCCATTTGGCCGCGGTGGGCTTGAGGCCGGCCGCTTCGGCGATCTCCGGCCAGCCTGACCCGCCCGCGAGGGCGTCGCGCACGCTGCTGAGCGCGGCGGGATCGGCATCAAGGTGATGTAGCACGGCGCGGATCGCCCGCATCCGTTCCAGGGGCGGCGCGGACTCTTCGCCGTCCAGCCGGACGAGCCTGGCCAGAGCCTCGGCGCTCTGCTGGGACAGGAAGGAACCCACGGTTTTCTCCTCGATTCTGCGTCGGCTAGGGCGCGATGTTCGGGTCAGGCGAGCACGGCGACGGAGTGCGGGGGCAACAAGACCGCACCGGCGTCCAGGCGGGGTGCTGCATCGGCGTTGTTCGCGAAGGCCAGGACGACCGTGCTCCCAGCCGCCGGAACCCAGCGCGGGCTCGTCGACAGGTTCAGCAGGATCTCGGTGACGCCCCGGGTGAGCTTCACCCAGCCGTCGGCCTCGTCGAACTCCACGGCTACCCTGAGCAGCCGGGGATCGGTCAGGTCGCAGTGCTCGCGGCGCAGCACCGCCAGGTGGCGGTAGAACGCGAACAGGCGGCCCGCGTCGGGCCGCTGCAGCTCGGACCAGTCCAACTTGGACCGCTCGAAGGTGGCGGGGTCCTGCGGGTCGGGCACCACGGCCGGGTCCCAGCCCATCCGGGCGAACTCGCCGATCCGGCCCTCGGCCGTTGCGACGCCCAGTTCCGGCTCCGGGTGCGACGTGAAGAACTGCCACGGGGTGCGGGCGCCCCATTCCTCGCCCATGAACAGCATCGGGGTGAACGGGCCGAGCAGCGTGAGGGCTGCGGCGATGGCCAGCTGGCCGGTGTCGAGCTGGGCGCTCAACCTGTCGCCGATGGCGCGGTTGCCGATCTGATCGTGGTTCTGGGAGGCGACGACCAGGCGCCAGGCCGGCATCCGCTGCAGGTCGACGGGGCGGCCGTGCAGCCGGCCCCGGAAACTGGAGAAGGTACCGTCGTGGAAGAACCCGCGGGTGAGCACCTTGGCCAGGGCGCCGAGCGGCGCGAAATCAGCGTAGTAGCCCACGGTCTCGCCGGTGAGCGCGACGTGCACGGCGTGGTGGAAGTCGTCGCTCCACTGCGCGTCCAGCCCGTAGCCGTTGGCTTCGCGGGGCGTGATGAGGCGCGGGTCGTTGAGGTCGGACTCGGCGATGAGGGTGAGCGGGCGGCCGACGAATGCGCTGAGCACGGCGGTCTCCTCGGCAAGCTGTTCGAGCAGGTGCACGGCGGAGTGGTCCTTGAGCGCGTGCACGGCATCCAGGCGCAGCCCGTCGACGTGGTAATCGCGCAACCACATCAGGGCGCTGTCGATGATGTACCGGCGCACCTCGTCGGAGTGCGGGCCGTCCAGGTTGACCGATGCGCCCCAGGTGTTCCCTTCGGCGTCGCTGAGGTACGGGCCGAAGTTGGGCAGGTAGTTGCCGCTGGGCCCGAGGTGGTTGTGCACGACGTCCTGGATGACCCCGATGCCGGCAGCGTGGCAGGCGTCGACGAAGCGCTGGTAGGCGGCGGGGCCGCCGTATCCCTCGTGCACGGTGTACCAGAGCACTCCGTCGTAACCCCAGTTGTGGCTGCCGTTGAACCCGTTGACCGGGAGCAGCTCGACGAAGTCGACGCCGAGGTCCACGAGGTGGTCGAGCCGCGCGGCTGCGGCATCCAGCGTGCCCTCGGGGGTGAAGGTGCCGATGTGCAGCTCGTAGATGCTGCCGCCGGCCAGCTGGCGGCCGGTCCAGGCGCCGTCCTGCCAGGCGTGGGCGGCCGGGTCGAAGGTGCGGGAGAGACCGTGCACGCCCGAGGGCTGGCGCCGGGAGCGCGGGTCGGGGAACGGGCCGGCGCCGTCGACCAGGAAGCCGTAGTCGGCGCCGTCGGGCGCGCCAGACAGGCCCACATGCCACCACCCGGACTCGTCGCGGCGCATCGGCGCCGGGCCGGCTTCGCTCACCAACTGCACGTCGGCGGCATTCGGCGCCCACACGTCGATGGGGAGCGGCGCTGCGGCTGCTCGATCTGGTGCGGAGCTGGTGGTGTCCTCAGTCACGGGGCGACCTCCTCGGTGGCGGCGGATGCGGGCTCGGTGGCGGACGCGGGGATGAGCAGTGCCACCGGGTAGTGCGAGAGCAGGTCGGCCAGGCGCACCTCTCCCCCGGGGACATGGGCGCCGGTGAGGATGTCCTGCCAGTCGTGGCCGGCGAGCATGATCGTGGTGTCGCCCCAGCCGGTGCGGGACAGGGCCACCGGGAGCCGGGTGGCGACCGTGACGGCGCCACCCCGGTCGAAGGCCACGACGTGGGAGGCGGCCGACCCGAAGGCCTCGACGGGGGCGTGCCGGCGGAACAGGTCCGGCCGATCCCGCCGCAGCCGGAGCGCACGGGTGGTGACCAGCAGCTTGGCCGCGCCCGTCTCATCCACCGGCGGCAGCCAGCCCTCGGTGACCCGGGCCAGGTACTCGCGGCGCACCCCGTAGTCGACGGGGCGACGGTTGTCGGGGTCGACGAGGGAGGTCTCCCAGAGCTCGCTGCCCTGGTAGACGTCGGGGACACCCGGAGCGGTGAGCTGGATCAGCTTGAGGGCGAGCGAGTTGCTCCAGCCGGCCTGCCGGATCCTATCGACGAACGCGGTGACGGTGTCGCGCAGTGGGCCGGGTTCGGCCAGGGTGCGGACGAGGTCGCGCATGGCGTTCTCGAACTCCTCGTTCGGCGCGGTCCAGGTGGTGGAGAGGTTGGCTTCCCGGGACGCCTTCTCGGCGTAGCCGATGAGGCGATCCGTCGACGCCGGCCAGGAGCCGACGATGGCCTGCCAGAGCAGGTTCTCGAAGGGCGCGTCGCCGAGAGGGGCCAGCCCGCGCAGCGTGCCCAGCACAGCGGCCCACTCGTCTGGAAGTTCGGCGATGACCGAGATGCGGCTGCGCACGTCCTCCGCACGCTTGGTGTCGTGGGTGGACAGCGTGGTCTGGGACGCGGGCGCGACGGCCAGGCGGGTCTGCTGGCGGCGCTGGAACTCGTCCACCGGTACCGCGAACTCGCTCGGATCCGCGCCGACCTCGTTGAGCGAGGTGAGCCGGCTGTAGCGGTAATAGGCGGTGTCTTCGACGCCCTTGGCCATGACCATGCCTGAGGTCTGTTGGAACCGCACGGCCGCCGGGTGGGCGGGGTCCGTGAGGACGGGAAGCAGGGCGCTGATGGTGGCGTCCAGGTCTGGCCGGCGCTGCCGGGCCAACCGCACCGCGGTGTCGAGCTCGTGCCGGCCGACGGGCAGGTAGGAGCGGTACACCGGGAACCAGGCGATCAGTTCCGACAGGGCGTCGACCGCGTCGGGCACCTCGGGGATCAGCCGGTCCAGCCGGCGCACCTCGCTCTGCAGGATCGTGTCCGCGATGGCGCGTTTGCCCGCGTAGACCAGTTCGCTCCAGGAGACCGGGGCCTCGGCTCCGCTCCGCTCGGCCTGCAGGGCCGCCTCGAGAGCGTCGAGCCGTTCCGCGCCCGCTTGGTCGACGAGGACCCGGTCGAAGTCGGCGAGGGCGTCGTAGCCCGTGGTGCCGTCGGTCGACCAGTTGCTGGGCAGCTGCTCACGACCCTCGAGGATCTTCTCCACCAGGAGGTAACGACCACCCATCGCGGCCTGCAGGCGATCGAGGTAGCCGCCCGGGTCGGCCAGGCCGTCCGGGTGGTCCACCCGCAAGCCCTGCACCTGAGCGGTGTGCACCCAGCGCAGGATCTCCCGGTGGGATTCCTCGAAGACCCACGGCACCTCGACGCGGAGGCCGGCGAGGGTGTTCACCGCGAAGAACCGCCGGTAGTTGAGGTCGGCGTCGGCGCGGCGCCAGTTCACCAGTTCGTAGTGCTGTCGCTCGTGTACCGCCCTGGCGCTCGCACCGTCGTCCGCCGTCCCCGGGGCCAGCGGGAACCGGTTGTCGTAGTAGTGCAGTTCGTCGCCGACGATCGTGAGTTTCTCGAGTTCGGTGTCGCCGTCTCCGAGCACCGGAAGCAGCACCCGGCCGTGGCCGGCCGGCCAGTCCACGTCGAAGGCCTCCGCATACCGCGACTCCTGGCCGCGCGTGAGCAGGTCCCACCACCACGCGTTGTCGTGGGGTGTGTTCACCCCCATGTGGTTGGGCACTATGTCGACCAGGATGCCCCGACCGGCGGCCGTGGCCTGCTCCGAGAGCCGAGCGAGCGCTTCGGGGCCGCCCCTGGCCGGGTCGACGGTACCGTGGTCGATCACGTCGTAGCCGTGATCTGAGCCCGCCTCGGCGGTGAGCAACGGTGAGAGGTAGATCCAGTCGGCGCCGAGTGCGGTGACGTAGTCGAGCACGGCTGCCGCCGCATCCAGGTCGAAGGCCGACGTGATCTGCAGGCGATAGGTGGAGACGGGGACGGTCATAGTGGTTACGCGTGTCCTTCGGTCGCGGCGTACGGGTCGGGCAGCACCGGCAGCGTGAGCGTCGCCGTCGGTGGGGATGGGTGGCTCGCGAGCGATGCGGCCACGGAGTGATCCGGCAGGGCCTCGGGTTCGTGGTACTCGCGGAGCACGACGAGGGAGCGTCCCTTCACGGTGTGGATGGCACCGGCCGGCCGGGGCAGTGAGTCGGCCCCCTCTCCCCCGGTGTCGATCACGATCTCCCAGGCCGGCGAGTACTCGTCGCTGGGCAGAGTGAACTCGACATCCTCACCATCCGCGTTGAACAGCAGGATGAAGTTGACGTCGGTGACCTCCCGGCCACGCGAGTCGCGCTCACGGATGCCCTGGCCGTTGAGGAACATGCCTACGGTGCGGGCGCGGCTTTCGTCCCAGTCCTGCGCCCGCATCTCCTCGCCGTCGGTGTTCAACCAGACGATGTCCGCCAGCGGGTCGCCCTCACCACGCTTGCCGGGGTGGCCGTCGAAGAAACGGCTGCGGCGGAAGGTGGGGTGTTCCTTGCGGAGGCGCACCACGGCCGCCGTGAATTCGATCAAAGGCACATCGGCCTCGTCCCAGTGGATCCAGCTCAGCTCGGAGTCCTGCGCATAGGTGTTGTTGTTGCCGTGCTGGGTACGGCCCAGTTCGTCGCCGTGCAGGATCATCGGCACGCCCTGGGACAGCAGCATGGTGGCGATGAAGTTGCGCTGCTGGCGGCCGCGCAGGGTGCGGATGGCGTCGTCGTCGGTGGGGCCCTCGACGCCCGAGTTCCAGGACCGGTTGTGGCTCTCGCCGTCGTTGTTGCCCTCGCCGTTGGCGTCGTTGTGCTTCTCGTTGTACGACACCAGGTCGTTGAGGGTGAAGCCGTCGTGCGCGGTGACGAAGTTGATCGAGGCGACCGGGCGGCGGCCGGAGTGCTCGTAGAGGTCGGCGGAGCCGGAGATGCGGGAGGCGAACTCTCCCAGCGTCGACGGTTCACCGCGCCAGAAGTCGCGCACGGTGTCGCGGTATTTCCCGTTCCATTCGGTCCACTGCGGCGGGAAGTTGCCGACCTGGTAGCCGCCGGGGCCGACGTCCCAGGGTTCGGCGATGAGCTTCACCTGGGAGACGATCGGGTCCTGCTGCACGAGTTCGAAGAAGGTGGAGAGCTTGTCGACGTCGTACAGGTCGCGGGCCAGGGCGCTGGCGAGGTCGAAGCGGAAGCCGTCGACATGCATCTCGATGGCCCAGTAGCGCAGCGAGTCCATGATCAGCTGCAACGCGTGCGGGTGACGCACGTTCAGGGTGTTGCCGGTGCCGGTGTAGTCCATGTAGTAGCGGCCGTCGTCGTCCATCAAACGGTAGTAGGCGGCGTTGTCGATGCCCTTGAACGAGATGGTCGGGCCCAGGTGGTTGCCCTCCGCGGTGTGGTTGTAGACCACGTCGAGGATGACCTCGATGCCGGCGGCGTGCAGGTTCTTGACCATGCCCTTGAACTCCTGCACCTGCTGGCCGAGGTCGCCGCTGGAGGAGTATGCGTTGTGCGGGGCGAAGAACCCGATGGTGTTGTAACCCCAGTAGTTGCTCAGGCCCTGGTCCTGCAGGGTGGAGTCGTTGACGAACTGGTGCACCGGCATCAGCTCGATGGCGGTGACGCCGAGCTTCTGCAGGTGCTCGATGACCGACGGATGCGCGACGGCGGCGTAGGTGCCGCGCTGGGACTCTGGCACCTCGCTCTGCAGCTGGGTGAGGCCCTTGACGTGGGCCTCGTAGATCACCGTCTCGTTATAGGGAGTGCGCGGCGACCGGTCGCCGGTCCAGTCGAAGAACGGGTTGACGACCACGCCGAGCATCATGTGCGGGGCGGAGTCCTCGTCGTTGCGGGAGTCCGGGTCGCCGAAGTTGTACGAAAACAGGGCCTGGTCCCAGTCCATGACACCACAGGTGGCCTTGGCGTACGGGTCGAGCAGCAGCTTGTTGGGGTTGGCGCGTTTGCCCTCGCTGGGGTTGTACTCGCCGTGCACCCGGTAGCCGTAGCGCTGGCCCGGCTGCACCTCCGGCAGGTAGCAGTGCCAGACGAAGGCGCTCGACTCGCGGACCTCCACGGGAGTCTCCGCGCCGTTCTCATCGAACAGGCACAACTCCACCCGCTCGGCGGCCTCGCTGAACAGGGCGAAGTTCGTGCCGCTGCCGTCATAGGTCGCGCCGAGCGGGTAGGCAGATCCGGGCCAGGTTTCCACGGTGTACTCCTCGAGGAATGGGTGAGCGAAAGGATGAACGTGGGCGGCTTGCCTGAGCCGGGCCCACTCGTTCACGCTACCCCGTCCGAGGGACCGTGCTCGCCCGTCAGGCCATCAGGTCGTGCACGAGCGGGGCCACTTCCGTGCCGTACAGCTCGATGCTGTTCATGAGCTTCTCGTGCGAGAGGGTGCCCAGGCTGTACTTGAGGTCGAACCGGGACAGCGACAGTCCGGTGGCCATCTTGGCGATCTTGGTGGCGACGGTCTGCGGCGAGCCGACGAACAGCGCGCCGTCGGGTCCGGCGTCCTGCTCGAAGCGCGCCTTGGTGGCCGGGCCCCAGCCGCGCTCGCGGCCGATGCGGTCCTGCATGGCCCGGTAGTGCGGCCACATCTCCTCGCGGGCCTGCTCGTCGGTCGCGGCCACATAGCCGGGCGAGTGCTCGCCGATGGGCAGCCGGTCGCGCCCGAACTGGTCGAGAGCGCGGTGATACAGGTCGGTGAACTGGGCGAACGCCAACGGTTCGCCGCCGATGATCGCGAGCATCAGGGGCAGACCGTAGTGGGCGGCACGCACTACCGACTGCGGGCTCCCGCCCACGCCGATCCAGGTGCGGATGCTGCCCGACTCGGTGGGCGGGAAGACCCGCTGATCGGTCAGCGAGCCCCTGGTGGTGCCGGTCCACGTGACCGGCTCTTCCTTGAGCAGTTCGGTGAACAGCTCGAGCTTCTCCTCGAACAGCTGCTCGTAGTCGCTCAGCTCCAGGCCGAACAACGGGAACGACTCGGTGAACGAGCCCCGGCCGAGGATCACCTCGGCGCGGCCGTTGGAGACGGCGTCGAGCGTGGCGAAACGCTGGAAAACCCGCACCGGGTCGTCGGAGCTGAGCACGGTGACGGCGGAGCCGAGCTTGATGGTGGAGGTCTGCCCGGCGATCGCGGCGAGCACGACTTCGGGGGCGGAGACGGCGAAGTCCTCGCGGTGGTGCTCGCCGATGCCGAAGAAGCTCAGGCCCACCTGGTCGGCCAGCACAGCCTCCGCCACGACGTTCCGCAGCACCTCTGCGTGGCTGAGCAGGGTTCCGTCGGGGGCGTACGTGACGTCGCCGAACGTGTCGAGACCCAATTCCAGTGTCGGTGCCATGTGTGGTGCGCCCTTCCCATCAGTTTGTATGCAAACGCATACTACGCCCCAACGGCGGCGTGGCCGGTTCTATTCCAGGTGCGTTCAGCGCTGCCGGCCCGGCGCTGCCGGTCCGGTGCTGCCGGTTCAGCGAGCAGCGGATGCGGCGGCGCTGGTCTCGACGACCTGGCCGGCCTCGACCGCCCAGTGCCTGTCGAGACTCACAGTGGACAGCATCCGTCGGTCGTGCGTCACCAGCAGCAGCGTACCCGTGTAGGAGTCCAGGGCTTGCTCGAGCTGTTCGATCGCCGCCAGGTCCAGGTGGTTGGTGGGCTCGTCGAGCACCAGCAGGTTGACGCCGGTGGCCTGCAGCAGCGCGAGTCCAGCGCGCGTGCGCTCTCCGGGCGAGAGGGCGTTGGCCGGCCGGTTGACGTGATCGGCGGTCAGCCCGAACTTGGCCAGCAGGGTGCGGATCTCTCCGGCGGCCAGGTCGGGCAGGCGCTCCTCGAAGACGGCCACCAGGCTCTGGTCACCGGTGACACTGGCCCGTGCCTGGTCGATCTCGCCGATCGCGACGCTCGTGCCCATGCTCGCCGACCCGGCGTCGGGGACGCGACGGCCCAGCAGCGCCCGCAGCAGCGTGGTCTTGCCCGCGCCGTTCGGCCCCGTGATGCCGATGCGCTCCCCCGCATTGACCTGCAGCGACACGGGGCCGAAGACGAAGTCGCCCTGCCGCACGATCGCGTCGTTGAGGACCGACACGACGGTGCTCGACCGGGGGGCCGGGCCGATAGTGAACTCGAGCTTCCATTCCTTGCGCGGTTCGTCGACCTCGTCGAGCCTGGCGATGCGGCTCTCCATCTGGCGGACCTTCTGAGCCTGCTTCTCGCTGGACTCGGCGGAGGCCTTGCGGCGGATCTTGTCGTTGTCCGGCGCCTTCTTCATGGCGTTGCGCACGCCCTGGCTCGACCACTCGCGCTGGATGCGGGCGCGGCCGACCAGGTCGGCCTTCTTGTCGGCGAACTCGTCGAACGCGGCCCGCTTCTGCCGGCGGGCCGTTTCGCGTTCCTCGAGGTAGGAGTCGTACCCGCCGCCGAAGACCCGGTTGGCGTTCTGGGCCAGATCCAATTCGAGTACCCGCGTCACGGACCGCGACAGGAACTCGCGGTCGTGGCTGACGAGCACAACGCCGCCGCGGAGGCCTCGTACGAAGGACTCGAGGCGCTCGAGGCCGTCGAGGTCGAGGTCGTTGGTGGGTTCGTCGAGGAGGACGATGTCGAACCTGGACAGCAGCAGCGCCGCCAGGCCCACCCGCGCGACCTGGCCGCCGGACAGCGCCGTCATCGGGGCGTCCGCCGCGACGTCGGCATCCAGCGTGAGACCGAGGTCGTGCAGGACGCCCGGCAGCCTGTCGTCGAGATCGGCCGCACCGCTGGCCAGCCATCGGTCGAGTGCGTGCGAGTAGACGTCGGCGGGGTCAGGGCCGCCGGGTGTGGCCGGTTCGGCGAGAGCTGCCGCCGCGACGTCCATCTCCCGGGTGGCCTCGGCGCATCCGGTGCGCCGGGCGATGTAGTCCGAGACGGTCTCGCCGGGCACGCGCTCGTGTTCCTGCGGCAGCCAGCCCACGAAGGCATCCGCCGGTGAGAGCGAGACGCTGCCGGACGAGGGCTCGTCGATCCCGGCGAGCAGGCGCAGGAGGGTGGACTTGCCGGCCCCGTTCACCCCCACTACGCCCACGACGTCTCCGGGCGCCACGGTGAGGTCGAGGGAGTCGAACAGTGTGCGGTGGGCGTAGCCGCCGGCCAGGCCCTTGGCGACGAGTGTTGCGGTCATGGGTCTAGTTTCCCATTCGCGACACCGGCCGTCGCGCGGCGTCACACCCTCGCCCGCCGCTCATCGAGGTCATTACGCTGGCCTCATGACGGTTCGACCAGACAAGCATGCGCCGCAGTCCCTCGCCGAGTCCAGCCGCGCCGTGCACGCGGGCAACGACATCGACCCCGGCACGGGTGCGGTGCGCACCCCGATCGTGATGGCGAACTCGTACGCTCTTCCCGACGACCCCTCGACGATCAGCTGGTCGGGCACCGATGTTCCCCTCTACACCCGCAACAGCGGCGTCAACCAGCTCGGCCTGCAGCGTAAGTTGGCGCTCCTCGAGCACGGCGAGGACGCCGTGGCACTGGCCAGCGGCGTCGCCGCGCTGCACGCCGTGTTCTTCACCTTCCTGCGCACGGGAGATCATGTCGTCGTCTCCGATGTCGCCTACGAGGCCACCTTCAAGCTCTTCCGCGAGCTCCTGCCCGACAAGTACGGCATCTCGGCGACGTTCGTGGACACGAGCGACCCGGCGGCCGTCGCGGCGGCCCTTCGCCCAGAGACCCGCCTGGTGCACGTGGAGGCCATCGCCAACCCGACCACCCGGGTTGCCGACATCGCCGCGATCGCGGCCATCACCCGGGCGGCCGGCGTCCTGCTGTCGGTCGATTCGACGTTCACCCCGCCACCGGTGCTGCGTCCGCTCGATCTCGGCGCCGACCTCGTCGTGCACTCCCTCACCAAGTACATCAACGGCCACGGGGATGCCATGGGCGGGGCCGTGATCGGCTCCAGCACGCTGGTGCAGCGGATCAAGTCCGAGGCGATGGTGGACGTCGGCGGGGTGATCAGCCCATTCAACGCCTGGTTGATCATGCGCGGGTCGGTCACGTTGCCGCTGCGGTTGCGCCAGCACACCGAGAACGCCCAACTGGTCGCGGAGTTCCTGGCCGCCGACCCGCGGATCGAGTATGTCGCCTACCCGGGGTTGCCGACGCATCCGCAGCATGAACTGGCCGTCCGCCAGTTCCAGCACGGGTTCGGGGGCATGCTCGCGTTCGCCGTGGCGGGCGACGCCGACGCCCAGAACCGGTTCGTGGCCCGGCTCCGCGTGATCACCTCCGCTGTCTCCCTCGGCCACGACGAGAGCCTGATCGTGCATGTGTCGGGCAGCGGGCCGCGGGCCGCCTACTACCCGGAGGAATTCCAGCGGTTCGGGCACCTGCGGCTCTCGGTGGGGCTGGAGGACGCCGCCGACCTGATCGGGGATCTCGCGGCCGCCCTCGACGAGACCTTCGCCTGACGCCAGGCCGCTCCGTCGGCCCGTGGATCGTCCCGTGCGACCGGTGCGGCGTGCGGCGTTCGCTCGGGTTTGGGGTCACACTGGGGGGACATCGGGGGCTGTCCGGCCGCCCTCACGAACGGAGCGATCATGACCGAAGCCGATCTGCTGACTCGCTGGGCCGCGGCCCGGTGGCACATCATCGTGTCCCAGCTGGCACCCACCTTCCTGCTCACCGCCCTGATCGGGTTCACCGCGCTGGGGCTGGGCGACACCCCCGTCAGCGTGCGCATCGCCGCCGCCGGCGTGTTGCTCGCCTCCGGAATCCTGGGCGCTCTCGCGCAGATCGCCGCCGCGAATGAGGGCGGGGCGATCATCGAGGACCTGGCACTGCTGAGCGCACCGTCGGCCCTCAGCCGTCGGGTCATCGCGTCGGCCCCCTGGCTGAACGTGGTTCGATTCCTGACGCCCGCGATCTTCGTGATCGTGTACATCGCCCTGCTGGCCGCGGTGTTCCTGGCCTAGCCTCACCGCTTGGGGTGTGGGGCCGGCGAGGCCCGTTCGCGGGGCACGGCCCTCAGGAACCCGACGACTGGGCGTGCGGCGCCTGGCCCTGGCCTGGCTGTACAGGTGCGGGCTGTACTGGTGCGGGCTGTACTGGTGCGGGCTGTACCGGTGCAGGCTGTGCCGGCACGGAATCGGACGGCACGGATGGGTCGGAGCTGCTCGTGCCCGCACCGGATGTGCCCGCACCGGCCACCCAGAGCAGGCCGGCGACCACGCCCCCGCTGACGACGCTGACAGCGCCGACGGCCATGGTCACGGCCAGCGCGGCGGCCTTGCCTGTGCTTCTGATGCTCATGACACGTCCCTTTCCGACCCGGACGACCGCGACGGCGTCCATGCTCGAGGGCACCTCCCTCGACCTGTCCTCCGTCGAGCATGCGACGGATTTCTTCCAAGATTCTTAGCTCACGAAGTCTGTGCAGAACCGGTCGAGGGCAGCCTTGTGCAGGAACCCGAGGGCAACACCCCTTGGCTGCCGGACACCGTCGGGTATCCCGTCAGCGCCGGGCCGGAAGGAACACGGCCACGGTCGCCCCTCTGCCGCTGAGCGGCTCAATGGAGACGGAGCCGCCGTGCCGCGCCGCCACCTCGGCCACCAGGGCGAGCCCCAGGCCGTAGTGCCGTGGAGCGGCTGCATCTGCGTCCGCGGCTGCGGATTCGGATGCGTCCCCGGCGCCCGCCGGCGCCCCGGCACGCGTGCTGGCGAATCGTTCGAAGGCGCGCGCGTCCGTGCCGGCGGGGAAGCCGGGACCGTCGTCGCTGACCCGGATGACCGCGTTCGCGCCCACGATCTGCACGTCCACCTGCACGCTGTGCACGGCATGGTCCACGGCGTTGGACACCAGTGCCGTGAACAGCCGGTGCAGGGCGATTCTCGCGCCGTTCACCATGACCGGGGCCGCGGACCCGGTGCGCTCCAGCGTAAGGTTCTGGTGCTCAGCGGCCGGCCTCAACGAGGCGACCGCTTCGTCGGCGAGTGCGGCGATGTCCAGCGGCTGCTGCTCGAGGACCTCGCGCGGATCGGCCGCGATCAACAGGTCTTCGAGGATTTCGGTGAGCATCCGTGAATCCTGCACGATCTCGTCGACCTGTCCGCGAATCTGGGCCGATGCTCCCGGAGCGCCGTCGTGGTCGGGCCCGGTCAGAGCCGGGAGCCGGCGCCGTAACATCTGGGCTCTGGTGCTCAGGACCGTGAGCGGAGTACGGAGTTCGTGACTGGCGTCGGCGACGAACCTGCGCTGGAGGGCGAGGGCCTCGGCCAGGGGCTGCATAGCGCGCCGCGCCATCCACGTGGCCAGGAACCACGCGGCAACGGCAGCCAGGATGCCGGACACGGAGAGTGCCAGGATCAGCCGGCCCCGTTCCTCGTCACGTTGGTGCTGGTCGACGGCCACCTGGGTCAGGTGCGGACCGTCCTGGCTGGTGAGCACCCGGTAGTCGTGTCCGTCGATGCGCACGGAGCTCTCCACGGACTTCCCGGTCTCGGCGACGGACCGCAGGGCGTCCTCGTCGGGAAGTTGGGCGGGCAGGTCCCGGGAGGTGCGAAGCCTGCCGTCGTCGACGACGATGAGGTAGACGCCGTCGGGCGCCTCGTCCGGGGAGTCGATCGAGGCGCTGTTGCGCAGCTCCTGATCGGATGCCTCCTGCTGGCCCGCGCTGACGATGCCCAGCACGAGCCCGCCCACGAGTAGCAGCAGGACGACGATGAGACCGGTGAACTGCATGGCGAGACGCCGCGCGGCCAGGCGCAGCTCAGGATCGTCCGTGCGGTCCGTCCGCGCGCCGGTTGACAGCAGGGCCGTCCTGCCCAGGGCCGTGCGTGGCCGGCCGGTGTCCGCGCGGTTCACAGAGGGCGTCCGATCCGGTAGCCGATACCGCGCACGGTGTGCACACAATCGCGGCCCAGTTTCTTGCGCAGGTAGTGCACGTACGTGTCGACAACGCCTTCGTCGTCAGCGTCAGGGAAGACCACGCTGAGCAGATCCTCGCGCGGGTACGTTTGATCCGGCCGACGGGCGAGTCTCTCCAGAAGATCGCACTCGCGTTCGGACAGAGTCACCGTTCCACCCTCGTCGAGGGTGACCTCGCGGTCGGCGACGCTGAGCCGGCCTCGGGGAACCCGCAGCACGGGAACCGTCGAGACCGTCCGCCGTCGCAAGGCCCTCAGGCGCGCCAGGAGCTCGTCCAGGTCGAACGGCTTGGCCAGGTAGTCCTCGGCGCCGCGGTCCAACCCCTCCACCCGATCGGCAGGGTTACCCAGGGCTGAGAGCACCAGCACCGGGGTCAGGACGCCGCCGGCGCGGAGTTTCGTGAGAACGTCCAGTCCGTTGATCACGGGCAGGCCACGGTCCAGCAGGATCACATCGAAGTCCTGGGTCAGGCCGGCATGCAGCGCACGCTGGCCGTCCCTGGCAACGGTTACGACGTATCCCTCACTGCCGAGCAGCTCCTGGAGCATGCCGGAGAGCCGAGCCTCGTCTTCGACGACCAGGATGCGCGGATCGTCTTCCATGAGCAAAGTATGCGCCTTCTGCAGGCCGGCGCGTGTCACGGCGTCACGTACGGCGGTCAGTCGAGCGCGTCCAGGTAGAGCCAGCCACCGTCGATCTTGACGAAACGGCTCACCTCGTGTTGCTCACCGCGCTGCCCATCCTGCCGGTAGTACGCCGTGAATTCCACGCTCCCCTCGGTGTCGAACGGTCCGCCCCGCACCGTGCGCCCGATGTCCAACCGCACCCAGCGCAGCGTGGGGTCCAGTTCCAGGGTCTCCGGCCGGGTGCTCGGATGCCAGCTGCGCAGCAGGTAGTCGGCGTGCGGGACGGCGAAGGCCGCATACCGCGACCGCATCAGCTGCTCGGCCGTGGCCGCGCGTGCGTCGCCGCGATGCAGGCGTCCGCAGCAGTCGGCATAGCTCACCCCGCTCAGGCAGGGGCAGCGGTCCAAGGTGGGAGACGACGACAGGGGGTCGGAGAGGGGCACAGAGCAATTCTCCGCCATCAGGTCAGGCCGACGTCACCCGCACCAACGCCTCATGCCGGGTGAGGAAGCCCGGGGCAGGCTTCGGGTCAACCCGGGTGTAGTACACCGGGCCGTCGGGCAGGAGGTCCGCCGCCAGCACCTCGCCGAGCAGGTGCAGCCCACGGTCGACAAAACGCCGCGTGCTCCAGCCGCCGCGGAAGAGCAAAGCCGCCGCCTCGAATGCGGGCACCGCCCGCACCGTCACAGCATCGTCCAAGGGCGACGGCACGTCGTGCGGGTCCTGCCGGCCCGGCAGCACCACGCTGACCAGGTATGTGGCCTCGCCCGCCACCTCATGGAGCACCGGGGCCGTCTGGGCGAACCGGGTGGCAGAGCTGTTGTGGCCTCTGAGGTACTGAAGCAGGGGCCGCACACCGTGGCGGACCGCTCGAGTGACGTCGCCCTGCACGCGCACCTGGACCCGCACGCTGTCCGGATAGCGGCGGACGTCGAAACCGGGAAATGCCCGCACCACCGTGTACGGCTGCTGCTCGGTCATGCCACGGAGTGTAATCCAGGTGCCCCGGACGGGGGTGGGATCGGGTTCGCTCCCGATCAGGCCTTCTTGACCACACCGGACTTGAGCTGCATGGAGACGCCTTCGATACGGCATTCGATGTCGTGGTCGCCCACGCCCTGACGCAGCCTGATGCCGCGCACCTTCGTGCCGACCTTGATCACGCTGGAACTGCCCTTGATCTTGAGGTCCTTGATGATGGTGACCGAGTCGTGGTCGGCCAGGACCGTGCCGAACGCATCGGTGATGACGGCCTCCTGCGCCGGCTCATCGGCGGCGACAGACTCTGCCGTCCACTCGTGGCCGCAGAGCGGACAGACCAGCAACGCCCCCATCTCGTAGGACATATCGCTGGAGCATTCCGGGCACGGAGGCAGAGTCTCATTCACCTCCTCATCGTAGGGGTCGGATGAACTCGGCTCCGCCACGTGATTCCCTGACAATTCCACAGTTTCCGGCGTACCTTACCGGGTAGATCGTGCCGTGTTCGCGGGCGCGACTCGCCCAGCAGAATTCGGGAGGCAGCAATGGGTGTGCTCATCGAGGTCCTGGCCGCACTGGGAACCATCGTTCTCGTGTCGACGTTGACGGTGGTGCTGATCGGTCGGACGGTCTACACGCGGATGCGCCGCAGCCGAGCGGTGAACCGTGGACTGCTCCGCACCCGGGCGACTCTGAGCGTGGGGCCGCAGCACGAGATCCTGGCGCAGCGGGTACGGCTGAGGGACTCGCTGTACAGCGGGCACGCCGCCCTCGATCTCGCGGGTCGCAGCGCCGGACCGCACGGCGAGCTGAAACGGTTGTTCCGCCGGATCGAGGGGGAGGCCGAGACGGTGGACGCCCACCTGCTGCTGCTGTCCTCAGAGACAGAACCGGAGGTGCTCCGCGGAGCCATGCCGCTGGCCGTTCACCGGGTCGACCAGGTGACCGGGCTGGTGCGCAAGGTGCGCTCGGCGGTCGCCGCAGGACTCGGCGGGTTCAGCGACGATGCCCTCCTCACGCTGCAGCTCGAGGTCGACCGGGAGATCGCTGCTCTCGACGCCGGTCTGGCACAGCTGCACACCCTGAACCACCCGGATGCGCAGCCGCCGTCGCAACCGGCGTCTCGTCGCCTGGACACCCACCTTGACCGAGGGACCCACTCATGACCTTCACCTCCCGGCTCCGCGTCATCTTCCGCAGCAAAGCATCCCGCACCCTCGACCGCCTGGAGGACCCTCGGGAAGCCCTCGACGACAGCTACGAGCAACTGGTGGTCATGCTCCAGCAGGTGCGGCGTGGTTTGGCCGATGTGGCCACGGCGAAGAAACGGCTCGAACTCCAGGGGCAGGAGATGGGCGTCCGGCACCGCCGATTGGGTGACCAGGCGCAGGAGGCCCTCGCCCAGGGGCGCGAGGACCTCGCCCGCACGGCCCTTGAGCGCCGTTCTCTGCTCGAGGGGCAGGTCGCCTCGCTCCGGGACCAGTACACGGCGCTACAGCAACAGCAGGAGCGCCTGCAGGACAACGAGCGCCGGCTCGCCGACCGGGTCGCCGCGTTCCGTACCGAGAAGGAAACCATCAAGGCCACGTATGCGGCATCCGAAGCTCAGGCACGGGCCAACGAGGCCGCGGCGGGAATCGGCTCAGAGATGAGCGATGTCGGGGTGACCCTCGACAGGGCCAAGGACCGGGTGGCCCA
This sequence comes from Cryobacterium soli, assembly GCF_003611035.1. Classification (NCBI taxonomy): domain Bacteria; kingdom Bacillati; phylum Actinomycetota; class Actinomycetes; order Micrococcales; family Microbacteriaceae; genus Cryobacterium; species Cryobacterium soli. The sequence continues at coordinate 90,362 of NZ_CP030033.1, read as the reverse complement.
GATGAAGGCCAGGGCCGCTGCCACCGACGAGCTGCTCGCCAGCGGCGCGCTGAACGATCTGACGGCGCCGCCGGACGACGATCTGGAGCGCCAGCTCTCCTCCGGCGCCACCAGGGCGGATGTCGAACGCCAATTACAGGCGATGAAGGATGCGGCCTCCGGGGGCGGTTCGGGTTCGGCGGGTGAGGCAGAGGGTGGAGCGACGGGAAAAGGACCGTCCGGAGGCCCGGACGGCTGGCTCAGTATCGGCCGTGGGCCTGCGGCCGGTTAGGCCTGGCGTCTACCCGTTCCCGGTCCCGTCCCGGCGATCCATCGCGCCTCCGCCTTGGCCTGTCAGCGGCCTACGGAATCGTGCGGAAAAAAGCAGAAATACTTTTCCCAGGACACCAGGACCGGCACGCAAAAAACCCCCGGATGACTACTGTCACCGGGGGTTTCTGTACTTTCTTGTGGATCCGAGGGGATTCGAACCCCTGACCCCCTGCATGCCATGCAGGTGCGCTACCAGCTGCGCCACGGACCCAGACTTTGTTTCGAATTCCTCCGAAACAACTTCATTAGGTTACTACATGTTTTGAGTGCTCGCGAACCAAACGCTAGTCCGCGGCGTCAATTTCGACCACGGATTCGGTCGGGGACGCCACAGCGGGCTCCACAACGGGCTCGTCGAGGGCACGCGCGCTGGGCAGATCGATCGGGATGACCGGGCAGTCCTTCCAGAGGCGTTCGAGAGAGTAGTAGACCCGCTCTTCTTCGTGGAACACGTGCACGACCAGGTCGCCGAAGTCGACGAGGACCCAGCGGCCCTCGGCGCGTCCCTCACGACGGAGGGGCTTGTAGCCGGCCTCGATGAGCTTGTCCTCGATCTCGCCGGCGATCGCGACGACGTTGCGCTCGGAACGTCCGGTGACGATGAGGAAGATGTCGGCCAACGGCAACGGGTTGGAAACGTCGATAGCAACGAGGTCCTCCCCCGCTTTCGAGTCGGCGGCGGCGGCAGCCACCTTGAGGAGCTCGAGAGCGTGGGCAGAAGCGGTCATCGATTGAATCCCTGAGTTAGTAAAAGTGAAAAGGATGGCATAAGAAGAAACGAGACTAGTCGGTCACCAGAAAGCATGGGTCGCTAGTAGATATTGAAGGCGTAGCCGACCACGAACAGTGACAGCACGCCGATGGCGAGCACCGCCGCGGTGATGGCGAGAACCGTCGGCAGTGACGCTCCCCGCTTGCGCGGCGGCGTCATGACGCCGCGGGTCGAGGTATGGGTGCTGACGGCGCGGCTCGCGCTCACGGGCGCGACGTCGTTGTGGTGACCGCCCTCGTCGAGCTGGTCCAGCATGCGGTCCATCTCGGACGAGTCGAAGAGGTTGGGGTGCTGGCCAGTGGCGCCGAGGCTGCGCGGCAGGTCGATGGAACCGGTGATCATGATCTCGCCGGTGCTGGTGATCGGACCGGCCGGGCCCTGCCTGGGGATCGACGGCAGGATGAGTGCGTTGGTCGTCGTCGGGATCCCGCCCGCTCCGACGCCCCGACCCACGAGGTCGTCGAAGGTCTGGTCGTCGCGACGGCCGATGGTCTCGATGTGGCTGTCGTCTTCCCGGTCGACCGACCAATGGCCGATGGGCGGGTGCAGCCCGCTGGATGCGGGGGCGGGATTCAGAGATGGCGCCGCGTCGGTGCCGGCGTCCCGGTTCGCGGGGACAGCCGCCGGCGCCAGCTGGCGTTCGTCAGGAGTCCCGTTGTGAGTTGAATGGTCGTCGGTTGCACGTTCATCGGCTGCATGTCCGTCATGTGCACCGTCGGTGCTCGCCGTTGCCGCGGCCTGCAGTGCACGCAGTTCGCGGCGGCTCAGAGTGCGGCCGGTGTCCTGCACCATGGCGGGCTCGGGGATCGGCAATGGAGCCGGAGCAGGGCGGGCGGGTTCAGCACGTTCGACGGGCGGCGCGGTGTGCCGGGAGTGGTGTTCGTCGGGCTCGATCGGCGCCTGCGAGGAGGCGGGGCGAACTGCGGGGGACGCGGGTGATTCGTCGATCGAACGGTCCTCTGCAGAGACCGGTTCGTTTTCCCGGGCCAACTCGCGCAACTGTCGTCGCGTCAGTGGCTGCGGGCTATTACCCAACGTCATGCCACACTCCGATACAGGTGATGCTTTGAGATGTACTGGACAACCCCGTCGGGGACCAAATACCAGACCGGGAATCCCCGGTTCACGCGTTCCCGGCAGTCGGTGGACGAAATGGCCAGAGCCGGAACCTCCAACAAGCTTACGTCCTGGTTAGGTAAACCTGAAATGCTCAGATCATGTCCCGGGCGACTCACAGCCACGAAGTGTGCCAGCTTCCACAGTTCGGAGGCATCCTTCCAGCCCAGGATCTGGGTGATGGCGTCGGCTCCGGTGATGAAGAAGAGCTCGGCGTCAGGACGCTCGGCGTGCAAGTCCCGCAGCGTGTCGATGGTGAAGGTGGGGCCGGTGCGGTCGATGTCTACCCGGCTCACCGTGAACCGCGGGTTGGATGCCGTGGCGATCACCGTCATGAGGTAGCGGTGCTCGGCCACGGTCACGTCATGCTTCTGCCACGGCTGCCCGGTCGGCACGAAGATGACCTCGTCGAGATCGAAGCTCTGCGCAACCTCACTGGCCGCCACGAGGTGCCCATGGTGGATGGGGTCGAAGGTTCCGCCCATCACGCCGATGCGGGGGCGGTGCCGGGTCATTGTCGGCGGTTCGGTTAGTGGCCGCCGTGGCTGGACGCGCCACCGTGGGCTGCCGCGTACGCGTTGGCCTTGGCGCTGTGGCGGTTGGCGACGTCGCGGAAGCTCCACAGGACGAAACCGAGCGCCGCGAAGACCACGAGGGCCACCAGGCCGTAGACCCACGTGGGCACGGGCAGTTGGGCGTGCTCGACCTCGGCCAGGACAGCGGTCAGGAACAACATGGAATCTCCGTTCGGGGAAGCGTGGTGTCAGTCGGAAGCCGCGACGGGCGGCACCGGTACCGGGACCAGTCTAGCGGGGCGACCCGCCCGGCCAGGGAGCGGAGCCAGGGGTGCGTCGACGACGTCCTAGGACCGGATCTGGCCGGTTCCGCGCACGATCCATTTGGTGCTCGTGAGTTCGGGCAGGCCCATGGGCCCCCGTGCGTGCAGTTTCTGCGTGGAGATGCCGACCTCGGCGCCGAAGCCGAACTCGCCGCCGTCGGTGAACCGTGTCGAGGCGTTCACCATCACGGCCGCGGAGTCGACCTCGCCCAGAAAGCGCTCGGCGTTGACGATGTCGTTGGTGATGATGGACTCGGTGTGCCCAGTGGAATAGCGCCGAATGTGTGCGATCGCCTCGTCGAGGTCGGCGACCACCGCCACGGACACGTCAAGGCTCATGTACTCGGTGGCCCAGTCTTCCTCGGTAGCCGGCACCGCGGCCGGGAACACCTCGCGCACCGCAGCATCCCCGTGAATGGTCACGCCCGCCTCGGCGAGCCTGCCCAGCACCGTCGGCAGGAGCCGGGTCGCTGCGGCCTCGTGCACGAGCACGGTCTCGACGGCGTTGCAGACGCTGGGTCGCTGCACCTTTGCGTTGTGCACGATGTCCGTGGCCCACTCGAGATTCGCGGAGTCGTCGAGGAAGATGTGCACGACTCCGGCCCCGGTTTCGATGACGGGCACGGTGGATTCGGTCACGACCGCTTGGATCAGCCCGGCACTGCCGCGGGGAATCAGGACATCCACGAGTCCGCGGGCCCGCATGAGGCGGGTGGCGCCGTCGCGTCCGTAGGGGTCGATGGTCTGCACGGACTCCCCCGGCAGCCCAGCCTCGACCAGGGCCCGTTGAATCAGCCCCACCAGAACCCGGTTCGAGTTCTCAGCAGCAGATCCGCCGCGGAGCACCGCTGCGTTACCGCTCTTGAGCGCCAGGGCGGCGATGTCGACGGTCACATTGGGCCGGGCCTCGTAGATGACACCGACCACACCGAACGGCACGCGCACCTGGCTGATCTTGACGCCGTTGGGCAGGCTGCTGCCGCGCACCACCTCGCCGACAGGGTCGGTGAGCAATTCGATCTCGGCCACGGCGTCGGCGAGAGAGCGGATGCGGGTCTCATCCAAGGTCAGCCGGTCCAGTAGGGCCGCACTCAGGCCGTTCACGACCCCGACGGCCAGGTCGGCGGCGTTGGCCGCGACGATACCGGCGACGTTGTCGCGGAGGGCTTGGGCGATGCCGCGCAGGGCGCGATTCTTCACCTGCGTGGGCGCTGAGGCGAGGGACAGCGAGGCCTGGCGTGCGGAGCTGAGCAGAGCGGTGAGGCCGTCATCCGTGTCCGCGGGCACAGCATCGGATGGCACAGCCTCGGATGGCACAGCGTCTGGCGCGGTCCCCGCCTTGTCCTCGGTGGACGGCAGGGCGACGGGGCGGGTCTGCGACATGCCCCTAGTTTAGGGCAGCTCGTGTGCGACGGTGCGTCCGCCCAGACCGGGCTCGGCCGGCTCGAACCAGGTGCCGATCTTCTCTCCCCTGAGCGCCTCGGCGACGAGCGCCGTCGAGGTCACGAGCACGGCGGTTCCGGCATCCTGGGCGATCCGGGCGGCGGACACCTTGGTGCCGGCGCCTCCAGTGCCCACTCCGGACAGCGAGGCGCCGAACTCCACACCGGGCAGGGTGTCGCCCACGGCCACATGGTCGATGCGCTCGGCACCGGGCAGGTGCGGCGGCCGGGTGTACAGGGCATCCACGTCGCTGAGCAGCACGAGCAGGTCGGCCTTCACCAGGGTGGCCACGAGGGCGGCGAGCCTGTCGTTGTCGCCGAACCGGATCTCGTGGGTGGCGACGGTGTCGTTCTCGTTCACGATGGGCAGGATGCGCAGCCCGAGCAGGCGTTCCATGGCGCGCTGGGCATTGCTGCGCGGCGACGCGTTCTCGAGGTCTCCGGCCGTGAGCAGCACCTGGCCCGCGATGATGTCGTACCGGTCGAGGCTGTCCTGGTACCGGAAGATGAGGAGGTTCTGACCCACCGACGCCGCGGCCTGCTGGGTCGCGAGATCGGTGGGGCGCTCGTCGAGCTGCAGGTAGGGCATGCCCGTGGCGATGGCGCCGGAGGAGACCAGGACTACCTCGGCGCCGCGCCCGTGGGCCGTGGCGAGGGCGTCGACGAGGGGTGCGATCTGGCCGACGTTGGCGCCGCTGATCGACGACGATCCGACCTTGACGACGATGCGTCTGGCCGTGGCGATGCCGCTACGCTCCAGGCGGCGCCGTGTGGCGCCACTCACCCCTCCATCGGTCACTCGGAGTCGCCCTCCTTGGTGCGGCGACGGGCGGCGTTGTTCTCGGTCACGACGCCTTCGCCGGCGTTGTACTCTTCTTCACCGGTCGACCACATGCCGGCCTCGCGCTCGCGGATGAGTTCGGCCCGGGCAGCGGACTTGGCGTCCATGCGCTTGAGGTATTCCTCGCGACGTTCGTTGCTGGTGCGGCGCTTGGAGTCGTCCATCCGGCTGTCGGTTCCGCGCGGGGCGGTGATCAGCTCGGCGGTTGAGGTGAGGGTGGGCTCCCAGTCGAAGATCATCCCGTCGCCCGGGCCGATCACAACGGTCGAGCCGGCCACGGCACCGGCCTTGAACAGTTCGTCCTCGGTGCCGAGCTTCGCCAGGCGGTCGGCGAGGAAGCCGACGGCTTCGTCGTTCTTGAAGTCCGTCTGCTGTACCCAGCGCTCAGGCTTGGCGCCGAGGATGCGGAAGATGTTGCCGAACGATCCGCCTTCGACGCGCACGATGAAGCCGCTGTCGTCGACGGCCTTGGGCCGGATGACGATGCGGGGCTTGAGCGCGGCGGCCTCTGCACTGCTGAGACGGCCGGCTTCAACGGTCTCGGCCAGGGCGAAGTTGAGCTGGCGCAGTCCCTCGTGGCTGACCGTGGAGATCTCGAAGACGCGGTAGCCGCGCTCCTCCAACTCGGCCTTGACGAAGGCGGCGAGCTCCCGGCCCTCTGGGACGTCGATCTTGTTCAGGGCGATCAGCTGCGGGCGTTCGAGCAGCGGCGTCTGGCCCTCGGGGACCGGGTACGCGGCAAGCTCGCCGAGGATGATGTCGAGGTCGCTGATCGGGTCGCGACCGGGGTCGAGCGTGGCGCAGTCGAGCACGTGCAGCAGTGCGGTGCAACGCTCCACGTGGCGCAGGAACTCGAGACCAAGGCCCTTGCCCTCGCTGGCGCCCTCGATCAGTCCCGGAACGTCGGCGACGGTGTAGCGCACCTCACCGGCATCGACGACACCGAGGTTGGGCTGCAGGGTCGTGAAAGGGTAGTCGGCGATCTTGGGCCGCGCGGCGGAGATCGCCGCGATGAGGCTGGACTTTCCCGCCGACGGGTAGCCGACCAGGGCCACATCCGCCACGGTCTTCAGCTCGAGGTAGACGTCACCCTCATAGCCGTAGGTGCCGAGCAAGGCGAAACCGGGGGCCTTGCGCTTGGTCGACGCGAGGGCGGCGTTGCCGAGCCCGCCCTGTCCGCCGGGCGCGACGACGATGCGGTAGCCGGGCTCCGTCATGTCGGCGAGTTCGTTGCCCTCGGCGTCCTTGACCACGGTGCCCAGCGGCACCGGCAGCTCGATGATGTCGCTGCTGTAGCCGTTGCGGTGGTCGCCCATGCCGGGTCCGCCGTTGGCGGAGCTGCGGTGCGGGGACCGGTGGAAGGACAGGAGGGTGGTGACCTGCGGGTCGGCCACGAGGACGATGTCACCACCGTTGCCGCCGTTTCCGCCATCGGGGCCGGCGAGAGGCTTGAACTTCTCGCGTTTGACCGAGACACAACCGTTTCCTCCGTTGCCCGCTCGCAGATGCAGCGTGACTTGGTCAACGAACGTGGCCATGGGAATGCCCCTTTCAGGTGGCGATAAAAACAAACATGAGGACGAGCCGAAGCCCGCCCTCATGCTGAAAAGCTGTGTGGATGCCTAAGCGGCAGCTACCACGATGTTGACGACCTTGCGGCCACCCTTTGCACCGAACTCGACCGAGCCGGCTTCGAGGGCGAAGAGGGTGTCGTCGCCGCCACGGCCGACGTTGACGCCGGGGTGGAAGTGGGTGCCACGCTGACGGACGATGATCTCGCCCGCGCCGACAACCTGACCGCCGAAGCGCTTCACGCCGAGGCGCTGTGCGTTGGAGTCACGACCGTTGCGAGTGGAACTCGCGCCTTTTTTGTGTGCCATTTGTTCTTCTCCTCAGGCCTTAGGCGATGCCGGTGACCTGAACGCGAGTGAGCTCCTGACGGTGCCCCTGACGCTTCTTGTAACCGGTCTTGTTCTTGAACTTCTGGATGACGATCTTCGGGCCGCGAAGGTCGTTGAGGACCTCGGCGGTGACCTTGACGTTGGCCAGCGACGTCGAGTCAGAGGTGATCTTGTCGCCGTCGACGAGAAGCACGGCGGCCAGCTCGACGTTGCCGTCCTTGTCAGCCTTGATTCGGTCCATCGTTACGATGGTCCCGACCTCTACCTTCTCCTGCCGCCCACCGGCGCGCACAACTGCGTAAACCACTTTACGTACCTATCTCTGGGGAACCCCGGGGGCTCCGATTCCTATGATGGAAAGTCACTGGTGCGAATGGACCAAGTCGGACCATCTCACTTCAGAAAACCTTGGGCGTTGCGTGGACATAGTCCTCCGCACACCAACACTCGACTTTAGCGGATCGGATAGCCCCGGTCAAACCATTGGGCGGGGGTGTGTCGCGCCGGGTCTTCCGGCCGGCGATTCAGTCCCTACACTTTCAGAATGAGCATACTGATCGACCAGCCTGCCTGGCCGGCCCACGGAACGCTCTGGTCGCACCTGGTGAGCGATTCATCCCTCGAGGAGTTGCACGCCTTCGCCTCTGCTCAGGGTATCCCCCGCCGCGGGTTCGACCTGGACCACTACGACGTGCCGCAGGCCCGCTACGACAGCCTGGTGGCCGCGGGAGCCGAACCCGTGGACTTCCGCGGACTGGTCACCCGCTTGCGGGCCAGCGGCCTGCGCGTGAGCGGGCGCGAACGCCGTTCGAGGCCCTGAGGCGGCACCGTCTGGCGGTGTCACCGAGTATCCGGGCATCACCAGGCTGTGGGGCGTCACCAGATGGCGTCGATCCCTACGATGCTGCGACTGATCGCACCCGTCGCCAGGTCGACGATGATCGTCGTCGCCGTGGTCGCCTGCGCTCCGACGGGGTAGTCATCGCTGATCTGGGTCTGGCTGTTGGGCACGGTCTGGATCGCCAGATACTGGTCGTTCGGCGAGATCACGAAGCCCAAGATGGTCTCGTTGGGCAGCACCGGCTCGTAGACGACCCGGCTGGTGGGCGCGGCAGGGTCGCCGGTGACGAGGGTGAGGTACTGCCGCACGCGGCCGGTCGCCTGGTCGAATTCGGCCACCCGCTGCACGTATCCTTCTCCCCCGGTGAGGAAGCGCAGCTCCGCCGTGTACGGGGTGGTCCCGGCCACGTCCTGGGGCACTATCGCGGCCTCAGAGCCCGTCGAGAGGTCCAGGATGTACTGGCTGCCCTGATCGGAGACCGCGATGCGGACTCCGTCGGGCGCGAAGGCGTTGAGATTGGGAAATTGCCCGATCGGGATGGGGGCGGTGTCGGTGCGCGGGTCGACGAGCAAGAGGGTGGTGTCGAAGAGTTGCGCGACGAGCTCTGGCCGGGCCGGCATGAATCCCCAGGCGATGGCCTGGATGGGCTTTCCGTCCAGGCCCCCCACGGTGTCGACAGTGCCGCGGGTGAGGTCGAGCAGGAACAGGGTGTTGTCGTACACGGTGCCGGCGGCGCCCGGCGCGCTGCTGAACCGGAACCCGACGGTGCTGGACGACGCCGAGGCCTGCAGGTCCTCTACCGTGCCGGTGCCGGGCAGGGTGAGTTCGGCGGCTTGCCCGTCGGCGGACACCAGACTCAGCCGGCTGCTGAGATCGTCGGCGAGGGTGACGACCACGAGTTCGTCCCCCATCGGCACGAAGGACTGGATGTAGGGCGCCGTGAAGGCGTCTGTGCTCTGCGGCGAGCCGACGGCGGTGCGCAGGATGCGGTCCGGAGCCTTGGTCGACTCCCCCGGGGTCGCCGGCGTCCGGCTGAGGATGAAGAGCGGTGCCTCTCCGGTGCGGAAGGTCACGGCCAGGTCGCTGGTCCGGTCGCCGAAGGCTCCCGTGACGTCGGTGACCCGGACCGTGTACTCGGTGTCGTAGGCCAACGGCTGGGGGAAGACAACGACGACGGAATCGTTCGAGGTCTGCACGTCGACCGGACTGGCCGGGCTGATCTCCACCTGGTCCGCGCTGACGTCTGCGAGCTGTTGGTTGGTCGAGAGGACCAGGCGTTGCCCGGCGGCCGAGACCACGGCGGTCGTGTCGACGTCGGATCCCGTGAGCCGGGGGCCGTTCAGCAGGTTGACCGCCACGAGCGCAAGGCACAGAACGATCAGCCCAGTCAGGAGGATCCCGAGAGTGCGCCGGAATCGACGCGCTCCGCCCGGATCCGCTGGGCCGGCGGTGACCGGCGGCTCAGTAGACATACGGGTCGCTCGGCTGCTCGACGGGCGTGATGTCGGTGGGTTGCAGGGCAAGCGCATCCGCCGATCGCACGCTCGGGTTGGGCCGGAACGTACCCGTCACCTCGACCCACTCGTCGGTGTCGTAGCTCGCCTTCCAACCCGGCTGGTAGACCGCCAGGCCGATGGGTTGAGCGTCCACGGCGCAGCAGGTGACCACGAACCGGGCCACATAGAACACATTGTCGGGGTCCGACGTATCCGGCAGCACGAACCCGGTGACCCGTGCCGTCTTATCGGCGTACAGGCCGGGGTCACTCGATTGGGCCAGCAGCGACACCCATTCCTTCACGCTCAGCCGTTCGTAATCTCCGGTGCCCACGAGGGCGGCGGCCTGCTTCGACGAGGCTTCGCTGTCGAGGCCGCCGGAGTTCACCTCACGCTGGGTCGCGGTGGCGCTCGTGAGCGTGGCCGGAGGCAGGCCGAGCACGGCGACGGCGGCAATCGTGAGCAGGAGCCCGCTGCCGGTGAGGGCGAGCGCCCCGCGGCGGGCCGACAGCGGAGCTGAACCCGCTGGGGTGCGCACCACGAAGCTCGCCACCACGAACAGAAGCCCGAGCGCGGCCATGATGACGGTGAAGACGAAGTACCGGGGATGGATGTAAAGCCCCAGTTGACCGGTAACACCGAGCCAGATGGTGCCGACCACCACGACGAGACTGAGGCCGATGCCGCGCCACCGTTCGGCCAGGTAGCCGGGAACGGAGCTCAGGGGACGAGCGCTCACGGGCGCCGCTCCGGATAGCCCGGCATCGTTGGGCCCGGGCATCCGTCTGGACGTCTTCTCTGCATCAGGCGACATAGTTCACCAACAATCCGGCCGCGGCGCTCATGAGGGCCACCAGGGCCGTGATTTGCACCAGGGTGCGAGTGGTGAAGGTGGTGCGCATCAGGGCGAGCATCTTGACGTCGATCATGGCTCCGAAGGTGAGGAAGGAGGCGATGCCGCCCGGCATGAAGGTGCTGCCGAACGACAGGACGAAGAAGGCATCCACATTGGAGCAGACCGCCACGATGAAGGCGAGCCCCATCATGGCCAACACCGACCAGACCGGGTTGCTGCCCAGGGCCAGCAGCACCGACCGGGGCACGAAGACCTGGGTGAGGGCCGCGATGAGCGAGCCGACGAAGAGCGCGGGCATGATCACGGCGGTTTCCCGGGTGAACAGGTCGACCGATTTCTCGACGCGCCCCTGACGAGGGCCCGGGGCGTGGCCGTGGCCGTCGTGCTCGTCGTGCCCGGCCGTCTCCGGACGGGCGCACGATGCCGAGAAGGTGCGGGTCAGCAGGCTGTCGGGATCGGGGTGGCGGCTGTAGAGCCAGCCGATCACGTTGGCGATCACGAAACCTGCCACGATGCGGGTGATCAGGATCCCGTCGCTGAACCCGAACGCCTGGTGGGTGGTGATGATCGTGATCGGGTTGAGGATCGGCGCGGCGAGCAGGAAGGTGATCGACTCGGGCACCGTGAACCCGCCGACCATGAAGCCGCGGGCGAGGGGCACATTGCCGCACTCGCAGACCGGGAAGAACATGCCCAGGAGCGAGATACAGGCGCGGCGAAGCAGCGGCTGGCGTGGGAGGAACCGGGTGACGAAGCCGTGCGGCAGCCATACCTGCACCACGGTCGACAGCAGGATGCCGAGGAAGACGAACGGGGCGGATTCGATGATGACGCTCAGCGCCAGCGTGACGGTGTCCTGCGCGCGGTCCGGGAGTCCCCAGCCCTCGAAGGCCGGACTCAGGGCTCGGACGGTGAAGGCCAGAGCAACCAGGATCACCCCGACGATGAGTCCGGTGGGCACACGCGACACGGCCCCCCGATCGCTGTGCATGGGTCGAGCTTACCGTGGCGATATTGCGGTGCCGAATAGGGCGACGCGGAGTGTGCACCGCCGGGCCGAACCGGCAGCGTGCAGTCGGTCTCGCCACGGCAGTCCCGGGACAGCAGTCTCGGGAAGGCAGTCTCGGGAAGGCAGTCTCGGGAAGGCAGTCTCGGGAAGGCAGTCTCGGGAAGGCAGTCTCGGGAAGGCAGTCTCGGGAAGGCAGACTGCGACCGCCCTGGTGGCGGTGTCACCATACGACCACAGCGGCGCCACCCGTGAGGGTGGCGCCGCTGTGGTCCTGCTTGTCCCGCTGCTACTTCTGGTCTGTCGTTGGCACCACGATGGGCTGCACCGAGGTCGTCGAGCCACCGGCCGTCGTGACCCGCCGGCTGCGCGAGCGGCCCTGACCGGGCTGCTTGGGCTCCGGCAGTGAGTCCAGAACCGAATCGAGCAGCTGGTCGGTGACCTGCTTGCTGACCGGACGACGACTGCGCGGTGATTTCTTCACCGGGATGTCGAGAATCGCGACACCCTCGGACGCGTCGGCAACCAGCTGAGCCGCGACCTCGGTGCGCTCCCCTGCGGCCAGGTCCTCGGCGGGCTGCCCCGTCGAGGCAGCAGCCTCTGGGGCGCGGTCGTCGGAACGGGACGTCGTGCGCGCGCCGGAGCGGTTGTCCGTGCGGTTGTCCGAACGCCCGCCCGACCGGTTACGCGCCGCGCCGCGCGAGGCGGGGGCGCCGCCGTCAGCGGCCGGATCGGTGGTGGTGTCCACGGCTGCGGACTCCCCCGTCGGAGCGCTGTCGGTGCCCGGCTCGGAGATCGGAGTCGAACTGCCGGTCGAAGCGGTGCTCGTCTGAGCAGCGCTCGGTGCAGTGGCGCCTTCCGTCTCGGTGGCGGCGGGCAGAGCCGAAGCCGCATCCGACTCGTTCGGGGCGATCACGGGAATCGATCCGGTGAGCGACCGGGAGATGGTGCGAGCGGCGATCAGCGCGAGGGCGTGCTTGGCGTCCTCGGTGATGCCGTGCGTGCCAGGGCCGGCCTTGACCGAGTCGGTGTGGGCGGCGGGCGGGGTGTGGCCGCCACGCTGACCGGAGTTGCCGCCGTCCTGGTGCGACGAGCCGCTGCCATTGGCGTTGCCGTTGCCGGCCGACTTGCTGCGCGGGCGGCGCTCCTGAGCCGGCTGCGCGGTCTGGCGGTGCTTGACGACGGGATCGTGGTGGATGACGATTCCGCGGCCGGCGCAGGTCTCGCAGTTCTCGCTGAATGACTCCAGCAGGCCAAGGCCGAGCTTCTTGCGGGTCATCTGCACGAGTCCGAGCGAGGTGACCTCGGCCACCTGGTGCTTGGTGCGGTCCCGGCTGAGGCATTCGACCAGGCGGCGGAGCACCAGGTCGCGGTTGGACTCGAGCACCATGTCGATGAAGTCGACGACGATGATGCCGCCGATGTCCCGCAGGCGCAGCTGACGCACGATCTCGTCCGCCGCTTCGAGGTTGTTCTTGGTGACGGTCTCTTCGAGGTTGCCGCCTGAACCGACGAACTTGCCGGTGTTGACGTCGACCACGGTCATGGCCTCGGTGCGGTCGATCACGAGCGAACCGCCCGACGGCAGCCAGACCTTGCGGTCCAGCGCCTTCTCGATCTGCTCGGAGATGCGGTACTCGTCGAACGCGTCGCGCTCGCCCTCGTAGCGCTGCACGCGCTCGACGAGGTCGGGGGCCACCTGGCGCAGGTAAGACTCGATGACTTCCTGCGCGTCGTCACCGGAGATGACCATCTTGTGGAAGTCCTCGTTGAAGACGTCACGCACGATCTTGATGAGCAGATCGGGTTCGCTGTGCAGCAGGGCAGGACCCGATACCGTCTCGACCTGCTTGGCGATGGACGCCCATTGGGCGGTCAGCCGGTTCACGTCGAGGGTGAGCTGCTCGTCGGTCGCGCCCTCTGCCGCGGTGCGCACGATGACGCCCACGTTGTCGGGCAGGACCTCCTTGAGGATCTTCTTGAGCCGGGCACGCTCGGTGTCGGGCAGCTTGCGGCTGATGCCGTTCATCGACCCGTTGGGCACGTAGACGAGATACCGGCCGGGCAGGGAGACCTGGCTGGTCAACCGGGCGCCCTTGTGCCCGACGGGGTCCTTGGTGACCTGCACAAGGACCTTGTCGCCGGGCTTGAGGGCCAGTTCGATGCGACGGGTCTGGGTGCCACCGGGCGAGTTCACCGCGGCAGCGTCCCAGTCGACCTCACCGGAGTACAGCACGGCGTTGCGGCCGCGTCCGATGTCGACGAATGCGGCTTCCATGCTGGGAAGCACGTTCTGCACGCGGCCGAGGTACACGTTGCCGATGAGCGACGCGTCCTGGTTCTTGGCCACGTAGTGCTCGACCAGCACGCCGTCTTCGAGCACGCCGATCTGGATCTTATTGTGCTTGGCACGCACGACCATGGCACGGTCGACGGACTCACGGCGGGCGAGGAACTCGGCTTCGGTGATGACGGGGCGTCGACGTCCGGCGTCGCGGCCGTCACGGCGGCGCTGCTTCTTCGCCTCGAGCCGGGTGGAGCCCTTGATGCGCTGCGGTTCGGTGATGAGTTCGGGTTCGCGCGGGGTGCGCACCCGCACAACGGTGTTGGCCGGGTCGTCGCTGCGGCCCTCCTCGCCGGTGCGTCGGCGGGCACGACGGCGCACCGTCGAGCTCTCGTCGGCGTCGTCATCCTCGTCGTCGAGCTGGCGACCGCCGGACCGGACCGGGGCGGGCAGGATCGCCGGCGCCTGGAAGATCAGCGATGTCGTGGGACGGCGGACCACCTCGACGGTTTCGTCGAACGGGGTGGGCAGGGCGGGGAAAGCGACCGGCTGGTCCACGGCCTCGTCGACCGTGACGGGCGTTGCGACGGGTTCCAACAGGTTCGGAGTCTGCGGGGGAACCTGCTCGACCGGAGTCTGCTGTACTGGAGACTGCTGTGCCGGTGCCGCCTTCCTGGTGGTTTTGCGAGTGCCGAACAGGCCCTTGCGCTTCTTGTTTTCGTTGTCTTCCACCATCACTGGTGCGCTCCTTGACCGGTGTGGGCGACCGCGCCACCCACTCGGTTACTCTCTCGTGCGACGTTCCCGCTTACGCGACAACCCCGCGAATCCTATTGCGTTGACGCAACCGGCCCGTGGCTCTGGTTGCTAATACCTTTGGTCTACGACCAATGAATCTGGGCGAATGTAAGCCCATTAAGCCTTTTGGCATCGGTTTGAGCGCGGCTCAAACGACTGTTTCGATTATCGCACGCATTCCCAGAGACTCGCGCGCGACACATGACATAATCCGAATGTGCCCCTCACCTCGTCGAAAAAGCCTCCCGTCGGCCTCGCTGTCTTCCTTATCGTTGCGGGGGCGATCGGCTTCGCCGCCGCCTTCGCTCTCACGCTGGACAAGTTCACGATGCTCGAGGATCCGACGGCCCAGCTGTCCTGCAACTTCAGTGTCCTGGTGGGATGCAGCACCAACCTCGGCTCCTGGCAGGGCGCTCTCTTCGGGTTCCCGAACCCGCTGATCGGGGTGGCGGCGTGGAGCGTCGTGATCACGATCGGAGCCGCCATCCTGTCCGGCGCCCGGTTCGCGCGGTGGTTCTGGCTGGGCCTGAACGTCGGCGTGACCGGTGCGCTGGCCTTTGTGATCTGGCTGATGGGCCAGAGCTTCTTCGTGCTCGATGTGCTGTGCCCGTGGTGCATGGTCACCTGGGTGGTGACGATCCCGGTGTTCCTGGCCGTGACCCTGTACAACCTCAAGACCGGCATCATCCCCGGTCCGGCACGGGTGCGCCGCCTCGCGGCGGTGGCCTATTCCTGGATCTTCGTGATCACGATCGCCTGCTACCTGGTCGCCGCGACGGTCGCCCAGCTGCAGATGGACTTCCTGCACCGTCTCTAAACGCTCGCGGACCGAGAAAAGCCCCGAAAACACGACGTTTTCGGGGCTTTTCGGCAGCTAGAGCCGCTCGCGGGTGGGACGGCGCGGGTAGTCGGGTCGTTTAGGCGAACCAGAGCGCCAGTTCGCGGGCGGCCGACTCGGGCGAGTCGGAGCCGTGAACCAGGTTCTGCTGAACCTTCAGGCCCCAGTCGCGGCCGAGGTCGCCGCGGATGGTTCCGGGAGCGGCTGTGGTGGGGTCGGTGGTGCCGGCCAGGGCACGGAAGCCCTCGATCACACGGTCACCGGCGATACGCAGGGCGAGGATCGACCCGCTCTCCATGAATTCGACGAGCGGCTCGAAGAACGGCTTGCCGGCGTGCTCGGCGTAGTGCTCGGCCAGGAGCGTGCGCTCGGCCTGGACGAGCTTGATGTCGACGAGGGAGTACCCCTTCGCCTCGATGCGGCGGAGGATCTCGCCGGAGAGGTTGCGGGCCACGCCGTCGGGCTTGACCAATACGAGTGTTTCCTGGACCTGGGTCATGTGTTCTCCTTGTGCTGTCGGTCTGTGCTGGTCGAGTCGGCTGTGAGGTGGATGGGTGCGCCTGGTCAGGCGGCGTTGTTCTGTCTGTCGATCCGCGAACCGCTGATCATGCAGTAGGCCCACATGCCGGCGAAAAGCGCCCCGACCACGAACATGGCAGGGTTGAGGAATCCGGTGGCGACGATGACGACCTGGATGGCCCATCCGACCGCGTAGGCCCAGGTGAACCGTAGCAAGCCGAGCGTGGCCACCATGATCAGGCAGAGCAACGCTCCCCCGCCCAGGGTGACCCAGGGCGGCAGGTCGCTGAGTCCGAAGATCACCAGGGTGGCCAGGAACACCACGATGAGCTCGAAGCCGAGCACGATCGAGGCGAGCGACCGGCGCACCGAGGAGGCGCGGGCGGCGCTCACGGTGTCATCCAGTCCCCGGAGTCGGCCAGGGCCACGGCGTCGCCGACCAGGGTGATCGATCCGGCCACGAGCACCGCGCGCTTGGGTTCGTCCTGGGCCCAGCCGCGCGCCGCGTCGAGCGCCTGAGCGAGATCGCCGTAGCGGAAGGTGGCCGAGGACCCGGCGATCTCGTCGACGAGGTCGGCCAGGTCGTCGACCGGGATGGCCCGTTCGGAGTGGGACTGGGTGACGTGGAACCGGGTCGCCACGGGGCGCAGCGCCTCGATGATGCCGGCGGCGTCCTTGTCCTCGAGGATGCCCACCACAACGGTGATCTCGTCGAAGTCGAAGTAGCTCTGCAGCGCGGCGGTCAGGGCGAGGGCGCCGTGCGGGTTGTGCGCGGCATCCACGAGCACGGTCGGCTCGATGCCGACCAGCTGCAGGCGGCCGGGCGAGGTCGCGGTGGCGAGGCCTTCCACGAGGATGTCCTCGACGAGGGCTTGGCTGCCCGCACCCAGGAATGACTCGACAGCGGCGATGGCCACGGCGGCGTTTTGCGCCTGGTGGGTGCCGTAGAGCGGCAGGAACAGCTCCGAGTAGGTGCCGGCGATGCCGCGCACCGAGATGAGCTGGCCGCCGACGGCGACGTGGCTGGCGAGGAGGGCGAAGTCGGCGCCCTCGCCGACCAGGGTGGACTCGGTCAACTCGGCGGCCCGGGACAGTTCGGCGAGCACCTCCGGCGTCTGGGCGGCGGTGACCACGGCCGCGGCGGGCTTGATGATGCCCGACTTGGTGCGCGCGATCTCGGTGACGGTGCTGCCCAGCCGCTTGGTGTGGTCCAGGGCGATCGGGGTGAAGACGGCGACCTGGCCGTCGGCCACGTTCGTGGAGTCCCATTCGCCGCCCATGCCCACCTCGAGCACGACGACGTCCACGGGGGCGTCGGCGAAGCAGGCGAACGCCAGGACGGTGAGGGCCTCGAAGAAGGTCAGCGGCACCTCTCCGGCGGTCTCGAGCTCGGTGTCGACCATCGTGAGATAGGGCTGGATGTCGGCCCAGTTCGCGGCGAGGGCCTCGTCGCTGATGGGGGCACCGTCGATCACGATGCGCTCGTTGAGCCGCACGAGGTGCGGGCTCACCAGCAGCCCGGTGCGCAGACCGTAGGCGCGCAGGATGCTCTCGATGATGCGGCTGGTGCTCGTCTTCCCGTTGGTGCCGGTGACGTGGATGATCGGGTAGGAGCTCTGCGGGTCGCCGAGCAGCTCGACCGCGCGCCGGGTGGCTTGCAGGCGCGGCTGCGGGGCGCTCTCGCCCACCCGCTCGAGGAGGGCGGCGAAGACGGCGTCGCCGGCGTCACGGAATTCGTCGGGGAAGTAGTCGTCAGACATTGATGGTTCCTTTGTCACGGGCGACGGCCACGATGACCGGTCCTCGGTTCGCGTAGTGGTCGGCCTCGAAGCGCACATAGTGCTCGACGGCGGCGCCGGTCAGGCCCGGCAACCATTCGGAGGGGGTCCCGGCCTTCAGCACCTCGTCGGCGACGGAGGCGGCCGAGTGGGTGGTGAAGCGGACGGCCAGGGTTTCGCCGGCGACGTCGACGCCCGAGGCCAGGCCGAAGGTGGCGGCATCAGCCTCGTCGAAGAACACCAGGTCCAGGCGGATCCGGTCGCTGACCTCGAAGCCGGCGGACTTGCGGGTGTCCTGCACGGCCCGGATCAGGTCGCGGGCCAGGCCCTCGGCCTCGAGCTCAGGGGTGGTGGTGGTCTCCAGCAGTACGAACCCGCCGCCGGTGAGCAGGGCGAGGGCGGCGTTGTGCAGCACCGACTCGGTGTCGGCCGAGGTGGAGGCCGACTGCAGCTCCAGCTCGTACTCCCCCGCCTGCAGCGCGATGCCGCCGGCGGTGACGACGCCATCGGTCTCCGACCAGTCGCCGGTGCGGGCGGCCTTGATGACCTGCTGCACCTGCTTGCCGAGCCTCGGGCCGGCGGCGCGGGCGTTGACGGTGAGCTTCGAGGTGATGCCGTAGCTCTCGGCGCTGTCCGCCTCCTGTTCGACGAGGGTGACCGACTTGACGTTCAGCTCGTCGCGCAGGATGCCCTCGAACCCGGCCAGGGCGCTCGTCTCCGTGGTGACCACGGTGAGGTTGGCCAGCGGCAGCCGAACGCGCAGGCCCGCCTTCTTGCGGAGCGACAGCACTGTGGAGCTGATCAGGCGAACCTGGTCCATGGCCGTGACCAGTCCGGGGTCGGCGGGGAAGACCGTGGCGTCGGGCCAGTCGGTGAGGTGCACACTGCGGCCGCCGGTCAGGCCCTGCCAGATGCGCTCGGTGACCAGCGGGAGCAGCGGCGCTGCCACCCGGGTGACGGTCTCGAGCACGGTGTACAGGGTGTCGAAGGCTTCCGACCCGGTGCCGTCGGCGGCGACGCCGCCCCAGAACCTGTCGCGGGAGCGGCGCACGTACCAGTTGGTGAGAACGTCGGCGAAGTCGCGCAGGCGCGAGGCGGCCAGCGTGCTGTCGAGCCGTTCGAGGTCGCCGGTGACGTCCTCGATGAGGTCGCGGGTTTTCGCCAGCAGGTAGCGGTCGAGCACATCGGTGGAGTCTGTGCGCCAGGTGGCGGTGTAGCCGGAGGCGTTGGCGTAGAGCGAGAAGAAATACCAGGTGCTCCAGAGCGGCAGCAGCATCTGGCGGGTGCCCTCGCGGATGCCCTCTTCGGTGACGATGAGGTTGCCGCCGCGGAGGACCGGCGAGCTCATCAGGAACCATCGCATGGCGTCCGAGCCGTCGCGGTCGAAGACCTCGTTGACGTTGGGGTAGTTGCGCAGCGACTTGCTCATCTTCTGGCCGTCGTTGCCGAGCACGATGCCGTGGCTGACGACGTTCTTGAAGGCCGGCCGGTCGAACAGCGCCGTGGAGAGCACGTGCAGCAGGTAGAACCAGCCGCGGGTCTGCCCGATGTACTCAACGATGAAGTCGGCTGGGTTGTGCGACTCGAACCATTCGCGGTTCTCGAACGGGTAGTGCACCTGGGCGAACGGCATCGATCCGGAGTCGAACCAGACGTCGAGGACATCCTCGATGCGCCGCATGGTGGACTGCCCGGTGGGGTCGTCGGGGTTGGGCCGGGTGAGTTCGTCGATGTAGGGGCGGTGCAGGTCGGTGGGGCGCACGCCGAAATCGGCCTCGAGCTCGTCGAGCGAACCGTAGACGTCGATGCGCGGGTAGGCCGGGTTGTCGCTCTTCCAGACCGGGATGGGCGAGCCCCAGTAGCGGTTGCGGCTGATCGACCAGTCGCGGGCATTGCCGATCCACTTGCCGAACTGGCCGTCCTTGACGTTCTCCGGAACCCAGTTCACCTCCTGGTTGAGGTCGACCATACGGTCACGGAAGTCGGTGACACGCACGAACCAGCTCGAGACGGCCTTGTAGATCAGCGGGTTGCGGCAGCGCCAGCAGTGCGGGTAGGAGTGCTCGTAGCTGGCCTGGCGGAGCAGCCGGCCCTGCGACTTGACCAGCTGGGTGAGCGGCTTGTTGGCGTCGCTCCAGAGCTGCCCAGCGACCTCGGTGACCTCGGGCAGGAACTTGCCGCCGTCGTCGAGGGACAGGATCACCGGGATGCCATAGGCCTGGCAGACTGTCTGGTCTTCCTCGCCGTAGGCGGGCGCCTGGTGCACGATGCCGGTGCCGTCGCTGGTGGTGACGTAGTCCGCGACGACGAAACGCCAGGCGTTCTGGGTGCCCCACTCGCTCTCGTCGGCGTAGTAGTCGAAGAGGCGGTCGTAGGAGACGCCTTCGAGCTCGCGTCCGGTGATGGTGCGGCTGATGGCGGTAGTCGCGCCGGCGGCGCTCTCGTAGCCGAGGTCCTTGGCGTAGCTGCCGACGAGGTCGATGGCCAGCAGGTATTCGCCGCCGAGAACCTCGGTGCCGGACACGGCGCCGGCCTGTTCACGCAACACCTCGGCATCCGGGGTGCCGTTGGGGCCCGCGGGGACGACGGCGTAGACGATGTCCGGGCCAACGGCCAGCGCGAGGTTGGTCGGCAGGGTCCACGGGGTCGTGGTCCAGGCCAGGGCGCGCACGGCGGTGAGGCCGAGGGTCTCGGCCTTGGCGCCCACGAGCGGGAAGGTGACCGTGACGGTCTGGTCCTGGCGCATCTTGTAGACGTCGTCGTCCATGCGCAGCTCGTGGTTGGACAGCGGGGTCTGGTCGCGCCAGCAGTACGGCAGCACCCGGTAGCCCTCGTAGGCCAGTCCCTTGGTGTGCAGTTCCTTGAACGCCCAGATCACCGATTCCATGAAGGTGATGTCGAGGGTCTTGTAGTCGTTCTCGAAGTCGACCCAGCGGGCCTGGCGGGTGACGTAGGTCTCCCAGTCCTTGGTGTATTCCAGCACCGATTCCCGGGCGACGGCGTTGAACGCGGCCAGGCCCATCTGTTCGATCTGGCTCTTGTCGGTGATGCCGAGCTTCCGCTCCGCCTCCAGCTCGGCGGGCAGGCCGTGGGTGTCCCAGCCGAACCGGCGGTGCACCTGCTTGCCGCGCATGGTCTGGAAACGCGGGAACAGGTCCTTGGCGTAACCGGTGAGCAGGTGGCCGTAGTGCGGCAGGCCGTTGGCGAAGGGAGGGCCGTCGTAGAAGACCCATTCAGGGGCACCCTCGCGGTTGTCGATGGACGCCTGGAAGGTGCCGTCCTTCGCCCAGAAGTCGAGGACTTCGCCCTCGATCTGCGGGAAGTTCGGGGAGGGAACGACGGCGGCGTCGGGGCTGGCCGAATCGGACTGGTTGTCTTCGGGGGACTTCGGGTACGTCATGCTTCTCCTGGACGAGGCGGTGTTGAGTCGCCGGCCTATTCCACGAGGACGCCCGCCCCGACAGGACGATGCGCGGTACCACCTCGCTTGCCGTTCCCGTGCAGGCGAACGACCGCTCATACAAAGGCTGTGACGGGCCCGACCCGTTCGGCTCTACTGGCTGGTCTCGCACCGGGGCACGATTCCACTGTTCTTCCGAAGACTCCCCGGTGATGGCCGGATCAATGTCGATTAATACTACCGCGCCCGTCAACTCCGGCGCCGGGCGGGTCAGCCGTGATCGAGAACCGGTCCGAACCCCGCACAGACAGGAGTGATCGCCGCATCCACATAGGCGGTCAGGTCACCGCGCGCCACACCGGCGCCGGCCCACTCCGTGGCGGCAGCGGCCGCAGCCGCCACCACGGCGGTCGAGAAGGCCCGCCCCACCGGGTCGGTGTCGGCCGAGTGGCCGGGCCGCGCGCCCACGAACTCCCCCACCAGACCCACCTGCACCAGAAGGCGGGCGAGGGCGGATGCCTCCAGCTCGCTGGCCGTGTTCATCAGCTCGTACTGGGTGACGGACCAGGGCACCCGGCCGGGCCCGAAGCCCGCGGCCACCCGCAGCAGCGCCTGGCGGACCGCCCTGGCCACGCCTGCGCTGCGGTCGCACTCGGCCAACGCGCCGGGCAGGGCGGCCAGTCCCGCGTCGACATCCACCCAGAGCAGGTCGCTCTTGGCGGAGAAGTAGTTGAAGAAGGTGTTGCGACTCACGCCGGCTCTCCGGGCGATGTCACCGATTGTGGTCCTGGCGTAGGTCTGCTCGAGGAACAGCTCGGCGGCGGCCTCTTCGAGCATGGCCCGGGAGGACCCGCGGGGGCGGCCGACGGTGCGGGAATCGTTCATGGTTCTTTCGTGTTCTACGATGGGACTCGAGGTCTTCGGTTTTTGGACCGAGTCCAATAATGGCACAGCAGCCTTCGAAGCAGACATCGTGGCCGGTCCCCCGGCCGCCCGACCGTCGACGCCCGTCTCCTCCAGCATTCCGCACCCGTGAAAAGAGCCCATCGCATGCCCCGTCCGGCACTCGTTCGATCCGTACCGCTCCTCTCGACCCGGCGCCCGCTCGGTGTGGCCCTCGCGGCCGGCGTCACCGTGCTCGGCCTCGCGCTCACCGGCTGCACCAGCGCCGCCCCGCAGGCCTCGTCGACGCCGACGGCAGGCGGAACTCTCACCTACGCCTCCGGCGACGCCGAACCCACCTGCCTCGACCCGCACGTGGGCGGCAACTACCCGCAGGCCCTCGTGAGCACCCAGTACCTCGAGTCGCTGGTCTCCCTCGACTCCGATGGCACCGTCATCCCCTGGCTGGCCGATAGCTGGACCGTCAGCGACGACGGCCTGACCTGGGAGTTCACGCTGCGCGACGGCGTCACCTTCTCCGACGGCACGCCGCTGGACGCCGCGGCCGTGCAGGCCAACATCGCGCACCTGCAGGACCCGGCGACCGGGTCGTCCACGGGCTACCTGGCCCTGGCGAAGGTCACCGGCACCGAGGCCGTCTCCGACTCTGTCGTGCGTCTCACCCTCGCGCAGCCCGACAGCGCACTGCTCGAGTCCCTCTCCCAGCCGTGGCTGGGCATCGAGTCCCCCACCGCGCTCGAGCGCAGCCAGGATGACAACTGCGCCGCCCCCGTGGGCACCGGCCCGTTCGTCGTCGACTCCTGGGTTAAGCAGAACGCCATCACCCTGGTGCGGAACGACGACTACACGTCCCCGCCCGCCGACGCCGAGCACGACGGGCCGGCCTATCTCGAGAAGATCGTCTGGCGCTTCATTCCCGATTCGGCCTCCCGCTATGCCGCGCTGCAGGCCGGCGAGGTCGACGTGATCGACAATGCCCAGCCGGACACCATCGCCCAGGCCGGGCAGAGCGATTCCATCGTGCACCTGGATGCGCCTCGGCCCGGGGCCTCCAACCGGATCGAGCTCAACTCGGGCAAGGCGCCGTTCAACGATGCGGCCGTTCGCGAGGCGTTCATCCGCTCGGCGAATGTCGACGACGCCGTCGCCTCCCTGTTCCAGGGCAGTGCGGAGCGCTCCTACTCGGCCCTGTCGAGCGTCGAGCCCCTCGGAACCTCACGCCCCGAGCTCTTCGACTACGACCCCGCAGCGGCGGCGACCCTTCTCGACGACGCCGGCTGGTCCGAGAAGGATGCGGACGGCTACCGCACCAAGGACGGCGTGCGCCTCACCGTGGTCTTCCCGGTGAGCACCAACCAGTCCATCCCGGCCGAGCAATCCCTATTCGAGCAGATCCAGGCGACCGCCAAGGCGACCGGGTTCGACGTGCAGCTGACCAAGCTCGATCTCTCCAGCTGGTACACCGCCCTCGGCAGCAACGCCTATGACGCGGTGAGCGCGCCGTACACCAAGGTCGGCCCGGACGTGCTGCGAATCCTCTTCCACTCCGACGGCATCACCCCGGCCCCCAGCGGCTATTTCGCCAACCACGCGCAGGTGAACGACCCGGAGCTGGACGCGCTGCTGACCCAGGCCGGCCAGACCGGTGACGCCGACGAACGCGCCACGCTCTACGCGGATGCCCAGGAGCGAATCCTGGAGGGCTTCTACATCCTGCCGCTCTACGACCAGCAGAACCACTTCCTGCTCGACACCGCCGTTCAGGGCGCCCGTGCCCTGCCGACGGTGTCGACGCCCACCTTCTACGACGCATGGCTGAACCGCTGACGGATGCCCGCAGCACCGGCGGGCAGCGCGTCCGGCGGCTCGGCGCGCGCATCGGCTGGCCGCTCACACGAAGGATCGGCGGCGCCGTCTTCGTGCTGTGGGCGGTGGCCACGCTCACCTTCTTCGCGGTCCGGCTGATCCCCGGCGACCCCGCCCAGGCCATTCTCGGCGGGCCGGGGTCGCAGACCTCGCCGGAGGCCCTCGCAGCGGTGCGGGCCGAGTACGGCCTCGACCAGCCCGTCTTCGTGCAGTATCTCGCGCAGCTCGGCCGCCTCGCCACGGGCGACCTGGGTCGCTCCTACGCGCTCAACATGGACGTGGGTCCGCTGGTGCTCAGCCAGCTCGGCGGCACCCTGCTCCTGGCGGTACTCGCTCTCACCGTCGCCTGGATTCTCGCCCTGGGACTGGCCACGTGGTCCACCGGGCGTGGTCGGGTGGCCCGGCGCATCGGATCTGGCCTGGAGATCGTCGCGGCGGCGCTGCCGCACTTCTGGCTGGCCACGACCCTCATCGTGGTCGCCAGCGTCTGGTGGGGCATCCTGCCGCCGATCAGCACCGCGGATGCGCGCGGCCTGGTGCTGCCGGTGCTCACCCTCGCCATCCCGCTGGCCGGATTCCTCGGCCAAGTGATGCGGGAGAGCCTGACCACGGCCCTGGAGTCCCCGTTCGTGCTCTCCGCCCGTGCCCGCGGCGAGGGCGAGCGCGGAGTGCTGTGGCGTCACGCTCTCCGGCACGCGGCTCTGCCCGCGATCGGACTGTCCGGCTGGGCCTTCGGCTCGCTGATCAGCGGCGCCGTAGTGGTCGAGACCGTCTTCGCCCGCCCCGGCCTCGGCCGCACCCTGCTCAACGCCGTCACCGTGCGCGACGTGCCCGTGGTGATCGGCGTCGTGATGGTCGTCGCACTCGCCTACATCCTCATGACTATCCTCTCCGACCTGGCCTCACGCCTGGCCGATCCGCGCCCCACCACCAGTACCGCCGGAGGCGCGCAGTGAGCGAACTCGAAATCACCGCCGCCGCATCCGCGCGGCCGGGTGACCAGGACGACCAGCAGGACGGCCGACCAGGTTCACCGTCCAGCGGTCCGCGGGCCCGGCCCAGCGTCGTCGAGATCGCGGCCGGCCTTCTTGCCCTGTTCCTACTCGTCGCGGCAATAGCCCACCGCCTGTTGGCTCCGGGTGATCCGCTCGCGATCGACCCGCTGTCGGCGTTCGGTGCGCCATCCTGGTCTCACTGGTTCGGCACCGACGAGTCCGGCCGGGACATCTATACCCGGGTGATCGACGGCGCCCGCGACTCGCTCGTGATCGGCGTCTCGGCCACCCTGATCGGGCTGGGCCTCGGCGCTGTGCTCGGAACCGTCGCCGGCACGCTCGGCACCGCCGTCGACTTCACGGTCAACAGGTTCCTCGAGGTCCTGTTCGCCTTCCCCGGCCTGCTTCTCGCGCTCCTGTTCATCCTCGTCTTCGGTCCTGGGGCGGGCAGTGCGATCGTGGCCGTCGGGCTGTCGACCGCACCGGGCTACGCGCGCATCATCCGCGCCCAATTGCTGCGAGTGCGCTCCTCGGCGTTCGTCGAGGCCGCGACGGTGCAGGGTCTGGGCCGCGGCCGCATCCTCGCCCGGCACATTCTGCCCAACACCCTGGCGCCCCTGCTCGTTCTCGGCACCCTCGGCGTGGGCCAAGCCATCGTCTGGGCCGCCGCCCTGAGCTACCTGGGCCTGGGCGCCCAGCCGCCGGCCGCCGAATGGGGTGCGATGCTCGCGGCCGGCCGCACCTACATCACGTCGGCGTGGTGGATGAGTTTCTTCCCCGGGCTGTTCATCGTGCTGACCGCCGTGTGCGCCACGGCCCTCGGCCGCGCGATCGAACGCCGGATGAGGCACGCATGAGCGCCGCCGACGCCACCCGGCTGGCCGCGCCGGCGGGCGGCCCACCGCCCGTGCCGGCACTCGCGGTCCGAAATCTCTCGGTCGGGTTCGGGTCCCAGACTGTGGTGCGCGGAGTGTCGCTTGAGCTCGCACCGGGCGAATGCCTGGCGATCGTCGGCGAGTCCGGGTCGGGCAAGAGCGTCACCGCCCGCAGCCTGCTGGGCCTCGCCGGCGCAGGCGCCCAGGTCAGCGCCGACGAACTCAGTTTGACCGGCGAGTCGGTCCTCGGCCTCAGCGAGTCCGCCTGGCGCCGGCGCCGTGGCCGCGACGTGGGTCTGGTGCTGCAGGATGCCCTCGCCTCGCTCGACCCGCTGCGCCCGATCGCGCGGGAGATCGGTGACTCGCTCCGACTGCACACGCGGCTAGACGGTGCCGAGCGTGACAGACGGGTGCTCGAGGTCCTCGCCGCCGTCGGCCTGCCCGACCCCGAACTCTACGCAGGCCGGCGGTCGGGGGAGCTCTCCGGTGGCCAGCGCCAGCGGGCGCTCATCGCGGCCGCACTTGCCCTCGATCCCCCGCTGCTGATCGCCGACGAACCCACCACGGCGCTCGACGTCACCGTGCAGGCACAGGTTCTCGACCTGCTCGAGGAGATCCGTGACCGCGGGACCGCCATCCTGCTGATCAGCCACGACCTCGCCGTGGTCAGCCGTATCGCGGACCGGATCGCGGTCATGCACGACGGCCGCATCGTCGAGACGGGAACGCCGAACGAGGTGCTCGGGCATCCCAGCCACCCCGAGACCCGGCGGATGCTCGCCGCGGTTCCCGTGGACAAGCCGCGGGGTTCCAGGCTGGCACCGGTGATCGCGACACAACCGCCTCCCGCGACAGAGCAAATCGACGACGCGGAGCGACTGTTCGTCGCCGAACGCACGCGAGCCGCGACCGGCATGACGCCGGCCACCGGTTCCGACCTGGCCCTGGAGGGCATCGGACTGAACAAGACCTTCCGCGGCCCCCATGGCACCGTGCAGCATGCCGTCGCCGACGTGAGCTTCAGCCTGCCGCGCGGCCGCACCCTGGGCATCGTGGGCGAGTCCGGCTCGGGCAAGACCACCACGGCCCGTCTGGCCCTGGCGCTCACCGCGGCGGACTCGGGCGAGGTGCGGCTCCTCGGCGAACCGTGGAGCGCCTTGCCCGAGAAACAGCGCCGCGCTCGGCGCCGATTGGTGGGAGCCGTGTACCAGGATGTGCTCGCCTCCTTCGACCCCCGGCTGAGCGTGCGCGAGATCCTGCGGCACGCTGTGGCCGTCGCCGCACCCGACGTGCGCGACGGGACCAACCGCCGGGCCGGCGAGGCGCGGGTGGGCGCCCTGCTAAACGATGTCGGCCTGTCGCCCACCCTGCTCGACCGTCGGCCGACCGATCTGTCGGGAGGGCAACGACAACGGGTGGGCATCGCCCGCGCACTGGCCTCCCGGCCGCAGATCCTGATCTGCGATGAGCCCGTGTCCGCGCTCGATGTGAGCGTGCAGGCCCAGGTGCTCGACCTGCTCGACGAGCTTCAGCGAGAGCTGGCGCTGAGCCTGTTGTTCATCTCGCACGACCTGGGAGTGATCCAGCACGTCAGCGACCAGGTCGCCGTCATGCACGCGGGCAGAATCGTCGAGACGGGTTCGGCCGAGCAGGTTTTCGCTGCACCGACTCATCCGTATACGCAAGCCTTGCTCGCGGCGGTGCCGCGGCTCCTCTGAAACTGCTCACACCGTACCGCTCACCCGGCACGAGCCCACCCGGCACAGCTCACACGAGCCGGCTGAGACGAGCAGGACCACCTGCCGGCGGAGTGGGACCTGTCACCACGGTCCAGGTGATGGGCACATCGCGCATGACGAGGACGCTGTCGAGGGTCGCTGCGCCGTGCGGGAGGCCGGCGAAGAACGTCGACCGCACCGAGCGGGCCCGGCCTGGCGTGACCTGCCATTGTGTCGTATCGAGGCGCAATCCCTGAAGGCGGCGACCGTCACGACTCGGCGACCAGCCGACGGCCCCGTTCCGGAAGAACGCCGAGGCGTCCTCGACGCTGGCGAAGAGGTCACTTGTCCAGTCCTCGGTGAGATCGACCGCTGCGTGCACGCTGGCGCCCGGCGCCGTCATGGTCACCTCGATATGGTCATCCGTCTCGTAGCCGGCGAAACGTGCATGGTGATGCACCCCGGGCAGCAGACGCCCGCCTGCAGCGACGGGCAGCCAGGAGGCGCTGTGCCGCTCGGGAATATAGACCCCCACCTGGGTTCCGTGCGCGTCGTCCCATTCGACGGCTATCCGATGCGCGGCGTTCTCGGCACCCCAGCCCACCGTTGGGGCGAACCAGGCCGGGCGCAGGGAACCCAGGCGCAACAGGCACACGCCGGCGACGGCCTGGTCGTTCAGCAGCTGGGGCCGTAGCCCGGCGGGGAGCAACCGGCTCGCCACATCGGGATCAAGCCGATAGGTGATCAGCAGGCGACGCTCGATGGTCGCAGCCAGGCGCGGCCTCAGGAGCGTCATCGAGCGTCCCGGACAGGCGTGACGCCTTTCTGGGCTTTCTGGGCTCGCTCAGCTTTCGCTGCAGACTTCTGGGCCTTCCGGTTCGCCTTCTGAGCGCCCGTATGCGCCGTCGGGCGCACACCCTTAGCCGACGACTTCGTGGAGTGACCGACCGACTCCGCGCCGGGCGATACGGCGGCTGGGCGCGATGTCGGTCGGATGCTGCGCAGGACCATCTGTTCTGGACAGACCGTGGACAGGAAGTCGCCAACCGACAGGGCGAGGCGGTCGCCCGCAAGCGAATACAGGATGCGGTTGGCGTCGCGACGTTCCGTGACGAGACCAGCGACCCGGAGCACTGACAGGTGCCGGGAAATCGTGGGCCCGGTAGCCGTGAACCGTGCGGCGATCTCCCCCGCGGCCAGCTCGCCGTCTTTCAGGTCCTGCAGAATCTGCCGACGAGTGGGATGTGCCAGAGCTGTGAAGACATCACCAACGGCTTCGGTCGTGCTGATAGCTTGCATGTTTGCAATCTAGCACTCAAGCTAAATAGCGCACAATGACAATCCCGGCCCCACCGCTGTGCTGCCCAGGGTCCAGGAGGCTCAGGTCTCCGGCACCACGGGGGCGTCGGGCATCCCCCTCAACAGGATTCCGGCCTGCTCGGTGATGCCAGGGCTGGAGTCCCCGTCATGACCCAGCACCCGCAGGCTGCTGTACAGGATTGTGGAGACCAGCGCCGCCGCATCCTCGTCGGGGCGATCGGCGCGGATGGCGATCACGCTCTCCACCAGACCGAAGATCACGTCGACCAGATAGTCGAGTGCGGATCTGGAGCCGCCTCCCGTGGGTCCGAGATCGGCCCGGACCGAGGCCTCGACGCTGTGCATGATGAGTGCCGCGTAGGTGTCCCGGAGCCTGGCACGTTCCCGCCGGAACGGCTCGAGGAGCTCATTGCGAATCTCCGGGAGGAAGTACAGCGTTCCGATGTTGTAGGACGATCTCGCCAGCTGTCCGGTATCGAAGCAGATCAGCGCGGCCAAGCGAACCACGGCCGGCTCCGGTGCCGCCTCCAGATACGCCGCTACCCGCGTAGAGGGTTGCACGGTGCGCATCAGTAGCACCTTGAGGATCTGCTCCTTGCTGGGGAAGTGATAGTAGAGCGAAGCCTGGCGGATGCCCACCCGGTCCGCGATCGCGCGGGTCGATGTGGCCGCGAAGCCCCGCTCGACGAACAGCTGAGCCGCCGCGTCGAGGATCTGCTCCGTCGCCGACAGATCGGGTCGATGGGCGGCCGCCGCGCGAGGCCGGCCTCGTTCGGCACGGGGCTGCGCGGCGTGGTCTGTCACAGAGCCATCGTGCCACACAACGCCACCCCCGCGGTCAGCCCCGGGGTGCCGCGACGCGGCTCGAAAATGCTCGAGCCGTACGTGGAAAACGCCCACCCCTTCTCCACAACAGGCTGGTCAGAAATCTTTTCCACACCCCCACCCACCGGAGCATTGCTACGGCGAACGCGAACCGCGCCCGGGCCTTAGCCGAGCTGCAGGACTGGAGCTCCGACCCGGTCATCGCGAAACTGCTCAACCCCGACTACGCCCTCGAACCCGACAGCGCGTTCGAGGAGGCCCGCCGCCCGGTCCTGACCGATTCGCAGGCCAGTTCGCGGAAGGTCGCCGCGTGGGAAGACCAGGAGATCGCCCGCCGCACCATCGCCAGCGAGGTCGCGTGCGCCCTGCACCTGGCCGAGCGCACGGCGGAGAACCTGATCGGCGAATCGGCGATGTTCGCCGGTCCGATGACAGCGACCCTGACCGCGATGAGGCGTGGGGAGATCAGTTACCGGCACGGGCAGGTGTTGATGGAGCAGTTGAGCTTCATCCCGCTCGAGGAAGCCGCCGAGCTGGAAGCCGAGTTGTTGGCGGCGGCGAAGGAGCTCACCGTGGGCAAGCTCAGGGTGAAGGCGCGGCGGGTGCGGGAACACCGGCACCCGGAAACCCTGACCAGCCGGGCCACCGCCGCGCACGCCGAACGGGGCGTGTGGTGGGAAGGACGGCCCGACGGCATGGGCACCCTCACCTGGTACGGCACCGCGCAGCACACCCAGGCTGCGCACGACCGCCTTACCCGTATCGCCCGGGCCGCCCAGGCTCAGGAACGCAAGGACGACGCCCTCCCGGAAGAACAGCGTCGCACGATCGGTCAGATCTGCGCCGACGCCATGGCCGATCTGGCCCTGGACGGCGTGACCCCGTCGGGTACCGGCGGCGGGATTCAGGGCCAAGTCCTCGTCACCGTCCCTGTACTCACGGCGATGGGCACGAGCGACGAGCCCGGTGTCCTAGAGGGGTACGGGCCGATCCCCGCGGATACGGCCCGGGAGATCGCCGCCGGAGCGCCCAGTTTCGCCCGGCTGCTCACTCATCCCAAGACCGGCGCCGTGCTCTCCGTCGGGAAGGACCGCTACACGGTCCCCGCTGACCTGCGCCGTTGGCTGCGTCTGCGGGACGGCACCTGCCGGTTCCCCGGCTGCACCCGCCCCGCCGTCCGCAGCGACATCGACCACACCACAGCCTGGGAGGCCGGCGGCCCCACCGATTACGACAACCTCGCCCACCTCTGCGGCCCGCACCACCGGCTCAAACACCAGACCCTCTGGTCGGTCGTGCAGGAACCCGGCGGAGTGCTCCGCTGGACCTCCCCGGCGGGGGCGACCCACCGCACCTACCCCGAAACCACCCTCGGGCCACCACCCACCCCACCCCCACATCCGGCCCACGCACCCAACACGGCGACACGACCGGACCAACGCCCGACACGCCCCCTTCCCGAAGCGCCGCCGTTCTAGCCGACCGAGCCTCGAGATGATCAGGTATCAGCCGGCCAACCTCCTGAGAAGACTCCCAAACAAGCCCCGGATCAGCCCGTTCGGAGGGTCGCCGTGCTGGTCGGGGCGGAGCATCGGCTAGATTGGTTCAGCAGTACTGAAGGCACCTCACCATCGACACGGTGCCGCTGAAATAAGAATCGGAGAGTCATGAGCAACGCTGACCGCGTTCCCGAAAAGCCAGTCCTCGAAGGGCTCGAAGCCAAATGGGAAGCCAGCTGGGAGGCTCAGGGCACCTACCGGTTCGACCGGGCCGCTGCCGCGAAGGAGTCGATCTTCTCGATCGACACCCCGCCGCCCACCGCATCCGGTTCCCTCCACATCGGACATGTCTTCAGTTACACCCACACCGATGTCGTCGCACGATTCCAGCGTATGCGCGGCAAGAGCGTGTTCTACCCGATGGGTTGGGACGACAACGGTCTGCCCACCGAGCGCCGCGTGCAGAACTTCTACGGCGTGCGCTGCGACCCGTCGCTGCCGTACACCCCCGACTTCGTGCCCCCCTTCGAGGGTGGCGACGGCAAGAGCACCAAGGCCGCCGACCAGCTCCCCGTGAGCCGTCGCAACTTCATCGAGCTGTGCGAACGACTCACCGTCGAGGACGAGAAGCAGTTCGAAGAGCTGTGGCGCACCCTCGGCCTCTCCGTCGACTGGACCCAGAGCTACCGCACCATCGCGCCGGAGTCGATCTTCGCCTCGCAGCTCGCGTTCGTGGGCAACGTCACCCGCGGCGAGGCCTACCAGGCCATGGCGCCGACGCTCTGGGACGTCACCTTCCGTACGGCCGTGGCCCAGGCCGAGCTCGAGGACAAGGAGATGCCCGCCGCCTACCACCGGGTCTCCTTCCACAAGCCGGATGGCTCCACCATCGAGATCGAGACCACCCGCCCCGAACTCCTCGCGGCGTGTGTGGCGCTCGTGGCGCATCCGGACGACGAGCGCTACAAGCCGCTCTTCGGCACCACCGTGCGCACCCCGGTGTTCGACGTGGAGGTGCCGATCCTCGCGCACCACCTCGCCCAGAAGGACAAGGGATCGGGCATTGCCATGATCTGCACCTTCGGCGACGTCACCGACGTGGTCTGGTGGCGCGAACTCGATCTGCCCAACCGTGCGATCATGGGCTTCGACGGCCGCATCATTGCCGAGGCGCCCGACGTCATCACCACGCCCGACGCGCAAGCCGCGTACGCGCAGCTCGCCGGCAAGACGGTGTTCTCCGCCAAGCAGGCCATGGTCGACCTGCTCCGCGCATCCGGCGACCTGATCGGTGAGCCCAAGCCGATCGTGCACCCGGTCAAATTCTTCGAAAAGGGCGACAAGCCCCTCGAGATCGTCTCCACCCGCCAGTGGTACATCCGCAACGGCGCCCGCGACGAAGCGCTGCGGGCCCGGCTCATCGAACACGGAACCGCTTTGCAGTGGCATCCTGAGTTCATGCGCGTGCGCTACGAGAACTGGGTCAACGGTCTCACCGGTGACTGGCTGGTGTCCCGGCAGCGGTTCTTCGGCGTGCCGCTCCCGGTTTGGTACCCGCTCGACGCCGACGCCAACCCGGTCTTCGACCAGCCGATCATCGCCACCCGCGAGCTGCTCCCGGTCGACCCGTCCTCCGATGTGGCTCCCGGCTACACGGCCGAGCAGCGCGGTGTCGCCAATGGCTTCGTGGGCGAGGTCGACGTGATGGACACCTGGGCCACCTCCTCGCTGACCCCGCAGTTGGCGGGCGGCTGGGAAACGGACCCTGAGCTCTTCGACCTGGTCTACCCGTACTCGCTGCGCCCGCAGGGCCAGGACATCATCCGCACCTGGTTGTTCTCCACGCTGTTGCGCGCGGAACTCGAACACGGCGAATCACCGTGGAAGCACGCCGCACTGTCGGGCTTCATCGTGGACCCCGACCGCAAGAAGATGTCGAAGTCCAAGGGCAACGTTGTCACCCCGGCCGACGTGCTCGTGCAGCACGGTTCGGATGCCGTGCGGTACTGGGCAGCCTCGTCCCGCCTCGGCACCGACGCGGCGTTCGACCCCAAGAACCCCACCCAGATCAAGATCGGTCGCCGCCTGGCGATCAAGATTCTCAACGCGAGCAAGTTCATCCTCGGCTTCGCCGGCGACGACTCAGCGCCGGTCACCGAGCCGATCGACGCGAGCATGCTTGCCCGTCTCGACGTGGTGGTGACCCAGGCCACAGCCGCGTTCGACGCGTTCGACCATGCTCGTGCGCTGGAGGTGTCGGAGAGCTTCTTCTGGACCTTCTGCGACGACTACCTCGAGCTGGTCAAGGAACGCGCCTACGGCGAGCCCGGCCCCGAGCAGGCGTCGGCCGTCGCCGCCCTGCGCCAGGCCCTCTCCACGTTGCTTCGGCTGTTCGCGCCGTTCGTTCCGTTCGCCACCGAAGAGGCCTGGTCCTGGTCCAACGACGGCTCGGTCCACCGCGCTCCGTGGCCCGTCGCAGGCTCGACGCCGGCGGATGCCGACTCGCTCGCCCTGCTCGATCTGGCCAGCCGCGCCCTCACGGGCATCCGTCGAGCCAAGACCGACGCCAAAGCGTCACAGAAGTCCGCTGTCACCTCCGCCACCATCGGAGGCCCAGCGGCAGAGGTGGCCCTGCTCGGGCAGGTCGCCGCCGATTTGAAAGCAGTAGGCCGTATCGAGGACTTGACCTTCGTCGAGGCCGCCGAGTTGGTCGTGACTGATATCGTGCTCGCCACGGTGTCGGAAATTTAAGGAGAACGCATGTCTGTACAGGTCCGCCCGCTCGGCGACAAGGACTTCTTCCCGTGGCTGGGTCTTTTCGAGGGCTACAGCGAGTTCTACAAGAGCGACCTCACCGACGAGAAGGCTCTGCGCGTGTGGAGCTGGATCATCGACAAGAACCATGACCTCGACGGCGCTGTCGCGGTTGACGACAATGGTGACTTCGTCGGCTTCACGCTCTACCGTGCGGTTCCGCGCACCCTCAGCGGCGACGTCGGGCTCTTCGTCGACGATCTCTTCGTGGCACCGGATGCCCGCGACACCGGCACCGGTCGGGCCCTGATGGACTTCGCCAAGGAGTACGCCAAGGCGCACAACTACAGTTCCCTGCAGTGGGTCACGGCGGCGGACAACAAGACCGCGCAGAAGCTCTACGACGAGGTCGGCACCCGCACCAGCTGGGTCACCTACGAGGCCGAGGTCTAACATGCAGCTCGGAACCCGCTGGTCACTCGGCGCCACGCCGCCCGAGGGCCTGCCTGAGGTCGTCCTCATCGCCCTGCAGGCGGTGGAGGGCGATCTCGCTGCCCTCCCCGACGACACCAGCGGGTGGCGCTGGACGCTCACCTGGCTCGAGGGCAATCCAGTCATCGAACTCGACGACGGCACCGTCATCCGGTTCGACCCGAAGGAAGACAGCGCCACCATCACGCAGCCGGCCGTCGTCGTCGACGACGAGGACGACTGGATCTAGGCGGCTGGATCCCGGGCCGGCTGGACCCCGGGCCCCTGGATCTCAGGAAATTGGGAGCAGGCGACCGGATCTGACCTGATCCCGTCAACCGTTCGGCGTCTCCCACCGCCACAGGGCGGCCAGGCCGAGGCCACCTGCGATGCTGAGTGCGGTCAGACCCAGTTCTCCCGCTGACGCGTCGCTTTGCGCCTGCTGCAGGAGCCGAAGCACCAGCATCGCGCCTGAGGCGCCGTAAGGATGCCCGAGGGCCAGCGCCCCGCCCTGGCGGTTGGCCTGCTCCGAAGGCAGGCCCATCAGGTCGAGCGAGGCCAGCACCTGGGCCGCGAACGCTTCTGTGAACTCGACCCGGTCCACGTCGCCGGGAGCCACACCTGTGCGGGCGAAGAGCGCCTGTCCGGCCGCTGCCCCGCCCACGCCCAGCAGCGTCGGGTCGACGCCTGCCGGGACCGCGTCCACGAAGCGCAGGTACCCGGACGCGCCCCAGGCGTCGGCTTGGGCGCGGCTGGTCACGACCACGACCACCGCACCGTCGGCGTCGGCGCAGGAGTTCCCGGCAGTGACGGATCCACCGGGGGTGAACGCCGCCGGGAACCGAGCCAGGAGTCTCTCCCCCAGCCCCGGGCGGGGACCGGAGTCAACCGCGAAGGGCCCGGTCGGTGTCTGGATGGCGACGATCTCGTCCTCGAATGCACCTGCCGCTCTCGCCGCCACGGCGAGCTGATGGCTGCGCAGCGCGAAGGCATCCTGGCGTTCGCGGGTGATGCCGTAGGCCGCCGCAACGGTGTCGGCTGCGACACCCATGTCCGGGTCGCCCAGGTGATCCGGGGCGAAACGCACCCGGTCGTAGAAGTCGGGCGCGCCGGGCACGGAGCTGAGGCGGTGGGCGCGAAGTGGCGCCGTGCTCGTACTGTCGACCCCACCGGCGAGGTAGAGGCTGCCGGCGCCGGCCTGAACCAGTCGGCAGGCCAGCACAATGGCCTCGAGCCCCGACCCACACTGGCGGTCGATGGTCTGCCCCGGCACCGTGACCGGCATCCCCGCCGTCAGCAGGGCCAGTCGGGCCACGTTGCCGCCGCCGCCGACCGCATTGCCGATGATGACGTCATCCACCTCCACCGCAGGGATTCCGGTGTCGGCCAGCACAGCCGCAAGCACCGGCGCCAGAAGGTTCTCCTGGGTGACTGTGCCCAGCGCGCCATTGCGTCGGGCGAAGGCCGTTCGGCGGCCCAGCAGGATCACCGGCTCCCGGTCGGCCGCGGACGAGGTCTTGCCGTCCGGGTCGCGTCCGGCTGCGAGGGTGCCGGCCGTGTTGCTGCCGGCTGTGTTGCTGCCGGCCTGGTCAGCGCAGTCGAACGACACGCGAGTCCCCCTGTTCGATCCAGCGGCCGAGCATTCTGCGGCTGACCTTTCCCGCCGGGGTGAGGGGCAGTTCGCTCATCCGGTAGTAGGCGTGCGGCCGTTTGGGAGCCACCAGCGCTGCGCCGCACGCGGCGCGCAGGCTCACCGCATCCAGGTCGGTGCCGGCGACCATGTCGGTGTCACCGAGCACCGCGGCCACCACCCGGTGCCCGCGGGTCGCGTCGGGCAGGCCTGTCACCACGGCGGCCCGCACGCCGGGCAGCGCCTGCAGGGCCGCCTCCACTTCCTGCGGGTAGACGTTGCTGCCGGCGCTCAGGATCATATCCTGACTGCGACCCAGGTGGTGCAGCACACCGGCTCCGTCGAGGAAGCCGTGGTCGCCCACCGTGCACCAGGTGCCCAGCCGTTGGAAGGCCGCCCCGTCGTCTCCCCAGAGGTAGCCGTCGCACACCAGGTCGCTGGAAACCTGGATGGTCCCGGTTATCCCGGGTGCGACGACGGCGCCCTGGTCGTCGACGATCCGGATCCGTACCCCTGGGAAGGGCAGCCCGACGGCCGTCCCGGTGGGCTGCGGAGGCTGACCGGGTGCCAGGACCGTCGCGGAGACGAACCCGAGTTCGGCGGCACCGTAGTAGGCGGAAACCGTCGCGGCGGGCGCCCACCGTTGCAGGAGCACAGTGGTGTCGAGGTCGAGCTTGGCTCCCCCGCTGACGATGCTGGTGATCGCCCGGCACAGCCGGTTCGACGCCAACCCCCGTTGGGCGAGCAGCCGCAGCACGGCCGGCACAGCCACCAGCCGGGTGATGCCGTGGTTCTCGATGCGCTCGAGTGCCGCCGCCACATCGAAACCCGGCAGTGAGTGGAAGGTCGCCCCGACGTGCAGGGATTCGGCCAGGGCATAGAGATTCAGGCTGGCGCTGAGCGGTCCGGGCGCGAGGGTACTGTCGTCCCGGGTGAGGCCGAGCACCCCGGCGCTGCGGGGGAACGACTGTTGCCACGAACGCCGCGTGCGGCGGAACGCCTTGGGCACCGCTGTCGTGCCCGACGTGAACCCGTACAGAAAGGTGGAGTCCGGCGGCCCGTCGGCCATGGTCTCGGGGACCACGGTCGTGCTCTCGAGTCCCCTGAGCCGGGCAAGCACGTCGGCACGCTGCTCCGCCGGCCACCCAGGGTCGAGCACGGCGACGCTGCCGAAGCCGGCGACACCGGCGAGGAATCGCACAACGAATTCGAGGCCGTTGGGTTGGCCGATGACAGTGGGGCCTTTCGGCCGGTCTGTGCCCGGCGGCGTTCCGCCCAGTCGCTGCAGCACAGCATCGCGCAGCTCGACGTAGCTCAGGCGATCGTCGCCGATCTGCACGGCGAGCTGCTGAGGGTGCGTCTCGGCCCTGTGCTGAACCGCGGAGAGAATGGGCATCACCACCCTTTCTACCGCACGACGCTACCGTACGGCGATGATCTCACCGTGCGTGAGAACGAACCAGCCGTCGGGATCCAGCGCCCAGTGCCGCCAGCCGGAACCGATCTCCTGCAGGTCCGCCAACCGTGCCACCCCGGCCTCGATGGCCTGGGCTACGAAGTCGGCCTCGGTGGCGCGTTGCGCCCAGGACTCTCCCCACCACTCCCGCTCGGCCTCCGAGGCGAAGCACCACACCGACGCGCTACTGGTGACCTCGGCGAATCCTGCCTGCCGTGCCCAGGCCTTGAGCGCCCGGCCGGCGTCTGGGTCGCCACCGCTCATGGTGTGCACCGCGCGGTACGCAGCCATCCACATCGCCAGGGCCGGCAGTTTCGGGTACCAGGCGGCTCCCCCGTAGTCTGCGTCGCGCGCGGCGAGGATGCCGCCGGGCCTCAGCACCCGACGCATCTCACGCACGGCCGCCACGGGATCATCGACGTGTTGCAGCACCTGGTGGGCGTGCACGATGTCCACGGATGCGTCGGCGAGCGGCAGAGCGTGAACATCGCCGACCAGGAAGCTCGTATTGGACAGACCCACGTCGAATGCGAGACCGGCCGCGTACTCCACCGCCGTGGCCGAGGAGTCCAGTCCGATCACCCGGCCGGGAGCGAGCCGGCGGCCCAGGTCGACCGTCACCGTGCCCGGCCCGCACATCACATCGAGCAGGCTGAGTCCTGGACTCAGGTGCGGCACCAGGTAGGCGGCCGAATTCTCCACGGTGCGCCAGGTGAGCACCCTCTGCAGGTGTTCGTGCCCGAGCGGGGGCAGGTCTCGCGGGGCGGTCTCCTGGCGCTCGGGGGTGTCGTTCATGGCCAGATCCTATGACGGTGCGCCGCCCACCGCACCCGCGCGCCGACTCCCGGTCGCACCGGCGCCCGCACCCGAGCCGACACTAGGCTGGGGCGATGGCCGTCCCCTCGAATCCGTTCCTCGCTCCCAGCACCCTGCCGTACCAGCTGCCACCGTTCGCGGAGATTCGCGACGAGCACTACCGCCCGGCGTTCGACGCCGGCATGGCCGAGCAACTCGCCGAGGTCGCCGCCATCACCCAGGATCCGGCAGACCCGACCATCGAGAACACCCTCGTCGCCCTCGAGCGGAGCGGCCAGGTGCTCACGCGCGTGGCCACGGTGTTCTTCTCGCTCAGCTCGTCCGACTCCACCGACTTCGGTACCGCCCTCGAGGAAGAGCTCGCTCCGCTGCTTGCGGCGCACACCGACGCCATCCGTCTCGACAGGGCCCTGTACGCGCGAATCGCCGACCTCTATGAGCGCAGGGACGCGCTGGGCCTGGCCCCGGAGACCGCCTATCTTCTCGAGCGGTACTACACCGAGTACACCCTCTCCGGGGCTGGACTGTCCGACGCCGACAAGGACACACTGCGCGAGCTGAACATGCGGCTGTCCACCCTCACCACCCGGTTCGAGAAGAACCTGCTCGCCGACACCAATGACCTCGCCGTCGTCATCGACGATGTGGCGGAGCTCGACGGCCTCGGCGACGGCGAGATCTCGGCCGCTGCGGAGGCGGCCAGGGAGCGCGGTCTCACCGGAAAGCACGTCATCACCCTGGTGCTGCCCACCAGCCACCCGTACCTCGCGTCGCTGAGCAACCGGGCCGTGCGGGAACGCCTGCTCACGGCGTCGCGGGCCCGCGGCATCCGTGGCGGCGAGCACGACAACCGCGACCTGGTGCTCGAGATCACCCGGCTGCGCGCCCGGCGGGCCCGCCTGCTCGGTTTCGACAGTCACGCCGCGTACGTCACGGCGGATGAGACGGCGAAGTCTCCCGAGGCCGTCGCCGACATGCTCGGGCGGCTCGCCCCCGCGGCAGCACGTAACGCACAGTCCGAGCAGCAGGCGTTGCAGGCGGCGGTGCGCGAGTCCGGCGCCGACTTCGACCTGGCTGCCTGGGACTGGGCGTTCTACACCGAGAAGGTGCGCCAGGCGACGTTCGATGTGGACACGAGCGCCATGCGGCCGTACTTCGAATTGGAACGCGTGCTGAAGGACGGCGTCTTCTACGCCGCCACCCGGCTGTACGGCGTCACGTTCACCGAGCGTCCCGACCTGACGGCCTGGAACCCGGAGGCGCGGGTCTTCGAGGTCGCCGACGAGGACGGCAGCCCGGTCGGACTGTACATCGCCGACTTCTACACCCGCGATTCCAAGCGTGGCGGGGCCTGGATGAACTCACTCGTCTCCCAGTCCAGCCTGCTGGGCACCCCGACCATCGTGACCAACAACCTCAACGTGGCCAAGCCGGCCGCCGGCTCCCCCACCCTGCTCAGCTTCGACGAGGTGAACACGCTCTTCCACGAATTCGGCCATGCCCTGCACGGCTTGTTCGCCCGGGTGACCTATCCGCGGTTTTCCGGCACCAACGTCTACCGCGACTTCGTCGAGTTCCCCAGCCAGGTCAACGAGATGTGGATGCTCTGGCCTGAAGTTCTGGAGAACTACGCCAGGCACTATCGCACCGGCGAGGCCATGCCCCAGGAGCTCGTGGACCGCATCCGTGAATCCGCCACCTTCAACGAGGGCTTCTCCACCAGCGAGTACCTCGCCGCGGCACTTCTCGACCAGGCCTGGCACCGCATCAGCGCCGACGACACCGTGACGGATGTGGCCGCGTTCGAGTCCGCCGCGTTGGCCGCGGTCGGGCTCGACAACCCCGCCGTGCCCACCCGCTACTCGAGCACCTACTTCGCCCATACCTTTTCCGGCGGCTACGACGCCGGCTACTACTCCTATATCTGGAGCGAGGTGCTCGACGCCGACACCGTGGCCTGGTTCACCGAGAACGGCGGCCTCACCCGGGCCAACGGCGACAGGTTCCGCGCCCGGCTGCTGGGCGTGGGCGGCAGCGGTGACCCACTGGCCGCGTACCGGGACTTCCGAGGCCGCGACGCTCACATCCAGCCGCTCCTCGACCGCCGGGGCCTCAACTAGCCGCCCGCACGGCCTCGGGCGCTCCGGCTCCCCCGTCGCGCCCGTCCCCACTCGCTCCCAACAGCTGTTCCCCGTGCGGACATCTGCGGCCGGTACGCCGGCCGCAGATGTCCGCAGTGGCAACAGTTGTGCGCTGTTCGGCAGATGCGGCTCAGTGGTACAGCGCGCTGTAGGCGTTGATGGCGGGCTGCCCGCCCAGGTGGGCGTAGAGCACCGTGCTGTCCGGACCGATGTCACCGGAGCCCACCAGATCGATCAAGCCGGCCATCGACTTCCCCTCGTAGACCGGGTCGATGATCACGCCCTCCAGGCTCGCGGTGAGGCGGATGGCGGCGTTCGTCGACTCGACGGGGATCCCGTAGTAGTCTCCGGCCCAGCCCTCGAGCACGGTGATCTCGTCATCGCCGATCGGCCGGCCAACACCGATGAGCTCCGCGGTGCTGCGGGCGATGCGGGCGACCTGCTCGCGCGTCGCCTCGATCTTGGCGGAGGCGTCGATGCCGATGACCCGGCGCCGGCGACCGCCGAAGTTGGCCTCCAGATCGGCGAATCCGGCGATCATGCCCGCGTGAGTGGACCCCGTGACGCTGCACACCACAATGGTGTCGAAGAAGACGCCCTGCGCGGCCTCCTGCTCGGCGACCTCGTGGGCCCAGTTGGCGAATCCGAGACCGCCCAGCCGGTGGTCGGAGGCGCCGGCGGGGATGGGGTACGGCGTGCCGCCCGACGCCTCGACATCGGCTATGGCCTGCGTCCAGGAGTCCTTGAAGCCGATCCCGAAGCCGTCGGCGGAGATACGCACATCCGCGCCGGTGAGCCGGGAGAGCAGGATGTTGCCGACTCTGTCGTTGACGCTGTCCGGCCAGTCCACCCACTGTTCCTGCACGAGCACTGCCTTGAGTCCGAGGTGCGCGGCCACCGCGGCCACCTGCCGGGTGTGGTTTGACTGGATGCCGCCGATCGAGACCAGGGTGTCTGCGCCCTGGGCCAGGGCCTCGGGGATGAGGTATTCGAGCTTGCGGGTCTTGTTGCCGCCGAAGGCCAGCCCGCTATTGACGTCTTCACGCTTGGCCCAGATCCGGGCGCCACCCAGGTGATCGCTCAGCCGGTCAAGCGGATGAATCGGGCTCGGGCCGAAGGTGAGCGGGTGACGGGGAAAATCGCGCAGTGCCATGGGGTCCTTTGGTCTGGTCGGGTGGGAGTGAAAGGAAGAGAGGGTGATGGGCCGGACGTGAGCCGGCACGTCGCGGCTCAGCCGGCAGGATCCGCGGCGTGTGCGGTGGCGAGCATCCGGCCCAGGGTGAGCCAGTTCTCCCGCACGGCCGTGCCGGCCTCGTCGGCCCGGCCGGCCGCACACAGGGCGATGATCCGGTCGTGGTCGGCCACCGACGCACGCCCGGCCAGCGAGCCGAACCGGGCGCGCTCCAGCCTGCGCAGGGTGGGGGTCACCTGTTCGAGCAGCACGGGCAGCAGCTCGTTGGCGCTGGCGCGCACGGCGACCGCGTGGAAGTCGTCGTCCGCGGCTATGGCGGCGGCCACGTCGTTGGCGGCGAGGGCCACCCGGAACCGGGCATTGGCGGCGGTCATCAGGTCGAGATCGGCCCTTGTGAGTTGGGCGACGGCCTCCCGCGCCGCGAGCTCGTGCAGCGAGGCGGCGATAGCCTGGGCGTTCAGAGCGGTGCGTTCATCCAGCGGGGCCACAACCGTCTGCCGCGCGCGCTCCGTGCGCACCAGGCCCGCCGTCTCCAGCCGTGCGATGGCTTCCCGGATCGGCGTGCGGCTCACTCCGAGCCAGGACTCCAATTCTGTATCCCGCAGCTTCTCCCCGGGTGCCAGCGTGCCGTCCACGATAGCGGTGCGGAGCGACTCGTAGGCGTAGTCGCGCAGTGAGGCAGGACGGTGGGAGGCATCAGGCACGGGAACCGGCATGCAATATATTAGATATCCTCGATCGCGTCCTGTCAACTTGTGTTCATCGTGCGACGACCATGATTGGTGCGTATTGAGCCGCGACGGGCCCCCTGCGGACACACTGTCGCGGGACACCGGATGCAGTCGTCGGGAATGGGACCAGTCGCCCGGCGGGGACGTGAACCGCAGAACGCAAAACCGCCCCCGAATAATCGGGGGCGGTTCATGATCGAGTGCCGGGCGGCTTAGGCCGACTTGTCTTCGCGGCGGGCGGTGTGCAGCACGATGGTCGGGGCGGCGTTCTCGAGCACCGACTCGCGGGTGACGACGACGCGGGCGACATCCGTCGAGGAGGGCACCTCGAACATGATCGGCCCGAGGACCTCTTCCATGATGGCGCGCAACCCGCGGGCGCCGGTCTTGCGCAGCACGGCGAGGTCGGCGATCGCCTCGAGGGCCGGCTGCTCGAAGTCGAGCTCCACCCCGTCGAGTTCGAACATGCGCTGGTACTGACGCACGAGCGCGTTCTTGGGCACGGTGAGGATCTGCATGAGCGCCACCTGGTCCAGCTGGGTGACCGTGGTCACCACCGGGAGCCGGCCGATGAACTCGGGGATCAGACCGAACTTGTGCAGGTCCTCAGGCAGCACCTCGCTGAACAGGTTGATGTCGTCGCCCTTGCTGTGCAGCGGGGCGCCGAAGCCGATGCCCTTCTTGCCCGCCCGCTGGGAGATGATGTCGTCGAGCCCCGCGAAGGCGCCCGCCACGATGAACAGCACGTTGGTGGTGTCGATCTGGATGAACTCCTGGTGCGGGTGCTTGCGGCCGCCCTGCGGAGGCACCGAGGCGACGGTGCCCTCGAGGATCTTCAGCAGGGCCTGCTGCACGCCCTCACCCGAGACGTCGCGGGTGATCGACGGGTTTTCGGCCTTGCGGGCGATCTTGTCGATCTCGTCGATGTAGATGATGCCGGTCTCGGCGCGCTTCACGTCGTAATCGGCGGCCTGGATGAGCTTGAGGAGGATGTTCTCCACATCCTCACCCACGTAGCCGGCCTCGGTGAGCGCCGTCGCATCCGCCACGGCGAACGGCACATTCAGCCGTTTCGCGAGGGTCTGGGCCAGGTAGGTCTTTCCGCAACCGGTCGGGCCAATGAGCAGGATGTTGGACTTGGCGATCTCGACGTCGTCGTGGATGGCTTCTGCCGCGGTGAGCGTGGCACGGGAACGCACGCGCTTGTAGTGGTTGTAGACGGCGACGGCGAGGGCGCGCTTGGCGGATTCCTGGCCGATGACGTATTCCTCCAGGAATCCGAAGATCTCCCGGGGCTTGGGCAGTTCGAACTCGCTGCCGGCTTCTTCGGCGCCGGCCTCGGCCAGACGCTCCTCGATGATCTCGTTGCAGAGCTCAACGCATTCATCACAGATGTACACGCCGGGTCCGGCAATGAGCTGCTGTACCTGCTTCTGGCTCTTTCCGCAGAAAGAACACTTCAACAGGTCGGCGCTCTCGCCTATTCGTGCCATCCGTGAGCCTCCTCCATCAATGACGCTGAAACGAGCCTAGCTGGTGCGTGTGACAGATAGGTGCACCCAGCCACAAAGCGAAACGGCGCGCCGCCCGAAGGCAGCGCGCCGTTCCCGGAACAACCGGGTGCCGAGCGGATGCCCGGCGCCCGACGTTACTTGACGAGCGTCGGAACGTTCTTCCGGCTGGTCAGGATCTGGTCGATCAGACCGTACTCGAGCGCCTCGGGCGCACCGAGGATCTTGTCGCGGTCGATGTCCTTGTGCACCTGCTCCTGGCTGCGGTTGGAGTGGTGGGCCAGAGTCTCTTCGAGCCATTCGCGCATCCGCTGGATCTCGGCTGCCTGGATCTCGATGTCGGATGCCTGGCCGCC
Organism: Cryobacterium soli; assembly: GCF_003611035.1. Classification (NCBI taxonomy): domain Bacteria; kingdom Bacillati; phylum Actinomycetota; class Actinomycetes; order Micrococcales; family Microbacteriaceae; genus Cryobacterium; species Cryobacterium soli. The sequence goes on along the minus strand of NZ_CP030033.1, from coordinate 46,265 downwards.
ACCCTGGCCTCCGGCCGAGGGCTGGTGGATGAGGATGCGGGCGTTGGGCAGCGCGAGGCGCTTGCCCGGCGTGCCACCGGCCAGCAGCACGGCAGCGGCGGACGCCGCCTGGCCGAGGCAGACCGTCTGGATGTGCGGACGGATGTACTGCATGGTGTCGTAGATCGCCGTCATGGCGGTGAACGAGCCACCGGGCGAGTTGATGTACATCACGATGTCGCGATCGGGGTCCTGGCTCTCGAGAACGAGAAGCTGGGCCATGACGTCGTCGGCGGATGCGTCGTCAACCTGCACGCCGAGGAAGATGATGCGGTCCTCGAAGAGCTTGGCGTACGGGTCCTGCCGCTTGTAGCCGTAGGCGGTGCGTTCCTCGAAGGTGGGGAGGATGTAGCGCGACTCGGGCGCCTGCGGAGCCAGTCCGCCGGCGTTCATTCCGCTGGCACCGTGGCCAAAGTTGGTGAATTCCATGATCTGCCCGTCCTACTTCTTGTTCACTGAGTCGTCGGTGCCGCCGCCGCCGACCACTTCCGTCGCAGATTTGCGCAGGTGGTCGACGAAACCGTAGTCCAGAGCCTCCTGGGCGGTGAACCAGTTGTCGCGGTCGTTGTCGATGAGAATCTGCTCGACCGACTTGCCGGTCTGCTCGGCGGTGAGCTCTGCCATGCGCTTCTTCATGTCCAGGATGACCTTGGCCTGGGTCTGGATGTCTGCGGCCGTGCCACCGAATCCGCCGGACGGCTGGTGCAGCAGCACCCGGGCGTTCGGGGTGATGTACCGCTTGCCCTTGGTGCCGGAGGACAGCAGGAACTGGCCCATGGACGCCGCCAGCCCGATTCCCACGGTGACGATGTCGTTCGACACGAACTTCATGGTGTCGTAGATGGCCATGCCGGCGGTGATCGATCCGCCGGGTGAGTTGATGTAGAGGAAGATGTCCCGCTGAGAGTCTTCTGCTGCGAGCAGCAGGATCTTGGCACAAATCTCGTTGGCGTTGTCGTCGCGCACTTCTGAGCCGAGCCAGATAATGCGGTCGTTAAGCAGCCGGTCAAAAACGCCGGGTGTAAGTGCCATTTCGGCCATGTCGCGCTCCGTTTCACTTGTCGCTTCAGGAATGAATCTATAGGGTCCAACGCGCGGGAAAGGCTGTGTTCGCCCTCGGCAGATTCAGCGCTGGACCCGGTACGCAGAACGGGCCGGCTGTCCGTGGACAACCGACCCGTTCTTCGCCCGGAGGGCGGGATACTACTTCTTGGCTGCAGCCTTCTTCTTGGGCTTCGCCTCGGCGGCCGGTGCCTCCTCGACGGCTTCGTCAGAAGCTGCCTCGTCGGTGGTCTCATCCGCTGCCGGCTCGTCGTCGACGACGGCCGTGAACTCGGACAGGTCGACGACGGCACCGTTGGAGTCGGTGACCTCGGCCTTGCCCAGGGCGATGGCGAGGGCCTTGTTGCGGGCGACCTCGGCGACCATGGAGGGGATCTGGCCGTTGCCGGACAGGGCCTGAACGAATTCGCTCGGGTCCATGCCGTACTGCGAGGCACCCTGGATCAGGTACTGGGTGAGCTCGTCCTGGCTGACCTTGACCTTCTCGGCCTCGGCGATGGTGTCGAGGAGGATCTGCTGGCGGAAGGTCTTCTCGCTGGCTTCGGTGACCTCGGCGCGGTGGGTCTCGTCTTCGAGGCGGTTCTCGCCCTCGAGGTGACGGTGCACCTCGTCGGCGATGATCGCTTCGGGGATGGGGACCTCGACGGACGAGAGCAGCTGCTCGATGAGCAGCTCGCGGGCCTGGTTGCCCTGGCCGAAGACCTTGGAGCGGCCGACCTGAGCCTTGAGGCTCTCGGTGAGCTCGGCGATGGTGTCGAACTCGCTGGCGATCTGAGCGAAGTCGTCGTCGGCGGTGGGAAGCTCGCGCTCCTTGACGGCGATGACGGTCACGGTGATCTCAGCGGTCTCGCCCTCGTGGTCGCCGCCGAGCAGCTTCGACGCGAAGGTGGTGGTCTCACCGGCGGTGAGGGACTCGAGCGCTTCGTCGATGCCCTCGATGAGGTCGCCGGAGCCGACCTCGTAGGAGATGCCGCTGGCGTTGTCGACCTCGACACCGTTGACGGATGCGACGAGGTCGATCTGCGCGAAGTCACCGGTGGTGGCGGGGCGGTCGACAGTGATCAGCGTGCCGAAGCGGCTGCGCAGGGTGTTGAGTTCCTCGGTGACCTCGTCATCGGAGATGTCCACCGCGTCCACGGTGAGCTTGAGGCCCTCGTAGGCGGGCAGGTCGATCTCGGGGCGCACGTCGACCTCGATGGCCAGCAGCAGGTCGCCGGAGAAGTCCTTGTCGCTGGGCCATTCGACGATGTCGGCCTCGGGGCGGCCGAGCGGGCGCAGCTTGTGCTCGTCGACGGCCTTGCGGTAGAAACCGTCCAGGCTCTCGTTGACGGCGTGCTCCAGCACGGCGGACTTACCGACACGCTGGTCGATGATGGGCGGCGGAACCTTGCCCTTGCGGAAGCCGGGGATGTTGATGTCCTCGGCAATGTGCCCGTAGGCGTGGGTGATGCTGGGCTTCAGCTCCTCAGGGGTCACCGAGATGGTGACCTTGGCGCGTGTGGGGCTCAGCTTTTCGACCGTGGACTTCACGTTTAAATCTCCTGTGTTCGACAGTTATGTTCGTCAGATGTTCAGGGGGGTGATGGTCGGGGCGACAGGATTCGAACCTGCGACCTCTCGGTCCCAAACCGAGCGCTCTACCAAGCTGAGCTACGCCCCGGATGTCATCTCACCCGTTGGGGCCACCAGCTTGGCGCGCAGACTCACACGACAGGCGGATTGACCTCCGTCAGTCTAGTGCACGACCCGAAGCCCGGGGTGTCCCTGAACACATTCAAGGCCCGTTCCCGGGCCGATTTCGGTGCGGCTGGGGGCCTGCGGGAAAACGTTCGCCGAAACCTGTACTACGATATTCGAGTGCCGCTACACGTTGCACATGGGGATGTAGCTCAATGGTAGAGCCTCAGTTTTCCAAACTGATGGCGCGGGTTCGATTCCCGTCATCCCCTCCAGATCGCGCCGCCCACACGGCTACTGTTCCCCATCCGGACATCTGCGTCCGGCGTACCGGGCGCAGATGTCCGGACCGGCAACAGTTTCGGAGTGTGACACGCTCGTTGCCTCAGGCGAAGGCGTAGGTGACGCCGGTCAGGCGTTCGCTTACGGTCCAGAGCCTCCGGGCGTCCTCGGTGTTCTGGGCGCGCTTGGAGCGGGTCACCGGCACCGGATGCCCATGCTGCTGCCCGAACCCCTCCGGACCCACGAACGAGTTGCCGGCCAGGCCGGGCACCGTTGCCGCGTACAGCGTCGGCAGGGCGCCCCACACCGCCGGCTGGGCGAGTTCACGGGTGAGCGCGGCCATGAACCGGGCCCGCCGTGTCGTGGTCTTGGCTCCGCGCATGGCCGGTCCCGTGCTCTGCAGGTTCGTGAGCGCGAATCCCGGGTGCGCCGCCATGGCCCGCAGCGGTGCTTTCGCGGCCGTCGCCCGTCGCTGCAACTCGCTCGTGAACAGCAGGTTCGCGAGCTTGCTCTGCCCGTACGCCGGCCACGCCCGGTAGCGCTTCGCGCCCATCAGGTCGTCGAAGTTCATCTTTCCGATGCGGTGCACGGTGGAGGACAGCGTGACCACGCGCGCATCCGGGCTCGTCGTGAGCAGCGGCAGAAGCCGCCCGGTGAGCGCGAAGTGGCCGAGGTGGTTGGTGCCGAACTGCATCTCGAAACCGTCAGCGGTCTGCCGCTGGGGCAGGTTCATCACCCCGGCGTTGTTGACCAGCAGGTCCAGCCGTCCGGTGCTGTCCGCGAACCGGCCGGCGAACGCCGCGATCGAGTCGAGGCTGGCCAGGTCGAGCACACCCACCGCCAGGTCGGCGTCGGGCAGACGGTCGCGCATCCGTTCGACGGCGGCCTCTCCCCTGGCGGCGTCGCGCACGGCCAGCGTCACTGATGCGCCGTGCGCGGCGAGCTGCGCAGCGGTCACGAAGCCGAGACCGGAGTTGGCGCCTGTCACGATCGCGGTGACACCGGTGAGGTCGCCGATCTTGTCTTCCGTCCAGCCGTAGCCGAGCTTGGGTTCCATGGGTCAGGCCAATCCGAGGGTGTCGAGGGACGCGCGCAGTGTTGCTGCCGAGTGTTCGAACAAGGCCTGCTCCTTGGGCGAGAAGGGCACATCGATGACGCGGGCGATCCCGCTGGCGTCGATGACGCTCGGAACCGAGAGCGCCACCCCGCTCACGCCGCGATAGTCGGTGAGCACCGAACTGACCGGCAGGATCGCGCCCTCGTCGCGCAGAACCGCCTCGACGATGCGGGCACCGGACAGGCCGATGGCGTAGTTGGTCGCTCCCTTGCCCTCGATCACCCGGTAGGCGGCGTTCTTCACGTCCTCGGCGATCGACTCGAACTCGGCCTCGGTGAACGGCACCGACCCTGACGACGAGCCGGAGCCGCCTGTGCTCCGGGTCAGCATCCAGTCGGCCAGGGAGATCGGGCCGATCCGGGCCTGCGACCAGAGCGGGAACTCGGAGTCACCGTGTTCGCCGACGATGAGGGCGTGCACATTGGAGATCGCCACGCCGACACGCTCGGAGAGCATCCAGCGCAGCCGGGACGAGTCAAGCACCGTGCCGGAGCCGAATACCCGGGCCGGCGGCAGGCCGCTGAACTGCTGGGCGGCCACAGCGAGCACGTCGACGGGGTTCGTGACGAGCACGAAGATGGCGTCCGGGGCCCGCTCGACGAGCTTGGGCATCAGGTCGCGGAGGATCTCCACATTCACGCCGGCCATCTCCAGCCGCGACTGGCCGGGGTGCTGGCGGGCGCCGGCAGTGATCACCACGACGTTGGCATCGCTGACCACATCGAGGTCGTCGCCGCCGGTGACCCGGGACGCGCCGGTGAATTGGGTGCCGTGCGCGAGGTCGAGCACCTCGGCGGCGACCTTGGTGGAGTTGATGTCGTACAGGGCCACCTCGCGGGCCGATTCGCGGATCAGGGCGGCGTAGGCCAGCGAGGTGCCAACGGCACCGGCACCGACGATGGCCAGTTTGGAGTTCTCAATCACACTCATGGTCCTAGTGTCCTCCATCCCCGAGCGGCCCCTGACACTGTGCGGAACGACACTGTGCGAAACAACTCTGTGCGCACGGACACTGCGCGGAATGACGCTGCGCGGAACGCCACTGTGCGGAACGACACTGCGCGCACGCACGCTGTGCGGACTGACACTGTGCGGCGGGACGGATGCGGGGCACTATGGCTGCATGCCCGACGAGGAACCGGCGTCGAGAGCGCCGACACCCGAGCCGCCGAGCTCCGGGGCCCCGAGTTCCGGGGTTCCCCCGGCGGTGCGCGCCCAACTGCTCGCCACCGAGCACTGGAGCCTCTTGGCGTCCCGCAGCACGACGCAAGGCGAGGTACTCACCCGCATCAGCATATTTCTCACCCTGGTCTCAGCGGGGTTGGTGAGCCTGGCGCTGGCCGGGCAGGCCACCGACTTCGAGGCGGGCTTCCCCGGCTTCGCGCTCACGGTGCTGGGCATCATCCTGGTGGTGGGCATCCTCACCCAAGTGCGGGTGACCAATGTGAGCATGGAAGACCTTGCCTATGTGCTGGCGATGAACCGGTTGCGCGCGGCCTACGTGGACCTGGACCCGGGGGTGGCGCCCTATCTGATGACGTCCCCTTTCGACGACCGGCCCGGGTCGCAGACCACCTACTACTTTCTCGGCGCCCGACCACGGAGCCTCAGCCAGGTCCTGGGCAGCAGCATGGTGTTCATCTTCACAGTGAATGCCACCCTGCTCGGCTTGCTCCTGGCCGGTATCGCCCTGGGGCTGGGCTGGTCCCTCGGGTTCGTGCTGGCCGTCTCGGTCCTCGGCGGGCTGGGCTTCCTTGCCGGCTCGATCGCGGTGGGGGCTGGCCGGTACTACGACTTCTGGCGCCGCTACACGCCCCTGTTCCCGTCTCCCCCACACTGAGTGGGCGCGATACAGCGCAATAGCCGGGAGGGGTGCCGGGTCAGGCCTGGAGGAAGGCCAGCACCGCCAGCACCCGGCGGTGGTCGGAGCCCGTGTCGTCCAGCCCGAGCTTCTGGAAGATCGCGGTGACGTTCTTCTCCACCGCGCCGACCCCGATCACCAAGCGTTCAGCGATGCCGACATTGGTGCGGCCCTCCGCCATCAGCCCCAGCACGTCCCGTTCCCGGGGAGTGAGAGCGGCCAGCGGGTTGCTGCGCCGGGCGAGCAACTCCCGAACCACCTGCGGATCGAGCACCGTGCCGCCTGCGCTAACCCGGGAGACGGCATCCTGCAACTCGTCGAGAGAGGCCACCCGGTCCTTGAGCAGGTAGCCCAGTCCGCCCTCGCCCGAGGCGAGCAGCTCCTGCACATAGGTGCCCTCGACGTACTGGCTGAGCAGCAGGATGCCGATGCCCGGCTGCCGCCTGCGCAATTCGATCGCCGCCCGCACGCCCTCGTCGCGGAAGGTCGGGGGCATCCGCACATCGAGCACGGCCAGGTCGGGCCTCAGCCGGTCCACCTCGGCCAGCAGCGTGTCGGCATCACCGTACGCGGCGACGGTGTCGAAGCCGGCCTCGGCGAACAGGCGCACCAGCCCCTCGCGCAGCAGGACCGAGTCCTCGGCCAGCACCAGGCGCAGTCGTGGGGACGGGGCCTGGTGCGGGTGCTGGAGGGAGCTCATGCCCTCAGGATACGGGTCCCGGAGGCGTGAGACCTCGGGATGGACGGCGGTCCTGAGCGCCGTCACGGACTCACAATCGAACCGCGCAGTTCGCTGACCAAGGGGATGTGCGCGCCGACCGCGGTGGGCCCGCCGGCGGGGCTCCGCACCGACAGCACCCCGCGCAGGCCGCGCAGGCGCTCGTCGAGACCCGCCAGGCCGTGGCCGCCCTGCAGCACCGCGCCGCCGTGACCGTTGTCGATCACCCAGAGGTCCAGCCAGGTCGAGTCGTCCTCCGGCACCCGGCGCAGCTCGAGGTGCAGCCGGGCGGTCGTGGCCCCGGCATGCTTGGCCACATTGGTGAGCAGCTCAGCGGCGATGAAGTATGCGTTGCGTTCGATCTCGGAGGGCAGCCGCAGGTCCCGGTCCACCAGGAGTTCCAGCTGCACGGGGACCGTGCTGCGGGCCGCGAGGGACTCCAGGGCGACGATCAGTCCGCGGTCCTGCAGGATCGGCGGCACGAGCCCGCGGGACAGCGCCCGCAACTCCTCGAGCGTGTCCCTGGCCTGATCCCTGGCCTCCACCAGCAGACGCCGGGCGGCCTCGGGGTCATCGTCGAGACGGCGTTCGGCGCTGGCGAGGTCCATCTGCAGGCGCACCAGGCGCTGCTGCGGGCCGTCGTGGATGTCGCGCTCGAGCCGGCGGAGCGACTGGTCCTCGGCCGAGACCGCGGCACCGCGCGAGGCACTGAGGTCGGCGACCTCGCGCTGAAGAGCCTCGGACGACCACGCGCCCAGCATCACGACGGCGATGCCCTGGTGCATCATGACCAACGCCCGGGTGACGAACGGGAGGGTGAGCAGGAAGGCGAGGCCCAGTGCGGCGTTCACGATGTTGTCGGCGGCCAGGTTCTGCGTGCTGCCCGGACCGTAGGCTCCGGTCCACAGGCCGTAGAGCCCCACGGAGTCGGTGTCGGCCGGCAACGACCAGCTCCAGAGCCAGTAGGTGAGCCCGCCGAGCGCGCCGGACACCCAGACAATGGTGAGCGACCAGGACACGACGCCGACGATGAAGTTCACGACCATGCCGTGCAGCAGGTAGAGCCAGTAGTGCCCCGACACCAGCGGGCCGAGGATGGCTCGTAGCGGCGTGGCCGGCTCGCCCCGCGGGGTCCACTGCGGGGCGGTGATGGCGGGGCGGCCCGCCCAGCGCAGCCGGGTGAGTTCGACGACCCCGAAGCCGCGCGCGGCGTACAGGGCGGCCACGACGATGAACAGGCCCACGAAGAGGGCAACCAGGCTCAGGCCGGTGGAGAAGAGGGTCACGAGGACCGAGAAGGCGACGACGACCACGGGCAGGGTCGGCAGCAGGAAGCCCAGCTCCCGCGGTGTTTTCGACCACAGGCCGAGGTACCCGCGTCCAGCGGTCGACAGAGTGTCAGCGTCTGCGGGCGCTCTGCCGGCGTTGTTGCCCGCCGGGTTGCCGGACGACATGCCGGACGGAGCGCCGGTCGGAGTGGTAGACGGATCGCTGGCGGGCTGCACGAAGCCCAGCGTGGCAGAGTTCAGGCTTTCTGTGTTGCGATCGGTCGTGCTGTCGGTGGTGCTGTCAGTGGTGCTGTCGGTGGTGCTGTCGGTGGTGCTGTCAGTGGTGCTGTCGGTGATGATGTCGGGGGTGTCACCGGGGCCGGAACCGGCTGGGCTGTCCGCGGAGTTGAGCGTGTCGTTCGTCATGGTTCCAGCGTGCCCGGCGGCGCAGACGTCGCCCATCCCCCCAGCCGCCGGATCGGGCTGGGGGTTATCCCCCGCAGGCACGACACACACGCACGTCACGGGGTCTCGACAGGCTCGACCAGCGCACCGGATTCGTCCGGGCGTGACCTACAGCGTGTCGTGGGTGAACCGGCCGCCGAGCAGGGTCGCAGCCACGGGCATCCGGCGGAGATCTGCGATCGAGGCGACGAACGGGTCGATCCCGCAGATCGCGAGGTCGGCCGGCTGCCCGACGGCGATGGCGTGCCGACCCCGGGCGGATGCCGCCAGCGCGGCCTGCCGTGAGATCGCCTGGTCGGGGTGCCACGCGGCGCGGTCGCCGCGGGTGCGTCCGACGGCGGCGGCGATGGCCAACCACGGATCGAGCGGCGCGACGGGCGCATCGGAGCCGAGCGCCAGGGTGACGCCCGCGGCCAGCAGGTCGGCGAGCCTGAAGGCGCGATCGGTGCGTCCGGCCCAGTACCGGTCGGCCACGTCGCGGTCGTCGAGGGCATGCTCCGGCTGCACGCTCGCGGTCACGCCCAACCGGGCGAACCGGGCCACATCGGCCTCGGTGAGGAGTTGGGCGTGTTCGATGCTGCCCGTGCAGCCGACGGCCTCGAAGGCGTCGAGCGCGAGGCTGTTGGCACTGTCGCCGATGGCGTGCACGGCAGGGCGGATGCCCGCGGCGTGGGCCCGGCGCATCTGCGTCCTGAGCTCATCGGCAGGCACCGTCAGCATGCCGCGGTCGTGCTCACCGGTGAGCCCCGGGTACGCGTCGAAGCAGTAGGCGGTGCGGGTGTTCAGGGAGCCGTCGGTGATCACCTTGTAGGGGCCAACCGTGAGGAGTCCCCCGGTACCCTCGATCACCTGGCCGCTGATGAGACCCTGCTCGATCGCGTCGTCGAGATGGTGGGTGTACAGGCCGAAGTCCACACGCAGCTGGTCGTGCCCCGCGGCCATCCGGCGCCGCCACACATCGAGGTTCCAGGTCATCTCCAGGTCGACGATGCCCACCACGCCGCGAGCGGCCGCGGCCCGGGCTGCTTCCTCCGCCCAGGCGTCGAGGTCGGCATCGGGCACGTTGTCGATGGCGCGCTCCACCGCGAAGGCGTCGTCCTCACGCAACAGACCGGTTTGGTGGCCGATGAAGCCGTATACGGCCAGAGCGGCCGAGTTCAGCCAGCAGCTGTGCAGGTCGCCGCTGACCAGGACCACCGGCACGGGGCCGGACGCCGCGTCGAGCAGGGAGCTGGTGGGTGTATCCGGCCAGAGGCCGTCCCGGAAGCCGAAGCCGACGAGCCGGTCCTGATCGCCTGCCGTCGGGAGGGTCGCCAGGGCCGCGAGCCGGTCGGCCACCAACCGGGCGGCGTCGGCGGCGCTGGTCGCCTCGGACACGTCCAGCCGCCTCGAGGTCTGCGCCCACTGGCTGAAGTGCACGTGGTTGTCCCAGAGCCCCGGGATGATCCACCGTTCGGCGAGGTCGACGGTGCGGATCGCAGCGGCGGCGTCGGCGTCGGCGTCGGCGTGCGCAAGATAGCCGATCGAGGTGATGAGACCGTTGTCTATGCGCACGTCGACAAGGTCGTCACTGCCCGGCAGCCGGCCGTTGCGGAGGATCAGGCTCATTCGGCGGACCGGGTGTCGGATGCGCGCTGCTCCGGGAACCGCGGCTCCGGTGAACCCTGCTCCGGCAAACGCTGCTCGGCCGTCGCCCGGTCGCGGGCGCGGCGCATCCGGGCGGCCAGGGCCGGGCTGGCGAACGGGCCGTCGCCGTCGAGTTCGGTGATGATGCGCTCGAGCGTCTCGGCCGGCTTGTTCTGGCTCATCTTCTCCTTGGCCGTGAACCGGGTGACCCGCAGGCGGAACCCGACCGTGCCGGAGACGATGCGCGCGGCGTAGTCGGCGTTCTCGACGGTGCCGTTCATGCGGCGCGGCTCTGGCATGCGGTCTTCGAAGTGGTCGACCAGGGCGGCAAGCACACCGAGGTTCTCGGCGTCCGAGAGGATCTCCGGGGTGCCGTGCAGGTGCGCGCTGACGAAATTCCAGGTGGGAACGGCCGGCCGGGCGTCGTACCAGCCCGGGGAGATGTAGCCGTGCGGGCCCTGCACGATCACGAGCAGCTCATGTGCGCCGAGTTCGTGCAGTTGCTCGTCCGGACGGCCTACGTGGCTGAGTAGCACGATCTCGTCGGCGGCCGCGGTCGGGTCGAGGATCACCGGATAGTGCGACGCCACGAGCTCGCCGCCGTCGGTGTGGCTGACCAGGGTGACCCACGGGTGCTCCTCGATCAGGTGCCGCACCTCGTCGACCTGGTCGAGGGCGAAGCTGGGATTGGTTCTCACGGGCTGGCTCCTGGGATGCGGTGTGGGGTCGGCGGCGGATGCGGCAGGTCAGGCCTGGCAGGAGGGACAGTAGTAGAGCTTGCGGGCGCCCATCTCCTCGAGGGTGATGTGGGTGCCGCAGACCCGGCAGGGCAGCCCCTCGCGCTTGTAGACCCAGTGCCGGTCGGCCCGGTTCTTCATCGCGAGCACATAGGCGTCACCGTCGAGGTCGTCCATGGTCATCATCTGCCCGGTGGCCACGCCGATGGCCAGCAGATGCGCCCAGTCCCGCCAGAGGGCGCGCAGGCTCTCCTCGCTGAGGGACTTGCCGGGCGCGTGCGGGTTGATCTTGGCCCGGAACAGCAGCTCGGCCCGGTAGACGTTCCCGATGCCGCTGACGACGGACTGGTCCATCAGGAGCAGGCCGATCCGGGTGGGCTTCTTGCGCACGGTGTCCACGAACCGCTGCTCGGCTTCGGGAGTGTCGTCCAGCTGGGGGTCGGGGCCGAGCCGGTTCATCACCGCATCCACCTGGGCCGGGTCGAGCACCTCGCACGCGGTGGGCCCGCGCAGGTCCGCCGACACCGTGTCGGTGAGCAGGCGCACCCGCACCTGCCCGACCGGTTCGGGCGGGAAGGTCTCGAGCTGGTCGATCTCACGTTCCTGCTCGGCCATGCGCACGCGTGTGCGCCGGGGCGCGCCGATGCTGTGCAGCGAGTTCTCGCCGGCGGAGTCCAGCACCGGGCCGGCGGTCTGGTCAGGGCCCGCCCCGGCGCCGAGATCGGTGCCGCGCTGGTTGGTCTGCCCCATCCGGCCGTTGCTCGAGGCGATGGTGGCGTCCATGATGATGTCGCCCGCGAAGTCCCAGGCACCGTACATGCCCAGGTGCACGCGCAGCCACAGGCCGTTGTCGAACTCCAGGAACATCTGTTTGCCCACCGCCCTGGCATCCGTCATGACATGGCCGTCCAGCTGCGCAGCCCCGGCGGCGAACCGGCCCTGCGGGCTCGATAGCGAGACCCGGCGGCCCACGAAGTTACGCGCGAACTGACGGGTGATGCGGTGGACCGAATGTCCCTCTGGCACGGCGACGCTCCTCGTTATGGATCGGTGGCTCTGCGTGTGTGCGGCGTGTCGCCTACCTGCTCGGCTGTCAGCGGTCGAGCACGGTGCCGGCGATGCTGCCGGTGAGCTCGTACTCGGCCAGCTGGTCGATCCGGCGCTGGTGGCGCTCCTCGCCGGGGAACGGCGTGGCCACGAAGGTGTCGATGAAGGCGATGACATCGTCGATGGGGTGCTGGCGGGCGCCGATCGCGATCAGGTTGGCGTTGTTGTGCTCGCGGGCCAGCACGGCCGTCGCCTGGTTCCAGACCAGGGCGGCGCGCGCGCCGCGCACCTTGTTCGCCGCGATCTGCTCGCCGTTGCCCGACCCGCCGAACACCACACCGAGGGCGTCGACGCCCGCGGCCTGGTCGGCCACCACGGCAGCTGCGGCGCTGATGCAGAACGCCGGGTAGTCGTCGAGTGGTTCGTAGCTCGTCGGTCCGTGGTCGACGACCTCGTGGCCGGCGTCGCCCAGGTGGCTGATCAGGTGCTTGCTGAAGTCGAGTCCGGCGTGGTCGGTGGCGATGTGGATGCGCATGCTGAGCAGTCTATTTTGTCGAGCCCGGGCGTCGCTCCGCCTTCTGCGCCGGCCCTACTCTGCAGCGACCGCGGCCGCGGGGGCGAAGATCGGCTCGCGGGTGCGGCTGCGCTTGATCTCGAAGAAACCGTCGTAGGCGGCCACGGCCACGACGCCGTCCCACAGAGCCAGGGCGGCGTCGCCCATCGGCGCCGGGGAGATGACCGGGCCGAAGAATGCCACGTCGTTCACGGCGATCACCGGGGTGCCCACATCCTGGCCCACCCGGTTGATGCCGTCGAAGTGGCTCGCGCGCATCTGCACGTCGAACTCGTCGCTCTCGGCGTACCGGGCGAAGTCGGCCGGCAGGCCCACCTCGGCGAGGGCCGCGGGGATCACGGAGTCGGCATCCGAATTCGCTTCGTGGTGGATGCGGGTGCCCAGGGCGTCGTACAGGGCCTTCACAGTTTCCTGGCCGTGCAGTTCCTCGGCGGCCTGCACCAAGCGGGTGTATTTGAGGGCCCGGGGGAAGAAGGCGCGGTACTCGTCGCTGACGTCATTGTTCTCGTTGAGCACGGCCAGGCTCATGACCTTCCAGCTCACCTCGAACCCGCGCAGACGAGCCACCTCGTCGACCCAGCGGGAGGTCATCCAGGCCCAGGGGCAGGAGGGGTCGAACCAGAAGGTCACAGAGTCGCTCATCAGCCCAGCCTAAGCGAGTCGAAGGTCCCGGAATTCCCCCGAACGGGGCATCCCGAAACCGGGCTAAAGCCCTGTCCAGACCCGCTATCGAAACCAAAATGCCTGATTCCGCGGCAAATTGCGCTAAAATTGAGTCTTATGCCCACTGAGGGGCGGCTCCGCATCCGGGGCACATGACCTCCATCTGAGGCATCTCACGACCTCCACTCGAGGCTCGTCATGTCTGCGCAAGAGTCATGTCATGACCTCCACAAGAGGCATCTCTACTGTCAGAAAGTGACTCATGTCTAACGCTATAAACGGCGCTGAACGCGCCGCGAAGAAGATTAAGAAGCCCCTGCTTCGACGACGGCTCAAAGTGTCCGACGTCAACGTCGTCGATCGCCCCATGTTGAAGAAGGCTCTCGGCGGAACCATCGTCGGGAACACCATGGAATGGTACGACGTCGGAGTCTTCGGCTACCTCATCACCACCATGGGCCCGGTCTTCCTCCCCGAGGCAGACCCGACCGTGCAGACCCTGTTCCTTCTCGGCACCTTCGCCGCCACCTTCATCGCCCGCCCGCTCGGCGGGGTCTTCTTCGGCTGGCTCGGCGACAAGATCGGCCGCCAGAAGGTGCTCGCCATGACCCTGATGATCATGGCTGCCTCGACCTTCGTGGTCGGCATCCTGCCGGGCTACGCGCAGATCGGCATCTGGGCCGCGGCCCTGCTGGTGCTGACCAAGCTCGTACAGGGCTTCTCCACCGGTGGCGAGTACGCCGGCGCCACGACCTTCGTCAGCGAGCACGCCCCGGACAAGAACCGTGGCTTCCTGGCCAGCTTCCTCGACATGGGCAGCTACCTGGGCTTCGCCATGGGTGCCGCGCTCGTGTCGATCCTGCAGGTCACCCTCGGCCAGGCCGCCATGGAGGAATGGGGCTGGCGCCTGCCGTTCCTCATCGCCGGTCCGCTGGGCCTGATCGCGATCTACTTCCGTATGAAGATCGAGGAGTCCCCCGCGTTCCAGGCCAGCCTGGACGCCCAGGAGGTCAACTCCAAGGACCCGAACTTCATCGAGGACGACAGCATCCCCAAGGGACCGCTCGCGATCTTCAAGAACTACTGGCGCGGCATCCTGCTCGCCATGATCCTGGTCGCCGCGGCGAACACCGTCGGCTACGCGCTCACCTCGTACATGCCCACCTACCTCACCAGCACCATGGGGTACGACGAGCTGCACGGCACTCTGCTGACCATCCCGATCCTCGTGATCATGGCCTGCTGCATCCCGCTCACCGGCCGGCTCTCCGACAAGATCGGCCGACGCCCGGTGCTCTGGATCGGTTCGATCAGCGCCGTCGTGCTGTCGATCCCCGCGTTCATGCTCATCGGCGTCGGCACCATCTTCACCACACTGCTGGGCCTGGCCCTGATCGCGTTCCCGGTGACCTTCTACGTCGCCAATCTCGCCTCGGCGCTGCCGGCACTGTTCCCCACCGCCAGCCGCTACGGCGCCATGGGCATCGCGTACAACTTCGCCGTCGCCATCTTCGGTGGCACCACGCCGTTCATCATCGCGGCGCTCATCGCGGGCACCGGCAACGACATGATGCCGGCCTACTACCTGATGGCCACGTCGTTCATCGGTGCGATCAGCATCTTCTGGCTCAAGGAATCCGCCAACCGCCCCCTGCCCGGCTCCATGCCGAGCGTGGAATCGGTTGAGGAGGCTCGCGAACTCGTCGCCGGACAGGACGACAACCCGCTGCTCGACACCGACGAGATGCCGTTCGACGCCACGTATGAGCCGCCGACCTCGTCGATGGACCTGAGCGCGCTCAAGACCGCCGACCCCGACGCGGAACCGGCCAAGGTCTAACCTTCCGGCACCGAGCCGCACCATTGGTCGAGCCTGTCGAGACCCCCGCGCCGCAAGGCGTGTCGCGGGGTCTCGACGGGCTCGACCCACGTGTGTCCTGTTTCTGAAACCACCGGCGGATGCGCCGTCGTAGAATTCTCTGATGACCACCGAGCAACACCCGCAGAGCGCACCCGCTGAGACCGCCGCCCCAGCCGAGGCCGGATCCGCTCCTCAGACCGGACCAGGCCAGGCCGCCGCATCCGCCAGCCCGGCGATCGACCCGAAGGACCTCGAGGTCGCGCTGCGCGTGCTCGCGTCGCTGGCCACGATCGACCCGGAAGACCCCGACTTCGTCACCGTGCGCCAGGCCACCGCGAAGATGTTCAAATCGGTCAAGACCGTGCGCCGCCACGAGAAGCGCCAGCTGATCGCGGACGCCGACCGTGAGGTCATCGCCGCCACCGCAACGGGCGCTCCCACCCGCATCGACGACGAGACCATCGGCGCCCAGCTGCGCCTGGGCACCGACCGCCCCAGCGCCGGCGAGCTTCTCGTGCCGCGGGCCTGCTACATCTGCAAGCAGAAGTACACCCTCGTCGACGCGTTCTACCACCAGCTCTGCCCGAGCTGCGCCCTGATGAGCCACAGCAAGCGTGACGCGCGCACCGACCTCACCGGCAAGCGGGCGCTCCTCACCGGCGGCCGCGCCAAGATCGGCATGTACATCGCGCTGCGGCTGCTGCGCGACGGCGCACACACGACCATCACCACCCGCTTCCCGCGTGACGCCGTGCGCCGGTTCAGCGCGATGCCGGACTCCACGGACTGGCTGCACCGCCTGCGTGTGGTGGGCATCGACCTCCGTGACCCGGCCCAGGTGATCGGCCTGGCCGACTCCGTGGCCGCAGCCGGTCCCCTGGACATCCTGATCAACAACGCCGCCCAGACCGTGCGCCGCTCCCCCGGCTCGTACTCCCCGCTGGTAGAGGCCGAGTCGTCGCCGTTGCCCGACGGCGTCCTGCCCGAGATCGTCTCGTTCGGGCACACCAACGACGCCCACCCCACCGCGCTGGCGGCTTCCGTGGCCAGCCACCCGATCCTGGCCGCCGCCGCGACCGGCGCCGCGCTCACCGCCGATGACCTCACCGCGCTGGCACTCGCGCCCGGCTCCTCTTCGCTGGCGCGCCTGGCCGCCGGCACCGCGATCGACGCCGGCGGACTGGTGCCCGACCTGCACGAGGAGAACAGCTGGACGGCCAACGTCGAAGACGTGGACCCGCTCGAGATGCTCGAGGTGCAGCTGTGCAACACGACCGCCCCGTTCCTGCTGGTGAGCCGTCTGCGCGCCTCGATGGCGGCATCCGCTGCCCGCCGCACCTACATCGTCAACGTGTCGGCCATGGAGGGCGTCTTCGGGCGCGGCTACAAGGGCCCCGGCCACCCGCACACCAACATGGCCAAGGCCGCGTTGAACATGCTCACCCGCACGAGCGCCAAGGAGATGCTCTCCGACGGCATCCTGATGACAAGCGTCGATACCGGGTGGATCACCGACGAGCGTCCGCACCCCACCAAGATCCGCTTGGCCGAGGAGGGCTTCCACGCCCCGCTCGACCTGGTTGACGGCGCCGCCCGTGTCTACGACCCCATCGTGCGCGGCGAGGCCGGCGAAGACATCCACGGTGTCTTCCTCAAGGACTACAAGCCCGGCACCTGGTAGCCCTCTCCTTCCTTCGCGGATGCACGGCACTCCCGGGCGCCTGACGCGCTGTGTCGGAGGGCGCCGCTAGTGTCTGGAGGGTGCAGACATCAATCGGGCCCACCATGATCGCCGAGATCCCCTCGCTCTGTGTCTTCGACCTGGAGACGACCGGCGTCAACACCGACGAGGACCGCATCGTCACGTGCTTCATCGGCCGTGTCATGCGCGACGGAACCGTCAACGGCTCGTACAACTGGCTGCTCAACCCCGGCATCCCCATCCCCGATTCAGCCTCCGCCATTCACGGCATCACCGACGAGGTCGCCCAGCGCGACGGGGTCGACCCGGCAACGGCCATCGCCGAGATGCTCACGGTGCTGCGTCGCAGCATCGCCGGGGGCCGCCCGATCGTGGCGTACAACGCCAGCTTCGACCTGTCCATGCTGAACGCCGAGGCCCGTCGCTACGGCCTCGAACCGATCGAGGACTTCGGCCCGGTCATCGACCCCTACGTCATCGACAAGGCCATCGACCGGTACCGCAAGGGCAAGCGCACCCTCGTGGTGACCGCCGAGTTTTATGGGGTGCTGCTCGAGGGCGCGCACGACGCCGAAGCGGATGCCGTGGCCACAGGCCGTGTCGCCTGGGCGCTGTTGGCCAAGACCGACGAGACCGACCTGCATGCCCTGCACACCCGCCAGGTCGGCTGGGCGCTCGAGCAGGCAGAGAGCTTCCAGTCGTACCTCCGCAAGTCCAAGGGTGACGACCTCATCATCATCGACGGTGCCTGGCCGATCCGCGCCGGCGCCGACCGGGCTCCGGTTCCCGCCATCTGACGTCACGGCCGATCGTCACGGTAGACCGCCGGGTCGCGACGCTGCGTCAGGTCGGCCGATCGGATCATGGCTAGGCTTATTCTCTACGCGACAGCGCCAGAAGCGCCGCGAAACGAAGATGGAGAATACCGTTGCCCGGAGAAAACCTCACCAGGACCGAAGCCCAGGAGCGCAAGGCGCTCGTCAGCGTGACCAGCTACGACGTCACCCTTGACCTGACGACGGGTCCGACGACCTTCGCCAGCACCACCACCGTCGCCTTCAGCGCCGTGGCCGGCAGCTCGACCTTCATCGACGCGATCACCGAAAGCGTGCACAGCGTCACCCTCAACGGTGCCGAGCTCGACCCGGCCGTCGTCAGCGACGGCATCCGGATTCAGCTCGACGGACTTGCGGCCGAGAACGTGCTCACCGTCGTCGCGGATGCCGCGTACACGAACACCGGCGAGGGCCTGCACCGCTTCGTCGACCCCGTCGACAACGAGGTGTACCTCTACAGCCAGTTCGAGGTGCCCGACTCCCGCCGAGTGTTCGCCGTGTTCGAACAGCCCGATCTCAAGGCCACGTTCACCTTCACGGTCACCGCCCCCGGCGCCTGGGAAGTCATCTCCAACTCGGCCACCCCCGAGCCCACGGATGCCGGCAACGGCAACAAGACCTGGGCGTTCGAGCCCACCCACACCATCTCCAGCTACATCACCGCGCTCGTCGCCGGCCCCTACGCCGTCGTGCGCAGCGAGCTCACCTCCAGCGACGGCCGGGTCATCCCGCTGGGCCTGTTCAGCCGCAAGAGCCTCTTCGAGTACCTGGATGCCGACTACATCTTCGAGAAGACCCGCCAGGGCTTCGCGTACTACGAGGAGAAGTTCGACTTCCCGTACCCGTTCGACAAGTACGACCAGATGTTCGTGCCGGAGTTCAACGCCGGCGCCATGGAGAACGCCGGCGCGGTCACCTTCACCGAGACCTACGTCTTCCGCTCCAAGGTCACCGACGCCATCAAGGAACGCCGCGTCGTCACGATCCTGCACGAGCTGGCCCACATGTGGTTCGGCGACCTGGTCACCATGAAGTGGTGGAACGACCTGTGGCTGAACGAGTCGTTCGCCGAGTGGGCGTCGACGATCGCCACCGCCGAGGCCACCGAGTGGACCGAGGCGTGGACCACGTTCGCCGCCATGGAGAAGAGCTGGGCGTACCGCCAGGACCAGCTGCCCTCGACGCACCCCGTCGTGGCCACGATCACCGACCTCGAAGACGTGCAGGTCAACTTCGACGGCATCACCTACGCCAAGGGCGGATCGGTGCTCAAGCAGCTCGTCGCCTGGGTGGGCATCGACGCGTTCTTCACCGGCGTGGCCTCGTACTTCAAGAAGCACGCCTGGGGCAACACCGAGCTGCGCGACCTGCTCGTGGAACTCGAGGCCGCCAGCGGGCGGGACCTGACCGACTGGGCCGCCCTGTGGCTCGAGACCGCCGGCGTCAACACGCTGCGCCCGCAGATGGAGGTCGACGAGGCCGGCGTGATCACCGCGTTCGCCGTGCTGCAGACCGCCACCGAGGACTACCCCACCATCCGCCCGCACCGCCTGGCGATCGGCTTCTACGACCTCGTGGACGGCGCGCTTGTCCGCACCCACCGCGTCGAGCTCGACGTCGACGGCGTGCAGACGGATGTCCCGGAGCTCGTCGGCCGCAGCCGCGCCGACCTCATCCTGCTCAACGACGACGACCTCGCCTACGCCAAGGTCCGGCTCGACCCGGCCTCGCACGCCGTGGCCCTCGAACACCTCGCCGCGATCGAAAGCCCCCTGGCCCGCTCGCTGGTCTGGGGTTCGGTCTGGGACGCGACCCGCGACGCTGAGACCTCTCCGCGCGACTTCGTGCGTCTGGTGCTCGGCAACATCGCCACCGAAACCGAGTCGACGACGCTGCGCACCGTGCTCGGTCAGGTGTCGCTCGCCGCGCAGTACTACGTGGCCCCCGAGCACCGGGACGCCACCGTCACCGCCGTCGGCGACACGCTCTGGACCCTGGCCCAGGGCGCGGAGGCCGGCAGCGACGCGCAGTTCCAGTTCGTCAAGTTCTTCGCCTCCGTCGCCGAGACGCCGGCCCAGCTGGCCGCGATCGCGGGCCTTCGCACGGGTTCCTTCGCCCTGCCCGGCCTCACCATCGACACCGACCTGAGCTGGGAGCTGCTCGCTGCCCTGGTGGCCGGCGGAGAAGCCGGGGAGACGGAGATCGCCGCCGCCCTGGCCGCGGACAACACCGCCACCGGCGCCCAGTCGGCCGCGAATGCCCGTGCCGCGATCCCCACGCTCGACGCGAAGCAGGCCGCCTGGTCCTCGCTCATCGACGTCGACACCGCCCCGAACACCATCGTGCGGGTCACCGCCGCCGGGTTCCTGCGCGCTCACGACACGAGCCTGCTCGAGCCGTTCGTCGCCCAGTACTTCGACGTTCTGCAGACGGTCTGGGCCGAGCGGAGCTACTCCATCGCGGAGAAGCTCATCACGGGCCTGTACCCGTCGCCGCTGTCGAACCAGGCACTGGTGGATGCGACCCGCGCCTGGCTCGACGCCAACCCGGAGCCGGCCGCCCTGCGCCGTCTCGTGGTGGAGAATCTCGCCGGCGTGGAGCGCTCCCTGCGCGTTCAGGCGCGCGACAAGGAGTAATACTCCCGACGCCGGTCGTTGATCGAGCTTGTCGAGATCCTGCACCGGGTCTCGACAAGCTCGACCGGTGTGCCCTGACCAGCGTGCCCTGGCCTTCAGGAACGCCGGAGTCGCCGCTCGATAGACTTGGCTGGCTATGACATGGGACTCATTCTGGACGACTGCCAACACGATCCTCGAAGAATGGAAGATCATCAGGATTGCTTTCATCGTCCTGTTCGCCTTCCTCGCACGCTGGGTGATGCTCGTCGCCATCCGCCGGGTGGTGACGCAGATAGTTTCCGGAGTCAAGAGGACTCAGAACGTCGAAGACACTCAGTCCCTCAACGTCTCTCCCGTCGCTGCGGTGCGCACGGTGCAGCGCACTCGTACCCTCGGTTCCGTCCTCACCAACATCGTCAACGTGCTGGTCGCGGTCATCGCGATTCTGCTCATCGTCACGGTGATTGATGAGAATATCCTCACGTCCTTTGCTCTTCTCACAGCTGCCCTCGGTGCCGGCCTCGGTTTTGGCGCCCAGAACATTGTCAAAGACGTTCTCAACGGCCTCTTCATGGTGATGGAGGACCAGCTCGGGGTGGGCGACGTCGTCGATCTCGGCCCCGCGACCGGCGTGGTCGAGGCCGTGGGAATTCGCATCACCCAGGTGCGTGACGTCAACGGCACCCTCTGGTTCGTCCGTAACGGCGAGATCCTTCGGGTCGGCAATATGTCACACGGTTGGGCCCGTGTGATCATCGACCTCGCCGTGCCCTACAACACCGACGTCGACGCCGTGCAGGCCGAGATGCTCCGCGTGGCCGTGGAGATGGCCACGAGCTCGAAGTGGCGCTCCCGCGTGATCGAGAAGCCCGAAGTGTGGGGACTCGAGTCCATCTCGGATGAGGCAATTGTCATCCGCATCGTGATCAAGACCCGCACGACAGCCAAGGACGATGTGGCCCGGGAGCTGCGGCTGCGACTCAAGAAGGCGCTCGACGCCATGGGCGTGCAGCTGCCGTCGCTCTCCAGCATCGTGCTCACGGGCTTCGAGGGTGCCGCGAGCGTGCAGGGCGCGCGCCCTCCGCGCACCACCCCGCTGCCGGTGATCGCACCACCGGCGAAGAAGACTCGCAAGACCCGGGCGCAGAAGGCCGCCGAGGCCCTCGGGGCAGCGAACGCGACCGTTGCGGCCCCGGCCGCGGAACGCCCGGCCGCTCCGCGCGCCACAAAGGCACCCGCAGCGCCGCCTGCCCCGCCCTCGCCCGCCGGCGACACGAGCACGCAGTCCCCGGCTGTGCCGGGCGCGACCGTCCGTCCCACCCGCATCCCGTCCATCGCCCGCAATCAGGCACCGCGGGCACCCCGCACCGTGCACCTGCCGATTCAGGACGGCTCCCCCGCGTTCTCGGACGCCCCCACCGACCCGACCGCCGAACTGCCCACCGCACCGGATCCCGCCGCGACCACGAAGCCGGCCGCAAAGCAGGCCAAACCCCGCACCCGGCCGATCGACAAGCCCGACCAGGCGCGCCCCGACCAGCCCACAACACGCGATGGAGACCCCGATGACTGACCCGCGACCCACCGAACCGGCCGGCGCCGCCGCCGCCGCCGACCAGGGGCCGGTGCTGATCCCGGCCACCGGGCCCTCCGGCGTTCACCTGCGCGCAGGTGAGAACGGTGCATCGCTCGGCCCGTCGTTCTACCGGGAGGTCGGCGGGCGGCCGTTCTTCGAGAAGCTCGTCACCGAGTTCTACCGCGGTGTGGCCGGCGACCCGGTGCTCAAGCCCATGTATCCGGAGGAGGACCTCGGACCGGCCGCCGAACGGCTCACCGGTTTCCTGGAGCAGTATTGGGGCGGCCCCGGAACGTACAGCGAACAGCGCGGCCACCCCAGGCTTCGGCAGCGACACCAGCCGTTCAAGGTCAATCCGGATGCCAGGGACCGCTGGTTGCTGCATATGAAAACCGCCGTCGACTCCTGCGACCTGCCGCCGCTGCAGCGCGCGACGCTCTGGGACTACCTGGAGCGCGCGGCGCACGCTATGGTCAACACCTTCGACGACTAAGGTACGAGCCACACCCCTACCGCGGCTCACCCGCGGCCCCTCACTGACAACGGAGTCACAATGAGCCCCTCTCGCCCCGGCCTGCCCGCGCAGAATCCCACTTCCGCCGACGTCATCGTCGTGGGGGCCGGCCTTGCGGGCCTGGTCGCCACCGCCGAACTCGTGGATGCCGGCAAGCGGGTACTGCTCGTCGACCAGGAACCCGCCGCCTCCCTCGGCGGCCAGGCCTGGTGGTCGTTCGGCGGCCTGTTCCTGGTGGATTCGCCCGAGCAGCGCCGAATGGGGGTGAAAGACTCCCTCGAGCTCGCCCGGCAGGACTGGTTCGCCAGCGCCGGGTTCGACCGCACCGAGGACTACTGGCCCACCCGCTGGGCCGAGGCCTACCTCAACTTCGCGGCCGGCGAGAAGCGGGCCTGGCTGCGCGAACGCGGCGTCTCGTTCTTCCCCGTCGTCGGCTGGGCCGAGCGCGGCGGCTACACGGCCCTGCAACACGGCAACTCCGTGCCCCGGTTCCACATCGTCTGGGGCACCGGTCCGGCGATCCTCGAGCCGTTCATCGCCCGGGTGCGTGACGGTGTGCGCGCAGGCCTGGTCACCGCCCTGCACCGGCACCAGGTCGACGAACTCCTGGTCGACGGCGCTGACGCAGGCGGCACCGGAATCGTCGTCGGCGTGCGCGGCAGCCTTCTCGCCCCCAGCACCGCGGCGCGCGGAGAAGCCAGCAACCGCGACGTGATCGGCGAATTCGAGCTGCGGGCGTCGGCGGTCATCGTCACGAGCGGCGGCATCGGCGGCAACCACGACCTGGTGCGAGCCCAGTGGCCGGCCCGGCTCGGCACTGCCCCCACCGACCTGCTCTCCGGGGTACCGGCCCACGTCGACGGGCGGATGCTCGCGATCAGCGAGACCGCCGGCGCCCGGCTCATCAACGGCGACCGCATGTGGCACTACACGGAGGGCATCGTCAACTGGGACCCCGTCTGGGCGCGGCACGGCATCCGCATCCTGCCCGGCCCGTCATCGCTGTGGCTCGACGCGACGGGAAAACGCCTGCCCGCTCCCCTGTTCCCCGGTTTTGACACCCTCGGC
The DNA here is from genome assembly GCF_003611035.1 of Cryobacterium soli. NCBI lineage: Bacteria > Bacillati > Actinomycetota > Actinomycetes > Micrococcales > Microbacteriaceae > Cryobacterium > Cryobacterium soli. The sequence continues at coordinate 22,954 of NZ_CP030033.1, read as the reverse complement.
ACCCTTGAACACCTCATGACGACCGGGCACCAGCACAGCTGGTTCATCCTCACCCAGAAGATCATCGAGAAGGAATTCGCGCTCTCCGGCAGCGAGCAGAATCCGGACCTCACCGGCAAGGACCTCCGGCTGCTCGCCAAACGGGTCGCACCAGGCGCACCCGGGCCCGTCGAGGCGTTCAAGAGCAAGGGTGAGGACTTCGTCGTGGCCGACACCCTGCACGAGCTGATCGCCGGCATGCAGAAGCGCTCCCCCGAGGTGCGCATCGACGCGGCCCGGGTGGAACGCGAAGTGCTGGCCCGCGACCGGGCCCTCGACAACGACTTCGGCAAGGACGCCCAGATCAATGCGATCCGGCAGGCGCGGCACTACCGCGGCGACCGCCTCATCCGGGTGGCGAGCCCGCACAAGCTGCTCGATCGTTCGAACGGCCCGCTGATCGCCGTGAAACTGCACCTGCTCACCCGCAAGAGCCTCGGCGGCATCGAGACAGACCTCTCGGCCCGGGCGCTGTCGGCGGACGGACACCCCGTGCCCGGCCTCTATGCCGCGGGTGAGGCTTCCGGTTTCGGCGGCGGCGGTGTGCACGGCTACCGTTCTCTCGAGGGAACTTTCCTCGGTGGCTGCCTCTTCTCCGGCCGCACGGCCGGCCGCGCGGTCGCCGCAGCCCTCTGAGCCCCGCTACTCCTCCCGCGGGCTGTGAGCCTTGCCCATCAAGTCGCCGATTTCCGAGGATTAAGTCACAGTGCGCGGGATGGGCGGGGTGTTACGCGCGCAGGCTCCAGGGCTTGCGGCGCACCAGGATGTGGCCGCGGCTCGTGCTGAGGCGGGTCCAGGGGCCCGTCCCGAACAGCTGCACCGGTTCATCCGCCGACAGGAACCCGAGGCTCACCGCGGCGAAGCCGGCGCCGGTGGGAACAAAATCGAGGGCCTCGATGGGGCGACCCCATACCTCGGAGCGCACCCGCTGCACGAGCTGCTCGCCGGTACCCGTGGGGATCGCGGCGGCGACTTCGGCGATGCCTTCCCGCGCCGCGTCCTCCAGAACACTCGCGGATGCGCTGCCCTGGGACTTCCAGCCCCCGCGGGGCGGCGTGATACCGGCCCAGGTCACCGACGACACCTGCAGCGGCACGGTCACGGTGACCGGCGCAGCCACATCGGTGACGGCGGCCTCGAGGCGCACCAGGCGGTCGAGGAGCGAGCGCACCGGTACGACGACATCGAGCTCGACCGGCTCGGTCAGTGCGAAGGTGCGCAGGCCCAACACCGTGGGGCTCGTGTCGAGCAGGCCACGCGGGTACAGGATCGCGGTGTACACGGCCAGGACCCCGGCGGCGGACACCAGGCGCACCGAGCCGTCCTCCACCCTGCTGGCGCGCGAAAGGTAGACCTGGAGGTCGCCGAGGGACAGGGAATCTGAGAGGGAAAATGACTGGCTCATCTGCTGTCTAAACTACCAAGGTACGTCGGTGTCTCCGGACCCGGCCGTGAACGAGGAGGCAGTATGCACGCACCACTGGAGGGCCTTCTGGCCGCTCTCGACCTGACCGACACCGGCGCCCGCACCAGCGAGGACATCTTCACCGGCCCGTCCCAGTGGATGCCCCAGGGCCGCGTCTTCGGCGGCCAGGTGCTCGCGCAGTCCCTCGTGGCCGCCATGCGCACCGTGCCCGACGAGCGTCACGTGCACTCCATGCACGGCTACTTCCTGCGCCCGGGCGACGTCAACCACCCCATCACGTTCTCGGTCGACCGCATCCACGACGGCCGGTCATTCTCCACCCGCCGCACTCAGGCGTACCAGAACGGCGTGCCGATCCTGTCGATGATCGCGTCGTTCCAAGACCTCGACGAGGGCCTCGAACACCACCTCGAGATGCCGTCTGACCTTCCGGATCCGGAGTCGCTGCCGACAACCGCCGACACCCTCGGCCACATCGACCACGACTTCGCGCGCGCCTGGGCCAACGACCGCCCCTTCGATATGCGGCACATCCCGTCGTCGATCTACCTGAGTGTCGACGGCGAGCACACCAGCAAACAGATGATCTGGATGAAGACCTTCGAGCCGATCCCCGACGATCCCGACCTGCACCGTGCCGCTCTGGCCTACGTGAGCGACTACTCCATCATGGAACCCGTGATGCGCCGGCATGGCCTGCCCTGGGCGACGCCCGGACTCAAGGTCGCCAGCCTCGACCACGCGATGTGGTGGCACAGGTTCGGCCGGGTCGACGAGTGGATGCTGTACGTGCAGGACTCCCCCTCGGCCCAGGGCGGCCGCGGCCTGTCCACCGGCAGCATCTACAGCCGTGAGGGTCTGTTGCTCGCGACCGTCGCCCAGGAGGGCATGGTGCGGGTCCCCAAGCCCCGCGACTAACCTCGTCTTCGTATCCGTCTGACCCGAGGAGAATCATGAGCCCGGCCATCAACCTCACCCGCCGCACCCTTCTCGTTGCGGGAGGAGCGGGAACAGCCCTCGCCCTCGCGGCCTGCGCCCCGGACGCGACGAGACCGAGCACGGGGACGCCGGATGCCGGCACCGCCACACCCACCGAGGTCGCCACGCTCACGGACATCCCGGTCGGCGGCGCACAAGCCGTGATGCTGAACGGGTCGCAGATCATCGTCTCCCAGCCCACCGAGGGCACCGTCGTGGCGTTCAGCGCCATCTGTACCCACAAGGGTTGCCCCGTACAGCCCGAGCAGGAGGGCCTCGCGTGCCCCTGTCACGGCTCCCTCTTCGACACGGCCACCGGAGCGGTGCTCAAAGGCCCAGCCACCGACCCGCTCCCCGAGGTCAAAGTCACCCTCGACGGCGACAAAGTCATGGCCGGCTAGCCGGGGAAAGCTATTTGCGGGTGAAGTCGACCGGGGACTCGAGGTAGGGGGTCCAGGCGGCCCGCTCCACCGCGTTGATCTTGCGGGGACGTTCCGTGGCCGCATCCACCAGCACGATCGTCGTGGTGGCGCGGGCGTAGAGCCGCTGGGGTTCCTGCCCGACCGGGCCGCGCACCTCGTAACAGACGTCGAGGCTCGCGCCGCCGAGCTTGCCGATCCACAACTGAACGTCGATCGGGGCACGCAGGTATGGGATCGGGGCCAGGTACTCGATTTCCAAGCGGGCGATCAGCGTGAGCGTCGCCGCACCGGGGCGGCCGTCGAGCACCGCGGTGCTCTGGCCGGTGCCGGCGGGTACGGATGCGCGTAGCGCATCGGCCGGGTCGGTCCCCGGCTCGTCGTTCGACCAGAACGCCTCGATGCGCGCCTCCTCGAGGAGGCGCAGCATCTCGGCGTTGTTGACGTGGGCGTACGCGTCGAGGTCCGACCAGCGCAGTCGGATGGGAACGTGCAGCCGCATGGGTCTCCTAGTCGCGCGTCAGCTTGCGGTACGCGGACCGGTGCGGCTTGGCCGCGTCCGGGCCGAGCCGCTCGATCTTGTTCTGCTCGTACGACTCGAAGTTGCCCTCGAACCAGTACCAGTTACCCGGGTCCTCCGCGGTGCCCTCATACGAGAGGATGTGCGTGGCGATGCGGTCGAGGAACCACCGGTCGTGAGTGATCACCACGGCACAACCGGGGAACTCCAGGAGCGCGTTCTCGAGTGAGCCGAGCGTTTCGACGTCCAGGTCGTTAGTCGGTTCGTCGAGCAGCAACAGGTTGCCGCCCTGCTTGAGCGTGAGCGCCAGGTTCAGGCGGTTGCGCTCACCACCGGAGAGCACACCGGCCTTCTTCTGCTGGTCGGGGCCCTTGAATCCGAAGGTCGACACGTAGGCGCGGGACGGCACCTCGGTCTTGCCGACCTGGATGTAGTCCTGGCCGTCGGAGACGACCTCCCAGAGCGACTTGTTCGGGTCGATGCCGCCGCGGGACTGGTCGACGTAGGAGATATCGACGGTCTCGCCGATCTTCAGGTCACCGGCGTCCAGCGGCTCGAGGCCGACAATGGTCTTGAACAGGGTGGTCTTACCCACACCGTTCGGGCCGATCACGCCGACGATGCCGTTGCGCGGCAGGGTGAAGGAGAGGTCTTCGACCAGCACGCGGTCGCCGAAACCCTTCTTCAGCTTCTTGGCATCGATGACCTGGGCGCCCAGGCGCGGGCCGACCGGGATCTGGATGTCTTCGAAGTCGAGCTTGCGTCCGCGCTCGGCCTCATTGACCATCTCCTCGTAGCGAGCCAGACGGGCCTTCGACTTGGCCTGACGGCCCTTGGCGTTGGAACGCACCCAGTCGAGTTCCTCGGCGAGGCGCTTGGACAGCTTGGCGTCCTTCTTGCCCTGCACCTGCAGGCGCTCCTGCTTCTTCTCGAGGTAGGTCGAGTAGTTGCCCTCGTAGGGATACAGGTGGCCGCGGTCGATTTCGGCGATCCACTCGGCCACGTGGTCGAGGAAGTACCGGTCGTGCGTGACGGCGAGAACGGCGCCCGGGTACTTCGCGAGGTGCTGCTCGAGCCAGAGCACGCTTTCGGCGTCGAGGTGGTTAGTCGGTTCGTCCAGGAGCAGCAGGTCGGGCTTCTGCAGCAGCAGCTTGCAGAGCGCCACACGACGCTTCTCACCACCGGACAGGTCCACGACCGAGTAGTCGCCCGGCGGGGTGCGGAGAGCATCCATCGCCTGTTCGAGCTGGGAGTCGAGGTCCCACGCGTCGGCAGCGTCGATCTCTTCCTGCAGCGTGCCCATCTCTTCGAGCAGGGTGTCGAAGTCGGCGTCGGGTTCGGCCAGCGCAGCGCTGATCTCGTTGAACCTGTCAACCTTGGCCTTGATCGGGCCAACGCCTTCCTGCACGTTCTCCAGCACGGTCTTGGTCTCGTCCAGCTGCGGTTCCTGCATCAGGATGCCCACGGAGTAGCCGGGCGAGAGCCGCGCCTCACCGTTGCTGGGAGTGTCGAGCCCGGCCATGATCTTCAGGATCGTGGACTTACCGGCACCGTTGGGGCCCACCACGCCGATCTTGGCTCCGGGGAAGAACGACATCGTGACGTCGTCGAGAATGAGCTTGTCTCCAATGGCTTTGCGCGCGCGCACCATCGAGTAAATGAATTCAGCCATAGTGTTTACCAGTCTATTTGGCGCGTGGCTCCGACGAGACACGTTCCGGTTGCGAGCGTCGGTGCCACGATGCTGTGGTAGCCGCCCGAGGATGGGCCGTTCTGGCCGACGATGCACTCGTCGGTGATCCGCACGGAGAATTGAATGGAGTCGACCGGCTCTCCCTTGGTGGTGGTGTCGCTGGTCACTTCCATGGCCGACTTGTCGAATCCGGCGGCCACGAGGGCGTCGATGTAGCTGCGCCCGACCGGGTTCGGTTCCGTCGCGAGCACAGCGGTGACGACCGAGTCGAAATAGCCGAGGTTGTCGGCGGCTGTTCCGTCGGCGACGAGGGCCGGAGCGACGTCTTCCGGTGTGACCGGGGCCGCGGACGCGTCCGGTGTCTCGACCGCCGTCTGGGCTGGAGTGTCGGCGGGACCGCCCGGTGTGGCCGAGCAGCCGACCAGGCTCACCCCGAGCAGGCTCAACCCGAGCAGGCTCAACCCGAGGACTCGTGCCGCCCGTCTCACGCTCTGTCGTCGGGTGTCGGTGTGTGCGTCGAGAATGCGGGCCACGCGGCGTCCTCCCCCAGGGCCGCGCTCTGCGACCGAGGCTACGAGTCTATGCGGGCCGTGTTTCCAGTTCGGTCGCCGGCCAGGCGGCACCCGGCTGGGCTGCAGCATACGGATCGCCGCTGGGCTGATCCGCACCGGGCTGATCGGTGCCGGGCTGATCGGTGCCGGGCTGATCGGCCGATGTGGTCGGCGCACTTCTCACCAGGCTGGTGGTGCCCCAGGTCAGATTGTGGCCGACGGCGTCGGCCTCCACCTCCACGGAGGTGCCAGAGCGGTCCTGGTTCTCCCAGTCCCGGATACGCAGACGCCCCGTCACCAGCACATGCTCGCCCTTTCGCACCGACTGTTCCACATTCTGCGCGAGGTGTCGGAAACTCGACACCGTGTACCAATTGGTGTCGGCGTCGACCCAGGAGTTCTTCGAACGGTCGAACCGGCGCTGCCGGCACGCCAACCGGAACGAGGTGATGGCCAGACCGGAACTGGTGACGAGATGGCGCGGGGTGGTGGCCACGATTCCGGTCAGGGCGATGGTGTCGGTCACTTCTCTCTCCAGTTGGCACGAGGCGGTTGGCTGGCGGGCGCGGCCCCGGGTCAGTCCTCGTGCCGGGTTCGTGGCCCGGGACCGCGCTGCGTCCACTCTCTGCCAGGAGCCCACGCCCGTCGCCATCGCATCCGCGGGTGTGGTCAAGAGCACGCACTGTTCCGCTGTGGAGGAGGGGCGGTTCTAGAGTGACTTCATGACCTTCGCTGCTGCAGAGAACCGCTATTCCAAGATGCCGTACCGCCGAACCGGGAAGAGCGGCCTGAAGCTCCCCGCGCTTTCCCTGGGGCTCTGGCACAACTTCGGCCACGAACGCCCCATCGACACCCAGCGCGGCATCCTGCGCCGGGCCTTCGACCTGGGCGTGACCCACTTCGACCTGGCTAACAACTACGGCCCGCCTCCCGGCTCGGCCGAGACGAACTTCGGTCGCATCTTCGCCGAGGACTTCCGCCCGTACCGCGACGAGATGATCATCTCCAGCAAGGCCGGCTACGACATGTGGGCGGGGCCTTACGGCGACTTCGGCTCCCGCAAGTACTTGCTCTCCTCCCTCGACGCGAGCCTCGGCCGCCTCGGCCTGGACTACGTCGATATCTTCTACTCGCACCGGCCCGACCCCGAGACCCCCATCGAGGAGACCATGGGCGCCCTGGCCACGGCCGTGCAGTCCGGCAAGGCGCTCTACGCCGGCATCTCCAACTACAGCCCGGAGCAGACCGTCGCCGCCTACGCCGCCCTGGCCGAGCACAAGATCCCGCTGCTGATCCACCAGCCGCGCTACTCCATGTTCGACCGACACATCGAGGAGGGCCTGTTCCCAGTGCTCGACCAGCTGGGCATGGGCAGCATCGTCTTCTCCCCCCTCGCCCAGGGCCTGCTCACCGATCGTTACCTCGGCGGCACGGTTCCAGCCGATTCCAGGGTGGCCACCAGCCGGTTCCTCAACGAGAACTCGCTCAGCGAGACCTATCTTGAGCGCGCCCGCGCCCTGAACACCATCGCGGCGGACCGCGGCCAGACCCTCGCCCAGCTCGCCGTCACCTGGATCTTGCGCCAGCCGCAGGTCACCAGCGTGCTCGTGGGGGCCAGCAGCATCGGCCAGCTCGAGCAGACCGTCGCCGCCCTGGAGGCACCGGCGCTCGACGCCGCCGAGATCGCCAGCATCGAACCGTACGCCGTGCACGGCACCGGCATGAACTAGCCGGCATGAACTAGCACGAGGCGACGGCGGCCGCCGGCATCCGGGTGAATGTCGGTGGTCGCCTCTACCGTGAGGGCATCCGCAATTCAGACCCGCCGTCGCAGTGGAGATCCCGATGATCACGTTGTCAGCAGACACCCGCCCGAACAGTGCCCGTCCCACTCCCGCGCACCGTCACGGGCCCAGTCTCGTGTCCGTTCGCGACGGACTGTGGCGTGTGGTCGACAGATCGGGGGCCGTGCTCGGCCACATCGAACGGGAGGGACACGGCGACACCGAACGCTACCTGGCCCGCCGGCTGCTCGCATCGTCGCGGCGCATCGAGATGGGCGCGTTCTGGCGGATCGACGACGCGGCCGACTGCTTCCGGTGACTGCGCGCGTCGCCCTGGCTAGCCGGGCCGGCCCGGCCACCGGTACGCTGACACGATGCCGCCCGAGTCGACGCCAGAGCCTGCCGCCCCACCCCCGGCCGGCACTCCTGCCGCCCCACCTCCCGCCGCCAGACCTCCCGCCGAGTCCCTCGTCGGCTCCCCCGCCGGAACGGCGACGCCTGCCGGGAATGCTCGGCGCGGTCTGCTCGGAGACCTCCTGACCGGGGTGGGGTATCTGGGGCGCGGTTTTGGTCTGTGGATCACGTCGCCGCGGCTGATGCTGCTCGGCGCGCTGCCCGCGTTCCTCGTGGGCGCCGTCTATCTGGCCGGGATCGTGGTTCTGCTTGTCAACCTCGACATCGTCGTCATCTGGGCCACACCCTTCGCGGACCACTGGGCCGAACCTCTCATCCTCACCACCCGGGTGGCGGCGGCGTTGGTGTTCGTGATCGTGGCCGCCCTCGTGGCCGTATACACGTTCACGGCCGTGACGTTGGTGGTGGGCGACCCTTTCTACGAGCGCATCTGGACCGAGGTGGAGTCCCGGCTCGGCAATCCGCCGGCGGCCGTGCAACGCGGGTTCTGGCGCTCCCTGCGTCGCGCCGTCGGCGACGCCCTGCGGCTGCTCCTGCCGGCCATCGGGGTGGGCATGCTGCTGCTCGCCGGCGGCTTTGTGCCGCTCGTCGGCCCGGTCGTCGTGGCCGTGCTCGGCGCGGTGCTCGGCGGCTGGCTGCTGAGCGTCGAGCTCACCGGTCTCGCCTTCGACGCCCGCGGCTACACACTGCGGGATCGGCGGCGGGCCCTTCGCTCCCGGCGGCCCGTCGCCATCGGCTTCGGGGCTGCGGCCTACCTGCTCTTCCTCATCCCGTTCGTCGCCGTGGTGGCGATGCCCGCGGCAGTGGCGGGTGCCGCGATGCTCAGCCGGGACACGCTCGGCATCGCGCCGGCCCGGCAGTAGGCAAAAGGACCGCGAGTTCTGCCACGCCGCGGGTGCTCCCGGTCAGCACCGGTTCTGGCAGGTACGCTTCCGCACATGCAGTGGTGGAATGATTTCGTAACCTGGCTCTCAGCGACCAGGAACCAGCCCGTGATTTTCAGCGCCGTCGTGCTGATCGTCGCCATTATCGTGGCCAGCCTCCTGGCGGCCTGGATCGCGCGTGGCGCGATCAAGCGTCTGATCGCCCAGCACGACCGCGCGCTGAAGGCCTCGGCCATCGGCACGATCGTGGATGCCGCGACCGAGGCGTCCGTCTGGAACTCGCTGACGCCGCAGGAACAGGTGTTGAACGACCGCGCTGTGGGTCTGGCCGACATCCAGGTGCGGTTGCTTCCCATCAAGGGCGCCAACATCGCGGCCGACTGGGCCGCCCACCAGCTTGCCGAGCTCAAGCGCAGCTCGGCAACCTTCGGCTACCAGCTCGAGCCGGCCCTCGTGGAGTTCCGCGACCGCCTGATCGACTGGCAGAACAAGCCGTCTCGCGCCCGCAAGATCTTCCAGGGCGACCTGGACCGGTGGAAGACGCAGAACACGACCACGGAGAAGAATCTCCTGGCCGAGCAGGACGCCTGGGTGGCCCAGCAGCACCACGACCAGCACGCCGCCCCCGCGACCTCGTCCACCTCGGGCCCGCAGCCTCTCGGCTACGTTCCCGCGGCAGCCTCAGCGCCGGCCGCGTACCCGTCCACGGAGACCCAGCGTCTGCTGGACGATGTGCAGGCCCTCGAGGTACGTCCGGCTCCGCTGCCCAACCCGTAACCGGCACAACAGTCACACAGGCCGGCCCGCTCTCGAGCGGGCCGGCCTGTGTTCTGGTACGGGATCGTCCGCGCGGCTACTTCCACCAGTCGTCGAAGAGGGATGCCGGAACCTGGCGCTTGTGCTCGGTGCTGAGATACCGCCGCTCGATTGCTTCGGCCACGTCGGCGTCGACGTCCTTGCCCTCGAGGAAGTCGTCGATGTGCTCGTACTGCATGCCGAGGTTGGCCTCGTCGGTCTGGCCGGGGTTGTCGTCGAGCAGGTCGGCCGTTGGCGCCTTGAGGTACAGGTGTTCGGGCGCGCCGAGCTCCATCAGCAGGGCCCGGCCCTGGCGCTTGGTGAGGCCGGTCAGCGGCAGCAGGTCGGCGCCACCGTCACCGTACTTGGTGAAGAACCCGGTGACGGCCTCGGCGGCGTGGTCGGTTCCCACCACGAGCAGCCCGCCGGCTCCGGCGATGGCGTATTGCGCGATCATCCGCGAACGGGCCTTGACGTTGCCCTTGTCGAAGTCGGGCATGGGCGCGCCGGTGCTGTCGGCGAATTCGGCCTCGAAGCCATCGACGGCGCGCTGGATATTGAAGGTGAGGGACGACGCCGCGCCGATGAACTCCAGGGCGAGCTGGGCGTCGTCCTCGTCGCGCTGCACCGCATACGGCAGTCGCACGGGCACGAACCGTGGGGTGTGCCCCTCCACGGTGAGCTCCTCGACGGCGAGCTGGCAGAGTCGCCCGGCCAGGGACGAGTCCTGGCCGCCGCTGATCCCGAGGATCAGCCCCCTAGCGCCGCTGGCCAACAGGTAATCCTTGAGGAAGTCGACCCGTCGACGGATCTCGGCGGCCGGGTCGATAGTCGGGGTGACGTGCAGTTCCGCGATGATTCGCGCCTGGTGTTCTCGCATGTCACGAATCTATCAAGTCGGGCAGCGAGGGCAGTCCTATCCAGGCTGAGAGCATCGTGTGCACCCGGGCCGCGCTGCACATCCGTGCATTGTCCGTGCAAGAAAACAACCCCGCCGGACCAGCCGGCGGGGTTGTGCTGTGCCCCCGGCAGGATTCGAACCTGCGACAAAGAGATTAGAAGGCTCCTGCTCTATCCCCTGAGCTACGGGGGCGCATAGCGCTTCAACGATACCGCAGTCGCGCCCGCGACCTCGCCTTGCGCGAGCTATACGGTTCAGAGCGCTTTCGCGGTCGCGACCAGCACCTGCGCGAGCGTGGGCACTCCCGACGCGCGGAACACCTCGTCACCGGCAGCATTCCGCACGACGATCGTGGGGGTGTTGCGGATGCCGGCCGCCTCGGCTTCGGCGTTGTCCCTGGCCACATCCAACTCCCGCACGGTCGCGGCGGGGACGAGCCGTTCGACCTCGGTGAGAATCGCCCGGGTCTGCACGCAGGGCTCGCAGAACGCCGAGGAGAAGAAGATCAGCTCCATGTGCGGCTCCTAACCGTTGACCAGCGCGATGACGGCCACGACGGCCGACACGGCGGCGAGAAGCAGGGAGACGCCCACCAGCACGGCGTGCACGATGAGGAAGGGCGTCGGCTTGCCCGACGCATCCCGGGCGCGGTCGTCTTGGCTGACCCGCTTGTAGAAACGCGGCCAGACCACCACGTTCCACACGGCGTTGAGGAGCAGCAGGACGGCGAGTGTTGTAAGCATCGCAGGCAAGTCTACGAGCCCACCGGCCCGATGACCTGTCGGGGCCCCCCGCTAGACTCGCCCCATGACAAACAGCAGTGACCGGTTGGTGTGGATCGACTGTGAAATGACCGGGCTCGACATCAATTCCGACGAACTCGTGGAGATTGCGGTGGTCGTCACCGACTTCGACCTCAACATCCTCGACCCCGGGCTCGACATCGTGATCAAGCCGGATGCCTCGGCCCTGGAGAACATGGGCGACTTCGTGCGCAACATGCACACCTCCTCCGGGCTCATCGAGGAGATCCCGAACGGTGTGAGCGTGGCCGAGGCCGAGTACCAGGTGCTCGAATACGTGCTGCGTTTCGTGCCAGAGGACCAGCGGGCTCCCCTCGCGGGGAACTCGATCGGCACCGACCGTGCCTTCCTGGCGCGGTACATGCCGCGCCTGGACAAGCAGCTGCACTACCGCAATGTGGATGTCTCCTCCATCAAGGAACTCGCCCACCGTTGGTTCCCGCGCGCGTACTTCAACGCACCCGCCAAGGACGGCGGCCACCGGGCCCTCGCCGACATCCTCGAGTCGATTCGTGAGCTCGCGTACTACCGCCAGAGCGTCTTTGTGCCCGACCCCGGACCCACGAGTGCCGAAGCAAAATCGCACGCAGCGGCCGTTGTGAACATCTTCGCCCAAAACGTGTAATAGAATTCTTGAGTTGCCTTCGCTGACAGAGGGAAGCAGCACATGGTGGGTATAGCTCAGCTGGTAGAGCGCCTGGTTGTGGTCCAGGAGGTCGCGGGTTCAAGCCCCGTTACTCACCCCACGTCAGAAAAGTCCCGGTCTCGACAGAGGCCGGGACTTTCTGCTTTAACGCGTGTCATGCTGAGTGGATGCTCACGCTCAGCCACGACGACTTCGAACGTCTCGTCATCGACGAACTCGACCTGCTCCCCGACGACATGGTCGACGGCCTCGACAACGTCATTTTCGTGGTGGAGGACCGTCCTGAGGACGGAAGCCTGGACACCCTCGGCCTGTACGACGGCGTCGCCCTGACCGAACGCGGCCAGTACGGTTTCGGCGAGATGCCCGACCGCATCATCATCTTCCGCGAACCTCTCCTGGCGATCGTGGCCGATCTCGACGAGCTCCGGGACGAGGTGCACGTGACCCTGGTGCACGAGATCGCGCATTTCTACGGGATCGACGACGACAGGCTGCACGACCTGGGCTGGGCCTGACCCGAAACGGCTACCCTGAATCATGAGCAGATTTCGTCCCGGCCGTGTGATCGGTGTTTCGGTGGGAACGCTCGTGATCCTGATGATCGGAGTCTACGGACCCGCCACCCTGCTGGGCCCGCTGCCCACCGCCGCTGTGACGCTCACCGAGCCGGCCGCTCCGGTCGCGGCATCCACCCCGGTACTTCCGGTCGCCGGGACGAGCGGGATCCTGGCCCTCACCCCGGTCTCGGAAGCCGCCGCGGACGACGACGCCGACGAGTCAACCGCCCCCGACACCGCTGCGCTGGGCGCAGCCCCGATCGCGACCGGCGGCGGCGCTGAAGCCCTTCCGATGGCGTCCGCCGCCAAGATCATCACCGCGCTCGTGGTGCTCGACGCCAAGCCCCTCGCGGCGGGCGAGGCCGGCCCGGCCTACTCGCTCGTCACCGCGGACTACCAGGATTACCTCGACTACACGGCCGAGGATGCCCGGACCGTCATCGTGTTTCCCGGTGAGAGCTGGACCGAACGCGAAATGCTGCAGGCCATGATCCTCGGCTCCAGCAACAACCATGCAGACACCCTCGCCCGCTGGGCCTTCGGTTCCGTCGACGCGTATCTCGCCGCCGCGAACGAGTGGCTGGCCGCCAACGGGATGGACGACACCACCGTCGTCGATGCGAACGGCCTGGCCGACGGGAGCGCCGGCACGGGCGCCGATCTGGCCCGTATTGCAGCTCTCGCCGCGACCAACCCGGTCATCGCGGACATCATCGCCAAGCCTGCCTCGGCGCTGGTCGGCCAACGTGGGGTCAACAACACCACCGCCTACCTTCCCGACGAGGGCATCACCGGCATCTCACGCAGCTACACGGATGCCGGCGGCGTCTGCTTCCTCTTCACCGCGGCCGTGACCGTCGAGACGGAGACCTTCACCTTCGCGGGCGCGTTCCTCGGCGAACCCGATTACGACACTCTCACCGCCGATCTGACGGCCCTGATGACCTCGGCCCGCGCGGGGGTCACGCAGCTGCCGGTGCTGACGCAGGGGGACGTCTACGCCACCCTCACGACCGCGTGGGGCGATACGGCCGATGCCGTCGTCGGCACGCCAAAGACCCGCTTCGGCTGGCAGGCCGCCAGCCCGGGCGAGGTCGTCGTGGATCTGGACGCCGTGGCCACCGGACGTGCGGGGAACGCTGTCGGTCGGGTCACGGTCGACGCGTTCGGTGAGAGCGTGTCGTCGAACCTCAAGCTGGAGAGCAGCCTGACCGACCCCGGTCCGGGCTGGCGGCTGATGCACCCGGTTCCACTGATCACCGCGCTCATCGAAGCCCAGTAGCACGCCGCCGACACTGAGCGGCACCGACAACACGGCGCGGATACACCACGGCGGCACTACAGCAAGCGCCGGCCCGGGTATCCCGGGACCGGCGCTGACCTGCGGTGGTGTCAGAGAGCTGAGCCTCTGTCGGGCTCATCGTTCGACTCGACCGGGTCACTGTCGCTGGAGTCGAAGGCGTAGCGCACGTGCAGCTTGCCCTGCACCTCCCGGGCGTCGACCTCGTCGTACCAGAACAGCGATTCCATGCTGTCGACGGCGGCGACCATGCTGATGCGTTCGTCGTGCTTGCCGTGCAGGAGCACGCGGGTGTCCGTCTGGCCCTCCAGGGGACCGTCCACGAACTCGACGGTGTATTCGGTGTTCTCACTCTGGGGTGTTGTCATACCCCCAACCTACTGCGGAGACGCGTTTTCGGCTGGGTTCCACGGCGTGTCCGCTGCCGCCGCCCGAGGGCGCGAGCGCGGCGGCGTGGCCAGCAGCCGCACCGTGGCCTGCCGCTCGGGCGTCTCCCGGTCGCGGTAGCCCGCCCAATCGTGTTGCCACTGGTCCCAGTGCGCCTCGAACACCCCGCCGTCCCTCGCCAGGGCGCGCTGCTTGCGGATGCCGTCATCGGCATCCAGCCACACCCGCACGTCACTCACGGCCGCGTGGGCCCCGGCCAGGGTGCCGCATCCCTCGACGATCAGCGGTCGGTCGGCGGGCACGGAGTGCCACTCCGCCGGGGCCTCGGTTGTCCAGTCGAACCGGCGCCACCGGGCCGGAGCCCCGGCGTGCCGGGGAACGAGCACCTGAGTGCGGATGTGTTCGATCGCCGCCTCCAGCCCGGCCCAGCCCGGGTAGATGTCGTCGAGGCGCACCAGGGTGGGCGTGACCGGTCCCGGCCAGGCGGCCACGAGCGCATCGGCGAGGGTGCTCTTGCCCGCCCCGCTCGGACCGTCGATGAGCACCACCGCCTGCTCGCCCGCCCGGTGGCGACCGAGGGCCCGCACAGCATCACGCACCGGGGTCAGCAGGGCGCCGATACCCGTTGCATCGCCGGACGCGCCAGAGCCGGCCGGCACCGGCGACGCGGCTCCCAGGTCAGGCGAGGACAAATCGCCACGTTTCCGCCAGCACGGCCGCCGAGATCGCCGCGGCGGCGATGGCGAGGCCCAGGGCCACGACCACGACGTCACGGCGGCCGAAGACCGACTCCCGGGCCCAGCTGCGCGGTTCGTCACTGCCGAAGCCCCTGGCCTCCATGGCCGTGGCGAGTTTGCTGCCCCGGCGCACCGACAGCACCAGCAGGGCGAACGCCAAGCCGGCGAACCGGCGTGCCCGGCCGCGCAGTCCGCCGCCGTCGCCCACCCCTCTGGCCCGTCGGGCCAGGGCGAGCGAGTGCCAGTCGTCGATGAACATGCCCACGAGCCGCAGGCCGGCCAGGGCGCCGAGCACGAATCGGGCGGGCAGGCGTACTACCTGCGCCAGCCCGTCGGCGAGGTCGGTCGGGTCTGTCGTGGCGAGCAGCACGATGCCTGGGATGCCGATGGCCAGCACCCGCAGACCGATCGCGAGTCCGAGCGCCACCGACCCCTCGGTGATCGTGACGAGGCCGGCGCCCCAGAGCACTGCACCGGAATCCTGCCCGTAGAGCACCGTGGTGAGCATCCCGAAGGGAGCGGCGATCCAGACCGGGGCGGTGCGCAACCAGAATTGCCGGGCGTTCAGCCCGCACCAGGCCAGCAGCACGGCCTCCAGCAGCAGCGCCGTCGCCGCCGACACCCAGTCGATGGAGAGCATCAACGCACAGCTGATCAGGAGGGCCACGGCGAGTTTGGCGACCGGGTTCACCCGGGCGATGGCGCTGGGCCGGATCTCGGGGGTCATCATGCTCATGGCGCACCCGTCTCGGCCGCTGTCGTCGGCGTCGCAACGGATGCGGGCACGATCGTGCCGGTCGAGATCGCGCCGGCCGATGCGGGGCCGGCTGCGGGCGCCATCACGAAGCGGGCATCCGCGAGGGCGTCGACGAAGTGGTCGTCGTGGGTGACGGCGACCACGGCCGTGCCCGTGTCAAGGAGTTCGGCAAGCAGCCGCACCAGTTCCGACCAGGTGCGGGAGTCCTGCCCGAAGGTGGGTTCGTCCAGGATCAGGAGCCGGGGCCGTGTGGCCAGCACTGTCGCCACCGACAGCCGGCGCTTTTCGCCGCCGGACAGGGTGAAGGGGTTGGCATCGGCGAGGTGCTCAAGGCGCAACCGGCCGAGGAGGCCGTCGACGCGGTCGGCCACGGCGGCGTCGCCGAGGCCGAGGGCGCGCGGGCCGATGGCGAGTTCGTCCCGCACGGATCCGGCCAGGAACTGGTGCTCAGGATCCTGGAACACCGTGCCGATGCGTTCGAGGAGGTCACGGGAGCGCCACGAGTGCGGGTCGGCACCCGGGAGGCTTCCGCGCAGGGGTCCACGGCCGGCTGCGCGCACTGGGCCGCCTGCGGCGACTGCCGTCAAGGCGGCCGTGGCGGTCAGCTGTCCCCCGGCCCGTGCCAGGAGCCCGGCCAGGGTCAACGCGAGCGTGGACTTTCCAGCACCGTTGGGCCCGGTGATCGCCGTCGCGGTGCCCGCCATCACGTCGAGGTCGATCCCTTCGGCCACCACCACGGGCTGCCGGCGGGCAAAGGGCACCCGACCAACGACGAGACCGGCGGTGCTGAGGAGCACCTCGCCGGTGCGCTCGGGCAGCGGGCGCCGCCGGGGACGAGCGGGCGGGAAACGCGGGATCCACACTCCCGCGGCCGCCAGCCGGGCGCCCTCCGCCGTGAGCACCGAGGAGGCGGGCCCATCGGCCAAGATGCCGCCGGCCGGGTCGAGCACGATGATGCGGTCGACGATGTCCTGCCAGACCGCCACCCGGTGCTCGATCACGATGAGGGTCGCGCCCGAGGCCTGCACCGAACGGTGCACGGCATCGCGCACCTCCACGACGCCGTCGGGGTCGAGGTTCGCGGTCGGTTCGTCGAGCAGCACCAGGCCCGGTCGCATGGCGAGCACCCCGGCCAGGGCCAGCCGCTGTTTCTGGCCGCCGCTGAGCGCGCTGGTCGGATGCCGCAGCGGCAGGTCCAGCCCGACCTCGTCGAGGGCCTGCGTGACCCGCGGCCAGATCTCGGTCCTGGGCACACCCAGGTTCTCGCAGCCGAACGCGACATCGTCGCCGACGCGGGCCAGGACCACCTGCGAGTCGGGGTCCTGCAGCACGAGACCGACCCGGCCGCGCGCCTGACGCGGCCGGATGCCGTCGATGAGCAGCTCGCCGGTCTCGTCGCCGTCTTCGTCGTCACCGAGCACGCCGGCCAGGGCATGCATCAGAGTGCTCTTCCCGGCGCCGCTGGGTCCGAGCACGAGCACTCGCTCGCCGGGGCGGATGTCAAGATCGAGTCCGGAGACCGCGGGGCGGCTGCGTCCGGCGTGCCGCCAGCCCCAGCCGGAGGCCGTGACCCTCGCGCCCGTCATGCGCTCGTCCCGCGGCGTCGGAGCAGGCATCCGCCCACCCTCACCGCGTGGTCTGCGACGGGGTCTCGGTCTGCCGCAGGGCGCTCTGGCCAGGCCCGTCCTGGTCCGGCAGGTTCTGGCCCGACAGGGTCTGGCCCGGTAGGCCGACCCGGCTCGCCTCCCGACCGGCTGCGAACCGGCTGAGCGCGCCCGTGCGGGCCAATCCCCGCACGGCAAGCCAGGACAGCAGGCCCGCGAGCACGGTGCCCGACACGACGGCGGACACGATGTAGACGGCCTTGTAGCCGACGTCGAGGGCGGCATAGCTCGTGAAGGTCGTGTCGAGCAGGCCGACCGCCACGCCGGCGCCGGCGCCGGCCAGCAGGGCCACGCCCAGCCGCCAGTTCGCGTAGAGGAAGAGCGCGAGGACGATCTCGGCCCCGAGCCCTTCGATGATGCCCCAGATCAGCGTCGAGAATCCCCACTGGGTTCCGATCAGCATGGAGACGACCGCTGCGACGACCTCGGTGTAGACGGCCGCTCCGGGTTTGCGGATGATCAGTCCGCCGAGAACGCCGGCGAACAGCCAGCCGCCGGCGAGCAGTCCCTCCAGGCCGGGAGTGAAGGCGAGCAGGGCGCTGAGCGGCGACCAGGCCAGTCCCCATGCCCAGAAGATGACGCCGCTGGCGACGCCGATGACGCTGGCCACGACGATGTCCACGACGCGCCATTTCAGCACGCGAGGCGTGCGGGGTGTCGACGCGGTCAGACTTTTCGTTGATGCATGCACTGGTCGTGCCCTTTCCGTAGATGAATACAGGGCACGGGATTGAGAAGCCTCCCTGCGCTGGCATGATCCAGATCAGGTTCGACGGTCGAAGCTGAAGTAGCTTCCTCTCAGCCCGGTTCACCGGACTCCCGTGTTCGATTCGAGTATAGACCGGCTGCGGGCACGGCGAAGCGGCGGGAGGCGGTCTCCGCTCCCCCGCGAGGGCCGTGCCGGCCCTGGCTTAGCGCTTGAGCGCGCGGATGATGCGCGCGATGGCCTTGCCGCTCACCCACACGAAGGGGATGCCGACGGCGAGCAGGGAGATCACGTTCGGCTCGAACCGGGCGGCCCCGCCCGATTTCACGTAGGCACCGATCGGGATGGCCATGCCCCCGCCGCCGCCGCCCGCCGCGCCCTCGGCGTCGTCGCCCTCGCCACCGCCGCCGAAGCCGTACTGCACGAGGGCGACGGGCACTATCGTGACGCCCTCGATCTGCACGGGGTCTCCGTAGGCCGACCGCACACCGATGTACCGAGCGTTTTCTGCGAGCTTCAAGGCGAGATTAGTCATGCTGAAAGGCTACCCCCACTCCCCCGAACCGGTCAGGAAGCGCCCACCGCGCCACGGCCGGGTGTTTCGGCAGGAAGACAGGGCCGGATGGCGCGGGCGGATGTCAGGACTGGTGCCGGTCCGGCCGGCGGGCGGGTCCGGCATCCGGGGTGCCGAACGGGTGCACGTCCCGCTTCGGCGCGCTGCCCCCGCCCAGCTGGGAGGCCGGCCGCACGATGCCCCGGCCGAAGCGCGCCGTCACCGTGTCGACAGCCAGTTCGGCCTCCCGCCAATCGTCGTCGTCGTCCCACAGGCCGAGCCCCGACCCGTCACCGGTGCCCAGTTGCTCGGCGCGCACCCCGATGAGGCGCACCCGGATGCCGCGCGCGGCGAGCACATCGAAGCTCGCGGCGACCTCCTCGTAGATGCGCCGGCCCACGTTGGTGGGGTCGGCGAGGGTGCGGGACCTGGTCACGGTGCTGAAGTCCGCGTAGCGTAGCTTGAGCACCACGGTGCGGGCGACGAGACCGTTGCCACGGAGCTTCGCGGCCACGGCGTCAGACTGTCGCAGGAGTTCGCTGCGCAACCGCGCGACATCCGTTACGTCGTGTTCGAAGGTCACCTCGTGCCCGATGCTCTTCTCCTCGCGCTCCAGGTTGATCGAGCGGTGGTCGATGCCCCAGGACAGGTCGTGCAGCTTCTGCGCTCCGGCCACCCCCGCGGCGCGTTCGAGCGTCTCGCGGGACGCGTGGGCGATGTCGCGCACGTGGCGGAGACCGAGCGCGAGCAGCGCCTGTTCGGTGGTGGCACCGACGCCCCAGAGCGCTCCGACGGGCAACGGATGCAGGAACCCGATCGTGTCGTCGGCGGGAATGACCAGCAGGCCATCGGGCTTGGCCCGGCCGGAGGCCAGTTTGGCCACGAACTTCGTGGACGCCGCTCCCACCGAGCAGGTCAGCCCGGTCTCGGCGAAGACCCGGGCGCGGATCTTCTGTGCGATTTCGGCAGGCGACCCGTGCAGGAGCCGGGCGCCGGCGACGTCGAGGAAGGCCTCGTCGATGCTGAGCGGCTCGACCATCGGGGTCATGTCGGAGAAGATGCCCATCACCTGACGGGACACCTCCGCATAGCGGCTCATGTGCGGTTCGAGCACCACGGCCGCCGGGCAGCGGCGGAGGGCTATCGCCATGGGCATGGCCGAGTTGACGCCGTACTTGCGGGCCACATAGTTCGCCGCCGTCACCACCGAGCGGCCGGACCGGTGGCCGACGATGACGGGCAGGTGTGCGAGCTCGGGGTGGTCGAGCAGCTCGACGGAGGCGAAGAACGCATCCATGTCGATGTGCAGCATGGTGGCTGTGCTGTCGTCGACGTCGATCCCGGTGGTCTGCCGGTCACTGCCGTCCTGCTTGCTCATGCAGCGCACCTTTCTGCCGCCCAGGCCGCGGGGGTTCGAAACTACCTTCGATAATAACGGTTGCGCGGCCGGACGGGGCCGAACGGCCGGTCAGAAGCCGAAGTCGCCGCCGAAGTCGCCGCCGCCGAAGTCGCCGAAACCGCCGGAGTCGCCGCCGGCGTCGGAACCCGGGTCAGCGGACGCGTCTGCACCGGAGTCACCGGAGGAATCCCCGGATCCAGCGTCTGTGGAAGCATCCGCTTCGCCGCCCGCGTCGGGCAGGAAGGTGCTGACCAGCGCCGAGCCCACGACGTATCCCGCCACCGTGCCGAGCAGGGAGGCGCCGAGCATGCTGCCGAAGCCCGGGCCCTGGCGGCCGCCGGCCTGGTCGCCGCCGAAGGCGCGGTCCAGGGTGCCGGGCTGGCGCAGCTCGGCCCGGGTGGCGGACTTCGCCAGAGTGGCCGGTTCCGCATTGGCCGGGCGTTCGCCCTCCATGGCGTTGTCGGTGAGCTGGCGGAAGAGCAGGTCACGTTGTTCGTCGGTGAGCTTGCTGAACGCCTCGGTGTGCACCTGTTCGATGGTCTCCGGCGGTGCCGTGCGCAGCAGGTAGCGATAGCGTTCCACCGCGATCTCATCCTCGGTGCGGCGAGGTGCTGCCGTGCTGCCCGGGGCTGTGCTGCGCCGGGGCTGTTCGGGCTGTTCGGGGCGGCCCAAGAGGCGATCGAGGAATCCCATGTGCGTTCTCCTTCTGTGCGGGCTCCCCAGCCTAGGCGTCGGCCGGGTCCGCGGACAGGACCGCGGACAGCGACTCCAGCGCATTCACAGGGTCGTCGCCGGCCGGGATCAGGACGACACTCGTCGCCCCGGCCGCGTGCAGCTCGTCAATCCGGCGGCGCGCGGCCGCGGGGGTGCCGACGACGGCCAGCTGGTCGACCCAGGAGTCCGGCAGGGCACGGGCGAACTCGCCGCGGCTAGAGCTCGACGCCCGCAGGGCCGTGAACTCGGCGGCAAAGGGAAGCACCCGGATGTGGGGAGCCCAGTCCGGCTCCCCGATCCACTCGAGTGCCGCCCGCGCCGCATCCCTGGCCCGCCCGGGGTCTTCGTCGACCGCGGCCATGTTGTAGGCGACCACGTGCCGTTCCGCCGACGCCGGAGCCGGCGGGCGGATGCCGGGAAAGCCGAAAGCGGACGACTCGGCAATGTGCCCGGCGTCAAGGGCAGCCACGGCCTCTCCGAGGTATTCGGGGGTGACGGGTTCGGCCAGCACCACTCCGTCGGCGGCCGCGCCCGCCAGGCCGAGCGACTTGGGGCCGCGCACCCCCGCGAGGACCGGCGGAACGCTTGCCGGCGGCCCGGCCAGGCTCACGGCATCCGCTCGGGTGTACCGGCCGGACTCGGTTACACTCGCGCCACGCAGGAGGGCGCGCATCACGTCGAGATTCTCGGCGAGCATGCCCAGGGGGCTCGCCGGCCAGATGCCGGCCTGTCTCATCCAGCCGGGCATGCCGTGACCCACGCCCACGCGCACCCGGCCGGGGAAGAGTTCGGCGAGGGTCGAGACCTCCAGGGTCGCGAACACGGGGTTGCGAGCCGCGGCGGGCAGGATGCCGATGCCCACGACGATAGTGCTGGTGGCGGCGAGGATCACCGCCGCCTGGGCGATTCCGCCGCGGAAGAAGCAATCCTCGACGACCCAGATCTCGTCGAAACCGAGTTCCTCCGCGCGCCGGGCGAAGGGCACGAAACTCGCGGCGGGCAGGTCGCGTGGTTGCATCACGGCAATGGCACCGGACATGGGTTCCTCATCTCAACCGGGGACGGCGGCGCCCATGCGGCGCTGCATCACTCACGAATCTATTGCCCGGTCCGGGCGGCACGGGTGGTGCACGCCGAATCGACGGAAAAAGTTTCTGAGGGCGGGTGAGACGAATCGGGTCGGACCGGACATTCCTCACTAAGGGGACAACTGATTCGGGGGAACTATGCAGCGGTACGTCTCGGACAACAGGGGAACAGAGTCACTCGGGGGGACACGGTTCGGGGGGACACGGTTCGGCGATACACAGTTCGGGGGAACTCAGCCGGACGAGGGAACGGCCCGGTCCGGGGGGACGCTGCCGGGGCGGACCGCCTCGCCGGCCGGGGTGAACCGGTGACTGACGTGGCCGAAAAGCTCGCCCGCAAGGCGGAGCACGGGACGCCGACTCGTCAGATGCGGCTGACCCTCGCCCATATCGGGGTGTGGTCAAGCACCAAACTCGCACTGGTGCTGTCGGTGTGCCTGAACATCGTGACCGTGGCGATGATTTTCGGCGTCGCCCAGCTGCTGGGCGACGCCGACGTCGTCAGGACCCTCACGTCTTCCTACCGGGAACTGACGAGCAAGACGCTCGACCTCAGCGTGATCCTCGACGGCAGCACCGTCGCGGGGTTCGCCGCCGCCGTCGTGGTTCTCAACACAGTGCTGGTGACGGGTTTCGGAGCCATCTACGCCGCGCTGTTCAACCTGAGCGTTCGGGCCACCGGCGGCACCCTGACCGGGTTCCGAAACCCGTAGTCATTGGGCGGCACGGGGAGGAATGCCTGCGGCCACGATCTCGTTAGACCCACAGAGACGATCAGTTCTCGGCGGATGACGCGTGACCAGCACAGAATTGAGCCCCCGTGACCACAGACACAGTGACCACAGACACCGACACCACTCCAGAATCTTCGACGACCGCGGTCGACTCGTCGCCGGTAGCGGCCGACATCGACTGGTTCGCCCTGCAGAAGCAGGCTCACCACGAATTCAGCGCGCGCGTGGCCGCCATCGACGATTGGAGCGCCCCGACCCCCGACGTCGAATGGAACGTGGGCGACCTCGTGCGCCACGTCGTGCAGGAACAGCAGTGGATTCCGCCGTTGCTGTCCGGCCTCACCCTCGCCGAGGCGAGGCGGAAGGTCGAGCCGCTCGGCGACGACTTGGCCGCGGAGTGGCACACCTACTCGGCGCGCGCCACCGAGGCCTGGCAGGAGGCCCCGGCTGACGCCCCTGTACAGCTCTCGTATGACACCGTCACAGTGCTGGACTACCTGCG